>NGFI01000008.1 GCA_002215645.1 Gemmatimonadetes bacterium 2013_60CM_65_52 | reverse complement strand
CTACGAGCTCGGATGGACCAAGGCCGCGAGCGCGCGCAACGCGATCGACGTTCGCGTCGCCGGCTACAACTCCCAGGAGTCGCGATTGGGATATGGAGGTCCCGCCCTGCCCGGTGTGCAATTGCTCCAGCCGGGCCGGCTGCCAACGATGCAGAACGCGCCATTCGATGAGGGGCGCGACGCATCTTCGCTGAGCGGAGCGGTCCAATGGCGGATGACGCGAAGCGTGCTCGCCACCGAGCACAGTCTCGTGGTCGGGGCTGACGCCTCTCGAGGGCGGTGGCGCGACACGCGAACGCGAAACGGCGGCCTTACCTGGCGTCCGTATTCGTTCGGCGACGCAGGGTTCAATCCGTTCAATGCCGCCACCTGGCAGGCAGCGGCGAGCGACTGGGGTGGCGACATTCACCTCAACAGCGACGTCGGGAGCGCCGCGCTGTTTGCGCAGGACTACATCGCCATCGGCACTCGGCTCACGCTCATGCCTGGGCTTCGCTATGGAGAGTGGAGCGGAGATCTTCGTCCGTGGTGCGCGGCGCAGGGAGTGTCATGCGGCTCATTTCGCGCGGTGCACGCCACGGGGTTCGATCCAAGGATTGGCGGCGTATGGGACGTTACGGGACGGAATACGCTTGCTGTCAAGGCGCACTGGGGCCGCTATCACCAGGGCATGTACTCGCTGTTTTTCGACCGGGCGCGCGGCGGGAACGTATACACCAATCACCGCTTCTACTACACGACGCCGCCGTTGACGGACGCGCGTACCGGCTTTACGACGACGCAACGCGACGCCGCCGGCTCAGGGTTCTCATCGTACTACGGTGAGGAAGTGCTCGACGAAACAGGCCGCGTCGAGAATTACAGGCAGCCGTACGTCGACCAGGCAATGCTCACGGTGGAGAAGACCATTGGGCCGAATTGGAAGACCGAGGTACTGTATACGCACCGGCAGAATGGAGACATCGTCGGCCTGGTCGACCGCAACAGCGCGACCAACTACTCGCCGATCGCCAACGTTCACGTCAACGATCAGTTCGCAGTTGACCGCACGCTGGACGCGAACGGCCGTCCGCTCGTTCTCCCTGTGCTCTATATGAGCAACAAGGACCTGAAGGATTTTCTGTTGACCTGCGTCGGTTCCTTCACCCCGTCGTGTCCAACGAGCGTTGGAGGGTACTCGCTCAAGGACGCACTGCCGTGGAATCCGGACTACGTGCTCACGACGATCCCCGAGGCACGACGGTCCTACGATCAGCTCACCGTGCTTTTGCGCACGGCTCAGCCGAGCTGGCGTGGCGAGGCGTCGCTCACGAGCTCCCGCTCGCGCGGCAACGTTTCCGGCGTCGCGAGCTTCGGCACCACCGGAACGCGGTTCAGCGCCGGGCCATTCGCGCATCCCAACGAAGCGATCAACGACTATGGGCCGCTTCCCGATGCGCAGGAGCTGGAGGCCAAGGTCTGGGTAGCGGCTCGCCTGCCGTACGCCTTACAGGGCGGCCTGTTTTACACCCACGTCACCGGAGAGCGAATGACGGCCGCGTTTCAGTTCGCGGGACGCTATACCTACGTGGACAGCGCTGGAGGCCTCGTGCCGCCACAGGTATTCAGGTCGATGCTTGGCCAGACCGTGTTCGTCGAACCGCGAGGATCGCGGCACTACGCCAGCCGCGATGTCGTCGACGTTCACCTCGAGCGGCGAGGTCCGGAGTTCGCTGTGTTGGCAATCGATCTGTTCAACGCGCTCGGGTCGGATGCGATCACCAGCGTGAACACGATCGTTGGGAACCGGTACGATGCCGACCCGACGTCGTTCTTCATGGCGCCGCAACTTCGCGTGTCGCCGCGCACGTTGCGGGTCGGCATCAAAACGGACTGGTAAATCGAACTCACGGGCGCGTGACCGGCACGAACCGCCCATATCGATCCCGCACGTAATACTGCGGCGCGGCGACATCGCCGCCAGAGACCGACACGCCAGCGTCCGCCGGTAAATCGACGCGCGCGTCGTTGACGGTTCCTTCAACCTGTCTGGCGATGGTGCTGCCGAGCTTCGTCGCCTCGGCGTCGGCTTCGGCGCGAAGGCCACGAAGCTCGGCGACCTTCTGATCGAGCACTCGGCGAGCGTCGTTCATTTCCTTCTGCTTGTCGGCGATCCTGGCGTTGGCCGCGGCGACGTCACGCTTAGCTCCGTGTGTCCCCGTGGTCTGCCAGATGGCGAAGCCCACGATCACGGCAACGATGACGACGCCGAGGGTGATGAGCAGTTGACGGTTGCGTGACGATTGGACGTCAACGGTGCGCGAAGGCGGATAGATGGGATCCATCGGGCTTATGGCTGAGGTCGAGAGCTCGCGGCCGCTGGTGGCCGGCTATGGCCAGCCTTGTCGCAAGGATCAGGCGCACACGAGCGAGCTGAGCACGGCCTGAGTCGGCGAAATGGCTAGCGTGGCGCCTGCGCGTCTTCCAGGCGGAACGCCGCTACCCGCACCTGAAGGTCTTCAATCAGCTCGCTCAGCTCCTCCACCGATCCGGCGATCGTTTGATTGCTCGCGATCGCGGCGCGCGTCACCTGCGAGATCGTTTCGATGTTTTCGCTCATGTGCGCGGTGGTGACTGCCTGCGCATCGCTGGCGACTCGCACCTCCCGAATGCTGGCGAGCATCCGTTCCGCGTTCTGACTGATGGACTCGAGCGCGCCGCCGGCCCTGTCGGCCAGATGCCGTCCCTGCTCCACCTGCCCGCCCACAGCCGCCATCGTCGTCACCGTGCTCTCCACCTCACGCTGGTTCTGCCTGATCACGGCGGCTATCTCGCGCGTCGCCTGCGCCGTCCGCACCGCGAGCTGCCGGATTTCCTGCGCGACCACGGCGAAGCCGCGGCCGTGGTCCCCCGCGTTCGCCGCCTCGATGGCCGCGTTGAGCGCGAGCAGGTCCGTCTCCTCGGCAATCTCCTTGATGACGCGGGTGATCGCCCCGATCTGTTCGCTGCTCCGGCCCAACGCTTCGACGGAACGCGCAGACTCGCCGATCGTGGTCACGATGTGGTCCATGCCGGTGAACGTCTCCCGGACGATGCGTCCGCCCTCGTGCGCCTCGTTGCCCGATCGCTGCGCGATGTCGGACGCGTCGGAGATGCTCTGCGCGCCACCGGACACGGTCTGCGCCATCTGCTGGGCGGCACCGGCCACGATGTTGGTCTGCCGGATCTGCTCCTCGGCGCCTCGCGTGATCTCCATCGTCTGCGTGTGAATCTGCCGGCTCGTCGTCACCGTGGCATCGAGCACGCCGCGGACGTCCTTGACGATCGTATGGATGTTCTTGACGGCGGTGTTGAACCCCAGACGAAGGTTGCCGATGCTGTCGTCGTTCTCCACCGGCAGCGAAATGGAGAGGTCACCCTTGGAGAACCGTTCCATGGCAAACAGCACCTCGGTGACGTTGCGCTCGAGGTATCGCTGGCTCTCGCGATCGCGCAATGCCGCGCGCTCGAGACTCCTCCGACGATCGTATGCCGAGCGGACCAGGTAATACACGGCGGCGGCGATGGCGAGCAGTGCGAGCGTGCGAAACCACCAGGAAGCCCAGTAGGGAGGCACGATCTGGAGATCGAGCGACGCGCCCTGCTCGTTCCAGACGCCATCATTGTTCGTCCCTTTGACGCGAAAGACGTAATGCCCGGCAGGCAGGTTGGTGTACGACGCGGCGCGCTTGGTGCCGACCTGGTTCCAGTCCTTGTCGAGTCCCTCGAGCATGTATGCGTACTGGTTCTTTTCGGGGGCGGCGAAGTCGAGCGCCGCATACTCGAGGGTGAACACAGACTGGTTGTGGTTCAGGATCAGCCGCCTGGCCATCGTGATGCTCGTGTCGAGCGGCGAACCCTTCGCGCCGATCACCACCGGTTTGTTGTACAGCTCGAGGTTCGTGATCGCGATGGGCGGAACGTGCGCGTTCTGGACGATGCTGTCGGGACGCAGTGTGTTGAACCCCTGCGTGCCGCCGAAGTAGAGCGTGCCGTCACGCGAATGGTGCGAGGAGGCGAGGTTGAACTCGCTCCCCTGGAGACCGTCGCCGACGGAGTATTGTTTGAATTTTTTCGTGGCGGGATCGAAGCGCGTGATGCCGCGATCGCCGCTGACCCACAGCGTATGCGAGCTATCCTGCGCCAAGCCGGCAACGAACGCGCTCGCGAGACCGTCCGCATCAGTGAAGTGCTGGATCTTGTTCGTATGCCGGTCGAGACGATCCAATCCCGCAGCGGTGCCGATCCATACGACACCGGGCTCGGACTCGAGCACCGAGGTGACCTGGCTGCTGCTCAGCCCATTCTTGCCCGCCGCATAGAGCGTCTTTTTCTCCGTGCGCGGATCGAAGGTGAAGAACCCGCTGCCGTCGGTGGCGATCAGCAGGGTGCCGTCGCTCGCCTCCGACATCATGCGCAGAGGCGTTTCCAACGCCGCCAGCGGGTAGCGAGTGAACTTCCCTGTCTTCGGATCGAAGCGCTGAAGTCCTTCGCGCCACGTCCCGATCCAGAGCATCCCCGCTCTGTCCGCCAGGAGCGAGAACACGCCGGTGGTGGCGATGCTGCTGTTGGCCGTGGTGAACGGCGTAAACTTTCCCGAACCGGGATCGAAGCGGCTGATCCCGCCCGCCCATGTGCCGACCCACAACGCTCCCGTGCGATCCTCGGCGATCGCGAGCACCGCGTCCGAGTTGAGATTGCTCGTCTTCGAGGTGTAGCGCGTGAAACGTCCCGTCGAGCGGTCGAAGCGGTTGAGCCCTCCGCCGTCGGTGGCGACCCAGACGCGGCCCTTCGAGTCCTCCAGGATGCTCATCACCGTGTTGAAGCTCAGACTCGTCACATCGCCGGCCATCGAGCGGTACTTCCGGATTGCGTCCCCATTCTGCCGGGAGATGTTGACGCCACCCGCAAAGGTGCCGACCCAGATCAAGCCACCGGAGTCGCGGTACAGCGACCAGACCGAATTGTGACTCAGGCTCGAGGGGTTGGCCGGATCGAATCGGTTGTGCGCGAAATGATGGGTGGCATAATCGAAGTAATCGAGTCCGCCGTTCTCGGTGCCGATCCACATTCCGCGGGTTCCGTCGGATAGCAGGTCGTGCACGGCGTCGATCGCGAGGCTCCGTGGATCGGCGGCATCGTGGCGGTAGCGCGTGAGCGTTCCGGTGGCGGGATTCAGCTGCACGAGGCCCGCGTCGACCAGACCGATGTACACCGTGCCCTGACCATCGTCGAGAAAGACGCGAGCGTCTTTGCCCGGCAGGCCATCCGGACCCATCGTCAAGGTGCGGACCAGCGAACCCTGCGCATTCAGCTCGCGCGCGCCACTGTTTCTCGTTCCCACCCAGAGATTCCCGGCCTGATCCTGGTACATCGACGTCACATCCAGGCGCGCAAAGATATCCGGGTGGAACGGGGTCGCCTTGCGGCTCGCGCGGTCGAACTGGTACAGCCCCTTCGCGGTGCCGATCAACAGCACCCCCTGCGCTTCGGAGACCGCGTTCACGATGACGCTGTCTCCCCGCACGACGGCGTAGTTGGTGAAGGCATCACGAGACCCGTCGTAGCGGGAGAACCCCAGATCGGTGCCAATCCATAGGGTCTTCTCGTGATCCAGGAACAACCAGTTGATGCGGTTGTCCGCCAGCGTCGTGGAGTCGTCGGCGCGGTGGCGGTAGGCGGCGAACGAATAGCCGTCGTACCGGCTCAATCCCCGAGGACCGGCGAACCACATGAAGCCGCGGTCGTCCTGGATGATGTCGTGGACGCGTGAGCTGAGCAGGCCATTGTCCGGCGTGAGCTGCCGGAACAGGAGCTTCTGGGCTCCGGCGCCGCCGCTCGCGGCGGTGAGGAGCGCGCCGATCGCGGCGACGATGAGACGTGCGCGACGTGTGCGCTGATGTCGTTCGAGGGCCGTCAACGTCTCCAAGCGGTCACGTGGCAGGCGCGTAGAGTTTGCACGCGGGCGTGACAATCTTGGTACGCGGGACGGCGAACCGGAAGTCCGGACACCGCGCCCTCATCGTCTGTTCGACGAATAGTGCCGCCGGTTGCGCACTCGCCCAAACGGCCGGGACACGTATGTTTCGGGGACATCAAGCCACCGGCGGACACCATGACTGATAGCGTCGACCGTCTTCGCGCGATTCTGGCCGCGTACAAGCAAGTGGTGGACGCCTCCGCGCCCACGTTGCATCCACCCATGCGCGATGCCTCTCGGCGGTGGGCAACGGCGACCGAGCAACAGCTCGAGGCCGAGCTCGCGGAGTACCTCCGGGAAGCGTCAAAGCCCGCCTGTCAAATCCGCGTGTTCTGGAAGATGAAGCCGCAACTGGAGTTTGGCGGCTGCAACAGGCAGTTCGCGCAGGACGCGGGATTCGCCAAGGCTGCTGACCTCGTCGGCCTCACCGACTTCGACGATCGCGTGCCGTGGAAGCCGCAGGGGGCCAAGTATCGCCGCGACGATGAAGCCGTGATGGAGCAGAAGCTTGCCCGCCTGAACATCATCGAGCGTCAGAAGTCTCCCACGGGCGACATCACCTGGGTACGAGTCGGGAAAGTACCCGTACAGCTGAACGATGGAACGGCAATCGGTGTCCTCGGCATGTACGAGGTACTCGATGCGGCGACGGGAAGGAGGTTGTTCGGGGAGCAACTGCAAACGCCGGGATCAAAGTAGCGGCGCACGACAGCGCGTTCTGCTGGCAACACGCAATCCTCTCTTAACTCCCCCGTCACGAAGTCTTAATCCGCCCCTTATTTCCCTCGGCACATCGCGCCCTAGCTTCGGAGGTGTATCCGCAGAGTCCTGTCCTTGTTTCCAATGGAGGTTCGGACATGTTCACCAATCTGCTGGCATCCACGCCCAGGAAGCCGCGCTCCATGGTTGGCCTGCTATTCAGTGGCGCGATGCACGCCATCCTCGGCACGGCCGCCGTCTACGGAACGCTCCAGGCAAGGGAGCGGCTCGAGAAGCCGAAGGCCCAGAAGATCGAGTTCGTCGCCCTCGACAAACAGCCGCCTCCGCCCAAGGAAGAGCCCAAGCCGGTCCCGAACGAGGTTGTGATTGCCCCACCTCAACTCAAGGGATTCCAGGTGCTCATCTCGCCGATCAAGGTTCCCGACACGCTACCGGACATCGACGTGAAACAGCAGGAGACCAACCCGAACGATTATCTGGGCATTGGCATCGCGGGTGGGACCTCCAAGGGTGTCGTGGGCGGCGCGACTCCCGTGGGCGACCAGCCGTACCTCGAATTCCAGGTGGAGAAACCGGTGCGGCAGATTCCGGGCACCGGCAACCTGCGTTATCCCGACATGCTGCGCTCGGCAAACACGGAAGGTGAGGTGCTCGCGCAGTTCATTGTGGACGAGACGGGACGGTATGAGCCCGGGAGCTTCACGGTGCTCGAGTCCAGCCACGAGCAGTTCACGCAGGCGGTGAAGAGCGCGCTGCCGAACATGCGGTTCTATCCGGCCGAAGTGGGCGGCAGGAAAGTCAAACAGCTCGTTCGGCAGCCGTTCACGTTCGCGCTGAGCAAACGATGACCGATTCTGCGCGCTTCATGGTGCAGCTCGCCGGCATTGAGTTGCAAAACGAGCTCGTGCCGCTTCAATGGCACGATCCCGTCGTCGAGCGCTACAAGCAGGACGTGGATCGTACGCTCCTACGCGAGAACCTCAGGAAGTCGGTGGACGAACGAGTGCGCACGCTTGCGGAGTGGCAGACCGCGAGTCGGGCGTTACAGCAGGCCACGAGCGACGCTCGTCGTCGGCGCAGATGACGCAGCTCGAGGGATTGCTTGCGGCGCTCAATACGGCTGGCGTCGTCCAATGGCTCCCTTAAGGCTTTCTAAGCCTTCGAAGCAACGTGGTTTATGGCGCGTACTCTCCGCTTTTTCCTCGGCCCCCTCACGGGTCGCGCCTGACTAACGCTGCTCTACAAGATCGAGAGCTATGTGCGACGCGGGTCGCCTTATTGCCAAACTGTTCCCTCTGATTGCAGACTTGGGTACTCGCACAGGGAGGGAAGAATGACCTCACCCGTCTCAAAGCCTGCCGACATACTCGCCGCGTCATATGATTCTTCCTCCGATCGCCACGTGCCCTCAGAGGAATATGGACCTCGCCGCGGCGTAGAAAGGATATTTGAGGCAGCGCTCTTTAACTGCCGTTTTGTCGTGTTGTTGGCAGTCGTCGGGTCAATGATTGCAGCAATAATGATGTTTTTCAAAGGATGCATCGAACTGCTTCAGGCGCTTGCAGCCTTCGGAACCACGTTAGGCCACCTTCAAGTAACGCGCTCTGATGATAAGAGTGTGATGATCAACATTATTCCGGCCATCGACAACTACATGTTCGCCATTGTATTGCTAATCTTCTCGATGGGTACGTATGAACTGTTCATCAGCAAACTTGACCCTGCCGGCCGTACGGAGGACTCTCGGCCGAACTGGTTGAAAGTTGATAGCGTAGGCGAACTGAAATCACAGATTGGAAAGGTCATCATGATGATTCTCATTGTAAATCTCTTCGAGCAAGCCTTCAGGATGACTCTGAGTAGCCCGTCCGATCTGCTGTACTTCGGGGGCAGCATTCTTCTCGTCGCGCTGTCGCTGGTTACCACGCAGAATGTACTGTTGCACCGACTCCGCGCGGATCGTATCGACACGCATAAGGCGGGCACGTTTCAATAGGCTAGACCTCGTTGAACTGAGGGCCCCGGGTCCGTCCAGAGATCGGCGAGCGCGGGCAGGCATACGCGGAATTCTCCAACGCGAAGCGCGAGGGGCGCCGCGGCCCTCGAGGCCGAATTCAGTTGGACGAATCCTCATAGGCAAAACGACCAACGGCGCCCATCGCTGGACGCCGTTGCGCGTTTCTGGAACTCACATCAGTGGAGGCGCGGGGAATCGAACCCCGGTCCGAAGCCAGATCGACCACAGGCACTACGTGCGTATCCCGTTGTTCGATGTCCTCAGTAGCTGGTCCGCGGGCAACCGACCACTGAGTAAGCCCTCTTGATCTCACCCTGCCGCCGAGTGCGCTCGACAGGACCAGCCCAGTTTTCCGTTACCCCATGAGCCGCCCCGGGCGGGCTTCCCTTGAGGCACCTGCAGGCCTAACCGAAGTTAGGCGGCAAGAGCGAAGTTGTTGTTCGCAGTTGGATTGTTTCCCGAGTGTTTAACGAGGTGCCCGAGGACCTCGGCACGCGCCCACAGCTTCACCGGTCCCGTCGAAGCCTGTCGCCCCCTGCAAAAACCAACTCGTAAAACTAGCACCACACCCACCCCAAAACAAGCCCCGCCCCAACAACAAAACACTTCACATATGGCAGTTCAACCCGTTGCCCTGCCTTTCGATACCGGCTTTGCTCTCACACAGTTTCTACCGTCGTGCTTGGCAATGTACAACGCCTTGTCCGCCGCCGGAAAAAGCTGATCCCGCACCTTCACCGTCTCCGGATACGTCGCCACACCGAACGACGCCGTCACGACGATCTCCGACGGACCATGCCGCACCAGGGTCGACGAAATGCGCGTCCTGAGACGCTCCGCCACCTCCACAGCATGCGCACTATCGGTCTGCGACAACAGGAGCGCGATCTCCTCGCCCCCATAGCGGACGCAGACGTCCACCGCCCGTAACCCCTCCTGAATCGTCCGCGCAACGCTCCGAAGCACCGCGTCGCCCGCCTCATGGCCCCAGGTGTCGTTCACCTTCTTGAAGTGATCGATGTCGAGCAGGACGAGCGACACCGGATGCCCGTAGCGGTCGGCCTCCGCCAGCGACCGCGCGAGCTGCTCCCCGAAGTGCATACGGTTCCACAGCCCCGTCAACGCATCGGTCCTCGCCCGGCGGTCCACCTCCGCGAACTGCCACGCCATCTCGAGGGAGCCGGCCACGACCGCGCCGAGCACCGTGAGGGGACGCGTGTCCTCCAACGTGAGCGCGCCGGGCTCGTCCGCCTCCAGCACGAGCGCGCCAAGGGTCCTGCCCTCCTTCGTGAGCGGGATGATGGCAACGGAGCCGGGCTCGCGCTGCACGCGAGCAGTTCCGTAGAGAGCCTGCGCCGACGCGGCGCCCCGGGCATCCTCGAGCACGTGCAGTCGCCCCGACCGGCACACGTCGGCGACGACGCTGCCGCCGTCGAGACTCACGGGGACGCGGAGGCCAGTGCCCTCGGTGCTGTAGTGCAATTCCCCGGTGTCGCTGTCGGGATCCCACCGCACGAGCACCGCGCCGCGCGCCCCTGACACCTCGAGCGACGTCTCGCACAGGGCACGTGCCAGCCCCTCTCCGCTCCGGTCACCCTGAAGCCGCTGCACGGCATTCAACAGCGCCTGACTGTGACGCATGTGACGCCCGTACCTGCGTCGCACTCCGAGGAGCTCGTGAAAGGTCGCGAGCTGCGACGCGAGCCTCGGCATCCATTCCTTGAGCGACGCACGCGCCAGCCCGAGTCCCCCGGCGTGCGTCATGCTCAAGACGCCGAGGAGCTCGTCGTCCTGCCGGACGCATGCGGCGGCGACGTGGACGAGGTCGTCCTTCCCGACGGTCTGGACGACGCCGGTCTCCGCGGACCACTGCACCAGCGGCCCCCACTCGGCCACGTCGAAGTGCGTCGGGCGCTCACCGTCGCTCGACCAGACGGCGGGCGCCAGGGCGTCCCGGTCGGGCTTCCACCGCCAGAAGATGGCCTCTTCCGCGCCCGTGACGTCGCGGAAGTCCATGAGTAGCGACGCCAGCATCGTGCGGTCCTGCGCGACCTCCCGCGCCTCGAACGACACGCGAACGTCGCGACGCAGCGCCTCCGCTCCGACCACCACATCGTCGTCGGTGGATGGAAGAGTCGCGTCCATTCGTGCGAGCCGCGCATGAGCCAGCGCCAGATCGCGCCCCGAGCGACGCGCCATGCGCAGCGCGTAGGCCGCGGCCCCGATGGCCGACACAGCGAGGATGATGGCCGCGGCGAGCAACATGATGGACGGTGCTGCGGATCCGGAGGGCGGCGCGCTAGTGGCGCAGGATGCGCGCGGCCGCGGCCGCCGCGCCGAAGCCGTTGTCGATGTTTACGACCGTCACGCCAGCCGCGCAACTGTTGAGCATCGTCAACAGCGGTGCGATGCCGCCGAACGACGCGCCGTAGCCCACGCTCGTCGGCACGGCGATCACGGGGGCACGCGCCAGTCCGCCGACGACGGACGCCAGCGCGCCATCCATCCCGGCCACCACGATGATCACGCCCGCCGCGTCGATGACGTCGCGCCGAGCGAGGAGGCGGTGGATTCCGGCGACGCCGACGTCCGTGAGCCGCTCGACGCGGCACGCCATCGCATCCGCGCACACGGCGGCCTCTTCGGCGACGGGAAGATCGCTGGTGCCCGCCGTGATGACGAGCACCGCCTCGGTGGTGAGCTCCACGGGCGTGCGCGGCCGCACGAGCAACGTTCTCGCTGTGTCGTTGTACTCGCCACTCGGCAACGCTGCGCGCAGGGGATCGACGGCTTCGGTCGCAACCCGAGTCACGAGCACGCCGTCGCTTCGCTCCGCGATCTTCGTCGCGATGGTGACCACTTGTTCCACCGTCTTGCCGCCACCATAGACGACTTCCGGATAGCCCTGCCGCAGCGCGCGATGGTGATCGATGCTCGCGAAGTCGAGCGACTCGACGGGGTCCGCGGCCAGGGCGTCGAGCGCGCCTTCGATGGGCAGCGACCCTCCGGCTACGCGGGTGAGCAGTTCGCGCACCCGCTCGCGTCTCATGCGGCGTCTGCCTCCACCATGGCGCCCGTCGCTTCCTCGCCATCGTCGAGGAGATGCGCGTTGCCGTACCGCTCGGCGTTTGCGAGGTAGTCGGCGAAGATGCCTTCGACTTCTCCGAACGACGTCACGGCGTAGAGTCGCTTGCGAAGCTCCGCACCGCCGTGCAGCCCCTTGGAATACCAGCCGAGGTGCTTGCGGAATTCGATGGCGGCACCGCGCGGGTCGTTCTCGTACGCCATCACCTTGCGCGCATGCGCAAGCGCGATCGCAAACCGCTCGGGCACGCTCGGCGCCGGCCGCTTCGTGCGGCCCGCGAGCAGGTCCTTCACCTGATCGAAGATCCACGGCTGCCCGTATGAGCCGCGCGCGATCATGACGGCGGCGCACTTCGTCTGCGCGTGCATTCGCACTGCGTCTTCGGCGGTGCGGATGTCGCCGTTGCCGATGACCGGAATGTCGAGCGCCTGGACCACCGCGGCGATTTCCTCCCAACGCGCGCTGCCGGTGTACATCTGCGTGCGCGTGCGCGGATGCAGTGCGATTGCGCGCACGCCGGCGTCCTGGCAGCGCAGCGCGATGGACACCGGATCGCGCATCTCCTCGTTCCAGCCACTGCGGATCTTGCACGTCACGGGCAGCGACGTGGCCGCGACCACCGCGCCAATCACCTGCTGCACGAGATCGAGGTCGCGCAGGCAGCCCGATCCGCCGTTTCGGCGAACGACCTTCTTTACCGGGCAGCCGAAGTTGATGTCGATGAATTCCGGCTGGAACACGTCGGAGACGAAGCGCGCCGCCTCGCCCATCGCGATGGGATCGGCGCCGAAGATCTGCACGCCGATCGGCCGCTCCTCGGGTCCGAACGCGATCTTGTGAAGGGTCGCCTCGTTCTCGCGCCGGATGCCTTCGGCGGACAGGAATTCCGTGACGACGACGTCCGCCCCGTGCTCGCGGCAGAGCTGCCGGAACGGCGATTCCGACACGCCGGCCATGGGCGCGAGATAGAGCGGAACATCGGCGCTCACCGGGAACGGGAACTTCATCCCTGAAAGCTACGATTCCGGCGGCGAAAGATGAATCCCGCATTCGAGCTTCTGGCCCAGCCACCGTCCCGACCGGGGATTCGACGGATCGGGAGGCGGCAGCGTGCACGGCTCACAGCCGATGCTCGTGTATCCCCGCGCGTAGAGCGGCAGGAGGGGAATGTCGTGCACGTGTGCGTAGGTGCCGACGTCCTCCATCGTCCACGCCGCGAGAGGGCTCACCTTTCGCAGCGTCGCTCCGCTCGGCAGCCGAAACGCGTCCGTCTCCGCGAGGTTCGCGCGCGACGGTGACTGGTCGCGCCGTAACGCGGTGAACCAGACGTCATACTGCGCGAGTGCGGCAAAGAGCGGTTCCACCTTGTGGCGGGCGCAGCAGTCGTGCGTACTCTCGCGCCATTGGCCCGGCGCGGGCTCGGCCGCGCGCAGATTCACGAGATTCAGGTTCCATTCGCGAGCGATTCTGTCGCGGTATTCGTACGTCTCCACAAAGTGGTGCACCGTGTCGAGAAACAGGACGGGAATGTCCGGCCGCAGCTGCCGAAGCATGTCTACGAGCACGACACACTCCGCCTGAAAGCTCGAGGTCACGCACGGCCGCTCGGCAGCTGCCAGCTCGCTCGCGATCAGCGCGTTCGCCGCCGTCATCGCAGCAACTCGGCCAATGTGGCGCGAACGGCGTCGATCGCCGCTTCGTCACTCGATGCAGCACGCGCCAGCGCGGCGAGTCGTTCGGCAGCATCGCGCCGTACTGGCGAGGCACCATATGCGTCCGCGCCGCGTGTGATCATGCCCGCACCCGCCGTGAAATTGGAGTCCGGATCGATGAGCAGGAAGCTCCCCGTGGCGCGATTGTCCGCATATGGATCGAAGATCAACGGCTGTGATGTGGTCACGCCCACGGAGCCGATCTGATTGAGCGTGAGCGCGCAGTCCAGCTCGGCCGTAACCGTGCGCGTCGTGTGCTTGAGGAGATACAGCCGAGCAGGGTCCAGGGCGCGCTCGTCCATCCAGACAATTTCCGCGTCGAGGCGCCGACCGAGCTGCGGAGCACCCACCGTGATCATGTCGCCGCGACTGAGGTCGATGTGGTCCTCCAGCGTCAGGACGACCGACATGGGGGCGCGCGCCGTGTCGAGGTCACGATCGCGTGTGACGATCCGGTTGACCACCGTCGTGCGCCCGCTCGGCCAGATGGTCACGGCGTCGCCGGCATTGATCGAACCGGAGAGAATTCGTCCCGCGTAGCCGCGAAATCCGTCGCTTGGGCGCAGTACCAGCTGGACGGGATAGCGGAACGCGCCCTCCGCCGGATCGCGATTGATCTCAAGCTCCTCGAGATAGCCGAGCAGCCCGGGACCACCGTACCAGGGCATCCGATCGCTCGGGCCGATGACGTTGTCGCCATGCAGCGCGCTGATCGGCACGACGTGCGTGTGTGCGCCATTCAGCAGCGCCCCAAAGTCGGCGACGATCGCATCGGAGACTTCGCGATCGAAATCGACGAGATCCATTTTGTTGATCGCCAGCACGAACTCCGATATTCCGAGCAGTCGCGCGATCTCCGCATGGCGACGCGACTGTGGACGTACGCCATTGCGCGCGTCCACGAGCAGGATGGCGACGTCGGCCGTGGATGCACCGGTCGCCATGTTGCGCGTGTACTGCTCGTGACCCGGCGTGTCGGCGAGGATGAACTTGCGTTTCGCCGTGGCGAAATAGCGGTAGGCTACGTCGATCGTGATGCCCTGCTCGCGTTCCGCCTTCAGCCCATCGGTGAAGAGCGAGAAGTCGATCGGCCCGGCGCCGCGATGCCGCGAGGCCTCGCGGACCGAATGCACCTGGTCCTCGTATACGCCGCGCGAATCGTACAGCAGTCGGCCGATGAGCGTACTCTTCCCGTCATCGACGCTTCCTGCCGTGCAGATGCGCAGCAAACCGCCGGCCGCCATCAGAAGTAACCCTCGCGCTTCTTGAGCTCCATCGAGCTGTCCTGGTCGTGATCGATCACGCGAAGCTGCCGCTCGGATTGGCGCGTCGCGATCAGCTCGGCGATGATCCTGGGCACGGTATCGGCATCGGAGCGGATCGCGCCGGTGCATGGAGAGCAGCCGAGCGACCGCATGCGACAGCGCACGCGCTCCAGGCGCTCGTCCGGAAGCACTGGCACGAACGGGTGCTCGACCACGGTGAGCGTATTGCCGCGCACCAGCACCTCGCGCTCCTTCGCGAAGTACAACGGCACGATCGGAATCTGCTCGGCATCGATGTACTGCCACACATCGAGCTCCGTCCAGTTCGAGAGGGGGAAGACGCGTACGCTCTGTCCCGGTCCGAGGCGGCTGTTGAGCAGATTCCACGGCTCCGGACGCTGACGCTTGGGATCCCACTGGCCGTGTGCGTCGCGCAGCGAGAAGACGCGCTCCTTGGCGCGCGAGCGCTCTTCGTCGCGCCGTGCACCGCCAAACGCGGCGTCGAAACGTTCCGCGGCCAAGGCGTCGAGCAACGCTTTCGTCTTGAGCAATCCACAGCAGCGCTGCGTCCCCAGCGCGAACGGCTGCGCGCCGGCGTCGATCGCGTCGGTGTTGGTGTGCACGATGAGCCGAACGCCGACCTCAGCCGCGTACCAGTCGCGGAACTCGATCATCTCGCGGAACTTGTACGTCGTGTCCACGTGCAACAGCGGAAACGGAATCGGGCCCGGATGAAACGCCTTCTGCGCGAGCCGGAGCAGCACGGACGAATCCTTGCCAATGGAATACAGCATCACCGGCCGCTCGAATTCGGCGACGACCTCGCGCAGAATCTGGATGCTCTCCGCCTCCAGCACGCGCAGGTGCTCGAGCGGAGCGACGATGTCGGTCAGCCCGGTTGAATCAGCGGCGATTGCGGTTGCGCACATGCGGGAGCACTCGGTGAGGGAGTCCTGAAGAAGCGGTAGAGCAGCGCGGCGTCGAACAGCATCACGCCCACGAGAAGGAGATACGCCTCGCCGCCGTTCACGATGTGGAGATCGCGCAGCAGCTTCGAGGTGGCGAATGCCACGATGGCCGCGTCGAAGCTCATGCAGATGCGCCGAAACGCCTCGGCACGTACGTGGCGGATGAGCCAGACGCCGATCGGCACGCCGATGAGGATGCTCGGCATGATGCCGATGAGCAGCGAGGCGCTCTCCGCATTGAAGAGGCCCTGCGTTGCATAGGCGCCGGAGGTGAGCGTCGCTTCGACGAAACGGATCAGACCCAGCGCGGCGCGAAACTCCACCTTCGCGAACCCCTGATTGTTGAGGAAGATCGCCAGCGGCGGGCCCGAAATCGTCGTGATCGAGTACAGCACGCCGAGCCCGACGCCGAACGCCGCACCAACAGCGCGCTCGGCTCGGATCGGCCGACGAAAGCCGGCCGCTTGCAGGAGGATGAGCGGCAGCAGGACGACAAAGGTGATCAGTCTGAGCCACGCCGGATCGACGCGCGTCAGGATCGCCGTCCCGATTGCCACGCCGGGCACCAGGCCGAGTACCACCGGCACTGCGCGCCGCCAGACGAGTCCCAACGAGCCACGGTTGACGAAGAGGACGTATGCGTTGAGCACCACTTCGATCATGACGAGCGCCGGGTTGAGCACCCGATTGACCACCACGAGGAGTGCGATCGGCACCGTGATCGACGAGAAGCCATAGCCAAGCGCTCCATTGACGATGGACGCGAGGAAGGTGATCACGCCGAGGATCCAGGTTTGAACGGTCATGTTGCGTGGCTCGGGTACGCGTGTGCGATGGCTGGGTGAGGTTCATGCGCGCAAATGCAAAGCGGCCCGCGGGGAGGATTCCCCGCGGGCCGCTCATCGCTCACGCGTGTATGCGTGGCCTATGTCGCCGTCAGGATCTCCCGCTCGGGCCCGAAGGGCACACGGCGCAACAACACGCCGCTGCGCGCGGACGCGATGCGGCGCACCCCGGAGTAGCCGGTGCGGCGAAAGTCGTGTGGTTGTTGCTCACGGAGGGGAGAATCATTCTCCGAGAGACTAGCGCGATGGCATGGAGCCGTCAATGGGATGCACCACGACAGGACGCACGACGGCGTTTGACAACATGCGTCAACCGCCGATACGTTACTCGGTTCCACCACGGGGGCGGCGTTAGCCGAGCCCTTGTGTTCCAGGCACCGGACCCGACCAGATGGAACTGCGCGAGTTCTTCAGCGAAGACGCAATCAAGCTCGAGCTCGACGGCGAGACCAAGGACGACGTCCTCAAGGAGCTCATCGGGCTCCTCAAGCTCGACGAGAAGTCCGACGGCATGCTCTACAAGATGCTGAAGCGCCGCGAGAATCTCGGGTCCACGGGCATCGGCCGCGGCATCGCCATCCCGCACTGCCGTTCGCTGGTGGTGAACAAGCTGCGGGTGGCGTTCGGCCGGAAGTCGAAGGGAATGGACTTCAAGGCCATCGACGAAAAGCCCGTCAACTTCTTCTTTCTCATCGTGGCGCCGCCCCTCGAGGTCTCCAATCAATACCTGCCGGTGCTCGGCAAGATCGCGCAGTTCTCGAAGGAGCCCGATGTGCCGCAGCGCCTGCTCGCGCTCACCGAGCCGCTGCAATTTCTCGATCTGCTGAAGGAAAAGGGAGTCTGATTACGGGCTGACGCGCAGCGTCAGGTGGCGAGTACGGACAGCGTGAGCAGCACTGCGACGGCGATGATGAACGCGACGAAGTACAGTGCGGACGCCAGCGTCAGTCGCGCAATGGCATCTCCCGTCGTTCCGCCGTACACGGTACGCGTCGCACGAACGAGATAGACCGAGAACACGACCTGCACCGCGAGCTGATAGGCGACGTTCACGAGCCGCATCGTAACGAATCGTCCCGCGAGCATGAGCGTCAGCGTGACGAACAACGCCGCGTGCATGTGGAGCGCGAAGGCGAGGTGCTGCGGAAAATGCCGTCGCCGCGACCGGTACGCAAAGGCGAGGAGTGCCGCGAACACGGGCACGAGGACGAACATCGCCTTGGGAACCGCCGCCATCGCCGCGGCAGCGACGCGCTCCGGCGCCTGGACCGCGCGAACCAGATGCGTGAGGAAGACGCGCTGGAGCAGCGGGCCGTTCTGGGCCTTCGCGTCCATCCCACGCAGCTCGACCGGCGTCGGTGTCGCGATTTGAATGATACCGCCGGTGAGCTTTCTTCCGGCAGCATCAACCACCGTGCGCTGCGGAATCAGCGCCGCGAGCAGGAAGTACAGCACGCTGCAGACGAGATAGACGCGAATGGGCGACACGTAGCGCACGCGCCGGCCGGCGAGATACTCCTTTGTGAGCACGCCAGGCTGCGTCAGAAGCACGCGATAGGTCGCGAGGAGCTTGCCGTCCCAGTGCAACAGCTCCTCGGCGAGCTCGTGCAACATCTCGCGCAGTGTCGGATCCGGATCGACTTCGCCCTGTCCGCATTCGGGACAGTACTCCAGCTGGATGTTCGTGCCGCAGTTGAGACAGGGGTTGGAGGCCGCGAGCGACTGCGGCGGCGTGAAGCCGCCCGCACCCGGACCGCGCAGCGCCTGCGTGCGGCGCCCCTCGTCGATCACTCCCACTCGATGGTCGCCGGTGGCTTGGAGCTGACGTCGTAAACGACTCGATTCACGCCGTTCACCTCCCGGATGATCCGGTCGCTGATTTTCGCCATGACGTCGTGCGGGAACGGATACCAGTCGGCCGTCATGCCGTCGGTGCTCGTGACGGCGCGCAGCGCGACCACGTTGTCGTACGTTCGTTCGTCGCCCATGACACCCACGCTGCGCACGGGCAGCAGAACGGCGAAGGCCTGCCAGATCTCGTCGTACAGGCCGGCGTTCCGAATCTCCTCCAGATAGATGGCGTCCGCAAGACGCAGAACGTCCAGGGCCGGCGCGGTCACCTCGCCCAGGATGCGGATGGCGAGCCCCGGACCCGGAAATGGATGCCGGCCGACCATCTCCTCCGGAAGCCCAAGCTCGCGTCCCACATTGCGCACTTCGTCCTTGAACAGCTCGCGCAACGGCTCGATGAGCGCGAACTGCATGTCCGGCTTGAGGCCGCCCACGTTGTGGTGCGTCTTGATCGTCACCGAGGGCCCTCCCGTCGGTGACGAGCTCTCGATCACGTCGGGATAGAGCGTCCCCTGCACCAGGAAGCCCGCGTTCGAGCCGGCGTCCGCCGTGGCCGCCTCGAACACGTCGATGAACGTGTGACCGATGGCCCTGCGCTTGGCCTCGGGTTCCGTGACGTCCGTGAGCGCGCTGAGAAAGCGCTCCGACGCGTCGACCGTCACGAGCGTGATGCCCAGGTGCCGCCCCATGGTCTGCTGCACCTGCTCACGCTCGCGGAGACGAAGCAGCCCTGTGTCGACGAACACGCAGGTGAGTTGATCACCAACAGCGCGGTGCACGAGTGCCGCGGCGACCGACGAATCCACGCCACCCGACAGCCCGCAGATGACCTGGGCGTCACCGACGCGCGCGCGAATGCGCGCCACTTCCTCCTCGATGAATGTCCCTGGGGTCCAGTCGGGCGAGGCACCGCAGACGTCGAACAGGAAGTTCGCGATGATGTCGCGGCCTCGCGCCGTATGCGCCACCTCGGGATGGAACTGCACGCCGAAGATGGGCTTCGACTCGTGCTCGAACGCGGCAATCGGATTGCCCGCGCTGGCGGCGGTCGTGTGAAAGCCCGCTGGTGGAGCCTCGATGTGATCGCCGTGGCTCATCCACACGGGCGTGCGCTCGGCCGTCGAAAAGCCGCCAAACAGCACGCTCTGGCGTGTGGGCACGATCTCGTCGCGGCCGTATTGCCGCTGCCCGCCCCGCGTCACCTCCGCGCCCAGCACGTATGCGATCATCTGCATGCCGTAGCACACGCCCAGAATCGGGGCGACGTCGAGCACCGCGGGATCCACCAGCGGCGCATTCTCGCCGTAGACGGAATTCGGCCCGCCGCTGAAGATGATGCCGTCCGGCTTCCAGTCGCGGATCCACGCGACGTCGCGGGTCGGCGGATGAATCTCGGAGTAGACGCGCGCCTCGCGAACGCGCCGAGCGATGAGCTGTGTGTACTGCGATCCGTAATCGATGATCAGGATGCGGCTGTGCGACGTCATGTCGTCCAGTGCGCGGGGTCGAGGGTGATGAATTCCACCTTCTTGGTGTCGAGGTCGAGGATGGCTGCCTTCGGCGAGCCGAAGAGCCAGCCGCAAGCCTCGCCGGGATTGACGATGAGCGTGTCGCCGCGCGACTTCATCTCCTGCTGATGCGTGAATCCGTGCACCACGATGCTGTGCGCCTCGATGCTTCGGAGCTGGACGTCGCCGATGTCGTGGACGACGAGCACGCGCTCGCCGCCCAGATCGAAGCTGTGCGGCCCCTCGAACAACTCGGCGCCAAATCCGGCGGTGGCCTTGGCGAGCAGACCCTGCGTGTCGCCGTCGTTACGCCCGAACACGCCGGAGAGAGACATGTTCGCCGCCTCGATGGGCGACAGGGAGAACGGAGCGCAGTAGTCTCCCGCGTGGATGAGCATGGACGCGCCGCCCTCCTGCATCAGCCGCACGAGCTCCGCGATCGCCGGAATCCGGTCATGGCTATCGGCCATCAGACCAATGCGCATCAGCTGTCCCTCCACTCGGGGTCATCGAGCTCCAGCCGGATCAGATCGTCATACTGCTCGCGCGCCGTCACCACGGCAAAGCGCTCGCCATCCACCAGCACCTCCGCACCGCGCGGGCGTGAGTTGTAGTTGGAGGCCATCACATAGCCATACGCGCCGACGTCGTGAACCGCGAGGAGGTCGCCCGCGTGCGCTTCGTCCATTTCGCGGTCGAGCGCCAGAAAGTCGCCGCTCTCACACACCGGTCCCACCACGTCGGCCGTCATCTGCCCGGCAGACGGCTGCACCGTGTCGATGCGGTGATACGCGTCGTAATGCGAGGGACGAATGAGCTCCGTCATCCCCGCGTCGGTGACGAGGAACTCGCGGCCTCCGCTGTGCTTTCGGTAGAGCACGCGCGTCAGCAGGACGCCGCAATTGCCGACGATGTACCGTCCAGGCTCCATGAGGAGCGTGAGGCCGGTCGGTTGAATGCGTGGAACGAGCGCGCGCGCGAATCGCGAAAGGTCGGGCGATTCCTCGTCGTCGTAGCTCACGCCCAACCCGCCGCCGATGTCGAGAAAACGGAGTGTGTCGACTCCGTCCTGCCGGATCTGCCCAAGGAGCTCGACCAAACGCTCCGTGCCGTCGACATATGGATCGAGGCGGAAGAGCTGCGAGCCGACGTGCATGTCGAGACCCAGCAACTGCGTGTGGGACAGATCCGCGGCGATGCGCGCTGCCTCCCGCACCTCGTCGAACGGGATGCCGAATTTCGCGCCCTTTTCTCCCGTCTTGATGTAGCGATGCGAGCTCTCGACGGTGACTTCCGGATTCACGCGAATGCCCACGGGCGCGATGACGCCGAGCTCGCGCGCGATCTCGTCGACCAGCCGAATCTCTGCCGACGATTCCACGTTGATCATGAGGACGCCGGCCTCGAGCGCTTCACGGAGCTCGCGCTCCGACTTGCCGACGCCGCCGAACAGGATGTCGGAGCCATCGAAGCCCGCCCGCAGCGCGCGCTGAAGCTCGCCACCGGAGACGACGTCCACACCTGCTCCCATCTCGCGGAGGATGCGGAGAACGCCGCGATTGGAATTCGCCTTGAGCGTGTAGTGAATGCGATGCGGCATTGGCGCGAGCGCCGCGTCGAGCCGGCTGAATCGATCGCGAACGACGGATGCGCTGTACACGTAGGCGGGCGTGCCGACGTCCTCCGCCACCCGCGCGAGCGGTACGCCCTCACAGACGAGGGCACCGTTCACGCGCGTGAACCCCGACGTCAGTACGCCTTCGCCCACAACGCTTCGTTCGTGGAGACTCCCCCGCACCTGAGGCACGTGGTCGGCGCCTCGGCCGACCGGAACTCCTCGTCGGGAATGCAGCGGATGGTGGCCTTCGTCTCCTCCTTCACTGCGGCCTCGCATGCGGGGTCGCCGCACCATCCGGCGTAGACGAAGGCGCCGTCGCCCGCCATGATCTCACGGAAGCGGTCGTACGTGATGGCGGTGCGAATGCTGTTTGCCTCACGGCGGTCGAGCGCCGCGGCGAGCATGTCACGCTGCATGGCCGACAGCGTCTCCGCCACGTCCTCACCGAGCGTGTTCAGGGAGACGGGCCGTTTGGCTCTGGTGTCGCGGCGCACGAGAACGCCCTGATTGGCCGCGAGATCGCGCGGTCCCAGCTCCAGCCGCAGCGGAATACCGCGCATCTCCCACTCGTAGTACTTCGCGCCGGGCTTCATTCCGTCGCGCGCGTCGATGTGCACGCGAAGTCGAGACGACTCGCGGCGGTCCCACGCGCCGAGCAACCCGGCGATGCGGTTGGCCGCCTCGAGCACATTCGTGCGCTCTTCGTCGTTCCGATAGATGGGCACGATCACCAGCTCGATGGGCGCCAACAGTGGCGGGACAACGATTCCGTTGTCGTCGCCGTGCGTCATGACGAGCCCGCCGACCATGCGCGTGGTGACGCCCCAACTGGTGTTCCAGGCGTAATCGGTGCCGCCCGCTTCGGTCTGGAACTTGAGATCGAACGCCTTCGCGAAGTTCTGCCCGAGATTGTGCGACGTCCCCGCCTGCAGCGCCTTGTTGTCCTGCATCATCGCCTCGACACAGTACGTCCGCAGCGCGCCAGCGAATCTTTCGGCATCTGTCTTCTGCCCGGTGATCACCGGCATTGCGATGTAGCCCTCCATGAAATCGCGATACACGCCCAGCATCTTCCGGGCTTCCACCTCCGCTTCGTCGTGCGTCGCATGGGCTGTATGGCCCTCCTGCCAGAGAAACTCGGTCGTACGCAGGAAGAGCCGCGTGCGCATCTCCCAGCGGACCACGTTCGCCCACTGGTTGATGAGCAGCGGCAAGTCGCGATAGCTCTGCACCCACTTCGCGAACATCGAGTAGATGATGGTCTCGGACGTCGGGCGCACGATGAGCGCCTCCTCGAGCTTCTTGCCGCCGGCGTGCGTCACGACCGCGACCTCGGGCGCGAAGCCTTCGACGTGCTCCGCCTCCTTTCGCAGGAACGACTCGGGAATGAACAGCGGGAAATACGCGTTCTGATGTCCGGTGGCCTTGAACATGTCGTCGAGCGTACGCTGCATCCGCTCCCAGATGCCATAGCCATTGGGCCGAATGACCATGCAGCCGCGCACCGGCGAATAGTCCGCCAGCTCGGAACGCAGAACCACTTCGTTATACCAGGCGCTGAAGTCCGCTTTGCGGGTCGTCAGCTTCTTGTCGTCAGCCATGCCGTGCGTCGGTGTTCGAGAGAGTCACGAATTCGCGGGCGCCACTCGCCTGCGCCGCCTTCTTCTGCTTGCTCAGAGACTGCGGCCGGAGGGCGTACTCCACCGACTGTCCGTCCGCACGCCGTCTTGCGGCCTCCGCCATCACGGCGGTAAGCGGCGTGCTTTCCTCGGCGGCAATCCAGACGTCCGCGCCCGCGACGCTTGCGCGCATCAATCCCTTCGCGCGCAGCAGCTCGCTGAGAACGACGTCGCCCATGCCGAAGCCGAGGGCAGGTAGGTCCGCGCCGCCGAGCGACGCCAGGAGCGAGTCGTAACGGCCACCACCGCAGATGGCGCGAAATTCCCCGGACCGGTCGAACAGCTCGAAGACGATTCCGGTGTAGTACGCGAGCCCGCGCACGATGGAAAGGTCGAGCGAGAGCCATGAATCATCGCCGCCCAGCAACACCGCGACGTATTCCATGTATCGCGCGAACTCCTCGGCGTTCTCCGCGGCGCTGCCGGTGAGCCGCGAGCGAATCTCGTCGAGCGTGAGCTCCGCGATGTGGACGATCTGTTCCACTGCCTCCGCCGGAACATCGAGCGCGCGCAGCCGTTCCGCCGACACGTCGTGCGGCGTTCGCTGCAGTTTGTCGATGACCTGATGGACACCTTCGATGGCGCTGTCCGGGACACCGAGTGACGACAGGTACGCATGCAGCAGCCGCCGATCGGAGACGCGCACGACGACGTCGCGCGACGTCAGGCCGAACGCGCGCATGATGTCCACGGCGCACGCCGCAAGCTCGGCGTCGGCCGCGACGTCGGACGACCCGAAGATGTCGACGTTCAACTGAAAGTGCTCTCGCAGGCGACCTTTCTGCTGACGCTCGTATCGGAAGAGCTGTGGCATCGAGAACCAGCGCACCGGCTTCCGCAGCGCATTCGCGCGCGCGGCCACCATGCGTGCCACGGTCGGAGTCATCTCCGGCCGAAGGGCGACCTCGCGATCGCCCTTGTCAACGAAGTTGTAGAGCTGACCCACGATCTCGTCGCCGCTCTTTCGCGTGTAGAGCTCGAGCGGCTCCAGCGGAGGCCCATCGTATTCCACGAACGCATAGCGGCGCGCAACCTCGCGCCACGTCGTCATGACGTAGGCGCGCTCCGCCAATTCCTGAGGATAGAAGTCGCGAAACCCGGGGAGGGCACCCTTGAACATCCGCGAAAGCTAGCCGGTGAGAGAGGACACCGCCAACCGCGACATTGCGTCGCCCACCGTGTGGAACGAGCCCGTCACGAGCACCGTTTCTCCCTCGGCGGCAGCCACGGCGAGCGCCGTGTCGAAGTCGTGCTCCGCCCGCGCGGTGTATCCCCTCGCACGTGCAAATGCGCGCGCATCATCGAGCGACCATGCGCGCGACGCGGGCGCCGTTGGCGCATCCGTCAGAATGAACGAATCGACGACCTCCGAGAGCGCATCCATCATCCCGCGCCAATCCTTGTCCGTGAGCACGCAGAGCACCGCGACCACTGGCCGTGTCGCGGCGACGGCGCGAAGGCTGCCAACGAGAGCCCGCACCCCATCGGCGTTGTGCGCGACGTCGAAGAGATACTTGCCCTGCCGTTGAAAGCGGCCTGGCAGCCGCACGTGTTTCACCGACTCGACGGCCTCGCTGAGCGACACGCGAAACGGATCGCCCGCGGCACCCAGCAGTGCGAGCGTGAACGCAAAGTTCCACGCTTGATGCCGCCCGACGAGTGGCGTCTGCACCGTACGCTTCTCGTCGAGGGCGCTCAACGTGAATCGTGTCCCCTCGGGCAGCACGTTCACGTCGGCGATCTTCAGCTCGCTCGGCGCAACGTGAACCGGCGACGCACCAGCCGCCCGCGCCCTCTCCGCGAGAAATGCGCCGAGCTCCTCATCCGGCTCGCCGATGACCGCCGGGACGCCTGGCTTGAAGATCCCGGCCTTTTCCCCAGCAATGTCGTAAAGGGTCGGACCAAGATATTCCATATGATCGTAGCCGATCGACGTGACGCCGGCCGCACGGGGCACGACCACGTTCGTGGAGTCGAGGCGTCCTCCCAGTCCTGCTTCCACGAGCGCGACGTCACATCCGACGCGAGCAAAATGCAGAAAGGCCAGCGCCGTCGTCGCCTCGAAGAATGACGCGCCGATCTTCTCCACGAGCGGTGTCCGCTCGTTCACGTAATCGACGATCGCGTCCGCTTCAATCGGTACGCCGTCGACGATCATCCGCTCGCGAAAATCCACGAGGTGCGGCGACGTGTATCGCGCCACGCGCAGTCCGCGCGCGCGGAGCAGCGCTTCGGCCGTCGCCACGGCGCTTCCCTTCCCGTTCGTCCCCGCGATGTGGAGGATCGGATAGCGCGACTGCGGATCGCCCAGCTCCGCCAGCAGCGCACGCGTGCGCTCGAGGCCGAACTTGAACGTTCCCGTCGTGCGCGCGAACAGGTAGTCCAGCGACGCGGCGTAGCTCGTCAGGAGGCCGTCCACCCCGTCGCCGATGGCTTGCCGCTCATGTGGCGCAGCAACTGGCTGAGCGTGTGCTTCAGATCGCGCCGGTGCACGACTTGGTCCACCATGCCGTGATCCAACAGGAACTCGGCGGTCTGGAACCCGTCCGGCAGATCCTGGCCGAGCGTCTGCTTGATGACGCGCGGTCCCGCAAAGCCGATCACCGCGCCCGGCTCCGCGAGAATGGCGTCGCCGAGCATCGCGTAACTCGCACTGACGCCGCCGGTGGTTGGATTCGTGAGCACCGCGATGTACGGAATGCGGCGCTCCGCGAGCTGCGCGAGCACGGCGCTCACTTTTGCCATCTGCATCAGCGAGAGGACGCCTTCCTGCATGCGGGCGCCGCCCGACGCGCAGATGACGATGAGCGGATGCTTGCGCTCGAGCGACCGTTGGCCGAGCCGGCCGATCTTTTCGCCGACCACCGAGCCCATCGAGCCGCCCATGAACGCGAAGTCCATCACGCCCAGATTGACCGGCAGCGATTCCATCATGCCGGCGGCCGCGAGCAGGGCATCGCCCTCACCGGCGTTCGCCGTCGCCTTCTTCAGCCGCGCGGGATACTCCGGAAACGACAGCGGGTCGATGGAGCGGATGTCGAGCTCCAGCTCCTCCATCGTGCCGTCGTCCAGCAGGATGCCACAGTAGTCGCTGGCGCGAATACGGCGGTGATAGTCGCAGTTCGGGCATACGTTGAAGTTCCGGACAAACTTCTCACGAATGTCCGTGTGGCCGCACGCCTCGCACTTTTCCCATACGTCGGCGGGAATCTCGAGGCGCTCGCGGCGCGGCTGTCGCGGCTTCTTTTCCTTGCGGAACCAGGCCATGACGGTGGAATGTGACGGGGGTCACCCGCCCGAGCAAGACTTGACGATATCGCTATTGACGGTTGAGACCAGTAGTGAAGATCAGTACTTGGTATCCGGCATCCTGTACGGGGGCGTATTCGGTACAAGGCGGTCGTCGTCCGCAGTTTTACCGGATACGCTCGTTTACCGAGTGCCGGATACCGGGTACTGGTCTTCACTACTGGTACCGAGACGACTTGAGAGTCGGATGAATCCGAGAACTTACACGGCAAATGGCCCGCTGCGTCCTCCGCGTCCCTCCGCGGAAATGCGCAGCAGGATGCCGATGGCCATCCAGCTCGCCAGCATGAAGCTGCCCCCATAGCTGAAGAACGGCAGCGGAATGCCCGTGATCGGCATCAGGTTCAGCGTCATGCCCATGTTCTCGACGACGTGCACGAACCAGCTCGCCAACAATCCGAACGCCACGAGGCCGCTGTACGAGTCGTTCGCGCGCTCCGCAATCTTGATCACGCGCAGAAAGAGGAGCGCAAACAGTGCGATGCCCAGCATGACGCCGACAAAACCAAGCTCCTCGCCCACAACGGCCCAGATGAAATCCGTATGTTGTGCCGGCAGAAAGGCGAGCCGCTTCTGCGTGCCCATCGTATAGCCCTTGCCGAACCATCCGCCCGAACCGATGGCGATCTGCGACTGGATGACATGGTACCCGGACTTCATGCGATCGATGTCGGGATTGATGAACACCAGCAGCCGCTTCTGCTGATAGGGCTGGAGTTTGTCCCACACGATCGGCGAGACGACGCCGAAGATGACGTTGATGACGACGAGGAAGATGCCCTCGTACATGTACGGCTTGTACCACAACACCAACGCCAGGAGCAGCAGAAACCAGGCTCCCCAGACGCTGGTATTGAACGCGAGAATGAGGCTCACCACGGGGCTGGCCACGAGCACGAGCAACGGCCAGGAGACGCCAGCCCAGAAGAGCATGGCGAAAGCGAATCCGATGAACACGATGCCCGTCCCGAGGTCGGGCTGCTTCATGACCAACACCCACGGGATGCCGACGACGAGCGCGGGCTTCCAGAGCTCGAGCAGCGACTTCGGCGCTTCCTTCAACGACGCGAGCACCTTTGCCAAGGCCATGACGACGGCAATCTTCGCGAGCTCCGCGGGCTGGCCGATTCGGAAACCGCCGATGGCGAGCCAGCTTTTCGTGCTCGCCGCCGTGCCCGCCCCCTTCCCCACGAACAATAGGAGTACGAGCACCAGGCACATGAACACGTAGAACGGCCATGTCAGCCAGTCGAGCAGGCGAACGGACACGCGACTCATTGCATACGCGGTGCAGAGGGCGAGACAGAACCACAGCACCTGCGACCGCCAGAGCCTTGCCACGGCCGTGAGCACGTCCGTCTGGCCGGCCGAGTACACGATGGCGATGCCGTATACCGACAGGGTCAACGCGATGGCGACGAGCGGCCAATCCATCGGTAGGCGGCGCACGGACATCTAGCCCTCTGTCGTCAGGTCCACGATCGGCGTGACGTGGAGATACGCCTGAATGATCTTCGACGCGATGGCGGCGGCGCGCGTGCCGTGTCCCCCGAACTCGATCATCACCGCCACCACGATGGCTGGCTTCGCAGCCGGAGCGAATCCGACGAACCACGCATGGTTCAACTCCTTGCCGGAGCGCGGATCGATGGTGCCGCTCTGCGCCGTACCGGTCTTGCCCGCGAGCTGCACGCCCTTGATCGCCGACGCGGCCGCCGTGCCGCTCGTGACGACCCCCACCAGCGCCTCACGAACCTGCTGCATCTGATCAGCGGTGAGGTTGACCACCTGCGAACGCTCCGTCCTCAGTTGCGCGATGTGCGGCCGAACCGCCCACCCATCTGTGGCGAGCGCACTGTAAAACTTCGCCATGTTGAGAATGGTCTGGGAGTTGTCACCCTGACCGATCGCCATGCTCGTCACCAGCGCACTGGTCCAGTGATTCTTTCCGTACTTCCGGTCGAAGTACTCGAGGCTCTCCGGAAAACGCGGGCGCTTCTCTTCGGGCAGATCGATTCCCGCCTTGCTCTGGAACCCGATCGAGACGCCACCAGCAACGAGTCTCGAGATGCCCAGCTTGAGCCCGAGCTGATAGAAGTACACGTCACACGATTTGGCGATCGCCCCTTTGAGATCGAGCGAGCCGTGCCCTCGCACGTCCCAGCAACGGGCGTACCGGTTGCCGATCTGCATGCCGCCAGTGCATGGAATCGGCATGTGATCCGTCATCTTCACCGTACCCGTCTCGAGCCCAACGACCGTGGTCGCGAGCTTCCACGTGGAGCCCGGCGGATACTGTCCCTGCAACGCCTTGTTATAGAGCGGCTTCCGCGGATCAGTGCGCAGCGAGTCCCAATACTGCGCGGGGATTCCGCCGATGAACCGATTGCCGTCCCAGCTCGGCGCACTGTACAGAGCGAGCACGCCACCGGTGTTCGGATCGATGGCCACTGCCCCTCCCTGCAGAGAATCGCCGAAGATGCCGGCCACGAATCGCTGGAGATCCATGTCGATCGTAGTGTGCAGATCGGGGCCCGCGACCGGAATGAGATCCTGCCGGGCACCGGAGCTGCGCACGATCCGCCCACGCGCATCCACTTCGACGAACTGGCTCCCCTCCTTTCCGCGGAGCTGCGCCTCGTACTCCTTCTCCAAACCCTGCTTGCCCACTTGCTGGCCCGCCTTGTAGTCCGCAAACGAGGCCTGCGCGAGCTCCGCTTCGCTCACTTCTCCGGTGTAGCCCACGAAGGGCGCCACCACAGGTCCATCCGGATAGAACCGCCGCGGCGCGCTCTGGATGATCAGTCCGGGAAACTGCGTGCGATGCTCCTCGAGCACGCTCACCACGTCGAATGACGCATCCGGTATGATGACGGTGGGACGCGTCGGCGCGCGCCGGAACCGCCGCAGCGACTGCTCGATCTGTTGCGGCGAGATGTTGATGGCGCCGCTCAACCGCTGCAAGACGGCACGCAGCGTGTCTTCCTTCTGCGGAAGCACCGACACGCTGTAACCGATGACGTTGTCGGCGATGACCTTGTTGTTGCGGTCGAAGATGGTGCCGCGCGGCGCGGGCAGCGGAAGCTCGCGCAGCCGGTTCGTCTCCGACTGCAGGGCGTAGTTCTGATGCTGAAGTACCTGACTGCGGAAAAACCCGCCGGCCAGGAACAGCAGTGCGCCGACGACGACGAGCGTCGCCGCCCGCCCGCGCTTCGCAATGTCGTTGGGATGAAAGCTCATGAGCCCCGCGTCTCCAATACCGGGCGCAGCAACATCAGCGCCAGCACGCCGGCCACCGCCGTCACCGCCGCCGACAGCGACGACCACACGAGAATCTGCATCGCCAGCTCCGCGCCATGCAGCCGCCGGTCCACGAGATTCATCACGATCTCGTATACCCACTTCCCCAGAAACAGAAAGAAACCGTTCAACAGAACGTGGTCCGCGAAGAAGACTGCCTTGAGTCGCGACCAGGCGAACCCAATGAGAGTCATCGCGAGTGCGCCGGCGCCAAACGCCCCCAGTGCGAGCGAGTCGGACGCAAGGCCGAGGATGAACCCGAACACCGCGGCGATGCCTGGACGCACGCGCACTGACACGAGCAGCAGCGCGATGATCAGAAAATCTGCGGACGCCCGCCACGCGAGCAACGGCCGCAGCGTGTAGTGGAGAAAGACGAGGACCGCGCACAGCAACACGGTCCGCACCGTCGCGCCCCAGTTCATGGCCGCACGCCGCCGGCGGTGTCCCGGCGCACCGCAGAGTCGCGCGCGCGCGCGATGCTGTCTCGCCGAGCGCGGCGCGCACGGGCCGCGGCGATGCTGTCACGCGTCGCACGCGCCCGGGTGGCCGAGTCCCCAAAGAGCGGCGTCAGCCCTGGAATGCGCCGCGCTGCGCTGTCGAGCCTCACCGCGACGCTGTCGCGCCGCACCGAATCCGCCAACAAGCGCGCCGCGGAATCGATTGCCGCACGTCGCGCGGCGGCTTCTGCGGCCGCGGACTGCCGCGCGAGTGCGTCCCCGGCCGCGACAATGCTCTTTGTCGCCGAGTCGATGGCGCCGACGTCCGACCACACGTTCACGAGGCCACTGACCTGCCGTCGCGGCGTGAGAATCATCACGGACGTGAGCTCGGCCGGATTCACCGCGGGCCGCAGCAGATACGTCCGTGCCCACGCCTCCGTCGTGCGGATCTCCGCGAGCACCACGCCAACCGGGATGCCCTTCGGGTATACGCCACCGAGCCCGGAGCTGTACACCACTGCGCCGGGCTTCAACGTCGCACGGAATGGCACGCCCCGCATCTCGAGGAGATAGCGCTCCGAGCGCAGAAACGCAGGCTCCTGCGAGCCACTGGACGCGACGTGCGGTTGCACGATGCCGAATGCGCTGCCGTCCGCCGACATCGCGCTCACACGAAAGTCCGGGTGCGCGAAGAGAATCGCGAGGCTCAACGAGGGATCGACGGTCTGCACCACGCCGACCACGCCCTCGGGTGCGACCACGAGGCTCCGTTCGCGGACGCCGGCCCTGGATCCGGCGCTCAACGTGAGCGTGAAATCCTCCGCGCGACCCCGCCCCTGGAGCGCCTCGGCCGGAATGAACCCCCACTGCAGCTTGGCTCCCAATCCGAGCAGCTTGCGAAGGCGGTCGTTTTCCGTCTCGAGCGTGGGCACGCGCGCGGCGGCGAGCGCCAGTGTATCACGACGCAGTTGGACGCGCTCTGTGCTGAGGTACGCACCCCGCCAGCGCTCGGCATTACCCTGCAGCCGCACGAGTGGCGCGACGAACGAGCGGCGCATCGCACTCGACACGGGGTCGCGAAGGTGCGCCGGCAGGACCATCGCGACGAGAGACAGCAGGACGCACGCGCCGAAGACGACGAGATCGAGACGTCCGGTGAATCGCGCAGTCCGGGCCACCCGTGCCTCAGGTGCTCAGAACCGACCAGTACTTCTCCTCGTCGTCGAGGATGCGCCCTGTCCCTCGAACGACGCACGTCAACGGATCCTCGTCCACGTGGATGGGCAGCCCCGTCTCCTGACTGAGCAGCAGGTCGAGGCCGCGAATGAGCGCGCCGCCGCCCGTCATGACGATGCCGCGATCCACGATGTCGCTCGCCAGCTCCGGCGGCGTGATCTCGAGCGCGCGGCGCACCGCGTCGACGATCTGCTGAATCGGCTCCTGAATGGCCTCGCGAATCTCGCTCGAGTGCACACGCACGGTCTTCGGAATGCCGCTCACGAGATCGCGCCCCTTCACTTCCATCTCTCGCTCGTCGCCGACGGGCGCCGCGCTCCCGATCTGGATCTTGATGAGCTCCGCGGTCGGCTCGCCGATGAGGAGGTTGTAGTTCTTGCGCATGAACTGCACGATCGACATGTCCAGCTCGTCGCCACCCGTGCGAATCGATGTGTCGCTTACGATGCCGGACAGCGCGATCACGGCGATTTCCGTCGTGCCGCCGCCAATGTCGATCACCATGTTGCCAGTCGGCGTCTCCACCGGCAGCCCCACACCGATCGCCGCGGCCATCGGCTCGGCGACCATGAAGACTTCCTTCGCGCCGGCGCCAAGCGCCGAGTCACGCACCGCACGCTTCTCGACTTCGGTGATGCCGCTGGGCACGCAGACGATGACGCGCGGCTTCACCTTGAAGACGTGATTGTCGATGATGAGCTTGAGGAAGTAGCGCAGCATCTTCTCGGTCACGTCGAAGTCGGCGATGACGCCGTCCTTCATGGGACGCACGGCGATGATGCCCTCGGGCGTCCGTCCGAGCATGCGCTTTGCCTCGAGGCCGACACCCTTGATCTGCTTGGACTCGCGGTCAATCGCGACGACGGACGGCTCGTTGAGGACGATTCCTTCGCCCTTGACGTACACGAGCGTGTTGGCCGTGCCCAGATCGACACCGATCGCGTTCGCGGGAAACAGGCTTCCCGCCTTGAAGAAAGGCCAGCGCATCTATCCTTGGTTAAGGCGTTCGCTCCGCTGCAGAGAACGAGCCGCGCACGTCGTCGTGTCGAAAACGCCGAATACTACCCCCGGGCCACAACATGGGCAAGGCATTGGCGCCAAACGAGATAGGGCAATGCAAAACGCCGCGTCCGGTGCATGGGCGCGGCGTTGAGCAGGACCCTTGGAGCCAGCTCAGGCGAGGAACTGCGACGGTTCGTGGAACTTCATGGCGAACGCCTCCGCAACGCCCTCGTACGTCACCTTGCCGTCGGTGACGTTCAGGCCCTTGAGCAGCGCCGGATTGTCGCGCAGCGCCACCTTCCAACCCTTGTTCGCGAGCTGGAGCGCATACGGCAGCGTCGCGTTCGTCAGCGCCAGCGTCGAGGTGCGCGGAACGCCGCCCGGCATGTTGGCGACGCCATAGTGAATCACGCCGTCCACCACGTACGTCGGATTCTCGTGCGTCGTCGCATGGATCGTCTCGACACACCCGCCCTGATCGATGGCCACGTCCACAATCACCGAGCCGGGCTGCATCGTCGAGAGGTCCTCCCGACGTACGAGGCGGGGCGCCTTCGCCCCAGGAATCAGCACGCCGCCAACCACGAGGTCCGCCGTCTTGATCTGCTCGAGAATGTTGTGGCGGTTCGAGTAGATGAGCTGCACGTTCGCCGGCATCACGTCGCTGAGATAGCGCAGGCGTTCGAGCGAGATGTCGAGAATGACCACCTTTGCGCCCATGCCGGCCGCCATCTTCGCCGCATTGATGCCGACGATGCCGCCGCCGAGAATCACCACCTTCGCGGGCGCCACGCCCGGCACGCCGCCGAGCAACACGCCGCGGCCGCCGTACAACTTCTCGAGGTACTTCGCGCCCTCCTGCACGGCCATGCGGCCGGCCACCTCGGACATCGGCGTCAACAGCGGCAGTTCGCGCGTGGGCAGCTCGACCGTCTCGTACGCGATGCACGTGGCGCCGCTTGCCAGATGCGCGCGCGTGAGCTCCTCATCTGCTGCGAAATGAAAGTACGTGAAGATGAGTTGCCCCTTCCGCATGTGCGGCCACTCCGTGCGAATGGGCTCCTTCACCTTCATGATCATCTCGCTGTCCTTCCAGACCGCCGCGGCATCGGGCGCGATCGACGCGCCGACCTTCAGGTAGTCCTCGTCGCTGAAACCACTGCCCAGGCCTGCGCCGGTTTCAATGCGCACGGAGTGGCCGGCGGTGATGAGCGCCTCCGCGCCAGCCGGCACGAGCGCGATGCGATTCTCGTTGGTCTTTATTTCCTTCGGAACGCCGATCTTCATGGTGGCGGCAACTATTGAAATTGAGTGTGTGGTGAAGCGTAGCTTTTAAAGAGAACCGCCTGGGCCGAGCGACACAACGGTCTGCCGCTCGGGCGCAAAGAACTCACGCGCCACCTCGGCGATCTGCTCCTCCGTGACGCCGTCCACGATCGCGAGCATGTCGTCGAGCGTACGGTACGGTTCGTCGTACAGCTCCACGCCCGCACAGCGGTACATGCGCGCGCTCACACTCTCGAGCGTCAGGGTGATCTGTCCCTTGAGCTGGCTCTTTCCCATCACCAGCTCCTCTGGCGGCAGACCGTGCTCCGCTACTTCCGCCAGCTCGGCTTCGATCGCCTCGAGCGCATCGCGAGCCCGCTCGGGCCCGGTGCCCACGTACACGCCGTGCATGCCGATGTCGGCGTGGAAGGACTGAAACGTGTACACCGAATACGCGAGCCCCATCTCTTCGCGCACCCGCTGGAACAGACGCGAGCTCATGCCGCCGCCCAGAAGCACGCTGAGCAGCACGAGCGCGTGCCGGCGCGGATCGCTCTGCGAGATGGTCGAACTGCCGACGACGATGTGCGTCTGCGCCCCATCGCGCGTGACATGGCGCCGTACCGGCGGCTCCGCGGCCGCTGGCGGCACGACGAGACGCGAGGCATCGCGCGGGCGATCGACGAGCCAGCCCGTGCGCTCGAGAGAACCCAGCAGCGCGTCGTGATCGACGTTCCCCGACGCGGCGACGATGAGATGCGACGGGTGATACGCGCGATCGTGCAGCGCCTCGAGGTCGTCCGTCCCGAGCGCGGACACCGTGTCTCTCGTACCGAGGATCGAGTAGCCGTACGGGTGTCCACCCCACAGCGTCTCGTTGTGCAGCTCGAAGACGAGATCGTCCGGCGTGTCGTCCACCATGCTGATCTCCTCGAGCACGACCTTGCGCTCGAGATCGAGATCGCTCTTTCGTAGCAGCGGCGCAAACACGAAGTCGCCGATGACGTCGGCGGCCACGTCGAGGTGTTCATCGAGCACTCGCGCCTGATACACGGTGTGCTCGCGCGACGTGTACGCGTCCAGCGAGCCACCAAGGCCCTCGAGCTCCAGGGCGATCTGCTTCGCCGAGCGTTTCGCCGTGCCCTTGAACACCATGTGCTCCAGGAGGTGCGACACGCCCATCTTTTCGCGCGCCTCATGCAGAGACGCCGCGCGTACCCAGGCACCGAAGGCAACCGACCGTACTCCCGGCATGTGCTCCGAGAGTACGGTCAGTCCGTTGGGCAATACCGTCCGGCGGAATCCATCCACCGGCGTGTCACCGCGCTTCACTAGCGGCGACCGCGGCCTCCACCGCCGCTCCGGCGCGGCCGTTCACCATCTTCGCGCGCGGGCCGATCGCCTTCCGCGCGCGGCGGACGCGGCTCTTCCTCCGGCATGCCCTCCGGCCGCGGCGTGAGCGCCTTCATGGAGAGACGCAGACGTCCACGCTCGTCGCGATCGAGCAGCTTCACGGTCACGCGATCGCCCTTGTTCACCACGTCTTCGGTCCTCTCGGTGCGGCCGTGCTTGAGCTCCGAGATGTGCACCAGGCCTTCCGTGCCCGGCATGATCTCGACGAACGCGCCGAATGCCGTCGTGGTCTTCACGGTGCCCTCGTACGTCGCGCCGATCTCCGGCTCGGCCGTGATGGCCTGCACCATCGCACGTGCGCGCTGCATCGGCTCACCGCCGACCGCCGCGATGGTCACGAGACCCGTATCATCCACGGTGATCTCGGCGCCCGTCTCGTCCTGAATGCCGCGGATCGTCTTGCCCTTCGGCCCGATGAGGTCACCGATCTTCTCCGGATTGATCTGGAGCGTCACGATGCGCGGTGCGAACGGGCTCAGGTCTTCGCGATGCGTGGACAGCGCCTTGTTCATCTCGCCGAGGATGTGGAGACGGCCCTCCTTCGCCTGCGCGAGCGCCTCCTTCATGATCTGGAGGTCGAGCCCCTGGATCTTGATGTCCATCTGAATGGACGTGATGCCCGCAGCCGTGCCCGCCACCTTGAAGTCCATGTCGCCGAGGTGATCCTCGGTGCCGAGGATGTCGGTGAGGATGGCGTACTTCTTTCCTTCCTTGATGAGGCCCATCGCCACACCAGCCACCGCGCCGCGAATCGGGATACCCGCGTCCATCATCGCCAGCGATCCGCCGCACACCGTGGCCATGGAGCTCGAGCCGTTCGACTCGAGGATCTCGGACACGATGCGAAGCGTGTACGGGAAATCCGCGAAATCAGGGAGCACCGCCTGCAACGCGCGCTCGGCGAGGTTGCCGTGTCCGATCTCGCGACGCGACGTGCCGCGCACCGGCCGCACTTCGCCCGTGGAGAACGGCGGGAAGTTGTAATGCAGCATGAACGACTTCGTCGTTTCAGCCGCCGAGTCGATGGAGTCGAGGCGCTGCACGTCGTTGGCCGTGCCGAGCGTGGCCGATACGAGTGCCTGCGTCTGCCCGCGCGTGAACAGCGCGGAGCCATGCGAGCGCGGAAGAATACCGCTGTCGATGCTGATTGGGCGGACTTCGTTCGTCGCCCGCCCGTCCACGCGCTTCTTCGTGCTGAGCACCTGCGACCGAAGGGCCGTGTATTCCAGATCGCCGAGGATGCTGTGGATCTCCTTGACGTTGTCTGGCAGGTCGGCGAGGAGCTGATTGGCGACTTCCTGCTTCACCACCGCGACCGTCTGGATGCGGGTGTGCTTCTCCTTCTGGTTGAGCGCCTCAAGGATGCGCGCCTCGGCGGCGGCCTTCACCTTGTCGGCGAGTCCGTCGGTGGCGGCGGCCGGGGCCCACGCGAGCTTCTCGGTGCGTCCGGCAAGCGCGAGCAGCTCTTCCTGATGGTCGATCAGCTCGCGGATTCCGCCCTGGGCGACCGTCAGCGCTTCGACGACGTCCTCTTCGCTGACCTCGACCGCACCGCCCTCGACCATGACGATCGAGTCCTTCGAGCCGGCGACGACGAGATCGATGTCGCTGTACTCGAGCTGCTGGAACGTCGGATTGAGGATCCAGTTGCCCTGCACTCGTCCGACGCGGACTCCCGCGATGGGAGCGGCAAACGGCGTGCGGCTCTGGTTCAGTGCGAAGGATGTCGCGACGAGCGCCAGGACGTCGGCGTCATTCTCCTGATCGGCGGAGATGACGTAGCAGAACACCTGCACTTCGTTGGCGAATCCTTCGGGGAACAGCGGCCGGATGGAGCGGTCGATGATGCGACAGCTGAGGATCTCACCGTCCGAGGGACGTCCCTCGCGCTTGATGAAGCCCCCGGGGATCTTGCCGGCGGCGTATGTCTTTTCGCGGTACTCGACGGTGAGCGGAAAGAAGGGAAGTGTGGACTTCGTGTCGCTCACCGTCACGGCCGCCAATACCATGGTGTCGCCGAAGGTGATGAGGCACGAGCCGGCGGCCTGTTTGGCCAGTCGGCCGGTCTCGAGGATCAGCCGGCGTCCGGCGAACGTCTTTTCAATGCGTTGCATTTTTTCCTGGGTCTCTTATCTGCATTGCACGCGGCCGAATTGCCGGGTGCGCTTCGTGAAAACGCAAAACGCGCGGTCCGCAAGAATGCGTCCGCGCGCGTGCGTTCATGCCCCGCTTAGTACCGTAGCCCGAGGTCCTGGACGATCTGACGGTAGCCGTCGATGTCCGTCCGCTTCATGTAGTTCAGCAGGCGGCGGCGGTTCCCGACCATCTTCAGCAGCCCGCGGCGGCCATGATGGTCTTTCTTGTGAGTCCGGAAGTGCTCGGTGAGGTAGTTGATCCGCTCGGTGAGCAGGGCGACCTGGACTCGCGCGGAGCCGGTGTCCGTCTCGTGCTGCTTGTACTTCTCGAGCGTCGGGGCGTTGTCAAAAGCCATTGGCTAAACAGAGATAAGTTGGTTGAGCCGTGTAAGTTAGCTCAGGCGGCGCAACGTGTCAAGAAAGGAACGGCTCAGCCGAAGAGCCGCGCTACGACGTCCCGCACTCCGTTGGCCAGGTCGTTGAACGTCGACATCGCGAAGATCAGCAGTATGGCCACCAGCCCGAAGCGCAGGATGTACTCCCGCGTCCGCGCGCTGAACGGACGCCCCTTCACTGACTCGGCCACGTTGATCAGGATCTGCCCGCCATCGAGAATCGGAATCGGGAGCAGGTTGAGGACCGCCACGTTCACGCTAAGAACGGCGATCAGCAGAAAAAGACTCTCGACGCCGCTCTGCGCCGCGGCCACCGACGCCCGCGTAATCGCGATGGGGCCGCCGAGCTGCCGCACGGAGACTTCGCGCGTCAGGAGACCGCGCACGACGGCCACGATCTTCGTTGCCGTGAGCCACGTCTGTCGCGCCCCCTCCCCGAACGCGGTCCCGATCGCCATCGGCTGGCGGCTGCTGAAGTCCGCGGGCGTCGCGCCAATCTTTCCCACCGACGCCATCTGCTTCGTCACGGGATCCTTCTGGTCCACCGCATCCGGACGTACCGTGAACGTGCGCGGGACGCCATGGCGACGAACGTCGAACGCGATCTCCCTGCCCGCCGACGGCGCGACGCGCGCCTGAAGCTGCGACCAGCTGTCCACGGGCTGGTGATCGATCGCCACCACGGAGTCACCGGCACGGAGACCGCCGCGCACCGCCGCGCTGCCCGGCAGCAGGTCGCCGATCACCGGCGGTATGAAGAAGTCGATCGCGTTGCCGATGTCGCGGGCGCCCGGCTCGCCTGACCCGCCCACAGGAACCGCGATCGTACCACGATTCGTCCGGATGACGAGGCGGGCCGCGTGCGTCTCATCGATCAGGTCGCGGATCTCGTTCCAGTTGCGGACGGACTTGTCATTGACGGCCGCGATGGTGTCACCGGCCCGTAGCGCCGTCAGCGCCGGCGCATTGGACACCGCGTGCACGGCGCCGACGACGCGGGTGCCGACCACGACCTCTCCGTAATACAGGCCGATTCCCGTCAGCACCACGAACGCGAGCAGCACGTTCATCGTCACGCCGGCAATCATGATGAACAGACGCGCTGCCAGACTCTTGGACTCGAACCACCGCGACTCGGGTACCGGCTTCGGCCCAAACGGAACCATCGCCTCGGCATCGTATCGCGGATCATCGGGCTTCAGCGCACTCGACTCCTCGTTCCCCCCCTCGAGAAACGCGGCCTCGGCGTCGTGGCGCGAGGCCATCCGCACGTAGCCACCCAGCGGGAGCGCGGCGAGCACGTACTCCGTCTCGCCTCGCCGCAGCCGCAGCAAGGCGGGCCCGAAACCGATCGAGAATCGGGGCGTGTACACCCCGACGAGCTTTGCCGCGATGAAATGTCCGAGCTCGTGAACGAAGATCACGATGCCGAACACGATGATCGGCGCGACGTATGCTAGCATCCGAGCTGCTCTTTCACGTGACGACGTGCCTCAGTATCGGCGTGGAGAATGGCGTCGAGCGATCCGCTCGCGGCACCAACGAGCGCTTCCAGCGCGCCCCCGATGCTGCGTGCGATGTCCCCAAAACGAATCCGGCCGTCCAGATAGAGTGCCACGGCCTGTTCGTTCGCCGCGTTGAACACCGCGGGCGCGGCACCGCCCGCCCGTCCCGCCTCGATACCGAGACGGAGCGCGGGGAACTCGTCATGCCGCACGGCCTCGAACGTCAATGGAGACCGCGCGACCGGGTCAAAGGTTGGTACCCCAGTGTCGCTAACACGGTCCGGGTAGGTGAGCGCGTACAGAATGGGCAGCTCCATGCTTGGCGCACCGAGCTGAGCCACCACGCTGCCGTCGATGAACTCGACGAACGAATGCACGATGCTCTGCGGATGCACGACGACGTCGATGCGCTCGTACGGAATGCCGAAGAGATAGTGGGCCTCGATCACCTCCAAGGCCTTGTTGGCAAGCGTGGCGCTGTCCACGGTGATCTTCGGTCCCATCTGCCATGTGGGATGCCGCAGCGTCTGCTCAGGTGTCGCATTCGCGATGCGGTCGGCACTCCAGTCACGAAATGGACCGCCAGACGCCGTCAACACGATCCGGCGGACCTCGCTCACGGGACGCGTGCCGATGCACTGAAGAATCGCGCTGTGCTCGCTATCGATAGGTACGATCTCGCCGCCACCGCGTGCCGCAGCAGCGGTTACCAGTGATCCACCCATGACGAGCGACTCCTTGTTGGCGAGCGCCACACGCTTACCGCGCTCCAACGCGGCGAGTGTCGCGCGAAGGCCCACGGAGCCGACGACGGCATTGACCACGATGTCCGCGTCGTCACGCGACGCGGCGTCCACGAGGCACGACTCCCCATGGCACCAACCGGCATGCGTCGCGGTGCCGTTGCGAACGAGACCGATGTACGATGGGGCGAACGCCCGCACCTGCTCCGCCAGGATCGACTCGTTGGTGAACGCGGTAAGGCCGGTTACGCGAAAGCGATCTCGATGGCGATCGAGCACTCGAAGCGCCGTGGTGCCGATCGACCCGGTCGAGCCCAACAGCGCAACGCCGCGTGTCATTGGAACAGCGGCATGGGCAGCCAGCCGAGCAGCACGTACGCCACCGGCAGCACGAAAATCAGGCTGTCGAAGCGATCGAGAATGCCGCCGTGCCCGGGGATCAGATGGGAGCTGTCCTTCGCGCCCGCCTCGCGTTTGATCAGCGACTCGAACAGATCGCCTGATTGCGCCGCGACGCTGAGGCATGCGCCGAACAGCAGAGCTCCCTGTGGCGTAAGACCGAGGTGCGCGCCGGGCGCGAGCACGAGACGCGCATACGCAAGCGATACGAGCATGCTCACCACGAGTCCGCCCACCGCGCCGGAGATCGTCTTTCCCGGACTCACGCTCGGAATGAGCTTTGGTCCGCCAACGGCCCGGCCCACCGCATACGCGCCGATGTCCGTGGCCCAGGTGACGACGAGAGGAAAGACGAGAAGGATGCCACCAGGAGGAATACGCAGCGGCAGGCCGGCGAGTGTCAGGTTGAAGGCGCCGACGGAGTCGTAGCCGCGAACCACGTCGTGGTAGCGCAGCGCGTATCCGAAGCCGAGCGCGCCAGCCGTGTAGAGAATGCCGAATACGGTCGTCGCGCTCGCGCCCAGCGGCTGCCCTTCGACGCCTCGCGTCCAGATGGCGGCCGCGCAAATGCCGAGGACGACGAGCGCGGCGAACGCGGGCCGCGCCGTAATGAGTCCCAGGTAATGGGCGTGAATCACGAGTGGCGTCACGCCGGCGATTGCGATGCCGGCGTCATCGAGTGGGCGGGCACCCGTCGCGATGGCGAGCCGGTAGAACTCCCACGCGCCGATGGCGCACACGACTGCGAGCAGCGCCGCGAGGGGAGCGCCGCCCACGAGCACGATGCCCAGTGCGATCGGAGCAGCGACGATGGAGAACAGGACGCGGAGCGCGAGCTCGCTCATGCGCGCGGGCTGCTGGAGGAAGGCGTCGTGCCTCAGACTTCCATGATCTCGGCCTCTTTGGCCTTGACCAACTGGTCGATCTTCGCGATGAAGTCGTCATGGACCTTCTGGAGGTCCTTCTCGGCATGCTTGACGTCGTCTTCGCTGACGCCGCTCAACTTCTTGAGCGCGTCGCGCGCGTGGGTGCGCGAGTGGCGCACCGCGATGCGGCCGTCCTCGGCGTACTTGTGAACGATCTTCACGAGTTCCTTGCGACGTTGCTCGTTCATCTGTGGCAAGGGCACACGGATGACGCCGCTCTGCTGCGCGGGCTCGAGTCCGAGGTCGGAATCGCGGATGGCCTTCTCGATGGCCTTCGCCTGTGACTTGTCGAACGGCGTCACGAGAATCGTGCGGGGTTCCGGCGTGGCGATGCTGGCCACCTGATTGAGCGCCATCATCTGTCCGTAGGCCTCGACGCGGACGGTGTCGAGCATGTTCGGCGTCGCCTTCCCCGAGCGGACCGATGCGAACTCGCGCTTCGCCGCATCCAGCCCCTTCTCCATGGCGGACCGGCAGTCCTTCATGATCTGTGGGATTGTGCTCATCGGACGAGTGTGCCGACGCGCTCGCCGCGAACCGCCGCGGCAATCGCGCCCGGTTGGTGGATGTTCAGAACGATCAGCGGCAACGCGTTCTCCTTGCAGAGCGTCACGGCGGTCTGGTCCATCACCTTGAGCTCCTCGAGCATGACGTCGCGGTAGCTGATCTCATGGTAGAACTTGGCGTTCGGATCCTGTTTTGGATCGGCGGAGTACACGCCGTCCACGCTGGTGGCCTTGATGATGACGTTGGCCTTGATCTGGATGCCGCGCAGGACCGCCGCCGTGTCGGTGCTAAAGTACGGATTGCCCGTGCCCGCGGCAAAGATGACGATGCGCTCCGTCTCCAAATGCCGGAGGGCGCGGCGCCGAATGTACGGCTCGGCCAGCTCCTCCATGCGGATGGCGGTCATGACCCGCGTCTCCATCCCCTTTCGCTCGAGGATGTCCTGGACGGCGAGCGCGTTGATGACCGTGCCCAGCATGCCCATGTAGTCCGCGCTCACGCGATCCATGCCCATCTTCGAGAGCTGCGATCCCCGCACCATGTTGCCGCCGCCGATCACGAGTCCGAGCGACGTCCCGAGGCGCACCACCGACTGAATCTCGTCGGCGATGCGCTCGATGGTTGGGAAGTCGAACCCGAGCCCCCGCTCTCCGGCCAGCGCTTCACCGGAGATCTTGAGCAGCACCCGCGGATAGCGAAGCTCGGTCACGAGTCTTTACTCCTGTCCCATCTGGAAGCGCGCGAAGCGCTTGATCGTGACTTCGCTGCCGGCGGCCTTCAGGAGATCGCGGATGCTCTTGCTGTCGTCGCGAACCCAGGGCTGGTCGATGAGCGTGACCTCCTTGTAGAACTTGTCGATCCTGCCCTCCACCATCTTCTTGACGATGTTCTCCGGCTTGCCGCTCGCGGCGGCCTGCTCGGTGAAGATGCGGCGCTCTCGCTCGACCACTTCCGAGGGCACGTCTTCCCGCTGCACGGCGACAGGGACGGCCGGCACGCCCGCGGCGACGTGCTCCGCGATGGTGCGCGCCAGCTGCTGACCCGCATCGCCGGACAGTCCGCCGATCTCCACCAGCGCGGCGACCTTGCCGTTGTGATGCACGTAGGAGCCGACCGCACCCTCTCCGGAGAGACGCGCGTACCGCCGCAGCACGATGTTTTCGCCGATCGTGCCGGTCAGCATCTTGAGCGCCTCGGACAGACTCCCCGACTCGCCGAAGGCGATGGCCATGATGGGCGAGTCCTCGGCCGCGGAGACGACGCCGTTCGTCTCCTTATGGTCGTGCACGAGGTTGGCGATCTGGTAAGCGGTCTGCCCGAAGGTCTCGTTGCGCGCGACGAAGTCCGTCTCGCTATTCAGCTCCACGAGCACGCCGGTGCGGCCGTCCGGCGACGTGAGCGCGACGATCTTGCCCTCGGAAGCCGCGCGTCCCGCGCGCTTCTCGGCCTTGGCGATGCCCTTCTTGCGCAGCCACTCGATGGCCTTCTCGATGTCGCCCTCGTTTTCCTCGAGGGCTTTCTTGCACTCCATCATTCCCGCGCCGGTGCGCTGGCGCAGGTCTGCAACATCCTTGGCGGTGAACGCAGCCATTTCTCGTCGATTCTCGGGTGTGGCGTGGAAACGCCGCCGGGCTGGCCGGCGGCGTCTGAATGTTAACCTGTCCGTTGCGGGGACGCTCGCGCGTTCCGCGTGGATCAGGCCTACTCTGCGTCGTCGGGTGCGACGTCCGGCGCTTCGGCCTCGGCTTCGGTGCCCTTCAGGTGCGCAGCGATTGCTTCGGGCTTCGCGCGGCGGCGGCGCGGACGCCGGCGACGACGCTCGTCGCGCTCCACCGCGGACTCCGTACCCCGCTCGGAGCTGTACGTCATCGTGCCCTCGGCGCCCTCTTCGGCCTCCGCGCGAATCGGCGCCGCAAGGCGCGCTTCGGCGATGGTGTCCGCGATGGCCTTGGTGATCAGCTCGACCGAGCGGATGGCGTCGTCATTGCCCGCGATCGGAACGGTGATGAGGTCGGGATCCGCGTTCGTGTCCACGATCGCGATGATCGGGATGCCAAGCTTGTTGGCTTCGGCGACGGCGATCTTCTCCTTCTTCGCGTCGACGACGAACATGAGGCCCGGCGTGCGCGTGAGACTCCGGATGCCGCTCAGATACTTCCCGAGCTTGTCCTTTTCACGCGACATCATGAGGCGTTCCTTCTTCGTGTAGTTCTCCCACTCGCCGCCCTCGACGCTGCCGGCCTCGAGCTCCTTCATGCGCTTGAGCTGTTTCTTCACCGTCTGGAAGTTCGTGAGCAGCCCACCGAGCCACCGCTCGGTGATGTACATCGCGTTGCAACGCTCCGCTTCCTGCTTCACGATGCCGGCCACCTGCGCCTTCGTGCACACGAACAGGACGCTGTCGCCGCGCGTCACGACGTCGCGCACCAGCTTCTGCGCGATCTCGAGCTGACGGAGGGACTTCTGAAGGTCGATGATGTGGATCCCGTTGCGCTCGGCGAAAATGAAGCGGCGCATCTTGGGATTCCACCGGCGGGTCTGGTGTCCGAAGTGGACGCCAGCCGCGAGGAGCTGCTCGAGGGTGGGCTTGTTGTCGTCTGCCATTGTCGTAATACGTGGTTGATGTCTTCCGCTTCCGTCAGCGTCTCCGCCTACCGGCATGGCCGGCACCAGGCGGAGACTCGGGAAGCGTGCTGGATGAACTACAGGTTACCGCTTGCTGAACTGGAATCTCTTTCGTGCCTTCGGCCGGCCTGGCTTCTTCCGTTCGACCGCACGCGCGTCCCGTGTCAGAAGACCCAGGTCGCGGAGCTTGCGGCGCTGCGACTCGTCGATCTGCACGATGGCGCGCGCCACCGCGAGGCGCAGCGCACCGGCCTGGCCCGTCTGGCCACCGCCGGACACGTTCGCCTTGACGTCGAAGCGGCCGAGCATGTCGGTCGCCGTAAACGGCTGCTGAATGGCGGACACCAGCGCCGGGCGCGGGAAGTAGTCTCCCAGCGTGCGGCCGTTGATGTCCCACTTGCCGGAACCGGCCTTCAAGTAGACGCGGCACACCGCTTCCTTGCGGCGTCCGATCGTGTGCGTGACTCCTTCGGCCATGGCTACTTCGCCTCGCTCTTCTTGAGGGTCAGCGTCTTCGGCACCTGGGCCGAGTGGGGATGCTCTGCGCCGCCGTACACGCGAAGCTTGCCGCGGAGCGCCTGACGGCCGAGCGCGGTCTTCGGCAGCATGCCGTAGACGGCCTTCTCGATGATGCGCTCCGGATGCCTGGACAGCATCGTCGCGAACGGCGTGAACCGCTCGTGACCCATGTAGCCCGTGTGGTGGAAGTACTCCTTCTGCTCGCTCTTGCGGCCCGTGACGCGGACCTTGGATGCGTTGATGACGATGACGCCGTCGCCCGTATCCATGTGCGGCGTGAACATCGGCTTGTGCTTGCCGCGGATGATGCGCGCGACCTCGGTGGCGAGGCGGCCGAGCACCAGGCCATCGGCGTCGACGATATACCAGTCCTGCTGGATATCGCGCGGCGTGGCGGTGTACGATTTGAACATGACTCGAAGTGACTGCGTCGGTACCTCGCCTCACCGGTGCGTCATGCAACCCGGGTCTCGGCCGCCACTGAAGGCGTTTTTGGACAGACCTGTAAGCTAGACAACAACTTACGAGCCGTCAACCGCACGGGCACGACGGTTCAGAGTCTGCGTCTGCCCTCCGAATTCTGCTTCTGCCGTCCGCCGTCTCATCGCCGCCTTGGCGTCGGCGGCGGAGAGTCTCAGAGTGGCATTTCTGACGTCGGTAGCTGTGCCCCCGCACGGCTATAATTCTGTATGCCCGAACAAACACCGGTTCGGCGGATCCTGCTCATCGACGCCGACGCGTTCTTCGTCGCCGTCGCGCGACTCGTGGATCCGGAGGGTGCCGGCCGCGCTCCCCTGCTGCTCGTCGGCGGAACGGCGGAAGGACGAGGCGTGGTGTGCTCCGCGTCGTACGAAGCGCGACAGCATGGCGTCCGCTCGGCCATGCCGATGTCGCGAGCGCTTCGGCTCTGCCCAGGTGCTACGTGCGTCCCCGTTCCGGGTAAAGCGTGCCGGCAGAAGCACAAGGAGATCCGCGCCGTGCTCGAACGCTTTGCACCCGTCGTCCAGTCCGCCAGCATCGACGAATGGTACGCGGATCTCGGCGGCACCGAGTCCATCTATGCGGGCGCCTCACTCCAGACGATCGCGCATCGCATGCGGGATGTGGTACTCGAGGAGACGAAGTTGCGCGTCTCCATCGGAGGCGGCACGTCGAAGCTCATCGCCAAGCTGGCGGCGGAGGGCGCCAAGCCACGGCCGGAAAACGACGCCGATGGCGTGCGCGTGGTCGAGCCGGGCAGCGAGATCGCGTTCATGCGGGAGCTGGTGCTGGCGGACATCCCGGGCATCGGCCCCAAGACGACGGCACGCCTCGCCGAACGGGGATTGCGCAGTGTATCCGACGTGCTGGATCGAGACGAGGCGGCGCTCGTGCGTCTGGTCGGACCCGGTGATGCGGGATGGCTCGGGCGACGTGTGCGCGGCGTCGACGAGAGCGTCGTCGACGACCGCGAGCCCGCCCGCAGCATCAGCCGCGACGAGACCTTTCCAACCGACATCCACGACGACCTGCTTCTCGAGGGCGAGTTGACGGAGCTCGTCGGCCGAGCGGCCGGGGATCTTCGCGGCGCCGATCTGCGGGCGCGCACCGTCACGGTCCGAATCCGCGACAAGGACTTCACGACGCGCCAGGCGAGCCGCACGGTGGACGATCCGCTCGAGTCGGATCGCGCAATCTTCGTGGTCGCGCGCGACCTTCTCCACAAGCTGCGCCGCGCACGCCGCGTCCCGGCGCGCTTGCTCGGCGTCGCCCTCTCCGGGTTCGGCGATCCGCTCATCAGGCAGCTTTCACTGTTCGACGCGAGTCGGCCACTCGAGACGGAGCGGGACCGCATCGTATCACGCACGATGGACGCGGTCCGGAAGAAATTCGGACGCGACGCGATCGCGCCCGGCCGCAAGCACTAACCCTTCAGGGTACCGGTTCGGCGACGAACGCGAGCCAATTGCCGTCCGGACTCACGGCCAGACGAGTGACGCTCCGGACGCCGTTCGCGGTGAGGTCCGCGACGGGAATCCATGCGCTTCCCTCGCCCTGAATCTTGTTCCAGCGGAGTAGCGTTCCGCCCGACGCCGTGAGCAACGTGCCGTCGGGCATGAATGCGTGGAACTCGTTGTCCGCCGCGGCGCGTACCAGGCGCCGCGCGTCCGCGCGATCGATCGGCTGCCGGGTAATCCACAGCACACCGCTGTCACGCTGTGTGTAGGTGAACGCGCGCTCATTGGGAACGTGGTGCACCGCGCGGCCGACGTCCTTCGCGCGCACGATGTCCACGCTGCCGTCGCGACTGACGAGGTGCAGCGTGCTCGGTGTGCCGAGCACGAATGTCACGAGGCGCGTGGAGTCGAGCCACGCGTGGTATCCCACGGGCTTGAGCAGCGGCAACACGAGTTGCGGATCCGAGCCGTCGAGCGCGAAGCTCCAGAGACGCTGAGTCGAGTCGCGCTCCACGCGAATGACACTGAACCGGTTCTCACGCGGCATCGGCGTGGCCGAGTACTCGCTTTCGGGCGTTGCCGTGACGCGCGTGGTGGTCCGCGGCCCGATGTCGTAGCGCCAGATGTCGGCCTGTCCATCTGCAATGGCCGTGTAGAGAATCGCGCGGCTATCAAGCAGAAAGCTCGGCTGATTGTCGTAACCAGGCCGATGCGTCACGTTGATCGCCGCGCCGACGACCATGGAGTCTCCCACGCGCGACAGCGGTGCGAGATAGATGTCCGTGTTCGGAACTTGCGCGGCTGCCGCGCGCGAAGCGATGAGCAGAACCAGCGCCGGACGAATGAGTCGCATCACTCGAGCTCCAGCAGCACAGCGCCCTTTTCGACGGCTGTGCCGGGCTGCACCAGCACCGCCGTCACGGTGCCAGCCGACGTCGCGCGCAATTCGTTTTCCATCTTCATTGCCTCCATGACGACGAGTCCCTGGCCCGGCACCACCACGTCGCCTGGCTCGACGGCGACACGGACGATCATGCCCGGCATCGGCGCGACGAGCGGCGCCGGGCCCACCGGACCGGAGCTGGCACCGCTCAGCTCCCGAATGAAGCGCGTGCGCTCGTCGAGTGCTTCCACTTCGTGCCGAAATCCGTCCACCCAGAGCGAATACCGGCCTCGCGACGTACCGCGGCGGGCGACGACACGATGCACCTCGTCGCCGATGGTCACCATGCGAACGGGCGTACCCTCGACTTCGGCAATGCTCGCAGGGCGCGACACGCCATCCACTATGGTGACGTCGCCGTCGATGATCACGTCGATGTCCGCGTCGCCCACTCTCACGACGTACTTCATGCCGCCTCGGGAACGAGCTCGCACACGGTCTCCACGTGCGCCGTCTGCGGAAACATGTCGTACGCACGGACACTCGCCAGCCGATATCGCGGCATGCGTGCGAGATCGCGAGCCAGGGTGGCCGCGTCGCAGCTCACGTAGATGATGGCTCTCGGCGGCGAGGTGACGTGCTCGAGCACGTTCGTCACGTGCGGATCCACTCCGGATCGCGGTGGATTGAGCAGCACCACGTCGGCCGGGAGCGCCTCCTCCAGACGTTCCTCGACGCGCCCGGAAATAGCGCGTGACGGCAGCCGAAGGCGGTCGGCAAACTGTTCCACCGCGGAGGCATCCAGCTCGATGGCGGTGACGGTGGTTTCGCTGGCAAGGGCGAGCGCCGTGTCTCCGACGCCCGCATATGCATCTACGACCGTCGTCGGTGAGTGCGCCCGCACACGATCGAGGACATAGTCCCTCAGCCGCATTGCGACACGCGCGTTCACCTGCGCGAACGAAGCCCCCGCGTGTTGTCCGCCTATCCGCGCGGCGATTCGGCGCGTGCGTCCCTGCTCCGGCTTCCACCACAACTCGACGACGCCGTCCACCGCCTGGATGAACCGTTCGGGATCGGGCCATGAGCGGCCGCCCTCGACCACAACGGCGGCGCCCCCGGACACCAGCCGTACTGCAACGCGCAGCGCCGTCTCGCTCGGAAGAAACTCAAAACGCGCCCGCAGCGATGTCCAGACGGCCAGTACACGCTCGTCTGTGATCGGACAGTCCTCGAGTTGGAATACCCCGCGCGGATCATCGTACGGATGCAGACCGGCGATCCAGTGGTCCCCACTCCGGCGAAGATGCAGCGTGAGCTTGCGTCGATACCGCCACTGCGCTTCGCTCGCCTCGACGTCGAACTGCGGCGTCTCGCGTCGTCCAATGCGGCGCAGGCTGTCGGCGATGATGGTGGCCTTGGCGCGGCGCTGCGCATCGTACGTCATATGCTGCAACTGGCAGCCGCCGCAACGATCCTGGACGTAGTGGGCGCACGTCGCCACGATGCGGTCCGGCGATTCCCGATCGAGTGAGATCAGCGTGCCACGCGCGAATCGCTTGTGCCTCGTCAGGCGCACGAGGGCGACGTCACCGATCGCCGTGCGCGGGGTGAAGACGACCATGCCTTCCGTGCGAGCCACTCCGTCGCCGCCAGCGGCAATGCCGTCGATCTCGACGCGGGCGAGCGGATCATTCATTGGATGGCATCGAGCCGTGCCGCCTGAAGCCACGGCGACGTAGTGGAAGTCACCGCGGAGGACTCGGCGCCTCTCCGTGCACGCTGCGGACCCGACCGCTCGCGCTCCGCGAGCAACGCGGCGGCAATCGCCGCTCGCAAGACTGCCTCGCGCGGTGGCTGCACGCTGAGGAGCGACGCGAGGCGGCGCTCCAGCCACTGGATGCTGATGTCACCCGATCGAAACTCGGCGTCCTCCATCACGCGGAGATGAAAGTCGCGCGAGGTGTCCACGCCTTCGATCGTGAGCTCGAGCAGCGCGCGATGCATGCGCGCGATCGCGGCGGCGCGAGTAGGCGCCCACACGATCAGCTTCGCCAGCATGGGATCGTAGAAGAGCGAAATCTCGCTGCCGGTCTCGATGCCGCCGTCCCATCGGATGCCAGGGCCGCTGGGCACGTGGAGATACTGCACGCGTCCGGTCGAGGGCAGAAAATTGTTCGCGGGATCCTCGCTCGTGATCCGGCACTCCATCGCCCAGCCGCTGGGGTCCAGGTCCTCCTGATGGAATGGAAGCGCTTCGCCCGCGGCGATCCGCAGTTGCCACTGCACCAGATCCACACCCGTGACCAGCTCGGTGACCGGATGCTCGACCTGAATGCGCGTATTCATCTCGAGGAAGTAGAAGTCCCCGCCGGCGTCGAGCAGAAACTCGCAGGTCCCCGCGTTGACGTAGCCCGCCGCGCGAGCGGCAGCCACCGCCGCGGCACCCATGCGCGCCCGCAACTCCGGAGTCACCGCAACGCTCGGCGCCTCCTCGATCATCTTCTGATGTCGCCGCTGCACGGAGCACTCACGCTCACCCAGGTGCAGCATGGTGCCGTGCGTGTCGCCGAGCAGCTGGATTTCGACGTGGCGCGGGCCGACGATGTACTTCTCGACGTACACGGCGTCGTCACCGAAAGAGCTCTTCGCCTCGCGCTTGGCCGCAGCGAGCGCGTCTGCCAGCTCTTCGCGCCGATGGACGATGCGCATCCCCTTGCCGCCGCCGCCGGCTGCCGCCTTGAGCAGCACGGGATAACCGAATTGCGCCGCCACGTCCGCCGCTTCGTCCGCATCGCGAAGCGCGGACGTCGTGCCCGGCACCACCGGCGTGCCCGCCGAGATCGCGAGTGAGCGGGCTGCCGTCTTGCTTCCCACCGCGGCAATGGCTTCCGCGGGTGGTCCGATGAACACGAGGCCCGCGTCACGCACGGCGCGCGCAAACCATTCGCGCTCCGAGAGAAAGCCGTACCCTGGATGAATCGCCTGCGCACCGGTGCGCAGTGCAGCCGCGATGATGGCGTCGCCCTTGAGGTACGACTCGCGCGAGGGAGCCGGTCCGATGAGAATCGCTTCGTCAGCCTCGCGCACGTGCGGCGCGTGCGCGTCCGCCTCGGAATAGACGGCCACGGTGCGCACTCCCATCTCGCGACAGGCGCGAATGACACGGAGCGCGATCTCGCCGCGGTTCGCGACCAGGACCTTGTCGAACATCAGAGCGGAATGTTGCCGTGTTTCCTGGGCGGATTCCGGTCGCGCTTGGTGCGCAGCGTATCGAGCGCGTCGATGAGTCTCGGACGCGTGTCGCGCGGATCGATGATGTCGTCGAGGTATCCGCGGCCGGCCGCGATGTACGGATGCGCGAACTTCTCACGATACTCGTCCATCTTGTCGTCGGTCGCGCGCGACGGATCGTCGCTCTCCGCGATCTCCTTGCGGAAGAGAATCTCCACCGCACCCTTCGGCCCCATGACCGCAATCTCCGCGGTCGGCCAGGCCAGATTGAGGTCGCCGCGAATGTGCTTCGAGCTCATGACGTCATAGGCGCCGCCGTACGCCTTCCGCGTGATGACGGTGAGCTTCGGCACCGTGGCCTCGCAATACGCGTACAGCAGCTTTGCGCCGTGGCGAATGATGCCGCCGTGCTCCTGCCCCACACCCGGTAGAAAACCGGGGACGTCCTCGAACGTCACGATCGGCACGTTGAACGCGTCGCAGAAGCGAATGAACCGTGCTGCCTTCGTGGACGCGTTGATGTCGAGCACTCCCGCGAGCACCGCCGGCTGGTTGGCGACAATGCCTACGCTGTATCCGCCGAGATGCGCGAAGCCGCAGAGAATGTTCCCCGCGAACTCCCGGTGCACCTCGTAGAACGCGCCATCGTCGACGACGCGGCGGATGACCTCGTGCATGTCATACGGCATGTTCGGCTTGTCCGGCACGACGTCCAGCAGCGCGTCGTCGCGGCGGTCGCGCGGATCCGTTCCGCGTCCCCGCGGCGGCTCGTCGAGATTGTTGGACGGAATGAACTGCAAGAGATCGCGCACGGCCTGGATGCATGCCGGCTCCGAGTCGTGTGCGAAGTGGGCGACGCCGCTGGTGGCCGTGTGCGTGTCGGCCCCGCCCAGCTCTTCCATGGTGACGTCCTCGTGCGTCACCGTTTTCACGACGTTCGGCCCGGTGACGAACATGTAGCTCGTCTTCCGCACCATGTAGATGAAGTCCGTGATCGCTGGCGAGTAGACCGCACCGCCTGCGCACGGCCCGAGGATGGCGCTGATCTGCGGCACGACGCCGGACGCGAGCGTATTGCGGAGAAAGATCTCCGCATAGCCGCCCAGGGAGACGACGCCCTCCTGGATGCGCGCACCACCAGAATCGTTCAAGCCGATCACCGGCGCCCCATTCCGCACCGCGAGATCCATGACCTTGCAGATCTTCTCGGCGAAGGACTCGCTCAGCGAGCCGCCGAAGACGGTGAAGTCCTGCGAGAAGACGTACACCAGCCGCCCCTCGATGCGACCGTAGCCGGTGACCACGCCGTCACCATAGATGCGCTGCTCCTCGAGACCGAAGTCGTGCGACCGATGCACGACGAAACGGTCCAGCTCCACGAAGGTGCCTTCGTCGAGCAGGAGGTCGAGCCGCTCGCGCGCAGAGAGCTTGCCCTTGTCGTGCTGGGCTTTCAGTCTGGCCGCGCCGCCGCCTTGCTCCGCCTCCGCCGCACGGTGCTCGAGGAGCGCCAGCTTTTCTCGCATGCTCATAGTGACCGATAAGCTATCCCTTGAGCAGAAGGGACAGCAACAGAACGCACAGAAACAACTGGAAAATGCGGAACGGGCGGATCACCCATGAGGGAATCCGCCCGCTCTTTCAGTTCGCAGCGACGCGTCTCTACTCGTCGTCCAGCGGAATATCGAGTGGAATCTCGGTCGGAATCTCGTCGTCCGTATGAATCTTGGACGGCGTCTCCGGACGCGGAGGCTGTTCTTCCGGAATGCCGACGACGCTCAGCACGATGCGGCGATGGATCGGATCCACCTCGAGCACACGAGTGTCGAGATTCATCCCCTCGTACACCACGTCCGCCGGGCTGTTGACCACCTTGCCGTCGAGCGTGAGCTGCGAGATGGGCACGAAGCCCTCGATGTCGTTGCCGATGTCGACGACGACACCCTTGTCCATGAGACGCACGACCTTCGAGCGCATCTCGGTGCCGACCGGATAGGTCTCGCCGATGCGAAGCCACGGATCCTCTTCCGCCTGCTTGAGGCCAAGACTGATCCGCTTGTTCTCGCTGTCGATGTTCAGGATCACCACGTCGACAGCATCTCCCTTCTTCACGACCTCCGACGGATGCTGCACGCGCTTCGTCCAGCTCATGTCGGAGATGTGAATGAGACCGTCGATGCCGGGCTCGATCTCCACGAACGCGCCGAAGCTGGTGAGATTGCGCACCTTGCCGCTGATGCGCGTGCCCACTGGATACTTGAGCGGCAGCACCACCCACGGATCCTGCTCCGTCTGCTTCATGCCAAGCGAGATCTTCTCCTCGTTCGGATCGACCTTGAGCACCACTGCCTCGATGGTCTCACCGATGGAGACGAGCTTGCTCGGATGACGCACGTTGCGGGTCCAGCTCATCTCGCTGATGTGCACCAGACCCTCGATGCCAGGCTCCAACTCGATGAACGCGCCGTAGTTGGTGATGCTCACCACCTTGCCCTGCACCCGCGTGCCCACCGGGTACTTCTCGGCGACGTCCTTCCACGGGTAGCTCTGGAGCTGCTTGAGGCCGAGCGAGATGCGCTCGCGCTGCCAGTCGATGTCCAGCACCTTGACCTCGAGCTCCGAGCCGATCTGCACGAGCTCGGACGGATGCGCGATGCGGCCCCACGACATGTCGGTGATGTGCAATAGACCGTCCACGCCGCCGAGATCGATGAACGCACCGAAGTCGGTGATGTTCTTGACGACGCCCTTCCGGATCTGGTCCTTCGCCAGCTCCTTCATGAGCTTCTCGCGCTTGCCCGCGCGCTCGCTCTCGAGAATCACGCGGCGCGAGACGACGATGTTCCGGCGGCGCTTGTTGAGCTTGATGATCTTGAACTCGAACTTCTGGCCGAGCAGCTCGTCGATGTTCGGAACACGACGGAGTGCGATCTGCGAGCCGGGGAGGAACGCGTCCACGCCCATGAGGTCCACGACCACGCCGCCCTTGATCTTCTTGACGAGCGTGCCCTCGACGGGCTGATCGTTCTCGTAGGCGAGACGGATGCGCTCCCACACGCGCATGAAGTCCGCCTTCTTCTTCGAGAGGACGACGGAGCCCTCCTGGTCCTCGAGGTGCTCCAGCAGGACTTCGACTTCGTCGCCCGGCTTGAGATCCGGAAAGTCCTTGAACTCCTCGAGCGGAACGCTGCCTTCCGACTTGAAGCCGATGTCGAGCACGACCATGTTGTCGCGAATCTCGAGGACGCGAGACTTGACGATCTCGCCCTCGTCGATCGAGGCCATCGTGCCGTTGTACATCTCCATCATGGCCTCGAGCTCATCGGACGAGTATCCCTCGTCGTCCACGAGCTCAGGGCGGAGATTGGCGAGCGGGCGAAGCTGCGCGCGCTGCTTGTCGCGCTTCTCGCGCGCGGTAAGTGCCGAAGATTCGGTTGGGGTGTCGAGCTCAGTCATACCGACGGAAATTCTCCCGGAAATCGCGGGTATTTAGGCTCGCCGCGGCGAGTCCGAAGGGTTGAGCGCCCGCCCGTGTGGCGGACGCGAAACATGCCGCCGGCCACACGCGCCGGCAGCTTGGTGAACGCAACCATGAATCATAGGCGTTGAAGAGCGGATCGTCAACCCTAAGTGCTGGAAGCACGATGACTTACGGCGTGGGCCAGCGCCACGATCCGCTCCACCTGCTCCTCCTGGGTCAAATACGTCGTATCCAGGAGCACCGCGTCCGCCGCCTGAAGCGTCTGCATCGCATCCTTCGCATCACGCTGCACGAGGACGTCGGTCTCGGCGGCAACCTCGTCGTCGGTCGGCCGGCGGCCCAACCGCTGGACCAGGCGCCGGCGCGCGCGCTCCCACGGGTCCGCAACGAGAAAGACCTTGAGGGGCGCATCCGGAAACACCGCCGTGCCCATGTCGCGCCCATCCACGACGACGTCGTGCCACCGCGCCGCCTCGCGCACACTCGCATTCACCCACGAGCGCACCGCTTGCATCTTCGCGACGAGAGACACGTTGGCGGTGACGTCGCCGCCGCGAATCTCCTCCTCGACGCGCTGGCCGTCGATCAACGCGTGAAACGCATGCTTCTCGGCACCCAGCGTGACGCGAGGCGCGTCCCGCAGCAACCGTTCCGGCGACCAATCCTCCGGCGGCGCGTTGCCACGCAGGGCCGCGGCCGTCAGCGCGCGATACAACGAGCCGGAATCGATGTGGAGATAGCCGAGGCGCTCCGCCACCCACTGCGCGGTGGACGACTTCCCCGATGCCGCCGGGCCATCGATTGCAACGACCATCCGCGCAGGCAGGCTCACTGCACGACCTTCACGAGATCGCTCCAGAAGCTCGGATAGGACACGGCGACGCAGTCGCGATCGTCGATGGCAATCTCGTTGCCGGGCAGCGTCGCCAATATGCCGAACGCCATCGCCAGCCGGTGATCGCCGTGCGTGACCACGGAGCCGCGAAGACGGGGCTGCGTGCCGTGTACGACGAATCCGTCCTCCAGCTCTTCGGCCTGCGCGCCAAGTCCTCTGAGATTCGAGACCACTGCCGTGATCCGGTCGCTCTCCTTCACGCGAAGCTCGGCAGCGCCCGTGACACGCGTCTCGCCTTCGGCGTAGGCGCCGAGGCACGCAAGCAACGGCAGCTCGTCGATGAGAGTCGGAATCGCCGCTGGTGGAATCGTGATGCCCCGCAGCGTTCGACCGCCCCGCACGTTGACGCTCGCGACCCATTCGCCGTGGCGCTGCACCTTGTCGTCGAGCGAAACGTCGCTGCCCATTCGTGCGAGCGCGGCAAGGAAGCCCGTTCGCGTCTCGTTCACGCACACGTCCGCGAGACGGAGCTCTCCCTGCGGAGCAAGCGCGGCAAGGGCCGCGAAGAACGAGGCCGACGACGGATCGCCGGGCACCTCGAGATCGAGCGGCGACAACGATTGTCCGCCGGGCAGCAGCACCGCGTCGTCATTCACCCAGACCTCGACACCGTGCGCCGCGAACATGCGCTCGGTGTGATCCCGCGACCGCGTGGGCTCGCGAACCGTTGCCTCGACGCCTCCGCAAAGCGCCGCGAGCAGAATGCAGCTCTTCACCTGCGCGCTCGAGGTTTCGTTGTTCCACTCGATGTCGGTGAGCGAACCGCCTTCCACCACCATCGGCAAGCCACCCGACGCGCTCGGCGTGACGGAAGCGCCCATCGCCTCGAGCGGGCCTTGCACGCGACGCATCGGTCGGCGACTGAGGCTTGCGTCTCCCACGAAGCGGCCACGCAGGCCCGCACCCGCAACGATGCCGGACAGCAAGCGGGCGGACGTCCCGCTGTTGCCGCAGTCGAGATCGACGCTCGGAGCACGCAGACCCTGAACACCGACGCCCTGGATCTCGATCGACGGCCCAAGCGGCGGAATGGAGACGCCGAGCGCGCGTAACACGCCCGCGGTGGAATGCACGTCCGCCGACGGGAGAATCGCGCTGACTCGCGAAGGCCCGCTTGCGAGGGCCGAACAGATGAGCGCGCGATGGGAGATCGACTTGTCGCCGGGAACACGAAGCTCACCGGCAACGTGGAATCGTGAACCAGTCAGCGGAGCCATCCTTCCAACGTCGTTGCGAGGTCGGTGCGCTCGTCGCGGTACTTCACGATCACCGGTGTCTGGAGCGAAAGCCCTTGCTCCGCTCCCCACCCGGCGGCGACGCGGCGCGCGCCGGGCACTACGACAGCACCGGCGGGAATCTCGAGCGGCACGTCTGCCGTGCCGCGAATCACCCGCTCGTTGACGAGATCGTAGACGGGAGTACCCCGCGTCAGCACGACGCCCGCCGCCAGCACAGCGCGCTCACGCACGATCGTGCCTTCATACACGCCGCAATTTCCACCGACCAGCGCGTCGTCCTCGATGACGACCGGCGAGGCGTTGACCGGCTCCAGCACGCCGCCGATCTGGGCCGCCGCACTCAGATGCACGCGCTCCCCGATCTGCGCACACGAGCCCACGAGCGCGTGCGAATCCACCATCGTCCCCGCTCCGATCCACGCGCCGACGTTCACGTACATCGGCGGCATGCAGACGACGCCGGGAGCGAGATATACGCCGCGCCGGACGGACGACCCTCCTGGCACGATGCGCACTCCGTCGTCGAGGGTCAGCCCCCTCGGCGGATACACATGCTTGTCGAAGAACGTGAAGCGCGGCTCGCCGTGATGACCGCCGAGTGACATGTCCACCACGCGGCCGACTCGGAAGCCGAGCAGAATGCCGCGCTTCACCCAGGTGACGGCGGTCCAGCGACCGGTTGCATCGCGCTCGGCGGCGCGGACGTCGCCGCGTTCCAGCGCCGTGAGCAGCGCGTCCACCGCATGCTCGGCCTCCGGTGGCAACGGCTGGCCCGCCGGCGTGTCTGCATAACCGAGTACCTCGGCAGTGAACGACTCGTCCATGGTGCGCGATGCCGTCCGCGTCACTGTAGCGCGCCCGCAGCGCGTAACGCGTCGCGCACGAGGTCGTACCTGCCATCCGCCAGAGGAACGAGCGGCGAGCGCAAGACGTTCTCACACTTTCCGAGCATCGCCAGGGCGGCCTTTACCGGCAGCGGATTGGACTCCACGAACGCGGCCCGCATCCAGGGGAGCAGTTGCTCGTGAACCGCGCGCGCTTCGTCGAAGCGCCCTTCACGCCCGGCGCGGACGAGCTGCGTCATCAACCGCGGAGTCGCGTTGGAGATGACCGAGATGAGCCCGTCTCCGCCTAGGGCGAGAATGGGAAGTGTGAGCTCGTCGTCCCCCGAGAGGACCGTGAAGCTGGCGTTGCGAGCGCTCATGCAGTCGGTGACCTGTGCGAGGTTGCCGGACGCCTCCTTGATGCCCACGATGCGCGGATGGCGCGACAGCTCTCGCGTGGTCGAGGCGTCGATGTTGCCACCGGTGCGGCTCGGCACGTTGTACAAGATGATGGGAAGATCCACAGCGTCCGCGATGGCGGTAAAGTGCGCGACGATGCCGCGTTGCGGTGGCTTGCTGTACATCGGCGAGACGTGCAGGAGGTGCGTCGCTCCAACCTCGCGCACGCGACGCGACAGCTCGATGGCCTTCACCGTGTCGTTGGAGCCGGCGCCGGCGACGACCGGCACCCTTTCCTTCGCCTGCTGGGCGGTGATCTCAACCACCCGAACGTGCTCGTCAACGCTCATCGTGGCGGCTTCGCCCGTGGATCCGCATGGAACGAGGAAATCGATGCCTTCGTCGATCTGCCAGTCCACCAGCCCTCGGAGCGCACGCTCGTCCACGGCACCACCGGGCACGAAGGGAGTGACGAGCGCCGTGCCGCAGCCAACCAGTCGTGAATCCATCAGCGGCCTCCCGCGGGCGCGGATAGTACGTCCTGCATCGTGAACACACCTTGACGGCCCACCAACCAACGCGCCGCAATCAACGCACCTTCGGCGAAGACGCGGCGGTCGCGCGCCTCATGGGTGAGTCGCACCTGCTCATACGGCGCGTCGAAGATGACTTCATGCGTCCCCGGCACCGAGCCGACGCGGACGCTCGTGATCGGCAGCTCCAGTCCGCTCGATTCGTGCACGGCACGCGCAATTGATGCTGCCGTTCCGGACGGTGCATCCTTCTTCGCGCTATGATGTGTTTCGACGAGATGCGGCTCGAACGACGGCAGACCAGCGAGCAGTCGAGCGGCCTCCGCTACGACGCGATGAAACACCGCGACCCCGACAGAAAAGTTGGGCGCGGCGAGCATCGTACCCTGCGCGAACAACACCTCCTCACGCAGCGTGGGAAGTTGATCGTACCACCCGGTTGTGCCGACCACGATCGGACATCCCGCCAAGAGGCACGCTCGGATGTTGTCCGGTGCGGCGTCCGGTGTCGTGAAGTCGATGGCGACCTGAGCGTCGCGGAGCGTTTCGCGAGTGACCGCGTGCGCCGATCCGTGCGAACGATCGATTTCGGCGACGACGCGACACCCGTGGGCCGGCGCGAGCGCGGCGAGAGCCTGACCCATGCGACCCATCCCCACGAGCGCGATGCGAACCTCGTTCATGCGTCACCACCCTGGCCGAAGAACGCCTCGTGGAGGCGTTGCATGGCCGGATGCACCTGCGCGCCGTCCACCACCACCGTGAGGTTGATGCCGCTCGAGCTGAGCGAAAGCATGTACACGCGCAAGTCGCCGATCGCCTCCAGCGCGCGCGACATGGCCGAGCCGCCGTCGCTGAGTCCGTTCCCCACGATGGAAACGATGCCGCGGTTCCGCTCCATCGTCACGTCGCCGAGCGTCTGGAGATCCACGACGAGCGCCTCCAGGCGCGTTGCGTCGTCGATGGTGACCGACACACTCACCTCGGACGTGGCGACGACGTCTACCGACGTGCGATGCCGCTCAAACACCTCGAAGAGCGAGCGCATGAAGCCCTCGGTGAGGAGCATGCGTGGACTGCGCACCTTGAGCAGGGTCACGCCGCTCTTCCCCGCAATGGCGGTCACCGGACGCCGTGGCGCCTCGAACGTGATGAGCGTGCCACTGCCATGCGGCTTGCCGGAGTTGAGCACCCATACCGGAATGCCGCGCGTGACCGCGGGCGCGATGGTATTCGGATGCAGGACCTTCGCACCGAACGACGCGAGCTCGCTCGCCTCCTCGAAGCCGATGCGCTCGATGAGCTGCGCGCCGGCCACCACGCGCGGATCGGCGGTGAGCATGCCGTCCACATCCGTCCAGATTTCGATGGCCTCGGCCTGGAGCGCCGCACCTACAAGCGATGCGCTGTAGTCGGAGCCGCCACGGCCGAGCGTCGTCGTGACGCCCGTGCCCTGCGCCGAGCCGATGAATCCACCCATCACCGGAATGCGTCCCGCGCGCACGATCGGCATCAGCACGCGTTGCGCCGCCTCGGTAATCGCATCCACCTGAGGTTCCGCGCGCGTGAACTGCGAGTCGGTGATCATGACTTCGCGCGCATCCACGTGATCCGCGGCAAGGCCGTGCAAGCGGAACGCCGCGACGACGAGCACGGAGGAGAGCTGCTCGCCCAGCGACGCGATCGCATCGAGTGATCGGGGCGTGAGATCGCCCAGCGTCCGAAGCGCCTCGGCGAGCGCGGCCAGCTCGTCGAACATGGCCGAAAGCTCTCCCGACACGTCCGCGAGCACCGCCGGGTCGTCACGCAGTAGAATGTCGGCTTGCGTAAGGTGGCGGTCGCGTAACGCTTCCACCGCGCGAAGCGCCCCGATGAGCTGTCCCCCGGCGGATTGTTCGGCGACCTGCACGAGCTGATTCGTCGCGCCGCCGAGCGCGCTGACGACCACCACGGGCATGCGCGCGCGGCGCTGCGCGATGATCGCAGCAGCCCGCACGATGGCGGACGCGTCGGCGACGGACGTGCCGCCGAACTTGCAGACGATCACGCTGTCTTCACCCGGTCCGTTGCGACGAGGAGCTCCGCGTTGAGGACCGACGCGCCAGCCGCGCCGCGAATCGTATTGTGTCCCATCGCCACCAGCTTCACGTCGAACAACGCATCGCCGCGCACGCGTCCGACGGTGACCGTCATGCCGCCGCCGAGCTCCACGTCACGTCGCGGCTGCGGACGATCGGGGAGGTCGCTCACCACGAGCGGCATCTCCGGCGAGCTGGGAAGCCCGCGCGCTGCCGCATCGCCGCGCCACGAGCGCAGCGCGTCGAGCGCCTCGTCGGCCGAGACACGTCGCTCGAAACCGACGGACAGACAGACCGTGTGGCCGTTCTCGACAGCGACGCGATTCGCGTGCGCACTGATCGTGATCGGCGCCGCCTCGATGCGATCGTCGATACGCCGCCCGAGCATCTTCTGGATCTCCGTCTCGATCTTTGCTTCCTCGCCGGAGATGTAGGGAACGACGTTGCCGAGAATGTCGAGCGACGGCACGCCGGGATAGCCGGCGCCGGAGACGGCCTGCATCGTGGCAATGAACAGCTTCCGGATGCCGAACGCCGAGTGGAGTGGTGCAAGCCCCATCACGGCCATGATGGCCGCGCAGTTCGCGTTCGTGACGATGCCGCCTTTCCAGCCGCGTACGGCTCGCTGCGTGTCGAGCAGCGCGAGATGATCGGAGTTCACCTCGGGAATGACGAGCGGCACGTCGGCCTCCATGCGGTAGTTCTTCGCGTTGGAGAGCACGAGCCGGCCGGCTGCGGCAAACGCCGCTTCCACCTCGCCTGCCGCCGATGCATCGAGCGCAGAGAAGACGATCGGCGCACCGACTTCGGCTGGCGTGCAATTGCGTACGGTCATTCCGCCCACCTGCGCGGGCATCGCATTGGCGCCGACCCACCGGGCCGCCTCGCGATACGGACGTCCCGCGGAGCGCTCCGATGCGGCGAGCTCCGCGAGCTCGAACCACGGGTGGTTCGCGAGCAGGCGGATGAACGTCTGCCCCACGGCACCCGTGGCACCCAGGACCGCGACCGGAATTCGGCGTGAAGGTGCGGCGCTCATGACGACAACAGAGCGCGGGCGATCTGCTCGTACGCATCCACCGACGAGCGCAGCTCCTCGAGACCGATGAATTCCTGCGTCGTGTGTGCCACGTGGATAGAGCCCGGACCGAACAACAGCGGCGTACCCCATCGGCCGAGCAAGGGAATGTCCGACGTGTACGCCACCGGCGCGACCTCGAATCCGTCGATGATGTGGAAGCGTTGCGGCGGGATGTACGAGCCCCACTCCAGCTCCGCCTTTCCCTCGGCCCATCTGGTGACGGCCTCGCGCAGTGGACCGACGTCGCTCACGAGGCGGAACATCAGCTCGGACTCGCAGAGAGCGGGAACGATGTTCGCCTCCGTGCCGCCGTGGATGGTCCCGATGTTGACGGTGGTGTCGCCCAGCACGTCGTCCGACGGCAGGGGCAGGTTGTGCACCGTTGGCAACAACGCGAGCATCGGCTCGATGGCGGACGCACCGAGCTCCGAATAGGCGGAATGCGCCGCGCGTCCGCGCGTGCGGACGATCACGCGCTGCGAGCCCTTCGCGCCTGAGGCGAGTTTGCTCTGCGTCGGCTCTCCGTTCACGAGAAAGCGCGAGGTGGCGGCCAGATGGTTGGCGGCGCGAGCTCCGTCGCTCCCCTTCTCTTCACCAACCACGAAGAGCAGGTCCACGCGCTGTTCGCCGGCCGCTGCAAGGCGTTCGGCGGCGCACAGCATGGCGGCGGCAATGCCCTTGGCGTCGCACGCTCCCCGGCCGTAGAGACGCGTGCCTTCCAGCTTGGGTGGAAGAAACGGCGGCACGGTGTCGAGATGCGTGGAGAACGTGACGCCACCGCCGGCGCGCGAGGCCCACACGTTTGCGCGGCCCTTGCTGACTTCCTGCGTGGTGACGTTCCATCCGTGCGCGATGAGCCAGCGGGCCACGAAATCGACGGCGGGCCCTTCCGCACCGGTGGACGATTGTATGGCGAGCAGTTCCGCTGCCAGCGCGACGACGTCGGTCATGTGGCGCAAGATAGTCGGCGGATGAGACCGTCCGACAGTCAGGGTCGCGCCTATAAATCTCCCGCGAGGACGCGGCGATGCACCTCGGAATAATCGAGCGGCAGCGCGCGTCCCGACTCCACGGCGACGTCCTCGAGCGCATTGATGAGCGCGCGCTTGAGCTTCCGTCCGTTGTCGCCGGCCGGCATGGTGCGCAGCGTGGTCACCAGGTGCGAGACGTCGCTCAGATATTCACTCACGGTGAGCGCGATCGGCGACGGCGCAACCACCGTTGGCGCGACGGCATGCGCGCCGTCACCATGTGACGAGGCGAAGGCCGCGGGCTCCACGGTCAGCGCCCGCGCGAGTCGGTCGCGCAGCGAGCTGGTGAGCTCGGATTTGCCGGTCATCACTCGCCAGAGCTGCTGGCGGGACGTACCGGCCTGCCTGGCGAGCCCCTGCTTGGAGATGCCACGCTCGATGCGCAGGATCTCGAGCCGTTTGCCAAGCGCCGTGAGCTCGAATGCTTCCTGCTGCGAGTCCCTGTCCAGTACGACTACGGATGACATATGTTGCAGAATCTGCCTGATTTGCTTGCCGAACGGCTCCCGAACACACGCTACGTGTGTTGCAAATTCTATCGGCCGCAAGGCCGAAAGTCAAGGAACGATGGACACTTAGCGCCCGTGCGACAAATGCCGGGACCGGGGATCGAACCCGGATGTCCTTGCGGACAAGGGATTTTAAGTCCCTCGCGTCTGCCAATTTCGCCACCCCGGCTGCGACCAATGTACGACGAGCTCAAGCGCTTACGCCAAGCACGTGCACCGCATGCCACGCGGTCGCCGCAAGCAGCCCCGACAGCGAGGCATCTCCACCGTTCGCCACCGCCACGCCCGCTTCTGTCACGAGCTCCGCCGCCAATCCACCATCGAGCGGTGCGCGGCGTAACCATTCCAGAACGCGCGCGCTCTCGGGCCCGAGCAACTGCGCGATCCGCTGTACCAGGGACTCCGTGTCGGCCGGAATCGCCTTCACCGTGCGACGATAGAGCGACTCGTGCCGATCCATGGCCTCATAGAGCGGGAGCCACAGGGCGCTCGCGGCGGGATCGTCATTCTCCGCGCGCTTGCCGGTGAGATCGATCGCCGAGGCGAGGCGCGCCTTCGGATCGCGATCGGCGGCAAAGTGGCGTTTGATGGCAGCGCGGACCGCGGCCGGGTCCTCGACCTCGCGGGCCGCCTCTTCGTCCAACGTACGACGCAGGATGTCCAGCGCCATCGCCGCTGCGGCATTGGCGTGCAGGGTAAACGGGAGTGCTGCCGGCGTTCCCGCCGGCGTGACATCGGTGCTGTAAAGCGGCACTCGACCGTCGCGCCGGTCGCGCAGGTCGTCGCTGGCCAGATACAACGCGTCCGCGACGGCGGGCTCGTCGACGATGCCCGCGTCGCCCGTGTCGCGGATGTATCGATCAACCGCGATCGGATAGGCGGCGACTCCTTCGAGCGCAAAGCCCGGCTCGAACAGCGTGCCGTCGAGGTAATGCACTCCGCGCCCGGGGGCATACGCGTGGAGCTCGCACATCCGCAGCAGCAATTCGCGCCCGAGCGCATCATCGGCGAGGAGCACCGCCGGGAGCGTCCACATGAGCGCGTCCCAATCGCGCACGGTGATGCCCAGCCCATGCCATGGGGCGCGCGTGCGGACCAGGTAATAATGTGCGTCGTCGAGCGCACGACCCACGGCGTAGAAGTACGTGAACACGAGATTGCGATTGATGAGCCGGTCCACGGCGTCCGAGCCGGTACTCTGCTCGAGCTGTCGCAAGGCGTCGCGCGTGCCCGTGAGAAGGGCACGCCATCCGCGCCGCTCCATCACGGCAGCGGTGGCTTCGGCGCCGTCGCGCTCCGGACCCGCGGCGAGATAGAAGGCCGCCTGGGTGCTCTCTCCTGCTGCGACGGTGAGTGACCGTGCGATAGCGAAGCGCACGCCATTGATCGAGATGTCCGCCGACCCATCGCTTCCCACAGCAAGCGCACCCAGTCCGGGTTGCGCGCTTCCCTCGAGGAGCACGAGCCCCTTTGCGCTGCGCGAAACGCGCGAGGCGTCTTCGGCCGCACGCGCCGACCGTACGCGAAGTTGCCGATGCCCGAGCGCGCCTTCCATGCGGACGCGAATGGTCCGCTCCTCCGTGCCGCGATTTTCCACGCCGATGACGTACACCGCGCCCGCGACGTCGACGTCGCGTCCATACGGCGCGAAGATCGTTCCGCGTACCACCACGTCGCCAAGCGAGCATGTGAACGTAGGCAACCAGGCCGCGGCGCGCTCCCACGCCATGGTACCGGCCGAGAGATCGTGTATTACGCCGTCGATCTCGATGGCCGGCCTGAGCAGCGCGGGTCCGGAACCGTTGATGAAGTCCGGCCCACCCGCGAATTCCAGCGCCGCCCGCGCACCCCGATGCAGCACGCCCACCACGTGCACCGCGCCGTCCGCCGGATGAATGCACGGAAGCGCCAGCCAGTGATTCCCCGTGAGCTGCCAGGGAACGTTCGGGAGTGGAGTGTGTGTCACGTCGGATGCGTGATGACGTTGATGGTGCAGTGCACCAATGATAACCTTCCGCCCCATGCAAGTGCTCGCGCCGATTGCCGGCATCGTTTCGCTCGCGCCATGGCGCGTTCCGCGTAGACACGCGCTCGCAGCGCTCTTGTTGGCCGTGGCGCCGATGGGCGCACGCGCGCAGTTGCAGCTGACGCACACCGAAGACGCGGCGCCGATTCCCGCGGGCATGCTGCGCTTCCGTATGACGACGGGCTGGTCGCGGATCGACGAGCGGTTTACAGCCAACGGCGTTCGCACGCTGACCGACGAGATCTCCACGGATTCACTCGGTCCGCGGCAGTTGCCGCGGCTCACGGTTGTGGAACAGGGGCTCAAGACTCTCGCCAACGACGGCGGCACTCGCCTGACACTCGGACGGCTGAATGCGCAGAGCGACATCCGCACGGTGACCACGCCGATCGCGCTCGAGCTGGGTCTCACGCGCCGGCTGAGCGTCGGTGTGATGGTGCCGATCATTCAGACGCGGCGTAGCATGCACGTCACCGTGAACGGCGATTCGACACGGCGCGCGAACGTTGGATTCATCCCCGCGCGGACGCGTGGCTCGGCGGCGGGCACCAACGCGGCGCTCTACGCCGCCTTGCGCAGCGCGGCGGACAGCTTGGGACAGTTGATCGCGAACTGCCCGAAATCACCGAATGCACCCGGCTGCTCGAGCGTCAACGCCGACGTGAGCGGCGCCGCGGCGGCGCGGACGCAGGCACAGGCCTTCGCCGACGCCGTGCGTGCAGCGCTCGGAATCGACTCGACGAGTACGCTGCTGGCGCCGAGGACGGGAAGCGCGCTCGCGACAGCCATCGAGACACAGCGTGCCGCCACCGTGTCGCGCGTGCAGCAGTACCTCGGCCCAGGCGCTGCGACGTCCTCGCACGTGTTCACGGCGGACGCGGACTTCTCGTACATCGACTTGCAGGGGCGCGGGAGCGCTCCGGGACTTCTCCAGAGCACGCTTGGCGGCGGCCTGGACTCCTTGCAGACCGTCAATCGCCTGGTGATCGGAGGTGCCACGTTCGCGGCGCGGGTTCTCGTCTTCGACAACTTTCAGTACGACACCCTGCCCCGACATGGTCTGCACGCTCGTATGGCCGTGGGCGGCGAGTATCGCTACGAGACGACGCGCGGCGACTCGGCGAAGCAGATCGGCAGCGTGTCGCCCATCATCGGATCCGGCGTTGGTGTGAGCTCCGCGCTGGATGTGACCACTGGGCGTCTCGCGGCAACGTTGGCGGCGCGTTACGACAAGCCATTGGCACGAACGGTGGACTCGCCGCTCCTCGGCAATCCCGAGTCATACTTCCCGGTGCCCATATTCGGGGCGGTGACGATGACGCCCGGCGCCGTGGTAACACTGGACGTCACGCCGCGATTTCTGCTCGGCGAGTGGTTCGCGCTGGACGGGCTTTACGGCATCGAGCGCACGGGCGCTGCCACATACGTGCTTCCTGGCACGGCAACGTGCGACGGCTGCGGTGTGACTGCCTTCGCGCCCAACACCGCGACGCGCACCGCGCAGCGTGCGGGTTTTGGCGTGCGATACTCGACAGTGGACTCTTACCTGCGCGGCACAACGCGAACGCCGATCGAGGTGTCGTTTACGCATCTGGAGACGATCGCGGGAGATCCCGGGGTTGCGAAGATCAATCGGGATCAAGTGGCGGTGAGAATCTTTGTAGGACGGTAGGACAGTAGGTCGGTAGGTCAGCCAGCAACTTCGGCTTTCCGACCTACCGACCTACCGGCTTCTAGTAGTTCTGCCGCATGCGCCCTGCTCACCGTACTCTCGGGATCGCCGCCGAGCATGCGAGCAAGCTCCGCGACACGCGCGTTGCCGTCGAGGACGGAGATGTCGGCCGTCGTAACGCCGCCCTTGGCGTCCTTGCTCACCAGAATGTGGTGATGCGCCCGTGCGGCGATCTGAGGTAGATGCGTGATGGCGAAGACCTGATGATCGTTCGCGACACGACGCATGGTCTCGCCCACTTGAAGGGCGACGCGTCCGCCGATGTCGGCGTCGACTTCGTCGAAGACGAGCGTCGGAACACGGTCGAGCCGCGCGAGAATCGTCTTGAGGGCGAGCATGACGCGCGACAATTCTCCGCCACTCGCCACGCGTGCCAGCGGACGCTCGTCGTGGCCGGCATTCAGCGATACGCGGAACTCGACGGACTCCGCGCCGTCGGCGCCGATGTCCCGCGCCGGGAGAATGGCCGCATGAAAGTGGCCGTCGCCCATACCGAGATCGGGAAAAAGCTCGTCCGCGGCGCGCGCGAGCCGTTCGGAGGCAGACACACGAGCCGCGGTGAGCTCGGTCGCGGCCGCTTCAAGCATCCGCTGCGCCGCCCGTTCTTTCTCCTCGAGCACTCGCAGATCGCCCCCCGCGGAGTCCACGAGATCCAGCTCGGTGCGCGCGAGGCGAAGGTGCTCGATCACATCGCCGAGGGTGGCGCCGTACTTTCGCGTGAGGGCGAACAACAGGTCGCGGCGACCTCGCACCTCCTCCAGGCGAGTTGGATCGAGGTCCACCGACGATTCGTATTCCCCGAGCTCCCGCGCGAGCGCCTCGAGATTGTAGAACGCCGTGTCGAACAGCTCCTGGAGGCGCGCGAGCGTCGGGTCGATGCGACGAATGTGCGAGAGCATTCGTTCAACCGCGCCAAGGCGCGACAGAACGGCGTCATCGTCCCCTTCGATGCCGGAGGCGATTCCCGTCGCCAGCTCGCGAAGCTCCTCCGCGTTCTCGAGCCGGCGCGCTTCCTCCTCCAACCGCACGTCCTCGCCGTCGGTGAGCTTCGCACCCTCGATCTCGTGCACCACGTGGCGTAGGTAGTCCGCCCGTTTCTCCGCCTCCGCGCGGCGGCGCTTCAGATCGGCAATCTCGGCGCGCGTGGCGCTCACCGATTCGAACGCCTCGCGGACGCGGTCGGCCACGCCCGTGACGCCGGCGAACGCGTCCAGAATCCGTCGCTGCGCATCCGTATCGAGCAGTGTCTGCGCCTCGTGCTGGCCGTGGAGATTCACGAGCAAACGTCCCACCTCCGCCAGCATTCCCGCGCTTACCGTTGTGCCGTTGATCCAGGCGCGGGCGCGGCCTGGTGCTATCTCGCGGCGAAGGACGAGAAGTGCATCGTCCGCATCGATTCCGCGCTCGTCGAGCAACGTGGCGATCTCCGGCTGATCGGAGATGTCGAAGACGCCCTCGACCGCGGCCCGGTCAGCACCCGTTCGAATGAGATCGGCGCTGGCACGTTCGCCAAGCAGGAGGCCGAGTGCGCCGACGATGATGGACTTGCCTGCGCCGGTTTCGCCGGAGAGTACGTTGAAGCCGCGTGCGAGGGGCAGCGTGAGTGACTCGATGATGGCGAAATTTCGCAGGCGAAGCTCGGTCAGCATCTACGTGCGCTCGTCGCGGTCGAGGAGACCTCCCCAGTGCAGCTTTTCGCGCATGGTGGCGAAGAAGCTGGATTCGGGAAAGCGCACGATGGGCAGCGGCCGCGAGGACCGGCGCGTCACCAGTGTCTCACCCACCGAGAACGTGACGCCAATCTGTCCGTCCACCGTTACCAGAACCTCGCCGGGCGCATCTTCTACCTGCACCGTCACCTCGGTGGTGGCGGGCAATACGAGCGCACGCAGCGCCAGTGTGTGCGGGCTCACCGGTGTCACCAGGATCGTCTCCAGTGTCGGGAAGACGACGGGACCGCCTGCCGAGAGGTTGTACGCCGTGGAGCCGGTGGGCGTCGCGATGACGATGCCGTCGGCCGAATAGTGCGCGACCGGCTCCCCGTTCGCCTGCACGTCGATCGTGATGATGCGGGCGAACCCTCCCTTGTGGAGCACGACGTCGTTGAGCGCGAGCCAGCGCGCCCGCTCCGTGCCGTCAGTGCCACGCACGCGGGCATCGAGTCGCATGCGAGGCTCGACGATGTAGTCGCCGGAAGCAAATCGGCGAAGCGCGACCTCGAGCTCCTCCGCGGGACAGCACGTAAGAAATCCGAGCCGCCCGAGGTTGATGCCGAGAATCGACACCGGATGTTCCTCGACCATGCGCGAGGCGCGTAGCAGCGTGCCGTCGCCGCCAAGCGTGAGAATCGCGTCGATCTCCCCGGGGACGACGATGGGTACGGCATCGCCCGCCACGGGCAGCAGCGAGTGCTCATACGAGAGCTCGAGGTCGAGCGCGGGCGCCAGCCGTCGTAGCGTCGCGAGCACACCGGGAAGCCCCTCGTAGCCGAGATGGCCGGCGACGCCGAGCCGGATCACCCGGTGAGCGCCTCGCTCTCGTGCAACGCGCGAACGCGCTCCGCGATTCCGGCGGCGTCCAGCCCGAGCGACGCGAGCTGCTTGGCGCGTGCCGCGGCGTAGATGATGCGATCGGGCACGCCGTGTGTGTGGACGCGCACCTGCGGTTCGTGTCGCTCGATGACCGACGTCATGAACGCTCCGAAGCCGTTGATGATCGTACCTTCCTCCACGACCAGTATCTGACGGTGGTCGGCGAGGATGGCCGCGAGCGTGACTTCATCGTAGGGCTTGAGATACCGGCAGTTCACCACGGTGACGTCGAGTCCCTCCGCCGCGAGCACTTCGGCCGCAGACACCGCGGGATTGACCATCGTGCCGACCGCGAGAATTGCGAACTCGCTGCCCTGCCGCAACACCTCCCACGTGCCGCGTGGCACAGCGGGAACGTCCGCAATTGCTGGCACGGGCTCGGGCACGACGTCGCGCGGATAGCGCAGACAGAACGGGCCGCCCGTGTGCTCGATGCCCGCGCGCAGGAGACCGAGCATCTCTCGTCCGTCACGCGGTGCGGTGACGGTCATGTTCGGGACGGCGAGCATGTAGGCGATGTCGTAGAGCCCCGCGTGCGTTTCGCCGTCCTCGCCCACGAGGCCGGCGCGATCCATCGCGAACACCACCGGCAGCGATTGAATTGCGCAGTCGTGGATGATGTTGTCGTACGCACGCTGCAGGAAGGTCGAGTAGATGGCGCACACCGGTCGCAGTCCGCGGGTGGTCAACCCGGCAGCGAAGGTTACCGCGTGGCCCTCCGCAATGCCGACGTCGAAGAAGCGCGAGGGATGCGCCTTCGCGAAAGCGCCTGTGCCCGTGCCGCTGGGCATTGCCGCCGTGATCGCGACGACCTTCGAGTTGTCCGCACCGATCTCCGCGAGCGCCTTGCCGAACACCGCGGTGTACGCGGGGTTCGCCGCCGCCGTAACCGACACCTGTTTGCCCGTGGTCGGATCGTGTCCGGGCGGCAGGGCGTGCCACTTCTCTCCCGTCGCATGCTCGCCGGCCGGAAATCCTTTTCCCTTCTGCGTGATGACGTGCACCAGGCGCGGCCCGGTCATGGCCCGCACGGCGGCAAACGTGTCGATCATCGCGCCGATGTCGTGGCCGTCGATGGGCCCGAAGTACCGGAACCCGAGCTCCTCGAACAACACGCCCGGCGTGAGGAAGGATTTCATGCTCTCCTCCCATTTGCGCACCAGCGTGCCGACCGCGCCAGCGTTGTCCACGATGTCGCCGATGCGCGAGCGCACCCGGTTGTACAGAGGATTGCGCTGGATGGACGTGAGATACTTGTGCATCGCACCCACGTTGGGTGCAATGGACATCTCGTTGTCGTTGAGGACGACCACGAAGTCGCGCTCGGAGTGTCCCGCGTTGTTGAGTCCCTCGTACGCGAGTCCCGAGCTCAGCGCGCCATCGCCCAGCACGGCGACGACTTTGAGGTCCGGTTCGCCATTGATGTCCCGCGCTGCTGCCATGCCCAGCGCCGCCGAGATGGCCGTGGCGGCGTGGCCCGCGCCGAAGGTGTCGTATTCACTTTCGGTGCGCTTCAGGAATCCGGAGATGCCGTTCTCCTGCCGCAGCGTCTCCATCCTGTCGTTGCGGCCAGTGAGCAGCTTGTGTGGGTACCCCTGATGTCCCACGTCCCACACCAACTGATCGCGAGGCGTCCGGAAGGCATAGTGGAGCGCGATGGTCAGCTCGACGACGCCGAGTCCCGCGCCGATGTGCCCACCCGTGCGCGAGCAGACGTCCACCATTCGCGCACGAAGGTCCACGGCAAGCGTGCGCAGCTCGTCTCGCGAGAGGGTGCGGAGGTCGGCCGGCGACGCGATACGATCGAGAATCGACATGATCAGTGAAATCTAAGAGGTTCGCTCGATGGCGAACCGGGCAATCCGGGCCAACTCCGGGGTGAGCAGCCCCGCGCTGTCGAGGGCGTCGCAGCCATCCCTGATCAACGCCCCGGCGCGGCGGTTGGCCCCCTCGATGCCCAGCAGCCCCGGATAGGTGCTCTTCTGAAGGGCGACGTCCCGCCCAACGGTCTTCCCGAGCTGGCCGGTGGTGGCTGTCACGTCGAGCACGTCGTCAGCGATCTGGAAAGCAAGGCCCACATCCGCACCGTATCGGGCAAGCGCCTCGAGGCGCTCTCCATCCGTACGGGCCGCCCGGCCTCCGAGTGTCGCCGCCGCCGCGATGAGGGCTCCGGTTTTCGCGCGATGGATGCGCTCGAGATCCTCGAGGCCAAGCGGCCGCTTCTCCCCCTCGAGATCGAGGAGCTGGCCGCCGATCATGCCCCCAGCGCCGGAGGCTCTCATGAGCTCCGCGACGATCTCGCCGGCAATCTCTCCCGGCAAGCCAAGCGTGGCGCATGCATCGGCGGCCGCGACTGCAGCCAAGGGCACCATGGCGACGCCAGCCACCGTCCCCGCCGCAACGCCGAACACGCGATGCACCGTGGGTCGCCCACGCCGAACGTCGTCGTCGTCCATGCATGGCAGGTCATCGTGCAGCAGCGAGTATGCGTGCACTATCTCAATGGCGGCGGCGAGACCGAGGGCGTCGCCGACGCCCCCCGCCGCGCGAAACGCGCAGAGAAAGAGAATGCCGCGCATCCGCTTTCCCTCACCGGTCAGCCCGTAATGAATCGCGTCGCCGACAAGTCCGTCGACCTCCGGCAGGTAGCGTTCACACGACACGGCAATGGCGCGGTCGATCTCGTCCTTGTCAGCGGCGAATGCCGCGGACTCGCGCCGAAGCGCCTGCTCAGGCATCGTCGGCATCGAAGTCCTCGAGTACGAACGTGCCGTCCGCTGCCTCCGAGAGCTTCGTCACATGCAGCTCTGCCGCCGCCAGCGCGACGGCTGCTTCCCGCAGACATGCAACGCCCTCCTCGAAGCGCGCGAGTGCCGTCTCGAGGTCGAGATGCTGCCCCTCGAGCTCGGCGACGATGGCTTCGAGGCGCAGGAGCCGCTGTTCGAGCGTCACTGTGATGCGGCCTCTCTGAGCCGCACTGCGCGGGAAACTGCGTCCACCGCGCCATCACGAAGCTGCAGGACGAACGCTTCGTTGGGGGTGAAGTCAGACGCCGAGGCAAGCGTATGTCCCTCGGCATCGCGCGCGACGCCGTATCCCCGTTGCAGAATCGCCAGCGGGCTGAGTGCATTGAGACGTCCGGCGGCGGCAGACATTCGATGCCTGTTCTGCACGACTCGCACCTGCACGGCAGCCGACATCCGACGCGAGTCCTGCAATACACGCGACCGCGCATCCCGAAGCCGCGTCTTGACGGCGTCCGTCATTCGGCGGCCCAAACCTGCGAATTCCAGAGCGGTCTCCGCGCGAGACATCACCGCCGCTTCCGCCGCGGCCGACGGCGTCGGCGCGCGCAGATCCGCGACGAGGTCGCAGAGCGACATGTCGATCTCATGTCCCACCGCGGAGATCGTCGGCACGGGACACGCCGCCAGCGCACGGGCGACGCGCTCATCGTTGAACGCCCACAAGTCCTCGCGTGATCCACCGCCCCGGCCAATGATCACGAGCTCCGCTCCGCCCCATCGCGCGACGCGCGCAAGCGCAGCACACAGCTCACGCGGCGCCGTATCTCCCTGCACGGCCGCATGCACCACGATCAGTTCCACGGCCGGCGCACGCCGCCGAAGCACGGCGACAACGTCGTGCAACGCCGCGCCACTCGAGCTGGTGACGAACGCAATGCGCCGCGGATGTCGCGGAATCTCGCGCTTCCTGGCGGCATCGAGGAGGCCGTCCGCCGCGAGGCGCTTGCGCGTCGCCTCCAGCGCCTTCTGTCGCAGGCCGTCGCCGTCCGCCTCCATGCGCGTGACGGTGAATCGCATCTCGCCACGCGCCGCATACACGCCGAGCTGGCCGAAGGCGGCCACCTGCATGCCATCGTCCGGCGCAGCGGGCAATGCACCCTGATCGCGCGACCACACGACACACCGCATCTGCGCGGCGCGGTCGCGGAGACAGAAGTACCAATGTCCATTGCGGTGCGATTTGAAGTCGCTGATCTCGCCACGCACCCACAGCGGGACGAACGCGCCCTCGACGATGTCCTTCGCCGTCTGTGTCAACGTGGAGACGGCCAGCGCCGAGCGCGGACTCGCGCCGGGAAACGTCTCTCCGACCTCGTCGATCAACGACGTGATGCGCGGTGCATCCAGGTCGAACAGCGTCGACGAATCGTTCGTCGTCCGGGAGCTCCGGGGCGTCATGCGCCGAGCGTACGCGCTGCCGAGCGCGCTGTATTCCGCAGCAGCATTGCGATCGTCATCGGGCCCACGCCTCCTGGAACGGGTGTGATCAGCGATGCAACGTCGCGCACGGCCGCGAAATCCACGTCGCCCACGAGCCGCGTGCCACTCTTTGTGGAGGCGTCGGGAATCCGGTTCATACCGACGTCGATCACCACCGCGCCCGGTTTGACCATGTCCGCGGTGATCATTCTCGCGCGCCCGGCGGCGACGATCAGAATGTCGGCGCGCCGCGTATGATCGGCGAGATTGCGCGTGCGGCTGTGACAGATGGTCACGGTTGCGTCTGCGCCGGCTCCGCTCTGCACGAGCAGCGCCGCCATCGGCTTGCCGACGATTGTACTCCTCCCGACGACCACCACATCGGCGCCTCGCGTCTCCACACCGTAGTGCACGAGCATGCGCTGGATACCCACCGGTGTGCACGGCGCGAATCCGTCCGTGTGTCCGATCAGCAGCTTGCCGACGTTCACCGGATGGAAGCCGTCCACATCCTTGGACGGATCGATGTGACGGATGACCGTGTCGGGATCGATGTGCTTCGGCAGCGGCATCTGCACGAGGATGCCGTGCACCGTCCTGTCCCGATTGAGCCGCTCCACGACGGCGAGCAGCTCGGCCTGCGTCGTCTCGGTGGGAAGTACGATGGTTTCCCCCGCCATTCCCGCTTCGCGCGACGCCTTTTCCTTCGCGCCCACGTACACGGCGCTTGCGGGGTCGTTGCCCACGAGCACGACGCTCAGCCCCGGAGTCACGCCGCGCGCGCCGAGTGCCTGCACTTCCGCAGCCACCTCTGCACGAATGAGCGCCGCCAGCGCCGTGCCGTCGATCAGGCGCGCGCGGGTTGGCGCCTCGCGTTCACTCGCCGGAGCCGCATCAACGCGCAAAGTCCACCGCCCGCGTTTCGCGGATGAGCACGACCTTGATCTGTCCGGGATACTGAAGCTCCGCCTCGATACGCCGAGCGATCTCCTCGGACAGCGTCGTCATGCGGCCATCGTCGACGTCGTCAGGGACGACGATGACACGAATCTCGCGGCCGGCCTGAATGGCAAACACGCGCTCGACACCGCGGTAGCTCGACGCAATACGCTCGAGTCCCTCGAGGCGCTTCACGTAGGTCTCGAAGGCTTCGCGCCGCGCGCCGGGCCGCGATCCCGAGATGGCGTCGGCAGCCTGCACGAGCACCGACACCTCGCTCTCGTGCGGCACGTCATCGTGGTGGGCCGCGATGCAATTCACCACGAGCGGGTTCTCACCGTACTTCGTGGCCATCTCGACGCCGAGCTGCACATGCGTGCCCTCGTGCTCGTGCGTGAGCACCTTGCCGACGTCGTGCAGCAGCGCCCCGCGCTTCGCCATGGCCACGTCGAGATTCAGCTCCGCGGCCATGATGCCGGCGAGATGCGCGACTTCCTGCGAGTGATTCAGGATGTTCTGCCCGTAACTCGTCCGCCATTTCATGCGCCCGATGAGCTTGATGAGCTCCGGATGCAGTCCGTGAACGCCAGTGGCGTACGCCGCCTGCTCACCGGTCTCCACGATGGCGATGTCGACCTCGCGCTTCGACTTGTTGACCACTTCCTCGATGCGCCCGGGATGGATGCGCCCGTCCGACACGAGCTTCTCCAGCGCGAGCCGCGCCACCTCGCGCCTGATGGGATCGAAGCACGACACCACGACGGTGTCCGGCGTGTCGTCGACGATCACGTCCACTCCCGTGGCGAGTTCGAACGCACGGATGTTCCGTCCCTCACGCCCGATGATCCGACCCTTCATCTCGTCGTTCGGGAGCGACACCGCGGACACGGTCGTTTCCGCCGTGGTATCGGCGGCGATCCGCTGAATGGCGAGGGCCACGATCTTCTTTGCCTCACGCTCCGCGTTGCGCCGGGCGGTCTCGCGGATCTCGCGCAGCAGATTCGCGGCGTCCGCCTGCGCTTCCTCCTCGAGGCGCCGAATCAGCTCAGCCTTGGCGTCCTGAGCGGACATGCCCGCCATCTGCTCCAGGCGCCGCCGCTCGTCGGCAACGAGCTTCTCGAGCTCCTCCTCACGCGTCTGCACGAGCTTTTCGCGCCGGCCGAAGTCGCTGGCGCGCCGGCCGAGGTCCCGATCCCGCTGCTCCACCAGGTCGAGCTTCCGGTCGAGCGTACTCTCGCGCTCGGCAACGCGGCGCTCGTCGGCCTCGACGGTGGTCCGTCGCGATCTCAGCTCCGATTCCGCCGTCTCGCGAAGCTTCATCACCTCCTCCTTGCCGGAGATGATGGCGCCCTTGCGCGTGGTTTCGACCTCACGCTCCGCGTCAGCGATGATGCGGCGTGCGGTCTCTTCAGCGGTTGCACGGGCCGCCGTCTGGCGGTCCAGCTCCTGACGGCGTCCGGCGCTCACGCCGGCGCGACGGCCGAAAATGAAAAAGGCCGGCGAGGCGACAACGAGCACGCCCAGCGCGGCAATGAATGCCAGAGAGCCCATACGATCTATGCTCCACCGCGGCACTGCCACGGAGAGAAGGGAGACCACCGCCGGACCGAGGAGCGCCGTCAGGCAGGGTCCATCTCGAGGGCGCGCCGGCGTAGGGCGCGGACTGGAGCGAACCAACTGCAAGGGGCGCGTCGAGCTGCGAGCCAGCCTGGTTGTTCCGGCAAGTTATGACTCGCGTCAATGCCGGGCAAGCGGGCCGCCGGCCTACTCCGGAACTGCGGGCACCGACGCCGAATCGCGTTTGGCGGGCGGCAGCAGACGGCGGATGTCGGCGCTCAGCCCCTGCATGGCACTCACGAGCGTGCCGTTTGCGTCGCGCGCCTCGAACAGCTCCGACGTGATCTGCAAGGCGGCCAGAATGGCGGCGCGGTTCGTTTCGATGACGGCCCCGCCCGACAGAATCTGCCGGATGGAGCGGTCGAGGTGCTCCGCAACTGCTCTGGTATGCTCCGGCGCCGCCTCCGTCCGGAGGACGTACGATTCGCCGAGGATCTCCACTTTGACCGATGACTTCTTGACGGTCATCGCTCGCCTCCAGCCTGCGCCTGCTGACGAATGAACCGTACGCGATCCAGCATCTGCTTCGTGCGCGCCGCGGCCGCCTCGAGACGCCCACGCAGCGCCGCGTTCTCGTGCTCCAATTGTGTCACGCGCTCCTGTAGCTCACGACGTTGTTGGCCGGCGGGCGCCGATCCCTGGGCCTCGCCATCGCGCACCTTCGCTTCCGCCAATAGGGCTCGACGGCGAAAGCCGGCCAGCTCGTCGCCAAGATGGCGGACGAGCGTTTCCAGATCACGGAACGCGGCAACCTCGGGCCTAACGCTGTCTGACATTGAGCTCGTGCTGGAGAGCGGACAGGATCCGCGCGCGGCGCGCCTCGACTTCCTTGTCACGTAGAGTGCGCTCGGCGTGACGTAAGGTCAACCGCCAGGCCACGGAACGGTGGCCCGGCTCCACGCCGGCGCCCTCGTACAAATCGAACAACTGGAGATGCTCGAGCAGATCGCCCGCGCTCGCGCGGATGACGCGCTCCACGTCTGCACCCTTTACGCCGTCCGGAACGAGAAGGGCCAGATCGAACTCGGCGGCCGGCATGGTGGGCAGCGGCTTGTACGACGTCACCTTTCGCGGCGGAGTGGCTCGCTCCTCCGCGTACGCGTGTTCTCCGGGCGGCGCGACATCGCCGTTCGGCATCGAGCCGAGCACGATCTCCACGCCGAACGTCGACGCGGCCCAGACCGGCGCGTCAAGCGGCACGCGCACCACCTGTCCCCGCTCAGCGCCGTCGACGAAGACTTTCCAGAGGACATCGGAGGCTCCGTCGCCCGGAACGAGTTGGCCCCGGCCTGGAGCAACGGTCCGCAAAATGAGCTCTGCCAGGCCCTTCGCGTCCCACGCGTCGAGTTGCGCCGGCTTTGCAGTGAAGTGCACGGGGTCGCGATCGCCCATGGCGATCAACGCAACCCGCACCGTCTCGTTCGGCAGTGACTCCTTGGTGCGCTCGAAGGCCGTGCCGATCTCGTACAACCGTACGTTGCCCTGCATGTGCGACAGGTTGTACTCGGCTCGCCGGGCGAGCGACTCCAACACGGTGCGTCGAAGGTGCGCTTCCGTTTCGGCGAGCGGATTGCGCACGCGCACGTGATCGGGTCCACCGGCGACGAACGGAATCGGTCGCGCCTCGAGGAAGCCCGCTGCGGACAACACGTCACGGAGGCGTGCGGCCTCGCTCCATAGCTCCGGATCCGCCGTTGTTCCGGGACGATACGGTCGCACGTCGCTCGGCAGCGCGTCGTACCCGTTGAGGCGCGCGACCTCCTCGATGAGGTCGATCTCCGCCGCAAGGTCTCCGCGCCACGACGGCACCATCACATGCACGGCCGCGCCGCCGTCCTCCACGTCCGCGCCGCACCCGATCGTGCGCAGCAGCGCGGCAATTCGACTGGCATCGAGTGGGACTCCGAGCACGCGAGCCACGCGCGTCGTACGTAGCACGAGGGGCGCACGGGGCGATTCTCCGGCATGGAGATCGACCGGAGCCGACTCGACCCTTCCACCGGCAAGCGCCATGATGAGCGAGAGGACGCGGTGCAATGCTCGCGGTGCGAGTGCCGAGTCGACGCCACGCTCGAATCGATAGCTCGCGTCGGTGGACAATCCGACCGCGCGCCGTGTGCGCCGCGTCGCTGACGGATTGAACGTCGCCACTTCCACGAAGAGATCGGTCGTGTGCGCACCAACTTCCGTGGAACGGCCGCCCATCACACCGGCCAGGGCAATCGCATTCACGCTGTCAGCGATGACCGTCATCTCCGCTGTAAGACGCCGAGTCACTCCGTCGAGGGTCTGGAGCATCTCGCCATCCCGTGCCGAGCGCACGACGATGGTCTTCTCCGGCATGGCCGGCTCCGGATCGATCGTCTCCAGGTCGAACGCGTGAATGGGCTGCCCCATCTCGTGCAGGACGTAGTTGGTGATGTCCACGATGTTGTTGATGGACCGGGAGCCCACAGCCTCGAGTCGTTCGACCAACCATTGCGGGCTCGGACCGACGTTCACGCCGCGCACTACGGCCCCCATGTAGCGCGACGCGAGCTGTGCATTCTCGAGGTGGAGCACGATGCCTCCGGCGTTGCCCGCTCGGCGAAAACGCTTCGCCTCGGGCACGACGATGCTCTCTGCACCAACTTTCGGAAGCGAAAACGTGTCGCCGGTGACGGCGGCCAGCTCGCGCGCGAGCCCCAGGTGCGAGAGCAGGTCGGGACGATTGGGCAGCACATCCACGACGAGACGTGTGTCGCCAACGCTCACGGCTTTCAGGAACGGCGTGCCGGGAGCGACGTCCACGTCGAGCTCGAGAATGCCGTCCTGGTCTTCGCCGAGTCCGAGCTCGCGTGCGGAGCACAGCATGCCGTTTGACGTCTGTCCGCGAATCTTCCGCTTCTCGATCTTCACGCCACCGGGGAGCACGGTCCCGGTGCGGGCGAACGGATACATGCGGCCGGCGGTCACGTTTGGCGCACCGCACACGACGTCCAGAAGCTGTCCGCTACCGTCGTCCACCTTGGTGATGTGCAGGTGGTCGGAATCCGGATGCGCCGCTTCTTCAACGACTCGCGCGACGACGATGTGCGCGAGATCGCCACGCAGCGGGATGAGCTCCTCAACCGTCGCGGTGTGCGCGGTGAGCAGATCGCGCAGCTCCAGCGCCGATCGCGGCGTACCGAGAAACGCGTTGAGCCACGCGGCGGACGCGTTCATTCCGCCACCTGCGCGAGGAACCGCACGTCGGAATCATAGAGGAGCCTGATGTCCGGAAGTCCGTAGCGCAGCATCGCGATACGCGCCGGGCCCATGCCGAAGGCCCAACCGGTGTAGCGCTCACTGTCGATGCCAGCCGCCTCGAGGACGGCGGGATGCACCATGCCGGAGCCGAGGATCTCCATCCAGCCGGTGCCCTTGCAGGCGGAGCACCCCGAGCCGCTACAGAGCTGGCACTCGACGTCCATCTCGGCAGAGGGCTCCGTGAACGGAAAGAAGCTCGGGCGAAAGCGTGTGCGCGTCGTGCCGAAGAACTTCTGCGCGAAGGTCGTGACCGTGGCCTTCAGGTCCACGAACGAGATGCCCTCGTCGACGGCCAGCCCTTCGATCTGCTCGAAGGCCGGCGCATGCGATGCGTCGAAGGGATCTCGGCGGAAGCACTTGCCCGGCGCGAGGATGCGAATCGGTGGCGGATGACGCTGGAGCGTACGCACCTGCACCGGCGACGTGTGCGTTCGAAGCACCGCGTTGTCGCCGAGGTACAGCGTGTCGTGCAGGTCCATCGCGGGATGGTCCGGCGGAAAATTCAGCGCGATGAAGTTGTACCATTCCGTCTCGCTTTCGGGGCCGAGAGCGACCGTGAAGCCGAGTTCCCGGAAGATGGCGACGATCTCGTCGACGACGATGGTGACGGGGTGCTTGCCGCCGATCCAACGCATGCGCGCCGGCATGGTGAGGTCGAGATTTTGGGCGGAGACAGCCTTCCCCGCACTGAGCTGCGCGTTGGTGTGCTCGAAGAGTTCCTCGACGCGCGACTTGAACTCGTTGAAGATCCGTCCGGCGTCCTTTCGCTCGTCCGGGGCCAGCTCACCGAGGAGCTTGCTGAACGACTGCTGGATGGATCGCGACCAGACCTTGGCACGAACGGCTTCCAGCGACGCGTCATCGATTATCGAGGACACCTCACGTGCGGTGAGCTGGTCGTGCTCGTGAATGCGATCCCGGAATTCTTCGAGGGTCATTGCGTGCCGATGGTGAAAAACAAAACAACAAAACAAAATGAACCACAGAGGACACAGAGAGCACAGAGTTCTTGCTTCGCGCCGTGCCAGATCCTCTGTGTCCTCTGTGCTCTCTGTGGTTTATTGCTTTTGGCTTTGCAAAAGTCGCAAGACTCAACTGCTCAATGCGCTACGCGTTCGACCGGACCGACAGCAGACGACGGCGGCGCAACCGAAGGTCGCGCCGCCGCCGTCTGCCTGCGAGGAAAGTGCTGCTTACGCGGCGTTCAGGGCGGCGCGCGCCTTGTCGGCGAGCGCGCCAAAAGCCATCGGGTCGCGCACCGCGATGTCGGCCAGAATCTTCCGGTCCACCTCGATGCCCGCGAGCTTGAGTCCGTTCATGAAGACGGAGTAGCTCATGTCGTGTTGCCTGGCGCCCGCGTTGATGCGGACGATCCACAGCCGGCGGAAGTCCCGCTTCTTGTTCTTGCGATCGCGGTAGGCGTACTTCCATCCGCGCTCGACGTTTTCCTTGGCCGCCTTCCAGAGCTTGGAACGAGCGCCGAACGCGCCCTTGGCGTGCTTGAGGATCTGCTTCTTCCGCTTGAGGCGCGGGACGTTGGATACGGCTCTTGGCATGGTCGGCTCCTATGTCAGCTCGCGAGAAGCAGGCGCTTGATGCGCTTTTGCTCGCCGTTGGTGGCGATGAGTCCCGCCTGGCGAAGTCCGCGCTTCCGCTTCGAGGTCTTCTTCGTGAGGATATGGCTCTTGAACGCCTTGTAGCGCTTGACCTTTCCGGTGCCGGTGGTCTTGAAACGCTTCGCAGCGCCCTTGTGTGTCTTCATTTTGGGCATGGCACGCTCTGTCTATTTGGGCGTGAGAATCATCGTCATGGACTTTCCTTCCAGCCGGCCGGCGCTCTCGATCTTGCCGACGTCGGCCAACGCACTGCTCACCCGGTCCAGCACGGCCTGTCCAAGCTCCGGATGGGCGACTTGCCGACCACGAAACATCATGGTCACCTTCACCTTGTTCTTCTCCTCGAGGAACCGACGCGCGTGCCGCGTCTTCGTGTCGAAGTCGTGGTCATCGATGCCGGGCCGATACTTCACTTCCTTGAGCTCGATGACGTGCTGCTTCTTCTTCGCGACTCTCGCCTGCTTGGCCATCTCGAACTTGTACTTCCCGTAGTCCATGATGCGGACCACCGGGGGCCGGGCAGTAGCAGCAACTTCGACCAGATCCAGTCCGGCATCCTCCGCCATGCGGAGCGCCGCGTCCACCTCGAGAATCCCGAGCTGAGAGCCATCGGCGCCGATCACGCGGACCGGACTGATGCGGATCATGCGATTGACCCGCACGCGCTTTGTGGTGTCCTGAATACTCGTATACCTCGATGAGAGAAAACAAAAATGCGGACCCTCTGGAACAGGGTCCGCAACGACGACACGACACCCGCACTGGCGGGGCCGCGCTGCTGAAGGAACGCCTGTAGCACGCCCCGCTTCGCGCGAGGGCCAGAGGGTGGATTGCTCCGAGGAGCAATCGCTTAGCTGATTGTCAGATCAAAAGTTACGCGGCCGGCATCACAAGTCAAGCCGGTCTGACTTCCTGCCCCTTGCGGCAATGTCAGATCGGCTGTCACCACTCTCAGACTCTCCGCCACCGACGCCCCTGCGGCGATGGGACGGCGGACGGCTGACGTCAACTCTCAGAGATCAGCTTCTGACTCTGAAACGTCGTGTACCGGATACGTTCATTCCGAGTGCCGAGTACCGGGTACTGGCCTTTACTACTGCTGTTCACGGCTCATTGACGTTGGTGCCATTCACTCGGGCTGGCATTGGTAGCCCCTCCCATCCACCACGATACGCCCCCACGCGTGGCTGGCGTCATGCTCGAACATCACCAGCCAGCGCTCGGCCGACGCCTCTCGCCAGACCGCCCGCTTGGTCTCCAGCGTCACGAGAGGCTCGACGTCATAGCCCATGATCCACGGCAGCGGCACGTGCGCCACCGTCGGCGCAAGATCCGCGACATAGAACAGACGCTCGGCTCCCGAAGTCACCAGGATGCCCTGGTGATGCGGCGTGTGACCGGGCGTGTGCCGAAGGGCGATGCCTGGCAGCACTTCGCCATCCGCATCGACCAGCTCGAGGCGGCCCGCGCTGCGCAGCGGATCGAAGTTCGCGGGAAAGTAGCTCGCCGCCGTGCGCTCGTTGGTCTGGTGCGCCCAGTCCCACTCGCCTCGGCGCACGATGTATCGCGCATTGGGAAACGCGAGCGACACGGCACCGCTCTCGTCCACCATGGTGTTTCCGCCCGCGTGATCGAAGTGCAGGTGCGAGTCGATCACGACGTCCACGTCCGCTGGTGTGAATCCCGCCTCCGCGAGTGCGCTCTCGAGCTGCGTCGGCCCCACGCTGCCCACCGGCGAATTCTCTACCCCATAGATCTCGTGAAATTTCGCGGACTCCTTGTTGCCGATGCCCGTGTCCACGAGGACGAGCGCATCCGGATGCTCGATGAGGAGGCAGCGCATGCCGAGTGGAATGCGATTGCGCGCGTCGGCCGGAATCTTTCGCTCCCAGAGCGGCTTGGGGACGACGCCGAACATCGCGCCGCCGTCGAGCTGTTGAAGTCCCGCCTGGAGCGCATGCACGCGCAGCGAGCCGACCGTGCGCGATTGCACGAGAGGGAGCAGTGGCATCACGCGGTGGTGTCCCTGTCCACCGGCCTCGGCATGGCGGACGGCCGCCGCGCTCGGCGTGGCTTGATGCGGCGCTGCGACAACAAGCGCTCGAGTTCCGACCATCTCTCGCAGCCATGAGCGCGAGCGTCGTCGAGCAGACGAATGAGGCAGCGCGCCGTGGCCACGGCGTCGCCCGCGGCGCGATGCCGGGCGCCGGGAGGAATCTCGACGTTGTAATGACCGGCCACCCAGTCCAGCGACCGGGAGCGCAACTGCGGCAGCAGCCGACGCGCAAGCCGCACGGTGCACAGTCGGCGGCCGGTGAGCACGCGGCCAGAGGCACGCAACACTTCGTGCCCCACGAAGCGCCAGTCGAAATTCGCGTTGTGCGCCACGAAGACGTGCCCTTCCAGCTCCCGCAGGACGTCCTCGCAAACACCGCGGAATGGCGCCTTGCTGCGGACCATGTCCCAGGAGATTCTCGTGAGGCGCGTGATATAGGGCGGAATAGACCGCTCGGGATTCACCAGCGTCTCGTAGACCTTCTCGATTCGCCCACCGCGTACGAGAACGACGGCGATCTCCGTGATGCGATGCCCGGATTCGAACGGGCCACCCGTGGTCTCGACGTCCACCACGGCGAACGACATCTCGCTCAGGAGCGGTTCCTCGTTCGGCACGCCCCATGTGGGCGGCGTGGGCTCGCGAAGACGCCACGCACCATCGGCGGTGCGCGCAAAGTTGGGGTACTCGCGAAGCAGGGTCACCGCCATGTGCTCGGCGATGGCCGCAGGAAGCTGCGACAGTTGGCACACCGTGGCGACGAGCGCCTGCGACGTGGCAGGGCCGGTGCGCAGCAGCTCTTCTGCGCGCTGCACGAGCGGCGTCGTTGCCGGCCGGGTGCCAATCACGCTCGGCACAACGGCTCCGGCGCGAGTGCCCGACATGGGATCCACGCGCTCCATCAGAGTTCGTCCCGCTCCACTGGACACGTCATGCAGCGCGGTCCACCGCCACCCCGCACCAGCTCGGCGCCATCGAACGTGATGACGGCGCGCTCGTCATCGCGAGACGGAAGGCCGTTTACAACGTCCGTGCCGGCGACAACGCGAAAACCCGCGCGCTCCATCTCGCGCAGTGTCGCGCCGTTGCGCGCATACGAGACAACAAGACCCGGCCGCAGCGCCACGAAGTTGCAGCCGCTTGCCCATTGCTCACGCTCCTGTACCGCACGACGGTCGCCGCCCGCGAAGATGGGCGTCATCGGTGCGCCGCACTGCTCGAGCGCCGTAAAGATGTCGCGCTGCTCGCTCAACGTCTCGCGTCCCTTGCGCCAATGCAGGACGCTCAGCCGTTCCGCGCCGATGAAGTGCGGCGGAAAGCAAACGCACAGCTCGCGGTCCACCTGCGTGAAGATCATGTCGAGATGAATGGCCATGTCCTCTCTCGGCATCACGACGATGATGATGTCCGTCACCTTCGTGTGCGCGAAGAGCTGCGACGCCACGTAATCGATGGCGCCCGGGCTCGAGCGCTCGCTGAAGCCGATGACGACGAGATCCTCCCGGATGGCGTGGACGTCGCCGCCCTCGAGCGTGTAGTTGAGACGCCGCTCGGTGGATCCGTCGAACACGATGCCGTCGTTCTGTAGCAGCGGGTGATACCGGAAGAGCGCCTTCATGATGAGCTCTTCGGGCCATCGGCTGCCGTAGCGCATCGAGCCGACGAGCACGTTGCCGCCCACGACCATCGCCGAATCGCGGGTGAAGAACAGATTCGGCAGAGGCGGCAGCTCGTATCCCGCCTCGTTCAGCGTGCGCGCGAGTGGCCCCGGCTGCTCGACGCGCCCCTCCACGAGCATGCGGACCAGCTCGGCGGGCGGCAGCGCTTCGATCTCGCGCGCCAAGGGTTCACTCGGAACGATGTCCATCGTCTTCTCGACCAGGAGCTCGCGCACCTCGCGGTTGGCAAGGACGTCGGCCAGAAGGTCGCGAACCTCGTGGACGCGACAAAACCGATTGAGGACCGCGACGAACTCTCCGTGCTCCCGGCGCGCATGATCGGCGTCAGGAAGGTCGTCGTACAGGTAGTCCTCCCGGGTGCTGGGCGTGACGCCCAGGAGCTCAGCGCCGGGGGTATGGACGATGACCGAGCGGAGGCGTCCGATCTCGGAATTGACGCGCACTGGCATGCCCGAAGATAATCCGGCGGTCCGTGCGGCGCCTGCTGCATGAACAGGCGCGACAAGCAGTTGGCTGGTGCCGGCCATCACGTCTGGTGCGGTCCGAAAAAACCGCTACTTTGTGAATGAATTCACAAGCACTCTCGCCGCCCGTGAAGCGCATCGCCGATTCCACCGTCCGCCGGCTCTCGATCTACCTCCGATTTCTCGAGGAGTTCGAGGGGCGCGGACTCAGCACCGTCTCCAGTGAGGAGCTCGCGCGACGCGGCGGGACGACCTCCGCCCAGGTTCGCAAGGACCTCTCCTTCTTCGGATCCTTCGGCAAGCGTGGACTGGGCTACTCCGTGCCGGAGTTGTCCACTTCTCTCCGAGAGATCCTGGGGCTGGGCCGAGGGTGGCGCGTGGTCATCATTGGAGCGGGAAAGATTGGCGCGGCGCTGGCGCAGTATCGCGGATTCCGGCAGCGCGGATTCCAGATCGTCGCGGCCTACGACTCCAACGCCGAGAAGATCGGCGGCACGCTCGAGGGAATCGAGATTCGCGACATGCATCGCTTTGAAGCGGACGTCGAGAAGGATCACCCCGAGATCGCGGTGCTTGCCGTGCCGATGGAGCACGCGCAGGCCGTGCTGGATCGCGTGGCGCGGGCGGGAATCAAGGCGGTGCTCAACTTTGCTCCCGTCCAGCTTCATGCCCCGGCCGACATGACGGTGAAGACCGTGAACATGGCCATGGAGCTCGAAGGCCTCACCTTCGCGTTGACGAATCAGGGCGTTTGATCGCGGGCGCGCAGCAGCGCCGCGAACAAGTCGGGCGAGAGTGTCTCCGGACGAACCTCGGGATCGATGCCGGCGCGTTGCAGCACGGCATCGGCTTCGTCTGCGCCGATCGCATACAGTGACCTGACGACGCGACGCATCTGCTTGCGTCGCATGCCGAACGCGCCCTGGACGAGTGCCTTGAAGGCGCGCTCTTCCTCGGGCGCAACCAGGGCATTCTCGTGCGGCGTGATCCGCACGACGGCGCTCTCCACTTTCGGGGGTGGAGAGAATGCACCGGCCGGCACGCGGAACACAGTCTCCGCTCGGGCGAGTGCTGCCACGTTCACCGTGAGCGCGCCATACTCCTTGGTTCCCGGATGTGCGGCGAGCCGGTCGGCGACTTCCTTCTGCACGAGGTAGACGGCGCGATCCGCACGCGGAGGCACCAGCGCGTGAAAGAGAATCGGCGTCGTGATGTAATACGGCACGTTGCCCACGAGGACATATGGCCCCTGCGCGAGCTCCCCGAGTGAGACCGAGAGCACGTCCGCCTCGGCGACGATGACATTCGGGCTCGATGCATATCGCTCGCGGAGCAGCACTGCGAGCGCACGGTCGTACTCGATGGCCACGAGCCGGCCGGCGCGAGGCGCCAGAAGATCGGTGAGTGCACCCCTGCCCGGTCCGATTTCCAGCACGGTCTCATCGCCGCGCAGCTCCAGCGCGTCGGCAATGCGGCCAAGGATTCGTCGATCGGTGAGGAAGTGCTGGCCAAGGCTCTTGCGGACCGGCGGATATGCGCGACCCGTCCGGCGCGAGTCGTCGGTCATGGTGCGGTCAACTCTTGAGCACGACGAGCGTCAGGTCGTCGCGCCGCGGCGCGTCGCGCGTGTAGTCATCGAGCAACGCGAAGACGTGGCCAGCAATTTCCGCGGGCGGCTTCGAGCGATGCCGACGAACGCATTCGAGCACAGGCTCCTCCTCCAGTCTCGTGCCCTCGCGATTGCGCGCGTCGGCAATGCCGTCCGTGAACAACACCAGAACGTCGGACGCGGGATTCCACGGCGTCGATGACGACGCGGGCGCTTCTTCCACCATCCCGAGTGGCGGCCCGCCGGCCTTGAGTCGTTCGGTGGTTCCGTCGCCGCGAACGACAAACGCGTGTGGATGCCCCATGTTGCCGTAGCGCAGTTCCTTCTGCTCCCGATCGACGACGGCATAGAGGGCGGACACGAACATCTCCGTGGTGTTCAGCTCCTCCTTCACGCTGAGATGCAGCCGGCGCAGCATCTCGGCGGGATCGTCCGTGCCCTGCGCGTGGATGGCGGACGCGCTCATCGTGAGCGCCATGATGAGCGCCGACTGGTAGCCGTGACCAGACACGTCGCCGATCATTACGCCAATACGCTTGCCGGAAAGGCGGTACAGGTTGTAGAAGTCGCCGCCGACGTCTTCCGTCGGGATGACGCGTGCCGCCACGGTCGCTTCCGGCGCCACGTGTCCCGGATCGGGGAGCAGCTTCATCTGAAGGTCGTGCGCGAGCTGCATTTCCTGCTGCAGCCGTTGCTGATCGAGCGACCGCCGTACCAGGCGTGCGTTCTGAATGGCCGCACCGATCTGGCTGGCGATGGCGGTGACGAGCTTCTGATCGCCCGCGGTGAATGCCTGCCCCGAGCGACGATCGGACAGATTCATCACGCCCAGCGGCTCGGTCCCTTCACGGGCAGTCCACAGAATCGGCACGGTGAGCATCGTACCCCGGCGAAATCCGCGCTCCGCCGCACATTCCATCTCGCCTTCTTCGACGATCGTGGGATGCAGCGTCCGGAATACGTGCGCGCTGACGCTGCACGCGTCGTCGAGCGCAATCGGAATCGTCGGCACGTCCTCGCCTCCGATGCGCGCGATGACCTGGAGCGTGGATGATTCGGTGTCGTGCACCAGGATCGACGCGCGGTGCGCGCCTACCGTTTCGCTCACCTCACGGAGGATCGTGGCCGCGCCCTCCTCGAGCGATACCGTGCGGCCGAGGATCTCGCTGATGGAGTAGAGGAGGTTGATCTCCTCGTAGCGCTCCGCGAGCTCTCCGGCCGCGTGCTCCACCTCGAGCGACGTTTGCAGGTATTGCGCGACCACCGGGCGGAGGAATCGAAGGTGGCGGTCGATCTCGCGGCGCTCGATGGGACAGGGCCCGAGGACGATCCAGGCCGGACGCGGCCCGCCGATCGGCACGGTGACGAGGCGGCCGCGCTCGGTGGGCTCGTCGCGTACGTCGGTGCCGAGCCAGTCCTCAGGTGGCGCCATGGACCGCGAGGTTCCGGCGACGAGGCGGAGCGGCGCACCAGGCGCGGCATCGCGGCGCCAGACCGCTGCGTCACAGGCGGTGGCCTCTCGAAACGCGTCGAGGACCTCGCCCAGGTCGCTCACGCGCGTGTCAGCGTAAGTCGAACGACGTTGCCGGCCGTCTGGCCGGGCGGTGTATCGAAGCGTTGGACCTCGTCCATCAGCTTGCGCATGAGGAACAACCCTCGGCCGTCCTCGCGCTCGATGTTCTCTTCGCGCGTCGCGTCGCGCGTGTCGGCATCGAGGTCGAAGCGGACGCCCTCGTCCGCTATCTCGACGACGAGCCGCGTGGTGTCCACGTCCGCGTGCACGCGTACGCGCTTGTCGGGGCTCTCGTGATTGCCGCGCAGAATGGCATTCGAGAGCGCTTCACTCAACGCGACCGGCACGTTGAGGGCGAGATGATGCGCATTGTAGGCCAGCTCGGCGCAGGAGAGCCGCACGAGATCAACGACGCGCTCGATGTAGGCCACGTCACTCGGGATCTCGACGCTCAGCGAAACACGGAGACCGGCGTCGTTCGAATTGGTAGGAACCATCGAGCGGGATTAGAAGCTGGCGAGGGCCCGATCCCGCGTGTCGGAGATCTGGAAGAGCGTGTCCAGCTTCGTGAGCTCGAACAGCGTGCGGAGGTCGTCGTTGAGGTTGGCGAGCCGGAGCTCTCCGCCCTGTTCGCGGATCTTCTTCGACAGCGAGACGAGGACGCCCAGGCCGGAGCTGTCAATGTAGCCGGTCTGCGCAAAGTCGATGAGAAACTTCCGTTCGCCGCGCTCGAGCTCGTCCAGGACCTTCTGCTTGAGCTCCTGCCGGTTTCCCACGATGAGCTGTCCTTCGACGTCCACCACGACGATTTCACCCTGCTTCTTGATCGAGAAGCTCATGTGTCAGTCTCCTGAAAGTACCCGTTCAGTCGAGGGCCGCCGGTGCCGCTGCCTGAAGCGCGGTGACGGCCGCCACGTTGAAAATGTCCTCTGCACTCGCTCCGCGCGAGAGATCGTTGCATGGACGGCGCATCCCCTGGAGGATGGGTCCGATCGCGCGCGCGGACGCAAGTCGCTGCACCAGCTTGTAGGCGATGTTGCCGGAGTCCAGGTCCGGAAAGACCAGGACGTTCGCCTTGCCCGCCACCTTGCTGCCGGGCGCCTTGCCGGCCGCCACGGCCTGGATGAGCGCAGCGTCACCTTGCAATTCTCCGTCCACGGCAAGCTCGGGTGCTCTTTCGCGCACGCGGTCCAGCGCATCACAAATCCGATTGACGCTTTCGCCCGACGCACTGCCCTTCGTGCTGAACGAAAGAAAGGCGACGACCGGCTCGTCGCCGACGATGCGACGCCGGTCCGCCGCGGCGGCGAGCGCGATGTCCGCCAACTGTCCCGCGTCAGGCTTTCTCACGACCGCGCAGTCGGTGAACGTGAGCACCTCGCGGTCGGCACCACGAAACGCGGGCACATCCATATAGAATGCGCTGGAAATCGTGCTGGCGTTCGCCGCCCTGCCCACGAGCCAGATTGCGGCGCGAAGCACTTCCACCGTCGTGTGAACTGCCCCGGCGACGGAACCGTCCGCGCGCCCCAACCGAACGAGCGCGTTGGCCGCGAACAGCGGCTTTCGGGCCAGCGCGTCCGCCTCCTCCGCGGGGATCTTTCGCGGGACACGTGCGCTGATCACCTCCGCGGCGACTTCCGCCACGAGTCCCTCGTCGGCGACGTCGATCAACTCGATTCCATCGACTGCGTCGGAGGAGCTTCCGACCAGGACGGGCTCCACGACGCCCTGGTCGCGGAGCTGAATGACTGCCTCGCGAATGCGCGGATCGGACGCTTCCGGAAAGAGAATGCGGCGCCGTTTCGCGGCGGCGCGTTCGTGCAGCGACGTGATGAACGTCACTGTGACGACGTCTTCGCGCGCAGAGCCTCGGCAACCACCGGGTGGACCAGCTCGCTGACGTTGCCGCCATACCGTGCAACTTCGCGGACCAGGCTCGCGCTGATGTAGGTGGTGTCGAGCGATGGCACCATGAAAACCGTCTCGAGACCGGGCGACAGATGCCGGTTCATCAAGGCCATCTGGTACTCGTACTCGAAGTCGCTCACGGCGCGTAGTCCCCGAATGAGCAATCGCGCGCCAACCTCGCGAGCAAAGTCCACGAGCAGGCCGCCGAACGAGCGGACCTGCACGCGAGAATCGTCGTCGAGCGCGGCCTTGATGAGATCCACACGCTCGTCGATCGTGAAGAGCGGCTGCTTTGACGAGTTGATCGCTACGGCGACCACGATCGTATCGACGAACTCGAGACTGCGGCCCACGATATCCTCGTGGCCGCGCGTTATCGGGTCGAAGCTTCCGGCGTAGATGGCGATCCGGGAGTTGGGCACCGCAGAAGAATCGATGAGTGCGCCTGAAAGCGCAACGCGCATCAGGACGCGCGATAGAACGTGATCGCCGTGTCTCCGTAACGGCGCGTGTCTCCATCGGGCATGGACTCGGACCGGCGATGCTCGATCCCGAGGACGTCGGCGAACTGTGTGGCGAGCCATTGCTCCGCCACCCGGGCCGCGAGGCCGCGGTCGTAAGGCGGGTCCGCGAAGGCGACGTCGTATGCGTGCGGCTCCAGCAGGCGAATGAAGCGCATGGCGTCTAACCGATGCACACGCGCACGGTCGCCGGCGCCGACAAGCGCCAGATTCTCCTCGATGAGGCGAATGCTGGACGGCGCGTTCTCGATGAGATCCGCGCTCGCCGCGCCGCGCGAGAGCGCTTCGATGCCCAGCGCGCCAGAGCCCGAGAAGAGATCCAGTACGCGAGCGTCCGGCAACAGCGGACTGACGATGCTCATCCACGCCTCGCGTACTCGATCGGCGGTAGGGCGCACCGCGTCGCCCTTCGGCGCCTTGAGCCGGCGTCCACGCCACTGGCCGGCGACGATTCGCACGGGCTACGCGGCGCGGAAGTCCGCCAGCCGCGCCTGAAGCCGCGACATGCCGTTATATGAGTCCATTTCCAGCCGATATGCGATGTCGAACGACCCGTCCATCGTCAACTCGCCGATGCGATTGCCGAGCGACCAGCCGATGGCGTCGAGCGCCGGCCGGCCGTCCACATGAATGCGGAGCTTCAGCCCGCTGGTCCCGACCACCCTTGGCGGCGACGCGAGCCGCACGCCGCGCGTCACCAGCACGGGCGACGGATTGCCCATCCCGCACGGCTCGAGATGTCGCAGCAGCGACTCGAGCTTTTCCGTCACATCGGATAGCGCGACCTCCATGTCGACGCGCAGCTCGGGCACGAGGTCTTCCGGCGCGAGCACCGAGCGCGCGCTGTCATTGAAACACTGCGCGAATGCCTGGACATTGTTGCGCGCAATCGTGACGCCCGCCGCGCTGTAGTGACCACCGAATCGCTTGAGCAGGCTCGCGCAACGGCCGATGCCGGCGTGAAGATCGAAGCGCGAGATGGAACGTCCCGAGCCCTTGCCTTCGTCTCCCTCGAGTCCGATGAGAATGGTCGGCCGGCCGAACTCCTCGACGATGCGCGACGCAACGATGCCGATGACGCCGGGGTGCCAGCCGTCTTCCGCGAGTACGATGCCGTAGGTCTGCTCCAGGTCCATCGCCAGCACGCGCTCGCGCGCCTGCTCGAGCACGAGCTTGTCGAGCTCCTGTCGCCTGAGGTTCAGCTCCTCGAAGTCCCGAGCGAGGACATTGGCCGTGTGCTCGTCCGTGGTGAGCAAGAGCTCGACGCCGCGGATGGCCCGATCGAGACGTCCCACGGCGTTCAGGCGCGGCGCCAGAATGAATCCCACACGGCCGGCTGTGATGTCCTTGCCATCGAGCCCCGCCGCGCGGATGAGGGCGCGGAGTCCGACGTTCTTCGTTTCAGCCAGCAGCTTGAGTCCATATCGCGCGAAGACACGATTCTCCCCGCGCAGTGGCGCGATGTCCGCAATCGTCGCCAGCGCCACGAGGTCGAGCATCGAATGCACGACGTTCTCGTTGCCGGACAGCTTGCGGGTGACTGCGAGCGCCAGCTTGTATGCAACGCCTACGGCCGCGAGATCCTTGTCGAGCGATTCACAGCCGGGCCGCTTCGGGTTGAGGATCGCAAATGCATTGGGCAGATCGCCGCCGGGCAGGTGATGGTCCGTGATGATGACATCGATACCGAGCGCCTGAAGCTCCGCGATGGGTGCAACGGCGCTCGTCCCGCAGTCGCACGTCACCACCAGACGCGCTCCGGCCTCGCGCGCTGCCCGCACGCCGGCGGCGCCGAGGTCGTATCCATCGACGAGGCGCTGTGGAATGAACGGGATGACCGTGCCGCCGAGCACACGGAGGGATCGCGTCATCAGCGCGGTCGAGCACATTCCGTCCACGTCGTAGTCACCATGAACGAGAATCGTCTCACCGCGCGACACGGCGGCGGCGACACGCTCCACGGCGCGCTCCAGATCGAGCAACTGTTCGGGTGGCAGAAGCTGATCCAGACGAGGGCGGAGGTAGCGCTTGGCGGTGTCCGACGGCGAGTGCCCGCGCGACGCGAGCAGGCGGCAGAGGGGTTCCGGTAACAGGAGCTCCTCACATAGCAACCGCACCTCGTCCGGATCAGGCGCCGGCGGAAGAATCCAGCGGGTCCGAGGCCTGATGGCGAGCGGCGGTGCTGTCATTCTTCAACCTAACGCGTGGCGTCGCACGCATTCAACCGCGAGCGGTGCGTTATGCCGCGTAGATCAGCGCCCCACAGCCTTCGCACATCTCGACGTGTCCAGTGGCAACCATCGTGGCGCGGCGCTGCGTTGGAATCATGGTGTCACAGGCGCTGCAGGAGGTTCCGCGCAGGGGAACGAGCGTCGCGCCGCGCTTCCGCACACGAACCTTGTCGTACGTGGACAGCATGGGTCGCGGCACGCCGATGGACGCCTTGGTACGCTTCGCGCGCGCCTCTGCCATCTCCTCCTCGATCACCTTTCGCTCGGCGTCCAGCTCGGCCCGCGCGGTCGTCTGCCGTTCGTCCACGTCGGTCAGCGACTTTTCCAGATCGGCGAACTGATGACGCAGCTCGCCGATGCGGCCAGCGATCTGCATCGCGTCGCGCTCACTGTCCGAGGCCATGCGCTTGGTCTGCTCGAGTTGTGCGTTCGCCGCAGTGGCTTCCTTCGTCGTCGTGACGCTCTCGTACGCGCGCTGGCTGCGCTCCACGAGTGCGCGGTGCGTCTCCGTGCGGCCGAGCGCCTCGCGATGCCGCGCTTCTTCGTCGGCGATCTCGTGCCTCGTGCGGGCAAGCTGGCCCTCCACGCGGCCGCGTTCCTTCTCCAGCGCCGCCAACCGCGGCTCGAGCGAAACAAGGCGGTCCTCCAGCGTATAGAGCTCGAGGTCGTCGGCCTGCACGGCGAGAAGCGCCTGAACGTCAGGATGCATTGAGTCCGTAAGCTGTGGGGGCAACGCTGAACCTGAGTGGTCGCGTCGGTCAATGATAACGCCGTTACGTGCTCGGGCGGAAATTCTTCCAGTAGCGGCCGCCGAGCCGCCTCAGCTCCTCCGTGAGCCGGCGCTTCTCCTCGATGAGGCCGTCCTTCTGGCGCTCGTCGGCAATCGGGAGCTCGCGGTCGATCTCCGTCATGCGGTCCGTGAGCGACCGCTCGTGGAGAGACGCCATGCTCCCCATCAGCACCGCGTCGGCGCGATCGAGCCCACCGGTGTCCTCCAGCAGTTCCTGAAGCAGTTCCACGGCGGACGCCGGCAGACGGCTCGCCAGCGATTCCGTGCCCTGCTCCACACTGTGCTCCACCAGCGCATCGAAGATCTGGCGCAGCTCCTTTACGCGAAACGTCTCCCGGCCCTCGCGTTCGGCGACTTGCTCGAGATACGCCGGGCGATGCAGCAGAACACGAATCAGCTCACGTTCGGCCACGTCGCCACGCGCCGTCAACGTGCGTCTCCGCTCGTGCGCTCGAACGCGATCGGCCGGCTCGCGAATCTCCGGCACCGCCTCCTCCCGGGCTTGCGCGGCGACCGGCGCGCGGCCCGACGTCCGTGCGCCCCGCTTCGGCGTTGGCGCCAACATCTCGCGCTCGAGCAGATCGCGCGAGACACCGGCTGCCGCCGCGGCGTGGCCGAGGTACATGTCGCGTGTGAGGGGATCGCTGGTGGCACGGAGCGTCGGCAGCAGCCGGTCGAGCGCCTGGCGCTTCTTGCGGAGATCGCCGAACCAGCCACCGCGCTCCAGCAACTGGATCTTCCGTTCGAACAGGTCGATCGACCCCGAGATGAGTGACTCGATGCCGGCAGCACCATGCGCCCGCGCATACGAATCGGGGTCTTCGCCCGCCGGGAGCGTCACCACCTGCACCGACGCGCCCTGCCGCAGCAGCTCGTCACCCGAGCGGAACGTGGCCTTGAGACCGGCTTTGTCCGAATCGTACAAAAGGTACACGCGCTCCGTGTAGCGGCGGATGAGCTTCGCCTGATCCTCGGTGAGCGCAGTGCCCATCGGCGCGACGACACACTCGATGCCCGCGCCGATCAGACGTACGGCATCGAAGTATCCCTCCACCACCAGCATGCGTTCATCCCGCCGCGCGGCCTGCTTGGCCCAGTTGAGCGCGTACAACAGTCGTCCCTTCGAGAACACCGGCGACTCGGCGGAGTTGAGATACTTCGGCTCCCCGGGGCCGAGGAGCCGGCCACCGAAGCCAACGACGCGGCTTGACACATCATAAATGGGAAAGATCAGCCGATCGCGAAAGCGCGGACGCAGCTCGCCTCCTCCGTCGGGCACGACGAGCAGTCCGGCTTCCGTCAGGCGCTCATCGACGAACCCAAGCGTATTCAGATGCGCGCGCATCAGACCGATCTCGCGCGGCGCGAAACCGAGTCCCACGCGATCCGCGAGCTCGCGGCTGATGCCCCTCTGCTCGAGATACGCCCGGGCGGCGCGGCCGAGATCGTCCTCCCACAGAATGCGGGTGAAATACTCCGCCGCGGCGCCGTTCACTTCCCACATCGGCTCGCGCGTGTCCTTCTCCTCGGGATGGCGCGAGTGCGACTCCACCACCTCGATGCCCGACTTCTCCGCGACCATCTTCACCGACGTGGGCCAGTCCACACCCAGGCGCTTCGTGAGAAACTTGAAGACGTCGCCCGACTCGTGGCACACGAAGCAGTAGTACATGGACTTCTTCGGCGAGACCGAGAAGTTGCGCTTCGTGCCCTGATGGAAGGGACACGGGCCGCGAAAGTCCGCGCCCTGCCGCTTGAGCTCCACGTACTCGCCGATGATGCCGACGATGTCGGCCGTCTCGCGAATGCGCTCGATGAGCTCGTTGGGAATCATGCGAATACCGCCACGGTGACGCCCGCGCCGCCTTCGTTCCAACCGGCCATGTGAAATTCACGGACACGCGTGTCCTTGCGCAGCATCTCGTCCACGACCTGCCGCAGCGCGCCCGTCCCCTTGCCGTGAATGATGCGCAGGCTCTTGAGATCGGCGCGAATGGCGCTGTCGAGCGCCTGCATCACCGCATGCTCGGCCTCATCCGCCCGGAGTCCGAGCAGATTCACTTCGGTGCGCGCCTCCACCTCCGGAGCATCCCCGAGATAGCCGACCGCCTGCTCCACCGGCCTGACGGACTTCGTGAGCGATTCCACGGGAACGGTGAGCCTGACCGAGCCGACGACGATGGACGCATCCTTGCCCCGCAACGATAGCACGCGGCCGAGCTTCCCATCGAGCGTCCCGACTTCCACGACATCCCCCTCGGCCACAGGCGTACGATCGGCCGGCCGAACGCGCCCACGTTTCCGCTCGACGGATCGTTCCTCTGCCTCGAGGCGTTCCAGCACGCTCGCCTGCTTCGACGCGAGCTCCTCCGCTGTCCGCCGCGCTTCGCGCCCCAGTTCATCGATGGCGACATCCGCCGCCTCGGCGCCCTTTCGCTTGAGCTCCTTGATGGTGCGATCGATCTCCGCCCGCGCCCCGAGGACGTATTTCCTCGCCTCCTGGCGGCTCGTGCGCTCCACGGCGCGCTCGCGCTCCCGAACGTTCTGCTCGCGCTTCACGATCATCGCGATCCGATTGCGCGCATCGTCCGCCATCTCGGCTGCTTCACGTTCTCGCGCGGAAAGCTCCTTCTCCTTCTCCTCCAACCGTTCGATCAGCGCGGCCATGTCACGCTCCGCCTGAGGCATGCGCTCTTCCGCGCGCGCAACGACAGCCTCTGGCAGCGACAAGCGACGCGCGATGCTGATGCCGTACGACCGCCCGGGTACTCCCTTGATGAGACGATAGGTGGGCGCGAGCAACACGGCGTCGAACTGCAGCGAAGCGTTGACCACGCCGGGCACTTGCGTCGCCAGCTCCTTGAGCTGACCGAGGTGCGTCGTCGCGAGCGTCATGGCGCGACGTGCGGTGAGTGTCTCGAGCACCGCCCATCCCAGCGCCGCACCTTCCAGCGGATCGGTACCCGAGCCCAGCTCGTCGATCAGCACCAGAGAGTCCGACGTCGCGCGCGCGAGAATCTCGGAGAGGTTCTTCAGGTGCGCGCTGAACGTGGAAAGGCTCGCCTCGATGGACTGCTCGTCGCCGACGTCGGCCAGAATGTCGTCGAACACCGGAACGCGACTCTCGGCGCCCACGGGCGCCGGGATTCCTGCCTGCGTCATGGCCGACACGAGGCCGAGCGCCTTGAGCAACACAGTCTTGCCGCCCGTGTTCGGACCGGATACCAGAAGCGTGCGCTCATCGGCGCTCATCTCGAGGTCGAACGGCACCACGTCAGCGCCCTTCGCGAGCAGAAGCGGATGTCGTCCGTCGCGGATCACGAAACCATCGCGCGACGGCACGAGCTCCGCTGAAATGCACCGGAAATCGATGGCGTAGCGCGCGCGCGCATGCAGCGAATCCAGCTCGGCGAGTGCCTCCAGCGACGACGCGAGTCCTTCACGATGCGGACGCAGCGCGTCGGTGAGCTCGGCGAGCACACGCTCGACTTCCTCGCGCTCCTCCCACTCGAGCTCGCGGATGCGGTTGCCATGCTCGATCGCGGCCGGGGGCTCGACGAACATCGTGCCGCCTGTCGCGGACGTTCCGTGCACGATGCCGCCCACGCTCCTCACACCCTCGCGGCGCACCGGAATCACGTATCGGCCTTCGCGCACGGTGACCGACATATCGGGCGCCCGATGATGCGACTCGAGCTGACTCATGGCACGCTCGAGAATGCGAATCAACTCGCCGTGCGACGCACGCAGCTCGCGACGAATCCGGCGAAGCGCGGGCGACGCGTCATCGCGGACAAGACCGTCGTCGGCAATCGCCCGGCCAATCGAATCCTCCTGCGCACGCGCGACGACCATTCGATCCGCGAACGAGGCGAGCACCGCGCGAGCCATCGCCGGCCTGCGATCATCGCGCAGCGCCTCCTGCGTCCGCCGCGCGGACCGCAGCAACACTGCTCCCTGCAACAGCTCGCCGCCGGACCACACGCTGCCAATCACACGGAGCCGCTGCACGGCGCCGGCGATGTCGGGCACGGGCTCCGGACTCCACGCAGGCTCGCCCCCGAGCAACGAGCGAACGGCGGCCACTCTTCGGTGTTCTTCCGCGAGCCATGTCGAGTCGGCCCTCGGCAGCAGCGCGCGTACGTGATCCGCGCCAAGGCCCGACGCCGCGCGCTCCGCAACCAGCTCGAGCAGCCGCGAAAATTCCAGTATGCCGAGGGCGTGTGCGTTCATCGCACTGCTCAACCCTGCCTGCTCAACTCCTCTCGCGCGATCGCGTTGATCGTGCTCCCCTCGGCTCGTCCCTTGAACTGCGGCAGCACCTTCCCCATGACGGCGCCGATCTGCGTCGCACCGCCCGCGATGACGGCTCGCACGGCGACGCGGATCTCATCGTCGCTCACGGCGGCGGGGAGATAGGCCTCGAGCACCACGACTTCGTCGCGCTCCTTCGCGGCGAGATCATCGCGCTTGCCGGTGTACATCTCGATGGATTCGCGGCGGCGCTTGATGCCCTTGCGGAGCACGTCGATCACCTCTTCGTCGGAGAGATCGCGCCGCACCTCGATCTTCTTGTTCTTCGCGTCGGAGAAGATGGTGCCGAGGACGAGCACGCGTGCCTTGTCCTGCGCCTTGCGTGCGGCGTTGAGGTCTGCCTGGAGCTGATCGAACAGAGACATTGCTGCTCAGCGAGAAGAGACCGAAAGTTGATCAACGGCAGTAGTGAAGACCAGTACCCGGTACCCGGCACTCGGTATGACGTATCCGGATAGACGTGACTGCGCCGACAACCAAGGCCGCATTGTACCGGATACGCCGTCGTACAGAGTTCCGGGTACCGGGTACTGGGGGTCCCTCCGGATACTGATGTTGCGTCGTTCGTTGCAAAGTTCGCTCAGCCTGGCGGCCATGCGAGCCTCCTTCCTCCCAGGAGGTGCAGGTGGACGTGATACACCGACTGGCCCGCATCCGCGCCGCAATTCATCACCGTGCGATATCCACCCCCAACGATCCCCTCGGCACGCGCGATCTCCGCCGCGGCGAGCACCAGGTTGCCGAGCATGGTCGCGTCCGTGGCCGTGTCGAGTGACTCCACGTGCTCTCGCGGCACGACGAGCACGTGCGTGGGCGCCTTGGGGTCGATGTCCCGGAACGCCACGACGTGCTCGTTCTCGAGGACGATCTTCGCGGGAATCTCCTTGCGCACGATTCGGCAGAAGAGGCAGGTATCGGACATGGGAGCTATCGAAAGTGGGCGCGCAGAATGGCCAGTGCGGCAATGCCGGCGGTCTCGAACCTCAGGACGTTGGAGCCGAGCGACACGAGGCGCCACCCCGCCCGGGCGAACTGCGTGCGCTCGTCATCGGTAAGCCCACCCTCAGGGCCGAGCGCGACGCGCGCTGGAGTACTCGCCGACGCGCTCAGGTCCGCAATGCGCTCGCCATCTGCATCCAGAAGAAAGCTGATCCCGCTGAATCCACGCTCGGCAATGAGCGCGACGTCCAGCGCGACTTCTTCCGACGACGACGGCAGCCACGCGCCGCCGCTCTGCTCGAGTGCTGCGATCTGGCGGGCACGCACCTTCTGCCGGAAACCCTCTCCCTCGCCACGCGGAGACACGGAGCGCGACCGCGCATAGAGCACGGGCCGCCACACGGAGACGCCGAGCTCCACGGACTTTTCCGCGAGCATGAGCATGCGATCGCGATCGCCGACGGGAGCCCACAGCTCGATTCGTGGCGGTTCGGCGACATGTTCAACGGATTTTGCTTCGACGGTAACGCGCAACTCCCGCTTTGAAAGCTCCGCAATGGCCGCTCGCCCGCGTCGGCCGGTGCCGTTGCTCAAGCGCACGACGTCGCCGGCAACGAGACGCCGCACATGGGCGTGATGCGCCGCGTCCGCATCGAGCGTCACGTGCTCCATCCACTCGCCCGGCGCGTAAAACGTCGCTAACGCCGAACGATCGTCGCGCTCCACCACGCCCCTTCGGTATCCTCGTCGCGAATCGACCATCCTGCGGCTTGCAGCGCACCGCGCATCATGTCGCGCTCCTCGAGCAGCATGCCGGCGAGAATCGCCCGGCCGTCCGGCGTCAGAGACCGAGCAATGAGTGGAAGCAGCTCGAGCAGCACCGATGAGATGATGTTGGCGAGGACCACATGCACCGGTGCAATGAGCGGCAGCATGATGGTCGCGTCGCCCTCGATGATGGTGACGCATGCGCCCGCAGCGTTTCGCTCGACGTTCTCGCGCGCATTCGCGATCGAATCGGGATCGATCTCGATGCCGACGACGGTCTTCGCGCCGAGCTTCGCGGCGGCGATGGAGAGAACGGCGCTGCCGCTGCCGAGATCCGCCACGCGGTCGCCGCGTCGTACGACGTGTTGCATGAGCCGCACGACACCGCGCGTCGTCTCGTGCTCACCTGTACCGAAGGCCATCTGCGGCTCGATGACGACGGTGCGCGACGGATCGCGCCCGCTGGCCAGCCAGGGCGGTACGATGCTCAGCGCGCCGAGGTCGTGTGCTCGAACGCCTTTCTTCCAATCCTCGGTCCAGTCCATTTCGGGGACGGCCGAGACATGCACTTCGGCGCCTGGATCCGCGGCGAGCACTGCCGCAGTGATGGCATCTATCGCCGCGGTCGCAGGAAAATGCGTTACCAGCTCGTCGCCGGCTTCGTGCACACCTTCCGACCCGGCGGTAAACAGTGCCGCGAGCGCCTGGTCGCGAGCCGCGCCCGGACGCACGCGCACTGCCATCCAGGTCATGCGCCGAGCGCCTCGCGCATCTTCTTCCAGAGTCCCTTGCCGCGGTCGGTGGGAACGTTCGCCTGAAGCTCGCCGAGCCGCTGCACCAGGGTCATCTCCTCGTCAGACAGCCTCTCCGGAATCCAGAGCTGCACGCGAACGTGAAGATCTCCGGTTCCGGCCGCATTCACCCGCGCCAACCCTCGGCCGCGGAGATGAAATACCTGCCCGCTCTGCGTGGACGCCGGAATCTCGAGCGCCACCCGGCTCGTGGCCGTCGGCACTTCGACCGTGGCGCCGAGCACGAGCTGCGCATAGGTCGCCAGAACTTCCGTGTACAGGTCCTCGCCCTCGCGCTCGAAGCGCGGATCGTCCGCGACCTCGAACACGACGTGTACGTCGCCGCGCTCACCGTTGCGCGTGCCGGCATTGCCGACGCCGCGCAGCGACATGTACTGCCCCGTCGCCACGCCGGCTGGCACGGACACCTTGATGGTCTTGTCGGCGCGCGTGCGTCCGTCGCCACGACACTTCTTGCATGGGGTTTCGATGACCTGACCTTCTCCCTTGCAGGTCGGGCACGGCGCCACAGTAACGAACTGCCCGAAGAACGAGCGCTGCGCTCGGCGCACTTCACCCTGGCCGTTGCACGTCGGACACTTGGCCGCCTTCGACCCTGGTTCCGCGCCGCTTCCCTTGCAGCGGTCGCACGCGTCCAGGACCTTCAGCTTCACTTCCTTCTCGACTCCCGTCGCGACTTCGACGAGCGTGAGCTGCAACGTGATCTTGATGTCGGTCCCGCCGCGCGGACTGCTGCCACCGCGTCCTCCGAAGAGCTCGTCCAGTCCACCAAAGCCCCCGAAGTCGCGCATGAAGATGCCGAGCGCTTCCGAGAGATCCACGTGGTGGAATCCCGCCGTGCCGCCACGCAGCCCGGCTTCGCCGTAGCGGTCGTACGTCGCGCGCTTCTGCGGATCACGAAGCACGTCATACGCCTCGGTGATCTCCTTGAACTTCTCCTCGGCCTCCTTTGCGCCGCCGTTGCGGTCGGGGTGGTAGGCCATCGCAAGCTTGCGATATGATCGCTTGATGTCGTCGTCCGATGCGTCGCGCTCGACGCCGAGCGTCAGATAAAAATCCGCCATTTCCTTGTGGTATTGCTGGTTGCGCCGGATCTACAGCAGGTCCGACAGCAGTCTGGACGTGTGGTGCACGAGCGCGATCACCTTGTCGTACGGCATTCGCGTGGGACCGATGACGCCGATCACGCCCGCGAGGGCACCGGCGTGGTATTCCGCGGTGACGACCGTGAACTGCTCGAGTCGGGGGTCCCCGTGCTCGCCTCCAATGGTGATGCTCACGCCCGGCCGCTGCTCGGACATGGGCTTGCGACGTAAAGCATCCGCCAGCCGCGCAGGTTCCTCGGTGAGGGACAACAGCCTCCGCAAACTCTCCGCGCCGCCGAACTCGGGCTGCGCCGCCAGCACGCTTGCCTGGCCGACGATCACACCTTCCGCCGCGGGGACGGCGGCATCGATGAGCTGCTCGCCCTCCTGCACGAAGATGTTGAGCAGCTCTTCCGCTTCCGGCTTGGTGGACGAATCGCGCAGGCGCTCGCTCACGGTGGTTCGGAGCTCGCGCAGCGTGTGGCCCGCGAGCCGCTCGTTCAGCACTCGGGCCACCTCGATGAGCGCGATGTCCGCCAGCGTTCCGCGCACCTCGACGAAGACCGTTCGCACCAGGCCTCCATCCAACGTCAGCACGACGAGCAGCCGTTCTCCGCCGACGCGCACCAGCTCCAGTGAGCGAAGCACGCTTGCATCGAGCTGCGGGCCGAGCGCGACGCCAAGCTCCTGCGTGAGGACGCCGAGCGATTGTGCGGCGCGCCGAAGGATCGTCTCGATCGCGGAGCTGCCTCCGAACAACTCCGCCTGAAGTCGCTCCCGCTCGGCGCTGGCAACCGTTCCGGTACCGGGGGAGTCGAGCAACGAATCCACGTACGCGCGGTAGGCCTTGTCCGTGGGCACTCGGCCCGCGGAGGTGTGAGGATGCCTGAGGAAGCCCTTCTCCTCGAGCTCGCTCATGGTGTTGCGGATCGTGGCCGGCGAGACGCCGAGCCCGTAGCGTCTGGAAATGACGCGCGACCCGGCTGGTTCCGCAGTCTTGACGTAGCTCTGGATCACCGCCTGGAGAACGCGGCGCTCCCGCGGCGTCAGCTCGTCTGCGATGGCCATAAGTCTAAATATGCTAACGACTTCGGTGATGCGTCAAGGCGGCAGCGAGGGCGTCCAGCCGCAGCCATCCCGTGGGAGTACACCGGATTGTCTCATTTGTCAGTGTGACCCATCCTTCGCGAATCCATGGCGCGATGACGGATTCGTCTCCCGACTGCGTTTGCAGTCCGTTCGTGGTCCGGAGTCCGAGATACACGGCTTCTGCCACTCTGTTTTCCGCCGAGAGTGTCTCACTTCCCTCTCCCGGGTCGCGTCCTTCGCTGAGCGCATCACGCCAGGCAGCGTAATGTCGCAGGTTCCACCGCCGTGCAGCGCCATCAAATTCGTGCGCGGAGGGGCCGAGTGCGGCGTAGGGTGCTGCCGTCCAGTAGGCGGAGTTGTGGCGGGATTTCGATGTGGGTCGGGCGAAGTTGGAGACTTCGTAGTGCTCGAATCCCGCTTCCGTCAGGAGCGAATGCGCCGTCAGGAATTGTTCTGCGTACCCTTCCTCGCTTGCTTCGACGGTTATTCTGCTGTCGACCCATCTGCCGAGTGGTGTTCCAGCTTCGATGGTGAGCCCATATAGCGATATATGTGACGGGTTCAGTTTCAGTAACTGTTCTATATCACTCTGCCAGTTACGACGCAGCTCTGCCGGCAACGCAAAGATGAGGTCGACTGACAGATTTGTGATATCAGCAGCGCGCGCTACCTCCATTGCCGACGCAATCGCCTCCGGCCCATGCGTTCGATGCATCCACGCCAAGGCACCGGCGTCAAAGCTCTGACCACCCAGCGACAGCCGATTGACCCCCGCCTGCCGCCATGCCTCAGCGGCGTCCGGCGTCACGTCCTCGGGGTTCGCCTCGATGGTGATTTCCGCGTCCACCGCGGGGGCAAAGTACCGCGACACGAGCTCGATGGCGCGTGCGACCCCCTGTCCGCCCAACCGTGACGGCGTGCCGCCGCCGAAGTAGATCGTGTCGACTGTCTTCGGAGTTTGCGGCGCCCGGAGTCGCAGCTCGGTGTCGAGCGCACCGAGATACTCATCGACGGGAACGACCCGCCGCACCGCAATCGAGAAGTCGCAGTACGAGCAGCGGCGGGCGCAGAAGGGGACGTGAACGTAGACGTGGCGCGGCACACTTCAACCTACTCAGGCGCGACGGATCTCTCCCGACAGCGCGCACTCCACGAAGCCCATCACCTCCAGCCGACTCACAGCGGCGATCGCCTCATGAGCCGGCAAGCCCGCGCGCGCCGAGAGTGTGTCGAGGTCCGCGGCGCCGCGCCGGAGAGCGTCCCATAGGCGCCGCTCACCCGATCCCTCAGGAAGCGCTGATTCCCGACGCGAGGGCGTAAGTCCTAGCAGCGACAACGCGTCCGGCACGCCGGTGATCACGTGCGCGCCGTCGCGCAGCAGCTCGTTGCTGCCGAACGACTGCGGTACATCGATCGGTCCGGGCACCGCCGCAACCGTGCGGCCGAGTTCCAGGGCGTGGCGTGCGGTGATCAGTGCGCCGCTCTCTCGGCCGGCTTCCACGACGATGGTCACGGAACACAGCGCCGCGATGATGCGATTCCGCAGCGGAAAGGAGCCACCATGCGCAGCGTTTTCCGGCTCGAGCTCCGAGAGTAGAACGCCACGTTTGCCGACGGCCGCCTGGAGCGTCGCATGCCCTTTGGGATAGACGACGTCGAGTCCGGTGCCGAGCACGGCACAGGTTGCACCTTCCGCGTCGAGTGCCGCGCGATGCGCCTCGCCGTCCACGCCGCGCGCCAGGCCGCTCACCACGCACGCACCAGCCACGGCAAGCGCCCGACTCAGCTCACGGGTGACACGCTCGGCATACGGCGTCGCTCGGCGCGTTCCTACGATGGCGACGCACGGCCGCCCAAGGAGCGAAAGGTCCCCACGAAACCAGAGCGGCTCGGGCGCCCGCTCCAGATCGCGCAGCGGCGCGGGATATCGCTCGTCGTTTGCGCGAAGCGTTCCGGTCAGGGCAGCACCACGTCCCGGGTTGGTTGAGCCGCCGTCTTGCGCATGTCGAGCAGCCGCCGCCACCACGCCAGCTTGAGCTCCTCGAGACCGGTGCGTCCGGCGGCCGAGACTGCAAAGATGCCGAAGGCGTCGGGCGCCTCGATGGGCGGCGCTTCCATTTCGCCGAGCAGATCCATCTTGGTGAACACGACGCAATGGGGCTTTTCCGCGAGCGCCGACGAGAACAGCGCGATCTCGCTTCGCAGTTGATCGTACTCCGCCTGCCAGTCGAGCGAATCGACAGGAATGAGGAATGCCAGCAACCGCGTGCGCTCGATGTGCCGCAGGAACTGGAGACCGAGGCCCTTTCCTTCGTGCGCCCCTTCGATGATGCCCGGAATGTCGGCGACGACGAACGTGCGGCTGTCGCTCAGTTGCACGACGCCGAGGTTGGGGACGAGCGTGGTAAATGGGTAGTCGCCGATTTTGGGGCGAGCGGCGCTGATGACCGACAGGAGCGTGGATTTGCCCGCGTTGGGCTGACCTACCAGCCCCACGTCCGCGATGAGCTTGAGCTCGAGCTCGAGGGTGACGGCCTGCCCTTCTTCTCCGGGCTGCCATTCTCTCGGGCTGCGGTGCACAGACGTCGCGAACCAGGTGTTGCCTTTGCCGCCACGGCCGCCGCGGGCGACGACGATCGTGTCACCGTCCGCGAGGACCTCGCCGACGATCTCGCTGCTTTCGGTGTTGCGTACGACCGTGCCCGGCGGCACCGGAAGGATGATGTCCTCGCCCGACTTGCCCGTCTTGTTCGACCCGCTCCCATGATCGCCGCTCTCCGCTTCCCAGCGGTCGCGGTAGGTGTAGTCGAGCAGGGTGGCCAGATTGCTGTCACCGCGCAGGATGACATCTCCCCCCTTGCCGCCATCGCCGCCATCGGGACCTCCCATCGGGGTGAACTTTTCCCGACGGAAGCTCACGATACCGGAGCCACCAGAGCCCGCGGACACGCGGACGACGACGCGATCAATGAACATCGGCACACAGGGGAAATAGCGACGGAGCGGCTGCAGCGGCGTACCGCAGTCCCGCAGCTCGAAGCGTTTTTGCGCTCACTTGCCCAGCACGCGAGCGAGCAGCAGACGGATGATCCGGCAGCGCCCCGCGCCGACGACTGGTTCCAGCGCTTCGACGGCTGCCTCGAGCGCTTCGAACGCGACTCCGACGTTCAACGCGCCGTGCAGATGCGAGTGGAGCTGCCGATCCTGCCCCGTGCTGGCGCACGCGGCAACGATACACAGCTCGCGCCGGCCGAGATCCAGTCCGGGGCGGCCGAGAATCTTTCCGTAGCCCTCCACGACCATCGAGGCGTCCAGCGCCGGGTGCAGCTCGCGCACGTTCTGCCGGAGCTTCTCGTACATGTCGCCGTATACGGCCTTGCACGTCGCGATGCCGCGGTCCCGCCATTCCTCGACGTGGACGACGTCATCTGTCTCATCGCTCCGGGGAGCGGGATCGGGTGCGACTCGCCGCCAATCGCGCGCCGCGTTGAGCGCACGTGGAAATCCGCAGAAGAGGTAGCTCTGCACCAGCAGCTCGTCCACCCAGAGCTGCGGCACGCTGGTGGAGGCGAGTGCGAGCGCGTCGCGCACCTGCGTCTCGGTCCCGCCGGCAACGAGAGCGGCGAGGCGGACGAGGTGTATTGTCGGTTCGTCGAGCGCGTCGAGCCGAGAGCCCGTCACTGCAGCTCGGCGCGGACGTCGCCCACGATCTCGCCGCGCGTATTGCGCACGGGCCGGACGGCGAACTCCGCGAGACGTGGCGGCAGATCGCTCGGTAAGGCGCCGAGATGGCGGAGGATGGCCAGGACCGCCGGGAGCTGCGCCCGCTGTGCGCCGTCCTCCACCTTGAGCGCCACGCCAATCCCTTCATCCACCAAAGCCACCGAATGCACGCCCTCGGCTCCGATCTTCGAGATGACGCGTCCCTCGGTGGCCTCGATGAGGGCGCTATCGAAGCGGTCGCTGCCGCCGACGAGGAACGGGCGCGTCTGCATCGCGTGAACGATGCGCGAAGGAATCTCCTGCGTGCGGCGGGCACCGTCGGCGAGACGCGCGTACGAGCGCGCCATGGGCTCGAGCCCGAGTGCGAAGACCACCGCGCCGCACCCATCCACGGCGCGCTCGATGTCGACTTCCGGCACGCCGGACCAACGCGATATCTCCGCGAGACAATCCATCTGCACCGGATGCTCCGCGCGCTCGTAGCCGACCGTGGCCCAGCGCTCGGTGTGCGCTCGCGCGAGCATCGCGGCGTGCTTGCCGGAGCAGTTGTTGTGAAGCCGCGTCGGACGTTTGCCCGATTCGCGGAGGAGCTTCTGCCCGCGGGCTGCGATGGGATCGTGCGGTCCGCACGCCAGATCACCCTCCTCCATGCCGAGCGCCGCGAGCATTCCTTCCGCGATGGCGACGTGCTCCGGCTCGCCGCCATGCGAGCCGCATGCGAGCGCGAGCTGGTCGTCGCCCCAGCCGATGCGATCGAATCCGCCGCGCGCGATGAGCGGCATCACCTGGAACGGCTTCGCGCAGGAGCGCCAATAGGTGACGAGCGCCGGGTTGCCGACACTGGCCACGAGGTCACCAGTGGCATTGACGACCGCCGCATGTACGCGGTGCCTCGACTCCACGAGCGGCCCGCGTGTGCAGATGACGTCCAGTGAGCGCATCCCGAAAGCTAGTCGGGACCCGCCAGCTCACGTAGTCGCAGGGAGTCCGCGCCTTGTCCCCTTTGCGTCACCGTCACCAGAATCCCCACCGCGACGACTGCCCCACCGATGAGCGTGGCCGCGCCCGGTACTTCGCGGATAGCCGGTATCACGGCGGCGATGATCGTGGCGCCGATCGGCTCGCCGAGGAGCATGAGGTTCACGACGTAGGCGGGAAGGTGGCCGAGCGCCCAGTTGAAGCCGGTGTGGCCGAGGAGCATGGGGCCCAGTGCGAGGGCGGCGAAGATCGCGAGCTCACGCGGCGGCTGTGGCGTGAGCGGGGCGCCGCTCAGTCCCGCCAGGGCGAGAAGGCAAATCAGGCATGCTCCGTACACGAGGCCGACGTAGGCCCAGAGATCGAGCGAGGCGCGCAGGTGTCGCCCGGAGACGAAATAGATGGCCGCGGTGACGGCGCCGACCACGGAGAGCGTATCGCCGAGCAGGGCGCGTGGGTGAGGATCCACCGTGGTCGCGCCGAGCGCCGGTGCGGCGACGATGAGTGCACCGATCATCGCGACCGCTATGCCGATCCACTGCCGGCGTCCTGGTGCTTCGTGCAGGAGAATCGCGGAAAGTATGGCGACGATTGCCGGCTGCGTGTTCACGAGCACGACGGCCGCGGCGACGCTGGTGAGGCCGACGGCGGTGTTCCAGCTCCAGAAGTGGAGCGCGAGCATCGCTCCCGCGCCGAGAGCGACGAGGAGGTCGCGGCGAGACAGCCGTCGCCACTGCCTCCATTGCCCGGTGATGGCGAGCGCGACAGCCACGATCACGAGCGAGAACGCCAGTCGCCACGATGCGATCGCAAGCGGATGCGCATGGGACAAGCGGACGAGCGGCCCGGAGAAGGAGATGCCAACGATCGCGGCCGCAATGACGAGCGGCGCGCGGCGGTCGCGCGATGGCGTCAGCGTCGCGTGAGGATGAGGAGGGTGGCCATGCCGGCGACGATCTGGCCGACCTGGGCCACGACCGCCGTGAGGTCTTTCTTGTCCGCAGGGTCGCGTTCCGGCACGACGACGATAGCGCCGGGCCGCGGCCGAGGCATCGACGCGGGACGGAGCAGATGCGTCTTCACCGCCTCGTATTTTCCGTTCGGCTGCTGCACGTATGCGCGATCCTCGTCGGCGGTACGCGAGGGGCCGCCAGCCGCGTTGATGTAGTAGTCGATGCCCTTTCCTGCGATGTACGCGACCGTAGTTGGCTGATTCACGGCACCGCGAATGACGACGAGTGAGAGGTACTGGCGGACGTTGACCGTGTCTCCCTCGCGTAGGATGAGATTGTCCGCGCTGCCGTAAATGCTCATCGCCGTGGGCAAGTCGACGCCGACGCGACCGATGCCGTACTGTCCCCGAGAGAATACGGTTGCTTCGGGGTACGCCTCATCGGTGAGACCACCGGCGCGCGTGATGATGTCGGAAAGACGCTCGGTCTTCCGCACCAATGCGTACGTTCCGGGATACTGCACTTCCCCCATGAGAACGACCGTTCGCTGGAGCTCCCAATTGGGCTGCCTGAGGATGAGCACGTTGTCGTACGGCAGCAGATGCACCTCGGATGTACCGCCGGCCGGCGCGGGGACGCCCGGCGGGCCGATGTATTCTCCATTCGGCTTCCGCTCGAACAGATACGTCGAGTCGAGGGGCACGCGAATGGTCGTCGCGGTGACGCCGCCGGCACGATTCTCCGGAAGCCGTGCGATCTCGGCCTCCTTGAGATACGCGCTTTCCTGAACACCGCTCGCGAGCAGCACGAGATCGCGCAGCGTCATGCCTTCGCGATACGGAAAGCGGCCGCCGCCCTTCACGGCTCCCGCAATCGCCACATATCGTTGCGGGCGGAACGTCGCAAGCGAATAGATGGTGATGCTGTCGTCTTCCTGAAGCAGCATGTCGTCGACGACGCGGCCGGTCGTGTCCGAGAGCGCCGTTCGCAGCTGCTGCTGCGAGCCATCGAGTCTCGTTCTCGTGAGGAGCAACTCGCCGAGGTACGTATCGGGGAGAATGCCGCCACTCGTACGAATCGCGTCAGCAATGCGCATCCCGGGCTTGAGCGCGTGAATGCCCGGCTCGCGTACGTTACCCACCAGCACGATACGGTCGTGGAGCTTCTCCGAGATGGCGAGCACGTGCACGATGTCGCCGTCCTCCACCGGGACGGTGGGGCCGGTTCCATTGACGAACGATTCCGACGCGATGTCGATCGTCACGCGATCGCGGCCCGTCTGCGTGCGGCTCGCCGGTGGAAGAATTCGCTCGATGATCACATGTCGCCGCTCGGCCGTGATCTGGAATCCTCCGGAATATCGGATCAGATCGGCCACCGACTCACGCGGCTTCAACTCGTACGTCGCCGGCCTGAACACCTCACCCACGATGCGGGCGCGAGGCCCGTGCACGGGTACGAACACGACGTCGCCATTCTCGAGGCGGACGTCGTGCGAAGCGTCGCCGCGCAGGAGGTAGTCGTAGACGTCCAGCGTGTCCACCGTGTGGCCACCACGCCGAATGACGATCTGCCGAAGCGAACCATTGACGGTCGGGCCGCCCGCTGCGTAGAGCGCGGTCAGCGCGGTACCAGCACTCGAGACCTGATACGACCCCGGACGCTGCGTCTCGCCGATGACGAAGACCTGATTCGAGCGCAGCCGGGCAACGCTGACGGAGAACTTCGTCGTTCCCGTGCCGTTCGCGCGGATTCCGGAGTACACACGCGAAAGGCGCGTATACAGCAAGGTTTCCAGCTGGCCCATCGTAAGGTTGGCCACGTAGATCTGGCCGGCCTGCGGGACGACGATGAAGCCTTCGCGTGTGACGTCGAGCGAATAGCTGGCTTCGACGTCGCCGGTGAGGATGAGCACGAGCCGATCGCCGGGACCGAGCCGGTAATTCGCGTCCACTGGACCCGAGAGATTCGACTCGAACTGTGTGGTCGCCCCGCGGAACAGATCCAGGCCAAAGATGGCGAAGCCCTCCTGATCGCGTTTCGCCTTCTCGACCGTATCCCTCGCGATGGAGACGGTCCCCACCTTGCCCTCACCAGGCGTCTGCGATGCTCGCGGAGTCTGGCCTGCCCTGATGGACGCCAATTCCGCATCATCGACGACACCGAGCGCGCGAACGGCACGAAAGACATCCTCGCCCGGGGCCGTGGCATCGCCACTGAAGCCGGGCAGATACGGATCCAGAAGGTCCTCGGGATATCCCTCTGCACGCAGTCTCGCGTGGACCTGCTCGCGCGTGAGACCGGATGCGACGAACCGCTGCCGAAGCTGTGCAACCAGGTCCGGGCGCGTCTGGAGCAGCGCCTGCGCCTCCGTCGGACTCGGTCGGGCCTGCGCGCGGGCTGCTAACGGCATCAAACAACACGCGGCCACCAGAAGTGACCGCGTCATGCGTGCTCGCATCATCTCGCCTGCGGTTGGATCGGGAATTGTGGGGTCTCGAGCAAGGGAGAGTGGTCACGCACGGACTCGAACCGTGGACCTCTGCTGTGTGAAAGCAGCGCTCTAACCAGCTGAGCTACGCGACCTTAGCCCGTCCGGCGATGCAGCACGGGAGTTTCGCATACTAGCTCGGCGGTCCGAGCGTCGCAAGGGACGCCCTGGCTCACGGATTCGACGTCGCGTCGACGCGGCGCTGTGGTCGCGAGCCAGCGGCAATCGCGCGCAGCGCGATGCGCGCGTCGGTCAGCACGTTTCGCATTGAGGGCGCCGGCGCCCGCTCCACGGCTGGCCTTGGCGACGGCTGATCCGCAAGACAGGCGGCGTTCACACGATCAACGATGCTTCGGATCATTGCCTCGGTGGCCTGTCGCGTGATGAGGCGCTCATTCACGCCCCGCGCAACGATCCACCCATGCGACGGCGTGAACGGATATACCTCGAGGACGCGAACGGACTGGCCGAGCGACTTGCCCGAGGATTCCGTGATGAAGGCCTGATCCCAGGCCGATCCGAGCGTGCTCCGCTTCAAGGCGAACCACAGATCCAGCCGGCTGGCACATCCCTGCGAACGAACGGTGAGATGCTCCTCGATTCCGACGACGCTGGCAAGACGATCCTGTGACGACGCGTGCTGCATTAGGCCTGTCCAATGGTTGGGCGCAGAGTCACGACTACAATGCAACTTAAACGCCCGAATCCAAAACGTGTGTTCTCCGTGTGAACTTTGTGTCACGTCACGTTAGAACACCTTGATCATCCCCTTCATATACTTGCCCGGATCGCGCCGCATGTCCGCAAGAATCGCGCTGAGATCCGCCACCAGTTTGGTCAGTTGGTCGTACAATGTCTGGTCCGACAGGAGTTTGCTGGCCGTACCCTGCCCCGATGAGAGCGCTTTCATGAGGGTGTCGGCGCTTCGTGTCACGCCCACGAGGTTGCGGTAGAGTGTGCTGTCGCGCAGGAGCATGCCCATGGTGCCCTTGCTCGAGTTCAGCGATACCACCAGGGAGTCCGTGGACGTGATCACACCGGACAAACGTGTGTACAACGTCGGATCATTCATCAGCCGACCGATCGTACCGTTCGGGTTCTGAAAGCCCACGAGCGTCGCGTTGGCCCGGGCGAGCGTCGAATTCAGCTGATCGTAGAGCGTACGGTTGGTGACCAGTTGTCCGAGCGACCCCTGGCCGCGCACGATGCCGCTCGTGATCGCCCGCAGGTCCTTCGTGAGCGCCACCATGTCGGTCACCGCGCCGCTCGCCTGGGCGATGACGGCCTCGTAGTCCAATGACGGCGTGACGGGAACACTGTCACCCTCCGCCAGCGCTGCGGTGCGCGGCGTCCCCGGCGTGATGTCGAATACCTTGTCCCCCAGCAGGCCGAGGGTCCGTAGCCGACCCTTGGAGTCGTGGCGAATCTGCTCCCGGACGTGCTCGTTGATGGCGAGCGTGAGCTTGAGATTCCGAGACGTGTCGAAGTCCACCGGCAGAAACTCGATCTTGCGCACCGTGCCCGCGAGCTGGCCGGCGACCATCACCGCGCCGCCTTCCTTGAGTCCATTCGCATCGGGCAGATAGGCGATGAGCGTGTAGCGCCGCGAGAACAGATTCGCCGCCTGACCGAGCTTGTAGACAGAAATGCCAGCGATGAAGAGTGCGACCAGGATGACGAGGCCGACACGAAGCTGATCCCACGTGAGCGTCGAGGAACGTTTCATCGATCAGGAGCCGCCGAGGAAGGTACGGATGTACTCGTCGTCGGAACCGGCCATCTCCTCCGGCGTGCCGAAAAACACGATATGGTGCTCGTAGAGCACCGCGATCCGCGTCGCCATGCGGAAGACGGACCTGATGTCGTGCGACACAACGACACTGGTCACGCCGAGCTCGCGCTGGAGCTTCAGGAGGAGGCGCGTGATCGTGCCCGTCGTAAGCGGGTCGAGCCCCGACGTCGGCTCGTCGTAGAGCATGATCTCCGCATTGTTGGCCATGCCGCGCGCAATGCCCACGCGCTTCCGCATCCCTCCCGACAGCTCGGCCGGAAGCTGCTCCATCACCTTGTCCGGCTCGAGATCGACGAACTGGAGCTTTTCGCGCACGCGTTGCTCGATTTCATCCTCGTTCATCGTGGTGTGCTCGCGCAGCGGATACGCGACGTTCTCGAACACCGACATCGAATCGAAGAGCGCGGCCCCCTGAAAGACCATGCCCATCTGCTGTCTGATCTCGAGCGCCTCCTCGAACGAGAGGCCGGTGATCTCCTTTCCACCAATGCACACGCTCCCCTTCTCCGGCACGAGCAGACGCAGAATGAGCTTCAGCGCGGTGCTCTTGCCGGTGCCCGACTCGCCGACGATGCAGAGCGTCTCGCCCTTCCGCGCCTCGAACGACACGTCCTCCAGCACGGGCTCGTCGAAGGCGAGCGACACGTGGTCGAGCTGGATGACGGGCTGGTCATTCGTCTCCGCGTCGGCGGGCTCCGTTGCCAGCTCGTCCCGAATTGCGGCGCGGACACCGGACGTGGTGCGCTCGCCCATGCGACGGCCGTCGAGCCGGCGGTCGGATGGGAGCTTCCCGGTTGCCGTCCGTGAGTCGGAGGACTCGTCGTCGATCATGGGCCGAGCACGGACAGCAGGATCTGGGTGAGGAAGTAGTCGATGATGAGGATGAGAATGCTCGACACCACCACGGTTCTCGTCGTGCTCTGCCCGACCCCTTCCGTACCACCCGTGGTGTTGAGCCCGAAGTAGCAGGCGGTGATGGAGATGATGCCGCCGAACACGAATGGTTTGGTGATGCCCTGAACGAAGTCGATGGGAATGACCCGGAGCGTGAACCCGTCGTTGGCGATCTGATCCCATACCGTGCGCCAGTAGAGCGAGGTGGGTACGCCAACCATCGCGGACGAGATCAGGTTTCCACCCAGTATTCCGATGAAGTCGTTGATGATGGTTAGTACCGGCAGCATCACCAGTGCCGCGAGCACGCGAGGCGTCACGAGCTTCTTGATGGGGTCCGTGCCGAGGGTGTTGAGGGCGTCGATCTGTTCCGTGACGCGCATGGAGCCGAGCTGCGCGGCGATGCCGGAGCCGACGCGTCCCGCGACCATGAGGCCGGCGAGGACCGGGCCAAGCTCCCGAATCATGGACGCCGAAACAAGGCGTCCTATGTACATCGTGGCCCCGAACGTCTGGAGCTGCACGCTCGACTGGAGGGCCAGGACCATGCCGGTGAAGAAGCCGGTGAGCAGCACGATCCCCAGGGACTTCACGCCGATCTCGTCCATCTGCTGCACCCAGTCCTGGCCGTAGAACGGCCGGACGAAGATGAAACCAAGTCCGCGGCCGGCCAGGGCGAAGTAGTCCTGGACATTTCGTACGCGGGACTTGGACGCGGCGACGAAGCGTTCCCAGTGGGAGGGCGTACGGGAGGGCACAGCTGGAGCGGCTGCGGGCATGCACTCGCTGAGGGCAAGTGATGTGCCGGGCGCAGCCGTAGGGGACGCGTCTAGGAGGACGCGCGGGGCACCATCAGAAGCCATTCCATGCGACTCGTTCGCCCTTCGTGCAGAACGGACACCGGGTCGAGCAACGAGAATCCCGGCGGAACATCCGCGTTTGAACGATCGCGGGACTCGACCACCTCGAGTGCATGCGATACGCCAAATCGCTCGCGCAGCACGGCACCCACGCCAGGCCTGAGCGCGTCGTGCACTTCGCAGAGGATGCTGGTTTTGCGAAGGCTGGGCACAGCGGCTGGATCGAGAAGCACTTCCTCGTAGCCCTCGACGTCGCAAATGAGAATGGAGAACGAGCCCCCGGCGGCGATCAAGGCGGCTTCGAGCAAACCAGGATCGCACTGCCCACGGATATCGACGCGATCCTCAACTTCGTTCGCATGCGCCAGGACCGCGATGGCGCCGCGCAATGGCTTGTCCATCTCAAAAGCGATGATCCGTGCAGATGGCAGGGCGACCGCGAGCCCCACGGCGTAGTAACCGTCAGCGGCGCCAACATCGATAATGAGGGACGGCGACCATGCGAGTACGCGCTCCATGACTGCGTGGAGCTCGCGCTCGTACGTTCCGAGGATCTTCGGGATGAGCCCTCCCTGCGCCCCCGGTTCCGCGATGCAGCGCATTCCCCGGAATGGGCCGGTAAGGACGGTGGTCGGGTGCCCCAACTCGTGAAGCGCGCGAAAGATCGCGCGGCGGCCCTCGCGATGTCGAGCGCTTCGAAGAGACCGAAGGATCTCTGTCACCCGAAGGTCGAGCGGATGCGGCAACAGCGAGAGAAGCCGCTTGGTGATGGTGCGGATCATACCAGGTATGCGCCTCCGTGATCACCGAATGACGGCGTCTGCGTCGCGCGGGTCAAGCCCCACACGAGATGCGGCCGCAAGATGCCGCTGGCCGACGACCCCGTCGCACGGCCCTCTCTGTTGACCCCCGCGTCGCGCGAGCACTAGTTTGCGGGCCAATGCAGCAATTTCTCTCTCGCAACAGACTCTCCGAGCTGCTCGACCGGGCGGCCAGCTGCCGGGTAGTCGTCGTCGGCGACGTGATGCTCGACGTCTACCTCTCGGGCGACGTCGAGCGCATCAGTCCGGAGGCACCCGTGCCGGTCATGCGCGTGCGCGAGCGGCGGGACGCGCTGGGCGGCGCGGCCAATGTCGCGCAGAACGTGCACGCAATCGGAGCGGAATGCGACCTGGTGGGCATCGTCGGTGACGACGCTCCAGGCCGGCGGCTCAGGTCGCTCCTCCAGAGCGTCGGCGGCAGCGCACGAATGTTGGTACAGACAGGACGCCCGACGACGACCAAATCGCGCATCGTGGCGCGCTCCCAACAATTGCTTCGCGTGGACGAAGAGGACGATGGAGACATCGGCGCTGTGGATGCAGAACGCGTGGAACAGATCGTCGCCGAAGCGATTCAATCCGCCGACGCGCTGGTGTTGGAAGATTACAACAAAGGCATGTTGGTGCCGCGAGTAATCCTTGCCGCGATGGCGGCCGCGCGAGCGCGCGGTATTCCTACCGTGGTCGATCCCAAGTACCGCCATTTCTTTCTCTACAAAGGCGCCACCGTCTTCAAACCAAACCGTCGCGAGCTCGAGGCTGCCTTGGGTGCCTCTGTGGATCTCGAGCATGCCGATGGACTGCCGGCGGCGTTCGCGCGACTCGAGGTCGAGAACCTGCTGTTGACCCTGGGCGCCCAGGGAATGATCCTCGTTGGCAAAGATGGCGAGGCGGCGCGCGTGCCAACGGTCGCGCGCGAGGTGTATGACGTGGTCGGCGCCGGCGACACGGTCACCGCCTATCTCGCCACAATGCTCGCCGTCGGTGCCTCGGCGGTCGAGGCCGCGGTGGTGGCGAACTATGCTGCCGGCGTCGAAGTCGGAAAACTCGGCGCGGCCACGGTGTCCGCACATGAGGTCCTCCACGCGTACGACAACTACGCGTCCGAGAACCTACACGCTGCTCTCGGCGCGTAGTGTCGCGTGCTCGGGCGTCGGTTGGATTGTCGCTGCTCTCGCTGATCGTCACGCTGTTCAGCCTCGCGAATCAGATCGTCATCGCGCGCGCGTTTGGAGCGTCACACGCATTCGATGAGTACCTACAAGCGACCAGCATCCCGATGCTCGTGATGGGAGCCTTCGGTGGCCTTGCCGCCTATGCTCTCGTCCCTGCCCTAAGTCGAGCGACGTCGAACACCGACGCCTCGGAGCGCGCTATGGCCTTTCTTCTCGCGCTGATGGGAGTGGGCGCTGTCATTGCGATCGTTGGCGTGGTGAGCGCTCCACTGGCGCTTCACGTTCTGACGCGAAGCGCGCGGGCGCCGATAACGACAGAGGCGATCGAGGTCGCGCGTATTGCATGGGCCAGCGTGCTTGCGAGCACGATTCTCGCTTTTGCGACATCGCTACTCAGTCTCAATGGACGCTATGTCCTCCCGCTTCTGATGTCCTCGCTGACGTATGCGACGACACCCATCGCGGTGCTCGCGCTGGGGAGCGCCATCGGCATCACGTCAATCGCGTGGGGTCTTGCCGCGGGAACGTTCGGCGGCGCAATCATTCTTCTGATCAGCACCAGACGCTTGCTCGTGTTGCGTGGCGTCCGGCGGGCGCACTTCGAGCCGGCACTCGCGTTTTTCGCGTCCGCCCCGCTCGCGGTGTTGTCCGCTTTGACTTTTTCCATTTACCAATCCGTCGATGCGTACTGGGCGCCGCAACTCGGGCCGTCCAGTCTTTCGGTACTCGGATACTGTCAGCGGCTGCTCGTCGCTCTCGGGACGATCATGGCGGCTGGCCCATCTGTCGTGTTGCAGCCGAGACTGGCCGCGGCGGCCAATCGCGGAGACGATCCAGCGTTCATGTTGGATCTGGCCAGAGCTCTTCGGCTCACGTTGTTGATCTGCGCGCCGGTTGCTGCCGGCATCTCCATCGTGGCCGCGCCAGCCGTACGCCTGCTTTTCGAGCGCGGGCAGTTCGACCGCACGGCTACGTTCGCTGTTGCTGGGCTGCTTCCTTGGATGCTCGGCGGCATGGTGCCCTTGGTATGCACGGTGATGGCCTTCAAGGCGCTCTTTGCGCGACACGACTTGCGTACAGCAGCAGTCCTCGGCTCCGCGGGGCCGCTGATCTATTTCTTCGGTAGCGGCGTCAGCGTTCGGACGGTTGGCCTTCATGGCATTGGTGCGACGTACGTCCTGACCTGGCTCTTATTGGCCAGCGTTGCGGTGCTACGCGTCGCGCCGCAAGTCCCGGGTTGGCTTCGCGAGCAGCGGGTACCGCGCGAAGTCGTCCTGCTCACGTCGTGTACGGCAGGGGCGGCGCTCGTAGGGCGGTGGACAGTTCTCGAGCCTTGGCAAACGGTTTCCCAGCCAGACCTTCTTGCGCGATTGCTTATGGCCGCGACGCTCGGTGTCGCAACTTATGTCGTTGTGGGACTGTACGTGCTGCGGGTCGATGACCTCTGGATACTGGCGCGCAGTACGCGACGTGCCTGACCGATGCCGCACCAACGGCAGGTGCCAGCGATCGTATCGGCGGTAGTTGCGGGCGCCGTCAGATCGGTTCCTTCCAGAGCACGTCGCGCTAGATTGAGCGAACTCGTCGGGCACTTTGAAGCATGCGCCCGCCCCAATGCCGAATCCTCTATTCAATGAAGACCGTGATACTTGCGGGCGGCTTGGGCACCCGCCTCGCCGAGGAAACCGTCGTGCGCCCGAAGCCGATGGTAGAGATTGGCGGCCGTCCAATCCTGTGGCATCTGATGGGGATCTACGGCCGTCAGGGATTCAATGAGTTCGTCGTGGCGCTCGGTTACAAGGGCGAAATGGTCAAGAAATTCTTTCTCGACTATCACTCTCTTCGCGCCGACCTCACCGTCGACATCGCTGGCGGAACGCACGTGGCGCACGGTACGCAGCGGCTTGAGTGGATCGTCGACCTCGTGGACACCGGGCACGCCACGCAGACTGGAGGCCGGATCAGACGGCTTCGAGAGCACGTCGGCGGCGAAACGTTCATGGCGACGTATGCCGATGGACTTGCGCGCATCGATCTGCACGCGCTGCTTGCGTTTCATCGTTCTCATGGCCGGCTTGCCACCGTCACAGCAGTTCATCCTCCGTCGCGCTTCGGAAAGATCGTGATGAATGGAGACGAGGTGCGACAGTTCGCAGAGAAGCCGAAGAATGGGGATGGCTGGATCAACGGCGGTTTCTACGTTTTCGAGCCGCAGGTACTCGACTACATCGACAGCGACGCGACATCACTGGAGCGCGAGCCGATGGAACGGCTCACGGCGGATCGACAGTTGATGGCGTACCGACACGAGGGATTCTGGCAAATGATGGACACCCTGCAGGAACGGAACCTACTGGAAGAGCTGTGGCGCTCGGGAAAGGCACCGTGGGCGACAGCCGAATGACCGCCTTCTGGCAGGACCGTCCAACATTCGTCACTGGCGGAACAGGGCTGGTAGGCGGCTGGTTGGTCCAGCGGTTACTCGCTGCTGGCGCGCAGGTGGTGTGCCTCGTTCGGGACAATGTTCCACGTACGGAGTTGCATCGCTCAGGAGCCGGCAAGCGCGTGACCATCGTCCGTGGCGACCTGCTGGATCGGGACGGCCTCGAGCGTGTGCTGACCGAGTACGAGATCGATACGGTCATTCATCTGGCAGCACAGGCGATCGTCGGGGCGGCCAACCGGAATCCCACGGCGACGTTCGACGCGAACATCCGCGGAACGTGGAATATGCTCGAGGCCTGCCGTATGCAACCTCGGGTGCGCCAGATTGTGGTAGCGTCGTCGGACAAGGCGTACGGAGATCACGAGGTGCTGCCGTATGAAGAGGACGTCGCGTTACAGGGGCGACATCCATACGACGTAAGCAAGTCCTGCGCGGATCTCATCGCTCACACATATGCACACACATACGGTGTGCCTGTCGCGATTACGCGGTGCGGCAACTTCTATGGCGGAGGCGATCTGAACTGGAACCGCATCGTTCCGGGTACCATTCGTTCCGTCATCCGAAACGAGCGACCCGTCATCCGTTCCGACGGTGAATTCATCCGCGACTACCTGTACGTCGAGGATGGAGCGGCGGCATACATGCAGCTTGCCGAGCGTTTGGCGGCGGATCGGACGCTTGTCGGCGAGGCCTTCAATTTCTCCAACGAGACGCAGATCTCCGTACTCGACGTTGTTGGTCGTATTCTGCGCCTGATGAACTCCACGCTCGCGCCGGACGTTCGGAACGAGGCGAGCAACGAGATTCGCAAGCAATACCTCAGCGCGCGCAAGGCAACGATGCGTCTCGGATGGCGTCCGCTCTTTGACCTCGATATCGGTCTGGAGAAGACTATCGCGTGGTATCGGGATTATCTCGCGACGGTCTAATCCAACGAATCTCCGAGGGTCACATCCTAAACATCTGGCTGACATACCCATACGGCAGCATACCTGGTGAGGGGTTGCGACCGGACCGCCCAGGAATGCTTGCGGAGGCACTGGTCGCCGCTGGACATCGCGTCACGTGGTGGGTCTCTGGCTTCAACCACCGGACGAAGCAACACCGTGTCCAGACTCCTACGACGATCGACGTTAGTGAGCGGTTCAGCATCAGGATCGTGCCGACCCATGCATACGAGCGCAACATCTCGCTCGCCCGAATCCGGGCTGAGCGCGAATACTCAAATGGTGTGCTGCGCTTGTCTGTGAGTTTGCCACCGCCCGATGTGGTGATGGTCTCAGAACCTGCGTTGTTCTATGGCGGCGCCGCGCTTGCCCTCCAACGACATTGGCGCGCTGCGTTGATACTCGACACGCTCGACCTCTGGCCGGAAATGTTTCATATCGCCCTCCCCGGCCTGCTTCAGCGTTTTGGTCGACTGATCTTTGCACCGTTGTACGCGCGGCGCGCTCGCACGTTTCGTCGCGCAGATGGCGTGATTGCGGCGAGCCGTGACTATCGCGCTGTCTCCAGGCGCCTGGCACCGCACCTGCCCGATCATTTGATGCAGACGGTCTACTTCGGCGTCCATGTCGATGAATTTCGTGCCGCGATGCGATTGGAGGGACCACTGCCGTCGGCGCTCTGCATTCCGCGCGAGCCGGGTGAGGTTCGCTGCGTATTCGCGAGCACACTGGGAAGCAACTACGATGTGGACACGATTATCGACGCCGCCGCACTGATGACCGAGCGTGGCGTGTCGTTTCGTCTGTACATCGCCGGAACGGGGCCGCTCGAGGAGGCGATTCGGCAGAGGCTGAAGCGCGAGTCACTGACTCGGGTCCACTTCCTCGGGAACCCCACCGCCAGCGAGATGTCACGCATTTACGCGCGCTGCGATGTCGGCATTGCGGGATACGTGGCCGGATCGCATGTGACCATGCCGATCAAGGGATTCCACTACTGCGCGGCTGGGTTGGCTGTCGTCACATCACTCGCCGGCGAATATACCGACCTGCTCACCGAGTCAGGTGCCGGCACTCGCTATCAGCCTGGCGACGCAGCCGCGCTGGCCGGCGCCCTGGAGGCATACGTGAACGATCATGACCTGCTGCGCACCGCACGGGCGGCGTCGCACGTGCTCGGCACGAAGTTCGATGCGCACATGCAATACGCGCGTCTAGTGCAACTCGTAGAGAGGGCGGTACGCGTGAAACACCCGACGGACTCGAACGGATAGGCTACGCCTCCAGCGGCGCATGGATGCGGATCACATCGTCCTCTACGAGAATGATATGTTCCGATCGGACCTGCGAAACGAGCTTTCGCACGTCCTCGAGCGTTGGATAGTCGTGCGAACCATCGAAACACCGGGCGTCATCGACAAGGACGACATGGCGCGCGCCGAACGCGTGCATCAACACAAGGCGGATCTCGGCCAGTACCGGCGTTTCCGCGGTGGCGCGCGCCGTCACGCCGCCAGAGTAGTGTGCATCGAGCCAAAACAGCGCGGGCTCGCCGAGGTGCGCGAGCAACCGAGGCAGAACTGTCGCAGAGTCTCCGGCATGAATAGCCACACTCGGACGGTTTCGGAATCGCCACCGCGCCATGTGCGCGAGATCCGCGTCGAGTTCGATCGAATCGATGCGGTCGAAGTAGGGCAATTGTGCGCGGATCATTCCGCCAAGAAACGTTCCCGTCTCGACCAGATGCCTCAGCCCGTGCCGTTTGGCCGTGTCGGTTAGAAGGCCTTGCTTCAGCCGCGCTGGCGCCGGACCGGTCCGTTCGCCGAGTTGCCACCGCCGGACGGCCTTCCGCGTCCGCACACGGTCATACAGCTCGAACACAGGATTTGATCGAAGCATCACCCGTGCCCGATGGCGCCAGTCGATAGCGTTACTCGGGGAATCCGCGCTCTGCGAACTCGTTGATATCATAACTCCTCACCAATGTTAGCTGCTCACCGCGAGATCCAAGCTACCCACGCATCGCGACTCCGGTCAACGGAGTCGCGCGATGTCGGACTTGACCTCGATGCGCTCCGGCTCCTTTGCCGAGCGTTTGGCAAGCCGCTATAATTCCGGAAATGCAGTGGCTTTCATGACGCGATCCTCCGTTGTCCTTCGTCAGTGGACGAATGAGTGTGCGGCGTCCATCTCCTTGAGCACTCGCTCCGGGAGGACGGCATCGAGTTCCGCCTTTCACGATATCTCAATCACCAGGTATCTCGATCGCGTCATGAGCGGTTACGGAAGCTGTGAACCGTCGTGAGTTGCCGGCGCTGACGCGGGCAATGTCACGATGACCCTTTCGGCCAATCGCGACACTTCTGACACGCTATTTTCGATCCTCATCGGTGCAGCAGCCAAGGTCCGATTTCCGGGCGTTCCCGAAAAGCGAACACTCCTGATTCGGAGCAGCTCTCTCGGCGACTTTGCCGTTTTCCTGCCATTCCTGGCGAGCGCTTGCAAGGTGCGGGGCGAGGCCAATGTGGACCTTCTATTGATCTCTCGGTTTGGCGATGTCGCGAGCCTATTACTCAGGCGCGATCGCTATCGGATCGCGATGGTCGATCCGACTGACATCCGAACATTCCTTGCAAGTCTGATCGACGCGCGACGCACTTTGCGTGGTCAACGATATGGCGAGATTCTGTACGCCGCTCAGAACTCAGATTCAGCCGCGTACCGATTCCGCAAACTGGCGATGGTCCGCCTCGTCGCGGGTATGACGCCCCAGGCGCGCGGATTTGCTCCGCATCCTGCGATTCGCACTCGAAGACAGCTTGCGAATACGCAGAGCACACTCGCGACAAACCAGGCGATGGCACCCTTTATCGCGTGTGGCATGACATCCAGCGCCACGCGAGAGGACGTGTGGCGGCTGCTCGATATCTCACCTGCCGAATTCAGCGCGGCCGAGCGGGCCATCACCCAAGGGCACTCCCCGTCGCATCGCGACGCTTGCGTTGCACTATATGTCCATGCAAAGGATGAGCGGAAGCGGTGGCCGATTGATCGGTACGCGCAGGTCGCGCGCCGCCTCCTCGAGAATCCAGACACGCGTCTCTGTTTCGTCGGCGGACCGGCTGACCGTGCAGTCACGAGCGAGGTGATCTCGGCTCTCTCTGCCGATTCCGTCAAGGCACGACATCGCATCGTGAACCTTGCAGGTTCACTCTCAGTTCGCGAAACCATCGCTGCGCTGTCCCATTGTGGTCTCTTCGTTGGCAACGACGGATCCCCTGCCCATTTCGCGGCCCTGGCAGGCTGTAGCGTCCTCACACTGTATTGTAACTGGGAGGTCGCGGGGCTCTGGGAACCAATCGCTGCCACGCAGTCGCTCTCTCTGCGACCGGATTCGGCAACCGTAGGTGATGCTGGCTATGGTATCGACGCGCTTACCGTCGAGCTTGTGCTCCGCGCGATCGACTCCTTGCGTGCGACACCCCTGCGACATCGGATCTGGACCGTCGGCGCGCGAGATAACTATTCAGAGCGCATTACGACAAACTCGCCATTCGCTACTGATGGCTAGTTCAGCGGTTGACGTGGAAGAACTGCCATTCACTGCCAATCGCCAATAGTCATCGTCCTGCTCATTTCCAGTGGAGCGGAGTGCCCGCGCCTGGTGCCTCTACTGTCGTGGCTAGGCCGCGACCTAGAGCTGAGCTGACCTCGTCTCCGCGACATCAGTGGACGAAGCGGCGAACGACCGGGAGCGTTGCGAGAGCCCGTGAGAACCTGACACGCTCGTCCTGCGGCGACATGCTCGGCCGCCGCAGGAGATCCGCGGTGACGAAGATACCCGCCACGATCACGCTGCCAAGAATCAATGCAACCAACCCTTTCCATATGATATTGCGACCCACGGGGATGAGTTCTCGTGGAATGGGATCCACGACTACGACTGCTGGTGCTTCGTCAAGTTCGCGAGACCGCGCCGACTCGCGCTCCACGGAGACTTGCTCGTAAAGGCTCTGCGCAAGACTGAGTTCACGCGCAAAACGATCGCGCTCGATGGTCGCCGGTGAGAAGGGTGCGACCACGCGATTCCGGTTCGCGAACTCGCGTGCGTTCTCCTCGGCCGCGCGCAAACGCGTGGCTGCTGCCTCGAATCGCTGTGTCAATGCGGACTTCGTGTCGGACGCGTGAACCTTGACGGCCTCCTGAAAGACGCTCGTGACTTCGTCGACCACACGTTGAACCATGACTCGCGCAAGGGCCGAATCGGCGTGCCTGGCGCTTACGGTCACGAGTCCCGTTTCACGATCGCTCTCGACGCGAACGGCGCGAGCCACCTGATCCGCCACTTTTGCATCGGCGAGGCCGCCTGTGTGCTCACGCATGAGCAAGTCCGCGACCGTACTGTCTCCCCGTTTCGGTACGTGTTGGCGAGCCACCCGCACTTCGACGTTATGACTCCGAACGAGCCTGGCCAAGAGCGCGGGTGTTGCCTGTAGACCAGTCGAACTGGTCGCCGCGAGCAACGCCGCGGGCAATGACGAGCCCAATGAGCCAAGCCGCGCACTGCCAACAGTCGAGAACGACAACTGTGCATCGAACTGCCGCGGGCGTAATCCCGCATAGGCTACGACTACGAGCGCGAGCGCCATCGAGACACTGATCACTACCCCAGCGTGCTCGAATACTGGCGCAAGCACCCGTCGTACCGAGAGACCGCCGCGCCATGCGTCGCCATCGGTCGTCGAGTGCGTCATCAACGTAGCATCGGGCGTCGGCATCTCGGATTACGGTTGGAGCGCAAGGTGGCGCGGATCATGCGCATCGCTGGTGACCGGGGACAATCGGGCGCCCGTCATGAATCGAAAAGCCCACAGATACGGCAAGAGCGCGAACAGGTACTCGCGAATGAAAAGGTAGTTGCCCGACCGCGCGATCGTCGCAAACGACATTGCGCACAGCGCGCCCACCACTGCGTTATATCGAAGATCTCTCGTGCGACCCAATCGACGCCAGAGCGCGATAAGCACTACGGGCACGATGCCGTTATAGAGCGCGCCCAGGATGGAACCGCCGGCCATGAAACCCTCAGTGAAAATATAAAAGGCAAATCCGGTGCTTCGCGTACTCGTGCCTGGCAGAAGGATGTTGCCGAGTTCCGTCTGAGGGTACGGAATATTAAGCATGCCACCAACGAGAAGGGCGTTGGCGACGCTTGATTTCAGAAGAAACAACGGGCGCACGAAATCAAACGCCATGGCCGCAAAGAGGATATGCGCGGGCGCGTAATAGTCGTTGAACATCACCCGCGCATAAACGGGGAGTGATGCCTCGCCTGCGCCGCGGTTCTGCCGCACTGATTCGATGAGCAGCATTGCTATGAGTGCCGTGACCCCGACCGCGAGCAATCGACGCCGCAGGCGCGCCGAGAATCGCCGCCGCAATCTCCATCGATGATCGAGAACGTGCGGCGCCAACTCCAGCCAAGCGACGCCGAGCAACAGAGCGAAAATGTCAGTTCTATTGCCAGACTTCAGCGCCGTGAGCAGGAAGATGAGACATAGAACTCCAAGTAGCATCCAGGCGGCGGCCAACTCGAACCCCGTACTCGCATGCCGCCTCGCAAAAGCGAGCACGAGAACCAGCACGAAAATGAGGTTCTTGAACGCGAAGCTGAATGCGGCACTTGGAATCTGGGGGTTGCCGCTGTAATCGATGGAGGCATACAGGAATGGCAACGTTGCGCCCATCCACCCGGCCAGGAGCGCGACGGTGGCGAAGCCTAGCCACTTCGCGCGTATGTCCGGACGATACGCCACCGTGAACTCCTCGCCACCCACGAGCCGCGGCTCGAGGAACCAGAACGCGACCATGAACATGCCAAACGACGCGACAACGAAGATGACATAGCGTCTGAAGAGTTCGAGGCCGAAATACGCATTCATGAACTCCGAGAGAATCGGGAGGTAGCGGTACCCGATCATCGCGAAGATGGTGTAGATAAGAAAGAACACGGCGAAGCCGGCAAACAACGCGTCTCGCCGTGCCATCAGCCATGCGCCAGCCAGCACAGCTCCGACGAATACGGATAGAATGACGGCGTCCGCGTCGATCACGTGGCTAAGATCCGAAACAGGGCCGATATCACCGACCCAAGATGCCGCGAATGAAGCGGCCAGGATTCTCCAACAGTTTTCCCATTGTGCGCAACTTCTCGAGGAATGCGGAACGTGGAACGAAGAACCCGCGACGCGAAAAATCCATCGGGATGCCCTCGCGCACAAAGAGTGCCGGCATCGTCTGCCACCAACGCCCCTTCACTATGCCGGCCATCGAGTACGGCAGGACCCGCCGAATGCGCTCCAAATCCCGATTGACTGTAAGAAACAACTCGTCGCAGCGCCACGCACGCCGCGTTCCATAGATCTCGAACATCCAGCCATTCTCTTCGGGTCGGAGATAGCTTCGCATGGCGTCAGTGCGCCAGAGCGCAGCTTGCAGCGAAATGCGATACGGCGCCTTCCGGTCAACCTTCCACAACTGCTCGTCATCCGTCCGCTCAAAGGCTCCTCGCGATCCGAACGCCGTGAGGCCAAGATGTCGGATTCGCGGATCAGCTATCATCCGCCGCACAAAGGCAGTGATGGTCTCGTGGTCGACACGTTCCTCGAGGAAGTAGTCCTCCTGCATGTACAGTACGACTGGCGTCTCCACGAGGTCGAGGCAGCGAAGTAGGCACTCGCTCCAGGTGAGTCGACGCTCGGAGTCCTCCTGCACGCGCGACGACTCCACCGGGTGCGTCGACGGCAAGGTGAAAACCGCGCGCTCGGTGTTCAGAATCACGCGCGCGTCGAGGTCAGGCCAGTACCGGTCGAGCAGGGTGAAGAAAGGCGACCAGCAGTCACTGTAGTTATCGGACGAATTGACGATGAGCGTGTATGGCGCGCTCACGGCGAAATGGCAGGTGACAGTGTGGGTGCGGCCGGCGACTCCGATCGCCGGCGCAAGCTAACTCGCGGTCCGCTGCCAAGCCACGGCCGGGTCGCAGGGTTGCATGCTGCCGGGACCATCACCCCATTACTTTCAAGAGTCGTGCTCGGCTCCGCACCTAGGCAGATCGCGATTCCAGCCTGAACCCATCCGACACCGGCACCAAATGAAACGGGAACACGTGCTTCAACTCATCCAGGAGTGCTTCGATACCTTGGCTAGCTCCGATCTCATCAAGGAAAAGGTGCACGTTGATGGGCAGACGCAGCTTCTCGGCCCCAACTCCCTGCTCGATTCCATCGCCTTCGTCACGTTCATGGTGGAGCTCGAGGATCGTATCACTCAGACGCTCGAACCGGACGCGCCGATGTTCAGCCTCTCGATCGGCGATATCCATGATTTCAACCCGGACAAGGCGGCGCTGACGACTGGAACGCTCGCCGACTTCACGGTGCGCGCGACCTCCGCGCATGCCTGACGAGCCTGTCGCGCTGATCACCGGTACGAGCAAGGGAATCGGGCTCGGGCTGGCCCGGTACTTTCTCGCGCAGGGTTATCGCGTCGCTGGCTGCAGTCGAAGCGAGTCGCCGCTCGTAACGGAGAACTACCTGCACACACCCCTGAGTGTTGCCGACGAACAGGCCACGGCAGCGTGGGTTCGCGGCACGCGTCAGCGTTGGGGGCGCGTCGACGTGCTCGTCTGCAATGCTGGCTTTGCGCCAGCGACGCATCTCCTTGCGATGACGGACCGACAGGTCTGGGACGCGGTGGTGCGTACGAACGTGGACGGCGCCTTCTTCGCGCTGCGCGAAGTCGCGAGGATCATGACGAAGCAGCGCGCGGGACGAATCGTTACGATAACGTCGATGGCCGCAGCGCTCCACCTGGAAGGAACAGGCGCCTATGCGGCGTCCAAAGCTGCTTTGGTGGAGATGACGAAGGTGCTCGCCCGAGAGCTCGCAAGCAGCAACGTTACCTGTAATGCCGTTGGCGTCTCGATGGTGATGACGGACGCAGCGGACGCCCTTGGCGAAACGGTGCGCGCTCGCGCAGTCGAAAAGCTCACACTGAAGCGTCCGCTCACCGTTGATGAAGTGTGCGGCGTCGTCGGCTTTCTCTGCTCCGACGCCGCTCGTACCGTCACCGGTCAGGTGATCCAGATGGGGCTCGTCACGTGATGCGCGAGCTGACCCAGGCGGAGTCTCGGCCGGCGGGAGTGGAACGCGTACACGATGCGGGGCCACTTCGTATCACCACGGTCATGACGGGTGACCCATGGCGGGAAAACTGCTACGTCGTCATGGATCGCGCGTCGCGTAGTGCGGTGATCGTGGATCCTGGCGCCGCCGAGGGCGTGATTCTGGCAACTGTCGAAGCGCAAGGCGCCCGCGTGTCCAAGGTGCTTCTCACCCACGGACACCATGACCACGTGGGCGCCGTGGCACCTGTTTGTCACGCGCTGAACGTACCATGCGCAGTACATCCGGCCGACATGCGTCTCGTGCGGCAGGCACCGCTCTGGGCGTTCCGCTTCGCCGGCAAGCTCATCGATACACCGTCGCCCATGGTGGAACTGACAGACGATGTGGTGCGAATCGGAGGGGCGTCTCTGAATGTCATTCGTGTACCGGGTCACACGCCGGGAGGGATTGCATTCGCCAGCAACGGGTTCTGCATGACAGGAGACACACTTCTCCTTGAGCACATCGGTCGCACCGACCTGCCCGGTGGCCATGCGCCTACCCTGCAACAGTCGGTCGATGCCCTGCTGTCCGTGTTGAGCGCGGACACCATACTGTTGGCCGGTCACGGCCGAGAGTGGACCGCAGGGGAGGCACTCGGGTGGTGGAGCCGCGTGCGCGCGGCGCCGCCGGTACTCGACGAGCACCAAACCGCATCATGAGCGCGGGCGACGCGACCCCGTCGAGCAGGATCACGCTCGTCGAAAGCGCTCTGCCCGAACGAAGGGTAACGAACGACGAGTTGGCGGCGCGGCATCCGACGTGGAAGATGCCGCAAGTGGCGGTGCGTACAGGCGTGCTCGAGCGCCGTTGGTGCAACGCCGACGAGACTGCGCTCGATCTGGCCGAGGCGGCGTGCCGACGAGCGGAAGAACGGATGCCTGGCCTGATCGCGGCGTCCGACGTCGTACTGTTCTGCACGCAGTCGCCCGATTACTGGATGCCACCCAACGCGTGCCTCCTGCAGGACCGACTCGGCCTCACTACTCGAACGGCGGCGCTCGATTTCTCCTTGGCGTGCTCGGGCTTCGTCTACGGCTTGTACATGGCCAACGCGCTGATTGCCTCGCGGTCGGCGCGGCAGGTGTTGTTGGTGACCGCCGAGACGTACTCGCGATGGATGCATCCCGGTGATCGCGGCCCGATGACGCTCTTCGGCGACGGCGCGGCCGTCACAGTGATAACAGCAAGCGACGGCCCACCGATGCGCTTTGCGCTCGGCAGCGACGGATCCGGTGCGAACACGTTCTGCGTTCCTTCGGGCGCGGCACGTACGCCCAGGAGTGAGGCGAGCGCTCGTGAGACGACGGATGCTAGCGGGAACGTGCGCTCCGACGAGCATCTGCACATGGACGGGGGCGCCGTGCTGGACTTTGTGAAGCGCGAGATGCCCCGCATCGTGCGCACGTTCCTCGAGGAGAACGGCGCGACACTGGATGACGTCGACTTGGTGGTATTCCACCAGGCCAGCCAAGTCGGCCTCGACTACCTCAACCAGGCGCTCCGCGTTCCTCCGGCCAAGCGGTTCTCGAACATCGCCCGTATCGGCAATACCGTGTCCGCGTCCATCCCCATCGCGCTTCGCGACGCCGAACTCGCGGGCGCGCTGCGCGCAGGTATGCGTGTGCTGCTTGTCGGCTTCGGCGTCGGGCTCTCGTGGGGCTCTGCGCTCATCACGTGGCAGGCGCCGGGCACGCCATGAATGCCATCGATGCAGTCATGTCTCGCATGGGCGGGTACGGTAACAGAGCCGCCCTGTTCTGGCAGGGTCGCGAAATCGGATACGGCGAGTTCCTCACGCTGGTCGAGGAATGGCGCGACCGGCTCCGTGCAGAGGACGTCGGCACGGGCTCCGTGTGCGCTGTGGTGAGTGACTACTCGCCACAGACCGCGGCGCTTTTCTTCGCTCTCATGTTGGAGAAGGCGATCATCGTCCCCCTGCTCCGGAATTCCGTGCAGCCGCTGGACGGCTTCATGGATCTTGCCGAAGCAGACGTGCTGGTCCGTATCGCCGAGAATGACACGTGGACCGTCGAGCGTCGGACCGGTGGTCAGGCGGTGAACTCATTGCTCATTTCCTTCCGGACGCGCAAGTCACCGGGGTTGATCGTATTTACCTCAGGCTCCACGGGAACGCCAAAAGGCATACTGCACGACGCCGAACGTGTCATGCGAAAGTTCGTGACGCCAAGACAGGCCTGGCGCACGGTGCTGTTTCTCATGATGGACCACTTCGGCGGCTTCAACAGCCTGCTCGGGGCATTTGCCTCCGGGGGGGCAGCCGTGTGCGTCGGAAGCCGTTCGCCGGACACGGTGTGCGCCGCGATAGCAGAGGCACGCGCGACACTGCTGCCGACGACACCCACCTTCCTGAATTTGTTGGTGGCCTCTGGCAGCTATCAACGCCACGACCTCTCATCTATCGAACTGATCACCTACGGTACCGAGGTGATGAACGAGTCCACGCTACGCATGGTGCGGGGCGCGTTTCCCAATGCTGCGGTCAAGCAGACGTACGGCCTCTCCGAACTGGGCGTACTCCGCTCGAAGTCCGAATCGGACGACTCGCTCTGGGTCCGCATTGGCGGCGACGGTTTCGAGATCAAAGTTGTGGACAGCGTGCTCTGGATTCGATCCGAGGCGAACATGGTGGGCTACCTGAACGCGCCAAACCCCTTCGACGACGAGGGATGGATGTGCACGGGTGATCAGGTGGAGGTGCGCGGAGAGTACATGCGCATCCTTGGCCGAAAGTCAGAGCTGATCTTCGTCGGCGGTGAAAAGGTGTTCCCCGCGGAAGTGGAGGCTGTGCTGCTGCGCGATCCCAATGTGCGGGAGGCAACGGTGTACGGTGCGCCGCATCCTGTGATGGGACAGATCGTGAGTGCACGCGTGTCATTGCATGAGCCGGAGGCAGCACCCGGGCTGACGACGCGACTGCGTCGCCTTTGCGTGAGTCAGCTTGCGCGCTTCAAGGTGCCTGTGCGCTTCACCGTTGTGGAAGACGGTGCTCAACACTCGGAGCGCTTCAAGAAGATCCGTCGGATCACCAGCGACGCGCCGGACGCCGCAGACAGCGACTAGGCGTTGTGCGGGATCAGGGCCGCACCGGCGTGGCGTGGTAAACGAGGTTTGCGTCGCTGAACGTTGCACCCAGGCGGGTGTAGACGGCGTTGATAGGCGTGTTGCTTTTCTCCGTACCGCCGGAGAACACCTTCAGGCCGCGCGCGATATACCACTCGAACATCAGGCGCACCAACATGGCGCCGATCCCCCACCCGTTATAGCGTCGATCGATGGCGAGCAGTACCGGTACCTCGGCGCGGCGCCGAGCATCAAGCGTCATCGAGACGAAGCCCACCACCGTTCCTTTGACCTCGGCGACAATCACGCTGTCGGCGGCACCCCGCATGAGGTTGCGTGCCCACTCCGCGAACAGCGCCTGACCCCACTCGGCGGGGAAGAACGGATCTCCGGTAAAGCGAGCGTCCACAAACCCGTGCCGTGCCAGCTCGACAACCGACTCCGTGTCAGCGGGCGTCGCCTCACGGAATGAGCCGCGCAGCGGAATGCGAGTTAGTTCGGGAGCGATCAGGTCGAGATCGGCGCGCATCGTGAGGGCCTGACTCCCCAGGTGAAAACCAGCCTCCGTGAGCGCCACGTGGATGAACGTCGGCGAGTTGCCCGGCGAAGCGGAGAGGAGGACAACGTCACGCTCACAGGCTGCGTCCAATGATGCGGTTACGAGGGTCTTCGCCGTCTCGAAGTCGTCAGCGCCGAGCCATGCCAGCTTCGCCACGGGACGTCGTAACACTCCGCTTTCCCACGCGGCCAGCGTAACGACGACGAAGCCACGCGGAACTCCGTCGCACTCGATTGCTCGAGTAAATAGTATCGCGTCACCCGTGACGAGTGCCTTGAGCCGTTGCTCACTCAGGCCGGTTGCATCGGCACCGAATCCCGTGACTCCAAATCGCGTGAACGCCGGCGTTATCCAGTCGCGCCAGCGATCGAGAAGCGCCTCATCAACCGGCTGTTCGTCGCGGGTCATGGCCTCTCCGCCGCGTGCTCCCCCGGCGCGGTCTCATCGCCCAGTCGCCGCGAGAACTCGTTCACTACTCCCTCTCGCCGCACTACGATGCGCAGCGTTCCAAGGAGGATGCGGGCGTCCAGCAGAAAGCCGACATTGTGTGCATACCAGGCGTCCAGGTCACGGCGCTCATCAAGAGGCACGTTGTTTCGGCCATGCAACATGGCCCAGCTGGTGATCCCGGGGCGCACCAGCAGCCGGTCGCGCTGGTAAGGCTTGTACCCCGCGACACCAGACGGCAGATCAGGTCGTCCGCCGACCAGACTCATATCGCCCCAGAGGACGTTGAAGAGCTGAGGGAGCTCGTCGAGACTCGAAGCGCGCAGAAGGCGACCAATGGGCGTGACGCGCTGATCGTCGACCGCGTTGAACGTCGTGCTATCGGAATTTCGTAGGTCCGGCGCGTTCACACGCATCGTGCGGAACTTCAACATGACGAACTGCGTTCCGTTGCGGCCCACACGCACCTGCCGGAAGAGCACCGGCCGACCGGAGGTGATCCACACCAGGACCGCAAGCACCGCGAAAACGGGGAGCAGGAGAACGATGCCCGCTCCGGCGGACACCACGTCGAGTGGCCGCTTGAACCAGTGGGCGTAGATCATGTCGTCCGGGCTCGAAGTGTGCGCATTTGCGCCTTGGAGAAGAGCGTCCTGTCGACGCGCCGGAAATCTAACGCCGCGTCGGTATCGCGGACGCGGCAAGCGACTACGTTTCATGACACACCATGCCCGAACACAGATCTGCTATGACTGCCCACGCCGCCCCTTTGCCCGCAAATCTCGGCTCCGCCACACGACCATTTCTTCCGTTCGCGCTACCCGACATCGGCGAGGACGAGATTCGCGAAGTGGTGGACTCTCTGCGTTCCGGGTGGCTGACAACGGGCCCCAAGACGCGCCAGTTTGAATCGGACTTTTCGACCTTTCTCGGCGATGGCGTTGAGGCGCTCGCCGTCAATTCGGCGACCGCAGGTTTGCATCTCGCGCTCGAGGCCATCGGGGTAGGTCCAGGAGACGAGGTCATCACCACGACCCACACGTTCACGGCCACGGCCGAGGTTGTCCGATACCTCGGGGGGGAGCCTGTGCTCGTGGACGTGGATCCAGACACGTTGTGCATCGATGTCGCTGCCATAGAGCGCGCCATCACCCCCCGCACGAAAGCGGTCATTCCGGTTCACTTCGCCGGCCGCGCCGCAGACATGGACGGAGTGCTCACCCTCGCGCGGCGGCACGGCCTCCGCGTCGTCGAGGACGCGGCCCACGCCATCCCAACGACGTATCACGGGGCGAGAATCGGCACGCTGGCGTCGGACGTCACCGTATTCAGCTTCTACGCGAACAAGACACTGGCGACAGGCGAAGGTGGCATGGTAGTGACGCGTAACTCTGCGATTGCAGCGCGCTGCCGGGTGATGCGACTTCACGGCATCAGTCGCGACAGTTTCGACCGGTATCGCTCGACCACGCCATCATGGCGGTACGAGATCATCGCACCGGGCTTCAAGTACAATCTGACGGACATCGCGTCGGCCATCGGGATCCATCAGCTTCGACGCGTGGAGGAAATGCACGCGCGCCGCGCCGCGATCGTTGCGCAATACGACGCTGCCTTTGTCGGCTTGCCATGTGTGCCGCCACCTCAACCCGAGCCTGGGGACGTACACGCTTGGCACCTGTATGTGGTCCAGTTGGGCGAGGACGCGCCCCTCGGGCGCGACGCATTCATCCAGCGGATGGCGGAAGCCGGTATTGGATGTAGCGTGCACTACATCCCTCTCCACCGGCATCCGTACTGGCGGGAGCGGTATGGCTTGCGCGAGGATCAGTTTCCAGCCGCCGAGCGCTACTTCCGCGGCACAGTTTCCCTGCCCTTGTTCTCGTGCATGGCGGATGGTGACGCGGAGCGTGTCATCGAGACGACCCGCTCCCTCCTCGGCGCGTAATTCGCGCGCAGGTCCGAAACAAGGTGGTCGCTTTCGGTTGTGCGCGGCGCCGTCTGCGACTCGGCTGTTTACTTCCTTCGTGGTATGGCTCTTGTCCACATCCGCTACTTGCCGATAGCTTGATCGGCAAGTGATTGGCATTACGTCTGTTCCGGGGTGTCGCGTTCTCGTTCGACCCTGGTGCTGCGCACTCACGCGCGATTCCCTAGGCGGCCGCGCCGCGGCTGAAAGCATAGGAGCCGGGTCAGTCAGTCCGGCTACCGAAACCCTGCGCCAATGAAGATCTCGGCAGCGCTACTGCGCACCAGAAATCGCCACCTCTTCGTACTCGACGTCTTTCTTTCGCTGACGGCGCCGTTGTTGGCGTACCTCATCCGGTTTGAGGGCGTCAGCTCCGGTGCGAACCATGTGCGCGAAGCGTTCATCGTCTCCGAATGGCTGACGCCGATTCACGTCGGTGTCATCCTCAGCTTCGGTGTCTATCGGTGCGTATGGGCGCATGCGGGCGCCGTGGAACTGCAGCGACTGATGGCGGCGACCGCCGCATCAGCCTTCTGCACGTTCATCGTCGGCTTGACGGTGCTTCCGGCGCTCGGCTTCCTGCCCCACCGGGTGCCGTTGTCCGTGCTCGTCATGACGGTGTTCTTGATGGCGTTCGGAACGGCACTGCCGCGGCTATTGCTCCGTATATCCGGGTGGAAGGCCTATAATCGAACGAAGGGCCACGGCAAGCGGGTGCTCATCGCCGGCGCTGGCATTGCCGGCAAGCTCATCCTTCGTGAGCTGCTCGCCAACCAGCGACTGTCGCTGGAGCCCGTCGGCTTCCTGGACGACGATGTCCGGCTTCACGGTCAGTTGCTGACGGGCCTTCCCGTGCTCGGTCCGCTCGCAAAGGCGGGCGCGCTTGCGCAGAAGCACCAGGCCACCGAGATCATCATCGCGATGCCGAGTGCGCCCGGAAAGGTCATCCGGCAGATCGTGGCCGCAGCGCGTGAGGCCAACGTGGATACGCGCATCATGCCCGAGCTGTCGGAGCTGCTGACGCGCTCCACGGGACGTGTGCAGCTGCGCCACGTGGAGATTCAGGATCTGCTCCGCCGCGAACCGGTATCGGTGAACATCTCGCAGGTGCAGCTGGTCGTCAGCGGCGTGACGGTCCTAGTCACGGGAGCTGGCGGGTCGATCGGCGGCGAATTGAGTCGTCAGCTAGCAGGCTTGGACGCCGGCCGTATCATTCTCGTCGGCCACGGTGAAAACTCGATCTTCGAGATCTTCCATGAGCTGCGGAGCTCGTTCCCGCAGGTTCCTGTCGAGCCCGTCATCGCGGACGTTCGCGACGAGGCGCGGATACGCGAAATCCTCGATTCGCATCGTCCGAGCCTCGTCTTTCATGCCGCGGCCCACAAGCATGTGCCGCTGATGGAAGAGAATCCGGTTGAAGCGGTCACGAATAACGTCCTGGGAACGTTGAACGTCGTGAACGCCGCCCTTCGGGCGGAGGTTCCCCGCTTCGTGCTCATCTCGACGGACAAAGCCGTACGCCCCACGAGCGTGATGGGCGCCACGAAGCGGGTCGCCGAGCAGATCGTACAGCGAGCGGCGATGCAACATGGGCGCGACTACGTGTCGGTGCGATTCGGAAACGTGCTCGGCAGCCGAGGCAGCGTCGTGCCGACCTTCCTGCGCCAGATCCGCGCCGGAGGACCGGTGACGATCACGCATCCCGACATGCGGCGCTTCTTCATGACAATTCCCGAGGCGGTGCAGCTCGTCATGCAAGCTGGTGCCATTGGCCGCATCGGCGAGGTGTTCGTGCTCGACATGGGCGAGCCGGTGAAGATCGCGGATCTCGCCAAGGACCTCATCGCCCTTTGCGGTCTCGAGGTGGGACGCGACATCGAGATCAAGTTCACGGGAATGCGTCCGGGCGAGAAACTGCTCGAGGAGACGTTCTTCGACGAGGAGAACGCGGTACCGTCGCGCTTCCCGAAGATCCTCTACTCGCGCAAGGCGGCTCCCACCGTCGGCTTCGAGGCCGGGCTCGCGGCACTGCTCGAGAGAGCGGAGCTCGGAGGCGACGCGACGGGACTGCGGGAGCTCCTGCGCAAGCTCGTTCCGGACTTCCTCCACGAGACGTTCGCCGACGGCGCACAGGATGCCGAGGGCATCACCCCGCCCGAGTCGGCACTCGAGGTGTCCATCGAGGAGCTGGTGTCCGAGGAGATCCGAACCTCCTGAACGAAACGCCGACGCTCGCGCGTCACACGGCGGCGCTTGCCCCCATGCGTGCCTCGCCATGGTGCTCGAGAAACCAGGCATAGGTTTCCGCGATGCCATCCCGAAGGGCCACGCGTGGAGCCCAACCCGTGGCAAGCAGCCTGGACGAGTCGAGCAGCTTCCGCGGCGTGCCATCGGGCTTCGTCGCATCGAAGCGAAGCGCGCCCTCGTAGCCGACGGCGTCCTTCACCAGCTCGGCCACCTCGCGGATGGATACATCGGAGCCGTATCCGACGTTCACGATCTCGTTGATGGCATTCGGCCCGCCGACGATCCGCCCGGAGGCATCGGCCTCGGCCCACACCTGCATGAGATGCACGGTCGCTTCCGCCATGTCGTCCACATGCAGGAACTCGCGGCGCGGGGTACCGGTCCCCCAGACGACGACCTCGGGCGCGTCGGCTTCCTTGGCTTCGTGGATTCGTCGGATGAGCGCGGGCAGAACGTGGCTGCCCGCGGGGTCGAAATTGTCTCCTGGCCCGTAGAGATTCGTGGGCATGATGCTCATGAATCGTGTTCCGAACTGCCGGTTGTAGCTCTGGCACAGCACGATGCCCGCGATCTTCGCGACGGCATAGGGCTCGTTCGTCGGCTCGAGCGCCCCGGTCAGCAGCGCGTCCTCGCGGATGGGCTGGTCCGCGAACTTCGGATAGATGCACGAGCTGCCGAGGAAGAGCAGCTTGCGCACGCCTGCCGCATGTGCCGCTTGCACCACGTTCAACTGAACGATGAGGTTGTCCCGAATGAAGTCGGCGGGGTACGTGCTGTTCGCCCAGATTCCGCCGACTCTGGCGGCCGCGAGAAAAACGTACGCCGGCCGGTGCTCGGCAAAGAACGCGGCCACGCGTGAAGTGTCGCGGAGATCGAGCTCATCGCGGCTGCGAAGCAACAGATTTTCATGGCCCGCGCCACGCAGATGCCGCACGATGGCCGAGCCGACAAGGCCCCGGTGCCCCGCGACGAAGATGCAATCGGAGGTCTTCATGACGGTCACGAGGGTTGCGCGACGGCGTCCGACTTGATCTCGCCGCCCTCGCGCGCCGCCAGCTCGCGCTTGGCCAGCGTCAGATCGGTATCCACCATCATGCGAACCAGCTCCTCGAACGAGACGGCGGGCGCCCAGCCCAGCTCGTCGCGCGCCCGTGACGCGTCGCCACAGAGCTGGTCCACTTCGGTCGGCCGATTGTATCGTGCGTCGTACTTCACGTAGCGTTGCCAGTCGAGATCCGCGTGAGAGAACGCCGCCTCGGCGAACTCGCGGACGGTGTGCGTGGTTCCGGTCGCAATGACAAAGTCTTGAGGGGTGCGCATCTGGAGCATCCGCCACATCGCGTCCACGTAGTCGCCCGCGAATCCCCAGTCGCGCGACGCATCCAGATTGCCGAGAAAGAGCTGTTCCTGAAGTCCCAGTGCGATGCGTCCAACGGCGCGTGTGATCTTTCGCGTGACGAAAGTCTCTCCGCGTCGGGGACTCTCGTGATTGAACAGAATGCCGTTACAGACGAACACATTATACGCCTCGCGATAGTTCACGGCGTACCAGTGCGCGGCCACCTTGCTCACCGCATACGGACTGCGCGGGCGAAACGGGGTCGTCTCCGACTGCGGCCCGGGTGCACTCCCGAACATCTCGGAGCTGCCCGCCTGATAGATGCGAATCTGGCGCCCCCTGGACTGCTCGAAGTCACGCACCGCCTCGAGAATCCGGAGCGTGCCGACGCCGACGATGTCGGCGGTGTACTCCGGTTCATCGAACGAGACGCGGACGTGGGACTGCGCGCCGAGGTGGTAGAGCTCCTCGGGCGCGATGAAGTGAATGAGGCGACGCAGGCCGCCGCCGTCGGACAGGTCGCCGTAATGCAGGAAGAGTCGCACACCGCGGTCGTGCGGATCATGATACAGGTGGTCGAGCCGCGCGGTGTTGAACGACGACGCACGGCGAATGATTCCATGCACCTCGTAGCCCTTCGACAACAGGAGCTCGGCGAGGTATGAGCCGTCCTGGCCGGTGATTCCAGTGATGAGTGCTCGCCGCATGGTCACGTCGTGATGGGTATCCGCCGTCCCCGGCAGGTCGTCGGAGAAACATAATCCTTCGCACCCTCCGTCGGAGCATTCCCGCTCAACAGGATGGTCCGCCCACTCCCTCGGCAAGGACGGTACCTACGACCTCGTCCGACAGGATGCGCGTGAATCTCTTCGCGCCGCGCGCATTCAGATGCTCGACGTCGAAGAAGTCTCGGGCGCCGAAGCGTGGATCTGCCGCATAGTCGCGGAAGCTCGCGCCACACGTGTTCGCCAAGGCTTGAATTCTCGATCGGTCTCCGTCCCATATCGAATCGATGAGTTGTGCCCGATAGGCAAAAGACAGCGGCGGCGTTACAAACACGACGCGCACTCGCTGCTGCGATGCCTGCGACAGCACGGCACGAAGCTCACGCATGGTGTCCGCAATGTCTTCTCGATGCAAGGCGGCCTCCTGCGAAGCCGCGATCGCGGACGCGGCCCGCCAACTCATGTTCGCCCGCGTCGTCGAATCCAATACTTGCCATCCCTCTTGCGACACCACGCTCGCGAACCGCAGCGAATCACCGAACAGCATCGCGCGCGGGCCGAACGGGCGATACGCAAGGAAGCGCAAATACCGATAGGGACTCAAGACTCCTGCGAAACGGTTGCCATCTTCGCGCAGCCGAAATGCTTGCCAGAACAACTCGTCGCGTCCGTAATCGCCGATACTCGACTCGCGGTAACGCAGCGATCCGTAACCGATACCCACTATCAGCAGGCGCAACCGCGGAAGACGGCGGAACATCGTCGAGGCAAGCCTTGCATCTACAATCGTACTCTGGCCGGGGAACGCGAGACTGAACGCCGCAGTTGGAAGATGGCGCGGATCAATTCCGGTTCCGGCGTGTGAGTTACCGACGAGGAGGATTTGCACCTGGTCCGCTACCCGGTCCAGAGCGGCCGAGCGCCTGCTGTAGATGTTCGAGAAGCCTGACAGTTTGACTTCCACCGCGGCAAGCATGAGCACGAGGGGCGCGAGGAAGAGTGCTAGTCGGTAAAACAAACGGTTCATTTCGGCGCGCCTTTCCTCAAAACTGGAAGTAGATGAACTGCTGACCTCCCCTCGCGAAAAGCGCGATGGAGAGGAGTACAGAGTAATACAGGCTCCAACGCAGAACTGCGGGAGAGGAAGCAAAGGCCATCCGCCAACGGGGGCGGGCGCTCAGGAACTCAAAGGTGAGGAGCGCTCCGACGAGGCTCACGAGCAACCACGCACGCGCAGCGGAGACGCCGGTCTCTCGTAGAACATCCAGCGCTGGCGTTCCCCATCCGTGCAGGAGTCCAGCGTACGCTGCTCCGGCGTCCGAAAGCGTGGCGGCGCGGAAGATAATGAAGCCCGACGCGACGATGTTGAAGGTCAGAAATGTACGCCAGAATACACCGATGGTACCTGGAACTCGGCGATTCAATGGCTTGGGTCTAAATGCTGCGACGAGCGCTCCCTGATAGCCAAACGACAGCACGTAGGTCCATCGCGCACCGTGCCACAGTCCACTCAGGAGATACACGATGACAAGGTTGAGGCGAGGATGGGTGTGCAGCGTCCGCCGTCGAGTCAACGGGAAGTAGACGTAATCTCGAAACCATGTCGTGAGCGAGATGTGCCACCGCCGCCAGAACTCTTGAAGGGTCTGGGACAGGTACGGACTCTTGAAGTTCTCCATCAAGTTTACACCCAGAAGTCCGGCCGATGCTCGCGCGATGTCGGTATACCCCGAGAAGTCACAGTAAATCTGAAACGCAAAGAAATACGTCGCAACCAGAATCGCCGGACCGGAGCTGCCGGGCAGATTTCCGTACACCACGCCGACCGGTGCGGCCAGGTTGTCGGCAATGAGCACTTTCTTTGCAAAGCCAAGCAGCATGAGCCGCAGTGCGGACACCACGGTCGCATAGTCGAGCGGCCGAGGCCGATGCAGTTGGGGCAGCAGGTTGTACGGCCGCTCGATGGGACCCGCGACGAGCTGTGGAAAGAACATGACGTACAGGGCGTACTTTCCCAGGTGACGCTCGGCCCGAAATCGACCGCGATACACCTCGATCGTATAGCTCAGAGATTGAAAGGTGTGGAACGAGAGACCCAGAGGCAGAATCCATCCGACCGGCTTGTAGTGATATTCGAGGCCCAGCAGCTTCGCGGCATCCACCAGCGTCGCGCCGAAGAAATTCAGGTACTTGAACGCAGCGAGCAGCCCCAGATTGGCCACGATACTGGCGACGAGAAGCGTCTTTCGCCGCACTCCCACGGCATTCTCGATCACTCGGCCCGCGACAAAATCGAAGAGAATGATCGCCGCCAGCACGAGGATGTACTGGGGAACGAGCACCATGTAGAAGTAGCAGCTCGCGACCAGGAGCAGCGCCCAGCGCTTGCCCACCGGCAGCGCATAATTGAGCGCGAGTACCATTGGAAGGAACAACAGGTACTCGAACGAATTGAAGAGCATGGCGATTCTCTTTCAGCGCGTGACGCCGTCGTACATCCGCCACCGGCGATACTCTTTCAGGCCAAGCGCTTTGAGCGGCCCTAGCAACAGCTCATTGTCCTCCAGAATCCAGCTCGCCTCGGCGCCAACTGCCCCGTACGCCTTCCCCCGCCGAAACGACTCGTAGACGAAGAGCGGAAAGATCGACCGAGTACGGAACTCCCGCTTGATGCCCAGCGCCATGATCCGTCCCGTCCGCAGCTTCTTCTTTCCGAGCAGCATCTTCACCGCCCCGAACGGAAAGAGCCTCCCGCCGCGATTGGTCTTGAGGATCTGATTGAAGTCCGGCACGATGAGCATGAAGCCCGCCGGCTGCCCCTGCATCTCCGCCATGAACGCAAATTCGGGAATCAACAGGGGCTTGAGATCCTTCGCCATCACGATGAATTCGTCCTTCGTCATCGGGACGAAGCCCCAGTTCTCCTCCCACGCCGAGTTGTAGACGTCCCAGCACAGCTCCAGCTCGGCGTCCCACCGCGAGAGATCGAGATCGCGAAACGTCAGCGCGCTCTTGGTCTGTGCTCGCGAGGCAAATGCCTCGAACGCCGGCGGCAACCGGAAGCTGTCGTCCGACATCGGGATGAAGTACGCCACGAGATCCTTCACGCGCGTCAGCCCCGCCTGCTCCACCAACGTTCCGTAACTCGGCGGATTCCACGGCGTCATGAACGACGGATCGTGCTCGAATCCGTCCACCAGCAGCCCGCAGTCGTAGTTGGTGCTCGGCATGACGGGACCGCGCATGACGTCGAGTCCTCGCCCGGCGAGCCAACTTCCGGCGGCGGCAAAGAGCGCGTCCACCACCGGCTGATTTTCAACGCTCTCCAGGAATCCCCAGAAGCCGACGCGATCGTTGTGATACCTGTTATGCGCGCGATTCTCGATGGCGGCGATCCGGCCGACAACCTTCCCGTCGCGTACGGCGAGAAAAAGCTCGCGCTCGGCGTCGCGGTAAAAGGGCTTGGTTCGATCCAGCGCGTCGTAGGTCGTCACGCGCAGTGGAGGAATCCAGTGTGGATGCTCGACCTCGTTGTAGAGCGTCCATGGCAGGTTCACGAACCGCCGAAGGTCCCGGCGGGACTTCACGGGCACGATCTCGAGCGTCATCGCGCCAACAATGCCTCGATCACGCGTGGGCCGGCGTGCCCATCCCATCCCTCGGGTGCGGGACGCTTTGGTGCGCCGGCGTCGATGGCACGGACGAGTGCCGGAATTGCCGTCAGATCGCGCACGAGCTGATTGGTCCCTTGGGTGATGGTGATGGGACGCTCGGTGTTGTCACGCAAGGTGAGACACGGAATGCCGAGCGCCGTGGTTTCTTCCTGAAGGCCGCCGGAGTCGGTGACGACCACGTGCGAGCGCATCACGAGCGAGAGCATGGCCTCGTACGTGATGGGACCCGACATCTCGATGCCGTCGGTGCCGATGCCGGCCTGCTCGAGCTGTCGCTGCGTTCGAGGATGCGCCGGAAACAGCACGGGGCGATGGCGCGCGACGTCACGCAAGCCGGCCATGATGGTTCCGAGGCGCGTCGGGTCGTCGACGTTCGACGGCCGGTGCAGCGTGACGGCGACCGGTGCGTCATCCTGTAGCGTTGCGGGACGGCTCAATCCCATTTGCTGCACGGTACGGCGGAGGGTGTCGATCATGACGTTTCCGACGAACACGATCTGCTCGTCAGGCTCGCCCTCCTGCTTCAGGCGCTCGCTCGCATCGCGCGAGGGCGTCAGCAGCAGCGCAGCCAGGCGATCGGTGACGATGCGGTTGATCTCCTCGGGCATGGTGAGGTCGTCACTCCGGAGTCCAGCCTCCACATGAGCGACGCGAAGTCCGAGCTTCGAGGCGACGACGGCCGCGGCAAGAGTGGAATTGACGTCGCCGTACACCACGACCCAGTCAGGACGATGCTCCAGCAACACCGGCTCCATGCGCTCGAGCATGCGCGCGGTCTGCTGTGCATGCGAACCCGAGCCGACGGCGAGATTGACGTCGGGCTCCGGGATGCCCAGCGACGCGAAGAACGACGCGGACATCGCGTCGTCGTAATGCTGGCCGGTGTGCATCACGACCTGTTCCACACCCCGCACGGCGCCAGCGCGATGCACCGGCGCGAGCTTGGGAAAATTGGGCCTTGCGCCAACGACATGGAGCAATTTCATGCGTCTTCGTGGCTTCTCCCGTTTGTGACATCACCGTGAGCGCCGGCCCTACCGGAGCACAGGTGCAAAGGTAATACTGTGCTGCAATGGACGGATCAGGCCGCACGAGGGAGGTGGACATAGAGGAAACCGCGAAAAGAGCCGAGCGCCTGACGCGGCTGTCGCTGTTCCTCGTCGCGGGGTACCTGTTCGCCACCACGGTCCCGATAATTCGCTGGAGCGTCGTCAACGCCTCCCGCGGCGCCCTCGTGGTGCACCTGCTCGCGCTTGGCGTGGCGGCGGCCTGCGTCTTCCTGACGCTGCCCGAGAAGATCCGGCCGGCTCGCGCATGGCTGCCGCTCGCGCTCATTCCGCTGTTGTACGTGGAGCTTCGCTGGGTCGTCGGCGGCATCGGCATGTCGCGGAAGGATCACGCGATTGCGGCACTCGACGTGACGCTCTTCCACTCGCGCATCTCGAGCTCCTGGGCACAGCACTTCCAGGTCGCGGCCGTGAGCGAGCTGCTGCATCTGGCCTACCTGTCCTATTACCCGATCGTGTTCGTGCCGCCGATTCTGCTCTGGTTCAAGGACCGGCGGCGTGAGTTCGCGTTCACGGTGCTGTCGCTCGTGATCGCGTACGTCATCTGCTACGTGGGGTCGATCGCCGTTCCGGTGGATGGACCACGCTTCGTGAACGGCCCGGCGGCGGCTCCGCGTGGGTTCGTGCGCGCTCTGGCAATCATGATCCTCCAGAATTTCTCCTCACACGGCAGCGCGTTTCCCTCGTCGCACGTCGCGGCCGCCGTGGTGGCCTCGTACTGCGCCATCAGGTTCCAGAGGAAGCTCGGCATTGCCGCGGCATTCATGACGGTGCTCCTCGGAATCGGCGCGGTCTACGCAGGGTTCCATTACGCCACGGACATCATCGCCGGCGCAATGGTCGGCGCCAGTACCATCTTCATCGCGAGCCGCATCGAGCGGCCGCCTCGACCGGCCAAACCCCCGAAGCCTCCGCCGCCGGTGAAAGTCCAGGTCATGCAGGCGCGCATGGCACAACACAGCGCGCGACGCTCACGCGAAACGAAGCGCGAGGAAGAGGACTAGCCCCTCCCTCGCGCGTCGTCGACCTGACCTTCGTTACGCGTTAGTGGAACGTTATTCCCAGAATGATCGGCACAAACTTCGTGCTCGCGCCGAGCGCGTTCTTCGTGTCGACGTGGAAGTAGCGTGATTCGATGAAGACGGATTGGTGACCGACGCCGAACTCGAAGCCGCCGCCGGCATGCCAGTTCATGTTGGTTGGCGCGTCGGAGAACGACGTAGCCATGCCCGGGGCGCCGTACGGATAGGTCCCGTTGTAGGTATTCGTCGGTGTCGATGACACGGTCGGCGGAGGCGTGGTTGTTGAATACGTGCCCGTGGGGCTCGTTGCATTGGCGCCGTAGATGCTGCCGTAGCCAACTACGCGGCTCGCCCCAACGCCCGCGAGTCCGTAAAAATGACTCAGGAACGACCCGAGCCACAGCTTCCCGTCCAGGTTGGCTGTATATGTCGCGATGTCGCCGGTGACACCGACGCTGCTGCGTCCCTTGAGTCGATCGTAGCCAAGATCGAGACGAATGCCGAGCGGGATATCCCGCCAGTCATAGCCAAGCAGCCCGGTCGCGTTCCAGCCGGTGCCATAGCCATTCCGCATGTTGTCGACGGGCACGCTCCCACCGGCGCCAATGCCGACGTAGAAGTTCCCCAGTGATCTGCGCGGCATGGGCAACTGTGGCGGCAACGGCTCTGGTGTTGGTGCCGGAGCGGGGGTCTCGACCGCCACCGTCGTCGATTCCACGACGACTGGTGCCGGTGCCGGCGCCGGTGCTACAGCTTCCACCGGTGCCGCGGCCACTTCTTTCGACACGGGGATCCGGACGGATGATGTCCCTTGGCTGCTGGAGGAAGTCAATGCGACTTCGCCGCCGGACGAGGTTTTCTTCGTGCGATGCGAGCTGGTGCGCTTCACCTTTGGACAGCTCGCGGACTTCGCGATCCGCGTGCTGTCCGTCATGCTCGTGTCAGACGCGGTGCTGCTCGTCTTCCGCGACGGTGCCGATGGACAGGCTGAGCTTTTGCTCGCCACCTGTCGCGTCTCGTTTACGGGGTGAGTCGTGGTCTGCGCAGGGTAAGTGGTCCCCTGCGCATTCGCGACACCGGCCAGGACCGCGCCAAGTGTCACGACGGTAGTCAGCGAATGTGCGCGTGAAAATAAGGTTGCCATGTGAATCCTCCAATGCATCGAGCCCATGAATACGTCGCCGAGGCACGAGTACATCGGCGCAATGCCTGTGCCTCCATCCTGGAATGCAGCGAGCTCAGACTGACAAAGATTTCGTTCACGAACGCCTGAGGCTGCGAGAAAAAACGCCGCCGGCATCATGCCGACGGCGTTGGTGAATTGGTGAGCTCGTCCGCGCCGGTGGGATCCTAGTAGCGAACCGCGAGAGTCAGGGCACCACCATCGCGATCCATCGAAAGCGATTCCGCCGTCAGCCGCACCGCATCGCGCAACTGCACGTCGGTGTGTTCGCTGGACACGAAGAAGCGAAGTCGTGCGCCGTCATTGGCCACGGCCGGACTGATCATCGGCTGGACGTTCACGCCGCGCTCGAACAGTGCATGCGAGGCGCGCATGGCGCGCATGGAATCACCGATGATGATGGGAACGACGCCCGTGCCGAGTGCGTGACCGGTGTCGAGACCGGCGTCACGCGCATATCGCAGAAACGCGGCGGCGTTTGCCTGAACGCGACGCACGCGCTCCGGCTCACGACGCAGCACATGAAGGGCCGCCAATGCCGCCGCAGCGTTTGGTGGCGTGATGCCCACGCTGTAAACGAATCCGGGTGCGGTGTACTTCAGGTACTCCACCAAGGCCTCGCTGCCGGCGATGTACCCGCCGCAGCTCGCGAGCGACTTGCTCAACGTGCCCATCAGAATGTCGATCGCCCCGGGCTCCACACCGGCATGCTCGGCGACGCCACGGCCAGACCGCCCGAGCACGCCGAGGGAATGCGCCTCATCGACCATCAGCATGGCGCCGTGCCGCGACTTCACTTCGACGAACCGCGCGAGATCGGGGATGTCGCCGTCGGCGCCATACGCGCCCTCGATGACGACGAGCGTCCGCCGGTGGCGTGAGCGAAGGTCCGCGAGCATGCGGTCGCACGCGCCCCAATCGTTGTGCGGGAACGTGACCCAGCGCGCGCCTGAAAATGCAGCGCCCTGTAGTGCGCTGTTGTGAATGAGTGCGTCGCAGAGCACGAGGTCGCCCGGCCCGAAGAGGTGCGAGAGCACTGAGACGTTGGTCGCATGCCCGCCCACGAAGACCAATGCGTCGTCCACGCCGGCGAATGTCGCGAGCGCCTGCTCGAGCTCGCGGTGCAATGGCCGCTCACCGGACGCAATGCGGCTCGCCGAAACGGACGTCCCATACCGCTCGGCCGCCTCCTGGGCAGCGTTGGTGACCTCGGGATGGCCGGACAGGCCAAGGTAGTTGTAGCTGGAAAAGTTGAGCAGCTCGCGGCCCGCGACGACGGCGGTCGCCGCGGAAATGCCCTCGTGCATGGCGAAGTAGGGGTTGGGCGCTTCGTTCTCCGCCTCCGCGAGTCTCGCGCGCAGGGCGCGATACTCCGGCCAATGCGAGATGGCGAGTACGTCGGACGCACCGGCGCGCGAAGCGGCCAGAGTCGGAATCGGCTCCGCCGGAATCGTGCTTCCCTCGAGCGCAGCCGCAAATTCAGCGATGGTGGCCGAGCGCCAGAGCTGCGATGCGTCTATGCGCCGCGAGAGGTGTGTCTCGAGTGCCACCACCAGCCTCGTAGCCGCGAGCGAATCGAGACCGTGGTCACGAAGGCTGGATTCCGCGCTCAGCGACTCCGCCGGAATCTGGAATTCATCCGAGAGCCAACCGAGGATGAATGCCAGTGACGCTGGCGGCGTCGACGCAGCGAAACGTTCGCGACGCGCTGATTCCATGGGCCGAGTTCCGCTGGCCTCGCCCCATTCCGGATGCAGCATCGGGTCCAGCGCGGTGTTGCTTCGCTGCTCGACGTCGCCGATGCCGCCGTTGGCCCACACGACCGCGGCGTCCAGTGACTCTGAAGCAAAAGCGCTACGCTCGACGGCATCGGCCGCCCGGCAGCGACTGATGGCGTGCTCGAATCGCTCCTCGAGCAATGCGACGGCCACTTCCGCTCCGGCAATGCCAGTGTTGCGCGCGATCCGCGCCGAGGCCGCCATCGCACCCCACGTTGCCGCGGTCCCGAGGAGATACGACGACCACTGGTGCGCCTGAGCCCGTGACGCGCCACGCCCCACTCTCGTGAGGCGCTCTGTCGCCCGCTCCGTCGCATCAGCAAGCCGATGCGCGACGTCGGGCGCTTGCAGCCGAACGGCCAGGAGATCGCGCAGCGCATCCGTCTCACGCATGGCGCGCGCGCCGAGATGCACCAGCAACGGCTCCGTCGGCCCTTCGAAAATCCTGAGGAGACGCGCGTCGCGCAGGAGCTGCGCGAGTGGATTGGTCTCGATGTACCCGCGTCCACCGACCAACTGCATGGCCGCATCGACGGCCTCCCAGAGCAGTTCCGGCGCGGCGGTCTTGCAGATCGTGAACGCATCCTCGCCGATTGCGGTGCCCTCGTCGAGCGCATGGGCGAGCGTGGCGAGATAGGCATCGAGCGCACATGCAGACGCCGCGATCGCACTGAGCCGCGCGCGCGTGGCAGGATGATCGGCGAGGCGGCCGCTCGCCACCCTCCGCCGCGTCGCATATCGGCTGGCAAGTTGGAGCGCGCGCTTGATGCCGCCGAGACACATGGCCGCGACGCCGAATCGTGCATGGAGGAACGTGTCGTGGGCGACGTCGATTCCGCCGCCGACATGGCCCAGCACGGATTCGCGAGACACGTACGCGCCCTCGAGATGCACGGCATTCTGCAGCATCGCGCGCATACCGAGCGTGAGCGCGGCGTCGCCCACACGCAGTCCCGGCGTTCCAGCGTGTGCGACGAAGGCCGTGATGCCGCCGTCGTCACCCGGAATGCGCGCGAACACGTTGAACGTGCTCGCCACGCCGGCGGAGCCGATCCAGCTCTTTACGCCATGCAGTCTCCACCCGGGGTCATCGGGCAGCGCGATGGATTCGATGGCCCAGGGGTTGGAGCCGGCGGCAGGTTCGGTGAGCGCGAGAGCCGCAAGGCGTTCGCCGCGTGCAAGCGGCGGGACGATGGTGTCTCGCAGTTCTGGCGCCGCGAATCGCAGAATGGGACGGAGCCCTAACGAGTTATGGCCGCCGACATAGGTGGCGAGCGTGAGATCGATGGCCGCGAGCTGCTCGATGACCCGCATCGTGTCCGCGTTGGTGAGGCTGATGCCGCCCAGCGACGCCGGCGTCTGCAACCCGAACAATCCGTGCGCGGCGAGCTCGCGCATCACGTCCGCCGGCAGCTCGCGCCGCTCATCCATGCCACGCGAATCGAGCCGCTCGCGCGCATACTCGCGGAGCCACGTGCGGATTTCTCCCGCACGTTCAGTGCTCGTCGCCGGCTCGGCGCTCGCTGTGCTTCGCCGCGCCTCGGGAAGTGGTGCGACGAGAGCAAGCTCGCCCGACTCGAAGCGCGCGCGCGTGAGGCGGCGTTGCAGCTTGCCGCTCGACGTCTTGGGAAGCATGCCGTGCCGGATCAGCACGACCTCGTCCACGCGGACGCCAAGGGCGTCTGCGACGGCAGCTCGTACGGCCCCGGTGACCGCGGGGCCATCCGCCGAGTGGTGGTGACGCGCGACCTCCGCCACGACGACGACCCGCTCCCTTCCCTCTGCGCCGGTGCTGAACGCCGCCACCGAGCCCGATCGCACGTGTGGGTGGGCCGACTCCGCGGCATGCTCGAGATCCTGCGGATAGAAGTTTCGTCCCCCGACGATCACGAGATCCTTGAGCCGGCCCGTGACCACCAGCTCGCCGTCGTGCATGACGCCGAAGTCGCCCGTGCGAAGAAACGTCTGGTCACTGCCCTCGAGCCGGGCGTGGAAGATCTCGGCCGTCTCGGCTTCGCGGCCCCAGTAGCCGGCGGCCACGCTGCCGCCGGCAATCCAGATCTCGCCGACCTCGTCCGCTTCGCAGCGCACGCCTCGCGCTGGATCGACGACGTGGATGGTGAGCTCGTCGGCCGGCGGCCCGACGCTCACGAGAGACACGGTGTTGCCACTGTCGGCGACGCCGAAGAGCCGCGCCTCGAGGAGCGCACGGTCCACCGTGATCACCGGCGGCGCTTCGTCGCGAGAGATTCCCGCGGCAAAGAGCGTCGCTTCAGCGAGCCCGTAGCACGGAAGGAACGCGGACGCGGAGAATCCTTGTGGCCCGAATGCGGCGACGAAACGCTCGATGCTCTCCGGACGAATCGGCTCCGCGCCATTCAGTGCTTGACGGACACGCGAGAGATCGAGGCCCGCCTTCTCGTCGTCGGTGACGCGCTCGACGCACAGGTCGTACGCGGAGTTGGGTGCGGCCGTGGTCGTCGCGCGGTAGCGCGTGAGCGCCTGTAGCCACCGCACGGGAAACTGAGAGAAGGTTGCCGGCGCGAGAAGATTGACGGGGTAGCGGGCGTACACCGGCTGCAGGATGGCGCCGATGAGTCCCATGTCATGATAGGGCGGCACCCAGAGGACAGCCTCGTCGTCCTCGCGCGTTTTCGTCTGCCGCATGATGACGCCGAGATTGTGAAGCACCGCGGAGTGCGGCAGCATGACGCCGCGCGGATCGCCGGTGGAGCCCGACGTGTATTGCAGGAACGCGAGTGCATCGGCGGAATTTCCGCGCGGCGATGACAGCGGAGTCGCTCCGGCGAACGACTCGACGTCGAGCCAGCGCACGCTCACCAACGTCGGCGATGCGGCGATGTACGCATCGAGACGGTGGTGCAACGCGGCCGACACAATCGCGACGTGAGCGCCGCAGTCCGCCACGATGCTCGCGACGCGACCGTCCGGTCGACGTGGATTCGGGGGATACGCCGGCACGCAGATGACGCCCGCCATCTGGCAGGCAAACAGCGTGGCGACGTAGTCCAGCCCAGGAGGCAGCAACACTACGACGCGGTCGCCGCGCTCGGTGCACTTGGCGATTGATCCCGCGAAACGGGCAGCGCGCTCGTGGAGACCAGAATAGGTCAGCACGTCCTGTTCGTCTCCGGATGACGACAGAAAGCGGCACGCGATGCGCGCGCCATCTCGCGTCGCGCGATGCTCCAGCACGTCCGTCAGCGTGCGGCAGCCCGCCTGGCGGGCATCGTCGAACCTCAAGTCGCTCAGGAATGCTTCTCCAGCGTGCCCGACTTCGTTGCTGCTGCGGGCGACTTCGCTCGCAGCCACCCCGCATCAAGGTACCAGCGATACGTCTCCTCGAGGCCATCCGCGAGCGTCGTGGTAGCGCTCCAGCCCAGCTCGCGTTTCGCGCGGGTGGCGTCACACAGCCACCATCTGGGACGCGACAGCGCGATCTTGTTGGCATTGAGAAGGAAATGCCGTCCGCTCACCAGGCTCAGCAAGTTTCCCGCCCGGCCGGCAACCCACATCGCTGCGCGCGGAAGCTGAATCTCGAGGGGTACGGTGCCAGCCAGTTTCGCGACGCCCCGGTAGATGTGGTTCCAGGTGACCACATCGCCGGCGGCGACAAAATAGGTGCGTCCCGAAGCCGCCGGATGGTCTCCCGCGAGCAGGACGGCATGAACCAGATCGCGGACGTAGACGACCGACAGGGCCTGGTCGCGCGGAGCGGCGTGGAACGCGATCCGACGCCGAGCTTCCTTGAACGCCTTCAGAAAGTCCACATCGCGCGGACCGTATACTGCACCCGGACGCAGAATCGTTACGGAAAGCTGACCGGCATAGCGCGAGACCGCCTCTTCCGCCTCGAGCTTGCTCTGTCCGTACGCCTCGATGGGATGCGGCGGGTCGGTCTCCTGCACCGGGCGATCGGGGGATGCGGCGGGCCCCGCCGCCGCCTGCGACGACAGATACACGAAGCGCGGCACGCGTCTGCCACGAGCCACGAGCGCGGAGAGAATGTTCGCCGTCGGAACGACATTCCCGTATCTGAATTCGGCGAGCGTTCGCCGCTTCGTGACACCACCGGCGTGAAAGACGTGCGTGACGTCCTTCCAGATGGGACTCTCGCGCACGGAACGGTCGTCGAGCAGGTCGGCGGTCCATTGCGCAACGCGCGGATCGTGGGACGCCGGGCTCTCCGGGCGGCGAAGAACGCGAACCGTCGCGCCCCGGGCAAGCAGCGCATCCACGACGTGAGACCCGATGAAGCCCGACGAGCCCGTGACGACCGCAATCATGAGAACAAAGTGTACCGGTGCATCGTCACCGAGTAGAGGCGGTGTCGCATTGGCGGGGACCATCCGGCGGACTACCTTTCGGGCGTTGCGGGCCCTTAGCTCAGTTGGTTAGAGCAGTGGACTCATAATCCATCGGTCGCTGGTTCGAATCCAGCAGGGCCCATGCGCCGGACAGGGACAGCCGATCACCACACTCGAGCCTCAGTGACGCGCGTTTCCCTCACGGTCGACTTCGAGCCCGACTGCCCGCCGTACCTGAGCTCCACCTTCCGCGGTGTCGAGCAGGGCGCTCCGGCGCTCCTCGATCTTCTGGATCGGCGCGGCGTTCGCGCGACCTGGTTTACCACCGCCGAGGTAGCCGAGCGATATCCCGCTGCGGTTGCTGCGGTCGTGCAGGCGGGGCACGAGCTCGGCTGTCACGGCGTGACGCACACCGCGTTCGACAAGCTCGACGAGCGGGCAGCGCAATGGGAGATCGAGACGTCCACGGAAGTTCTTCGGACGTTCGCGCCGGTGACGTCATTCCGCGCGCCATATCTGCGCTTTCCCGAGAAATACGTCCCCCTGCTCTCCGCGGCCGGGTTCACGCTCGACTCGTCGCTCGCGAAGTACAAGCGAGCCTATCACAGGCGGCGCGAGCACGCGCCGCTCACCCGCATTCCCGCGTCGGTCACGTCGTCGGTGCTCCGGCTTCCGCGCGCGATCCGCGATCCCTGGCTGCGCGCGCTTGCCGATCCCGTCGTTCTGTTCGTGCATCCCTGGGAGTTCGTCGACCTTCGCCGCGAGCGGCTCCGGCTCGATTGTCGATTTCGCACCGGGACCTTTGCGCTGAATGCCCTGCGCGAAGTGATTGACCTGTTCGTGCAGCGTGGCGCAGCATTTCTTCCGATGCGTGAGCTGATGACTGCGTCGAAGACCGCATGAACGCGCGGCGTTTGCGCTTGATTGCGCGCAGTGCGGCCGTGCTGATGCTCGGACTCCTCGTCTGGCACGCGACGCAGCGGCTCGAGCTCGCGCGCATCGCGCTGGCCATTGCCGGTGTGCGACACGGGTGGCTGGTGCTCGCGTGCGTGCTTTACATGGTGATTCTGCCGCTGTGGGCGGCACAGTGGCGCCTGCTCGCACCACGCACGGCCGGCAACACGCTTCCCAACATGCTCGGCGTCGTGGCGCTGACGTCGTCCGCGCTCAATACGACACCGCTGCTGGTGGGCGAGGCGGCCGGAGCGGCATTGCTGGTGACGCAGATCGGCCTGGAGCCCGCCTCTGCGGTTTCGGTGAGCGTGATGGATCAGCTCCTCGTCGGCATGGCGAAGGTCGCCGTCATCGGCGCCGCCGCTCTAACCAATCCACTGCCCGCGTGGATGGCGCGTGGCGTCCTGACGTTGTGTGGCGGCGTCCTGATTCTCCTCAGCGCGTGTCTCTATCTCGCCTGGCATCCGTCGCCGGAAAGCTCGCGAATTGCGGCACTGCTTCCGCGTCGGGCCGCCAACGCCCTCGGGACGTTCGCTTCGTGCCTCATGCCGCTGCGCGACCCTGGCCGATTTGTTCCGGCGCTTCTGCTGGCGCTCCTGAAGAAGCTCGTGGAGATCAGCGCAATCCTCTGCGTCGCGCGTGCGTTCGACGTGCCGCTGCCGCTCTCCGGCGGCCTGCTCGTGCTCGCGACACTCAACCTCGCGACGCTGCTGCCGGTCGTCCCCGGAAATCTCGGCGTGTACGAAACGGCGGTCGTGATGGCGTATGTCGCGTTGGGCATCCCCGCCGATGTCGCCGCGGGAATCGCGGTGGTGCAGCACGCCTGCTACTTCGCTGCGCTCGCGCTGCCCGGGCTGTTGTGGGCGGTAGGCGCCGGTGCTTTCCGCAGCGCCGCCGCCGCGCGATAGATCGCGAGGTGGTCGTCCACCACGGCGTGCCAGTCGTATTCCCGGGCGACGACGCGATTTCGCGCGCGGATGAACTCCCGCAACGCCGGATCGAGTGCGACGCGCGCCATGATGCGCGGCAACTCGGCGTGATCGCGCGCCAGGAGTCCGTTGGTGCCCGGTGCGATGAAGTCTCGCGCCCCACCCGCCAGCATCGCGATGACCGGCAGCCCCGCCGTGCGCGCCTCGAGTGCGGCGATGCCGAATGCCTCACGCTCGCTCGGTAGCACGAAGACGTCAGCGCCACCGTAGAGTGCACGCAGCTCATCGCGACTCAGGTGGCCGGGTAGCGAAACGCAATTAGCGACGCCGAGCTCCGCCGCGAGCCGTTTTGCTGGCGCACGAGCTGGCCCGTCACCCGCGATAGTGAGGTGCATTGTCGGCGTTCGGGCGACGAAGCGGAGCGCGTCGGCGAAGGCACGCACCAGCTCCAACGGACGCTTTTTCCGTGAAATTCGCATGGCGCTCACGAAGTGAACGTCCTCCGCGCTGCGGCGTCGTGGAGGACCGTGCCAGAACGCGACGTCCACACCGTTGGGCAGAACGCCGACGCTGGCCCCGGGCATCCAGCTCGCGGCCTGCCGAGCGACGACACTGCTTACCGCGGTGAGAACGATGCCGTCCGTCCATCCGAGCAGGGCATCGGTAGCGCCCAGGAAAAACGACGCGCTGTGCAGCATGGAGTGAAACGTCAGCACGGTCGGAATTCCCATCCGCGACGCCGCGACGGCACTCGTGTAGGCCGTGGGAGAAACGACGCTGGCGTGCGCGTGGACGAGGTCGAATCCTTCGTCGCGGATCGCGCGAGAGATGGCGCGCCCGAGGAGCGGTGAAACCGCGACGCCCGACCGAGGCAGGCGCAGTGCTGGTATGCGGTGCACCGGGACGCCTTCGACGTCGTCCTGGCCCTCGGTGGTCGTGACGATCCGCGCATCCAGCCCGCGCGCTCGCATAGCCAGGGCGAGGTCCCTCAAGTGGAGCTCGATACCACCCATGCGCGGCAGGAACCAGTCGCAGGCAAGCGCGATGCGCATGGCGGGGGCTAGTGGACGATCCGGAATTCCACCTGCGCGACGTAGTCGGTGCGCCGCGCCCCGGCGACGAAGCTGGCGTTGCGGATACGCTCGGTCCCACCGCGCAGCTTCAGCGAAATTCCCTCAGTGCCCTGCACCGTGACTGAGACAACGGCAATGTCACGAAGCTCGTCCACGGTGCGCGCCACCTTCTGGGTGACGAAGTTCACGTGCGCCGAATCGGAGTAGTACGTGAGGTACGTCGCGTTGCTGTAGATGGCGGTGCGTCCCTCGAGGTCCAGGCGGCTGTTCTCGAGCACGAAGATCAGCTTGGCGCCGAAGCTCTTTGCATCAGGCCCCAGCTCGTCGCCGAGCAAGCGTCCGCGGGTCGTGATGCCATTCTGAAGAATGGCGTGCGTGTACGTGATCGTCCCCATGTGCTTCGCGGTCAGTTGCGCCGACACGCCCGGCGTTCCGATGGACGGGATCGTGATGGACAGCACCGACGAGCCGGTTGTGGTCAGCATGCTCATCAAGCGGTACCGGTCGAAATCATCGATCAACAATTCGCCGGACACGACGAGTCCGCCGAGCGGGTCGAGGCGAAAGCGGCCGTCGACGCCGAGGACCTTGTCGGACTCTACGTCTACGGTGCGCGACGAATCCACGTAGTTGTGCCGGCGGAAGACATCGATGAACGGCAGAAAGTCGATCAACGAATTCGCGTTGAACCTCCACGTCGAGCCGGCGCCGCCGAAGTGATTGAAGAACGTGCCTCCGAGTTCGACGGCCGGATTCGGCTGCACCGAGACCTTGTAGCCCAGCAGCCGGGAATGCGAGTGATTCATGCTCGCACCGAGGTCCGCGAGAAAGAGCGTGCCCTGCGTGGCGCCCAAGGGTCGAAGAAAACCGGGCAGCCGAAACGGCGCGTCGCTCGCGACAGACACCGCGTCGAGCGCAGGTGCATCCGAGGCGAGAAACAGACCGCTCCCCTTCACCTGTCCCCAGGTGAGCTGCTGGCGGCCCATCGTGAGCGCGACGTTCCGCCATCGTGCGCGAGCCGAGACGAGGAGCAACTCTCCCGACCGCGTGGCCGGTGTCGTGTCGTTCAACTTGAAGCTGTTCAGCCGCTCACGGAGCTGAATCGCGAACCAGTCGTCGAACTCGAGCCTATGCGCCAGCTCGAGCGCCGCTGTCTGGCCCTGCGCGACAGGTATCCCGAGCCGCCGATCGGCCAGTGGATCGATGGTCGCCTCGGTTAATGACGAATGCGGCGCTGGGAATCCTCGATGCCGAGCGTCGTTCCGCGTGTACGACAGTGCTCCCACATCGAGCGGTACGAGGGCGACTTCCTCATCACGGCCGCCGTCCGTCACGTCGCTGAAACGGTTCTCGAGCCGCTGCAACACCGGCTCGATGACGTCGCGTGCATTGTCGGAGAGCCGCGACGCAAGGCCGCTGCTCTTGCCATCCATCCGCGTACGTGCCACGCGCAGAATGCGCGCGATCTCGCGCCGCGAGTACGGACGCTGGCCGAGAATCACCTGGTCGAGAATCCCGTGCTCGGACAACCACTCGAGGTCCAGGTACAGCGGATCGTCGGACGCCACGAGCCCGGTGCTCTGAGCGCGCGCGCCGGTCAGTGGAATAGCGAACGTGCACAGCACGAGCCCGAGCACGCAACGGATGGTGGAGCGCTTCATTCGTGAGGGAGGAGCTTGACGTCCGCACCGGCCTGCTCGAGTCGCCCGCGGAGCTGATCGGGGAGCCGGGCGCGAATCACCATCTGCACGCCCTCACTCCGCTGATCGAGCACCTCGCCCTGCCGATGAATCTCGGCGAGCAGCTTCCCGTCGCCGGGTTGCAACCAGACCTCCGCCACCGGGCGCCGCGACCGCATGGCATGCCGCAGCGCACGACGAAGCGGGTCGAGACCGTCGGGAACTGCCGACGACACAAAAACCGCACTCGGCACCAGCGCGGTCACTCGCTCCTGCATGGCGAGTGCCTCGTCTTCGGCGAGGAGGTCCATCTTGTTGAAGACGAGCAGCACCGGCTGCTCCCCGAGCCCCAGCTCCATCAGCACCTGGTCCACCACGAGGCGCTGCTCTTCCCAGAGCGGATGGCTCGCGTCCACCACGTGGAGGAGGAGATCCGCATCGCGCGTCTCCTCGAGCGTGGCGCGGAACGACGCGACGAGATGGTGCGGCAGCTTTCGAATGAATCCGACGGTATCCGTGACGAGGACGCGCGAGTTCTCGCCCAGCTCCACGTCGCGCGTGAGCGGATCGAGCGTCGCGAACAACCGATCCTCCACGTGGATCTCGTCGGACCCGGTGAGGCCTCGTAGAATCGACGACTTGCCGGCATTCGTGTAGCCCACCAGCGACGCCTTGAATTCGCCGGCCCTGCTCTGCCGCTGCACGGCGCGGTTCTGCTGTACGTGCGCCAGCCGTTCCTTGAGCAGCTTGATGCGCGTGTTGATGAGCCGCCGGTCCGTCTCGAGCTGCGTTTCACCCGGGCCGCGCACGCCAATGCCGCCGCGGAACTTCTCCAGGTGCGTCCACATGCGCGTCAGACGGGGCAGCGTATACTCGAGCTGGGCCAGCTCGACCTGCATGCGCGCTTCACTGCTTCGCGCGCGCGTCGCAAAGATGTCGAGGATGAGCTCCGCGCGATCCACTACGCGCGTGCCCACGGCATCCTCCACGTTCTTCCCCTGGCTCGGCGACAGCTCATCGTCGAACACGATGAGCGACGCGCGCGTCTGCGCGACGAGCGCCTTGAGCTCCTCGACCTTGCCCTTGCCGAGATACGTGCCGGGATGTGGGCGGTCGAGCTGCTGCGTGAGCACGCCCACGACTTCCGCGCCGGCCGTATCGGTGAGCCGCTCGAGCTCCCGCAGGTGCTCGTTCAGCGACCGGCGAGCACCCGCCCGCTTGAGCGGTGCGCCCACGAGGAGCGCCCGCTCGAGCGGGGGTGCAACGCTGATGAGTTCGCGTGCGATGCGGTTGTCCTCTACTGGTGCGTATTCCCGCCGAACGCCGTGAACTTGCCGGTGGAGCTGTAAGGCACGGTATAGTTGCCCACCACCGTGCCCACCGTCACGTCGCCGGTGACATGATAATCCACGGCACCCGTATTCATCAGTTGCCGGCCGGCGGCACCGATGCCCGCGTAGGTGAAGCTCACCGGGACGGACACCACGGTGGAATCTCCCGATTGCACCGTAAACCGGTTGTCCAGCGCGCCCGTCGCGAGCTGCACGTTGTTCCCGATGGAGAGATTGTACGTGAGCCGCGTGGCGTCCAGCCGATAGCCGTTCGGATTGTACACGTTGAGCTTCACGGCCAGGTTGCCCCCCGTGAGCCCCACGCTCTGCACCGCGACATCCTTGAGCTGCACGACGGGTTGCTGGAACGCCTGCTTGCCGAGCGCGCTGCACCCGGCCGTGACGCCGATTGCCGCAGTTGCCGCTGCCAACATGAGACGACGCATGACTTCAGTCCTCCGTTCGATGGTTCCCGATGTCGTCGGCGTCCCCCTTGGTCACTCCACGCCGCCGCAGCTCCTCCCACCACGCCAGCCGCTTCGCAATCTCCTTCTCGAAACCGAACGGGCCCGGTGCGTAAAACGCCGAGCCGGCCAGCGCGTCCGGAAGGTACTCCTGCGGGATGTATGCCTCCGGGACGGCATGCGCGTACTGATACCCCTCATGATACCCCAGTTCCTTCATCAACGGCGTCGGCGCGTTCCGAATGTGCATCGGCACACCTTCCGCCGGATGCTCGCGAGCTGCCTCGAGTGCGGCCGACAGCGCCTTGGCGCTGCTGTTCGACTTCGGCGCCGTCGCCAAGTAAATCACCATCTGAGCCAGCGGCAGGTATCCCTCCGGAGCGCCGAGCATGTGATAGGCATCACGCGCCGCGACGGCCAGCTTGAGCGCCTCGGGATCCGCAAGACCGATATCCTCCGCCGCCATGGCGATGGCGCGGCGAAAGATTACCATGGGATCCTGCCCGCCCTCGAGCATGCGCGCCATCCAGTAGAGCGCCGCTTGCGGATCGCTGCCCCGCAGGGATTTGTGGAATGCGGAGAGGATGTTGTAGGTCTCTTCACCGCCCTTGTCGTATCGCGCGAACCGAAGCTGCGCGGCATCGCGGATGACCTGTTCGGTCACATGGCCGGCAGGCCCGACGTGCAGCGCCGCCGCCTCGAGAATGGTCAGCGCGCGACGCACGTCGCCGTCGGCTTCGTGGGCCAACAGCGCCACCGCCTCGTCGTCGACGTCGAGCTTCAACGCGCCCAACCCACGGTCGGCGTCGCTCAACGCGGTTCGGATGACGCCCGTCACCTCGTCGGCCGTGAGGGCACTGAGGACGAACACGCGCACGCGCGAGAGAAGCGCACCGTTGATCTCGAAGCTCGGATTCTCCGTCGTCGCGCCGATGAGCGTAATCGTCCCGGCTTCGACGTGCGGCAGAAATGCGTCCTGCTGCGCCTTGTTGAAGCGGTGAATCTCGTCCGCGAAGAGAATCGTGCCGCGCCCCGTCTCGAGCCGCAGCTCGGCCTCACGCACGATCTCGCGCACACGCGGCACGCCTTCCGTTACGGCGCTGAACGACACGAACTCACGGTCCGTGTAGACGGCAACGAGTCGCGCGAGGGTGGTCTTTCCCGTGCCCGGCGGCCCCCAGAACACCATCGACGACACGGTGCCGTTCGCGATGCTCTCCCGGAGCGGCTTGCCCGGCGCCAGCAGGTGTCGCTGCCCCACGAATTCGTCGAGGGTGCGCGGCCGCATACGCGCCGCCAGCGGCTGCGGCGGCGCCACCGCCGCGAATAACGACGGCCCGGCCGGTCGTCTCTGCCCGCGACGCTCCGGCACGATCACGCTCCCGTGAGGGCGCGGACGACGAAATACACCGAGGTGCCTCCCAGAAAGGCGAGCGGCAGCCGCCAGCCGCCCCGCGCCCGAAACTCGGGCACGAGATTCGACATGCCCACGTAGAGCGTGACGCCCGCTGACAGAGCGAGACCATGATCGCGGAGCACGCCGACACGATCGGTGAGCAACAGTCCGGCCATCGTGGCCACACCCAACGCCGCCGCCGCAAGGAACGCTCGGCGTCGCCCCTGTCCCGCCGCGAGAAACAGCGACGAGATGGCGAGTCCCTCCGGCACCTTGTGCAGTACGACCGCCGTGAAGACCAGCGCGCCCACCGCGCCGCTGATGTCGAATCCGCTCGCCACCGCCACGCCGTCCACGAACGTATGTAGAAGCAACCCGCCGAGCGCCGCGACACTCACGGCGTGACTGACGTGGTGCGTTTCTTCACCGAAATGGAAGTGCGTGCCGATGACGTGCTGCGTCATGTGCACGGCGAGATAGCCTGCCAAGGCGACGACCGCGGCGGAATGTCCACCGCGCGCCAACGCCTCCGGAAGCAGATCGATGACGGCGACGGAAATCATGAATCCCGCCGCGAATGCCAGCATGACGTCGAGAGCGACGTTGCTCCACTTGGCGCGTCCGAGCAGCACCCCCGCGCCCGCGAGATTGGCTCCGGCGGCAACCAGACCGTACACCAGCTTGTCCACCATCACTGGTGTCCGAGGCCGAGACGCTCCGATGCGCCGGCTAGCGCGTTGACGAGGTCGGGAGCGGCGGGAAACGCCTGCCGCTTGATCCGCCAGCTCCTCGTCTGCACGCGGTCCATCTCCTCGAGACCACGTCCCTCGAGGAGATACAGCCATTTGTCCGACTTCGAGTAGATGTACAGCTCGAGGTGCTCGTTCAGGGACAGCTGATCCTCCGAGGTGAAAACGCTCACCTGCGTGCCGCCGAAGCGGGCGAGCAGGAGACGCAGGCGTGCGATGGCGTCGCGGACATCCGGCAACGGCAACGATTCGCCATGCCAGCTCCGGCCGCTGCGGAGGTCGTCGATGTGGACGTCCACCGCCGGCCCCAACAAATCCGTCAGAGTCCAGAAGAGATCCACGACGCGCTCGGCGTTGGCCACCACGTGGGCCGTGTAGATGCCGTCGTGCTCGTCGAACGTGAATCCGTCGCTGCTCGCCCGGAAACGCCGCCAGATGGACCCTTCGGGCTGCTTGCCGCGAAATAGCATTCGTCTCTAGTGCTGACGTCCAATGGCACCGCCGCCGAGCGCCGCGACGATTGCCGGCAGCTCGGACAGCAAGCCCTCTGGCGTGTTCCGTGCCGGCTCATCGAGGACGCGGTCGAGCAGTGCGTTGAGAATTCTAGCATAGAGCGGCCCGGGCGCGATGCCCGCGGCGCGGAGCTCGTCCCCGCCGATGGCGAGATCGGCGATAGCAATGGGGTCCATGCGGAGCGTGACCACGCGCCGGTACAGCGCGCGAATCGCCTGGGCGGACGGTGCATCCTGTTCCGCCTCACGCATGGCGCACCAGCGCGCTCGGGCGATACGAAGAAAGCCGCCCACATTGAGCCGCCCTATCCCCGCGATCCAACGGCGTACCTGCGCGTCGCTCGGCCCATCAGCAACGACGGCTCCAGCGATGGCTGGCGCCACCGCGTTCCACGCCGAAACCATCGCGAACGTCCACGCGATCTCGTGCTTGGCAAAGCGAAGTGCCGTCATCGCGGCACGCGCTTCATCCGGTGCGACGTCGAGAAAGAGCGCCGCCACGCGACTGCTCGTCCGCCGCGGGGCGACCCGTCCGCCCACGCCGTCGCGCGAAAGCTGATCGAGCGTGGAGAGTGCCACGTTGGACACCTGCGCAAGCGCCGGCACGAGCACGGACAGCGCGCCGGTGTCCCTCCACAGGGTGAACGCACGGGACGGCACGTCCACCTGCGCCATGGTCTTTACCAGCTCCTGCTGCACGCGCTCCGCCGACAGCCGCGTCAGATGTGCCGCGCTGCCGCGGATGGCGCGCAGGGTGGCGGGCTCGATCGAAAAGCCGTAGCGCGATGCAAACCGTATCGCACGCAGCGCGCGCAGGCGATCCTCGCGCATGCGCTGCTCTGCATCGCCGACGGCACGCACGATTCGGAGGTCGATGTCGCGCTTCCCGCCAAACGGATCGCGCACCTCGTCGGTGCGTGGGCGATAGGCGATGGCGTTGATGGTGAAATCGCGGCGCGCGAGATCGTCGTCGAGACTCGCGCCGAACTCCACTTCCGCGTGACGGCCGTCGGTGCGGACGTCGCGGCGGAAGGTCGTGATCTCGTGAGGCATACCGCCTGGATCGAGCACGCACACGGTCCCGAACTCGATCCCCACGGGAATGGTGCGACGCGTGCCGAACAGTTGCGTCACCTGCTGCGGGGTGGCCGGAGTCGCCAGATCCCAGTCCAGCGGCGCGCCGCCCAGGAGCGCGTCGCGAATGGCGCCGCCCACGCACCACGCCTCGAAACCCGCCTCCTCGAGACGGCGCGCAATGTCGAGCACGCTAGGTGTGGGCCGAAAGGCGGCCATACGAGCACTCCGGGAGCCGGCGGAGACCACAGCTTAGACGTGGCAGCGCAAGATTTGAAGTGGCAAGGGGTTGGCGTGCTGAAACGTTTGTAGCATATTTATGACGTCGCGCATCGGCCGCGCGTCATTTGTACGTCCCCTTCGCAGCCCAATGCCCGACCTGAATTCATATCTCGAAGCCGCCGCCGCGCACCCCGAGCTCAAGAAAGACGTGCTCGAGTTCGTGGACGGCCGCGAGACGAGCCGCATCGCGCTCGAGGGACATGCGCCACGCGTGAAAGTCGAGCGCGTCCTCACGCAGCTCTTTCACACGCATCCTGAACTTCCCATCGAGCGCGTCAGCGTGCGAGCGCGCGCCGGCTGCTCCGACTACGTCGGCGAGGTGGTCGCCCACACTGGCGATGAAGAGCACCGCTTCACGTTCGAATGGTGCTGCGCCTGGAAGGCCGAGGAACAGGGCTGGAAGGATTACTTCGGCTTCTGGGATCAGGCCCGCGCCGCGCGCGAATTCGGCTGGCGCTGCTTCCGTCGCTGGGAGCGGGCCTGACCCGCCTCCACGAGCGCACGCGCTGAAACGGCATCGAGCGCGCGCACCAGATCCTTCACGAGATCCGCAGCATCCTCGATTCCCACCGAGAGTCGTAGCAACCCGTCGCCGATGCCCGCAATACGCCGGGCCTCCGCGTCCATGGACGCATGCGTCATGGTGGCCGGATGGGCGATGAGACTCTCAACGCCGCCGAGTGATTCCGCCAGCGTGAAGCATTCGAGCGCCGCCGTCAGTTCCCGCACCGCGCCTTCGCCGCCAGCCACCTCGAAGCTGACCATCGCTCCGTAGCCATCCTGCTGGGCCGTCGCGAGGGCATGTCCCGGATGCGTCTTCAGCCCGGGGTAATGCACCGCAATCACGGCCGGATGCTCATCCAGTACGCGCGCAACGATCCGCGCATTCTCCTCGTGGGCGCGCACGCGTGGAAACAGCGTGCGGACGCCGCGCAGCGTCAGGTAGCTGTCGAACGGCGCGCCCGTGAGGCCGAGGCAATTCGCCCACCAGCCCAATTTCTCCAGATGCGCCGGATCCTTCGCGATCACGGCGCCGCCAACGACGTCGCTGTGCCCGTTCAGGTACTTGGTCGTGGAGTGCACGACGATGTCGGCGCCAAGCATGATGGGCCGCTGCAGCGCTGGCGAGAGAAAGGTGTTGTCCACCACTGCAATCGCGCCGACGCGACGAGCCGCGGCGCACACCGCGCGCACATCGGTAATGCGCAGCAGCGGATTGCTCGGTGTTTCCACCCACACCATCGCCGGAGCACACCGCGCGATTTCGGCTTCCGCCGTGGGCGCTGTGAGATTCGTGAAACACAGCTCGATCTGCCCACGCGCTTCGAGTGCGCGAAGCAGACGGTACGTGCCGCCGTAGCAGTCGTGCGCCGCGAGCACGCGTCCGCCTGGTCCTACGAGCTGCAACGCGAGCGCCACCGCCGACATGCCCGAGCTCGTAACCACCGCGCCACATCCCTCCTCGAGCGCCGCGAGCGCCTCCGCCAGATGGTCGCGCGTGGGATTACCCGAGCGCGTGTAGTCGTAGCGGCCCTTCTCCTTGAATGCGGTAAACGCGTAGGTCGACGAGAGATGAATGGGCGGCACGACCGCGCCGTGGTGCTTGTCGGTCGCGATGGCGGCACGGACGGCGCGCGTAGCGCGAGTGTTCCGGTTGGTTGACACGGTCAACAGGTCTCGAGGATGGTGGTCAGCAAGGCGCCGACCTGATCGGGCTCGGTCAGAAAGGCATCGTGACCGCACACGGTGCTGATCACGTGGTATCCGCGCAGCGAAGGCAGGCGCTTCGCCATGGCGAGGAGATGTTCCGGCGGCACGAGCGTGTCGCCTTCGGCGGCGATGACCGTGGTGGGAACACGTACGTCTTCCGGCGTCACGCGATGCAGATCGGCCGACAGCGACAGCGCAAGGAAACGCGCGGGGCCCATGCGGTCCGCAAACCGCTCTCCGGCTGCGAACAGGTAGCGTTCGACGTCAAATTCCGCGGACCGATCCGAGAGCTCCGGCGGCGCACCGAATCGCGTCGCGAATTCGCGTGCCGTCCGATACGTCGTCATCGCGATGGCGCGCGCCAGGGCCATTGCCTCACGCGGCTGTCCGGCCTCCAACCCCTGCTCCACGATTCTGCGCTGAATGGCGCGAAGCCCCGTTGCCATGGGATGCGTCTCGTGCGCGGCGCTCAGCACCACGAGCTCGCCTACGCGGTCCGGCCAGCTCTCAGCCAACGAGAGAGCGACCATTCCGCCATACGATGCTCCAATCACCACGGCAACACGCTCGATCTCCAGCTCGTCGAGCAGCTCGACGATACGCTCGGCCTGATCGCGCGTCGTGATCAGCCGCTCGGGCCGCCCATCGCGTGAGCATCCGCCATCGGCGAAATCCACGCCGAGCACGCGGAATCGCGAGGTGTCGATCGGCCGGCCCTCACCGGCGACGTCCTCCCACCACCCGGCGCTCGCGTCCTTTGTGCCGCTGGCGACGTGGCGCGTCGCAGAGATTCCTCCAAGCACGACGACGACCGGGGCGCCGGCCGGCCCCTCGATTTCGTATTCGATGCGCGAACTATTCCCGACCAGCGTCGTGCTCATGCGTGAGACTCCGACCCACTGACCGCCACACCGTCATCCACGCGGATTGCGATGACGTCACCGCCACGCGCCGTGAGCCGGGCAATGATGTCGTCGATCTCGTCACGCGTGGCCGCCGAGACGATCGTCCATGCACAACTCGCATCCGCGTCCGTGCGCACCACGCCACACTCGCGCACCTCGGCGTGGATGTCGGATGGAGATGCGTTCGTCTCCAGTGCCCATGTCGATGGACGTGTGTCCCTCGTGCTCGGCAGCGTTGGGCGCGGCCGATTCGCTGCGCTGCCTGTGGACAGCACGTCGCTCAACAGCGAGGTCGCCGTCGGCAACCCGCCCGCGCCCGGCCCGGACGCCGAGAGCGGCGCACTCCAACCCGTGTGCAGCTCCACGTGATTCTGCTCGTCGCGTGTGCGCGCCAGCGCGCCGTCTCGTGCAACGACCAGGGGTTCGACGATCGCGTAGCTGTGGCCGTCCTGCACGCCGCATTCGGCAACCTGCCGCAGTGCGCCGCCAACGCGCGCCGCGAGGCGGCCGAACCGCGCAGGATCCGGCAGCAGCGACCGCCGGTCTGCCTCGAGCGTGCCCGGTGCGACGCCGAGCGCCGCCCATGCCACTAGCGTGATCTTGTCGGCGGCGTCGCGTCCATCCAGATCGCGCGATGCGTCAGCCTCCGCGAATCCGCGGCTCCGCGCTTCCGTGAGCGCCGCGTCGAGCGTCCACCCGTCCTCCAGGCGCGACAGCACGAAGTTCGTCGTGCCGTTGAAAATGCCACGGACGCGCGACGGCGTGCCTGCGCCCAGTGCATTCTGGATCAGGCGAAGCACAGGCACTCCGCCGCCGACGGCCGCGTCGTAGCGGAGCGATGCACCGTGCCGAAGAGCCAACGCGGCGAGCTCGCTGCCGTGCGTCGCCAGCAATGCCTTGTTCGCCGTCACGAGTGTTGCCCCCCGCTCCAGCGTGGCGCGCGCGATCGTCAGTGCGGGCTCGAGCCCGCCAATGGCCTCGACCACGAGGTCGGCGTTGGATTGCAGAAAGGTCGACACGTCCCTCGTGAACACCGAGGGATCCAGCGCCACGTCGCGGCGCTTCTCTGGCTCACGGACGAGAACGCGGCCCACGGAGACACGGAGGCCGTGTCGCTCGCGCAGTGCGTCGCCGCCGTGCTCGAGGGCCCGCACGAGCGCGCTGCCCACCACACCGCATCCCGCGAGGTCGACGCGCAGTGGGGCGCCGGTGGAGATCGGATATGTCCGTGTCGCTGTTGCCATCGCTCCTCGTAAGAAAAAAAGCCCCGGTCCTTTTGGGAGACCGGAGCCGAATCGTTGCGTGCAGATTCTCAGCTATGCGCGTGCGCGCGGTCTCCCGTCCGTCATTCCCTGTAGGAAGTCGGTGGTAATTCGCATCGACATTCGCATGCTAAGTCGTGTCGGCATCGATCACGGAGTTGGCAGAAACAAAAAAGGCCCAGCGGGGCCGCCGGGCGTTTCGCGTTTTAGCACTTGTTTAACGTGGCTGCAATAGGCGGCAAATGACCACGGCTTCGATTGTCTGATCATGTTATGGGCGGGGGCTGCACCCGTCAAGGGGTCGCGAGAGAGAACGGCAGGAAGTCCAAATAAAAACCAAACAGAAACGGCCAAATGCACCACAGAGGCACAGAGCACACAGAGGAACTTCGGCACCGCAGTTCTCTGTGCCTCCGTGCGCTCTGTGGTTCATTAATGCCGTGGCACGGCTTGCAACCTACGTCACGAACAGTTCTCGCAGCTCCGCGCAGCCCATGCCGAGTCCCATGCCAAGCATCGCCTCGATCCTCGCCTGACCCGGCCGCTTGCCGTACGCGAAGATTGCCCCCGCCTCGAGCACCCGGCGGCCTCCGCCAGGATATCCATAAGTAGGGCCCACCCGCCCCCGCAGCGCACGCGACGTGATGATCACCGGCCGCCCGCTCTCGACCCAGCGCACGATGCCGTCGAACGCCGCCGGAGGAACGTTGCCTCGCCCCATCGCCGCAACGACTACCGCCTTCGCACCCGTTTCGCGCGATGCGTCGAGCAAACGTGCGTCCGCCCCCGCCCACATGTGCACGATGTCCACCGGATCCACCGGCGCGCTCGGCGCAAGCGGAACCGGTGTCTCCGTGATCGACCGCCGGTACCAGATGTGGCCCTCGTCGATCTCGCCAAGTGCGCCGACGCTCGGGCTCTCGAACGCGTCGCGGGCTTCCGTATGGGTCTTCGACACCTCGAGCGCGCTGTGAATGCGCTCGCCGAGGCAGACGAGCGTGCCCTTTCCTCGAGACAGCGGGCTCGCCGCCGTGCGCGCGGCGTCGAGCAGATTGGCCGGACCATCCCATCCGAGATCGCTGGCCGGACGCATGGCACCGGTAAACACGATCGGTTTGTCCGCCGGCAGCGATCGCGCCACCATGTACGCGCTCTCCTCGAGGGCGTCCGTGCCGTGTGTGACGACGATGCCATCCACCTCCGGGCGCGCGAGGTGTGACGCAATCCTGTTCCGCACCTCCCACATGCGGCTCACCGTCATATGCGGGCCCGGCAACATTCCCCACTCGTCCAACTCCACCTCGGCCACATCGGACAGTCCGCGCGTCGCCTGCACGATCTCCTGCGCGCTCAACGTCGGCACCGCGCCACCCGCGCCGGCGTCATGCTTCATCGAGATGGTGCCGCCAGTGAACAGGATGACGATCATCCGCAGAGCACGCTCCCCCCGTTGACGTTGAGAATCTCTCCCGTGACGTGCCGCGCGAGCGGCGAGCACAGAAACACGATCGGCCCCGCGATGTCGTCCGCCGAGGCGATGCGCCCGAGCGGAATGCTGGCCGAGATCTTCGCGCGCCCTTCGTTGGCCATCGGCGCGGTGACCATCTCCGTGTCCACCCAGCCCGGCGCAACGGAGTTGACCGTGATGCCTCGCGGCGCGAGCTCCGTGGACAGCGACTTGGTGAACGAGATGACCGCGCCTTTGCTCGCGCCATAGTCGGCGTGAAACGCCTCACCGCGCTGGCCGGCCGTGCTGGACACGAGCACGATGCGTCCACCGTCTCCCATCACCCGGGCGACGGCCCGCGACGTAAAAAATACGGAATCGACGTTTTCACGAATCGTCGTCGCCCACTGTTCGTCGGACATTCCAGTGAGCGGTACCGCCTCCGCTTGCCAGACACCCGCGTTCGCGACGAAGATGTCCACCCCGCCGAGCGCGGTGACCGTCGCCGCGACAAGCGACTCGGCTCCGTCACGCGTCGCGATGTTTGCCGCGCGCGCAAAGGCGTGTACGCCCATTCGCTCCAGCTCGTTCACGATGCGGTCGGCGTCGGCCGAGCGAGTGCGATATCCGATCATCACGTCGGCGCCCGCGCGAGCGAGCATCCGCGCCGTCGCCGCACCGATGCCGCGCGATCCGCCGGTGACGAGTGCTCTCCGCCCACGAAGATCGATCACAGCGACTCCTCCACGATGTTGCAGATGATGTGCTCGATGCAGAGATGCAGCTCCTGCGCGCGATCCGTTCGATCCGTGGGGATGATGACGCTATGGTCCGCAAGCGCGCGAAGCGCTCCTCCGTCGCGCGCGCTGAAGGCGAGCACTTCCACGCCTTTCGCATGCGCTGCCTCCGCTGCGCGCAACACGTTCGGCGAGTTGCCACTCGTCGAATGAATGATCAGCAGGTCGCCCGCCTTGGCCAACGCTTCGATCTGTCGAGCGAACACGTTCTCGAAGCCGATGTCATTGCCGGCCGCCGTAAGGAGCGACGTGTCAGTCGTGAGCGCCACCGCGGGATACGCCCGTCGGTTTCGCATATACCGGACGACGTACTCGGTGGCCATGTGTTGGGCGTCCGCCGCGCTCCCGCCGTTGCCGCAGAAGAACAGCGTCCCGCTCCGATGCACCGTGGCCTGAACCATCTCCAGGGCACGATCCAGCTGCGGTTCCATCTCGGCAGCCACGGTTGCCGCGAGCGCGGCAAGCTCGTGAAGCGCCGACGCGAATCGAGAGCTCATGCGCGTGAGTGCGTTGTGCGAGTGAGAGTGGCGGTGACGCCGCTACCGATGGGACAGAAATAGCTCGCGGAGACGGCCAAAGATGCCGCCCCCAGCGGGCAACATCGGAACCGGCAGCAACGATTCGCCGGACAACAGGCGCCGCGCATTCGTGCAGGTGAGTCGGTCGGCGTGCTCCGGAGTTGCAACCTCGAGCAGCCACGTGCGCGCAGTCATCAGGGAGCGCGAGTCTCCGTGGTTGTCGCTCGAGAAGAGATCCACGAGGCCGTGTTCCACCAATGCCCGCGACAGCCTGGCGACCGTTCCCTTTCCCAACAGGCCCGCAGTGTCCATCTGAATCACGGCGCCAGCGCGACGCCATTCCTCCACCCGCTCCACCGTGCAGCCGTAGTAACGCTCCGGATGCGCCAGCACGGGCACCACGCCCGAGCAGCGGATACGGTACAGCTCATCTCCCGCAGTAACGGGCACTCCGCGCATCGGAAACTCGACCAGCACTGCGCGCGAACCGCCGAGGCCGAGCTCTGTGGCCCTCAGGTCGACGTTCGGCTCATCGAGCATGATCTCCCACCCGAGCTGCAGCTCGATCGACGGAGGCGCCATGGCGCGCAGCTCCTCCATGATCGCGCGGTTGCGTTCATACGGCGCACGATACGCCTCGGAGGCATTGAGATGCGGCGTAAGCACGACCACTTCGACACCGTCATCCGCGAATCGCCGAAGTACCGGCAACGACATCTCGACTGACTCCGAGCCGTCGTCCACGCCGGGAAGCAGATGCGTGTGGATGTCGATCATGCCGGCGCGTGAGTGACAGCTGCAATTCGCCGCATCGCATCGAGCGCACGTTCACGCATGCTCTCCGGCGCTTCGCTCGTCGCCTCGAGGGCGTAGGTCACGAGCGCGTCCGCGGCGAGCAGATCGATGGCCGTATCACGAGATGTGCTTCCTGTCTTCAGCAGTGCGCAAACGACCTGCTCGCTCGCTGACAGCAGAATGTCCGACGCCTCACTGGCAGGACGCAAGATCGAGTCGCCGAGCGCTTCACGAAGGCGAGCGGAGAGCGCCGGTGGAGGACTCGGCTCGCGAGTCTCCAGCCACTGGCCGACCGTCACGCGCGCTCCATCAACGCCGCAATCAACCGGGGCGCCTCGGCGAGCGCGGCACCGAGCCGGGATGCATCGGGCACGCCGGCCTGCGCCATGTGCGGCTTGCCCCCTCCACGGCCGCCCGCCACAGCAGCGACGTCGCGCACGATTGCGTCGGCGCGAAGGCCCTTCTCCCGCAGATCGTCCGTGACGACCGCGAGTAACGAGCCTCGACCGTCTTCCGTTCGCGCCGCAAGTACGGCAACCCCGCTGCGAAGCTGCTCGCGCACGGCGTCGCCCATCGCCTGCAACGCCTTCGCGTCCGGCACAGTGACCTCGCCGACGACGAGCTTCGCGCCATTCTGCCCCACCGGCTGCGCCGCTGCGAGGAGTTGTTGCAACGCATCGCCACCGCCCTTCATCGCATCCTCGAGACGCTTTTCCAGCGCGCGGCGCTCGTCCAGGAGCTGCGCAACACGATGTTCAACGCCATCCGCCGGCGCCTTCACGAGCGACGCCACACGTCCGAGCGACGACACACGCCCCGAGAGATGAGCCAGCGCACCCGGACCGGTGAGCGCCTCGATGCGACGCACTCCGCTCGCCACACCCGACTCGTGCAGCAGCACGAACAGCCCGATTTCGCTCGTGTTGCGCACGTGCGTCCCACCACACAGCTCCATAGAGAAGCCCGGCACGTTCACCACGCGCACCACGTCGCCGTATTTCTCGCCGAAGAGCGCCATCGCACCACTGGACCGCGCCTCGGGATACGGCATCTCGCTCCATGTCACCGGCAGCGCCTCGAAGATCCGCTGGTTCACGAGTGACTCGACGATCTTCAGCTTCTCCGGATCCACCGGGCCGTGGTGGGTGAAATCGAATCGGAGCCGGTCCGGCGCCACGAGTGAGCCGGCCTGATGAACTGATTCTCCAAGCACCTGTCGGAGCGACGCGTGCAGCAGATGCGTCGCCGTATGATTGCGCTCCGTATCCTTCCGCCGCATGGTCGGCACGCGCGCGGTGACCATGCCCCAGTGGAATTCCCCGGCAAGGGTCCCCAGAACCGCGGATCTGCCGTCGATCTTGCGCACGCCGTCCACGTCAACGCGCCAACCGTCGCCGACAACCTCTCCCACGTCCGCGATCTGCCCGCCGGACTCGGCATAGAATGGCGATTCGCGCAGCAACATGGCGACGCGGTCTCCCTCCATGCGACGAATGGCGGCGACGTCGGTGCGAATTTCGACCGTGTCATAGCCGACGAAACGCGACTCGGCGGATTCCTCCAGACGCTCCCATCCCGACAGCTCGCCGAGTGAGTCGGCCTGTACGCCGAGTTGCCGGGATTTGCGCTCTTCCTTCGAGCGCGTGCGCTGTCCTCCCAGCGCGGCCTCGAAGCCGGCGATGTCGACCGAGTAGCCGCGCTCGTGCGCCATCAGCTCCGTGAGATCGATCGGAAAGCCGAACGTATCATACAGCCGGAAGGCGTCCTCCCCGCTGATGGTGCCCTTGTCGATTGCGTCCGCCGGTGCGAGCTGATCGAAGCGCGTCAGTCCGCCCTCGATGGTCGCGAGGAACGATTGCTCCTCGACCCGCGTCGTCTTGAGCAAATGCTCCGCACGGGTGTGCAGCTCGGGATATGCGTCGCCCATCGTCTGGATCAGCGTCTTGACGACGTGCACCAGCGTGGGCTCGCGGCGGCCGAGAAGCCACGCGTGTCGCACGGCGCGGCGGAGAATGCGACGCAGCACGTAGCCGCGCCCATCATTGCTCGGGAACACTCCATCGGCGAGCAGGAAGGCGACGGCGCGCGCGTGATCGGCGAGCACACGAAAGGACGCCGGGTCCACGGCATTCGACACGACAGCTGGGCGGCTCCCCTCGATTCGAACGCCGGTGCGCGGCGCATCGCTCTCGCGTCCCCAATACCTGAAACCGACCGTCTCCTCGACCGTGTGAATGAGCGGCTCGAAGAGATCCGTGTGAAAATTGTTGGTGACGCCCTGCTTTACCGCGGCGATTCGCTCGAGCCCCGCGCCCGTATCAACCGACGGTTTGGGCAACGGCACCAACGTGCCGTCCCCCTGCCGGTCGAACTGCATGAACACCAAGTTCCAGATCTCGAGGAACCGGCCCGCTTCGCCGCCCTCCACGAACGCGTCGTGCGAGAAGTCGTCGCGAGTCAGGTCCGTCCACTCGCCGGCCGCGCCGTCGGGAAACCGGAAGTCCTTCGCCACCCTCGCCAGGTCGACGTAGATCTCCGTGCACGGACCGCAGGGCCCGGTGTCCGCCATCTGCCAGAAATTGTCCTTGTCGCCCAGCCGGTAGATGCGGCTCGCGGGCAGTCGGGCAATCTCCTGCCAGAGCGCAAACGCCTCGTCGTCGCCGTAATGCACGCTCACGCGCAGCAGCAACGGATCGATGTCGAGCCACTCCTTGCTGGTGATCAACTCCCACGCAAAGCGAATCGCATCGCGCTTGAAGTAGTCGCCGAACGAGAAGTTGCCCAGCATCTCGAAGAAGGTGTGATGCCGGGCCGTGTGCCCCACCTGCTCGAGGTCATTGTGCTTGCCGCCGGCCCGCACGCACTTCTGCGCCGTGGTCGCACGGCGCCGCCCGGTCGGTGGGTCCTCCATGCCGAGGAACACCTTCTTGAACTGCACCATGCCCGCGTTGACGAACAGCAGCGTCGGATCATCAGCCGGCACGAGCGACGAGCTCGGCCAGATGACATGGTCCTGGCGGCGGAAATAGTCCAGAAAGCGTGCGCGGATCTCAGAGGCGAGCATAGGGGAGGAATATATCCTCACTCCGAGAGGTTGGCCGCAGCGCTAGGCGGAATCCGACAGGTCTTCGCGAAGCTCCGACATGACCTCACGGATGTCATCCAGCTCATAGCCTCGACGCGCCAGATACCCATACAGTCGGCGCTTTCGCACGACCGGCTCGAGCTTCGCGAGACCGCGCAGCTTCTTTTTCGCCGCGTCGCGCACGATGGCGCGCGGATCCACGTCCTCCTCTCCAAACACGGTATCGATGGCCGCATCGGCGACCGCGCGCGCCACCCCCTTTCGAGCGAGCCCCTGTTGCACGCGCCGCCGCGACTGTCGGGCGCCGAGCACTTTGGAGCGGGCGAATGATTCCGCGAAGCTGGAATCGTTCAGGAGACCCTGAGCGGTGAGGCGATCCGCGACATGCTGCACCACGGCGGGATCGGCGCCCTTTCGCACCAGCGACCGTACGAGCTCCTGGGTGGAACGGGCGCGAATCGCGAGCATGTCCAACGCCTTGCGAGCCACCTCGCCCTCCGCGACGTCTGCGGCGATCTGCTCCTGCTTGCCGTCGATCGATCCACCGACGACGAGACGGAGCCGACCGACCGCCTCGACGGAGATGGTGGCGTAGCTCCGGCCATCCACTTCGATGATGACGCGGCCGGGTTGCCTGGGCGCCGGCACGATGGCGGATATCACAGACATGCTTTGCGCCGGTGCGAATCAACGCACATAGAAATCACTTGATGCGCCGGAGGTAACTGCCTGCCAATCAAGCGATTATGGTACGTATATGACAAGAAACCGAGGAGAGTCACCGTCACGCTGGAGATTCCGGGCCCCAGCGATTCCGGCGAGCCACACCTCGGCTCCCTGTCTACCACGTCTACGCTACTCGCCCCGCCGATGTTGTCCGCCAGCGGGAAAACCCACCCTCGCATGTCGGGTGCCAGTGCGCCACACCCCCTCACACGCGAACGCCTACTCGGCCTCCTCCACCTCGGCGGAACCGGCCTGATCCGCAGTGATGCCCAGCACAACTTTCACCTTCTCCTCGATCTCGGCAAGGACCGCCGGGTTGTCGCGCAGGTACAGCTTCGCGTTCTCGCGCCCCTGCCCGATCTTCTGCCCGTTGTAGCTGTACCAGGCGCCGGACTTCTCGATGATTCCGGACTCCGCCCCAATGTCCACCAGCAGGGAGGTGTGGCTGATCCCCTCCGCATACATGATGTCGAATTCGGCCTGCTTGAACGGCGGTGCAACCTTGTTTTTCACCACCTTCACGCGAACGTGCGACCCCACCACGTCCTCCTTTTCCTTCACCGGACCAATGCGGCGGATGTCCAGCCGCACCGACGCGTAGAACTTCAGCGCCTTGCCGCCCGTGGTCGTCTCGGGATTGCCGAACATCACCCCGATCTTTTCGCGGAGCTGGTTGATGAAGATCACGATGGTCTTCGAGCGCGCGATGGCTCCAGTGAGCTTTCGCAACGCCTGACTCATGAGTCGAGCCTGCAAACCCATGTGCGACTCGCCCATGTCGCCCTCGATTTCCGCCTTGGGCACGAGCGCGGCAACCGAATCGATCACGACGATGTCCACGGCGCCCGAGCGCACCAGGATCTCGCAGATCTCGAGCGCCTGCTCCCCCGTGTCGGGCTGCGAGATGAGCAGCGATTCGACGTCCACACCGAGCTTCCGCGCGTACTCGGTGTCGAGCGCGTGCTCCGCGTCGATGTAGGCCGCGACACCGCCCCCACGCTGCGCATTCGCGACCACGTGCAGGCAGAGCGTCGTCTTGCCGCTCGACTCGGGGCCGTAGACCTCCGTGACGCGCCCGCGAGGAATGCCGCCGACGCCGATGGCGGCGTCGAGATTGATGGCGCCCGTGGAGACTGCCTCGACCCGCACCTTCTCCCTCGCGTCCATCCGCATGATGGAGCCCTTGCCGCAGCTCTTCTCGATCTGCGCGATGGCGAGGTTCAGCGCCTTCTTCTTGTCTTCCGCAATCGTGGACACAGCCATGGTCTGCACAGCCTCTCGTTGTCGTGGATTCCTCTGGCCCACGCGGGCATAAGCGTATCGGGATGGGGTCCCATCCGACACCCGAAGAAAGTACGAAGCGGCCTACCCGAAATCAAGCCGAAAGGTGCGGGAGGGCAAAGGCGCCCTCCACGTGCCGAACCCGCACCTGCGCGCCATCCACCAGGACCCCCACGACGTCGAATCGATAGGCCTCCTGGCCGCGCCCATGCCGGGCAATCCACACCCGGGCAGACCGGCCCAGCTCGCGCTGCTTGCGCCAGTCCACCGCCTCCACCGGGTCGCCAAATTGGATTCCGCGCCGAGCTTTGACTTCGACGAAGGCGACCAGTCCGTCGCGTTCGACGACGAGGTCGATGTCCCGGTGGCCGCTCCGAAATCGGCGCTGCATCACCCGCCAGCCTCGATCCCGGAGCCAACGCTCCGCGATGCGCTCTCCGAGCTCCCCGAATGCCTGCGTGGCCGCTGACATGAGGACATCGTAGCGCAGCCTTGCGGGCGACTATCATCGTTTCGTTGCGCGGCGGCGCAAACTGCGGCGTCAGAAACCGCAACAGCAGTACTGAAAACCAGTATCCTGTACCCTGCACTCGGTAAAACGACGTATCCGGTACGGACGAACGCAGGCCAGCCACGCACCGTCAAAGCTTACGAGCGACGCCCAACGAAGACCGCCCGTGTACTGCATACGCCGCAATACCGAGTGCCGAGTTCCGGGTACTGGTGTTCCATCCGAGTACTGCCGTTCAGTTCCGCTGAACCAGTTCCGCCACCAGCATGCCCTCGGGTAGCGCCTGCTCCGTGCGCACGACCCGCCCGTCGTCGCGCGAGACCCAATAGCGCTGTTCCACTGCACCGGCGCGAAGCGCCACACGCCATGCTCGTACGGCGCGGTCGAGCACCGTCACCGTCTCCTCGCGCTCCACGGTCAGCTCCGCCGGAACCAGCGTCGGAACGGTGCCCGGCACCACGAGCAAAGTCATGCTCGCGTGAAATCCCTCTTTCCGTGGCAGCAGCTCGATCATTCGCTCCGTGAGGCCGGCGCTCAACAGCAAGTTCGGTGGAATGCCGACCACGAAGTTCGCGCGACCCTGATAATTCTGCACGACGCCGAAGACCGAATCGCGCGTGAACGACGCCGCGAGCTGCGCCGTGCCGATGCCGGCAATCCAGCGCGCCGGTGAGAGGTCGGCGCGCGAAACGAACACCGAATCGAATGTGGGAACCAACGTCCCCGTACGCGACTCGGCCACGAGCCACCCGGGAATTCCACCGAGCGCCGTTTCAGAGACTGTGACTGTCCGTGTGCCGAGCGAAGTGGCCTCGCCGTTCGGGCGCGCGAGCGAGAGTTGATATGTGTACGTTCCGGCGCGAATGGCGCTCGCATCCTGGGCGAGCGAGGTGTTCGCCGCGCCGATGAGAAGCGCGAGGGCGAGCGCTCGCTGGGTCGACCCCGTCAGGCGTTCGACCTGCCGCAAATTCTGTCGAGGTCCTCGAGCCCGATGCGGACCTCGCGCCCCTTGGGGCCGCTCTTCGCGTCGAGAATGCCGGCATCTGCGAGCTGATCGATCACGCGCGCCGCGCGGCCGTACCCGATACCGAGGCGGCGCTGAAGCAACGAGGTCGAGCCGCTCTGATTCTGAATGCACAGCTCAGCGGCCTCGCGAAACAATGCGTCGCGTGAGCCGGCTTCGTCACTTCCGTCGCCAGAGGAATCGCCGTCCAGTGCGGCCCGTGCTTCCGCCTCGCGCGTGCGAACGGTCTCGAGGATGTCCGGTTCATCCGGGCTCATCTCGGCCTCGAGGTGCAGGCCCGCCGCCGAGAGGTGTGCGCGACGCCGGTCACGCTGCTGCTCGTACCAACCCATCAAGCGTTCGGTCTCGTCGCTCGAGAGAAACGCGCCCTGCAGCCGGCTCGGCTCACTCTTCCCCGGCGGAATGAACAGCATGTCCCCGTTGCCGAGGAGCATCTCGGCGCCCGCGCCATCGATGATCGTGCGGCTGTCCACCTGTCCGGCGACACGGAACGCAATGCGGCTCGGAAAGTTCGCCTTGATGAGACCCGTGATGACGTTCACGGAGGGACGCTGCGTGGCAAGAATGAGATGAATGCCGATGGCGCGCGCCTTCTGCGCGAGCATGGCGATGGGCGTCTCCACCTCGCCCTGCACCGTCATCATGAGATCCGCCATCTCGTCGATGACGACGACGATGTAGGGCAGAATGGATCCGCGATATACCTCGTCCTCGAAGGCGACATTCTTGCGCCGCGGCGTGCGCAACTGCGCGCCGTCCTGCACGCGGCGGTTGAAGTCCTGGAGATTTCGGCAGCCATTCGCCGCCAGCAGCTCGTAGCGCTCCTGCATCTCGATGAGCGCCCACTTGAGCACCGCGGCCGCGTCGCGGTTGTCCGTGACGACCTTGTGCCGCAGGTGCGGCAGCGCGTTGTACACGGAGAGCTCGACCATCTTCGGATCGACCATCAACAGACGCAGGGTCTTCGGCGTGTGACGGTAAACGAGGCTCGTGATGATCGTGTTCACGCACACCGATTTCCCCGATCCCGTTGCGCCGGCGATGAGCAGATGCGGCATCTTCGCGAGGTCGGCGATGACCGGACGTCCCTCGAGATCCTTGCCGAGCGCGATGGGGAGCGCGGCGCGCGCGCCCCTGTAGTCGATCGCTTCGATGAGCTCACGGAAGCCGACGATCTCGGAGATCGGATTCGGGACTTCGACGCCAACCGCTCCGCGCCCGGGAATGGGCGCGACAATTCGAATGGATGGCGCGCGCATGGCGAGTGCGAGGTCGCTCGAGAGATTCGCGATCTGCCGCACCTTCACGCCCGGCGCGGGCTCGATCTCGAACTGGGTGACGACGGGACCTGTGGTTCGCCCCACGAGCTCGCCTTCCACCCTGAACGTGCGCAGCGCGTCCATGAGCTTCACGCCCATCGCGTCGAGCTCACGTCGGCCGAGGTCATGGTTGTGCGCTGGCGGCTCATTGAGGAGGTCGCTCGGCGGAAGCTCATCCGCGCTCGATTCCGGATGCACGGTCGCGTCGATGGCGGCGGCAATCTCCTCCTCGCGCACGGCCTTCGGCGTGTCCTCCTTCTTCCGGCGACTGCGCTTCTTTACGGCTTCCTCGATGGCCGCGTCTTCCTTCGCATCCGCCGCGGCGGACGGCGCGGCCCGCAATGCCGCGACCGGATCGATCGCCTCGAACTCGTCGGGTGACGGCTCCAGTGCGAGCGCGAGATTTCCCAGGACTTCACCGCCGCGCTTCCGCTTCTTCGGCGGCACATACGCCTCCTCGGCAGCGGCGGCATGCAGTGCGAGGACTGGCGCCATCGGCGACTTGCGCGAGCCCACGATCATGCGGACGGGATTCCAGCGCAGCGTCGCGGCGGTGAGCACGCTCGCCGCAAGTGCGACGACCACCCATGCGCCGAGTCCGCCGAACCAGGCGAGCCAGTAATACGCGATGAAGGCGCCCCAGAGTCCCGCCGCGCTCGAGAGCTCACCCGGGCCGGGCGCGCTGACACCGAGTCCCACCGCGACCGGCAGCAGCGCCACGACACCGGCGAAGAAGATCATCCAGGAGCGATCTGTCTCCGACTCGAGCCGCCCGAACAGGCGCAGTGCGTGCACGGCGGGCACGGCGGGCGTGAGCGCCGCCGCGGGCCAGCCGACGAAGGCGACGATGGGTCTGGCGAGCCAGTCGCCGAGCCAGCCCATGTGTGCGCGGACGTCGACGCCCGTGCGCAGTTGCGCCAGCGCATACGCCGCGAGGGCGCCGCCGAGAAATACAGAGAAGAGAAGGAGCGCGATGCCGCCGAGCTCGCGCTTCAGAGCTGAACTACCCACGGGTCTACCGCTCGCGCTCGGGTCCCAGCTTGGTGATCTGGCGGTCTTGATAGATCGGGACGACCGGAAAGGAATTCACCGCCGCGCAGGAGGTGAGGTCGTCCGCGAATCCCGCGGCGGCCAGGGCCCGGCCGTGCGCCGCGGTGTTGAAGAGCCGCATCAGGTTGTCGCCGTACTTCCTGTCGATCAGCGTCGCGGCAAGCGCCGCGTCGTTGAGCTCCAGGGTGGCCAGCCGTCGGGAAACGAGATGCACATACCGCCCCGCGCAGGCGGCGTCCTCCAGTGCGAACTGGCGGTCCTGCCCCGCGCATACGAGCGAGATGTCCGCTCCTCCCCGAAGCGCCGAGCGCAACATCGCACTCACCGCCGTCAGGTTGACGTACGATGCCACCACGACGTCACGCGCGCCCTGGACCGCGAGGAGTGCCCTGGTCCCATTGGTGGTGGTCAGGATGACCGTCTTGCCCTCCACCGCCTCGCGCGTGTGCTCCAACGGCGAATTGCCGAGATCGAATCCCTCCATCTTGAGCATGCGGCGCTCGCCGGCAAGCCGGTACGCACCGCGCTCGAGATGCTTCGAGCGCGTGACGGCATCGTCGGGGCTCTCGGTGGGGATGATTGCGCGCGCCCCGTTGGTGAGGGCGACGGCGATGGTCGTGGACGCACGCAGCACGTCGATCACGGCGACGACGCGCCCCTGCGTGTCCTGCGGCGTGAGCTGCTGGAGCCCAAACACCACGTCGATGCGCATTAGGCGGGCTCCCGCATGAGCTCCGGCTCGCGCTCGAGGAACTTCGTGTCCACGTCGCCGCTCTGGAAGCGCGGGTTCTGCATGACGCGCGCGAGAAACGGAATGGTCGTGGTCGGTCCCTCGATGATGAACGTCTCGAGCGCGAGCTGCATCTTGGCCAGGGCTTCCGGACGGTCGCGTCCCTGGCAGATCACCTTGGCGATCATCGAGTCGTAATACGGCGGCACCGTGTAGCCCGCGTACACGTGCGTATCCAGCCGCACCCCATTGCCGCCCGGCGGATGGAACGTGACGATCCGTCCCGGCGATGGTTGGAAGTTGCGATTGGGGTCTTCGGCGTTGACGCGGCACTCGATGACGTGGCCGCGCAGCGGCGGCATCTCGAGCACGCTCAGACGCTCCCCCGCGGCGACGCGGATCTGTTCCTTCACCAGATCGATGCCCGTGATCATCTCCGTGACGGGATGCTCCACCTGGATGCGGGTGTTCATCTCCATGAAGAAGAACGAGCCGTCCTCGTCGAGCAACATCTCGATGGTGCCCGCGCCGACGTAGTCGATGGCCTTCGCGCCGGCAACCGCCGCGTCGCCCATGCGCTTCCTGAGATCGGGCGTCATCGCCGGACTCGGCGACTCCTCGATGAGTTTCTGATGCCGGCGCTGCACCGAGCAGTCGCGCTCTCCGAGGTGGATGACGTTGCCGAACTTGTCCCCCATGATCTGGAACTCGATGTGCCGGGGGCGCCTGAGGTACTTCTCGACGTATACGTCGCCGCTGCCGAACGCGGAGAGCGCTTCGCTGCGCGCGAGGGAGAACGAGCGCTCGAACTCATCCGCGTCCTTGGCGACGCGCATGCCCTTGCCGCCGCCTCCAGCTGCCGCCTTGATGATGACGGGGAAGCCGATTTTCTGCGCGAAATCGAGCGCCTCCTCGACGTCCTCGACCGGACCTGGCGTGCCCGGTATGATCGGGACGCCCACCGCGGTCATCGCCTTTCGCGCGGCTGCCTTGTCGCCCATCACGCGGATCTGCTGCACGGTCGGGCCAATGAACGCGATGTTGCTGGCCGTCACGATCTCGGCGAATTCCGCATTCTCCGCGAGGAAGCCGTAGCCGGGATGAATCGCGTCGGCGCCGGTGATTTCGGCGGCCGCGATCAGACGCGGAATCTTGAGGTAGGAGTCGCGCGCCGGCGCAGGGCCGATGCAGACGTCGTCATCCGCGAAACGCACGTGGAGCGACTCGCGGTCGGCCTCGGAGTATACGGCCACCGTCTGCACACCCAGCTCGCGGCAGGCGCGGATGACGCGCAGCGCAATCTCGCCGCGATTGGCAATCAAGACCTTCTTGAACACGTCGGCGTCAGGTCTGCGGAGTGCCTTCGAACCCCGACCACGAGGTGTCGCTCGTGCCGGCCACGCCCTGCACGCGCAGCGCGAACTCGCTGGGGCTCGTCGCGAAGAACACCGCGCTCTCATAGGAGATGATGCCCTTCGTGTACCATTGCATGAGCGACTGGTCGAAGCTCTGCATCCCGTACTGCACGGTGCCTTCCTTGATGAGGTCCGGAATGTTCAGGATGTTCGCCATGTCGCGGATCTGATCGCGCACCGTCTGCGTATTGATGAGCACCTCACATGCGGGAATCCGGCCGGGCTTGTCGGCGCGGGGCACGAGGCGCATCGACACCACGGCCTGGAGCGCGCTGGCCAGCGAGAAACGGACCTCGGCCTGCTGGTGCGGGGGATAGAACGACAGCACGCGGTTGATGGTGTTGGTCGCATCCGTGGTGTGCAGCGTACTGAACACGAGGTGGCCCGTGTCCGCGGCCTTGAGCGCGGTGTCGAGCGTCTCGAGATCGCGGATTTCACCGATGAGGATGACGTCGGGATCCTGCCGGAGCACGCGGCGCAGCGCCTGCGCGAAGGTGGCCGTGTCGGTACCGACCTCGCGCTGGTTGATGTGACAATTGATGTCGCGATGGAGGAACTCGATGGGATCCTCGATCGTGATGACGTTCGCTTTGCGGTGCTCGTTGATGTGCTGGATCATGGCCGCGAGCGCGGTGCTCTTTCCCGAACCGGTAATGCCCGTGACGAGAACAAGTCCGCGTGGCTTGAGCGAGATTTCCTCCAGAACGCGCGGCAGATTCAGCTCATCGATGGTGCGAGCCTGGTACGGGATGGCGCGCATGGCATAGCAGAGCGACCCGCGCTGCTGATACACGTTGCAGCGAAAGCGCCCGATGCCCGGCACGCCGATGGCGAAGTCGCACTCCTTGTTCTCGGTGAACTCCTTCACCTGCCGCGGCGTCATCAACTGCTCGGCCAGACCCTTGAGATCCTCCGGCCGCATGGGCGGCATCTCGAGCGGCGCGAGCTCACCGTGCAGGCGGAGCGTCGGAGGGCGCCCGACCTTCAGGTGAAGGTCCGACGCACCGCGTTGCACGAGCTGGTGCAGCACCGCCTTGAAGTTGAAGGTGCTTGGGCCGCCGGCGGCGGCCGCACCGGCCGGCGCGGCGGGAGCGACAGGATCAGCCATTGCTGTCGATGCGGAAGAGCGCCTGGCCGTACTCCACGGGCGTGGCGTCGGACGCCAGGACTTCAGTGACCACGCCCGCCACCTCGCTCTCGATCTCGTTCATGATCTTCATCGCCTCGATGATGCAGAGCGTCTGTCCCTTCGAGACCCGCGAGCCTACGGAGACATACGGCTTGGTCCCCGGCTCCGGCGCCGAGTAGAACGTCCCGACCATCGGCGACTTGACCTCGATGCCCGCCGCCCTGGCTTCGGCCCGTGCGGGTTCCTCCATGGCCACGACGCCGTCGGCGGGCGTCAAACGACCCGGTGGCAGCGAGGGCGGCGCCATGATGGGTGCCATCATGGGCGGGGCGGCCATGTGCACCGCGCCCCTGCCGGTCGGGCTCTTGGAGATGCGGATCTTGAGCCCCTTGTCCGACGAAATCTCGATCGAATCCACGGTCGATTCGTCGATGATGTCGATGAGCTTCTTTACGTAGCGAAGGTCGATCATAGGTCCATGGATTGGCGCACCGCGACGGTCGGTCACGGCACTCAGCCGAGCTCGATCAGCTCGCGCGGAAACTGCGTCAACGTTTGCGGACCGTCCGCCGCGAGGACGACGTCATCCTCGATCCGAACGCCGCCCCACCCCGGACGATAGACACCCGGCTCGATCGTGACGACTGCCCCCTCCCCGAGCGCGCCCTCGGCCGTGCGTGCCAGCCTGGGTGCCTCGTGCACCTCGAGTCCAATGCCGTGCCCGAGGCTGTGACCAAAAAGATCCCCGTAACCCGCGCGCTCAATGTACTGTCGCGCGATGGCGTCGGCATCCCGTCCGGTCATCCCGGCCCGCACGCCCCGCGCCGCCCGCTCGTTGGCGAGCCGGACAACCTCATAAGTGGCTCGCTGCTCTTCACTTGCCTTCCCGACGACCACCGTCCGCGTGAGGTCCGAGCAGTAGCCGCCCACCTCCGCGCCGAAGTCCATCAGCAGCAGGTCTCCCTTCGCGATCTGCCGCGCCGACGTTCGCGCGTGCGGCAGGGCGGACCGCTCGCCGCTCGCAACGATGGAGGGAAACGGAAAGCCCTCGCTGCCCTCGTCGCGCAGGGCCTTCTCGAGAATGCCGGCCACCTCGAGCTCCGAGAGCCCTGCCTTGATCTGCGGAAGCGTGTTTCCGAGCGCACGGGTCGCCACGCCGGCCGCGGCACGAATGGCGTCGATCTCGTCGTCGTCCTTTCGCTCGCGAAGCGTCTCCACCAGGTCCAGGGTCGGACGCCATTGCCACCGCGCACCGGCCTCGATGAGGCGTTGGAAATCCCTGTGCTGAATGTGCGCGGTCTCGAATCCAATGACCATCAGCGCCGGATGGGTGGCAAGCTGCTGCCACAACCCAGTCCAGAGACTCGACGACTCGATGGCCACTCGCGCGAGGTCACCGACCTCCGCGGCCACCTGCGTCTGATAGCGAAAGTCGGTGATGAGGACGACGTCGCGCGGTGTCACCACGAGCAGCGCGCTCGACCCGGAAAATCCGGTGAGGTAGCGGATGTTGGAGAGACCGGTCAGCAGCAGTCCGTCGAGATGGGCAGCCGACAGGCCGTCCACGAGCGCGGCAATCCGCGCCGGCCGGCGGTCGCTCACCGTGCACTCCGATCCTTCAGCGTCGCAACGAGCCCTCTGAGGGCCAGCTCATACCCATACGCGCCGAGCCCGATCACGGAGCCGATGGCCGCCGGCGCCAGCATGGATGCGTGACGCTCCGGCTCACGGGCATGCACGTTGGTGACGTGGACTTCCACGAACGGAACGCTCACGCCCACGAGCGCGTCGCGTAGAGCCAGGCTCGTGTGCGAGTATGCACCGGCATTGACCACCGCGCCGTCGATCCGGCCGCGATATCCATGGACGGCATCCACCAGCTCCCCTTCGCCGTTGCGCTGCGAGAACTCGATGTTGACGCCAAGCTCGCGCGCCACGAGGTCGAGCCGCGATTCTACCTGGGCGAGCGTCGTCCGTCCGTACAGCTCGGGCTCGCGAAGACCCAGCAGGTTGAGGTTCGGTCCGTTGAGAACGGCGATCCTCACCGAGGCTTCAATCCCTGGAGCCAGGAGTTGAACTGCTCGATGTCCTCGGCCCCCCTTTCGCCCGTGGGCGCCTCGGGAAGCGTCGTCTCGCCCGACGCTCGAGCGGTTCCACCACTCACGCGCGGACTGCCGCCCTGGCCACCGCCAGGCGTCGCACTTCCCGCGAAGAACTGATCGAAGGAGAAGCTCTGCGAGGCGCGTTGCGCTCGCGGGCCATCGCGGAAAACGCTGTCTAGGGAAAGCTCACCAGTGGCCGCGTGCGCGGGACGTCCGGTGAGGATGTTCTCCCCCTCACCCGAGCTGCCGAACGCCTGTGCGAGCGCCGCGGCAGCGGAATCCTCGGACGTAGATGTAGGACGCGTGCCGAAGAGTGCGTCGATGGAACCCTCGGGCGTGCGCATCCGCGCGGCGCGCTCCAGCGCCGGCGCCACGTCCTGACCGCGAGCAGGCGTCGGAACGGGTGGAGGCGGCGCTTCGATCGCGAGCTCCTCCATCACGGGCGGAGCGAATGCGGCGATGTCCACGACAGGCGCTCCGGTGGCCGGCGTCGCGAGCGCGAATCCGTCGAGCAGCTCGTGCGGTTCTTCGGCCGCCGCAACTTCCGGCTCCGCGTAGGACACCGCCTCGGGTTCTGCGAATCCTGCGTCGGCGAAATCCGTGGACGCCGGCTCAGCCTCCATGGCGGCTGACTGGCCGGGGCGCCGAGCAGCGATTCTCCATAGGAAATCGCGCAGGAGCGGACCGGTGTCGGCGGGCGGGGCATACTCCGGCGCGAGCGACACAACGAGTCCCTGAAGCCGTTCGTCGTCCGGATGCGCCGCCAGCAACTGCTCGTAGACTGAACGCGCCTCGTCCCGGAATTCCTGCGACAGGTAGAGCTCCGCCATCGTCTCCGTCACGAAGGGTGCCGATGGCGAAACCGGCGCGGCCTCTTCGGCCGGAACAATCTCGTCGATGAGCTCCGCTTCCGCGGCAATCACCGGCGGAGGCAACTCGATCGGCGGCGCTTCGGCGGCCGGAATGTCGAACTCCAGCGCGTCGCCCCGAGGCGGCGTGGTGTCCGCCTCATCAAGCTCGAGCGGCGGCAGATCGTCGATTACCGGAGCAGCCGCGGTCGCGCGAGCGCTTTGCGACTCCTCGTGTGCGAGGCCTCCGCTGTCCTCCAATCCCTCGAGGGTGGGAACGTGCTCGGGCGCCCGGAACTCCGGCACGCCGGACTCCAGCGACGCATCGAGCTCGGACAGGCTGTGCACCGGCTCTGCCGGCGCCTCGAACGTGGTGGCCTCGAAGCCCTCGGCGGCCTCCGTCTCGTGTGGCGCTTCGTGTTCGGACGGAAGGGCAAACTCGTGCGAGAGGATGTCCAGCGGCTCGCCGGGAATCGGAGGCTGCGCCACGGGCGCGGGCGGTGCAAACTCCAAGTCAACCGGTATCGGCGGAGGCGTCACAGCAGGCACCGGTGCAACCTCGATCTCGTCGAGAATGCCCGCGAGCTCCATTGGTGGCTCAACCGCTGCGGAGGTCTCCGCCGCTGCCGACGCGCCGGCCTGCGCCACAGTTTCCGGCTCCGTCCCGAGGGACGCGATCAGCGCCTGGATTTCCTCGTTGCGGGGGTCCGCGTCGAGGACGCGCAGGTACCAGGACCGTGCGGCCACGTCGTCGCCCTGTCCATGCGCGATGTCGCCGAGATGTCGCAGGGCGATGAGGTTCTCGGGATCGAGCCCGAGGGCCGTCTCGAACACTGCTCGCGCCTCGGGAAGCCGCCCGGCCTCGAAGAGCGCCTGCCCGTACACGATGTGGCCACTCATGTGGCCCGGCTGCTGAGGGAGGAACTCCTCGCAGATGACGATGGCCTGCTCGATGTCACCCGCCTTGCGGAACTCGTTGGCCAGCGGTGCGAAGTATCGCCGTGGATTCTCGTCGAATTTCTTCTTCAACTCGTCGATTCGGGCGGTACTGGCCATCAAAGCCTCGGCGGCGGCGCGCAGGGGTTTTCGGAGAGCGGATCAAGATATCCTACACGAGGGACAAGTCAATCAGAAGTGCGTCTATCACTTGATTTTAGCCCGTGTCGCCGGGTATTTTTTCACGCTTACCCCTACTGTTTTCCTGCAGCTCGAAGGAGTTCTGCCACGTGCTCCAAACCATGCGGAGCTCCGCCAAGTTCGTGTTCTGGATTCTGGCGGTCGCATTCATTGGCGGTTTTCTACTTTTCCAGACGTCGGGCCTGATCGGCAGCACGCCAGTCACGAACTCGACCGCGGTCGCGACCGTCAACGGCCGCGACATCCTCTACCTGGATTGGCAGCGCCGCTCACAGCAAGCCATTCAGCAGACGCAGCAGCAGTCCGGCCGCTCGCTGACACAGGACGAGTTCCGGCGTCTGGAAAACCAGACGTTCGACGACATGATCTCGGAGGTGCTGCTGGAGCAGGAGTACAAGAAGCGCGGCATCGTCGTGTCCGACGAGGAGCTGCGTGACTATGCGCGCTATGCGCCGCCGCCCTGGATCCGGAACGCACCCGATCTGCTCACCGACGGCCGGTTCGACCCGGTCAAGTATCAGCGTCTCCTTTCCAGCTCGCAGGCGCGGCAGTCCGGCCTGCTCGTGGCGCTCGAGTCGTACTATCGCGGCGAAGTGCCCAAGGAGAAGCTGTTCGAGCAGGTGACGAGCGGCATCTACGTCACGGATGAAGACCTGTGGCGCTCCTGGCGGGATGCCAACGACAGCGCCTCGATCAGCTTCGTCGCGTTTCATCCCACGGCCAATGCCGCGGACTCGAACGTCGCGGACAGCGATCTCCGCAAGTACTACGACGCGCACAAGACGGAGTTCGACCGGCCGGGACGTGCCATACTGAGCGTCCTTTATATCCCACGCGTCGTTACGGGGACCGATAGTGCCGCGACTCGCGAGCACGCCGTGAAGCTGCGCGCCGAGATCACGGGCGGCGCCAAGTTCGAGGACGTCGCGAAGCGCGAATCGGCGGACACCAGTTCGGCGGTACAGGGCGGCGATCTGGGTAAGGGTGCAAAGGGACGGTTCGTCCCCGATTTCGAGAAGGCCGCGAACGCACTCAAGCCAGGCGAGATCTCGCAGCCAGTGCTGACGCAGTTCGGCTATCACATCATTCGGTTGGACAGCCGGTCGGGTGACACGCTCTCTCTGCATCACATCCTGCTGCGGATCGCACCGAACGATTCATCCTCGGCCAGGATCGACCGCGAGGCGGATCGTCTGGCAAAGCTCGCCGCCGGCAGCGACCAGCCCGGGAAGTTCACCGACGCCGCAAAGACGCTCGGCCTGACACCGTTCACCGTCCATGCAAGCGAGAACCAGACGGCGCTCTACAATGGCCGTGAGGTTCCCAGTGTGAGCGCCTGGGCCTTCGGCGGCGCAAGGGTCGGCGAAACGAGCGATCTCTTCGACGGCGAGGACGGCTACTATCTCGCACGCCTCGATTCCCTCACGGAGGGCGGCAAGACGTTCGACGCCGTGGAATCATCGGTGAAGGCGCGCGTGGCGGCGGAGCGCGCGGTGGAGCGTGTCGTGCCGGCGGCGCAGAGCCTGGCCGCGGCCGCGAAGAGCACATCGCTCGAGGCAGCCGCCACGAAGGCCAACCTCAAGGTCGAGACGACCGGGATGGCCAATCGCACGGCGGCTGGCCGCGCCTTTGGAAGCCTGGGCGAGGCGGTGGGAGCTGCGTTCGTGGCTCCGCTGAACGAGGTAACGGGGCCGATCCGCCAGATGGATGCAGCGTTCGTCACTCGTACCGACGCGCGGAAGCCGAGCGACAAGGAAGCGTTCGAGAAGCAGAAGAACGACCTGCGTACGCGGCGCATCCAGCAGCTCCGTCAACAGCGGCTGCAGATGTACGTCGAGGACCTGCGCCGCGCCGCGACGATCAAGGATCGGAGAAAGGAGTTGTCCGCGCAGCTCCGCCGGCAGAGCGCGTCGTAACGGCGACGCGCTAGATGAGCCGCTTGGGCTCCGGCCGCGCGGGCTCCTCGGCGTCGCGACGCACGGCCGTCTGATCGCCTGCGCCGAGGCGCGGCTCCGGCCGCGTCTCGGGCTCCGTGATGCTGCGCTCGACGTCGTTCACGTTCTTCTTGAACTCGCGGATCCCCTTGCCGAACGACGCGCTGATTTCCGGGATGCGCTTCGCGCCGAACAGTACGAGCACGATGACCAGAATGATCATGAGCTCGCCGATACCGAGATTCCCGAACATGGTGTCTCCTTAGAAGAGCGACCTGGCGATCAGGTACGCGATGAGGACGCCGAGCAGGCTCAATAGGCTGACGTCGAGCGCGACGGGTCCAAGGGTGAACTTGAGGATGACGAGGTCCAGCGACGCGGGTCCGATCGCGGGCTGAACTCCCGTGGTGAAAAATTCCTTGACCGCGCCTGGCGGCAGGAAGACGCGCGCAACCTGGGTCATGGCGCCGCCGACAATGAAGCCGACGCCCAGGGTCACGGCATGGAACACCGGACGATGCTTCGAGGATCCACGAGGAGCCATCAGGAGTGCCGGTCCATGACGTAGAGGATAGCGTCCGCCAGCGCCGCGCGCGCGGGCGTGGCGGGCAGACTGTCCAGGGCGTCTTCCGCTTCGCGGGCGAACTCCTCCCCGCGGCGGCGCGCCTGGTCGATGCCGCCCGCATCGGCGACGAGGGCGATGACGTCCGCAATCTGATCGTCCGTCGGTGATTCGGTGGAGAACAACGACTCGACGCTCTCGATGCCGGACGCCGAAAGAACAGGAAGGGCCGCGATGAGCGGCAACGTCACCTTGTGCTCCCGCAGGTCGCTCCCCGACGGCTTGCCAGTGACGGACGCGCTGCCCGTGTAGTCGAGAATGTCGTCCGCCACCTGGAACGCCATGCCGAGCCGCTCGCCGTAGTGGCGAAGCGCCTCTCGATGCCCGCTGGCGCCGCACATCGCACCGGTCTCACAGGCGGCACTCAGCAGCGACGCGGTCTTGGCCTGGATGAGCAGCTCATAGTCGCGCTCGGAAAACGCCAATGCATCCATCGCGGCGAGCTGACGCATCTCGCCGATGGTGAGCTGCGTGGAGACAGCGGTGAGCACGCGCACGAGATTCATGTCCCCGAGGGCGACGAGCGCTTCCAGCGCGCGGGAATACAGGAAGTCGCCCATGATCACGCTCACCTGATGACTGAAGAGCGAATTCACCGTGGGCAGTCCGCGGCGCATGGCGGAGTGGTCCACCGAGTCGTCGTGCACGAGCGAGGCGAGATGCATGAGCTCGAGGACGGCGGCGAGCGTGACGACGCGCTCGTCCGCCGATTCGGTGGTCTCACTTGCAAGGAGCGCCAGCGTGGGACGGAACATCTTGCCGCGCATCTGGAGGAGGTGACCGCTCACCTGCTCGATCATCGGGAGATCGGCCGCGACGATCCGCCGCATCTCGTCCACGACGTCGTCGAGACGTTCGCGCACGGGCGCCTGGATGTCGCGCAACGCGACCGCGCGCGGCGCGCCGGCGGGAGCTACCGCACCGCTCACGATGCCGCGCCTTCGACGGCGGCGAGGCGATCAGCCACGTCTCGGAACTGTATGTCGACGACGAACACGCGTTGATAATACTCCAACGCCTTGTCACGCTGCCCCCGCTCCTCGGCGCACCGGCCGAGCAGGTAGAGCACGCCGACGAGATTGTCGTCGCTCATGTTCGGCTCATGCAATGCCCGACCGAGCACGGTTGACGCCATTGGATACTGCTCCTTCTCCATGAAGCACTGGCCGAGCGCCTCGTAGGTGGGCACGCGATTGCTCGGTGCACGCAGCGCCTTCTGGAACTCGGCAATGGCTTCGTCCAGCAGTCCCATCTCCTTGTACGCGACGCCGAGGTCGTAGTGGCTCTGGTGGTCCTCGTCTTCGACGTTCTCGGCGATGCCTTCCTTGAACTTCCGGAGCATGTCCTGGAAGTCGGCTTCCTCGTCTCCGGTTGGCTCCTTCTCCTCGACGACCATGCGCGTGTCTTTCGGCGCCTCGTCGTCTCGAAGCCAGTCACCGAGGTTGATGTAGCCGTCTGTGGTGTCGGGCACAGGAGCAACCGGCGCAGGCGGTACGGCCACGCTGGCGCGCGGCTGCGCGACGGTGGCGCGCGCCCGCGGTGGCGGCGGCGCTTCGGGCGGTGGCTCCGGAGCCGGGAAACTCTCCAGCGCAGCTGCCGCGCGGAGATCGTCCGGCGCCAGATCCATGACGCGCTGATAGATGGCCCGCGACTTCTCGACCTGTCCCGCGCGGAACAACGCCTCGGCGAGTTGGAGATACGCCTCGATGAGGCGTCCGCGCTCGTTGGTGCGAAACGCGTACTCGACTCGCTTCTGGTGATGCCGCACCGAGTCCGGATTGAGGAGCACGATCTCCTCGGCGAGCTTGGATGCCTTCGCGAGATCGTCCGCGCGCTCGAAGCCGAGCATCGCGGTCTCCAACTCGCGAAGGCCACCCTCGCGGTCGCCTGACTCGAGCATCGCCTCGGCGAGACGGCGGCGCAGCGCATTGTCGTCCGGGTCGGCCTCCGACAACGCCGCGAGTAATTCCACCGACTGCTCGGCGAGCACTGTGGACTGCCGCGGCGCGGGGGGCGGCGTATATCGATCCGGCGCCTCGGTCTGCGCCTCGACCTCCTCTTCCAGCGTGGTGAGCTCGAACTCGGCGCTGTTTCGGCCGACCTCCTTGGACATCCGACCAGGAGCCGCGCCTTCGATGGGCAGCTCGAGATCCATCAGCGGCAGATCGTCGACGTGCGATTCCTGCACGGGCGTTCCGCGCGCCGGCGTTCCGTCCGGCATGATGAGCTCGAGATCCCCGCCGATGACGTCCGGTTCGGCGGCCAACTCCGCCTCCGTAGCCGGCTCCTGACCGTCTTCGTCCACCAACATCGGGAGGCCGACCAATGACGGACGGTTGGGTCGCGATGGGGGAAAGTCGTCGGGGAGATCGAGATCAATCGGCTCGAGAGGAGGCAACTCCTCGACTGCCTCGCGGCCCGTCGGCGGCGTAGCGCCCGGCATGTTGAAGTCGAGCAAATCGTGCTCCTGCGGCGTCAGTCGCTTCGGAGCCGGCGGCATATATGCGGGTGCGGGTGCCGCGAGGCTTGTGGACTCGAGATCGAGCAACGACTCCGACGGCGCTGCCGCGGCGCCGAACGACGTGGTCTCGAGTCCCTCGAGCAAACCGCCGCTGCTCGCTTCGGGCGACTTCTCGAACTCGGCGACCCGCGAGACGCCGTCGAGCACGGGCGGCTCGAGCAGGGGCGTGCCGAGCACCTGCTCCGTCGGCGCCGGGGCTGCGGCCACAGCCCGCGCGGGCGATGGCGGCGGAATGGTCGGTGACGCGAGCGGCGTGTCCGCCGCACCGGACGCAATCACGTCGAGGCCGAGCGTGGCGCGCTTTGCTGCCGCGGACTGGCGCTTTCGCGTACCGGTGTCGCTGAGATCGAGGAAGACCAGATCGTCGGCGGACCGACGCGAGGTTCCGCTTGGGACACGCGGCTCGGACGTCGGGTCGATGGACTTCATCCGCTCGGCGGCGGCGCGTGCCTCGGTATCGCGTCCCTGCTCGGTGTACCGCTCGTAGAGCTGCTGGAGCTGCTCGATCGCTTCTTCGGAGCGGCCCTTCTTCGAGAGCTGATCGGCGAGCATCAGGCGGATGTCATCCTGATCGGGACAGAGATCCGCGAATTCCTTCAGCGCGCGAAACGCCTCGTCGATCTTCCCCGCCGACTGCATGCGATCGGCGTACTCGAGATAGTTTTTCTTGGCGTCGCCCTTGAAGCCCTTCTGCGCGCTGATACGCCCGAGCTTGTAATACACACTCGCGCGACCAGGCGAGTTGCGCAGAATCTTGTTGCAGAGCGCGATGGCGTTGTTGTGGAACCCGCCCTCGGCGTACCGGTCGACGGCCTGCTCGTAGTAGTCGACGGCGTCGCCGACGCTGCCCTGCTTCAGGTAGAGATCGCCGACGCGGTTGTAGAGGGAGACATCCACTTCCTCATCGCCAGGGTCGAAGCTTTCGAGAATCTCGACATACACCGCCAACGCCTTGTCGAACTGCTTCTTCAGCTCGAACTCGGCGGCCTTTTTCTTCAGCTTGGCGACATCAGGCATCAGCGGGGGCGGAGTCGGCACGAGGACAGCCTACCCCCCTGGCAAGAGAGTAGGCTCAGCGCAAAGAACTTAGTGCTAAGTCGTGGACGTGACAAGGTTTGCCCCTCGTCCACGAGGCTGCACAACGCTGTCCGCCATACCAGTACGGAAGTTCGCGAACGTCGCTCAGGTTCCATAGGCACAGGTCGGCAGAAAAGCCCGGCGCGATCTGTCCAACACGGGCTGCGAGCCCGAGCGCGGCGGCGCCATTCACCGTACCGGCAAGGATCGCTTCGCCCGCCGTCAAGTGGAGCTGACTGACGCCGAGCGTCAGGATGAGTGGGAAGTCCGTGGTCGGTGAGGTGCCAGGATTGAAGTCGGTGGCCAGCGCAACGGCGCAGCCCGCGTCGATGAGCGCCCGGGCCGGCGCCTGTTTCGTCTTGCCGAGAAAGAGCATGGTGCCCGGAAGCAACGTGGCGACCGTGCCCGCGCTCGACAGCGCGCGAATGCCCTCGTCCGTGACGGCGGCAAGATGGTCGGCCGAGGTGGCGCGCAACTCCGCGGCGAGCTCCGCACCGCCGCCGGCCGCGAGCTCGTCGGCGTGCAGCTTGATCCCGAGCCCCGCTTGCCGCGCCGCGGTGAGAATCTCGCGCGACTCCGCCACGGTGAAGACGCCGGGCTCGCAGAATACGTCCGCGAATCGCGCCAGCTGTGACTGCGCCACGGCCGGAATCATCTCCTGCACCAGCAGCTCGACGTATTCCCGACGCCCACTCTCGCGGTCCCGATACTCGAGTGGAATCTCATGCGCCCCGAGGAACGTGGGTACGATGCGCATCGGCAACGTCTCCGAGAGGCGCCGGATGATGTGCAGCGTGCGCAGCTCGTCCTCGAGGGAGAGCCCGTACCCGGATTTGACCTCGACGGTCGTTACGCCCGCCGCGGCGAGCGCTCTTAGACGCTCACGAGCGAGCGCGTAAAGATGGTCGTCGGCGCTGGATCGGAGGTCGCGTACGCTGGCATGAATGCCGCCACCGCGTCGCGCGATCTCCAAATAGGAGATGCCGGCCGCGCGCATCTCCTGCTCCTCGAATCTGCCGCGGCCGAAGATGGCGTGCGTGTGTGAATCGACGAACCCCGGCGTGAGGAGTCCCTGTGCACAGTCGACGACCGTCGCATCAGGCCAGGCGGCGCGCAGCTCCGCTTCATCTGTTACGGCGCTGATTGTCGACCCGTTAACGAGCACCGCGACGCCTGCCTGCGCGACAGCGTCGGCCATCTCCTTGCCGACCCGAGCGCGCGCCGGGCCGGCGCACGTGACCACCTGCGCCGCGTTGACGAAGAGCAGCGGAGACTCCGTCACGCGACGGCGTGCGGCCGTCCCATCACGTCGCGCACGCGCGAGAGCCGGAGCGGCGCCTGTGCTTCTCCGCGGCACGCGTAGAAGCACGCATTGCACGCGATCGGCTCGTACGGCTTGTAGTCGCGCCAGTGAAAGTCCGTCGGGAAATCGGGACAGCGCTTCACCCGGCCGGCGGGATCGATGTGAATGGTTCGCTCACCCGAGCGACAGTTCGGCATCGGGGCGCGTGCCGTCCAGCGCGGAATCTGCTCGAGATACGCGTCGGAGTTGGTGATGACCCCGCGATGGCGCCGCTTGATGTCGAGCAGCTCCGCGATGACGGCCTCGAGCCGCTGCTGCTCGTGGTCGTTCACGACGTGCGTGCGATTGCCGTTCTTCGACGCGGTATAGACGCTGAAGTTCACGCCGCATCCAAGCGCCGCCGCGCGACGCACGAGGGGCACCAGCTCGTCGAGGTTGTCGTCCTTGATGACCGTGTTGAAGCGGATGTTGTCGATGCCGGCTGCCCGCATGCCGTCGACGGCCGCAAAGATCCGACGCGTGAGGCCGGGAATGCCTCGGGCCTCGTCGTGCCGTCCGTCGAGGTAGTCGAGCGAGATGTTGAACTGGTGGATTCCAGCATCGCGCAGCGATACCGCGCGCTCGGGCGTCAGCATGCCGCCGTGCGTGATGAGGGTGACGTACTTGAGGCGCACGGCGCGATCCACGGCCGCGACGATCTCCTCGAGATCGCGGCGCATGAGCGGCTCGCCGCCGGTGTACGTGACCAGCATGGGGTTGAAGTGGCGCGCGGCGTCGGCATAGGACCGCAGCTCGCTGGTCTTCGCCTCCGCGGGCGTCTGCCAGTAGTCGCAGAAGCCGCACCGGGCATTGCATCGCAGCGTGACCTCGAAATGCACGAGGACCGGCCGCTTCCGCAGCACCGACCATCCGTATTTGCCGAGGAAGAGTGGAACGTGCCAGGGACTGAAGCGCGCGGAGAGCACTCAGCCCGCCATGGGAATGACGATGCCCGTACGCTCGGCGGTGGCGCGAGCCGACTCGTATCCCGCATCGGCATGTCGCGCGACGCCAATGCCCGGGTCGTTGGTGAGCACGCGCTCGAGACGCTCGCGCATCTCCGGTGTTCCATCCGCGACGATCACCTGCCCCGCGTGAAGCGAGGCTCCGATACCGACGCCGCCGCCATGATGGAACGAGACCCAGCTCGCCCCGCTCGCGACGTTCAGCATGGCGTTGAGGATCGGCCAGTCGCTCACCGCGTCGGTGCCGTCCTTCATGGCCTCCGTCTCACGGAAGGGCGAAGCGACGCTGCCGGTGTCGAGGTGATCGCGTCCGATCGCGATCGGCGCGGATAATTCTCCATTTGCTACTAAATCGTTCAGCGCGACACCGAATTTCGCGCGCTCGCCCTGCCCCAGCCAGCAGATGCGTGCGGGCAGCCCCTGGAACCTGATCCGTTCGCGCGCCAGCGTGATCCATCGCCGAAGGTGTTCGTCGGCGGGAAAAAGTTGCAGCACGAGGTCGTCCGTACGCGCGATGTCCTGCGGATCGCCCGAGAGTGCCACCCATCGAAACGGACCCTTCCCCTCGCAGAACAGCGGACGGATATACTCGGGAATGAAGCCCGGAATGTCGAACGCGTCGGTGACGCCGGCGTCGAACGCCACGGTGCGGATGTTGTTGCCATAGTCGAACGTGATCGCTCCGCGCCGTTGCAACGCGAGCATGGCGCGAACGTGACGCACCGCGGTGGCGGTACTGCGCGCGACGTAATCGTCCGGGCGCGCGTCGCGTAACGCCGCTGCTTCACCGAGAGACATTCCGTCGGGCACATAGCCGCGGAGCATGTCGTGCGCGCTCGTCTGGTCGGTCAACACGTCCACGGCAACGCGGCGCGCAAGCAACTGCTCGAGCGCGGGTGCGGCGTTCATGACGACGCCGATCGAGAGCGCGCGTCCCTCGCGGCGAGCCGATTCCGCGCGTTGGAGTGCGTCGTCCAGGGAAGCGGCCTTCACATCGAGGTAGCCTGTCGCAAGCCGCTTGTCGATGCGCGATTCGTCCGCGTCAAATCCGAGAATCACCGCGCCGAGCATGGTCGCGGCGAGCGGCTGTGCGCCGCCCATGCCGCCAAGCCCCGCCGTGACGATGAGACGGCCGGCGAGCGTGCCGCCGAAATGCTTGCGCGCCGCGGCGCCGAACGTCTCGTACGTGCCCTGCACGATGCCCTGCGACCCGATGTAGATCCACGAGCCGGCGGTCATCTGCCCATACATCATCAGTCCACGCCGCTCGAGCTCGCGGAAGTGCTCCCACGTCGCCCACCGCCCGACGAGATTCGAGTTCGCGATGAGGACGCGCGGCGCCGACGGCTGCGTCCGAAACACGGCCACCGGCTTTCCACTCTGCACGAGCAGCGTCTCGTCGTTTTCCAGATCGCGCAGCGATCGGACGATTGCGTCGAATGCGTCCCAGCTCCGGGCGGCGCGGCCCGTACCGCCGTACACCACGAGCTCGTCCGGCCGTTCGGCGACGTCCGGATCGAGATTGTTCATCAACAGCCGGAGTGCGGCCTCCTGATGCCATCCCTTGCAGGAGATGCGCGAGCCGCGCGGTGCGCTCACCCGACGGGCACCGGTCACCGCCGCGCCCGTCGTCATGCCTCGCGCACCGGCGTCGAGAAATGGCCGCGTTCGATTGCGTCCGCGAGCACTTGAATGTCCGTGGACAGCACGCGGTCGCGCTCCAGCGGCGCCACGAGATCGCGCACCAGCGAATGGCCAAGTGCTGCACCACGCCCTGCGCGCAGGGGAAGCCGGAAGTCGAGGCCCTGCGCGGCGCACATCAACTCGATGGCAAGGACATAGCGGACGTTGGCGACGATGCGGCGGAGCTTCCACGCGGCGCCCATCGCCATGGGGACGACGTCTTCCTTGTTTCCGTCGGTGGGAATGGTGTCCACGCTGGCCGGATGCGACAATACTTTGCACTCGCTCGCGAGTGACGCCGCCGTGACCTGCGCCATCATGAAGCCGGAATTCACACCGGCGTCGCGCGAGAGGAACGGGGGCAATCCCTGGTTGAGATCCGGATTCACCAGTCGGTCGATGCGGCGCTCCGCCATGGTGGCGAGATTCGTCATCGCGATCGCGAGGAAGTCGAGCGCCATGGCAACGGACTGCCCGTGAAAATTGCCGCCGCTGAGCAGCTCGCCGGTATCCGCGAACACGAGCGGATTGTCCGTCGCGGCGTTCAGCTCGCGGCCCACGACGCCGGCACAGAAGTCGATGGCGTCGAGCACGGGCCCGTGCACCTGCGGCATGCAACGCAGCGCGTACGAGTCCTGAACGCGCGGGTCGCCGGAACGATGCGATTCACGAATCTCGCTCGCCGTGAGCAGCGACCGGAGCAGTGCGGCCGATGCGGCCTGACCGAGTTGCCCACGTGCGTCCTGGATGCGCGCGTCGAACGCGACGGGGGTGCCCAGCAGCGCCTCGAGCGACATCGCACCGGAGAGGTGTGCGATCTGCCAGAGGCGATGCGCGCCCACAACGGCGAGCGCCGCGATCCCGGTGTGCGCCTGTGTGCCGTTGATCAGCGTGATGCCTTCCTTGGGGCCGAGCGCTACCGGCTCGATGCGTTCTCGCGCGAGAAGATCCGCGGCGACGCCCCGTTCCCCGCCCTTGAACAGCGTCCCCTCACCGATGAGCGCCAGTGCGAGATGCGCGAGCGGCGCGAGATCGCCACTGGCGCCGACGCTGCCCTGCTCGGGCACGGGCGGATACAGGCCCGCATTCAGCATCGCGACGATCGTGTCGGCGAGCACCGGCCTCGCGCCGGAAAAACCCTTGGCGATGACGTTGGCGCGCAGCAACATCATCGCGCGCGTTTCGTGCTCCGGCAGGAGCGGGCCGACGCCCGTCGCATGGCTCCGCACAAGGTTTTGTTGGAGCTCGGCCAGCCGGTCCCTCGGAATCGCGATGTCGGAGAGCTTGCCGAATCCCGTCGTCACGCCATAGGCGACGACGTTGGACCGTACCAGCGCGTCCACGACGACGTGTGCGCGGGCCATGCGTATTCGCGCGACCTCGGACAGCTCGACCGGCGCGCGATGCACGGCGACGGCCACGACATCGTCCAGCGTGAGCGAATGACCATCGAGCGACACGGCGGCGCGCATCGGGGCAATGTCTGCCGCGCGCGGAGCGAATTCAAGTGGACCGCTCAGCGCGACACGCCAAAGCCCTCGTTCCGGTACGTCGCCTTGTGATAATCGAACTTCAGCTCGGGCTCCGCCTTCAGCGAGATCAGGAAGTTGAACGCGAAGCTGCCGTTCGGTGACTTCGTGAAGGCGAAGATGGCGCGCCAGTCGTGCAGGTCGCGTTGGAGCGACACGATCTGGCTCGCGAAGTCGTGGCCCTCGAAATCGTACTGGGTCTGCCACGATGCGGCCCAGTGATCCGTGAGATTGAAGTTGATACTGCTGCCGAGCGAGGTCGTGGGCGGAGTGAGATAGATCGGCGAGCCGACGATGCCCGACGTGATGGGCGTGGGCGTCGCCGGGTTGGTGCGGGCATTCGCGATGCACTGGTCGTACTGCAGACGCAGCAACTGCGTATTGAGCGCGGCGCATTGCACCGCCGGATCGAACTGGACGATGTTGGAGCCACCGACCGGCGGACGCTGGCGCGCCGAGCTGAAGGTGAAGGACGCCTGCCACCCCTGTGTGGTAGTCGGGATGAAGGCCGCCGAGCGAGCGGCCCGCCCAGCGACCGGTTGCGACGCGATCTGTCGTGCGTATCGATCGTCGGCGGGCTGATCGAGCCGGTCCCCGCCTGGCGCGGACGGTGGAACGGCACGACCGAACAGACGACTGAAGACGGCGAACGGGTTGGCGGTATTACTGAAGCTGAACGCGCTCGTGACGCGTTCACGATAGGGTTTAAACACCGCGGAATCGCTGAGCGTGGACCCCTCGAACAGCGAATAGTCCACGCCGAGATCGAAGCCGGGAAGCAGGTCCGACCGCACGGTATACCCGAAATTCTGCGTCGTGAGTCCACGCAGCCGGCTGTGCGTGGCGCGTGCGCGCTCGAAGTCGTAGTTGATCGACGTGAAGTTGATGGCGAGCAGCTTGAGCTTGTCGCCTGACTCGGGATTCGAGTCGTTGTGCGAGCGAAGCTTCCCTTCGATGTTGGTCGACAGGCCGAAGGTGAGTGCATTCTGCGCCAGCGCGCCGAGGTAGCCCGTCCCACCGGTCCGGCTGAATCGCGTGCGACCGATCGCGGCCAGGAACTCATCGCTCACATCGCTGGCCGGTGCATACGAATAGCCGACGGTGGGCGCGATGGAGTGGCGGAAGCGCTGAAACGGCCCGAAGCCGCTGAAGAGACCGAATATGGTCGGCGACGCCGAGAGCCCGAGGGATGGCCGCTTGGACTGATGCACCCATCGCCCGCCCGTGCGCTCGTTGCGGATCCAGAAGGCGGAGCCGTCCACGTTCGAGAGGGACAGCGACGGCGTGAAGTTGAAGTTGTTGCGCGCCAGCGGTGGCAGGGTGAACTGCGGCGTCCAATTCACCTCGGTGTGATACGTCTGTGCATAGATGCGATCGGACTCGACGCCGCTGTTGACGTCCGTCACGATCTCGCGCTCGGGAAAGTCGTTGCGCGCGGAGTTGATCGTGAAGGAATTGCCGAGGTTGTAACCGAAGATCTGGATCGGCGTGTCGAACGACGCGCTGCTGGTGTACGCGGCGCGGCGCAGCGTATCGCCGAATACCGTGTCACGCCCCGCGGCATTCTTTCCCGTACGCAAGAGGAGTCCGAGCTGCGTTGGCTGGTCGATGCCGAGCGACTGCGTCGAGGAATAGTTGAAGCTCGGCGTCCACGTGAGCCAACTGGCCACGTTGAGCGGACTGGTCGTGAGGCTCAGCGTCGGAAACTGGCGGTCGAGTTGCGTGCGTCCCGGATACTGCTTCTGGGAGCCGCCGAGGCTGAGCTGCGCCGGTCCGATCTTCTGCTGGTAGTTGGCCTGCGACGAAATGGTAGCGAGGGCGGAGTACGGGTTGATCGTCGTCTGCCGTTGCAGCGTGGTGTTCTTGACCAGGTTCAGATTCATCGAGAACGAGCTGTTGCGCGAAAAGCTCTGCTGATGTCCCCACGAGAGCGCGTCGTTGATGGACCCGCCCTGCGTGGTGTGGCTGAGCGCCACGTTCCCCGCAACGAACCGGTCGAGCCAGCGGTACCGGAACTCGCCGTTGTATCGGACGTAGCCCGGGTCGTTGAAGTCGCTCTCACCCGCGTTGCTGCGCCAGTCGAGCGAGGCCTGCGCGTCCATGTAGTCGGAGATGGCGAAGTAGTAACCGAGCCCTTCGACGTTGCGGCGGTACGACTTGCTGTTTCTGATGAAGTCGCTGACGCCGAGGTTCGGCGTGACCATGCCGCTGTGACGGCCGTTGCGGATGTCCTGAAAGAGAAAGGGCAGCCACAGCACGGGCACGTCGCCGATGTAGAGCACCGCGGGACGCGCCACGACAAACGAGCCGGTGCGCTTGATCTCACCCGCCTTGAAGAAGTAGTCGGGAATGGAGTCGTCGCACGCGGTGACGGTGCCGTCGCGCAGGTAGTACGTGGCGCCATTGGGATTGCGCAGCGTGTCGCTCGATGCCACCACCGTGACCTTCTCGCCGGTGATGGTGAGCTCCTGGCCGCTCTGCGGGACTTTGGTCTTCACTCCGGTGACGCTCGCGCGCCGGGTGGCGAGATCGTACGTGCCGGCGCCGCTCGTGAGCAGCGGCGCCTGGCCCGGCCCGACGAACACGTTGCCTCGCCGGTTCGGGCTCGTACCCACGCGGATCGAGTTCCCCGTTCCATTGTAGAAAGCCGTGTCCGACTTGACGAGCTGCGAATCGCGCTGGACGATGACCCTGTTCGTGAGCTGCAGCGCCCGGGTCAGCGCGTCGAAGGCAATGAGCTCGCCCTGATATCGCGTCGTGTTGTAGCCCGGCGTGTTCATGAGCCGCTGCATGATCGTGTCCGGCGGCGTCATGAACGTCGCCTTTGCAATCGTGTCTCCACGCGCGAGCGTATCGGCCCTCCCGAGCGAGTCGCCGCGATTGCGCAGCGTGTCCGCCTGCGACGGCTGCGGCCTCGCCCGCGGCCGCCCAGGGAGCTGCGCCTCAGCCGCCGTCCCCGCCCACAGCGCCGCGACCAGCGCAAGCGTCAGCGGGCGGACGCTCACGCCACCGCCTCCGACGCTTCCTCAGCCTGCCGTTTTCGTTCGCGCCTGCGGAACACGAGATAGGACAACCCGATGCTCACCTCGTACAACAGGTACAGGGGGACCGAGAGAATCACCGACGTGTACACCAGATCGCCCGGCGTGATGATGGACGCGGCGACGTACGAGCCGACCACCGCATGCCGGCGGAACTTCGTGAGAAATTGCGGCGTCACGAGTCCGAGTGTCGTCAGCAGCATGATGACGATGGGGAGCTCGAACACCGCACCCATGGCCAGCACGAGCGTACTCACGAACCCGAAGTACTCTTGCACCGTAATCATTTCCTCGAACGCCCGATCCGCGAAGCTGAACAGGAACCGCAGCGTCATGGGCAGCACGAGATACCACGCGAGCGCGGCACCGCACACGAATAGGAATACCGCGCCCACGATGACCGGCATCACCACCTTCTTCTCGTGGCGGTAGAGCGCCGGCGAGAGAAACAGCCAGACCTGGTAGATGATGACCGGCAGCGCGATGACCACGCCCACCATCACCGCGGTTTGCAGGAGAATGCTGAAGCCGTCGCCCGGATGCGTGACGACCAGCCTGTGCCCGTGCAGAAACGGGATCACAGGCGCCTGCAGCCACGTCAGCAGGTCGAAGTTCAGGACGATGACGAATCCGATCACCACACCGACGACGAGCGCCGCCAGCGACCAGATGATCCGCCAGCGCAACTCCTCCAGGTGGTCGAGAAACGGCATCTCGGCCGAGCTACCCATCGTCAGTTTCCTCTCGCCGCTTAGCGCGGGTTCCGCAATTGTTCACGTGCGAGCGCCGCTTCGTCCGACCGCGGATACTCTTTCACGATGCGGTCGAGCAGCCCTCGTGCCGCAGCCGGCTGTCCGGCCGTCCGCAGCGACGACGCACGCTTGTACAATGCTGTCGCCGCCTTGGGCGACGACGGATATTTCTGCACGACCAGCCCGTATACCGAGTCGGCGGCCGCCTGGTTCCGTTCGGCCGCATACGTCGCGGCAATGTAGATCATTGCCTCGGGGGCGTCGTCGGACGTCGGATAGTTGCGCACGAGCTCCTCGAAACCGCTGCGTGCGACCGTCGTGCTTCCGCGGCGCAGCTGGTCCAGCGAGCTCTGGAAGAGTTGTGCGGGACCCGGACCACCAGGCGCAGGACGCGTGGTGTCTCCAGGCACCGCAGGCACTGGCGCAGGTTGTTGATTCCGCTCCTCGAGCGACGCGCGCAGCTCCTGAATACGGCGCTGACTCTGTCCCGTCAGCTCCTGAATGGTCAGGATCTGGCGTCCCATCTCGTAATGGTCGTTCTGCACGTCACCTTGCAGCTTCGCGAGGCGCTGGCTCACCACGCGGACCGAATCCAGGGACCGCTGAATCATCGACACCAGCAGATCGACGCGCGCACGCTGCGTGGCGTCCGCCTGCTGGTTCGCATCCCGAATTCCGTGCAGCTCGCTCTGCAGCAGCGCGACATCGCCCTTCGAGGCGAGACAGCCGCTCAGGAGAAATGCCGCGAGTAGAGCGACGACGGCGGGTCTCATGACCGCGGCCGCATGAGCGCTCCCGCCGTGTTCATCGCCTCGAACTCGGCGCGACGGTTCTGCTGATATGCGGCCTCGTCCGTCCCCTGTACGGCTGGTTGCGAGTCGCCCATGCTCTGCGTCGCCATTCGCGTTTCGCTGATCCCCTTGCTCACGAGATACCGCTTGACCTGTGCCGCTCGGCGCTGGCCGAGCGCAAGGTTGTACTCCGCCGTGCCCCGCTCGTCGGTGTGGCCCGTGACCACGAGCGTGACGGCGGGATTCGCGGCGAGGACGGCCGCCTTGGCGTCGAGCACGGCCCGCACGTCGTCGCGGAGCGCGTCCTTGTCGTAGTCGAAGTAGACCTTCTGGGCGAGGGTCTGCAGAGCCTCCACGCGCGCGCGTTCAGCGTCGGCGCCCGCGTTGCGCAGCGCGGCCAGCGAATCGGCGCGACGACGCGCCGCATCAGCAGCGGCAACGGAATCGGCACGCCGCTGCGCGGCCGACATGTCCACCGTCGTCGTGGTCGCGGCGGGAGCCGCTTCGGGCTCGGGCTTGCTGCGGTGACACGCGTCGAGCGCGGGCACCGCGAGCGTGGTCATCAGTGCAAGAACAAGAGTACGACGTGTCATGCGGGTCTCCATGGTGCGCGTAGCCAGCGGTGACGCGGGATCAATTCTGTGGCAGCCGGGGCGACCAGGCGGGATTCCGCACGGCCGCGCCACGCGTCAACTGTCGCGTGCGCCCGGTTTCTGTGTCCAGCACCCAGAGCTGCTTCGAGCCGCTCCGGGACGAAACGAACACGAGGTGACGCCCATCCGGTGCCCAGGACGGATCTTCGTTGGCGCCCTCGCTGGTGAGCTGTTTGAGGCTGCGGTCGCGAAGATTGATGGTCAGCACCTGCGCGAGCGAGCCATTTCCCGAGCGGAATGCCACGACCCGCCCGTCCGGCGACCAGTCGGGCGACGCGCGATATGCGTTCTCACCGAACTCCAGCGGCGTGAGGAGATCGACGTTCGTGCCGTCGGCGTCCATGGTGTAGATCTCGGGATGTCCGGCGCGACCCGACATGAATGCGATGCGCCGTCCGTCGGGGCTGAAGGTCGGCGACGTATTGTCGCTGCCGCGCCCGACCGAGAGCCGGCGTCCGGTGCCGCCCGCCGTGGGGATGGTGAAGATGTCCACGCCATCGTCCACACCGTGCGCGTAGACGATGCTCGCGCCGTCCGGCGTAAAGACCGGTGAGATGAAGACACCGGTGCCGCCGGCAATGGTGCGCGTGCCTCCCGAGACGAGATCCTGCACGACGATCTGCCATGGATTGATCGACGAATACGCGATCATCGACCCGCCAGGATGCCACGCCGGAGATCCGTGAATGCCCGTTCCGCCGCTGACGGCCACGATCTGTTCGCCATCGCTGTCAACGAGCCAGATGCGCTTGTTCCGCTCGAAGAGCACGCGCGTGCGCGCGACGCCGCGTGTGCCCGTGAGAGATTCTTCCAACTCGTCCGCGAGCCCGTGTACCGCGGCGCGCCATCCGCGCGCATCGGTCATCGGCGGCGCCGGAAAGTCCCGAACGAGCGCGGTCACCTGCTTGGCCACGTCGTACACGGCGAGGTGCAGCCCCGTCGGCGTCGGCGTCACCTGCACCGAGGCCGCGGCGCCGAGGCGCGCGAGAATTGGCCAGCTGTTCGCGCCACGATTGATGGCGTCCGCCGCGGCGGCATCCAGATCGATGACGTTCACGCGATCGCCGAAGCCGAGGTCGCGCTGGAGAATGGCGCGGAGCGAATCGGCACCAACGCCGCGAGACGGCAGCACCACGACGCCGGGACGCGTGCCCGCATCGTAGGTGAGGCCGATTCGGACACCGCGCGTCGTGTCCTGCGCCGACAGTGGCGCCGCGAGCACGGCGAGCGCGAGCAGTGCGCGGCGGATCATGTGCGAATCACCGGATGATGCGGGGATCGAAGGTGAAGACGACCGGCAGCGCGTCGTCGGGGAAGCCAGCCGGCAGCGGACCGAAATTGCGTGACGCGAGCTCCACCGCCGCCAGCGCGTCCTGATCGAACGAATACACGCTCGAGCGCCGCGTCAGCCTGAGCCCCGCCATGCTGCCGTCCCGCCTGATGATGAACGCGACCTCCGCGGACAACACACCGCGCGACGCAGGCCTGAACTGCAGGGCAATCTGTCGCACGATGTTCTGCAGATACACAGGGTACGGAAAGTTGATCCCGTCAACCTTCACATTCGCGACATCCGCGCCCCGTCCGCCCTCGGGACCGCCGCCTGCGGCCGCCGCGGGCACAGTCTTCGATGCTGCCGCCGGCTGGGCCACGTTGGGCGTCGCGCGCGCCGGCACGCGGGGTGTCTTTATCCCCGGTACTTTCTGCGGCGTGGGCGCGGGCTTTTCTCGCACCGTCGGCGCGGGTGTTGCCGGCGTCGGCTGCGCGACCGGTTCGACCACGCCAACTGCACGATCACCGGCTGGCGCGGCGACGAGACTCACGCGATACGTCGGCGGCAACGCCACGCGCGTGCCGCCGCGGGCAAACACGAGCATCGCCAGCGCAGCCACGTGCAGAAGCGCGGAGGCTGCAATGGGAAGTCGCATGGAGGGACCACCGTGCGCGAGCGCGCTCATCGCACGATATCCGGTTCGGTCACCAACCCAACGTCACTCACGCCCGCGGCGCGCATCGTGGCCATCACCTGCGCCATCACGCCGTACGGCACACTGGCGTCGCCACGGAGATAGACACCGTCCTTCGCGCGCTTGGAGGCAAGGGCCCGAAATGCCGCGCGAAATTCGGCGAGAGACATCTTCGTCTCGTCCACGTACACAGCGCCGGTGCGGTCCACACTGACGACCAGGCCGCTCTTCGGCTCGAGCGGCCTCGCGTCGGCCTTCGGCAGCGAGACGTCCACGCCGCCCTGCATCATCGGCGCCGTGATCATGAAGATCACCAGCAGCAACAACATCACGTCGATCAGGCTGACGACGTTGATCTCCGCGTTGAGCGGCATCTCGCGACGGCGACGACGGACCATGCTAGATGCGCTCCTCGCGCACGAGCATGGCGATCACGGTCGTACCGAAACCCTCGAGCAGATTGTCGAGACGGTTCAGCCGGTTGGCGAGGATGTTGTATCCGAAAGTGGCCGGGATGGCGACGCTCAGTGCCGCCGCCGTGGCCACGAGCGCCTGCGCCACACCGGGTGCCACCGCCGCCAGATTGCCCGAGCCGCGCGTCGCGATGCCAACGAACGCCGTGATGACGCCGAGGACCGTGCCGAGCAGTCCGATGAGCGGGCTGGCGGAGCCGATGGTGGCGAGCCATGGAAGAAACCGTCCGAGGCGATCTCGCTCCGCGAGCGCCTCGGCATCCAGGACAAGCCGCAGCGTTTCGACGCGAGACGCAGCCGCCGTGGGCGAGAACGTCGCGCTGCTTCCGTCGTCGTGTGACAGGGCCTGGTTGCCGCGACGCGTGTCACCGACGAACTGCAACGCACGCACGAGCACGCGCTGCGCCGCGTTCGGCGACGAATGCTTTGCTACTTCGCCGGCGCCGGCCAATCGCGCGGCGCGCTCGACCTCGCGCGCGAACAGCGTCGCGAGACGAAGGGACTTCGACAGCTCACGACCAACCGCGAACATGATGGCCCAGCTCACCAGCGAAAGCACGATGAGAATGGCGAGCACCACCTTCGTCTCGATCCCGGAGTTGAGCACGAGATCCCTCGCCGACGTCGGCACCGCGCCGGCGGATTGTATTGCGGCAATCACGCGGACCTCGCCGGCGACCGGAGCGCCGCATCCGCCTGTTGCGCGAACCACTCGTAGCTCGCGGCCAACCCGTCGCGCAGCGACGTGTGCGGCTGCCAGCCGAGTTGCTCGCGAGCCTTTCGCACGTCGAGGTACGACGTTCGCTGCTCGCCCGGACGCTCGGGCGCATGAACCACGTGCGGCTCGACACCCGCGGCTCGTGCGAGCTCCTCCGCAAGCTGGAGGACGTCGGTTGCGACGCCGGTTCCCACATTGAAGGCGCGTGCATCCAGCAGACCGGCGGCGGGAAGCCGTTGGACGGCAGCACGAAAGGTCGCGTCCACGACATCGCCGACATACACGTAATCGCGCGTCTGCCTGCCGTCGCCGAAAACAGTCAAGGGCTGGCCGTTGAGCAGCCGCCCACAGAAAATGGCGACCACACCCGCCTCACCGTGTGGATCCTGCCGCGGCCCGTACACGTTGCCGTACCGGAGCGCCGCGTACTCGAGCCCGTGAATTCGCGCGTAATACGCGAGGTACGTCTCCACGGCGAGCTTCGCCGCTGCGTAGGGCGACTCGGGGTTTTTCTCGAACGTCTCACGATTCGGTGGCGTCGTGGCGTCGCCGTATATCGCCCCCCCCGTGGACGAGAACACCACGCGCGTGCGCGGACTGTGACGACGCACCGCTTCCAGCAGATTCAGCGTCCCGACGATGTTCGTCTCCGCATCGAAGACCGGTTCAGCGACACTCTTTCGAACGTCCATCTGCGCGGCGAGATGCACGAGCGCGTCGGGCTTCACGTCCGCGACGAGCCGCGCTGCATCCCCATCGCGAATGTCCAACTGATGAAACCGCGCTCGCTCGGGCACCTGCGCCGCCTTCCCGGTGGCCAGGTTGTCGACTACGTGCACGACCCACCCCTCGGCCACCAACCGATCCGCGACGTGTGAGCCGATGAACCCCGCGCCTCCGGTAATCAGGGCCGTCGTCATGTCGTCGATTTCCCTTTTGTCGTGTCCTGCTCGGCTTTCCCGCTCTCGTTCGTCGCCTCGACACCTGCGTCGAGCCCAAAGAGGTAGCGCGCCGCGTCCACCACCCCGAGGCCCCGCCCGTTCGCGGCGGCAGCGCGCAGGCGCACGGACGGCTCGTGCAGAAACTTGTTGGTGAGCGACCGCCCAAGCTGCTCGACGACGTCGCGCTGGGCCGGCGTCAGTTCGCGCAGCTTCTGCAGCGCCGCCGCAACTTCGCGCTCGCGCACGCGGTGCATCTCTTCGCGCAACTGGGTGACGACCGGAACCGCGGCGAGCCCCGCAACCCACTGCCAGTACGTCTCCACTTCCTCGGCGATGATCGATTCCGCGGCTGGCAGCTCCTTCTGCCGGCGATCGCGATTCGCGCTCACGACGCCGCGCAGGTCATCGAGATCGTAGAGGTAGACGTTGTCGAGCTCCGCCACGGCGGGATCGACGTCCCTGGGCAGCGCGATGTCGAGAATGCAGAGCGGCCTGTCGCCTCGCTTCGATACTGCCGCACGAATGCGCTCGACGTCGACAATGGCATGCGGCGAGGCCGTGGAGCACAACAACAGGTCGACGTTCGCCAGCTCTGGCCACGCATCCTCATAGTGCGCCGCCACCGCGCCGTACCGCTCGGCGAGCACTTGCGCGCGCTCGAAGGTGCGATTGGCCACGATCGCAGCCTGCACGCCTTCCTCCAGCACGCAGGCCAGTGCGAGCTCGGCCATCTCGCCCGCGCCCAGTACCATCGCGCGGCGACCGGCGAGCGTGCCAAAGATCTTTCTCGCCAATTGGACCGCCGCCGACCCGACGCTCAACGCGCCGTGTCCCAACTCGGTCTCGCTCCGCACGCGGCCACCGGTGAGCAGCGCGCTCTGGAAGAGCCGATTCAGCACCGCGCCCGAGCGCGGCCGGCTCATCTCCCACGCGTCGCGGACCTGGCCATGGATCTGCGCTTCGCCGACGACCATCGAGTCCATTCCCGACGCCACGCGGAAGAGATGCGCGGCCGCCTCGCGATCCCGCCGCACGTAGCCGTATGCGCTCGCGTCGCCGCCCAACTTCTCGGAGAGCAGCGCCCACGCCGCGGCCGACGCATCCTGCTCACGCTCCACGAGGTAGAGCTCCGTTCGATTGCAGGTCGAGAGCACGACGCCCTCGGTCGTGTCTCCGTCGGAGCTGAGCCGGTCGAGCACCGCGACGATTTCGCGCGGCGAGAACGTGAGACGCTCGCGCACCTCGAGCGGTGCGCCATGATGGCTGACGCCCACGACGATCACGGCCACGGCGCGACCCGTTGTGCAATGCGTCCCTGCTCCACCGCCTCGCAGAAGTCGTCGCCGACGACGGCGTTGCAGCGCTGCCGCCACGCGTCCCGCCCCTCACCCGAAAGCACCGATTGGCGCAGCGCCACCAATGACTCCAGCGCATCCGCATAGCGCGAATCGAATCGCTCCGCGATTGCGTCGCGGATGCGCTGCGCCGCGACGGGCACGCCACCGGCGCTGACTCCCACCGTCAGTGGTCCGCGACGGTGCGCCGCCATGACGGAGAACTGTCCGCCGTCGGACTGGTCGGTGACGTTTACCAGCCGGCCACTTGCGTCCGCGTCGCGGGCGACGGACTCGTTGACGCCACGGTCGTTGGTGGCGGCGAACACGAGGTGTGCGTCGCCAACGTCATCGGACTCGTATGGCCGGCGCGCGACCTCGATCGCAAGCTCGAGCACCAGGCGTTCGAGGTCTTCGCACAGAACGGGTGCGACGATACGGACGAGCGCGCGAGCGGTCGCAAATTGTCGGACCTTTCTCGTGGCAACCTGGCCGCCACCGACCACGAGGACGCGAAGCCCGTCCGGAGACACGAGCAACGGGATGCCGCTCACAGAAATCGTCCCCCGGCATTCGATTCGACGACGCGGAAGGCGACATAGAGCAGCAGCACCGCCGCGAAGCTCACGGTGGAATACAGTGCGGCGCGGCGCGCCTGCCACCCGCCAGCGATTCGGCCCAATGCAATTCCGCTGACCGCGAGCCACGATCCCATCGCCCAGATGATCTTGGGGACGCTCAGCTCCCGATAGGTGACCGAGTACGTGATGGCCAGCACCACGCCGAGCGTGAGGCCCAGCCAGCCGGCGACCGCCGCGACGTGGTTCACGCGATCGAGCGTGTCGAGTGGAGGGAAGAATCGGAAAATCGCCCCGAAGCGGCGCGACTTGAGCTCGCGTCGCTCGAGCAGATACATGCAGCCGGCCGCCGCCGCCGTGGCGAACGCCGCGATGCCGAAGAAGCTCGGTGCGATGTGCGCCACGAGCCACAAGCCACGCGCGCCGGTGGGCGCCACCGAGGGCGCCATGCCGATGACGTTCGCGAACGTGACCGGAACGGCCGCGAGGGGTGCGGCAACGAGCGTGAGGCTGACGTCGCGAGCCACGAGCTCCACGATCAACAGCGTGACCGCCAGCACGAATCCGGCAAAGGACAGCGCGGGTCCGAGTCCGGTCAGTGGCAACTGTCCGACACGGTGGACATACGCCATCAGCGCGACCGCATGCGCCACGATTCCGATGCCGAGCACCGCGGCCACGCCCCGTACCGGCGCCCCCACCGGACGCGCAAACGGCGTCGCGGCAAGTGCCGCGGCGCCGATGTAGCACGTGATGGCGACGAAGTGGGCGATGGCGGACATGTCTATCGCCCTAATCTAATGAACGGGCACGCGTTACGTCATTCGCGGCCGTTCCCCTTCGGCCCCTCTCAGGGCATCCGCGCGGTCACTCGAATGCTCTCGCCCACGCGAATGGCGGGCTCGATCTGAGACGTCACCCGCGCCGTGCTGCCGTATTGCGTCACACGGACCACGCGTGCAGTTGCAATCGCGACCTCCGGAATGGCAGGCCGCTCGTCGGGAATGTCCTTCTGCCGGGAATGGAAAATCTCCACCTCGTCACCGATCTTCATGCCGTCCTTGCTGCTGAGATCGAAGAGCACTTCGTAGCTCGTGGACGGGAGAACCGCCGGCCGGTGGATGGCCCGAACCGTGGTCGTCCGTACGCCGCTGAACGACAACGGCACGCCCGAAGCGCCGGCGCCCGCGGTGTCGATGGGGAGGACCTTGGTGTCGGCGTTCAACATGCCGAACAGCTCCACCACCTGGACGGTGGCAGCCTCGCCATTTCGTGGCGCGCGAATGACCTGAAGCACCGCCGTGGGAATGACGACGGTGCCCATCCCTTCGACCGACTCACCCAGCTCGTACGCCACGAAGCGCTCGCGCTCCGCGGCAATGCTGCCGACGGGCGGGATGAGCAGCACCTTGTCGTAGAGCTGATAGTTGGTCATCGAGCGCTCCTTGTCGATGCCCGGAATGTCGGCGCCGAAGAGGATCTTCCCCGCGCCGCGCGGACCCTTGTCGGGTCCGACGTAGGCGGCGCGTACCACGTCACCGGGCGGAACGCGCGGCGGTGCGAACTGCCGCTGGCTCACGGGCCGCGCCTGGCTCCTCTGCACCTGCGAGAATACCGTGTTCGTCGAGGCGGGCCGCGGCTCCTCGGCCACGACCGCCGGCGCCGCCGCGGACTGACCGGGAAGGCGAATGATCTCGCCGGGATAGATCCAGTGCGGATCCTCGATCTGATCCGTATTGAGCCGGTAGATGCCGGGCCAGAGGTAGGGATCGCCGAGGTACTGCTTCGCGATGTCCCAGAGGGTATCGCCGCGCTTGACGGTATGGGTCGCCGGGGCGTTCGTGCGCTGCTCCTGGGCAAGCACCGGTGCCGCGGCGGCAACGGCCAGCAGCGAGACAGCGGACAGCGACCAGCCGAATCGGGAGATCTTCACGCGCTGGGGGCTCGGCGCCGAGCATCGGCGCATTTGGAATCGACCTGCGTCCCGGCCGGCAGCGGCGGGGAGTCGTCGGAATGACGATTGGCCGCCGGATGAGAAACCGGCGACCCCCGCAACATGATGGCTCTCCGCCCGTTATGCCACCGGTGACGGGCGTTACAGCGTGCTCAGCGGAGCTCGTTCCGCAATCGGTCCTCCCTCGCCTTCGCGGCAGCCCGCTCGCGCTCCGCGCAGACGACGTAGATGCGTCTGGCCGAATCCGCGGCCAAGTCGAATTCAGTCTGGTGGAACCTTGGTCCGAGAAAGACTCGGGCAGAATCACGAATGACGCTGCGATCGGGCCAGAAGCTGGCCACGGTCACCAGATGGCCGAACGCTGTCTGCGTGTCACCAAGCGCCAGGTCTGTTCGCGCCGCCGCGAGATACGTGGAGTACCAACGTCCGCACGCCGGAGTTCCACTGCGTGGCATGAGCGCCGAGTCCGCAAAGGCCCGCGCGGAATGTGGATCGCCATCCAGTAGCCGAGCGCGCGCAAGAAAGGTGAAGCCGAACGTCCTGTTGCGCTCACAGATCGACCACCAGCTCCCGAACATCGTCGACATGGGGAACTTGCCGGCGGGCAGCACGCAGGACGTTCGCAGCGCATCCCGCCAATTCCGCTCCGCCGCGAGGCGCAGCGACCGATTGGTTGCGTAGGTGGTGTCCCAATACCGCAATCCTGTACCGAGCGCGCGGTCTCTCCAGCGCGCCGCCGTTGCGGAATCTCCATAGCGAATCGCCAGCTGCCACACTGCGTAACCGTCGGATACCTGGTGCGACCCGCGCTCGTACAGACGCTCGAGCACCGGCAACCACGCGCGCATCGAATCCGCCAGTCCCGGCGGCTCCTTCAGCTCAACCAGATGGAGCGCCATGGCGAGGTCGTCGAGCGCGCGCGGATCTTCCGGGTGCTCCAGCACCAGACGTCGCGCCCAGCGATTCACCTCGTCGGGCTCCGAAATGGCATTCGCGAACATCACCATCTCGTGCGTGCGCTCGGCGTCGAGGTTCTTGCGCGGCCACAGCTCCTCGTAAAAGCGTAGATACCGCCGCTCGCCCGTCTGAAAATATGCGATCAGCCGCTCGATCGCCGATGCCGACCTGTCGCTCCGCGAATTGATCCAGCCGGCCGGGTAATCGGGAAAGTAGCGACGCAGGGAATCGGAGACGTTGATCGCCTGTCGGGGACGCCTCACCTCCTCCGGCTCATACCCGTATGACGTGACCCATAGGGCGGCCAGCATCGACGCCAAAGAGGGCTTTCCATCTCGTGTTCCCGAGAGAATCAACCAGTCGGTATCGACCTCCTTGCCGACACTGTCGCTGACCCACACGCTCATACCTGCGAACGATTCCGACAGGTGCAAGCGCGCCTCGAACATCCCATCGGCACGCGGCACGAGTGACGCAATGGAATCGCCGAGTCGCTGCGACCACCGCATCTCTTGCGGGGTGGTCAAGGAACGACCGACGAGGACGAGCCGCGGCTGCGTCTTCAACCAGGAGACCGCGCGGTATCTCACGACCAACACGCCGCCCGGGACTGGGCGCCCAGGCGAGAACGTCAGCCGGCTCGTCCCCGAGGCCTGGAGCCCGCGATCGCCGGGCCAGGCCAGCAGCACGAGGAGCGCGGCCGCGGCCGCGAGGAGCACGCCGCTCCGAGAGATGCTGAACTGCACGCGGCGCGTCCGGGCGGAGAGCGGCTGTGGTGGCAACCGCGTCCCGTCCGTGGCGGCGGCCTCGATGCGCGACCACAGATCCGGTCGCGGTGCGTCGAGAACTTCCGCGCGTGCCGCGTCGCCGAGCGCACGAATCTCGGCGATCACCGCGGCGCACTGTTCGCACCGCGCGACATGTCGAGCCATTCGGGAGGACGCTCGACCCACGTCACTCAGGTCGGACTGCGCGGAGAGCGCCTCGAAGGACGGATGCAGTCGATCGAGCAGAGCGTTCATCATTGTGACCCCACGAGCAGCTCGCGCAGCATTCGACGCGCGCGATGGAGTGTGACCTGCGAGCTGGCGACGGAGATGTCGAGCAGCTCGGCGATTTCGGCGTGGTCGTAGCCTTCCACTTCCTTGAGCAGAAACACGGCGCGATACTGCGCGCGCAGGCGCGTCAGCGCCGCATCGAGCGTCAGGCGGTTTGCAACGGAGTCGGCGCGGGACATCAGCCCCATCACGCCGTCCACGCTCACCTCTCGGCGGCGCTTTCCGGCGCGCAGATGCATGAGCGCGTGACGCACGGTCACCTTGCGAATCCAGGCCGGAAAGCTGGCCGATCCGCCCGTGAAGCCCGCGACTGCCGCGGGCAGCTTGAGAAAGACGTCCTGGGTGACGTCCTCGGCATCGGCCGCGTGACGAGTGAGTCGGAGTGCAGTGCGATAGACCTGCACGCCGAACTCCGCGTACAGCTCGCCCAGGGCAGCGCGATCGCCGTCCTGGACGCGCTCGATACGGCTTCGAAGGGTGGCGGAGGACTCGGAGTCGATGAGGGCGTCCGGTTGCGCCGATGCGCCGCGTGGCACTGGCATGTCCACTGGATGCCGGACGCGCCGTAAACCTTACACGAGCGACCCCGTTACGTCGCCATGCCGGCGGTCGATAGAAATCGGCTTCTCGAACAGCTTGCAAACCACAGAGATCACAGAGCCCACAGAGGAACCAGGAAAAGTCACGCTCTGTGCACTCTGTGTTCTCTGTGGTTTAATAGCATCTGTCTTCTCTATTGCTCGACTACGTCAGAACGGCAGGTCGTCGTCCTCGTCCGCCAGCGCCCCGGGGAAGTCCTCGAAGTCCTCGGTCCCCGCGCCAGCCTTGGCCTTTGCAGGAGCCGCCGCCTTCGACCGCGCACCAGCGCTCTCACCGTCATGCTCCGCTCCGCCCCGAGCACCCGAGCCGCCGCCCAGCATGATGAGCTCCCGCACGTTGATCTCCGTGGAGTAGCGCGTCTGGTTGTCCTTGTCCGTCCACTGCCGGTATTCGATCCGGCCCTCCACGTACAGCTTGTCGCCCTTCTTGACGTACCGCTCCACGATGTCGGCCAATTGCGAGTTCTTGGTGTTCCAGACCACGCAGCGGTGCCACTCGGTCTTCTCCTGTTTCGTTCCGCTCGCGTCGTTCCACGACCGGCTCGTGGCGAGGGAGAACGTGGCCACCCGGTTGCCCCCGGTGGTGGACCGCACTTCGGGATCGTTTCCGAGATTGCCGATCAAGGTGACCTTATTCAGGCTCCGGCTCATTCCTTCCTCCTGGACGAGTTGTCAGTGTCTCGCCCACACGCTAAAGATAAAGTCCGATTGGCCAACATCTTTCCATTGCACAACATCCGCATTTCACCTCACGTGACACTTTACTTCACGTCGGCGCTAAATCGCGCTTGAGAATCAGGGCGTCCTCCACTGGCTGCCGATAGTACCCACGCCGGCGGCCCACCGTGCTGAACGCGCGGGACTCGTACAACGCACGCGCCGCCACATTGGATTCCCGGACCTCCAAAAACAGGACCGAGGCACCCGCCCGCCGCGTTTCCTCCATTGCATGATCCAAAAGGAAACCGCCCACCCCGCGCCGCCGCGCCGTCGAAGAAACCGCCAGATCGGCAATCTCCGCCTCGTCGCCCAACAACATCGCTACAACGTATCCCAATAGCTCTCGCTCGCCACCCTCACCCTGCTCCGCCACGCGAACGCGCATGTGCGACAGCTCGAGCGTTGCGACGAACGAGGACGCATCCCACGGATCGGCAAATGATTCGTTCTCGATCGTCAGGATCGCCGCCAGATCCTCCCGCGACGCCGGCCGCACCACGATCGAGTCCGTCGTCATTGAGCCATCAACGGACGCCCGTGCTCCGCCTCCCACTTCACCTGAGCCTCGGCCAACCGTCCATAACCCGGCTCCCAAGCTGCCAGATCAGCCGGCTCGGTCGACTCGATCATTTTTGTGATGCGCGCCGCACCACGGGCATGGGGTACAACGAGCGTCTTATCCGACTGCTGCGGCCCGATGACCTCCGCACCGTGATCGCGCGCGATCTCCTCCAGCCGTTCCGATGCAACGCGAGCGGCGGCATCGAGTTCGCGCGGCGTGCCGAAGGCATCGACGTCGAAGAGCTGCACGTAGTGCTCACCGCGCATGGCGTCCAGCGTTGCCAGCACTCGGCCGGTCTTCACTGGCTCCCGGCTGGCCGCAAGCAGCAGCAGCGACGACACTGGTACCAACGTCGCTCCGGTCGCGACGGCCAGCCCCTTCGCAATGGCGGCCGCTATTCGAAGACTCGTGAAGCTACCCGGCCCTGCGCCGCACACGATTCGTCCGAGCTCCGGCGGTTTCACGCCCGCGTCCTCCAGCAGATCACCAACCGCGGCCATGAGTGCCTCGTGCTCGCGTCCGCGCATCGCAACGCTCTTCTCGCCGATCGGCGTCGCGTCTTGCAGCAGCGCCGTGCTGCCGTGATACGTTGCCGTCTCGAGCACCAGCGTGATCACTGGAGCCACCCCGCGTAGAGCAGCCGCCGGTCGGGATCGTGAGGAAGATGCTGGAGGCTCAGCGTCACACGCCCCGCAGGAAGCCGAGTGCCCGCGCGCTCTGGCCATTCCACGAGGACGAGCCCCGGGCCGTTCACGATCTCGTCCCACGCCAGCGCATCGAGCTGCGCCTCGTTGTCGAGCCGATAGAGGTCGAGGTGATGCACCGTGGATCTCGGCGATGCGTATTCGTGCACCAACGCGAACGTGGGGCTCGTGACCTCGTCCGACACGCCAAACCCCGAGCAGATCGACTGCACCAGCGTCGTCTTGCCGGCTCCCAGCTCGCCGGTGATGGTGACGACGAGCGGCGCATGGGCCGCACGGCCGAAGCGCCGGCCCCAGTCGCGGAGCTCGCTCTCGGTCATGGCCAGATGTCCGTGGTCGGCGAGCGGTGGGATGATTGGCTCGTGCGACGGTATGTCGCTCACCGGCCTCCCCGCGCATCACCGGCTGCGTGCGCGCGCGGCGCGTGATCGCTCATGCGCGCCTTCACCTCGAAGAGCTGGTCACGCAGGCGAGCCGCCGCCTCGAAGTCCAGCGCGGTGGCGGCTTCACGCATCTGGTCCTCCAGCATCTTCACCAACGCTTCGGGATCGACCAGCTCATAATTCCTGGCTTCCGCCTCGGCAACCCTGCGTGCGCGCTTCGGCTTTTCCTCTTCGCGCTCGATGCGCGCATCGGCGACGCGCGTGCTGAAGCGCACCTGGTCGATGCTCTTGGCCACCGAGACGGGCGTGATGCCGTGCTCCTCGTTGTACGCCGTCTGGAGCGTTCGCCGGCGCGAGGTCTCGTCCATGCAGCGTTGCATGGAGCCCGTAATGCGATCCGCGTAGAAGATGGCCTTTCCGTTCAGATGCCGCGCCGCGCGCCCCACCGTTTGAATCAGCGAGCGGTCGGACCGCAGGAATCCTTCCTGATCCGCATCGAGAATCGCGACGAGCGACACCTCGGGCATGTCGAGCCCCTCGCGCAGCAGGTTGATGCCCACCAGCACGTCGAATTCGCCGAGTCGCAGGCCGCGCACGATCTCCATGCGCTCGATGGCGTCGATGTCCGAGTGCATGTAGCGCACCCGCACACCCACCTGCTGGAGATAGTCCGTGAGATCTTCCGCCATGCGCTTCGTGAGCGTCGTAACCAGCACGCGCTCGGTCACCGCCACGCGCTTCTTGATCTCATTGAGCAGGTCGTCCACCTGCCCGCGCACCGACCGCACCTCGATCTCGGGATCGATGAGCCCCGTGGGCCGGATGATCTGCTCGACCACCACGCCTTCGGACAGCCGCAGGTCCAGCTCGCCCGGGGTAGCCGAGACGAACACCGCCCGCGGCGTGAGCGAAAGGAACTCGTCGAACATGAGCGGCCGATTGTCGAGCGCACTCGGCAGCCGGAACCCGTAGTCCACGAGCGTGAGCTTCCGCGCGCGGTCGCCGTTGAACATGCCGCCGATCTGCGGCAGCGTGACGTGCGACTCGTCCACCACGACGAGGAAGTCCTCGGGGAAGTAGTCGAACAGGCACGCCGGCCGCTCGCCGCTGGTTCGTCCCGACAGATGCCGCGAATAGTTCTCGATGCCCGCGCACGTGCCGATCTCCAGCATCATCTCGATGTCGAAGTTCGTGCGGCTCTCGAGCCGCTGCGCCTCGAGCAGCTTGCCCGCGCCGCGCAGCTCGCTCAGCCGCTCGACGAGCTCCTCGCGAATGAGCTTCACGGCGCGCTCGATGGTCGGGCGCTGCGTGACGAAATGCTTCGCGGGATAGATGGCCGCGGTGTCGAGCGTGGTGATCGTCTCGCCGGTGAGCGCGTTGATCTTCGAGATGCGCTCGATCTCGTCGCCCCACAGCTCGACGCGCACGCCCTGCTCCTCGTACGCCGGAAGAATCTCGACCGTGTCGCCGCGTACGCGGAACGTGGCGCGGTCGAATGCGACGTCGTTGCGGTTGTACTGGATCTTCACGAGGGAGCGAAGGATGTCGTCGCGATTGATCCGCTGCCCGCGCTTGAGCGTCACCATCTGCTCGCGATACGCCACCGGGTCGCCGAGTCCATAGATGGCGCTCACGGTGGCGACGATGATGACGTCATCCCGCTCCATGAGCGACGACGTCGCCCGCAACCGGAGGCGGTCGATGTCCTCGTTGATGGACGCGTCCTTTTCGATGTACGTGTCCGTGGTGGGGACGTACGCCTCGGGCTGGTAATAGTCGTAGTACGAGATGAAGTACTCGACCGCGTTCGTGGGAAAGAAGCTCTTGATCTCGCCGTAGAGCTGCGCGGCGAGCGTCTTGTTGTGGCTCAGGACGAGCGTAGGACGCCCGTGATGCGCGATGACGTTGGCCATCGTCATCGTCTTGCCAGAGCCGGTGACGCCGAGCAGCGTTTGAAAGCGGTCGTTGCGCTCGAGCCCCGCGATCAGCTCGGCAATGGCTCTGGGCTGATCCCCCGCGGGACTGAATGGGGCTTGCAAATCGAAGGGTGCGCGCGCCATGCTGAAAAGTAGCCTGTCGGGTTTTGTTCGGGTAGAGCGGAGGTGAGCGGCCGTGCGTAGAGCTGATATGCGGTGGTCGACCCGGAGCCGGATTGTCACCTGGATGGTGGCCGTGAGTCCGCTCGCGGGAAGTGCGGCTGGAGCGCAGCGGTTCTTTCGCGCCGATGCCCCGGAGCCCGTCATTCGGAACGTGCCGTACGACGGCCGTTTCGTCTTCGCGCGGCTCAAATACACCACGGCACCCGGCGGGTTCTACTACATGGGTCTCCCGGCATGGGCACACGGATATCAGAAGGCCGAGAACAATCTCGTGCGCATCGTTCAGGCGATCAGCAAGGCTCGCCCCGTGCTGGACGCGAGCAATGTATTCGCGCTGGACGATCCGCTGCTCTTCCGCTTTCCCGTGGCCTACATGTCCGAGGCCGGCTACTGGACGATGACGGACAAGGAGGCCGCGGGATTGCGCGCGTACTTCAAGAAGGGCGGGTTCGTGATCTTCGACGATTTCCGCGACGATTCCCGGAACGTCACCGGCGGCTGGCTGAACTTCACGACGCAGATGAAGCGCGTAATCCCGGACGTTCGCTTCTTCGACCTCGAGCCCTCGCATCCCATCTTTCACTCGTTCTTCGAGATCAATTCCCTCTCGATCATTCCACAGTACTACGACCGCGGCGCACCGATCCTGCGCGCAGTCTATGAGGACAATGACCCCCGGAAGCGGATGATCGCGATCATCAACTTCAACACGGACGTCTCCAACTTCTGGGAGTTTTCAGGCCAGGGCTCGAACATCGTCTCGGGCGAGAACGAGGCGTACAAGCTCGGCGTGAACTATGTGGTGTACGCGCTGACGCACTGAACAAAGACGCACGTCTTAAAAGAAAAACGGCAAAACGGAAAACGACTAATGAACCACAGAGAGCACAGAGGACACAGAGGCACTACGTGTTGTCTCTGTGCTCTCTGTGTCCTCTGTTGTTCATTCGGCCTTGAGAGCCCCGCCGCAGCTGATTAGACGATTCTTTCCCGCCGCGCCACTTCCGTGATGCCTTTCACCTTCCGCGCGGCGCGGATGATCTTTTGCAGATGCGCGAGGTTCTCCACCTCGACGAGTACCGCGCCGGCGGCGCGGCCGTCGGTGGACTTGAGCTCCATGCCGCGGATGTTCGTCCCCGAATCGGTGACCGCAGCGGCAACGTCCGCGTAGAGTCCACGCCGGTCGTTCCCCTCCAGCGCCAGGCGCACGATGAAACGCTCACCCTCGGCCTCCTGCCAGTCGATCTCGAGCCGGCGCTCGGGTTCGTGCGCGAGGAACAGGAGGTTCGGACAATCCGCGCGGTGAATGCTGACCCCGCGGCCACGCGTGACATAGCCGGTGACGGGATCGCCGGGCACGGGCTGACAGCATTGGGCGTAGCGGACCATCAGGCCGTCCACGCCCTGGATCTTCACGCCCTTGGTGCCGCGCACGCGCTCGACGAGGCGCTCGACGATCGTCGGCTTTGGCGGCTCCTGCTCCGTGTAGTCGGGATACAGGTGCTTGATGGCGAGTCCGACGCTCACGTCGCCCTGACCGATGGATGCGTGCAGGTGCGCCGCATCCGTGAGTGAGAGGGACTTCGCCGCCGTGACCAGCGTTGCATCGTCGGGTTTGGCGAGGCGCCGGCGCTTCAGCTCACGCTCGAGTATCTCCTGCCCGATCTTGACGGACGACGAGTGCTCCTCGTGGCGGAGCCATTGCCGGATCTTGTGGCGCGCGCGGCCGGTGCGCACGTGCGTCAACCAGTCGCGGCTCGGCTTCGCCGTCGGCGACGTGATGATCTCGACCGTTTCGGAGTTGCGCAGTTCGCGCGAAAGCGGCGCGATGCGTCCGTTGATCTTTGCGCCCTGGCAGTGGAGGCCCACCTCGGAGTGCACGGCGAACGCGAAGTCGATCGGCGTCGCGCCCTTCGGGAGCTGATGTACGTCGCCCTTCGGCGAGAAGACGAAGATCTCGTCGGCGTAGAGGTCGAGCTTCAGGAACTCGAGGAACTCATCGGGCGTCTTGGCGTCGAGCTGGAGCTCGAGAATCTGCCGGAACCACGTGAGGTGGCGGTCCAGCTCATCCGCGCTCTTGGCGTCCTCCTTGTACAGCCAGTGCGCCGCGATGCCGAAGTCCGCCGTGCGGTGCATCTGCTTCGTGCGAATCTGGATCTCGTAGAGCTGGCGTCCGGGACCGAACACCGTCGTATGCAGCGACTGGTATCCGTTCGACTTCGGTTGCGCGATGTAGTCCTTGATGCGCTCCTGCACCGGCGTATAGCCGTCGTGAATGACGCCGAGCGCGTGATAGCAATCGGGGACGGTGTCGACGAGCACGCGAATGGCGAGGAGGTCGAAGATCTCCTCGTACGGCTTGTCGCGTTGCTTCATCTTCTTGTAGATCGACCACAGGTGCTTCGGCCGGCCGGTGACGTCCACGTTCCGGATGCCCGCACGCGCGAGCTCGCGCTCGAGCGGCTGCCGGAGCGCGGCGATGAGCTCTTCGCGCTCGCCGCGCTTCTGCGCGACTTTCTTCGCGAGGGCCTTGTAGTCCTCCGTCTCGATGTGCTTGAACGCCAGGTCCTCCAGCTCCCACCGCATCTTCGCCATACCGAAGCGGTGCGCGAGCGGCGCGTAGAGATCGCGCGTCTCCTGCGCGATGCGCTGACGTTTTTCCGGCGGCAGGAAATCGAGCGTGCGCATGTTGTGCAGCCGGTCGGCCAGCTTCACGATGATGACGCGCGCGTCCTTCGCGATGGAGAGCAGCATCTTGCGATAGCTCTCCACCTGCCGCTCCTGCGTGGACCCGCCGGTGGGCAGCTTCGCGATCTTGGTCAGCCCGTCGACGATGGCGGCGATCTCTCGGCCAAACTCCGCCTCGACGTCGGCGACCGTGATCTTGGTGTCCTCGACGACGTCGTGGATCAACCCGCTGGCGACCGTGATGGAGTCGAGCTGCAGCTCCGCGAGGATCTTGGCGACCTCGACGCAGTGGGTGACGTATGGATCGCCGGAGTTCCGCGTCTGGCCGCGGTGGGCGTCGTCGCTGAACCGGTAGGCGCGCGCGAGCAGCTCCTGATCCAGGCGCTGATTTGCGCCGTCCTTCAGGCTCCACCCAGGTATGATCTCGCCAAGAACCGTAGTCGTCACGCCCACTCCTGCGCCCGTGCGCCAGCGCGTGCCGGTTAGAGACCGGCACCCTCCTTCTCAAGATACGGGGGCGCGCGTCGGAGTGGAGGCCCGGAAGCCGTTATATCAGGCCAGCTTCTGCGAAGCTTGTATACCTGCCCCGGCCGATGATCACGTGATCGTGGACGGGAATGTCCAGCAGCTTTCCCGCCGCCACGAGCTGCTCGGTGATGCTGCGATCTTCGTCGCTTGGCGTCGAGTCGCCGCTCGGGTGGTTGTGTACGAGAATCACCGACGCCGCGCGCTCCGCGATGGCCTCGCGAAACACCTCGCGCGGGTGCACGAGCGAGGAGGTGAGAATGCCGCGCGTTATCGTGACGTCCCGCTCGAGCCGGTGCTGCGCATCCATGATGGCGACATGGAACTCCTCGACCGGAAGATCCTCGAGACGTGGCGCGAAGAAGCGCACGATGTCGCGCGGGAAGCGGACGGGTGCGCCATCCTCTCGGACTTCGGCGGCAAGGCGCCGGCCAAGCTCGAGAGCAGCGTGTACGGTGACCGCGCGAGCGATGCCGACGCCGTGGGTCGCCGTGAGCGCCGCGACGGGATGCATTGCGATGCGACGCAGCGATCCACTGGCCCCGCCCAGGATCTGTTGCGCAACCTGGAGCGTGGATTGATTCGTCGTCCCCGAACCGAGGAGGACGGCGAGCAGCTCCGCGGTGCTCAGTGCGGAGGCACCGAGTGAGACGAGCCGCTCGCGCGGCCGCTCGGATCGCGGGATCTCGCGGATGGCGAGCGGACTGGTTACGGCGGGCAGCGATGCGGCCATTGAGCGACCTCTGAACTGGGGTGGAGGCCCGCGTCTCGCGCGGGGTCCTCCAGTTCTAGCCGGTCAGGTCCGTGGCGCTATCATCAATTCGCTTTGGCTCGTACCGTCAGTGGTGTGATGTCTCTTTGCGAGCTGATGCCGGAGGTATCGACGAACCTCGATCAAACGGGGCACGAACCTCATTTAGGGCAGCCTCGTCAACACAGCAAAGACAGCGCAAGCATGATCGCTGCCCCATTGTGGGGGCGCGGCCCTAAGATCGGGATAGGCTTCAATCGCCAGAACATCGCGCATTGGCACTGTGCATGCGCTTAAGGAATTCTTAAGGCGCGCTGTGACAGCTCCGTGTGCCAAACTTGCTTTTCACTTAATAGCAGCTGCACTATTTTGGCTCGACCGAATGGCGTCGTCCTGCGACGCCATTCACCCGTCGCGATCGCACTGTCTATTCATGCATATTGTCCGTAAAGTCTTGATGTTCGTCGCAGTCGGCGTGACTGCGGCCTGTCGCGGTTCGCCCACCGCTTCGGACGCGGTCCTCACAGAGCCAGCCTCTCCTCCCGCTTCGTTGACCGGCCCGGCGCGCCCCGTCGTCGTCGCGGGGGAGTCGCAGGCGTGTGTGCTCCGCCCCGGCGGTGCCGTCAGTTGCTGGGGCCAGGGCTACGGTGCCGGGGCCTCCACTGCAAATGAGATTGTTGCTCCGCATGTGCTCGCGTCTCCTCCCTTCGTGGCCGTGGCGTCGGGTGCGCGACACGTCTGCGCGCTCGCCGGGGACGGCAGTGCGTATTGCTGGGGAAGCAACGCGAGCGGCCAGCTGGGAGATAGCTCCACGGTCGCCCGGACCATACCCACGCGTATCCACGGCGGGCTCCATTTCACGACGCTCGCGGGGATCGGCTTTGCGACCTGCGGCCGCGCGACGGACGGGCGCTTCTACTGTTGGGGAGCGAACGATTACGGCGTCTTCGCGACCGGATCTCAAGCAGGAGACGACGTGTCGCTCACTCCTCGCGTGGTGCCCGCCGCGTCGGAACTGACGAGGGTCACGGGGTCAGGGCGAGCGTGCGGCTTGACCGTCTCGGGACGCCCATTCTGCTGGGGTATGTTTCCCGGGTTTCACATAGCCGGGGCATCCAATCTGGCTGCGATCGGTACGGCGACCGGGTGCGGAACGACGTACTACGTCTACGACCGATGTCTGGTACCGACACCCGTCAGCTCGTCGTCCTTTGTCGTAGCGGTGCTGGCAAGCGGCGGAGAGCAAGACTGCGCGGTGGATGCGAGCGGTACCGCGTATTGTTGGGGGGACAATCTCGATGGCGCCGCGGGCGGAACGGCGCAAAGCTATCGTGTCCCAAACGCGGTGATCCGTCAACCTGAGCCGTGGCGCACTATCGTGGCGGGCGCCGCGTTCACCTGCGCACTGAGCGATGCGGGGCGCGCGTGGTGCTGGGGGAACAACTTCCTTGGCTATCTCGGCACTGGATTCCAGGGCCCGGCAACTCCGGTTCCTCAGGAAGTCACCGGTGGCCACCAGTTCCGGCAGTTGATCGCCAGCCCGTCGAACGCATGTGGCATCGACGTGGCCGACGATCTCTGGTGTTGGGGGAGCAATAACAGAGGCATTCTTGCGCTACCCGCAAGACAAGAGTTCAGCGCGACGCCCGTGCTTGTTTCTGCGCCATGAAAGTCCCGCGGGCTTGCGGCGTGCAAGCGCGTGGCGGGATCGATCCGCAGCAAGTGGGCGTTGTCAGCCTGACACAACTGCGCGCATGGTAACAGCTGAGCGTCATCCCGGAGAAGGTCGTGTTGCGCGGCACCCCTGCGCCTAGTCCAAGCCCGAGTGGCGCCGTCCGCTCAAGGAAATGTTGCAACGGCTGGCGCAAGGCCGCAGCAAGACGCCGCCACTGGTTCTCAAAACGATCATGCGAGCCGCATCTCGTTCGTCTGTGCGAAGCCGAGCTTCTCGTACATCGGGCGTCCCTCTGCCGACGCGTGCAGAACGAGCTGCTCGATTCCCTCGCTTCGCGCCCATGCAATGACCTCACGCATGACGCGCCCGCCGACACCGCGCTTTCGCCACCCCGGCTCGACATACACGTTGAGTACGAGCCCTTCTCCGCCAGACAACACGCCAGTGGGAGAGGGTCGAGGCATGAAGTGGCGACGCTGGACTCCGGCTCCGCCGATGACCTCCGTCGCATTGCCCGCGGCAGTGACGACCCAAGCGACGTATTCGCCCATCGCCAACCAGTCAGCGAGGACCGGAAGCACCGCCGCCCTCAATGCTGCTTCTTCTCCCACGGGCAACGCGCCTATGTCTCGAAACATTGCGACGCGATGTTCGACGAGGGTTGGCACATCGTCGAGCGTGGCGCGGCGAATTGCAACGTCCGCTTCGCTCACGGGACGTGCGCTAGATGGACGTCCCGTGGCATTTCTTGAACTTCTTGCCTGATCCGCACGGGCACGGATCGTTGCGCCCGACGTTCGACCAGTCCACCGGTGCGGCGCGCTGATCGGAGGCGACGTCCTGCATGGTGCGCGCGCGGCCGGCACCGATGATGACCGGGTCGCGCTTTACGGCGGCGAGCTTTTCGTCGGGCGTTTCGGCCGGACCGATGTCCTCGACCGCCGTCGCACCGATTGCCGGCGCCGACGACGCGACGTCCTCCAGCACGCCGAGCGCGTTGTAGCGACGCGTGGGTGCGCTTGGAGCTGATTCCGGGCGGAACTGGCCGCCCGGTGGCGCACCATCGGGCGAGCCCGGCTCCTCGATGACGAGCTGCACCTTGAGGAACCGGTCCGTGAAGGTCTCCGCGATGTCGTTCATCAGATCGACGAACATCGTGTAGGCCTCCTGCTTGTACTCGAGAAGCGGGTCCTTCTGCCCCCACGAGCGATAATGAATCGCGTTGCGGAGCTGGTCGAGATCGTAAAGGTGATCCTTCCACTTCTCGTCCAGCACGTTGAGCATCACGTAGCGCAGCAGGCGGTCGGCATAGCCGCCCTCCTGGTCGCGCACCATGTCCAGCGCTTCGAGCTTGCCAGCGAACGCCGTGCGGCCTGCCTCCACCGTGTGCTGCTGGGCGTCCGGCAGCACGGTGGGTCTGAGCTGCTCGTCGTCGAACTCCTTCACCTGGAGCATGTAGTGCAGCAGCAGCTCCTGACGGAGCAGCTCGAAGTCCCACTCCGAGTAGTCCTCGAACTCCGCGAGCACGGTCTCCACGCGCCGGGCGACGGCCTTCTCCACCATCTTGAGCGCCTCGCCCTTCAGCTCCTCGCCGCCCTCGAGCGCGAATGAACGCAGCGAATAGATCACCTCGCGCTGCTGGTTCATGACGTCGTCGTACTCCAGCAGCCGCTTGCGGCTCTGGAAGTTCTGGAGCTCGACGCGCTTCTGTGCCTGCTCGATGGACCGCGTGATGAGCGGATGCGTGAGCACCTCGCCCTCCTGCGCGCCCATGCGGTCCATCAGCTTCGCGATGCGATCGCTGCCGAAGAGCCGCATGAGGTCGTCCTCGAGCGACAGAAAGAACTGGCTCGCTCCCGGATCACCCTGACGTCCCGACCGGCCGCGGAGCTGGCGGTCGATGCGACGTGACTCGTGGCGCTCGGAGCCGACGATGTGGAGGCCACCGATCTCGTCGACGTCGATCTCCTTTCCGTCGGGATCCTTCACCTTCGACGGCTTCGACGGCGTGACCCCTTCGCCGAGTTTGATGTCGGTGCCGCGGCCGGCCATGTTGGTGGCGATGGTGATCGCGCCCGGCTGCCCGGCGTTGGCGACGATCTCCGCCTCACGCTGGTGATACTTGGCGTTGAGCACGTTGTGCACGAGCCCCGCGCGCTGCATGAGCTTGGACAGCGTTTCCGACGCATCCACGCTGGTGGTGCCGATCAGCACCGGATATCCGAGCTCGTGCAGGCGGCGCGTCTCGTCGACGATGGCGTTGTACTTCTCGCGCCGCGTCTTGAAGACGAGATCGTGGCGGTCGTCGCGGATGACGGGACGATTCGTCGGGATGACCGCGACTTCCAGCTTGTAGATCTCGTAGAACTCCGTCTCTTCCGTTTCGGCCGTGCCGGTCATGCCGGCCAGCTTCTCGTACATGCGGAAGTAGTTCTGGATGGTGATCGTGGCCATGGTCTGCGTCTCGCCCTTTACGCGAACCCCTTCCTTGGCCTCGACCGCCTGGTGCAGTCCCTCGCTCCAGCGACGACCCGGCATGGTGCGGCCGGTGTATTCGTCGACGATCAGCACCTCGCCGTCCTGCACGACGTAGTTGACGTCCTTCTCGTAGAGCGCGTGCGCCCTGAGAAGCTGGTGCACGATGTTGAGACGCTCGCTCTTGGACGCGTAGTCGATCTCCAGCTCGCGGCGCGCCGCGATCTTCTGGTCGCCCGTCAGGTCCGCCGCGTGATCGATGCGGTGTACCGCCTCGCTCAGATCGGGCAGCACGTACGCGTCGTGATCGTTCGGCGACATGAAGTCGACGCCGCGGTCCGTCAGATGGACGGAATGCCCCCGTTCATCGAGCACGAACAGCAGATTTTCCTCGATGTCGCGGTACGACTGCTTGTGCGGCGGCAGCTTCCGGTCGGCGAGGTGCTCGAGCTCCATCTTCAGCACGAGCTGCTTGTTACCCTGCTCCTGCATGAGCTTGAGGAGCCGCCGGTTCTTCGGGTGGCCCATCTGCGCCTGGTAGAGCTTGACCGAGGCGTCCTGCGTATTCCCCGCGCCCAGGTCACGCTCCGCATCGGCGACGAGCTGATTGACCATCTCCACCTGACGGCGCACCAGCCCCGACACGGCTGCGTTGTTCTCGAAGTACTGGATGTCCCCGTCGTTGCCGACGGGACCGGAGATGATGAGCGGGGTGCGCGCTTCGTCGATGAGCACGGAGTCCACTTCGTCCACGATGGCATAGACGTGGACACGCTGGACGCGCTGGTCGAGCGACACGACCATGTTGTCGCGCAGGTAATCGAAGCCGAATTCGTTGTTGGTGCCGTACGTGACGTCCGAGAGATACGCGGCGCGCCGCTCCGGCGACCCGGCCTCGGTGTCGTCGATGCAGCCGACGGTGAGTCCCAGGTACGTGAACAGATGCCCCATCCACTGCGAATCGCGGCGTGCCAGATACGAGTTCACCGTGACGAGGTGCGCGCCGCGCCCTGACAATGCATTCAGGTAGAGTGGCAGCGTGGCGACGAGCGTCTTGCCCTCGCCAGTCCCCATTTCCGCGATCCTGCCAAAGTGCAGCTGAATGCCGCCCATGAGCTGCACGTCGTACGGCACCATGTTCCATTGCTGCTCGCGGCCCGTGACGGTCACCGTCGTGCCCATGAGCCGTCGGCTGGCCTCGCGCACCGTCGCGAAGGCCTCGGGCAGAATCTCGTCGAGGGTTTCGGCGATGGTGCGGCGCAGATCCGCCTCGAGGCCGCCGCTGCCGTCCACGCCACCCAATTCGGTGTCGATCCGCTCGCGCTCGCTCGCCTCGCTGGCCGTTCGCTTGGCCTCCTTCAACTCGGCGATGCGAGTCTCGAGATCATGCGTCCGCTCGTGCAGCAGACCGCGAAATTTCGCCGTCTGGTTGCGCAGGGTTTCTTCGCTCGCATTGGCGAGCCTTGCTTCGTGCTCATGGACGGAATCCAGAATCGGCTGGAGCCGCTTCCGCTCCCGCTCGTGGCGGGTGCCCATGAATGCCGTCAGTACGCGCTTGAACATGCAGTCCTCTTATCGATACAGCCGATGCGCGGCGATGTAGTCCGCCACCGCATCGGGAACGAATCCGCGAATGGTCCGCCCGTCGGCCACCCGGGCGCGCAGCTCGGTGGACGAGATGTCCACCCGCCGCGTCTGCAGCACCTGCGCCGGCGTGCGGGTCGCTGCCGCGAGCGGCTCGTCGCCTCGCGCGAGGACGACCACCGTTGCCAGCGAGCGTATCCGTTCCGGTTCCTTCCACTGCTCGAAGAGCGCGAACGCGTCGGTCCCGAGCAGGAGCAGGAGCTCCACGCCGGGATGGGCGGCCGCCAACTGCGTCACGGTGTCAACCGTGTAAGATAACCCCGGACGGTCGATTTCCGACCGGTCAGCGATGAACCCTGGGACCCCGTGCAGCAGCCGCTGCGTCATCGCGAAGCGATGCTCCGCGCTGGCGTACGCGCGGCCGGATTTCAGCGGTTGCTCACCGGCGGGCATGAACCGCACGCCATCGAGCGCCAGGGCCTCGACCGCGTCGATGACCGGAAGCAGATGCCCGAGATGCGGCGGGTCGAAACTGCCCCCGAAGATCCCGAGGCGCATGCCTCAGTCCGCGGGCGGTGTCGACGGCGGGGTCGCGGCCTGAGGCGGACCCGTCGACGCCGGTGGAGCGTTCGAGGTGGCTGCGGGCGCCGACTGTGCCGGCTCACCGACGCCCTGACATACGAGGCGCACCTCGGCATCACCTGGATAGTTCTTCCGAAGCGCCGCGCATTGATCCTGCGCGTCTTCACGATACCGGATGGCCCTGTACGACTCCACCAGACGCAATTGTGCAGAGCGAGACGTCGGGCTCGCGGGCCACTTGGCGAGGACGTCCTTGAAATAGATGATGCCGCTGTCGTACGCCCCGCGCCGGAGATAGTACAGGCCGGTCAGGTAGGCCTTCTGCGCGAACATTTCCTCCAGCTCCGCCAGCTCCTTCTTCGCTTCGGGGACGAGCGGCGACTGGGGATAGAGGCTCAGCAGCGTATTGTACGTCGCGAGCGCCGTCTCGCCATATGTGGGATCGAGGGCCGGCTTGCGCCACATCTTCCCATAGGCGCGCGCGGCCGCGAGCGCGGCGGGTGCGGCGAGGGTGTCGTCGGGGAAGTTCTCGACGAGATGTGAGAAGCTCGTGGCCGCCAGCACGTGCTCGCCACGGGCCTCGTGCGCACGGCCAAGGAACCAGTGGGCGCGCGGCAACAGCGTGTCGCGGGCCGACAAGTCGGTCGTGAGCTTCTCGAAGGCCGCCACGGCATTGTCCCACCGCTGCGCATCCGCTTCCTGCATGGCGGCGCGGTAGAGGGCTTCGTTCGTGGGGAACTTCGTAATCTGAAAGTCGGGATGGCAGGCCGCGGTCACGAAGACCATGGCGGCGAGCGGCCCCCGGCGAATCAAGCGCATATCGGAAACTGTACCCGCGAAAAGGCGGTCGGTTCAGGAGCCATGGAAGATACACCGGGAACGCCCGTGAACGGTCTACGGTTCACCGGTCAGAGGCCCGCTGGCCGCTCTCGCGCAACCCTCGGCGCCATGTGCGGCGTACCGATGAGCCGGCGAAAATACTCGATGGTGAGCGCCAGCCCGTCCCGGACGTGCACCGTAGGCTGCCAGCCGAGCGTCGCCCGCGCCTTGGAGATGTCGGGCTTCCGCACCTTGGGATCGTCCACCGGAAGCGGCTCGTGCACGATGGGCGCCGACGTCCCGGTGAGCTCCACGACCAGCTCGGCGAGCTGGCGTACGGTATACTCGTCGGGATTGCCGATGTTGGTCGGTGTGTGATTGCCGTGCATGAAGAGGCGGTAGATCCCGTCGACCTCGTCCGACACATAGCAGAAGCTGCGTGTCTGCGACCCGTCGCCGTAGATGGTGAGCGGCTCGTTCGTCAGCGCCTGCACGATGAAGTTCGACACCACGCGCCCGTCACGCGGCCGCATCCGCGGGCCGTACGTATTGAAGATCCGTACGATGCGCGTGTCCACGCCGTGGTACGTGTGGTACGCCATCGTGATGGCCTCCGAGAACCGCTTGGCCTCGTCATAGACACCGCGGGGTCCCACGGGGTTTACGTTCCCCCAGTAATCCTCGGTTTGCGGATGCACCAGCGGATCGCCGTACACCTCGGACGTGGAGGCCAGAAAGAAGCGGGCGTTCTTGGCCTTTGCGAGACCCAGGGCGTTGTGGGTGCCCAGCGAGCCCACCTTCAACGTCTGGATGGGCAGCTCGAGATAGTCGATCGGACTGGCTGGCGACGCGAAATGCAGCACGCCGTCGAGAGCTCCCGACACGTACGTGTACGTCGAGATGTTGTGCCGCATGAATTCGAACCGGACGTCGCTCATCAGATGGGCGATGTTGTCCGGATGGCCCGTGACGAAGTTGTCGAGGCCCACCACCGAGTGGCCTTCGGCGAGAAACCGGTCGCACAGATGCGATCCCAGAAATCCGGCGGCGCCCGTGATCAGCACTCTCATGTCGGTGCGCCTCGTCCGATGGACTCGTAGGTGAAGCCGAGCGCGCGCATCTTGCGCGCGTCATACAGGTTCCGGCCGTCCACGATCACCGCTCCGCGCAGCAGCGATTTCATGCGGGCGAAGTCCGGGTGGCGGTACTCGTTCCAGTCCGTCACCACGACGAGCGCATCGGCGCCCTCGAGCGCCTCGTAGCCCGACGGCGCATACGTGATCCTTGCGCCGATTCGTCGCTCCGCCTCGTGCATGGCGACCGGATCGTGCGCCGCGACCGTTGCGCCCGCCGAGAGCAACTGGTCGATGAGCACGAGTGAAGGCGCCTCGCGCATGTCATCGGTATTCGGCTTGAACGCCAGCCCCCACACCGCGATGCGCTTGCCCTTCACACCACCAAGACTTCGGTCCAGCTTCTCGAAGAGCCGCTCTTTCTGGGCCTCGTTCGCGGATTCCACAGCGTCGAGCACTCGCAGCGCCACATGCTTCGACTTAGCCGTGCGCACGAGCGCTTTGACGTCCTTGGGGAAGCACGACCCGCCATAACCCGGACCCGGAAACAGGAACGCCGCGCCGATGCGCGTGTCCGAACCGATCCCTCGCCGAACCTGATCGACGTCGGCACCGACGGACTCACACAGATTCGCGATCTCGTTCATGAAGGAGATGCGTGTGGCGAGCATCGCGTTGGCTGCGTACTTCGTCATTTCCGCCGACGGCACGTCCATGAAGAGGATGGGTTTCCCGGTGCGGACGAACGGCGCGTACAGCTCCGCCATCACGCTGCGCGCGAAGTCGCTGTCCACGCCCAGCACCACGCGATCCGGCTTCATGAAGTCGTCGATCGCCGCGCCCTCCTTGAGAAACTCCGGATTGGAGCACACGTGGAAGGGAAACTTCGCGTTGCGCGCCACGGCCTCCGTCACCCTCGCCGCGGTGCCGACGGGCACCGTGGACTTCGTCACCACCACCAGCTCGCGCTGCATGTGCCGGCCGATCTGCTCCGCGACGTCGAGCACGTGGCGCAGGTCCGCCGAACCATCCTCATCGGGTGGCGTGCCGACCGCGATGAAGACGACGTCCGCCGATGCGATGCTCTGCCCAATGTCCGTCGAGAACGTGAGGCGTCCCTGCCGCTGATTCCGTTCGACGTAATCGTCGAGGCCGGGCTCGTAGATGGGGAGGACGTTGTTCCGGAGGCCCTCGATCTTGGTCTCGTCGAGATCGGCGCAGAGGACGGCATTCCCCGTTTCAGCGAGGCACGCGCCCACGACGAGACCCACGTACCCGGAGCCGACGACGGTGATGTTCACGAGATCAGTGAAAGAACGACGTGACGCCGGCCACCACCTCGTCGAGCTGCTGGCGCGTCAGCTCGGGGTAGATCGGCAGGGAGAGAACTTCCTGCGCCGCGCGCTCGCTCTCGGGACACTGACCCTTCTTGTAGCCGAGATATGCGAAGCACGGCTGCAGATGGAGTGGAAGCGGATAGTAGATCGCCGTGCCGATGCCATGCGCCTTGAGGTGCGCCTGGAGCGCGTCGCGCTTACCGCTCGCAATGCGCAGCGTGTACTGATTGAAGATGGACTCGTTCTCGGGGGCGACGTACGGCGTCGTCACGACACCCGTCGCGGCGAGGTCGGCAAAGGCGGCGTCATAATGCGCCGCGTTCCGCCGTCGCCCCGCGCTCCACGCTGCGAGATGCGGAAGCTTGGCCGAGAGCACCGCGGCTTGCAGCGCATCCAGTCGGCTGTTGTATCCGACTTCGTCGTGGTAATACTGCCGCGACCCACCATGCACGCGCAGCCGCCGCAAACGCTCCGCGATGCGGTCGTCCTGCGTGACGATCATGCCGCCATCGCCATACCCGCCGAGATTCTTCGAGGGAAAGAAGCTGAACGTGCCGATGGTCGGGACTTCACCGGCCATGCGCGCTTCGCCGTCAATGGATCGCCGCGCGCCGATGGATTGTGCTGCGTCCTCGATGACCGGCAGTCCCGGCAGCGCGAGCGCGATACGCTCCACAGCGGCCATCTGCCCGAACAGATCCACCGGGATCACGGCCCTGGTCTTCGACGTACGCGCTGCTGCCGCTGCATCCGGCCGAATGTTGTAGGTGTCCGGCTCGATGTCGACGAACACGGGCGTCGCACCGAGGTTGTGCACGGTACCCGCCGTCGCGAAAAACGTGAACGGCGTCGTGATGACTTCGTCGCCGCGGCCGATGTCGAGCGCGCGCATCGCGAGCAACAATGCATCCGTTCCGTTGGCACACCCGATGGCGTGCTTCGCGTGCGACAGCGCCGCGATGTCGCGCTCGAGCGTGACGACCGCGTCGCCGAGGATGAAGGTCTGGGCGTCCACCACTTTCATCATCGCCGCGACGACGTCGTCGCGGATGGTGGCATACTGCGCCTTGAGGTCGAGCAGCGGGACAGGCATGGAAGCGAATTATAGTCTCGTGCGGAGCGGGATCGGCACCTCGCATCCCGTCTTGGCCGACTCGTAGATGCCGAGGATCAATTCCAGGGATTTGCGGCCGGCGCGCCCATCGGTGTCGGGACGCGCAACCCCATGCAGCACGGGCAGCAGGTTTCGGTAGTACGCCTCGTGACCGAATCCGTACACGGTTGGTGGGTTCGTATTTGCGGCGTCGATGAGCTTGTCGTCGTCGTCGTACGTCTCGAACTGCCAGTGCTCCACGCGATTGACGGCCGTGCCGCCGATCTTCACGGAGCCCTTCTCGCCGAGAATGGTGATGGAGCCCTCGAGGTTGCGCGGATACGTGAGCACGCTCACCTCGATGACGCCGAGCGCTCCCGACCGAAACTTCAGGACCGCCACGCCGGAATCCTCGGCCTCGATGCGCCGAGCCTGCGTCGCCGTCTTGGCCATCACGCTCTCGACCGGTCCCACGAGCCACTGCATGAGATCCACGTAATGGCTTGCCTGATTCATGATCGCGCCACCGTCGAACTCCCAGGTTCCACGCCACGGCTCGGCGTCATAGTACTCCTGCGGCCGCGTCCACCGCACCGTGGTGTTGGCCATGTGGATGCGGCCGAACCGCCCCTTGTCGATGGCGCGCTTCAGCAGTTGCACGGGCGGGTTGAGCCGATTCTGCTTCACCACGAAGAGATGCACGCCGGCGGCGTCGCAGGCGTGGACGAGCTCATCCGCCGCCTCGAGCGAAATCGCCATTGGCTTTTCCGTGAGGACGTGGCGTCCGGCCTTCGCTGCGATGATTCCGTGCTGAGGATGCAGCCCCGACGGCGTACAGACGGTCATGAGATGACTCGGGACCGCCTCCAACATCTCCTCGACCGACGCGAACGCCGGCACGCCAAACTCGGCGCCAGCAGCCTGTGCGCGGCCCAGATCGCTGTCGGCGACCGAGACGAGCTGCAGCCCGTCGATCTTTGCGATGGCCTCGAAGTGATTGCGGCTGATGCGGCCGCAGCCTACGAGCGCGACACGAATGCGGCCCGTGATGGGTGGCACGGAAGCGCTCATGGTGTGGTCTGCATGTTCGGCCCGCTCATTTGACGAACCACGCCGTCGCGCGACTCGTAGATGGATCCGCACACGGCGCACTGCCCCGTACCGCTGTCGGGCAGGCGCTCGCCGCACTGGCACATCCACCCGACGCGCCGCGCCGGCACACCCACGACGAGCGCAAACGGCGCGACGTCAGTGCTCACCACGGCGCCCGCGCCGACGAAGGAATACTCACCGAGGGTGACGCCGCTGACGATGGTGGCATTCGCCCCGATGGAGGAGCCGCGCTTCACGAGCGTGCGACGATATTCCCCCTTCCGCGACACGTGGCTCCGCGGCGTGAGCACGTTGGTGAAGACCATGGATGGACCGCAGAACACGTCGTCCTCGATCTCCACGCCCTCGTAGATGGACACGTTGTTCTGCACCTTCACGTTGCGTCCGATGCGCACCCCGTTCATCACGACGACATTCTGTCCGAGCGAGCAGTGCTCGCCGATGACCGCGCTGCCGAGCACATGGCAGAAATGCCAGATACGTGTACCTGCACCGATCATCGCGCCGTCGTCGACGAACGCGGAGGGATGCACCGTCGCCTCGGGGTGAACGCTCATGCGCCGACCGTCACCGCATCGTGAATGTCCTGCTGCCACTCCTGCAACGACCGCACGGTAGCGGAGCGCGACCGCAGCGCGAGAATCGCGTCCGAGGCGGCGCTCGCCGCCGACAGGGTCGTGGTATATGCGACGTGATTGCGAATGGCCGCCTGGCGCATCGTGTAATCGTCACGCTGCGCATGCTTGCCGAGCGGTGTGTTCACCAGGAGCTGGACGTCTCCGTTCAGGATCATGTCAAGGCAGTTCGGCCGGCCCTCATGCACCTTGTACACGGTGCTCACCGGAATGCCCCGCGCGCGCAGGAACTTCGCCGTGCCCTGCGTGGCGACGAGGGCGAAGCCCATCTCATGAAAGCGCCGCGCGATCGGCGCCACCGATGGTTTGTCCGAGTCGTTCACCGTCACCAGGATCGTCCCCGAGAGTGGCATGCCGTTTCCGGCGGCGAGCTGCGCCTTGGCGAACGCACTGCCAAACGAATCGGAGATCCCCATCACCTCGCCCGTGGACCGCATCTCCGGCCCGAGCACCGGATCCACGCCCTCGAACTTGTTGAACGGGAACACTGCTTCCTTCACCGATACGAACGGCGGCACGATCTCCTCAGTGAACCCGATGTCGGCGAGCGACTCGCCGCACATGACGCGCGCGGCGTGACTCGCCAGGGGAACACCGATCGCCTTTGACACGAACGGAATGGTGCGGCTCGCGCGCGGATTGACCTCCAGCACGTAGACCACGCCGTTCTTGATGGCGAACTGCACGTTGATGAGGCCGACCACCCCGAGCGCACGCGCGAGGGCCACCGTCTGATCCTTCATCGTCCGCACGTCCCGCTCGCCGATGAGATATGGCGGAAGCACGCAGGCCGAATCGCCGGAGTGAATCCCCGCGTCCTCGATGTGCTGCATCACCCCGCCGATCACCACCTGCGTGCCGTCGCAGAGAGCGTCCACGTCCACTTCGAACGCGTCCTCGAGAAACGAGTCGATGAGCACGGGCCGTTCCTCGGACACACGCACTGCTGTGGCGAAATACTGCTCGAGCGAGGCGGGATCATACACGATCTGCATCGCGCGCCCGCCCAACACGTAGCTCGGCCGCACAAGAACCGGATAGCCGATGGACTCGGCGGCAGCGAGCGCTTCGTCGATGCTCGTGGCTGTGCCGTTGGGTGGCTGGATCAATCCGATCTCGCGCGCGACCGCCTCGAACCGTCGCCGATCCTCCGCCATGTCGATCGCATCGGGCGACGTACCGAGGATCTGCACTCCGGCCGCCTCCAGTCCACGCGTCAGCTTGAGCGGCGTCTGTCCCCCCAACTGCACGATGACGCCTTTGGGCTGCTCGCGATGCACGATCTCGAGCACGTCCTCGAGCGTGAGCGGCTCGAAGTACAGCTTGTCGGAGGTATCGAAGTCCGTGGAGACGGTCTCGGGATTCGAGTTGATCATGATCGTCTCGTACCCGCGCTCACGCAGCGCCATCACGGCACGCACGCAGCAGTAGTCGAACTCGACGCCCTGCCCGATACGGTTCGGTCCACTGCCGAGGATGATGACGGACGTTCGCCCGCTGCGCGGAGCCTCGCTCTCCTCGTCGTAGCTGCCGTACAGGTACGGGGTCGCGGACGGAAATTCTCCGGCGCACGTGTCCACCATCTTGTACGCCGGCCGAACGCCGAGCGCCCAGCGCCGCTCGCGCGCCGCGGATTCGGTCTCACCGTGCAACTCCGCGAGCTGCCGATCGGAAAAACCCAACTGCTTCATGCGGCGAACTGCCACGGCGTCGAGCGACGGAAGCGCCGCGAACGCGCGCTCGGCGTCGATCAGCTCCTGGAGCTGGGACAGAAACCATGGGTCGATGGCCGTGAGCTCGTAGAGCTCCTCGACGCCCAGTCCCGCGAGAAACGCGCGCTTGACCTGATAGATGCGCTCCGACGTGGGTTGACGCAGCGCGCCCCGCAGAGTCTCCAACGAGTCGTCCGAAAGGCGATCATCCTGAAGCCGCTTGCCCACCGTCCAACCTGAGCGGCCCGTCTCCAGCGCGCGCAGGGATTTCTGAAATGCCTCCTTGAACGTGCGCCCGATGGACATCGACTCGCCGACGCTCTTCATCTGCGTCGTCAGCATCGGGTTGGCCGCGGCGAACTTCTCGAACGCGAACCTCGGCGCCTTCACCACGACGTAGTCGAGCACGGGCTCGAACGAGGCGGGAGTCGTCTTCGTGATGTCGTTCGGGATCTCGTCCAGGCGATAGCCCACCGCGAGCTTGGCTCCGATGCGCGCAATGGGAAAGCCCGTCGCCTTCGACGCGAGCGCGGAGGAGCGCGAGACGCGCGGATTCATCTCGATCACCAGCATCTCGCCATCGCGCGGATTCACGGCGAACTGGATGTTGCAGCCGCCGGCGTCCACGCCCACCTCGCGAATGATCGCGACCGCGGCGTCGCGCATCGTCTGGTACTCGCGATCGGTCAGCGTCATCGCCGGCGCCACCGTGATGGAATCGCCTGTGTGCACGCCCATCGGGTCGATGTTCTCGATGGAACAGACGATCACCACGTTGTCGTGGCTGTCGCGCATCACTTCCAGCTCGAACTCTTTCCACCCAATCAGCGACCGCTCGATGAGAATCTGTGACGTCGGGCTCTCCGCGAGACCGTGACGCACGATGTCCTCGAACTCGTCGCGGTTGTAGGCGATACCGCCCCCGGTGCCACCCAGCGTGAACGACGGGCGTATGATGGCCGGGAAGCCGGAGACATCGAGCAGCGCCATCGCCTCGTCCAGCGTGGTGGCAATGCCGCCCTGCGCGACGCCGAGGCCGATGCGGTCCATCGCCTCGCCGAACTGCTTGCGGTCCTCCGCGATCGCGATGGCGCGCGCATTCGCACCGATCAGCTCCACGCCGTGGCGGGCCAGCACACCGCTGTTGGCCAGCGACATGGCGACGTTGAGCGCGGTCTGCCCACCCATGGTCGGCAGCAGCGCGTCCGGTTTCTCGCGCTCGATGATGAGCTCCACGAACTCCGGCGTCACCGGCTCGATGTACGTGCGGTCGGCGATCTCCGGGTCCGTCATGATCGTGGCCGGATTCGAGTTGATGAGGACCACCTCGTACCCTTCCTCGCGCAGCGCCTTCGTGGCCTGCGTGCCCGAATAGTCGAACTCGGCCGCCTGCCCGATGACGATCGGGCCGGAGCCAATGACGAGAATGCGATGGATGTCAGCGCGTCGCGGCATGAATCAGATCATCTATGATGTCATCGCGCGTACGGCACGGTGTCCAACCCGTCGCGCGGTGAAGTTTGGTGTTGCTTCCCACGAGCACCGGCACGTCCACGGGACGCGCCCGCACGGAATCCACAGCAATGTCGGCAGAGACGCCAACGCGCTGCAAGACGGCCGACGCGAGCGCTCGGACCGACACGCCCTCGCCGCTGCTCACATTGTACACGTCGCCCATGGCTCCGCGCTCGAGCAGCAGCAGGTAGGCCTCGACGACGTCCGCCACGTGAAGAAAGTCGCGTACCACGTCGGCATTGCCGATCCTGAGCACGCCGCCGGAGGGCGGCAGCGCCACTGCCTGCTCCACGAGGCTCGGAAGCAGGAACCGGCGAGCGTGTCCCGCACCCGAATGGTTGAAGCTCCGCGTGCACAGCACACGAATGCCCTCGGCGCGGAACGCCTGGAGTGCCGCGATCTCCTGCGCCGTCTTCGACGACGCGTAGAGCGTGAGCGGCCGCTGCTCCACCTCCTCGTGCAACGGCATCTCGTTGATCTCGTGCCGCCCGTACTGCTCCGCGGATCCGATCACCAGCACCGTCGGATCGGCGGCGTCCTCGTCGCGCAGACGGCGCGCCTCGGCCAACACGCGAACCGACCCAACGACGTTCACCTCGTAGGCCAGGCCTGGGTTCGCACGCGCGTCCGGCACGTGGCTGATCGCCGCCAGATGGAGCACCATGTCGGGGCGACACGCATTCATCGTGTCACGCACCTGCGACTGATCGGTGACGTCCATGGTTGTCCACGAGATGGCCGAGCTTTCCGCGTCGGTGAGCACCGGCGCCGCGAACTGCCCGATTCCCGCTGCCGTCACGGACCAGCCGCGCTGCAGCATCGCACGCATCGCCCACTGCGCAACGAAGCCGTTGCCGCCCGTGACGAGCGCCCGCGTGCTCACGTCCTCCGCGACTGCCGCTCGAGGTCCGCGGCAACCATCATCTCCACGAGCTCATGGAAGCGCACCGTCGGCTCCCAGCCGAGCTTCAGCTTGGCCTTCGAGGGATCACCCACGAGCAGATCCACCTCGGCCGGGCGGTCGAAGCGTGCATCATGCTTCACGAAGTCGCGATAGTCCAGATCCACCGCGCCGAAAGCCACCTCGCAGAGCTGACGCACCGACCACGTCTCTCCTGTGGCCACGACGTAATCGTCCGGCTCGTCCTGCTGGAGCATGCGCCACATGGCATCCACGTAATCGCCGGCAAACCCCCAGTCTCGCCGAGATTCGACGTTGCCAAGTCGCAGCTCCTTGGAGATGCCGAGCTTGCAGCGCGCGGCCCCGTCCGTGACCTTGCGCGTCACGAACTCGAGGCCGCGGCGCGGACTCTCGTGGTTGAAGAGGATGCCGGAAACCGCGTACAGGCCGAAGCTCTCGCGATAGTTCAGCGTGATCCAATGGCCGTAGACTTTCGCCACGCCGTAGGGACTGCGCGGATAGAACGGCGTGGACTCGCGCTGCGGTGTCTCGACCACCTTGCCGAACATCTCGCTGGAGCTGGCCTGATAGAAGCGCGATTTCGGCGCAGCCTTCTTCATGGCCTCCAGCATTCGAGTGACGCCGAGGGCCGTGAACTCGCCGGTGAGCACGGGCTGCGACCAGGAGGTCTGCACGAAGCTCTGCGCGGCGAGGTTGTAGATCTCGTCCGGCTGCGTGTCGTGGACGACGTCGGTGAGGGACGTCTGGTCCAGCAAGTCCGCGGAGCAGACCTCGATGCGGTCCACCAGGTGGCCGATGCGCTCGTACGGTGTCGTCGAGCTGCGGCGGACGACGCCGACGACGCGGTATCCCTTCTCGAGCAGCAGCTCCGCCAGATAGGAGCCGTCCTGTCCGGTGATCCCGGTGATGAGGGCGGTGGGCATGTCGATCAGGCGATGAGGGAGAACAACAAAAAAGGGAGCCCCGCAGAGCTCCCCTGTTGCATGCTGGACGGGCGGAGCGAAGCCGTCACGCCACCTGCGCGCCGCGCGGCGCGCGCGGGACCTTGCCGGCATTCAGGCAGCGCGTGCACACCTTCACCTTCGTGATCTTGCCGTCCACCAGAGTGCGGACCACCTGGAGGTTCGGCTTCCACGTGCGGCGCGTGTGATTGTTGGCGTGCGACACGTTGTTGCCGAACGCGACGCCCTTGTCGCAGTGGTAGCAGCGATTGCGCTGGATGGCCATGGCTTACTTCTCCCCGACGAATTCGATGCGCGCCATGTCGGCGCCATCGCCCTTGCGGAAGCCGGTCTTCAGGATGCGCGTGTAGCCGCCGTTCCGCTTGGCAAACCGCGGTCCGAGCTCCTGGAAGAGCTTGTCCGCCGCCGCGCGCTTCTGAATGTGGCGGCCCGCCAGCCGGCGCGCGTGCAGCGTGCCCTCGCGTGCCTTGGTGACGAGCTTCTCGATGAACGGCCGCAGCTCCTTGGCCTTCGCCTCGGTCGTCTCGATCGATTCACTCTCGATGAGCGACGTGGCGAGGTTCCGCATCAGCGAGAGCTTCTGCTCACTCGTGCGGCGAAGCTGCCGTCCTGCCTTCCGGTGACGCATCGGTGCCTACTCCTCTTCGTCGTCGGGCGCGGCGGCGGCAGCCTGGCTCGGCGGCGTGCCCCAGTCGAGCACGCGCACGCCTTCGCCATTCTCCTCGAACCGCATCCCGAAGTTCAGGCCTTCACGCTCGAGCAGATCGGCGATCTCCTGAAGCGACTTCTTTCCGAAATTCTTGACTTGCAGGATCTGGCTCTCGGTCTGGCGAACGAGGTCACCCAGGCTCCGGATGTTGGAGTTCTTGAGCGAGTTGACCGAGCGCACGCTGAGCTCGAGGTCGTCGATGGGCGTCTTGAGCAAGCCCTGGAGCCGCGCGCCATCGGTGCCCGCGCCCTCACCGGCGCCGGCGCCGAGCGGCGCGGAGCTGTGCGAGCCGAACTCCACGAAGTACTGGAAGTGCGTCTGAGCGAGTGCCGCCGCATAGCTGACGGCTTCCTCGGGCGAGATGGTGCCGTTCGTCTCCACCGTCAGCGTGAGTCGATCGTAGTCCGTGCGCTGTCCGACACGCGTCTCCGCCACGGAGAAATTCGCGCGCCGCACCGGATTGTAGATGGAGTCGATGCGAACGAGGTCCACCGGCAGGCCGCGATCCAGGGGATGCTGGTCGGCCTCCACGTAGCCGCGTCCCTTGTTGACGTACAGCTCGATGTTGAGATCGCGGTCATCCTGAAGGGTCAGGATGTGGTGCGACGTGTTGACGACCCGCACGCCGGACACCGGCACGACGTCTCCGGCGGTGACCGCACCGGCGCCATCGCGCTTGATGTGCAGCACGGCGTTCTCGACGTCGTCCGCGAGCGTCAGCGTGAGCGTCTTGAGGTTGCCAATGATCTGGTGGACGTCTTCGACGACGCCCGGAATGGTCTGGTGCTCGTGCACGACGCCGTCGATGCGGACACCCCACACCGCCGCGCCGCGGAGCGACGACAGCAGCATGCGACGCATCGCATTGCCGAGCGTGTGACCGAAGCCCCGCTCCAGCGGCTGGAGGCGGAATTCGGCGACGTTAGGGTTGTCCTCGCGCTTGGTCGCTTCGACCAGCTGCGGACGGACGAGACCACGGAGATCGATCGTAGAAGCCATGATTCGGTACGGGTGTTCGGGTCATTCCGGCGTGCGACGTGCCGGAAACGCTCTGCCCCGCCCCAAACGCGCGGCAGACTCGTAGAGGGGTTTGGGCCCCGACCAGCTATCTGGTAAGTGGGTAGGTCGGAAGACCTCGAACGTCGTTACCGACCTGCTGACCTACCGACCTACTTGCTGTAAAGCTCCACCACCAACTGCTCTTGCGCCGCGATCGGAATGCTCGTGCGCGCGGGGCGCTCGAGCACGCGGCCGCTGAACGTCTCCTTGTCCACCGCGATCCACGAGAGCGGCGCGCCGCGCGACGACTGCTCCATCGCGACGATGACCGACACCTGCTCGCGCGACTTCACCCGCATGCGGACTTCCTGGCCCGGCTGCACGTGGAAGCTCGGGATGTCGACGCTCTTCTGGTTCACTTCCACATGGCGATGCCGGATGAGCTGGCGGGCCGCCTTGCGGCTCGACGCGAAGCCCATGCGATACACCACGTTGTCCAATCGCGTTTCGAGCGCGGCCAGCAGGTTGTGCCCCGCGATGCCCGGCTGCGACGCCACCTTCTCGAACGTGTTGCGGAACTGCTTCTCGCTCACGCCGTAGATGCGCTTGATCTTCTGCTTCTCACGCAACTGCTTCGAGTACTCCGACGCCTTGCGGCGGCGCGCCGTGGCCTGGCCATGCTGGCCCGGCGCATACGGACGACGCTCGACCGGACACTTCTCGGTGAAGCACTTGGTGCCCTTGAGGAACAGCTTGGTCCCCTCGCGCCGGCATTGGCGGCAGCTCGGACCCGTATAGCGACCCATGCTCAGACTCTCCGACGCTTCGGGGGACGGCAACCGTTGTGCGGAATCGGCGTCACGTCCTTGATCGACTTCACCTGGAGCCCCGCCGCGGCGAGCGCCTGAATGGCCGACTCGCGGCCACTGCCAGGGCCCTGCACGCGCACGTGCACCCGCTTCACACCGGCCGTCAACGCCTCGCGAGCCGCCTGCTCCGCCGCGACGGTCGCCGCGAACGGCGTGCTCTTCTTCGAGCCCTTGAAGCCAGCCTTGCCACTCGACCCCCACGCGATGGCGTTGCCGCGCGGATCGCAGATGGTGATGGTCGTATTGTTGAAAGTCGCGTTGACGTGCGCCACACCCTCGGCCTCGACCACGCGCTTGGTCTTCTTTCCTATCGCCATACGGTTACTTGGTTACCTTTTTCTTGCCGGCAATCGCGCGGCGTGGCCCCTTCTTCGTGCGCGCATTGGTATGCGTCCGCTGGCCACGCACCGGCAGACCGCGGCGATGACGCGTGCCACGATACGACCCGATGTCCATCAATCGCTTGATGTTCATCGAGACCTCCGTCCGCAGCGCACCCTCCACGCGATAATCCTTCTCGATCGCCTGACGCAAATGGTTCACGTCGGCGTCCGTCAGGTCGCGCACGCGCAATGACGCGTCGATGCCCGCCGTCTTCATGATCTCCAGAGCGGACGCTCGCCCGATTCCGAAGATATAGGTCAGTCCGATCTCAACCTTCTTGTCTCGCGGGAGATCGATGCCGGCAATACGAGCCATTCGCTATCAGCCCTGACGCTGCTTGTGCTTGGGATTGCGCTTGCAGATGATGCGAGTCACGCCGTTGCGCTTCACAACCTTGCAGTGCTCACAAATCGGCTTGACGCTGCTTCGGACTTTCACAAAAACACCATCAATGCAAAACGTGGGATTTTTTCGGCCAAGACACGTACGATAATGGGGCAGCTAACGTAAGGCAACCCCAACACATACACCGATTTCAGCCCAGCTCCCGTACCACGCGCTCGAACGCCGCGAGCGGATCGGGAGCGGCGGTCACCGCCCGCCCCACCACGACGTAGCCGGCCCCCGCGCGCCGAGCGTCCGCTGGCGTCATCACTCGCCGCTGATCGTGCGCCGGCCCGTCAGCCAGTCGAATGCCCGGGACCAGGATCGAAAGCGTCTCTCCGAACGCGCCCCGCACCGCCGCCGCCTCCGTTCCCGCACAGACGATCCCATGCACTCCGGCCCGCTCCGCCAGACCAGCCAGCCGCAGAACCTCCTTCTCCACGTCGGGAGGCTCGCGTCCCCAGGCCGCGCCGAGCCCGTCGGCGTCCAGCGACGTCAGCACGGTCACCGCCAATAGATCGCAGCGTCCGTCAGCCGCGCGCTGTGCGGCCGCGAGCATGTCGACGCCACCGCTCGCATGGACCGTCAACAGCCGCACGCCGAGCGCGACGGCGCTTCGCACGGCGCCGGCAACCGTATTCGGGATGTCGTGATACTTGAGGTCGAGAAAGACGTCGGCCCCTATGGAGCGCAGCTCGCGCACGATGGCCGGCCCCTCCGCCGTGAACAGCTCGTTTCCCACCTTGTAAAAACGGCATGCGTCGCCGAGCGTGCGCGCGATGCTCAACGCATTGGCCGACGTGGGGACGTCGAGCGCCACGATGGGAACGGTCTGCACGGTCATCGGTCAAACTCCAGAGTTCCGACGAGCTCGGTCACGTCGCGAACGCCATGGGTGTCGCACCAGTGAGTCAGCTCACGGACGATGCGCTCCGGGGCGCGCGGATCGCGGAGCATGGCCGTCCCGACGCCCACGAGCGACGCGCCAGCGAGGATGTACTGCAAGGCATCCTCGGCGGAAGAGACGCCTCCGACGCCCAGAATGGGCAGAGTCACGGCGCGTCGGACTTTCCATGTCGCCAGAACGCCCACGGGACGAAGGGCCGTTCCGCTCACCCCGCCCGTCCCGAAGCCGAGTACAGGACGGCGACGCTCGACGTCGATGACCAATCCCGGAATCGTATTCACGAGCGTGATCGCGTCCGCGCCCGCGTCGGCCGCCACTGCCGCACTCTGCGCAATGTCCGGCAACATGGGAGAGAGCTTCACGAAGAGCGGCCGGCGGGTCGAGACACGCGCACGCCGCACCACCTCGGCGAGCGAGCTCATGTCGGCACCGAACTCCATTCCGCCGGCCTTCACGTTCGGACAACTCACGTTCAGCTCATACGCATCGAGGCTGCCGGGCGACTCGGCGGCGACCGCCGCATCGAGCTCCGCCACGACCTCCGCGAATTCCTCGGTCGCGAAGCCCACGATGTTGGCGATCTTGCGGACGCCCGGAATCGCCGAGGCGAGCCAGGGGAGATGTTCCCGCCGCACGGCGGAGACGCCCGGGTTCGCAAGGCCGACCGCGTTGATCATTCCGCCATCGAACTCCGCCACACGCGGCGATGGCGCGCCGGCCCTCGGCTCCGGGCTCACGGCCTTGGTGACGAGCCCTCCCAGCGCCTCGAGGTCGACCACGCCGGCGAGATCGCGTCCGTAGGCCGCCGTGCCTGCCGCGAGGACGACGGGATTCTGGAAATCGAGACCGGCCACCCGCACCGCGAGCGTTCCGCGGTGCGTGCTCACCGCTGTCCTTGGCCTCCGGCCGCGCTGCCGGTGGACGAAACGCGCCGCTCGTACCGTCGCAGGTATTCCAATACGCCGTCGGCGATGGCGCCCGACAGTTCATTCATCCGCGCAGGACTGGTCATGTACGCCGCTTCGCCCGGATTCGTCCCGAAGCCGATCTCGACGAGCACGGCCGGCATGAAGGCCGTGACGAGCACGCGAAACCCGGCCTGTTTCACGCCGCGGTTGGGACCAGGATGCACCACCCCCATGCGGCGCTGAATGAGTTCCGCCAGCTCGTTGGACTCGCGGAGGTGCTCGTTCTGCGCCATGTCGTTGAGAATGAAGCTCAGGGGATCGCCGGCGCGCGCCGCCTGACTGGACTCGAACTTCACCACTTCGTTTTCCATCCGTTCCACGCGCCGCGCGTCTTCCGTCTTGGCCTCGGACAGGAAGTAGGTCTCGAATCCGCGCGCGCCGCCAGGGTCCTTCCAGCCGGGATTCGCCGCATTCACGTGGATGCTGACGAAGAGGTCCGCGCGCGCCTCGTTGGCGATGCGCCCCCGGTCGGACAGCGCGATCAGCGTGTCGGTGGTGCGCGTGTACGTGACGTCGATGCCGCGCTCGTTCAATGCCGCGCCCACTCGCTTGGCGACCGCCAGCGTGACGTCCTTCTCGCGCACGTCGGGGCCGAAGCCGAGCGGACCGTGCATGCCGCCGTCGGGGCCGCCATGACCCGCGTCCACGACCACCAGTCGGCGCGTCCGAAGCGGGCCTGGAGCGACAGTCTGCGCGAGCACCGGCGTGGCTTGCTTTCGTGCATTCGAATCCGAGACGCGAGCATACTTGTCCGGTGTGGAGAATGCGCGCAGCTCGAACCGCGCCGGATCCCAGGCGAGGTTGCCGGCGACGCGCGGCAAGATTTCCGCGATCAGTTGCAGTGGGACGTACAGCGCCTGCTTTCGAACCTGAGGCGCGGTTGCGAGCTGATAGGTCTGCCCGCCGGCCTTGGCAAAGCGCGTCCCTTCCTCGATCTCTATGGACTGCCCGCCCACGATGAGCATCCATCGTGAGCCGGTGACGTGCGACACAATGACGGGAACGATGGGACGAAGCTGGTCCGCCCGCAGGAGCGAGCCGCCGTCCGACGGAACGAGGGCCACCACGGCGGAGCGGCTCGCGTCCCTGACCGTGAGCGATTCGAGAGGCGCTGCGCTGGCGGCGAGCTGGAACGCCGCAACGAGTGCGATGATCATCGCGTCCGCACCGCGCGCGCGATCTCCCGATCCGCGTCGCGCGTCCGCTCCGATTCGCGCTTGTCGTGCAGCTTTTTCCCCTTGCCGAGTGCCAGCACCACCTTGGCAATCCCGCGTTTGAAGTACAGTTCGAGCGGAACCAGCGTCAGCCCCTGTCGCTCGATGGCTCCTATGAGACGCTCGATCTCCCGCTTGTGCAACAGGAGCTTGCGCGTGCGCGTGGGCTCGTGATTGTTGTAGCTGGCACGCTCGTACGGCGAGATATGGAGATTGAGGATGTAGATCTCGCCATCGCGCACGGTGCCGTAGGCATCCGAGAGGTTGGCCTTCCCGTCCCGGAGCGACTTGACCTCGCTGCCAGTCAGCACGAGACCCGCCTCGAACGTGTCGAGAATGCTGTAGTCGTACCGTGCACGCCGATTCTTGGCGATCGGAACGATGTCGGGGCTTTCGTCGGGCTTCGGCATGGCGGAACGGGAACCGCGCGCAGGCGCGCCGGTTCTGCAACATAAGAGTGCGCGCGGGCGCGCGGCAGCGCGCGCGTTGACTTGATTCGTCCGGCGCAATTAGGTTGCATGTCTGCCCGCGATGGACGCAGGCGCGGCGCGCTCGGGTGGTGGAACTGGTAGACACGCAGGTCTCAGAAGCCTGTGCCTTCACCGGCGTGGGGGTTCAAGTCCCCCCTCGAGCATGAGTTACGCGAACGGCCGGGACGTTACACGTCCCGGCCGTTTGTCGCGTGGCACCGGCGCTTCGCTAGTCGTGGTGGAAGTAGAAGCGGTTTCCGTCGAGGTCTTCGACGGTGAATTGCCTCAACCCCCAGGGCTTCGTTTCCAGGGGCTCAACGATGTTCGCTCCCGCCGACTTCAACTCGTCGTACGTCGCGTCGAGATCTTCGGCAAACACCCAATGAACCGCAGCCTCGAACGGCGGAGTTTTCTTCCGAAAGAATATCGCCACGTTCCTGCGCGACACGGCCCCGATCTCTTTGCCCGGATAGAGCCAGCCAATCTCGAAGCCGAGTGCATCCCGATAGTGCTTCTGCGCGCGCTCAACGTCAGTGACGGGCAGTTCGGGTACTAGCTGGCCAATCGACGTCAACGACTGTTTCGCGCTCACGAAGGCCTCCTCTGTGCATCAGGCGTGCTGATGGGCATCCGCATGACTGATCAGCGGGCGACGCGGCTGGGCGCGACGTCCTCGGGAAGCTGCGCCTTGCCGAACACCGTTTGCAGAGCGGCGTTCGACGCCGCGAGATACTCCGCGACCAGCTCCGCGGCGCGCTGCACCGCTGGGTCATCGGCGCGGATCGGACCCCCGGAGAACGCCAGGAGATTCTGTGCGACTCTCAGCGTCGCGGTGCCGCTGCCACGCGAAAGAAAGGCGTCGCGGTACGCACTGAGGCGCGCATTGAATTGCCGTTCGGCGAGGTCGTGAAGCTCCTCGTCCACGTTGCGGTCCTTCTGCATCCGGTGCAGCAGCGCACGAAGCACCTCGGACGGCGTGCGGTCGTCCAGTGCATCGCGCTGCGCAACGAGCACGCCGAGCGAGCGTTTCAGGTACCGAAGCTCCCACTGGGCGTGATCGAGATCTCCGCGCGTGGCGTCGGTCGCGAGCCAATCGACGTCGGCGGGCGCGGGATCCTCCATGAGCATGGAGGCATACGTCGCGCTCCGGCGAAGCAGCGCGCGATCGTCGCGAAAGGAGCGGAAGAGGCGCACGCGCGCCCGGACGTCAGCTGAGAACGGGAAGTGCGAGGCGTCCGGTGGACACCGCGGCGGGCTCACGCAGCCCGACGCGCTCACGCACCTCGCGCTCCTGCAACAGGAGATCACTCAGGCGGACGCTGGCAAGCACTTCGTCGATGCGCTGTTGCAGGAGCACCCAAACCGGACGGATGCTGCAGTCGTGCGACTCCGCACAGCGTTCCGCTTCCACCGGATGCGAGACACAGTGCACGTCGAAGGTGAAATTCTCCGACGCGGCAATGACGTCGCGCACCGTGATTTCCTGAGGCACGCGCGCAAGATGATAGCCGCCGTGCGCGCCGCGCGTGCTGCTCACGATGCCGGCGCGGCGCAGCTTCAGCATGATCTGCTCGACATAGTCCCCGGGCAGCCGCTCACGCGCGGCAATCTCGCGGCCGGTTACCGGCCCTTCGGCCAGCCGGCGTGCCAGATGCAGGGCACAGATGAGTCCGTATTCCGCCTGAGTGGTGATGCGCACTATCAGCTAATCTACTGCCGCGAACCGATTTGGGCCAATTCGGCGCTCAGCCACCCGCCACCATGCCATGGGCGCCGCCGGGCACGCCGATCTCGGTCATTTTGCGCAGATCGAGCACCTCGTCAATCTCGTCGGCGGGCAGAAGTCCGTCGCGCCTGACCAGGTCGCGCACCAGCACGCCCTCCTTGACCGACTGCTTGCTGATCTCGGCCGCCCGCGTGTAGCCGATGTGCGGCATGAGCGCGGTGGCGAGCGCGGCGGACCGTTCCACCCAGTAGGCGCACATGTCCTCGTTCGCCTGGATGCCGGAGACGCATTTCTCCGCGAAGACCCTGGCGGTGTTCGTGAGAATGCGCATGGAGAGGAGCACGTTGAACGCGATGACGGGCATCATCACATTGAGCTCGAGCTGCCCGTGCTCCGCGGCAATGGCGACGGTGGTATCGAGTCCCATGACCTGAAAGCAGACCTGATTCACCATCTCCGGAATGGACGGATTGATCTTGCCCGGCATGATGGACGAACCGGGTTGCACGGCCGGCAGCGTGATCTCGTCGATGCCGGTGCGCGGGCCCATCACCATGAGGCGCAGGTCGCTGGCAATCTTGCTGAGGTCGATGGCGAGCACGCGCAGCGCGGCGCTGAACGCCGCGACGTCGCCCATGCTCTGCATCAACTGAATGCGATCCGCGCCGATGCGGAGCGAGAGCCCGCTGATCGCGGAGAGGTGCTTGTTCATCAGCGGCGGATACTCCTTCTCGACGGTGACGCCCGTGCCGACCGCGCTTCCACCGATGCCGAGATCGCGCAGATAGTCGGCCGCTTCGCGCACGCGTCGAGTCCCTCGATCAAGTGAGCCGGCGTACGCCGTGAACTCCTGCCCGAGACGAATGGGCATGGCGTCCTGCAAGTGCGTGCGGCCCGCCTTCACGATGTGATCGAACTCCTTCCCTTTGACCCCCAGCGCATCGCGCAGTCCCTCGAACGCGGACACGAGCGCATCGAGTTGTGACAGCGACGCGAGCCGGATGTTGGTAGGAATCGTGTCGTTGGTGCTCTGCGCCATGTTCACGTGATCGTTCGGATGCACCGGCGTGTACGTCCCGCGTGCGCCGCCGAGCAACTCGTTGGCGCGATTGGCGAGCACCTCGTTCACGTTCATGTTGTGCGACGTGCCCGCGCCGGCCTGATACGGATCGACGATGAACTGATCGTTGTGTTTTCCCGCCAGCACCTCGTCCGCGGCCTTCACGATGGCGTCGGCGAGCTTCGGGTCGAGACGTCCGGTCTCCTTGTGCGTGAGCGCGGCGGCCTTCTTGATCCACACCTGCGCCATGACGAACGGCCACAGAGGCGCAAATCCGCTAATCGGGAAGTTTTCCTTCGCGCGGACTGTCTGGACGCCGTACAGGGCCTCGGCCGGTACATCCCTGGTGCCGAGTGGATCCTTTTCCGTGCGAGTCGCGGTGGACATTGAGGTAGACGTGGGGAGAGGCTTTGAGTCAGACGCGCCGCGGAATCATCGCGTGATCGGGACGTCCAGCGCGTGCGCGAAGCGGTTGAAGAAGTTGTACATCGAGATCACGGCCGTAATCTCGATGATCTGCGTGGCATTCCAGTGTGACGCCAGCGTGTCGAACACTGGCGCACCCACGATGCCCGGTGTCGGCGTCATCGCGTCGGCGTACGCGAATGCGGCGCGCCACGGCTCGTCGAACACGGCGTACTGGCCGCGCGCCACCGCATCGAGCTGCTCCTCCGTTGCACCCTGCCGCCTTGCCAAGGCGGTATGGGAGGCCAGTCAATAATCGCACAGGTTGATGTGCGACACCCGGGTGCTCAACAGCTCTTTCAGAATGACGGGCACCTCGCCGGGTCCCATCACGACCTTGTTGAGCGCCGCCAGACGCGCGGCAATGAGCGGAGCGTGCGCCGCAACGCGAAACAGGTTCGGCACTTTGCCGCGCTCGGCAATAAACGCGTCGAACGTGGGGCGCACCTCTTCGGGTGCCTCACTCGGACCCAGCCGTGGAAGTCTCGCTTCGTCGCTCATGTCAACGCTTCAGTGTTCGCGCGCGACCCGACAGGAACGGATTCGTCGCCAACTCGCGCTCGATCGTGGTTGTCGGACCGTGGCCCGGATAGATCACTGTGCCCTCAGGAAGCGCGGCGAAGCGCGCGAGTGACTGATCCATGGCCCGTGGATCCGAAAGCGGCAGATCCGTTCGACCTATGCTGCCGGCAAAGAGCAGATCGCCGGACAGCGTTACTCCCTGCCCAACAAATGCCACGTGCCCGGGCGCGTGTCCTGGCACGTGCATCACGGTGAAGTCGAGAGCGCCGCACGACAGCACGTCGCCTTCGGTGAGAGGCTCCGTCGCGGCGGCCGGCTGGTCCCACGGCAGCCCGTACATCTGAGCGGCACGCGCGGAGAGTTGTTCGTAGAACGGCAGGTCGGATGGGTGCAGGCGAACCGGAACGTCGTATTCAGCGTGCACATCATTGATCGCGCCGATGTGATCGATGTGCGCGTGCGTCAGCCAGATGGCGTCGAGCGTGGCTCCGGACTCGCGCACCATGCGCACGATTCGTCCACCCTCGTCGCCTGGATCGATGAGCACCGCATGCCGCGTCGCCTCGTCCACGACGAGGTAGCAGTTCTCCTCGAATACGCTGACGGTGCGATGCTCGATCTTCATACGGCGTAGCCGCCCATTCCCTGCGGCACGACGACGCCGCCCTCGGTGCGGGCCTTCAGATACTTCTCGACGGCGATAGCGGCTGTGGTGGCGTCACCCACGGCGGTCGTCACCTGCCGCGTGAGCTGCGAGCGCAGATCGCCGGCCGCAAACAGCCCGGGAATCGAGGTCTGCATGGTGGCATCCGTGCGGATGTAGCCCATCTCGTCGTGATCGAAGTGCCCGTCGATGACGCCGGTGTTCGGACGAAAGCCGATGAAGACGAAGCATCCCGTTGCGTCGAGCATGCGGACGTCCTCGGTCACGACGTCGCGCAGGCGGATGGCGTTCATCAAGCCCGTCGAGTCGCCGGTAATTTCCTCGGCCACGGCATTCCAGATGACTTCGATCTTCGGGTTGGCGAACAGGCGCTCTTGCAGGATCCGCGATGCGCGGAATGCCTCGCGGCGATGAATGACGTACACCTTGCTGGCGTACCGGGTGAGGAAGTCCGCCTCCTCGACCGCCGCGTCGCCGCCACCAACCACGGCGATCACCTGCTCGCGGAAGAAGGCGCCGTCGCAGATGGCGCAGTACGAGACGCCTCGACCCGCAAAGGCCAGCTCACCGGGAATGCCGAGCTTCACCGGCGTGCCGCCCGCGGTGAGGATGACGGCGGGCGCCGAGTACACTTCGCCGGTGTCGGTGACAGCCTCGAACGTTCCGTCATCGAGCCGGGTGACGCGGCTGACGTTGGCGGTGACGAACTCGGCGCCGAACTCACGTGCGTGCTCCTCGAACTTGCGCGCAAGCTCCCAGCCGAGGATCGACTTCTCGCCGATCCAGTCGTCGAGCTTTTCGGTGTTCAGGAGCTCGCCGCCCGGCGTGCCGCGCTCCAGCACCACGGTGCGGAGCATCGAACGACCTGTATACAGCGCGGCGCACATCCCGGCCGGTCCTGCACCGACGATGATGACGTCGTAGGAATTCCTCGTGACCACGTTCCGTCCTCGAGCGATGCGGCGCCTCAGCGCGCCGACAATGGAAATCTCACCTTGAGAAGTCCGCGGGGGAACCTTCCGTTCCAATTCTCAATCGATCACCAGGCGCTGCACGGCGCCGTGGCAGTGGGACGCGGTCCCGAGCAGAAACGCGGCCGGCCGCGCACGTGCGCCGCGCTCCACTGCTACATCAGCGGCAATGACGTCTCCTACATCGATCATGCCCACGCCGTACGTGCGGTGCGAGCAGTGAAACACGAGCGGATGTTCCACGGGACGTCCAGCCTCTCGCTCCCGCTCGGCGTAACGCGCAAGCGCCGGCGGAAGGCTCCAGTCCCGTGGTCCTCGGGTCTCCGGACAGCGGGCCGGCTCGATGCAATTGATCGGGCACATCCACGTGGCGAAGCTGACGTAATGCGTTCCATCCTCGCCAGCGCGCTGCCACGGCACGTCCGGAGGTGAGAGAAGTGGCTCGACCGCGACGCGCCGGTGCGGCCAGCGGCGCCGTGCACGCGCGACGATCCACTCGGCCATGAGGTGCGGCATGAGCGGCGACGGGACAATGGCGTCACCTGCGACGTCGCGTCCGGTATCCGCGGCGCCCGACAACATGTCGTCGAAGTAGCTCGCCCATGTCCTGATCACGCAGCGCAGACCTGGAACACGCTCTTCGTCCGCCAGCGAGACTGCGCGACACGCCGGGTCGTGGTCCACGACGACAAGTTCGGACCACGTCGCCGCTCCGGCACGATGGGCACGGGCAAGCTGCCGCACGTAGTAGCTGCCGTAACAGCCGCCGCCTACCACCGTAATCGTTTGGAAGGCCAGCGGATCGCGCGTGCGCCGCGAGGCGCTGTCAGGTCCTGATGTGCCGGCCGCCGTCGACACGAATGACTTCGCCCGTCACATAATCCGCCGTGGCGAGATACACCACGGCCTGCGCCACGTCTTCCGGCGATCCCAGGCGGCCCAGTGGCGTCGTGCGCCGCAGATGGTCCGCCTGCGCCGGATCGAACCCCTCCGGCAACAACACCGTGCCCGGTGCGACAGCATTGACACGCACCTCCGGCGCGAGCGCGTGTGCCAGCGAGCGCGTCATCTGCACGAGCGCCGCCTTCGTCATCCCGTGGGGCACGTAGGTCGTCCACGATTCGAAGGCCGCCAGATCGGCGATGTTCACCACGTTGCCACGCACTTCGCGGAGCGCAGGGGCGGCGCGCTGCGCGATGAAAAATGGCGCACGCACGTTGATCGCGTACATCTCGTCCCAATCGCGCCGGCTGACGGAGCCGATCGGCGTGCGCATCATGATCGCCGCGGAGTTTACGAGGAGAAACAGCTCGCGCTGCTCGCGAACGGTGTCGTCCACGAGCCGTTCACACGCGGACACGTCGGCGAGATCCGCCTGGACCGTGCTCGCCTGAGCGCCGGATTGGACGATGAGACGCGCGGTCTCGCGCGCTCCTTCGGCCGACGCGTTGTAATGCACGACGACGCGCATGCCCTGCGCACCGAGTGCCAGGGCAATGGCGCGGCCGACGCGCCGGCCCGCGCCGGTCACCAGTGCGACGCGGCCCGCGAGCGCGGTCATGTCGCTACGCGGCCGGTGCGCGTCCCCGCGCGGTGAGCCGCGCATCCTGGCGCTCGAGCCAGTCGGCCGGAACCTGCATCATGCCGATCGTGCGTCCTCCTTCGGACAGTCCATGCCAGTCGGATCCTCCGCTCGGCACGAGACCGAGTTGATCGGCGAGCAGCCGTAGCCGGTTGACGTCGGCGGGCGAGTGGCTCGGATGACGCACTTCAACACCATCCAGTCCGACCGCGACGAGTGCCGTCAAACGCTCCCGCGTGCCGCCGCCAGCCGGATGCGCGAGAATCGCGAGCCCGCCCGCCGAATGAATCATTCGAATCGCATCGGCCATCGCCAGGGGCTCCTTTGCCACGTACGCGGGACGACCCGCGCCGAGGTAGCGATCGAATGCGTCGCGGATGTCCACGGCCCATCCATCCCCGACCAGCGCACGCGCCACATGCGGCCTTCCGACCGCGCCTTCGCCGGCCTGCGCGAGCACGTCGTCGAACGTGATCTTCACGCCAATGGCCTGCAGCCGTTCCACGATCTTCATGGCGCGGCGGCGGCGCATCTCCCGCAGCTCGCCCAGCGCCAGGTCGAGCACGTGCGGATCCTGAAGATGCAGGCCAAGCACGTGCGTCTCCGTGTCCTTTTCCGTGGCGCTCAACTCCACGCCGTTCACCAGACGCACACCGGTGCCGGATGCGGCAGCGTGCGCTTCGGCCAGTCCGGCAACGGTGTCGTGATCGGTGAGCGCGATTGCGGCGAGGCCGGTCGCTACGGCCGTCCGCACGACATCCGTCGGAGTGCGGGAACCGTCGGACGCCGTGGAATGCATGTGCAGGTCCACGAACGCCGCCGCGGGTGCGATCACGGCGTGTAGCCGGCCTCGGGAGACATCTCGCTCGGCTGGCTCTGTGCGAACAGCGACGCGAGATCACTGTCGGTCATCTCGGCGAGCGCTTGTTCGCGCGACCGGGTCCCCTGTGGGGAGTAGCGCGTCGCGCGCACTTCGCGTGTGTCGCCGGTGCCCGTGATGAAGAGCAATCCGAATTCATCGCGATCGTACTGCGTGACGCGGCCCGAGGGAATCACGCGCCATGCGCGACCGTCGAGGCTGATGGTGCGTGTCGGCATGTCAGGGAAGCTCCACTTCGTGATAGATGCGGGCGGGATCGAGCACCCGCTCCGGCGCCGACGCGTGTGCGCGCGCGAGCGTCGCCGCGTCGGGCGCCTCGCAGAACTCGAGAAACGCGCCCGGCAGGCCGGTCTCCTCGAACACCCAATAGCGGCAGCCCGCCTGTGCGTAATAGTCACGCTTTCGCAGGAGCCGCTCAGCGAATTTACCGCGGTCCGGCGGTGTGACGAGCGTTCGTTGAATCGTGAGACTGCGCGGCATCAGAGCGTACCGTCCGGATACGACTCGAGCGACTGTTTGAGCGACGCGAGGAATCTGTCCGCGTCCGAACCGTCGACGATGCGGTGATCGAACGACAGCGAGAAGAATGCGCAGGTCCGAATGGCGATGACGTCCTCGCCGTCGGCGCCCTCGAGCACCTTCGGCCGCTTCTCGATGGCCCCGAGTCCCAGAATGGCAGACGTCCCAAGCGGAATGATGGGCGTTCCCATGATGGAGCCGAACACGCCGGGGTTCGTGATGGTGAACGTCGCGTGCTGGACTTCTTCGGGCTTCAGGCGCTTGGTGCGGGCGCGATCCGCGAGGTCGTTCAGCGACCGCGTCAGCCCCGACAGTGAGAGGTCGTCCGCGCCTCTGATGACGGGAACGATGAGCCCCCAGTCGAGCGCGACCGCGATGCCGATGTTGTACTGCTTGCGATAGATGATGCTGCTGCCGGCCACGGCGGCGTTGAGCACCGGGAACTTCTTCAGCGAATCAATGGCCGCTTTTATGATGAACGGCAGGAAGGTGAGCTTCTGCCCGGTCTGCGCTTCGAACGCCGCGCGCTGCGTGCGGCGAATGCGCGCAATGCGCGTGAGATCGATCTCGAAGACCGACGTGACGTGCGCGTTGGTATGGCGCGACGCCACCATGTGCTCGCTGGTGAGGGCGCGAATCTTCGACATCGGTTCGACGCGGTCGCCGGGCCACGGCTCGGGCGTGGGACCGTGCGGTGTAACGCCACCGGGTGCGTGCATGGACGGCCGCGTGGACGCCTGCGCCGCGGCACCCGAGTCGATGTACTCCTGGATGTCGCGCCTGGTGACGCGGCCGTGGATGCCGGAGCCGGTCATGGCGGCGAGCTCGATGCCGTGCTCCGCGGCAATCTTGCGTACGAGCGGAGAGGATTTGGTGCGAAGGCGATCCTGGAGGCCGTTGCCGGCAGGAGGCGCTGGAACGCTTGCGGCTGCAGCCGCAGGGTGACGCGTGGGGGCGGGCGCCGACACAGATTGTGAACTGGGGGGGGCCCCCGCGGCGGATGCCGGCGCTGCCGCAGCCGAAGGAGCAGTCGTCGCCGCCGCAGGCGTGATCGACGCACCCTGCTCCGTCTCGATCCTCGCCACGATTGTCTGCACCGCGACCGTCTGCCCTTCGGTCACCAGGACTTCCGCGAGGACACCCGCCGCGGGCGCCGGAATCTCCGCGTCCACCTTGTCGGTGCTGATCTCGAAGATCGGCTCATCGCGCTTGACCGCGTCGCCGACCTTCTTCAGCCACTTCGAAAGCGTCCCCTCAGCGATGGATTCACCCATCTGGGGCATGATGACGTCAACGCGTGCCACTGCCAGTTCCTCTCACTTCGGAGTTTCGCGAACGCCGGCGCGACCGCCGCATCCGCCATAGCACGACCGCGGGAAACAGGACCACGCCGGCGCGCGCGCCCCAGGTCCAATAGGTGCTCCAGTTGCATGGGGCGCCCGTGTCGGCGTCGGGCGCGCAGCCCCCCACGCTGCCGACGATCTTCGAGATGAGCACCGCGATCATCCCGCCCGCCGCCAGGCCGGCGATCGCGCTGACACATCCCACACCAAGATAAGGCCAGACTCCGTCATCCGTCGCATCGCCCGGCACGGCGGGTCCCATCAGTACGCGGCTTCGAGCGCGTGCGAAGGGTCGTCTGCGCGGTGCAGGAGGACGAAAAACCGTTTCACGTTCCGATCGAGGCGACTTTCTCCGATCTGGTCAGTGACGGCCTCGACGAAGGTGTAATGTCCACCTTCGGCCCGAACGGAAAGCTTGAGCGCACCGAGCGAGCCGGTGAGCTGGCGCGTGCGGGCGGTTGTGGCGGCCTGCGTGAGACCGAGCTCCGCAAAGAAGCGGTCGGCGACGACGAGCACCTCGGCGGGCGTGCCATGGCTGCGATAGAAATGACGCATTACGGGATCTTGCTGCGATCGGGAAGGACGTCCTGCATCCACTCCGTCTTCTCGAGCGGCTTGGTGGAGTCGCTGTGGAACTGAATGCCGACGGCCCACTGGCCGGCGGTGACGAAATTGAGCTTGGCCGAGTAGGCACCGACCTGCGGCGCCTTGACGAAGCCGTCGTAGGTGCGCGCCATCTCACGCGTATTTGCGAAGATGCGCCCTTCTCCGGTCTCGATGGGCTGCCCCGTCTTTCTGTCCTTCACCGTGATCGTGTAGATGATGTCCTCGCGCGCGTGCGGAGGAACCGGATCGGAGGTGATCGTGAAGGAATAGCTCGGCGAGCCCTGGCGCAGTTCGGGCTTGCGCGGCGGACCGCACGAGACGGCGCCGACGAGCACGATGACGAACGCGCCCGTGATGCCGGCTCGTGCGGCCGTCGCAGGCGTCACGACTGGTAATACTCCAGTCCGAGGTGCGTGATCTGCTCTTCGCCCATGAGGTGACGAAGCGTGTTCTTGAGCTTCGTCTGCTGGATGAAGAGATCGTGCTCCGGCTGGAGACCGGGAGCCGCCATGGGGCTCTTGTAGTAGAAGGAGAGCCACTCCTGGATGCCCTTCATGCCTGCGCGATGCGCGAAGTCGCTGAAGAGCGCGAGGTCGAGGACGAGCGGCGCCGCGAGAATCGAATCGCGGCACAGGAAGTTCACCTTGATCTGCATCGGGTATCCCATCCACCCGACGATGTCGATGTTGTCCCATCCTTCCTTGTTGTCGCCACGCGGCGGGTAGTAGTTGATGCGCACCACGTGCGAGAAACCCTCATACAGCCCGGGATATTTCTCGGGCTGGAGGATGTTGTGCAACACCGACAGCTTCGACTCTTCCTTCGTCTTGAACGAGGCGGGATCGTCGAGCACTTCGCCATCGCGGTTGCCGAGGATGTTCGTGGAGTACCAGCCGGCGAGGCCGAGCATGCGCGCCTTGATGCCCGGCGCGATGACGGTCTTCATCCACGTCTGTCCCGTCTTGAAGTCCTTCCCGGAGATGGGGACGCCCTTGTCGTTCGCGAGCTGGACGAGCGCGGGAATGTCCACGGACAGATTCGGCGCGCCGTTGCAGAAGGGGACGCCCTCCATGATGGCCGCGTACGCGTAGAGCATCGACGGCGCGATGGCGTCGTCATTGTTGTCCATCGCCTTCTCGAACTGCTCCAGCGTGGCATGCTGCGGGCCGGGCTTGATGAAGATCTCGGTGGACGCGCACCAGACGACGACGAGCCGGTCGCACTTGTTCTTCGCCTTGAACTCGCGCAGGTCCTGGCGCAGCTGTTCGGCGAGATCACGCTTGGTCTTGCCCTTCTTGACGTTGGTGCCGTGAATGCGCGTGACGTACTTGTTCTCGAACACCGCCGGCATGGGCTTGATGGCCTGGAGAAACGCGGCGATCGGCTCGAGATGCCGTTCCTCGAGGACGCCCGCCTTTTTTGCGGCGGTGTAGGCATCGTCCGGGATGGGATCCCACGCACCGAACACGATGTCGTTGAGATCCGCGAGCGGGACGAAGTCCTTGATGAGCGGCGCGCGATTTTCCGTCCGCTTTCCAAGGCGGATGGTCGCGAGCTGCGTGAGTGAGCCGATGGGTTGTGTCGAGCCACGGCGGATGCTCTCCACACCGGCCATGAACGTCGTGGCGACTGCGCCCAAGCCCGGCGTAAGAATGCCGAGTCGCCCGGAGGCCGGGCGCGGGGTCTTGCGTGCGACTGAGGCGGAACCTTGCACGAACTATTCTCCTTTGAGCAGAGGCCGTGGTGTCCGACGCCGCGCGAAGAACCGGGGCCGTGCCTCGGTCTCCGTACGCGCTTCGGCTTCATCCGCACGCGTGGTCGCCCTGTAGACGTAGTCCACGCGCTGAATCACGGTGATCCAGGCCGTAACGGTCAGAATGACAACGATGATGGCGAGCGCCCACCCGTCGAACACGAGGCCGAACAACGCCTGCGGCGCGGCCATGAGCACGACGCGCTCGGGACGCTGGAGCAGCCCCACCTTCGCATCGAGTCCCAGCGACTCGGCGCGTGCACGCGTGTACGAGGTGAGAAATGCGCCCATGAGCCCGAGCAGGGCCGTGATCATGAGCGGAATGCTGCCGTGCAACCGGCTGCTGGCGTAGAACACCGCCAGGCCGCCCAACACGAACCCGTCAGCCAGCCGGTCGAGCGTCGAATCGAGAAACGCGCCGAACGTCGAGCTGCGGTTGGAGCGCCGCGCAACCGTGCCGTCGAGCACGTCGAAGAGCGCGGTGAGCGACAGGACCCAGCCACCAGTGCGAATGTGGCCCGCCGCGTACAGAATGCCGCCCGCCACCGTGCACAACGTACCGAACACGGTGATCGAGTTCGGGTGCACCTGCTTCTTCACCAGCCAATTTGCCGCTGGGTCGATGAGACGCAGATAGCCAGTTGTGACCCAGTCGGGCAGAAGCTTCATGCGGCTCCGGAGCGCACGGAGGTCCCGCAGCCGAGCAGTCGCGCAGCGGAAACAGATGGCGAAACAGCAGACGGACCGGAGTGGTCGCTCCGGCCCGTAAAGCTATTCAACGTCACAATGTGGAGCAACGGGACGATATCGCCACGGCCACGTCCAAAATGCGCTATGGGACCGGCCAGACATACAGCCCGGTGAGCGTCACCGCCCTGCTCTGATACGTGCGAGATCCGTCCACCGTCACGGCCTTGAACGTCACCGAGGTTCCGCTCGCGACACCCTGCACCGGCACCTTCTCGACGGTGTTCGCGGGCACCTGCCGGAGGAACAGCTCGGACCCGCCGCTCGGCGTCACGTATACGTTCACGGCCTGACTCAGATTGTTCGTCACCTGGACGGACTGCTCGCCGGTGGCCGACGGCGCCGTGCGGACCTCGGCCTGCCGCGGCCCACACGCGGCGCCAGCCAGCGCAAGCGCGAACAGCGCGGCCCTGTGGGAAGCTCTCATCGTACGGCTCCTCGTTGGTGTGCGGTGTGCTCCTGTCGAGCGCGCCGAGTGCAAGACACATGCACAGGCGGCAGACCCTGCTCCAGATTATCCGCTGTTTCCGTGCGCCGCTACCTTGCGGCCCCGCGAAACGATCGGCACATCATCGCACGCGAAACCCGCTCGCACCCACATCATGCTGCGCCGCCACCGCCTCCTTCTCCAATTTCTGCCGATCCTTGCGCTCCCGGCGCAACACGCGCCGAGCCGCGCGGCGCGCGACTCGTTGGCCGCGCAGCTCCAATCCATCCTCGATGCCGCGGTGCGAGACAGCGCATTCCCCGGCGCCGTGGCAATCGTCAGCACACATCGTGGTCCGCTCGTGGCGGTCGCATCGGGACATCTCGATTGGTCGCCGTCTCCGCGCGCCGACGTCAACACCATGTGGGACATGGCGTCGCTGACGAAAGTGATCGGCATGACGTCCGCGATGATGCAGCTCGTGGAGCAAGGGCGCGTGGATCTCGACGCTCCCGTGCAGCGCTACCTTCCCGAGTGGACCGGCGCGAACAAGGAGCGAGTCACGGTTCGCCACCTGATCACACATCAGAGCGGATTGCCCGCGTTCAAGCAGTACTTCAAGAACAACGTGTCCCCCGATTCCACGCTCGCGCTGTTCTTTGCCACGCCGCTCGACACGCTGCCCGGCGTCCGCATGGTGTACAGCGACATCGGTGCAATCCTGCTCGGCAAGATCGTCGAGCGCGTCAGCGGTGAATCGCTCGATCGATATCTCGCGCGGCATGTCTTCCGTCCGCTCGGCATGCGGGACACTCGGTTCCGGCCGCCACCAGAGCTCCGCGGGCGCATCGCGCCGACCGAGCGCGATCCATGGCGCAACCGGCTGCTCGTCGGTGAAGTACACGATGAAAATGCGTACGCGCTGGGCGGCGTATCGGCGCACGCCGGGCTGTTCAGCACGGCGCACGACGTGGAACGGCTCGCGCGCACGTATCTCAACGGCGGCTCGCTCGACGGGCGCCGTCTCGCGAAATCGTCCACCATCACGTTGTTCACGACCGTCGTGGACTCCACGTTCTCGAGCCGGGCGCTGGGATGGGATACGCCGAGCGAGAACAGCTCAGCAGGACATTACTTCAAGCGTCCCGCGTTCGGCCATACGGGTTTTACCGGGACGTCCATCTGGATCGCCCCGCAGCACGATCTCGCCGTCGTACTGCTCACGAACCGCGTGAATCCCACGCGCGAGCACAGCAGGATCGGTCCCGTGCGCATCGCGGTTGCCGACGCAGCCATGCGCGCTCTGTTTCCCGACGTCGTCCGCGGCATCGACGCCGCAACGTCTTCTCCCACCCCGCAACCCGGGCGGCCATGAATCTCACCGCGATCGACTGGGCCATCGTCATCGCCTACTTCGCGCTCTCGATGGGCATCGGTCTCCTCTTCACGAAGAAGGGGGGCGAGAGCATCGAGCAGTATTTCCTGTCGGGCCGCAACGTGAGCTGGTGGCTCGCCGGCGCGAGCATGGTGGCGACGACCTTCGCGGCCGACACGCCGCTCGTGGTCACGGGACTCGTCGCGAAGAACGGCGTGGCGGGAAACTGGCTCTGGTGGAATTTTCTCATGAGCGGCATGCTCACGGTGTTCTTCTTCGCGCGGCTCTGGCGGCGCGCCGGCGTGATGACGGACGTCGAATTCGCCGAGCTGCGATACAGCGGCGCGCCGGCGGCGGCGTTGCGTGGATTCCGCGCGCTCTACCTGGCGATTCCGATCAATCTGATCATCCTCGGATGGGTGACCCGCGCGATGATCAAGATCCTCACGATCTCGCTCGGCCTGCACGACGTGAATGTGCTCGGGCTCACCGTGTCCGGCGAAGTGCTCGCCGTCGGGATCTGCTTCGTCATCACCGTGGCGTATTCGGCGGGCGCCGGCATGTGGGCGGTGTTGTGGACCGACCTCGTGCAATTCGTCATCAAGATGACGGCCGTGATCATTCTCGCGGTGTACGCTGTCCGGGCGGTCGGAGGGATCGGTCCGCTCAAGGCGGGACTCGCGACGCACTTCGGCAGTGCCGACGCCGCGATTTCCGTCTTGCCGGTGAGTGTCACGCCGAACGGCCTCACGACATACGCGTGGATGCCGCTCACCGCGCTCGTCGTGTTCCTCTCGGTGCAGTGGTGGGCAGCATGGTATCCGGGAGCGGAGCCGGGCGGCGGCGGGTACGTGGCGCAGCGCATCTTCTCCAGCAAGACGGAGCGCGACGGCGTGCTCGCGACGTTGTTCTTCAATGTCGCGCACTACGCCATTCGTCCCTGGCCGTGGATCATCACCGGTCTCGCGACGGTGATCCTCTATCCCAACGGCGTTGGCCCCACGCACGACAAGGAGGCCGCGTACGTGCAGGCCTTCGTCGACCTGCTGCCGACGCCGTGGCGTGGATTCATGATGGCCGGTTTCGCGGCGGCGTACATGTCCACGGTCGGGACGCAGTTGAACTGGGGCGCGTCGTATCTCGTGAACGACTTCTACAAGCGGTTCCTGAAACCGGCCGCGTCGGAGCGCCACTACGTCACCGTGTCGCGCTGGACGACGGTAGGACTCTTCCTCGCCTCCGTGTTCGTGACCATGCACCTCCAGACCGTGGAAGGCGCCTGGAAGTTCCTGCTGAATCTCGGCGCCGGCACGGGGCTCGTGCTCATTCTGCGCTGGTATTGGTGGCGTGTGAATGCGTGGAGCGAGATCAGCGCCATGGTGGCGTCGTTCGTCGTCTCGGTTCTCGCCAGTTCGGCCCTCGTGGGCCGGTTCCCTGAGGGCGATCTCCGCACGGACGCGTGGACGATGCTGATCACCGTCGCGGTGAGTACCGTCGTATGGCTGTCGGTGACGTTCCTGACGAAGCCTGAGCCGGACAGCAAGCTCGCGTCATTCTACGAACGCGTTCGTCCGGGCGGACCAGGCTGGCGGCATGTGTCCGAGCGGCTCGGATACGGCCGCGAGCCGATTCCCGGTGGCGCCCTCGCGTGGACGAACTGGGTGGCGGGTATCGTGGCGGTCTACGGCAGCCTGTTCGGTATCGGGAAGATCATCTTTGGCGAGCTGATCCCTGGGTTTGTCCTTCTGGCGATCGCAGCATTCGCCTTTGCGTGGATCGCCCGCTCGTTCCGCTCGGAGGGTTCTGAGGGAGGGCGGCCCGCGCCCGCGGCGGCGATGGCGGCGGATTGAACCCCTCGGATTTCTTGAACGAATCTGCCCCGAAGGGTATATATTTGAAGACTGATCGTCGCAGGCCCTTGTGCCTGCTAGAACCTCAGGAGGACCAGTGAGCACCACCAATACCCCGGAAGTTCTCATGACCCTCACGCCCGTGGCGGGCGTCGAGGTCAAGAAGTTCATGGCCCAGGAAGGCGTGGACCCCGCCATCGGTGGGCTTCGTGTGAGCGTCCAGCCGGGCGGCTGCAGCGGCTTCAAGTACGGGTTGCTCATCGAGGATGCCGCGGCCGAGGACGACCTCGTCGTCGAGCAGGAAGGCTACAGAGTGTTCGTGGACCCCTTCTCGGCGCAGTACATCAGCGGCGTCATCATCGATTATACCTCGTCGATGCAGGGCTCCGGCTTCACCTTCAAGAATCCGAACGCAACGGGCGGCTGCGGCTGCGGCAGCTCCTTCTCGGCGTAACGTCGGAACGCGTATGACGCAGCCGGTTGCTGGCGCCCACGAGGACGTCGGTGCCGGATATGGGGCCCGCGAACGCACGGCGATTCGCGGGCTTTCGCATGTCTCGTCCGGCCACGCGACCTCGCTGGAGCGCATCGAGACGCTGGTCGTGGAGGCGCACGAGGACATTGCGCGCCTCGTCGCGAAGCGTATCGCTACGCTCATCGAGGAGAGGCGCGCCGCGGGAGGCACTGCGGTTCTTGGCCTCGCCACCGGCTCGACGCCCATCGGCGTCTATCGCGAGCTCATCCGCATGCATCGTGAGGAGGGACTGAGCTTCGCCAACGTGGTGACGTTCAATCTGGACGAGTACTACCCGATGCCGGCGGACAGCATCCATTCGTATCACCGGTTCATGTGGGAGAATCTGTTCTCGCACGTGGACATCCGGCCCGAGAACGTGCACATCCCGCGCGGCGACGTTCCGCGCGAGCAGGTCGATGACGAGTGCATCCGGTACGAGGCCGCAATCGAGCGGGCGGGCGGAATCGACTTTCAGATTCTCGGCATCGGCAAGACGGGGCACATCGGATTCAACGAGCCCGGCTCCGGCGCCGAGAGCCGTACGCGGCTGGTGCACCTCGATGCGGTGACACGCCGCGATGCGGCCGCCGATTTCTTCGGCGAGGAGTTCGTGCCGCGTGAAGCCGTGACGATGGGTGTCGCGACGATTCTGGACGCGCGCGAGATCGCCCTGCTCGCAACTGGCGAGCACAAGGCGCGCATCATCAAGCGCGCGGTGGAGGGCGACATCAACCTCGAGATTGCCGCGACGTTCCTCCAGCGCCACCCGAAGTGCACGTTCTACGTGGATCGCGCCGCCGGCGCGGAGCTCACGCGCATCGCCACGCCGTGGCTGCTGGACGAAGTGGAGTGGACGGAGGAGCTCAAGGTGCGCGCGGTGGTGTGGCTCTCGCAGCAAACCAATCGCGCGTTGCTCAAGCTGACGCAGCGCGATTACGCGGAGCACGGCATGTCATCGCTCGTGGCGCGATCGGGCTCACCGGGCGCGCTCAACGGGGAAGTCTTCAACGCACTGGGCGCGAAGATCCGCGGCAAGAGCAAGTTGCCTCGCGGCAAGCGGACGATCTGCTTCTCGCCGCATCCGGACGACGACGTCATCTCGATGGGCGGCATCCTCCGCAAGTTCGTCGAGAACGAGAACGAGATGCTCGTCGCCTACATGACGAGCGGCAACATTGCCGTCTTCGACCACGACGTCCGCCGCTACGTGGATTTCATCCAGCGGCTCGAGCGCGATCAGGGGCTGGGGCGCCGCGCCGTGGACACGCTGGCCGGACAGGTGCTCGAGTTCCTGGCGCGCAAGCAGCCGGGCGACGTGGACATTCCTGAAGTCGCGGACATCAAGCGCGTCATCCGAGAGAGCGAGGCCGTCGCGGGACTCGAGGTCATGGGGCTCTCGCGAGAGAACGCCCGCTTTCTGAACCTGCCGTTCTATCAGACCGGCAAGGTGCGCAAGGATCCGGTCGGTCCGGCCGACGTCGCCATCGTGCGCGCGCTCCTGGAGGAGGTCCGCCCGGAGATCATCTTCGTCGCTGGAGATCTCTCGGATCCGCATGGCACGCACCGGATGTGCAAGGAAGCGATCGACAGCGCGCTCGAGGAGATCTCGATTCCGCGCCCCGAGGTCTGGCTGTATCGCGGTGCGTGGCAGGAGTGGAACGTCACCGAGGCCACGTGGCTGGTTCCGATGTCGCAGGAAGAGCTGCGACTCAAGATCCAGGCAATCTTCAAGCATCAGTCCCAGAAGGACTCGGCGCCGTTTCCCGGACAGGACGACCGGGAGTTCTGGCAGCGTGTTGACGCGCGCAACAAGGACACCGCGGAGATTCTCGACCGCCTGGGCCTCGCGGAGTACTTCGCGATGGAAGCCTACGTGATCGGCTAGGAGCGCACGTGACGCGATTCACCGTGCTCGACGCCGTGGTGCTCGTGGTGTATCTGGCGGGCACGACGACGCTGGGGCTGTGGGTCGGGCGCCGGCAGCGCGACGCGAAGGACTACTTCGTGGCGGACCGCGCGATTCCATGGTGGGCGGTGATGTTCTCCATCGTGGCGAGCGAGACGAGCGCGCTGACGTTCATCAGCACGCCGGGGCTCTCGTATGGCGCGCGCGTGGGAACGGGCGACCTCGGATTTCTCCAGGTCGTGGCGGGCTACATAATTGGAAGGATCGTCGTCGCGACGGTTCTCCTGCCGCGCTATTTCGAGGGCAATCTGGTCACGGCGTACGCGCTCCTCGAGCAACGCTTCGGCCTGGAGACGCGGCGCTTCACGTCCATCGTGTTCATGGTCACGCGCGCGCTCGCCGATTCGGTGCGCGTGTTCGCCACCGCCATTCCGGTGGCGCTCATCATCAGCCCGTCGGTGACGAACAAGGCACTGGTGATGCCGCTCGCCGTGTTGCTGCTCGGCACGTTGACGGTGATCTACACGTATCGCGGCGGCATGAAGGCCGTCGTGTGGACGGAGCTCGTGCAGGCGACCGTGTATCTCAGCGGCGGCACGGCGGCGATCATCCTGCTTGGGCATCTGGTCCCAGGCGGCTGGCATGAGATCTGGAGCTCGGCCACCGCGGCCGGCAAGACGCGCGCGCTCGACTTCTCCATCACCTTCGACAAACCGCATACGATTTTCGCGGGACTCATTGGCGGTGCGTTCCTCGCCATGGCGTCGCACGGGACGGATCAGCTCATCGTGCAGCGACTGATGTCCTCGCGATCGCTCAAGGATGCGCAGCGCGCCATCGTCGGATCGGGTCTGGTGGTGTTCTGCCAGTTTTTCCTCTTCCTGATGATCGGGCTGGGACTCTGGGCGTTCTATCACGGGCGGCTTTTCCCTGCGACGGACCAGATCTTTCCGACGTTCATCCTCGAGTACATGCCGAACGGGCTCGTGGGGTTGATCGTCGCTGCGATCGTGGCCGCGACGATGAGCACGCACTCTGGCGCCATCAATTCGTTGGCGGGCGCGACGACGCACGACATCTACCTGCCGCTCACCGGGCGTTCAGCCGACGATCCCCAGACGTTGCGCATGGGACGCTTCTTCGCGCTGGGTTGGGGCGTGGTGCTGACGCTCGGTGCCCTGCTCTTCCCTCAGGACACGAAGACACCAGTCGTCGTCGTCGCCCTCGGCATTGCCTCGTTCACATACGGCGGGCTGCTCGGCGGATTCTTCCTCGGCATTCTGTGGCGTCGCGCCATTCAACGCGACGCGATCCTGGGGATGTCGGTCGCCATCACGGTGATGGCGTTCATCGTCTTTGCGAAGCCCATCTCCACCGCCTATCCTTTGCTCGCGCCGATGTTGTCGCCAGTGGCGAGCATCGCGTGGCCCTGGTACGTCCTCATCGGCACCACTCTCACCCTCGTCGTCGGCATGTCGTCGTCTTTCACCCATCCCATGCCGCCCGAGCGGCCCGCGCAGGCATGACCTTCATCGTTGCAGGTGTGGATGGAGGCGGCTCGAAGACGCACGTCATCATCGCGGACGAGCGTGGACAGCAGCTCGCCGACGCCACGGGACCGGGCAGCGCCGCGCGCCCCGGCGAAGTGGAGCAGTCGGCGACCGTCATCGCGGACACCCTTCGTGAAGCGCTCGCATCGTGCGAGATGTCGCACGTGGTGCCGAAGGTGCTCTGCGTCGGCGTCGCCGGCGCGGCGCGCGACCCGGAGCGCGAGGCGCTCTGGCAGGCGCTCGCCGAGCGCGACGTCGCCGAGGAGGTCGTGATTCATCCCGACTATTCGATTGCGCTGGATGATGCGTTCGGCGACGGGCCGGGTGTGCTGCTCATCAGCGGTACGGGCTCGGCGGCATTCGGACGTGGACCCTCCGGACAGACGGCGCGCTGTGGCGGATGGGGTCCGGTGTGCGGAGACGAAGGAAGCGGCGCCTGGATTGGGCGCCGTGCACTGAGCATCGTGACCGCGTCCGCTGATGGACGCGAGCCGGAGACGGCGCTGGTCGGCGCAATTCTCACCGCGGCCCAGGTGAATGAGCCGCGCGAGCTCATCGCGTGGGCCGCGCAGTCGACGCCGGCACAACTCGCGTCTCTCGCGCCGGTCGTCACCGGCGTTGCCGACGCGGGCGACCTGCGCGCCAACGCGTTGGTCTCTCTCGCCGTCGAAGAGCTGGTGCTGCATCTGCGCACGCTGTCGCGGACTCTTTTCGGGGACGAGCGCGCGGCCACGCCGACGGCGTTTACGGGCGGCTTGCTGCGGAAGGGATCGACCTTACGGCGCCGCCTGGAGCATCGGCTGCGTAGCGCTGTGCCCGGCGCCCAGATTCACGCTGGAGAAGTGAATCCGGCACGCGGCGCGGTCCGCGGAGCGCTGCGCTACCTGGGCGAAACCGTCGGCAGTTAGGGCGAGACCACCGCGACAGTAAGAGGTATTAAGGCCAGTACCCGGTACTCGGCACTCGGTACAATCACGTATCCGGTAGAACGCCTTAGTCGAGCAAAATCAAGCGATCTCCTCAGGCGCCGCGACGGCCGGCACGACAAGCGGCATGCCGACGAGTGCGTCGGCGACCGGAGTATCGTCGGACGACAGCTCGAACGTCCCTTCCCAACGCGCCATCACGACCGTTGCGAGGCAGTTCCCGACCAGATTGATCGACGTCCGCGCCATGTCCATGAGCGCATCGACGCCCAGGATCACGGCGACCCCCTGAAGCGGAAGGTTGAACTGCGCCAGCGCACCCGAGAGGATCACGAGTGCCGCGCGTGGAACCGCCGCCACGCCTTTGCTGGTCAGCATCAACGTGAGCATCATCAGGATCTGCTCGGACACCGGCATGTCGATGCCTGCTGCCTGCGCCACGAACACCGACGCCAACGCGAGATAGAGCGTCGTGCCGTCGAGATTGAAGGAGTATCCCGTGGGTAGCACGAACGACACGATCCGCCGTGGCACGCCGAGCCGCTCCATGCGTTGCAGCGCCAGCGGCAGCGCGGCTTCGCTCGACGCGGTGGTAAATGCGATGAGCCACGGCTCCTTCGTCGCCTTCCAGAAGCGCCGCAGCGGAACGCGGAAATAGAGCGCGATCGGCAGCAGGACGAACAGGATGAACGCGACGAGTGCGCCATACAGCGTGAGCACCAGGACGCCGAGGTTGCGGAGCACACCAAGTCCGCTCTGTCCGACGGTGACCGCGATGGCCGCACCGATGCCGATGGGCGCAAACTTCATCACGATCGCGACGAACTTGAACATGACCTCGCTCACCGACTCGAAGAACGAGAGCATGAACGTCTTCGCCGGCCCCTTCACCTGCGACAGCGCGACCGCAAAGATGATCGAATAGAAGACGACCTGGAGCACCTCGTTGTCCGCCGCCGCCCGGAAGATGCTTTGCGGCACCGTGTGCTCGATGAGCCCGATGAACGTGGTCTTCGTCTTGGCCAGCTGCTCGCCCGCGTCGGTGGACACGGCGAGGAGGTTCACGCCCACGCCCGGCTTCACGAGATTCACGGCGAGCAATCCCACCGCGAGCGCGGCGGTCGTCACGATCTCGAAATAGATGATCGAGCGCAACGCGAGCTTGCCCACGCGCTTCATGTCGTCGCCGTGGCCCGCGATGCCCACGATGAGCGTCGACGCGAGCAGCGGGACGATCAGCGACTTGATCGCACGCAGGAAGATGTTCGACAGCAGTTGGAGATCGGATGCCTCGAAACCCTTCTGCCCGGCCGGTCGCTCGGGAAACAGATAGCCGATCGCCACACCGGCCAACATGGCGACGACGATCCACTGCGTCTGGGACAGGCGACGCAGGCCGGTTCGCGGTGGCGTCGGTGCCGCCGCGGGAATGACTGCATTCATCGGATCAACGGGGGGAGGATTCGGTCTCGCCGGCGCGCCGCAGCGTGGAATGCCTGTAGCCGTACGCGAAGTACAGCACGAGGCCGATCAGCAGCCAGACGCCGAACCGAATCCAGGTCTCGAGGGGTAGACCGAACATGACGAATATGCACAGAGATGCGCCGGCGATGCACACCGGCCAGACAAACGGCACGCGAAACGGACGCGGCCGCTCAGGATCGGTGTAGCGAAGCACGAGCACACCCGCGCACACCAGCACGAACGCGAAGAGAGTGCCGATGTTCGTGAGGTTGTACGTCTCGCCGGCATCGCCAATGAGGGCCCAAAAGGCCACGAACAGGCCCGTGATGATCGTGGTGATGTACGGAACGCGGGTCGTGCGGTGGATCTTCGCCGCCCACTGAGGAAGCAGCCCGTCACGCGCCATCGAGAAGAAGATGCGCGGTTGCCCATACTGGAACACGAGTAGCACGGCTGTCATCGAGAAGACGGCGCCGAACGCGACGAGCCAGCCGGCGCCCTGCATTCCGGTCTTCTGGAGCGCGTATGTCAATGGATCGGCATGCAGGCTGGGATCGAGCTCGTTGTACTTCACCATCCCCGTGAGCACCGCGCCCACGATCATGTAGATGACCGTGCAGATCGCCAGGCCGCCGAGGATCCCGATGGGCAGGTTGCGCTGCGGATTTCTCGTCTCCTCGGCCGCCGTGGAGATGGCGTCGAAGCCGATGTAGGCGAAGAAGACGATCGCGGCGCCGTGATGAATGCCGGTGAATCCGTTCGGCGCGAACGGGTGGTAGTTCGTCGCGTCGATGCGCGTCATTCCAGCGAAGACGAACAAGGCCAGCGCGAGGAGCTTTACCATCACCATGATGTTGTTCGCCCTGGTGCTCTCCTTCACGCCGAGCAACAGGAGCCAGGTGATGAACATGACGATGGCGAACGCCGGCACGTTCAGGAGAATCGGAACTCCCGCCACGTGCGGCGCGGATTTCAAGAGCCCGTGCAGGCCGGCATCGGAGCTGAGCAGCGCCGTGCGATAGCCCGTGGTGAGCCAGACCGGCAGGTGCAGGAAGCCGCTCGTGAGCGACTTGAAGTAATCGGCCCACGAGATCGCGACCGCCACGTTGCCGACCGCGTACTCGAGAATCAGGTCCCACCCGATGATCCACGCCACGAGCTCGCCGAGCGTTGCGTACGAGTAGGCATACGCACTGCCGGCCTGCGGAATCATCGACGCCAGCTCCGCATAGCAGAGCGCGGCCAGCGCACACGCCACGCCGAGCAGGAGGAAGGACACGACGAGCGCCGGACCGGCACCGCTCCGCACGATGTGGCCGGCCGCGTCGGTCTCGCCCGCCGCCGCGGTGCCGATGGCGCCGAAGATTCCAGCGCCGATCACCGCGCCGATGGCGAGCATGATCAGATCACCGGCACCTAGCACACGCTTCAGCCCACCCTGCGCGTCGGTCTCTTCGACCAGCGCCGCAATCGGCTTACGCGCGAAGAGCGATGTCATCGCCGTGCGGTGCGAGGGCGGCCGCTAGATGAACAGCGGCGCGAGAACGAGCGTGATCGTGCTGAGCAGCTTCACAAGGACGTGCAGCGACGGGCCAGCCGTATCCTTGAACGGGTCGCCAACCGTGTCGCCGACCACCGCGGCCTTGTGCGCCTCGGAACGCTTGCCGCCATAGGCTCCGGTCTCGATGTACTTCTTGGCGTTGTCCCACGCGCCGCCGCCGTTGTTCAGGAAGCCCGCCATGAGAATGCCGGCGATGGTGCCGACCATGAGCAACGCCGCCACCGATTCGGCACCGATGAGCGGACCGCTCGCGGTGAACCGCTTGAACACCAGGCCCACGATGATCGGGAACAGCACCACGAGCGCGCCTGGCGCCACCATGGCCTTGAGCGCGCCGATGGTCACGATGTCCACGCACGCCGCATAGTCCGGAACCTCCGTCCCCTGCATGATGCCGGGACGCTCCTTGAACTGGCGGCGGACTTCCGTGATGACCGAGGATGCGGCCCTGCGGACGGCCGTCATTGCCAGCGAGGAGAACCAGAAGACCAGCATCGCGCCGAGCAGGCCGGCCACGAACACGACGGGCTTCGACAGATCCACGTGAAGCGTCTGGCCCGTGAGGTTGCGGACCTCGTCGAGATACGCGGAAAAAAGGAGGAACGCGGCGAGTGCCGCGGAGCCGATCGCGTAGCCCTTCGTCAGTGCCTTGGTCGTATTGCCGACCGAATCCAGACGATCGGTCTTCTCGCGAACGCTCTCCGGCTGACGCGACATCTCGACGATGCCGCCGGCGTTGTCCGTGATGGGACCAAACACGTCCATCGCGAGGATGTAACCGGCGCTCCCGAGCATGCCCATCGTCGCGACCGCGGTGCCGAACAGGCCGCCAATGGACTCGCCGGCGTCGTTCACGAGCCCGCTGGTGTGGCCCAGCGTGTAACTGGATACGATCGCGATGCCAATCGTGATGACGGGCAGCACCGTGGACTCCATGCCGACGGCGATTCCCGCGATGATGTTGGTCGCCGGACCGGTCTGGCTGGCCTCCGCGATCCCGAGCACCGGGCGATAGCGGTACTCCGTGTAGTACTGCGTGATGAACACGAAGGCGATGGACGTACCGATGCCGATGAGCCCGCAGAAGAAGAAATGCCACCACGCCTGCGGCGCATCCGCCACCTGAAGCAGCGTCCGGCTCGCGAAGAAAAATACTGCCGTCACGAGCGCCGCCGTCACGTAATAGCCGGCGTTGAGCGCCTTCATGGGATCGGCGTCTTCGCGCGTCCGCACGACCATCACGCCGACGATCGAGCAGATGAGCCCGAGCGCCATGATCACCAGCGGAAAGAGAATGCCGTTGATGCCGAAGCTCTTGTACAGCAGCACGCCGAGAATCATCGCGCCGATGTTTTCGGCGGCCGTGCTCTCGAACAGGTCGGCGCCGCGGCCGGCGCAGTCGCCGACGTTGTCTCCCACGAGATCGGCGATGACAGCGGGATTCCGCGGGTCATCTTCGGGAATGCCTGCCTCGACTTTGCCCACGAGGTCAGCGCCGACGTCCGCCGCCTTCGTGTAGATGCCGCCGCCAAGTTGCGCGAAGAGTGCGACGAACGAGGCACCGAAACCGTAGCCGACGATGAGGAAGGGCACGTGCTTCGACCACTCGGCCGCGTCCATTCCGGACGGCGCGAGGGCGGACACCACGGCGAACAACCCGCCGACGCCCAGCAGGCTCATCGCGACGGTGAAGATCCCTGAAACGGCGCCGCCCCGCAGTGCCGTCTGCAGGGCGTCGTTCAGAGAATTCATTGCCGCGGCGGCGACGCGGATGTTGGTGCGGATGGACACCCACATTCCGACGTAGCCCGCGATGCCCGAGCTCAATGCACCAAGAAGGAACGAAACGGTGACGTAGAGCGCGAACGATCGCGGATCCTGCACCGGATCGTTGGCCGTGGTGTTTCGAAAGAATCCGTAGCCGACGCCAAGCAGCGCCGCGACGACGACGGACAGTAGCGCAATCGTCTTGTATTGTCGCGCGAGAAACGCTTCGGCGCCCTGCTGAATGGCATCGGAGATCTTCTGCATTTCCGGCGTGCCGCGACTGCGCGCCATCACCCACCGGGCAAGGAAGATGGCGAAGAGAAGCGCGAGGCCGCTGGCCCCGATAACGACGGTCAACAGCGAGGACTGCGTCTGCGTCATGTTGCGCTGGAAATGATATGGAGCGTCGGCCGCCCGCCGGGTCCGCCGGGGCAACGTGTGGCGCGGCGCCTGAAGCCGGTCACGAAAAAAAATCCTGAAGTCTACCGATCGAGCATCGGCGACCCTTCAGGGGGAATCCACAAAATGTAGAGGGGGGCGGCGGACCACGCCAGCTGCGAGTTAGATGCCGCGGCTAGAACTCGTAGCCGACCTGGGCCTTCATGCGCAGCGGCGTTCCGTCGGGGCGCGTGCCGGGACGAAAGCGCATCGCGCGAAGCACGCTGGCCAGCCGGCGATTGTAATCGCCATCGCGCGTCTCGGAAAACCGAAAGTCGAGTACGCGCCCCGTGGAATCCACGTCGAACTCCGCCACGAAGTGAAAGCCCTTCACGCTCGCGGGCGGCGGAATGGGTGGGAGAAAGAACTCGATCGGCATTGGCGGATAGTTGGCCTGCGTCCCGCCACCGGTGCCTGGGCCGGTGCCCGATCCGCGGCCTGGGCCGGTGCCCGACCCCGTACCGCCTCCTGTACCAGGGCCATTTCCGCCCGGACCCTCACGCCCGGAGCCCACACCCACCACCGATGCGACCGTCTGCATCGGAGCCGGCACGGATGACTGCGGCGGTGGCACCTGTGGTGGTGGAATCACTGGCGGCTTCACCGTGGGCGTCACCACCGGCGGGGGAGGAATCGTCTTTGGAGTGGGCACGGGCTCACGCACCACGCGCACGAAGCGCAGCGTCTCGCGATCGCCCAACCGCCCGCCCGATGCACCTCCGCCGCCGCCCGCAGGCCCTGCTCCGCCGGCGCCCTGCTCCATTCGCTGAATGACCGTCGGCGCGAACACCAATGGGATGATCAAAAGCGTGATGATCACGATGTGCACGAGCACGGAAACGAGTGCGCCCTCGCGCCGCCCTTCGCCACGAAGCGGCATGCCGACGGGCACCCGATAGCGCGGGCGTTCCGGCAGCATCATCTCATCGTTCTTCTCAACTCGGTCCATACGGCCCGTGCATCAGGTCCCTCGACTGTATCGCGCGCACACTCAAGACGATTCTCTGCATGCAAATGTTATACGGCGGACGACCCTCGAAAGGTTCGTCCGCCGTACAAAAATCTCACTAATGAAGCCGGACGATCCGTCCGCTTACTTGCCGGACCCTGGTGTGTCCTTCGGAGGCACGCCGATGACCTTCACGCCAGCCCCGCGCGCGACGTCCATGGCGTATACCACGCGCTCGTACTTCACCGTGGGCTCGCCCTTCACGAAGATGATCTTTTCCGGGCGTGGATCGTAGATCTCCTTGAGGCGAGACCCGAGCTTCGTCTCGTCCACCTTTTCGGAGTTGATCGAGAACGTCCCGTCGGCGTTGACCTCGAGCACGATCTGATTGGACTGCGCATTGGCCGGCACAATCGACGGTGTGGGATCGGGGAGCTGGACGTCCACCGATTTCCGCATGGTCGGCAGCGCCGCCATGAAGATGATCAGCAGCACGAGCAGCACGTCGATCATGGGCGTGACGTTGATCTCGTTCGTCAGCCCGCCGGAGCCACCTGAGGAAAAGGCCATGGTCAGGGCCCCTTTGCTGGTGAAGCCTTCGAATCACCGGCGACCGTGGACACCGTGCCGGCCTTCTGTTCACCGATGAGTCCCAGCACCCGGACGCCGTTCTTGGCGGCCAGATCCGTGGCGTCCACGACCTTGGAGTACTGCAGGCTCTTGTCCGCCTTCAAGTACATGACCTTGTCGGTCTCGCGCGTGTCGTAGATGCGCTTGATCTCCGCCGCGATCGCGTCCTTCGAGATCGGTTTCTTGTTCAGGTAATAGTTCCCGTCCCGATCGATGCCGAGCACTTGATCGTTCTCGGCGTCTTCCGGGTGATCCTTGAGGTTCTGCCCCTGGGGCGGAACCGCGTTGAAGCCAGCCAGCAGCGCGGGCGTCACCACCATGAAGATGATGAGCAGCACCAGCATGACGTCGATCATCGGCGTCACGTTGGGCTCCGCCTTCACGCCCCCGCCGCTACTCGTGGACATTGCCATCGTTCAATCCCTCCGCAATGGAATGGCCGCGATCAGGTCGAGATGGGAGCGTTGCTGCCCGACGATGCGTTGAACTCACGGGTGAAGCGCGACCGGCCGAACTCGCCCGACACGCCCTTGATGAGATAATCGATCATCTCCTTCGAGACGTACGTCATCTCGACGGTGAGATTGTCGATCTTCGTCTGGAAGTAGTTGTACGCCCACACCGCCGGAATCGCGACGAGCAAACCGAGCGCCGTCGTGGCGAGCGCCTCGGAGATACCGCCACCGATGGCGGCGAGACCGCCGGAACCGGAGCTGGCCATGCCTTGGAAGGCATTGATGATGCCGGCCGTGGTGCCGAGCAGTCCGACGAACGGCGCCGTGGCGCCGACCGTGGCGAGCACCGCGAGGCCGCGCTTCAGGTTCGTGATCTCGAGCAGCATGTTGCGCTCGACCGCACGCTCGGCCGAGTTGATGTCCGACACCGTGACCGAGCCGTCCTGAATGAGCGGCTTCACCTCGCCGAGCGCGCCACCGAGGACGAGCGCGACGTGCGACCGCTTGTAGCTCTCCGCAAGCTTGATGGCCTCGGTGAGGTTGTCTTCCTCGAGGAACTGCGAGAATTCAGGCGCGAACTTGACGGTCTCCTTCTGCGCCTTGCGCAGCGACCACCACTTCGAGACCATCACGGTGAGCGAGTATACCGACATGATCAGCATGACGAAGACGATGCCCTTGGCAAACGCCTGCATGCTGTTCCACATGTCCATCAACGAGAGATTCATACTGGTCTCCGAGGAGGTTATTCGCCCTTGGTGAGCGAGAACGTGAACGGTTGCTGGACGAGCTGCTTCACCTTCTTGCCGCCGACTTCAGCCGGATAGAAGCGCATGTTGGGCAGCGCGTTCTTCACGGCCTGGGTGAAGAGCTCATGGCTGGACTTGAGAACCTTGAACGTGCCCGGCTCGTAGCGGCCGTTCTCGTCCACGACGAACTGCGCGAGCACCTCGCCTTCGACGTTCGCGGAGCGGAGCATGTCCGGATAGCGCAGGTTGCCCGTGCCCGGGATCTGCTGGACCTGCTTCTCGACCTGGAACTCGAAGTAGGGTTGGTCGGTGTTCACCGGCCCGGTGCCGCCCACGACGCCCTTCGCGGTGCCGCCCTGCACGCCCTTGCCCGAGAAGTCCGCCTCGTCAGTGACCTTCTTGTTCAGGTCGATGTCGGGGAGGACGTCGGGCACCTTGATCGGCGCAGTGAGCACCTGGAAGCCCTTCGGCGGAGGCGGAGCGACGACCACTTCCTTCGGAATGGGCTTCGGCTCGTCCTTCGGCGGAGGCGGCTCCTTCTTCTTCATGTCAACGAACTCGACCTTCTCGGCCTTGGGCTTCTCGAGCGCATTCTTGGCCTGCAGCGTTCCATACACCGCGGCGGTGCCGAGCACAGCGTGCATGATGCCGCTGAAGATCAGTCCGCCCGTGCTGCGCTGCTTCTTCGCTTTGGATTCCAGCAGGGTAGTGAACATGTCCTCGCAGACCTTCCGTGGCTAAAGGACAGACTTCTCACGGGTACGTGCACCAAACTACCCCGCAACAAACGCATGGGAAGCGAGGATGGATTAAGATTTCCTTAAGTCGAGGTTAGTTGCCGATGTTTTTCAGCTCGCGCTCCTGGGCGCGGTCAGGCGGCGCTTCGACAGCCAACTGAGGCAGGATCACCGTGAACACGGAGCCGCGGCCGAGTCGCGACTGCGCGGTGATGCGCCCGCCGTGCGCCTGCGCGATCCATTGGCTGATGGCCAGGCCGAGGCCGAACCCGCTGCGCTCTCCGCCCCGGGATCGAGCGCGGTCGGCGCGCCAGAATCGGTCGAACACGTACGGCAGGTCGGCGGCAGAGATGCCAATGCCGGAATCGCGAACGGTGAACGCGACCTCATCGCCGGCACGCCGGCTCAGCGACAGCTCCACACGGCCTCCACGCGGCGTGTACTTGATCGCGTTCGTCACGAGATTGAGGAAGAGCTGACGCAGCCGGCGGGCGTCCCCGTCCACCATGGCCTCCTCGAGCACCGACATGGTGACGGTCTGCCCGGCATGCTCGCCGAGGATCACCGCAGTCTCGTAGACGTCGCGCACCAGCGGGCCAAGCGCCACCGGCTCGCGATGCAGGTCGAAGCGCCCCTCGTCCGCGCGTGCGAGCGTCAACAGGCTGTCCACGAGATCGGACATACGCGCGGTCTCGTGCAGCGCTTCCTCGAGCGCCTGGAGCCGCTCGGTATTCTTGGTGGCGGGATGCATGGCCCGCTCGACGTCGGCGCGCAGCACCGTGAGCGGCGTCTTGAGCTCGTGGCTCGCGTCGGCGGTGAACCGGCGAAGCGCGCCGAAGGAGGTCTCGAGGCGCTCGATCATGGCGTTCAGCGTGCTGCCCAGTCGGGAGAGCTCCTCATTGCCGAGGTCGGATGGAAGCCGCCGGTGAAGCGAGCGGCCGTCCGTGATCGCCTCGACTTCGTTGATGAGACGCTCGACGGGCTCCGCGGCGCTCCCGGCAATGACGTAGGCGACGCCGATGGAGGCCAGGATGATGAAGGGAAAGATGAGCACCATCGTCCCCACGAGAATCCCGGGACTCAGCGTCGCGATATGCGTCGGCACGCCCGCCACGACGCGCGTGACGTTCGGCAGCAGTGCGGGATCCTTCCGTGCCCCGAGCAGAAGACTTCCGCCGAAGAGGGTGTCACTCAGGGAGACGAGCGCGCCCGCACCGTCAGGGGTCAGCCGAACGGCCGACTGATCGATCGCCGAGCGATCCTCCTCGGCGAGCTGCCGGATGCCGATGGAGCTGTAGATCTGCCGGTCGTCGCGGTCGTACACGAGGAAATACCCGGGAACGCGCTCGAGCAGATCGCGCATGTCCTTCGTCGCGTACACACAGCGGCTGTCCCGCTTTTCGCCGCACGGCCGCTCCTCGGTGAGCTCCTTTCCTTCCCGCTTGGCGGCGACGAGAAACCTGAGCGCGCGATCACCCTCGTCGAATGCCACGAGGCCGAGCTCGTCGATGCTGCTCGCTCGGCGCGCCACGTAGAGCGCGCCGGAGAAGACGGCGACGCTCCCCACGAGGGCGACGCCGTAGGCCACCGTGAGGCGCGCGCGCAGGGTGGCCATGCGCCGCGCCTATTCCTTCAGGACGTAGCCGACGCCGCGCACCGTGCTGATGAGCTTCCGCGAGTGCTTCGCGTCGATCTTCTTGCGCAGGTGGTTGATCACGACGTCCACGATGTTCGTGCCGGGATCGAAGTGATAGCCCCACGCATATTCCGTGATGAGCGTGCGGCTCATCACCCGCCCCGCGTGGCGCGCCAGATACTCCAGCACCGTGTATTCCTTGGGCGTCAGCTCGATGCGCTCTCCCGCGCGACGTACTTCGCGCAGCCCCTGATCGATCTCCAGGTCTCCCACGCGCAGTGTCGGCGCCGCGATGGCAGGCGGTCGTCGCGTCAGCGCCTCCACGCGCGCCAGCAGCTCCTCGAACGCGAACGGCTTGGTGACGTAGTCGTCCGCGCCGGCGCGCAGCGTCGTCACCTTGGCGTCCACCGCGTCCTGCGCCGTGAGCACCAGCACCGGCCGCTCGAAGCCGTTCGCGCGCAGGGACTGCAGCACGTCGAGCCCGCTCTTTCCCGGAAGACGCATGTCGAGGACCACGAGATCATACGCGCCCGCACCGGCTCGCCGCTCGCCCTCCTCGCCGTCGGGAGTGAGATCGACGTCCCACCGGTGCTCTTCCAGACCGCGTTTCACGTACTGGCCCACCGTGGGATCGTCCTCGATGACGAGAATCCGCATCCGGCGCTACTCCACGCCGCCGGGTCGTTGAAATCCGTATTCGCGGATCTTCCGGTAGAGGGTCTTCGAGCTGATGCCAAGCGCCGCGGCCGCGCGGCCCTGATGCCAGTTGGTGTTGTGCAGCACCGTCTCGATGTGCCGGCGCTCGAGCTCCGCGAGCGATACCGCGGGTGAGCCCGACGGCGGCGACGCCTGTCCGGGCAGCGGCAGCGGCAGGTCGCTTGCGCGAATCTGCGGGCCGTGCGCCAACAATACCACGCGCTCGATGACGTTGCGCAGCTCGCGCACGTTCCCCGGCCACGAGTAGCGGGTGAGCAGCTCGAGCGCGTCCACGGTGAGCGTCGGCGGCTGCGTGCGTCCGAACATCCGCAGGAATTGCCGGGCAAGCAGGGGAATGTCCACCGCCCGCTCACGCAGCGGTGGCAGCTTCACCTCGATCGTGTTGACGCGATACAGCAGATCGTCGCGGAACAGCCCCTCGGCCGCGCGTTGAGCGAGATCGCGATTCGAGGCCGCGATCACACGGACGTCCACCTCGACCTTCTGCGTGCCGCCCACACGGTAGAAGCTCCGCTGATCGAGCGCGCGCAGCAGCTTGCCCTGAAGCTTGAGCGACAGCTCGCCGATCTCGTCGAGAAAGAGCGTGCCGCCCGCGGCCATCTCCATGAGCCCGATCTTCCGCTCGTCGGCGCCCGCGAACGCCGCCTTCTCGTGGCCGAACAGCTCGCTCTCGAGCAGACCTTCGCTCAGCGACGCGCAGCCCACGTCGACGAATGGGCCCTCGCGCTGGCTCAGACGGTGCAGCATGTGCGCGACGAGCTCCTTGCCGGTTCCCGACTCCCCGGAGACGAGCACCGCTGAATCGCTCGGCGCCACGCGCGCGACCATGTCGAGCACCGCCTGGAGCGGCGCATACTGCGTCACGATCTCCGACACGCCACCCGCGCGGTCCAGGCGCGATTGGAGCAACACGTTCTCGCGCGCGAGACGGCGCTTCTCCCACGCACGCCGCACGAGAACGTCGATCTCGGCCATCCGGTACGGCTTTGCCATGTAGTCGTAGGCGCCGAGCTTCATGGCGCTGATGGCCGTCTCGATGGTGCCGTTGCCCGTGATGATGATGACTTCCGGCGGATCGGCGTCGGCGCGCACCTGCTTCAGCACCTCGAGGCCGTCGAGCTCGGGCATGACGATGTCCAGCAGAGCGACGTCGTACGCCTCCGCGCGGAGCGCGTCGAGCGCGGCACGTCCATCACTGACCGTGTTGACGGCGTAGCCCCGCCCGCTCAGAAAGCTCGAGAGGATCTGGCCGAGATGCACCTCATCCTCGGCCACGAGCACCTTGATCTTGCCGTCACTCACGGTCGAGCCCCGTTTCGTCGTCGGCGCGCGGAAGGATGATACGGAAAACGCTCCCCTCGCCCGGGGCGCTGTCCACCTCGATCCGGCCGTTGTGCTCGGACACGATGGCGTAGCAGATGGACAGCCCGAGCCCGGTGCCGCGTCCCGGCGGCTTGGTGGTGAAGAAGGGCTCGAAGATCTTCGGGATGTCGGCGGGACGGATGCCTTCTCCCTGATCCACGATCTCGGTGACGACGGTGCGCGCGTCGTCGCCCCAGCGCGTGCGGAGCGAGACGGTGCCGCGCTCCTTCATCGCGTCCATGGCGTTGATCAGCAGCGACATGAACACCTGCATGAGCTGCTCGGCGTTGGCGTACACCACGGCGCTCAACGAGCGGTCGAGGTCCACGTTGACCGACAGCTTCTTGAATCGCGTGTGATGCTTCAGCACGAACAGCGTGCGTTCGATGGCGTCGTTCACGTTCACGAACGTCTTGTCCGTGGGCTTCGGCCGGCTGAAGTCGAGCAGCGAGTCGATGATGCCCTTGCAGCGATGGACCTCGCTCTGAATGAGACGCACGCCGTCCAGCACTTCCTGCGGCAGCGCGTGCACTCCGAGCTCGAGTCCTTCCGCGCAGGCCCCGATCGTAGCCAGCGGATTGTTGATCTCGTGCATGACCCCCGCCGCCAGCGTACCGATGGCCGCGAGCTTCTCTGCTTGCGCGAAACGGTCCTGGGCGGAGCGCCAGTCGGTGAGATCCTCGCCGATGGTGATGACGTGCGTGACGGGGCCGTCGTCGAGCCGCATCGGAATCTTCGAGATGCGGTAGGTGCGCAGCTCGCCCGTGACCGTGGACTCCATTTGGAAGGTCTGCAGGCGTCCGGTCGCAAAGACTTCATCAAACTCGCGCCGCAGCACCGTGGCCGGCTGGCGGTGGAGAATCTCGAAGATCGTGCGTCCGATCGCCTCCTCGCGGGACACGCCCTGCATGCCCGTCTCCCGCTTGCGGTTCCACACCGAGATGCGATAGTCGCGATCGATCACGTAGAGGCCGACGGGCAGCGAATCGATGATCCGCTCCGTCACCCGCCGCTCGCGGTCTATCTGCTTCGTTCGCTCAGCGACCTCGCTCTCGAGCCGCTGCGCGTACGCCGCCTGGCGCAACACCGGAGCCAGGATGTCCGCGATGGTCGAGAGGAAGGTGCGCTGATCGGGCGTGAGCGACCCGTTTGGCGACAGGACGAGCGCGCCCAGGGTGTGGTGTCCCGCGTCGAGCCGGACGGTGACGATGTCCTGGCTCACGGCGGGGTTGAGGAGGAGCGCTCGTACCGCCGCCGCAGCGGGCGGCGCCTTTCGCGCGCGCGCCTCGCAGCGGAGGTCTCCCTCCCCTCCGAGCCATAGCGAAATACCGCTGGCGTTCACCGTGTCGGCGACGCGCTCCAGGACGCCGGGGAGGACGTCGGCCGGCGCGTCGCGCGTGGCGAGCGCCGCTGCAATCTGTGCGACGGCGTGCAGCAGCGGCCGATCGTCGCCGGTCAGCACTGCGCCGGACGATGAGGCCGGATCGGAGCCGTGAGCAGAGGAACTAGCCAGACTCAGCTCTTCGAGGAAGGAACCTGAAACATGGGACGAATTGTCCGACGAGACAAGATGACTGTAGACGACCGGCCGCGCGATTGGTCATCCTGTCCGGAACCGGCAACGCCTCAGTGGAGCTTTTTGATCTGCTCCAGCAACTCCGCATTGGACCGCCGTTCGCTCGTATTGTCCTCGACGTGCTCCCACCGGATGACGCCTTCCTTGTCGATCAGGAAGTAGGCCCGTCTCGAGTAGAATCGGTCCTCGAGCAACACGCCGTAGAGGCGCGATACGTCCCGCTTGAAGTCCGACAACATGTCGGAGCGCATGGCGTACTTGTTCCGGAATTCCTTCAGTGTCGGCGTCGAATCGACGCTGATCGGGATGACGACGGTGTCGGCGCTGCCGAACTGATCCCAATCGTCACGGATGTCGCAGAGCTCCTTCGTGCAGGTGCTCGTGAACGCGAGCGGAAAGAAGGCGAGCAGCACGTTCTTTCCGCGCAGGCCGGACAGCGAGATGTTGCTGCCCATTGTCGAAGGCAACGTGAAGTCGGGCGCCGGCGTGCCGACGGCGGGGACGGAGTTGGCCATGTATCCCTGGGTGGTCGGTCCGCACGGAACGACCGGTTCGGGTCGCAGCACGGCGGACGGCGAATAGTATCCGCGCGGCATCCGGAATGGCGAATCGAGGCCAGGTCGTTTGGTCGGGAATTTGCTTGGCGATGTCGAGTGATGCCGGGTTACAAGCCACTTCCCATCTCGTTCACCGGACCTGCGGCGGATCAGGCGCGGCGAGCCGAATCGCGGCGCCGTGGCGGCGATCCGGAGGCAGCGGCGCGCCTGCTGGAGGACGCGCTCGAGGCCAGCGCCCGACGGGACGATGCACTGCCCGGCTGGTTGTGCGGCCGCCTCGCCGCGCTCTATCGCACGCTCGAGCGCTATGACGACGAGGTCGCGCTGCTGGAGCGATATCGCGACTCGCAGACGTTGGAGGATGCGCGTGTGCGCTACGACGCGCGGCTCTCCAAGGCACGAACGATCGCGGAGCGAAAGCGCCCGCGCGACTGCGGCGCAATCTCGTCGGTTCGCCGCGTCATCGAGCGGCCGCATCCGCGCGCCGAAGTCATAGCGCCACTCGCGTCGCAACCATTTTCATCGGCCACGATGTTCGCAATCGCAAGCGCGGCGAACGGGTGCTCGTCACAGCGGGAGCCGCTCCGGCGCGCGATCGAGCGGCTGTGCGCGGAGGCCAGGCGCGACGACATCCCCGTCGAGGACGTCATCGGCGCATTGCGGGCGACGTTTCATCGAGCTGGCGCGCCGGATCACGCGGCCTATGACTCGGCGCTCCTGACGGCGCTGTCGCTGTATTTCGACAGCGCCGAACCCGACTAACCGACGGCGAGCGCCATGTAGGTCGGCGCCGTTACGAGCGCCACGGCACCGAGCAGGCGGTACTGCGCCAGACTCGTGTCCGGCACGACCTGCGTCGTCGTCGCGCCGCCGGGCATGGTGCCGGCCATGATCGCATCCTTGATCGGGCGCTCCAGGAGCTCCCATGCCTCCGTGATCTCGCCACCGATGTAGATGCGGCCCGGATTGAACGCGCTCACGATGAGCGCGAGTCCGCGGCCGATGTTCTCGCCCGTCTCCACCAGCGCTCGGACAGCCGCCGTCTCACCACCTCGTGCGCGACGCACCACTTCTTCGATGCCGGGAAATCCGGGACGCCGAGTGCGGCGCGTTCGGATGTCGCCACGCGGGGCATTTCCCGTGACCGCCGCAACGTAGCGCTCCACCGTGGCGCCGTTGCACGCCAGGGCTTCCCAGCAGCCGCGTCGCCCGCACACGCACTCCGGGCCGGAGCTGTCGAGCGACACGTGCCCGAACTCGCCGGCGGTGTGGTGCTCGCCACGGAGGATCTCGCCGTTGACCGCGAGGCCGACACCGACGCCCTCGGAGACGCTCACATACGCGAAGCTGTTGACCGAGCGTGTGACATCGGGCTCCAGCCAGAGTCGCGCGAGCGCGCACGCGATCGGCGCGCTTTCGATGTACGTCTTCATGCCGACCCTGGCCGCGACGGCGGAGCGGATGTCCACGTTCCGCCAGCCGAGACGCGGCGCGTAGATCAGACGCCCCGTCTTGCGATCGACCATGCCCGGCAGGACGAGGCCGAGCCCCTGACACGCTTCGGCGCCGTGCGGTGCGTGGGTGCGCAGCAGTCGTGTGACGTGATCCGCGAGCGTCTCCACGAGCGCCTCCGGCGTCGCCGGCGTGTCGAACGTGTCGCGGGCGATCATGCGCCCCGCGACGTCGCTGAGCGCGATGGCGGACTGTCCCCAACGGATGTCCGCCGCCACGACGAAGCGGCCGCGGGTCCGAACGCAGAGCATGGTCGGACGGCGTCCGCGCGCCGTGGCGGCGGTGCCCTTCTCGAAGATCGCGCCACTATCAACGAGTTCGCGCACGAGCGGGGTGAGCGTTCCGCGGCGCACGCTCATGCGCCGCGCCAGCTCCGCGCGTGAGATCGGCTGGTACTCCCGGATCAGATTGAGCACGATGCGGCGATTGACGTCGCGAGGGGTCGATCGTGTGGCGAGCCGGAAGTTCCGTGTGTTGATCTTGCGCATGTCGTTGCTCCAGTCCGAGGCGGTATCGTGGGTCCTTAAAGCGAAAGCGGCCCCTTCTTTCGAGGGGCCGCGCCGAGTTCATCTCGTTGTCATTGCGTTACCACGCAGCTGACGGCGCGCCCCTGGCCTGAATGGCCTGGTTCGTCTTGAGCTGCTGCTGGCAACGAAGGATGTCCTGCATGAGTCTGCTAATTGTTTTCTCGGGTAACGTTTGCAAGATGCTGTGTCCGGCGCCTCTGGTCAAGCGGCGCCGGGTACTGTGACACGTCTGCAACATTGCGGGACCGGCCCAGCAGGCCGGAATGGAGCGTATCGGGATCGAACCGATGACCTCGTGCTTGCAAAGCACGCGCTCTCCCAACTGAGCTAACGCCCCGAACTTGCAGTGGAGAAGATAACCACCCGCGACGGGACCGAGAAGCGATGGCGACCCAGGCGACGACCAGCCCCAGAATCACCCTGCGATGCGCGACGTGCGGCACGTGGAACCGTGTGCGCGCCGACCGCATGCACGACGGGCCGAAATGCGGCGCCTGCTCCACGACGATCCCTCTGGATCACCCCGTGCTGCTCGACGACGCCACGTTCGACCGCGTCATCGCCGAATCGGAGCTGCCCGTACTCGTGGACTTCTACGCCGAGTGGTGTGGCCCATGTCACATGATGGCGCCGGCCGTCGACACGCTCGCGAAGGAAACCCTGGGCAGCGCCGTGATCGCGAAGCTCGATACGGATCAGGCGCCGCGCACCGCGCAGCGCTTCCAGATCCGCGGTATCCCGACGTCGATCGTCTTCCGCGGCGGACGCGAGATTCGACGCACGTCGGGCGCGATACCGCTCGCGAAGCTGAGGGAGATGCTACACTGACGCGAAAGGCCGGATGCCGCAGCATCCGACCCTGGCGTCATGCGATTACTCGTGGGCCGGAAGCGGCTCCATGGTGCCTGCATCAACCGGCACCTGCACCTCGTCCCGATAGGGCGACGTCAACATGAAGACGCGCATGCGTGGAAACGCGTTCATGAAGGCGAGATAACATGTTCCCCACGTGCCCGCGTACGCGAGCAGCAGCACCAGCTCCCACAAGCCGAACGGATTCGACCCGGCCTCGCCGTACAGCGATGGATATACCTCGAGATAGCGCACGAGGAACATCCCAGCCAGACTGACGGCCGTGAAGAGCGCCAACGTAGGACGGTAGACCTTTGCGGCGCGCGAGAGCAGACCGAAGAACGGAACCAGAAAGACGGCGCACACGGCAGTCACCGTGAAGTTCACCCACGGCGCGATGAGGCGGATGCGCGGCCAGTGCGTCTCCTCGGCCATGTTGCCGTACCAGATCACGAGGTACTGGCCGAAGGTGAGGTAGCCCCAGAACGCGGTGAACGCGAAACAGAGCTTGCCGATGTCGTGGAAAATGTTCTCGCCGATGTATTCCTCGGCGCCGAGAAAGCGGCGCCAGGCGAGAATGAGCTGGGCGAAGAGCGTCAGGGAGCAGAGCCAGCCGCCCATGAAGAACCACCAGCCGTACAGCGTGCTCTGAAAGTGCAACGATAGACCCATCGACTGGTCGAATGCCAGGATGGTCCAGCCGTAGCCGAACGAGAGCGCGAGGAAGACGGCGAGCTTGCCCTGAATCGAGTGCGTCGAGTGCAGCTCGCGGCGTTCCTCGCCGAAGCCGCGGCGCATCCGTTCACGAATGCCGGCCGCCCACTTCGCCCCGGCCTCTGGAAGAATGCCAACGTCGAGGCGGACGGAGAGATAGATGAACCACAGCGACAGTGCGGTGATCAGCCCGAAGGCGACGATGTCGCGCGAGATGAGAAAGCCCGGCGTGTACCAGGTGACCTTCTCGGCCACGGGCGGCACCTCGTGCGTCCACGGAAAGACGTGCCCCTTCCCCGCGAACAGCGTGAGCAGCATCAGCACGAACGCGACCGGAAGGAACGCGACGTAACCCTCCATGAAGCGGATGACCGCGCGCGACCAGCGCGCCGTCGTAATGCGCTGGACGGCGACGAACATGCAGCCCGCGGACGACAACGCGGTGAAGTACAGCCAGCACACGTGGTAGGCGCGCCACGCGCGATCGGGGTCGACCGTGAGGCCGACGATGAAACCGATCCAGCCGATCACCGCCGCCGCGAGCAGACCGGTGGTCAGTGCGGCTGGTACCGGCTTGCTGTACACGCGCACGAGCTCGTCGCGCGTGGGGACCCGAACGGGATGCATGCTCACCGCTCGCCTCCAGTCTTCGGCGTCGTGGTGGTAGATGGAACCGCACTCGCCGCCGCGGAATCCGCGGTGGCGCGCGGAATGGCAAGCCCGCGCGTCGCGTCGGCTTGAGAACCGGCGTGATGGTAGTACGGCGAGGGACGCGTGGGACCGGACTGCGTGTAGCCGGGCACCTTGTCACCGGTTTCTCCAGGCAGGCCGACGGGGCCGATGGCCACCTGATACTTGCCCTGAAGTCCGCGCACGTAGTTCACCACGTCCCAGCGATCCATTTCCTCGATGCGGTTGTACGAGGGCATGCCGCCACGTCCATTGCGCATCATCCCCCAGATGTAGCCATCTGTACGACCTTCAGCCGAGGCGCCGAGGAGCGGCGGCACGTACATGCCCTTCTTCGTGACGGGTCCATCCGCCTTGCCCGCGTCACCGTGACAGACGGCGCAGTTGATGGAGTAGTACATCCGCCCGTTGTGCAGCGAGCGTGCGTCGGCCGCGACGGGATTCAGGAGCGCGGCCATCGAGTCGAGTGTGCCGGGCAGCCTGTCGCGCGAGACCGCGTAACCCGGAACGAGCGTGCCGTACACCGGTACGGAGCTCTGCGGGTTGCCGCGCATGGCGACGGTGTCCGCACTCTCCCACGGATCGTGCTTGGGCTGCTCCTTGAAGTCCGTGAACCACGAACATGCACCAACGAGCGGCATCACTGCGACCAACATGCGCCCCAGCAAGCGGGCGGCGTCCCCACGCTCAGCGCTCATTGCGCACCTCCACGGCACCGTTGCGACGGAGGACGTCGGACGCCTCGAGCGACCGATCGGGTCCAGCGGCCACCCACACGCCGTAATCGCTGTGACTGAATCGCGGATCGTACCCAACCGTCAGCGTGAGTCGCGGAATTCGCGCCAGCGCAAACATGCCGGCCACCGTGGAGAGCGAGCCGATGAGCACCATGAGCTCGAAGCCGATGATCGTGTATGGCACCCAGCTCGCTACGGGCTTGCCGCCGACGACGAGCGGCCAGTAATCCGAGATCCAGATGGGAATCCAATACCCGAACGAGAGCCCCATCAAGCCGCCAATGAGCGTGAACCGGCGCACCTTGCTCGGTCCCGCCGCCACGGCTTCCTCCAGCTCGTGCCGCGGAGCCGGACTGTAGATGGTGATCTCGCGGAAGTTCCGCTTCTTGAGCTCCTCGATGGCATGCACCGTCGAGTCCAGCTCCACGAACGCGCCAATCACGCCCTGCATCAGTCGTCACCCAGAGTGAGCGTGGGATCGATGACCTGCACGTCGAGATCGTGCGAGTCGTCATGATGCCGCCGCCAGCGCGGCTGCACGATCTCCTTGATCTCGGCGATGGCCATCACGGGCAGCTGCCGGATGAACAACAGGAACCACATGAAGAACCATCCGAACGATCCGAGGAGGATGTTGTAGTCCACCCAGGTCGGATGATATCCGCCCCACTGCCACGGCTCGAATTCGTGCGACAGCGACGGAATGACGATCACGAAGCGCTCGAACCACATCCCGATGTTGATGAAGATCGAGAGGGCGAAGAGCCAGCTCGTGTTGCGCCGCAGCTTCTGCGAGAAGAGCGAGAGCGGAAGGACCATGTTGCAGATGAGCATGATCCACGCGGCCCAGGTCCACTGGCCGAACACGCGGTTCCAGAAGTACTCCTGCTCCACGCGGTTGCCGGACATCCACGCGACCTGGAACTCAGTGAGGTATGCGAGGCCCACGACCATCGACGTGAAGAGGCACAGCTTGGCGGCCGCGTCGAGGTCGTTGATGGTGACGTAATGCTCGAGCTTGAAGAACTTCCTGAGCGGGATGATGATGGTGAACACCATTCCGATGCCGGAGAAGATCGCGCCCGCCACGAAGTACGGCGGGAAGATGGTCGCGTGCCAGCCCGGTGTAAGGGCCATGGCGAAGTCGAACGACACGACGCTGTGCACCGACAGCACGAGCGGCGTGGCGAACGCGGCGAGGAACAGATACGCGCGCGTAAAGTGCCGCCACTCGTTGTCCGAGTTCCGCCAGCCGAGCGCCAGCGCCGCATAGATGCGCTTGCGAATCGGATTCTTCTCCTGATCGCGAAGGACCGCGATGTCGGGGATGAGACCGATGAAGAAGAAGGTCGCCGAGACCGTGAGGTAGGTGAGGATGGCAAACACATCCCACACGAGCGGGCTCTTGGGGTTCGGCCAGATGAGCCGCCAGTTCGGGTACGGAATCAGCCAGAAGAACTTCCACGGCCGCCCGAGGTGCAGAATCGGGAAAAGACCCGCCGTCATGACCGCGAACACGGTCATGGCCTCCGACGCGCGATAGATGGTCGTGCGGAATCCGGCGCGGAAGAGATACAGAATGGCCGAGATCAGCGTGCCGGCGTGACCGATACCGACCCAGAAGACGAACGTGACGATGTAGACACCCCACATCACCGGCGGGTGGTAGCCGGCGGCGCCGAGTCCCTCGTGGATCTGATACATCCACGTGGAGATGCCGATGAGCAGGCAGAGGATCGCCGTGCCGAGCAGCGCGAACCAGCCGAGCGTCGGCCGGAGGGTGCCGACGATCTCGCGATCGACCTGTGCGTAGTTCTTTACGCCCGGAAGGCGATTGCTCGCCGAAGGGACGTTCTGTCGCAGCACACGCTCCTCGCGCGGCGGAACCATGGTGGCCATGTGTCGAGTCTCCTTACGCCCGGGCCGGAATCGCCGGCGCGTGAGTGACCTTCTTCAAGTAGACCACCGCCGTGTAGGTGTTGAGCTCCTCGAACACGTGATACGCGCGCCTGTCGTCGACCTGCCCCGCCACGCTCCACGTGGGATCGGCGGCGTCACCGAACACGATGGCCCGCGACGGACACGCCTGCGCGCACGCCGTGGTGAATTCGTCGGCGACGAGATCGCGGCCTTCCGACTTCACGCGCGTCTCGGCCTCGCGAATCCGCTGCACGCAGAAGGTGCACTTCTCCATGACACCCTTCGTGCGGACAGTCACGTCGGGATTGAGCTGCCAATCGAGCGGCGACGGGAATGCGTACTGCTTGCGATCCGGTTCGCCGTAGCCAAACCAGTTGAAGTAGCGAACCTTGTACGGGCAGTTGTTGCTGCAATAGCGCGTGCCGACGCAGCGGTTGTAGACCTGCACGTTGAGGCCATCGGGGGCGTGATAGGTCGCATACACCGGGCACACGGGCTCACAGGGCGCGTTGCCGCAGTGCTGACAGAGCATCGGGACGAACCGCGCTTCGAAATCTTCCGTCCACTCGCCCTCGTTCGCGCCCTCGAAGTACCGCTCGAGACGCAGCCAGTTCATCTCGCGGCCGCGCGTGACGTTGAATCCCGGCTTTGCCTCGGCGTAGACGGTGGCGTTCTGCCACGCCGCGCCAACGGTCGGAATGTTGTTCTCGGCATAGCAGGCGGTGACGCACGCCGAGCATCCCGTGCAGCGCGCGAGGTCGATGGTCATCGCCCAGCGCCGACGGGCCATGCCCGACCAATGATTCGCCGCGTACATGCCCTTGTCCTTCCCCTTGTCCTCCGCGGTGGGAGAGCCAAGGTCGCCCTGCGCATCGGCGGCAACGGGTGAGCGCAATCCTGGGAGGAACGCGCCGGTGGGCGCGCCCGGAACCTTCTCTTCCTTCGCGTGCTCGCGGGACTCGGGCTTCAACAGTTCGGCGATCGGAACCGCCTGCGCGATGCCGCGTCCGTGCTGCCGCGCCGAACCTTCGGTGGAGACGAGTATCTCAGTGTCGCCCGTTTTCGCGAGCGATGCCCGCGTTCCGGTGAGCACGAGACCGCCCGCTCCGTTTGCGCCGGGCGCGAGCAGATCGTGCGCGCGCGCGCCGAGATTCCGTGCGTAACGGCCGTAACCCCACTGCACCGGATGCGTCTTCTCATTCTTGCCATCCCACGCGTCGAGCTGCGCGACGGACGAATGGCCTTGTCCGACCGCCACGGCGATCGTGTCGGGACGAATGCCGAGGTAGAGGTAAGCCGGCGCGCGCACTTTTCCGCTCGCCGTGGTCACTTCCACAATGTCGCCGCGCTCGATACCGCGCGCCGTCGCCGTCTGCGGGTGGATCTCGACCCACGAGCTCCACAACACTTTGGTGACCGGATCGGGCAGCTCCTGGAGCCACGGCTTGTTTGCGCCGCGTCCGTCGCCCAGCACGGAAGAGTGGTACGTCACGAGGAACAGATCGCCGGGCGTCTGCTCGATGGGCTGTGGCGCTGCCGTTCCCGCCGGTGCCGCCGTGGACGTGCGTGCGGCAACCGAACCGGCGACAACGCCCTTCTGCACAGCGGCGGTGAAAGCGGACGTTCCCCCGGGAAAGCGGCCGATCAACCAGGAGCGGTAGTCCTTCTGCGGGTACTTCGACGCCGTGTTTGGATCCTTCTGCGCGAGCTGAATGAGGACGTCCGCCGTCGCACGGGTGCCGGTGAACACCGGATCCATGGCTGGCTGCTGCATCGAGACCGTGCCCTTCCCCGCGTCCGCGTCGCCCCATGACTCGAGTGAATGCAGATCGGGAAGCACCAAATCGCACAGCTCGGTGGTCTCATCCGGGTAGAGCGAGAAGCTCACCTTGAACGGCACCTTGGCGAATGCGTCCGCGAACTTTGCGGCGGCCGGAAGGTTGTACGCCGGGTTCACACCGCGCACGAACGCGACCGGTACCTGCCCTGCGCGCATGCGCTCCACGGCGGCCACAAGCTCCGCGTACGACGAGATGCCGTCGAATGCGGTGGTGCCCTCTGAAGTCTTTATTGTCGTCCCGACGGCGCCGCTCGCCTTGTTGATGGCGGCGACGGCCGTTGCGACGTCGAGCGCATTTGCGCTGCTGACGCCCGAGAGCACGAGCGCCGGCTTGGCGGCGGCGAGCTCCTGCTGGAGGCGCGTGAGCACGTCGGCGGCGACGCCACTCTTCGCGGCGGCATCGGCAATGGAGCCATTTCCGGCCAGCGCATTGGCGATGGCGAGCTCCGTGCCCGGTTTGCACGCGATCCACTGATCGGCATTCAGCCCCGTCAGCGAGCGGCGGGGACCGATATAGATGAACCGCGGCGCGCCCTCGATCTTCGCGCGTGCATCGGCAAAGTCGAGCTGCTGCGGAACGGACATGCCCCAGGTCTCGAGGAAGTCCGCGCCGAACGACACGATGAGCTTCGCATCGGTGAAGGAGAGCTTCGGCCACGACGCGCCGTACGCGCGGCGATTGGCCTCGATTGCGGCACCGTCGGCCTCGAAGTCCACGCTCAGGTGCGGCTTCATGCCGGCGCCCGCGAGCCATGTGTCGAGGAATCCGGGGAAGCTTCCGGTCTCGTGCTGATTGACGAAAACGCTGTTGGCCGCCGTGCCGCGGCTGCGTGCCTCGCCAAGCTTCTGACTCACGAGCGCGAGGGCCGTGTCCCATTCGATGGCTTTCCACGCAGCGTTCTGCTTCATCATCGGGCCGCGGAAGCGATCGGGATTGTAGAGTCCCTGGAGCGACGACTGGCCGCGCGCGCAGAGCGCGCCCTTGTTCAGCGGGTGCTCGGGGTTTCCCTCGAGCTTCGTCGTGCGGCCGTCGCGAGTCTCTGCAATGATCCCGCATCCCGCCGCGCACTCACGGCACGTCGACGCATAGTACGTGGAGACGCCGGAGATCGTCTGGTCAGGATGCACCACGTACGGGATCAGCTTTCCGACTTTCTCGGAGCTGCAGCCCACCGTTCCAACCGTGGCGCCGGCGACGCCGAGCACCTTGAGGAAGTCGCGGCGCTTGACGCCTTTCGACTCCGTGTCGTTGGTCATGTGCGACTCTTCCTCGAGCCCTTTAGTAGTGACAGGCGGCGCAGTCGTACCGGGCGCGGCGGCGCTCCGACGACGGCGTTGCGGCGGAATGAACGCGAGCTTCGGTGTCGCGGCTGATCGCGGAGACTTGCGCGGTCATGATGCCCGCGACCGAGCCGGCCGTGCCATAGGGGACACCGCCGGCGTAGCGCGCCGGCGTGACCGTGTCGTAGCCCGCGGCCTTCATGCCTTCCTTGGGATCGTAGCCGTTCACATGGCAGTTGACGCACCAGCCCATGTTGAGCGAGGCCGCCTGATACACCTTCGGCATGCCCTGCACCTGCCCGTGGCACGTCTGGCAGGTGACGCCGGCGTTCACGTGACGCACGTGCGGGAAGTGCACGTACTCCGGCACCTTGTGGATGCGGACCCACGGGACGGGACGCGCGTTCTTTCCCATGTTCGCGACGTCCGCGTACTTCCACAGCTTCTGGATCTCGGCCTTGCCGGCCGCCGTGGTGCCCATGACGGACTGGTGGCATCCCATGCACGTGTTCACGGCGGGCATGCCGACGTCGGCGGAGCGGTTCGCGTTGTTGTGGCAGTAGAGGCAGTTGAGCCCGAGTCCGCCCTTTTCGACGGAGGCCGCGTGCTTCGGGTGTGGGAACGCGATGGGCTGATCCGGGGCGCTGCCCTGCGAGGAGGAAGCGCCACTATAGGCGGACAGCACCACCGCGCCGATCGCGAGCACCAGCAGGCCCGGGATGGCGGTCCACTTCCTCTGCTGCGTCATCGGGTTGGGGTCGAGGTAGAGCCGGGAGCGCTTGTGAACGAATTCACAAGGTCCATTTCTGGCCAGCAATTTGACTGGACGGCATTGCGCTCGCAAGCCGAGCGCGATTGGACAAGATCAAGTCGGCATTTCCCTTACGAAGCGAGGGCTCAGCGACCCTGCATCGGTAATGCCGGGATCGCGCTGATCGGCTGGCAACAGATCGAGATTCGCACGCGAGTTCTGCGTCAACCGCAACGGCCAATGCGTTCCGTAGACGAATCGCTCCGCGCCCATCGTGCGGAGGAGGTGCGCGAAGTGCTCCTCCGGAGGCCCCCACACCCACGCGAAGTCCCAGTAGACGCGGCCTCGCTCCACTGGCGTGAGTCCCCAGTGCGTCTCCTCGATGAGCTCGCGTCCCGCGCCTGTGACCACGATACAAACGTCCTCTCCGGTGCGCGCGAGCGCACGCACGTGCGCAGCACTCAGGTCGCCAGCCACGTCGAGCGGTGAGCGCTGACGGAGATCCTCGAAGCGGACGGTGAGCAACAGCGGTCTCGCGGACGTCGCGCACGCGCGTGCCAGCGCGTTCATGCGTGAGTCGCCAGGCTGAATGCCCCAGTGCTGCGGATACGCGCGAATGGCTACGGCGCCCTTCGCGACGACGTCAGCGAGCATCTGCTCCCAGCCGGGCCAGTCCGGACGAATCATCGGGGCTGGAAGCAGGGTGGGATATGGCGCGAGCGCTGCGAAGAGCGCGGCATTGCCCGGCCGAGGATCGCGATGCCACGCCGATGGGAGATGTCCGACCCACGCGCCGGTCAGCCGCTCTCGTTCGAGCACCCGGACGAGCGTCGCCGGATCGGGATGCGGCACTTCGCGAAAAGGATACGGACCGATCCACGCCGCGCAATCGATCATGCGAGCTCGCAGCGTGGAAAGGTTCCGGTGGCGAAGATGCGGGCCGCGTTCCGCCAGCGTACGTCCATCACGTCACCCTCGGCGAGGCCGATGACGTCGAGCGCGCGCAACTTCGCCAAGCCGGTTTCCATGGTCAGATCGCATGCCCACAGCAGCCTGCGTGCACCGAGAATCTCGACTGCCTGATCCAGCATGCCGCGATCCACGCCGCTGCCGGAGAGATCGGCGACAACGTTCGGCGTCTCGCGAATGGCGGGAAGCGTGTGTGCCCAGTCACCGCCGCCGCCGAGATGCGCGAGGATGAAGGTCACCTTGGGGTGCCGCGCGGCGAGGCACGCGAGATCGAGTCCGTCCGAGATCTCCTGATTCGGCCAGTCGCGTGTGCGGTGCTGCCAGATGTGATGCAACACGGGTAGCCGTTGCCGCGCGGCGAGCTCACAGATGGGATCCACCAGCGGATCATCCGCGCGCCGGCTCGCGAGCAGCTTTACACCGACGGCGCTCAGCGCAACACATCGCTCGATCTCCGCGAGAGCGTGGCGGGTGTCATTGGGATTGACGGTTGCATACCAGCGCACGCGGTCGGCTTGCGACGCCGCGAGCGCCGCCATGGCGTCGTTGCCGCGCGTGACGTCTGCGGGAGACGGAAAATATGTCGGCGACGTATGGCCATATGAGCCGAGCACACTTGCGACGTGATAGGTGACGCCGATGGTGTCGCCGGCGCGAACGCGAGCGTCATTGAGACGGGCCCAGTCGCTGCGCCCCGCGCCCTCGTGGTAGAAGTGCGCATGAACGTCGATCAGCGGCGCGGTCTGTGGGAGCTCACGCATCGCGACACCGGGCATCACGAGTGCTCGCGCACGGCGACCAGTGCGGCACTCGCGGCGGCCTCGATGTCGCGCAGCGCCGATTCATCATGGGCGATGGCGGCGAAGTTGTATGCGCCCCGCTTGAAGAGCACACCGTTTCGCGCCGCTTCCGCCACGAAGAACGACTCGAGCGCGGGATCGCGCCAACGCATGAGCCACATCTGGTCGATCCCCTCGGTGCTGACGCCGCCGACACCGCTCGCCGCAATGGCGCGGTCCACCGCGGCTCGCATTTCCCTGCCCGTTTCGGCGAGCGTGGCGCAGATGTCAGCCTCCTCATGCCAGTCGAGCACCGCGAGCGCCGCCGCGAGCGCCGTGGACTCGCTCGCGAGCGTGGACGAGATCCACGTCTCGGACGCAACGCTCATGAGTGCGTCCCGCCCCACAACGGCTGCGAGCGGATAGCCGTTGGCGAGTGCTTTCCCGAACACGGCGAGATCGGGCGTCACGCCGCACACGTCCTGGTATCCGCCGGGCGCGACGCGAAAGCCGGTCTTCAATTCATCGAAGATGAGTGCGGCACCGACAGCATCACAGATTTCGCGTGCGCGCTGCAACCATTCCACCGACGGCAGATGCTCGATGACCGGCTCGAGGACAATTGCCGCCAGCGATGAGGCCGCAGCCGCGGCGGCCAGATCCAGCGCGCCGATCTCGTCGAAGGGCACCCAGTCCACCGTGCGACGTACGCTGGCGGGCACGCCGGCGCTGTCGGAACACCAGTCGTGCCAGCCGAAATAGCCGCAGGCAATCACCTGCTCGCGCGCCGTGTACGTGCGCGCCAGGCGCACGGCGGCAGCCGCCGCTTCAGCGCCGGTCTTCATGAACAGCACCCGCTCTGCGCACGGGATGATCGCATGCAGCCGCTCAGCGAGCTCCACTTCGCGCCAGCTCGACAGGGCGGAGACATTGCCCTGCGTGGCCGCCTGGACGACCGCCTCGGTGACGCGCGGCTCGCGATAGCCGAGTGCCACTGCACCGAGTGCCATCGTGCAGTCGAGGTATTCAGTGCCGTCGGTGTCGGTGAGGACGGCGCCACGTGCCGAGGCGAAATGCGTCGGGAGGTCAGCGTCCGCGTCGCCGTAGAGCGACGCTGCGCGCTTGCTCCCCGTCGAGGCGCCAGTCGGGATGATTCGTTCGGCCCGTTCACGCCAGGTAGTGTGAGCCGCCGTTTCGGGCTCGGTCTCGAGATCTGCCTCTCGCTCGGCGGCGTCGGATTCGGCAGATGACCTATCGTCGTCCTGCGACGTAGGTGGCGCGTCTGTCTTGCCGCGGCCGAAGATGCGAGGGAGTGGCATGACGAAAAGGTGTGGCGGCGCCCGTCCGCGTCAATGCTCGCGCGTGCCGCGGCCGGTAATGTGTCGCGGCTGGCGCGGTGACGACTCCTCGGGGCGCTCGGGCATCGCACGGCCGGTGCGCTCGAGGAAGCGTACAATCTCCAGAGAGATCGCTCGAAGCAGGCTCAGCTCACGGTCATCCGGCTCGGCGCGGAACGTGAGCGCGCGAATGGAGCGCATGATGTGTTCGGGATACCGCGTCTTGAAGAACTGGATGGCGTCGAGGGCCTGGTGCGTCTCCGCGAAATACCGCTCGAGCAGCTCGGTAGCGGGCGGCGGCGCTTCCTTGCGCGGGCCGCGGATGGCGCGTGTGGCGTCACCCGCCGCGAGGTGCAGCTCGTACAGCGCGATGAGCACGGCCTGCGCGAGATTCAACGACGCATGCTCGGTGGTGGGAACGGTGACCGCCGCGTGGATGCGGTCGAGAATCTCGTTCGGCAGCCCGTTGTCTTCGCGTCCGAACACGATGCCGACGCGGCCGTCGTCCGCATGGGTCAGCGCGTCGTCCGCCGCACCCTTGGGGTCGAGCAGCCGCCACTTGGCGGCACGGCGCCGCGCGGTGTAGCCGAGCAGGCGAATGCAGTCCGCCACCGCCGCGTCGAAGTCGTCGAAGTGCTCGATGTTGTGAATGATGTCCCAGGTATCGTGGGCAATGCCCTCGAGGCGCACGGGATCATAGGCACAGGGACGTACGAGTCGCAGCGACGTGACGCCCATGTTCTTCATCGCGCGGACAGTCGCGGCGATGTTGACGGGATCCTGCGGCTCGAAGAGAACGACGGAGATGCGCGAGAGGCGCGAATCAGACATGCGGGAGAACGAATCGGAGCAGCCGGTGTGGCTCATGCCGGTCACCCCGAAGATAGACGAATTCTCCGGCGGCACCGGACATCACGAGCTGGCCGCGGCGACGGGCGCGGCCAGGAACGACCTCGTTGACGAGGATGTCGAGGAAGAACTCCGGCGTGCGATGGTCAATGTGCAGCGTCGCGTCGAGTTGATAGCCGGATGAGGTTGGGCGCCACCGCGCGTCCACGGCGAGCTGGTTGTTCCAGCCCTCGATCTGCCGCATGGCGACGCTGCTCGGCTCCGGAACGAGCAGGAGTCCCGCGTTGCGATCTCCGGCAATGGCGTAGAGTTGGACGCTATCGCCGTGGATGGACGCGGGATCGTTGTCGAGCTGGTTCTCGGTGAAGACGGGCACGAACAGGCGCTGCGATGCCGGCACGTTGATCTGCACGAGCACTGTCCCGGGGGTTGGGCGCGAGACGGAGACCGTGGCGTGTGGAGCGCCCGCGCCCTGCCACGTGAACTCCGAACGGCGATAGTGCGGCTCGCCGAGCTCGAACGTGGCGGGGAGCGGCATTGCGGGGAGCGCGGCGCGTGCGCGCTGGGCGGTTGCGTGTCCTGCATCGGACGCGCGCGCAATGAACCCCTCGAGCTCGTGAATGTCGATGCCCTGTGGCGACTCGGATTCCACGGACCACCGTTCATCCGTGCGCATGTGCTTGTGACGCGACCCGTCGCGGCAATGCACCACGATGCTGTCGCCCTCGCGTTCGACGGAGCGGACGGTGTTTCGCCAGCTCCACACCGAGACGAAGCGATCGCTCACGGATGTGTGGCGCACGACGACCATCGGGCGCGTGCCCTCGACGCCGGGCGGCGCGGGCGCGAACGCTGAGAGGGCCATCGAGCCCGGTGGCGCGAAGAGCCATCCATCCAGGACTGCGCCGCCGTCGCTCGCGCGCATGGCCAACACGCCAGTGGGGGGAATGAGCACGCGTTGCACATCGGACAGGTAGATGAACCCGTCCTCTGCCCGCGTGCCACCGCTGACCGCGCCCGAAGGGCGCGACCGGCGCCCCGAGGCGTTGACGCCGTGAAACGGCAACGCGATTTCATGCGGTTGCGCGCCCGACCATGCCAACTCGTCCACGAGATAGTCGTGCAGCGCGATGACCGTGCGCGTCATGCGCATGCCGGGCGCCAGCTCGACCTCCGCCGTGATCCATCCGGCGCGGCCGTCGTCGGCGAAGGCCACCAGCTCGCCATTTACGCGCCGCTGCGAGAGACCGTCCACGAGCGGCGCGTTGTGCGCCAGGGTGCTGCGATACCAGTGCAGCGATGGGTCGACGTACGATCCCGTGCCGGGGTCCTCGAACCAGCGGTGGACGCCGTCCGACAGCGTGAGGTTGAGACGATCCGGGTGACCGTGTCCGCCACCGGACTCGCCGTAATCGAGCGAGACGTAGATCTGCCCACCCTCACGACGGATCACGCCGATCCCCTGCGCGGGCAGCAGGTCCGACGTGAGCGGAAGGGCGGTCAGCTCGGGCAGCGTCGCGCGCGCGCACAGCAGCGATCGCCACGAGAGATCCGCTCTGCTGAGCCCCGTGGCCGGCAGATTTCGTTCGACGTCCGCGGACGATGCAAAGCGTCCCGTCTCGCCACGCGGCACAACGGGGTCGTACAGTCGCGCGAGCATGCTGACCAGGCGCTCGTCGTCGCGGTCCGCGATGCCGATCTCGCACGACTCGGCGAAACGCGGCTGCCGCACGCTCACGCCGTACTGCGAGTCACGCCGCGCCGGATAGGTGAGGTCGGGCAGCAGCGTCCGATACGGGGCCGCGAACCCTTCATGCATGCGATTCATCAGCTCGAGCGGCAGCGCGTGGCCAGCCGTTTCCGCGAGGCGCACACCGTACCACAAACCTCGATGCGCGAACAGGTGATAGTTCTCGCCCTCGTACCACGTGCCGTCCGCCAGCAGGGCCGTTCCGAGATGTGCCTCCAGGCCGCTTGGACCATGCAGCGCCTTGTCGAAGCGCACGCGATCGTCGAGCAGGCGCGAAGCGGCCAGCAGTGCCGCGTTGTTCCACACCTGCCGGTTGGACATGCCCTCGTCGTACGAGGCGATCAACGTGGCACTCGGCGCGATCAGGTGGTCGCGCACGCGCGCACCGACGGTGAGCGTTTCGGGCGTGGGCGTGGTCGTCTCGAGCAGGTCGAGCGCGAGACAGAGCTGGAGGAGCCAGATGGACTCGAGGTACGTGCTGAAGAACGGCCGCGAGGGACCGAGCACGTTGTCCGCGTTGGGATAGCGCAGATATTGGTTCGCACAGCGCTCCAGCATGAGCGCGGCGACCTCGCGACATCGGGCGTCATTCAGCACCACGCCCAACACCGCGGCATGCAGGACACGCTCGGCCAACCAGAGCTGATACCAGTACAGCCGGAATCGATCGTGCAGACCGCCGGCGTACTCGCGGTTGCATACCGGACAGATGTGGCGCGGATCGTAGGGATCGAAGCGCAGCATTGCGCCGTCGATGGTGCACCGTCCGCCGGGCCGGCTCAACAACGCCTTCTCGCGCGGCACCTCCGGGGGCGACTCGAGGAACGGACGCAGCTCCCGGTGGAGGCCCTGCGCCAGAGGCGCGAGCTCTCGGGCCGCGACGCCAGCGCGAGCTCCGAGCTGCGACGTCGTGATGAGCAGCGTCACGAGCGATCCCCTCTGTGCGCGAAGTGCCAATCGTGCAGCGTCACCAACTCACCTCGCAGGTCCATGTGGACGCCGCGGACGCGGCGCGAAAGTCCTTGAAGTCCCCTTGAATGGTACAGCCACGTCGCGGGCGCGAGAGAGTCGAGCGCAACCTGTACATCGCGCCACGCGAAGCGCTGTGCGTCGCCGGCGGGCGCGTCTGCTGCGCGCGTGAGCAACTCGTCGAGTTGCCGCGAGTGGAATCCAGTGTAGTCGAGCGTTCCGCCCGCCTGCGCGCTTGCGAACATCGCACTGACGTATGACAGCGACAGATCGCCCGGAATTCCTGCCACCAGCATGTCGAACTCCTTGTTCCTGGCGCGCGCCGCGAAGAGGAATGCACCCATCTCGGTCTGCCGAACGCGTACGACGATGCCGCGCGCCGCGAGATCGCTCTGGATGAGCTGCTCGACGACATTGTCTCCGGTGCCGACGGTAAGCAGCTCGACGGCCAGCTCGCGCCCGCCCCTGACACGCCGACCGCCGCTGCCGCGCCGCCAGCCCGCGGAGTCGAGCAACGCGTCCGCCTTTCCCGTATCGACTCCGGCTGCCGGGTGGTGAAGCGGGTTATCGGGCGAGATGGCCGACGCGTCGGCGCGTCCAAACCCGGAGAGCGCCACTTGAACGATGCGCTGCCGCTGGATGGACAATGCGACCGCTCGCCGAACGCGAGCGTCGTCGAACGGCGCGCGCGTGGTATTGAAGCAGAGCGCCGTGCCGAACAACACGGGATACGACACGATCCGGAGCGTCGCGTCTCGCGCCGCAACGTCCGACATCGTAGGCGAGATGCCCGCGACGTCGAGCTCTCCGCTCGCGAGTCCCGCGAACTTCGTGGTGGCCTCGTCCACCACGGCGACGACGAATCCCGCGAGCGCCGGCGGCCCGCCAAGTGATGCGGGAAAACTCTCGTTGCGCGCGAAAGTCCAGCGCGCGCCTCGATGTCGCGATACAAAACGAAATGGGCCGTTGCCCAGGGGCGCGTCGTTGAACGCGGCAATGCGCATCGAGGACCGCGGCACAGATGCGAGCCGATGTGCGGGAACGATCGGCAGCTCGGCAAGCAGCGGCGGGAGTCCCGGCGGTGCCGTGCGAAACGTGAGGACCAGAGTGGTATCATCCGCCGCGACCGCGGTGTCGAGCCTGGCGAGCTCCGCGCTGCGAGAAAATCCCGTCGCCGGATCCCTGGCCGCCAGATAGGTGAACGCCGCATCGCGCGCCGTGGTGCGCACGCCATCATGCCAGGTGAGGTCGCGCGCGAGCGTCAACGTCAGGATGCGTCCGCCGTCGCCCCAACTCCAACGGCGCGCAAAGTACGGCTGTGGCTGAAGGAGCGAATCGTAGCGCAGCAGAGTGACGAAGAGCGCATACCGCTGTACCTGGCGCGACAACGGGTGGACGGTGACGAGCGGATTCGCCGACTCGAGATCCGCGCCAGAGGCCATGACGAGGACGTCCGGCGTGCGCTGCGGCGCGATGCACGCGCACGCGGCGAGTGCCATGGCTTCAAGCGCGAAACGGACGGATGTGCGCGACGTTGACGGGCTCCCTGCTCGATGCGATATCACCGCGTGCCCGCCTCCGCTCTGCTTCGCGCAATCGTGCGCGCCGTCCTGCTGTACTGGTGCGTGCTCACGCTCACGTTCGCTCTGTTGCGATTGGCACCGGGCGACACCGCGTCGCTGCTGGTTCCACCGGGTGCGAGCGCCGCCGACGTAGCGCGGCTTCGGACGCAGCTCGGACTCGACCGGCCAATGGCCGTGCAATATGCGCATTGGCTCGGCCAATCGCTCGGCGGCAACATGGGGACGAGCTTCGCGGCGCAGCGCGCCGTGCGAGACGTCATCGCGGACGCGCTGCCGATCTCGCTGGGGCTGGGCATCACGTCCCTTGTGCTCTCCTTCGTGATCGGCATCGCCGTGGGGCTGATACAGGCGGCGCGGCGCGGACGGCTGGATGCAGCCCTCACCGTGGTGAGCGTCGTCCTCGTCGCATCACCCGCGTACTGGCTCGGGCTGGGCGCTATCGCGTGCTTCACGTATCTCGCCTCATCATGGAGTCTGCCGCTCGCGCTCCGCTTGCCCGCGATCGGCATTGCAACGCCTGGCGCCGACCTGCACGGCGTGCAGCGATTCGCCGATCTGGTGCGCCACGCGATTCTGCCGGTCTGTCTGCTGTCGGCCATCGGTGCGGGCGGCGTGGCGCGGTACGTCCGCACCAGCGCACTCGATGCGGTCGGTGCGGATTGGATGCGTACGGCGCGTGCGAAGGGTGCGGATGCACTTCGACTCTATCGTCGACACCTTCTGGCAAACCTTCGTGCGCCTCTCCTGACGCTCTTCGCGCTTGCAGTGCCGGGGACGGTGGCGGGCTCCGTGTTCGTGGAGACGATCTTTGCATGGCCCGGAATCGGACGGCTGATGGTCGCGTCGATCGTGGCACGCGACTACCCGGTGGTGATGGGTTGTACGATGATGTTCGCAGCGATGGTCATCATCGCGAATCTGTTGGCGGAGGCGCTGCTGCCTTGGGCCGACCCCCGGATTCGGGCGTGATGGCCGGACGCAGCTCGACCGGCGGCGAGCGTGTGGCACTCGGCACACTGCTGCTTCTGGCGGCTGCCGTCGTGATCGTGCCGATGCTCGCGTCGCACGATCCATTGCGCATCGACGACGTGCTCGCCCGGCGCCTCGTGCGGCCCTTCGCCACGGATGACCGGGGTGCCTGGCATCTGCTCGGCACCGATCGATTCGGCCGCGACCTGTTCGTGCGCATGATGCTCGCGGGGCGGCTGTCGCTCCTCGTCGGCGTCGTGGGATCAGTGGTAGCCGCAGTGGTCGGCACACTACTCGGCGCAGCCGCGGGATGGCGAGGCGGTATCGTGGATCGCACGGTGACGTCGGCGGCGGACGTTCTGCTGGCCCTTCCGCGCCTCGTGTTGCTTCTCGTTGGCGTTGCGCTGTGGCAGCCCGGTTTGACGACGATCATCGTCGTCCTCGTTGCCACCGGCTGGATGGGCATCGCTCGTCTCGTGCGCGCCGAAGTGATATCCGTGCGCGCGCGGCCGTTCATCTCCGCGGCGGCGGCGCTTGGCGTCGGCGCGCCTCGGCTGCTGTTCCGCCACGTGATTCCAAACGCGCTGGGCCCAGCGCTCGTGGCAACCACCCTCGGCGTCGGAAATGCCATTCTTCTCGAGAGCGGGCTGTCGTTCCTCGGACTCGGTATCCAGCCGCCGGCGCCGAGCTGGGGCAACATGATCGCGGGGGGACGCGATCTGCTCGTCGTGGCGCCGTGGGTGTCGCTGGCACCTGGCGCCGCACTCGTCGTCACTGTCCTTGCCACCACGGTGCTCGGCGACGCGTGGCGCGACCGTCTCGCAGGCGATCGATCGATCACCGCGCGAGTATCGTAATGATCTCTCGCGGTCCGGCGCTGAACCCGATGGTGTCATCCGTGATCTCGAGCGGCGACAAGCGCGTCCCGTCGAGACGCGCACGAAGGGCCTCGCTGACACCGTTGCCAACGCGCCACGCACCCTGCACCACGACGTCGCGCAGGTTCACGCATCGGAGGACCATCCATCCCTGCTCCGCCGCGGGCATCGCTGCGCTGAACGCGAGACCGTCGCCGATCAACTCGAGACCGGTTGTGGAAACCGGCTCGTTGGGGTTCGAGCGCAAAGATGCTCCAACCAGCGGCTGGAGGACATCATCAGCGAGCGACTCGATGTCACCCACGGGCAGCTCGGCGCCGCCAGAGAGAAACCGAATCGCAAACTTCGCTTCGTACGGCCCGATGCTCTGAGCGGTCGGCGTAGCGGCCGGCCATCCCGCGTGGCCCGGCCGTTCGCGAAGATTCGGACGCGACAACTCGCCCACCGAGCGCACGAGCGTCACGGCAACCCGCCCATCATCCATGCTCTCGTACTCCGCGAGCCCGTCGGAGACGAGCACGACGCCGCCGGTGTCGCCGTTCCAGCGCGCGACCCAACGGTGCAGCGGTGCCGTCGGCACCACGCGCTCCATGTCATCGTCTTCGGATGAGATCGTGAGAGGCTCGCGACGCACAGGGCCAAACGCAGCGTCGGCAATCGTGCGTCCTCCATCAACGCCCGTCGCGAAGACGACACGCAGCCGCTGATCCTGCTCGCGATTGTCACCGCGGAGCGCGAGGCGCACAAAACTGGCATTCGCGTCGAGCTCGATCGTGACGCGGCAGCGTCCTCCGGCGCGTCCCTGCAAACGAAATTCCGCGCCGATGGCTCCGCGCAATGGCCCGCGATGGACCAATCGTCGCCGCGAGAACGCGGGCGGAGGAAGGGTCTCCCGAATGGCCGGCGTATACAGGTCGCCGAAATCCGCGTGGCGCTCGAAGCGCACGACGTCGCGCACGACGTGGCCGCTTTCGTGGTCGGTGATCGATACCTCGCCGAGCTCGGACACCTCGACATGCAGTCTGCCGTTGTCGAGGCCGAACCCTTTCGCTTCGACAGGAGAGGGCACCTTTCGCGAGGTCGGCGTAGCCCCTTCGAGGAACGTGCGCACCGAATACCCCGCCATGGGCGGAACCCAGCCCAGCGCTGTCAACTCTTCTACACGGTCTGCATCGGGATATGCGCGAGGTGATTCCGTGAGCTCGTACGCTTCGCGCCGCGAGAGGACCTGTAACGGAACGCCGGTGATCCCAAAGCGCCGCGCCTTCTGCGCCGCGCCCTGACGAAGTGCGGAACCGGGTCCCACGGCGACGTCGGCCAGTTTCGTCGTCAGCACAAGCTCCATGATGCCGCCGCGTTCACGCGCCGCGCTGTTTCGCACGACGACACATGGCTTCCAGCGCTCGGACGCGGTGCGCGCTATCTCCGCGTCGTGACCCACGAGGCGGTGGAGCGCTTCGGTCCGCAGCGACCGTGCCTGCTCGCGGGCGGAGCGAAGACGTGCGTCCATCGCGGCCGCAACTTCGTCGATCGACGTGCCGCACAGCGTGTCGTGCGGATGTGCCTGAAGCAGCGTGCGCCACGCGGCCTGGAGCAGCGCGCGCGCCGCCGCGTCCGCGTTGCCAAGCGCCAGCCACGGCTCTGTGTCGCGCACCAGCAGCCGCTCGGCGTGCGCATTCCCCCGCTTCTGTGCCGCGCGCGATGACAGAGTGCCGCCGAGCGTCCAGGTGTAGCCGTAAGAGTCGCGGAGTTCGCCCTGAATTTCGTCGAGCGACGCGTGGCTGGCGGCCTCCACGATCTCCGCGGCCGCCGCGGTGAGCGACAGGTGGCGGACGCGCACCGGAGCGGCGCTCTCGGACAACGCGTCGATTGCAGCGGCCAGATCACGCTGCCGCGCGTGGTGGTCCGCGCCACTGAGAAGCAGCGACAAGCCCGTCCGTGCGCGCGGAGCGAGCGCGTCGCGCAAGTGCGTCCATCGCTCCGACGAATTCTCCGTTGGCAGCGTGTTCCCGACCTCGTATCCCTGAGGCGGTAAATGATGGACGAGCACACGCGTGCCGTCCGGAGCGCGCCACCACATCGTGTCGCCGGCGGGCCATCGGCGGCCGCCCAGTCCCCTCCAGAGGACGATGAGCGCGCATCCAAATCCGTGAGCCAGCGCAGGAAGTGCTGCCGGATGACCAAACGAATCGGGACAGTACAGCACCGGCGGCGTGTGTCCCCTCAGGCGACGTACCATCTCGCGCCCGATCAGAAGGTTCCGGATCTGCGCCTCACCGCCGGGAATCAGTTCGTCGCCGAGTACGTACCATGGACCCGCTTCGATGCGTCCGTCGCGCAACAGGGCGGCGACGTCCGATGCGCGCTCCGGCCGCACGGCGAGATAGTCCTCGAGCACGATCGCCTGGCCATCGAGCAGAAAAGCCTTGCCCGGCTCAGGAGGGGCGTCGAGCAGGTCATCGATGAGCCGCACGAGGCGCAGGCGGAATTCGTCCACCGTGTGGTACCACTCGCGATCCCAGTGCGTGTGCGCGACGACGAGCACGTCCGTGAGTGCCGGCATGCGCGCAATACTATCACGCCGCAACGAACGACGCCGTGACCCTGGGGGATCACGGCGCCTGGTTCACTCTCTGCCGCAGCTCAGACCACCGGACGCCGCCCGGTGATCAGGCGGAAGATGATGATGATGAGCGCGATGACGAGCAGCGCATGGATGATCCCGCCGCCCACATGGACGACGAAGAATCCCAGCGCCCAGAGAATGAAGAGAATGAGCGCAATCGTGAAGAGCATGTGGTCCGTCCCTCGCGTCCGGAGTGAGATTCCGCGTTGCGAGCAAGACGAAAAGCAACGTTCGTACCCGACGTCATTTGCGCCCCCGTACGCCGCCTGAGCTATCGAGGCGAGCCGGGCAATTCCGTCTCCGCTGATGGACCGTGGAGAGCACGCGTCTGTCGCGCCAGCATGATGCGCGCGGCGCGCACGTCATGGCCCACGTCGATCAACAGGATTGCCAGATCGCCCACGCCCCAGAGCAGGCCGGCCAATACGATGAGCCGACTCGCTTCGCCAAGGAGCGTCGGCACCGCCGCGCTGCCCTGTGCCATCACCCCCGTAATCACTTCTGCGATCAGGAGCAGGCCGAGAATCACTCCCATCAGCTTGAAGAGCTTCGAGAGGTATCTGAGGCCGACGTACGGCTCGAGATCACTCTGCCGGATGCCAGGAATCTCGATCGGAGCGTCATCCGCCTTGAGCACTCGCCCCAACCGGTCGATCGGCCCACGCGTCGGAGCCTCGCTGGAGCCGTCTTCTACTCGCCGTAGTTCAGTCATTTATCCTCCCCCGGAGCCGACCCACCGCGCCCGATAGCCGCGCGAGTCGATGTGTATGAAAGGTCCGTGCCCGGACTCAGCCGGATACACGCCCGCACCCCCAATCATCTCCGGATGAGCGGCCTCGACACGATCGACTGCCGCTGCGATGACCCGGGCGTCCTGGATGTCGACGCGCCCGTCATGGTTGAGGTCGTCCATGACGCCATTGCCGTCATTGTCGATGAAGATGTCCGCCGCGTCGCCGTACATGTGTCGGCTGAGACCGGCTCGACCGGATGGATCGCCACCGCTTCTGTTGTACTGCGGCGTGCGGAATCCGCTCATCACGTGCACACCGTCGACGCGAATCCCGTGCGCCTCGAGATCGCTCAGCACGAGCTCCAATTTGTCCACGTTGCGCATCTCGAGCACGAGGTACTTCGGCCACACGTTCGGCTGATCGTGCGTGAGAAAATCGCGGAGCGTGAAGTGCTCCGACACGCGCGTGTCGGCGTTCTCCTGCGTCACTTCGATGAAGCCCGACGGCGGACGATACCGTTCGGCCGGCGCCTTCGATGGCGCGCTGACGGCGCCGCCCTCTCCGGGCCAATTGCCGATGTAGTAAAGGCCGAGGCGCCCGTTGCGCTTGTCGCTCGCTGAGCGTGTGCTGATCAGGTTGAAATCGGCGATCGGCTTGATGACGCTGCCGATGGCGACCGCAAGCTTCCAGATGCCGGCGGACGGCGCGGCTTCCGAGCCCGACTTGAGCGACTCGGTCAGCGCCACCATCGTGCCGCCGGAGCTACCGGCACCTATTGCGGCGCCGGCAGGTCGGATCTGCGCGCGCAGCTTTCCACTGGTGCCCCGCAACTCGCCCGACAGCGCGCGCAGCGATGCGTCGGTGAGATATGCTGTGGTCGGCGCATCCGCGCTCGTGAGCGACGTGGAGAGGCGCGCCGTCGCGGTCGGCTCCGCCGCCATCGCGGGCCGGTTGCGTCCGGTGCCGATGGCCCACATCCAACCGGCGCCGAGCAGCATGAGCGCCGCCGCGCCGACGCGTGTCACGATGCGGTCGCGGCGCAAGGCCGTTGACCCATCCATGGCAGGTGCCGAACTTCCGTCGCGCTCATCGTCTACCTCACCGCCCTGCATGCATTCGCTACTCGATTTTTTTCGTGAGCTGAAGGATCCGCGACTGCTCGTGCAGGCCGGCGGCTACATCGGCCTCACGGCGATCATTTTTGCCGAGACCGGCCTGTTGTTCGGCTTCTTCCTTCCCGGCGATTCACTGCTGGTGACGGCCGGCCTGCTCTCCACGCAGCCGGGCTTCGGCCTGAATGTCGCGCTGCTCGGCGTGCTTCTCACGGCGGCGGCCATCGTCGGCAACACGCTCGGGTACGCAATCGGCTGGTACACGGGTCCGCGCCTCTTTACGCGCGACGACTCGCTGCTCTTCAAGAAGAAACACCTGTTCCGCGCCAAGGCCTTCTACGATCATCACGGCGGCAAGACGCTCATCCTTGCGCGTTTCATGCCCATCGTGCGCACGTTCGTGCCGGTGGTGGCCGGTCTTGCCGACATGGAGCTTCGCGTCTACACGGCCTACAACGTGCTGGGCGCGGTACTCTGGATCTGGTCGATGCTGTTCGTGGGTTACTTCCTCGGCCGGTACATCCCGGGCATCGAGCATCACGTCACCAAAGTCATCCTGCTCGTGATCTTTCTCTCCCTGCTGCCCGGGCTCATCTCGTGGCAGCGCGAGCGCTCCCGCGCGAAGGCTGCATGAGTCGCGCGATTCCGTCGGCCTGAACCACACCGGAGACCAGTCATGGCGCACACGCTTCCGCCGCTTCCGTACGCTTCGAACGCGCTCGAGCCGCACATCGACGCGCAGACGATGGAAATCCATCACGGGAAGCATCACAACACCTACGTGACGAACCTGAATGCGGCGCTGGAGAAGGCGCCCGATCTGGCGGCCAAGTCGCTCGACGCGCTGCTCCGCGATCTCAACTCGGTGCCCGAGGCCATCCGCCCCGCCGTGCGCAACAACGGCGGCGGACACTGGAATCACTCGCAGTTCTGGCAATGGATGGCGCCCAACGCGGGTGGCGCGCCGTCCGGCAAGCTCGCCGACGCGATCAAGGCCGCGTTCGGCGACTTCGAGAAGTTCAAGGAGCAATTCCAGGCCGCGGGCGCCGGCCGCTTCGGCTCAGGCTGGGTGTGGCTCAACAGCGACGGCCGCGCGCTTTCCATCTCGAGCACGCCCAATCAGGACAACCCGCTGATGGATGGAAAGGCGGCCCCGATTCTCGGCCTCGACGTGTGGGAGCACGCCTACTACCTCAAGTATCAGAACCGCCGGCCCGACTACATGAAGGCGTGGTGGAACGTCGTCAACTGGACCGAGGTGGCCAAGCGTTTCGACAAGCAGGGTTGACGGCTTCGGCCTGGGCTCGATCCGCACGAACCGTCCGGCGGCGGACGGTGTCCACTACTGCGCCGCTTCACCCTCGAGATAGGTATATCCCTCGAGGCCGGCGACATAATCCGCGATGAACGCGTTGGCCTCCGCGCGCGTGAGGTGGCTCGTCTGCGTCACCTTGCGGCGGAACGTCTGGAGCAGGTCGGAGGCGCGAAACTGTACGTAGTTCAACACTTCAGTCACGGTGTCGCCGTGTACGAGATCGGTGATCTCGTAGCCCGGGTCCGTTAGGCGGATGTGCACGGCGTTCGTGTCGCCGAACAGATTGTGGAGATCGCCCAGGATCTCCTGATATGCGCCTGTGAGAAAGACGCCCAGCATGTAGGCGTCGCCGTCCCGCCACTCGTGCAGCGCGAGCGAGGGATCGCCCCCCTTTTCACCGACGAACCGGTCGATCTTGCCGTCCGAATCGCACGTGATGTCCTGAAGCGTGCCTCGGCGCGTGGGCTCCTCCTTCAGCCGGTGGATCGGCATGATCGGGAAGAGCTGATCGATGGCCCAACTGTCCGGCAGGGACTGGAAAAGGGAGAAGTTGCAGAAGTAGCGGTCCACCAGCACGGAGTCGAGATCCGCGACGATGTCCTCGTATTCGTCGCGGTCGTGCATTACGATGCGCGTGATGACGCCGATGGTGGCGTGATACATCTGTTCGGCCAGAGCCCGCTCCCGCAGCGAGAGCACGCCGCTGGCAAAGAGCTGCTGCGCGCGCTCCTTGTCGAAGGTGAGATCGTGAAAGACCTCCTTCACCTTGCGCCGCGACACCTTGGCCTTCGTGACGGCCGCGAGCTCCTCCGCCATCTCGTGCAACACCGCGTGATCGTCGTCCGTGAGCTTCGGAACCGGCAGATCCGACACGGACTCGACGTCGATCACCTTGAGCAGCAGCAGCGCATGATGCGCCGTGAGCGCGCGCCCCGACTCGCTGATGACGTGCGGCATGGGGAGGTCGTCCTCGCGGCAGGCTTCCGCCAGCGTGTAGATGACGTCGTTCGCGTACTCCTGGAGCGAGTAGTTCACGCTGGCGTCTGACGTGGAATTTGTGCCGTCGTAATCCACACCGAGTCCGCCGCCGACGTCCACATGCGTGATGTCCACGCCCAGCTTGCGCAGCTCGGCGTAAAAGCGCGCCACCTCCTGGAGGCCCGACTTGATGTAGCGGATGTCGGTGATCTGCGAGCCGAGGTGGAAGTGGATGAGCTTCACGATGTCGAGGCGGCCCGCTGCGCGAAGACGCTCCACCGCCTCCATGAGCTGCGCGGCGTTGAGTCCGAACTTGGACTTCTCACCGCCGCTCTCCTTCCATCGCCCGAATCCGGTGGACGCCAGCTTGATTCGGATGCCGGCCGTGGGCGTGACACCGAGCTCCTCCGCCGCGGTGAGCAGCACGTCGATCTCGCTCAACTGCTCGACGACGATGAATACCTGATGTCCGAGCTTCTGGCCCATGAGCGCCAGGCGCATGAACTCGTCGTCCTTGTACCCGTTGCAGATGATGAGATGCTCCGTGCTCTCGGAGAGACCGAGCACGGCCTGAAGCTCGGGTTTCGAGCCGCACTCGAGGCCGACGCCGTGCTTCGCGCCGAACTGCACGATCTCCTCGACCACGTGGCGCTGCTGGTTGACCTTGATCGGATACACGGTGGTGTAGCCACCCGTGTACTCGTATTCCGTGATGGCATTCACGAACCGCTCGCTCAGGGACTCGATGCGCGAGCGGAGGATGTCGGAGAACCGTAACAGCACGGGGAGTTGAACGCCCTGCTCCTCGAGGTCGCACGCAAGCTCGTGAAGGCTGAGCTGCCGGTCCGGGTGATCGGCGTCCGGCCGAACGACCACATGCCCGCGCTCGTCGATGTCGAAGAACCCGGCACCCCAACCCTCGATGTTGTAGAGCGCGCGCGCCTTTTCGATGGTCCAGTCAGGCGGTGCGGCCGCCGTCTTTTCCGCTTCTGCCGAGATCGTTGCCATCGCGGTAAGATAGCGCCCGCGTGTCAGGGATACAGCGTTTCAGTGCGCCACCGATCGCCGTCCCGAACGTACGCGAGCCGCTCGTGCAGCCGGCTCGGCATGCTGCGCCAGAATTCCATACGCTGCGGCGAGAGACGGAATCCGGACCAATGGGGCGGGCGCGGGACTTCCTTGCCGGTAAATCGCGCTTCCATCTCCTTGACGCGCGAGGCGAGATCGCCGGGCGCGCCGATGGGCCGGCTCTGGAGCGATGCCCACGCACCGATCTGACTGCTGCGCACGCGGCTCGCGAAATACGCATCCGCCTCCTCGTGAGTGACGGGCGACACGATGCCCTCGATGCGCACCTGCCGCTCGAGCGCCTGCCAATGGAAGCACATCGCCGCGCGCGCGTTGCCGAGCAGATCGCGTCCCTTCCGGCTCTCGTAGTTCGTGTAGAACACGAATCCACGCTCGTCCGCATGCTTGAGCAGCAGCGTCCGCACGGACGGCTGCCCTTCGGCGCTCACGGTGCCGAACGAGAACGCCGTCGGTTCCGGCAGCACGGACCGTGGAACCGCGTTGGCCGCGGCGAGCAGCTCGTCGAATTTTGCGAAGGGCTCGCCGAGCGGCGCGACACCACTCATCCGATGGCCCGCTTGTGAAAGCTTCGGAGGCCGGCCTGCCAGAAAATCGCGGTGACGAGCAACAGCGCGGCGACGGTCGCCAGAAATGGCATGTGCGGCACCTCCGGCGTCAGCGCCGCCCGCATTCCCTCGGCGACGTAGACCAGCGGGTTCACGAGCACGAGGTACTTGAGCACGGGCACCGCGTCGAGCCCGCGCCACGGATAGTACGCGCAGCCGAAGAACATCATCGGGGCAATGATGACGCTGAACATCAGTCCGATCTGCTGCGGCGCGATGCCCGTGCCCAACCACATGCCGAGCGCCGAGAACGCGGTTGCGCCGAGCACCGTGATCACGAGCACGCTCCCCGCGTGCACGAACGTGAGGTTCGGTATCGGGCCCATGATGAGCCGCGCGAGCGGCAGCACGAACAAGGCGGCGATGACACCCTGGAGCACGCCCGCGGCGATCTTCTCCGCCGCAACGACCCACGTCGGCACCGGTGCGAGGAGGCGATCCTCGATCTCCTTCGTCCATCCGAAGTCCTGCACCATGGGCAGCGCGACGGACTGGATGGCCGAGAGCGCAAGGCTCACGGCGAGAATTCCAGGCAGCAACGCGGTCTGATAGCCGCCGCGCATGAATCCCATCTTCGGCAGCAGAAAGCCGAATACGATGAGGAACAACACGGGCTGCATGATGGTCCGCACCAAGAAGAACGGCAACTCCTTGCGCGCTACGCGGACGTCGCGCCGTAGCAGCGCGTAGAAGACCGTGGACGACGAGACCGGCGTGCTCGAGCTCAATCCAGTTTCCTCCCCGTCAGCGAAATGAAGAGCGTCTCGAGACTCGGCTCTGTGAGCGAGATGTTCTTCACATGGCATCCGTTTCGTTCGACGGTGTCGATGAGCGCGGAGATGATTCGTCCACCCGCTGCACTCTGCACGCGGAGGACGCTGTCCGTCGCGTCCGCTCCGGTCACGTGCTCGAGACCGCGGGCCAGGTCGAGCGCTGCTCCGGGCGGGCCATCCAGCTCGAGCTCGATGAGCGTGCCGCCTGGCGCCTTGGCCTTGAGCGTCGCGGTGGCATCGAGCGCCAGCAGCTTGCCCCGGTCGATGATCGCCAGGCGGTCGCAGAGCTCATCTGCTTCCTGCATGTAATGCGTGGTCATCACGATCGTGCGTCCCTGGCGGTGCATCTCGCGCAGCAGCTCCCACAGAGAGAGCCTCGCCTGCGGATCCAGCCCCACGGTGGGTTCGTCGAGAAACAGCACCTCGGGCTCGTGGATGAGCGCGCGCGCGATCATCAGCCGCTGCTGCTGCCCGCCTGACAGCGCGTCCACCTTCTCGTCCGCCTTGTCCTGCATGCCGAGCCGTTCGAGATGCTCCATGCCCCGCCGGATCGCTTCGCCGCGGGGGATGCCGAAATAGGCGGCATGAAACACGAGGTTCTCGAGGACGTTCAGCCCCCGGTCCGGATTCGCACGCTGCGGCACCACGCCGATGCGGCGCCGAACGCCCACCGGGTCGTTGATGACGTCCGCGCCCGCGACGGTGGCTTGCCCCGCAGTCGCGAGAACGCGCGTGGTGAGAATGCCGAGCGTCGTCGTCTTGCCCGCTCCGTTGGGGCCGAGCAGGCCGAAGAACTCACCTTCGCCCACGTCGAGGTCGAGGCCGTGCAACGCCACCAGCTCCTTCACGCCGGCCGGCATGGCAGCCGGCGGCCCGGAGCCCGGGGGCGGAGCAAATGAGCCCACCTGCCGCTTAGGCGCAGAGATGGGATAGACCTTTCGTAACCCGCGAGTGACGATGGCTGGCACGTGGGAGAATCTATCGGTGGTGCACTGGTGCGCGAGGGCGCGACACCCGCCGCATTGCAGGCTCGTATGGAGGAGAACCCACACCCACGCTCACGCATGCCGCGACACAATTTTTCGACCCTTCTCGAATGTGCGCGCGTCGGAGCGGACTCGCTGCGCGCGAATCCCACCCGGACCGTGCTTGCCACGACCGGCGTGATCATCGGTGTCGCGGCACTGGTCGCCGCGTTCGCGATCACGGACGGCGTGGAGGTCTGGTCTCGTGCCCTCATCACTCGCGAGAGCAGCGTACAGGACGTGGCCATTACGCCGCGCACTCGCGAGACGATTCGCGGGCGGATCGTGCCAGTGCATGGCTACCCGGTGCTGTCGAGCGAGGACGCCGAGCGGGCGGCCGCCGAAGTACCTGGCGTGCTTCGGCACACCGTCATGCTCACTGGAACCTCGACCGCGGAATTCCTCGGGCAGCGCGCGGTGGTGCAGCTGACGATTGCGTCGGCCAGTCTCGCCGATTTCGCGGGCCTCGAGCTTGGCGCGGGACGATTCTTCACGACGTCGGAGGAGTTGCACGGTGCGCCGGTCGTCGTGCTCGGACGGCGCCTCGCACAGGAGCTAGCGGGTGCGCACGACGCATTCTGGCTCGTGGGGCGCACGATCCACCTTGGCGGGGAGCGCCGCGAGGTGATTGGCGTGATCGCGCCAACCCGAAGTGGCGACGAACCCGACCTCGTCGCGTTCGCTCCACTGCGCGGCGGCGCCGATCTCCTCGCGCCGACACCGAGGGCCCGGGTGGCCACGCTCCGCCTCAAAGCGCGCAGCGTCGAGGCGGTGGACACGCTCCGAGCCGCGACGGTGAACTGGCTCGCGGAGCGTTACGGACGTCACGTCGAGAAGTTGGACATCTCCGTTGGTACGGAGCGTCTGGAGAACACCAGACAGGCCATGTTGCTCTCGAAGCTTCTCCTTGGACTTCTGTCCGGTCTCATCCTCGCCGTGGGCGGCATCGGCATCATGAACGTGCTGCTCGCATCGGTGGTGGAACGGATGCGCGAGATCGGCATTCGCAAGGCGGTTGGCGCGCGGCGCACGGACATCCAGGTGCAGTTCCTCGTTGAGTCAGTCACCGTCACGGGTCTCGGTAGTGTCATCGGGTTCGTGGCGGGGCTGTTGTTGGCGGCCGGCGGCACGGCCGTGTTTCGTCAGTGGGCCGGTGCGCCCATCTACCCGGTGCTCCGCGCATCGACGGCGTTGTTCGCCGTAGGAGCCGCGGTGACTGTGGGGATCGCGTTTGGAACGTACCCCGCGCGCCGCGCCGCAATGCTCAGTCCCATCGATGCCATCGCGCGGGAATAGGCAGGTGCCGGGGTAGCGTCTAAGTTCCGACATCTCATACGCTCCCACCTCCTGCGCGATCAGAAATGCGTCTCCTCACGTTATTCGTGCTCGCCGGCGCGTCCGTCGCCGGCAGGTCCGTTGCCATCCGGGCGCAGAGTGCCGCGCGCTTGGCGGACACGTCGTACACCGTGATCGCGCCGGCGCGCGTCTTCGACGGCATGGAGATGCACGAGGCCTGGAGTGTGGTCGTGCGCGGCGACCGCATCGTCTCGGCCGGTCCAGCCAGCACGATCGGCGCGCCCGCCGGCTCGACGCGGGTGACACTTCCCGGCACCACGCTCATGCCGGGTCTCATCGAGATGCACTCGCATCTCCTGCTGCACCCGTACAACGAGACGTCGTGGGACGATCAGGTGTTGCACGAACCGCTCGCGCTGCGAGTGGCACGCGCAACCAATCATGCCCGGGAGACGCTCCGCAACGGCTTCACCACCGTGCGCGATCTCGGCACCGAAGGCGCCGGTTACGCTGACGTGGGACTCAAGCGGGCCATAGCGCAGGGCATCATCCCGGGACCGCGCATGTTCGTGACCACGCGCGCCATCGTGGCCACCGGGAGCTACGGTCCGCGCGGATTCACCCCCGACATGGACGTTCCGCAGGGCGCCGAGGAAGCCGATCTGAGCACGCTTCCCCGTGTCGTGCGGGATCAGATCGGCCGTGGAGCGGATTGGATCAAGGTGTACGCCGACTATCGCTGGGGTCCGAACGGAGAGACGCGTCCCACCTTCACGCTCGAGGAGCTGCGCACGATCGTCGACGTTGCGCGGAGCTCCGGCCGTCCGGTCGTCGCGCATGCCACGACCCCCGAAGGAATGCGTCGCGCCATTCTCGCCGGCGTGGAGACTATCGAACACGGCGACGCCGGCACGCCGGAGGTGTTCCGCCTCATGAAGGAGCACAACGTCGCGTTCTGCCCCACGGTGGCCGCCGGCGACGCCATCTCGCGGTATCGCGGCTTCAAGCGAGGCGACGCCGAGCCTTCGCGTATTGCCGAAAAACGTGTGAGCATGAAAGCGGCACTCGACGCAGGCGTGACGCTCTGCAACGGAAGCGACGTCGGCGTGTTCACGCATGGCGAAAATGGCAGGGAGCTCGAGCTCCTCGTCGACTACGGAACGTCGCCGGTGCAGGCCCTCCGCGCCGCGACGAGCACGAACGCGAGACTGCTTCACATGGAGGATCAGATCGGGACCGTACGTCCCGGCCTGCTGGCCGACCTGGTCGCCGTGCGCGGCGATCCGACGCGCGACATCCACGCCGTACGCGACGTGGTATTCGTGATGAAGGGAGGCGTCGTATTCCGGTCGCCGTAAAGAGCCCGAGCTGATGGCCGTTTCCATGCGGGCCATGCCCGGCGTCAAGTTGCCGGAGGACGAGCGGCCACGAACATGGCGTGCGCGCCTCGCGGCACTGCGCTACCTGCCAAAACTGCTGCGTCTGGTGTGGCAGACGCATCGCGCCTACACGACCGCGATGATCGCGCTGCGGCTGCTCCGGGGCATCGTTCCCGTAGCGGCACTATGGACAGCGAAGCTGATCATCGACCAGGTCGTCCTCCTGGCCCGCACGCCGGGCGCATCTCGGACCACACTCTGGCGTGTCGTCGCCCTCGAGCTGGGCATCGTCGTCCTCGGCGAGATCCTCGCGCGCGCATCCGCGCTCGTCGAATCGCTCCTCGGCGACCTCTTCTCCAATCACATCAGCGTCCGGCTCATGCGCCACGCCGCGACGCTGGATCTCGCGCAGTTCGAGGACCCGGAGTTCTACGACCATCTCGAGCGCGCGCGCCGGCAGACGACGGCCCGCATCGGTCTCATCGCCATGCTGTTGTCCATGAGCCAGGATACGCTTACGCTCGCCACGATGGGCGCCGCTCTCGTGGTACACAATCCGTGGCTCCTGCTGCTCCTCACCGTTGCCATTCTGCCGAGCTTCGTCGGCGAGACGCACTTCGCCGCGCTCAGCTACTCGCTGCTGTTCAAGCGCACGCCGGAGCGGCGCGAGCTCGACTATCTGCGTTTCGTCGGCGCGAGCGACAAGACGGCGAAAGAAGTGCAGATGTTCGGTCTCGCCGGATGGCTTACGGATCGGTATGCCGCTCTCGCCCAGCGCTACTACGACGAGAACAAGGCGCTGAGTGTCCGCAAGAGCGTGGTCAGCGCGCTCCTTTCGCTCGTCGGAACGCTCGGTTATTACGCCGCGTACGCCACGATCCTCATCGGAGCGGTCGCGGGCGCGATCAGTCTCGGCACACTCACGTTTCTGGCCGCCGCGTTCAGCCGCAGCCGCGATCTCATTCAACGGCTCCTGCTCTCGGCAAGCGACATCTACGAGCAGAGTCTCTACCTGAAGGATCTGTTCGTGTTCTTCGAGATGGAGCCTGCCATCCGCTCGAAGCCTGGTGCGCGGCCCGTGCCGATCCGGATCGAGAGCGGCTTCGTCTTCGAGGACGTCGGCTTTCAATATCCGGGCAGCGAGCGGTGGGCAATTCGCCACGTGAACCTTGCGATCGCGCCGGGAGAACGACTGGCTCTCGTCGGTGAGAACGGTGCCGGCAAGACGACCATCACGAAGCTGCTGGCGCGTCTTTACGACCCTTCCGAGGGGCGCATCCTTCTCGACGGCATGGATCTGCGCGAGTACGACCTTGCGTCGCTCCGCCAGGCCATCGGCGTGATCTTTCAGGATTTCGTGCGGTACGACATGCGCTTCGACGAGAACGTCGGCGTCGGGGAAATCGACGGTGTCGCCGAGTATTTTGCGCGCGTGCGCGAGGCCGAAGCGCAGTCCGTCGCGGAGCCACCGGCAGGCATCGTGACGGCGGCCGAACGGTCGCTGGCATCGTCGCTGTTGCCGCGCTTCACCGGCGGTTATCGGCAGATGCTCGGGCGGCGCTTCGACGACGGCGTGGATCTCTCCGGTGGAGAGTGGCAGAAGGTCGCGCTCGCACGAGCGTACATGCGCTCGGCGCAACTGCTCATTCTCGACGAGCCGACCGCGGCCCTCGACGCACGCGCGGAGTACGAGGTGTTCGTGCGGTTCAACCAGCTCATGGCGGGCCGCATGGCGGTGGTGATCTCACATCGCTTCTCGACCGTGCGTATGGCGGATCGCATTGTGGTGTTGAGCCAGGGGCGAGTGCTCGAGGAGGGCACGCACGAGAGCCTTGCAACGGCCGGCGGCCTGTATGCCGAGCTCTTCGAGATGCAAGCGGCGGGTTATCGCTAGACTGCATCACGCGTTCACGCTTGAACGAGTGACTCTGGAGGGCCTATGTGGATGCGGCGGTGGCAACCGCGAGCGTTAGCAATAGCGGAGCTGGCTGCAGTCACAATGTCGTTGTGCTTCCTCGGGACTCCTCACGGCGCCTTCGCGCAGGCGTTGGTGCGGAGTGAAGCCAGTCATCGACCTCGCCTCGCCGATTCTACAGAAGCTCGTGCGTTAGCGTCTTCCGATAGTAGCAACAGCTCGCGAGCCCACCATGTGATGGTCGGCGCGGCAATCGGCGTGGCCGCGGTGATCGTGTTGGACGTGATTCATCCTGGAACCTGCAGCGGCCCTTCAGGCGAAACCCCTGGCCTTTGCCCCATACTGAAGGCGCAAATACTGGCAATGGCCATGGTGGCCGGCGCCATTCTTGGAGCAGTGGCGGGAGCGCTGTGGCCAACGCACTAGGCGCATGAACAGCGACACGCGAACGCTGGATGTTCTCGCCGTACCAAGTTTGCCGCTGACGGACTAGGGGGGAGTGGCTACTGCGTACGCGAAATCAGGAGCACGACACCGCCGCCATACTGCGACCCGTATCGGATCACGGCGTCCGTCCCCGGATAGAAGCGCACCTCCGCGATGCGACTCACGGGAATGTTGCGCATCGTCTCCAGGATGCCGTACTCCTGGTCGTTGAGGAAGACGACCGCACGTGCGTGCGTGTTGCTCTTGATGGAGACCCTTCCGCGATCCTTGAGAAAATCGCCGCGCAGGCGTGCGATCAGATCGTAGACGTTGGTCGCACTGGTCGAGTCGATCTCGTCCTGGGTGATGACATTGCGGACGGAGTGACCCGCGCCCTGCTCAGCCGATTGTTGGTGACAAGCGACTACGATCACAAGGACTGCGAACGCACAGGTGAGGCGGCGAAACATGATCGTGCCCTCCGTGTGGGGTCCGAAGAGCGAACGACCCCGGCAACGTGCCGGGGTCGTTCGTTTCCTGCCGAGTTGCTACCCCAGCGTTACGAACACGTTGGAGTGATGGAGGTGACGCCGCGCGTATCCAGCTCGCGCTTCGGAATCGGAAGCGCGGCCTGGAACACGTCGCCCGCCAACTCCTTCTTGAGCCAGGTACCATTCAGGCGGCTGTATGCACGGAGATCCACCAGCCGGTGCGCGCTCGTAGCCAGCAGCTCGTACCGCTTCTCGTAAAGCACCGCGCTGATCGCTGCGGACTTGCTCGCGGGTACGGCGATCGGAGGAAGACCGCCGCTGATCGTATGGACGATGTTGATGTCCGACGCGGCGCCGACAAGGTCACCCTGCTCGATCTTGACCTGCGCACGCAGGAGCACCATTTCCGCCACCGTCATCACCGGCGTCACCTGAGTCAGGTTGGCCGGATCCGTGAGCGGCGACTTGTACTTGGTCGACACGCCAAAGAGCGTTCGCGTCGTAACCGTCACGATCTTCGAGGCGCGCGCGTCGCCTGCGAGAATGCTGTCACCCACCGAAGGGTTCAGGTAGATGTTCGCGTCCGCGATGGGCTGTTTCGTCTCGCCCGGCGCGGTGCTGTACGTGCTCCAGACACCCGCGGCGAGACCCGCCTTCGTCGTCGGGTCGGCGCCGATCGCCGAGTTGAGCGCGGTGAGCGCGGTTGCCAGGCTCCCGGCATTCGGCTTCGAATGCTCGAGCGCGCGATACAGCTCCACCTTGCCCTTCAGTCCGCGGTTGAAGCGAAGGAACGCCGCCGGCGTGTTAAAGCTGCCGTTGAGCGTGAAGCCCGGCGGAAGCGTGAAGGGAAACGCCGTACCACCGGCAGCCAGGTCCGTCGCCGCACTGTCGAGCGACGAGGAGATGGATGCCAGCGCGTTCGGCTTGCAGACGAACGCCGCCGGTGGGTCGTCGATCGCGTGGTTGACGTCGATCGCGATGCCGAGCGAGTCGCGCAGCTCGAGCGCGCGATACAGCGAGAGCGCGTTGAACGTGCGTACCAATCCGCGCGTGCCCGACACGTCGCTGGTGGACAGGCCTGTTGCGCTTGGCAACGCATTCAGGACCGTGTTGCCCGCACGCACGGTGAAGTAGAACTGCGAGAAGGCACCCCCGCCCAGAAAGCCGGAGTAGTCCGCGAGGCCGCCGAGTGTCTCGGTGATGTAGCGGTTTTCCGCGTTGTCGAGACGATAGAAGTCCCGCGCAAGCGTCTCGCCGAAGACGAGGTACCGTCCGTCGAGATCGCCCCGAATGCCGTTGAGCAGTCCGGTGACGAGCAATTGATTGGACGCGGGCGTGAGGGCGCCGGACACCGCCTCCGCCGACACGTTGTTCAGGTCGGTCACCGACGGCGAGTCCTTGCACGCCATGGCGGCAAGACCCATCCCGGCAATGAGCGCCAGAGTTCGCTTATGCATGTGATGCATCATCCCTGAGTGGATGGTCATGTTAGAAGTTGGCGCTCAGCGAAACGAACACGCTGCGGCTCGGCGGATATGGAGTGACGTCCTGGAACCGGCCGATGTTCTGGTTCGAGAAGTTGGACACCTCGGGATCGTATCCCGTGTAAGGCGTCCAGGTCTTCAGGTTCCGGCCGCTCACCTCGAGGCGCACATCCTGCGTGACCGACGAGAAGATGCTCTGCGTAATGGAACGCGGGAGCGTGTACGACACGGAGATCTCGCGAAGCTTCAGGAAGCCGGCGTTCTCGAGATAGGTGCCGCCCATCGTGTTGACGTACGTGTTGCGGGCGTGTGCCGCGGCGGTGTCCGCCAGGAAGCCCGTGTTGTCGCCCGTCACGGGATCGAAGTACGCATTCGTCAGGTTGGCCACCTTGCCACCGCTGCGCCAATCGAGCAGGCCGTAGAGGCGGAAGTTGCCCACGGTGAACTCGTTCGAAAAGCCCATGTTGAAATTCGGGGCGCTTTCGTACGCCGTGATGCGGCGGGCGCGGCTCTTGAAACTGCCGTCCACGTTGAAGGTGGTGTCGTAGCCGTTACGCGCCTGCACGGTGGACGGCGAGTACCCTTCACACACGTACGGTGCACCGTACTTCGTCGAGAAGAACGAGCCCCCGTTGAAGCAGGGCAGCCCGCCTAGGCTCGTGATACGTCCCGAGACCTTCGCGAACGTCGTGCGCGAAATCCAGCTCAAGTTGTCGCGCTGGATCGGCGTAAGGTTCAACCCCACCTCGGTGCCGGTGTTCTGCAGCTGGCCCGCGTTGACGTACTTGGTACCGAAACCCGAGGTGTTCGCCACTGCCGCGGACAGAATGAGATCCGTGACGTTCTTCTTGAAGAGACTCAGGTCGACAGCCGCGCGGCCACCGAGAAACTGCGCATCGAAACCGCCCTCGAGCTCCGTCGAGGTCTCCGGTTTGATGTTCGGCGCACCGGCAATCGTGGACGGACGAGCCGCCAGCTGCCCGCCGTACACCGACACCGGGAGGGTCGTGAACTTGAAGCCATAGGGCGGCTGGTTACCGGCCTTGCCGTAGGCGAGGCGCAGCTTCAGTTCGTCCGTGAACTTCGGCAGCATCGGGAGGCGATAAGAGATCGCCGCCTTCGGATACGTATAGTATTTCTGATCATCGCCGTTCACACTGGAGCGCTCGGCGTTCACCGCGCCCGTCAGCAGCAGCCGCTCGTTGAGCGCCAGCACTTCTTCCTGCGCATAGTACCCGAGGTCCTTGACCAGGAACTGGCTCTCACCCACCGCCTGCACGACGCCGAAGTTCACGTTCGTGACGCCGGACGGGATGTTGCGCCCCTGATTCACGATGCTGCTGATCTGGCGGCGCTCCTGACGCAGGCCGAATGAAGTCGTGGCCGTCGCCGAGTTGGTGATGAGCTTGTGCGCGCCGGAGAAATTCAGGTTCGCATTCACGTTCTGCGACTTGTTGATGACGATCGTGCCAGGCAGGCCGTCGTTGGACTCGAAATAGGCCTCGGGTGGCGAGACGATCTTCGAGTTGTACGAGAACGCGTCGACGCCGCCGATGAACGTGAAGTCGAGCGTCTGCCGCTGAGAACCGTACGCCGAGAGTGTGGTGTTCACACTTCCGATGTAGCGATAGACGTCTTCGGGGATCTTGACGAGATCGGCGTTCTGGAAAGGATTGGAGCCGGATGGTAGCCACGCCGCAGGGGTTCTGATGCGCGACTTGAGGTCCACCCACGTCGGCACTGATGCGAAGACGTCGCCAGGCGACACGATGTCGACGTTGTCATTGCCTGAGATGCCTCGGTCCGTGAGCGAGTGCACGAACTCGTTGTTGGAGCGCACCGTGAGGCGCGAGCCGACGAGCTGGCTCAGGTTCGCCGTGACCGACTGCTTCTGATAGTAGCTGTTGAGCTGGATGGCGTTGTCACGCTTCGCCAATCCGCTGACGAAGTACGACGTGCCGCCCGAACCGCCGCGTAGCGACAGATCGCTCTCGTACGAGAGGGGATTGCCGCTGTAGAACTCCTGCTCGAAATCGTGGCACGCGCCACCGGCCGCCTGCCAATCCGCCGCGGTGCCGGCATCGAACGCCGAGGTCACCTCGGCAGCGGAACCGAAGCAACGCAGCCCGAGCTTGTGTGAGAGCGAGAACTGACCGACCCGCTGCGTCACATTCGCCGACGGACGCCCGTTGGATCCGCGGCGCGTGGTGATGATGATGACGCCGTTGGAGGCCTTCGAGCCGTAGATCGCGCCAGCCGACGCACCCTTGAGGACTTCGATGTTCTCGATGTCCGCGGGATTCAGATCTGCGATACGGTTAACCTGCTGATCCTGGCTGCTGGTAATGCCGCCGCCAGCCGCCGTGATCGAGTTGAGGCCGTTCGAGATCGACGTGTTGCTGACCAGGACGCCATCCACGACGTAGAGCGGGCTCGAGGTCGCATTGATCGACGTCACACCGCGGAGCTGCACCTGCGATCCGCCGCCCGGCGCGCCCGAATTCTGCGAGATCACGGCGCCCGGAACCTTGCCCTGCAGCGCGTTCTCGATGGTCGGGGTTGGCGCCTTGTTCAGCTGATCGCCGCTGACCGACGCGACCGCGTTGGCCGAGTTCGCCGAGGACACGGTGGTCGTCGTGCCCGTGATCACTTGCCGCTCGAGCTCCAGGACGTCCTTCACGAGGCGGATGTCCACCTGATCCGAAGTCGCGGCAAGGGGCTGATTGATGCGCCGGTATCCGATCCGCCGGACGACCAGCACTTGAGCGCCCCCAGGGACGTTATTGAGGGTGAAGCGTCCATCCTCCGCCGTATAGGCGCCGATGGTGGTACCCTGCACATTGACGCTTGCGCTCGCGATCGCTTCACCGGTGGTGCTGGTGACACGACCGGTAACGCGGCGCTGCGCCGAGGCTTCCGCGCTGACGAGGACCGTCAGGAGAAGCGCGCAAAACCACATTCCGAACTTCCGCACATCGCCTCCAAAGAACGATATGGTGTGGCGGCCGGACGGAGGTGTCCGGTCGCCGATGCCTGAGTGGACCCTATTCAGGGCTCCGCCGCCACATGCAAGGTCGTTAATTCTTTACAAACCAGGCGGACGAGCCCGTCTTTCGGTCTTTATTTTAGGCCTAAACTAACGGGCGTCAAGGGTCAGGCCGGTTACCGCTCACCCCTTCTGGTGCACGGCCTCGACGTTGATCTCGATCTTCACCTCGTCGCCGAGCATCACCCCGCCCCCCTCAACCGCCCGATTCCACTTCACGCCGAAGTCCAGGCGGTTGATGGTCGTGGTGGCGTCGAAACCGACGCGTTCCAAACGGGAGCCGGGCTGGATGCCGTTGTAGTGCCCATCGAGCACCACGGCCTTCGTGACGCCCCGGATGGTCAGGTCGCCGTAGATCTTCGCGTCGTCCCCGCTCCGCTCGACCTTCGTGCTCCGGAAGGTGATGACCGGGAAGCTGTCGGCGGCGAAGAAATTGTTCGAGCGGAGATCGGCGTCGCGCCCGTCATTATTGGTGCTGACGCTGGCCGTCTGGATCTCGACCTCGATGGCCGCATTCTGCCAGGAATCCGGGTCGGCCGATATGGTGCCCTTCACTTCCTTGAACCGCCCGGGAACCCTGCTGACAAAATGGCGGATCTGGAACCCGACGTTTGAATGCGTCTTGTCGATGGTCCAGACGGCGGGCGTTTTCTGTGCGCTGGCGGTGACACGGAGCGTGGGAAGCAGCAGCAGGGCAGCGGCAATACGGACCAGCACGAATCCTCCGGGAATTGGGACGGGCCTTTCGATCGAGTACCAGTCCCAACCACCGTCTGTTTGTTCCCCGGTGCTACCGCCGCCTCACCAGCGTCAGAATGGTGTACACCGCCACCGGCTCGTCATCCTGATTGGTGACTTCCACATCCCAGTGCACCACGCCTTGGGGGATCTGCCCCTCGCGATCCTCCTTCGCCGTCTTCTGCTTGCACGTGAGGCGCACCTGGATGGTGTCCCCGATGTACACCGGCTTCACGAAGCGGAGCCCCTCGAGTCCGTAATTCGCGAGCACGGGGCCGGGCGCTGGGTCGACGAACAGTCCCGCGGCCGCCGACAGCACGAAGTATCCATGGGCCACACGCTTCTCGAAGATCGACTCGCGCGCGGCGACGTCGTCCATGTGCGCGTAGAAGAAGTCGCCGGAGAGGCCCGCGAACGCGACGACGTCGGCCTCCGTGATCGTGCGGCGATGCGTGATGTACGTCTCGCCGATGACGAGCTCCTCGAAGTGTTTCCGAAATGGATGCACAAGATCGCGGAGCTGATCCGCGCCTCGGCTCCATTCCCGCGTCACCGACGTGACCGTTTGAGGCGACCCCTGAATGGCGGTGCGCTGCATGTAGTGCAACACGCCGCGGACGCCGCCCATCTCCTCACCACCGCCGGCGCGACCCGGGCCGCCGTGCACGAGATGCGGCATGGGTGATCCGTGGCCCGTGGACTCCTTCGCGCTGTAGCGATTCACGAGCATGAGCCGGCCGTGGTACGCCGCCGTGCCCAGCGCCACCTGTCGCGCAGTGTCGTCCTTGGCGGTGAACAATGATCCGACGAGACTTCCCTTCCCCAGGCGCGCAAGCGCAATCGCGTCGTCCACGGTGCGATAGGGCATGACCGTGTTCACGGGACCGAAGGCTTCGACGTCGTGCGGCTCGGTGCGCTCGAAGGGACGGTCGTCGTAGAGGAGCACGGTGGGGTAGAACGCGCCCTGCTCGGGATCGGCGCCGACGACGTCGAGGGTCTCGTGTCCACCGGAGACGAGTTCCGCAGCCTGACGCAGCTTCTCCACGCTGCGCTCGACCTCCTTCACCTGCGTCTTGCCCACAAGCGGTCCCATACGAACGCCCTCCACCGACGGATCGCCGATGCTGATCTTCGACAATCGCTCTCTGAGCGCCGCAATCACGGCATCGGTCATTGCTTCGGGAACGAGCGTGCGCCTGATGGCCGTGCATTTCTGGCCGGCTTTCACCCTCATCTCTCTCGTCACTTCGCGGATGAAGAGGTCGAACTCCTCTGATCCGGGTGCGGCGTCGGGACCAAGCATCGAGAAGTTGAGCGAGTCGGCTTCCTGGTTGAAGCGGACGTTGTGGTGCAGAATCGCGCTGTTGCTCCGCAGCGTGAGAGCGGTCGCGGCGGAGCCGGTGAACGCCACCGAATCCTGTTCGGCGAGATGATCGAGCAGGTCGCCCGCACTGCCGCAGATGAGCTGGAGGGTGCCAGGCGGCAGCAGTCCGGATTCAACGATCGCGCGCGCGACGGACTCGGTGAGATAGCTGGTCACGGTCGCGGGCTTCACGACGCTTGGCACACCGGCAAGGAACGACGTCGAGAGCTTCTCGAGCATCCCCCACACGGGAAAGTTGAACGCATTGATCTGCACGGCGACGCCTTCCATCGGCACGCAGATGTGTCGTCCGATGAATGTCCCGCCCTTGCTCAGTGCCTCGGGCGCGCCATCCACATAGTACGTCTCGTCGGGAAACTCCCGTCGGCCGCGACTCGCATACGCAAACAGGGTCCCGATTCCCCCGTCCACGTCGATCCACGTGTCGCCCTTCGTGGCGCCGGTCCACGCGGAGATGCGGTAGAATTCGTCCTTTCTCGCCGTGAGATACTGTGCGAGCGCCTTGAGAATTCGGGCGCGCTGATGAAAGGTGAGCGCGCGGAGGGACGGACCACCAACGGTGCGGCCATATGCCGCCATCGCGGCAAAGTCGAGCCCTTCACTCGACGCGCGGGCGACTTCGTCGCCGGTGACGGCATGATACAGCGGCGTCCCCGCGCCGGCTCCCTCGACCCACTCGCCGAGTGCATAGTTGCGGAGGCGTATCACGATCTGGTCTGTTTCCACGTGCGATAGCTCATCTCGCGCGTTGCCTGGTCGGGTGGAATCTCGCGCAGCGGCTCCGTGGCACGCAGCGAACCGTGAAGCAATGCGGGAAGCGCCTGATAGAGCGCCGTTCCGTCCGTCTTCCACGCGAGCATCTCGTCGCTGACGTCCTTCACGATCTTCGCGGGGTTGCCGACCACGACCTTGCGCGGCGGAATCTGCATCTCTGCCGGAACCATCGTGAGCGCGCCGATGATTGACCCCGCGCCGACCATGGCGTTGTCCATGATGACGGCATTCATGCCGATGAGCGCATTCTCGCCGATGTGCGCGCCGTGCACCACGGATCCGTGTCCCATGTGCGCGCCCTTCTCGAGCACGACGGTGACGCCGGGGAACATGTGGATGGTGCAGCTCTCCTGAACGTTGCAGCCATCCTCGATGATGATGGCGCCCCAATCGCCGCGCAGCGCGGCGCCCGGACCGACATACACGTTCATCCCGATGACGACATTCCCGGTGACGGTGGCATTGGGATGCACGAACGCCGATTCATGCACGACCGGAATGAACCCGTCGAACTCGAAGATGTTCGCCATGTCACGTCGCGCGTTCGAGAATGGTGGCCATGCCCTGCCCCACGCCGACACACATCGTGGCCAGTGCATACCGCCCTCCGGTACGCGCAAGCTCGTGCGACGCGGTCAACAGCAGACGGGCGCCGCTCATACCCAGTGGATGCCCGAGCGCGATTGCGCCGCCGTTGGGGTTCACGCGTGGATCGTCGTCGGCGAGACCGAGCTGGCGCGTGCAGGCGAGCGACTGCGCGGCAAATGCCTCGTTCAGCTCGATGACGTCCATCTGCTCGAGAGTGAGGCCTGCGCGTCCGAGGGCAAGCTCGGTAGCGGGCACGGGACCGATCCCCATGTAGCGGGGCTCGACACCCACGACCGCCGTGCACACGATGCGCGTCATCGGCGTCACGCCGATCGATCGCGCCACTTCCTTGCATGCGACGAGAATGGCGGCGGCGCCATCGTTCAGCCCCGATGAATTGCCCGCGGTTACGGTTCCCCGGCCGTCCTCGCGGAAAACGCACTTGAGCTTCGCCAGCGTTTCGGTGGTTGTCCCCGGCCGAATGAATTCATCCGTATCGACGGTCTTCGAGTCGCCCGCCTTCTGAGGCAGATCGATGGGCGCAATCTCCACTGCGAATCGTCCAGCCGCGCGCGCCGATGCGGCTTTCTGCTGTGAGCGCATGGCAAAGAGATCCTGATCCTCTCGGCTCACACCGTATTGTTCCGCGACATTCTCCGCCGTCTGTCCCATCGTGTCCACGCCGTAGCGGTCGCGAAGCACGGGATTGATGAATCGCCAGCCGAGGCTCGTGTCGAACATCTCGATGTCGCGCGCGAATGGGCGGCTGGCTTTGCTCATGACGTACGGCGCCCGGGTCATGCTCTCCACACCTCCGGCGACATAGACCTCACCGTCCCCGAGGCGCACGCCGCGCGCGGCGTTGGCCACCGCACTCATGCCGGAGGCACACAGGCGATTGACGGTCTCGCCAGGCACGCTCACCGGAAGTCCCGCGAGGAGCAGCGCCATGCGCGCCACGTTGCGGTTGTCCTCGCCGGCCTGATTGGCGCAGCCGAGTATCACATCGGTGATGCGCGCTGGATCGAGCGATGAATGCCGCTTCAGCAGGCTCGAGATGACATGCGCTGCCATGTCGTCGGCGCGCACGCCGGCGAGCTGTCCACCGATGTTGCCCACGGCGGTGCGGACGCCGTCGAGGATGTATGCGTCAGTCATCGTCGTGATGAGCGTGCTGTTGTTGTGTGCGATAGACGGTGCCCCGAAAGAGCGCGACCACCACGTTGTCGCGGCGCCGCACGGTCACCCTATAGAAGGCATGCCGGTTCGTGGCCGTCTCCTCCTGTGCGACGGCAATCAGCTCGTCGCCCGCGCGCACGGCTGCCGAATACGAGATGGCATTCTCCAACGCGACGGTGACGTCCGGCCCTCCATTGCAGGCGAACGCCATCGCACTGTCGGCGAGCGAGAACACGATGCCGCCATGCGAAACGCCGAATCCGTTGAGCATGTCCTCGCGAACACGCAACTGCAACGTGCACCGGCCCGGGCTCGCTTCCACGAGCTCGGCGCCGAGCCATCGCGTGAATGCGTCGAGCTCGAGCATCGTCGCCACGTTGCGCGCCGATTGCGCGCTCGAGGTGCTGGAAATGCGCGTCATTCGAGGAGCCCGCGTCCTTCCTTCACCCGGCGACGCAGTAGCGCGCTCGCGCGATAGCGGTCGTCACCATACTCGGTGTGCAGTGCGTCGAGACGCTCCAGCACGACAGGCGCGCCGATCTGGTCGCCCCAGGCGAGCAAACCACGCGGATAGTTCACGCCTCGCGTCATCGCGATCTCGACGTCGGTAGCCGACGCCACGTGCAGGTGGACAGCGTCCACCGCTTCGTTGATGAGCATCGTCAGCGTGCGATTCACGATGGCCTCTCCGAGGGCCTGCTCGTAACGCGGTGCGGGCGCCCCGACACCGTCGGCATAGTCGTAGTACCCACGGCCGCGCTTTCTCCCGTACAGCCCTGCTTCCACCAGCCGCCGTTGAATGACCGAGGGACGGTACCGGGGATCGTGAAAGAGTCCCTCGTAGACGCTCAGCGATACAGCGTAATTCACGTCGTTCCCGATGAAATCCATCAGCTCGAACGGGCCCATGCGGAAACCGCCGATCTCTCGCATCGCCCAGTCGATGGTGGCGACGTCGGCCACATGCTCCTCGAGCTGCCGGAGCGACTCGCCGTAGAATGGGCGCGCAATGCGGTTGACGATGAATCCTGGTGTGTCCGACGCGAGCACGGCCGATTTCTTCCACCGCGTAGCAAGTGACAACGCGCGCCCCGCCACCTCGGCATGCGTGGTGATCGCGGGAATGATCTCCACGAGCGGCATCACTGGCGCGGGATTGAAGAAATGCATGCCGACGACACGATCTGGATGCGCCGTGCCCCCCGCAATGGCAGCGATGGAGAGCGACGACGTGTTGGTGGCGAGCACACATTTGTCGTCCACGACGCCATCCAGCGCGGCGAAAAGCCTCTCCTTCGTTTGCAAGTCTTCGCGCACAGCCTCGATCACGATTCCGCAATCGGCATATGCGGCAAAGCCGGCGGAGAGGTCGCCGGCATCGCGAACGCGTGCGAGAATGGCATCCGCATCTGCACGCTCGCGCTTCCCCTTGGCGACCTCGCGCGCGAGTGCAGTTGCGACCGCCGTTTTCGCGTTCGCGACCGCGTCCGTGGCCAAATCGCCGAGGATGACCTGGTGGCCCGCCGCAGCCGCGACCTGCGCGATGCCCGTTCCCATCGCGCCGGCTCCCACGACTCCGACCACGATGTCGGCAGACTCCACGCTCATCGTCCCTCGAAGACGGGCGGACGCTTCTCGATGAAGGCACGGATGCCTTCCGCGTAATCCGCCGTGCCGCCCGCCGCGCGCTGGAGCGTCTCCTCGAGTGCGAGCTGCGCGTCGAGATCGTTTCCCATTCCGGCGTTGAACGCGCGCTTGGTGAGGCCCAACGCACGCGTCGGCATCGCGGCAAGGCGCGCGGCCAGCTCGAACGACACCTCGGCAAGCCGTTCACCGGGCACCACGTCCATCACGAGGCCGAGCTCCTTCGCCCGGTCGGCCGGCAACGTGTCGCCGAGCATCGTGAGTGCCGCCGCTCGCTGCGGGCCGACGAGACGCGGCAAGAAGAAGGTGCCGCCGCTGTCGGGAATCAACCCGATCTTCGCGAACGATTGAATGAAGGAGGCTTTCTCGGACGCGATGGTGATGTCGCACGCAAAGGCGATGTTCGCGCCCGCGCCCGCGGCCACCCCATTCACCGCACACACCACGGGCTTCTCGATCGTGCGGATGCCTTTGATGATGGGCGTGTACTGTCGCCGAACGACGTCGCCGAGATCGGGCGCGGCGCGACCCTCGACCGGTTTGACCGCGGCGAGATCCTGCCCCGCACAAAACGCGCGCCCCGCACCCGTGAGCAGCACGGCGCGGACTGCACCGTCATCTGCCGCCCGGCCGAGCGCCTCGAGCAGCGCATCCGCCATCGCTTGATTGAAGCTGTTCAGCTTGTCAGGACGGTTCAGCGTGATACTGAGGACGCCGTCTCGCAGGTCGGTCAGGATCATGGCCGTGAATATACCGCCCGAGCGTGACCGGGGCGCCGGGTTCACATGGCCGTTGACACGCATCACATTTGACGCGATGTCGCCCACTCATGCCGCTTCCGCAAAACAGCGCGCCGCCGCCCCGGGATCGTTGTCCGATCCGCGGTTCGATTGGCGGCGCATCGTCCACGACGTCCTCGTGTCACGCGCGCTCGATGACCTGGAAGAGACGACCAACAGGAATCGCGCGTCCGTGCCGCGCGAGCATCTGGTCCTCTACCAGTTCTCCGCGCGGGGCCACGACGTCTGCCAGAGCATTCTCGGCTCGCAGCTCACGCACCGTCACGACGGCATCGGAGCATACTATCGATCGCGCCCGCTCCTCCTCTCGCTCGGCCTGCCGATCGCGGACGCGTTAGGGAGTCCACTCGGCCGCGCGGGCGGATTCAGCGACGGACGCGATATCGGGGTCGTGTGCAACATGCCCGGGTGGAACGGTCCCACCGTGCTGCCCATGTCGGGCGACGTCGGGTCGCAGTTTACCCCGACGACAGGATGGGCCCAAGCCGCGCGCCACCGCAGAAGCACGCTCGACGAAAGCGAATGGACCGGCGCACTCGGCGTCGCACTCGGTGGTGAGGCGAGCGTGGCGACGAACGGCTTCTGGTCGGCGCTCACCATCGCGACCACGCTGCGTCTCCCGATGCTGTTCTACATCGAGGACAATGGGCTCGGCATCTCGGTCAAGGGCGAGATGCAGACACCGGGTGGGAACATCGCGGCCAATCTCGCGTCCTTCAGCGGACTGTTCGTCCGTGATGGTGACGGTTGCGATCCGGCAGGAGCGGCCACGCTCATCGCGGAGTGCGTGGATCACGCGCGGGCCACGGGGCCGGCGCTGCTGCGGCTCACCGTACCGCGACTCAGCAGTCATTCGGGACCGGACAACCAGAAGGGCTACCGTACCGGTGAGGAGATCGCCGCGGATGTCGCCCGCGATCCGCTCGTAAAGCTCCGGCAGCAAGTGGTGCCGGCCGTGATCTCGGAGCGTGAGTGGAGCGCGATCGAAGCGGATGTGTCGCGCGAAGTCACCGAAGGCGCGGACGTGGCAAGAGCGCGACCTGCGCCCGATCCGGCCAACGTGAAACGTTTCATCTATGCCGAACCATTGCGCGGAGACGAGATCCCTGCATTTGGCGGTCTGACGCAGGAGGAACGCGAGACGCTGGGCGGGACGGAGCAGCCGGCTGACGAAGGCGACGTGGTGCGTTTTGCCGAAGCCGTTCGCCGCACGCTGGCCGTGGAGCTCAAGCGCAATCCCAAGGTCCTCGTCTTTGGCGAGGACGTTGGCCGAAAGGGTGGCGTGCATCTGGTCACGGAGGGGCTGCAAAAGCGATTCGGCGCCGAGCGTGTGTTCGACACGAGCCTCTCGGAGGAGGGCATCATCGGCCGCGCGGTTGGAATGGCGCTGAACGGTCTCGTCCCCGTGGCGGAGATTCAGTTTCGGAAGTACGCCGATCCCGCACACGAGCAGCTCAACAACTGTGGGACGATGCGCTGGCGCACGGCCAACCGGTTCGCGGCTCCGATCGTCGTGCGGATGCCGGGCGGTTTTGGCAAGGACGTGGGAGACCCCTGGCACTCGGTCACAGCTGAAGTGACGTGGGCGCATGCCCTTGGATGGCAGGTGGCGATGCCGTCCAATGCGGTGGATGCGGTCGGTCTTCTGCGCGCCGCGATGCGCGGCTCCAATCCCACGATCTTCTTCGAGCACCGGGCGCTGCTGATGACCAGCGACGGAAGCGCGCGCTATCCCGGGGATGACTACGTGCTTCCATTCGGACGGGCTACTCGTCTCCGTGAAGGTGACGGCATGACGCTCGTCACGTGGGGCGCGATGGTGCATCGATGCCTCGAGGCGGCGGATGCTCGCTCGGGCGACGTCGATCTCCTCGACCTGCGCACGGTCATGCCGTGGGATCGGGATGCCGTGTTGAGCTCCGTCCGACGGACAGGTCGATGCCTCATCGTGCACGAGGACACACAGACCGCGGGCTTCGGTGCGGAGATCGCCGCCGTGGTCGCGCGCGAGGCCTTCTGGCACCTCGATGCGCCGGTCGATCGGCTTGCGGTCGAGGATGTACCCATGCCTTACAACCCTGTGCTGCTCAATGCGGTGTTGCCCGATTCGGAGCGTATTGGGGAACGTATGGACGCGCTGCTCAACAGCTAATTACCACAGAGAGCACGAGCACACAGAGGGACTCGAAACACAAAGGGGAGAAACGAAGGTACTTGTGCTCTCTGTGCTCTCTGTGCTCTCTGTGGTTCATCCCGCTAATTACGCCGATCGCGTTGTATTGCTGTCCTCAGAAATGAAATCGGTACGTCGGTCGGCAATCGTTCCACCCTCTTATCATTTGTTTGCAGCGGCCGTTGCGCATGGGAACCGGCCTGGATAGGTTCCTGAGCTTCCTCTTCTGGAGCCTGCTGGTGCGCCTTGCCGTCCACGCGTTCGTTGCCGTTGTCCCGCCCGTAGCCGACACCCGTCGGTCCACGGCGGACGCGGGCACGAATGTCCACTGCGTAGGCACTCCAGCGATGTAGCGCTCGCTCCGTACCTTCGGAGCCAACTCCTCGCCCCGCCTGCGCACTGCCGCAGGCGGGGCGATCTGCATTCCGCATCGTTGCCGCCCGGCGGCTCACTTTTTTCGCACGTCATTCACATGGACAGCTCTGTAGAAACCGCACCTGCTGTCGCGCAACGATCGCCCTCGGTGTGGTCCGCCATTCGCGAGGCCCTCGCGGGCGCGCATGGTCGCGACTTTACCGAGGGACCCATTGGCCGAGCCATCTTCATTCTGGCCGTTCCGATGGTGCTCGAGATGGTGATGGAGAGCGTCTTCGCCGTCGTCGACGTGTTCGTCGTCGCGCACCTCGGTGCCGACGCCGTTGCGACCGTTGGACTCACGGAATCGTTCATGACGCTGATCTATGCGCTTGCGATGGGTGTGAGCATCGGCGCCGGCGCGATGATCGCGCGCCGCATCGGCGAGAAGGACCACGAGGGTGCAGCACACACGGCCGCACAGGTGCTCCTCTTCGGCTTTGCGGGCGCAGTGACGTTCGGCGTCATCTTTTCGTTGGCCGCGCCGAGTCTGCTGCGAATCATGGGCGGCTCCGAGGGAGTGCTCCGTAACATCACGTTCTCGCGCATCATGCTTGGCTGCAACGCCAGCGTGGTGATGTTGTTTCTCGCCAACTCCGTGTTGCGCAGCAGCGGCGATGCCGCAATCGCCATGCGGGTGCTCTGGGTGGCCAACGCGATCAACATCGCGCTGGCGCCCTCGCTGGTGTTTGGTTGGGGGCCGTTTCCCAAGCTTGGCATTGCGGGAGCGGCCATCGGGACCACGATCGGCCGCAGCGTGGGCGCTGTCTTCGCCATCAGCACACTGCTGCGTCCCGGACAGCGCGTGCATATCGAGCGTCGGCATTTCGCCTTCGATCCCGCGCTGATTGCGCGCGTGCTTCGTCTCTCCGGCGCGGCGACGTTCCAGGTGTTCGTCGGGATGGCGAGTTGGATCGGACTTGTACGGATTCTTTCGGGATTCGGCAGCGCGGCGCTCGCGGGCTACACGATTGGCATTCGAATCGTCATCTTCGCACTGCTCCCGTCATTCGGGTTGGCCAACGCCGCCGCAACGATGGTTGGCCAGGCGCTCGGCGCCAGAAAGCCTGACCGGGCGGAGCGCGCGGTCTGGACGGCCGGTGCCTACAGCGCGGCGTTTCTTGGATTCGTGGGACTGTTGTTCATTCTTTTCGCGACTCAGATCGTGAATGGATTCACGTCGGATCCCGCGGTCGCGCGGTATGGCATCGGCACGCTGCGAACGGTGGCGTTCGGCTTCCCGCTATACGCCTATGGCATGGTGGTCACGCAGTCGTTCAACGGCGCGGGAGACACACGCACGCCGACGGTGATCAATCTGATCGTGTTCTGGATGCTCGAGCTGCCACTCGCGTGGTTCCTGGCGGATGTGGCGGGCTTCGGACCACAGGGACTCTTCTACGCGATCACGCTCTGCTTCTCGATGCTCGCAGTGATCAGCGCGTGGATGTTCAGAAAAGGCGTATGGAAGAGAAAGATCGTGTAGGGCAGCTCAGATCGACTTGAACAGCTCGAACGGCTGCAGGCAGGCGCGACATACGCACAGCGACTTGCACGCCGTCGATCCGAATTCGCTTCGCACTTCGGTGTCCCTGGAGCCACACCAGGGACACTCCACCGCGGCGCGTTCGCGCACCAACTGAACGAGCGCGCCACTCTCGGCCGACTCCGGCGGCGCGATGCCGGCGGCGCGCAGTTTCTCGCGGGCTTCAGCCGGAATCCAGTCGGAGGTCCACGCCGGTGCGTACGTCGTCCGGATGCGGGCGTTCGGAATCCCGCCGTTTGTCAGCGCGGCGACGATGTCTTCTTCGATGACGCGAATTGCGGGGCACCCCGAGTAGGTCGGTGTGACCACCACGGTGACGGCGCCTGCGTCATCCACGATGACGTCGCGCACGATGCCAAGTTCGCGCACGCTCAGCACCGGAACTTCAGGGTCCATCACCCCATCGAGGATCCGCAGCACGTCATCTCGCGCAGCGATCGGCGTCACCACGAAGCCCCCGGATGCGACCGCGCGACGATCTGCATCTCAGCCAGCATGTGGCCGAGTGCTTCCGTATGTGCGCCGCTGCGGCCGTCGCGTGTGCTCGCGGCGCGCGGCGCGGCGTGGGGGATCGTCAGCGTGGCACGGTCCGCCACGTCGCGCACGATGGACTCCCAGGCTGGCCGGAGCGCCGGCAGATCGGGCGCCACCCCCGCGGCATGCAGTTCCATGTCGATCGCGTCCGCGGTGAAGAGCTCCGGAGTAAAGCGCCAGAGCTCATCGAGCGCCCGTTGCGTGCGACGATGACTTTCCTCGGTGCCGTCGCCAAGCTTGAGCATCCACTCTCCGCTGTGGCGGATGTGATACCGGGCTTCCTTGAGCGCTTTCGTCGCGATCGCGGCGAGCTCCGCATGTGTGCTCGATGACAGCGCGTCGAGAAGGACGATGTCGTATGCGTCGAACAGAAACTGCCGGGTCATCGTAAAGCCAAAGTCGCCGACGGGCAGCTCGACCATCTGACAGTTGCGGAATTCCACCGCTTCGCGGAAATAGGCCAGCGCGTCCTCGTCGCGGCCCTTGCCTTCCACCTCGCCTGCGAGACGCAGGAACATCGTCGAGTGACCGAGCAGGTCGAGCGAGATGTTCGCGAGCGCGATGTCTTCCTCGAGAATGGGACCGTGTCCACACCATTCGCTCAATCGGTGTCCGAGCACGAGCCGGTCATCGCCGCAGCGAAGCAGGTACTCGAAGAGCACATTCGGCCTGGACGGCGGCGCGGGAACCACGGATGCTTCGCTCACACGCCGCGCACGCCTCTCGGCACCTTGTAGAACTGCGGGTGGCGGTATGCCTTGTCCGCGCCGGGATCGAAGAACGGGCCGGCATCGCCCGGAGCGGACGCAGTGATGGCGCCGGCCGGAACGACCCACAGCGAGATCACTCCACCGCGACGCGCATACACGTCGCGCGCATTCTGCAGCGCATGTTCGGCGTCCACGGCGTGGAGTGATCCCGCGTGCTCGTGCGGCGCACCCTGCTCGCTCTGTGTAAAGACCTCCCATAACGGCCACTGTCCGTCGGGTGCGACGGCGGCCGCCTGCTCCGCGACGACCTCCTGATTCGTCACGGTACTGGCCATGTCACGCCGCCGCGGAGGCCGCGCGCTGCTTGGCCGCGTGGACGGCCGCTGCCTCGCGCACCCACGCACCGTCGTCGTGCGCCTTGCGGCGCGCCTCGAGTCGCTCACGATTGCAGGGTCCATTACCGCGGATCACCTGGGTGAACTCGTCCCAGTCGATTGGGCCGAAGTGCCAGTTCTCCGACGTCGCGTCATACGCGAGTGAAGGATCCGGCAGCGTGAGCTGCACGGCTGCCGCCTGCGGTACGGTGAGATTCACGAATCGCTGGCGCAGCTCGTCGTTCGTCTTCCGCTTCACCTTCCAGCGGATCAGCTCCGCCGTATTCGGTGAATCGGTGTCACTCGGCCCGAACATCATGAGCGATGGCCACCACCACCGGTTTACCGCATCTTGCACCATCGCCTTCTGCGCCGGCGTCCCGTTCGCGAGGGTGGCCACGATCTCATAGCCTTGTCGCTTGTGGAAGTTCTCCTCCTTGCACACGCGCACCATCGCGCGCGCGTACGGGCCATAGGAGGCCTTCGCCAGAATGGTCTGATTGACGATGGCCGCGCCGTCGACGAACCAGCCAATGACGCCGATATCGGCCCACGACAGCGTCGGGTAGTTGAAGATGCTCGAGTACTTCGCGGTGCCGTCGAGGAGTTGTTGGATGAGCTCGCCGCGGTCGACGCCGAGCGTTTCGGTGCCACAGTAGATGTAGAGGCCGTGGCCGGCTTCGTCCTGCACTTTGGCAATCAGCGCAATCTTTCGTCGCAGCGACGGGGCGCGCGTGATCCAGTTGCCCTCCGGCAGCATTCCGACGATCTCGGAGTGTGCATGCTGGGACATCATCCGGATGAGCTGCCGGCGGTACTTGTCCGGCATCCAGTCCTTCGGCTCGATGCTTTCGCCCGCGGCAATGCGAGCCTCGAAGGCGGCCACACGGGCCGGATCGTCGCTCTGCGGCGTGGATCGTGTCTGCGTCATGTCCCGTCTCCGGGCGGCCGCACCCGCGACCGAACGAGCGAAGGTGAAGCGCCGTAATACCTTGGGTAGCGCCTGAATCTACACCTGCGGCGGGAGGACGGACAATCGACGTTCCCCGACGCGCTTCCTTATCTTCCGGTATGCTGACGAGGCCCGCCGTTCCCGGTACCGGTGTCGCCGGAGGCGACGTTTCCGTCGCGCTTGGCGACGGCATCGGCACGATCACCTTCTCGCATCCGAAGAGCAACTCCCTTCCGGCCGCACTGCTGCGCCGCCTCGCGGAGGCCATCACGTGGGTGGGCAAGGATCCCGCGGCGCGCGTGATCGTGCTGCGGAGCGGCGGGACCGGCCCGTTCTGCGCCGGCGCATCCTTCGACGAGCTCGTGGACATCGCGAGCGTCGAACAGGGCGAGGAGTTCTTCAGTGGATTTGCCCGCGTCATTCTCGCGATGATCCGCGCGCCGAAGCTCGTGCTGGTGCGCGTGCATGGCCGCACGGCCGGCGGCGGTGTCGGCATCGCCGCGGCCGGCGACTATACGTTCGCGGTGAAGTCCGCGTCAGCGAAGTTGAGCGAGCTCGCCGTCGGAATCGGCCCGTTCGTTGTCGGACCCGTCATCCGCCGCCGGATCGGGGACGGTCCCTTCGCGGCGATGGCCGTCGATGCCGACTGGCGTGACGCAGCATGGGGCGAGCGGCATGCGCTGTACGCGCAGGTGTTCGACGACGTAGCCACGATGGATGCCGCCATCAACGCGCTCGCTGGTACGCTCGCCGCATCCAACCCCGACGCAATGCGCGCCATGAAGACGATCTTCTGGCAGGGCACGGAATCGTGGGACGCGCTGCTCGCCGAACGCGCGCGGATGTCGGGCACGCTGGTCCTCTCGGACTTCACGCGCGCCGCGATCGCGAAGTTCAGGTCCCGCGGCTAGGACTCAGCTCGTGGGCGGATTGAACGCGGCATGCTGCGCGTCGATCCAGCTTCGGTGATACGCCGGATCCTCGATGGGCAGCGCACGTTTCGCCACCTTGAGTGGGCGGAAGGTGTCCATCATGACGGCCAGCTCGTCGGTGTATTTCGCGCCGATCGACGCCTCTGCGCGGCCCGGATGCGGACCGTGCGGAATGCCGTCCGGATGCAGCGTGATCGAGCCGAACTCGATGCCCTTCCGGCTCATGAATTCGCTCGACGCGTAGTAGAGCACCTCGTCCGAATCCACGTTGCTGTGGTTGTACGGCGCCGGAACGGCTTCCGGATGGAAATCGTAGGGGCGCGGACAGAAGGAGCACACCACGAAGCCGTCGCCCTGAAACGTCTGATGCACCGGCGGAGGCTGGTGCACGCGTCCTACGATTGGCTCGAAGTCCATGATGTTGAACGCCCAGGGATAGAACTGGCCGTCCCATCCCACGACGTCACGCGGATCGTGATCGAGCACGATCTCGTTCAGTCCGTCGTACTGTTTCACGACAATCGGGAAATCGCCCATCTGGTCGAAGGTTCGCAACTCGCGCGGAACGCGGATGTCGCGCTCGGAATACGGAGCGCCCTCGATGAGCTGGCCGTACTCGTTTCTGTAGCGCTTCGGAGGCCGCGTGTGCCCCTTTCCCTCGATGATGAGCAGCTTCGGCTGACCGCCAGACGCATCGAAGCGATACCGGTGCATGATGCCGCGATGCAGCACGACGTAATCGCCCTCGCGGAACGAGAGGTCACCGTATTGCGTCTCGACCGTGCCCGTCCCCTTCGAGACGTACACGATCTCGTCAGCCTGCGCGTTGCGATAGAAGTGCTCGTCGGCCTTGTCGGGCTCGACGTAGTGCATCGTGACGTCTGCATTGAAGAGCAACGGCACGCGATCGAGCGTCGGGCTTCCCTTGGCCGAGATGCGCGACGTGCGGAAATGCCGGTGGCGGAGCGTCTCGTCGGGATCGGCCTCGATGCATTCCTCACGCAGGCGCCGCACGGACTTCACGGTGGTCGGCGGATGAATGTGATACAGGAGGGCCGACGTTCCCGTAAAGCCTTCGTGACCGACGAGCTGCTCGGAATACAAGCCGCCATCCGGCCGGCGAAACGCGATGTGGCGCTTTCGGGGAATCTGTCCGAGCGTGTGATAGAAGGGCATCGCGCGCCTTACAGGTTGCCGCGCAGTTCCTGCTCGCGCTCGATGGCCTCGAACAGCGCCTTGAAGTTGCCGGCGCCGAAGCTTCGCGCGCCCTTCCGTTGAATGATCTCGTAGAACACGGTTGGGCGGTCCTCCACGGGGCGCGTGAAGATCTGTAACAGATAACCGTCCGGGTCGCGGTCAACCAGAATGCCGAGCGACGCGAGGGTATCCACCGGTTCGTCGATGCGGCCGACGCGCCCCTGCAATTCATCGTAGTACGTCGTCGGCACGCTCAGGAATTCCACGCCGCGGTCGCGCAGCGCCGTCACGCTGCGGATGATGTCGTCCGTCGCGAGCGCCATGTGCTGCACGCCCGGCCCCTTGTAGAACTCGAGGTATTCGTCGATCTGCGACTTCTTCTTCCCCTTGGCCGGCTCGTTGATGGGGAACTTGATGCGATCGTTGCCGTTTGCCATCACCTTGGACATCAGCGACGAATACTCGGTGCTGATGGTCTTGTCGTCGAACGTGAGCATGTTCCGAAATCCCATCACGCGTGCGTAGAAGTCGACCCAGTCGTTCATCTTGCCGAGCTCGACGTTGCCCACGCAGTGATCCACGTATTTCAGCCCGACGTCCGATGGCGCGAAGTGCGGCGCCGTCGCGCGGAATCCCGGCATGAACAATCCGCGATAGTTCTTCCGTTCCACCAGGGAGTGAATGGTGTCGCCGTAGATCCTGAAGGACGCGATCACCACCTCGCCATCGTCGTCGCGTGCCACGATGGGCTCGCGTTCCGGCACCGCACCACGCTCCACGGCCTTCTGGAATGCATCGCGCGCGTCATCGACCCACAGCGCAATGTCGCGCACGCCGTCGCCATGCATCTCCACATGCTCGGCGATTCGCCGTGCCTCGGGACTCAGGTCCGCTCGGATGGCGGTGGTGAGCACGAAGCGAATCTTCCCCTGCTGGAGCAGATAGCTGGCCCGGTCGCGCGTGCCGGTTTCCGGCCCCCTGTACCCGATGAGCTGGAATCCGAACGCGGCGCGGTAGTAGTGCGCCGCCTGTCGCGCGTTTCCCACGTAGAACTCGATGTAGTCGGTGCCGTTGATCGGGAACGTGTCCCGCACGGGGGCCGTCGTTTCGAGCGTCGCCGTTGCCATAGTCATCCGCCTCCGGTGTGCTCCTGATATTAACACGAGGCGAGGCCGCCGACCTGCCGCCCGCAGGCGGTCAGCTCCGTAGCTCCGGCAGGTCCCGATAGAGCTCCAGTGCCTCGGGGTTCGCGAGAGCATCGCGGTTCTTCACCGGCCGCCCATGCACGACGTCGCGAACGGCGAGCTCGGTGATCTTGCCGCTGATGGTGCGCGGAATGTCGGCCACCTGAATGATCTTCTTCGGCACATGATGCGGCGTGACGCGATCGCGAATTCTCGAGCGGATCTTCTCGCGCAACGCGTCATCGAGCCGAGCTCCCGCGGCCAGGCGGACGAAGAGAACGACACGCACGTCGGGCGCTCCCTTGCTCACGACGTCCTGCCCGATCACGAGACACTCGACCACTTCGTCGAGCTGTTCCACCTGCCGGTAGATCTCCGCCGTACCGATGCGGACGCCGCCGGGATTCAACGTGGCGTCGCTCCTCCCGTAGATGACCATGCCTCCGCGCGGCGTCAGCTTTGCCCAATCGCCGTGGCGCCAGACGTCCGGAAATATGTCGAAGTACGCCGATCGGTACTTGCTTCCGTCCGGGTCGTTCCAGAACGAGACGGGCATGCTGGGAAAGGGCGCAGTACAGACGAGCTCTCCGGCTTCATCCGTCACGGAGTGTCCCTCCTCGTTCCAGATCTCCACACGCATCCCGAACCCGCGCGTCTGCAATTCACCACGATGGACCGGCAGCGTCGGGTCACCCAACGCAAAGCAGGAAATGATGTCCGTCCCTCCACTGATGCTGCTGAGGCGGACGTCCGGCTTCACCTTGTCGTACACGTAGTCGAAGCCATGATCGGCGAGCGGACTGCCCGTCGAAAGAATGACGCGCAGTGCGGAGAGATCGTGCGTGCGGCGCGGCTCACTGCCCTCCTTCTCGACCAGGGCCAGCCACTTCGCGCTCGTTCCGAACACGGAGACACCCTCCCGCTCGGCCATGTCCCAGAGAATCGGCTTGCCACGCAGGACGGGAGCGCCGTCATAGAGAACGACCGTGCTGCCCACGGCAAGGGACGACACGAGCCAGTTCCACATCATCCAGCCGCACGTGGTGAAGTAGAAGATCCGATCGTCACGCTGGAGATCGGTGTGCAGCACCAGCTCCTTGAGGTGCTGAATGAGTGTGCCGCCCGCGCCGTGCACCATGCACTTCGGCAGCCCCGTCGTTCCCGATGAGTACATGATGTACAGCGGATGATCGAAGGGCAGCCGCGCGAATTGGTGCTCCGCCCCGGCGTGCGCCGCGAGCGCGTCCGGCCACCAGACTGCGTTCGGAATGTTGTCGACCGCAGCGGCTTCCGGCGGAGCAGCAGCTCCATTCATCGCCCGGTGCGGCACCACGACCACGCGCTGAACGCTGGTCAACTCCGGCAGAAACTCGGCAGCTCGTGCGAGGGAATCGATGTTCCTGCCGGCGTAGCGGTAGCCGTCCACCACGATCAGTACTTTTGGTACAATTTGTCCAAAACGGTCGACAACGCCGCCGGGCCCGAAGTCGGGCGAGCATGAGGACCAGACCGCGCCGAGCGACGCCGTGGCCAGCATCGCCACGACGGTTTCCGGAATGTTCGGCATGAATCCGGCGACGCGATCGCCTTGCGCGACACCTTCCGCTCGCAGGAAGGCCGCACACTGCGCGACGGCCTCATTCAACTGGCGAAACGTGAGCCGGCGACCGGGTCCCTGCTCCGTCCACGAGACGATCGCCTCTCGATCGTCTCGGCAGCGAAGAAGATTTTCCGCGAAATTCAGTCGCGAGCCAGTGAACCAGCGAGGACCGAGTCGCGGGTCCGGCGGCGCCATGCGTTCGCCACCCTCGAGCACTGCGTCCCAGGGTTCGCCTATCGAGTGCTCGTCAGCGATGACGCCGCAGAAACGCCAGACGTGCGCCCAGAATTTCTCAGGATGCGCGATGGAAAACCGGTACAGTGACGGTGAGTCCGTCACGTCCGGAACGGCGAGCTGCGCGATGAACCGGGTGAGGTTGGCGCGCTCGAGATCTCTGGCGGTCGGCTGCCACAATGGAATGGAGGCGGTCACGGCCCGAAAAGTAGGACAGTAGGACGGTTGGCCGGTAGGACAGGCCAACGCCGTTACTGTCCTACTGTCCTACTGGCCTACAGCCCCACGGCCAGCTTGGCATACACGAACCGTCCGTTAAAGCCGAATGGCGTGATACCCGCATACGGAAAGATGCCGAAATTGGATGTCCCACCATTCTCCGCCGTCGGCACGATGTTGCCGTTGTTGTTGTTCCGATCGGGGTACACGTCGAACACGTTGTCCGCACCGATGCTCACGGTGGCGCGGCGTACCTCGTACGAGGCGCTGAGATCGGTGATCCACTTCGGCGAGAACGTCTGGTCAAGGGGACCGAACGCGTTCGATGCCGCCGTGCTGTACGAGGTCACCTGGCCGAAACGCTGCGTACGCGCCATCAGACCGAGCTTGTCGAGTGAATAGTTCGCCGTGAGGATGAGATTGTTCTCGGGGTTGCCGAGCTCGATGCGTGCCTGCTCGACACGATCGAAAAGAGAGCTCTTGAGCCCCGACAAGTTGGTCGGAAGTGTGTCGACGCGAGTGACGCGTGTAGTGTTGTGATTGTACGCCGCCGTGAGACGAAGCACGCTCGATGTGGACATCGTCCACCCGTAGTTGGCGATCGCGTCGTAGCCGTGCGTCTTGGTATCGATCGCGTTGGTGAAGTAGCGCCCACCCTGCACGCCCGTGATGCCGATGTTCGCGAGCGCCGCGGAGGCTGCGGCACCGGTGAAGTTGTTCGACAGCACGATCCGGTCGGCCACCTCGATGTAGTAGTAGTCCACCGTAAACGAGAGACTCTTTACCGGCTCGGCTGCGAAACCGATGCCGTAGTTGTGCGACTTCTCTGCCTTGAGCGGACGCGCGCCGAGTGCGGCCGCCTCGGCGGAGCTGGCGGGAAAGGTCTTGATGTCGAGCGGCACGCCCAACACGAAGTTGGTGGCCGTGGACGAGAAGAACTCCTGCATGAGCGACGGCGCCCGAAACCCGGTGCTCACCGCACCACGCAGCGCGAGGCCGGGGATGATCTGATATCGCGAGGAGAACTTGCCCGTGGTCGTCGAACCGAAGTCGCTGTAGTGCTCGTATCGGCCGGCCACGTCGACCAGCAGCTCCTTCGTGAGGTCCGACGACAGGTCCGCGTACACGGCGGCATTGTTGCGCGAGTGCGACCCTGCGTCGCCCTTTTTCGTACCGCTGTCCCCCTTGAAGCCCGGGAAGACTTGCGATCCCGGTGCGGCGAGTCGCGACGTGTACGTCACGCCATCGGGGCCGAGAACCTTGAAGCCACCATTGCGCCACGAATCGTACTCGCCGCTCACGATCTCGTAATTGTCGTATCGGAATTCAGCACCACCCGCGACGTTGAGCGGAACGGGCAGCAGGCCTCGGATGTCGCGATTCAGATCCAGGCTCGTGGTACTCTGCTGAAAGCGAAGCTTGCCCGCGTCAAACTGTGTCGGAGACGTCGGCCCAACGGATGCGTTCTCGCTGGTCTTGATCGTGAAGCCGAACTGATTGCGCCCATAGACGGTTCCGAGATCGTACGTCCAGCCCGAGAGAAGACCCTTCGCGCCCACGGAGCCCGACGCGTCCCAGATGTCAGACGCGATGACGGGGAGGAATCCATTGGGGAAGACGTTGCGAAGCGTTCGATCGTCGAACGGCCGCCGCCAGAAACCCGTGGCCTCGCCATGACGCTTGCTCACACCGCCAAAGCTGTACAGATCCGCCACGCCAAGTGATGTGCCGGCGTTCCAGAATCCCTGCAAGTCGTGCGTTGCCGCATCGCCCTGTCGGTGATTCAGGCGACCGTCGGGAGACGGAAGCGCCGGATCCGCCTCACGAGGATCGCCGGCAAAATATTGCTGCCGCGGATCGGGCAGCGAGCGATTCGTGTAGCCGCGATCGCGCAGCTCGCCTCCCAGATGCAGGAACCCGTTCTGAGCGAATGTCCAGCCGCGGTCGAGCGCCGTCTGAAACACCTTGCCATCGCGCGCCTGGCGCTCGCCAACCTGGATCGGCCACGGCGTCAGATTGTCCGCCCGGTTGTATGTAGTGAATGACTCTCCAACCATCGCGCGCGCCTCACCGTCCGTGCCCGACTTGAGCACGATGTTCACCACACCCGAAATCGCGTCGGAGCCATACTGCGCCGCCGCACCATCGCGCAGAATTTCGATGTGATCGATCATGCTCGCCGGAATGGCGTTGAGGTCCACCGGCGCCGAGCCGCGTCCCACGAAGCCGTTGACGTTGACGAGCGCGCTATTGTGCCTGCGCTTGCCGTTCACGAGCACGAGGGTCTGATCGGGCGCGAGTCCGCGCAGCGTTGCCGGTCGCACGTGATCCGTGCCGTCGCCAATCGACGTGCGCGGAAAGTTGAAGCTTGGCGCCACCGCCTGAATCATCTGCGCCGTCTCGGTGCGGCCGGTCGCCTTGATGTCGGCGGCGGAGAGCACGTCGATGGGGGCGGGTGCATCGATGACCGTGCGAGCCTCGCCGCGCGTCCCGAGGGTTGACACCGCCTCGAGCGAGGTGATGCTCTTTTCGAGCGCGAAGTTCATCAGGTACGTTCCCCCGGCCGCGACGATTATCGAATCGCGCGCCGACGTGTAGCCGACGGCACGAGCGCGAAGCTCATAGCGTCCTGGCGGAAGAACGAGACGATAGCTGCCGTCCTGCCGCGTCTGCACGCCGCGGCCCGTGCCGGTGGCAAGCACCGCGGCGCCGGAGACGCCTTCACCGGCGGCGGTCACACGACCGGTCACCGAGCCTGTGGAAGCTTGTGCTGACAGAGCGGTCGGGATGAATACACTTGCCGCGACCAAGAATGCGGCGGCACGAAGGTGGGTCATGCGTCTGCGCTCCAGTGGGTGGGATCCGCGGGTGCGGCGGAGAGGCGGTCGGTGGGACCGTTACCTCTTAGGGTACATGCCGGCGCATTTGGCTGCCAGACGCACAAAACCAAGTAGGACGGCAACGTCGTTTTGAGGTTGCCGTCCTACGGTCCTACTGTCCTACTTTGTTCTTACCGCGATGAACTGCAGCGGCGCACTCGGCGCACCACCGCCAGAGGTGAACGTCAGGAGCACATCCTTCGACGCCGACGCCGCAAGCCGCAGGTAGCTCGCCGAGCCGCCGCGCACCTGGACATCGGCTTTGATGTTGTCGCTCATCAGCGCGACCTTGAGCGGATACGTGGGAATGTTCAGGAACGTCGTCGTATAGATGTTTCTGAAGTTCCAGCTCGGATGGGTGTATTGCGCCAGGACACTCACGCCATCGTCGTCCATGTAGTTCGCAATGGCCCAATCGCGGAAGAATGGCATCGGATCCTGGCCGATCACCGACGTGATGTTGGCCAGCCCGGTGACGGTCGCGTTGTCGAACTTCTGCCAGATGGTGCCGTCCGTGGGTCCCAGCCGGTCGGCGAGATACCGCAAGAAGGACCACGTGGCGCCGCGCGTCGCCAAATCATCGTTGGGCGCGAAAGGCGAATTGTTCGCCGGATCGCGCAGGTACGCGAGGAGCCGCGAGAAGTTCGAAGCTGCGTCGTTCTTGAAGTACGGGTACACCGACGGATTCACCAACCGGATGGTCGAGTCGTTCAGGTTCGAGCGCGGCGTGAATCCGCTCTGCCGGTAATACAACAGCTCCTCGGCCATGTGACTCAGCCCCTCGTTGAGCCACACTTCCTCGAAGTCCTGCGCCGCGCTGTTCACGTACATGCGGCGGCCGGCGTTGATGAGATGCTGGAACTCGTGCGCCAGAACGCCCGTCGTGAGGCTGTCCACGAATCCGGTGGTATGCGTGACGCCGTTGATGCCTGGCGCTGGTGCGGGCACCACCATGTAGAACATCTCGCCTTCGTTGCTGCCGGGGCAGTCATCAGCAGCCGTCGCGCCCTTTTTCGGAAACAGGTCGCGCGGATTGAAGAATCCGCCGACGAAGTATCCCGAGCTGGCGTTCACGAGCTCGTTGACCGTGCGCGTAAAGAGAATCCCGACGCGGCCGTTCTGATCGAAGTCGCTCGGCGCACCGAAGGCGGCGACGTCCATCGCGTAGACGAGTGTGTCGAAGTTCGCGGCAAAGCGCAGATAGTCTGTGGCACTGAAGCCCGGCGTCGGATTCAACGTGTCCGCGAGGACGATCGACTTGGAGCCGACCGCGGTCACGCGCATGGCGTGGTACACGGGGTTGGTGCAGATGGCGGCGCTCACGTTCATCGTGATCAGGTCGCCGACCTGGACGGTGGCAGGGATCACGCCGACCGCGGCCTGCGTCGCGCTGGCCGCGCCGAAGGTCGATCTCGAGATCGCTGCGCGGCGTGCATCCCGCGTGCGAGCGATGCGGCCACTGAGCTCGTCGTTCGCACGCTGGAGCAATTGCGTGTGGAACCGTTCATCAGGTTCCGGCGGAACGGCGCCAGCCGTGCCGAGCGACGAGCGCATGAGCATCGGGCCCGGGATGGGCGCCTTGTACGGACTCGGCGCAGCGGCAAGCCCCTGCCCTAGAATCGAGGCGCTCAGCGAGTTCACCTGATCCGTGGAGCCGTTGAAGGCGAGGAGCGTGTATTCCGCGCCTGCCGTGCTGCCGGAGAGGCACGCGTACTGCGAGCCCGAAAAGATCTGGACGTCACCAACTTTCATCTGCGACGCCGTGGCGAGTCCGGTGCAGATGGACATGCCGGCGGCGAGAACGTTGACGACCGTGGTATCGGCCTTGGGGCCGGAGGTCGCGATGACGAAGGTCGTTCCGCCGAGTCGCAGCACTCTCACGAGGCCAGCTTGGTCCACGCTCACCAGAGATGGATCGACGACCGTGAAGGTAATGGCGTTCGCCGCGGCGGCGTTTCCGAACTGATCGAGCGCGGACGCCGAGATGCGTGCCGTGTCGCCGACATTGGCGAATCGCAGCGTCTTGGGGGTCACCGTGATCTTCGTCGCCGCGCCGGCAATGACCGTCACGGTGGCACTGACCACGACCGGAATGCCGGTGACGCTGGCGGACACGGATGCGCTTCCGGCAATGGTGCCCGACGTGATCTGCGCTGTCGCCTGTCCGTTCGCGTCCGTCACCACGGAGGCCGGACTGGCCGTCACCGCGCCCGTGGCCGTGAAGGACACCGTCACGCCGGGTACAGGAACGCCCTTCGAATCCGACACCTTGACGGTGAACGATCCGGCAGACGACGCCGCGGCGGCCGTGGCAGACGGCGACGTCAGCAGCTCGAGGCGAGTGGCCGGACCTGGCTTGTTGGCTCCGGTCGAAGAATCGGAGCCGCATCCCACGGCCGTGAGAGCGACGGCCACAAGGGCAACGAGTCGGCGTACGGAGATGGTCATCACTTCGTCCTGACCGCGATCAGTTGGAGAGCGCTGTTCACCGCGCCATTCGACGCGCCGAGACTCACCGTGACACTGGCATTCACCGGCAACGACAACTGGAAGTAGGCGGCACCACCCGAGATCACGGTGCCCGAGGTCGTGGCGTTGTTGGTCAACGGGTTCACGACCAGCGGATACGGATTTCCACCCGAGCCGAGCGCCGGAAAAATGCTGTGAAAGTTCCAGCTTCGTTGCTGGTACTGCGTGGTGAGCGCGGCGACGTCATCGATTGCGTGCGAGACCGACCAATCCTTCACGAAGCTCGATACGTCACCGACTGCGCTCTGCAGGTTGGTCAGCCCGTTGCTCGTGTTGTTCACCAACTTGAAGAAGAACGCCGCGTCGGGATCGGCGAGTGAGGAGAGCGACGACGTGGACCGGAGCGGAGAGAGTCCGTGCGACCCGCCCTGCGCGGCGTACCATTCGCGTGCACCCGCCATCATCGGCGTCAGCACGACGCGTTCCTGCTGACGTACGCGGGACTCGACGGCGTAGTCGCGGCGCGGACCTGCATCCTCGTCGGAGGACGACACGCGCAGATACGCGGGCACCGTGCTGCCGAGCGGGACCTGGTCACCAGTTGCACTCGTGGTCTTGAGCGTGTACAAGATGGATCCGCTCGTCTGCACCGTCATGTTCACAACGGTGGCGATGTATTCGGCCGGTGTTCCGCCGGATGTCAGCGTGATGTCGCCCGCGCCGCTCACCGATGTGCCGTTGCCGGCGGTAAAGTTGTCCGTCGCATTCAGTCGATCGACCGAATACCGCAGGAATGACCAGATGGCGCCGCGCGTCGACAGCGAGTCGTCGAAACGATACGGCGAGCTGCTCGGCGGCGCCATCAGATACGATTTGTAGCGCGAGGTATTGCCGATCATGTCGAGATTGAAGGCCGTGCGGATCGTGCTCGTGGAGCGAATGGCGGTGACATCGAGGTTCATGCGCGGCGACAGCCCCGATTCGCGATAGAACAACAGCTCCTCCGCGCTGTGAGCGAGCCCCTCATCTAACCACTTTTCCTCGAAGGCAGTCGCATTCGTGACATAGAGCCGTCGCGACGCGTTGATGAGATGCTGGAGTTCGTGCGCGAGCACCGAAGGGACGACCGAATCCACAAAGCCCGCCGTGCGTACGTTCTGATTGACGGTACCGGTAGGATCGGGCGTCAGGGCGTAGAAGTACTCGCCTTGATTGCTGGCGGCGCACCCGGTGGCGCGCGCGGTACCCGTGCGCGGAAACAGGTCGCGCGAAAAGGCCAGGCCTCCCACGTACGACGTGGATCGCGCCGGCGTCAGCTCGTTCACCGCACGCGTGAAAATGATCGCGACGCGGCCGTTGCCGTCGATGTCCGTGGGCTCGCCGAAGTTGGCGACGTCCATCGGATAGATCAGCGTGTCGAACTTCGCCGAGAACCGCTGAAAGTCCGCGGCGGTGAATCCGGTCTTCGGATTGAGCGTGTCGTTCAGGATGATGGACTTCGTGCCGACAGCGACGACGCGTGCCGCGTGAAAGATGCCGTTCGTGCACGCATCGTTCACGTTCACGTTCACCGAGGTCAAGTCACCGACGTTCAACTGTCCCGTCGGATTGGGGATCTTCGTCGTATCTGTGCTCTGCGTCGGCGCGTCGCTCTTGCAGGCGGACAACACGCCAATGGCGAGCAGCGCGCACGAGATCATGCGTGGTGACAGGGGGACGAGCATTCGTGTGATTGGGCGCAGTGAATGAGAAATCGAAGACCCACCGGTCACGACAAGGCGTACGAATGAGACACGCCAGAACGATGCAACCCCGATTCCATGATGTTTAACCCGCCGCAGGTGTGTGGTTCCGCGGCGGTCAGTCGTCCGCCTCCATATGGTAGCGGCCGTCACTATCGAGTGCCGAGGCGCGGATCACAACGCGGCAGAGTGGGCTGCAGGCAAAGTCGACGGCTCGTCGCTCGAGTTGTCGAAGAGCAACTTCTCGCACTCCATGGCGGTGACGGGGCGCACAAGTAGGTAGCCCTGCCACTCCGCACAGCGCTGCTCGATGAAGAATTGCAACTGCTCGGGCCGCTCCACACCTTCGGCGACCACGTTTACCCCGAGCGTATTGCCGAGTGTGATGACCGCCGCCGCGATGGCGCTGTCGTCGGTGTTCTCCGGCACGCCGCGAACGAAGCTGCGGTCGATCTTCAACGTGTCGATGGGGAAGAGCCGAAGCGCGCTCAATGACGAATAGCCCGTGCCCAGATCGTCGATCGAGACGCGCACGCCCCGCGCCTTCAACGCGCGAAGGCTGTCCACCGCCCGTCCACTCGAGCGCATGGCGATGCTTTCGGTGATCTCCAGCTCGAGGGACGCGGCGGGAAGCCGCGTCTCCGCGAGAATCTGTTCGACATGCCCCACGAGATCCGGGTGCTGTAGCTGCCGCACCGACAGGTTGACGGCCGCACGAAGCTGATCCTGGCCGCGGTCGCGCCATTCCTGAACTTGCGCGCATGCCGTACGAAGCACCCACAAACCCATCGGTACGATGGCGCCCGTCGCCTCGGCCAGCGAAATGAACTCGTCCGGCATGAGCAGGCCGCGCGTGGGGTGATTCCAGCGCAACATCGCCTCGATGCCCGTGATCCCACCCGTGCTCGACTGCACGATGGGCTGGTAGAACAGCATGAGCTGATCGAGCTCGACGGCATGCTGCAGGTTGCTCTCGAGGTCGAGCTGATCGAGCGCGCCCTGATCCGCCTCGGGAACGTATCGCTCGACGACGTCACGCCCCTGCGCCTTGGCGCGGTACATCGCGGCGTCCGCGGTCTTGAGCAAATCCTCGGGGACGTTCGCGTCCTGCGGAAAGAGACTGATTCCGAGGCTCGTGGTGACGAAGAGCTCCTGCCCATCGATCACGATGGGACGCTTGACCGCGGTGATGATGCGCTCCGCGAGCTGCACCGCGTCGTCCGGACTCTGTACGTCGGTGGCGCAGACGGCGAACTCGTCGCCGCCGAGCCGCGTCACGGAGTCCTCGCCGCGCACGGTAGAGCGGATGCGTTCCGCCACCGTTTGAAGCAACACGTCGCCGGCGGCGTGACCGAGTGAATCGTTCACGATCTTGAAGCGGTCGAGATCGAGAAAGAGGACCGCGCACATCGTGTCGTTGCGGCGGGCATGATGGAGCGCCATGCCGAGCTGATTGATGAACAACTGCCGGTTGGGCAGGCCCGTGAGGCCATCGTGATAAGCGATGCGCTCGATGCGCGCGGCGGCGTCCATCGTCGCCTGCCGTTCTTCCTCCAACAGCCAGATGACGAGGCCGAGCGCGAGCCCGACGTACAGCACCAGGTCCACGAGGCCCAGCGCCGCCACATAGGGACCGAAGCTCGCCCGAAGTGAAGGTGTGATCGTCAGCGAGACGAACAGGAGCTGTTGGACTCCCAGGCCGAGAAACGAAGCCATCACGACGCGACGCCCGATACCCCTCGCGATCCGTGGTGCGCGAGAGATCAAGGTGCCGCCGACGCCGAACGCGAGCGCCACGGCGAGCCGGCGCACCGTCACGCGCAAGGTGAAAAGGAGATCGGAGCGGCTCGCATCCCAACCATACGCGACGACGAGCGCCGCGCCGAGCAGCGTGAGGCCCGCCAAGAGGAGTCGCGACGTTCTGGGACGGAGTGCTCGTCCGGCCGTCAGCTCCCCCGTGCCGAGCACGAGCCAGGCGATCTGGAGGTATCCCGCGATGCCGGCCGCCAGCGCCAACGCGAATCGCGCCGGGTGCGTGACCGGGAACCATTGGGAAAGCAGGATCGCGATGCCGCCGGCGCCGGCGTGGACCGCGAGGCCGATCCAGCTATAGGTCCAGTGGCGGAGATACGGACGCCAGTAGCGCCGCAACAGGCCACCAAATACGACCGCAATCAGGACCGCGACGCCGGATTGCGCGAGCAATCCAACGACGGAAAGCAGGGTGGGCTGCGTCATTCAGAGGGTGTACCGAGTCGGACTGGAAAGGACGGGCAATGCGTCGGTGGCTCGGACGGTTTCGCGTCTGGCGGGCCGTCGTCGGCCGTTGCGGCAGGGTGACTCAATCCAGTAAGGTAGGACACCATCGCCCGGCTGGCGAGAGCGCCACTTTATGGAGACACCCGATGCCGCTGTCGCGTAACTCGGTCGTCGTGGCAAGCGACGATCAGGTCTCGACCACGGTCGGAGAGGAGGTCGTCATCCTCGGCATGCACGACGGCGTGTACTATGGCCTGGAGCACGTCGGCTCACGCCTGTGGGAGCTGCTGCGCGCGCCCCGTCGTGTATCGGAGCTGGTGGCCGCCATCACCGCCGACTTCGACGTCGAGGCCGACCGGTGCGAGCAGGACCTCCTTCCGCTACTGGAGCGGCTTGCCGAGCGACGGCTGGTGCGCGAGGTTCTCGAGGGATGAGGGCAATCCGTGCCTGATTGGGCGGCTCGCTCGTCTTTCTAACGATCCTTTTTCGCGCCCCCGCCATGCCCCTGTCGAGCCGCATCGACGATCCCATCCTCGAGCAGATCGCACGCGACACCTTCGCGCTTTTTCCGAAGTGTCATCGCTGCGGTCGGCGCATCGAGTCGTTCGAGGAGGCCGACGTCCGCCTGCATGTGCAGCGGATCGTGCATCGCGGCACGTGCCCTCCGGTTCCGGTCGTCGAACGGGTCCTTCCGCCGGAGTGAGGCGCGGTGGCTGCGCGTCCGGCACATTTGCGTACAGCGAGAGCGACTCCCAACTACGGCAACGGCGCAAAAGCACAGCTACGACGGCAAGGGCAATTCGCAACTACGGCAACGGCAATTAGCCACAGAGGGCACAGAGGCACAGAGAACTACGGTTATGTAGTTCTCTGTGCCTCTGTGCCCTCTGTGGCTCGTTCATTTTGTTTTTTTGTTGTTGTGATTCTCTGTTGTTGTGATTCTCTGTTGTTGTGATTCTCTGTTGTTGTGGTTTTCTGTTGTTGTGGTTTTCTGTTGTTGTGGTTTTCTCGGCAGTTCTCGCCTTCTCTACCGGCTCAGCCGTTTCTGAGCGCGCCAAGGATGGCCACGAGACCGCCGGCGAGCCACATCGGAACACCGATGAGCGCCGCCTTGTTGCGCGGAATCTTCCCCGTCACCGACAGCCCGATCACGAGGAGCACGGTCACCCAGATCGTGAACACGTCCAATCGTCCGACGATCGCGAGCACGAGCGGCGACGTCGTATCCGGATCGAGGAATCGGCCGACGCCGAGGGACAGGCGCAACCGCCCGTTCAACGATGACGGATCCAGGACGAGTGTCTGGAGCGCGTTGAGCACCGATTCCGCCACCCTGGGCACGAACGAATAGGACGCGACCATCAACGCCTGACCGAGCGTCGCGGTCGCGTCCACGAGCTTGCCCAGCCCCCACAGAACGAGACCCGTGAGAAAGATTCCCACGGGCACGAACACGAATGCGCCGATCTTCGTGAAGGATTCGCCGATGCCGCGCGCCTTCTGCGCCATTTCCGGCGTGAAGTTCGGGTTGTTCTTCATCGCCTGCGTCATCGAGCGCGTGAACTCCGCGTCCAGCACCGGTTGCATGGCGCCGAAGCTCGCGAGGAAAATCACGCCGATCAATACGGTCACGACGAGCATCGGAATGCCGAAGCCCGCGCGCGCGCGCCGCGCGAATACCGCGGACGGCGCGTAGAAGATGTCGATGAAGTCTTCCCACACCGACGCCGGTTTCTCGGGCGCGGGGGCTTCTCCATCCCCCGCACGCACACTGCCACCGCCCATTTCGTCGCTCATGTGTCGATGTCCGTTCGCGTGAGTGCCGCCAGAGTCTGCGGCCCGATCCCGCGAAACGCAATCACCGACTCGTCACACCGGCTCGATGACCACCGCCGTGCCGTAGCACAGCACTTCCGTGATTCCCGGCATGAGCTCCGTGGCATCGTACCGCAGCCCGATGACCGCGTTGCCGCCCAGCTCCGCGCCGTGCGAGATCATGATCTGGAAGGCGTCCGCGCGCGCCTGCTCGCAGAGATTGACGAGCAACGTGATGTTGCCGCCGAAGAAGGCCTGCAGCCCCACGCCGATCCGGCCGACGACGGAACGTGACCGCACGGTGATGCCGCGGACCACGCCAAGTGTTCGCGTGACACGGTACCCCGGAATCTCGAGGCCGGTGGTGGCGTAGGGCGTTTCGTACTGATGGACGGGGCTCATGGGTGCCTTGCGGATGAAGTGAACGTTTGACAACGGAACCGGAGCGGCCTACCATCCCGCCCGCGACAACGCCCCGGGAGACTCGACATGCAGAAGGTGCACGCCCTTTTCACGACGCTCGCCCTCGCGCTCATCGTGAGCGCGGCGCCGCGGCTGGATGCACAACGACTCGCCTACCCGCCAACGCGGAAGGTCGATCAGGTCGACACGTACTTCGGCACGACGGTCGAGGATCCATATCGCTGGCTCGAGGACGAGAACGCCCCGGAAACGACGCGCTGGGTGGACGCGCAGAACACCCTTACGTTCGACTGGCTCGGCAGGATTCCCTACCGTGACGCGCTCAAGGCCCGGCTCACGAAGTTGTACGACTACCCGCGTTTCAGCACGCCCAGCCGCAAGGGCGAATACTACATCTTCTCGAAGAACGACGGGCTGCAGAATCAGAGCGTGCTCTACATCCAGCACGGCCTCGACGGCGCACCCCAGGTTCTGCTGGACCCGAACGCCTTTTCGGCCGATGGCACGTCGCGCCTCGCCGGGTTCAACGTCTCCAGAGACGGAACGTACGCGGCGTACGGCATTTCCACGGGCGGTTCCGATTGGATCGAGTTCCACATCATGGAGGTCGCATCCCGGCGGACGCTGCCCGACGTGATCCGCTGGGCCAAGGTCACCGGCACCGCGTGGCAGGGTGACGGCTTCTACTACAGCCGGTATGACGCACCCGACTCTTCGCGCGCACTGACGTCGAAGAACGAAGGACACAAGGTCTACTTCCACCGCATTGGAACGCGGCAGGACGCGGACTCGCTCGTGTTCGAGGACAAGGCCAATCCGCAGCGCTTTCACATCGTCTCCACGACGGAGGACGAGCGCTTCGCCACACTCTCCGTCTCCGACCGCGGCAAGGGACACAAGGGCAACGCACTCTTCATTCGCGGTCGAGCGAGCGCGGGCGGATGGCGGCCGCTGGTGAGCGAAATCGGCGACGACAGCTATCGCATCGTCGACGACGCCGGTGACGCGTTTCTCGTCGAGACGGATCACGGCGCGCCGAACGGCCGCGTGGTGCTCATCGACCCCGCGCGCCCGGGCGAGAAGGATTGGAAGACGGTATTGGCGGAGCGCAGCGAGCCACTCGAGAGCGTGAGCGGCGCGGGCGGCAAGCTCTTCGCGACGTATCTCAAGGACGTCACCACACGGGCGTACGTCTACGATCGCACCGGAAAGCTTCAGAACGAGATCGTGCTGCCGGGGCTGGGGACCGCCGGCGGCTTCGGCGGAAACCATGACGACGCGGTCGTCTTCTACACGTTCACGTCATTCGTCCATCCGCCGTCGATCTACAAGTACGACGTCGCGAAGCGTCGCTCCTCGGTCTTCAGGGCGCCGGAGATTCCGGGCTTTGCCGTGAGCGACTATGAGACCAAGCAGGTGTTTTACACGAGCCGCGACGGCACGCGCGTCCCGATGTTTCTCACCTACAAGCGTGGCGTCAAACGAAACGGCACCAATCCGACGGTGCTGTACGGGTACGGCGGGTTCAACATCACCACGTCGCCGGCCTTCAGCGCGGCGCGCCTCGCATTGCTGGAGCAGGGTGTGGTCTACGCTTCAGCCAACCTGCGCGGGGGCGGCGAGTACGGCGAGAAGTGGCACGAGGCGGGGATGAAGCTCAAGAAGCAGAACGTCTTCGACGACTTCATCTCGGCTGCGGAGTATCTGGTGAAGAACGGCTACACGTCACCGGGCAAGCTCGCCATCCACGGCGTGTCCAACGGCGGTCTCCTCGTGGGCGCGGTCGCGAACCAGCGGCCCGACCTGTTCAAGGTGGTGATTCAGCAGGCCGGCGTGATGGACATGTTGCGCTTCCAGAAGTTCACGATCGGCTGGAACTGGATCGCCGACTACGGCTCGTCCGAGGCCAACGAGGGCGAGTTCAAGGCGCTGCGCGCCTATTCACCGGTGCACAACATCAAGGCCGGGATCGCCTATCCTGCGACGTTGATCACGACCGCAGATCACGATGATCGCGTGGTGCCCGCGCACTCGTTCAAGTACGCCGCCGCGCTTCAGGCGGCGCAGTCGGGAGACAATCCGATCCTCATCCGCATCGACACCAAATCGGGGCACGGCGCCAGCAGCACGACGAAGGCGATCGAACAGACGACGGATCTCTACGCATTCATCTTCAAGAATCTCGGAGTCACCCCGTCGTTTCCCCAGTGACGTTCGCGCCGTCAGCCGCCGATGCCGGCCCTGACGGCGCCGTACGTCGCCTTCCTGGTGAGTGATCCGTCAAACAGCAGCGCGTTGCCATAGCCCGGAAACGCGTTGGGGATCCAGGACTCCGTATCTGTCACGCCCCACACCGTGATCGCCTCGCACGCCGGAACAGCGTAGCATGCCGCCACGATGTCGGTATATCCCTGCGCCTGCGCCGCGATCTCGGCGCTCGTTGCCCCAGGCGCCCGAATGCGGACGTCGAGCTCGGTGAGGTGGATCTTCACACCAAGTCCCGCGAACCGCTGAAATGTCGAGACGAGTGAAGCACGGGAGGGGACGCCGGAGCCGTCGGCGTTGATCTGAAAGTGCGCCTGGAAGCCGACGCCGTCGATCGGTACGCCACGGGTCTTGATGTCCTGCACGAGCGCGAAGGCCGCATCCTGCTTCACACCGGGAAACTCGAGGCTGTAGTCATTGTAGAAGAGCAGCGTCGCGGGGTCCGCGGCGCGCGCGGCTCTGAAGGCGGTCTCGATGTAGCCCTTCCCCAGGGTGTTGGACCAGATCGTCGCCGCGAGCGTTCCATCCGCGTTCAGCGCTTCGTTCACCACGTCCCAGGCGTAGATCGTCCCCTTGTAGTGCGCTACGACGGTTGCGATATGGTCCTGAAGCACCTTCTGGAGAGTGTCGGCGGTCCACTGTCCGCTCATCAGCCAGATGGGATTTTGATTCTGCCAAGCCAAGGTATGACCGCGCATCTTCATGCCGTTGGCCTGCGCGAACTCCAACATCTGATCGCCGCGGACGAAGTTGTAGACCGATCGCGATGGGTGGATCGTCTGCCACTTCTGGGCATTTCCCGCCGTGACGAGGTTGAACTCCCTGGCGACGAGCGCGTCGTAGGCCGTTGATGTGCCGAATGTCACGTCGAGCGCCGTGCCCATAGAGCGGCTGGTGCGCGACACGTAATACCGGAGCCCACTGTCCGTCGCGGGAGGCATCACCTTGCACAGCGCCTGCGTTGGGTCCTCCGCGCAGCTCTTGATGCCCGAAGCGGTGACACTATCGCTGCCCCCGCAGGCGACGACGAGACCGAGGCAGACTGCAGCGAGGGGAGGCGAGAGGCGCATGCGATATGAGGCTGGAAAGGTTATGTAACTTTAAATAACAAATTACACAAGCACCCCGGCCGGGAAACCGCCATCATACGAACGCGTAGTCTTCCCAGATCATCCGTTCTCCACGTTCACTGCCGGAGTCGTCATGGATCCCGAAGTCCTCAACTTCGCCGAAGTCGCCACGATCATCGTCGGTTTGGTGGGGGGCCTGTGTCTCATCGGCGTCGTCACGTGGAGGATGACCATCAGCGGAAGACGGGCGCCCCTCGACACCGAGCTCCGCGACCGCATCGAAGGGTTGCAGCAGTCGGTGGACACCATCGCGATCGAGGTGGAGCGCATTGCGGAGGCGCAGCGTTTCAGCGCCAGACTGCTGTCCGAGCGAGCGGAACAGCAGCCGCTACCTCGGTGAGACCAATGGACTTGTCCGACCTCAACGACGTGACTGCCTGACCGCGCTGGTCGTCGATTCTGGATGCCTGCGTCCACCCTGCGCTGCCCCGGCTGTGGCGCACCCGCCGCCGCCGACGCCCAGCACTGCGACTATTGTGGCTCGGCCCTCGCCACCGTCACCTGCGCGTCCTGCTTCGCGCCGATGTTCAAGGGCAGCCGCTTCTGCTCGCAATGCGGGGCCGAGGCTACGCGGGAGGTGCTCGATGATGCGCCGCTCAAGTGCCCGCGCTGCCGAGCGGAGATGCAGACCCTGCTCCTGGGCACCATGCGCGCGCGTGAGTGCTCGGAATGCGGCGGACTCTGGATCGCCCCGGACACGCTGCAGAAGCTCTGCAACGAGCGCGAAGCCCACTCGGGCGTGATCGGCGCCCTGGCGGCGCGGATCCCGAACAACACGACGCCGCCCGATGTCGTCCGATATCTGCCGTGCCCGCAATGCACGACGCTCATGAATCGCACGAACTTCGGCAAATCGTCCGGCGTCGTCATCGACGTCTGCAAGCGCGACGGCGTGTGGTTCGACCGCGGCGAGCTGCAACGCGTCATCGGATTCGTGGATGCCGGAGGCCTCACGGCGCAGCGCGAGCGCGATCGCGAGCAGCTCGCGGATGACCAGCGGCGTCTTGCAACGATGCAGGCGTACGGCGGAGGCCCGATTTCGGTATCGCGATCCTACAATTCGGTCGTGATCCACGGAGGAAAGTCAGACGACAGCACCACCGACGGCGTCGACGGCATTCTCCTTCAGATTGCTGGACTCTTTCACGGCTAGATCCACCACAGAGGCAAGAGGCGCATCACAATGACGCTTGGCGAATTCATCAAGGGCGAGCTGATCGACATCGTCGAGTGGCTCGAGACGTCACCCGACACCATGGTGTGGCGCTTCGTGCGCCCGAACAACGAGATCAAGAACGGCGCCCAGCTCGTCGTGCGGCCCGGCCAGCAAGCCGTGTTCGTGGATCAGGGCAACGTCGCCGACATCTTCCTTCCCGGTCAGCACGAGCTCTCCACACGCAACCTTCCCGTCCTGTCGCGCCTGCGCGGGTGGAAGTACGGCTTCGCGAGCCCGTTCAAGGCGGAGGTCGTCTTCGTCAGCACGCGCCAGTTCGCCGGCGCGCGATGGGGCACCAAGGCGCCCGTGATGACCACGGATCCCGAGCTCGGGCCCGTGCGCCTGCGCGCATTTGGAACGTACACCGTTCGCATCGCGAACCCGGAAGCGTTCGTGCGCGAGCTCGTGGGAGCCAACGCGTCTCTGAGCATCGAGCAGATCAGCGACCAGCTGCGCGATCTCATCGTCGCCCGTTTCAGCGACACGCTCGGCGAACAGCACGCATCGGTTCTCACGCTCGCGTCGCGCTACGTGGAACTGGGTGACAGGACGGCGCAGCGCCTCGCACCGGAGCTCGCGCGCTTCGGGCTCGAGTGCACGCAGATGATCGTCGAGAGCATCGCGCTCCCGGATGAAGTCGCGGCAACCCTGGACCAGCGGACGCGCATCGGGCTCATCGGGGACATGGGTGCATACGCGCAGTTGCAGGCTGCGGACGCGGTGCGCGACGCCGCGCGCAATCCCGGCGGTGGTGCCGCGGCGGCGGGCGCGGCCATGGGTGTTGGCATGGCCATGGGACAGCAGCTCGCCGCAAGGACGGGCTCGGCAATGAATCCGCCAGCGTCCGTGAGTCCGCCGCCGATTCCGTCTTCGTCGTACTACATGGCGGTGAATGGCAAGCCCGTCGGTCCGTTCGACATGGCTTCACTGCGTGAGCGCGCGACAGATGGCGGGCTCGTGAAGTCCACGCTCGTATGGCGCGAAGGTATGCCGCAGTGGGTTGCCGCTGGCGACGTACCCGAGGTCTCGTCGCTGCTGCAGTAGACTCCGCTGGAAATTCTTAGCGGCCGTCGTTCGCGGTCTTCCCGTCCATTCCACGCCCGGGGCATGGGCGTTGCCACTTCATCTCAGGCGACACGCGGCAGATCACCGCCGAGCCTGGTGACGATGGGCAGCACAGCAGCGGAGGACTTCGAATGAGCACACGTGTATCGAACGTTCGATTGGCAGGCGTGGCTATGGCGCTCGCAGTCGTGGCCAGCACCGCGGGCGCGCAGGCACGAACAACGAGAGTCAGCACGCGGAACGCGCCCTGCCCGTCCGCGTACAAGGACTCGACGGCGATGCGGACCAGTCCCGCACCGGCGACGAGCACCACAGGCAGTATGAGCAACCCGACGTACAGCTCCACCGATACGACCGTGCGAGTGTCGCCGGATACGTCGAAGGCGCGGTATGCGCACTGTCGCCGGACGCGAAACACACGTACCGCCGGCGGCGAAGTCGGGCTGACGCGCGCGCGTTCGCAGGAGCGCATTCCGGTATCGAAGGAAGTCGGAACCGGCCCGGTGCGTGATACGATGCCGGCGCCTGTGATCGCGCCGGATACGGCGACGCCGGCACCACCACCTCCGCCGCCTCCGGCACCCGTGGAAACGTCCACGTACGTGCCGCCCGCTCCGCCGATGGTGGTGAAGCATTACGGCAACTGGTACATCGGCTTCGGCGCGGGTACGGCCGTCCCCACGGAGGAACTGCGACAGGCGTACAACTCCGGCGTCTCGATGCATGTGCCGATCGGGTGGGAGTCCGAGTCCTCGTTGCTCGGCGCGCGCCTGAACCTGGGCTACTCCAAGTTCGAGGGACGCACGACCTTCCGGTCCACGGGAACGACGACGCCAGGGACGGGATCGAGCAGCACCGCGACCCTTCCGCTCGACGCGATTCAGTTGTGGTCCGCACTGGCAGATCTGACGTTGCGACTTCCCGTATTCGGAAACTCGCTCGGCGGACCGATGAACGGTCTGTACGCGGTGGCGGGTGGTGGCCTCAATCAGTTCCGCGACTTCGCGTTCAACCTCCAACGGACCAACCCGGAGCTCGTGACGGCCGACAACATGAACAAGGAAGCCATCACGAGCTGGGCGCTCAACGCTGGCGGCGGGCTCTCGGTGGGCCTGGGGATGGCGGACGTCTTCGTGGAGTCGCGCTATGTCACGGCCTTCACCCCGAACCATCGCACGAGTTACGTGCCGGTCATACTCGGTCTCGCGTTGCGATACTAGTGTTGGCTCGGTAGGACAGGAGGACAGGAGGACAGGAGGACAGTAACGGCGGGTTGGCCGTTGGCTGTCCTACTGTCTTGCTATCCTACGGCTTCGCTGCCGGAATCGTCGGATCCTTTGCCCCGGTGCCAAGATTCAGCCTGATTCGCGGCTGATCGGCGGGGACGTCGCGCACCATGGTGGCGGGACGCTTCCGCTGTGCGAGATGCATGAGCTTGTCCCGGAACACTGCCACGCCCGCGGCAAGTGAGATCACGCCAACGCCCGAGACAACCAGAACCAGTCGCCTGCGTCGCGATGACGTGCGGCGGCGCCGCAGTCTGGACGATGACGGGACGAACAGCGTTTTCAGGCGGGGACGATCGGCGGGATGCCGCATGGCGTGACAATGATAGCGCACGCGACCGTACGGCGAAATATCCGTCATCTCGACGCCCTGCGCCCCCCGCGGCCTCGATGCATGTTTCACATCCGGCGCGCGGAAAGCTGCCGCCGATGCGCCGAGAGCTGCCGGCACATGGCGCGCGCGGCGTAGCTATCTCACGATCAGCGCGGCGATGCCCACGGTGGCAACCTGGGCATCCTGTGCTGCCGTGCCCCCGCTGACGCCCACGGCACCGATGACCTGTCCGTCCACGACGATCGGGACGCCGCCTTCTATCGGCAACGCGTCGGCCGCCAGGAGCTGGATGCGTCCCGCGGTTACGGACGAATCGAGCGATTTCGTCGGGCGCTGAAAGCGCGCCGCCGTGCGGGCCTTTCGCTGCGCGAACTCGGCATTCGAGGGACGCGTGCCGTCACCCTTGTGGAACAACACCAGCTCACCGGCAGCATCCACGATGGCGATCGACATGCTCCAGTTGTTCTTCCGCGCTTCCGCTTCCGCGGCGGCGACGATGTTCTTCGCGCCGTCGAGAGTGAGAGCTTTTGTGGCGCGGAGCTGCGCCGCGGCGGGCGTCGCGCCGATCAGCATGAGTGCGGCGGTGAGAAGGACGAGTCGTCGCATGGGTCGTGAGAGGATTGAGGAGACGATGCGTTGGCGAAGCGGAACCGCTCCGCTAGACGGCGTGGTCGGCGCGGAGATTCTCGCCACCCCACGCCCGGCGCGACGTCCAATCGCGCGGCTCGGCGGTCCAGAATTCATCGCTCGCGGGAAGCCCGAGCGCAATGAGGCCGGCGGTGCACAGGTACAGGCTGCCCGTCGAGATGTAGCCTTCTCCGATGGCGGGTTGGTGCCCTGCGAAGCCGATGGTGAGCCAGCCATTGACGTCGAATGTCCGCGGCGCTTCCATCATGCGGCGGATCACCGCCGTCATCGCGGTCCGCACTTGCGCCGGCGTCACGCCGTCGGGCAGCTCGCGGCGCAGGGCCATCTGGCCGAGGAGCTGCAACGCACCGAACCGGTAGGCGAGTGAACGGCCAATCGGCGGGAACGTTCCTTCGGGCGAGATCATCCGCTCCTGAATTGCCGCGTAGCGGCGCGCACGTTTCACGATTTCAGGCACGCGCGCCGCAATGTCGGGACGCACGTCTCCGAGTACGCGGCTGACGTCGAGCAGCATCGGTTGAATGACGAAGCTGTTGTAATAGTCCCAGTGGAACGACGCGCCATCGCCGTAGACGCCGTCGCCCTTGTACCAGCTCTCGTGCTGACCGAGCGCATGATCCACCGGCTCGGCCTTCCAGTCTGCGCCCACGGAGTGCAGTGCTGTTTCGATCATGGCGCTGAACAGCAGCCAGTTCGATTCGCTGGGACGAATCGCTCGCGTGGACTCGAGCGCCCGCACCACGTTCGCCTTCGTCGTGGGGTCGAGTGGCTCCCACAGCGCCGTGGGCGCGCGCACGATGCCGTGTGCCAGGAACGCGGCGTCCACGAGTGGCTGCGCGCCCTTCGTGAAGTTCACGTAGTCCGGCGACTGCGGATCTGTCGCGTGCGAGAGTCCGCCGCGCGCGAGCCCTGCCAACCGGTCAAGCATGGCGCCTTCAGGCGTCGGATCGACGCCGAGCTCGAGCCATGGCGCGATGCCGGTGAAGACGCGTCCCAGTGCCTCGAGGTGCGTGTACGCGGCGCGTGCGTTCGTGGCCGCAGGGCCCACTTCCACCGGCATACGCTCGCGCAGACGCCCCGCAGCCGCGCTCTCGAGCACCGGCGTCGCTATACGAGTCATGACATCGACCCAATAGCGCCGATCGTCTGCCGGTGATCCATATTGCGTCGTGACCGGCACGCTCCGTTCGGCGCGCAGAGGCCACGGACGCATCGCGCCCATCGCGAGCAAGCTCGCGACGAAGTCGCGCCGTCGAGTCACGACACGCGTGCGCTCAGATACTGATCGATCTCCTCGGCCGCGTCGCGCCCTTCGCGGATGGCCCACACGATGAGCGACGCGCCGCGCCGTGCGTCGCCGGCGGCGAAAACGCCCGGCACCTGCGTCTCGTAGGTCGTGCGCGTATCGATGACGCCGCGCTTGAGTCCGACGCCGAGTTCCCGAAGCCACGGCGCGTCTTCCGTGCCCTGAAATCCCATCGCGAGCACCACGAGGTCGGCGGGGATGTCGAACTCACTGGCGGCTCTCGGAACAACCTCGGTCGATCCGTTGCTCGCCACGCCGACGTCCACGCGCACTCCATGCAGGCGACGTACGGCGCCCCCTTCACCCGAAAAGGCCGTCGTCGCCGTATTCCATTCCCGCTCGGTTCCCTCGTCGTGCGCATGTGACGTGCGAAGCTGCATCGGCCAGAGTGGCCACGGCGTTGACGAGGCGCGCGTCACCGGTGGCTGCGGCATGAGCTCGAACTGCGTCACGCTCTTCGCGCCCTGACGAATGCATGTGCCCGCGCAATCGGAGCCCGTGTCGCCGCCTCCGATGATGACGACGTGCTTGCCGCGCGCGGAGATCTCGTGCGCGGGATCCACATGTTCCCCAAAGAGGCGCTCATTCTGCTGGCGGAGGAGATCCATCGCGAGATGGACGCCCCGCAGTTCGCGCCCGGGCACGCGCAGCTCGCGCGGCGTGCATGCTCCCATGGCGAGACACACGGCATCGAACGCCGTGGACAGCTCCGCGACGGAGACGTCGGTCCCGACGTCCACACCCGTGCGGAACGCGATGCCTTCCGCCACGAGCTGCGTCATTCGCCGTTCGACGACGTGTTTCTCGAGCTTGAAGTCCGGAATGCCGTACTGAAGGAGTCCGCCGGCGCGCTTCGCGCGCTCGAATACGGTGACCGTATGTCCGGCGCGCCTGAGCTGCTGCGCCGCGGCGAGTCCCGCGGGCCCGGAACCGACGACGGCAACGCTATGTCCCGTCTCGCGGCGCGGCGGCTCCGGCGACAGCCATCCCTCCTCGAATGCGCGGTCGGCGATGGCTTGCTCGATCGTCCGGATCGCCACCGGCTCGTCCACGAGAGAGAGAACGCAGGCGGACTCGCAGGGGGCCGGACACAGGCGCCCGGTGAGCTCGGGAAAGTTGTTCGTCGAGTGAAGCAGCACCGACGCATCTCGCCAGCGCCCGCGACGAACCAGCTCGTTCCACTCCGGAATGACGTTGCGCACGGGACAGCCGGTTCCGCTCTGGCAGAACGGCACGCCGCAATCCATGCATCGCGCGCCCTGCTCCGCGAGCGCCGCATCGGTGAGCGGAACGTAGAACTCGTTCCAGTGCATCACACGCTGCGCTGGTGCTTGCCGCACCGGCGTCGCGCGCCGCAGCTTGAGAAACCCCCTGGGATCACCCATACCGGGCGCCCTCGGACTCTGCCACGCGACGTGCCTCGCGCTCCAGCGCCTCGCGGTATTCCACCGGCATCACCCGCACGAACGAGCGCACGGACTCCGACCACCGTCCGAGCGCACGCTTCGCACGCCGGCTGCCCGTGTATCGCATGTGCCACTCGAGCAGGCCGTGCAACGTGCGCTCGTCTTCCGTGGTCTGCACCGCCTCGATCTCGAGGGTGTCCGTATGCGATCGCGCGCGGAAGGTGCCTCGCTCATCGGCGACAAAGGCAAGTCCGCCGCTCATGCCCGCCCCGAAGTTGCGGCCGACGCCACCGAGAATAACGACGATGCCTCCGGTCATGTACTCGCATGCGTGATCGCCGACGCCTTCGACCACAATCCGAGCTCCACTGTTCCGCACTGCAAAGCGCTCGCCTGCCGCGCCAGCGATGAACACTTCACCAGCAGTCGCGCCGTAAAGCGCCGTGTTGCCCACGATGACGGTGCCGTCCGCCAGCAGCCGCGCGCCCTTCGGTGGACGAATGGCGACACGTCCCCCCGACAAGCCCTTGGCGACGTAATCGTTCGCGACACCTTCCAGCTCGAGCGACAGACCATGCACCGCGAACGCACCGAAGCTCTGCCCTGCCGCCCCGCGGAAGCGCAGCACGATGGTGTCCGTGGGAAGCCCCTCCCCTCCATACCGTCGCGCAATCTCTCCCGAGATCTCGGCGCCGACCGCGCGCTGAGAGTTGCGAATCGGCAGCGTCGCGCGCACGCTCTCGCCGCGCTCGAGTGCCGGTGCGGCGAGATCCATCAGGGCTTGTGATTCTGCGTCTCTTCGAGGCGACATGCGCTCCGCCCGCACGTCGCGCCACTCGCGCGTAGCGTCCGGCTGATGCAACAGAGCAGACAGGTCGAGCATGGCGGCCCGTCCGCCCACGGCACTCGTGCGGGACTCCAGCAGGTCGACTCGTCCCACCACCTCGTCGAGTGTCCGCGCGCCCAGCCTCGCGAGGATCTCTCGCACCTCTTCGGCGACGAAGAAGAAGTAATTCACGAGATGCTCGGGCTTGCCGGCGAACTTCTCGCGCAGCACCGGATCCTGCGTCGCGATGCCGACCGGACATGTGTTGAGATGGCATTTTCGCATCATCACGCAGCCGGCCACCACCAGAGGCGCCGTCGCGAACGCAAACTCCTCGGCACCCAGCAGCGCGGCGATCACGACGTCGCGTCCGGTTTTCAGTTGGCCGTCCGTCTGGAGGCGCACCTGACCGCGCAGGTCGTTCAGGATGAGCGTCTGATGTGCCTCGCTGAGTCCGATCTCCCACGGAATGCCCGCGCGCTTGATCGACGACAGCGGCGACGCTCCGGTGCCCCCGGAGTCGCCGGAGATGACGATGAGATCCGCACCCGCCTTTGCCACGCCAGCCGCCACGGTGCCGACGCCCGCCTCCGAGACGAGCTTCACCGAGATCGTCGCCTCGGGGTGCACGCTCCGAAGGTCGAAGATGAGTTGCTTCAGATCTTCGATGGAGTAGATGTCGTGGTGTGGCGGCGGCGAAATGAGCGACACGCCAGGCGTCGAGTGACGAATGCGCGCGATCTCATCGTCCACCTTGTGGCCGGGCAGCTGTCCACCCTCTCCCGGCTTCGCACCCTGCGCGATTTTGATCTGGAGCTCGCGCGCGTTCACGAGATAGAGCGCCGTCACGCCGAATCGCGCGGAGGCCACCTGCTTGATCGCGCTGTTGCGCCGCGTGCCGAAACGCGCCGGGTCCTCGCCGCCTTCACCCGTGTTGCTCCGGCCGCCAATCTCGTTCATCGTCTCCGCGAGCATCTCGTGCGCCTCGCGGCTGAGCGACCCGAATGACATGGCACCGGTGGCGAATCGGCGCACGATCGCCGTCGCCGGTTCCACGGTCTCGAGCGGAATCGGCTCGCGCTCCTTCACGTCGAGCAGCGCCCGCAGCGACCGGTCGCCCAGCTGAAAATCGTTCGCGGCGTCACTGAATGCGCGATACGACGAGGCGTCGCCGTCGCGCGCGGCGCGCTGGAGCGTCGCAATCGTCTGCGGATTCCAGGCGTGACGCTCACCCTGAATGCGATAGTGATACTCCCCGCCGTCCTCGAGCAACGCGTCACCGGTCGTCGAACGGGCTCTGCGCCGAACGTCCTGTGCGATCTCCGCCAGGCCGACGCCGCCAAGTCGCGACGACGTTCCGGTGAAGTGTTGCGCGACGAGCGACTTCGAGAGCCCCAGCGCCTCCCATGCCTGCGCGCCGCAATAGCTCTGCAGCGTGGAGATGCCAAGCTTCGAGAGCACCTTGAGCAGCCCCTTCTCGAACGCCTTGATGAGGTTCGCGCGCGCGTTCACGGCGGACGTTGCGATCGAGGCGTCATTCGCGAGCAGCGCGCAGGCGTTCAGCGCGAGATACGGATGCACCGCCGCCGCGCCATAGCTGAACAGCAGCGCGACGTGCGACACTTCACGCGCGTCTCCGGATTCGCACACGATGCTCACGCGTGAGCGACGGCCTTCGCGAATCAGGTGATGGTGCACAGCTGCCACCGCCAGGAGCGACGGCATGGGCAGCGACGCCTCGTCGCGGACACGATCGCTCAGGATGATGATGCCGAATCCGGCATCGACCGCCTCGACCGCCTCGCGACACAGCGCCTCCACCGAAGACGCCAGCGCATCGTCGCCGGCGCCATCGCGGAACGACGCGGTCAGCGTGCATGCACGAAGGGACGGCTCGGCGAGCGCGCGAATGGCGGTCATCCCCCGGGCGTCGAGCACGGGATGATCCAGCCGGATCTGTCGCGCGTGCTCCGGCGACTCATCCAGCAAGTCATGCAACGGGCCGAGGAATGTGCCGAGCGACATCACGACGCGCTCGCGGATCGGATCGATGGCCGGATTGGTGACCTGCGCAAAGAGCTGCCTGAAGTACGAGTAGAGCAGTTGGGGGCGATCGGACAGAATCGCGCTCGGCGCGTCGTTCCCCATCGAGCCGACCGGCTCGTCTCCGGACGCCGCCATGGGCGCGAGCACCATGCTGAGCTCTTCGCGACTGAAGCCGAAGCGCGCAAGATTCGCGCGGATGGCGTCGGCCTGATCGGCCAGGAGCTCGGCCTCACCGGGATCGCTCTCAGGCAGCTCGAGGGGCACGCGATGATTCGCGATCCACCTCGAGTATGGCCGGTGCGACGCCAGCTCGTTCTGCACGTCGTCGTCGGTCAGCACCTTTCCGAGCAGCGTATTCACGACCAGCATGCAGCCCGGCTGCAGCCGGCCCTGCGCCCGGATGCGTTCGTTGGAGACGGGCAGCGCACCGGCCTCGGAGGCCAGCACCACCCAGTCGTCGTCGGTCACCGTCCACCGTGCGGGGCGCAGTCCGTTTCGGTCCTGTAACGCGCCGATCACACGTCCGTCGGTAAAGGCGATGGCAGCGGGTCCGTCCCACGGCTCCATCTGCGAGGCGTGGTACTCATAGAAAGCGCGACGCTCCGCCTCGAGGTCCGGATCGTGCTCCCATGCCTTCGGCACGAGCATCGCCATCGCATGCTGCAGCGGACGTCCCGCGTGGACGAGGAACTCGAGCACGTTGTCGAGCGTCGCCGAGTCGCTCTGCTCCGGCTTGATGATGGGCAGCAGCTCGCCCATCGCGTCACCGAACGGGCCCGCCGCCATGCGCTCCTCACGCACGCGCATCCAGTTGACGTTGCCGCGCAGCGTGTTGATCTCGCCGTTGTGGCAGAGCATCCGATACGGGTGCGCACGCGACCACGTGGGAAACGTGTTCGTGGCGAACCGCGAGTGGACGAGCGCAAGACCACTCATCGTTTCCGGCGCGGTGAGATCGGGGTAGAAACCCGCGAGCTGATCGGGACGCAGCAATCCTTTGTACACGATCGTGCGCGACGAGAGGCTCGCGACGTACGACCGCTCCTCTCCGGGCTGATCGTCCAGCGCGCGTTCGATCGCTCGGCGCAACACGTACAGCGTGCGCTCGAACGCAGGCGCGTCGTCGGCGTCCCGGTGCAGCGCGGGAGGCGCCACGAAGAACTGCCGGATGCTCGGACGCGTGCGCGCGGCCTCGCCGCCGAGCAGCGCATCGTTCGTGGGGACGTCGCGCCATCCGAGCACGCGGCAGCCGCGATGGGTGACACAGCGTTCGATCGCCTGCTCCGCAGCGTGCCGCGCTTCCGCCAGCGTCGGGAGGAACACCATGCCCACGCCGTATTCGCCGGCGTCCGGCAGCCGAAAGTCGAGCGGCCGGCAGGCCAGCCGGAAGTGCGCGTGCGGAATGTGGAACAGAATGCCGGCGCCGTCCCCCGTTTGCGAGTCGCCGCCGATGGCGCTACGATGCGCGAGGTTGGTCAGCAGCTCGAGTGCACGCTCGACAACCTCGCGCGAACGAACGCCGCGCAGGTGCGCAACGAAGCCAATACCGCACCCGTCGTGCTCGAATGCCGGATCGTACAATCCCTGTGCGGGCGGGAGTCCCCGGAAGTCGCGCGGCATCGTCACTCCTTTCATTACCGCGACATGGCACTCTGAGTCAATAGGTGAGCATATTGCACGTTCAACGTGCAAATTGTTGCGCGTGGCACACGGATGCGGCGGGCAATGGGGCGGCAAGGAGGTCGGAGTCGGATCAGAGGTCACCACTGGAGACTCTCCGCATCCGACGCCCGTGCGGCGATGGGACGGCTGATGGCAGAATCCAGAATTCGGACGTCTGACCCTGATTCTGAACCGTCGTTCCCTACCGGGTACGCTGTTTTACCGGGTGCCGAGTACCGGGTACTGGTCTTCACTACTGCTTCGTCAAGGCCAGCTTGGGCGTTCGAATAACAGATTGGGAATTCCGTCTGTGCCGACGTTGACCTCCCAGCCGTGCCGCGCTAGACTGCCGCTCACTCCGGTAGAACGCCGCCGGACGTTGTCCCGGACGAGACCGGGAGACACCACGGAGACCTTCATGGAGTCAGACCAACGACGCTTCGTCAGCCGGCCATCGTGCCGGCCATGGCACCGCGCCGCGGCAGCGCGGCTGGATCGGCCTGGCGTCTAGGTCCTCCGGCTCTCTTCCGCGTCGCTGACCCGACGCAGCGCCCCGCGCGCCGCCATCGCGAGATGGCCGAGAGGAGAGAGCGATGAACACAACGAAGACCGGCGCCACGGCGCAGGCCTCCCCCGGGTTGACACGTCGCCGCGGTGGCGCGACGGCGTCCGCCGACTCGCGGCTCACCGTGCTCGCCTATGCCGAGGCAGGCGTGGTGCTCTCCGAGCTGGATACGGCCCGTGAGGGACTGACCGACGACGAGGTCGAGGCGCGCCGGGACCGCTTCGGCCGAAACGAGATCGCGCACGAGAAGCCGCCCGCCTGGTACCTCCAGCTGCTGCGCGCATTCGCCAATCCGTTCAACCTGCTGCTCACCACCCTGGCCGTCGTCTCCGGCTTCACCGGAGACCGAGAAGCCGTGGTCGTCATCGGCATCATGGTCGTGGTGAGCACCCTCCTGCGCTTCTTCCAGGAGTATCGCTCCACGCAATCCGCCGAGGCCCTCCGTGCGCTCGTGCGCACGAGCACCGCCGTGGAACGCGCGGGCGACGAGTTTCCGGCGGACAGCACTCCCGCCATGCGCCGCCGCGAGATTCCCATCGAGGAGCTCGTTCCCGGCGACATCGTGTACCTCTCGGCCGGCGACATGGTGCCGGCGGACGTACGTCTCATCGCCGCGAAGGATCTGTTCGTTGGCCAGTCGTCGCTCACGGGCGAAGCATTACCCGTGGAGAAGCTGGATCGCGCGACGGAACCGCCGACGCCGCCGTCCATCACCGAGCTGCCCACGATCTGCTTCATGGGGACGAGCGTCGTGAGCGGCACGGGCACGGCCGTCGTCATCAACACGGGAAGCACCACCGCGTTCGGGCGCATGGCTCGCACGCTCGTCGGACAGCGCGCCACGACCGCGTTCGACGTCGGCGTGCACACGGTGAGCTGGCTCTTCATCCGCTTCATCGCGGTGATGGTGCCGCTCGTCTTCATCATCAACGGCCTGACCAAGGGCAACTGGGTGGAGGCGTTCCTGTTCGGCCTTGCCGTCGCCGTGGGACTGACGCCCGAGATGTTGCCGATGATCGTCACCACCAACCTCGCCAGAGGCGCGGTGAAGATGGCGCGGCACAAGACCATCGTAAAGCGCCTGAATGCCATTCAGAACTTCGGCGCCATGGAGGTGCTCTGCACCGACAAGACGGGCACGCTCACGCAGGACAGGGTCGTGCTCGAGCGTCACGTCAACGTGGTGGGCGAAGAAGACGATCTCGTCCTCAACTACGCCTATCTCAACAGCTTCTATCAGACCGGGCTCCGAAATCTGCTCGACGTCGCGGTGCTCGAGCACGCCGAGGTGAAGCGCGAGCTCTCGATCGATACAGCGTACGCAAAGGTCGACGAGATTCCCTTCGACTTCTCGCGCCGCCGCATGTCCGTCATCGTGGAGCACGAGAGCCGGCATCATGAGCTCATCTGCAAAGGTGCCGCCGAGGAGATCCTCGCCGCCTGCAAGTGGGTCCGCGACGACGAGCCGCATCTCGATCGGCGCGCGCTCATCGTCGAGCTCGAGGACGAGCGGCGCAAGGATGCGCAGGACGTCGTCGCCGAGATGAACGAGGATGGCTTCCGGGTGGTAGCCGTCGCGTACCGCGAGTTCGATCGGGACCACGGCCCGTACACGGTGGCCGACGAGTCCGATCTCATTCTCGCGGGCTTCATTGGCTTTCTCGATCCACCCAAGGAGTCCACGCGTCCGGCGCTGAAAGCGCTCGCCGAGCATGGCGTGCGCGTAAAGATCCTCACGGGCGACAACGACCTCGTGACGCGCAAGATCTGCAAGGACGTCGGCATCATCGTGGACCGCATCGTCCTCGGCAACGAGCTCCAGGGGCTGGACGACGACGCCATCGGCGTGCTCGCCGACGAGTACACCGTGTTCGCGAAGCTCACGCCCGACGACAAGGTGCGCATCGTCCACGCGCTCCGGTCGCGCGGCCACACGGTTGGCTTTCTCGGAGACGGCATCAACGACGCCGGCGCGTTGCGCGAGGCGGACGTCGGCATCTCCGTGGATTCAGCGGTCGACATCGCCAGGGAATCGGCCGACATCATCCTGCTGGAAAAGAGCCTGATGGTGCTCGAGGAGGGAGTCATCGAGGGACGCACGACCTTCGGCAACACCATCAAGTACATCAAGATGACGGCAAGCTCGAACTTCGGGAACGTGTTCAGCGTGCTCATTGCGAGCGCGTTCCTGCCGTTCCTGCCGATGCTGCCGATCCAGTTGCTCACACAGAATCTGCTCTACGATCTCTCGCAGTTGTCGATTCCGTGGGACACGATGGACCCGGAGTACGTCACCAAGCCGCGGCGCTGGAGGGCCGACGACATCGGTCGCTTCATGGCCTTCATCGGCCCCATCAGCTCCATCTTCGACGTCCTGACGTTTCTGGTGCTGTGGTATGCCTTCGGGGCCAATAGCCCGCAGCGGCAAGCGCTCTTTCAGTCCGGCTGGTTCATCGAAGGGCTGCTCTCGCAGACGCTCATCGTGCACATGATCCGCACCGCAAAGGTTCCCTTCGTGCAGAGCCGCGCCGCGGTGCCGGTGCTTGCGCTCACGTCACTCATCGTCTGCTGCGGCATCGCGCTGCCTTACATCGCGCTCGGCAAGAAGCTCGGGCTGGAGCCGCTGCCGTCCGGCTATTTCGTCTGGTTGCCGATCATTCTGTTCAGCTATGCGGCGCTCACGCAGGTCGTGAAAGGCTGGTACATCCGGAAATTTCACGCGTGGCTGTGAGCTCGCGGCGCGTCAGAAGCCCTGGGCCGAGCGCCGCTCGCCGAAAAAGTTCGCGAGTGCGAGAATGGGAATGAGAAGCATCACGGGCAGACCAATGCGTTGCGCCCGGGACAGGCGAGGGCGCGGCCGCAGCGGAGGAGGCTGCGTCGGGCGTTCCATCATCGCTGAGTGCGGCCGGGCATGTCGCTTGCCTCGGGTGATTCACGAAACCTCTGCCCGGGATACATGCCGCGTAACCGCGCTTCGTCCCTCTCCAGGCTCGACCCTCGCGATGACGACGACAACCTCAGGGTCGTCGTGGAGACGCCCAAGGGCACGCGCACAAAGCTCGTGTATGATCCGGATGCGGAGACCTTCTGCGCCAAGAAGATCCTGCCCGAGGGCATGAGCTTTCCGTTCAACTTCGGGTTCGTTCCGTCCACCAAGGCGGAGGACGACGATCCGCTCGACGTGTTGGTGATAATGAGCGAGACGGTCCCTCCCGGCACGCTCGTGTCGGTTCGTCTCGTTGGTGTCATCGAGGCTGTGCAGACCGAAGACGATGGCTCCAGCGAGCGCAACGATCGCCTCATCGCCGTCGCATGCGCGTGCGATCAGTTTCGCGACGTCGAGAAGCTCTCCGAGCTGCCCGACGCGATGGTCGACCAGATCGAACATTTCTTCGTGACTTACAACGAAGAGGAAGGCAGACAGTTCGAGCCCAAGGGACGTCGAGGGCCGAAGAGCGCAGAGAAAATTCTCGAGAAGGGATTGCGAAAGGACGCGCGGAAATCCTGAGGATGTACGCCACCGTGCACCCGCACATAACCCGAACAAATTCGAGCACGCGGGCTTCGAATGAGGTATGGTTCGGTAATGTCGCTTTTGCGACGAAAAGCCTTTCAGGCTGATTCATCTTCCGTCATCGGAACTCGCCGGAGCTCCCGGCCTCTCCCGCTGTCGAACGGTGAGTGCGTTTGCACTCCAGGGCGAGAGAAGGGAGTATGTCCGGAACAGACGGACGGCGGCGCGGAGCCGCGGGCCGCTCGCATGCGACATCGCAGCGAGTTCCTACTGAGAACGGCACGATCAATGGAGAGAACGGTGGCATCGGCGTTCCGCCGTGGCAGGGAGGGAACCGGATCCTCGCCTCCCTGGCGCCCGATGAGCTCTCGGTCATCGGCGCGAGTCTGACAGCCGTTGCACTCGGGATGGGCCGAGTGCTCTACGACCAGCGGGCGGTGATCGATTCAGTGTATTTCCCCGACACCGCCGTCGTATCGCTCCTCAGCCGGATGGAGAACGGAGCCGTCGTGGAGGTCGGCACCATCGGTAACGAAGGCGCCGTCGGCCTCGGCCTCTTTCTCGGGGCGAGCGTCTCCGTCCCCGAGACACTGGCCCAAGTGCCGGGAGACGCCCGGTCCATGAGCGCCGCAGCCTTCCGCTCCGCAGTGACGACGCTCCCGCACTTCCGCGACATCGTTGCACGCTGCATGCACGCCTTCATGACGCAGGTATCACAGACGGCCGCGTGCAACAGGCTTCACGGCATCGAGCAGCGATGCGCGCGGTGGCTGCTCCTGACGCACGACCGCGTCGGCGGAGGAGATTCCTTTCCGCTCACGCACCAATTCCTCTCGTTCATGCTTGGCGTGCGCCGCGCCGGCGTCACCGAGGCGCTCGGCGTTCTCACGCGCTCGGCACTGATCGAGTCACGCGGCGGCCACATCACGATTCTCGACCGGCCCGGCCTGGAGCGAGCCAGTTGCGAGTGCTACGCGATCGTTCGTCGCTACGCGGGTGAGCCGTTCAACGGCCCATCGGTCGCTTGAACGGAGCGATTGCATTCGTCGCCGATCACAGGCAAGGCTCAATGCGCAGACTTAAGTGCGCAACACGACTGGCTGTACGATTACGTACATGAACACGACCGTAAAACTATTTGCCACAACGACTTGCGTGGTGCGATAGAAGCGGTAGACTGGCTATGGACGCTGCGTTGGATTGTTCGCGCAGCATCGAGTCACCGTACAGCGCAACCGCAGGAGTGCAGACCGTGCGCGCCGCAGATTGGTTCTCCAAGCCATCGAGCGCGGTAGCGCCGCCGCAGGCGGCCTTTGTTTCGCGTGACGCTAACGACGCACTGAATGCGCTCCATGCCGCCGTGGACCGTTACAGCCACGACGGCGCAGACCTCGAGCCGGTGCGCCGCCTTGTTCTCCAGTATTGCATGCATGCTCGCCAGGAGAACATCGCGCCCGAGCAGATGCTCATTCGTCTGAAGCATGCGCTCGACGGTGCATTGTCCATTGTCGGTGACGATCCCACCGCGCGGGAGGAAGCCCGCACCAGCATCATCGGCCTTGCGATTACGGCGTATTACTCGGATGGGGATGGCGATGGCGCGAGCCTCTCGCCAACGCAGTAGGCGTCGGTCTCAGGCGACAGTTCTGCAACGCGCTGCAAGGAGTCCGGTCGCCGTGTCGATGTCGATGTCACCGATCAGCAATCCTTCCTCGCCGTACCGCTGATAGCTGAACACTGTCCCGTCGGGACGAATGATCGCCGACGTGGTCGGACACCCGTCACTCGCAAAGTTGACCGTCGCGAAATAACAGGTGTTCTCGGCGGCGCGACATAGGGCCGCCTTTTCGTGAAAGGTGTTCGCCGGATCCGCAAAGGTCGTCGGCCGATAGGAATCCGGTCCCGCCTCGTGAAAGTGCGGATGAAACACGATCTGCGCTCCGCGACGTGCGGCCCAGCGTACCGTCTCAGGGTAGCGCCACCCCTCGTGGCAAATCACGATCCCGAACGTGACTGGCCCCGCTTGAAACACTCTGCGGCCTGCGCCTGGCACGTACGTCGGCTCCTCTGACGGATCGACCTGGACCTTGTCCTGAAAGCCCGCCACTGATCCGTCGTCGTTGATGACGATGGCGCTCGCCACGAGCGCACCGTCCACCACGCGCTCCGTGCCGAGAACGACGGTGATCGTTGCTTTTCCGGCCGCTTCGGCGATGGTGGCCCACGCTCGGTCGAGAAACGCGGCGTCGGGAGCCGGTACGCGACGGCTTACGTCGCGGTAACCAGGAACGAAGCACTCGGGAAAGCAGATGATCTGCGCCCCAGCGCTCGCCGCCTTCGTAATCGCCTGCGTGGCAAGCGTGATCGATTCCTCCGGCGAATCCGGAAAGCGAACATTCGCGAGTGCAATGCGAACCTGGTTCATGCGTTGTTCAGTCTTTCTTCGACTTCGTCTGATCCAGCGCCGCACGAAGCCCCTTTGCCAGCGTCACGGCATCGTCGTTCGCCCAGAAGTGCATGAAGTACAGCCGCGGCGCCTCGTCAAGCATGTGACTGTGCAATGCCGTCATCTCGATACCGTGATCGTGCAGGGCGCGGATCACCGCGTTCACTTCGTTGCCGCGCAGCACGAAGTCGCCGGTGATCGCCGCCTTGCCGCCTCCGGTTGGTTGGAAGTTGATCGCGGTGGCGACACCCATCGAGGGCGGAACCTCATGCCCCATCGATTCGATCTTCTCACCACGCGGAACACTCACCTGGTAGACGACACCGTTCAACTTGCCGGCGACGCCAAGTGCCTTCGCGATGCCCATCGTGTCGAGATCAACGGCCGATGCCGTCGCGGGCGGTAAAGCGGGACCGAGCGGCGTCCTGCTCTGCGCGAGCGCATCGTGAATCGCGTGTGCGATCTTCGCCGCATCGCCATGCGCCGAGATGTGCATGTACATGACGTGCGGCGATTCGCCGAGCACGTGGTTGTGCAGCGCCGTCTGTTCGACGCCGCCTGCTTGCAGCGCACGCATCACCGGACTCACCTCGTTCTCCACGAGCACGAGGTCACCCATCGCCATTGACTGGCCCTTGCCGATCTCCTTGAACGCCACCCAGCTGCCGAGCGCGAGCGCCGGCTTCAGCGTGACCCCGGCAACGGAAACCGTGAGATCGCTTCGCGGAAAGCTGAACCGGATGACGTCACCGGTCTGTATGGCGCCTTTGCGGCCCAGCGCCTCCTCGACCGACGTCCAATTGGCCCTCGGTGCGGCAGGCTTCTGCTGGGCTATCGCCGGCAGAGCAACGGCAAACGAGAGTGCGACGGCAAGTGCCTTCCAAACTGGAGCGGTACGCATCTGAGTCTCCGAAACAGTGATGGCCGATGTAGTGCTAATACCGCACCACGACTCCCGCCTGAATCGTCCTCGCGGGCATCCGGTAGTACTGCGCGTCGCCGAACTCGCTCTCCGAAATCGGATCGCGACGATCGCCGAGATTGCGGCCGTCGAGACGCACCTCGATGTCGCCAGTGCGATAACCGACACCTGCATCGAACGTCGAGAACGACGGGGCGAGCGCCGTGTTGCGCTTGTTGAGATACCGGTCGCCTGAGTAGGTGACGCTGGCGTGCGCCACGATCCCCCGCTCCGGCGCGAATGACAATCCGGCGGACGCGAGATGCCTGGCCGACATCTCGAAGCGATTTCCGCCGAGCTGCGTCGGCAGGCCATCGAAGGCTTGCACGAAATCCACGAACTTGCCGTCGTGAAAGCTGTAGCTCGCGCGCGCGAACAGCGCGCTGGGCAGACGAACGTCCGTCGCCACTTCGACGCCCTTGAAGCGTGTCTTCCCCGCGTTGATGAGCGCCGGCAGTCCGTTGACGACGGTGGCCGTCACCAGGTTCTCCAGGTCCATCTGAAACGTGCTCGCTTCGACGTCGACGCGGCCATCCATCGTGCGGATCTTGACGCCACTCTCATGACTCGACGATGTCTCAGGCTCGAGCACACCTTCATTCTCGGCGAGACTGAAATCGAACGCGGCCGGCTTGAACGTGTTGCGGAAATTGGCGAACAGGCGCACGTGATTGAGGTCCCGCTCCCAGAGTCCGTACATCACGCCAGCGCTGCCGCTCGGACGCGTGTGCGTGACCTCATTGCCCTGTCCGCGCTTCTCGGTGGTCGCATTGAGACGCACGCCGCCGCTCAGCATCAGCCGGTCGGCTGGCCGCCATTCCGCTGACGCGTAAGCACCGAGGAACCTGCGTTCGTCTTCCGCGTCCTTGTCGAGCGTTGATGGCTCCGATACGGCCGGCGCGGGTGACCCGCTCAGCGGCGCGGTATACGTGAATGTCGCTCCTTGCGCCTCGCCCGTGGCAAACAGGACATCGGCGCCGGCCATGAAACGCACCCGCGACAGCACTGGCCAGATGATGTGCGAGTCCGCGTAGACGTCGTTGACGTCGATGCGCTCCTTGAACCCCGACGCATTGTTCGGCGTGTTCGAGACGTCGGTGAGGAAGCCGCGGAAGATTCTCTGCGCCGAGTGTGTGAACGAAGCCGTCGCGCCCCACACCGCGCTCGTCATGACGGGACGCTCCATGCCACCCGCGATCGACAACCGATCGTCGTTCATGTAGGCGCCCCGCGGATTGTGATTCGCGTCGAGCGGAGTCTTCACCGACAGCGTCTGCCCTTCCCGTGGGTGCGGGCTCGCGGGATCCTGACGAAGGCCGGTGATGTCCGCCTTGATCCAGGTCTTCGATGCGCCGTCTACCCTGGCCGTACGCAGGAGTGCATGTCCGCGCGTGAATGACGTGCGGTCGTCCTTGAATTCCTGGCGATCGAAATCGCCACTGGCCCGCGACTTCCAGTCCTCGCTCAACGGAACCGCGAGGTCCACCGCCGCTCCGCCGCTGCCAAAGCTTCCGCCATGCGCATCGGCGTAACGCGCACTCGCCGCGGCCGCTTTGTGCACCACGTGAATGACGCCGACGAACGAGGTTGCCCCGTAGGTCACCGGCGCCGGTCCACGGAGAATCTCGATGCGCTCCACGTCGCGCAGCGTCAGGGTCGCAACGGCGGGATTGAAGGCGCCGCCCCACGGAATGTCATCCACCACCAGCAGGAACGCGTCGAATTCGCGAAGACCCCAGATCTCCGGCACGGCGCTCGCGGGCCCGTTGTCGCCGCCAGGCGCAATCGCGACACCGGCGGCAAGAGCCAACGCATCCCTGAGCGACGTCGCACCGCGCGCGCGCAGATCGTCGCCGTTGATCACCTCGATCGACGCAGGGACATCGTGCGGCGCCTCAGGCACTCGTGTGGCGACGACCTCGACAGGCGGAATGCCGACCGGCGGGCGTGCCGGCTGGGCTTGTCCAGCTGCGCGCCGCGCGCCACCGACAACGCACAGTGCCGCTACAAGCCCCAGCTGAAGTCGGTAACTGGACTGCATGATGTATCGATTCTCGGGAGCGGTGGAAACACGTCCTGATACTTGCTGCACTCACAACGTAGATACGGCTCGGAGTGCTGGACAAGGGCGCTGGCCAGTCGATACGCACGTCGCCGGAGACACCGAAGCGTTGCGTCTCGGCAGCCCGGTGGGTCAGCCCAGTGCCGCCACGAGCGATTCGATGTGTCGCTCGACGCGCGCAGGATCGATGAGGGCAAAGTGGTCCGCGGGCGCCTGAAGCGCGAGCGCCTCCGGTCGATACCGCGAGCCAAGCACCCCGTCGTCCAGATTCCGGAGGCGCAGCGATTGGACGAGCGCCGCACACGTATCACTCTCTTCAAAGACGCAGCGCAGGAGCGCCACGCGCCCGTTGGCCTTCCGGAACCATTCGGCGAACACGTCGTCGCTCGACTGGAAAGGCGACAGGATGTCGCTGGCGAGACGCGTAAGGGGTCCGACGTCGTCGCGGAATTTCCGCAGGGCATCGAGCACGTACGCCATCACGTTGAGCCACTCGTCGAGGCTCGTCGCCCCGGCGCCAAATCGCTGGAGATCTGACAGCAGCGCGGCGGCGCCTTCACTCTGGAGGTTGGAGAACACGCGGCTCGCGAAACAGGTTGCGAGCGAGAGATTGGGCCCTAGCGCCAGACACGCGTCGACACGCGGGCTGTCTGACTCCGCCGTCGCGAGCAGACGCAACGCGAGGTCCGCCCCAGAGGAAAACCCAATCAGGATCACCCGGTCCGGTGAGACACGCGAGATCGCGTCGCGAAGCAACTCGCGGACGAGCCCGATGTGGGTCTCGATCGCGATAGGCACGCGCTGTCGCTCAGCGACGCGCTCGAAGCCGAAGAGTGAGGGCGCAATGGCGCGATATGGCGACGTCTCGAGCACGGTCGTGAAGTCGGCGGCATCGTGTCCCAACCCGTGAAGGCAGTACAAAAGGACGCGCGGGGCGCCGTCATTTTCCACGTACTCGAGCGATCGTCCCAGGAGACGCGCATCGAGGGTCTCGCGGTCGAGCCGGCGGCACACGTCGTCCGTGAGCTGGAGCGCGCGCTGAACGAGATGTCGCCGCGCAGGCGTCAACGTCCAATTCGGTCCCTCGAGCGCAACCTCGATCTCGGCAGCATCCGTGGGCCGCAGCGCCGGCTCTTTCTCGAGACAGCGCATGATGATCTCGGATACTGGCGCAGGAAGGTGTGGCGCCAGCGCCGCGATATCGTGCGGTGCTTCGGTGAGGTGAGCCGTGACCATCGCGCGATACGTGGTGCGCGCGGCGAACGGATGGTGTCCGACGAGCACCTCGTATGCGACGATCCCCCACGAGTACAGATCCGCACGGTGGTCGACGTCCGGATCCCCGACCGCCTGTTCGGGCGCGCTGTACGCCGGCGTGCCGACGGCCGTGCCGAGTTGCGTGAGTGCGTCAGTTCCGTCAAGGACCGCCGACCCGCTGGCGGGCTCGCCCTCACGTGTCCGCGCCGCCGCAATGGCCTTGGCGATCCCAAAATCGGTAACGACCGCGCTCCCGGAGGAGAGCAGGACGTTCTCGGGCTTGATGTCGCGATGAACCAGACCTTCCGAGTGAGCAAACGCCAACGCCTTCACGACATCACGCAGGATGGCGACACCTTCGCGGAGCGGCAGCGCACCGACGCGCGTCAACCGGGCGCGCAACGACTCTCCGCGAACGAACGGCATCGTGTAGTACGGCAGCCCGTCCACCGTCTGCCCCGCCATGAGGACAGGGACGATGTGCGGTGCCTGTAGCGACGCCGCAAGTCGGACCTCGCGCCCGAAACGTTCCGTCGACAGCTGTTCTGCGAGATCGGGCGCGAGCACCTTGACGACCACGTCTCGGCCGAGACGTGCGTCGTGCGCGAGGTACACACGCGACATGCCCCCACCGCCAAGTTCGCGTTCGATGCTGTAACCCGGACCGAGCGACGACGCGAGCCGCTCCCGGAGGCCGTCGTCGGTCGTCGCGTCTACAGGGAGCACGTCAGCGCGGTGAGCGCTTGTTGCCACTCGTCGGCCGTCACGGGTTTCCGCGCGCGGAAGCTGATGCCCAGCGTTCCGAATTGGGCCGCGCTCGACGATTGCGGCGCGCCGGCGTAGACATCCACACGCGATGCAATCTCAAATCCGACGAATCCGGCAGCGACGACCGTCGCCCGAAGCTCTGCCTCCTGCAGAGCGCCGGCGATTCAGCTCTTCCAGAGATCGATGTCGCGGCGCGCCTTGTTGCCGACGTCCTTCTGGACGAGGATGTCGCCGACCTGGAGCCGCCCCCCAGGCCTGACCACGCGGGCCATCTCCTGCAACGCCGCGAACTTGTCGGGAAGCAGGTTGAGCACACCATTCGAAATCACCACGTCGGCCCAGCCATCGGTCACGGGCAACGACTCGCCGAGCCCCTGATGAAAATGCACGTTCGTGAACCCGCCGAGCCGCGCGCTTTCCCTGGCCCGCCCCAGCATCGCCGGTGTCATGTCGACACCGACGACCGTGCCGCTCGCCCCGACCATGCGTGCAGCAATGAGGCTGTCGATGCCTGCGCCACAGCCGACATCAACCACATGCTCGCCTACGCCAAGCGAACCGAGCGAGAACGGGTTCCCCGTGCCGGCGAACGAGGCGACGGTGTCCTCGGGGACTCCGTCGAACCACGTCTCGTCGTAGCCCAGAAGGCCGGCAAGCCGCCGTCCCGTGTGAAAGTGGAAGCCCTGCGCCGGATCGGACGCCACCTGCGTGTACTCGGCGCGAATGGCCGCTCGCAGCACGTCGACGTCCAGCCCTTCGATCGCACGGCTGACGCCAGGAATGATCGATTCAGACAGGCCCATACGGCTCTCTCAGCGGGGGGCTTGCCAAGATTGCGTGCGCGCGATGAGCGCGCAACCTCCATCCACCTGGTCACGACTGGCCGCAAACAGAGCAGCGGCGTACCGTTGAACGGCGTACAGTATATGGTAGTCGTCGCTCGGCTCTTGCCGCCTCCCTCCTCATCTGTTCCCATGTCCCCACGCCCGTTCGCGCACTTCGCGCAGACTGCGATCCTCGCTCTCGGCATCCTCACTCCCGCTGTCCTCGCCGCGCAGGATGCTCCCGCCGCCAACTCCACTCCAAAGACCGTCGGCCTCCCCCTCAAGACGGCGCGGACGCACACGTTCACGACCACCAAGGGCACCTGGATCTCGTTGGACGTCGCGCCCGACGGAAAGACGATCGTCTTCGACCTCCTGGGGGATCTCTATTCCCTTCCGATCGGCGGCGGCAAGGCCACGCGCCTCACGAGCGGAATGGCCTACGACGCGCAGCCCCGCTTTTCGCCCGATGGGAAGAAGATCGTCTTCATCTCCGATCGCTCCGGCGGCGAGAACGTCTGGCTGATGAATGCGGACGGAAAGGACACCGTCGCGCTCACCACCGGGAACAACAACCTCTACATCTCGCCCGCGTGGTCGCCCGACGGCAAATACGTCTTCGCCTCGAAGTCCGGTGGTCTTGGCGGACCCGCCAAGCTATGGATGTATCACGTCGACGGCGGCAAGGGTGTCGCCCTCACCTCCACGCCAGCGCCACCGCCGACGCAGAAGCAGCTCGGCGCCGCCTTCGGCAAGGATCCGCGCTATCTCTGGTACGCCGCGCGTCTTGGCGATTGGCAGTACAACAGCGTCGGGCCGCAATTTCAGCTCTACGTGTGGGATCGTGAGACGGGGCGTACGTCGCAGATGTCGAAGCGGTTCGGCTCGGCATTCCGTCCAGCACTCTCGCCCGACGGAAAATTCCTGGTCTACGCCTCCCGGTTCGAGACCAAGACCGGACTGCGCCTGCGCAACCTCGAGACACAGCAGGAGGACTGGCTCGCCTATCCCGTGCAGCGCGACGAGATCGAATCGCGCGCCCCACTGGATGCGTATCCAGGGTACGCGTTCACGCCGGATAGCAGGAATGTCGTGGTCTCTTATGGCGGCGAGATCTGGCGCGTCCCCGTGGACAGAAGTGCGCCTGTAAAGATTCCGTTTGAGGCCGAGGTGAAGCTGGAGCTGGGTCCGGAGGTGCGGTTCTCATATCGCGTTGACACCGCAGTCAACTTCCGCGCGCATCAGATTCGCGACGTCGCGCCATCTCCCGACGGGAGACGACTGGCCTTCTCGTCGCTCGACCGCGTGTACGTGGTCGAGCTTCCCAATGGGACGCCACAGCGGGTCAGCAAGAGCGACGTCGGCGAATTCGGGCCTGCGTGGAGCCCGGACGGCAAGGCGCTCGCCTTCACTACATGGAGTGATGCGAAGGGCGGCAACATCGTTCGCGCCAACTCCAATGGAAGGACATGGAGCACGCAGACGCTCTCGCCGGGCGGGCTGTACAACGATCTCGCATGGTCGCCTGCCGGCGATCGCATCGTCGCCGTTCGCGCGGCTGCGCGCGAGCTGCAGGAGGCGGGGGCAGCGTTCTTCGGTCCCGTGGCCGCCGAGTTCGTGTGGGTCCCCGCCGCCGGCGGCACGGTCACACCAATCATGCCCACGGCAGGATTGGGCAATCCGCATTTCACCACGAGCCCTGAGCGCATCTACGCGTACGGACGGGAGGGTCTCGTCTCCTTCCGTTGGGATGGCACCGATCTGAAGACGCATCTCAAGGTGACCGGGCCGCTTCCTCCCGGAACTGATGCGGATCTCACGCTCGATGCCGGCCTGGAAAATACGATCGCCCTCCAGTGGGTGGGCGGACGCGCATTGCGTCCGTCGTCTCCCGGAAACGATTCGCACCTCGATCCGGCGGAGCCGACTCCGCCGCAGCCGCCGCCGGCGTCGCTCGTCCTCATGTCACCCCGCGGCGATGAAGCCATCGCCATGGTCGGAATGGATTTCTATACGATCACCATTCCGCAGACCGGCCTGACGGCGCCCACGGTCTCAGTCGCCGATCCCGCCTCGGCGAGTGTTCCCGTGAAGAAGCTCAATGAGGTCGGTGGGGAGTTCCCGACCTGGACGGCCGATGGAAGGAAGGTCATGTGGTCGCTCGGCAACGCCCTCTGGACGTACGATCTGGAGCGTGGACGCGCGGTGGACGACTCGCTCAAGACCGACGCCCGCACCAAGGCCGCACTGCGCCTTGCGCCTGCGACGAAGGACAGCATGGCGCGTGTGGACTCGCTCGCGAAGATCGAGGCCAGGTCCGACACGGGTGCGAACAAGAAGCCCAAGCCCGGTTACAAGCCGGTCGAGGTGAGCATCTCCGTGCCGGCCACACGCGACGTGCCGCACGGTGTCGTGGCATTCCGCGGCGCAAAGGCCATTACCATGAAGGGACACGAGATCATCGAAAACGCCGACGTCCTCGTGCGCGACAATCGCATCGTCGCAGTGGGCCCATCGGGCAGCATCTCGATTCCGGCGGACGCGAAGGTGATCGACGTCTCCGGCAAGGTCATCATGCCTGGCATGGTGGACACCCATTACCACCCGCAGTGGCTCACGCCGCAGGTGCACAACACGCAGACGTGGCAGTATCTCGCGACGCTCGCGTACGGCACCACCACCACGCGCGATCCACAGACGGCCACCACTGACTTCATGACCTACGGTGACCGCGTGGAGACGGGCGACATGATCGGTCCTCGCGTGTACACCACCGGCCCCGGGGTCTTCTCACGCGAGCCCGTGCGCGATCTCGACCACGCTCGGCAGATCCTCACGCGCTACGCGAAGTACTACGACACCAAGACGCTCAAGATGTACATGAGCGGCAACCGCCAGCAGCGGCAATGGATCATCATGGCGGCGAAGGAGCTCGGCATCATGCCCACCACCGAGGGCGGGCTCGATCAGAAGCTCAACATCACGCACGGCATCGACGGCTATCCCGGCATCGAGCACGTGCTGCCGATCACGCCGAAGTTCGACGACGTCTTCCAATGGTACAAGGGCACCGGCCTCCTCAACTCGCCCACGCTCATCGTGGAGTACGGCGGTCCCTTCGGCGAGGGATGGTTTTACCAGACCGAAGACCTGCTCGGCGACGCGAAGCTCAGGCATTTTACGCATCCGGTGGACTTCGACACCAAGGTGCGCCGGCGCGGCACGGGCAACGCGCCTGGCCCCGCTGGCTTCGCGGTGAAGGAGGAGTACGCCATGTGGCAACACGCCCAGGACGTGGCAAAGACCGTGGCGGCAGGTGGACACATCGGTGTCGGCAGCCACGGCCAGCTTCAGGGGCTGGGCATGCACTGGGAGCTGTGGCTTCTCCAGAGCGGAGGATTGTCCACGCACGACGCATTGCGTGCCGCGACGATCGTCGGCGCGGAAGGAATAGGAATGGGCCGGGACCTCGGTTCCCTGGAGCCTGGCAAGATGGCCGACCTGATCGTGCTCGATAAGGATCCGCTCGCGAACATTCGGAACAGCAACAGCGTCAACATGGTCATGGTGAACGGCAGGCTCTATGATGCGAACACGCTCGACGAGGTGTATCCACGGCAGCGGAGGTTGACGGCGCAGCCGTGGTCGTACGCGGTGCCGGCGGCGGCAGCCGGCATTCCGTAATCCTGTGTTTCCTCGTCGTGCGGCGTTCCTGTTTTCGCTGGCGACGCTTGCGCTGTCATGCGGCGGAGGGACCTCTCCCTCTGCCGTAACGACTCCGACGCCACCGGCGCCTCCCACGCCGCCGGCAACGACGTGGACCATCGTATGGGCGGACGAGTTCGATGGAGTGGCCGGCGCGAGCCCGGACAGCCTGAAATGGAGCTACGACACGGGCGACGGATGCCAGGTCGGTCTCTGTGGCTGGGGCAACAACGAAAGGGAGTTCTACACCACAGCACCCGACAACGTCGCGCTCAACGGCGCCGGGCAACTGGCCATTACTGCGCGCCGATTGGCCACCGGCCGCTACACGTCCGCGAAGATCAAGACGAAGGGCAAGATGCTTGCGCGGCCGGGCCGCGTTGAGGCGCGCATCAAGCTGCCGTCGGGTCAAGGGCTGTGGCCCGCCTTCTGGATGTTGGGTGGCAACCATCCCGAAACGCCGTGGCCGCAGTGCGGTGAGCTCGACATCATGGAGAATCGCGGGAGCGATCCGCGAACGACCAGCTCAGCGGTCCACGGCCCTGGGTACTCGGGCAAGACACCGTTCGCGCACCCGTTCTGGCTTTCGAGCGCCACGTTCGCGGACGATTTTCACGTGTTCGCGGTCGAATGGGACGCGGATCAGGTGCGATTTTTCATCGACGGCGCTCTCCATTTCGCGGTGAATCGGACCGACGTGCAGCGCTATGGTGCCTGGGTCTTCGACCAACCGTTTTACGTAATACTCAACGTCGCCATCGGCGGAACCTTCGACGGCGATCCGCAATCGGACGCGATCTTTCCGGCCACCATGCTCATCGACTACGTGCGGATGTCGGTGCGCCAATAATGCCTTGACTCATAGGAATAGCCATGTATACTCAAAGCATGAGCAAACGACTCCAGGTAGTGTTCGAGGACCCCGAGTACCGGGAGGTTCAGCGCGCCGCCCAGAAACGCGGATTGACGGTCTCGCAATGGGTGCGTGAAGCGCTGCGCGTCGCACGGCGTCAGGAGCCCGTGGGCGACCAGCGCAAGAAACTGTCGGCCGTCCGCGAAGCGGCCCGCCACACGTATCCCACTGCGGACATCGACCAGATGCTCGCGCAGATCGAGTCGGGCTACCTCGGCGACCGTCGATGATCTTTGTCGACTCCAACATTCCGATGTACCTGGTCGGAGAGTTCCACCCGCACAAGAGCGATGCCCAGCGGCTGCTCGAATCCGCGCTCGCGGCGGGCGAACGTCTGGTCACCAACGCCGAGGTGTTCCAGGAAATCCTACACCGGTACGTGGCCATCGATCGCCGCGCGGCCATCCAACCGGCGTTCAACGCGTTGTTGGCCGTTGTCGACGAGGTGTTGCCCATCGAGTTCCGCGACGTCGAACGCGCAAAGACGCTCGTATACGGGAATCGTCTCTCCGCTCGCGATGCGATTCACCTCGCGACCATGGAGCGTCACGGCGTCGTCCGCATCATGACGTTCGACACCGGCTTCGATTCGGTGCCTGGCACGGTGCGTCTCGTGTGAAGGTGATTCTCTTCGGGGCAACGGGAATGGTTGGACGTGGCGTTCTTCGCGAGTGCCTGCGCGATGACGGCGTCGAAACCGTGCTCGCGATCGGCCGCCGCCCCACTGGCCAGACGCATCCGAAGCTGCGCGAGCTGATTCGCGAAGACCTCTTCGAATCCGACTCGGCGGATGCGGAGCTCCGAGGATACGATGCCTGCTTCTTCTGTCTCGGCGTGTCCTCAGTCGGTATGAGCGAAAGAGAGTACACGCACGTGACGTTCGAGCTGACCATCGGCTGGGCGCGCACGCTCGCGCGGATCGATCCGGGCGTGACGTTCGTCTATGTGTCCGGCGCCGGCACCGGAGGCAAGGCCATGTGGGCTCAGGTGAAGGGGCGCACCGAAGGCGCGTTGCTCTCCTTGTTCCCATCGGCATACATGATCCGCCTTGGAATCCTTCGCCCCATGCACGGCGAGGCGCCCAAATCGAGCTGGATTCGAGTCGCGTACGTCGCGCTCACGCCGATCCTCGCCCTTCTGCCAGTAGTCGCGCCAGGAGCAGTGATCACGACAGAACAGTTGGGGCGCGCAATGATCCGAATGGCTCGTGAACGTCCGCCCAAGCGGATACTCGCAATGCGCGACCTGATCGCCCTCGGCGCATCATGAGCCGGCGCCGTTGGTGTGGGCTGCTTCCGGGCTGTGCAGGCGACGAAACGCCTCGCGCACCGTGAGCACCGCGGGGTCGCTCTCGTCGCGCCGCCAGAGCAACTGAATGCCCGAAGGGATGTGAAGCCCTTCGATCGGCACCGCGACCAGGCCGGCAAGTGGACGGGCCCGCATCGAGCGGCTGCCAAGCGTCCAGCCGAGTGATTCGGCAGCCGAGCGCCACATCGCGCGCGGTCCGTTGAACGAGCCGTTCACTCGCGGCACCAGGCCGACGTCGTCGAACGCCTGCATCACGATGTCGTAGAACCGTGGATAAGTCGAGCGCTCCATGAAGAGGAATGGAACGTCGGCCAGGTCCGCCGGCTTCAGCCATGCGCGCGACGCGAGCGGATGGGAGTCGACGAGCAGCGCGCACTCGATGACGTCCTCCATCAGGCGCACCCCGGCAATGAGCGGCTCGTCCACGAGTCCAGCGTTGGCGCCTGCGACGCCCAGATCGATGCGGTGCTCCTTGAGCGCCAGCACCTGGAAGGGCGTCAGCATTTCCGACACGTTCACGTTGATGCCGGGATGATGCTCGGACAGGTCCTTGAAGACCTCCACGAGGATGTTGCCGCTGAATTCCGTAGCAATGGTGGCAATGGTGCACCGGCCTGTGATGCCTTTCACGCTATGGCGCGCCCGGGCAATGGCGTCCTGCACTGCCGCAAGAACGTGATGCGCCTCCTCGCGCAGTACTTCGCCCGCCTCCGTCAAGGCGACACCATTCGACTTGCGCCGAAAGAGCGAAACTCCGATGTCATGCTCGAGGGATCGGATCTGCCTCGACAGCCCCGACTGCGTGAGGCCCAGGCGCTCCGCCGCGCGGCTCAACGAGCCCGCCTCCGCGATCGCAACGAGCGCCTGCAGGTGGCGCACTTCGAGCCGCGGAGGCACATGCGGTGGTCCTTCCCGCACATCATTCACGGCGATCGAGTGTCCGCGGGCGACGGAATGGTCGCTGAGCTGCTGAAGGAACGAGGTGACGTTCCCGATCAACGGAGAATCATCCTTGAGTCGCCAACGCACAGCAAGGTGCATCGGCACGCGGAGGCCGTCGAGTGGAATCACCACGGTACCGGCGGGCGGTGCGGCCATCAGGGATGCGGCCGTCACCGTCCACCCTCGTCCCGCCGCCACCAGGCTGAAGACCGACTCGATGGATGCGTGCGTCTCCGGCTCGTGCACACCGAGCCGTGCAAGCTCCTCGTAGAGTGCTCGAAATGGACCGAACATGGACTGGTCGACGACGAGAAAGCGCTCGCTTCGCAGGTCGTCAGCCGCAAGGGATGAGCGATTCGCCAGCGCATGCGTCGCGGCCAGCATCGCGCTATCGGCGTGGAATGCGATCAGGGCGGCCGATGCGACGTTCGCGTCTCCCGCGCCGTTGACGCCGATTGCGAGATCCAACTCGCGTGCGCGCAACTTGTCGGAGTGCACTCCGCTTGCCACCTCGGTGACGATCACGTGCACTGCCGGAAACTGCTCGCGCAACGCCATGATCGCGCGTCCCACCTGGCTGTTGTCGATCGCCTCGCGGCCGATGCCAACGCGGAGCGTTCCCAGTCGTCCGTCGTTCGCGAGATAGACCCGGCAGAGCGCGTCCTCGAGCCGCCCGAAGAGCGGACCGATCGCCGAGAGCAGCGACTTTCCCGCGGCGGTGAGCCGTACTCCACGCGGCTCTCGAACCAGCAGCGACGTCCCAACCGCCTGCTCGAGACTCTGGAGCTGACGCGACAACGCCGGCTGTGCGAGGCGCAGCGTGGTCGCGGCGCGCATCACACTGCCATGCTCTGCTACCGTAGCGAAGTACCGCAACTGCCGGAGAAGCAATCAGGTCACCAGATATGCTGGCGACGCATATCAAATAGGACGTTGCGGCATGGGTGATTGTCGCCGCCTGGTATGGAACCTTCGGTATACCTGAAGACGCATGTTCCGGACGCGTGTTAACCGATTCAAAGAAAGTATTGGCCGGACCGCGCCGAGGCGTGTAGTTACGGTGTACCGTTTGCGCCGAGTACCGTGCAGTCACGTGCTCACGCAAGGACGCCGACGTCCTGGAGCGTGCACCAATGGCAAGTGCGGCAACGATGAAGGGCGCGGAGACCATCCTGCTGGTGGAGGATGAGGAGTCGGTCCGCAGGGTCGTCGCTCGGATGCTCGAGCACGCGGGCTACCAGCTGATTTCCGCGGCCAATGGCGTCGAGGCTATCGCGTTGGTGGACCGTTACGCCGGAACGATCGACCTGGTCGTCACGGACGTCGTGATGCCGGTGATGAAGGGCCCAGCGATGGTGGCGCAACTGTGCGAGGGTCGCCCGGGGCTACGCGTGCTGTATTTGTCGGGCTACACGGATGCGACAGTCTCCCAAAATGGGCTGCTGGACGCGAGGGCGAATTTCCTTCAAAAGCCATTCGCGTCGGAGGCGCTCACCCGGAAGGTTCGGGAGGTCCTTGATGAGCCGGCGGCAACAGCTTGATGCGCCCGCGCAGCGCATGCCCGACCCCGGATGGCGCGCTGGAAGGCCTGGCAATTCGACGAGACGAAGGAAGAATGCCATAAAGAAGTGTCTGGCTGCAATCTTCCGCAGACAGGCACCTGTCTAGCCCGGATATCCGGGAGCCACCTGACCATATGTGCCTACTCTCCCTATCGCACTCTGGCTGGCTCGCCAGGCCGCCCCGGGCGTACCGCATCCCGTGACGGACGGGCTCTGGTACGTTCCTGAGCACTCAACGCCAGCGCCACCCCATTCGTCCATCCGAAACCGTCCTGCGTCGTGTACTCCCCCCCACCCGCCGGCCGCGTAAGATCCACCACGTCGTACTTCTCCGTCATCCGCCCCGTTGCCTTGTAGGTCTTCCGATTGAGCGCCATCCAGCGGTTACGCGCACTATCCGCGAGGGCGGTGCCGCCGTATCGGCGAATCCCTTCCATCGCCATCCACTCCAGCGGCGGCCAGCCATTCGGTGCGTCCCACTGCTGCCCCGAGCGAATGTTCGTCGTGACGAAACCGCCGGGCTTCAGGAAGTCACGCTCCAGCCGTCCCGCCACGCTGACGGCCTGATACGGCACCGCGAGGCCGAAGTACAGCACCGCCGCCGCCGCAAGCGACGGACGATCGGTGACTCGCTCCCACGTCCGCCAGCGCACGTCGTAAAAGTATCCGTCATTGGGGTCGTACGCCGCGGCGAGCAGGGACTGCCGCCGGCGTTCAGCGTCCCGGTCGTACTTCGCGGCGACGTCCGCATCACCCTGCCCATTCCGGAAGCGACGCAGCGCCGCAATCATCCGCTCGGCATTGTACATCAGGCTGTTGAGATCGACCGGAATGAGCGCCGTCGTCTCGAGCGTCCTCAGGTCGGATGGATCGCGCATCCAGCGGCTGCTGAAGTCCCAACCGCTCTCCGCGGCCGCGCGCGCATTGCGGTAGAATCGCTCGCGCAGACTATCAGGCACCGTTTGCCCGATCTCATGGTCCGGCTTGAACGATTCCGGCCGCGGCCCAGGCAAGTCATCCCAATATCGATTGAGCGCGACGCCCTCGGGCATCATGACCACGCGCCGATACGCCTGCCCCGGCTTCAGCCGGTCCGCCCCATCCATCCAGAATACATGCTCTCTCTCGAGTGCATCCAGATACCGGAGCGCCTGTGTGGTATCCGTCGCCTTTGCATAGAGTCCCACCATCGCCGCGAAGAAGGGAGGCTGGCTGCGCCCCAGATAATACGTTCGATTGCCGTTCGGGATGTGGCCGATGGTCGCCACGAGGTGCGCGAAGTTGTCGAGCATGTCCTTCACGAGATCCGTCCGGCCACTCTCCACCAGGCCGAGCATCGTGAAATAGGAGTCCCAGTAGTACACCTCGCGGAATCGTCCGCCCGGAACGACATAGGCGTTCGGCAACGGGATTCGCGACGAGCGCGCATCGGCCGTGTCGGCGGCACGCGTCAGCACGGGCCACAGCGCACGAATGTGCGCCTCCATGGCCTGCGTGGTATCCGTGCGGAAGTCCCCGCCAACGGGGCGCGGAATGTCGAAGTTGGAGTCCACGAACGCACGCAGATTGAACCCCGTTGCCCTGCTCGCGTCGGTGTACCGCGCAACAATCGCCGACGGATCAGAGCGCGGACGCGCATCCACAAACGTCTTCGAATCGTCGAAGAGTCCGCCGAGCTGCACACGCTCGAACAGAGGACCAAGGTCGTGTGGTGGGTCGTACGCGTCCACCACCCGTGGCTGATCGGCGCTCGACGAGCGACTCGGCGCTGCCGCCTTACAGCTCGCCAATAAAGTCAGAGCCGCGACACCAATCGCTGATCTCATCTGAAGCGTGGTCATGGTTTCCTGGCGGTAAGCGAAGCGTTAGGCTGTGTCACGCGGAGCACCTGAACCCTGTCGTCGTTGCGCGCTACGAGAAGCAGCCGCCCGCCGCCGGCTTGGCGGACGACTTTCATATGCCGGACCTGGCCGTCGAGAACGAGACCGCTCCGCGACAACTCGGCTGAAGTGAACCGTCCGCCTCCGTCGCCACGCAAGAGCAGCCCGTAACCGGCGTCATATCGTCCGAATAACGGGGGAACACCGAACTCGTTTCCCGCGAGGAGCAGATCGACGCGCCCATCGCCATCGAAGTCTTCGGCGATCGCCGCCGAGACAGGCGCGAACTGCGCCTGCATCGGGAGCCGGTGCAGGGTGAAGGTGCCATTTCCGTTGTTGATCGCAACGGAGGTGGCAAAGTCGTCCGCCTCGAAACGTCGCGCGCTGTTGAGTGCTTCTCGCGAAAGCAGTTCCTCGACGCTCTTGCCGCCGAACGCGGTGTACGAGGGAAATCGACTCCGTAGCTCCGGAATCGCGCGCGTAAGCTCATCGACGCCGGCGACGGGATAGTTCGTGCCGTTGCGCTCCACGGTGATGACCGGCTGAAGGGAGCGATCGTGGGCAAAATCGCCGACGTACAGTCGCACCGGAACATTTTTTGACGCCGACAGGTAGGAGTTGAGCCCAAGATTGCCGAGCACGAGATCGGGGCGGCCGTCGCCGTTGAGGTCTGCAACAGTGACGTCGTTCCACCACCCATTCGTGTCCGCGAGACCCGCCTCTCTCGTGCGCTCAACGAAGCGACCGTTCTCCTGATGAAAGACGCGCACGGGCATCCACTCCCCGGCGACGACAAGGTCCAGATGCCCGTCATGATCGTAATCCACCCACGCGGCGGATGTCACCATCCCCGGCTCCGCCATTGTCGGAGCTCGCTCCCTTGTCACGTCACGGAAGTGGCCCTTTCCGTCGTTCTCGAGGAGATAGCTCCGCGGCGACACGCCGTATGCGCCCGTGACGGCGCGCCGTCCGACGAAGAGATCGGGATGACCATCGCCATTGAAGTCGCCCACCGCGACTCGTGAGCCGCTTGCCGTCATCCGCGGCAGAGCGCTCACGTCTCGACGAAAGTGCCCGTGGCCGTCGTTGATGTACAGTCGATCCTGAAGCGCGTCGTTTGACCCGGTGAACTCCCCGCCGCCACTCACGACGTAGAGATCGGGATGGCCATCTCCATTCGCGTCGAAGAACGCGGCATCGACGCTCTCGAACAGACTATCGGCCGTAAATGCGGGCTGCGCACTTTCGCGGAACGTTCCGTCGCGCTGCTGAAGAAACAATGTGCCCGCCTGCCACTTCGCGCCGCCGACGTAGATGTCGTCCAGCCCGTCACCGTTCACGTCCCCGACGGCGATTGCCGGTCCTTGCGTAGACAGCAAGTGCGGCAGCAGCGGCTCGCGCTCGAAGTCGACCGCCGGGTTCTCGTGATGTCGCCAATCGATGCCGACAACGGCGGTGACGTCGGCGAATACCGGAGGAGCTGCACTCCGCTCGCGGTCCCTGAAGTCGTAGCGCCCCGATGCCTGTCGCTGCGACAGCGTGAGCATCCGGTCGCCGGCGACATCGCGCAACATCTGAAAACGCCGGTCCGGCCAGACGACCAGCAGCGAGTCCACCCGCGACGCGGCGCCGAGTCCGAAATGGAGCCGCGGATCGACCGATGACTGGAAACCCCGTGTCGGCATCTGCTCGAGCAACTGCATACTCGCGCCGTGCCAGGCGAGTACCTTCGCGCCGATGCCCTGCGTGTTGCCTCCCTCCCCTTGGAGGGCGATGCGGAGATAATGCGCGCCATTCTGCTCTCGCGCGTGATTGCGATAGATGGCCGCCGGCTCGTTGATGCGATTGATCACGAGATCGAGCGCACCGCTGTTGTTGAGGTCCGCGTACACCGCTCCATTGGAGAATCCCGGCTGTCCGAGTCCCCAGGCGTTCGTCACATTGGCAAATGTGAGGTCACCGCTGTTCCGGAACGCATGATTCGGCACGGCGACCTGCGGCATGCGCTTGACGAGCGTGAGATTCTCACGCGTAATCGCCCTTCCGAGCGACGCCTGAATCGCGGGGCTCGCGACGTACGCGAGATAGTCGAGATCGTTCGGCCGGCGGTAGATCCCGCTCGTGATGAACAGGTCCTTCCGGCCGTCGTTGTCGAGGTCCGCGAACAATGGCGCCCAACTCCAGTCAGTCGCGGCAACGCCAGCCAGGAAACCGATCTCGCTGAAGTAGGTCAGCCCCGGCGGACCGTGTGGATCGGACCCTCGATTGAGCTGCAGCGCATTGTGCCCGAATTGCGGATGATACCCGGCCTGCCGCGTGAGGTCGTACACGGCGAAGCTCTCGGTCGACGCCGACGACTTGAGCACGTCCTCGCGCTCGGGAAGCATGTCTGCCGAGATGATGTCGGTACGGCCGTCGTTGTTGAAGTCGGCCGCGTCCACACCCATCGACGCCCGGCTCGTATGCCGCATCGCCCGCGCGCCGATTTCTGTAAACGTGCCGTTGCAATTGTTGTGGTAAAGGAAATCGTCTTCCTGAAAGTCGTTCGCGACATACAGGTCGAGGCATCCGTCGCCATCGAAATCGCTGGCCACCACGCCAAGCCCGTACCCGAACGCGCCGCCGTAGATGCCGGCTTGGGCACTCACATCCACGAAGTGGCCGTGGTCGTTGTGATACAACCGTCCACCCGCGCGCGGATTGCGCTCGGTGCGCGACAGCGGTGAACCCGTACCGTGCTCGGTGTGCACCGAGTGGTTCAGCAGGTACATGTCGAGGGCGCCGTCGCCGTCATAGTCGAAGAACAGCGCCTGGGTGGAGTAGCCCTCGAACTCCAGCCCGTATTCCTTCGTCCGATCAGTGAACGTGCCGTCACCATTGTTGATGTACAGCACGTTGCGGCCGTGAACGCCCAGGTAGCTCACGCCGCACACGAAGATGTCCACGAAGCCGTCGCCGTTCACGTCGGCCATGGTGACGCCGGACTTCCAGCCCACCGAATCGGCGACGCCCGCGCGCACGGTGATGTCCTCGAACTGATAGTTCCCCTTGTTCAGGTAGAGATGATTGGCGCCGAGGTTCGATGTGAAGTAGAGGTCGGGCAAGCCGTCGTTGTTGATGTCGCCGACCGCGACGCCGCCGCCGTTGTAGTAATAGAGGTAGTTGAGAATGTTGAAACTCGTGTCCTCGGGCAGCCGATTGGCAAACGAAATACCCGTGTATGAGGACGGGAGCTGTTCGAATAGCGTGGGGGGCGCGGTCTGCCGGCACGAGGCGACGGCGAGCAGCACCGCCGCGAACGCGGCCCAGGCTGAAATCCGGTGCACGCTACTAGCCGCGCGAAGTGATAAGGATCATTTTATGCTGCACCGTCCGACATAATCCCGCTGCGGCCCTCGAGCCGTGAGGAGTTCGCTTTTATGTTCCCACTGCGTACAAAGTCTCTGATCCTTGGCGCCGCGTTCATCTCCGCGTGTGGAGGCGGGAATCCTCCGGAGACCGCGCCGGCTCCGCAGCCGGCCGATAACACGGTCTCGTCGTCCGCCATTACGAGCTCGGGCGACATACCCATCGAGAAGATCCTCGCCAACAACGTCCCAGGTGTCACGATCGGGCACGCATCGGATGGCAGTCTCACGGTGCGCATTCGCGGCTCGGCAAGCTGGAATCCCGACAACCAGCCGCTGTACATCATCGATGGCGTGGCCATCACGCCGGGCCCCGGCGGCGCACTGGCCGGCATCAGTCCGTACGACATCGCGGAGATCAGAGTGCTGAAAGACGCCGCGAACATGTCGATGTACGGCAGCCGGGGCGCCAACGGCGTGATCCTCATCAAAACGAAGCACCACTAGCACGCCGCGCGGCGAGCGGCCGGCTGGTCTGGCCGCTCGTCGTCGCACGGAACGCCAACGGGCGATCGTTGTTGCGCGCCACCACGTAGAGATCGCCTCGGCCGCCAGTCCGCACACGTTGAATGTCGCGTGACTGGCCCGGCACGACGAAACCACTCTGACCCCCCTCGAGTGGCGTAAAGCTTCCCTTTCCGTCTCCGCGGAGCACCAGCCCGGCGCTGGCGCTCATGCGTCCGCCAAGCTCAGGGGGAATGCCGTCGAAATTCCCGGCGAGCAGCAGGTCCACGTGGCCATCTCCGTCCACGTCCGTCGCCAGGATGCCGTAGACCGGAGCCCGCTGCGCCTCAGCCGGCAGCGGAATGACCGTGAACGAGCCGTCGCCGTTGTTGCGCACGAGCGACGTCGCGAACGTGTAGGCGTGCTTCACGACGCCAGCCGACAGCTCCTGCGAAGAGAATATGTCCTCGATGCGCGCGCGCGCGTACGAGGCATAGGTCGGAAAACGGTCGCGCAGCCGCGGAATGACGTTGAGCAGCTCATCGCGCATGAGCACCGGATAGCTCGCGCCGCCATTGGACGTCGTGATGATCTGCTGCACGAGGCCACTCTGTGCGAAATCATTCACGTACATCGTCGTGGGCTCCGTGGCGCTCGCGTGCAGCCGGCCATTCAGTCCCATGTTGCCCACGATGAAGTCCACTCGGCCGTGTCCCGTGAAATCGCCAGCGATGATCCTGTTCCACCAACCGTCCGATTTCTCCAACCCCGGCACGTTCATCCGCTCGAGCTTTCCGCCCGTGTTATGGAAGATCGTGATCGGCATCCATTCGCCGACGAGGATGAGATCGGGGCGGCCGTCACCGTCGATGTCACGCCACACGGCATCGGTGACCATGCCAACGTTCCGAAGGCCGGGCGCGACCTGGTCGGTGACATCGGTGAAATGTCCCTTGCCGTCGTTGCGCAGCAGCATGCTGGGCGGATCCACACCATAGCGCCACGGCACCACACGTCCGCCGACGAAGAGATCGATATGCCCATCGCCATCGAAGTCGGCCGCGGCCACGCGCGACCCTGAGGTCCGCTCAGCGGGCAGATAGCCTTCGGCCTTTCGGAAATTTCCGTGGCCGTCGTTCAGATAGAGGCGATCCTGGAGCGCGGTGGCGCCCTCGCTGTATTCGTTTCCACCGCTGACGACATAGAGGTCGGGATGGCCGTCTCCGTTTGCGTCGAAGAACACCGCGCCGACGTCCTCCGAGAGTGAATCCTTCGCGAATTCCTTCTCGCTGACGCTGGTGAAGCTGCCGTTGCGCTGCTGAATGAGCAGCTTTCCCGGCTGCCCCTTCGCGCCGCCGAAGAACATGTCATCGAGCCCGTCACCGTTGACGTCGGCAACCGCGAGTGCAGGGCCTTCGGTGGACACGAGCTTTGGCATCAGCGGCTCGCGCTCGAAGTCGCTGAACTCGTTCTCGCGATGCACGAACGGAATGGCGACGTCGCGTGTAACGTCGGCCACGAGCCGATGCGTCAACCCAGGCGCCGGCGCCGGGACGGCCTCCGCTTCCCGCACCGTGATACGGTGGTTCGCCGCAACACTCCTGAGCACACTGACACGCGCATCGCGTGGCCCGCGTCCCGGCCACGCGACGATCATCGAGTCCACCGTGTCGCGCGCGCCCAGCCCGAAGGTCAGCACATAGTCCACGCTCGACTGGAACCCTCGCGTCGGGCTGAGCTCCTGAAAAAGCAGCGTGCTGCCGGTGAACAACGTCACCTTTGCGCCGACGGCGAATCGGTTCGGCGCATCACCATCGAGCTTCACCTGAAGGTACCGGTTCGGCGTGAGCGTGCGCGCATTGTTCCGATACACGAACGCCGTGTCGTTCACGTTGTTCACGATCAGGTCGAGCGCGCCGTCGCCGTCCAGATCCGCGTACGCCGCACCCGACGAAAAGCTCGGTGTACTGAGGCCCCACGCCGCGCTCAGATTGGTGAACGTAAGGTTGCCGTTGTTGTGGAAGGCATAGTTCGGGAGCTTCGTCGAGCTCGCGGCGGCGATCAGCTTCAGGTAATCGGCCTGCTTCCCACTGCCGCCCTGCGACGAACGCTGCTCCGTCAGCCAGGCCAGGTAGTCCTGCGACGTCAGGTCCTTCGCGATGCCATTCGTCACGAAGATGTCCTTCTGGCCATCCATGTCGAAGTCGGCGATCAGCGCGCCCCAGCTCCAGTCCGTACGCGCGACACCCGCCATCTGCCCCACGTCGCTGAACGTTCCATCGCCATTGTTCACCTGGAGCATGTTCCGCGTGAACTGGTGGTGATATCCGCTCTTCACGTTGGTGAGGTACCGCGCCCAGGAATCCCAGGTCGTCGTCGTCTGAAGACGAACCTGATCCTCCGGCAGCATGTCGGTGGTGTAGACGTCGGGCCGCCCGTCGTTGTCGACGTCCGCCACGTCGAGCCCCATCGAGGCATAGCTGATGGACGGCGCCGCCCGATCGATCGACTCGGTGAACGTCCCATTGCGGTTGTTGATGTAGAGGTAGTCCTTCTCGAAGAAGTCGTTCGACACGTACAGGTCCGGCCAGCCGTCACCGTTCACATCGCTGGCGACCACACCGAGCCCGAAGCCGAATTCGGCCTCGTGAATGCCAGCCTGCTTCGTGACGTCGACGAAACGGCCACCCACGTTGTGATACAGCTTGTGGCCGCCATACTTGCTCGGAACGTCGCGGTTGTTCTCTGGTCCGAAGCTGCTGACCGGCCGCGGTGAGTTGTTGAGGACGAACAGATCCAGCTTCCCGTCGTGGTCGTAGTCGAAGAAGACCGCCTGCGTGGAGTAACCCTCATCGGCGACGCCATACTGCGCCGCCATCTCCCGGAAGCGAGGCAGACCATCGGTGCCAACGCCCTCGTTGATGTACAGCTCATTCGCGCGCTGCTCGGGCGGTCCATTGCCCGCGTAGCAGATGTAGATGTCGAGCAGCCCGTCTCCGTTCACATCGGCGATCGCGACGCCGGTGGCCCAGGAGCCTGGGCCCTTGAACTTGATACCCGCTTCCTTCGTGATGTCGCGAAAGTGGAACTTGCCTTCATTCAGGTAGAGACGCGGCCCGCCCTGATTCGACGTGAGCACCACTTCCGGCAGTCCGTCTCCCGTGAGATCGGCCGTCGCGACGCCCCCTCCATTATAGAAGTTGCGATAGGTGAAGACGTTGAAGTCCGGGGTGTCCGTGAGCCGGTTCTCGAACCGCACGCCCGTGTACGCCGCGGGCAGCCTCGTAAAGAGGTGTCCGTCGGCGGCGGGAATCTTCGCCGATGGGTCGCGACCCGCCGCGTCTACGCCGGAGCACGCCGCGGCGGCCCATAGCGCGCCCAGGGCGAGCGCAAGTCTCCCAGGGGGCACTGGCGGCATCATCTGATCAACGTAGTCAATAGAACGACGTTAGCGTGCCCATCACATCGATGAACACGCTAACGCCACAACTATTTTGTCTCCAGCCCCGAATCAGTAGCCAGCGTTCTGCGTGAGCAGCGGGTTGGAGGCGAGCTGCGGTGCCGGAATCGGGAACACGATGAAGTGCGCATCGCGTGGCGAGGCCGAGACACCGTTCTTCGACGACTCGGTCCACGAGAGGAACTTGCCCATCCGGATCATGTCCGAGCGGCGCTTCCCTTCGGCGGCAAACTCCAGCAGCCGCTCGTTGAGAATTGCATCGCGGATCTTCTGTGCAGACGAGAGATCCATCTTGCCGACCGTGTTGGTCTGATCATGACGGTCGTGAATGATCGCCAGATCGGCAATGGCGGCTGCCGACTGTCCAAGCTCATTCTCCGCTTCTGCTCTGATCAGGTACATCTCGGCGAGGCGGAAGAAGGGGAAATCGTTCGGGTGCGACTGGCCCGTGGGTGCATCGGCCAGCGGCGGGAACTTGTTGAAGCGAACACCCTCGGCTTCGTTCGCCGAGTTCGCGTCGGCGATGGCCGCAGTAAAGATGAGCGGCTTGCCGGTGCGATCGTTCACGGGCTGTCCGTTCTGGAAGCTCGTTCCCTGCCCGAAGAGCCACATGCCACGGCGCTCGTCGGTCGTCTGGAACTTGCCGAACGTCTCGGCGGTCGTTGCCCAGCCGTTCCATGGTCCACCCCAGCCCGTCGAGAGCTGGTTGTAATGCAGCGTGCGCATCGGCCACGTGCCGCCGAGTCCCTGGTCGGCCACGTGCACGATCACGAAGATGTTCTCCGGCGATCCCTTGTTGGTCAGGCTGAAGTTGTCCGACCACTTGCTGTTCAGCGTGTACACGCCGGAGTTGATCACCGCGTTGGCGGCGTCGATTGCCGCCTGGCACGATGACTTGCCGCCGGCCGCGTTGACCGTCGTGCAGGAATTGTAGCTCGTGCCGCTCCAACCGCTGGCCTTGCCGAACACGCCAGCGTTGATGTAGAGGCTCGCCAGCATCGCGTTCGCGGCGCCCTTGGTCAGACGGCCCGCCGCACCCCCGTCCCGCTTGGACGGCAGCCTGTCACGCGAGGCGAGTATTTCCGTCTCGATGAAGTGGAAGACCGAGTCCCGCGAAACACGCGGATACTGTTTCAGCTCGGTCGTCGTCACCAGCGGAGTGCCGCCGAACATGTCCGAGAGCATGTAGTAATCCCATGCCCGGAACGTGCGGAGCTCCGCAAGCGTCGAGTCACCCTTCGACCCGCTGTTCGCCTTCGTAATGACGTCGATCAGCAGGTTGGCCTTGGCGACGGCGCCGAACATGTCGTTCCATGCGCCGTTGAGGAAAGCCAGCGTGCCCGAGCTGTTCGCCGTCCAGGTCTGCCGATGCAGGTCCAGCCACTGGCCGTTGTCGTACCAGTCGCTGCCGCGCGTCGGGACGATCGCCATGTCGGTCGTGAGGTCCTGCAGCGACTCGTACCCGACCCATTCCACCGCGCGCAGCGTCGAGTAGACGCCCGCGACGCCAGCCGTAATCTCGGCGTCCGAGTGGAACGCGTTCTCGGCCGTGAGCGCGTCGTGCGGCACCTCGGTGAGGCTCGTGCAACTGCTGCCCCCGACGAGGAGAACCGGCGCAATCATCAGGCATGCGTATTTGCGTGCCGTCCTTCCGGAAAATGTCTTCATCACCTGTGGCCCTCTAATGGTTGGTCGCATCAGAATTGGGTGCGAGCACCAATGGTGAACCTGCGAGTCGGCGGATACGTCAGATAGTCGATGCCACGGGACGCGAGTCCGGATGCAACGAACACTTCCGGATCGTAGCCCGAGTAACCAGTGAAGAGCAGCAGGTTGTCGCCCGAGGCGTACGCGCGGGTGGTGCGGCCGCGCGTGAGCGACTGCGGCAGCGTGTACCCAAGGGTCATGTTCTGCAGCCGCACGAACGTGCGGCTCTCGATCCACCGCGACGAGAATTTCGCGGGCTCGTGAATGTTGTCCGGCATTCCAATCGCGGCCGCGATGAAGTTGCGGCCCTGCGCCGCGTCGCTCTTGGTCTGATACACGAGCGCCGTGTTGTTGAACGTGTTGCCGCCGAACTCACCGCGCCACAGCCAGGCCATATCCAGCGCGCCCCACGCGGCGTTGTTGCGCACGCCGAGTGTGAAGCTCGGATTTGCGGAGCCGATGAACTCGCGATCGGCGTCCGTCGGATCCGTCGTCTGACCGTTTGCACAGCTCGGCCCGGCGACGGTGCAGGCGAAGTACTGCTGTCCATTCTTCACGCCGATGAAGCGCGGCGCGAGGAAGGATCCGAGCGGCTGTCCACGCAGGATGATCTGCGAGTACTGATTCGACTGTCCCTGCCCGAACACGAAGCCGCTCTGGATGAACGTGCACTTCGCGTTGCTGGCGGCGCGGAAGCTCTGCGTCGTCGAATCGGCGGCGCAGGCGGCCGTGGTGTCACCGAGACTGGTGACCTGATTCCGCTCTACCGTGAGCACGAGCCCGCCGGTGAGCGACTTCTTGCCACTGCTCCACAACTGCATGTCCAACGATCCTTCGACACCGCGGTTGCGTAGGCTTCCGATGTTCTCGATCCGAGAGCTCACGACGGCTGGCTGCGGTACGGCGCGGTTCAACAGCAGATCCTTGGTGTTCTTCTGATAGATATCGATCGTGCCGGTGACGCGATCCTGCAGCAGGCCGAAATCGATGCCGACATTCGTTTGCTCGGCCGTCTCCCACTTCAGGTCGGGATTGCCGACCTGCACCGCGCGCAAACCGCTGGTGACGACGCCGCCGAATGGATACAGCGACCCATTGTCGGACTTGAGCAGCAGCTGCGTCTGATACGGCGCCACCGCCTGGTTGCCCTGCTTGCCCCAGCCCACGCGCAATGCGAGTGCCGAGAGGCCGAGCGGATGGCTCCGCATGAACGATTCGTCGGTCATGCGCCACGAGGCGGAGAGCCCCGGGAACACGGCCCACTGATGTCCCGGCGCGAGACGCGAGGAGCCGTCCCGACGCATCACACCCGTCACGAAGAACCGTCCGCCGAAGCCGATGTTCAGTCGGGAGAAGAACGACGAGAGCTCGCTCTCGCTGTGCCACGAGTACGGATACCCCACAGGCGTCGTCGTGCCGGCGTTCAGGTTGTCCACGCCGTATGCGTCGGTGATGAACCCCTGCGCCGCGGACGCGAACTCCATGTTGTTGTTCTTCGTGTACTCATACCCGCCCACGAGCTCGACTTCGTTCTCGCCCATGTGCTTCGAGAACGTGAGGAGCTGCTGGAAATTCAGGTTCTGCAGACTGCGCTCGGCCTGACGGGCGTACCCGCTGAACGCAGCGCCGATCGGGCTCACGCGCGGCGCATAGGACTGCCGCGTCGAGTTGCTGTTGTCGGCACCGAGGAGCGTCTGCGCCGTCAGGTTGTCATGGAGCTGGATCGTGCCGGTGACATTCCCCAGCAGGCGATTTTCCGGCGCGTAATCGTAGAGCTGCTGGATCATCGCGACCGGGTTGCGCACGTCCTGCGCGCCGGTGCCGATCTCGAAGAACGTTCCGTCGGCGTTCTGAATCGGCTTCGTGGGATCGAAGATCACCATGTTGGTGAACAATCCGCCGGTGAAGCCGCCGCCGTTTTCATTCGGCGAGAACGTGTTGTTCACGCGCGACGCGCTCAGGTTCAGGGCGAGGCGGAGCCGGCTGTCCAGGGCATCGTGCGTCGCGTTCAGTCGGCCCTGATACCGCTTGAGCCCACTGTTCTTGATGATGCCTTCCTGGTCGAAGTAGTTCATCGACGCACGATACTTCGTCTGCGCGGACCCGCCGCTGAAGGCGAGGTTGTGATTCATCGCGAGACTCGTGCGCGTCAGCGCCTTCTCCCAATCCGTGGACGCGTTGCCGAGCGCCGTGACCGCACCCTGGCCACCCAGCGAGTCCTTGAACTGCGTGACGAACGTGCGGTACTGATCCGCCGTTGCGAGGCCGAGCGTCTTGGTGGGTGAGGCGGCGCCCGCGTACACGTCGTACTCCAACTGCGAGTCGCGAGTACCGCGCTTGGTGGTGATCAGAATGACGCCGTTCGCCGCGCGGCTTCCATAGATGGCCGTGGCCGATGCGTCCTTGAGGATCGTCATCGACTCGATGTCATCGGGACTGATGGAATTGAGCGGGTTGCGCGAGAGCGCCGCGTTGAAGGCGACGCCGGCAGCGCCAGGCGAGGTGCCGTCGTTCTGGAGTGGCACACCGTCGATGACGTAGAGCGGCTCGTTGCCGGCGCTGATCGACGTGCCGCCGCGGATCCGGATCTGCGTGTTGCCGCCCGGTTCACCGTTGCTCTGCACGATCTGCACGCCGGGCGCGCGGCCCTGAAGCATCTGCGTCGCGTTCGTGACGACGCCGACCTTCGCGTCCTTCGCCTCGACCGTGCTCACGGCGCCGGTGACGGCCTCTCGCCGTTGGCTGCCGTAGCCGGTGACGACCATTTCGGTCAGCACCGCGGCCTGCGGGAGGAGCTTGATGTCGACCGATGCCACGGCTCCGGCCGCGACGGTGACGAGCGTGGACGTCGAGTGATACCCGATTCGTCTCGCGCCGAGACTAACTCGGCCGGCCGGAACGCCGCCGAGATCGAACGTGCCGTCGAGACGCGTCGTTGTCCCGAAGCGCGTGCCTTCGACCACGATGCTGACGTTCGCCAGCGGTTGATTGGTTCCGGTGTCGGCGACCCGACCCCGCACTGTTCCAACGGCCTGCGCGTGCAGATTGAGGGAGCACAGCAGCACTCCCGCAATACTTCCCGCAAATTTTGCGAAAAGATAGCGACCTTCCGCCATTTGTCAGTCCTCCGGGCGATTGTGGAGAACGTCATCCGTCGAACTGATTTCCCGGCGGATGCGGCTCTTTGATACGTTGCGCAACTGACATAACGCCGCGTTTGTCGTAGCGCAAGACAAATAGTGACAAAATCATCACCGAGACGGGAGACCCCCCGACCATGCAAAAGATCACAATATTCTTTTTCGGGCTGATTTCGGCGCTCGCTTTGGCCCCCGCAGCGGCGTGGTCTCAGGGGAACACTGTCCATCCGTCCACGCCCCTCTTCGCCTTTCCGGAGCGCGGCCTCGATGACGCGGCCGCCTACCAGGGCTATCAGACGCGCTTCCATCGCGACGCGGCCGGAAACACGATCCAGATCTATCTCGACGAACGAAGTGGACGCATCGTCCACCTTTGGGCCGACGCCGACGACGAAAGCCTCGGCCTCACCGTTCGGGATTCGAGTGGCCGAGCCGCCCCGGTGCAGTGGGGCGCGGGCGACGGCCGCGCCTCCGTCAGCGGACGCACGCGAACCTTCGAGTATCGCCTCGTCGCGGGCGCTAAGCGCATCGACGCCGGACTCTTTCTTCTGGGATCGATGCGCGTCGAGCGCGACTTTCAGTACGGCGAGCACCACACGCGACCATTCACGACGCGCGCGTTCGAGGTGGCGGAGCTCGGCGGCATGCTCGACGCGCTCGAGACTTTTCCTCCTGCGGAACGCCGCCGGCAGCTCGCGCTCCTCAACGCCGCGAGCATCGATGCACTCCGCGCCCGGCTGCGGCCTGTCGTCACGAGTCGAGTGAACGGTGGGGCGTTTCGCGCACGCGTCGTCCAGCCGTCGCTCGATGCTCGCGACACGCTCACCCTCGAGCTCAGCGCGGCATCGGGTCGCGTGCGATCCACCGCCAGCGGAGACGTCGTGACGCTCGCGAGCTCCTCCGACGAGACTCCGTTCACGCTTCGCATCACCACCACCGGCAAGGCCCTGTCGCCGCTCGGCCGCAAGGAGATCTTCACTCCCGACTTTCTCCGCTTTCTCGCCTCCGTGCGCGGCACGGACTCCATGTCGCTCCGCAGCCGCTGGCTCGAGCGTGAGGTGCGCGGCGTGGAGCTGCTGTCGTCGCGAGAGAAGTTGATGGCTGGCCTCCCCGCCTACGCGACCTACTTCGGGCGCGACATGCTCGTCTCGGCGCTGATGATGCGGCCGATCTGGCGCGCCGACATGTCCGCGTTCGTGATCGCGAGCGTGCTGCGCAAGCTCGGTCCCGCGGGGGACGTGAGCCACGAGGAGGCACTCGGCGGACAGGCGGACCGCGAAGCGGCCTCCGAGTACGCGGGCGTGGTGGATTCATATCGGCGCGCCGAGCGCGCCGGTGATCGTCGTGCCGCCGACTCGTTGCTTGCGCGAGCCACCAGCGTGCTGCGCGACCATCGCCGCGTGCGGGAGAACTACCATATGATCGACGACGAGTTCCAGCTTCCCGTCCTCGAGGCGCTGTGGCTCGGCGATTCCACCGTCTCGCGCGAGCGGAAGCGAGCATTTCTCCTCGATGCAACCGACGGTGAAGCTCGCGTGCGCCGGATGCTGCGCGAGCTCGCACTGGTCGCGCGCCTCGTTGCGCTGTACGTCGCCGATCCGGTCGCCACGAATCTGGTTTCATTTCCCCGGCGTGACGACGGCACCTGGCAGTCCGCGAGTTGGCGCGACAGCGAGGACGGATACGCCGGCGGACGGTTCGCGATGGACGTGAACGCCATCTGGGCCCCGCATGCATTGGAAGCCACGCGTGTGATTCTCGACGCGCTAAGAGACGCGGGTCTCGCGCCGGATTCAGTCCTGCGCGCGATGCACGATGACGCGGCCACCGGCCCACTTTCCCGGTTCGCGCGCGACGCCGGCGTGCTGCACCATGCCATCGATCTCTGGAACGGCGTCGCAAAACATTTCATCGTTCGGCTCGATCCGTCGGGGGTCCGGGCGCGAGTGGATGCCCGCATCGCCGCGCTGCCAGCGGCCGAGCGCCAGTATTGGACGCCGCTCGTTTCGTCCACGCACGCGGATCGGGACTCCCTGGCGTTTCTGGCGATCTCGCTGGATGCCGGCGGCTCGCCCCTCGGCGTCGCGAACACCGATCCGGCGACCCGGCTTTTCCTGCTGCGCGGCGCGCCGGACTCGTCGCACGCGGCGGTCCTGCGGGATGTGCAGCTCTTCGAGCGTCCCTACCCCGTCGGTCTCTTCATTGAAGGGGTGGGTCCAGTCGTGGCCAACGATGCATATGCCCCGCCGGCGGTGTGGCCGCGCTTCGAGCGCGATCGGTATCACGGTCCGCGGGTGGTCTGGGGACGCGAGGTGAACCTGTTTCTGCTCGGCGTCATGAATCAGCTCTCCTCGACGCGGGACGCGGCCTATGCTGGTGAGCTGCGGGGCGCGGTGGCGCGCGTTCGGTCGGCGGTGGACGCGTCAGGTTTCCATAGCGAGCTGTGGAGCTATGAACTGCGAGACGGCAGGATCGTTCCGCTGCGATACGGAACGGGCTCGGACGTGCAACTATGGAGTACGACGGATCTCGCTGTGCAGTTCGCGTTGTCACGGCTCCGGTAACTACCATTGCCACAGAGAACACAGAGGCACAGAGAAATACGGGGAAACAAAGAAGAAAAAAAAAGAAAAAGAAAACGACGAAGGCTTTCTCCGTCGTTCTCTGTGCCTCTGTGTCCTCTGTGGCTAATTGGCAGTTGTAGTTCCCGTCGTTTACCGTAGCGGCTGCGGTCTCGGTTCTCTTCCTTTCCCCTACGGCCCGCTCACCAACTTCTGCACCGTCGCGCCCGCGCGCGCCGCCGGGCCGATGTCGTTGATGACATGCGCAATCGTCCCTCGGCCGCCGCCGAGTGACACCGTCACCATGTTGCGGAATCGCACGGTTGGGGAAATCGGCGCCTCGAACGCGTGATCCGCGACGACGGTTGGATTCTTGTTGAGGAAGCAGTAGCTGCCGAGTCCCCATGCCTCGTGGCTCGTGACCGCGCCACCGACCCGATAGGCGGCAAAGCCCTTCGTCGTTCCGCTCATCCACTCCGACTGATCGGGCACGTCGTACGGCATCTCGTTCTGGAAGAGATAGGTGCGTCCGCCGTTGCCGTTCCAGTCGACCTGGTATTGCTGGTAATGCTCAACGAAGAGGCCGTACATCGTCACGTTCCTGCCGTTGACGACCAGACCATTCGCCGCGGTGTTTGACGTCCAGCCCACACCTCGGCCGTGATCGGCCCGCCAGAGCCATAGGTGATCGCCGATCACGTCGTTGCTGTTGATCTCGACGGACCGCGCTGCCTTGGCGACGCCGGCGCCGCCGACGCGAACGAACACATCGCTGAGCAAGGTCGGGTTGGACGCATGACCAGCCGACGAGCCGGGCGAGCCAATCTGCACGAGCAGCGGCGAGTTGATCACACCTGCGTCGATGAGCAAACCGGCGATGGTCACACCGTCCACGTCGTCCACGGTCATCGCGCTGACGCCGCCGTCCGGGACGAGGGTCGCCAGGCCAAGCCCCAGCACCACCGTGTTGGGCCGAGTGATGTGAAGGGGCGCATCGAGATGGTAGATGCCCGGCGTGATGATGAGGCTCCTGCTCGCCGCGAGCGCACCGTTCATCGTCGCGGCGGACGTTCCCGGCGTCACGATGACAAATTCGCTCATCGCGTGCGCCACGCCTTGCGGCGCTCCAGGGCTCCACGTGACACCTTCAGCATTCGAGCGCAGCGCGGGGACGAACACCTTCCATTCGCCGCGTCCGTCCACGTAGACGAACGGTTTCTCGCGGATGACTGGCGCCGAGCCGATCGTAGTGTACGGGGGATCCGGAAAGCTGTTCGGCGGCGCATGTCCGGTGCCGACGAACACCATGTTCCAGTTCGATCCCGTCCAGCTTCCGAGCTCGCTGTTGCGCGTGATCCACTGCTGTTGACTGCCGGACCTCACCTGTCCGTCCACCTTCGAGTCGGCGAGGAAGCCGCCGCTCGACCAGCCACCGTCGTCGAGCACGAGATCGCCGCGGATGTGCATGCGGCGCATGGGCGCGGCCTGCGAGACCGCCCACCGGTCGAACCCGCCGGCGGGAACGACCGACATGTTCTCCACGTCCCGCCAGAAATTCAGCGTGGCGTTTCCTTTCCTCCAGCGCGCATCGGCACGCATGCCCCCGTTGATGATGACGTCGTCGGGAGAGAGGCCAAGTCCCGATACCTGCGTGTAGAAGCCGATTCGTGCGTCGACGTCATACGTCCCCGGTTTGAAAAGAATCGCGAACCGTTGTGGACCGAACTCGTTCGACTCCTGCGACGCGAAGACGGTGTCGAGCCTGGCCTGGATGATGGAGGCTGGCGTCGCCGGATCGAAGATCGTGACGTTCGGCCCGAAGTCCGGATCGGAGGACGCGGCTGCCTGATTCGACGGATGCGCGCATGCGCCGGAGAACAAGACCACAAGAAGGAGAGAGCGACGCATCGGCAACGTTCCGGTGGAGGGATCATGTGCGAGCCAGCGTATTCTATCCCGCCGTTACACGCTGTCGAGATGGCGTCAAATGAACCTCGCTTGCGCCAGGCAGCCTCGAGGGCTACAAGTGACTCGACACATCTCTCGGAGCCATCACATGCGCGTGCGTTCGTTGATTCTCGTCGCTCTGCTCTCGACCGGCGCGGGCGCCGCGCTCGCCCAGTCCGCCCCATATGACATCGTGATCGCGAACGGCCGAGTGATCGACCCCGAGTCGAAGCTCGATGCCGTTCGGTCCATCGGCGTCCGGAGAGGCAAGATCGCCGCGATCACAGCGGGCCCGCTGGCTGGCAAGAGAGTGATCGACGCGAGAGGCCTCGTCGTCGCGCCCGGCTTCATCGATCTCCACGTTCACGGTCAGGACGACGAGAACTATCGCCTGTATGCGCTCGACGGCGTCACCACCGCGCTCGAGCTCGAGGTGGGCACCGGCGACGTCCCGGGATTCTACGCCGCACGCGAAGGCAGGGCGCTGATCAATTACGGCGCGTCGATTGGCCACATCCCCGTCCGCATGGCCGTGATGAAGGACTCCGGACTCTTCCTGCCAGTTGGCTCCGGCGGCCGCGACGTCGCGAGCGACGAGCAGATCGCGGACATCAAGCGAAGAATCGAAGCGGGGCTGGCTCTCGGCGCGCTCGGCGAAGGAATGGGACTCCAGTACACGCCGGCCGCCAGCAAGTATGAAGTACTCGAGGCGTTCCGTGCCGCTGCCCGGTACCATGCGCCGGTGTTCGTGCATGTGCGATCATATGGGCCAAAGGACCCGGGCAGCTCGGTCGAATCATTCATGGAAGTCATCGCCGCGAGCGCCATCACGGGTGCGCCGGTGCACATCGTCCATCTCAACAGCATGAGCCTCGCGTCCACGCCGAGGACGCTGGCCATCGTCAAGGACGCACGGGCGCATGGCCTCGATGTCACCACTGAGGCCTACCCGTACAGTGCGGGGATGACCGAGATCAGCTCACCGCTGCTCGACTCATACGTCAACGCGCCTGACAGCATGTACTCGAAGCTGATGTTGGTGAGCACCGGCGAGCGGCTTACGCGGCCGACGTTCGCCGCGAATCGCAAGCCGGGCAATTTCGTCATCATGTTTCTCAATACGCCGGAGATGGAGGCGATGGCGATGACGAGCCCCCTTACGGCGATCGCGAGCGACGGGCGGATCCAGAATGGAAAGGGTCACCCGCGTACAGCCGGCACGTCCGCGCGCACGCTCGGCTATTACGTCCGGGAAACGAAACAGATCGGTCTCGTGGACGCGATTCGCAAGATGACGCTGATGCCGGCACAGCGGCTCGAGACGCTCGCACCCGCGTTCCGCGAGAAAGGGCGCATCAAGCTGGGCGCCGATGCGGACATCACCGTGTTCGATCCAGCCACCGTGATCGACAAGTCAACGTATCAGCAACCCGCTCTGTCGTCTGTGGGCTTTCGCCACGTGCTGGTGAACGGAACGCCCGTCGTAACGGACGGCGTGGTGCGCGACGCGATCTATCCTGGCCGAGGGATGCGCGGACCGATCCATTAGGCGTGAATTCCCTCCGTTGGCGGTCAGCGTCTTCACGTGAGCTACCGCTTCCTGGACTTCCCTGCCAGCTTGCGCGCGTCGTCTGCGTCCTTCTTGCGACCCGTTGCGGTCTTGTTCGCTCGAAGCTCGGCGAGGCCGATCACGCGTAGCGCCTGATCCTGGATTACGGTCGTCGACGCGCCCGTCCACACGCGTTCGAAGGTGACGCCGTCGATTGCGTTGAGCAGATCGATCCGGTGCGGAGGCTGCCCGAACTGCGTCACGATCTCAATCGTCATCAGCGCCTCCTCGTCAATCACCGATAGCGGAGCGCCGAAATCCTCCATCGCGCTGCACAGGCGGCGTACGTTCGCCTTGGTGCGCCGATAGAAGAAGTCGATGTCGGCAGTGGCGCGGATGACGCCATGGAACCCCAGCGCATAGCCACCGACGAGTACGACGTCGACGCGTCGCTCGTTGAGACATACGATGAAGTCGAGGAAGTCCGGCGAGAAAGAAGCATCCTTCCCACCCGCGGAACGCCTGTTCATCGATTTATCGACGCCGGGGCCGCCGCAACCGCGAAATCAGGTATGCCTGCCTCGATACTTCCGCCACGGCCACAATGCGCTTGGCGTTCGATCGTGCCGGTTGCGGATCCTCTCCTTCATCGTGGAGATGGATGTGACGACCCGTCCAGCTCTGGCGTCGATGCGCGGCTCGTGCAGCGCGTTCCAACGCCGCTGTGGAAGCGCCGCGAACTTCCGCTGGGGCGCCGTTCGGCACCTCGGTGATTACAGAGACGCCGACGGCCTTCAACAGCCTGAGCGCAGACTCCAGACTCACGTTCGGACGCGTGCCCCGCTCCAGCTCGGCCACCAGACGCGTGCTCACGCCGCCACGATGTGCGAGCTGTTCACGACTGAGCTTGAGCCGCTGACGTGCATTCTTGAGCAGCTGGCCAATAGGTGCCGAGAGAAAAGCCATCGTCGACCTCGAGGAGCTCACCTTGCTCAAGGTAAGACGTCTTCAAGGTCGCAGCAAGCCCTTTATGTCCCAGCCTTTTATGGCCCGGCGCTGTTCATCTCAGTTCATTCTCATCGACGGCTGCTGCGCGAAGTCGTCGTACACCCTCCTGCAACTCCCTGGCGTTCAGCGAAGCGAACCCCAACCGAGCGAATGGACGCGGCCGCCCGTCCAGGGCGAAAGCGGATGCCGCCACGATCACGACACCGTGGTCTCGCGCGACGCGGGCCCACGCGTCGACGTCCAGCGCCCCTCGCCCTTTGACCCAAAGCGCAATGCCTCCGGCCGGAACCGTGAACGTCAGGTAATCGTCGAGATGTTCGCGAAGCGCCGCGACGAGAACATCTCGACGAGCCCGGTATTCGCGACGCATGCGCCGGATGTGACGCTGAATCGCTCCATCCACGAGCAGCTCGGCGACGGCATACTCGAGCACCTGATCGCCCTGTGTATCGATGTGGGAGCGATGCGCCGCGATCCGGTCGATCACATCGGTCGGCGCAACGACGTAGCCGATGCGTAACGCCGGCGCGAGAACCTTGGACAATGTTCCAACGTACGCGACCGCTCCATCCGGATCCGCGCTCGCCAATGGAAGCACGGGGCGACCATCGTAGTGGAACTCATGATCGTAGTCGTCCTCGATGACCGCGAACCGGTGTGCGCGCGCGAGCTCGAGGAGCCTCATCCGCCGGCCGGCGGCCAGCGTGACCGTCGTCGGAAACTGATGATGGGGAGTGACGTAGACGGCGCGCACTCGATGCTCGGCGATCGCGCGTTCCAGCGCGTCGATGCGCAGACCTCCGTCGTCAACCGGCACACCGACCACTTTCGCGCCCGCCGCGCGAAACGCCTCCCAAGCGGGCCGATAGCCGAGCTGCTCGACGAGCACGACGTCACCTGGTTGAATCAGCGCGCGCGCAAGCAGGGAAATCGCCATCTGGCTTCCGCGCGTAACGCAGATGTTGGCCGGCGTCGCTGCCAATCCACGCGTCGACGCGAGCATGGTTGCCAGCGCCTCACGAAGCCGAGGATGGCCCTGCGGCGAGGCGTACGACAACAGCGCGCCTCCGCGTCTGCTGATCGCGCGGCGATAAGCGCGACCGAGGAGATCGCCGGGCGCAAGGCGCACGTCGGGCCGAGATGGTGCGAAGAGCAAGCTGCCCCGCGGAACATCGTATGGAAGTTCCGGCTCCGGCGCGGCGGCGAGATCGTACGTCGTTCGCGCTGCCATTCCGGATGCCGCCAGACGCGTCGAAATGAGTCGGCGCGGCTTGGGATCGGGAAGCTCCGTCGAGACGAACGTGCCGCGCGCCGGACGGCACGAGACCCAACCCTCAGCGACGAGCTCATCGAACGCGGACACGACGGTCTGCCGCTGCACGCCGATCGATTGCGCGAGCGTCCGTGTGCCCGGAAGCCGGTCTCCGGGACGCAGCCGCCCGCGACGAATGTCGGCGGCGATGGCGCGCGCGATCTGCTGGAACAACGGCACACCCCGCTGCCGCTCGAGCGGAAAGACGAATTCCCAACGTGACATCTGCGTCTCCACCTCCACCTTCGCGATTCCGGGGGTCGGGCCGTCAGAGCTGGACTAGGCGACTTTTTCATTTCTGGCACTTTCGGCCAGTCCGGCAGAAGTGAAATATCAGAGCATGTGGATTGATGCGACAGTGACCGCCATGAAGACCGTCGAAAGCGCGAGGCGCGCTCTCAGAACTTTGGCTGGGGGCGCCGTCGTGGCTCTCGCCATGTTGCCCGTCACCGCCAACACCGCCGGTGGGCAAGCGGCTGAGTCCCACGCCATCAAGGAGCGCCAGTCGTTGGACGATGCGTGGTGGACCGGACCCATGCTGGCGAATTCCGCCGCCACGCTGCCACGTGGTCACTTTCTGATCGAACCCTATCTGTACGACGTCAGCACGCGCAGCGCCTATGACGCCGGCGGATCGCGCCGCAGCGCCAGTTCATCACAAGGATTCGGGTCGCTCACCTACATCCTCTACGGGCTCACCGACCGAGTCTCGCTCGGCGTGATCCCGACAGCCGGTTACAACACCGTGCGCGGCGGCCCGAATGCCTCCGGCGTCGGTCTCGGTGACGTCGGTCTCCTCGCGCAGTACGGGCTCACGAGGTTTCATCAGGGGAGTTGGATCCCCGCGACCGCGATCGCCGTGCAGGAGACATTTCCGACCGGGAAGTTCGATCGCCTCGGCGATCGCCCGAGCGACGGCATGGGCGGCGGCGCGTACAGCACGACGCTCTCCCTGTACTCGCAGATGTATTTCTGGCTGCCGACCGGCCGCGTGTTCCGCATGCGCGGCAACGTGTCGCAGACGTTCTCGGGCGACGTCGTCGTCGAGGATGTCAGCGTATATGGAACACAGGCCGGCTTCCGTGGCCGCGCCAAGCCGGGAAGCTCCTTATTCTTCGACGTGTCGTCGGAATACAGCGTGACGCGGAGCTGGGTGCTGGCGCTCGACGTGACCTACCGACACGCACACAGCACCCAAGTGACCGGGTTCGACTCCCTGAATGCCGACAGGATGGGCGGCCCGCGCAGCGTCGTGTTCACCTCGAGCCCGAGCGACGCGTTCGGCCTTGCACCTGCCGTCGAATACAGCTGGACGTCCAACGTCGGCGTACTCGTCGGAGTCCGACTCATCGCCGCTGGACGCAACACCGCGGCCAGTGTTACACCGGCCGTGGCGATCAACCTGGTGCGCTGAGGCGGGGCCGGCGGCGCGCTACTCCGTCTTCGTCTTGCCCTTGCGCGCGCCGCCGAGTGTGTAGTGTCCGTCGACGTCGCCCGTCGCGCTTCCGTCGGCCGCGCCCTTGCCCTTGTAGGTGCCGTGACCCTCGATGCCCGCGAACTTGCCGGTGCCGCGCACGTATCTCCACGTACCACTGAACGTGGCCGAGCCGTCCTTGTTCGCCACCATCGGCCCCTCGTAGCGCACTACCGTCGTGTCGCCATTGTCCATCACACTCGAGCTGTACCCGTGCTGCGTGCCCTTGCCAGCGTGCATTTCACCCATGGCCACGTCTATCGTGGCGCCTGTCTTGTTTCCCGCAATAACGGGGGGCGTCGGCCACGTGCATTTCGCCTTCGTCAGCATCAACATGTGACCGGCGACGTCTCCGGCATTCTCCGCGGCGTTCACATCGGGTTTCTGGCAGTTCAGCTTACCGGTCACCTTGCCTTCCTGTGCACCCGCAGCGACTACCACGCTGAGGAGCAACGACGGGACGAGCAGTGATTTCCGCATGAGTCATCTCCCAATGTTGAGGTGGCAGGACGCGATGCTGAGCCAGCCTCCAGCGGCTGCGCCGTAGCTGACTGCACAACGCCGATGTTCAGTGCACGTGAACCGCGACAGAGGTCTGCGTGTAGCCGGGGGGCGCCGCAAACTTTGGAACGCCGTATCTGAGCGTGAGCGCACCAGTTGATTGTGGGGTGAACTCATAGTCGAAAATCTGCCCCGGATCGAACACGAGGCTTGCGGAATGCTTCGTGGCCTGGGCGTCGGGCAGCGTCATGCCGTCGCGGGCGAGAGCACGCCATTCCATTGGCTTGTCACCATTCGCCAGATTCAGCTCGACCGGCGCGTCGCCCGTAATGGCGATGACGCGCAGTCGATACCTCGTTCCTGCCCTGAACTCGAGTGGCGCCGGGTGCGCGCTGCCGTTGAGCAGGATCGGTGGAAATGGTCCACTGATGACGTTCATCGTGGGGCCTCCGTCGCTGAACATCAGAACGCGGTCTACTCCCGGATCGAACTTCTGTCCCGGCTCCACGACGATGAGGGGCCCGTAGAGTCCCGACGTGATCTGCTGAAACTCGTTGAAGTGCGAGTGATACATGAACGTGCCGACTCTCGGCGGCGTGAAGCGCACCGTGATGGAATCGCCCGGAGCGACTGACGGCAGAATGTCCTTGCCCATGCCGCTCCATCCGGGTACGCCGTCGGGGTAGCTCTGAAGCTCGATGCCATGCCAGTGGACGGCCGCACGGTCCTTGGACTGGTTGACGATGGTGACCGCGACGGGCTTGCCGCGCTCCAGGACCAAGGCGGGACCGGGAACGGGAAGCGAATCCGCGTTCGCCTCGGCCGGCGTGCCGCCCAGCACGAACGCGTAGCCCGGATGCGTGCCGTAGACGTTCGGCTTCTCGCGCATGATCAGTCGGATCGCGCGTGCGTCGCGAGGGGCTGCTGCGACCACCCCTCTCGGTGCGACGTGAATTCCCATCACCAATCCATACATCTGATGCGGCGCGTCAGTCATGTGATGCGCTTCGTTCTGCGGCGCCGGCACGCCCTTGTCGGTGTCCATCGCGACATGATGCGAGAGATGGCCCGCGAAGTGACAATGGAAGATCCAGTTCCCGGGGCGCGTGGGCGACCAGCTCATCGCCATGGTTTCCCCCGGGTTGAGCATCTCCGTCACCGCCATGCGCCGATCCGCGGCAGCAAGCAGCGTGTCGCGTGCGCCGTCTCCTCTCGCATCGATGCGAAAGTAAAAGCCGTGCAGGTGCATCGGGTGATCGATGGACGTGAGGTTGATCACGCGCCAATGCACGGAATCGTTCTGGACGACGTCGAGGCGCTCCGTGTGCGGCCACGAGAGTCCGTTGATGCTCATGGTGCCACGTCCAAGTCCACTGGGGCTCAGGGAATCGAGGACGAACCACCAGGAGATGACGAACACGCGATCACTCGACGCTTTAGCGCCAACCGGATCGACGATGATGACGCCGTTGAGCTGTGAGTCTTCGTTGACGCGCGCCTGTACGGGCCCCGGAGCCGTCTGGCCGGCGTAGTAGTACGTTCCCGCGCCGGTTGCCACGAACTGTGCGTCGCGCGTTGCGCCAGGGGCGATCACGATACTGTCCTTCATCCCCCGGGCGGATGCAAATCCGTACACCGTCAAAGGCTTCGCGAGCGCGTTGTGGAGACTCGCCTTTACGGTCGTACCCGCCGTAACGCGAATGATCGGACCGGGGTTCGCAAGCGGCTTGCCCACCTCGGCCCATGCGGCCGTCTCCACGCCAACGCCATTTTCTCCCTCGGGAAACCACATCCCGTTTCGGGCCTCGAGCCGCACTGAAAGCACGCTGCCGTGCAGCTCTCCGGCGGACTGGCGGTTGTCGTTCGGGGCTATTCGCTCGGCGTCATGCCGGGCTGCGGTGCCAACCGTGAACGAGGTCAGTAAGCCTGCAACGGCGAGGGCGTAGCGCGGCATGAGGGAGGGCTCCGTGAGGGAAGCGGCGTCGCTTCAGGAGAACATGCGCAGCAAAATTTGGTGCTGGGTAATACGGGCCGGGGATGGCGGCGTCAACTGACCACGCCGAAGAGCGAGTCCGGGTGTGCGCGCCGCGACTGCGGTGAACGCACACCCGACTCGTCGCGAAAAGCTCCTGCCTATGGTTTGATGCGAGCGCTGTTCTGGTCGAACACCTTCTGTTGGCTCGAGGTGAGGACCCCGCGCAACTCAGCGCGCTCCTGATCCATCAGGGACTGAATGCGGCTCGCAATGGCCGCATCGGCGGGCTTGCCCGCCTTCTCATTGGCTTCCTCGGCATGACGGAGATCGGTGATCTGCTCGCGATACTTCTTCTCGATCGCCGTGATCTGCGTCCGTTCGGTCTTCGTGACCTTGATGTTGTGGAGCAACCGGTTCGGCATGCGTTCCGCCGACGCGAAGGCGCGATTCTCGGCCTTGTCCTCCTTCTTCCCGGACATCCTGACCGTCTTCGCGCGTTCAGCCTCGGCCTTGTTTCCCTCCTCCTCGTGCTTCCTGGCGGCCATCGCTTCGTGCCGCTCCTCGACGCTCTTTCCCCCCGCCTCATGCTTCTTGGCGGCCATCGATTCGTGCTGCTCCTCGCGCGCCACCTCGCCCTTCGACTCAACCCTCGGGTGCTCGGCGCGCGCGGCGGGCATGGCCGGCTTCGCCGCTGCTGGTGGCGTTGCTGGCTTCGCTTTGCCCTGCGCGTAGGCAGCTGCTGAGATCCCGACCGTACAGCCGGCCACGACGGCCAGGAGTTGTTTGAGGTGCATTGCGTCCTCCATCTCTAGTTTGTCCGCCCTTCCTTGCTGCCGAAGCGGCCGACGACTCCTTGGGCGGGTGGGTGTACATCGGCCGCGTCCCGAGAGTCCATGAACATTGCAAACGCCAAGCCCCGGACTACCGGGCCCGAGCGCCGCGCTTCACCATGGCCCGCGTTGCGACACGGAGAATCACCAGATTCGGACCGCCGGCGTCGATACGAAGGCCGGACGTGAGACCGATGAGGAGGGCGTCGCCCGTGGAAAGAAGACAGATGAGACAGAGGAGGCTCGGCGCGCGGCGGGGGCTGTGGCATTGCATGCATCAATGGCCACTCGATACAGCGACACGATTGTGCGCAAACCGGATTCCCGCCTTCCGCAACGCGGCCTTCCCGCGGATGGTCAGGTCCGTAACGAACAGGAACTGCTCCCGGCTTTCGTTGACGTAGGCCTTCAGGCGATAGTGCGTTCCCCACGGCTTTTCCTGGACGATCACTGTTACTGTCGTGTCCGGTCTCCGATACGAACTCGTGCCACCGATCTCGACGAGGCGCGCACGCACGTCCTCCGCGTCGTGGTCGGGATCCAGATAGAAGTCGGCGACGCAGAGCAGGCTGCGATTGCCGCTCGTCGCGTTGAATACCGTTTTCGACCAGAGGTGCATGTGCGGGATGATCACTTCGGTATCGTCCGGTGTCACGATGTGCACGGCGCGATTGGCGATCATCGTCACTTCGCCGTAGGCGCCATCGATCTCGATCCAGTCTCCTGGCTGATAGGTGTTCTCGAGAATCGTGGTGAGCCCGCCGGCGAGGCTGCTTGCGTAGTCCTTGAGCGTGAAGGCGAGCGCGAAGGCGAGGCTGCCCGCCAGCGCGACCACGTTGGCGAAGGTCGGTTCGATGAGAATAGGCACGGAGATCATCACGGCCGCGGCGCCGATCACGATTCGCGCGACAGGTATGATGCGGAGAATCGACAGACGCAACCGCGGCGGCGCCCATTCGGCGACATGCCGGAGCGTCCACCGGACGCCGGTGACCAGGAAGCGCGCCGCAACAACCACGAGCGCCACCAGCGCGAGATGATACCACGCGACATCCTGTAGGAGCTGACTGAAATGCATTGAGTTCATCACGGTAAGAGCTCTCTCGTTAGAGGATATGGATTCGGCCGGTGAGCCGAGCGAGTCGGATCAATGGCGTTCTGTCGGTAAGTGGAGGTGAAGGCAGCTATATTACTTCGGCCCTAAAAGAGACGCCATAGCCGCGAATCGGGGGCGCCCGCCGGTCTCTTAAAGATCTTTGTAAAGCGTCACGATATCGCTCGCCGCTCTTCACACGACACGCACTCCAGCCCCGGCACGCGTAGAGTTAGATGAACGCGGCGGCGTCTGGGCTCCTTATGCTAGAGGTTGAAGGCGGTTCGGACACGCGACTGCGCGTGGTGAGTCCTCTCACAACAACGTGCCACCGAGGATAAGCGCAGCGACGCTGAAGTAGATGACGAGTCCCGTCACATCCACGAGCGTCGCGACGAACGGTGCCGAGGCGCTCGCGGGGTCGAACCCAAGGCGCTTGAGCAGGAACGGAAGCATCGAGCCCGACAGCGATCCGAACGTCACGACTCCCACGAGTGCCAACCCGACCGTGAACGCGACCAGCGGCCATTGCGCGCCGTAGTCGTACCAGCCAAGCCGCTGCCAGAGCACGATGCGGATCACGCCCACGGTGCCGAGGATCGCACCGAGCGCGAGGCCGGACGGTAGCTCGCGGAGCGCGATGCGCCACCAGTCGCTGAGCTTGAGCTCGCGCAGCGCGAGGGCTCGGATGATGAGCGACGTCGCCTGTGATCCGGAGTTACCACCCGAGCTGATGATGAGCGGGACGAAGAGCGCCAGCACGACCGCCTTCGCGATCTCGTGCTCGAAGTGTCCCATCGCCGTCGCCGTGAGCATTTCGCCGAGAAAGAGCGCGGTGAGCCAGCCCGCGCGTTTCCTGATCATCGCCCAGAAGCCGATCTCGAGGTACGGATGATCGAGGGCTTCCATACCGCCAAACTTCTGTGCGTCCTCCGTCTGCTCACGTACGATGGCGTCGATCACGTCGTCCACGGTGACGATGCCGATCACGTGATTTGCCTCGTCGAGCACGGGCACCGCAAGGAGATTGTACTTGGAGATGATGCGCGCGACCTCCTCGCGGTCCATGTCGGCGGTCACCGTGACCGGCGTGCGCTGGTCTCCGAGCGTACCAACGGGCTGGGTTCGGTCGGGCGACACGAGCAGATCGGTGAGGGAAACAACCTGCACCAGGGTGCCTTGCTCGGGGCCGAGGCAATAGATCGCGTACACGATGCCTTTGTCTCTCCCGACCTGGCCGAGGTGGTCGAGGACTTGCTGGACGGTCCATGTCGCCGGCACTGCGACAAACTCGGTGGTCATGATGCCACCGGCGGTATGCGACGGATATCGGAGGAGGAACTCGAGCGCTCCCCTCGTCGGCTCGTCCAGACGCCGGAGAAAACGCGGGCGCTCCTTGGCTGGCAACTCACGGAACAGGTCAGCCTGCTGATCGGGGGACATGGCGTCGATCAGCGGTGCAGCCTTCTCCTCGCCCATCTGCTCGACGATCCTGGCCCGCTGATGTGCGAGCTCGGGCTCGTCGAAGACAGGAACAGCGAGATCGGCGGGAAGCACGGCCATGACTTTCGCGGCAGCGTCGGGTGGAAGGTCCCGGAGCGCTTCGGCGACGTCGGCGGCGCGCAGCCCGGCGAGAGCGTCGGCGAGGTCGACCGGGTCCCCGTGCAGCAGGTAGAGGAGCTCTGGCACGGTCGGCGGCCGATCGTTCTCTCGTGGCGGCATGGGTGCGTCCTTGGTGGTTACGGTGCGTTCGGCGAGGTGCGCCGGTCGTTGTGGCTGAGAATTTCTTAAGAAATGGCTTTCATCGGGTCGCGCTGGGCGCGGGCCGCCCCAGAGTGCGATCGCGTTGTCTTAGAAAATTCTAATATTCGCGCGGCCGCGGCCACGGGCTCTTGCGAACCGCTCCGTTCATCGCTAAGTCAGGGCTGACGCTACGACGAACTCCTGTGCCAGCGCCCCAGCCCGCGGCAACAGGTCGTGTGACGTGAGACATCGGTGAGCAGCAGGTCCCGCCATGCACATCATCGTCCTGACCCCCGTCCGCCTCTTCGGCGACGGCTTGACTGCGTGCCTCAGCACACGGCCCGGTATCACCGTGCTCGCCGTCGTCAGCGATCTCGCCAAACTGCGCAGCGCGCTCTCGATCATGCCAACGCATGTCGTCCTGATCGACGTGAGTCAAGGCATCGACCTGTTCGACGTGCGTACGATCGCCGTCGAGTGGTCGGACGTGGCGCTCGTCGCCCTGGGCTTGAATGAGCAGCGACAGGACGTCATCCGGTGCGGGCGCGCGGGGTTCGCGGGCTATGTCGCGCGTGATGCGACGATCGAGGCGCTGTGCGCCTCCCTCTCGGAGATCGTCGCCGGACGGCTCGCTTGCCCACCCGAGATTGCGGGCGGGCTCCTGCGGGCCTTGTTCGGCAAGGACGCGCCGCCCCAGTCACCAGACGCGGAACTGTCGCTGACACGACGCGAGAGTGAGGTCCTCGCGCTGCTCGGGCGGGGACTCTCGAACAAGGAGATCGGCTCGGAGCTCTGCGTGAGCGTCGCGACCGTCAAGCATCACGTGCACCATGTGCTCGCCAAGCTGAAGCTGTCGAGACGTGCGCAGGCGATGCGACGCTTCCGCGATGCACCGTGGATTGCGCGGACGTCGCGCGTCGTCAGCAAAGGCTGAGCGGCGGCGCAGACGACCATCGAGACGCGTTCAGTCGGCCATCCTGGTCAATCGAGCACGGGTCCACGGGAGAGCACGGCGTTGATCTGCGCCGTGGTCGCGCCATTCGTCTTCATCTTCGTCTGGAACTGAGCGACGGACCCATACGGGCGCCCCTCCTTCACCAGGCTGGCGACCGATGCGCTGAGGCCGAAGTCTCGTTGCATCTCCGTTCCCGATGTGAAATTCAGCACGAGCTTTCGCGTGCCTTTGAGCTGCGGTACCGGTATCGGCGCACTGACGGAGAACGAGGGCGTCTCATTCTTGAGCCACTTCGGAGACGCCTTTGCGCCCCTCCAGAAGTACAGGCCGGTCTTGCCGACCAAGCCCGTCGCGGCATGCTTTGGCCCGCTGATCTGTACTTCCACCCAGATGCGGTTCCGTATGGCGCCGGCCTTCGCAGCCGCCAGCGCAACGGTGTTGTGCTCGAAGCTCCGGAAGGGGCCAGTGTTCACGCTGTTTGGCGCAGGGACCAGGTTGTCGAAGTCCGTGCCGCTTCCGCCAAGCTGTTCCGAAATAATGTGCATCTGCACCCACGGGTCGGTCGCGGTCGTCAACTGGGCGTCGTAGACTTCCTTGTAGCCGGCTCTGGTCTGCGGCCACGGTCCGGTCTTGCTTCCGGCCACGGGCTTGCCCACGATCACCTCGACGGCCGCCGGATTCTTGTACGTGGGCGTGGTGCTCGACCCGTAGTCCGCGTCGGTGGGTGGCGTGCCCCCGAGCTTGATGAATGCGGCGCTGACCTTCGCGAGCTCCTTCTTGATGTTCGCGCGTCGTTCCTGCTCAGTCTCGCTCTTCTTCGCGTGACCAAACACCACTTGCATCGCCTGCGTGAAGACCGAGTCGGCGGTATTCCAGTCGGGCGTGCCCTTGTCCGGGTGTTGATCGAGGTAGTCCCGCACGGGCGTGAGCGTCGTCGCAATACCTAGCTTGGCCGAGTCTCCCGCGCCGATGAATTGCAGCGTGTGGGTCTCTCCGGCCTTGTTCGTGAAGCCAAGCTTTTCCTTCCACCAGTCGAGCACGTCGCCTGCCTTTTCGGCGGCGAACGCGCCCAGTTTCTTCGCGGCCGTCACGATCCAGTTGACCAGCCAATCGAGCGCTTTGTCGATCGGCTTGCGAATCTTGTCGATCACGCCCATCACCTTGTCGGCGACTTTCCCCAGCCCCACGAATCCGGCCAGGAAGTTGATGGCCAGCGAGAGTGCGCCGGCGAGGGCGCTCTCCACGCGCTCCGCCGCGGCATCGATCTGCCCTTCCGCAATCGCCGCGATCGAATCCACGAAGCTCGAGACGACCTGAACGATCTGCTTGATCTTGTTCACGAACACCATGATGGTGTCGTAGATCGACAGAATCGCAGAGATGAATCCGGCGCCCGGGATGAACAACGAGATCAACTTCGGAATCGCCTTCTTCGCCACCATGTCCAGGACGAAGTCGGTGATCCCCCCGATCACCATGTCCTTCAGGTTCGCCAGCTGTTCCTTGATCAGGTCCCATGCCGCGGCCGGCCCGTCCCGCACGAGCGTCACCACGAGGGCGAAGCCGGTCTCCAGCGTCTTCACGACCGTTTCGCTGGTCGCCGTCACGAGCTTCTGCCGGATGTTCGCCCAGGTCAGCCCCAACACGGAGAAGGCGAACTTCGCGATCTCGACGAGGGAGAACGCCTTCGGCATGTAGATGCCCGGCAGCGAGCCCGTAAGCCAATCGATGATGCCCTCCTTCAGATGATCGACGAAGCGGTCGCTGAAGTTGTTGAAGCCGAGCTTCGCCGCCTTGACGAGGTTGCCGACGAACGGCAATGGATCGCGCAGAATGCGCCTGAGTGCGGCGCCGGTCTTCTTGATGTACACGAGCGCGCCCGGGCTCACGACGTCGAAGATGATCTCGAGCAGCGTCCAAACGGCGTTCCCGCCCCAATTCACGAAGCGCACGGCGAAGTCGCCGAAGACGCCGGCCAGCTTGAGGAAGGCTCGTGGAATGAGAATGATGTCCGCGACGTCCAGTGACTTGAGCGCCTCGGTGAACAACGCCGGGATCTCGTTCACGAAGCCCTTGAGGGCGGCCACGGCGCCCGTGAACCACGCGAAGGCGCGCGCCACCGCCTTGGTCTTCTGCATCGTGGCCCACAGCTCGTCCTCTCCAATGAACGTCAGGAATGCGCCGAGCAGCGACTCGGCGTCGCGGGCGACGGGCTCGCCCGTGATGGGATCCTTGCCCATCACGGTGGCCAGGAGGGTATAACCCTGGGTCGTCCGCGCATACGCCGCGATCGGCCCGAGGATGGTCCTCTTGATGAAGGCGACGATGTCGTCCTTGAGGCTCTTCGCGAAGGCAATCACGCGATCGGCCGGCCGCATCACGATGGCCTTTGCCCGTTCCCACAGCCCGGCAAGGTCTGTGAGATCGCTGAGCGAGAAGCCCTTGATGAAGTTCTCCACGTCCTGCCAGATGCTGCTGCCGATGTCCTTGAGCGTCTCGAACTGCTTGGATACCCAGAGGCTCACGGCATCGAACACGCCGTGGCTGTTGAGCGCATCAGTGATGAGGGTGCCGCCCGGAATCATCTGGATGGCCGCCCGCAGAATGTTGCCGGCGTTACGCTCGACCTTGGCGTTGGTGATCGGGTTGTAACCGATGACCACCGTGAGCATCGTGAAGCCCGGGATGGCGGCGGCTTTGCCGGCGAAGTACTCGCGGGGACTGGGGATGTCGTACCACGAGCGCTGGGGGTGTGGACTGACGTGCTCGGCGACGGGGACGTGCGCATGTCGGTGCGTGATGTCGGACTGTACGGCCGCTCCCTGCTGAATGGTGTGCGTCAGCTCGTGCGCAATGAGTTCCTGTCCGCCGGCACTCTGCGGCTGGAACTTGTCGCGGCCGAAATAGATGTGTTGCCCGATCGTGAACGCGTTGGCGTCGAGAGCGGCACTGTCCTGCGCGGCAGATTCGCCGGTATGCACGCGGACATCGCCGAAGTTGGCGCCGAAGCGCGGCTCCATGTGACTGCGCACGGTGGATGGCAGCGGCGAGCCCGCTCCAGCATGCGCGATCGGCGACGGCGTGGGCGTGATTGCGCCGGATGACGGCGCGGACTCGGCCCGCTGAGCCACGCCCTCCGTCGTTCGTTTCGGAGTCACCGGCGCTGCCGCGGACGGTTGACTCATCCGCATCACTTTCCGCGCGGTTTCCTCGGCCTCGAGCTCGGCGGGATCCGTGGGTTTCGATACGTTCGCCGGCAAGCGTCTCGCCGACGACAGCTGCGTGGATACGGGTGCGGCGACGCCGATCGAGCGAGCAATCAGTGCTTGCGTCGCCTGGTGGCCGAGTCGCTCCTGCAGCGTCCGCGCGGCGGAGGCCGGCGCGGGCGCAGCGCTCCGCTGAAGGATGCCCGTAATGGCAGGCCTTCGCTCGGCCGGCGCCGACGTGCGCTGCACTTTGCGGTCGGCCGCCATGGGTCAGACGTCGAGCGGCACGGTCAGGCCGGCGACACTTTCGCAGTCTTCATGGCCTTCATCCGTTCGTTGAGACGCGTCTTCTTGAGACGCTCTGCAACGATCATCTCCTCTGCCTTCTGCGGCGCTGTTCTCTTCTCTTCTTCCTCGGCAACGACGGGATCCCGCATCAGGACCGGCCGCACAAAGCGGCGGACACGGTGATCCGCGGTCCACCCGCTCTTGTCGTCGACTGGCGGCGAGAGCTTGGCGAGAACCACGCAGTCACAGTCGCACGAGCCGCCCGCGCAGTCGTCGCAGCAGCATCCGCATATTCCTTTGTAGTGGTCGACGTAGCACGGGAGTGTCGGATCGACGCACAAGCAGTCTGACTTGAATGGCTCGCCCTTGGACTCCTTGGGCAGATCGCACTGGCAGCTGCATTTCGGCTGATCGCGCACGATGCGTATCTCGTAGCCCTCGCGTTCTCTCGCGCACACCGACGACGTCTCCTCGTCGTCGCACCCGCACGTCGCGGTGCGCGGCGAGCAACACTTCGACGTGCGGCACAGTTGAACCCACAGCGGATCCTTGCCAGGCTGGCAGTGTTCGTCGATCGTGAGAGAGACGTCCTTGGGCACGTAGATTGGGTCGCCACAGCCATCGAGCGCCAATCCCGCACCAATCACGATGGCATCCTTGCCGCAGTCACGCGTCGGCGTGACCTTCAACCCGCATACGACGCCGCACCCGAACAGCGAGCGGAACATGAGGCGATTCAGCTCGCGCGTGTAGGTGCTCATCTGCTCCAGATCGTCGTGTTGCAGGAGCATCCCGGGCTCGAATCTGGCTCGCACGAGCGTCGAGGTGCCTGTGATCCGATTGACGGTACCGTTGGTTCCGCTCATGACGAGACTCCTTGGAGGCGATCTGTGTTGTCCTGCTTCTCGGCACGGTCCGGGGCATCGGGCGTCCTGGAGACCCGAAAGCCGGACATGAACGTGCCGCCGGGCGATCCGTTGCCGGTTCGCGCAGTCGAGAGTCCGATGGCATTCGCATCCACGGCTTGACCGTTGCAATCCAGGATGAAGTCGCCGCGGACCTCGATCTCGATCGTGGTCTCGTCGTCCTGGAACACGCTCCTGCGCCCTCTGACGGCATCCTCGATCCATGCCCCGTCGACGACGATCCTTGCGCCGCGGACGTGATCGGCGGGGTCACCAGCCTCTGGGGGTATCACGCTGGTGTCGACGGCAACGATGGGCACACGGAATACCTGCCACCAGCCGCCTTCACGCTCTTCGCTGAGGGCGGTCATGGTAAAGCAGTCCGGACGCACGGTCTTCCGTCGCACGGGTCGTGAGAACCGCACCCAGAAATCACGCGTGACGTAGTCGCGCCGTCCCTGACCCGGCGACCCCAACGCGGCGGAGAACTCGCTGAAGGGCACCGGAGACTCACGGCGATGCCAGTGGCTCCATCCGATCTCGCTGATCCGCGTGAGATCGCAGCCACGAATCAGGTCGAACAGAAGGTCGTTGCGCTTGACGAGGCGTCGGGGGCCGCATGCGTCCACCTCACTTCCGAACGTCCACTCCTGGCATTCGTCTCGCCAGACGGCGACGCACGCGAGCGGCACCCCGTGCTTGAGATCCACCCGTACGCGACCACATTCCTCCTTGATCTCACACAGACGATGCTCGCACCCGTCGCCGGGATTCAACTTCGTCAGGTGGTCGCACAGGCAGCGACATCCGCCGCGACCGGGTGGCAGTTCCGCGCGCCATTGCTCGTCGCCCGAGATTTCCTCCTTCTCGGTCGTGCGCTCGTGGTGGCAGCACCGACCGCTCGCGCAGTCACACGTCAGCTCGCAGTCGTGGTCGTCACAGCAGTCGTCGCACGGAATGAGACGCAGCGTGTAGCGGACCGTTTCGCAGACGTGATCCCACTCCTGCTGCTGGCACCGGCAGGAGTCCGTGATCTGCACGGGATCCCTGTCCTGCTCGGCGTAGTGCACGCTCAGTTGCCAGCAGGCCGGCGCAGCTCTGCCTTCACGGTGTCCTGATGCTTCCGCCAGCTTGAATGCGTTCGCCCGGGGGATGCATCGTCCCTTGTCGTCGATGAAAATCACGTCGGCGATGTCGAGGCGGTCGGTGCCCAACTCCACGAGCTCGCGCCCGCATTCGTCGAGCGCCAAACCAGCTCCGACCTTCAGCCGGCGCGCTACGCGTGCGGATGTGCCGGTGCTGGGCGGGTCGGCCGAGATGTGATACCCATACACGACGCCCCATCCGTGGATCGCGCGATTCAGCAGTCGCCGTCGCTCAGCCGAATAGCTGTGCTCCACGCGAAACGTGTCGGGCGTGAGCCGCTTGCCCTCGAAATAGTTGTTCCTGAGGCCTGAGCCGCAGTCCGGATCCGAACAGCATTCCGTCCGTGCGCTTCGGGTTGGCCTCATGGCCTCGGGAGTATCCGTTGTGTACATGCGTCGTCTCCTGTCCTCAACGCAAGCGCGTACTGATGTTCGAGCCTGAAGCCGAGAGGCGAGTTCCTCGCTCGGGCAGGCGTGCCACGCCGGTTACCGCGTCGACACCCAGGTGCGTCGTTGGCGCGGACGTGATGGTGAGTGTGCCGTCGAGCCGATCGGTGCACAGAGCGTCCGCACTCACCCAGCGAAGCTCGAGTCTCGCAGTGACGGGCATCAGCTCCATGACGAGCGCGCGAAACCATGGCTCCCACGCCTTCCGCTCCGTGGGCGTCGCCGCGATCTCGACGCGCACGCGTCCAGCGAGCTGCCACGCACCGTCGTCGAGCTGCGCGGGACAGGGCAAGCGCGTGTAGCCGAGTACTGCCCGCGAATCCAATTCGGGACTCCATCGCGTGCGCCCGCCAAGCATCGCGGGCAACGCGCTGCCGGTGCATGAGTCGCCACCAACGATCGCGAAGCCATGATCCGCGGTCGTGTCCGTGACGCGGAATCGTGGAGGCGAACCAGGGAGGAGGCAGTCGAGCAATGTTTCGAGGCCGGCGCGAGTGCCGCGCCCTTTCGCGAGCTCCGCTGCTCGCACCACGATCGCCCGCTTCTGCCTCTCGCTGAGCCCATCATCCCACGGCACGCCAAGCCAGCGTGCAATGAAGTCGAGCCACTTCGCCGGCGCCGTGGACGGATTTACGTGGCTACCCATTGATGCGATGCGCGCGTCGACTTCCTGCGTCGTCGTCTCGAGCACGCCAACGAGATTGCGGACGAAGCTGTCCGGCTGCGCCTCCTCCCGTTGATAGATGGACGGGAGCTTGTCCATCAGCGTGAGGCCCGGGTAGAGGACGTTCAGCTCCGCAAGCCACGGCAGACGCGCTCCTGGCGCCGCACTCAGTGTTACCGCCACCCAGAGCTGCTGCTCTGCCACATCGAACAGCTTGGCGGAATACAGCGCCCGCTCATCGGTCGCGGTCGGCTCGGTACCCTCAAACACCGTTCGTCCGCGCCAGAGCTCTGGCTCGCTCAGAAGCGCCCGGAGCCGATGACTTTCCGGCCTTGCGCCATCCGCGACAATTCCGTTCAGGCGATCGCGCGTCTCGACATCGTCGGTCGCGGCAAAGGCGATCTCGATGCTGGAGCCTTTCGGAAGATGCGCCGACGCGTCGACGCGGAGCCAGCGGCGTCCGTCCTCGCGATCGGGCGAGTACAACATCGGCGTGACGATTGTGGTCCGGACTTCCGTTGCGCCCTCCGGTACGGTCTCCGCGGAGCGGAAGAGCAGCAGCCCGCGCGGTCCGGTCACGAGCAGAGTGTCCTTCGTCGCAGCGACTCCCGTGACAGGCGTATCGCCTGAATCGAGCGGCACATCGCCGGCGACATTGCCTTCGGCGTCGAGAACCAGCACGTGCGCTCCCCCGGACGTGCCGCCGTCCGCGCCTGCAAGGAGGATCCGCTCACGCGAATCACTGCCGAGCTTCATGGCCGCATAGCACGGACGCAGTCCGGCCACGGCGAGGCTGAACAGAGGGTTCTCCTCTCGAGGCGCGAACCAGACGAGCTTCTGAGGGCGCCCACCGACGAGTACCACGAACCGCCGTGCGCGCCGCAGGAAGACGATTGCCTCAGCGTTCGCGACGCCGTGCAACGCAGTCGTCTCGACGACGTGACCGCGCGCGTCGATGCGAACCGTCTTCCACACGTCATGGTCGTCGATGAGGACCACGACGAAGTCGCCATCGCTCGTGATATCCACGAGTCGGACGTTCGGAAGCTCGACGGTGAGACAGCGCGTCAACGACTCCTCGTCGTAGCACTCGAGTGCGTTCCGAGAGGTACTCAACACCCACAGACCGCTCGACGTGGCTACGATGCGCGTTGCGCGCGTGAGCGCCGGAGGAGCCGGGAAAGTCAGCGGATCGTCGTCCGTAGGCGGCATGCGATACAGCACGCATTGGTCGTCGCCCCAGATGATCTCGCCTGCACGTGTCACTGTAGGGGCGCTCGCGCCGCTTGCCTCGTGGAGCACGGGCAGGAGTGCATACGGCAGAAGCGGGCGAATGATCCCACTGCCGCGGAGCGCGTCGCTGTCGACACCGGCAGTGATGCACGCACTCCACTGCGCCTGCGTGCCGAAGCGGTAGCTACGCTGTTTCTCCGCCGTCATCGTGCGCCTCCCGCTCCGGGCCTGCTCACTCGGATTGCGTCGGGATTGGACCTCCATCTCGGCAGCCCGCCGCGAGGCACGGCGATCTTGTCGACGCTTTGTTTGCGCGCATTCAGGAGCTGGAGTGCAGTGATACGTCTGACTCCATCTGTCGCGCGTATCCAAGCCGATAGGTCACGATAGGTGACGGGCACGCCGGGCTGCCGCGGCGGCCACTCTCCCTCCCCTTGAACGAGCGCGAGCCTGCCTCGAAGCGTGATGTCGACGGCATCGCGAACGCTTGCCGGATCGCGACCCGGGTCGCACTCGAGCTGCGCGGTGATGAAGACGTCGACGTAGCGCGGTGCCATGACCTCGAGACGCGTGCCGAGTGGCATGCGCGGCGACAGTCGGCGACGTATCGCCTCGAGCCACCGCGAGCTCTCCGGAATGCGCTCCGGCTCTTTGCCGTCCTCCCGGCTGCGCATCGCTACCAGTCTGACAGCACCTGTGCGCGGTGCGGTGCCGTTGGGCAAGACCACCCATGCCCGCATGACCTCGAGTAGCGGAAGCGCCCTCGCTGCGGATTCGATATCGGCGGAGCTCACGAGCGCGTGCGCTTCGCGCGATAGACGTCGGGCTTCCCGACGCTGGTCCACCCAACTGGAGGGCGAGGCGCCGCCCTTGACCGGATCCGAGTTGATGCCGAATACACCCTGAAAGCCTGCGACCTGCCATTTGCGATTGCGTGCGACGTTACCTCCCTCCGCATCCGACACGGCGTAGCTGACGAGCACCTGGGCGCCTTCGGGCGCAATCTTGCCGTTGATTCCGTTTCCCAACGTGATCTCACTGTTGCGTGCGTCGAGCTCATAGGCGGTCTCTCCCGGACCTCGCTCGGAGAGCCGATCGCATCGTGTCCACAGAGTCAGGCCAGATGCGTCAGCCACTTCGACGACGACGGCCTCCTCGCCCGGCTCAAAGCGCAACCCTGGCATGTCGAGCGCGAACTTCGTGTCGGGGAGTCCCGTGACGACATGCAGCTCACGTGAGAGCCTGCGCCCTTGCCGAATGGGCACGACACTCGGCTCGATGCGGAGCATGCGCGGCGGCCGGGCGAAGCCGGTGCGCGATCGCAGCTCGATGGTGAACGTCTGGACGTTTGGCACGTCAGCGAGGTCGAGCATGAGCGCGCCGGTCGTGAGCATCCCGTGTGTGGAATCGGATACGATGGGAACGGAGATGCGTTCATCGTCGGTGACGAGCATCGCAACGAGCGGCGACTTGCGTGACCACCTGTCGTCTCCTGATCCCTCGTCAGCGCCGCCGGCTGGAGGCGCTGCTCTGATGCCGATTGCCCACAGGGCACCGACCGCACCTCCGCGGTTGTCGCCGAAGGGGCCTGCCCTGTCATTGCACGTGAAGGTGAGCGCAAGCACGTCGCTGCGTCCGCCGATCTCGCCAAACGGAAGAAATGCTCCGAGACCGCGCTCGTTGAGCAGCGTGTGGTCGACGATGCGGCCGCCGCTGCTCCGCGTCTCGAGTCGCGCGATGCGGCCGGGTATCCACAGAATCCTGTGCTCCGGATTGAACAGCGGCGCCGGCTCGCCCTTCATCTGAATGACGGCATCTTCCGACAGGACCGTACTCCTCACGTGCGTCGCCGCAGGGGCACTCGGGTCGAGTGGATCTGACCAGATGAGTCCCGTGGCGCCTCGTGTGCCGGCAGACGCGAGGTCGAACATCGCTGCGTAGGCGATGCGCTCGTCGCGGCGCAGGTGTGAGAGCGAGTACAGTTGCGCTTCGCTGGCCCACGCGATGAGCTCCATGAGCGTGATGCCGGGATCGTGCGCATTGTGATCGGTCCACTGGGGTGCGAGCGAACGAAGGCGCGCGCGCCCGATCTCGAGAAAATCCGCGAACCGCCGATCGAACAGATTCGGTGCGAGATCGCTCACAACGCCACCTCTGCCGTCTCGAGCTGGATGCGAATCGGATCGGCGTCGAGCACGGCGAGCTCGTGCGGTGCGAGGGTCGCCGGCCACGTGCGTGCCAGACCTTCAAGAGGGCTCTCCTGGAATGCAATGGCGTCGATGCTCTCCAGGTGCGGCGCGTCGAGGAGTGCGAGCGCGATGTCTTCGGCCTGCGGGTTTGTGCCGAGCGTCCAGCCGTCGCGCGTTACGCTGCCGGTCGCGGTGTCGAAAAACGCGGCGGTCCGCTGTTTTACGTCGTTCGAGAGCGAACCGGCGTGGTCGAGTGAATCCACGCACAGGGTCAACTCGATGCGGAGCCGACGAATACTCGGGCCACCGATCCGCAATGCGCCCGGTGCGCTGAGGGAGATCGGCGCACTGGTCAGCAGCAAGCGACGCAGCTCTCTGATCTGCGCCGTGCTCGGGATCGGATTCTTGCCTCGCATGACGACGACGAGGCGGACATATCCCCTGCGTCGCGTGCAGCGAGCCTGCACGATGTCGGGCGAGCTCTGGAGTGCAAGGTCCTCGATGTCGGTGAGTGTGACGGCGCGATTGCGGTGGCGTACGCGCGCGAAGCCGAAACGCAGCACGCGATCATCTGGCTCGGGTGGAGCCCCGCCCGCGGACTGATCGACGGACATCACCGACTCCACGCTCTCGACGGGAGATACGAGGTTGAGCGGCATACGCGGAGCCACGAGATTCCCTGGCATCGTGTCGCTGCCGGGTTTCGGTGGTTCCGTACGCTGGTAGCTGAATGCGACGATGCAATCGGTGCCGATCGGCGGAATCATGCCGTGCAAACCGTCGCCGAAGCGGATGATGCCGGTCGCCTCGTCGAGCGCGTAGACGCGCGCATTCGCAGGCTCGTCCAAGGGATCGATGACGCGCCTCCAGAGCACCCAGTCTCCGGGCAGTCCATCGACATCCGTCACCACTTGACGCTCGCCGCCGTTGCGGAGCATGGCGCGCTCCTCTTCCCCGAGCGGTTCCTTGACGCGCAGCTCGAGCGTGTCGTGCAGCACCGGCGGCCGCGCCAGCCTGAGCGCGAGATCCGGCGCTCCCTCGGAGGATCCCACGAGCTCGCGGGTCAGCGTCTCCGTCGCACTCGCCCACACGGCGTTGAGATACGCGCCGCGCAGCGACGGCTTCCAATTCGTGCTGTCGGCACCAGCCGGCGTGAGTCGAAGCCACGTCAGAGATTGACCGAACAGCTCTCGACGCGTCGGCTCGAGCGTGAACGCCATTGAGACGACTCCGCTTTCTCCGAGTCCACGTGTCACGTCTCGCGCGACGATCGGAATGAATCGATCCGCAACCAGTGCTTCGATGAGCAACGGCGCAAATGCGTCATGCGGATGCTCCTGGTCGACGAGGAGGAACACGTTGACGGGTGCGCCGATTGGCGCGGCGTCCAGGCCGAGGAGCAGCGCGCGTCCGTTCGCGGGGGCAGTCGCTCGCGGCGCGGCTGCTGTCGTCGCCGCGGCTGTCGTGGCGGTCCCCGGTGACTGCTTGCCGTGACATTCGCAGTCCGGGGGGCAGTCGTCCTCGAGGTCGTGTGGCTTGACGGCACTGGACAGCCGCCCGAGCGTGACCGCCAGCGGAATGAACGCTTCGACGATGGCGCCGGCCGTGCGATTCGCCTCGCTCTGATCGCGCACCGAGCCGCTGTCCTGTGCGAGCACGAACGTGGGCCGCACGCGATCGCAGACACGATAGGAGATCGAAAGTTTCAGAACGGAGGGTGCGCGGATTCCTTCCGAGCTGCGTTCGATGGTCTGCTCCGTGACGCCACCGACGACCGTTGATTTGACGGTGACCTTCTCGCGGCCATAGTCCCCGCCGATGAGGCGCGCACGGATCCAGTAGTTGGTCTTTCCTGCCCAGTCGGAGGGCGCAATGTCGACCGGAACGTCGAACCGCACTGCGCCCTTCGATTTCAGATTGTGCGTCTCATCGAGGGTGACGTGCAGCTTCCACCAGCCCTTGCCGTTCCAGTATTCCCACGACAGGTCCGGATTGACGGACGTGTCGCCAAGGAGCCGCGACCACTCGCCAACGGAGGCGTCGATCACAAAGGGAACGGGGTTGGCAGCGACCTGGACCTCGCTCTCGAGTACCACGATGATGGGCTCGTTGCTGACGTCCACGCTGAAGGCCTTGCCGCGCCGTACTTCCGCCGGTAGTGGTGCTTTCGGAAACGTCAACGGAAGGCGTGCGAGCAGTGCGGCGTCCCAGTTGCCACTGCCGGGCCGCGTCATCCGAATGAAGGAGGTGACGCGTCCGCCAGTGGCGACCGGCCGTACGTAGGTTGCGGAGCTGGGGGGGAGTGCTCCGGTGACCGCCGAGATCGTGGCCCTCCACGTGGGGTTGCTCTTGTCGAGAGAATCGACTTTGAAGAAATCGGGATCGATGTAAAGCACGGAGCCGGCGACCGTGTCATGGTCAGTGGCCGCCAGGTCCATCTGATCGTTGTGCATGGCGACCAGCGCCCCTGTCAGCGCCGAGGCGAGCACATAGGCATCGAGCTGCGTCGACTGCGCCGGGAACGTCTGGTTGATCGGGTAAAGCGTCTCGTTGTCCTTCGTGACGCCGGCGTGCACGATGGTCGCGCTGACAGGCGCACCGGCAGACTGCCGCACGATGAGGTCGTTGACCTGGAGCAGCAGCGATGCGGGGACGACAACGCCGGGCTCGACGCTCGCCTGCTCCACGTGCCGCCGCGTCAGGTCGAAGTCGCTGACAAGAAGATCGGCGCGATCTCCTGGAAGCACGACATGCTTGCCGGCCACCGTCGGTGCACCGCCGAGACGCCCGCCACTCGACGTGAGCGCCGAATCGAACAACGCTGCCTCTGCTCCGGTCGTCGCAACGGCGCCCTTGTAGGGCATCCAGGTGCTGAGACGACCGGTGGCGCGGTCGCTCACCGCCGCAAAGATTTGTGGGTCGCCCGCCATGAGAACAGCGTCGAGGCTCCCGACGACCGTCTTGCCGGCATCGAGCGTCACTTCGGTCGATGTCGCCTGGCGACTCGCAACAAGCGCATCCGGGGCACCGTCCTTCACCGCAACCACGACCACGTCGCCGACCGCGAGCTGGATTGCCGCGGGACGCACGGCCTGCTTGAAGGTCTGCAACGGCAACAGGCGGGTGCACGTGCCGGCGGCCGACACCTGGAACAAATGCCCGTCCGTGGATATGCCCGCCATTCCGGCTGCGACGTCCGTCCCCTGATTCGGAACGAGAACCGGCACGATCGACTCGAGCTGAATCGTCGTCGCGGCCTCCGTCGTATCGACCAGAATCCATTGCTGCCCGGACGGCCACTGGCGCGTCCACATCATGGAGTCGCGCAGCACGACGAGTTGGGCGTTCGTGCCGCCGAGAAAGACGAGGCCGGAGATCGGACTTGTCGACGGAGGAATCGAACCGGCCGACTCCCACCCGCTCTTCGTCGCTTCCGCAATGTCCTCGTGCCATACCCAGATGGAATCGCCGGCACTGGCGGCCACGAGAAATCCCGCACGCGGCGCGACGGTGGCGTCCTCGTACCACACCGGCAGTCGCCACGCCGGCTGCTTGTCGAGGGAGACCGTGGACGAAGTGCTGGCGGTGCCGAGATATCCCGGAACTGGCGGCTGGAGAGGTTCGCGATCGCGGAACTTGGCGATGCTGCCGGTATTCTGGTCGAGCGCATACAGATGCAACGCGCCATCGGCTGCAACGCCCGCGAGCACCGCGTCCGCGAGCGGTCCCTCGCCCAGGGCAGACAGCGAGGAGAAGGTCGGATCCGCCATCTCGAAGCAGAGCTGCGCCTTCGCCGCTTTCTTCGAGAACGCCTCCTGGCTGCCCAGGTAGAAGGCGTCGAACTGCTTCGGTTCCTTGCCGAGCGGAAAGAACACGCTGTCGAGAACGATCGGCGTGGTGTTCGCCATGCCCTCGGCAGCCGGCGGAGCATCCGCTGTTGCATCCGGCGGACACGGCGATGGTAGCAGTTGGCAGTTGATGCGCAGCTCCAGCGCGTCCACCTGGAGTGAGGGAGCCGTGCTGCTGACGTTCGTCGCATACGCGCGGATCCAGCGGCTGTTGTTGCCAGCGATCACGCGCGGCTCGATCGCCCCCTTGGACTTCTGTAAAGTCACGGCGCCGGCCACATCCTGCTTCTTAGCGAGAATGAGTGGTTGCCACCCAAGCTCGTCCTTTCCGTCGATCTTGCCCCAGTACTGCCAGGTCACGCCCGCAACCAGCGTGGCCGCGCCCACGACGTCGATGCTGGCAGCCGCCTCCACATTGAGGAGGTCCAGGTGGCCGAGGTACAGCGCGTGTTCCTGACGATTCCGCGCGATGTCGCCGAACGGCGCGAAGGACGCGACCTTGCGTACGACTGACAGGGCCGACACATCCGTGTCGAGACCCGGCTCAATCGTGACGATCCCCTTATCCGGCCGAACGACGCGGTACTGTCCTCCGGCGACGTCGATGATCATGTCCGCGGTGAGACCTGACTCCGGATCGAGCTGGAGCTTGGTCGCGCCCGCTGCCGCAAAACTCTTGAGCTCCCACTGAACGGGAAGCGGCTCGAGCGGCTGGAGGTCGCTGAATCCTGGCGGAGTCACATAGTAGGCGTCGTTCGCACCGTTGACGCCAACTACCAATTGAAGCCGGCCGGGAATCACTCGAAGACCTTCCTCGGTCTCGAAGACGACGGGTGTCCCCGCGGCGTCCACCTGCATTCGCACCGGTGCCTCCGCAAGCACGGATGCTCGCGCCGCGTCGGCGAGCTTGAATGCCACCGGCATGCGCGCCGGCCTTGCGGCCTGTCCGCGGACCGCGAGCCAGTCGAGGAATCCTCTCCGCATCTTCTCGCCGCCGCGGTCGAGCCGCTCGGCGACCTCCGAGTTGAAGCGGCTGGCGACGTCGAGCAAGGCCGCGCCGAAATCACGCTCACCGTCGGCGATTCCCCACGACGGCATCCACGCCCGAGCGCGCGCGCGCAACTCGGCCGAGAACTCCGCGGCGCGGCGCTCGTCGAGTCCGGGGGCGCGGGGCGCTTTCACGGCCGCCCTCCCTCACGGAAGTAGAACGGGAACACAAGGTTGCCAGTCTGGTTCGTCTTGCGCACACGATACTCGAGCTCGATGAGCAGCTCACCCTGCGCGGTCGCCGCTTCGTCGACCTTGACCTCGAGCACGTCGATGCGCGCCTCGCAACGGCGAAGCGCTTCTTCCACCGTCGAGCAGATCCGCTGTATCACCGTGCTGTCCACCGCGGCGAACACCAGCTCGTGAATGCCGCAGCCGAAGTTGGGGCGCATCACGCGCTCGCCCGGTGCGGTCTCGAGAATGATCAGGATCGACTGACGGATGTCCTCCTCGGACTCGACGTACGCGACGAGCCCCGTGCGCGGATCGAGCTGTGGAGGCATGGCCCAGCCGCGACCGAGAAAGTCCTTGCGCTCGCCGACGGCATTGGGGGCGCTCATCCGATCATCACCGTCGGTGCGCCGATAGCGATGGCATTCGGCGCGCTCGCTTCGACGACCATGTCTCCCTGCCGCGCCGCCGACATCCCGCCGATCATTACGGTCACGCTTCCGACCGCGACCACGCCCCCAACGTGCGGCTTGGGTCCGTCGAAGAGCGGGCACACGTGCGTATCGGCCGTGGCACGCCACGCCGGCTGGCCACCGATGAGCACCGTCGGGCAGCCCGGTCCCGGCGCGAGTGGCGTGCCGTGACTGGTATTGTCTCCGAGGCGTGCGGCAGGCATTCCCATTGCGCGTGCTTCTCAGTTGATGTTCACGAGGCTGCCGCGAATGGTCATCGTCGCGCCCGCCTTGATCTCGAGGGTTGCCGACGCCTCGATGGTGATCGTCGCCGCCTTGATGTTGAGTTGGCCCTTGGCTTCGATGGTCATTGCGCCGCTGTTGCTGTCGACCTTGACGATGTTGCCCAACTCGTCCTGCACGACGAAGCCATCGTCGTCGAACGTGACTTTCCGGCCCTTCTCGTGGGCCAGCTCCACGACGCCCCTGGTACCATCGTCGAACAACAGGTGATGCTTCTTGCGCGACGTGAGGATGCGCTTGTCATTCTTTCCGTCATCGTTGGCGAGTGGCGGTTTGTCCGGCCCATTCCACAGCGCGCCGAGCACATAGGGAAAGCGGAGATCCTCGCGTTCGCACGCGACGAGGACCTCGTCGCCGACTTCCGGAATCACCACGAGACCGCGCTCCTTCCCCGCCATCGGCGTCGCGAGCCGCGCCCAGTAGCTCTCACGTGGCTGGTCGTGCCACGGGTACCTGACCTTCACACGACACAGGCCGTCGTCATCCTTGTTCTGCGTGACGACCGCGATCGCCACTCCCTTGAGGTAGCCGCCTGCCTCGTGCGCAGTCTCGTTGGGTGCCGCGTCGAGGAGGTTCATAGGCCGGTCTCCTTCACCTTGAAGCGCGTGCGATAGCCGCCCGCGTCGATCTTGTGCGTCGCTTGTTGGACGTAGTACGTCTTCGAGAATGGCGCGCCGAGTTTGTCCAGCTCGATGTTTCGGTCGGGCCGTACTTCGGGGAGGCCGATCGCCTCTCCCTCGCCCGTCAGGAATTGCTTCGCGCGTTCGTTGAGCGCGGCCTTCGCGCGCTGATCGGCCTCCGACTGCGTGAACACCGGCTGGCGCAGACGAAGCGTCGGGCGCTTCGTCGGCTCGCGCACGAAGGCATCCAGATGCTGACCCGCGCTCTTTCCCGTCAGGCCCGACTCCTCGCCCGCTGCCGCGCGACCGACGATGGCTTTCTTGGTTTTCGGGTCCCAGCCGTAGACTTCGACGCGCGAGATCTGTCCGGCAAGGTTCGCCTCCGGCTTGAAGCTCAGCAGCCCTTCGCCATAGGCGAGCCGTGCCACGGCGGTCGCCTTGTCGTTCGGTGGCCCGAAGTGCAGCGTCCGGCGCTCGTCGACGTAGAGCTCGAAGTGATTGCGGTCGGCGAGCTTCTTCAGAAACTCCCAGTCGCTCTCCTGATTCTGCTCGATCTGCGCGTGCTTCTCCTGCGTCGACTCGACGATGGCAGCGAGATTGTTGAAGCTCGCAATCTCTTGAGCAGCATCGCTGTCACGCGCTTTTGTCCACGTGCGCGCATTCTTGCCAATCGTGAGCGTGAATCCGTGGTCGTATCCGGAGATGGCCAACTCTGGTGCGCCGCCGTCCGGAAAGTTCGTGGTGATCTCGGTGATCATGCCGCGCACGGCGGTCGGCGTCGACTTGGCATCGCCGTATCCCATGCATACCTCGACGTCAGCGCCGAACGTGAGAACACCGAGCACGTCGGTACCGCGCCCCGACTTGAACGCGTGCAGCTTGTGGCTGTAGCAGTCGGTCACCGTGAAGCTGAAGCGAGACGCGGCGCCGAGCACCAGGTCCACCTCAACCTGGCTCACGGCGACCAGCAGGTCGCGCATGAGATCATCGCGCCCCACCCGAACGGCGAAACACGGGGCGTAGAAATCGCCATACGTCCTAGCGAATGCCGCCAGTTCCATTGGGATTCTCGATGGGAGGCAGCACGAGCCAGTCGCCGGGCGCGATTTCGCGCGGATCGTCGAGATCGTTTGCAACGGCGATCCGGACCCATTCGTTCGGGTCGTCGTACTCGCGATTCGCGATCCACCAGAGGGCTTCGCGCCCGACCACGACACGGCGTTTGGTCTTGTCAGCCGACTCGCGCCGCGGATCCTCGAGCTGCTGGCGGAGGGTGCGGTACTCCTTGAACGTGATCGAGAGCGTTGCGCGTGCCGGTGCTCCATCCGGATGGAACATCGTAACCTTGCGGCCGAGCTTCTCGATGACCGCGGAGAACTCCATCGGACCCCAGTTGAAGCGCACGGGCGGCGGCGCATGCAGATCGCGATCGATGAGCAGCAGCTTCGACAAGTCACGCAGCCGCGTCGCCAGCGGTTGGTTCTCCGGCTGCAGCAGCGAGGTGGGCCCTTTCGGATCCGTGTAGTCGTCGAGAAACAGCTCCATGCTGAGCTGATCGAGCTCGCCGTTCACGAACTGCAGGAGTGGTGACCCGAGACCGGGTACAGCCGTCGCCTTGAACGAGTTGGTGCGCTCGAAGCTGTACTCGGTGGGATTGAAGAGCACGCCGATGACCTTGCCCTTGTCGGCGCCGTCGAGGACGGTGATCGTCGCTTTCTTGAGCTGGGCGATGCTCACGACGTCCTCACAGTCCGCGCCGCTCGCGATCGATTCGCACCCGTCGCTCCACGCGGCGGATCACGTCGTCCGCAAGCCGGTCCATGAGAGCAGGTGCGAGCTTCGTCACCTCCATCGTCGCCGTGGTGGCGGCAGGCGACGGCACAGGCATGGCCATGTCGAGACCGGTGTTCTTCTCCGCGACCATTCGCTGCGAGAGTGGAGCGGCCGCGTCCTGCACCGATCCCTCCACGCTTGGCCTCGCCGACCTCCTGGCAGAACGCCAAATGATCTCCGCCTGGCGGAGCAGCACTCGTGACGCGACGTCGTCCGCCGGAGATCGCGTCGACGTATGGAATCGCACCGCGGCGCGCGACGGATGCGCCGACGCTCGAAGGTCGTCGGGTTGCCTACGCGGCGCCGAACGGACTCGCTCGTCATTCGCCTCTCGCGCTCTCCTCCCACTGCGGTACCGCACGAGAGAGCGGAGCCGCGGTCGACGTTCGATGCTCGGCATCAGCGCCGGCGCGGAGTGGAAGGCCGTTCTGGGAACGGCCGCCGGCTGCGCGACGATGGGTCTGTCGGCCACCGCAGCCTGAACGTGTAGCGCGCCCGGCGCGCTGACAGTCTGCGGCATGCGCGCAAGAGTCGCCGCGGGGCGACCGACATGCAGATGGCGCTCCACGATCGGATGTCGGCCACCCGCCACTCGGACGGCGGTATGCGCCGACGGTCGTCCCCGTCTGATGGAACCTTCCCGTGAGCGCACATTGAGATGCAGTTGCACCTGCGTCAGCCACGTGGCGTTCACCGTTGCGCTTAGTCCAGCGGCGTGCCGCTGCGCGGGGCGCGCGCGCTGACGTCTCCATCGAACCGCGACGGGATGCCACGCTCCCCCAATGCGGCGCGCGCCCGCGCCACGACGCGCGAAACGGGACGCCGCGCTGTGCGCGGAGAGTACGAACCTTCGTCGGGCAAACATGCCGCGCTCGGCGCTCACGTCGCTTTCCTCAGACCGTGATGCGCGAGCTCGAGACTCTCCATCACCATCGGCGACGTTTGGGCGTCGAGGTCGGTCGCCGTCCACTTCACGGGGAGGGCATACTCGATCTGCCACGCCCACGCCTTCTCATTCGCCTCGTTCTGCAAACGGATCCGGATCGTCTTGCGCTTCACGTCACCCGCCGCCGTCGCTTCGGCCCACTTCCACAGGTCATCCAGGGCGAGGCCGCGCTCCAGGACCACGACGGGATACGACACCTGCGTGACCAGCTTGTGCTCGTACTCGTTGACGCCGCCCTCGCGATAGGACTCGTGCTTCACGTCGCGCGCTATGCCCTTCACGCGCGTGAAACCGCCGCTCGTGATCTCGTCGATCTCGAGCAGGAAGCGGAAGCCACGAAGCGGGTCCTGACGCGCCATTGGCGTGCGTGCCTCAGACCTCGAACGGGTTCGACGGCGCGCCGTCGAGCGTTCGGTTGATCGCCGAGATCTCCTTGCACCACCGCCGCCGCTCGCGATGCTCGAGCCGCATGAGCTGGTCGTGCGGCCAGTGGAAGTGGTGCGCGATGAAGGCCATCTCCTCGTACAGCGCGGTCACGGGATAGGCCTTCATGCTTCCCCCATGACGGCGACCCTCCGCGCCATGGCAGCGCCGCCGATTCGCGCCTTCGCGGGCGCGATCTCCGGCTCCGCGTCATCACCCGAGTTGAGCGATTCGTACAACCGCTCGAGATGCGCGAGATCGGACGCATACAGCCCCTCGATCACCGTCGTGCTCACATCCGCCAGCGAGCCGAGCCGCGTGATGACGCGGGCGAGAACGATCACGGCGAGATACGCCTCGTTCTGCTGCACGCGCGGATCGCGCAACGGCAGGATCTCATCGGCCGCGGTGGCGAGACGCATCGTACCCCGACGGTGCAGCATGCCCGCCTCGTCGACATACCCCTTGGGCAGCTCGAACTCGACCTCCGTCTCGAAGCCGAGATGTGCGACTGTGCTCATGGCGTTCTCCTCTCTACATGACGCGTTCGATGCCTTCGTTGACCAGCTCCAACAGCTCGATCATCGCTTCGTTGCCCTTCGCGTTGAGATCGCTCGAGTGGTACTTCACGGGCCATGCGTCCGTGATGACGAACCGCGCGGCGTCCACGCCGGCTTCGTCCTGCGCCACGATCACGACCTTCTTGCGCTTGTCCTTCACCTGCCCCGCCGACACGTCCGCATGCCACTTGAAGAGGTCGAGCGCGCCGGCACCGACCGTCAGGCCCCACTTCAGCGTGATGTTGCCGTACTTGGTGAGTCCGCTCAGCTTGCGGACGTGCGGCGGATCGGTGCCCTCGCGATACTCCACGGCGTCGATCGTCGTGTCGGCGATCGCCACCTCGCTGAAGCCCGCTTGCGTGATGCTGTCTATCTCGAGACGGTACCGGAAATTTCGTAGCGGATCGTTGCGTGCCATGGATGCTCCTAGCGCTGGGCCTCAGCGGTGTTCTGGAAGATTCGGAAGATTACGAACTCGGCAGGACGCACCGGCGCGATGCCGATCTCGCAGATGAGGCGGCCATTGAGGATGTCGTCCTGCGACATCGTGGTGCGGTCGCAGGTGATGAAGAACGCTTCCTGCTCGGTGCGGCCGAACAGCGCGCCGAGGCGCCACTGCCCGCGCAGAAACAGCCGGATGGTGTCGATCACGCGCGCCCAGAGACGGTCGTCGTTGGGCTCGAAGACGACCCACTGCGTCCCCTCGTAGATGGAGCGCTCGAGGAAGATGAAGAGCCGCCGCACGCTGACGTATTTCCACAGCGCGTTCGACGTCAGCGTGCGTGCGCCCCATACGCGGATACCGCGACCCGGGAAGCTGCGAACGACGTTCACGCCCTTCGGGTTGAGATCGTCCTGGATGCGGTCGTTGATCTCGTACTCGAGCGCCAGCGCGCCGCGGGCAATCTCGTTCGCCGGCGCCTTGAAGACACCACGCTCCACATCCGTTCGCGCATAGACGCCGAGCACCTGACCTCCCGGCGGAATCATCTTGCGCGCGCCCGTGCGGGGATCGGCACTCACGATCCAGGGATAGTAGAAGGCGGCGTAGCTGCTATCCTGCACGGTGCTGCGTGGGTCGAGCGCCGTCGTGCTGCTCTGCCCTTTGTCGCAGTCCACCACCGCGAACCGGAACCGCATGTTCTCGCAGTGCGCGATCACGGTCTTCGCGATGTCGGTCGAAATGCTCGGCGCATGGACGAGGGCGACGTCCCGATACGGATCGAGCTCCAACGCCGCGAGCCCCTGCTCGGTGCCGCGTCCCCCCGCACGCGCGCCCGCGTAGTCGTTCACGCCGAGCGCAGCCTGGTCGTCGGCGCCGCCCGCCAGAAGTTGTGCGCCATCGGCCGGCCGCGTGCCGGGCGCGACGCCCGCGTTGCGCACGAGCATCCCGAGCGCGGAGCTCTCGGGTCCCTGGTTCGTCTCGCTCTTCTCGAGGTCGATGTACGGCACTCGCTTGCCGTAGAAGTCGGGTGAGGTCTCGTCGGTGACGAGATCATCGAAGTCCTCGGCCAGAACGGGTCGCGGCAGCATTCGCCGGCCGTCGGGCGTGAATGGGTCGAAGGGCGTGGCGCCCTCGTGCCAGTACGCGAGCTGCAACCGGAACCCGATGCTGCTGCCGTCGGCGCGCTTCGTCGTGCCGGGCGTGATCTTCGCGAAGACACGCGTCCCCCAGGCGCCAGGACCCGCCGCGCGCACGATGAAGTCCCCGAACGCCGCCTCGGCGGTGGCGGAGGCTTCGCCGACCAATCGGCAGATGAATGCACGCCGCCCGCCGTTCTCAAAAAATCCGTTGGCGGCATAGGGGAGGAACTTGTGATCGTTGAACACGTCGCCGAACCAGTGCTGGTAATCCTTGTAGCTCGTCACCATCCGCGGCGTAATGGATCCGCGCTCGGCTTCGCCCAGCAGTGCCGCGGTGCTCGTGGGTACGCCCTCGATGGGACGCGGTCCACGCTCGATTTCCTCGATGTAGACGCCGGGATGCAGGTATTCAGGCATGTTGGTGTCTCCTGGTTCACATCATCGGGCTTGCGGCGACGTTTGCTCGGGTGCTCCGAGCGAGTCGTCGCAACAGTTGATTGCACTCGGGATCGCGCGCTTGGCGTCCTTCTCGAACGACTTGAGACCGTTCTCGATCTGCGACTTGTAGTTCTTGATCTCGTTGTCGATGCCCGCGAGGGCGGCTTCGGCCTTTGCGAATGCGTCCTTCGCCGGGCCATAGCGGTGTTTCACGAGGCAGCAGATGATCTCGAAGTAGTCCTTCGCCTCGACCAGGTAAGGCTGGGGGCCGATCAAGCGTTGCCGAAGGCTGGTCTCGCCGACATCCGGGCCGCAGCAATCGTCGGGCGTTCCCGTGTCGCAGGCGCAGAACTCCGTGTACTGCTGGTCGATCGCCGTCTCGACGCCCGATCCCTTCGGCGGTGCGATCGCCAGATGCAGCGGGATGATTCGGAAGAACACGTCGTAGACGACCTTACCCGCGTCGGTCGACAGCGCCTTCAAGGCCGCTTCGATGGCCGCCTTGTTGTCGCCGAGCGCCTTCTCGATCGTCTGCGCAGGTTTCTCCCAGGCCGCGAGCACGGCCTTGATGCGCAGGTACCTCCTCTCCTTCTGATCCTTGTCCCGAACGCGCCAGTACTGGAGATCGTACTTGTTGTGCACTTCAGACGGCAGCGTGCCGTCACCGTACAGCCACTGTTCCGCGTAATGAAGCTCGTTCAGCAGCGGGCAGATGTAGCAATCGATGATGCAGCGCCAACACGGAACCGCGCACACGAGTTTCCGGATGAGGTCCACGATGTCGCCGTCGCGCTGCACCCAGAGCTTGACCAGCGCATCGTACCTGTCCTTCGTGTACTCCTGCTCCGCGGCCTTCGCCTTGGCGAGCAGCGCCTCGAGATCGGTCTTGAACACCTTCGCCTTCTCCGCGGCGGCGATCTCCGCGGCCTGATCCGCGATCATGTCCTCGAGGCAGGTCGGCGAGGACCCGGGCTTCGCCGGACACTTGCAGTCGGGGTTGGGATCCGGACACGGCTTCGGCTTGTCGAGCGCGGGCGGTTCCGTAGCCGGGAGGTCGACGCAGGGCGCGTTGCCGACCGGCGCCTTGGGCTGATCCGCGGGATTCTTCGTACTTGGAGGGCAGTCGTGGCCACCTGGTGGCCGGTTGGACGCATTCATGGCACTTGGTCTCCTAGTGGCGGACTCAGGGCTGCAGTTCATCCCAGGCGAACGTCATCGTGTCCGAGGCCGTTGGCTCCGTGACGCGACCTTGCACGAGCTTCACATCCAGCGAGCTCCGCTCGTTTCCATCGCGTCGGACACGCAACCGGACCGTCACATCGCCGTTCGCGTCGACATGCGGTACTTCGGTGGAGGCGAGTCGCAGAACCGCAGCGAAGTCGCCTTTGGTATTCGTGACGGACCGCGTCGGGGCGTCGCGCCACGTGACTCCGTCGTCGTCGAGCCAACGGAGCTGCATCTCCGCATTTCGAACCGCGACGGGCGCGCCGATTCGGTCCTCGATCAGCGTTCCGCGCACGCCGGTCATGCCCGAGGGAAACGGGTAGTCGATGCGCGGCGACAATTGAATCGAGGTGAGCGGCTTCGGCTCCGGAGGCAGGTGAAGATCTCTCTTCAGCACCTCGCGCGGTTGGTACGGCAGCACGCCCGGCTCGATCGAGACCTTCCGCAGCGCGGCGAGGTCCTCCCTGCGCCACACGAACAGGCCGCTGGCGTTGATGGTTGGCTTTCCGCGAAGTCCCTCCGCAACGACCGTGACGCCGTCCGTCACGCGCGCCAGCGTCACGCCGTCGAGCAGCTCCACTGCAAACAGCGCGTGGCGGACATATGCCTGTTCCATCGGCTGCCGGATCACGAAGCGCTGCATCACGACACTGTCTCCAGCGCGCCGCTGTCCGAGTAGACCTGCTCCTCGACCACCGGCGCCCCGACGATTGCGGGCTTCAGCGGATCGATCCAGACCGGCGTTGCGAGGTAGGCAACGGATGTCCGGTAGTTGGCTGTTGGAAACAGAGCCCAGATGCGGCTCGCCTCGTCGGTGCTGAGCGGCTCGAGCGACACGCGCACCGTCTCGTGACCGACGCCCGATCCGGTAAGCTCGGGATCGGTCTGAAGCGCCTGAATGACGGACCCCAACGCTTGCAGGAGTGTGTCTTTGTTCGGGTCCGGCGCCGTGCCCAGTGTGACCAGGAAATGCAGATCGAGGGGCAGCGCGTTTTGAAAGACTTCCACCGACGGATCGCCATTCGCCGAGACCCGATGCTCGCGATTGCGAAGGCTCGCGTTCGGGATGATACGGTAGAGAAACAGGACGAGCGTCGCGCCGCTCGATGCGGCGACGTCCAGCGGCCCGACGAACACGGTTCCCGGAACGGCCGAGCTTACGAGCGCGAGCTTGAGGCGCTCCTGAAACGCTTGCGTCACGCGCAGGATGCCGTCCGCCTTCACGCGGCCCTCCGCGACGACGACAGCTCGATCTCGACCGGTGGCATACCGAGCTTGGCGAATTCCGCACGCGAGGCGTGCGCAATGTGCTCCAGTCCGATCTGCGCGTCGGCCGCCGCGGCCGCGAACGCCGCGCGCAGCGTGATCTGCCGGATATGCCCGCCGGTGAGGTCGATTTTTCGTGCGAGCTGACGGAACGCCGCATCGTCGAGCACATGCGACTCCGCGGGCAGGCACTGACGCCAGATCCTCTCACGAGCTGCCACATCCGGGCGCGGAAAATCGAGGATGAACCGAATGCGGCGCAGAAATGCCGGATCGAGGTTCTGGCGCATGTTCGTCGTGAAGATCGCCAAACCTCCAAACGTCTCCATGCGCTGAAGGAGGTAGGCGACCTCGATGTTCGCATAGCGGTCGTGCGCGTCCTTCACGTCGCTGCGCTTTCCCAGGAGCGCTTCGGCTTCGTCGATGAGGATGGCTGAACCGGCTCGCTGCGCGTCGCTGAAGACGCGGTCGATGTTCTTCTCGGTGTCGCCGATGTATTTGCTGACCATCCGCGACAGCTCGAGGCGCAGCAGCTGGATCCCCAGACGGCGGGCGATCCCGATTGCCGCCATGGTCTTGCCCGTGCCGCTGGGACCGAAGAACAACGCCGTGACGCCGCGGCCATATGGCAGTTGCTCACTGAACCGCCATTCGTCGAGCACGCGCGGCGCCAATCGAACGTTGTCCACGATCTCGACGAGCTGCTCTTTGCGCTCGGCCGGCAGCACGACCTGGTCGAGGTCGAACACCGGCTCGATCCGCTCGGCGAGATGGGACAGGCCCTCCGCTGCCATGTCCTTGCACGCGCCGATGAAACGGGCAAGCATCGGATCGTCCGCGTCGGGATGCGTCGGGCGGCTGCGCGCGAGGAACATTGCGTGTTCGAGACCGTCGAGTTGCAACGGATAGCGGTTCGCCATCGCCGCCGCAGACTCGTCGGAGAGGTAGGCATCCGCTCCGGATGCCGCGGTCCGGACTGCCGCCACGCGCGCAGCGGCCGGGAGAGGCACCTGCTCGCGCAGCGCATGCGACATTCGTCCGAGCAACCGGACCACGCGGGCCTGATCCCGGCAGACTACCGCGGCTTGGCAGCCCGTACCGCCGAGCGATGCCAGGAAGAGACGCAAACGGCCGTCTTCCTCCTCGGCGCCCTCCGCGCCGGTGATGTCGATGACCACTGGATCGGCCATGAGTCGCGCCATGCGCCCGATGCGGCGCGCGCACTCCTCGACCGCGATGAGATCCACGCCGGCAAGGAGGGCGGGCTCCACGCGAAACGGCGCCACGCCGCGTGCCGATGCGCCCAGCTCGAGCAGCGCGCGCCATTCCGCTGGGTGATCGCCGCAGAGGATGATCCATTGCGACGTGCTCTCACCCATGAGCTGCCGTACCAGACTGCCGGCGAACTCGCGCTCCTCGTGACGCTGCAGCACGATGGCGCCCGCCCACGGCTCCAGGCGCAGCACTCGGCGGACGAGCGGATCGTTTGCCAGAGCGTCGCGCTCTCCGAGGAGCCACTGCGCGAGGAACCCGTCGACGCGGAGCGGCTCGTCGCCCGCCGCGGGACGTCCGGCGTATCCCTCGAATACGAGCCATCGGTCGAGCGGACTGTCGGCGAGATCCCCGCGCGCCAGGCCCAGCAACGTGTGGTAGAGTGTCATGCTGCCCGCACGCCGGCCCATGTCATCCAGCAGGAAGCCGATGCAGCGTTGGAAGCGGAGGTCCAGCTCCGGAGCCAACGCCAACACCATCAGTCGGAACTCCTCCGGGCCGAGCTGGAACGTGCGTGCAGCCGCGGCCAACGGGTCCGCGTTCGCGTCGGCCGTCGCGAGTGCGACGTCGAGCGCCGCATCCCTGTTCTCGGCGTCACGCCGCTGCGCATCAGGCGCCTGCCCGGCGGAGGCGTCGAGCGATTGCAGGAGTGTCTTGCCCGTGAGCGTGAGGCCGTGGACGTCGCCGGTCTGATCCTGCGCGCTCGCGACCGCGTCGCGCAGCAAGGCATGGAGCCACTCCACGCACGCACGCAGAAGCGGCCGCTGTGACGCCGGGTCGTCTGATGCCACGAGCTGAATGCGTGCAAAGCGCTGGCGTCCCCGATTACCGACATGCTCCACGAGGCCGACCAACGCCGCGAGCAGCGAGTCGAGCCTGGGATCGCGTAGCGCGATCCGAACGACGTCGTCCACGAGATCGACGTGCATCACGACAAGGTTGACGCGCTTGGCCAGCCACTGCTGCGCCAGCTCGTCGGTGTCGCTCGGGCGGCCCACGAGGACCAACGCGCATTGTGCCGACGGCGGCATGGAGTCGAGAATGGCGTTTGCATCCGCCACCGACATGCTGCGATGATTGACGAGATTCATGTCGGTGCGTGCTTCCACGGACGCGGCGATGACTTCCGCCTTCACGTCGCGGGATGTGGTGGTCACCAGCACGTTGATGCGCGACACGCCCTCGCTCCTCCCTGTTCGTCGTCCCGTGCGGTCTCGTTCGCGAGAATGAATGGCACGGGACCTCTCGCCGGGGCTATGCGTCCTGGAGGATCAAAAGGGGTGGAGGTGATGCGTCCGAACGATTCAATCCGTGTGGCTCACATCTGCCGATCCGCGGATGATGCTTTTCTCGATCCAACGATCGATGGAGAGCGGACGCCCGTTGGGGGTGCTGAGAATTTCTTAAGAATGCGGCTGGCGCCGCGGCCACAGCCGGCATATGGTGGCCAGCTCCGGCTCCGGATGCCCAAGTCTCTGCATCAGGCGATGGCGGTTCGCGCCGACCAGGAGGGCGTATCTCTGAATGCCCTTGCGCTCACCTTTCTTTCGCGCGGTATCGGCACATGACTCATTTGCAGTGTCGGGCGGTTGACTCGGCTACGAGTTCTATTTCCCTATTTAAGAGTGATGCCCTCAAGGGCACGCGACCAGGCAAGCGACGCGGACGCGCCGTTCGCCGGTCGCAAATGCCCATCTGTCGGGCAGCCCACGACGGTGAGTAAAGAACTTGGGCGCGAGCGCGCCCAGGCCGTCCACGAACGAACTCGCGGCGCACCCACCGTGGCCGCGGGACGGCGCGAGTGATGATACTACACCGTATGTCGATCTCCTTGCGAACTTCGGTTTTTAGGAGGCTTAGATGAGCAGCAGGGCCATGAGGTTCGGCCTCAGGCATACTTTCACGCTAGCTATCGTGGCGCTGCTGATTGTCCGGACGAGCGCTATGGTCTCAGCGCAGCCCTCGCGGGAGCGAGCGAGGGAGGCGTTTCTTACGAAGTCACCTGCGGCCACAGCCGAGTCGCAGGTGGGCCCGCCAACATTCTCATACTTTGGCTCTCGATCTGACACCGCCCTGGCCGAATCGGCCACGAGGTCGCACAAGGTTTTGTGGGGAGTTGTAATCGCAGCGGCGGCCATCGCGGCGATATGGTATTTCCTGCCGCTGACCGATCACTCGTGACTCTGGATCTGAAGACGAGATGCGGGCCATTCTCGGGTGAGAGATGCTCTCTGCCGGGAGCAAGGCATACTCCATGTTCTTCTAACCCAGCACGCTGGCGCCCTAACGCCTGATGGCCCACGCCAGGCCGTCCGGCTGCTTGCCCGCCGCAATCCGACCGATGACCGACAGTGATTTCACGTCGATGATCGCGACGTCGTTGTCGGGTGTACATGCCACGTAGGCACGCCCGCCATCGGGATCCATGAGAATCCCGGCCGCACCGTGCCCCACGGGCACCCGCTTGATCACGCTCCGCGTTGCGACTCGGAGCACCACGAGATCCGGACCACCGAGCATCGACACGAACGCCAACGTCCCGTCGGGCGTGAACTTCAGTCTGTTGGCACCGCGCACATCCGCTGCCAGCGTCTGCACGACGCGCTTGTTCGCGAGGTCGACGATGGAGATCGTGCCGTCCTGCGCGTTCGCGACCCACGCTTCGTTGCCGTCGCCGGACACGTCGAAGCCCTCCGCTCCATTGCCAACGGGAACCACCGTCTCGTCCCAGTCCGACCGCGGCGCGGGCGGTGGACCAGTCGCGGAAGTTGACGGTGCGCCCGGTCCGCGAGGCTGACCACGGCTTGGCTCGATGATGGTGACGGAGCCGGAGCTCACATTCGTCGTGACGATGCGTCGGAGCGTCGGGGAGACGGCGATCATATGTGTGCGGTTCTGCCCCGTGCCGAGCACCCAGTCGATCTTGTGCGTCGACGGATCGTAGCTGCCGATGGCTTTCGCGACTTCAGCGGTGAACCAGACCTTTCCGCCGGCGTACTCGAGGCCGTGCGGTCCCCGCAGAGGGCCAAGGTCGATGGCCGGGAGCGCGGACTGGTGCACGAGGTCGACCACGGTGATGGTGTTGTATGCGCCGCCGCCGTAGTTCGAGATGTACGCAAACCGTCCGGCCGCCGACGCAACGACCTCGTGTGGGTCAGGGCCAGCCGAAACCTGCGCCACGATGGTGCGCGTGGCGGGATCGACGATGCTCAATACGCGATCGGCCTTTGAGAGAATGAGCAGCGCGGGCGATGGCGTCGGGCCGACGACGACTGTGCCCTGTGCCCGTGCGCTGGAGCCTGTGGCGTTGAGGAGCAGCGCAACTCCGATCATTACGAAACGCATTCGCTGGCGCACGGTACCTCCGATGATCGCCATCATACGCGAGCCAGTGACGGGACGCAATCAGCGGTGCGTCGTGAAGCTCCTGCGCAGCGGTCACAGAGACGCGGAAATGCGCGCGTCACGGGCCCATGTACTTGTCGAGCCACTTCATCGACTCGGCCACGAGGTCCGTGCGCGGGAGGAAATGCCCGCCCTCATACACGATCTGTCGCTTGTCCGCCGGCGGTGAGCCGAGCAGGCGAAAGAACGGTTTCTGCGACAGCTCGTACGGGAACACGCTGTCGTATTTGCCGCTCAGCATGAGAACCGGAACGTGAATGCGCGGAAGAAAGTTGACGGGATCTTCCTCCGGACGTACCACCGTCATCTTCAGCCCGGGAACGTTCAGGACTCCGACCTTGAAGCGCGGCTCGATCGCCATCATCACGCCGCCCAGCCGGGCACCCCAGCTATAGCCCACGTAGGCCAGCCGAGTGCTATCGATGTCGGGACGCGTGACGGCGTAATCGATGGCCCGCCGCATCTCCTTCGCCCAGCGCAGCATCTGATCGCGATGTGTGATGGTCGCGTCGGGCTCATCGCTCCCGATGGTGCTTCCACGTCCGTACGTGTGTTCGTAGATGGGATACAACACCGCTCGGCCGCTGCGGACGAGGTAATCCACGAACCACATCGACAGCGTGCGCCTGTCGTGCATCGCCAGGACATCCGACGCGGGCCATACCACAATCGTCTGGTACGGCGCCTTCGCGCGCCTGGGCAAGAGCAGCACTGCCGGCATGCGGCCGCCACCGGGCGCGTCGAAGGTCACGTCCTCGCGGATCCAGTCGGCGGGCGTGGTGTCACGCGACTCGACCTTCGCGTTGAGCGGCGTGTGGTCGTAGTCGTACAGAGTGAGGAAGCCGCGATACGTCGCGTCGTCCACCGGCCGTACCGTCTTGTAATCGCGCGTCAGCCCAGGAATCGGCGCGCTCGCGGCCCGCAGATCCTTCCCCACACCGAGGCGCTTCACCAGCCGAATGCCGTTGATGGCCGACCGGTCGAGCTCCGGCTGCGTGTAGATCTCGCTGAACAGGTACGTTGGATCGCTCCACCCGCCGCCGAGGATGTATCGACTGCCTGGCTCGCGCGCATTCACCGTCCACTCGCGAACGTTGCCGGCCAGGTCGTACACGCCGCGCGGGCTCACTCCACGCGCGTCGCCACCGCGTACGGGACCGCTGGCCTCGTACCGTCCGGTCGGGACGACCCATCGCGCCGCCTCGGGAATGGCAGCCGCGTTCCACTCGTAGACCGTTGGTAATTCCTTCCCCGCCCAACGCGCATATGCACGCGCCTCGTACCAGCTCACGCCGCCGACGGGCAGTTCGTCGCCATCTGCCGGCGGCGAGCCGCCCTCCCACGACGACGGACCGGGACGGCCGGTCTTGTCGATGAACGACGCGATCGCCGCTTCCCAGGGGATCCGTCGGCCGTCGCGCACGATCGTCGAATCCCACCAGATCCGATTTGTGTACCCACCAGCGTTCACGAATGCCCGGTACTGCCGGTTCGTGATCTCGCGCTTGTCCATCAGGAAATCGGCGAGCTGGAAGGTATCGGCGGCGGCTAGTCCATAGAGCGTGCCCCTGAGGCGGCCGCCACGCAGCTCCACCATGTCGGAGTCCGGGTCAGTGACGCGACGCAACGGGATCGAGCTCGGGATGGGGACGTAGCTGCCCCCAAGTCGCGCGCCCATGATCGTGACCGTCCTGTAGCCGGGTTTGGAATAGCGATAGAACCACGCGTTCTTCGGGATTCGCAGCTCGGCGGTGGGAGTAACGCCAATTGGAATCCATCGGGTGGTGTCGCTCACGGATGCGCGGGTCACCGTCGCACCAGCCGGCTCGCTGAGGAACGTCTGCGTCTGCGAGATGTCGCGCCACATCGTGCCCAGCAGGGAATCATTTGGCGCGCGGTCGGAGGCCGTTGTAGCGAGCGCGAAGGCCGAGTCGAGCTGATCGGACTCGATGAGCCGCGAGATGGAGGGAATCGCGGTGTCATGCACCCATCGCACTCGGCGGTCTCGGACGATGAAGAGCGTAAGTACTCCGATCACCACGATGGCGGCCGCGCCCAGCCCAGCCATCAAACGATTTCGCGCACGTGTCGGCGCAATATCAGCAGCCGAGAGCGCGGCCGTGATGTGCTTCAGCTCCTCCAGCAGCGCATCTGCCGAGGCCGGTCGTGCATCGGCGTTCCGTGAGAGACAGCGCGCCACGAGCGCCACGAGTGGTTGCGGCGCCGCCGGGCAACGGACGGCGAGCGACGGCGCGTCCTTGCCGAGCTTTTCCGCGAAGATCTGAGGAAGAGTGCCCGCAAACGGAGGTACGCCGGTGAGCATCTCATACAGCATGGCGCCGACCGCGTAGAGATCGGCGCGGTTGTCGATGATCTCGCTCCCCGACACCTGCTCGGGCGCCATGTACACAGGAGTCCCCAGCGAGACGCCTTCCAGCGTGAGCGCCGCTTCCCCGCGCGCCTGCCCCACCGCTTTGGCGATGCCGAAGTCGGCGACGACCGCGTGGCCACCGGACAGGAGCACGTTGGCCGGCTTGATGTCGCGATGGACGATGCCGTCCCGGTGCGCGTGTGCGAGTGCCTCGGTGACTTCGCTCGCGAGGCGCACCGCATCGGCCATGGGGAGCGCGCCCTCGCGATCGAGACGGTCGCGCAACGACTCGCCGGTTGCGAGCGGCATGACGTAGTAGACGAACTCGCCGTCACCCGCGTCGCCCGAGTCGAGCAGGGCGAGAATGTGCGGGTGATTGAGTCGCGCGGTGATGCCGATCTCGCGCAGGAACCGTTCGCCCGTGATGGATTGGGACAGTTCCGGATGCAGCACCTTGATCGCGACCTCGCGATGATGCTTGAGATCGTGCGCGAGGAACACGGTGGCCATGCCGCCGGCGCCGAGCTCGCGCTCGATGCGGTAGCGGTCGGCGAGCGCAGCGGAGAGGCGGGCGAAGTCAGTCGGTGCGGGCACCTCCAAGTATGGCGCGCCCCAGGACAGCGCGCCAATTGACGACCGGTCTGCGGCTGCTAATTCGAATCTACGGTACCTGAACCTGCACAGGTGAACCAAGCTGGCCCGGGGTGCCCGAGACGATCACGAGATATCGGCGCTGTGTGCTGCCCTCGCCCCGCACCACCTGTCGGATCGGCCCGACCGCGTTGACGATGGCGGCGCCCGCTGGATTGGTGGTGAAGCCAGCCAGTGGCTCGAGCACGCCGCCGCCCTTCGCCTCGGTTGAGAGCGCGAGGACATAGGCCTGCTTCGGCTGAAGTCCGGTGACCGATGCCTGCAGCACTTGCAGCAAGCCCTGATCGAACAGCGACACGCTGGTCGGAGCGCTCTGCGCCCCGCCGGAGAAAGTGCCGTTAGCCAACGGCGCAAGGGCGAGATGCGCGACCTGTCCCGCGACGCCGAGCTGCTGTAGTCCCTCCGTACCGTCGCCTTGAGGTACCGCGTTCGGGAGATACGCGATGGCCTGAGGCGCCTGGCCGATCGGCACCGTCGCGAGCAGCGCGTTTGTCAGGGTGTTGATCACGGCGAGTTCGTCAGCGTTCTCCAGCCCGACGTAGATCCGGCTGCCGTCGCCGGACGGCCAGACTCCGTGCGGCAGCTTGCTGACGGGAATGGTCGCCACCTTGGCGAAGTCGCTCGTGCGGAAGACCTGGACCTGGTTCAATCCCCCGACCGTCACGTATGCGAACGTACCGCTGGCATTGCTCGCGAAGTTGACGTGGTTGGTGATCGGTCCCGTGTCGATCGTCCTCAGAACGGCGAAGGGCGGACGGGCGTCGAACACCATCACCTTGCCGACGTCCTTCAGCGTGAACCAGACCTGCCTGCCATCCGGCGTGGCCGCGATGTTGGGACAGAAAGGACTCGCTTGCGTCACCCGTCCGACGATCTGGTGATCGGCCACGGAGATCACCACCGTCTGAGGGGTAAAGGAGGAACAGACGTACCCGTACTTTCCGTCCGGCGAGAAGATCTGCATGCCCGGTCCTGGCGGAACCTTGATCCGGGACTTCTCCTCGTAGCTCTGGCCATCGAGGACGGCGACGTAATCTTCTCCGCGAACGGCGACCCACACTTCCTTTCCGTTGGGCGTGAAGAACGCCTCATGTGGTGCGCGACCCACGTACGTGACGTGCTTCACCCTGTTCGTTGCCGGGTCGATGAAGGAAACCGAGTTGGTGCCGATCGACACGACGGCCAGGGTTCTGTGATCGGGAGAGAATCCCATCCCGTGCACGAGCAGCTGTCCGCGGTACAGGGGGCTGAAGTTGCCCGGCTGCGGATCACCGAGGCGAATGACGCCGAGCACCCTGTTGTCGGCGGGGTCGGTGACGGTGACGGTGTTCGAGAACTGCTCCGCCGTATACACGCGGTCGCGATGACTGATGGGCACCGCGGGAGCGGATGCCGCTCCCGGCGCCTGCCCGCTGCCCTGAACCTGACCTACGCTGGTGGACGGAACCGCCGCGAGTCGCATTACCACGATCTCCTGCTGCTGCGACACGATGATCTCCTGAGCCAGACGCCGGAGCTGCTCGTTCCGGCCGTGACGAAGCTCGGCCGTCGCCATGTCGATTGCGCCCTCATGATGCGGAATCATCGCCGCGACGAAGTCGGCGTCCGCATCGCCCGACGGCTCCACATTCATGGCCGCCATCATCTTCGCCACGGCGGCGTTGTTCTCGGACAAGAACGAGGTGTTCCGGGAAGAGGTGGTCAGTGCCGGCGCCACACCGATGAGCGCTGCCGAGCACAGCGCCAACCCTGGGCGAAATTGCCGTCGCGCGGAGAGAGGCATCCTGCGTCTCCTTTGGGGGAATGTGTTTGTCACGCAAAAAGCGCCCTCTCAGGCACGCTGTTGCTGAGAAAGTGACTCTTCGGCATGCTTAGCGTCTGAAAAAACGACCGGCAGCGATGATGTTCGTGCTATCGGAGGTTCATCCCTTCGACGACGGCAATGGCCGCGTGGCGCGCGCCTTGATGAACGCGGAACTCGTCTCGGGCGGTCAGCGGCGCATCATCATTCCGAGCGTGTACCGCGACGAATATCTGACTGGGCTTCGCGTCTTGACTCGACAGAACCATCCGCTTCCCTTCGTCCAGGTCCTCGATTTCGCGCAAGGCTACACGGCCGCGGTCGACTTCTCGGATTACGATGGCGCAGTCGCGACGCTGCAAGCTACCAACGCGCTCGATGACGGCAGGATCTCGACGTAGCCGTCCGTTCCATGAACGCGGATCCGTTGCCCATCCCGGATGCGCCGAGTGGCGTGCTCCACCCCCACGACCGCCGGCAGGCCGTACTCCCGTGCGATCACCGCGCCATGTGTCATGAGGCCGCCGACCTCCGTCACCAGGCCCTTGATGCCGACGAACAATGGCGTCCAGCTGGGGTCCGTGTAGACCGTGACCAGGATGTCGCCCGCTTCGAGATCGGCCTCCGCCATGTCCAGGATGACGCGGGCTCTCCCTTCGACGGTGCCGGCGGAAACGGGTAAGCCGATGAGCGCGCCCGCCGGAAAATTCCCGCGTCGGTACGCCCCTGTGACGGCCTCGCCATCCGACGTGAGCACCCGCGGTGGCGTCAGCGCCTGATACGACCTGAACGCGTCCTTGCGCTGACGAATGAGCCGGTCATCCACGTGGTGCGTGCGCACGACATCCCGGATCTCCTGGAACCTGAGGTAGAAGATGTCCTCCCTCTCGCGAAGCACATGCGCCTCAACGAGACGCTCGGCTTCTTCCATCAGAGCCTGCTTGTAAACGAAATAGCAACTGACCATGCCGTACTTCGGATACTCCCGGTACCCGGCAAAGGCGCGAAGTCGGTCGATCATGCGTTTCGTCTCTTCGGCTTTGCGCGCTCCGTCCGGCACGGCGCGCAAGCGTTCCAGCAGCTCCTGTTCTTTCTTTGCGGCCTCCTGTCGCCCTTGCTCGAAGCGCCGCTCGCCGGCGCCCGGCTCGAAGTTCCTGATGTTGCCGAGGATGATGGGCACGAGCGCGGTGGGGCGTTCGCTCCATCGCGGCCTCGTGATGTCGATCTCGCCGGGGCCGCGCATGCCGTACTTCTCGAGCCAGGCCCGAATGGCATCTCGCGCTTCCCGCCCGCCCGCGAGCCTGGGCAACTCGTTTAGAAAATCCTCATCGTCGACCCGCTGGAGAAGCGCCACCACCTGCGGATATGGGCGGATCACATCTGCGACATCCAGGAGTGCCAGCCCCATCTCCGACGTGACGTTATTGGGGACGGACTGCGCGAGCGTGTCCGCCGCGTTCTTCTCGCCCAGCCACTCTTGCATGTGGTCGTTGAGCCACCAGGCGGCCTCCATCCCCGCCATGACCACCTGAATGCCTCGCGGATCGAACTGGATCCGTCTTAGCTCCTGGATGTCCGCCAGGATATAATCGAGCAGCGCCACGCCCGACTTCGTCCGGATCTCGCGCGTCGTAGACGCGATGGACGCCTGACTGCGCGCGATCAGTTCGTCCACAAGTGTCGGATCAGTTTCGATCGCGGCGGACCCCGCTCCAGGCGGCGACCACCCGGGTCCTTCGTTCGAGAGCGACGGGATGAAATTGCCGCGGTCGAGGATCGTTTGTAGTGCATCCCCGATCAGCGGATCGGATTGCCCCACCAGACCCATGAGACCTGCGCGGCTCGCCGGTGAAGCCAGCGCCTGGGTGACGTCGACGAACAGCCTCCCGGCGGCTTCGGCCATGGGCCGCGGCGTCGTCAGCTGCCATACGGAGAGCCCGAGGGGTTTCATGGCGTCAGTCATCATCTGCTGATGACCGACGGAGACGTAGACGTGGTTCTCCTCATCGACAGCCGCTGGGATCGGGAATAGCGTGGTGATCGGCCGTGCCTGGACGACGTGGAAGACATCGTCAACGAGACACCATTCGATGTCCTGCGGGCGGCCGAAGTGCGCTTCGATTGAGCGGCCGAGCTGCGCCAGGCGAATGATCTGCGCGTCCGTCAGCACTGGCTGCTCCTGCCGCACCGCCCTGGAGACGACATCGCGGTCCCGCACCTTGTAGACGTCCGCGTTTACCAGGCCGGAGACCAGCGCTTCGCCGAGGCCAAAGGTGGCCTCCACCGAGGTGACCTTCCGATTGCCGGTGACGGGATCCGCCGTGAATAGAATGCCTGCCCCCTGCGGGAAAACCATCTCCTGTATGACGACCGCCATTTTGACCTTCCGGTGGTCGAAGCCGTTGCGCAGGCGGTACGTCACAGCGCGCTCGGTGAAGAGCGACGCCCAGCACTTGCTCACGTGCTGGAGGATCGCCGCGGGCCCCACGACGTTCAGATATGTGTCCTGCTGCCCCGCGAAGGACGCCGTCGGCAAGTCCTCCGCTGTCGCACTGGATCGAACCGCGTACGCGACGTGTTCACCGAGCCGCGCGAGTTGGCGGACAATCGCCTCCGCGAGATCATCGGGGATGGCGATCCCCTCGATGGTCCGCCGGACTTCCACGCTGAGCGTGTGGATCATGACGCGGTCGTCCGGCTTCAGCCGCGACAGCTGGTCGAGCTGATCGTGCAGCGACGGCGCGTCGGCCATGATTCGCTCGAAGGCCTCCGTCGTCACGCAGAAGCCGGCCGGCACGCGGATGCCTTCGATCCGCATGACTTCGCCGAGGTGCGCGCCCTTGCCGCCAGTGACTGCGACCTGCGTCTGGTCGATCTCCTCGAGATTCAACACGTAGCGGCCCATCGTTGTCCTCCCTTGTGCGTCGTCTGAAGAATGTGACGACTCTAAGGCAGGCCCCGGGGCTTGCTGCAAGCCCCCGGGTTGACTACATGTTGAATGTGGGGAGGAGGAACTCCTCTCCTCTTCGCTTGTCCGCGGTTGACGAGCGTCGCTCGCTGCCGCGGTCGACACGCTCTGTACGACGGAGCGGCTGAACTTTCGTCAGCCCAAGGCGTGTCACCAACCGGAGCTCACAGCATGTTACGAGTTGATCCATGCGAGCTTGACACTTCCGTTGACGGACACGTCGAGTGACAAAGGCGTGGTGAGGTTGCCCAGGGAATAGCTCCCCGGTGGCACGTTCTGATAGTTCTGACCGTTAAAGTTGACGTTCAGCGATGCCGAACCTCCTCCGATACTGAACGCGAACCAGATCGCGTTACTCGCATTCGCCGGCGCTTGTGTTGACCCGTTTGCGTTCGTGCCGGTGATGATCGCTACGTTCTGCGCTCCCGACGGAATCGGCGCACCTGCTGCATCTGCTGTTAAGGTTTGCGACATGTCACGTCTCGCGCTCGAAGGTGATCCTGAAGGGATTCGGATCCCGAGTATAGGCGTCCAGGCGACTATTAGCAAGCGCCAAAGAGATGCACTCACTGCTTCCATACCAGCGTGGCGCACAGTTCTCTTAGGATTTCTTAAGATTGCACGTCTCTGCGCCATAAGATTCCACCCATCCCGTCGATCATGTCCTGCCAGGATCGCCTGAGCCGTCGCGAGTTTCTCACGCGGAGCACGCTCGCGGTCGCGGGTGCAGCCGCGGTTGCCGCAGGTTGCGGTTACGAGGGAGTCACTGGTTCCACTCTCCCCACGAACCAGGCGCCTCATCTACAGCTGCTCGCCGACATCAATCTCCATGGACCAGCCCATATCGCTGCATACTTCCCGGTTCCCTCGGCGGTCAATCCTCGTCTTGGAGGCAACATCATCAGTGTCGCCGATGTGCTTGGACGATCGGGGGTTCCCGATCTCGTGCCGGCCGGCACTGGATTGGGAGGGTTGCTGCCTTCGTTCGACCCTGCCACCCTCTCCTTCGACATTCCAACTCAAACAGATCTGATTTCAGCAGGTGGCTACTCCCCGCTCTTCAACTACCAGCAGGTCAAGTCCATTCTGGTAGCTACGAGAAGCGCGGGCACTACGAGTCATATCGCCGAAATTGTAGCATTCAATTCTGCGCTTGGTGTAGACGCGCCATGCTTTGGGGTTGCCAATGGCGCAGGAGCCGATCCGACCTGGGACGCCTATTGCAACCGCCACATCGCTATTCCTGCCGACGACTCCCTGCGAAGCACCCAGGCACTCGATGTCAGCGTCTTTGCAATGTCCGGCGTAGCTGGAGGAGCCCACCGTTTTCGTTCGAGCGGCATGACCAACGCCCTTGATACTATCGGCACCTTCGCCACTGACGAGGGCAACACTGCCTACCTCCGCCTTCGTGGCGATCAAGGGGTAACGCAAGTCCCCAATCCCGTCTACGCCGTCATTGTCCTTGGGGGCCAGTGGACAGTTCCGCAGGCAACGGCATTCGAGCGTTGGGCCAGGGATCACATCTCCGGAGTAGTGAACTCGGCTCGAGTGCCTACGCCGTTTCCATTCCTCGGCCTCTATCCACGTGGACCGCTCAACTACGTCGATTACAACGGAGACTCGATTACAGCAGGCTTTACTCTCGTCGATGGTCCTCGCCAGAAGTTCGCCTCACTCCTCCAGCCCCTCCTTGGGGCCTCGTGGGCCTTCGCAGAGAATGGGGTGGTGGGAATCTCGACTGCGGCAATGGCCGTTGCTGCCCAGCCCCTCAAAGGTCTCAACGCACTCAACTCCGATAACATCGTCGTCGTTCAGGAGGGCACCAATGACCTCGTGAGTCTCAACCTCGACTACACAAAGGCTGTAAACCAGATCATTGCCTACTGTCAGACGTTATGGGACGCGGGCTACAAGCCCATCGTCTGGAATATGCTCAAGGGGACTGATTCGTCCCGGATCCCGGGGTGGAACGCCGCTCGACTGGCTTACAATGCCCTTCTCTCCACCCAGTGGAAGAACGGTGCCTTCGGCTTGTTCGACACAAACACCATCCCCGAGCTTCAGGCTGCTTCCAGTGACGCTGGTAATGCCTATTTCTCCGACGGTCTCCATCCCAATCAGGCTGGTCATGTCGTCATTGCGAACGCACTCCTTCCTGTGATTCAACAGGTCCACCTCGTTCCATGGCAGAGGCGCGTCTAAAGGCAGACGGTCTCTCTAGCGAATCCCAAGGGACCATGTGACGCGGCGGCACGACAAATGGTCGACCCGCACGATCCGCAAAGCCGATCGATACACCCGGATGGGCTAGCGCACATGGACCAAGAGGCTCAACGGTGGGGCATACGTGTTCGGCACGACGGTCGCATCGCCGATTCGTTTCCCAGTGACTCGCCCCGTTGCGCTATCGACTTGTACTATCGTAGTGTCCGAGGAACTCCAGCGCGCTCGCCCGGGCGCCGGTGCGAAGATGTTGGTACATGAACCACCTTCCTCATACGTCACGACGAAGGACTGGCCAACAGCGATTGGTCGCTCTGTTTCGCTCAGTCGTGACAGGCCCGTGCCCGCGCAGTCACCACAACTCGACGCTGATGCGAGTAACGCGCCAATAGCAAATGCACCCGGCAATCTCATGCTCTCACTCCGAAGCAACGACAGACGTCCTTTTGTGAAATGCCCGACAATTGCTAAGCTTACGATCTTCACACCTCGCCCGCTGACAAGAATGCTCACACTGACACTGAAGGATTTCGAGGACGCCCGTGCCCGGATTGCCGAGCACATCAAGCGTACGCCGCTGCTCACATCGCGCCAACTGAGCGAGGCGACCGGATATGATATGCGCCTCAAGGCGGAGAATTTCCAGCGCGTGGGCTCGTACAAGATTCGCGGACCGCTCAACAAGTTCGCGCAGATGTCAGACGCCGAGAAGAAGCGCGGCGTGGTCTGTTCGTCGGCCGGCAACCACGCGCAGGGTGTGGCACTCGCCGCGCGCATTCATGGCATTCGCGCGGTGATCTGCATGGCGGAAAACGCCACGCCGTCGAAGATTGCCGCCACGAAGGCATACGGGGGCGAGGTGGTGCTGCATGGCACCATCTGGGACGAGGCCAACGAAAAGGCCAAGGAGCTCGTGCGCGATGAAGGGCTGATCTACGTACACCCGTTCGACGACGCGCAGCTCATTGCCGGTCAGGGCACCCTTGGTCTCGAGATCGTACAGGACTGGCCGGAGGTGGACGCCGTGGTTGTGCCCATCGGTGGCGGCGGGCTCATCTCGGGCGTGTCGATGGCCGTCAAGAGCTTCAATCCGAAAATCCGGGTCATCGGCGTGGAGTCGTCCGATGGGCCTGCCATGAAGGCGAGCGTGGAAGCAGGCGAGCTCACCACGATCGACTGCCGCACCATCATCGATGGCCTTCGCGTGCGCCGCGTGGGCGAGCTCAATTTCTCCGTGGTGCAGCGCTATGTGGACGAAATCGTCGCGCTCCCCGATCGCGAAATCTTCGACGCGATGATCTGGACGATGGAGCGGTGCAAGCTGGTCATCGAGGGCGCCGCGGCCGCGCCCGTGGCGGCGCTGCTGCATGGTCTCGTGGAGCTCCCTGCCAAATCACGCGTGGTGGCTGTGCTCTCCGGAGGCAACGTGAATCTCGACCAGCTTCGCGGGCTTCGCTGGAACTGACGCAGGCTGAACATCGATGTGTCCGTCGTTCTCCTCCAAATGACCGATGCCATCCGCAGCCTCCCCGCCGGTAGAGTACAGGTAGAACCTCTTCGGAAGGCATTGGCATGGCATCGAGCACTGCACCACTCTCACTGACCGATCTCTCTTCACAACTCTCGTCCACCGTCGAACGCGCGTCGCAGTACACCGTCGCGATTCGCGCGCGGCGGCGGATTCCGTCCAGCGGCATCATCTGGCGCGATGGACTGATCGTCTCTGCAAGTCATACGGTTCGTCGCGACGGCCGCGTTCCCGTCACCCTCCCAAACGGCGACTCGCTCGAGGCGACGGTTGCCGCTCGCGATCCGGAGACGGATCTCGTCATCCTCCGCGCGGATGGACTTCCCGCCCCTGCGCCGCGAGCAAAGTCGAACGAGAGTTCCGTCGGGTCGTTGGTTCTCGCCGTCGGACGCCCAGGACGCACGACGACTGCGAGCTTCGGCATCGTGAGTGCCGCGATCGACGGATGGCGCTCGCCACAGGGACGACGGGTTGACGGCGTACTGCGCCTCGATCTCTCGGTGTACGACGGGTTCTCCGGCGGCCCACTCGTCTCGGCGTCGGGCGGCGTGATCGGTCTCAACAACTCCGCGCTCGCCGGTGGCGCCGCGGCGGCCCTTCCCGCCTCCGTCATTGATTCAGTTGTCGACGATCTGCTCTCGCGTGGGCACGTCAGCCGACCGTATCTCGGCGTCGCGGTCCATCCGGTCACGCTGCCGCCGTCGACGGTGGGCCGGCTCGAGCTGGACCGGGCCGACGGACTCCTTGTGCTCTCCGTTGCCGACGACACACCGGCAGAGCGTGCCGGCATCCTCGTCGGTGACGTGCTGCTCGAGATCACCGGGACGCCGCTCACCAAGCCCGCCTCCCTGTTCGACGCGTTGCTCGCGACGAAGGCCGGCGAGTCCGCATCGGTCCGTCTCGTGCGGGGCGGCGAAATGACGACGCTCACTGTCACACCGATCGATCGCAATTCGGGAGGGGGCCGATGATCTCGACTTTCACGACTGAGTCGCCGAACGGCGCGACGTCGTCGGCGCTCATCGATCACCTGCGCCGGTGGGTCGTCGAAGTCCGCAATCACGGTTCGACCGGCACCGGGATCATATGGGGCAAGAGCGGCATCGTCCTCACGAACGCACACTGCATTCGCGACGGCGAAGACCCGCAGATCGTGACACAACTGGGAACGCGGCGGGGACGCTTGCTCGCCGTTGCCCGCGATCAGGACCTGGCGGCTGTATCGGTGCCCGGTCTTGCGGGTCCGTCACTCAGCATCCGTGACGCGAACGCGCTCACGACTGGTGAGTTACTCTTCGCGTACGGTCATCCTCTCGGCGTGCGTGACGCGCTCTCGATGGGCGTGCTGCATGCGGTCGTTCGGCATCGGAGCGGCAAGCCAAAGTTCGTCGTCGCCGATGTTCGGCTCGCGCCAGGGAATTCAGGCGGTCCGCTCGTCGACGCACTGGGGAGGCTCGTTGGGATCAACAACATGATCGTGAACGGGCTTGGCGTGGCCATTCCGGCGACGGCCGTAGCGCAGTTCGTGGACCACGTGCGTGCTGCTCGCGCTGCATAGACACTGGAGAAGCATCAACTCGTGAAGCGCATCGCAATCGTCGCCGAGTCCGAAGAACTTCGCCGGGAACTCGTCGAGGCGCTCGGTGATGCTCAGGCATTCGAGGTCGTGTCGGCGACGCCGACGGCGGAGGCGATCGCCGGATCGGTGGACGTCGTCGTCACGGCTCGCGCATCGCGTGGATTGCAGCGTACCTCGCACGCCGCCGTCGAGCCGAGTCCGCAAGTGCCGCCGCTCACCCAGCGAGAGCGACAGATTCTCTCGCTGCTGGCGGACGGACTCGGGAACAAGCAGATCGCCGCACGGCTCGGGATTTCGCCGAGCACAGTGAAGACGCATCTCGAGGTGGTCTTTGACAAGCTCGACGTGACGTCGAGAGCCGAGGCGGTCGCGGTGGCGGTGAGGCGCGGGCTGCTATTCCTTTAAAGCGTCACCGAAAACGGTCTACGCTGACGGTTTGCCTTTTTCGCTGGCGACGCCATGGCAATGAAGTCATCGTTGCTGAGAGAACCTTCAATTGACCGTGCCAATACTTACGTGATCAGCTCGGGGCGCCGGTAAGTGAGCTTTTTTGCGGTTTGTCATACAACCCGCGTGCGATGCGCCGAATTTCTCCGGCGCGCGCCACCCGCTGTTGCACCTTGTCGACGGCGTCGCGGCTGCCCAGATCCAGGAAATCCGTCGAGGTCCAGACGCCGAAAGGGGCCTTGCGTCACCGGAGCGAGGCTCGGAACGCCGTGAACCGCGCTCCAATCCTCTCGGCTGCGACAAGCGTCGCCCTGCTCATCGCGTGCTCAGCATCGCAGGAGATCCCACGGCATTTTTCCTTCAACGGACATGCGCCGTCGGAACCGGTGCCAGCAGAAACAAACGGACTCCAGTGCAAGCCGGGCGGTGCCGACGAAGTGGTGTGCGCCAAGGCCGCAGAGACCATCAACAGTATGAGTGCGTTCGTGGAGTACCACTACCGCCACGGCGCCCTCACACAGATCACGATCGACGCCGGTTTGACTCCCTTCACCACCACCCTGGGAAATCTCGAGCGCACCTATGGCCCGCCGTCACGGCTGGAGCGCGCACGTACTTTCTCGGACGCAGTGTGGAGCTTCCCCGACGGGCAACTGACGCTTCAACTCCGCAACGGCACCACGCATGGCGAGTTTGACGCCAGTGCATCTCGTGTCTCGTCCCAGAAATAGACCGACATGATCGCTCGATCTTGTCGAGGATCGAGTCGGCGGTGGCGGTGGCGGACGCCGCCGAGCTTAGCGCGACCCGACCGCTCTTCCTCACTAGTTCAGTCGGCAATGACAAAGGCAGTCGCCCTACTCCTCGCCGCGTTCGGAGCAGCGGCAGGCCAGAGCGCCCCGCGCTTCGACCTGCCTCGCATGCCGGTTCTCACCGACCAGGTCGTGCCGATCGCGATGTCGGGTCTGACGCCCGGCCATTCACTGACCATCACACTGCGCGGACTCGGATTTGTCTCCCACGCCGCCTTCGTCGCCGACTCCGCCGGGCGCGTGGACCTCATGCGCATGGCGCCCAAGTCCGGCTATGATGGCGTCGAGCCGATGGGCCTCTTCTGGTTCGCGGAGCGCGAAACACAAGCGATACCGCGCGAGATGATCACCGTCAACAACCCTCCGCCCGAGATATGGCAGCTTACCGCGGAGCAGGACGGCGCTGTGATCGCGACGGATACGGTGCTCCGTCGCGCGGTGGCGCCCGACGTGCACGTGCGCGTGGTGCGCGAGTCGGGGATAATTGGAGCGCTCTACCAACCACCCGGAGACGAGCGGCGTCCCGCCGTGCTGGTGCTCGGCGGATCCGAGGGCGGGCTGCCGCCGGCCCAGGCCGCGCCGGGCGGGCTCGCATCGCGCGGGTATGTCGTGCTCTCGCTTGCCTACTTTGGCGTGAGCGGCCTGCCGCCGGAGCTGCGCGACATACCACTCGAGTATTTCAAGCGGGCGATCGATTGGCTGGCCGCGCAGCGGTTCGTTGATTCCACTCGGATCGCGGTGATGGGGGCGTCGCGCGGAGCCGAAGCGGCGCTGCTCATTGGGAGTACCTACCCGCAGGTGCACGCCGTGATCGCAACTTCGCCGAGCAATGTGGTGGTGCACGGATGCTGCTCGGACCGATTCGCGAACGCGTGGAGGCTCGACGGCGCACCCGTGCCGCGGGCGGAGATCCCCGTCGAGAACATCCACGGTCCCGTGCTGCTCATCTCCGGCCGCGACGATGGCGTGTGGCCGTCAACACGAAGTGCGGAATCAATCGTGCGCCGGCTGAAGGAGCATCAATTTGCCTATGAGGTCACGTGCGCGTCCTTCCCTGACGCCGGTCACTCGCTCATTCGGCCGCATTCCCCGACGATGGACATCAATTCGCGCCGGCATCCGCTCACCGGGCGGATCGTCCGCGCAGGCGGGACGCCAATGGGAACCGCGCGGGCGCGCGAAGAGGCATGGAAGAACGTGCTCGAGTTTCTCAATGCCTTCAGCTCGCGCTGAGGGCGGGTGTGTGAACACGCGAACCTGCCTTCCAACTTTTTCCCCGTCTGGGAGCACCCATCTTCAAGTGGCGCTCGTCATCGCGACGGGCGCGCGGCGAGCGAAGTTCACATCAAACAGGAGACGATCAATGCTCCGAAACACAGGCAGAGCGATCGGCTGGGGAAACGTAGTGTTGGTCGCCGTGTTCGGCGCTGCGTGGCCGATTCAGGCACAGGCCACAAAGGCGCAGTACAGCAAACCGCCGTATCCCGTCATGGCTCCCATCGAGCAATACCGGATGGACCGTGATGCGGAAATAGCACTGGCACGCACGGCGGCCCCGTCGTCGATATCGCGCGACGCCACGATCCTGGTGCTGGGACAGAAGAATTTCGAAACCGCGGTCCAAGGCAAGAACGGTTTCGTCTGTGCCGTGGGCAGAGCGTTTGCGGGGCCATTGAACAACCCGGAGTTTTGGAATCCAAAGAATCGGAGCCCCATTTGCTACAATCCGCCAGCCGCGCGGTCCCTCATGCCGTATGCGATGAAACAGGTCGGTATGGCATTGGCAGGCGCCTCAAAAGCCCAAATCACCGATGCGATCAGGACGGCAGTCGCCAGGAAGGAGCTGGGTGCTCCGGAGTCCGGTTCCATGAGCTACATGATGTCCAAGGAAGCGTACCTTACCGATCAGGGCGGCCACAATCTGGCTCACCTGATGTTTGAACTTCCACGCAACAGCGTAGGTCAGGACAACCCGCTCTTTTTTGTCTCCTGGGATCCAGCGCCGGTGATCGAGTTCAACGTTCCCGTGGGTCAGTGGTCGGACGGAACGCCGATAACCGCGCCGCATACGGCGCATCGTCGATCCCAACCCCCGGCGTAAACACGACTCACTCGATGAACCGCCGTACCTCGATGTGCCCCCGGTACTTGATGTGAGGGCACGTCGCGGCGATCCGCGCGGCGTCGGAGTCGTTCGCCGCCCGGATGATGAACAAGCCATCGACGACATTGCCTGGAGGCTCGAGATGGCCTTCCACATCCAGCTTACCGATACGGGCCAGACTGTCCGCCCATCGCGCGTACTCGGCTCGGCGCTCTTCAAGGTGGCCCTGCGGTGGTGTGAGATAGGCCGAGCCCGGTGAGAGAAGGAGCACGTATGTCTGACCAGTGGCGCGGGCGGGCGACCAGGGGTGCGTCATGACGAGCAACGCCGCCGCGGCCGCCGCCGCACCCACCCACATCCAGCGGCGGCGGCGCCCGAGTACGGCGCGTACGACGCGGTCCTCGAGCGCGGGATCGGGCTCCCGCTCCCGCGGCAACTCGGCAAGCGCGCGTTGGATGTCGTCGGGGAGTTCGCTCATGGTCGAGCCTCGTCGGGACTCAAGGCCTTGCGAAGAAGCGTGCGGGCGCGAGCCAATTGACTCTTCGACGTGCCTTCGACGACACCGAGCATTTCGGCGATCTCGCGATGCACGTAGCCGTACACATCGTGAAGCACGAAGACGTCGCGCGCGCCGTCGGGGAGTGCGGCGATCGCGCGCTCGAGATCGAACGCCGCGTCATCCCTGGGCGGAGAGGCGAGCTCGATGTCCACCGCGTCGACCATCCGCCACGCCGAGCGCAACCGCTCGCGCCGGACGTTGACCAACACGCCACAGAGCCACGTCCGCAACGCCGACTCTCCGCGGAACGCCGACATCTTGCGTGTCGCGCGCACCCAAGTCTCCTGGACGAGGTCTTCGGCCTCGTTCTGGTCGCTTCCGGTAAGGCGCAGCGCCATCGCGTAGAGCGCCGGTGTATGCGCCCGGTACAGCGTTCGAAACGCATCCTCGCCGCCGGTCACTGCGTCGCTGTCACGGGACCCACCCAGTCGTGGACGACGACAACCAAGGCTGACATCGGCGAATCCGGTTCGAGCACAACCGGCACGCTGTGATCGTACTCGACGAGTCCGTAATCGGCGTTGTGCATCCGGGGGTGGAAGACCATGATGTGCGGCAAGAACGGGCCACAGAGGTCCCATCGGGACTCAGGAGAATTTGGGCCGACGAGATCATGAAGATCAATGCCGGCCGCTGAGGCGCGTGAAAGCGACCACGATTGTCACCCCCAGAGCCACGATTCGACTCCCCCGTCACGTGCTTCGGATCGGATCAGTTTGTGGACGCGTCGCCGCCGCGGCGTTCGCCGTAGCGACGGCACCCGTAGGGCTGATGATCGGTTACGTCCCGCAGTTGACCCTGCTCGTTTTCATTCTCGCCGGGATGCTGACGATCGACGGCTTGGGAAGAGGCGGGAGTGAAACGAGCCGAGTGCAAACAACGGGAAAGCAATGAGGCGTTCACTCAGCTCCCATCAGAGACCGTGGGCATGGTGCCGCGCCCACTCGGGGAGCTTCGTCAGCGACCGGCCGAACTCCCGTTCCAGCCCGGCGATGTCCGCGCTGTATCCGACCCGATCGAACCACTCCAGCATCAACGCCGTGTCTTCGCTGTACTGTCGAACCTGTTCGATCGGCGTTTGCGTGAACGTGATCGGGCGCCCGAGCGTCTTCGACAGGATTGCTGCTGCTTCGGGCATCGTCTGAAGGTCGCCAGCGAGATCGAGCTCGCGGCCGTTCAGCGCACTGGCGTGCGTGAACGCGCGCGCCCCAAACCAGCCGATGTCGTCCACCGCGATCATCTGGAGCTTCGTCGTCGGCGCGAGCGCGGCGGTGAGCGCGTTCCCGTTGAGGCTGTACGGCGCCACGATGTTCTCCATGAAGAACACCGGCCGCAGGATCACGTGCGACGGAAATCCGAGGCCGCGGACGGTCTCTTCGATGCGCCATTTGTTGTCGAAATGCGGCACGCCGGTGTGCCGGTGGGCCGATCCGACGGACGTGTAGACGTAGTGTTCGATGCCCGCCTCGCGCGCGAGTGTCGCGAGACGCTTGCCCTGCACTTCCTCGCGCTCAACACCCGCTTCCCATGTGTTCTGTACGCCGAACACACCCCATGCCCCTGCCAGCGCCGCGCGCAGCGTCGCCTCGTCATCGAGATCGCCTTTCACGATTTCGACGCCTTCACGCGCGAGCGCCGCGGCCTGCTCGCCTTCAGGTTTGCGCGTGAGGCCGCGTATCCGGAATCCGCTGCCACGAAGCGCCCGCGCGGTCGCACCGCCCTGATGGCCTGTGATGCCCGTGATGAGAATCGTTCTGTTGTTCGTCATGGTGAACGCCTTGTGTTCCAAAGAAGGGTTTGGGTTTCGTCAGCGCGCCGTCGACAATACACTGCTGAGCTCACGTCGGCGAGCCCAGAGAACGACAGCCGCACCGACCAGCAGAACCGCCGGCGGAACGGGCGACGCGTGGACGATGAACAGCTGCGTCACGATGGCTCCGATCATCGTCGGCACCAGTACCAGAGCGCCAAACACCGCGGCGCTCGGCACCAGTAGCGCAATGCCTGCGCCGACCTCGACAAGGCCTGTTACGTAACGAAACCATTGGCCAATCCCTATGGCGTCGAACAACGCCACCATGGGTGCCGCTCCAAACAGCTTCGATGCACCGGCCATCAGGAACAGTCCGGCGAGTGCGATCTGGACCATCCAGAGCGTAACGGTGGCGGCCCGACTGCGCTGAATCGTCGGTGTGTGTGTGAACGACATCGAGGCTGACATGTGATCCTCCAGGAGAATACTGTTAGAAAGTGAACAATTAGAAATCTAACTATCTACGCAACGACGATCCTAGCCCTGTTGACCCTACTCCTCGCCCGTGACCTTTTCTCCGCTGGTCCGGCGCGCGTGCCGGCCGAGCGCGCGCAGAAGTCGGGACACGTCGCGTTTCTCCGACACGGTCAGACCGGCCGTCGCCTGCTGCAGCAGTTCCACGTGCACCGGAAAGACTTCATCGATCAACGCCCGCCCCTTGGCCGTCAGCTCCCCGAGCACGACGCGCGAATCCTCGGCGCAAGACTTTCGGCGCATCAACCCACGCTTCTCGAGCTTCTTGACCGCGTATGTCGTGCTTGCGCCCGTCACCAGTATGCGGTCCCGAACCTCCCCGAGGCGCAGAGGGCCTTTGTGGTACAGGGCCTCCAGCACCGCGAACTCCGTCATGGCCAAGCCCGACGTCGCCAGATGGGGCCGCACGAACCTCTCCATCGCCTGAAGCGCCCGCGCCAGCGCGATTACCAACTGGAGCGTCGCGGCGCGATCGCGGTCGTTTGCTCCGTTTCCCACATCGGCGCGAGTTGTCGACATAGTTAGAATTCTAACTATGTTCGCGCCCGGATGTCAAGTCAGAATCGCGAATGAGCGTTTGGGCGGCAGTGCCCGCATCAGCATCCCGGCGTGGTGCCCGAGCCAGACTAGGCTTCGAGATACGCCCCTGGGCGGCGTACGGTCTTCGCGTCCATTGTGACCGGGTCTCGCGTGTCGCGCAGTGGCGGACGACGACAGTCAGTAGTACCGCCGGCGGTAGGTCAGCGCGAACACAATCGGCAGCGCGACGAAGATGCTCAGTGCGAGTGCCGGAGCAAGGAACGCGCATGCGATCCCCAGCAGCGCGACAATCAACTGAAGAGCGAAACGCCGCACAATGTAGCGTCGTTGGCTGGCTGTAGGTTGTTCTGTGATGTGAGATCGGTCCGCGACGAACCACACACCGGCCAGCGTCGACGTACAAGCGGCGAGATTGGCACCATAAATTGCGAGCGCCACCGGCGAAAGAGAGTAACGACCTAGCACCGCGGTCGAGAAGGGCAACACGGCAATCGTGAATAGAAACAGCATGTTCGCCCAGATCAGAGCGACCTTCACGCCGCGCAGTGAGGCGAAAATCAGGTGGTGGACGAGCCAGTAGTACGCAACGATTGCGAAGCTCAGCGCGAAGGTCCCGAGCCTCGGTGCAATCAGGACGAGCCCGTGCACGAGTTGGGATGCGCCGCCTTCAGGAGGTCGTACGTCGAGGATGAGGAGCGTCAGCGAAACCGCGAAGACGCCGTCGCTAATCCCTTCTGTCCGGTCGGTTCGATAATTCCGACCGATATTTAGTCTTTCCTCGTTCGACGAACCATCAACCCTCATGAAATTCTCCCGAATCTCGAAGATGGCGGATGTCTATTACCTCGTTGTATCAAAAACTGGCACATGGAGCGACTCGACGGAACTGCGTCGATCAACTCCACGGGACTTTCATCGGGACAGCGGGATTTGAACCCGCGAATCCCCTAAACCCTTTTCAGGTCACGGGAAGCCGGTTAGTGAGAGCATGCTGGCACCCGTACAACATCATTGTGGCGAATGAGAGTTTGGGTGTACTTGCACAACGGGAGCCTGCGCCATGGCCGAGGCGGCCACCAGAAACCAGCCGGAGTGCGGGATCCACTGTTCGATCCAGCGCCACTCGTTGCCGCCGTCCGTGGTCTTCCAATCAATGCCGCTGCCGTCTCCGTTGCCCTTCTTGCCCGTCACGCCGTTCGCGATGCCGCCCGTGTTGGTGCCGTGGCCGAAGAGCGCGGAGATGACGGGGGGATTGTTCTTGCCAAAGCCGTGCATGAAGGTGACGCTGAAGGGATTTCGTCCCAGGATCCAGGCGATCTGGTCGGCCGCGAATTCCGCCAGTTCGTTCTTGACGCCCCAGCCGTTGTCGGCGGGATACACCAGGCGTCCGCCCAGGATGGCAGCGGCCGCAAGGGAACCCAGGCGGGCGTTCTCGCCTTGCCACCACCACCCGGTTTCATTGGTCTGGGGAATGAAGAATCCCTCCTTGATCGCTCCATTGTACAGGAAGTTCTGGCGCGCGTATCCGAAAGGATTGCCCACTTTGCGCGTGACGTTCAACTCGTAGTCCAGGGCCTTCTTGATGGTGCCGAGCGCGATGGTGCGCGAAGCGGCATCGGTTTCCTTGTCCAGGTATCGGACCAGGGAGACGATGGGCAGGCCCGCGTCCGCTGCATGCCAAAACGGGCGGTTGGTATCGTTGGCACGGAAATACCCTTCAGGAGTCATGCGACCCGCCAGGTTGTTCATCCGCTTGCGGGCTTCGTCCCGATAGAGCGCGCTGTCGGTAGCGATCCAAAGTTCCGTGGAAGCCATCAGCGCGCAATAATCGTCGATGATGTTCTCCTTGCCGTCGTCGTCGTAGGCCAGGTTGTTGATGAGCAGATGGGCATAGGCCTTCTGAGCGGCGTCCAGGTAGTTCTGCGCGGTGAAGTAGCTGCCGTTCTTCTTCCATTGGGAAATGCGCGCCAGCGCCGCGATGGCCATGCCGCCGCCGGAACGGAAGGACGCCTGCCAGCGGTTGTTGGTCTTGCTGTCCGCCAACAGGCCGACGATGCGCCGGTCGTTCGCATTCTTGCTGAAGAAGCTGAAGACCACCATGTGGAAGTAGCCTTCCGGAGCCATTGCGCGGTACAGGTAGTCGGCGCCCCACAGGGCCTCCGCCTGCATGTCGTCCTTCACGCCTTCCGCGGTCAGCAGCGCAGGGATGCGCTCGTAGGAGTGCGCCAGTTCCCAGGCGACCATGGGCGATTGCTGCGGCGATAGAAAATTCGCGTAGGCGAGGTGGGAGAAGTATTTGCTGATGTCGCCGGAGGCGTCAGTCCACCCGCCCCGCATATCCACCGTCTTCGATCCATCGTTGACCTGCACCGCCGCGTCAGCGGCCCACTCTTCGGCGGACGTGGCCCGCTGCCTGAAGTAGTAGTGTACGATGGAAGGAATGGTGGCCTTGGCCAAGGCGTTCTCGTCCACCTTGAAGGCTTCCGACGTGACCTGAGTGCCACGGATGGTGGCGCGAACCCGGTAGGTGCCGGCCTTCTCAAGGGCGGAGAAGTCGGCCTTGTAGTAGAACTTCCCCGGCGTCCAATCGTTGACCGTTCCCGCGTCGGTCAGCGTCACCGTCATCTGCACGACGGAGGTGGCATCGTCGATCACGGTTGCGGTAGCCGTACCCGAAACAGCGGCATCCACCTGGATCAAGGCCACTTTAGGACCGCGCAGATCATAGGCCACCTGGTTGACGAAGATCTTCGTGGGCTTGTTCGCGACCCACATGATGGCGTTCGTCAGCAAGGTCGTATAGGCGGCGTTGGCGAACAGATTGGGATGATGGCCCATGAAGATGTACAGGTTTCTGGCCCTGAGTTTGTCGTTTGTCCAGATGACGGGGTGGTCGCCCATCCTGATCCCGCTTTGAGACGCATCGACGAACTCGTAGGTGCTTTCGTCGACGCTCGCAAGCACGTGCACGCGCGCGCGCGGGCTTCTGTCCCAGACGTACCACTCCTCGGTGGAGATGGGGAAGTTCGCCGGAACATCCTTGAGCACCGGATGCGCGGAATCCTCCACGCGGACGGTTCCGGAAGCGAACCTGGAGACGTAATTCTTGTAGTTGATCCCGCCGATCAGATTGTCGAAGAACCAGGGCCACGTCTGGTCGGTGACCGCCGAACCGTACAGGCTCGCGTGGTGGTCGCCCAGCCAGCCGCCTTTGCCGCCGTCCAGGTATTTCTCCAGCGCCGCCTTGGCGGTGGCGTTCCAGCGGAACGGGGTGTAGTTCATCTGCCAGATCACGTCCACCGTGCTGAGCATGGTGTCGGTGATGGTATTGGGCGACTCCAGATACGACACGGTGAAATTGCTGTCCGCGGCAAGTTTGGCGAGCCAGGTTTTGGCTGCTTCGACATAGGGCCGGTGGATTTCATTCCCGTCGGCATTATGGGGATCCAGGAACTCGGCGATCACCAGGACCTTGAACCGCGGCGCCGGCGCCTGAGCTCGGGCGACGGAAGCCGTCGCGGTGACGGTAGCCGTCATGGAGGCGAAAACCGTTGCGGCGGCGAAGATCGAGGCGGGAAAGGACATCGGGAAATCCTTCTGGTCAGCAGTGAGACGCTCTCCGAAGATACGACGCAGGATCCCGCTTGCAGCTCCTTCTCGGTCGATTCGCATACAGGTCTGATTCACACGGCGATTGAGAAGGCGGTGCATCGGCCCGCGAACACCGGTTGCCGAGTGTCAACGCGTGCTCATCGACCAAGATCCGGTGCTTCGGCCGCGGTCACGTCGGCAGACGCGATTCTAGCCACTTGCTTCCCATTGGCTTCCTGCGCGCAAGAAGGCCCTTGCTTCACGGCAAGGGCTTCCTTGAGTAAGTGCAAGGCTTTGATCTCAGCTCATCGGGACGGCGGGATTTGAACCCGCGACCCCCTGAACCCCATTCTGAAAAGACGGAATGTCCAGAAATGCTGAGAATTCGTAAGTCGTTGTGGCGCTGTAAGAAAGGAACATGTTGAATTCTCTGGAAATATCCCTAGTTTCCCTCGGCGTGCTTATTCGGTGCTTATTTTCTCACCGCGAGGGAACCAGAGGATGCCCACGCAACGAATCACCAAGCGCTCCGTAGACGCTCTCGAGCCCAGCACGAAAGACCTTTTCATCTGGGACGACTCGCTACCCGGCTTCGGAGCGAAGGTAACACCCTCCGGCCACAAGTCCTACGTGGTGCAATATCGTCCGGGAGCCGGGGGCCGCAGAGCTGTGGCGAAACGGATCGTCCTTGGCCCGCACGGCACGCTCACCCCGGACGAAGCTCGCAAGCTCGCCAAGCGCGAGCTCGGACGCGTCGCTCAGGGCCAGAACCCTTCGGCCGAACGTGCCGCCTTGAAAGGGCAGAAGAGCGTTCGAGAACTCGGGAAGGACTACCTGAAGGAGGTGGAAGCGCGCAGAAAACCCGGCACAGCCAAGGAATACAAGCGCCTCTGGGAGAAGCATGTCCTACCGGCGATCGCCACCAAGGCCGTCGCAGAGGTGGAAACGGGGGATATCAGACGCCTGCACCGCTCGATGCGCGACACGCCGTACCTCGCCAACCGCCTGGCTGCCATGCTCGGTGCCTTCTTTTCCTTCGCTGAGAAGGAGGGTGCCCGACCGCCGCACACCAATCCCGCTCACGGCATCGACTTCTACCCTGAGAGTCCCCGTGAGCGCTTTCTCTCCCCGGACGAATTTCGGCGCCTCGGCGTAGCACTTGTGAAAGCGGAGACCTTAGGGTTGCCGCCCGCACCCAAGCTTCGCCGCAAGCCGGGCAGGAAGGAAAAGCGCAAGCACATTCCGAAGAGCGCAGGCAAGCCAATCCCGGCGAATCCGCTCGCCGTCGCGGCCATACGCCTTCTCGCCCTAACCGGCTGCCGCGAAGGCGAAATCCTGTCACTCCGCTGGGACGCGGTGGACCTCGAACGCGGACACCTTCGTTTGGCTGATTCGAAGACCGGCAAGAGTGTACGTCCGCTGGGCAAGAGTGCGGCGGCCGTCTTGGGTACCGTGCCCCGCATCGAAAGGAATCCCTATGTCCTTCCCGGGTTGAGGAAGGGCGAGCACCTGAAGGAGATCAAGCGAGTGTGGTATGCGGTGCGCCATGCGGCAGAACTCGATGATCTCCGCCTTCATGACCTCCGCCACTCGTTCGCTTCTGTTCCTGCTGCAAGCGGCGAGTCCCTGCTCGTGGTGCGATCGCTCTTGGGACACAAGCGCGTGGCCACGACAGAGCGCTACGCGCACCTCGGGGATGATCCGGTGAAGCGGGCGGCGGATCGTGCCTCGAGTGACATTGCCGGGTGGCTCGGGGAGAAGAAGAAGGAGTCAGCGGCCCCAGCTCGATAGCACTCAATCCCGCGCAAGAGGCGACGGAAGATACACCAGAAAGTACGATGGACTGAGACGCGACTCGCGCATGCAGATCGTGCGCAGGTGCGGTCGCCATTTTTGCCGTCTAATGTGTGCATTTGGTGTGAGACACGGCGACGTGCCATTAAAGAAGACTTCGCGGTCATGATTCCGCGCCCCTAGGTCGACGCGTACGCTTTCCGACAGGGCACGACACAGAAGCGATCACCTCCGTGCGGAAAGCAATCCGGACCATTCCGACGGGCGGTGATGGACTCGGCGGGATCATGTCCGAATAAGATTCTCAGCGACCCGTGGGTCTCCAGCGCGCCCCGAGACCCTCTGCCTGCTACACGGCAATGGACAGAACCCTGTCTACGAAGCGGCGTAACTCTTGTGAGCTATCGAGATCAACGATCGTAAGTCTGAGTTTGATGCCACCCCGATAACCTCCGTGAGGCGGCTGCTGCAGCTTTGCCACCCGTCGATCGAAAACATCTACGTTTGCTTCGGTCGGAAGGACTCCGCCCAGTGATTCCTGTACGTCGTGTGAGTCGCATGTGCGAAGTGTCCAGCCGCGCTCCTCTAGGTACGTGCGCATCCCATTAATCTTACTCACCGAAGCAGTGAGGTCGCGCTTGGTCATGAGCACGATGTACTCCTTCGCAATTCGACGCTGGCCTAGCTCCTCCACAAACTGGCACCAATCCTTTGTCCATTCTGTGGGCACTTTGAAGGCCGACCTATTGATCGTCACGAAGGAACTAGCCCGCTCAGCGCAACGCCGAGAAATCTCGATGTGTTCATTGATATCGACATCGAGGCCATCGTGGTGAACCTGTGCAATCATCGATGTGAGGTCGGCCAAGCCTCTTTCGAACAAGACGGAATGGGCCCGCATCAATGACGGGGGAACAGTGGAAAGCGCACTCGAGAATGTCTGAATAAGCTCACCGGCCTTCCTGGCGGCGTCATCGTGCGTTCGTAGCTGCGGCAAGAGCGCTCCGACAAGCGCGCTCTCTAGCGCAGGAGTCATCTCTTGAGCAAGAGCCTGCCGCACCATCGATGAAACGCCACTCATCGAGCTGCGCATCCAGAGCGCCAATTCAGCCACGGACGCAGATAGAAAGACGATCACAACGGAGAAGAACCGCGTTAGCGGTGTGATCTCGAACTTCGGTTTACCGATCTCGACAAGAAACCAATTGAGCCCATCCGGCAGCACGGCACCGAAGGTCAAAGAGATGAGAAAGACCGCAATGGATCCAAGCAGCCAACGCAGGGCGCCCGGCGCAGTCTCGTTGACGGAGGAGGTCATGCCTGCCGGGAGGCGACCCACACGCGTTCGAGCCGTCGACGGCTATCCTTGGAGAGCTGCGGCCTACCGTGGCACATACGCCAGTTGTCAAGGACCAAGATGTCCGTCGGCTCAAGAACAACTGCCGTTGACACTGCGTTGAGCGCGGAACCAAGCTCCGCAAGAACGTCGTCGCTCTCTTCCGCCAGACAGGCGTCGGAAACGTCCCTCCAACGCTCCACCTCTTCCATATTCACGCGGTATCGTGGCGAGAGATGGTTCGCAGTGAATTCACTGAACCGTACCGGTCCTCGAGCACTAGGCATCATCAAAGACTCGATGCTATTGCGCAGACCGGGGAGACGTGCTAGGGCCTTTTCGATGGAGGAGACGACGGTCGGTGTGCTTTGCCCGTCGTTATCAACTCGTAACAGCAGCACAAATCGTGGTGGCACTTGAAGGTTGAAGCCGTCAGTGTGCAACGAGAAGGCTCTGTTTGTGCTCGAGATTATTGGATTGCCATGAACGTCATTCAGGCCGCTTCCCTCATTTCTAACCTGGACGGTATATACGAAGCCATCGTGAAGCTCCGGCGGCATGCCCACACCTGGCTGCATCAACTCTCCCATTGATGACGCCAACTTGAGCAACTGATCCCTTTGCCCAAACCGTCGGATAAGAACAGCACCAGACTGAATCATCTCAAGAATTGTCTTGTCAGTTGCTCGATCCAAGACGTAAACTTGAGTTGCGGTTCCTAGCTGGGGCTTGGCCATTTCCGAATCACGGGGTGATGGTATGAGGACCGGACGGATCGCGAGGAGGCACCGGTAACTCACCGGATAGGCGATTGCGCTGCCCCAATGAGGTCCCGCGGATTGGTCTCGTGAAGTCGGCACCATTCACGCAGCTCATTCAGAACGCGATGAGTAGCTCGCGGGTCCGCGAAGTTGGCAGTCCCGACCTGTACGGCCGAAGCTCCAGCCATCAAGAACTCGATCGCATCTACTCCGCTAAAAACACCCCCCGCAGCTACCACCGGAAGACTAGGAATGGCCATATGGACCTGGTAGACCAGCGACACAATAACCGGGTGGATTATGCGGCCGGAGACACCCCCGTAACCGTTGGCGAGGGCCGGCTGACGACGCTCAATATCCACGAGCATGCCTGGAATCGTGTTCGCGATTGTAACGGCATCTGCTGACCCTTCCGCCGCCGCGGCAGCTATTGCAACAATGTCGGGAACGGCCGGCGATAATTTGGCCCACATCTGCCGCCCTGGACCGGCTACGCTACGGAGTTCAAGCAATAGTTGACGAAGGAGAACGACGTTGTGCGCAAACAGCTCGTTAGCGCGGTTCAGGTTCGGGCAGGAGAGATTGATCTCCCAAGCGATCGGCCCCTCTACGGCTGCTAGCAGAGTCGCCGCCTCGATGAACTCCTCTGCGGTGTGACCCCAAACGCTCGCGACCACACGTGCCCCTAAACGGAGGAGCGCGGGCAGGTGCGAGGCGCTCCAACGCAGGACACCTGGGTTCGGAAGGCCGACGGCGTTAATCATTGAATCTGGCTCGTCCAACGGCAATACGCGGGGCGCTGCATTGCCAGCCCAAGGATGAGCGGACAAGGACTTCACGACGATCGCCCCGAGCTCGGACAAGTCTCCGTAATCGGCGAACTCCGCACCCTGACCAAAAGTGCCGGATGCTGGCATGATCGGATTAGCCAAGGAAAGCCTTCCAACCTGCACAGAGAGGTCTGGATCTGTCATTCTGCTGTGTTCGGGGGACGGGCGACTCAGAGTTACGCCATTCGCGAGAGAGTATGGGGTCGAGAACCGGCAGAGGCAAGCCGCACAGGGCTGGACGTTCTCGCGCCGCCAATGCATGCAAACGCTGCATCCTGATTCGGTCCCATGGAATACACCATTCCCTTGCGTTATCGAGAGCACGAACCAGAGGACACGCGCGCCGGTTTGCGAAGCGCTCGCGTAGTTGGTCCTGACCGAGCGCTGTATGTCTCGGCATCGACCTGGCCGTTTGAGATACATGGCCGTCTAACATGCAAGGTCAGCAGCAAGCCGTCATAGCAGCAGTGGCGACACCACTGCTATCGATATCGGCTTGTCCGTTGCAATGTATGTTTACCTCGCCACGAGGGCCTTTTCTCTTAAAGCCCTCGTGAATATTCCGCCTGCGCTATCGTCGAAAGCACCGCCTCGCGTTCGCCAAACAACACTGACACGCTTGGCAGTGAATAGCTCGATCATGGCATCCGTTGGCCGCTTTGGCAGTAATACCGCCAACCGCGGATGACGTTCGTACCAATGCTGATAATCGAGCAGTTGACCCAGAGCGGTACGTAAAGTCACCCGATCGACATAACATTTGGCCTCGAACAGTGTGTATCGCGCGGGGAGAAACAGATCGGTGTAAAGGCGGGCCTCTCGGAGGTATTGATGTCGAAACGCCTCCGCACAACCCGTCCACTTGGTATAGCCTTTGATCAACGCACGCTCAGGCTGGCTGAGAGTCTTGGCCACGTTGTTCGCTAATACCGAATATTCCTTTCGACTCGCAGGGAAAGGCGACAGTACTCCCTCTTCCTCAGGAGCGCCATCCGACTCGGAGTAGAAGATTGGGCGGCGTGATTTGCGATCATAGTACGAGATAGCGCCCGCGCCGTATCGATTAACAACGAGCCGCTTCGGATCCTCTTTGCCCGGTCGTCTCATTGTGCCTGCATACGCAATCAGATGACATCGAGCACCGTTAGCACGCTCCTCTTCGAACTCACGAATACTCTTGAGTGTGAAGATGAGAATAACGCGGCCCGACTTGTCAACAAGCGCGACCTCGGCCCCTGGAGTGAGCGCTTTGCGCGGTACTCGATAAGAAGGGCATATCCCATTGCGGAGAATTGAAGGGATACGTCGCATCTCTTCGGCGGGCCAGTGTATCGTGAAGTTGCCGAGCTGCCCGTCGGTGGCTTTCATTGAGGCACGTCGGATGTGGCGAGTTAACGGATATTGAGAGCACGCCCCTGAATGCTACCATGGAAGTGTCGAGCAAG
>NGFI01000013.1 GCA_002215645.1 Gemmatimonadetes bacterium 2013_60CM_65_52 | reverse complement strand
GTGACGAGGTCCGCATATCGCCGGTTCGGCGCGGTCGCATGTGAATAGTCGTGAGCCGCGAGTCCGAAGTGCCCCTCGTCGTCCGCCGGCCCAGGCTTGTCAACGACATACTCACCAGGACCGAGCAGCTTCACGATGGTCAGCGAGAGGTCCGCGAAGCGTTGCGGGTCGGCGGCGCGCCGTGCGGCTAGAAAGTTCGACAGTGCCTTCGGATCGGGCTCGGCCGGAAGCGAGATATGGTAGCTCGCCGCGACCTCCACGATGCGGCTCCAGCGCTTTGGCGTGCGGACCACGCGCCGAATTGCCGACCGATTCCGCTCGGCCAGGATCTGCGCGATGGCGACGTTGGCGGCGATCATGAAGTCCTCGATGAGATCCCGCGCGCGGTTCTTTCGCGTGACCGCCAAGCCTTGAATCGTGCCGTTCTTCGTGACCGGTGTGGCCTCGATGGTCTCGAGCTCCAGTGCGCCGGCGTTCTCGCGCTGCGTTTTCAGCAGGCTGGCCATGCGATCCTGTAGCCAGAGCTGTTCTTCCAGTCCGGCCATCTGCGCGGCGATCGGGGGTGCCGCGCCCCGCCCTTCCAACCAGGCACCGACGCTGTCATAGGCGAGCTTCGCCCGATTCCGGGCGAGCGCGCGAAACACGTCATGCGATTTCGGCGTTCCGTCGGCATTGATCACCACCTCGATGGCGACGATGGCGCGGTCCTCGTCCTGGTTGAGCGACGTGAGTCCGGTGGAAAGCTTCTCCGGCAGCATGGGAAAGACGGTGACACCCGTATACACCGTCGTCGCGTTGGCAAACGCGTGCTGATCGAGCGGGGTGGCCTTGGCGACCTCCGCGTCGACATCGGCAATCCCGACGAGCAGCCGGATTCCACCATCGGGCAGCGCCTCGGCGAACTCGATCTGGTCGAGGTCGCGCGACTCGGGGTTGTCGATGGAGCTCCAGAGCAGATCGCGCAGATCACGCAACGCGCCGGGAAGCGGCGCAGTCTGAATCGACGCGAGCTGTTGCGACGCGGCGTCATCGAGCTCGGGCTCGAACTTCTCGTCGATGATGGCTTGGCGTGCAATGGCGGCGAGATCAGTCATGAACACGCGCGGTGTGGATGTAGTCGAGCCGCGGGAACGTCGCGAGGTAGCCGTTGCCGCGCGCGCGAATGCCCGTCTGGCTGGGCGCGTCTCCATAGCCATCGTAAAGAGAGTCAAGCACTGAGACACCGCTGACGACGCGACCGATGGGAACGAATCGCAGCTTGTCGAGCCTCGGGTTGTCCTTGAGGTTGAAGAAGAGCTGGTGTGTGCGTGAGTTGGGGCCTTCGCTCGCGAACGACAGCGTGCCGCGGAGGTTGCTCTCCACAAGGGAATCGTCCGGAATGGGCTGCGACCGCCATTTCTCGTTCGCCTTCCGGTCATCCGTGAGGCCGAACTGCGCGATGTACCTGGGGAGCACGCGAAAGAAGCGTACGTCGTCGAAGAAATGCTCCGACGCGAGATGGTAGAACCGATCCGCTCCGTGGGGCGCCCAGGCGCGGTTGACCTGAACCACCATGGTGCCCTTGCTGGTCTCGAAGGTCACGCGAAAGGAGTCGGGCGCCGGGCCCGGCGGACTCACGGGTGGTGGTTCCTTCGTGCGGCACGCCGTGAGGATCAGCGCGACCGCGAGCACTGAGGCTCTTGGAAATCGACTACCGGCCACGACCAACCTCGGAGATTCGCTGCACGATGTCACCTTCGAGGATTCTGTCGACGACATCGATGCCATCCACGATCTCAGCGAACACGGTGTAGTCGCGATTGAGCCGGAGGTTGTCCCTGAGGTTGATGAACCATTGCGCATCGCCGGTGTCGTGGCTTCGCGTGCTCATGCCGACGGTGCCGCGCACGTGGGGGACGTTGCCGAGCTCGTCGCGAAAATACTGCTCATATCCGACGTACTCATTTGTTCCTGGTCCGGCTCCCTGAATCACGAAGTCGGCCTCGACGCGGTGCCAGTGGCCCCCGTCATAGTAATGCCGACGCGCGAGTGAGAGGATGCGCGCTGCCATGATTGGAGTGACGTCGCCGCGCAGCCGCACCGTAAAGGTTCCTCCACCACTGACGGGCGACATCACCACACGAAGCAAGACGCGCTGGCCGAGCGCGAGGCGGACTACATCGCGCGGCAACGTGTGCGTTTGGACCGGTGGCTGATCATCGGTGTCCGGCCGTCCTGCCGCCTCGAGCAGGGCGACGCGAACGTCGCGCGCCGACGAAATGTTCCGCCTGGTCCACCGTGTGAAGGCTTCGTTCGCGGCGGCACGGACGTCCGCCCGTTTGGAACCCTTGAGTGCAAGTGCCGCGGCGCGCGCGGCCTGCGCGTCGGGTGACTCGAGTGCGGCGACGTAGAGGTCGTCGCCGTCGTGACCAACGAGCTTCGACAACGCGGTGATGGCTGCTTCCTTCACGTTGGCATCCGCGTCGCCGGCGAGCGCCCGCAAGCGGACCGTGTCGGCAAGGTCGGCGAGTGCGCGCGTCGCATACATGCGCAGCTCCCATTGCCTGTTACGCGACAGCGCTGTCGCGCGCGCGCGCGCATCGTCCGTACGAAGGCGTGCGAGTGCGACGACGGCGTGTGCCGCGGCGTGCCACGAGACGCCGCCGCGAGAACGACGCGAGGTGTTTTTCGGCAACTCGTCGATCCACGACCGTAGTGCGATCGCGATCTTCTCGTCGCCGACGCAGGTTGACGTCACCAGATCGGCTGCGTGCAGCCGCACCGCCCACACGCTGTCGGTGAGTGCCGACCGCACCTCGGCGCAGTCACTCTTCGACGTCAGTGCGCGATAACGAAGACGCCATGCGGGCTCGGCCCACCGCGGCGGTGAGGGGAGCGCCGGCAATGAATCGCGCGCCGCGAAGCGTGAGTCCACAATCCGCCACCGTGCGCGCTGCGCCAGTCGGCGAATTCGAACATCGGTGTGGCGCGCACCGTCTGCGAGGGCGACGTCTGCGGAATCGCGACGATCCTCCGCTGTCAAAATGCGCAGAATGAGTCCGGAGTCCGCCCGGGAAAGCGCCGGCTGCTGCGCGATGAGCGTCGGCAGCGCAAGCAGAGTAGCGAGAAGAACGGTGCGATGAACGATGGGTGCCCCGTCGATCAGCGCAGCGCCTGCACGACCGGCAGTCGCGACGCCCTGCGCGCGGGGAAAAATCCACCCACGATGCCCATGACGACCGAAAACACGATTCCGGCCAACAAGAGACCCGGCGTGACCCTGAACGCGAACGCGATCTCGCTGAAGCTCGCCCAGTTGGTGGTGCTCGTCACCACGCCGTTGATGGGCAGAGCGAGGATACACCCGATGACGCCGCCGATGAACGCGATGACAGCCGATTCCACGAGGAAGCTCGCGAGCACGCTTCGCGGGTGAAATCCGAGCGTCAGCAGCACGGCGATTTCCGAGGTGCGCGAGCTGACGGCAGCGAACATCGTGTTGACGGCTCCGAACACCGCACCCACGGCCATGATGCTGGTGATCATGATCGCGAGGAACCGGAGAATGTTTCCGAGCAGTTGGGACTGGCTCGCATAGAACTCGGATTCGCGGTGTGCGTCGACCTGAAGCCGCTGGTCCGCCAGCAAGGCGCGTTTTGCCTCCTCGAATCCGCCGGCATCCTTCAGCCGGAATGCGACATCCTGAAAGGCGGTCTGCCGGAACACGTTCTGGAACTGCTCGTTCTCGCCCCAGATCTCCGACTCGAAGCTCGAGCCGTCGGCGGTGAAGCGGCACACCACCTTCCAGTCGCGGTTCGAGAACCGCAGGACGTTACCTACGTTCACGTTGGCGAAGCGCCCTTTCAGCTTCGACCCGACGCAGATCTCGCTCTGGCCGGACGCGAAGCGCCGTCCCTCGACGACCTTGATGTTGCGTCGCACCTCGAATGCCTTGTCCGAAACGCCGCGCGCCACGACGTTGGCGACGGCGAATTCGTCGAAGCCGGGACGTCGCAGGTTGATCACCATATAGGTCTCGGGGCTCAGCAGCGGACGGCCGTCGGCTCCGATGGCAATATGCGGCAACGCGCTGATGATGCTGATCGCGTCGCGCGGTATGCCGCTGGACAGCTCACTGTCCGCGCCGCGGCGCAGCAGCAACACGTTGTCGGGCGACCCCGTCTTGACGAGCGCCGCCACGAACCCGTTCGCCAACGCGAGCATGGCGACAAATACGGCAACGACAAGCCCGATGCCGAGCGCGGTAAGCGTCGTGGACACCGGGCGCTGAATCACGCTCCTGATGTTGTAGATGAGCGGGATCTTCATTCGACTCTCCGCAGCGCCTGCACCACGGGCAGTCTGGCCGCCTGCCAAGCGGGAAAGATGCCGCTCGCAATGGCGAGCACCACCGCGACGACACCACCGACCAGTGCCGTACCTGTGGTCACGTGAAAGCCCGGCAGGAAGCCTCCGTCGCCAAAGCCGGTCACGGTGGGCAGCAGAATCGCCGCGCCGAGGCCAAGGATTGCTCCGGTGAGCGCGATCGTCGCCGCCTCGGTGATGACGAGTCCAAAGATTCGGCGGTCGGAGAATCCGACCGTCTTCATCACGGCCACTTCGGCCGTGCGCTCGCGCTGGTTCATCATCATGGCGTTCGCGCTCACGAGCAGAATCGCGAAGACGACGGCCATGCCGATGGTGCTCATGAGCAACTTGACGTTCCCCCACATGCTGGCGAACCCGGCGGCAAATGCCTTCTCGGTACCGGTCTTCGTGGGCGCGCTCGAATTCCGGAACTGATCGTCGATCGTCTTTGCCACCTGCGGCGCGACGTTGGGATCGTCGATCTTCATGATGTACCATCCCGGCGTGACGCGGTCGGGATACTTCTCGTACAGATAGTCATAGTGGAACATGAATGAGTCGTCGCCGTACTCCTTCAGCGTCGGGCGATAGATGCCGCGGATCGTGAAGGTCCAGTCTCCGGGAAAGATGGTGCCCTGCATCGTGACGTTCTGGCCGACCTTCCACCCGAACGCGCGAATGAGGCCCTCACCCACGATGGCGGCCGAGCGCTCCTTCAGGAACGCCTGTTTCTGCTCCTCCGGGATCAGGAACTCGGGATACATCTTCAAGTACGACGCGGGATCCACGGCGAACTGCGCGAAGAATTTCTTGCCGTCGCCGTACTTGCCACCGAACCAGTTCGCCCACGTCACCTCCGTCACGTGCGGCACGGACGCGAGCCGATTGGCATAGCTCATCGGCAGCGGGATGACGAACGCGGTGGAGTTCTGCGTGATGATTCGTTGCGCGCTGCTCGCCTGGGATCCCGCGTCGAGCGTGGTGCCGACTGTCCGTAGCGACGCGAACAGGAACAGCGCGAGCGCAACGCTCGTGATGGTCAGGATCGTGCGCAGCTTGTGTCGCCCGAGATTGGCGATGACGAGCGGAAGGAATTTCATGTCGCGACACCCGCGCGCTCGAGCAACACGCCTTTCTCGAGGTGGAGCACCGTGCTGGCGTGGTCCGCCGCCTTCGCATCGTGCGTGACCATCATGATGGTCTTGCGGAATTCCTTGTTCAGGCGCCGCAGCAGCTCGAGCACTTCCTCCGAGCTCTTTGCGTCGAGCTGTCCGGTGGGCTCGTCGAGCAGAATGAGTGTGGGGTCCGCGACGATGGCGCGTGCGATGGCGACGCGTTGCTCCTGCCCGCCCGAGAGCTGACGCGGATAGTGGTCGAGCCGGTCCGAAAGGCCGACCACGCCAAGCGCGAGCGCCGTGCGATCCGCCCGCTCCTTCCGGCTGAGATTCGTCAGCAGCAGCGGCAGCTCGACATTCTGCTGCGCGGTGAGCACAGGCAGCAGATTGTACGACTGGAACACGAAGCCGATCGTCCTCGCACGCCAGTCAGCGAGCTGTGACGGCGACATCGAGCTCACGGTCGCGCCGCCGACGGTTACCGTGCCGCTCGTGGGCTTGTCGAGCCCCGCCACGAGGTTGAGAAGCGTCGACTTGCCGGATCCAGACGGCCCCATCAGCGCGGTGTAACTGCCTTCCTCGAAGTCGATGGTGAGACCGGTATAGACATCGACCGTCTGCGCTTCCCGCTTGAACGACTTGAAGACGTCACGAATCTCTACGAGCGCCATGTGAGATGCACGAGTTGAGGATGACGGCCGCGATGAGCATCGCCGCGCCGCACTGACTGCGCTACTGCACCTTGACCTTCATTCCGTCCTTCGGCACGTCGACACCACTCACCATCAGTTGCTCGCCGCCACTGAGACCACTGCGGACCTCGAGAAAGCCCGCGCTCACCGGTCCCGTCTGCACGGGACGACGCAGCAGCGTTCCGTCCCGCACCACCCATACGACGCTCGCGCCCGAGTCGTTCTTCACCGCGGCGGCCGGGAGTCGAATCACCGAACGGACTGGTGCGCGCGCTCCCTGTGCCGAATCCGACTGGAGGAAATCGACTTTTGCACCCATCTCCGGCAGAATGCGCGGATCGTGGTCCAGGATGGACACTTTCACTTGCACGGTGGCGCGCTGCCGGTCGGCCGTCGGCACGACCTGGCGGACGACACCACGAAATGCCGTATCGGGATATGCGTCAAGCGTGATCCGCGCGGGTGCCGCTCCGTGGACCCGTGCGATGTACGCTTCGTTGACGTCCACCTCCACCTCGAGCGTGGAGAGATCGGCCAACGTCACCACCGCGCCTCGCGTGAGCCCGCCTCCCACCGACGGTGCGACGACCTCACCTACCTCGGCGTCCTTTCGCAGGACCGTACCTGAGAACGGAGCCCGTATGATGGTGTTGTCGAAGTTCGCCTGCGCCATGCTCAGTGCGGCATCGGCCGAACGCCGCCGAGCCTCCGCCGAATTGAGCCGCGCCTCGGCTTGCGCCAATCTGCTGGTGGCAAGGTCGAGATCCTGCTGCGAGATGAGATTCGCGTTCCTGGCGCGGATGTCGCGCACGCGGCTCGCCTCCTTCGCGAGCTGGTCGCGATCGGCGCGCGCCTCGATGGCATTTGCTTCGGCCGATGCGATGTTGGCCTGCGCCTGTAAGACGGCCGCCTGGTAATCGGCGTTGTCGAGCCGGGCGATGACGTCGCCTTGTCGCACGTTCGATCCTTCGCTGACGCCGAGATAGGCGAGTCGTCCGGCAATCTTGGCGGATACGGAGGCTTTGGTGCGTGCCACCACGTAGCCGTTCGCGGTGACGCTCGTGCTGCCGACCGAGACGCCTCCATCCGCCGTGGTGCTCGCGGTGACGACCTGCACGGTGGGTACGTTGCGGGCGCGGACGATGAAGAAGCCCACGGCGATGACGATCACCGCGACGGCGAAGAGAATGAGATTCCGACCCAGCGCACGTCGCTCGGGAGACGTGGGAGAGTCGCGATTGATACGAAGTCGGGAGAGGTCGGCGGGCGCGGTCATGGGGTGCGGAATGTACCCGTGCCGCGTAGCCGCCGCGAGAGTTTAAGTACTTGCACGCATCGGGTGTACGGCAGGCACCCTGGATCGGATGTCACCAATCCGAGACTCTCCGCCGCCGACGCCCATGCGGCGATGCGACGTCGGACGGCTGAATCCGGAGTTCGGACGTCCGACGCTGACTCTGAAACGTCGTGTACCGGATACGTATTACCGAGTGCCGGGTACCGGGTACTGGTCTTCAATACTGCTCTTAGCTGTTCATGGAACGAGCGGCGCGGCCGAGACCTGGACCCGGCCGATCATGTTCGCATCGCCACCGAACCAGATCTGGCGCGAGCTCTTGTCGAAGACCATGTGGCGAATCGCGTTAGCGCCGTCGGCCGCAATGGGGACGATCTCGGTGAACGCGCCCTTGGACGGATCGAATGCCACGAGACGGTTTGGCTGCACGCCGGTCTCGGCGAGCCAGATGCGGCCGCGGTCGTCCACGGTCATGGCATAGGGCAGCGATGCCGGGCCGGACGGCAACGCAAACTCCTCGGTGCCGCCGGTCTTCGGATCGAGGCGGCCAAGGAATCCGCGCGTGTAATCGCCATACCAGATGATGTCGTCGCTCGTGATCGCGATCCGGCGGGGTCGCGTACGATCGTTCGGAAGCGTGACTGCGCGGAATTCCATCGTCGCCGGATCGATGCTGCCGATCTTGTTGGTGCCGAACAGGTCGAACCACGGGCGGTCGTGGGAGTCGATCCAGATGCCATAGGGCCGCGACCCCTTTTCCATTCTCCAGAGATGAATCTTTCCGTCCGCGGTCGTCAGCTTGCCGACGACGCCCGCGTTCTGCGCCGTGAACCATGCGTCTCCGTGCCGGTCGAACGTCATCGTGTGCGGGTCGCGGACGGTGCTGTCGGGCATCATGAACGTGGTCAGCTTGCCCGTGGCCGGATCCAGTTTGACGATGCGGCCATTGTTGTTGCCGGTGAACCACACCATGCCCTTCGCATCCACGACGAGGTTGTGTGGATTGGTGCCCGGCTCGATGGTGTAGCGCTTGAACTCGCCGGTCTTCGGATCGAGGTTGGCGACATAATTTCCCACCTGCCCCACGAACCACACGTGGCCGGTCCGATCGACGAAGGGATCACGCGGGCGGGTCTTGTCCCACGGTGTGGCCCAGGTCTTCGGCTCGGAGAGCATGCCCGCCTGCTTTTGCGCCTGGGCAGGCGCACCGGCGGCAAGCACGAGGGAGAACACGAGCGCTGCGGAGATGGGGCGCATGGTCGTCACCTTGTCTGAAGAGTCGCTGCCTGAAGATTACGCAGCCTGTGCGAAAAGCGCTTGGTGGCCGCTCCTACAACGCGATGACGTGCCGTGCCGCACTCGACCGGAATGCGGCTTCGATGATCTGGAGCCCGGCGACGACTTCGGGGACGAGCACCGGTGGCGGCGCATCGTCGAGAATCGCGCGTGCCACCTGGCGGTAGAATGGCGAGTAGTCGCCCACGTGCGTGCGCACGCGCTGCTGCGTCTCGCCGGTTCCGAGCGTGCCCCAGGCGTCCTCGGGCTCCTCGCCGTAACCGGCGTCGCCGGGGCGGGCGCCGGCCTTGAGCGATGCCTCCTGCACGTCCACACCGTGCTTGAGATACGCTCCCTTCGTGCCATAGACGTGGTAGCGCGGGCCCGGCACGGCCGCGGACATCGTCGATTCCAGCAGCGTGTGAGCACCACCGGCGTGTGTGAGCGCGAGCAGCGCATCGTCGGCGACGACGACGTGCGGATCGATGCGGCGCACTTCGGCGTAGACGTGCGTGACCGGACCGAAAAGCTGCAATGCCTGATCGATGAGGTGCGTATGCAGGTCGTGGAGCACGTCCTCCGCGCGCTCCGCGGCATCGACCAGGCACCAACCCGGTTTTCGCGCGGGACGCCAGCGGTCGAAGCGTGACTCGAACCGGTGCACGTCACCGAGCTTTCCGTCAGCGATGAGCGAGCGCAGCGTCAGATAGTCGCCGTCCCATCGGCGATTCTGAAACGGAATGGCAAGTTTGCCGACCCGTTGCGCAAGCTCTGCGATCTCGCGTGCCTGTGCGGACGTGGCTGCGAACGGCTTGTCCACCACCACGTGCGCGCCCGACTCCAGCGCGTGTCGCGCCAACGGATAGTGCGTGACGTTGGGCGTGCTGATGGCGACGAGATCCGGCTTCGTGTCGAACAGGGCATCAACGTCAGCGAGAATCTGCGTGTCGCGGTATTCGGCGCTCGCGATCCGCCTCCGCTCCGGATTGGACGTCACGATGGATGCGAGGCGGAGGCCCGGCGTCCTCGAGATGAACGGTGCGTGAAACGTGGCGCCGCCAAGTCCGAAGCCGATGAGGCCCACGTCGAGCGTGCGCCCGGAGTTGGATCTGTTTGAGAGAGTCACGCGATGGGAGACTGAAGCAATCCGAGCTTGAGGGCAAGCTTCACGTAATCGGCGCGGTGCGTGAGGCCCAGCTTGTCGTTGATGCGCTGCTTGTAGGTGTCTACGGTCTTGGGACTGATCGCGAGCTGCTCGCCGATTTCAGGCGCGGTGTAGCCCTCGGCGATGAGGCGCATCACGGCGCGCTCGCGGTCGGTGAGACGTTCGTAGCGCGCACGATCGGAGGCCTGCTCCTCGCGGCGTCGCACACCTCGCGCGAGTACGCCGGCGGCGGACGGCTGGACCCATTCTTCGCCGCGCGCAACCGCGCGCACGGCTTCCACGAGCTCGCGATCCGCGGTGCTCTTCACGAGGTAGCCGGATGCTCCCGCCTCCAGCGCTGCCTCGAGATAGGCTTCCTCGGAGTGCATCGTGAGGACGAGCACGTTCGGCGCACGGTTCGAGCGGCCGGTGATGGCGCGCGTCGCCATGAGTCCGTCGCCCGCGCTCATGGAGAGGTCCATGACGACGACGTCCGCCGGCGTGCGCGAGACGAGCTCCACGGCCTCGTGTCCGCCCGACGCCTCACCCACCACCTCGATGTCGGGAGCGGCACTCAACACGGCTCGAAGTCCGGTGCGCACGATGGCGTGGTCGTCTACGAGCACAACGCGAATGTTCATCGTCGATTCTCAGGTCCCGAGTGGCACCGTCGCCACGATCGTCGTGCCGTCGCCCGGCCGGCTGCGGACGTCCAGCCGTCCATTGACGAGCGTCACACGCTCACGCATGGAGAATAACCCCATACCCGGCCGCCGCTGCTCGGCGCGGGCCACGTCGAAGCCGCGTCCATCGTCGGAGATCTCCAGCACGACCTGCTTGCCGTCGCGGCGAAGCCGTACGTCGAGGTGCCGCGCCTGGCTGTGCCGCACCACGTTGCGTATGGCCTCCTGTGCGATGCGATAGAGCGCGGCGGCGACGGTCGCCGGGAGCGGGGGCTCGATCTCCGCGGTTGCAACGTGCACGTCCAATGGCGCCTGATCTCGCGTCTGTCGCGCGAGCCATTCGAGGGCCGCAGCGAGTCCGAGGTCGTCCAACACGCGGGGATGCATGGTGTGCGAGAGCGACCGCACCTCCTCGAGCGCTTCCCCCGCGAGCTCGCGAAGCGTGGCGATGCGCGCGTTCAGGGGATCGGTGGTGCTCTCACGCGCGGCGGCGTGGAGCTGCAGCATCACGGCGGTGAGAATCTGCGCCGTGGAATCGTGGAGCTCGCGCGCGACTCGTGCCCGTTCCTCGTCCTGCGCGCTGATCACCTGCGCAGCGAGGCGCCGTTCGCGTGCGCGGTCCTCCGCGAGGCGGTCGAGCAGGTCGTTCAGCGTCTCGCCCACGCGCGCGATGTCGCGATCCGCCAGAATGCTTGGCGGTACGCGCGCGCCGTCGTCGCCCGTCGCGAGGCGTCGCGCTGTGTCTTCGAGATCATCGAGCGGCCGAAGCGCGACATACACGAGTGCCAGATTGACGATCAGGCTGAGCGCGAGCGCCACACCCAGAATGGACACCGCGCTGCCCGGCATGTTCATCCGCCGCTCCATGCCGACGCCGACCACGGCGGAGACGACGATCAGGAGGTTCGCGCCCGCAACCTTGCCCATGAGTGGAATGCGCAGCGCGCGCTCGACGATCCTCAGGACGGCCTCCGGAAGGGCCGAAGCAGAGTATCATCGCTTCGCACGATGAGACGTGCGACTCCGCGGCCCAGCAGCGAGCCGATGACGTTGCCGGTGCCGGAATAGCCGCCGATGGCCCACACGCCTGCATCGACTTCGCGGACGATCGGCAGCTCGTCGGCGGTGTAGCTCACGCTTGCTCCCCATCGATGCGTGATCGGCGCCATGACGCGCAGCTTCGCGCGCAGGCGGTGCTCGAGTGCCGATTGGACTACGTGGGACGGGGCCGTGTCGTGCGTCCACTCGCTGTCGCCGCCGATGTCGCGTGCGCCGCCGAGCGCGATGGCTCCATCCGGGCGTTGTTGCCAGTAGTCGTATCCCCACCTCGCATAGATCGGACGTGGCTGCGTGATCTCCGTCGTGGGTGCCGTCGCGAGCATCTGGAGTCGTGCGGTACGCACATCGCCGGCAAGCTGCGGCAGCAGGAGGCCGAGGGCGCCGTCCACTGCTACCACCACGTGTCTCGCGTGCACGACGCCGGTGGCCGTGTCCACTCGCCCAGTGCGTATCGTCGTGACGTGCGAACGCTCGAACAAACGCGCGCCTGCGTCGATTGCCGCGCGCGCGAGTACGCGGCAACGCTCCAATGGATCGAACGCACCGTCCGATGGCAGGAGCAGGCCGCGGCCGAATTCGTCGTCGTAGTGCTCGACCGGAAATTCGTCCGCGCGAAGGGAGAGCAGGTGTTGCCGGCAGTCCTCGAGCTCTTCATCGGATTCTGCGATGCGCAGAGACCCGACGAGCGACACCGTACCTGCCTCGTCGGCCGCGATCCGGTCGATCTCGTCGAGGCTCAGCCGATACATGCATTGCGCCCGCGTGTGGCCGTACGCGGACACCGCATCGTGGTAGAAGCGCGCGACGCCCGCGAGGAGAAAGCCTCCATTTCTGCCGGCGGCAGCGCCGCCGACCTCACCCGCGTCCACACCCAGGACGCGCGCGCCAAGGCGCGCGAGCTCCTTCACGCACACGAGCCCTGATGCGCCGAGTCCGACCACGCAGACGTCGGCCTCGATGTCGTCTTCAAGGGAAGGCAATCCCAGCGCTTCTCCGCGTGCCCACAACGGCTTGCCTGACAACGCGGACATGGAGCTCGTGCGTGCGGCTATTCGAAGTCGACGGACAGATCGAGTGCCGGCGCCGAGTGGGTCAGGGCGCCCACCGAAATCCAGTCGACGCCGGTTTCGGCGATGGCGCGCACGGTATCGAAGTTGACACCGCCGGACGCTTCCACCGTTGCGCGGCCTGCGACCATTCCCACCGATTCGTGCATCTGATCGAGCGACATGTTGTCCAGCATGATGATGTCCGCGCCGGCCTGGAGAGCAGCCTGGACCTGGCGCGTGCTGTCGCACTCCACCTCCACCCGTGTGCCGCGCGGCGCGAGGTCACGGGCCCGGCGGACGGCCAGCGCGACGTCGCCGTCGACCGATGCGAGATGATTGTCCTTGATGAGCACGGCCGACGAAAGGTTCAGTCGGTGATTCGTGCCACCACCCGCGCGCACGGCGTACTTCTCCAGCAGGCGCCAGCCCGGCGTGGTCTTTCTCGTATCGAGAATCTTCGCGTGCGTGCCGCGCACGGCGTCCACGTACCGCGCGGTGAGCGACGCCACGCCCGACAGCCGCTGCATGAAATTCAGCGCGACGCGCTCCGCGGCGAGGAGGGCGCGCGCATGGCCGGAGAGGTAGAGCACGGAGTCACCGGGTTCCAGCACGGCGCCATCCTCCTTGTCCACGCGGATGGTGACCTTGGGATCGAGCGTGCGGAATGCCTCGAGGCCGAGCGCGACACCGCAGAGGACGCCCGTCTGTCGCGCCACGAGGCGCCCGCGCGCGTGCCGCTCGGAGACGACCGTGGCGATGGTCGTGAGATCATTGAACGCACCGTCCTCGTCGAGCGCGGATTTGACGAGAACATGCAGCTCGTTCTGGGCATAGGGAAACCGAAGCACGCCGACGCTGCTGACGGCCGGCGTGCTGAGCGGTGTGATGTAGCGCGGCGTGTTGCGTCGCTCAGGGTTGATCGATTCCCGCTCCATTGTCGCCTCCAGCGTGCTCGGTCGCCGCGCTACTCGCCGGGATCGGCCGTCGTTTCGGGCACGGGGCTCAGCGGCGTATGTCCACCGATGGCGATCATCCGTTCGATCGCCCGGCGCGCCTCGCGCGCCACGGGTGCGGGCACCGTGATGCGGTGCTCGAGCCGTTCGAGTGCACGTTTCACCTTGGGCAGCGTGGTGACCTTCATATATGCGCAGGACGCCCGGTCGTTGGCCGCGAAGAAGCGCTTCGACGGATTCTCTCGGCGCAACCGATGGAGAATACCTACCTCGGTGGCGACGATGAACTCATCCGCGTCGGAGAGCGCCGGGCGCTTGATCATGCCTTCGGTGGACAGAATCTGCACGCCGTCGGGATCCACGTCGCCTGCGCTCATGGCCTCGAGCACGCTCGTGGAGCAGCCGCACTCGGGGTGAATGAGGAATTCCGCCTGCGGGTGCAAGGAGCGTTGCAGGCGAATGTTCTCCGGATCGATGCCGGCATGTACGTGACATTCGCCCATCCAGATCCGGATGTTCGTGCGGCCGCTCAAGCGCTTCACATGCGCGCCGAGGAACATGTCTGGGCAGAAGAGAATCTCGGTGTCGGCCGGAATGGAATTCACCACGTCCACTGCGTTGCCCGACGTGCAGCAATAATCACTCTCGGCTTTCACTTCGGCCGTCGTGTTGACGTACGACACGACGACTGCGCCCGGGTGTTGCGCCTTCCACGCGCGGAGCTCCGCGGCGTTGATGGTGGCGGCGAGCGAGCATCCGGCGGCAAGATCCGGCAGCAGAACCGCCTTGTCCGGCGAGAGGACCGCGGCCGTCTCGGCCATGAAGTGCACACCGCAGAAGACGATGACGTCCGCGGGTGTCTTTGCCGCCTCGCGTGACAGGCCCAACGAGTCGCCGACGAAGTCGGCCACGTCCTGCACTTCGGCGCGCTCGTAGTTGTGCGCCAGGATGACGGCGTTGCGCTCGCGTGCGAGGGTCCTGATTTCTCCGTGCAGCTGCGCGATCATTTCGTCCCGCGGGCGCACCGGGGTTCCGGCGATTGCCATGCGGTGAAGCTAACCTGCGATCCCCTCTTCCTCCATTACCTCGCGTATGACCTCGAGCAGGAGCTCGGGATCGATCGGCTTGGGAACGAAGCGAGCGGCGCCGAGCTGCTTCACGGTCTCAGGTATCGTCGCGTCCTCGTTGCCGCTGACGACGATGACGGGAATCTCGGAGGTCTTGTTGGAGCTCTTGAGCGTATTGAGCGTCTTGAGTCCCGAGCCGCCCGGCATGTTGACGTCCAGCAGCACCATGTCCGGCGGATCGCGCATGGCGAGCATGAGCGCCTGCATGGCGTCGAATGCCGGAAAGGGCTTATGCCCCGCCTGTCGCAGCACGCTGCATATCAATTGCGAGAGCACGCGGTCGTCGTCAGCGATCAGAACTTTCATGGGCAGGACGGGAAACCCGTGAACCGTTCACCTCATTCAGAGCTCGATGTGGCGGCCTCGCCACGTTCGCTTCGCTCGTGGAAAATCACTGCGGTAATGACCGCCGCGTGATTCCTTGCGCCGCAACGCTGCCTCGACGATGAGACGCGCGGTCTGGACCAGATTTACTTCCTCCGTGGCTCCTTGCGGCAACCGCTGTTCGATGTCCGATAGCTCGACGACCGCCGTGCGCAGCCCCTTGGCCGTGCGTGCAATGCCGGCGTACGACCACATCACTTCGCGCACCCGGTCCGCCGCCACCTGGGCGGCGCCACGATCCGGTAAGGGCGGAACAGTCCAAAGCTTCGCCGCCGGCGCATTGCGCAATGGTCGCACACCCGCGAGGTCTCTCGCCACGCGCTCGGCGAACACCAATCCTTCGAGCAGCGAATTCGAGGCAAGTCTGTTAGCACCGTGCACGCCGGTCCGCGCTACCTCCCCGACGACATAGAGTCTGGGCATGCTCGAGCGCCCATTCAAGTCCGCGACGATCCCACCCATCATATAGTGTGCGGCAGGCGTCACCGGAATGAGGTCGCGCCGGGGATCGATTCCACGGGCACCGCAGAGGGCAAAAATGCCCGGAAAACGCTTGGTAAAGCGAGCTCCGAGCCGTCGCGCATCGAGGTACACGCGGTTCTTCTTCTGCTCGCGGAAGATCGCCCGCGCCACCACATCCCTCGGCGCGAGCTCAGCCAGCGGGTGCAGCCGCCGCATGAAGCGCTCGCCACGCTCGTTGACGAGTATCGCCCCTTCCCCGCGCACCGCCTCGCTGATGAGCGCGAGAGGGTTCTCCGGCGTATCGAGCGCGGTGGGGTGGAACTGCACGAATTCCATGTCCGCGAGCTTGACGTCGGCGCGGTGTGCGATGGCAAATCCGTCGCCGGTCGCCACGACGGGGTTGGTGGTGTAGCGATAGACCTGCCCGCACCCACCGGTGGCGAGCACAGTCGCCTCGGCAATGATCTCCACCGCCTTGCCTTTCACGCTCGCGCGCACGCCGACGCACTGCCCGCGATAGACGATGAGGTCGAGGACGCGAGTCCGCTCGAGCACGGTGACGCGAGCGCTTCGCCGCACGCGCGAGATGAGTGTGCGCGCGACCTCGGCGCCGGTCTGATCGCCGTGCGCGTGCACGATGCGATTCTGCGAGTGCGCGGCTTCGCGTCCCAGCTGCAAATGACCGTATGGATCCAGATCGAACCGGGCACCGGCCGTCTGCAACTCACGGACGCGCGTCGGGCCTTCTTCCACCAGCACCTCGACGGCAGCCGCGTCGCAGAGCGCAGCGCCGGCGGCGAGCGTGTCCTGCCGGTGCAGCGTCGGCGAGTCCCCCGCGCCGAGTGCCGCGGCAATGCCGCCTTGCGCGTAGGCCGTGGCGCTGTCGAACAGCGAACGTTTCGTCAGCAGCAGCACGTCACCGTGCTGCGACGCGCGCCAGGCTGTATGCAGGCCGGCGACCCCGCTGCCGACGACGAGAAAGCGCGTGCGCAGCCGCTCGGGCTGCAGCTCCTTTTTCTTCCGGGCCACCATGTGTCGTATGATATCCACCGCGTGCGCCGTTTGCCCTGCCTTCCTGTCCTACTGCCCACCTGTAGCTTTGTCCCCCATGCGCAAGCTGCTGATCCTCGTGGGCGCGTTGCTCATCGTGCACGTCGTCCTGCTGTTCGTCAGCCCGTCGGGCGCAGCCGCACCCGCGAGCCGCGCGGCGGTGAACGTCGGCATCGTGTTCGACCTCGGCGGACGCGGCGACAAGTCCTTCAACGACGGCGCATACCTCGGAGCCGAGCGCGCGGCGCGTGAGATGGGCGCGCGGGTGCGCTTCATCGAGCCGGGAGAGGGCTCCGATCGCGAATCAGGGCTCCGTTTGCTCGCCGCCGAAGGCATGGATCTCGTCATCGGCGTCGGCTTCATCTTCACCGATGACCTCACGCAGCTCGCGAAGGAATACCCGAACACCCACTTCGCGGGAGTGGACTACTCCGTCGCCACGAACAAGGACGGCAAGGTCATCCCGCCGCCGCCAAATCTCGCGGCGCTCAAGTTTCGTGAGGAACAGGGATCGTTCCTCGTCGGCGCGCTGGCGGCCCTGGTAGGCAAGTCGAAGAAAGTCGGCTTCGTCGGCGGAATGAATTTCCCGCTCATTCACAAGTTCGAGGCCGGCTACATTGCCGGCGTGAAGCGCGTCTGTCCCGACTGCGAGGTGATTTCACAGTACGCTGGCGTCACGCCCGAGGCGTTCCGCAATCCCGGCAAGGGAAAGGAGCTCGCGCTGAGCCAGTATCAGCAGGGCGTCGACGTGATCTTCCACGCATCGGGCTCCACGGGGCTCGGTGTGTTCGAGGCGGCGAGACAGACCAATAAGCTCGCCATCGGTGTGGACGCCGATCAATACGACGAGGCGCCCGGATTCGTGCTCACGAGCATGGTGAAGGGCGTCGACAATGCCGTCTTCGACGCCATCAGGCGGGTGAAGGAGAAACGCTTCCAGGGCGGCATCTATCAATACGGATTGGCCGAGGGCGGTGTCGGCTACGTCTACGATCAGCACAATGAGCGGTTGATCCCGCCCACCGTTCGCGCACGCCTCGAGCAGCTGCGGCGCGACATCATCGAAGGCCGGATCAACGTGCCAAGCACGCGATGAGCGACGCGATACGCCTTGCCGGCATCGAAAAGTCGTTCGGGGCTGTCCGTGCCAATCGCGGAGCGGATCTCCAGGTCGCGCGTGGCGAAGTGCACGCGCTCGTCGGCGAGAACGGCGCGGGCAAATCCACGTTGATGCGCATTCTCAGCGGTCTCTATCCGGCCGATGCGGGCATCATCGAAGTGGATGGACGCGACGTCACAGGTTGGAGCACGAGCGACGCGATCGCCGCGGGCGTCGGCATGGTGCATCAGCATTTCATGCTCGTCCCGACGCTCACCGTGGCCGAGAATGTGATGCTGGGCTCGGAGATCACGAAGGGACCGGTGCTCGATCGCGCCGCGGCCGAGCAGAGAGTACGCGATCTCGGCGCGCGGACCGGATTGGTGGTCGCCCCCGACCGTCTCGTCGCCGATCTCTCCGTGGGCGAAGCGCAGCGTGTCGAGATCCTCAAGACGCTGTATCGCGGCGCGCGGATCCTCATCCTGGACGAGCCGACGGCGGTGCTCTCGCCGCCCGAGGTGCAGGAGCTGTGGAACGTGCTTCGCGCACTGCGCGCCGAGGGTGGCACGGTCGTGCTCATCACACACAAGCTCGATGAGGTGATCGAGGTCTCCGACACGATCACTGTCATGCGGCAGGGAGCCACGGTCGCGCGCATCCCTCGGGAGGGAGCCACGCCGCAGTCGATTGCGCGCGCGATGGTCGGTCGCGACGTGGTGCTCGCACGCGACTTCGAGTTTTCGGGGACCTCGGCTGGCAGGGGCGTGGCATCGACGCCGCTATTGAACGTGCAGAATCTCCTCGTCTCAGGCGCGCGGCGCACCGCAGTCGTCGACCGCGTCAACTTCTCCGTCGCGCCCGGCGAGATCCTCGGCGTGGCGGGTGTGGAGGGGAACGGACAGACGGAGCTGATCGAAGCGATTGCCGGTCTTCGCGAGGCGGAGGGGAGCATTTCGCTTGGAGGGCTCGACCTTCGGCCGCTGGACGTGCGACACCGGGGCGACGCCGGCCTATCTCACATTCCCGAGGATCGCCACGAGCGGGGACTCGTGCTGGACTACAGCATCGCGGACAATCTCATTCTGGGGCAGCAGCATCGCTTCACGTCGGGCGTCACGATCGACGTCGCTCGTGTCCTTGCACACGCCGAAGAGCGCATTCGCGCGTACGACATCCGGCCCGCGGACCCTGCGACTCCGGCGCGCAGTCTCTCCGGCGGCAATCAACAGAAGATCGTCGTGGCCCGGGAGATGGCGCGCGACTTCAAGGTGCTGCTCGCGTCCCAGCCCACGCGGGGCGTGGACGTCGGCGCCATCGAGCTCATTCATGCGCGGCTGCGCGAGGCACGCGATCAGGGAAAGGCGATCCTGCTCGTGTCCGCCGATCTCGCCGAGGTGCTGGCGCTCGCGGATCGTGTGGCCGTGATGTACGGCGGACGTTTCGTCGCTCTGCTGCTGCGCGCCGAGGCTACGCCGGAGCTATTGGGTCAGTTCATGACCGGTGCGGAGCACGCCGCATGAACCGTCGCACTCTCGAGGAGTCGCTGCTGCCGCCCGTTGTGGCGTTGTTGCTCGCCGCCGTGGTCGGCGACGTGTTGATCCTTTCCTTTGGACAGTCCCCGGGCGCCGTGTATCGCCTCCTGCTCGAGGGAACGTGGGGAAATGCGTACGGCTTTGGTCAGGTGCTGTACAAGGCCACGACCCTCACGTTCACCGGGCTGGCTGTAGGCCTCGGACTTCGCGCCGGCCTCTTCAACATCGGCGCGGAGAGTCAGGTAGCGGCTGGAGGATTTGTCGCGGCCGTTGCAGGCATGCTGCTTCCCGCCGGCATCCCTGCGCTCCTCTGTCTGCCACTGTTCGTTCTCGCGGCGGCCCTTGGTGGTGGAATCGTGGGCGCCGTGCCCGGCGTCCTGAAGGCGAAGTTCGGCGCGCATGAGGTGATCGTCACCATCATGTTGAACTTCATCGTGCTCGCGCTGCTCAACTACCTCACGAGCGCGAAGGTGCACGTGCCGGACACGCTGCACACGCCGGAATTGAAGAGCGGCGCGCTCTTCCGGCTGAGCGACGTGATTCCCGCTTTTCACGGCTCCGCCGCGAACGCAACGATTCTGCTCGCGGTCATCGCCGCGGCGGTGTTCGGCTGGTACCTGTTCCGTACGCGTCGCGGATTCGAGCTTCGCGCGGTGGGACTTCAGCCGCGTGCCGCGGAGAACGCGGGCGTCCATGTCGGTGGCGTGGTGTGGCGCGCGCTCACCGTGTCCGGCGCGATCGCGGGAATCGGCGGGCTCAATTACGTGCTCGGCTACAAGCACTACTACGAGGAAGGGTTTGCGTCGGGTGCGGGATATCTCGGCATTGCCGTGGCCCTCGTGGGACGCAACCATCCGTTAGGCATCGTGGTCGCGGCTCTCCTGTTCGCCACGTTGTCGCAGGGCGGCCTCGTCGTGAATGCCCTCGTGCCCAAGCAGATGATCGACGTGCTCCAAGCCGTCGTCATTCTTGCGGTGGCGACGTCAGTGCCAGAGGTGCGCCGCATGCTGCGCACCTCACGCCGGACGGCCGCTACATGAGCGTGCTCGATTTCCTGTCGCAGACGCTGCGCATTGCCGTTCCGTTCCTGCTCGCCGCGGCCGGCGGTGTGTTGAGCGAGCGAGCCGGCCTCATTGCCCTCGGGCTCGAGGGATACATGCTCGGCGGCGCGTTCTGCGCCGCGGCCGTGAGCTTCGCCAGCGGTTCGCCGTGGCTCGGCGTTTCTGCGGCGTTGGTGGGCGGCGCGGTGCTCGCGCTGGTGTATGCCGTCGGCACCATTCGCTTTCGCGGTGACCAGGTGGTCATCGGCATCGCGATCAATCTGCTTGCCGTCGGTCTGACACGTTTCTTCCTTCGCCTGTTCTTTGGAAGCTCGTCCAACTCGCCGCGCGTGCCCGGCTTTGGAGGCACCGGCACAGGATTTCTCGCGCTCGCATACAATCCGCTCGTGTGGATCGGAGTCATCGTGCTGCCGACGCTCGGCTGGATTCTGTACCGTACGCCGTTCGGGCTCAGGGTCCGTGCGGTGGGCGAGCATCCCGCCGCCGCCGCATCCGTGGGAGTGCCCGTGACACGCGTGCGATACATTGCTGTCGCATTCAGCGGAATGCTGGCGGCGCTGGGCGGCGCGTATCTGGCGCTCGACCAGCATCAGTTCACTGACGGCATGACGGCGGGACGCGGATTCATCGCGCTCGCCGCGACCATCTTCGGCCGATGGAATCCGAAGGGAGCCGGACTCGCGTGTCTCCTTTTCGCCGCGGCGGAGACGCTTCAGATCCGCCTCCAGGGAACGCATGCGATCCCCAGTCAGTTCGTGGAGATGATCCCATACGTGCTCACGATCGTGGCCCTCGCGGGGGTCGTCGGACGATCGGTGCCGCCCGCCGCCCTGGGAAAGCCGTCCACCGAATGACCGCCGGAGCGCGCTCGACATGAAGTTGAGGGACAGCAGCAAGCTGTGGATTCTCATGATCACGGCGTTCATCGACATGGTCGGGATGTTGATGGTGCTGCCACTCTTGCCTTTCTACGCCAAGGAGCTGGGACAGGGCGGCACCGTCGTCGGGCTGCTCGTCAGCTCGTTCGCCGTCGCGCAGCTCATCACGTCGCCGTTGTGGGGTCGCTTCTCCGACTCGCACGGACGGCGGCCGGCGCTCATCGTCGGACTCTCGGCGGCGGCCATCGCGTACGTAATCTTCGCGTTCGCGCTCGAGATGGGGCCGCTCGCGCTCGGCATGCTCTTTCTGTCGCGGCTCGTGCAGGGCGCAGGCGGTGGGACGGTCTCGGTAATCCAGGCGTACGTCGCCGATTCGACCGAGCCCGAGGAGCGTGCGAAGGCACTGGGGTGGCTGTCGGCCGCGACGAACGCCGGCGTCGCCATTGGTCCGGTACTCGGCTCGTTGACGGCGGCGGCATGGGGTCCGCGAGGGCCGGGACTGTTCGCCGCGGCACTCTGTATTGGCAACATCGCGTTTGCCGCCCGTTACCTCCGTGAGTCGCGTGACATGGGCGAGGCGGCGGAGGCGCAGGCACGGACGAATGAAGGAACGCCGCTGCGCGACGCAGTCGTCCGTGTCGTCACGCACTCGGGACAGCCCGCCTCCCGGCTCATCTGGATCTACGCTATCGCGCTCGGCGCATTTCAGGGCGTGACGTCGATGCTCGCGCTGTATCTCTCGGCGCGCTTTCACGTGACCGCGAAGACGATCGGCTTCTTCTTCTCCTATACCGGCGTCATCAGCGTGTTGACGCGGTCGCTCGTTCTCGGCCGCATGGTGGACCGTTTCGGGGAGGCGCGCCTCACGCGTATCGGATCGACATTGCTCGCCATCGGCATCGCGTCGATGGCCTTCATCAAACCTCTCTCCGATCCCGCGCGTGTCGCGGCAATGCTGGGCGGCCTGCTTCCAGCGAGTGCCGTGGCGTTGCTGCCATACTTGCCCCTCGCGCTGGCGGTGGCGCTTTTGCCCTTGGGGACGGCGTTCACTTTCCCCTGTGTCACGGCGCTGCTGTCTCGCGTCATCTCCAGCAAGGAACGCGGCCTCTACATGGGCGTGCAGCAGACGTTCGGCGGCATGGCACGTGTGCTGTTTCCGATCGTGTTCGGCACCCTGTTCGACTGGCACCTCGAGCTGCCGTTTCTGCTCTCGGCGTCGCTCGTCGCGTTCACGATCTATCTCGGGCTCGGCATGGAGTCGTACGTGAAGCCGAGCCCCGCCTGAGGGCTACGGCTCTTTGGGCGTTTCCTGGTAGCCCGGCTCCGACGCGAGCACCGCTTTCGCGATCTCCACCATCGGAACGGATCGGTCCTGCGACGTGCGCTGCAGGATGCGATACGCCTCCTGCTCCGAGGACCCCGTACGGCGCATCAGGATGCCCTTCGCGCGCTCGATGGTCTTCCGGTTTTCCAGCGCCCCGCGTGCCGCCTGTGCGTCCTTCTTTGCCACCGCGAATTCCCGCGCTCGCGACACCGCCAGGCGCAGCGTCGAGTCCAGTACGCGAGGCGGCGTCGGCTTGGGCAGGAACGCGATTGCCGCTGTGGCCGCCACTTCGCGCTCGGAGAGCACGATGGATTCGTCGCCGCTGAACAGCACCACGGCCACGCCGGGCACCTGAGCCGCGATCTGCTCCGCCGCTTCGATGCCGGACCCGTCCGGCATGTGAACGTCGAGGAGCACCACGTCCGGCACGACGTCCCGCGCACGCTCGATGGCTTCGCGCCCGCCGCTGACCTCCGCTACCACGACGTGACCCATGGTATTGAGCAGCTCGACGAGCAGCGCGCGAGCGTTGTCGTCGTCTTCGGCGATCAGGATGCGAATCGAGCCGGAATCAGCCATTTGCAGTGCGTCGGTGGGATGTGCCCAAACCTTCAATTTTGAGTGCGTGCCTGCTGTCCCGCAATCTCCTCGAGCAAATCCGCCGCGCCCACGGGCTTACGCAACGTGAAGTCGCAGGCCGGATCCTGCTCGTTGCGTGGTTCCCATCCGGTCACCACGCCGATCCGGAGCGACGGGCGCTTCTTTCGCGCGAAGGCCACGAGATCCCAACCACTGCCGTCCGGAAGGCCGATGTCGGTCACGAGCACGTCGAGATCAAAGGTATCGTCATCCAGGCGTGCCCGCGCCTCCTCGAGGCTGCGTACCGAGTGAACGTGATGCCCGTCACTCTCGAGGAGCTGCTGCATGAACTCGCGGCTGTCCACATGGTCCTCCACGAGAAGGATGCGCCGTGGCGGACGTGCGCCGTGCTGCAGCGCGGGACGTTTCGTGGTATCGGACGTTCCAGCGGGGAACACCAGCCGAACCAGCGTGCCCTCGCCCGGAATTGACTCGATCTCCGCGCGCCCTCGATGCCGCCGCGCGATACCGTACACTTCGGCCAATCCCAGTCCGGTGCCGTGCACGCCTTTCGTCGTGAAGAACGGCTCGAACGCACGCTCGCGCACCTCCTCGGACATGCCGGTGCCCGTGTCGCTCACTTCGACGCTTACTTCGCTTGCCGTGGCGGCCGTCCGGATGCGAAGCGTTCCGCCACCGGCCATCGCGTCGAGCGCATTCTGCACGAGATTCAGGAGCGCCTCGCGCAGCTCGCCAGCAATGCCCTTCACCAGCGTGCGCGGCGCGAGCGATTCCTCCAGCTTGACGACGCCGCCTTTCGCCCGCTCCTGCCATAGCGGGCGCGTCATCGCGACGACCTCCTCCACCATCAGAGAGAGGTCCACCGTTTCTTCACGGGCGCCGAGCAACGGCTCCTGGCGAATGAATCGTCCGACGCGGGCGGCGGTGGCCGCTCCCGTTTCCGCCGCACGCGCGATCCGCGCCGCATAATCGCGCACCGCGGCCGGGTTTTCCGCGTTCATCTCGAGGAGGTACGCCGCGGCCATGATCGGATTCAACGCGTTGTTGACGTCATGCATGACGCCGGCAGCGAGTTGCCCGACCGCGGCCAGACGACGGTCGCGTGCGGCGGCTTCCTGCAATGCCAACAGCTCGCGCGTGCGCTCCTGGACCATTCGCTCCAGCCGTTCCGCCTCCGTCTTCACCTGCTGCTGCAGCCTCGTGCGCTCCGTGACGTCACGCTCCACGGTCACGGCGCCGCGCACACGGCGGTGCGGATCGTAGAGCGGATTCGTATTCACCTCCACTACCGCCGTGACGTCGCCCGAGCCCCGTCGCACCTCGAGCGTCTCACCACGAACCCGCTCGCCCCGCAGCGCGCGCGCCGTGGGATGCTCGTGCACGAACAGCGTCGTGCCGGCAAGCGTCCGGGGACGGTCGAGCTGCCACAGCTCGCGGAGCGTCTGCGGTGTGGACGGCGCGTGCTCCTGAAGCGCCTGCGCGTTGGTGCGTACCGTGTTGCCGTCGGCGTCGACGACGCGCACGGAGTCGGGCAGGACGTCGAAGATGGACTCGAGCTGCGCGACGCTTCGCGCCAGATCCTCACGCAGATCCTCTCGCTCGGTGACGTCGCTTCCGGCGAACAACACACCACGCGCGCCGTGCACGTCCGTCAGAGGAACGAAGGTCGCTTCCACGAGTCGGCGCCCACCGCGATGCTGAAACGGCACGCGTACGGAGACCACGGGCACGCCCCCGGCGGCGATGTCCACCTGCTCGGTCAGGTCCGCGAGCGCGTTGGGGAAGGCGTCGTAAATGGAGCGGCCGACCTGCGACACGTCGAGGCCCGTGAGCTCTCGGTAGCGCGCGTTCGTCGCGGCCAGAGCGAGAGAGCCGTCGAACAGCGCCACAGCAAGAGGAACCGCTTCGAGCAGCGCGTCGAGTCGCGCGAGCTCGCTGCCGGCATCATCGTGCGTACTGCCGAGCGCGGAAGACAGCATACTCCAAGGTCGCCTGGCGGCTCAGGGCTCGCTAGCCTGGACGGCAGCAGGTCGCCCGGCCGTAATCAGCCGCGCGCCGCGATCATAGGTGAAGTAAGAGTATCCCCACTCGAGCAGCACGCTCAATCGATTCCTGAATCCGGCCAGATACATGATGTGCAGGAAGAGCCAGAACCACCACGCGGCGCCGCCGGTGACCTGGAGAAAGCCGAAATCCGCGATGGCGCGATGCCGGCCGATCGTCGCGAGATCGCCCTTGTTCCGATAGACAAAGGGAAGGCGCGGGCGGTCCTGAATCGTGCGCCGGATGTTCTTTACGGCGTGCGGCCCCATCTGCATGGCGGCCGGTGCGACGCCCGGCACCGGCTTCCCCCGGCTCGAGATCGTCACCATGTCGCCGATGACGAAGATCTCTGGATGCGCCGCCAGACTGAGATCCTGCTCCACTCGAACGCGTCCGACTCTATCCAGCTCCGCGCCGAGCGATGCGCCGAGCGGCGACGCTGCGTTTCCGGCGGCCCAGATCACGGTGCGCGTGTGCAGGACGAGCTCGCCGGCACGCACTTCGCCCTTCGCCACCGAGGTGACGAGCGTATCCGTGCGAACGTCGACACCAAGCGCCGTGAGGTCGAGCCTCGCGCGCTCCGACAAATCTTCGGGGTATGACGGCAACACGCGCGGACCGCCCTCGAGCAGCGTCACACGTGCTTTCTCCGTCGAGATGCGACGGAAGTCCCGTGCGAGGGCGTCCTTGGCGATGGTCGGAATCATGCCTGCCATCTCGACGCCCGTTGGACCGCCGCCGATCACGACAAAGCTCAACCATGCGTCGCGCTCCACGGGGTCATGTGCGAGCTCCGCACGCTCGAATGCCGTGAGAATGTGCTGCCTGATGGCGATCGCATCGTCGATGCTCTTCAATCCCGGCGCATTCGCCTCCCACTCCGGGTGGCCGAAATACGCGTGACGCGCGCCCGCGGCGACGATCAGAAAGTCGTACGGAAATTCCCCGGCGTCCGCGATGACCACTCGTCGAGCCGGATCAATTCGGAGCACCTCGGTCATCAGCACCGTCGCGTTTCGCTGACGTCTGAGCAGCCACCGGATCGGCGACGTGATGTCCGTCGGCGCAAGCGTAGCCGTCGCTACCTGGTATAACAGGGGCTGAAACAGATGGTGGTTTGTACGATCCAGCACCAGCACGTCAACCTTGTCGCGCTTGAGAGCGCGCGCTGCATACAAGCCGCCGAACCCGCCACCGATGATGACGACACGTGGGCGGCGACCCTCGCTGACCCACGTCGTCATCACCACGCCGCGTGGCTCCTCACGGCTGCGGCAGCGTGGACGCCATCCTGCCGTCCGCGCCGACGAGATTCAGGAAGATGCGCGCCGCGCCAGGCACGCCTGCCGGCAATTGACGGAAAAGCGCCAGCGTCACGTAGACGTACGCACCCTTTCCCACCGGCGCGACGAGCAACGAATTCTCGTTGGGTGCTTCTCCCGGATCGTGCATCTCCAGCACGCGCTGGTAATGGGGATCGGCCGCCGTCGGCATATACGTGGAGCGCTCCTGCACCCAGTGCTGGAAATCGTCCATCGTAATCCGGTTCGGTGACGCCATTACGCCGGCGCGAGCATCGAGAATGGTCACCGGCGCATCTTCCTCCGTCACGCGCTCGGCCGTTTGCCGCAGTGTGACGGGATACGGGAGAATGCCCGGCGTCTGTATTTCCTGCTGACCGTACTGCACGACGATCGTTCCGCCGGCGCGAGCGAATTCCTGGAGGCGCGGCGCCTGCTGCACGAGCGACCGGCTCGCGGCGAAGGCGCGTGGGCCGATCACGATGGAGCCGAATCGCGAAAGATCCGTCTCGGCCACTTGCTCCGCCGCGAGCACCGTGACGTTGAGTCCAAGCTGCGCAAGCATTGGCGCCACGTTGTCACCGACGCCGCGGATGTACGCTACGTCGGGGCGCTTCGGGAGCGCGGCATCCACCGCTTCGACGTGGACAGCTGCGGGACGGTAGTATCGGAGCGGACGAATGTGCGCGTATTGCACGGGGACGAAGCCGCTGGTGAATCGCTCGTCACCGCTCATTGCCATCGCGGTAACGAAATAACTGCCCGGCGAATACTTGCCCTTCACGTGGAACGTGAGCGTCGCATCGGAGAACGGCTCCATCGCCACGCGCCGAACCGCGGTGTCCACCGTCAGCCCTACGGCGCGCAGCTCCACGGAAACACCACGCGGTGCCGCGCTCGCAGAATGCAGACGCACCGTATACGCGCGATTCAGCGGAGCACCAGCGCGCGCGTACTCCACCTCCTGATCGAACGCGACACTGATGCCCGGCACCACGGTTACCGGACGTCGCTGCTCCCCGCGGGCAGGATCCGCGAAGCGATACACGATGGGCCCGGCGTCAACCGCGACGGCAACACCGGCGATGCGCAAATACGCTCGGGCACGGGTGTCGGAGAGTCGCTCTTCGCCGACGGCCAGATATTCCGCCGCGGACGTGCCGGAGCCCGGCAACTCGAACACATCGCCGCGCCGGCCGATGCGCAGCCACCACGGCACGCTCGGCGCCTTGCCGACAATGGACAGCCCAATGCGGCCGACGCTATCCGGCCGCACCACGGTGCGTTGGTGCGCCCCCTCGGGCACGGACTCGTCTGCTGACCATGCGGCTCCGCCGTCGAGCTCGACGTCGCTCGAGCCCTGGTTGTACACCGAGATCGTGACGGGCAGCGTGTCTCGCACAGCAAGCTGCTCGCGCGGCGCCGTTGCCTCGACGAGCACGCCAGCTGCTGCGAGAAGCGCCGACTTCGTACGCGACTCCGCCGTCTCCAGTGTCACTGCGAGATCGCCGAGCATTCCGCGACACGCGGCGTCGATGGCAGTGCGCGGGCATCCGAGATTGTCACGCGCATGCGTGAGCAGTGCCGCTACATGCGCCAATGGCCGCACCATTCCCGCGGGTGACGCGAGATTCTGTGCGGTGCGCACCGCCGCGATGGCTTCAGGAAGTGAATCCAGATCGGCGCGTGCGCCGGACGACGCGCGGAACCGCGACCAGCCCGACACGAGGCCGTCGAGCGGTGAGGTCTCGCGCGCGTTCGTGTCGCCCACGCGCGACGCAAGCAGCGTGAGATAGTCGAGTGAGGCACCGCGCCGTTGTAGGATGCCGAACCCCTGCGACAAATGCTGCGACCGGCTCTCCGACGCGATCTCGGCGTACGTGCGTCCGCGCAGTGCGCTCAGCTCACCGACGTTGAAGACGGTCGTAGCGCCTTCCGGAGCGAAGCGCGACGCGCGATAGAATTTCGACGCCGACCACGGACCAAGTCCGAGCGTCGATGATGCCGGAAACCGCACCGTGTCCGCAGCGGCGTCGTAAGCCTCACGCGCAAGAATGGCCGACACCTGATGATGACCGTGGCCGTCCCGCGGCGTACCGGAGAACACCGCAACGATTACCTGCGGCCGAAAAACGCGCACGACGGTCACGACGTCGCGAAGCAAGGAATCCTTCGGCCAGTGCCGCAACGTCTCCTCAGCGGTCTTCGAGAAACCAAAATCGAACGCGCGCGCGAAAAACTGGCGGCCGCCATCGAGACGGCGCGCCGAGAGCAGCTCCTCCGTGCGGATCATGCCGAGCATCACGCCCAGCTCGTTGCCGATGAGATTCTGCCCACCGTCGCCGCGCGTCAGCGAGAGGTAACCCGTCTCGACCTGTCTGCCTCGCGCGAGCCACGTGATGAGCTGCGTGTCCTCGTCGTCCGGATGCGCCGCGATCACGAGCACGCGCGTCGTGACGTCGAGCCCCGCGACGGACTCGCCCAAGACGACTGCGCCGCGCTCCTGAGCAAACAGGAGGCGCGGCGCGAGAAGAGCGGCGATGAGAAATGTTCGTATCATCAGACCTTGGTCGTTTTCCGCCGCGCACTGGTAGCGGGCAGGGTGAGCACCTCCGAGAGAATGCGCTGCTGCGCGACCTTGTGCGCTTCCGAGTAACCCTCGGCCGGGCTCGCACGTTCCGGGCGGCCCACGTAGCGGATCGTGAGCATGTTGCCGGTAGCGACACGAAGTTGCGGTGCGACGAACGTCCAGGCGCCCATGTTCTTCGGCTCCTCCTGCGCCCACACGACATCCTCGAGGTTGGGATACCGATCCACGATCTCCGCCACCTCCGCGCCCGGCCACGGATAGAGCTCGTCGATGCGGACGAATGCAATTTCTCCGTTCGTCGTGCCGGACTTCGCGCGCGCATCGAGCAGGTCGTAGTACATCTTGGCGGTGCAGAGCACGAGGCGGCGCACCTCGCCCGCGCGCGCGGCGGCCGACGCATCGTCGATGACCGGCACGAACGTCCCGCCTGCAAGATCCTCGACCCTGCTTGCCGCCTCCGCGAGACGCAACAGGCTCTTGGGCTGCATCAGAATCAGCGGCGTCCGCTCACTCCGCAGCGCCTGCCGGCGCAGAATGTGGAAGTACTGGGCGGGCGTCCCCGGATAGGCGACGCACATGTTCTGCTCGGCGCATAATTGCAGGAAGCGCTCGAGGCGTGCGCTGGAGTGCTCCGGCCCGCCACCTTCGTAGCCGTGGGGCAGCAGCAGCACCAGTCCGCTGGTTTGCCCCCACTTTGCGCGCTCGGACGAGATGAACTGATCGATGATGGGCTGCGCGACGTTGACGAAGTCGCCGTATTGCGCTTCCCACAACACGAGGTCCTTCGTCGTGGCGACGCTGAACCCGTACTCGAAGCCCATCACTCCCATTTCCGACAGCGGGCTGTTGTAGATCTCGAACGGCGCGCGCGCCTGCGGAATGTTCGCGAGCGGTATGTACGTCCCGCCAGTGTTTTCGTCGTGCAGCACGGCATTTCGATGGCCGAACGTGCCGCGCTCGGCGTCCTGCCCACTCATGCGGACGCCGATGCCCTCGACGAGCAGCGAACCGAAGAGAAGCGCTTCGGCATGTCCCCAGTCGATGGCGCCGTTGTGCAGCGCCTCGCGGCGCCGCTCGATGATTCGCGCGAGCTTCTTCGGCGGCGCAAAGGTCTGCGGCCACGCGAGCAATCGGGCGTTCAGCGATTCCAGTAGCTCGGCGGCAACAGCCGTCGGCGGCTCCGGCCTGTTGCCGAATGCAGGCGCCTCGGCGGGTGTCACCTTCGGCTCACCTTTCGCGGCGCCGCCTTTCATCTCCTTATGTACCGAAGCGAGGCCGTCGAGGACCTGCGCATCCATCGCCTTCACCTCGTCTTCGGTCAGCACGCGTTCACGCACGAGACGCGCGCCCCAGACCTCGCGCGGGCGCGGATGCGCATCCACGGCCTTGTAGAGCAGCGGCTGTGTGAATCTCGGCTCGTCGGTTTCGTTGTGCCCCCAGCGACGGTAGCCGACCAGATCGATGAGCACGTCTTTCTTGAACTGGTCCCTGTACGCGACGGCGAGACGCACCGCCACGATGCACGCCTCCGGATCGTCGCCGTTCACGTGCAGGACGGGCACCTCGAATCCCTTCGCGAGGTCCGACGCGTATCGGGTCGATCGCGCATCGATCGGATCCGTAGTGAATCCGACCTGGTTGTTCGCGATGATGTGCAACGTTCCGCCCACGCGGTATCCGCGCAGCCGCGACAGATTGAACGTCTCCGGAACGATGCCCTCGCCCGGAAACGCCGCGTCGCCGTGAATGCAGATCGGCAGAACGGCGCGTTCGTCCCGCTCGGTGGACGCACCGCCGATGCGCTGGCTTGCGCGCGTGAGGCCGAGCATCACTGGATTGACCACCTCGAGATGGCTCGGATTCGGCACGAGCTCCAGCGTCACCGTACGGTCGCCGACCGTGCGCTCGGTGCGGTGGCCCAGGTGGTACTTCACGTCGCCGGTGCTGCTGTATGCACTCGCGTCGCCCTGACGCCCCTCGAATTCGCCGAACATCTCCTGGTACGACATGCCCATGACGTGCACGAGCACGTTGATGCGGCCGCGGTGTGCCATGCCCAGCACCACCTGCCGTGCGCCGCGCTCCGCCACGCGCGCAATGGCTTCATCGAGCATCGGCACCATCACGTCCGTGCCTTCTATCGAGAAACGCTTGAATCCCTTGTACGCGCGGTCGAGGAATCGTTCGAGACCGTCGACCTCGGTGAGACGCCGCAGGACGGCCACCTTCTCCTCGGGCGAGAGCAGGCTCGCGACTTCACCCTCCTCCATGGCGCGCTTGAACCACTGGCGCTCCTCCTCGCTGCCGAGATGCGTGAATTCCAGGGCGATGGCGCTGCAGTACACGTCGCGGAGATGGCGCACCACGTCGGCGGCGGTCCCGGACGTGTAGCCGAGCGCGCTCGCGGGAACGTCCGCCAGCTCTGCCTCTGCGATGCCGTGTGCGTCGGGCCGAAGCTCCTGCGCGCCCGGCGGCGGTGTGCCGAGCGGGTCGAGCTGCACCGCGAGATGGCCGTATTCGCGGATGGCGTCGGCCAGCGACGCGGCGCCCGCCGCCTTGCGAAGGAGCTGATCGTCGGGGCGTGCTCCGCCGACGATGCCGGCGAGTCCTTCGGCCGTACGAAAGAACTGTCGCCAGCTCTCGGCCACCGACGACGGATCGCGCCGGTACGACTCGTATTGCTCGGCGACGTACCCGTCGTTGAATACGGACGTCGTCGGTGGAAATGTGCTCATGCTCGAAATTTAGCGGCAGGAGCGCGGGTGCTACTAGGCCGGGGCCGTGTCCTGACCGGCCTTGGCGGCGTCCAGGTGCAGCGGAAGCACCACCGCGAACGTGGATCCCACGTTCGGCGCACTGCTCACCTCGATGTGTCCGTGAAGCATTGTCGCCAGGCGCCGGGAGATATACAGCCCCAGCCCGGTTCCGCCGTGGCGCCTCGTCAATCCCGTGTCCACTTGCGCGAACGGCCGAAAGAGATGGGCAAGCTCCGACTGTGGAATGCCGATTCCGGTGTCCTTCACTTCGATGCGGATCGCGTCGTCATGCAACGTCACGCGCACCGAGATCGTGCCGCTGTCCGTGAACTTCACCGCATTGCCCAACAGGTTCACGAGAATCTGGCGCGACTTGTCGATGTCGCTCGTCATGCGCACGTGCCGCGGCGGAAGTCGTGTGTCCACCCGCAGCCGTTTCTGCTCCGCCAGAGGCTCGATGACCGCCACGGCCGAGTTCACGAGGTCCGCAGCGAGAAATTCCGTGGGACGCAGAGTCTCGCGCCCCTCCTCCAGACTCGTGAATGCGAGAATCTCCTCGATCATCGCCGACAGGTGCGCCGTCACCGACCGCATGCGCTCCAGGACGTCGAGCTGCGGCTCGCTCAGCGGTCCGATCACCTGATCGGCGAGCAGCTCGTTGTAGCCCGCCAGCGCCGTCAGCGGCGTGCGCAGCTCATGGCTCATCGTCGCCAGAAAGCGCCCCTTCGCGCGGTCCGCGCTCTGTGCCTGCATGAGCAGCAGCGACTTGTGCACGGCCAGCGCCGCGTGATCCGCGAGCAGACGCAGGCGGGCCATGTCCCGCGGCCTGAAGGACGGCGCGTCGACGCCGCGCGCTACGGCGATGACACCGAGCGTCTCGCCATGCGCCCGCAGAGGCGAGACCATGATGGGGCCGAGCGAGAGCTCGGGGACAACGCGCATGAGCGGCCGTCCAGACTCCTTGTAGTTCCGTTCGTGTATGACGCCTTGGCCCGCCATCGCTTCATGAAGCAGCGAGCCCTCGAGCGCGAAGCTGCGCCCTCGTGCGATGGAGAGATCTCCCGCCGCGGCGACGACCTCACCATATCGCCCGGTGACGCGCAGCACCGCGGCCCCGCTGGCCGCGCACTGCCGCGTGGCGATGTCGCAGAGGGTGCTCAGTACCTCCGCCATGTCGTTCACTTCAGCGAGACGACGGGCGATGTCGTGCATGGACAAACGATCGTCGTCCGAAACTCCCCGTGCCTCCAGCAGAATCCTCCCGCCGGCGCGGCGCGCGATCGCCGTCACACGGCGCGGCGACACGTCCGCGTGCGTCGCCCGAAGCCGGAGTGACATGGTGCGCGGCTCGCCGTCGTTCAGGAGATCGCGCAGCTCGTCCAGGAACCCGTCGGTGTCGTCATCGATCAGGGACGCAATTGGCGTGCGTGGCGCGAGCTCCTCCACCAGCCAGCTGCGCCATCGCGCATTGGCGTACTCGATGGAAAGGTCACCGTCGAGCAACAGCACACCGCTGTCGAGCGCGTCGAGCAATTCAGCGGCCGATGTCAACCGACTTGCTCGAGGGCATCGTTGAGGGCCTTCGCGCTCGCGATTCGCGCGTCCCGGTCACGCGCCATGGCGCGGAGTACCAGCGCGCTCAGCGTCTCGGGGATGTCCGCATGCAATGCGCGCGGTGCCGGGGGCGTTTCCTCCAGCACGCGCGAGATGAGCGCAATCGGCGTCGGCGCCTCGAACGGAAGGCGGCCGGTGAGACACTCGTACAGCACGACGCCCGCGGAGTAGACGTCGGCGCGCGCATCGAGCTCGTCGCCGAGAAGCTGTTCGGGCGCCATGTATTCCGGCGTGCCGATGACCATACCGGCCTGTGTGAGACCGGCCTGCGCGGGCCGTGTCGCCAGACGCGCGATGCCGAAGTCCATCACCTTCAGCGTTCCATCGCTTTCCACCACCATGTTCTGTGGCTTGATGTCGCGATGGATCACGCCGGAATCGTGCGCCACCTCGAGCGCGCGGCACAGCTGCTTGGCAATGGGCAACAGCACGTGAACCGGGAGCCGGCCGCGCGTCGTCACCAGGTCCTTGAGCGACGTGCCCTCCACGTACTCCATCGTGATGAAATACAACCCCTGCGACTCGCCGAGATCGTGTGTGCGCACGACGTTGCGGTGCGAGATCTTTCGCGCAATCCGGATCTCGCTCTTGAAGCGCTCGAGCGCGGTGGAATCATTCGCGATCATCTCGGGCCGGAGCGTCTTGATCGCGACAATCTCTTGCAGCTCGCGATCCACCGCCCGGTACACCATCCCCATTCCGCCCGCGCCCAGCAGCCCCTTGATGTCATAGCGCACGCCCAATGATTGTCCGGGCGCGAGCTCACCGCGGTCGAGCCGCACCGTCGGCTGCGACATGAGTTGAGTCGCGTCAGCGCCGCCGGCAGTGGCCGCCGCCATGGCGCGATTGCCACCGAGAAACTCGACGAGCGCCTGCTTGTCGCGCAGATCGCTCAGGAGACGCCGCACGGCGTCCGCCAGCGTGCCGATCTCGTCCCGCGACGTCGCCGGAATCTCCGCGTTATAGTCGCCATCTGCCGCTCGCCGCGTCGCTGCAACGAGCGCCGTGACTGGCGAGACGATCTGCCGCGTAATCACGCCCGACAGCAGAAACGCGATGAGGAGGCCGGCGGCGCCCGTCAGAAGAAGCGCCCTCCGCAGACCGTAGTAGCCCGACAGCTCCGCGTCGAGCGACCGCATGGCCACGAAGCCGCCGATGGGCCGTCCCGACGCGCCCAGCAGCGGCGTCCCTTGCCCCACATACTGCGTCCCGCCGACGGTGAAGGTGGCACGCTCCGTCGCGGAGCCCATCATTGGCGCCTTCGCGCCCTTTGCAGACTCGCCCTTCACGCTGCCGGCAAGCTGCACGTCCTGCTGCTTCGGTAGAACGCGCGCCGCGACTTCCTGCTGAAGCCGCGCGCGCTCCTCTGGCGCAACGGTCGCACCGGCCACGTGCGGCACGTGCCCGCTCGTATCCACCACGTAGAAGGCGACCTCGCTTCCCGTCGCCGTCCCGATGGTCCGCGCCAGCGAATCCGTAATCGGCTGCGCGGCCATGAGCACGGCGACCACACTGCCGGAGTCGTTGAGATCGCGCAGCAGCGGGACAGCCACGATCTGCATCACCATCGAATCGCCCATCACGCCGAAGCCCGCGGTCTTGTGCCCCTCGAGCACGCCGGTGACGAGCGCCGATCGGATCTCGGACTTCGGCGCCGCCGGATCGTCGCTCTTCGCCAGGCGGAAGCCGCGCGCATCCACGATCTGCACCCACTTTGCATGCGTCGCCTCCACCGCCTGCTGTGCCTGATCCAGCGCATCGCTCCCGACGGTGTCCTTGGTGATGGTCGTCATCACGTCGCGATTCTGGGCGAAGACGCCGAGCTCACCCTGCAGCTTCACCTGCCGCGCAAGCAGCTGCTCGCCAATACGCACGTTCGTCTCCGCCAGTCCCGCCTGGATCACCCGTTCGGCGTTGGCGCGCGAGGTGGACGACGTCACGACCAGCGTGACGAGCAGCACGGCCGTCACCACCGCGGCGGTGCCGAGGAAGATCTTCAACGAGAGACCGAACCGGCGCATGGCGTCAGAGGGTGTTGGAGGACTCAGTACCGATCGCCGGCCGCGCTCGTGTATTCCTGCCCGTACTTGTTCTTGTGCTGCACATAGCGATAGCCCCGCGCATCCAGCTCTACGCGACCAACTGCGAAGCCGGATGCGTTCACGGTCACCGGCCGGGTGGTCTCCTGCATGACCCGGTCGTGCCACACATGCAGTGTATAGGCACCCGCTGGCACGGCAGGTACCGTAAAGCGGCCATCATCGCCCGCCTGCGCGAAATAGGGCGACCGGAGCACGACCACATAGCCCGTCATTCTCGGGTGGATGTTACAATAGATGGGGAAGACTCCAGTGTCCTTGAACGTCTGGTCCTTCGTGCGTCCCCGGCCGTAGACCCCCGTGTCGAACGCTCCATCCGGCGCCTTCGAGAAGACGTTGTGACTGAACGAGTCCATGTTGGGGAACTCGATCTTGCTCCCCTCGGGAACGACGCGCACGCGAGGCGTGAACTGTCGTCCCTGAAGCTGGATCGTCGCAGCCACGGGCGTCGATCGAGCGCGCGACGTCGGCGGTGGCTCGAGCCACACCACGACATCGCTCAGATCCTCGCTCTGCTCTCCGGGCCGCTCGAGCAGGGACACCTGACCGGATACAGCGCCCTGAGCGCCGAGTGCAGGCGCGAGAAACATCAGCAGCATGGCCGATCGGCGCACGACGGTCTTCCCCGACATACCACTCTCTCCCGCATTGTCACATGACCACTCGGAGCTGTGCGGCTCACTCCAAGAGTGCGACGCCGCGTGCCGCAGCGTCAAGCATGGCGCGCGTCGCCGTGGCAGGGGCCCTCTGCGGCCTGCTCACGCTGCCGCTTTCCGCCCAGGTGCGGCGCGATTCGTCTGCGACGCCGGACTCGCTCGCAATTCGCCTCAGGCGTGCCGAAGAGGCCATCGCGCAACTCCGGCAGCAGCTCGACGAGCAGGCGTCAGCCGGCGTGACGACGCGAAGCCGGATGCAGCTCGAGCTGACGGGGCGAGTCCTGGTCCACGGTGTACGCAACGACCGGCGGGTGAACAATGCGGACGATCCGCAGTTCGTCCGCCCTGATTCCATCTCTCCACCGCCGACACCGGTCGTGATGAGCGCCCGACAGACCACGCTCGGCGCCGCGCTCTCGGCGCGCGACGTCCTCGGCGGGCAGTTCGTCGGTGACGTGGACGTGGACTTCTACGGCGGCCAGCAGGCCAGCAGTGGCGGCCGCACGTTCCCGCTGCTCCGCCTGCGCACCGCGCGTGGAATCGTGCGTTGGTCCAATGGAGAGCTGCTGGTCGGTCAGGAATCGCCGCTGATCGCGGGCGTCAATCCGGTCAGTCCCGCCGCCATCGGCACGCCGGCATTTGCAACCGCGGGAAACCTGTGGCTGTGGCTTCCGCAGATTCGCGGCACCATCGAGAGCAGCGGAGACGTTCGCATCGCGCTTCAGGGTGCCGTGCTCGCGAACATTACCGGCGATCCGATCGGGCTGTTCGATACCGACGTGGATCAGGCGGAACGGACGGGACGGCCGGCGCTCGAATCGCGTGTGCGCGTTCGGTGGGGCGAAGCGGACCATCAGGGCGAGATCGGGTGCGGCGCGCACGTCGCCTGGCTCGATGGAGTGAATTCCGCGCCGATGACCACACACGCCTTCGCCTGCGATGCGCGCGTAGCACTCGCCTCGGCACTGGAGCTTCGCGGCGAAGGCTACGATGGTCGCGGCCTGCGGGGACTCGGCGGCGGCGGCATCGGGCAGAATCTGAATCGGAGCGCACTTCCGCTCGATGACCGCGGCGGCTGGCTCCAGGTGAATCTGCGTGCAGGCACACAGTTCGGATTCGGCTCTGGATGCGGCATCGACGCGCCGCGTGAAGCGGATGTCGTTTCGAGTGGCAGGCTGCGCAATCAGGCGTGCGCCGGGTATGCCACCATCCGTCCAGGCGGTCCGCTCTTCCTGGGAACGGAGTTCCGGCAGTTACAGACGAAATATGCCGCCGGCACGGTGACAAACAATCATGTCAGCCTGGCGCTGGGTTTCGAGTTCTAAGGACGATGACGCACTCGGCAGCGCCATATTCAGATAGCTGGACTTCAGTCGCCGTTCACGGTCGACGTCGCCGCCGGACGCTCGACGCTCCCGTTGTCCCGGTGACCGTCTCGCTCTTCGATTGAGCGCATGATCGCATCCTGATCGAGGGGGCGCGACATGCGGCCGGGTTGTATCGTGGCCGCGGACGGAACGACCAACCGGAACGTGCTGCCCACGCCGATCTCGGACTCGATTTCCAGCCTGCCGTTCAGCATCTCCGCCAGGCGACGCGAGATGGGCAGGCCGAGCCCTGTCCCTTCCGTGCGCTGCGTCTTTCCGAGCTGAACGAACTCGTCGAAGATCTTTTCGCGATCCGCCTGCGCGATGCCCTCGCCCTGATCGATGACCTCGATCGTAACGCCCCCCTCGCTCATCGGAATGGAGCGGACCCTGATGGGATTGCCGCGGCCGAACTTGATGGCGTTGGAGAGGAGGTTCAACAGGATCTGGCGCAGCCGGCGCGGATCACTCACCACGTTGATGGCGTCCCCGTCATGCTCGAGCGACAGCGGTGAGCCGTACTGGTCGGCCAACGGCCGCACGGTGACGAACAGATCCTCGATGAGCGCCGGGAATGCCACGGGCTGCAGGCGCAGGTCGATCTTCCCTGCCTCGATCTTCGAGAGATCCAGCACGTCGTTCACCAGCTCGAGCAGATGCTTCGCGGCCTTGTGCGTGCGCGCGATGCCTTCCGCCTGCTTCTCGTTCAGTGGTCCGTAGATGTTCTCCAGGAGCAGCGTGCTGTATCCGAGCACGGCGTTGATGGGCGTACGGAGCTCGTGGCTCATGGAGGCGTAGAATCGGCTGCGCGCCGCCATCGCGCGCTCGAGCTCCACCTGCCGGTCCGCAAGTTCGGCGTTCAGGCCTTTGAGCTCGCCCATTGCCGTCGCCAGCGACTTCGCCTGCTCCTGGAGCTCCTGCTCGGCGCGTCTGCGCTCCGAGATGTCGCGAAGGATCAGCGTGTATGTGCGTTTTCCGCGTACGGTGAGGCAGCTCACCGTGGCTTCCACCGGAAACGGTTCGCCGCCGGAGCGCAACGCGTCGAACGAGAGGACATGCTGACCTTCCTTCCGGGCAGCCTGAGTTCTCGCGGCGTTGTCGACGCACACGGTATCGAAGAATCCTTCGCGCAGCGCCTCGGGAAAGAGTCGCCGCACGTCGCGGCCAACGGCTTCCTCGCTCGTCATGCCGAACATGTGCTCGGCAGCGGTATTGAAGATCGTCACGATCGCATCGGTGTCGAACACGACGATCGCATCCATGGCGGACCTGACGATCTCGGAGAAGCGCGCTTCCGACTCGTACAGCTCGCGAATGTGCCGCGTCTCGAGGTCGCGCAGGTCCGCCTCCACCAGGCGTTGCTGCTGAATCGAGAGCTGGCGCTGTTTCTGGTACAGGTCGACGAAGACGCTGACCTTCGAGCGAAGGATGTCCGGCTGGAACGGCTTGAAGAGATAGTCCACCGCGCCGACGGAGTACCCCTCGAAGACGTACTCCTCTTCCTTGCTGATCGCCGTCAGGAAGATGATGGGGATGTACCGGCTTCGCTCGCGTGACTTGATCAATCGCGCCGTCTCGAACCCGCTGAGGACGGGCATCTGCACGTCGAGCAGAATCACCGCGACGTCATGCCGCAGCAGCGTGCGGAGGGCATCATCGCCGGAGCCCGCGCGGATCAACGTCTGTCCGAGCGGCTCGAGGATCGCCTCGAGCGCGAGGAGATTCTCCGGCCGGTCGTCCACGATCAGGATCTCGACGGGAGGTTGCGCCACTCGCGATGGCGTCCCCGCACCTCCGGCGTCGGCGGCCACCGCGATCGGCGGTGCGGGAGCTTCGCTCACGCGTCGCGCTCCGCGCCCGCCACGGGAAGCATGGCGAGAAACCTCACCATCTCCTCGAGGGGCATCACGCGCGCCCGAGGCACGGCCTTCGCCGCGGCAGCCGGCATCAGCGAGCTTTCGGCTGTCGCCGGATCCTGCACCACCACCATGCCGCCCCGCTCGGAGATCCGCTTCAACCCCTCGGTGCCGTCCACGCTCGCACCGGTGAGGACCACGCCGACGGCGCGATGTCCGTAGCTGTCCGCCGCGGAGAGAAATGTCACGTCGATCGACGGACGGCTGTAGCGCACGGGTGCCTCCGTGCTGAGCGAGAAATGCCCGGGCTCGATCAACGTATGGTAGTCGGACGGTGCCACGTACACGCAGCCGTGCTCGATGGGCATCTTGTCCTCCACTTCCCGTACCGGCATCGGCGTCCGCTCCTGCAGCAGCGAACGAAGTATGTGAGTCGAGTCCTTGTGGCGGTGCTGTACCACTGTCACCGCCATGCCGAACGTGCCAGGCAATCCCGACAGCAGCGTCCGCACCGCGTCGAGACCGCCCCAGGACGTGCCCACCACCATCACATCGTATCCCACTCCGTTCGCCCGCATCAGAGCACTTTCCGGTAGAGCTTTTCGGCCTGGCTGATCTTCTCGTAACACGGCTCGTACTGCGAGAACTTGAGCGACTCCTTCCCCCCCAGCGCGAGCACGCCGAACATCACGAGCGAATCATAGAACAGCCGATGCACGCGGTTCTGCAGCGTCTTGTCGAAGTAGATCAGCACGTTGCGGCAGAAGATCACGTGGAACTCGGCGAACGACCGGTCCGTTGCCAGATTGTGCTGGGAGAAGACCACGTTCCGCACCAGCGACGGCGAGAAGAGCGCACCGTCGTATTTCGCCGTGTAATACTCCGAGAACGAACGCCGTCCGCCCGCGCGGATGTAGTTGTCGGTGTATTCCTGCATGCGGTCGAGCGGGAAGATGCCCTGCCGTGCCCGCAAGAGGACGACGTCGTTGATGTCCGTCGCGTAGAGCCGCGCCCGGTCATAGAGCCCCTCCTCCTCGAGGAGGATGGCCATCGAGAATACCTCCTCGCCCGTCGAACAGCCGGCGTGCCAGATGCGGACGAAGGGATATGTGCGCAGCATCGGCACCACGAGCTCGCGGAACTCGCGGTAGAACGACGGGTCCCGGAACATCGACGTGACGTTGACGGACAGATCGAGGAGCAGTCGCTCCATCGCGTCCGGGTCGTGAAGAATGCGCGCCTGCAGCTCGGAGAGAGACCGCAATCCCTCGCCCTCCACCCGCTTCCACAGCCGGCGGCGAATCGAGGCATACGCGTAGGACCGGAAGTCGAACCCGTAGTGGCGATAGACTCCCTCCAGCAGGAGCTCGATCTCGATGCGCTCGAGCTCCGGGTTGTAGACATACGGTGGGCCGGGAAGCGGCGCTTCCGCATTCACCGATACAGCCATACTCGCATGAGGCTCAGCAACTGTTCCGTGTCCACTGGCTTCGTGATGTAGTCCGAGGCTCCCGCCGCGATCGTCTTCTCGCGATCCCCCTTCATCGCCTTCGCCGTGAGGGCGATGATCGGCAGTGACTTGAGCGCCGGCATCTCCCGAATGGCACGCGTGGTGTCGTACCCGTCCATCTCCGGCATCATGATGTCCATCAGCACGAGGTCGAAGTCCTGCCGCTCACGCAGCAACGCGATGGCATCCTTGCCGTTCTCGGCAAATGAGACCTGCATGCCGTGATCCTCCAGCATGCTCGTCAGCGAGAAGATGTTGCGAACGTCGTCGTCCACGATCAGAACGCGCTTGCCGGTGAAGATTGCATCGGTATTGTGCAGCCGCTCGAGCATCCGGCGCTTCTGCTCGGGTAGCTTCGCCTCCACACGGTGCAGGAAGAGCGCCGTCTCGTCGAGCAGCCGCTCCGGCGACTTCACATCCTTCACGATGATCGTCTCGGCATACTTGCGCAGCGACGTTTCCTCCTGCGCCGAGAGGTCCTTGCCCGTGTAGATGATGATGGGCAGGTCCCACATGGCCGGGTTCGCCTTGACCGTCTCCAGAAGCTGGAACCCGTTCATGTCCTTGAGACCGAGGTCGAGCACCATGCAGTCGAAGTGCCCGGAAGCCAGCTCACGAAGCGCATCCTCCGCGGACTCGACCGCCGTGATCTCGACGTCCTCGTGCTGGATGAGCTCGATGATGCCCTCGCGCTGCGTCTGGTTGTCCTCCACCACGAGCAGCCGTTTGACCGACGCGTCGATGAAGTGCGCCATCTTCGCGAAGGCGTCGTCCAGCGCTTCCTTGGTGACGGGCTTCTCCATGTAGGCGATCGCGCCGGACTTGAGCCCTTGTTGGCGCTCGCGGATGCCGGAGATGATGTGCACCGGAATGTGGCGCGTTTCCGGATGATGCTTCAGCCGGTCGAGCACCGCCCAGCCATCCATGCCCGGCATGTCGATGTCGAGCGTGATGGCGTCGGGCTCGAAGGCGTGCGCCAGCTTGAGGCCCGATTCGCCATCGAGCGCCGCGAGTCCCTTGAATCCCTTCTCGCGCGCCATCTCGAGCAGAACCTTGTTGAAGCTCTCGTCGTTCTCGATGATGAGGAGCACCCGGTCGCCCGGTTCGATGGTGTCGCGGTCATCGGTGAAGCTCTCCGGCCTCGGCAGCGAGTCGCGCGACATCACCACATCGTCCGCGGCCTCGTGTTCCGGTGCCGGAAGCACGGCCGTACCTCCGCCCGATGGCGACCACGCCTCCGCTCCACCGGTGCCGCGCGACGGCAGCCGCAGCGGCGACGCACGGAAGCGGCCGGTGTCGTCCATACGTGCCCGTCCGCCGGAATCATGATTCTTCGGCGCATCGGGCTCGACGTAGTGTTGCGGCAGGAACAGCGTGAACGTGCTGCCGCTGCCCGGATTGCTCTCGACGCGGATCTCACCGCCGAGCAGCCGCGCAATCTCGCGGCTGATGTTCAGACCGAGACCGGTCCCGCCGTACTTGCGGCTCGTCGTGCCATCGGCCTGCTGGAATGCCTCGAAGATGAGCTGCTGCTTGTCCTTCGCGATTCCGATGCCTGTGTCCGTCACCTGGAAGGCGATCACGGTGGGCGCACGATCCAGGATCCGGCTGGCGAACCGTCTTCCCTTCTCGGCCTTGCGGACGGTGAGGGTGACGCTCCCGTGCTCCGTGAACTTGAAGGCGTTGGACAGCAGGTTCTTGAGCACCTGCTGGAGCCGCTGTTCGTCCGTGTAGATCGTGGGCGGCACATCGGGCGGTGTCTCCACGCTGAACCGCAGCCCCTTCTGCTGCGCCACCGGATCGAAGGTCCGCTTGCTGAACGACTCGACGTCGCCCATCGACACCTCGAGCGGATTCACCTCCATCTTGCCCGCTTCCACCTTCGACAGATCGAGAATGTCGTTGATGAGGTTGAGCAGGTCGGTGCCGGACGAATAGATCGTCTGCGCAAACTCCACCTGCTTGGACGTCAGCGTGCCTTCCTTGTTGTCGCTCAGCATCTTCGCCAGGATGAGCGACGAGTTCAGCGGCGTGCGCAGCTCGTGGCTCATGTTGGCGAGGAACTCGCTCTTGTACTTGCCACTGATGGCGAGCTGCTCCGCCTTCTCCTCGAGTGAGAGACGCGCCGCTTCCACCTCGCGGTTCTTCTGCTCGACCTTCTGGTTCTGTTCCGCGAGCAGCGAGGCCTTCTCCTCCAGCTCCTCGTTGACCTGCTGCAGCTCTTCCTGCTGCTCCTTGAGCAGCTCCTCGGACTGCCGCAGGGTCTTGGCTTGCGCTTCGAGCTCGGAGTTGGAGCGCTTGAGCTCGTCCTGCTGCTGCTGGAGCTCCTTCGATTGGCTCTGGAGCTCCTGCGTCAGCTTCTGTGACTGCTCCAGCAGCTCCTCGGTGCGCATGTTCGCGCTGATCATGTTCAGCACCACGCCGATGGACTCGGCGAGCTGGTCGAGGAACGTCTGGTGGATCTGGCTGAACGGCAGGAAGCTCGCGAGCTCGATCACCGCCTTCACCTCGCCCTCGAACAGAATGGGGAGGACGAGAATGTTTCGCGGTGGCGCTTCGCCGAGACCCGATGTGATCTGGATGTAGTCGTCGGGGACGTTCTGGAGCAGGATCGGCTGTTTCTCCAGTGCCGCCTGGCCCACGAGGCCCTCGCCGATGGCAAAGCGGTTGCCGACGTGCTTGCGCGCACGATAGGCATAGCTTGCCAGGAGACGCAGCGTCGGCGTGCCCGCCTCCGCATCCATGATGAAGAAGGCGCCGTGATGAGCTGACACCAACGGTGTCAGCTCTGACATGATGAGGCGCGAGACCGACTCCAGGTCTTTCTGGCCCTGCATCATCCGGCTGAACTTCGCGAGGTTCGTCTTCAACCAGTCCTGCTCCTGATTGCGCTCCGTCGTCTCCTTGAGGTTCGCGATCATCTGGTTGATGTTCGTTTTCAGCTCGTCCAGCTCGCCCTGCGCTTCCACGGTGATCTGCCGCGTCAGGTCGCCCTTCGTCACCGCGGTCGCCACGTCGGCGATGTTGCGCACCTGCGCCGTCAGCGAGTTGGCCATCGCATTCACCGAGTCGGTGAGCGCCTTCCACGTGCCGGCCACGCCAGGCACTTCGGCCTGGCCGCCCAACTTGCCTTCCGTGCCCACCTCCTTGGCCACGCGCGTCACTTCGTCGGCAAAGACGCGCAGCTTTTCCACCATCGTGTTGACGGTGTTCTTCAGCTCCAGAATCTCGCCGCGCGCCTCCACCGTGATCTTCTGCGACAGGTCGCCGTTGGCCACGGCCGTCGTCACGAGCGCGATGTTGCGCACCTGCGACGTCAGGTTCGACGCCATGAAGTTCACGTTGTCGGTCAGGTCTCTCCAAACGCCGCCCGCGCCGGGCACGCGCGCCTGACCGCCCAGAATGCCTTCCGATCCCACCTCTCGAGCCACGCGTGTCACCTCGCTCGCGAAGGCGTTCAGCTGTTCCACCATCGTGTTGACGGTGTTCTTCAGCTCGAGAATCTCGCCGCGCGCATCGACGGTGATCTTGCGTGACAGGTCGCCGAGCGCCACGGCTGTGGTGACGTCGGCGATGTTGCGCACCTGACTCGTCAGGTTCGACGCCATGTAGTTCACGCTATCGGTCAGGTCCTTCCACGTTCCGGCAACGCCCGGCACGTTCGCCTGTCCACCCAGCCGGCCTTCGGTACCGACCTCTCGGGCGACGCGCGTTACTTCGTCGGCGAAGCTGCGAAGCTGGTCCACCATCGTGTTCACGGTGGATTTCACCTCGAGAATCTCACCCTTCGCCTCGGCCGTGATCTTCTTCGACAGGTCACCTTTGGCCACCGCCGTCGTGACGTCGGCGATGTTGCGCACCTGATTCGTCAGGTTGCTCGCCATGCCGTTCACCGAGTCGGTCAGGTCCTTCCACGTGCCGGCCACGCCGGGCACGTTCGCCTGGCCGCCGAGGACGCCGTCGGTTCCCACTTCTCGGGCCACGCGCGTCACCTCGGAGGCGAATGCGTTCAGCTGGTCCACCATCGTATTGATGGTGTTCTTCAGCTCCAACACCTCGCCCTTGGCTTCTACCGTGATCTTTCGACTCAGGTCGCCCTTGGCCACCGCCGTGCTCACGTCGGCGATGTTGCGCACCTGACTCGTCAGGTTGCTCGCCATGGAGTTCACCGAGTCCGTCAGATCGCGCCAGGTTCCGCTGACGCCCTCCACGTTCGCCTGACCGCCCAGTCGGCCTTCGGTTCCTACCTCGCGCGCCACGCGCGTCACTTCGGCCGCGAATGCATTGAGCTGATCCACCATCGTGTTCACGGTGCTCTTCAGCTCGAGGATCTCGCCCTTCGCCTCGGCCGTGATCTTCTTCGACAGGTCGCCTTTGGCCACGGCCGTCGTGACGTCGGCGATGTTGCGCACCTGACTCGTCAGATTGCCGGCCATGAAGTTCACCGAGTCCGTCAGGTCCTTCCACGTTCCGGCGACCCCCGGCACGTGCGCCTGGCCGCCCAGTCGCCCTTCGGAGCCTACCTCTCGCGCCACGCGCGTTACTTCAGCGGCAAAGGAGTTCAGCTGGTCCACCATCGTGTTGACGGTGTTCTTCAGCTCCAGCACCTCGCCCTTCGCTTCGACGGTGATCTTCTGCGACAGGTCGCCATTGGCCACCGCCGTCGTCACGAGCGCGATGTTGCGCACCTGACTCGTCAGGTTGCCGGCCATGAAGTTCACGGAGTCGGTCAGGTCCTTCCACGTTCCGGCCACGCCCGGCACGTTCGCCTGGCCGCCCAGGATTCCCTCCGTACCCACTTCGCGTGCGACTCGGGTCACTTCGGCCGCGAATCCGTTCAGCTGATCCACCATCGTGTTGACGGTGTTCTTCAGCTCCAGAATCTCACCCTTCGCTTCCGCGGTGATCTTTCGTGACAGGTCGCCCCGTGCCACCGCCGTAGTGACGTCGGCGATGTTGCGCACCTGGCTCGTCAGGTTGGACGCCATGAAGTTCACGGAGTCCGTCAGGTCCTTCCACGTTCCGGCCACGCCCGGCACGTTCGCCTGGCCGCCCAGGATTCCTTCCGTACCCACTTCGCGCGCGACTCGAGTCACTTCGGCCGCGAAGCTCGAGAGCTGATCCACCATCGTGTTGATCGTGTTCTTCAGCTCGAGGATCTCGCCCTTGGCCTCCGCCGTGATCTTGCGTCCCAGATCGCCTTTTGCGACGGCCGTCGTGACGTCGGCGATGTTGCGCACCTGATTCGTCAGGTTGCTCGCCATGCCGTTCACCGAGTCGGTCAGGTCCTTCCACGTGCCGGCCACACCGGGCACGTTGGCCTGGCCGCCCAACACACCTTCCGTTCCCACCTCGCGCGCCACGCGCGTCACTTCGTCCGCAAATGAAGAGAGCTGATCCACCATCGTATTGATGGTGTTCTTCAGCTCGAGAATCTCGCCCTTGGCCTCCGCCGTGATCTTCTTCGACAGGTCGCCTTTGGCGACCGCGGTGGTGACGTCGGCGATGTTGCGCACCTGGTTGGTCAGATTCGTCGCCATGCCGTTCACCGAGTCCGTCAGGTCGCGCCACGTACCACTCACGCCTTGCACGTTCGCCTGTCCGCCCAGCCTTCCTTCCGTACCCACCTCGCGAGCAACACGCGTCACTTCGCTGGCGAACGCATTGAGCTGGTCCACCATGCGATTCACCGTGCTGCCGATGCGGAAGAACTCTCCCTGCACCGTCTTGCCGTCGATCTCCAGCTCCACCTTCTGACTCAGGTCGCCCTCGGCCACGGCCTTGATGACGCGGGCCACCTCCGACGTGGGTTGGACGAGGTCCGTGATGAGCGAGTTGAGCGCGTCCACGCTGCCGGCCCATGATCCGCCGGCGGGTCCGATGGTGGCGCGGTCGCGCATCTTGCCCTCGCGCCCAACGCTGAGGGCAACGCGGTTCAGCTCCTCGCTGAGTCGCGACTGTTTGGTTGCCACGTTGTTGAATATTTCAGCGAGCTCCCCGATCACCGGATCGTCCGCCAGCTCGAGGCGGATGCTGAAGTCGCCGGCGTCGAGCGCGCGAAGTCCCGCGAGCAGTCGTCGAAGTGAGCGATCTCGCCCTCCGCCGCCGCCACCGTTTCCGCGCGGGACGACGCCCCCTCCGCGAGGTGTCACGCGCTCCGTGACGTCGATCTCCGACGCCGCGGCTGCTCGGCGCGGTCGTCCGCGCTTTCCGCGGGCAGTGCCTGTTGGGCGAGCCGGGCGAGCGCCCTCGCGCTCCTGCTCCGGCACTTCGGGTCTTTCGCCGACGGTCACGGTCAGCTCCTTCAGGGAAGACGGATGGGAAGGGCCACGGGGATCCTCCGCGGCACGGCAGATCGTGCGTCGGCCCGGGACGACGGACGCACGTGCCGCCGCACGCGTTCAATAATTGTGCCGACCTCTGGCGTATCAGAACTGCGCGGCTCGGCTCCGGAGCAGCATGCAAAAAGCACACTCCGGGCCATATCAATTGATATTGATGGATCAGAGCTATCCGAGCGGCGGATACTCCTACGCAGGAACGTCGGCGACCACCAACCGCACCGGAATCCCGCCATTCGACGTCGTCGCAACCACCTGCACCGGAAAGCCGAGCTGACGCTCGAGCGCCATGTCCGGCGACAGCAGCGCGATCCGCCATCCCCCCGCGCGTTCTCGCAGCACCCGGCCGAACGTGGCCCAAAGGTCGCGCACCTTCGAGGACTCACCAACGCGCACTCCATACGGCGGATTCGTCACGACCCAGCCGCGCGCACCAGCCGGAAACGACGCCGCAGAAATGCTCCGCTCGGTGAACGACACGGCCTCCGCCACACCTGCCCGCATTGCATTCGCCGTCGCGGCGGCAATCGCGCCCGCATCTCGATCGCTGCCGATGATCGCGGCGTGCTCGCGCGCCACCGCGCGCGCGGCGAGCTCAGTCCGCACCTCAGCCGCGAGCGTCGCACGTACGCCCGGCCAATGCTCCACGGCGAAATGACGCCGCACTCCCGGTGCGCGGCCGAGGGCCACGAGCGCAGCCTCGATGGGAATGGTGCCCGATCCGCAGAACGGGTCCACCAGCGGCGCAGTCGCGTCCCATTCCGACGCACGCAGAAGCGCGGCCGCGATCGTCTCTCGAACAGGCGCTTTCGCCGTCGCTTCGCGATATCCGCGTCGATGCAGCAACGCGCCGGACGTATCCGCGCTGATGGTGCAGTGATCGCGCAGAAACCGCACGACGATCAACGTCGCGGCATCCAGGTCTTCGGCTTCATCCGCGGCCTCGCTCGTGCTTACGCCGGGAAGCGCGCGGCGCACCGCGTCGCTCAACCGCTGTGCGATGCCGCCCGTGTGATACAGCTTCGACTTCCTGCTCGTGACGCGAAATCGCACCGCCGCGCCCTCCCGCACGACGCGCTGCCACGGCACCTGTCGCCCGCGCCGCTCGAGCTCCGCAAAGGACCGCGCATCGAAGCTCGCGAGCCGCACCAGCACACGCGATGCGATGCGCAACCCGATGTTGGCGGCCAGGACGCTGCGCGCATCCCCGGACCACTCGAATCCGCCATCCACCGCGCGCACGTCGAGGCCGAGCTCGCGCGCCTCCGCCAGGGCGAATGGCTCGAGGCCCGGCGCGACAATCGCGAAGCAGTCGAATCCGGCGGCGGTCTCGGCTCCTTGTTGCTTCACTCGTCGGGCCGTTCATCGCGATGCGCAGCCCGAAATCCCTGCGCGCGGGCACGCTGTGTCGCGGCGAAACGCGTCAGCGACGCCCGGCCCTCACGCAGCGCAATGCGCGGCACCTGAAGGACGCCCGGCTCGGCGGCCGTCCCCACGAGCAGTGCCCAGACGCGAAACACGGCGCGGCGCAGCGTCGGCAGATGTTCCGCGATGGCCAGCGTTTCGTTGAACACGGCATTCTCGTGCGGCTCGACGTCGAACCGTCCGCGATGCAGTTGGTCGGCGTCATGACGAACGCCGATGTGATGCCGGACGCGAATCGCGGGATCGTACACGAGGATCCACCCCTTTTTTCGCATCGCCAGACAGAGCGCGAGCTCCCAATGCACCTGCGCACCAGTGCCGCGGAGCCGCTCGTCGAACCGGATGTCGCGGAGCGGCGACAGGCGGAACGCACAACAGACCCCCTTGAGGACGTCCACGTGGCGCGCGGCGCCGATGCCGGCGTGGTGATTGCCGATCGTCCGCCCGAACCATTGCACGCGGCCAACGTCTCTCGCGCGCGCATCCGCACGCTCCTGAACGTCGCGACCGCCCACTCCGCCGATGTGCGGATCCATCTCGAAAGCGGCGAGCAGACGCTCGAGCCACTCGGGCTCCGGTTCGGCATCGTCGTCGGTGAGGGCGAAGATGTCGCCGTCCGCTGCATCGAGGGCCGCATTCATCGCCGCGACCACACCGGGCCGAGCGACGGTGACGCTCTTCAACGCAGGCCACGATGGCGATAGGGCACTGACGACGGCCGCGGATTCGGCGTCATCGGCGCGCACGGTGACGATGACGGCGTCCGGCGCTCGCGTCTGCAGGCGAATCGCAGCCAGACATCTGGTCAGGTCGGCAGATCGACGATAGGTGGGAACGACGACGGTGGCTCTCATGCGCGCGGCAATATGCACGCGCGACAGATGTCATGTCATCGCGCCCGCGCATTCGTGCGATTCCAAGCAGGCTGGGCGCCGACGTACCGGGCCCGCTTCGTGCCTCTCGTATGCCCGTGCCGAAGGCCGCCTCGAGAGCCCGTGCGCGCGATGTGCTTCGCGACCGCTTCGGGCATGCAGATTTTCGCAAGGGACAATGGGAGCCGATCAAAGCCGTGCTGGAAGGGCGTGACGCCCTCGTCGTCATGCCCACCGGCGCCGGAAAGTCGATTGTCTATCAATTGCCCGCGCTGCTCCTGCCCGGACTCACCATCGTCGTGAGTCCACTCATCGCCCTCATGAAGGACCAGCAGGACAAGCTCCACGCCCACGGGGTGGACGCGCTCGTCATGCATTCGCATCTCAACACGGTAGAAGCGCGTGAAACCGCGCGCCGGGTACTCGAGGGAGAAGGCGAGATTCTGTACCTCACGCCCGAGCGATTCAAGGACCGTGAGTTCTTCGACCGCCTGTTGACGCGCACGGTGAGTCTCATCGTTGTCGACGAGGCGCACTGCGTAAGCCAGTGGGGACACGACTTCCGTCCCGACTACCTCACGCTCGGCTCCGTCATCGCGCGTCTCGGGGAGCCGAACATCCTCGCCCTGACGGCGACCGCAACCGCGGACGTCCGTGCGGACATCGTGCGGCAGCTCGGCATGGACGATCCGAGCGTCACCGTCACGGGATTCGCGCGCCCGAATCTCCGCTTCGAGGTACGGCGCACGGTCAACACCTCGAGCAAGGACGAGGAGGTGGAACGCGTCCTGGCCGAGTCGTCCGGCAGCGGCATCATCTACACCGCCACGGTGCGCGAGGCCGAACGGCTGTTCGAGCGGCTGAAGGACCGGTTCGGCATGGGGCTCTATCACGGAAAAATGAGTCCGACCGCACGCAAAGCGTCGCAAGACGCATTCATGGCAGGCGATCACGCGGCCATCATTGCCACCAACGCCTTCGGTCTGGGCATCGACAAACGCGACCTGCGCTACGTGCTCCACTACCACTTTCCGGGCTCCGTCGAGGCCTACTATCAGGAGGCGGGGCGCGCGGGGCGGGATGGACTGCCGGCATCCTGCATCATTCTCTACCGTGTTGAGGATTCACGTGTGCAATCGTACTTCCTCGGCGGCAAGTATCCGGACGTCGAGGAGGCCGCCAAGGTGGCACTGATGCTGGAGCAATATCCGCTCGGCGAACGCGTCGAGCTCTCGACCCTGGCGGAGCGGTCGGACGTGGCGCGGCGCAAGGCGCGCATCGTGCTCGTGCTGCTCAAGCGGCACGCGCTCGTGCGCGAGCATCGCGGCGCGCAGTGGGAGCGGGTGACCAGCCGGCTGACTTCGGTCGACCTCAGCGCGGATCTGACGGATTACGAGGCGCGGCGCGAGCAGGATCACGCGAAGCTGCGCGCAATGGTCGCGTATTGTCAGTCTGCGCGCTGCCGCACCCGCCATCTGCTGGAATACTTCGGCGAGGCGGTGGACGATGAGTGGACCTGCGGCAACTGCGACGCCTGCGACGCGCAACGCCGGTTCGCGCGGCGTGAAATGGTGAACGGTCAACGGTGAACGCCATTCACCGTCTTGTCACCGTTCCAGCTCCTCCTTGAGCGTCCTCGTGAGCGCCCCGTAATCCATTGGCAGATCGAGGACGCGCACGCGAAGCCGCTCGACCAGGTCGCTTGCATCACGGTGGCTGCGCTTGGATCTGACAAGCAGCACGCGCGCCTGCATCATGAGCGCCGGACCGATGAACTCGTCCGAGCACGTCTCGTCGTGATCGACGTCGATGAGCACGAGACGCGGGCGCACGCGGCGGACTGCACTGCGAGCAGTCTCATCGGTCCGAGCGAAATGCGGCGCATAACCCGCCAACTCGGCGGCAGCCGCGAGTAGCGCGGCCGCCAGTGCATCCGATGAGAACACGAGTATGGCGTGGCGGCTCACGTCGTTCGGAACAGCGGAGTGTGGCCCGTAGGAGGAAAAACTGTCTCTGTTATGCAAGTAGTGCGCCGCCTGACACAGTACAGTGGTGACGGCTGCCCTTGACGGATGCCTACGCCGGATAAACATTCGTCGCGAGCTCAGCGACGAGGCCGCTCGAAGCGCGTCACCGCTGCCCTGGTTTCACCTCAACGGGCTCTTCATTCGATGATGATGGCGCACGACACGGGGACGCCGCCGCCGAGTCCCTTGGCCGACGAGACGATTGCCGCCCTCAAGGACGCCCTTCGCCGGTACCTCTCGGATGGCCAGTCGCCGAGCCCGCTTCAGACCGCGCTGATGCTCGTGGCGCGCGAGGCGCACGAGAAGCACATCCTTCCCGAGCAGTTGCTCGTTACGCTCAAGGACCTCTGGAGCAGCCTGCCCGAGGTTCGGGCCATGTCGGACACGGCGGAGCAGGTACGCCTGCTCCAGCGCGTCGTCACGATGTGCATCAAGGAATACTACAGCGTCTGAAAGTCTGGCTCGTCCTCGGCGGATCCTGCTCGCGCTTTTCCTGATCGTCGCGGGCACGGACGCGACGGGGAAATGGCTCGCGACGTTGCCTGCGTTCTCGCGCGCCGCGTCGGCGGTCGTGCGCGGCGACGCCGCTGCATCGCTGCGAAGCGCCGCGCGTCCATCGGGCAACTTCGAGATCTTCCGGCTCGCGTCCCGGCACCTGCTGGCAGGAGACGACCTCTACGCCGAGTATCCGGCCGAGCACTCCGATCGCTTCAAGTACAGCCCGACGTTCGCGCTCCTGTTCGAGCCGTTCGCGTGGCTCCCCTGGCCGCTCGCGCTGTTCCTCTGGAACTCGCTGAACGCCGTCCTTCTCTTTCTCGCGGTCGAGCGGGTGCTCTCGGCGCGCGCGGCGCTCATCGCGCAGAGTTGTCTGCTCCTCGAGGTTCTCCGGGGCATGCAGAACGCGCAGAGCAACGCGCTGGTTGCGGCGTTGATCATCTTCACGTTCGCCGCGCTGGAAAAATTGCGGCTCTGGCAGGCCGCGGCGGCCACGGTGCTCGGCGCTTCGGTGAAGATCTTTCCGCTCGTCGCGCTCACGTTCGCCATTCCGCGCCGTCGGGCCATTCGTACGGGATTGCTGGCCGGTGGAGCGGCGATTGTGGCCTTCGCGCTGCCGCTGCTCGTGACGTCGCCATCGACCCTGCTCGCGCAGTACACGTCGTGGCGGGCCGTCGAGTCATTCGATGCGGGCCAGCGATGGTTCTCGGTGATGGAGCTGGTGCATCGGTGGACGGGGCTCGCAGTGCCGAACTGGCCCATACAGCTCGGCGGCACCATCGTCCTTCTCGCGCCACTCGCCGTGCGCCGCAATCGATGGGATGAGACGCCGTTTCGCTTTCTTTACCTTTGTTCCGTGCTGCTCTACGTGGTGCTGTTCAACCACCAGGCCGAGCGGGCCAGCTTCCTCATTGCGTTCGTCGGAGCGACGCTCTGGTTCGCGGACGATCCGACACCACTCCGCACGCTGCTGTTTGGTGTGGCCTTCGTCAGCATCCCACTCCTCAGCACGCTCGTCCCCGGCCGTATCTGGCGGGACGAGACGATCATGCTCTATCGGCTCGCGATTCCCACGCTCGCGATCTGGATCGCCGTGCAGCGCTCACTCTGGCGGCGTGCGGCAGTGAGCGATCAGGCGAGCGTCGCCTGAAGACTGATCGTCACGTTTCCTTTGAGCGCCGTAGAGACGGGGCAGCTTTCCTTCGTGGCGAGCGCGATTGCCTGGAATTTCGTGTTGTCGACTCCGGGCACGCTTGCGGTGACGGTGAGATCCATGCGCGTGATCTTGAATCCTTCACCCACCTTCTCGACGGTGCAGGCCGCCGACGTCTCGATGTTGGTGAGCGTGAAACCCTCCTTTTCGAGCCCCGCGCTGAGCGCCATGCTGAAACAGGCCGCCTCGGCGGCGGCGAGGAGCTCCTCGGGATTGGAGCCCGCCTGGTCGCCGAATCGCGTGCCAAAGCTGTAGTTCGCGGTAAGGCCGGTCTCGGAGCGGAAGCTGCCGTTTCCGCTCTTGAGCCCTCCGGTCCACTTCGCTGTCGCCTTTCTGGTCGGCATTGTTTCTCGTGCTTGGGTGGGCAGTGGGCGGCGAGAACGCTTGACGCGTTCACGCCATGGTTTTTATCTCCAGCATGACGGAACCCGACGACGCGTCGCTCCCGCCGTCGGTGGCGCGAGTGCTCAGCAGATTCCGCGCCCTCGGACGCGAGGAAAAGATGCAGGCCTTGCTGCACTATGCGAAGCAGCTCGAGCCTGTACCTGATCGCCTCGCGGCTCTCGATCGTGCCGCCTTCAACGTACCTGAATGCCAGACCCGCGTGGATTTGTTCCCGGAAGTTCGCGACGGCAAACTCTACTTCTACGCGGATCTCAACTCCCGGCAGTCGCCGACCATTGCCGCCTTCCTGGCGATCCTGTTCTCCGCCGTCAACGGCCAGCCGCCGGAGACGACGCTCGCCATTCCCTCGGATTTCGTGCGGCAGATGATGGAAGGAATCGGTCTGGCGGGGCGCGAAGCCGGTCTCAACGCGATGATCTCGCGCGTCAAGCGCCATGCCCGTAACGCAATCGCCGCCTGAACCCGAACGACATCTGATGGAACGAATCCTCAGCGCAATCGGCTGGATCACGTTGGTGCTCGTCGTCCTCGTCGGCCTCCTGTACGTCGGCGTGGTTTGGCTGTTTACCGCCCCATTCGATCCAGGCCGCTACCACGCGGGGCGCGCGTTCCGGCAGCTGGCTGTGGCAACGGTGACCTTGAATCCGCTCTGGCATTTCGAGACCGATGGGCCCACACCAGCCAATCCGCGAAACCCGTACGTCGCGGTATCAAATCACGAGTCTTACGCCGACATTTTCCTCATCAGCCATTTCCCGTGGGAGATGAAGTGGCTGTCGAAGGACACGCTGTTCAAGATTCCCGTCTATGGCTGGCTCATGCGGATGGCGAGCGACATCCCCATCAAGCGCGGCAAGCGTGAGAGTATCGTCTCGGCGGTTGCGGGATGCCGGGACCGGCTCGCGAAGCGCGTGAGCGTCATGATCTTTCCTGAAGGAACGCGCGCCAGGACGGACGAGATGCTCCCGTTCAAGGATGGCGCGTTTCGCATCGCCATCGATGCCGGAGTGCCCATCCTCCCGATTGCTGTGGCCGGAACGCGCTCGTGCATGGCCAAGGGAAGCTTCGCTTTTCGGCGCGCGCGTGCGAAGGCACGGGTGTTGGCGCCGATTCCGACATCCGGCCTGACTGCCAAGGATGTCGCGGCACTGCGCGATCAGACGCACGACACCATCGACCGCGCGCGGCGAGTGCTTCAGCGCGAACTGGCCGCCGAGGCGAAGTCCGTGTGAAAGACCTCCGGACAGCACCGCGTTCCGACGACGAGCTCGAGGAGCTGCTCTCCCGCCCGCCGGCTTCGCTCGTTTCGCTGCTGTCCACCCTCTCCGGCGATTTCCTCATTCTCGGCGCCGGCGGAAAAATGGGGCCTTCCCTTGGGCGAATGGTGAAGCGCGCGGCGTCCGGGCGTCGTGTGACTGCGGTGTCCCGGTGGACGGACGAGCAGGCTGCCTTGATGCTCCGTGCGGCCGGTGTCGAGACGATCTCTGCTGATCTGCTCGATCCGCGTGCCCTGGCGGCGCTTCCCGATACGGAAAACGTCATCTACATGGCTGGTCAGAAGTTTGGCACGACCGGAAATCCGGCCATGACGTGGCTGCTCAACGCAGGCCTCCCGACGCTCGTGGCCGAGCGGTTCCGCGGCGCACGGATCGCGGTGTTCAGCACCGGAAACGTCTACGCGCTCACACTGGCTGCTCAGGGAGGCTCGCGCGAGGAAGACTTGCTTGCGCCGGTCGGTGAGTACGCCTGGTCATGCGTCGCACGCGAGCGGATCTACTCGGCCGCCGCTGCGGGACATGACACACCCACGGCGATCGTCCGGCTCAACTATGCGCACGACCTCCGGTATGGCGTGCTGACGGATCTCGGGGTGAAGATCCAGTCGCACCAGCCGATCGATCTTCGAATGAGCTGGGTCAACGTCATCTGGCAGGGTGACGCGAACGCGTTCGCGATCGCCGCGCTGTCGCGAGCTGCCGCTCCGGAGCCGTTCGTCGTGAATGTTGCCGGACGTGAATGTCTGCGCGTGAAGGCGCTCGCGGAGGAATTGGCCGCGCGACTCGACTGCACGCCGTCATTCGTCGGCGACGAGGTGCCAGACGCGCTGCTGAGCAATTCGACGCGCATGGGCTCGATGCTCGACCTCGAGCCGTTGCACCATTCCACGCTGCTGGACTGGGTGGCGGAGTGGCTCACCTCGCGCGGGCGGCTGCTCGGCAAGCCGACCGGCTTCGAGAAGCGCGATGGCAGCTTCTGAGACGACGGTTCGCGAGAGACTTCAAGCCGGAACGGTAATTCCGGCTCATCCGCTCGCTCTTACGGAGCGGCGTACGCTCGATGAACGGCACCAGTGTGCACTGACACGGTATTACATGGATGCGGGCGCCGGGGGCATCGCCGTCGGGGTACACACGACGCAATTCGGCATCCGACAGCACGGTCTCTACGCGCCGGTATTGGAACTCGCCGCACAAACAGCGAGCTCATGGTTCTCGACTGGTCCGCGATGTGTACTGATTGCCGGAGTCATCGGTAAGACAGCGCAGGCTGTAGATGAGGCGCGTGTTGCGCACGACGTGGGCTACGACATGATTCTCCTATCACTCGGCGCCCTTCAGGGCGCTGATGACGACCAACTGCTGTCTCACTGTCGTGCTGTTGCCGACGTGCTGCCGCTATTCGGCTTCTACCTGCAACCAGCGGTTGGAGGACGCGTACTCAGCCGTGCATTCTGGCGCCGCTTCGCCGAAATCGAGAACGCCTGGGCGGTAAAGATTGCGCCCTTCAACCGCTATCAGACCCTCGACGTCGTGCAGGCGGTGGCCGAGTCCGGGCGTGATGACCTGGCGTTGTACACGGGCAACGACGACAGCATCGTCACCGACCTCTTGACACCGTATCCAGTACCGGACGGTTCCAGTCGCCGCATCGTGGGCGGCTTGTTGGGGCAATGGGCTGTCTGGACGCAGAGAGCGGTAGATCTGCTCGAGCGCGTGAAGCGCGATACGGGGGCGCCGGCGCTGACCTGGCTACGCGAAGGCGCGGCTATCACCGACGCCAATGGCGCGCTCTTCGACGCGGCGCACGGATTTGCCGGCTGTATTCCCGGCATTCACGAAATCCTGCGGCGGCAGGGGCTGATGCGCGGCACCTGGTGCCTCGACCCGGCGGAAACGCTTTCGCCGGGCCAGACCGAAGAGATCGATCGCGTCTGTCGACACTATCCCGAGCTGGCGGACGATCCTTTCGTCCGCGAGAATCTCGATCGCTGGCTGGCGTGACGGGGCGGTTAGTGGATCAGCTCACCGACCCAGCTTTCTCTGGCGGGGCGCTCGAACTTGCGTCGCCAGTCGCCCAGGTCCGACAGCGTCGTGTCAAATACCACGGTGTCCTTCGTGATCTCTCCCTCGTGCACGAGCCGGTCGATGTCGCCGCGACCGACTGCCTGAATGACGCCGTGATGATCGCGATAGTAGACGCGCCCACCTCCCACCAGGCTGGCGTGCACGCTGTTCTCGAGCTGTTGAAGCACCCGAAACAAACCGTCGATGGAGCAGCCGGACGCACCGGTGTGGGTTTGATCCACCGCAACCACGAGGAACCGGTCCTCGATCCACTCGCGCGACACGGTGAGCGGCTCACCATGCGCTTTCCATTCCTTGAGGTGAGAATCCACACCGCTGAGCATCGTTTTCGCGGCGGCGGCGGGCAGCGCGGGGTCTGAAGCGAAGACCCACACGCGCGATGCATCTGGCAGGGACTCGAAGGCGACGACCGGCATGAGCGTCACACGCTGAAGGAAGGAACCGCCGCGCCTCTCGCGCAGCGCACTGTGCACCACCAAGATACCTCCGAGAAGGTCCCACACTCCAGCGATGGCTGCCGATAGCAGGACGACGAACCTGGCCCCCGATACGGGTGCGGCTGCGGACGAGAAGTATCGTCCGCTCTTCGTGCTGTCGCCCGAGCCCGCGTGGGTCTACGATCGCGACACGCTCGCATTCCTCGAGGTCAATGAGGCGGCTGTACGCTTCTATGGCTGGACGCGCGAGGAATTTCTCGGCATGACGCTCTGGGACGTGCGTCCGCCCTCCGAGCACGTGCGACTCCAGGAGGTACGGGCTTTGACGCCGCCGACACTGAGCCATACGTGGACGGCCACGCACCGGACCAAGGCCGGACGGCTCATGCACGTCGAGGTCTACTCCTATCCACTTGAATTCGCGGGCCGGCCGGCGCGCATGGCCCTCGTCCACGACGTCACGGAGCGCGAGGCAGCGGCGCAGGCGGTCGCCGAGAGCGAGCAGAAATACCGAACGGTCGTCGAGCAGATCAAGGATGTCTTCTACAGGACCGACGCGCAGGGCCGCTGGACGTTCCTCAATCAGGCATGGACGTCGCTGACGGGCAACAGCGTGGAAGGCACGCTCGGTACCCATCACCTTGCGTACCTCCATCCTTCGGACCGCACCTCGCTCGCCGACACGATGCAACCCATCGCCGACGGCGCCACGGACTCCGCGCTCGTCGAGCTGCGCTACTTCCACAAGGCAGGTGGCTACCGCTGGGCGGAAGTCACGATTCACGCCATCCGCGACAGCCACGGCGCACTCACCGGAACGATGGGCACGCTCCGCGACGTCACCGAATCGCGCGCTGCCCGCGAGGAGCGCAAGCGCCTGGCCGCAAACATCCGGCAGCTGCTCGATTCATCCGGCGAAGGGATCTACGGTCTGGACTTGCGTGGCGACGTGACCTTTTTGAACAACCGCGGTGCGGAGCTTCTGGGGTTCGAGCCCGCCGAGGTCGTGGGGAAGCCCATGCACGAGCTCACGCATCACACCCGAAGGGACGGTACGCCCTATCCGCGGCGCGACTGCCCGATGGAGAAGGCAATCATCGCGGGGGTCCCGTGTCACGTGGATGACGAGGTGATGTGGCGCAAGGATGGCACGTCGCTCCAGGTCGAGTACACGGCATCTCCACTGCGCGAGACCGGCCGATTGACGGGTGCCGTCGTGAACTTCCGCGACATCACCGCGCGCAAGCGTGTCGAGCTGGAGCTCATCGTTGCGCGCGACGAAGCACAGGCCGCCAGCCGTGCAAAGAGCGACTTTCTCGCACGCATGAGTCACGAGCTGCGGACGCCCCTCAACTCCGTCATCGGTTTCGCCAACGTGCTGCTCAAGAACAAGCGCGGCACGTTTGCGGACGACGAACTCTCCTACCTCAACCGCATTGCGACGAACGGCAAGCACTTGCTCGGCCTGATCAACGACATCCTCGACCTCTCGAAGATCGAAGCCGGTCGCATGACGCTCGAGCTGGACACCGTCATGCTCGACACCCTCGTCCGGGAGACCATCGAGGAGCTCGAGAGCCAGACGCGCGACACGCCGGTCACGCTGCGCGCCGAGCTTCCGCCGCAGCTCAGGTCGATCGAGACCGATGTGGCTCGCATGAAGCAGGTGCTGATCAACCTCATCGGCAATGCCATCAAGTTCACCACCGAGGGTGAAGTCGTGGTGAGCGTCGACACCGACGATCAAGGAAATCCGCTTCGCCTCACGGTCCGAGACACCGGGATCGGCATTCCCGCGCACCGCCTCGCCGCGATCTTCAACGTGTTCGAGCAGGCGGAATCGTCCACGTCTCGTCGTTTCGGCGGGACGGGACTCGGCCTCGCCATCTCGCGCTCGCTCTGCCAGCTCATGGGGCACCATCTCGAGGTCGAAAGCACGGAGGGAAAAGGCACCACCATGCGAATTCGGCTCGGGGTGCCGTCGCGCTCGTGGCGGCGCGCCACGCCCGCGGCCTCGCCAAGCGTCTCGTCGCGGCCATCTCTTGCCATCGAGGCGGCGCCTCTCGCGCTCGTCGTGGACGACGACATGGATGCCCGCGTGCTGCTCGGCCACATCCTGGAGGACGCCGGATGCCGCGTCGAGCATGCCGCCACTGGCATCGAAGGACTGCGCATGACGCGCGAGCTGCGGCCCGCCATCATCTTCCTCGACCTTCGACTGCCGCAGATCAGCGGCTTCGACGTGTTTCGCATTCTCCAGGAAGACGAGTCCCTGAAGGCCATTCCCGTGGCGATTGTGAGCGTCGTGGCGACCGAGTCTCGGGGAGCGCTTCAGGGAGCTGCCGCATTCATCGACAAGCCCGTCTCGCGCGAACAGGTGGCCGATCTCGTGCGCCGCTGGTTGCCTGCCGCCGTGGCACATTGACCAGCGCACCTCCGCTGGTCGAAACGTCATATGCGATCGCCGGCGCCACCACTGGACTCTCGCTGGTCCTCGCGCTCGCGACGCGCCACGGCGCCGTGCAACGTCTCGACGATCTCATCGAAGCGCGAGTCGGCCCTCATCGCGCCGCCCTGCGCGTGCCCGCGCTCGCGGCAAGTCTGCTCGGGGAGAAGTTCGTCCATCCGCTGCTGGCCGCCACGGCCGTGATCGTCCTGCATCTCGTGCGCGGCGGCTCGACCCTTCATTTCATCCTGCCGATGGCGGCCGCGTCACTCGGCGGCATCGTGGCGCATCATGCCGTGAAGTTCGTGTATCGCCGCCCGCGCCCAGTGGTGGCGCTGGAGCGGAACAAGACCGAGCCCGCCTATCCAAGCGGACATACCACCATTGCCACCGCGGTCCTGATGACCGGTGCGTTTCTCTTCGCGTATGATGGCCTCCTCCCAGCCGTCGTCGCATTTGCCATGGCGACGGTAGCAGCACTCTGCACCGGCATGAGCCGCGTCGCGCTTGGCTGGCATTGGACAAGCGATGTGATCGGGGGATGGCTTACCGGGCTGTGCGTGGCAGCGCTTGCGTCTGCGCTCTACCTCACCCTGCCAGCTCTCGCGTGAGCGCGGCCTCCAGACGAGCATCGACAAAACGAAAGTCCGAGGCCGTCAGCGCCACCGGCTGAACGCGCTGGCTCGCGAGCACGGTGCCAGTCGCCATCTCGCCCAACAGCATCTCGATCGCGATACGCGGTACACGCATGAACGCCGGCCGGTGAAGCACGCCCGCGAGCACCTCGGTGAATTCCACATTGGTCACCGGCGCGGGTGACACGAGGTTGACGGCGCCCGCAAGTGATTGCGTGACGATGGCGTGCTCCATCGCTCGCACATGATCGTGGAGTGAGATCCAGCTCATCCACTGTCGTCCGGCGCCGATCACGCCGCCTGCGCCCAGTCGAAACACCGGCAGTAGACGGGCGAGCGCCCCACCGTTGGGCGACAAGACGACGCCCGTGCGCAGTAGAACGAGTCTCACGCCTGCCTCGCGGATCGGTGCAGCCGCGGCTTCCCACGCGCGCGCCACGGATGCGAGAAAGTCATCTCCCAGAGTGGACTCCTCGTCGAGCAGCTCGTCTCCGCGATCGCCATAGATCCCGATAGCGGAACCACTCAACATCACGCGCGGCGGTCTCTTCATCGCGCGAATCGCGCGGGCCAGCGTCGCGGTGCTCTGCGTTCGACTGTCCAGGATCTCCCGCTTTCGCGTGGAAGTCCACCGGCGGTCGATCTGCACACCTCCGAGATTCACGATCGCATCGCAGCCCTCGAGCAGACGCGCATCGAGCGCTCCGCGCACCGGATCCCAGGCGACGTCCCCCGGCTGCGCATCCCGTGACGCGCGTACGAGACGGCGCACCGTGTGGCCATTGACGCGGAGGCGCACCACGAGCGCGGTGCCGATCATGCCGCTGCTGCCGCCAACGGCGACAGTGAGCGAAGACGATGGAGCGGGTGCCGGCTGGCTCACGCACTCAAACGTGCGCGAAGACCGCCCCGAGCGTCAGATGTCGCCGCGGAGCACGATCCGGCGCGCAACCGCGTCGGCCACGACCAGACTGCCGTACCATCCGGACTGCACGCGGAGCCGAAGCGACAACAGTCGTTCGGCGGAGAGTCTTTCCGGAGCACCCATGGTTCTGTGAATCGCGGTAGAATCGTTCATCACGTCTCCCGGATCGTTTCTCCGACTTTTCGCGGCTGATGCGGACAGTCTGGCCTCGTCCATGTCACTCAATATCGGCAGCCGAGGGAGACAACTTTAGGCTCCGCAGCCATTTTGTCGGGGCGAGGTCCAGTGGTACGGGGGGCCTCGGCACGCGTGTGCTCGCGAGGTTTGCGAAATATCTTCCGGAATCGCCCAGGCGGATCTCATGGCCACCATTCTCTATCTCGACGACGAGCCCGCCATCGGCCTCATTCTCGAGGACACCCTCGAGCGCTCCGGGCATGCCGTCGTAGGATCGACGACGGTCGCGGAAGCACTTCGGGCGCTCGCCGAGCATGACATCGACCTCATCATCTCGGACTACCGGATGCCGGGGCTCACGGGCCTCGAGTTTCTCGAGCTGCTGCGCGAAGAAGGCATCTCTGTTCCGCTGATCATGCTCACCGGCTATGCGACCATCGAGCATGCGGTCGCGTCGATCAAGGCAGGGGCGATCGACTACATCACGAAGCCGGTGAGCCCGGAGCAGCTCGAGCTCGCGGTGTCGCAGGCCCTCGAGGTCGTGAACCTTCGGCGCGAAAACGACCTCCTCCGTCGCGAGCTCACCGGCTTCCGCAACGAGCGCGCGATCATCGGCGAATCGCCGCAGATCCGCCGCCTGCTGGAGACGGTGCGCACGGCCGCACCCACACGCGCAACGGTGCTCCTCCAGGGCGAGTCCGGAACCGGCAAGGAGCTCTTCGCGCGAGCCATTCACGACGCCAGTGACCGCCGCGACAATGCGTTCGTGATGCTCAATTGCGCCGCGCTCCCCGAGGGGCTCATCGAGAGCGCGCTCTTTGGACATGAAAAAGGTGCGTTCACCGGCGCCATCAAGCGCGTCGAGGGAGCGTTCGAGCGAGCGCATCTCGGCACGCTGCTCCTCGATGAAGTGAGCGAGATGCGGCTGGACCTCCAGGCGAAGCTGCTTCGTGTCCTCCAGGAGCAGGAGTTCGAGCGCGTCGGCGGCTCGCAGCCGATCAAGGTGGACGTCCGCATCATCGCCACGACGAACCGCGACCTCGCCGAGCACGCGGCGAGCGGGCACTTCCGCCAGGATCTGTACTTTCGGCTCAGCGTGCTGCCGATTCTGATTCCTCCGCTGCGCGAGCGGCGGCAGGACATCCCGCTCCTCGCGCAGCGCTTCACCGCGCGCACGGCCTCGGAGCTCGGCAAGGAGATCGACGGCATCGCACCCGAGGCGCTGGCGATGCTCCAGGAGTTCGATTGGCCCGGCAACGTGCGTGAACTCCAGCATGCGGTGGAGCGCGCCGTCATCCTCTCCACCGATCGAATCATCCAGTCGCATTCGTTCGATCGTGTGCGACTCGGTCCCTCGAGAGCATCGAGCACTCGCTCCGCGGCGAGAGCGTCGCTCACGGGACTGGATGGCGAGAGGATTCCGGAAGGGGCGGTGGTGCTGACGTCTCTCAACGTCGAACAGGCGGAACAAACGCTCATCGCGCGGGCGCTCGAGCGATCCGGAGGGAACCGGACCAGGGCAGCCGAGCTGCTGGGGATGAGCATCCGCTCGTTGCGCGGAAAGCTCAACAAGCCGGCGGAGCAGAACGGCGACACCTGAGCTCCATAACACAAACAGCTCGGCAAAATGTGCCGCTCGGCGACATTTGCCTAGTGTCCGCATGTAAACTGATGTAGCGGACAGCCGCTCATAGTAAACTTGTAACCATATATAAATACTGCAGTTACGGCCAAGAATTGCGAGCCGTTTCTCGCGGCATCGCAGCGCTTTGAGTGTGGCCCCCAGCGTGCCATAGCACATGGCGAACGCGCGCCGTTGCTCTCTCAGGCGCCTGCCGACTCCTCCGCCGCCGGAGCACTCCGTGGATCACGACTCTCGTTGGGCCGCCTGCGCCGCTGGTGATGTCGCAGCTCGCGACGCGCTGCTGGGGGACAATCTCAGCCTCGTCCATTTCGTGACGAAGCAGCTGAGCCGCCGGCTCTCGGCCGACATGGACTCCGACGAGATGGTGAACGTCGGCACCCTCGGCCTCATGGCCGCTCTGGAGTCCTTCGACGTACGTCGCGGTCTCGCGTTCAGCACCTACGCGGTGCCGCGCATCCGCGGGTCGATTCTCGACGAGATCCGCCGGCAGGATCACGTGCCGAGGTCGATTCGCCGGAAGAGCCGTGACGTGTCGCAGGCGCGGGAGGCGCTCATGTCGGCAATGGGACGCGCCCCGTCGGACGGCGAGCTCGCAATTCGCCTGGGCATCGACACGGACACGCTGTGGCGCTGGCAGGCGGAGATGGAGCGCACCGTGCAGGTGCCGCTCGACGCGACCGAGAACGATCACAGCGACGCCGGTCCGTCGCCGCTCGAGTTCCTCCGTGCGGAAGGCGACTCGCCGTCGGACCGCCTCGAACACGAAGAGCGCGTCGCCGCCCTGCGTGACGCGATTCTCCAGCTCAAGGAGCAGCAGCGGACGGTGTTGTCGCTGTACTACTTCGAGGAGCTGAATGCGCGCGAGATCGCGGATGTGATGCACATCAGCGAGTCGCGCGTATCACAGATCCGGTCGAAGGCGCTGGCGACGCTGCGCGAGTATCTCATACCACTCGCCGCGTCCGCCTGACCGGAAGTGCATCACGCCATGGCGGCGCGCTCGCGCTGCCTGATGGCAGGCAGGGACGGAAGCGTCAGCGTAAGCTCCCCGGCTGCAGATGTCACCGTCCCGCCGAGCAGCGCGGCGAAGGTGGCGAGATCGTGCGATGGAGGCTCGTGCGTCGGCACCTGCGTACGGACGTGATCCTCATCTCCGGTTAACCGAACGACGATCGCCGGATCCTGGCGCGCATCGGCCTCGCGTCTCGCTGCGTCCACCATCAGCAGCAGGACACGCAGGAGCGCCCAACGGTAAACGCGTACCGGGTGCACGGCCCCCACCTGCTCCACGTGACACGGGATGCTCTTTCCCAGCGGGTGATGCTCGTGGATGCCGAGTGCGAGCTCGAGCACCGCGCTCAGCTCCAGGGCCTCTTCCACTGCGGTGCGTTGCGCCAGCCGGCCGACGTACGCGCCGATTGCGTGCAGCTTTGTGATCTCGGCACGCAGCTGGATCAGGTCGATCGGCTCATGGTCGAGTGCCGCGAGTTCCGCAAAGGCGCTCATCGCCGTGATGCGGTTGTTGATGGAATGCACGAGGCTGCGCAGCAATTCTTCCAGCAGCAGCTCCCAAGCGCCGTCCGGTGACCCCGCGGGGGCGTTCATGCGCGACCCGCGATGCCGGTGCCGCGGAGGATCGCTGCCACGGCACCGGTCAGCGACGCTGGCGTAAAGGGCTTGTCGAGCAGGGCGTGCTCACTCGAGAGGAGCCCGAGTCCCTTGAGCGCGTTGTCGGTGTATCCCGACACGAACAGCACGGGCAGGCCTGGCCGGCGCGATGTGAGCGCTTCCGCCAGCTCTCGGCCGTTCATCCCGGGCATGATGACGTCGGTCAACAGCAGGTCGAGCTGTTCCTCGTGCTCATCGGCAAGTGCGAGCGCGCTCGCTCCGTCCGGCGCCGCGAGGACGCGATAGCCGGCGCGCTCGAGCACGACCTGCGCGATCGCTCGCACCGCGTCGTCATCCTCGGCCAGCAGAATGGTGCCGTCGCCACGTGACGGGGCATCACTGCCCCCGGTAGCGACATGCGCCTCTTCAACGGACTGCACGAGAGGGAAGTACGCGGTGAACGTCGAGCCACGACCGAGCGAGGATCTCACGCTCACACCTCCCTCGCTCTGTTTGACGATGCCGTACACCGTTGCAAGTCCCAGTCCGGTGCCATGGCCGCGCTCCTTGGTGGTGAAGAACGGCTCGAACAGACGATCGCTGATCTGCGGATCGATGCCGGTGCCCGTGTCGGTCACGGTCAGCGTCGCGTAGCGCCCCGGAGGGAGCGTAGCACCCGCGACGACGAGTGGCACAGGGAGCTGTGCGACCGCGGTGCCGATGATCAGGTTGCCGCCCCGCGGCATGGCATCGCGCGCGTTGACCGCAAGATTGATGATCACCTGCTCCACCTGCGACGGATCGGCCAGAATGCGCGATCCGGTCGCGGCGAGCGCGAGCTCGAGCTCGATGCTCTCGGGAATAAGGCGACGGAGGATGCGGTCTGCAGATTCGACGGCATCGTTGAGCGGAAACACCGAGGGCTTGAGCATCTGCCGCCGGCTGAACGCGAGCAGTTGTTTCGTGAGTTCCGAGGCGCGCAGCGCGGCCTGGCGAATCTCGGTTATGCTCTCCTGACCGGACTCGCCCTCGAGCGCGAGGTCGCAATAGCCGAGGATGGCGGTCAACAGGTTGTTGAAGTCGTGGGCGATGCCTCCGGCAAGGCTGCCGACCGCTTCCATCTTCTGGGACTGCCGCAACTGCTCCTGGGACGCATGCAACGCGGCCTCGGTCCGGTTCCGGGTGGTCACGTCGATCGCGACCACCAGCCGGGCGCGCACGCCGTCGGCGACGATGTCGTCGGAGCTGATTTCGACGTCGCGAATCTCGCCGTCCTTCGTGCGGTGGTGCCACGACTGTGCCTGGACAGGCCCGCGGCTGACCGTGCGAACGGCGCTCAGAAACCGCTCCCGATCCTCGTGCGGCCTGATGTCCACGACCGTCATGCCACCCAGGAATTCCTCGCGCGAGTAGCCGTACTGCGTCAGCGCCGCCTCGTTCACCGCCAGGAATCGCAGCGTGTCGACGTCGTAGACCCAGAGCGGAAGCGGAAGCTTGTCGAAGAGGTCGCGATACCGATGCTCGCTCTGCGTGAGCTCGGCCGAGCGGCGCTCGAGCGCGGCCGCCATGCGATTGAACGTTTCGGAGAGGCGCCCGAGCTCGCCCGTCGCCCGCGTGGGTGTCCGATGTCCGAGATCGCCTTCACCGAACGCTGCCGCATCTCTCGTGAGCGTGGTGATGGGGTCGCTGATTCGGCGAGAGAAGAACCACGCGAGCCCGAGGCTCAGGATCAGCGACGCGGTGACCAGCAACAGCGCGTTTCTCGTTTCCTCGCGCACGCCGCTCATGGCGACGTCGCTGGGAATGTTCACGAACACGTGCCACGGAACCCGCCTGGCCGTCGTGAATCCGAGCACGCGAGGGACCCCGTTCAGGCTGTTCCCCTCCTCTACGCCTTCACGCTGGGCAAGCAGCGCGCGTATCTGCGGCAGCGAGTCGAGGCTCTTTCCCGTGAGATTGGCCTGATCGGGCGTCCGCAGGACGATCACGCCGCGCTCGTTCATCAACGAGACGACCGCCCGGGGCGGCAGATCCTTCGGCACGAGGATGCTGGACAGGAGTGCAAGCGACGTGGATGTGGCCACGACGGCTCGCACCCGGTTGGACGAATCGCGAATGGCCCGCGCGAGGCCGATGGTGTATTCGTGCCTGATGCGTCCGATGACGGGATCGCCGACGGCGATGCCTGGGGATGCGATGGCATCCTTGAAGTACTTCCGGTCGGCAATGTTCAGCTTCAGCGTCGCTGCTGAGCCCGACGAGAGTCCTATGACTCGGCCTGCGGGGTCCGCCACGAACACTTCGCGGAATCGTACGCCCAGCTCCTTGCTCACGGCCGCGATGATCGCATCATTCGCGGCCGGCCGTCGCGGGTCGATGCGCAGTGTCCGGGTGAGGGTCAACAGCGAAGCATCGATGACACTCACATGATCGTCGACCCCCGCTGCGATTCGGCGCGCAAACTGAAGGGAGGCCTGGTGGGCCGCGTCGCGCGCCTTGCGGTTGGCGAGTCGCATCTCCGCCAACCCGAAGATGATGAGCGGAAGTGCCGCCGCCGCAACCAGCGCGAGCAGGCGTGTCTGGATGCTCAGCCCCTGCCGCGTGGCGCGCGGCGGTGAAGCTGGGTCGTAGAGGGTTGTCGGCGTCTTCGGGGTGAATGGTATCAACGTGCCCTCTACCGCCGAGTGCCGTATGGAAACATTGTTTCGCGCTCGCTTGCTCGTCGCGCCGCCGGACGTCTGACGCGTGCAGCCATTCGCCCCGACCCTTCATGCCCGCTTCCGCCGTCCTCGCGCTCGTCCTCGCACTGGCCGCTCCTGATACCACCATGGAGCCGGCGGCTCAGACGCCTGTCGGTCCAACCGTGACGGGGCTTGCCGTCGCCGTGCGCGTGCCGGACGACACGGTGCGCCGACGGCGCAGGGCCATCGAGGTAAGTGACTGGTACGAGCGGCGACTCCGGATTCACCGATACGGCTCGTATCTGGTCTATCCCCTGTTCGCGGCGCAGGCCATCGCAGGAAATCAGATCATCAAGGATCCCGGCGTGGCGCCGGCATGGGCAAAGACCACCCACCGCGCCGGCGCCACCGCACTGGCACTCGTATTCACCTCGAATACCGTTACCGGCCTCTGGAATCTCTGGGACTCGCGCGCGGTCGAACAGGGCCGGACGAAGCAATACCTGCATGCGTTGTGCATGCTGGCGTCGGACGCCGGCTTCACCTACGCCGGAGCCCGCTTGTCCGAGCAGGCCGAGACGAGCGAGAGCAAGCGGCGGGAGCATCGCGATCTCGCGTACGCCTCGATGGCGACGGCGCTCACGGGTATCGCGATCATGGCATTCTGGAACGAGGAGTGAGACCACGACGATGACAGCAGCCTCTGAAGGTGGGTTTGGGCACGCGCTGGCCAACGCGGTCGATCCGTGGGCGAAACTATATGCCCACTCGAAGGTAGTATCGGCTACTGTGCTCTTTCTTCACCTCGCTCCGCTCGTCTTCGGCGCCGGCGCCGCGTTTCTGATGGATCGCGCGACCCTCCGGGCGTCTCGCGCCGGCGCCGAAGAGCGCGCCGCTCACCTGGTGGAGCTGTCCGGCATTCACCGGGCCGTGCTCGCCGGGCTCACGCTGTCGCTCGTCTCCGGCGTCCTGATGTTCCTGTCGGACGTCGAAACGTTCCTGGGCACCATTCTGTTCTGGATCAAGATCAGTCTTGTGACGCTCCTGCTCGTGAACGGTTACGTGATGCTGCGCACGGAGGAGGCACTCTCCGGACGGCAGAATGACGACGCGCTGTGGGAGCGGCTTCGGCTCGTTGCAATGTTCAGTGCCGTTCTCTGGCTGACAACGACGCTCGCGGGCGTCGTGCTCAAGGAGTTTTCGTGACCGTGACCGATACACCGGCGCCGCGTGCCATCGAGGGATCTCCCTGCGGTGGATGTGTCGCCACTGATCGCAGAGCCTTCCTGCTCGACGCCTTCAAGGCCGGCGTCGCCGCGCTCGTGGCGCTGGGAGTGGCTCCCGGCGCTGCCGAGGCCGCGCCACTGCGCTGGATCTCCGCGTGGGGTGGTACGCGCCAGGAAAAGCTGTATCCCGTCCCGAGTGGCGACGGCGTACAGATCGACAAGGACAACGAGGTGATTCTCGCGCGTGTGGGTAAGGCGGTGTACGCGTTCGCCCTGGCGTGCCCGCATCAGAACACGGCGTTGCGCTGGGAAGGCGGGGACAATCGCTTCCAATGCCCGAAGCACAAGTCGAGGTATCGTCCTGACGGCACCTTCATCGAAGGGCGCGCAACACGCAGCATGGATCGTTACGCGGTGAAGCTCGCGGGGACGAACGTCTCCGTGGACATCGACACCCTGTATCAGGAAGACCTCGATCTCGCGCATTGGCAGCAGGCCGTGATCACGCTTCCCTGAGCGCTCGTCCCTCCATCCCGTCGATCATGCCCTGCAAGGATTGTCTCAGCCGCCGAGAGTTTCTTACGCGCAGCACACTGGTGGTCGTGGGCGCCGCGGCGGTTGCGGCTGGCTGCGGAGACGGACAGTTCGGTCCCCAGGCCGTCACGCCGGCGGGCGGCACGTTCTCGATCGTCGTTTCGTCGGTGCCCGCGCTCGGCACCGTGGGCCAGCTCGTACAGATCGGTCCGCCGGCACAGTTCGTGGCGGCCAAGCGTACCGGCCCGACGTCGTTCCTCGCGCTCTCGATGGTGTGTACACACGAAGGCTGTCCGACTTTCATTCGAAGCAACCGGTTCGAGTGCGACTGCCATGGCTCGCGCTTCGACAACGGTGGCCGCGTCACCGTCGGCCCCGCGGGAACCAACCTTCCCACGCTGACCGCGCGGTACGACGCCGCAACGGATACGCTGACGATCGGCTAGCCGTGGGCCCGCATGGCGGTTTCGCGAGGCCTGATATCTTGCGCGCATGTTGATTGGCGTCGCTGGCATGGTGGGCTCGGGAAAGAGCACGCTCACGCGCGCGCTCGCCGCGCGCTTCGGGCTGCAGCTCGCGCTCGAGAGCGTGGAGGGCGACAATCCGTGGCTCGAGAAGTTCTATGGCGGCGGTGAGGCGGACATGCGTGCATACGCGCTTCCGCTGCAGCTCCACTTTCTCGCCACGCGATTCGAGAGTATGCGCCGTATGCGCGGATCGGGCGGCAGTTGGGTGCTGGACCGCACGTGGTACGAGGACGCTGAAATCTTTGCTCGCGGACACTTCGAGGAGGGCCTCATGTCCGCGCAGGAGTGGACGCTGTACCGGCGCCTTTACGTGGAGCTGCTGCATTCGCCCGCGGCACGCCCTCCGAAGCTGCTCGTGTATCTCCACGCACCGTTGGACATCGTCGTCCAGCGCATTCGGGCCCGCGGCCGGCCAAGCGAGCGGGACACCGCAGCGAGCTATTGGGCGGCGCTGCACGCGCGCTATGAGCGGTGGATCGCCACGTTCACGGCGTGTCCGGTGCTGAGCCTCGACGTCCGCGGCTACGACCTCGTGAGCGACACCTCGGCCATCGAGCACATCGCGAATCGGGTCCGGCAGCGGCTCGAGCCCTCGCTGCCGCAGACGGATCTCTTTCCCGCTGTCCTGGTGGGTTCACCATAGAACCTCCCGCAGCCGCGGGGGTACGAACTGGTACCCAGAACCGTGCACACCATGCCTTGCACATCCTTCCGTTGTCACTCCGCTGCCGCACTGCTCGCACTCGCGGCCCTTTCCGGATGTCGCGAGCGTGCGCCCGCGCCGGATTCGTCATTGTCACAGGATCTCGCCATGGCGCAGCGTCCGGGACCAGCGCCGACGGTGTTCAACGATGCGCCCATCGGCGGCAACGCGCCGGCCGCGCGCGCGCCTGCCGCGCCAACGCCGCGTCCGGAACCGCCGCGCGCCCGTACGACATCGCCGCGTGCGACCGCGCAGCGGAACGCCCAGCAGGCTCCGGTAGCCCGCACGCCGCGGCCCACGCCGCCACAGCCGACGAGCGTGGAGGAGAGTCCCGCGCCGACGCCAACTCCCGCCGCTGCCGCTGGCGTGATTGGTTCCGGCTCACGCGTCGGCATGGCGACGAATGGCAAAGTGTGCACGGCGAACCTGCTGCCGGGTGACAAGTTCAGCGCCACCGTCACGAGCGGCATCACCGGGACGAACGGAGCAGCTATTCCGGTCGGGTCCACTGTCGTGCTCGAGGTTGCATCAGTGGATCGCGCAGATCCGATCGAGGCGAGCCGCATCGAGTTCCGCGTCCGCTCGGTGGACGTCAATGGTGAGGCGGTGCCCGTCTCCGGTGATGTCGCCACACTCGCGTCGCTGGAGCGAGTGCAGCAGTCCTCGGGGAACGACCGGCAGAAGGTCGTCGGCGGTGCGGTGGCCGGCGCTGTACTCGGCCGCATCTTCGGCGGAAGCACCAAGGCCACGGTGATCGGCGCGGCGGCGGGTGCGGCAGCTGGAACCGTGGCGGCAAAACGCTCGCAATCGTCGGAAGCGTGCCTCCCCGAGGGAAGCGCGATGCGTCTCACGCTATCGCGCGACGTGGTGGTGCGAAGAAGTTCTATCTGAGGGGGCTGAGAGTCGGCGCTGCCGGTTCAGAGCGACAGAGCTGAAGAGAACAGCGGAAAAACATGAATTAGCCACAGAGTCACAGAGACACGGAGATCTTGCTCCGCCGCGGTTCTCTGTGTCTCTGTGACCTCTGTGTTTATTGGCAGTTGTCGTTCGTGCTCTTGCAGTTTGAGCAGGGCTGCCGGCCATGTGATCCTGGTCACATAACCCGTTGTAGATCAATGGCTTAACGGGCGCACTCCTGCGACGTCTTCCTGGTGTACCTCGAAACCAGGAGACGGACATGTTGAACCTCAGATCGTTTCTCGCTGGAGTCATGCTTCTGAGTGCTGTCGGAACACTGTCGGCACAGTCTGCCGTCTCTGCGCCGAGCCGAGACGTCCGCCAGGATAGGCGGGATGTGCGGCAGGATCGGCGCGGACTGAGAGCCGACCGCCGCGAAGTACGCACGGACCGGACGGACCTGCGCGCCGACCACAAGGACATCGCCGCTGATCGTACCGATTCCCGCGGCGACGCCGTGGCGCTCAAGAGTGCCGTCGCATCACATGACACGGCCGCCGCACGCGCAATTCGGAAGGACATGCGCAAGGACGCGGGCGACCTTCGCGCCGATCACCGCGACGTCCGCGCCGATCACCGCGACGTCCGCACCGACCGCCGCGACCTCCGCAAGGATCGCAAGCCCTGATTTCGTGCGATGGGAGTGCCGCGGTGCACGGGGAGCCGAACCCGCGCACCGCGGCCGCTTTTTGCCCATCGCTCTTACGTCGTGATACGTCCCGTGCGTACTCTACGGGCGATGTCAGCCGACGACGAAAAACACAATGCCTCTCCTTCGCGCTCCGCGGCGGAGGAAGAGCGCGCTCTTCGCGACGCGGAGGCACGTGCCCTGGCGGAAAGCGGACTCGGCTCCGGACTGCTCGCGCGGCAATCGGCGCCGCTGGACGCCGAAAGCGTCGCCGTTCTCAAGGTGTGTCCGCAGTGCGGGAGGGAGTACGAGACGGCCGCCCGCTTCTGCCCGCTCGACGGCACGGCACTCCGTCCGAAGGGATCGGACTCTCTCGTTGGACGCGTGCTGGCCGACCGCTACCACATCCTCAAGCGTATCGGCGAGGGCGGCATGGGCCGCGTCTACCTCGGCGAGCATGTGAAGATGAACCGCCAGTGCGCCATCAAGGTGATGAGCCCCGCGATGGTGAACGACTCCGAGTCGGCCGCCCGGTTCGCGCGCGAGGCATCCAACGCGGCGCGCATCATTCATCCGAACGTCGCAGCGGTATTCGACTTCGGCGAGAGCGACGGCCTCGTCTATCTCGTGATGGAGTTCGTGGACGGGGAGCCGCTCTCGCGGCTCCTCTCGCGCGAGGCGCCCCTGTCGCTCGAGCGTGCGATCGACCTCACGCGCCAGATCGCCGACGGCCTCGGCGCCGCGCACGAGATCGATATCGTCCACCGGGATCTCAAGCCGGACAACATTCTCATCATGCGGACTCGCGCCGGACGCGAGATCGCCAAGGTGGTGGACTTCGGCATCGCCAAGGCCATTCAGGAGGGGGCCGGCGAGGGGCTCACGCGCACCGGGCAGGTGATCGGCACACCGGAGTTCATGAGTCCCGAGCAGCTCGTGGGCGATCCCGTGGATGCGCGCACCGACCTGTATTCGCTCGGCTGCATCCTGCATCTGATGCTCACGGGTGCGGCGCCGTTCAGCGAATCGACGCGCGAACAGATGATCAAGCGCCGGCTGTCGGAGGATGCGCCGAGCGTCCAGGTGATCGACCCCGGAATTCCGGCGTCCATCGCGAAGGTGGTGGCGCGGCTTCTCGCACGCACGCCGGCGGAGCGCTACGGATCTTCCGCTGAGCTGCGTGATGCGCTCTCCGGCAACCTTGCGCGGCGCTCCGGCGTCGAGGCGCGGCCGCACATCGATCCACGCTATACGCCCCGAAGCGCGCCGACGGTGGCGTTTCTCCAGGCGACGCAGGCGACGACGGAGGTCACCCCGGTGCCGCGGGACCGGCCCGTGAGGCGGCGCACACGGGTGGTGGCCGGCGCGGCAGTGGCCGTCGCCGGCGTCGCGGTGGCGCTGGTGATGCGAAGCGGAACGGGAGCGTCACCGATCGCAGAGAAGGCGGCTCCGATTCGCGACACGGTGCCGCCGGCCACGGTGGTCGTGGCCGCCACGGACAGCGCGGCGCACGCGATCGACACGGCAGCTGCCGCCGCGGCGAATGCCGCGCCCCCGCCCGTCGTATCTGTGGATACGGTTCGGCTTCGAAAAAAGCGGGAGGCCGACAGCACCGAGCGCATCGCCAATGCGGACGTCCTGGGCGCCCGCGCCGCGCTGAGCCGCTACGCGCGTGCCATTGCGAGCGCGGACATCGCCGCGATGCGTGAAGCCTATCCCGCGATGAACGTGCGGCAGCAGGACAACTGGGAGAAGGCCGTCTTTGCGCGCGCGGACAAGATCGAGGCTCGCGTCCGGAACGTGGCCACGCACGTCACCGGCGATTCGGCCGACGCCGATTTTTCACTGGCGCTGAGCTATTTCGACAAGATACAGAAGCAGACGATGAACACGACGCTGCGGCAGCGCGCGAAGCTGACCCGCAAGGGAAAGTCGTGGCAGATCGTATCGCTCCAGTAGCCGGGACGAGCTACTGGCGTTTCCCGAGCTTCGCGCGAAGGTCGCCCGCGGCGCTGTCGAGCTGGGCGGCGTCGTAGCCAACATCCCATTCCTCGCCGCGCACCCAGTTGGCTTCGCCCCGGACCTGCAGCTTCTTCCAGTCGTCGCCCTGAAAACGCGCGGTGATCCGTGTGCGATATCGCAGATCCGGGACTCCGTCGCTGAGCGGCGCTTGCCAGGTGGTCATCACGAAACCGGCGCGCGGATCGGCGACGTCCACCGTGTACCGCTGTCCCAGCGCATCGACGAGCGTGCGCATCGCCTGGGCGTGCGTGAGCCCGTCCCTCACGTCGATGGTGCGCGTGACGCGTGATTCCGCGGTCGATCGGACGAACGTCACGGGCGGAGTAGCCGCCGACAGTGCGACGGGTGCGGGCGCCGCGGGTGACACCGGCCCGCCCCGCAATCCGGAGCAGCCAGCAAGTACCACGAGGAGCACGAGGCGGGTCGACATGCCGGGAATATGGATGCTCTCTCGACCTTCTGACAATCCGGTCGTGCAACGACCTCGGCCGAAACGTCGGTTGGGCGGCTCTGGCGTTCCTTCATCGCGCGTCTGATTTTTCAGCGCATGCGAATCGCGGTCCCTCTCGAGTGCAGTCCCGGCGAACAGCGTGTGGCCCTCACCCCCGACAGCGTCGCGCGGCTGGTGAAGGGCGGTCACGAGGTGAGACTTCAAGCCGGCGCGGGAGAACGCGCCGGCTTTCCTGATTCCGCCTACGAGGGTGTGGGGGCGTCGATCACCTCGCTCTCGCGTCTACATGCGGACGTAAATCTGGTGTGTCGCGTGCAGCCGCCCTCGCTTGAGGAGGCCGACGCACTGCCCCAGGGCGTGGCGCTCGTTTCACTGTTGGCACCCACGCGCAACGCGTCGCTGCTCACCGCGCTCGCGGCGCGGAACGTGACGGCGCTCGCGCTCGAGCTCGTTCCGCGCATCACGCGGGCGCAGTCCATGGACGTGCTCTCGTCACAGAGCACCGTGGCCGGCTACAAGGCCGTGCTCGTGGGTGCGGCGGCGCTGCCGAAGTTTCTTCCGATGTTGACCACGGCGGCGGGCACGGTATCTCCGGCAAAGGTCTTCGTCATCGGCGCGGGTGTCGCCGGACTTCAGGCGATCGCGACCGCGCGGCGGCTCGGCGGCATCGTCTCCGCATTCGACGTGCGCCCCGCAGCCCGGGAGCAGGTGCTCTCACTCGGCGCCACGTTCGTCGCCGACGAGCTCGTCGCAGAGGGCGCGGAAACGTCTGGCGGATACGCCAGGGCGCAAAGCGATGACGCCGCGACGCGCACGCGTGCGGCGATTGGCGCGCACCTCCCAACCGTGGATCTCGTGATCACCACCGCGCAGGTGCCGGGGCGCGATGCGCCGAGGCTCATCAGCGGTGCAATGGTCGCGACCATGCGCGTGGGTTCAGTCGTCGTGGACCTAGCCGCGGAATCGGGCGGCAACTGCGAGCTGACACGAGCGGGGGAAACCGTTCACACGGGCCTGGTCACCATCATCGGCCCGGTGAATCTGCCCGCCACGGTGCCGTTTCACGCGAGCCAGATGTTCAGCCGCAACGTCCACACGCTCATTGCGCACCTCACCAAGGATGGCGCGCTCGTCATCGACCCCGCCGACGAGATCGCCGGCCCCATGACCGTCGTCCGCGACGGACGGGTCCTCGTTTCCTCAGACTCCTGAACAGATGCTGATTCTCGAGCTCTACGTCTTCGTGCTCGCCGCGTTCGTCGGGTACATGGTGATCACGAAGGTGCCGCCATTGCTGCACACGCCGCTCATGTCGGCGACGAACGCCATTTCCGGTATCTCGCTCGTGGGCTCCATGGTCGCTGCCGGCTCGCGACACGGCTCGCTCGCCACTGCATTGGGCTTCATCGCCGTGGTGTGTGCGACGACCAACATCGTCGGTGGATTTCTCATCACCGACCGGATGCTGAAGATGTTCCGCGCGAAGGACAGCCACGCGGCGCCCGCGAAGAAGGGATAGAGAATGCGCGACCAGATCACAGAGTTCAGCTATCTCGCTGCCTCCGTCCTCTTCATCCTCGGGCTCAAGAGCCTCACGCATCCTGATCGGGCGCGCCGGGGCATGCAGCAGGCGGCCGTCGGTATGCTGCTCGCCGTCTGTGGGACGCTGCTCAAGCACTCCATCATCGACTACCGCTGGATCTTCATCGGACTCGTGCTGGGCGTATTGATCGGTTATCCGCTGGGCATGTGGGTGCCGACGACCGCCTTGCCGCAGCGCATCGCGGCGTCGCTGAGCTTCGGTGCATTGGCGTCCACGCTCGTCGGCATCTCCGAGTACCACGCCGTCTATCACGGCGGCGAGGGGACGATCGCGCCGGCACGCATGGCGGCTCTCGGGTTCGAGGTGCTCCTGGGAGCGTTGACCGTTACCGGCGCACTGATGGCGTTCGGCAAGCTGCAGGAGCTGCTGCCGTCGCGTCCGATCACCTATCGGGGGCAAAATCTCGTCAACATCGCGCTCTTCGGTGTCGGCGTCGTTCTTCTGGTCACGTGCATCGCCTCACCGGCCTCCGCGTGGGCGTTCTATTCGATGATCGGCGTCGCCGCGATCGTCGGCGTGCTGATGGTCATTCCCATCGGCGGAGCGGACATGCCCGTCGTCGTGGCGCTGCTCAACTCCTACTGCGGCCTCGCCGCGTCGGCGACCGGTTTCGCGCTCGGCAACAGCATCCTGATCATCTGCGGCGCACTTGACGGCGCGTCCGGATTTCTCCTCTCGATTCTGATGTCGAAGGCGATGAACCGCTCGTTCGCGAACGTGTTGTTCGGCGCATTCGGTGGCACACAGCCAGCCGCTGCGAGTGGTGGCGGCACGGCCCTTCCCGTGCGCGCCATCTCGGCCGAGGACGCGGCGATTCAGCTCGCGTATGCGCAGCGTGTGATCATCATTCCCGGGTATGGGATGGCCGTCGCGCAGGCGCAGCACACCGTGCGGGAGCTGGCTGAGCTCATCGAGCGGCGCGGCGGTGAGGTGAAGTACGCCATCCATCCCGTTGCCGGACGCATGCCCGGCCACATGAACGTCCTCCTGGCGGAAGCCAACGTGCCGTACGACCGCCTGTACGACATGGATGAGATCAACGGCGAGTTTCCGCAGACGGACGTTGCGCTGGTGATCGGTGCCAACGACGTCGTGAATCCGGCCGCGCGCGAAGATCCGTCGTCGCCCATTTATGGCATGCCCATTCTCGACGCCGACAAGGCGAAGCATGTCATCGTGCTCAAACGCGGCATGGCAGCGGGATTCGCGGGTATCGAGAATGTGCTGTTCCACGCTCCGGCGACGAGCATGCTCTTCGGCGATGCGAAGTCGTCGCTCACAAAGCTCGTGAGCGAGGTCAAGAGCGCCTGAGGCTCGACGGGTTGCCGCTTCCCTCTGGTAGCTGCGACAACACCGAGCCCGTGAGCGCAACACGGGCTGCGAGATACAGGTAACGTTGGCGTTGATCGGGTGTCGATCCGGCACCCCGAGCGTACGACATTCCTCGCTCAGCTAATCAGCAGCCAATGAGGCTCTTCGATCAGACCATAAAAGACCAGCTCAGCGACCGTCTAAGTGCACTTGAGCAGCACTTCGACGGCGATGTCATTTCCTACTATGGTGAAATTAGTCCAGGGGTGACAAAGGCCTTCCGAGACTTCATCGAAAAACTCAAGGAAGCCAGAACGAGTCGTCTGATTGTATTCCTCAACACACCGGGAGGCAGCGCGGAAACCGTCGAGAAGATGGTTGAGATCATGCGCTTCCACTACACCGAGGTCTATTTCGTCGTTCCGGACTTCGCCATGTCGGCAGGCACGATTTTGTGTATGTCCGGGGACAAGATCTTCATGGATTACTCCTCGTCACTCGGTCCAATCGATCCGCAGGTTCATAATGGAAAGGAGTGGGTTCCGGCTCTCGGCTATCTCGACAAGGTGGAGCAGCTCCTCGCGAAGGCTCGAGACGGCACAATCACGCGGGCCGAGTTCCTGGTATTTCAGAGCCTGGATCTTGCGATGCTCAGTCGCTATGAGCAGGCACGGGATCTGACCGTCACGTTGCTGAAGAAATGGCTGGTGCAGTACAAGTTCAAGGACTGGGAGATTCACGGAACCACGCCTGTGACACGGGGACACCGCGTGACCCAGGAAGACAAACAGAGGCGCGCCGAGGAGATCGCCAAGGACCTGGGTGACAACAAGCTATGGCACTCGCACGGTCGAATGATCAGCGCGACCACGCTTCATGCGAGACTTCGTCTCAAGATTGACGACTACTCCACCGATGCTAAGTTGCGGCAGCTTGTGAGATCCTATAACGACCTCCTCATCGAATACATCCTTCGCAGCAGCTATCCGCTCTTCATGCATAGCCGCAACCACTTCTGACAGATCAGACGATGCGCTTGGTGGAACAGGTGGAAACCGAGGCCGAGAAGCGGGCGGAAGAGTTGGAGTCCGATGTCGAGTTTCTCGAGCTCCGACTGTTTTACGAAGAAATGCTCGCATGTGGGCTCGCCATAAAGCGACCGTACGACATCCCTCTTCTGGACACGATCGGTAGATCGGTGTACGTGGCGGATTCAATCAAGAACGCTCGATAGAACGGAGGCTCGGTGAGGAACAGATCCCTTGGGATTCGACCGAGGTTCTTTCTTTCAGTCGTGTGATCGACGTCGTCATGGAATCGAGGGAAGACGCCACCGAGCAACATTCGGATAGCATGCGAGACGCGCACCCGACAGAATCATCGCATACCCTGCGAGGATTCCCATGGAAACGATGACGCCGCGTCGAACCGACACCCATCTCGCGCTCGCCGAGCGCGTTCGCACCTACATCGATACGCACGCGGAGGAGCCCCTCCCACTCGTGCGGCTCGCGCGCGCGAGCGGAGTGAGCCCCGCGCATCTGCAACGAACGTTCACGCGCGTGGTCGGGCTCTCGCCGAAGCAATATCAGGAACGGCGGCGCGTCGGCGCGTTGAAGGAAGCGCTGCGCGAAGGACGGACGGTGAGCAGCGCGACCTACGAGGCCGGGTTCAACACGAGCCGTCGCGTCTACGAGGCCGCGGATGACGCACTCGGGATGACGCCAGGCGCATATCGTCGTCGCGGCACGGGCGTCACCATCCACTACACGGCCGTACCCACATCACTCGGCCTGCTCCTCGTGGCAGTCACGGAGCGCGGCATCTGTGGTGTTTCACTCGGCGACGACGAACCGACGCTGGTGACGGCGTTACAGCACGAGTATCCCGGTGCGGCTCTCGAGCGTGCAACCGATGCGCGCGATCGACTCATCGACGCTGTCATCGCGCACGTGGAAGGGCGTGCTTCCGGCGAGACGCTTCCGCTGGACGTGCGGGCGACAGCGTTTCAGTGGCAGGTGTGGCGCGCGCTGCAGCGGATTCCCGAGGGGGCGACACGCAGCTATCAGGCGATCGCGGACGAGTTGGGGCGTCCCGCCGCGGCACGCGCCGTGGCTCGCGCGTGCGCGACCAATCGGGTGGCCGTCCTCATCCCCTGCCACCGTGTGGTGCGCGGCGATGGCGGCTTGGGAGGGTACCGCTGGGGAATCGCACGAAAGGCGGCGCTGTTGGCGCGAGAGGCAGGCGAACGGACGGCGTAACTCCTCGCATGGTCGCCGCGTAGTGTCTACATTCGCGATACGACGAGACACGAGGCGACGCACATGACGGAAGTTTTTAGTCAAGCCACCGATCCTGCTCTGGCCAAGGCGCAGCTCAAGCAGAGCATTCAGGACATCGCGAATGCCGCGCGGGATGCCGCGCAGGCGCAGCGGGACGCGGCGCTTGCCCGCAGGGACGCGCGGACGCTCGGGGGCTTTCAGGGCGAGTTTCCGCCGCAGCGGCCCAACACGTTCACGATTCAACCGAACGCGAACTCGGACATCCCGCCACAGGCCGTGGACATCTCGATCGCCTTCTTCGTGATGTGCGCCGTCGTGGTGATCGGATGGCCGCTCGCGCGCGCGTTCGGCAAGCGCATCGAGCGACGCAGCGCGGAGCCCGCTCAAGTCAGTGCGCAGATCACCGAGCAGCTCCAGCGCATCGAGCAGGCCGTGGACACCATGGCCATCGAGATCGAGCGCATCTCGGAGTCACAGCGCTTCATGGCGAAGCTGCAGAACCAGGACGCCGCGGAGCGAGCCCTTCCTCGCTGAAAATAGTGAACGGTGAACGGTATCGTTTCACCGTTCACCGTTCTCCTCGTTCACCGTCCGACATCACCCGTCGTCGTGCTCGCCACGGCCGCGATGCTTGCCGCGCTCACCATGATGCCCGCGTTGCCCGTGCTGGCCGTTGTTTCCGCGACCGTTCCACGATCCGCCGCGATCGTCGTCGTCATCGTCGTCGTCCTCGTCGCCGTTGGCCCACGCGCCGTTCTGCGCACCGTAGACTGAGCGCGCGTAGCGCGGATCGTAGTACCGGCTCGAGGGATCGAGACGCGGATCGTACTGGCGGCTGTTCCGGTCGCGCCGAGGGTCATACGATCCATTCGGATACCGCGGATCGTAGGGGCCGTTGCTGTTCGGATAGCGGGGGTCGTAGGACCCGTTGCGGTTGGGATAGCGCGGATCGTACGTGCCGGCGCGATTGGGATAGCGTGGATCGTACGTCCCATTCCCCTGCGGGTAGCGCGGATCGTGCGATGAGCGCGACTGCGCGCTGGCAGACGATGCCGCAAGCAGGAGCGCACTACCGATCGCGAACGCGAACTTGATTCGAGTCATGGTGAGGTACCTCCGTTGGTCATGTGATACACATGCATTCGAGAATCCTTCCGCCGAAGCGCATCAGCGCGGCGGTGGAGCCTTGTCCGGTGGGTCGAGCGGCGTACCGGGCCGCGTAAGGAGCTCCAGTGCCTGCACGAGGCTTCGCCCGTCCGCCGTCAGCCGGCGTGCGGCCACCATGTGCCGAGCGTACCACTGCCCCCGATGTGAGCTCAACGCGTCGTAGCGCACACCGCCTCCACTCGACGAGGAGTGGATGATGCGTCCGTCTCCCGCGTAGATGGCCACGTGCGAGATGGGATGACTCGATTCGGCAAAGAGGACGATGTCGCCCTGGTGCAGTTGGCCCGTGCGAGGCGATACCGCCGCGCCGGCGTCGGCCTGCTCGCGCGAGGTCCGTGGCAGACGAATGCCTTGCCGCCCGTACACGTAACGCACGTACCCCGAGCAGTCGAAGCCCGTCTCAGGCGACGTGCCACCCCACCGATACGGAACACCCAGGTAACCCTCGGCCGTGTTGATGACGCGCGTGCTGGAGACAGTCGTCGACGTGGAACCACCTGGACTGCCAGCCAGAATCACCGATGAGAGGACATCGGCGGCGGAGCGATTGAGCGTGCCTTGGGTGCAGCTCGTCACGAGGACGACCCCGAACGGCGTGAGACGGAAGCGTGAGACGACCGACTTCATGCCCGATGGAGAGGCATGGACGACGCCAGCCGCCCCGCCCGTTCCAACCGTTTGTCGCTCAAGTACTTACGTTGTTTTGCACGGAAGGCGCCGCCGGATTGCGTCCAATTTTGGCGACAAACATGTGTTCGATGGCTGGACAGTCTATCGCGGGCTCATCAGTTTCGCGGGGACACGGTGTGAATCTCGCGTGCACCTTCGCCGCGAGCCGACCTGGCGGGAGAGGAACCATGAGCGTGAAAGACGATGTCCGAGTCTTTGCGGGTACTGTGTGGGGCCGTGCGCTCATGCTCACCGCGATGGTGTGCTGTTTGGCAATTGCCTGCAGTCGCAACAGCAAGGAGGATCCGGCTGCGGAGCCAGTTCCCGACACGTTCCTCAAGGTCGACAACCAGCAGTTTCTCGACATGAACGTCTACGTGATTCGCAGCTCGCAGCGAATTCGCCTGGGAATGGCGACGGGCAACAGCACGACGCGCATGAGGATTCCGTCGAACCTGCTCTTTGGTCCCACGCCGCTCCGCTTTCAGGCGGATCCCATAGGCGGGACGCGTCAGCCGGTGTCGCAGGAGATCAACGTGAGTCCGGGCGATGAGGTAATCCTCATCATTCCGCCGTGAGTCGCTCGCGCGGCTGACGATCGACGTCGCCGGCGGCGTGAACTGCGGCGCTATCCGGCCGAAGAGTTCACGGGATCTTCTTCCGCCGCCGGCCGGACGTCGCGATCGGCGGAGGTGAGCGACAGATCGACCATCAAGCCCTCGTTGAGATAGGGCACGAGGACATCCAGACGATCGACCTGCTCCAGGCGACGAAGCACCTTTCGCATGCGGTCCGCCTGCTCGACAATGGCTTCGACGTGCTCGAGCTGGCCTTCGTTGAGGCGCTCTTCCGAGAGGAGCTCCGCATTGAGCAGGACGCTTGCGAGGGCATTGTTCACTTCGTGTCGCAGGCCGAGCGCAAGCTGCTGCATGGCCTCGACGCGGCGCGCTTTGGCGCCGATGCGCTCGCCGCGCAGCGCAATGAGCGAAAGGATCGCCAGCAGCACGGTGAACGCGATGAGCGACCGCATGGACCACCGCTGTGCGCGGCGCACCATGCCGGGGATGAGCGACGTCTCGCTGACCGGCTCCAGCGCGGACTCGATGACGAAGCCGCCCGTGAGGGTGCTGAACACCGCCCGTCCTGTATAGGGCGACTGCGCGAACACCCTGGCGGCACCGGGAGTTTCCCAAAGCAGACGTTCCCCACGGTCCTTGATGCGAATGGCCAGCAGGGAATCGTTGGTGACCTCGCCGCTCCGCACCTGCGTGGTGTCGTAGTTCCACCGTGTGCCGGAAAACGAGATCGGCAGGAGCGGCGTCTCCCGAAAGACGCGCTTCGCAACCGCGGCCATGCCCCGCGAACGTGTGTACGTGTATCCGTAAATCGCCGCCACTCGGCCGTCACGACTCACGAGCGGAACGTACGCGACGCTACAGGGAACGCCGTCGCACGGCACCGCGAGGATTCCCTGCACGGCCGTGATGGCCGATGCCAGTCTGAGGGCACGGAGCGTGTCGGCAATCTGGGCGGCGAACGGACCGCTCACGTGCCCGATACCCCATATGGCGCCGCTTCGCGGATCGAGGCGGAAGTAGCCGAAGTGGGGATCCGTTGCTGGCAGGCTGTCGTCCAGGAACTGTGCGCCGAGCGATGCGAGCTCCTGGAGGGTCGGGGCGGGAACGTTGCGGTGGGCGCTTCCGGCCACCGGCGCGAGGATTCCCGCGCGCTGCTCGGAGAAGCGGCGAAGCATTTCGGCGCCCATCATGCGGCCCGCGTAGCCCGTGTAATCGCGAAGCGTGTGCGACCCCGCTTCCTCGAGGGCCTGCACGGCGCTTCGCGTCTGCAGCGTCACGATGAGCAGCGCGGCGACCGTCGCGAGCAACGTGCACGCTACAAGCGCGACACGCGTGGTGGAACGCGCGTTTGGCGGCAGTGACCATGAGCCACTGGCGCGGCGGGGTTGACCGTTTTCCTGGGACATCTCGGGGGACCTCCGGCTGAGCGTGCGGAGGTTCGTGGAACATAAGTCGCAGAGGCACTCGCGCCAGAGGTGAAAACCCTTCATGTGCCGACGATTCAAACCGTGGTCACGGCCATGATGTCCCATGTACGGTGCCGCACACTCCCCCAGCAAAACGGCCAGCCGCATGCGCTCATTCGCCCACCTCACATTTCTCCTTCTCCTTCCGCTTGGCACGGCGCGCTCCCAGGCGCTCGTTGGCCGCTCCGACGCGGTCTTCACCTGGCGGGGGGCGCTCCGCGCGGGCGCGCAGCTCACGGTGAAAAACTTCAACGGCCCCATCGAGCTGCGCGGAGGGGATGCGGCGCAGGTGGAATTCCGGGCCGAAAAGCGGACGGAGCGCGGCGGCGGCGCGATCGAGGACGTCGCATTCGACATTCAGGAAGATGGCAGCGGCGACGTCACCATCTGCGCGGTCTTCCGGGGCAACAATCCCTGCGACCGGTGGCGCGATCACGATGACGACAATGGATATCGTCGGTGGGTGACGGTGGCGATGCGGATTACGGTGCCTCGCGGCGCGCGCGTGAGGGCTGTCACGGGCAACGGGGACCTGACTGTGGAGAACGTCCACGGCGACGTGTCGGCGACCAGCGGAAACGGACGTGTGCACGTTGGTGCGTCGGAAGGCACGGTACGCGTCAGCACGGGCAATGGCGACGTGGATGTCCGAGACGCGCACGCATCGGTGCATGTGACGACGGGCAATGGCCGCGTCACCGTGGGAACCAACGAAGGCCCGGTGGATGCGCGAACAGGGAACGGCGACATCGAGGTGACGATGACGAAGCTCCGCGCCGCCGAAGACATGACGTTCAGCACGGGCAGCGGCGACGTTCGCGTCACGCTGCCGGCCGGCTACAGCGGTGAGCTGGACGCCTCCACGGGGAACGGACATATTGAGTCGGACTTCGAGCTCAAGGTGCAGGGCCGCATGAATCCGCGCCGCGTCCGTGCCACTATCGGCGACGGTGGGCCGAGGCTTCGGCTCAGCACGGGGAATGGGCGGCTCGAGATCAGAAAGAAAGGGTAGCGGAGCAAGCCTCGGAAACGGGACTCCGCGATCTTTTCCGCCGGTCGGGGTATTACTCCATGGAACTTCAAGGAGGCCCCATGTCCAAGTATCAGTTTGCGATCAGCTCCGGCCCTGACGCGGTGCGTCAGGCGGGAGTCGTGGAAAGCCCGTCGTTCGACGAAGCGGTGACCCTGCTGAGCGAGCGCGTCCCCGTGCAGGCGGGAGATTCCCTGGAAATCGGCGTCACCGGCTTTCCGCCCGCTCGCTACCAGTGCGTGGGTGCCATCAGAAGTCGGCCGATCTGGGTGCCCGAGGGCAAGCTGGCCGCCTGATTCCGCCGATTGGACTCGCATGAAGAAGGCACACTGGCAAGCCGGTGTGCCTTCTTCACGTTCTCGATCCGGCGGCCAACTAGGGATTCATCCAGTAGGACCACTTGATGAGGAACGTGTTGTTGGGATGGTCCCGGAACGCGGAGCTGTAGTCGCGGCTCAGGTCGTACCGCGGATTGTACCCGGCGTCGCTCGGCGAGAGATAGTTGTTCCTCCCCTGCTGCCACACCACGAACAGCGTGCTGCCGGGCCGGTACTCGTACCGGACGACGGCGTTGGAGTTGAACTGCCGATAGTTGAAGCCGTCGAAGACACCCCGAGCGCTGCCGTACGGCCTGAAGCGGTCCACGTACGAGCTGGCGCGCGGATTCGCCAGTTCCCTGCGGTCGGCATAGGTGCCGCTGGAAACGAACGGCTCTCCGTAGAACTGCAACGAGAGGTTGGGAGTCGCCGTGAAGTTGAAGCGTGTATTGAAGCTGAAGGTCGTCTGGTCGAGGCGCGCAAAGGTGTAGTGCGTCGTATCGCTGCCGACGCTGCCGGCCCGGCTGTAGAACTGCCAGTCGGAGCCGTTGCGATTGTAGTTGACTCCGAGCGAGCTCGAGAAGCGGCTGGAGACGCGGAAGTCGAGGTTGGGCGTGAGCCATCCACTGAACGAGCGCCCCTCGTCACCGCGAAAGCCGCCGAACCACAGGCCCGCGGTGATCGGCTTGCGGTCGTCGCTCGCGACACCGCCCCAGAAACTCTGGCTGGGAGAGATCCGCACGGCGGGTCCGCCGCGCGCCGCGCGATCGTCGTACGCAGACGAATATTGGTTGAGGTTGAAGCCCAGGTGCGACCACATGAAGTTCTTCCACTGGATGTGGGAGTTCTGGTTCCAGCCGTTGCCCAGCATGAGTCCCTGAGTGGACCACACGCCCACGCCGTTGAAGTTGAAGAAGGCGCGTTGATAGAGACGCGTCGGCGTCTGGAACTGCAGCGCGAACCAGTTGCGGAACATCTGCTGGTCGGCGCGCTGCTGGTAGCCAAGATCGTTTGATTCGAAGCCGGGCGAGAAGCGCTCGTACACGGTCTGAAAGCGCGTCATGCCGCCCCCGAACTTGCTGAACGACACTCGCTCGGCGTCGCCGCGCAGCGTGGTGCGCGTGGAGTCGTAGTCGAGCGCCGCATCCGGACGCTGGTAGCCGTGCACGCTGTTGGTCTGAAGAGCCGCAATGGAGGCCGCGGAGCCCCGCACGTCGCTCAGGGCGGCAAAGGCGCGCACCTCGTAATTGCCGCTCCAGAACCGGCGGCGGAAATCGGTGCCTCCCACGTACGCCGAGCTGCGCAGATAGGGGGACGACCCGGCGTCGAGCGCGCGGTTGACGGTGGTGAGCATGAACCCCATGTCGCCCTGGCCGTCCGTGTGGTCGCGCTGGAGGCGCAGCACACCGTAGTTCGTGCGCGGCTCAATGGAAGACAGGTCGCCGTTGACGCGCGAGATGCCATCCACGCGCTGCGTCACCGCATCGAGCACGCCGATGGAGATGCCGTTCGCGAGGCGGCCGGTGAGCTTGCCGGCTGTGGCGATTGGCGTGGCAGTCGGGCTCGTGGCGTCGCCATATCTGCCCGCGAGCTGTGGCTGCCGGCCGATGCGACGTGAGTAGAAGAGACCCGTGCAGCCGCTGTCGATGTCGCCGCAACTGGTGTTGAACGAGAAGATGCCCGCTCCCTCGAGGAAGAACGGCCGCCGCTCGTCGAAGAAGGACTCGAACGCCGTGAGGTTGAGCTGCGCCGGATCTGCTTCAACCTGACCGAAATCAGGATTGACCGTGGCGTCGAGCGTGAGATTCGAGGAGAGGCCGTACTTGATGTCGGCGCCACCGGTGATGTGGTTGGGGTGATCGTACCGGCCGAGCGCGCGATTGCCACCGAAGTCGCGCGTTTCGTTCTTCGCGACGGCGTAGGGCATGATCTCGAGGCGGCGGGGCGACGGCAGCTCGCCGATGCCGGACAGCTCTCCTTCCTGCGAGATGTAGCCCTGCACCTTTCGCCGGATCAGCGGCCACGAGAGACGCTGACCCGTGCGCGCGATGTCCCGTACGACGATGAAGCCGAAGGTATGGTCGCTGCCCGGTGCGAAGCGGATCTGGCTGAACGGAATACGGAACTCCGCGACCCAGCCCAATGAGTCGATCCGCGTGGCGACATCCCATACCGCATCCCACGAGGCGTCTTCGTTCTGATCGTTCGAGACGTAATAGTCCCTCTTCACCCCAGCCGGGTTCACCGCGAACTGGAAGGCGGTCTTTTTGTCGTGATAGGAGTCGATGACGATCTTGATCTGTTCCGACGCCGTGCGGACGTCGCGCCGCGACAGGAGCGAGATGATGCTGTCCGGTGCCGGGTCGAACATCCTCGCCAACACGTGGAGGTAGTGGTCGTCATAGAGGACGCGCACCTCCGTGCGGAACCGCGATTCCTTTCCTTCATCGGGGTCGTACTCGAGGAACTGATCGATGACCTGGGCAGTCTTCCAGGCGGGATCGTCGGGATTCGCATCGAGCGACGGCGTCTGCTCAGCGCGGCTGGCAACGGCCGCTGTTGCCGTCGCCCGGGGCGCCACAGGGCTGCCAGCCTTCGCTGCGCTCGTGGTGTTCGAGGAGGGGATCCCCTGAGCGGTCTGCGCGAGGGCCGGTGCACCCTGAAACACCAGCGCGGCCAGAAGAACGAAACGGCGTTGCATCGAGCGTCCATGTGGGAGGATGCGTGTGTGACAACCTCCTACCGGGAAAGGTTGAAAAATCACCACAACCATCCGGCGATTACTTTCGGCACATGCTTTCGCAACCAATTCGGCCCGCGCTCCAACCGCTGGCCGCGGACCCCGGCGCCGTGACGGTGCGTCGCCTGTGGAAGGCGATGACGCCCGACGAGCGGACGGCTGGCATCACCGCCTCCTTGAACGACGACCCCGAGGGTTGGGTAAAGACCGCAACCCGCGCTGCAGTAGCCACCGCCCTGCGGTTCCGGGCTCAGACAGTGGCCCAATTCCCGAAATCCAAGCTCGTGAGCGAAGCCGCACGTCTTCCGATCGACGACGCACAGCTGCTTGGTGGATTTCTCGTGGACCTGCATCTCGGACACCGGCGGCCGATGATGAAGGCGTTCCTCGATGGGCTGGCCATCGAGAACGACGATGGGCGGATCGACTCGGAGAAGACCCAGGTCCCGCCTCAGGACGACGCGGCGGTAGCCCACGCCGCGGACGCACTCGCGGCGCGCTATCCGCTGGACGAGGTGGTGACCTACTTCCTCACACTGCTGCTACAGGACGCGGCAACCTGGTCCGGCGTGCAACCATGGCTCGCCGCGCACGCGGAATGACCTAGCGCCGCACCAGTGAGGAGAAGGCGATTCCGTCCGGCCCGGCACCGACTGATCCCACGCCGACCACCTTGTGGGTGGTGAGGTCCACGGCGACGACCTGATTGCTCCGGTGGAGGGTGACATAGGCAATGTCGGAGATCGGATCGAACGTCACGCCCTCCGGTCCCGCGCCCGTCTTGCCGTCTTCGCCGGCCGCTGGAGGCGTAACGCCGTCCACTTTGCCGAGATCGATCTGGGCGAGCTCGCGATTGGAGCCGACCTCGTACAGCCAGACCTTGTTGTTGTCAGGATCGTTCACCACCGCGACCCGCCCGGTGCGCGAGATGCCGATGCGATACGGGGTGCCGAATCCAGTGAGTGTTGCGACGCTCTCTCCGCGCTCGGTGTCGATGATGGTCACGGTCCTGGCGCTGTTGCTTCCCACCCAGACCAGGATTCCACCGGGTGTGGTCGCGATGCCTTCGTCATTCGGCGCCGCCGGAAGCTGACGGACCGTCCGACGCGACTGCAGATCGAACTCCGTCACGTTCCCGTCACCGATGTTGGAGGTCCAGGCGCGCTTGCCGTCGCGGCGCACGGCCACCATGTGCGATCCGCGCGCGTTCGTCGCCAGCGCCGTGTCCACCTTTCCGCTCGCGAAATTCACGAGCACGAGCCGTTGCGACGTCTCACTGGTGACGACGATCGTGCGGCCATCCTGCACGAACGCAGCGCCGTGCGGACGGTGGTATTCACCGAGATCGATCGTGCGAACAACGGCGGGAGCCGCCGCGGCCAGATCGATGACGGCCAGCTCATGTCCCGGCGTGGCGCGATCACCGTACAGCGTGACGACCGCCCAGCGGCCGTCGGGCGAGATAGCCACCTCGTGCGGCCCGTTCCCAACGGGAAGGGTCGCGATGGTCTTCATCGTTGCCGCATCTACCACCGTGGCGCTGGCGCCTTGCTGGTTCGCGACGACGATCACACCCGCCCGCGCGGGCGCGTCGGGGCGTGAGTTCTCGATGACCTTGTTGACGCCGCCGAAGCGCGCCGAGTCGCCCGGAAAGCGGCCGCGTCCGCCGGTCCGCGGCTGCGTCTGCGTGCCTTCCGGCGGTTGGTTTCCCGAGGAGGCGCAGCCAGCGGCAAGCGCGAGAGCGAGGAGAGCGAGGAGAGCGGCAGAACGGAGCGTGGTCATCGGAGGAGTGCGCGGGCGGACGGGAAGTGAGAGGGGCTCAATCTGGCTGATACCCCGCACTTGGAAAGACTCCTCGCGCGCCTCGTACCCTTGCCTCGAATACGCCTCGGCGCGGTCGCCACGCCGAGAAGCTCTCTCAATACTCAGGAGGCGTGATCCCGAGCGGGCCGCCCGCCTTCGACAGCCCGTATTGCGTGTCGCCGCCGAGCTCGACCTCCCATTCTGTCGGCAAGGCCTCTGGCTGGTGTGGAAGCACGACGGACTGGTCGTTCCACAAAGGCGACTCAGAGCCGGAGATGTCGTCTGATGCCATTGCGCGATCGATGATCATGAGGCCGGGGAACGATTGGAGACCAGTACGGGAGACGTTGCCGCAGGTGCAGCGGGCTAGTCCGCGGTGTCCACTCTGAGGAGCGTATCCGCATCCAACGTGCGCCAGTGACTCGGATAGTGCCAGAGCCGCCGGACACACTCTCTGGAGTTGAGAACGAGGCAGGTCGCTCCTTTCGCCCACTGTTGGGGGGTCGCCACCTCCCGGACGGTCCACTCCACGCCGGCACGATCGACCACTACATGGGGGTATTGCTCTCTGGCCGGCGTCCCCTGCGATGGGAACACGTGGCCGTTACGGTCAACACTCCAGGACACAGGTCACCTACGGCTGCACCGGGGAGATCCCGGCAGCATGTCCGCCGGGATCGCGTGCACTGGACGTATCTGGAAGGTTCGTGCCCGACGCTGACGATCGGCTCGGTGAGGCGTGCGCGACCGGAGCGGACGGGGTCAGAGTCCGCCGAGGAGGTTGTCGATGCGCTTCTCGCCGGCGTCAGTGGCTCGACCCTCGAGAATAGACCGCATGAGATCGTCCACCTCGAGCTCGAAGTCGTGGGGATATTTCCGGTTCTCCGGAAATCTGATCACCGCGCCGATGACGAGCGGGAAATGCGCCTTGCCCTCTTCGTCTCCGGCTTCCTCGTCCTCATCATCCTCTTCGGCGCTCAGGTCGTCCTCGTACGAGGTTCCGGTCAGTGAGGCGGACGCGGCCCATGGATCGAGCGCGTCGTCCTCCGAGGAGACACTGTCCTGAATGTCCTGCATGGCGCGTTCGGAGAGGAGCGCGCTCAACTCTCCGCGCACGCCGCCCTCCTCTTCCCATGCGGCGCCCACGAGGATGACGGGCTCGCCGAACGCGTCGCTTGCGAAGAAGGCCTCGACGAGCTGCGACGGGTAAGCGTTCACCGCGAGCAGCGCATCGCGGGGCCCCGCGCGGGTGAACGCCACCGGTTGTTCGCCGGGCGCCGCTCCAGGGCGCTCGATCCGCTCGACGCGGAGGAGCAACGGCTGCGGTACGATGAACGTGAGGGGATTGTCGCGGGTAAAGCGCATGCGGAGGAGCTAGCGGGCCAATAACCGATCGATTGCTTCGCAGAGCTTCTCGATAGTATACGGTTTGGGAACGTACAGCGTGTTCTGGTCGAGGGGCAGGTCGCGATCGTCCGCCGTGTAGCCCGAGACGAGCACGACCGGCACGTCAGGCTTAAGAGCGCGCAGGCGACCGATCATCTCGACGCCACCCATGACGGGCATCATGACGTCGCTGACGACGACATCGACTGCGCCATCTCGCGCGCGGAACTGAAAGAGCCCTTCGGCGCCATCCGGCGCGTCGGTGACCTGATAGCCGGCGCGTTCGAGGAGGCGACGTGTCTGTGACCGGACGCGCGGCTCGTCCTCGACGAGGAGTACGCGTCCGCGCCGCGATCGAATCGCATGTTCGCCGGTGAGGGACGAAAGCTCAGTCTCGGGAGCGCTCTCCGTTGCCATCGGGAAGTGAAGCGTGAATCGCGTACCTGCACCGGGCGAGGTTTCAAGCATGATGCCGCCGCCGCTCTGGCGCACGATGGCGTAAACGGTGGACAGTCCGAGGCCCGTGCCCACGGTTGGTCCCTTCGTCGTGTAGAATGGCTCGAACGCACGCACTCGCGTCGTCGCGTCCATACCGATGCCCGTGTCGCTCACGACAAGAACGACATGAAGACCCGCGGACAAGCCTATGGTGTCAGCCGCGGCCGCCGAGAGCTCCCGCCGCTCGGTGGCGAGCGAGAGGACGCCGCCATCCGGCATCGCGTCGCGCGCGTTGATCGCAAGATTCACGAGCACCTGCTCGAGCTGACTGGCGTCGGCGACGATTGAGAGCGGGCCCTCGCCGCGCCGGACATCGATGCTCACTTGCGGACCAAGGGCCCGCAGCAACAGCCGCGTCACGTTCGTCACGACCTGGTTCACGTCCAGCAGCGTCGGCGTGCGAACCTCACGCCGGCCGAGTGACAGCAGCTGCCGTGTGAGCGCCGCTCCGCGCTCGGTGGCATCGCGGATGTCCTTCACGTCATCGCGCAGCGGGCTGTCAGCGCTGAGCTCGCGCTCGATCGATTCCGCGGCGCCCAGGATGACGCTGAGGAGGTTGTTGACGTCGTGGGCGACGCCGCCCGCAAGGCTCCCGACCGCCTCCATCTTCTGCGCGAGCAGCAACTGCTCCTGCATCACACGCTGCCCCTCACGCAGGTGGAGCTGTTCCGTCACGTCCTCGACGACGGAAACGGAGCCGATGCACGAGCCGCTGCTGTCGAAGGTCGGTGAGGACGTGACGGAAACCGTGAACTGCCGACCGTTCTTGTGGCGAAACGCGACCTCGTAATGATCGGTCTGTGAACCATGTTGGGCCCCTGCCCGCGCCTGTAACGCCGCGTGATCGTGCTCGGCGACCAGCGTGGTCATCAGGTCGCAGCCGACAATCTCGTCCGGACGGTATCCCGTCAGCGTTTCCACGTACTCGTTGGCGTACACGCCGCGGCCGGACTTATCGGCGAGGATGAGCGCCACGCGAAGGGTTCTTCCGATGGCATGCAGGCGCGTCTCCGCAATCAATGTGGAGTCCGCGCTTGGCCTGCGGCGAAGGTCGCGCACGATGCCCAGCGACGTCCCATCCGGCAGCCTGCATGCGAGAATCTCGACGGGGACGAGAGTGCCGTCGGCGCGCTGCAGGCGTCGCACGGTGAAGACCTGCCCGTCGCGCTCCAGCACGTCGATCTGCGCGGGCACGGTGCGCTGCTCCTCGGGCGTAAGAAACTCCCCGGGAGTCCGGCCGATCACGTCATCGGGTTCGAGGCCGATCAGGTTCGCGAATGCCGCATTCGTCTCCATGATGCGCATCGACGCATCCACGACGACCATGCCGTCGGCGGCGTGCTCGAAGAGCGCGTGGTAATCGGGAAGCACCAGGGAGCCGCTCATGGGGGACGGACGACGGCGCAGGGGAGGGCCGAACTACGGTAAAGAGTGTCGGCATGGTGCGCGAGGGGCATGAGCCTCATGGTCCCCTGCGCCCGCCTACCATAGATTGCCGGTGCGGCGACGTACACCGCAGGCGCTTCCCAGTCAGGCATCCCATGCAGGCCAAATCCGAACCCGCGCTTCGGCTGGCGCGGAGTGACACACCGGCGTCGGCTCCTTCCGGACGCACGACGCACCTCACCGACATCGATGTCGAGCGGAATCCTGGCACGCCGCTCGATCTCGACATCGTGCGCGGGCTGAGAGTGAACCGTTCGGCGGTGGAGCGCCGGGCGGCTACGATTCCGACCCGCCGGACGGTAAAGAAACAGTGGCAGGCCGGCTGGCTGCTACGTGCCATCACACTGATCGACCTCACGACGCTGGCCGGCGACGACACGCCCGGCAACGTCAAACGTCTCTGCGCAAAAGCCGCGCATCCGCTGCGGCCCGATCTCGCCGAGGCGCTCGGTGTGGCTGATCTGGGGCTCACGACGGGTGCGGTGTGCGTCTATCACGCGCTTGTGCCTACCGCTGTGGAGGCACTCGCGGGCACCGGGATTCCCGTCGCCGCGGTTTCGACCGGCTTTCCGGCGGGGTTGAGTCCGCTCGAGGAGCGCGTGCGAGAGATCCGGGCCTCCGTCGCGGCAGGCGCACGCGAGATCGACATCGTCATCACGCGCGCGCACGTGCTCACCGGAAATTGGCAGGCGCTGTATGATGAGGTTCGATTGTTCCGCAACGCCTGCGGCGATGCGCACATGAAGGCCATTCTCGCCACTGGCGAGCTCGCCACACTCGGCAACGTGGCACGGGCCAGCATGGTGGCGATGATGGCGGGCACGGACTTCATCAAGACGAGTACGGGGAAGGAGAGCGTGAACGCCACCCTTCCCTTCTCCCTCGTGATGGCGCGCATGATCCGCGAGTACTTCGAGCAGACGGGTTATGCGGTGGGCTACAAGCCCGCGGGCGGCATTCGCAGTGCCAAGAGCGCGCTCGAGTATCTGTATCTCATGAAGGAGGAGCTCGGGAACCGGTGGCTCAGACCCGACCTTTTCCGTTTCGGCGCCAGCGCGCTGCTCACCGACATCGAACGGCAGCTCGAGCACTACGTCACGGGGCGCTACTCCGCAGCCCACCGTCATCCCATGGTATAGCGCATGACGACCACCGTCAGAGACGCATTCGAGACGATGGAGTATGGCCCAGCACCGGAGGCGGACCGTCCGGTGCGGGAGTGGCTCGAGGCGCACGAGTCGGCGTTCGGGCACTTCATCAATGGCACGTGGACGAAGCCGGCGTCGACGTTCGAGATAATGAATCCGGCGACGGGCAAGCGCATCGCGCGCGTGTCGCAGGGCTCGAAGGAGGACGTGGATGCCGCGGTAGAGGCCGCACGTGCCGCCCTGGAGCCATGGCAGGCACTCGGCGGACATGGACGCGCGCGCCATCTCTACGCGCTCGCTCGCGCGGTGCAGCGCAACGCGCGCCTGCTCGCCGTACTGGAGTCGATGGACAACGGCAAATCCATTCGCGAGACGCGCGACATCGACGTCCCGCTCGTGGCGCGGCATCTCTACCATCATGCCGGGTGGGCGCAGTTGATGGAGAGTGAATTCGCGGGTCATCACGGAGCGGGCGTCGTAGGACAGATCATTCCGTGGAATTTCCCGCTCCTCATGATGGCGTGGAAAGTTGCCCCTGCGCTGGCGGCGGGCTGCACCATCGTCATCAAGCCTGCTGAATTCACGCCGCTCACGGCGATCGCCTTTGGCGAGCTTGTCGCGTCGGCCGGTCTGCCTGCCGGGGTGCTCAACATCCTCACTGGCGACGGCGAAACGGGAAAGCTGATCGTCGAGCATCCCGACATCGACAAGATCGCGTTCACGGGGTCCACCGAGGTCGGGCGCATCATTCGAAAGGCGACGGCCGGCTCCGGCAAGAAGTTGTCGCTCGAGCTGGGAGGAAAGTCTCCGTTCGTGGTGTTCGAGGACGCTGATCTCGATTCGGTGGTCGAAGGCGTCGTGGACGCGATCTGGTTCAATCAGGGACAGGTGTGCTGCGCCGGTTCGCGTCTGCTCGTGCAGGAAGGCATCGCGGACCGGCTCATCGCCAAGCTGCGCGCGCGCATGGAGACACTGCGACTCGGTTCACCGCTCGACAAAGCGGTGGACATGGGCGCCATCGTTGCGCCGGTGCAGCTCGAGCGCATTCGCTCGCTCGTCGAGAAGGGGAAGGAAGAGGGCGCGGAGATGTGGCAGCCCAGTTGGGCGGTGCCTCGCGACGGCTGCTTCTATCCACCCACGCTGTTCACGAACGTTCAGCCGTCGTCCACCATCGCGCAGATCGAGATTTTCGGCCCCGTACTGGTGACGATGACCTTCCGCACGCCCAGCGAGGCCGTGGCTCTCGCGAACAATACGCCGTATGGTCTCGCGGCCAGTGTGTGGAGCGAGAGCATCAACCTCGCGCTCGACATTGCGCCGAAGATCAAGGCCGGCGTGGTATGGATCAATTCCACGAATCTCTTCGACGCCGCGGCGGGATTCGGCGGCTATCGCGAGTCGGGGTTTGGGCGAGAGGGTGGCCGCGAAGGAATGTGGGAATATCTCAAGAAGGATCGCGCAGCGGCGCGGCGCACGAGTGAGCGACCGAAGCGGACGTCGTCGCGAGCGCGCGGCTCGACCGGTGCGTTCGCTGCGCCATTCATCGACCGCACCCCGAAGCTGTACGTCGGCGGCAAGCAGTCGCGTCCCGATTCGGGCTATTCTCTCAAGGTCACCGCGCCCGATGGCACGACGATCGGCGAGGTGGGCGAGGGAAACCGCAAGGACATCCGGAACGCAGTGGAGGCGGCGCACGCCGCACTCGCCGGCTGGTCCAGGGCTACAGGCCATGCACGCGCACAGGTGCTCTATTTCATCGCCGAGAATCTTGCCGCGCGCAGCGACGAATTCGCCGAGCGGATCCGGGCAATGACCGGCGCCGACGGCCAGGCAGAAGTGGATGCGGCGGTGTCGCGCCTGTTCACCTACGGCGCGTGGGCTGACAAGTACGACGGGCTGGTGCATCAGGTGCCGCTGCGGGGTGTCGCGCTCGCGATGAACGAGCCGATCGGCGTGATGGGGCTCGCATGCCCGGATGACGCGCCGCTGCTGGGGCTCGTGTCGCTCGTTGGACCGGCAATCGCGACGGGGAATACGGTCGTCGTTGTGCCGTCACCGACAGCGCCGCTCGCGGCGACAGACTTCTATCAGGTGCTGGAGACGTCGGACGTCCCGGCCGGCGTGATCAACATCGTCACGGGTGCGCGCGACATACTCGTGGCGACGCTCGCGGACCACGACGACGTGGACGCGGTGTGGTACTTCGGCACGCGCGACGGCGTGCGTGCGGTGGAGCTTGCGAGCGCGGGGAACATGAAACGGACGTGGGCGACGTGGGAACCGAAGGACTGGTTCTCCCGCGACGACGGTGAAGGCCGTGAGTTCCTGCGCGAAGCCACTCAAGTGAAGAATATCTGGATTCCTTACGGGGAGTAGCATCGCTTCCCGCCCACCACTCGGAATGCTCGCAGAGCCGACACTGCGGCCGTATTCGACACCGGTTTCAACGGTACGCACCTCGGGTGAGCACGAGGCGTGGGAGGTGGCAGCGTCCGCTTCCATCGAGGCGCTCTGGTACTTCGACATCGCGACGGACGAAGTGTGCCTCTCACCGCGCGCACTGGAGCTGCTCGGTTACGGCCAGGGTGACGTCCCCGTCGATGGCACGCTCGTGCAGCGGCACGTGCATTCCGCCGACGTCGCATCGCTGCAGCGCGCCGTTGCGCAGGTCGTTCGCGGCACGCTGACGCACGCGGAAGTGGAGCTGCGTGTCGTCACCGTGAGCGGCGCCATTCGGTGGACGCTCGTTCGCATGCGCGCGCGACGGGAGCCCGACGGCACGCTCTCGCTGCTCGGCGGGTCGTTGGCGGACGTGGACGAGCGGAAGCGCAATGAGCTCCAGCTCCGCGATGATGCGCGCCGCGATGCGTTGACGTCTCTTCCCAATCGTCTCGCCCTGGCCGAGCGGCTGACGGCGAGGATCGCGCGTGCCGTGAAGAGGCCGCTGCCGCGTTTCGCAGTGCTGTTCGTCGACCTGGACCGCTTCAAGCAGGTAAACGACCGCCTCGGTCATGCGACTGGCGATGCATTGCTCCGCGCGAGCGTCGAGCGCATCAAAGCCGTGTTGGGCGACGACGACCTCCTCGCGCGCGTCGGCGGCGACGAGTTCGTGATCCTGCTGGACTCCATTCTGGATGAAGATGAGGTGATGCGTCTCGCCGAAGCGATGCACGAGGTCATGCGCGCGCTGGTGCCGCTCACAGGGCGTGACGTGTTCACCTCGCTCAGCATCGGCGTGCGCGTCTACGGCGACGAGCTCGCGAAGGCGGGCGAGCTGCTCAACGACGCGGATGCGGCCATGTACGACGCGAAGCGGCAGGGCGGCGCCCGCACGGTGGTGTACGACGAGCGGTTTCATCGGAAGGCCGTGGACCGCCTGCGCGTACAGTCCGAGCTCGCGTACGCGCTGCGGCGCGGTGAGCTGCACGTGGCGTATCAGCCAATCTTCGACGTGAAGGAGAAGCGTCTCCGCGGGTTCGAGGCACTCGTGCGCTGGCATCATCCCGTTCGGGGCGTGTTGTCGGCGGCCGAGTTCGTGGACGACGCGGACGAATCGGGGCTGATCGTCCTCGTCGGACGCTGGATGCTGAACGAGGTGTGCGCGCAGCTCGCGGAGTGGCGGCGCGATTATCCCGACGCAATGCCGGTCTGCGTGTCCATCAATCTCACGGATCGGGAGATCGTCGATCCGGGATTTACCGCGTCCGTGGAAGAGGCGCTGAAGCGCCATGATTTACCGCCGGCGTGTCTCGTGATCGAGATGAGCGAGGCGGCGATGACGGCCAACGCCGAGCACGCGATTCCGGCGCTGCGCAGGCTCCGTGAGCTCGGCGTGCAGATTCAGATGGACGGGTTCGGGCGGGGCTATACGTCGCTCAGTGTGTTGCGACGCATGCCGCTGACGGCAATCAAGATCGATCGTTCGTACATCGCCGGTGTGACGGCGGACGAGGAATCGCGCGCCATGGTCAGCACGATCGGCGCATTTGCCAGAGCGCTCGGCCTTGGTGTCGTGGCCGAGGGTGTGGAGACACGCGAGCAGGCGGAGGTGCTCGCGACGATGGAGAACCTCAGTTACGTGCAGGGCAACCACTTCGGGATGCCAAATACGAATGGGGCAGCCCGTGCACTTCTCGCGGAGACGACACGAGCTCCGGGACGTACCAACGGCCACGTTCCATCTGTCACACCGCGCCGTTAGCGCTGGATCGTGACCCGTACAGGCTGGTCGATGCGCTGCGCGACCGCGTCGAGGTACGTCCACCAGGACTGCGGCGTGGGGAAGTCGCCGCTGTCCGTCCATCCTGCGCCGATGTAGTGGACCACAGGTTTGCCCGATGTCGCCTTGGTGACGGCGAAATAGTGATTGAAGGCCTCCTTCCAATCACTCACTGCGCCGCGTGGGAGCAGCACCGCGGTCCCCATCTCGCCGTGCCCTCCGTTTTTCGGGTCGACAATGCCCCAGCCTGTCAGCCACGCCCACGCATTGTTGTTGCTGAACACGCCAACCATCCCCTTACGCTTCACGGTGCCGATCACGTATGGAAGCTCGCCGCCCGAGGGTGACGTGAAGACGCTGGTCGCTTTGTAAACGTTTGATCCCGCGTCGATGGACACGCGCTTCACCTCGGCCATCTGCTTCCCGTTCACGTTCCACGGGTCGTACTTCAGCTCGAACACGGCGCGAATGGGACCAGTGGCGATGATGCGCCAATGCTTGAAGTTGTCGCCGCGCCAGATGGTGTCACGCGCCCACCCGGCCACGCCGCCATTGCCGAGCGTTTCGCCGACGTCGTAGAAGTCAGCGCCCTCGCCGCGGTCGATGTGATAGTTGTCGTGACCCGTCGTGTACCACTTCTCGACGATGAGACTGCGCGTGCGCTTGTTCCAGACGTCGATGCCGTTGCTCGACATCGCGTTCGGTGTCTTCTTCAGTCCCTCGCCGTAGATGCGGAACGCGACGCGATCGCTCTCCCAGGCCATGTCGTCGCGCGGATCATCGTGGCGAACCGCGACTTTCGGCTCGTAGGGCGTCGACGGCGCCGCGGCTTCCACCGTGAAGCGGCGCGCTTCCTTCTCACGGAAGTCGCCCTGGAAGATGAGTGCGTCCGGTGTACCGACGCCCTCGTTGTCCACTACCTGCGAAGGAATCTCTCGACCCTCCGCATCCCGCACACGAACAGTCGTCGGAGTGACACCGGCGAGTCGAGACATCACCTCGGTCCATGGCACCGATACTGTTTCGTCGCGCCTCGTGATCGCGAGTGGATTCTCGACGCGCAGCGTCACATGGGCCGGCGCTTGAGCCGGCGTGGGCCGGGCCGCGAGCGTCACGGCAAGAGCGGCGAGGAGACGGGAGAGACGCATCACCGGTCAGCGAAGAGTGTTCATGTTCACGGGCTGAATGTCGGCGTAATCCTGATTCTCGCCGCCCATGGCCCAGCAGAAGGAGTAGTTCGTGGTGCCGCAGCCGGCGTGAATCGACCAGCCGGGAGAGAGGGCGACTTCGCCATCCCGCACGATGAGATGGCGCGTCTCGGTCGGCTCACCGAGCTGGTGGAATATGATGGCGTCCCGCGGGAGATCGAAATACAGATAGACTTCGGTGCGCCGGTCGTGCGTGTGCGCAGGCATGGTGTTCCATACGCTGCCGGTTGCCAGCACAGTCACGCCCATGACGAGCTGCGCGCTCTTCACGCCGCCGGAGTGGACGTAGCGCGCGATGCGCCGGCGGTTGGCCTGCTCTGCCGATCCGATCTCGCCGGCCTGCACGTCCGCGCTGGTCACTCTCGCGGTCGGATGCGCCGCGTGCGCGGGATAGCTCACCAGGTAGAAGCGCGCTGGTGCCGACGCGTCGTCGCTGGCGAACGAGACAGCGCGACTTCCGCGCGACACGTAGACGAGATCCTTGTTACCCAGCGCGTAGCTGGCACCGTCCACCGTCACGGTTCCTGCACCGCCGATGTTCAATACACCCAGCTCGCGCCGCTCACAAAAGAACTGCGCGAGAAGCTCGGCGGGGTTCGGAAGATCGAGCGGAGCGGACGTGGGAACGACGCCACCAAGCACCACGCGGTCGAGATCGATTTGTCGCAGGTTGATCTCTCCAGGCACGAAGAGACCCTGCACGAGGAAGCTCGCGCGGAGCTCCTCGGTCGACATCGACTTCGTGCGGTGGGCGTCGGGGAGAAAGTGCATGATCCTGTTGATTCAGAGTTCGTCGTTGGATCAGTTCAGCGAGCCATCCAGCCGCCGTCCACGACGAGAACGTGTCCATTCACGTAGTCGCTCGCGCGTGAGGCAAGGAAGACGACCGCGCCGGCCATGTCCGACGGCTCGCCCCAACGGTTCGCGGGAATGCGCACGCCGATCTGCTCCGACCGCACGGGGTCGTTCTGGAGCGCCTCGGTGTTGTCCGTGCGGAAATATCCAGGTGCGATTGCGTTGACCTGCACGCCTTTCGCGCCCCACTCGTTGGCGAGCGCCTTGGTCAGTCCCGCGACCGCATGTTTGCTCGCGGTGTAGGCGGGAACGGTGATTCCGCCGCTGAAGGACAGGAGCGACGCGACGTTGATGATCTTTCCCGCTCCGCGCGCAATCATCGCTCGGCCGAAGTGCTGTGAGAGGATGAACGCGGCATCGAGGTTCGTTCGGAGAACGGCGTCCCAGTCGCCAAGCGAGTATTCGGCCGCCGGAGCACGACGAATGGTCCCCGCGTTGTTGACGAGGATGTCGACGTGGCCTGTTCGATCGACCTCGGCCATCATCTCTGCGAGAGCGGTGCGATCACCCACGTCGCCGACCACCTCCCACGCTTTGCGTCCGCGCGAGGAGATCGCCTTGGTGGTTGCCAGAGCTCCACCGGCTCGCGAGCTCGCGCACACGACGTCGGCGCCGGCATCGGCTAGTGCCACGGCCATCGCCTTGCCGAGGCCGCGGCTTGCGCCCGTGACGAGGGCGCGTGCTCCCGCGAGCGAGAAGAGATTGCCGCTCACGCGCCGTCGAGCTTCGCGGGCGTCATACGCGGCACGATGAGGTGAATGAGCCCCAGTGCGATCACGTAGATCGAGCCGCAGTAGATGAAGATGTAGCGATACGCCGTCGGGTCGTGTTGCAGCAGATAGCCGACGGTGCGCTGAAAGATTACGCCGCCCATCGCGCCAGCGAAGCCGCCGAAGCCGACAATGGATGCGACGGCGCGCCGGGGAAACATGTCACTCGCCGTCGTGAAGATGTTGGCCGACCACCACTGGTGCGATGCGGCTGCGATACTGACCAATGCTACCGCCCCCCACATGCTCGCCATGTACGGCGCCATCATCGTCGGGACGATGAGGCACGCGGCGATGAGCATCGCCGTCTTCCGTCCGCGGTTGATCGTCGAGCCTCGTTTGATGATCGCGCCGGACAGGTATCCGCCATAGACCGAACCGATGTCGGCAACGACGTAAATCACCACGAGCGGCGCTGCGAGCCCGGCCAGCTTCACACCGAATTGCTTGTCGAGAAACTTCGGCAGCCAGAACAGATAGAACCACCACACGGGATCCGTGAGGAACTTGCCGAGCACGAAGGCCCATGCCTGCCGGTGACGCAGCACCGTGCCCCATCCAACCGTGGCCGTGTCCTCGGGAGGATCGCTGCGAATGTGCGCCAACTCCTCCGCATTCACCTTCGGGTGGCGCTCCGGCGACTCGTAGACGGTGAGCCACGTTATCAGCCAGATGAAGCTCAGAGCGCCAGTCGCGAGAAAGCCGATGCGCCAGCCAAACCGCAGCACGAGAAATGGAATCGTGAGCGGCACGATGATGGCGCCGATGTTCGTTCCCGCATTGAAGATGCCGGTTGCGAGCGCGCGCTCCTTGCGCGGGAACCATTCGGCCGTCGCCTTGATGGCCGCGGGAAAATTCCCGGACTCGCCAAATCCCAGCGCGGCGCGTGCATAGGAGAAGCCAGTCGCCGAATTGGCCAGCGCGTGGGACATTGCGGCAAGACTCCACGTGACGATGGCCACCGCGTATCCGCGCTTTACACCGAGCCGGTCGATCAGCCGGCCGGCGCCGAGAAAGCCGATGGCATACGCGAAGCTGAACCACGATGTGATAGCGCCATAGTCCGACTCGGACCATCCCAGCTCTCGGCTGAGTGTCGGTGCCAGGAGTCCCAGCACCTGACGGTCCATGTAGTTGATGGTCGTTGCCGCGAGCAGCAACGCGCAGATCGTCCAGCGGTAGCTGGTCGCGCGCGGTGCCGCGCTCGTGACCATCTCCTGAGCCTGACTCGCCATTGCCTCTCCTGTGATGTGCGCCTGCTACCGGATGACCCGCGCGCCCTTTCCCTTCATTGCCGCCTCGACTTCTTCGACGCGGACCATCGACGTGTCACCCGGCGTCGTCATCGCCAGCGCACCGTGGGCTGCGCCGTATTCGACGGCGGCTTGCGGCCCCTTTCCCTCGAGAAACGCAAACGCGAGCCCGGATGCGAAGCCGTCGCCGCCACCGACGCGGTCGTAGATCTCCAGGTTCTCGCGCTTCACGGACTGGTAGAGCTCTCCCTGGTAATAGAGAATCGCGCTCCAGTCGTTGAACGATGCGGTCGTCGCCTTGCGCAGCGTCGTGGCGGCAACCTTGAAGTTCGGGAACTCGGTCACCGCGCGCTGAATCATCTTCCGGAAGTTGTCCGTCTCGATCGTCGTGAGGTGTTCGTCGGCACCCTCCACCTCGAAGCCGAGGCAGGCGGTAAAGTCCTCCTCGTTTCCGATCATCACGTCGACATACTTGGCGATGTTGCGGTTGACGCGCTGCGCCGCATCCTTCCCACCCTGACTCTTCCAGAGCGACGCACGGTAGTTGAGGTCGTACGCGACGACTGTGCCGAATTTCTTCGCTGCTTCCACCGCTTCGATTACCGCTTCCGCGGTGTTCGACGCGAGCGCGGCGAAGATGCCGCCGGTGTGAAACCATCGAACACCCTCTTCGCCGAAGATCTTCTCCCAGTTCACCTCGCCGGGCTTGATCTGCGAAGCAGCCGAATGTCCGCGGTCGGAGCAGCCGAGCGCCGGCCGGATGCCGAAGCCCTTCTCGGTGAAGTTGAGGCCCACGCGCGTATTCCGGCCGAGTCCATCGAACTCGCGCCAGATGACGTGTGTGGTGTCCACGCCACCCTGGTGAATGAAGTCCTCGAGCAGCCAGCCGAGATCGTTCCTGGGAATGGCCGTCACTACCGCGGCGCGCTTGCCCCAGCACTTCCGCATTGCCCGCGCGACGTTGTACTCGCCACCGCCCTCCCACACCTGGAACGAGCGCGCGCTGCGCACTCGTCCGAAGCCGGGGTCGAAGCGGAGCATCACTTCGCCGAAGGACATGCAGTCCCACTTCGTCTCGGATGCGGATCTGATCTTCAGTGCGGTGTCGGTCATGCTACTTCCCTCGAATCGTCCTGATCAACGCAACGGTCTCCCTGACCTTCGTTTCGATTCCGGCGTAGTCCTTCGCATCGAGCAGCTCCTTCGTCACGAGATTGCTGCCGATTCCGCACGCCACGATGCCGGCCTTGAACCACGCCTTGAGCGACGCCTCCGTGGCCTCCACACCACCCGTGGGCATGATGCGAACCCACGGCATGGGACCGAGCACGCTCTTCACGAAGTCCGGTCCGCCCACCGACGATCCCGGGAAGACTTTCACGATCTCGCAACCAAGCTCGTACGCGTCGGCGATCTCCGTCGCTGAGCCGCAGCCCGGGCTGTACGGAATTGCCCGGCGATTACACACCTTCGCCACGTCGGCGCTGAGCACAGGCCCGACGACGAACTTTGCACCGTTCGCGATGTAGATCCCCGCCGTGGGCGCATCGAGCACCGAGCCCACGCCCATGATCACCGATGGATCCGCCGCGGCGAAATACTTCGCCACCTCGTAGAACACGTGCGATGCGAAGTCACCGCGATTGGTGAACTCGATGCACTTGGCGCCACCGTTTGCGCAGGCCTGAATCACTTTCCGGCAGACGTCCGCATCGGGATGGTAGAAGACGGGGATCACTCCCTGATCCATCATCGCCATGAGTACCGACAACCGATCCTTTCCCGCCATCTGCGTCTCTCGAGTATGGTGTGAGCGCGTCTATGCTGGCAACGCGAGTACGCCGACATGATGCTCCAACGCTGCCGCCATTCCTTCTGTCCGCATGCGCTGAAGCGCATCCGTCACCGAATCGGAGAAACCAGGAATCGCGCCGAGATCCGTGCCCCATAAGGCGACGTCGCCACACGCTGCCTCAACGAGTGCGCGCACCGAGCTTCCAGCGCTCGACCAGTGCTCGTGGACGCGTGAGCCCTGATCATCTGCCGGCACATCCAACCCCAATGCGCGCCGAGCCTCCTGAATCCTGCCGTCCATGAACAGCAGATACGCCGCGAATCCGAACGCGAGCGACTGCGGAACCACGCCCCGCCGCTCGGCATGACGTTGGATGATCGGCACCACGCGAACACGCATTTTCATGGTCGCCTGCAACGTGATGTCGATCAGCGCATGGCGAATGTATGGATTCTGAAAGCGGTCCAGCACCGCTTCCGCAAATTCCTCCGCGCCATCCACGTCGAGCACCGGCGCAATCTCCTCCATCATCGCGTGCCGGGCCAGTTGGTGGATGGCCGGATGCGTGATGGCGTCACGTACGGTCTCGCATCCCATCGGTATCGCAACGCACGCCATGATCGAGTGCGGGCCATTCAACAGATGCACTTTCCGCGTGCGATAGGGCCCGATGTCCGGCGACACAATGATCCCGTCGTCCGATGCGGCCCACGTCAACGCGGCGGCCACTTCACCGCTGGCCTCGATAGCCAACAGCCGGTATGGCTCGCACGTCGTCAGCAGGGCATCGTCGTAACCCAGCTTCGCGCTCAGATACGCCGCATGCTCTCCGCGAGGAACACCCGGAACGATGCGATCCACAAGCGTGTTGCAGAACGGCACCGCATCCTCGATCCAGCGCGCGAAGCGACCATCGAGCCGCCAACGAGATGCGATTGCCAGGACGATCGACGCCAGCTTGTCGCCGTTGTTCTCGATCAGCTCGCAGGGAATGACCACGAGACCGCGCCGCGGATCGTAGTCGAACGCGCGCGCGCGCTCCGCCAGAAACCGTGTGAGCTTCGCGGGAAAGGATTTCGGCGGCCGGTCGTCGAAGCGGCTGACATGGTCGTCGACGATTCCCACCTCGGTCGTATTCGAGAACGCGAATCGCAACGATTCCTGACGGGCAAGGACGAGCACGTCGTCCCAATCGTCCGCTGCCGAGATGGCGCGGCTCAGCGAGGAGACGACGCGCGCTTCCTCGATACGTTGCCCCTTCTCGATGCCTTCGACGACGAGCGTGAACAATCCGTCCTGCTCGCGCAACGCCTGATCGCGCGCGCTTCCCGTGGACGCGATCGCCACGATCCGGCCGGCGTGGGCGCCCCGCTGATTGGCGCCATGCACGGCGTCATCGATCAAGCCGCGCAGCAAGGCGCCCGTGCCAAACTGCACGATCGTTTCCGGCAGATTCATCAGCTGCTCGTCCGGAAGCTCCGTGGCGCTGCTCCGATCGCGGCGCAGAACGTCCAGCAGAGCGCGACCGAGCCGCATGCGCGCCGTCAAAGAGTGACTCCGTCCTTCCAGATGGCGATCTCGCGATAGCCTTGCAGCTCGTTGTTCGTGTGCCGCCCGGACGCGACCTCGAGCACGAACGAGAACAGCTCGTCTGCCAGCTCCTCGCGCGTCGCGATGCCGTCGAGCAGTCGACCCGCATTGAAGTCGATCCAGTGCGGCTTCCGCTGTGCGATCTCCGAATTGGACGAGATCTTGATGGTCGGCACCGGAAAGCCGAGCGGCGTTCCACGACCCGTCGTGAAGAGGAGAATCGTCGCGCCGCTTGCGATCATCGCCGTGCTCGACACGCCGTCGTTGCCGGGCGACTCGAGCAGCGTCAACCCGGCTCCCGGAGCCTGCTCGCCATATCGGATGACGTGCGACACGGGCGCCCGGCCACCCTTCTGAATCGCGCCGAGCGACTTTTCCTCGAGGGTCGTGAGCCCGCCCGCTTTGTTTCCGGGAGACGGATTCTCGTAGATCGGTTGGCCGTGCCGGATGAAGTAGTCCTTGAAACCGTTGATCATCGCGACGAGCTGTTCATACACCTCGGTGTTCACCGCCCGGTTCATCAGCTGCTGCTCCGCGCCGAACATCTCCGGCACCTCGGTGAGCAGCACGCCGCCGCCGTACGCCGTCACCCGATCCGCGACACCTCCAACGACGGCATTCGCCGAGATTCCGCTGAACCCATCCGAGCCGCCGCACTTGTGCCCGATGACCAGCTCCGCGGCGCTGCACGCCACGCGACGATCATCCTCCATTCGCCGCGCCAGCTCCGCGATCAATTCCGTGCCGCTGGCGCGTTCGTCGCCGACGTCCTGCGAGTTGAAGAAACGCACGCGGCTCCGGTCGACGTCTCCGGCGCGCGCCAGCAGCGATTCCATCTGATTGGTCTCGCAACCAAGGCCCAGCATCAGCACGCCGCCCGCATTGGGATTGCGGAGCAAACCGGCGAGAGCCGCCTGCGTGTGCCCGAGATCATCGCCCAGTTGGCTGCAGCCATATGGATGGCCAAAGGCGTGGATGCCATCGATGCCCTTCCCCAGACGTTCCGATGCGCTCTTCGCGATGCCCTCCGCCACGAAGTTGACACAGCCGACCGTATTGAGAATCCAGATCTCGTTGCGCGTGCCGGCCCTGCCGTCGTCGCGGCGGTAGCCGTCGAAGGTGGGAAACTCCGCCGTGCGCGTAGGGAATCGCAGCTCCTCCTGATCGTCGGGACGATATTCGTAGCCAAGCAGCCCCTCGAGCTGCGTGCGGAGATTGTGGCTGTGCACCCAGCTTCCGGCAGCGATGTCCTCTGTCGCCACGCCGATTGGGAAGCCGTACTTCACCATCTGCTCGCCCGCATTCACGTTGCGCAGTGCGAGCTTGTGGCCGGCCGGAACGTCCTCGTTGAGGCGCACACGATCGCCCGCCACTTCGATCATCTCGCCGGCCCTGAGCGGCCTGATGGCAACCGCAACGTTGTCGGCGTCGTGAATGCGAAGCGCGTCGGGGCGCGCGGGTGCCGCCACGGTGCTCACGCGTCCGCGGGCTGCGGAAAGCGGTACGTCTCCCGCGCGAGATCCGTCGTCAGCGCGCGAGCCATCTCGCGCGCCTCGGCCATGTCGATGACGTGACGCGCCACCAGGCCGCCGAGCCAGTTGGCGTCCACCCGTCGCGCGAGATCGTGGCGTGCGGGAATCGAGCAGAACGCGCGCGTGTCGTCGTTGAAGCCGGCCGTGTTGTAGATGCCTGCCGTCTCCGACACTTGCTCCCGGAAGCGCTTCATGCCTTCGAGCGAATCGCTGAACCACCACGGCGGTCCGAGACGCACGGCGGGGTAATGGCCGGCCAGTGGCGCCAACTCGCGGGAGTAGGTGCTCTCGTCCAGCGTAAAGAGCACGAGCGAGAATCGCGGATCGTTGCCGTAGGTAGCCAGCAGGGGACGCAGATTCCGCGTGAATTCCGCGGCGATGGGAATGTCGCCGCCCTTGTCCGGGCCGAAGCGCGCGCCGACCGCGGGGTTGTGATCGCGCAGCGATCCCGCGTGCAACTGCATGACGAGGCCGTCCTCGCACGAGAGACGCGCCATCTCCATGAGCATGTGCGCCTCGAACTGGCGTTGATCGTCGGCCGATGCGTCGCCCTTGCGCGCACGCTGGAACAATCTGTCGGCCGCCTGCGGCGACAACGCCGCGGTGTACGGCTCGACCACACCGTGGTCCGTGGCCATTCCGCCGAGCGCCTTGAAGGCGCGGCGCCGATCGGCGAGCGCGGAGACGAGCATATCACAGGACGCGATGCTGCCGCCGACGAGCTTCTCCAGCGTTGCGACCTCACTGCTCCACGTTGGCAGCGCGATACGAAAGAGCGCATCCGGCCGGAAGGTTGGCACGACACGGTTGCGTCCATACGTCCAGTCCGACGCACGGATCTTCTCATGGGAGGCGAGTCCATCGGTGGCCGCATCAGTCGTCGCCAGAATCTCGATGCCGAACTGCTCGAACAACGTCCTCGGCTTGAACTCCGGGCTGCTCAACCGTTCGGCGATCTCGTCGTAGATGCGCTGCGCCGTGTCCCCATCGAGCTGCTCGCGCACCCCAAAGAGCTCGTACAACTCGTGTGTGAGCCACGCACCCGATGGTGTTCCGCGGAAGAGATACCATTTTTCGCAGACACGCTGCCAGATTCTGCGCGCGTCCAGCTCCACCGGCGTGCCGTCGCGAGACGGGATGCCGAGATCCTCGAGCGGCACGCCCTGGCTGTACAGCATCCGGAGGATGTAGTGATCCGGAATGATGAGGAGCGAGGCCGGCTCCGGAAACGGCGTGTCGTCGGCGAGCATCGACGCCTCCACGTGTCCGTGCGGGCAGATGAGCGGGAGGTCACGAATGCCGTCGTAGATCTCGCGAGCCGCGCGGCGGATGGCCGGATCGGGATCGAAAAAGCGGTCGGGATGAAGGCGCAGCAGCCGTCCGGTGCGGATGCCGGGGCCCGTTACGACGTGGTTTACCGCACTCGCCATGTGCAGACCGGTGGGATTCGAGGGAGCGCGGGCGGATGCGCAAGGTCTTGCGGCCGTCGCGGGTTACCTCAATTTTGTTCGACTGTCGAACTAATATCGAGGGCAAAATCTATCGTCGGAAGATAGGCGCTGCAATGCTTTGCAACCTGCGGCGAATCTGCGTCGTAGCGTGATCGAGCACCTACCCCGGGGTCTCACGGATCCGAACCGGCCGCCGCATTGAGAAAGATCGACACTCGTGACTTCCGCCGGGCGACGCGCACCACGTCGCGCGAGATCAACCGGCGGATCGTGCTCAACCTCGTTCGCGATCACCAACCCGTGTCGCGCGCCGACATTGCGCGTCGCATGAGCATCGGCCGCGGCGTGGTGACGTCGATCATTCAGGACCTCATCGACGAAGGCACCATCTACGAAGGGGCAACCGGCCACGCGGCCCGCGGCCGCCGGCCTACCATGTTGTACGTGCGCACGCAGGACCGTCTCGTCGTCGCCGTGGACATTCGCTTCAGCCGCACCTTCGTGATGCTCAGTGACTTCGCGGGCACGCAGATCGCCCTCGAGTCCTTCGAGACGGCATTCGATCCGCACGCGTTGGTCGTGGACCTTACCAGCCGCATTCGGCGGCTGCTCGATGCACACGGCGCGCGCGGGCGATGCGAGGGGGTGGGGCTCGTGGTGCCCGGCATGGTGGAGCGCCTCACGGGACGAGTGCTCCTGGCGCCGCAGCTCGGCTGGCGCGACGTGGACGTCCGCGATGCGCTGGCCAAGGGCGTCGGTCTTCCCGTGCAAATCGAGAATGCCCCCATGGCATGCGCACTGGCCCAGATGTGGCTCGGCCAGCGCGGCAATACGACGGACAACTTCGTTTATGTCACCGTATCTGACGGCGTGGGTGCCGGCATCGTGCTCAACGGACAGCTCATCCGAGGCGAGACGAATTCTGCGGGCGAGTTCGGGCACATTCCGCTCGACACGAATGGGCCCCAGTGCCTGTGCGGTGCGCGCGGCTGCTGGGAGGCGTACACGTCCAACCAGGCGACCCTCTCGCGGTATCTGGGGCGCGAGTTGGTGCCGCTGTGGGGTGGCGCGGTGCCGCATCCTGCGGGAGGGCTCACCATCGAGGACCTCATTTCGCGTGCACGGGCGGGCGACGCGCGCGCATCCGAGGCGATCGTCGCGACCGGTCACTACCTGGGCGTCGGCATTGGTGGTATCGTGAACGCGCTGAATCCCTCCCAGGTCTTTCTCGGTGGCGAGATCACCGGCGCATGGGACATGATTCAGCCGGCCGTGCGGGCGGGCATACTCGAGCGCGCGCTCACGCCGGCCGGCCGTAAGACGCCTGTAGTTCCGGAGCAGATGGGCGGATTCCCGCGTTTGCGCGGCGCTACCGCGCTCGTGGCCGCGCCGCATTTCGCGGCGCCGAGGGTGGCGTGAACCTTCACAGGACAAGGCTGCCATGAAAGCGTATCTCAGCGTCACCGCATTGCTGTTCGCTGTTCTGACTGTGATGCATGCATGGCGGATGATTCAGGAGCCGTCGACCCGTGCGCTCTGGATGATTTGCATCACAGTGTTGTCCGCGGTGCTGTGCGTGTGGGCGGTGAGTCTGCTGCGCGCCAAGCCAGAATCGACGAGTTGACCGCTCACGACGGCTGCCACGCCGAGTCTCTCTGCAGCCGAAAACTCCGCGGCGATGGGACTTGCTCGGCCGCTCGAGTCTCGGAGTGGCGACCTCCGATCAGCCGGCACGGACACTCATGACCTCGCCGGTCCAGATTCGTTCCGAGGACGCACCGCTCCACGAGGATGTCCGCCGGCTTGCCGCCGCGCTGGGACGCGTGATCCGCCGGCTCGAGGGCGACGCCGCGTTTGCGGAAGTCGAGGGATTGCGCCGTGCAACGCGCGCGCGCCGCCGTCGCGATCCCGGCGCGCCAACGCTCGACGACCTGCTCGCACGCGTGGACGCTCTGCCGCTCGAGCTCTGCGCAATCTCCGCGCGGGCGTTCACCTTGTTCTTTCTCCTGATCAATACCGCCGAGCAGGTGCATCGGGTGCGCAGAAGTCGTGCGTATGCGCATGAAGATGCTGCACCGCAGCCCGCAAGTGCTCGATGGACGCTCCGCCGCCTGCACGAACAGGGGCGCACGGCCGAGGAGGTGTTGCACGCCGTGACGCGGCTCGACGTGCGTCCTGTGCTCACGGCCCACCCGACCGAATCCACGCGGCGAACGCTGCTCGCACTGCAGGCGCGCGTCGCCGATCTGCTGCTTGCGTGGGAAGCAACGCCACATGTCGACCGGCGCGCTCTGGAAGACCGGCTCGAGGGCGAGATCGAGCTGCTGTGGCTCACCGCCGAAGTGCGTCAGGATCGCCCCACCGTGCTCGACGAAGTGAGCACGGTGCTCTGGTACCTCGAGACGCGCCTGCTGGACGCGAGCGCCGCCGCACGCAACGCGTTGATGCGGGCATACGAGGAGGAGTTCCGCGCCACGGCCGATGCGCTCAGGATCCCCGTTCCCATCAGAATGGGCAACTGGGTGGGCGGAGATCGCGATGGCAATCCGTTCGTCACGCCCGACACGACCGTCGCTGCCGCGCGCCGCGCAAGCCACGTGATCCTCGGCCGCTATGGCCGCGCGCTCGACGATCTCGTCGAGCGGCTCGCGTTGTCTGCGCAGCACGCTGAACCGCCAGCGGCCCTTCTGGCGTCGATCGAGGAGGATCGTGTTGCGCTTCCGGACGTGTGGAAAGCCAATCGGACGCGCAACGCCTCGGAGCCCGTGCGCCTCAAACTGACGTTCATGGCAGCGCGCATAGCCGCAACGCGCCGCGCCGTTGCCGCACGAGACTCAGGCACCTTCAAGCCAGAGCACGCCGCATATGCCGACGCCGCGGCGTTCGATCGCGACCTCATGCTCGTGCGCGAGAATCTGCTGAGCGCAGGCGCCGTTGAAGCGTGCCGTACCGTGCTCGACCCCTTCATCGGCGTGGTGCGCGCGCACGGGTTTTACGGCTTCATGATGGACGTGCGAGATCATGCCGACATGCATCGCGATGCACTGGACGAGCTGTCACGTGTGTTGGATCTGCCGGCGCTCGACGCCAGTGCCATACGACGCGAGCTCTCCGGCCGCCGGCCGCTCGCCGCCGCACACTTGCCCGTGAGCGATGCGACGACTCGCGTCCTCGAAACGTTCCGCGCCATCCGCACCGTGCAGGACGAGGCCGGCGAGGCCGCGGCGTGCACGTACATCGTATCGATGACGCGCGAGCCGGATGATCTGCTGCGCGTGCTGCTGCTCGGACGCGAAGGTGGCCTGGTGGATCTCTCCGCGGATCCGCCGGTGTCGCGTCTCGACGTCGTTCCATTGTTCGAGACGTTGGCGGACCTGGATGCCTCTCCACAGGTGATGCGCGCGCTGCTCGACGATCCGACGTACCGGCGACAGCTCGCCGCCCGCGGCAACCGGCAGGAAGTGATGCTCGGTTATTCGGATTCGGCAAAGGACGCGGGATTGCTCGCTGCAAGCTGGGCGCTGTATCGCGCGCAGGAGGCGCTTGCGTCGCTCTTTGCGGAATCCGGAATTGCGCTCAGGCTGTTTCACGGCCGCGGCGGAGGTGTCGGTCGCGGCGGTGGCTCTCCAGTGCATCGCGCGCTATCGGCGCTGCCCCCTGGCACTGTGAACGGCCAGATCAAGATCACCGAGCAGGGTGAGATCATCTCGCAGCAGTTCGGTCTGTCCGCCGTCGCGGAGCGTTCGCTCGAGGTGAGCATTTCCGGCGTGCTGCTCCACGGCTTTACCGATTGGCGTGAGGGACGCGATCCGGCGGAAGTGCAACGGTTCAGAGACATCGTGAGCCAGCTCTCCGCGCGCTCCTACGAGCTGTACCGGACGTTCGTGCACGAGCGTCCCGAGCTGTTCGAGCTCCTTCGTACGTCCACACCCATTGCCGAGCTGGCCGATGCGCGCTTCGGGTCCCGCCCCTCGTATCGTCCGGGCAAGAGCATCGGCATCGAGGGCATCCGCGCGATCCCATGGGCATTCGGATGGACACAGATCCGCCTGATGTTGACGGGGTGGCTCGGCGTCGGCGCCGCGTTGGCATCGCACGCGTCGACAGGTGACGGATTGCGCGAGCTGCAGCACATGGCGCGGACGTGGCCGTTCTTCGACGACTTTCTCTCAAAAGTGGAGATGGTGTGCGCGAAGACCGACCTGGAGATCGCGCGCGCATATGTGACGCGTCTCGGCGGCAACCAGGAGCTGCTTACGCAGCTCGAGGAGGAATTCAAGCGAACGGTGGAGAGCATTCTCCGAATCCGCGAGAGTGCCGTGCTCATCGCGGACGTGCCCGTGTTGCAGGCCGCGATTGCGCTCCGGAATCCCTACGTCGATCCGCTTTCGCTCCTTCAGGTATCACTATTGGGACGCAAGCGCGCGGCGGCGGCGCGTGGCGAGGATCATGCGGCGTTGGACGACGTACTCGCCACCACGCTGAGCGGCGTCGCTCAGGGGCTGCGCAACACGGGCTGATCGGCCTCCGTAACTGTCGGAGGGAGGACGCACTGCTCATGATCGAGGTCGTTCGCGCCGACATCACCACACTGGCCACGGACGCCATCGTCAATGCCGCGAATGAACAGCTCGCCGGCGGTGGTGGAGTGGATGGCGCCATTCATCGCGCTGCCGGTCCCGAGCTCGTGCGCGCGTCCATGGCGTTCGCGCCCTGTCCGACCGGCAACGCGGTAATCACACCCGGATTCCGGCTGCCCGCAAAGTACGTCATCCACGCCGTCGGGCCCGTGTGGCGTGGCGGTACGCACGGCGAGGAACCATTGCTTCGCTCCGCCTACGTGCGTGCGTTCGAGCTCGCGCTCGACCAGGGCGACATCCATAGTATCGCGTTCCCGGCGATCTCGACGGGGGCGTATGGGTATCCCATCAGGGCGGCCGCGGAGGTGGCCATCGACGTGATGCGCCGCTACCGACAGCGCTTCGAGCGGATCGTGGCCTGCGCATTCGACGAGCAGGCGGCCCGAATATATTTTGACCGCCTGAGCGGAAAATGACGGGCGGGTCGTCCGCGATGTAGAGAACGTGACGGCAGCTCCGACTTCTCTACGCAGACGCCAATCGCGGCGTCCCAAACTCGGAGGAGATCGGACCATGCGCTACATGCTGATGATGCACGCCCCGCGCGGCGACGGCGAATACGGGATCACCAGGTGGTCACCGGATGCCCTGAAGGCGCACATCCAGTTCATGCACGACCTGGGCAAGGACCTGAACGCATCCGGCGAATGGGTGGACGGACAGGGGCTGGCCGCACCCGGTGAGGCGCGGATCGTTCGCGCCGACCCGAAGGGGCTACCGGTTGTAACGGATGGACCGTTCGCGGAGGCAAAGGAATTTCTGGCCGGCTACTGGATCGTGGAGGTGGACAGCACCGAGCGCGCCTATGCGATCGCCGGCCGCGCGTCCACCGCACCGGGACCGGACGGCAAGCCCCTCAACATGAAGATCGAAGTGCGTCAGGTGCTCAGCGCGCCTCCGACGGACGCGTGACCGCGGAGTCCCCCGACGTCACCATTCAGCATCTGCTGCGCGAGCTCGCGCCGCAGGTGCTGGGCGTCGTGGTCCGGCGGCACAGAGATTTTTCGATGGCGGAAGACGCGGTTCAGGAAGCACTCATCGCCGCGGCAGCGAAGTGGCCCGTCGAGGGCATACCCGCGAATCCGCAGGGATGGCTGTATCACGTTGCGGTTCGCCGGCTCACCGATCAGGTGCGCAGTGAGGTGGCTCGACGCCGGCGCGAAGACGCCGTCGCGAGCGAAGTATGGGCCGAGTGGGCGTTTGTTCCTCCGCCGACTGGGGACATCGATGTGGAGGAGGACGACACGCTCGTGCTCCTCTTCATGTGCTGTCATCCCGCACTCACGCCGGCGTCCGCGATCGCGCTCACGCTCCGCGCCGTGGGAGGACTCACGACCATGGAGATCGCCAAGGCGTTTCTCGTCCCCGAGGCGACGATGGCGCAACGCATCAGCCGGGCGAAGCAGAGCATCAAGGCGTCGGGAATTCCCTTCAGTCTGCCCTCGGATGATGAGCGCGCGGAGCGGCTGAGTGCCGTGCTCCATACGCTCTATCTGATTTTCAGCGAGGGGTATGCGAGCAGCGGTGGGCCGCAACTCCAGCGCATCGACCTCTCGAATGAATCGATTCGTCTCGCGCGGATGCTGTACGCGCTGCTGCCGGACGACCTGGAGGTCATGGGTCTCCTTGCGCTGATGCTGCTCGCTGACGCGCGTCGCGTCGCGCGGACGGGAGTGCACGGCGAGCTCATTCCGTTGGACGAGCAGGATCGTTCGCGCTGGGATCGAGCGCTCATCGCGGAGGGTGTTTCCCTGGTGACGCGGGCGCTGGCGCACCGCTCGGCCGGTCCCTACCAACTCCAGGCAGCGATTGCGGCAGTGCACGACCAGGCCGCGCGCGTCGAGGATACCGACTGGCCCGCGATTCTCGCCTTGTACGGCCAGCTCGAACAGATCTCGGGAAATCCGATGGTGTCGCTCAACCGCGCGGTGGCGGTAGCCATGGTGCAGGGTCCGGCAGCCGCGTTGGATTTTCTGAAGACACTCGACGACGATCCGCGCATCGCCGGCCATTATCGGCTCGATGCGGTGCGCGCCCATCTCTACGAGCGCGCCGGTGACCGCGAGCGCGCGCTTGGGCATTACCGCACGGCCGCGGAGCGCACGGCGAGCGTCCCGGAACGTGACTTCCTGATGATGAAAGCGGCGCGCCTCGCTGCGGAGCCTCCCCAAAAACCGCGGGAGGCTCCGGCGAGTGAGCTCACTTGATCTTGTGCGCGGCGCTGTGCGTTCCGTCGAGCGTCTTGCCGTCGTCGAAGGCCGCGTGGAAGGTGCCCCACGCCTTGTGATTGGCGATGTGCGAGTTCAAGCGCAGCGTGGTCTTGTGGCCGGGCCGCGTGATGCTGTCGTACGAGTCCGTTTCGTACACGATGCTATCGCCCGCCATCGTGATGAGGTGGGCGGCGACCGGCTTCCGATTCGGTAGGTTCACCCAGATCTTCTTGTCGGCGGCGAAGGTCGTCGTGAGTGTCGTGATGACCGAGTCGGTCTTGCCGCGCATCGCCTTCCCTTCCCAGTCGCCGGTGAGATCGGCCCACGTCAGTGCGGCCGCCTTGGCGGCGCCGGCCTGCTTGGGTTCGGGTTTTGCCTGCGCGTTCGCTACAGAGGCCGTCGCAAGAACGAGAGCGAGACTGCCGATCAGGGTGCGATTCATGAGGGACTCCGGGTGTTGGGGAGGAGTACCCGTCGGGCCTTCGGCGGGGCTCGAACATACGCCGCCCGGACCGGCTCTGCTAGACGCGCGCACGGTCGCCTGAACATCGAGGCGGAGATATACGCGATGTGTCTTCTCCGCATGCATAGGCTAAACGCGGGGCGACGATGTCGCGGCAGCTTGATCGCTGGGGCGCGCCGCTCCAGGTATTCCCTAGTCGTCAAGTCAACTTTGGTCGGCATTGCTCAATGGTCGCGCCTTCGGTTCCAACCGGCTCCGCCGTGCTTCCCACGGGCGCTGAGACTACGGAAGCTTACACTCTCACCGCAAAAGAACGCGTCGTCGCGAGTAGCCCCCCAATGCCACAAAGAAACATCATCGTAATGCTGTGATGGGGCGAACAATCAGTTCGGCATCTGCAATACCAATGTGGTCCGCTTCGTGGAGTTGGTAGAACGCGCTCCGGCGCGGAGCTCGCTCTCCGCATCGACCTACCGCTCAAGTGCAACGACGAATCGCCGGCCGTGACTGTCTCGCGAATATGGTCCCAATTACACGCGGTGTAACCCCTAAGCGTCGCGCACGGCCTAAACTATTAGATGTGTGCTTACAGCTAAATATGTGTTTACAGCGCAAGTGTTTGGGCAACTGTGCGGCGCGCGTCTTGCGACGGCCTGTCCCGAAGTCTAACAGGCCTCGCATACGGGGCGCGTGTGCTCATCACCACCCTTCTCGACCGGAGCTGAGCATGAACATCCTTAGGGCTGGCGTAATTGGTACGGCAGTGATGCTCGCCGGCTGCACAGATTCCTCCACCTCGACAGTGCCGAAGGCGCGCCCCGGTGAGACAGCATCTCTGAGTACGGCTTCGGCGGTATCAGCGTGGATGCCGGAGGGAACGAAGGTGCCGGTAGGCACTCCGCTTGCGGCTCTTCCCGCCCCTCCCTCCGAGTCTGTGGCCTTCAACGCGCCGCCAAGCGCGCAAGCGCCTATTTCACAGATGCCGCCGGCCTACGCCATCGCAGCGCATTACATGCGTAATCGCCCACAAGGAGCACGGTCGAGGCAAAGCTTGCTGCCGCCCCCCGATCAAGGCGACGCAGGATTCTATTTGCACCAAAACACGAACGCGTGGTACGGCGTGTACTCCGTCCACGACATTGGGACGAGTATCACTCTGCCACCTCCCGATAGTTCGGTCCTCTACGCTCCGACGTTGCTTGCGCCAGGAGGTTCATGCATCGAGATGACGACGGCACACTTCGGACGACCAATCCAGCATCAGCTATGGGCATGGGATTGGTGCCGTGGCTCACTCGGTCAGGGAACGCTGGCACTCCGTTGGGACCTAACCGACCCAGGGTTTCAATCCACGTACGTCCGCACCTATAACGGACGTCCGACGATAGTGGTTGCCAACGTGACCCCGAATACTGGATCGACAAACGGCCAATGTTGGTATATGAATATCTACAACTACATTGTTGGAGGTTACGTGCAGCTCTTCACGTCATGCGGATATACGCTGACTAACGAAGTCGAAACCGGGCTCGGCTGGAGCATGTGGGAGGAGCATTACTTCACCGCACCAAATCTTTGTCCTTCCGTTGCATCAGTTGGGGCTTCTGCTATATCGTTTGCTAATAACGGAGCGTGGGATCCCATTACGAACCACCCATCTGATTATACACAGTTTAACTACGGCAGTTGTTGGACAGGCGGTGGATACAGCTTCATCACGCCTGTATCGGGCGCCAGCGATGGCAGTTGGCGCGCCCTTACCCAGTGAGTTCTCAGGCAGCGGAAGGAGGTTTGCATGCGTCATCGTCTTGTGTTGTTGCTCGGCGTCGCTGCAGCGTGCGGCGGAGGTAGCCAGCCGACAGGCCTCGCGGCGGTCACATTGAACGGGAACCATGCGCTAATAGCGTACAACGGGCACTCGGTGCCGTTTCGTGAATTTGAGATTCCATTGACGCAAGCGGGTGGTCACACCGGTTGCTTCGTCATGATTCAGTCCGGCAATCTGAGTCTGTCTATCAGTAATGGCACGGGTCGGTTTATTGAGGATCAGCTTTCGACAAACTCATGTACCGGCGCGTCGATGGGCACGTCCAATTGGAGCGGTCAAGTCACGCTTACCCCTGACGCGCTCCAGTTCTCGAGTACCGGCGCGGACGGAGTCGTGACCACCGACGTCGCGCATCTGGTCAGTGGAGCGCTGGTGTTTGATCAACGAACTAATCCGCTAACGTATGCCGTCAATGTGACGCATTAGCAGGTTGGAGTTGACCCGATTTGATGGGCACCCGGGTTTGGAGGTTGGGCGGCCTTCTGCAACCGGGATTAGACCGATTTCGTGGCGCCTTACTCGCTCATACTTCGGGGAGGAGGTGGCACATGAAGTCAAACAGGAAGGCAGGAGGCGAGCCATATGATCCGAGCGCCGATCAGGATCTCCGGCGTCATGGGGGTTGGGAAGATGAGGAAGACTGGTTCCGAGGCGTAGTTGGATAGCCGCGAGGCTACGGAGGTCGATGGGAAGCGAGAACACCAAGGTGACGCAGGGTTGTCAGGTCAAGTTGCGACCACTGTATCGCGCAACACAACGTGCAGTCGCTTTGTGACGGGGCCACGCCCAGCCAGCGCTAAGGATTCTGCCAGTCGGTGCAGAACGGGCTCGCCACGAGCGACGCGCTCATCGAACGGGGCAACATGCGAGCGGCGCAGAACGGCCTACCGAGCGCCCCCAAGGCGACCGACGACGCTCGCGACAAGGGCTTGATCAACTTTGCCGAACACGCGCTGATCGCAGGCAACATCCAGGAAATCGTGTCGCGAATCGGCTAAGCGATGGTCGCTCAACCACGTAGTCGCGGTGGCCTTCGTGCAGCGTTCCTGAACGAGCCCTTGTCATGATGGAGACCGCCCGGCTCGCGTCGCAATGACACGGGCATCTCGATGACGCGTGAGACCAGCCGGCCCGAATACGCGCAACGCATGCATCGGGTTCTCGAGCGCGTCGATCGTCACCTCGACGAGCCGCTCGATCTCGCTCGGCTTGCGGACGTCGCGAACTTCTCGGCGTTTCACTTCCATCGTGTCTTCTCCGCATGGATGGGAGAGACACTCGGTGACTACGTCCGCCGGCGCCGCCTCGAGATCGCCGCGCTGTGCCTCGCAACACAGCCGCGCTCGTCTGTGCTGAACATCGCTCTGTCCGTCGGCTTCAATTCGGCCGAGGCATTTACGCGCGCCTTCCGCATCCGGTTCGGAGCGTCGCCGAGTGCGTGGCGGCGTGAAGAGCGCAAGAATCGTCGGACGAATCGCAACGTCGATCAGGATGCGGAACGCGACACGCTACATCATGGGGTCACACACTTCACAGAAAGGGCAGCCATGAAAGTCAAAGTCGTAGAGCTCGCCCCGGCGTACGTCGCCTATCTTCGCCACATCGGCCCCTACGGCGAGCAGCTCTCGCGCTTCTGGCAGGACACCGTGTATCCCTGGATGGTGACGAACGATCCCGTCGGCAAGCCGCGCTACGGCGTGAGCCACGACGATCCGGCCATCACCGCGCCGGAGCAGTGCCGTTATGACGCGTGTGTGGCAGTGCCGAAGGATTTCGCAGGCACAGGCAGCTACCAGACGACCACGCTACCGGGAGGCAAGTACGCCGTAACACGCTTCAAGGGCTCGGCGGCGCTGATCGGTGACACATGGGTCGCCATGCTGCGCGACTGGCTGCCGGAGAGCGGCATGCAACTCGACGCGCGGCCAATGTTCGAATTCTATTCGCCGGAGATGTCCTTCGACCCGAAGACAGGCGCGTTCGAGTGCGACCTCTACGTTCCGCTGAAGCCGCTCTGATCAGAAGGTGACGCCGGCCGCGAGATCGCTGAGGAAGGGATACTTGTCGCGAAGCTGACGCACGTGCGCAGCGGACACATCCACGACACTCGGCGACGCGATCGCCGTTTTCACGGCGACGGACACGCCCCACGGATCGTAACCCGCCGAGCCGCCGTCGTACGAGAGTCCGCCGCCGGTTCCCGTTCTGTTCACGCCGACGACGTACGAGAGATTCTCGATGGCGCGCGCCGGCAGCAATGCGTCCCAATGCGCGCGACGCACGCTGGGCCAGTTGGCAATCACCACCATGAGATCCACGGACGGCGCTACCGCGCGAAACAGCTCGGGAAAGCGGAGATCGTAGCAGACGAACGGCGCCACGCGCACGCCGTCGATCTCGACGACGACCGGCGCGCTGCCCGGGGTATAGTGCTCGTGCTCCTCGCCGTACGCGAACAGCCGCTGCTTGGCGTAGCTGGCCACGAGCTGCCCGTGATCGTCGAACACGGCGGCGACGTTCAGATGGTGGCCGGCGCTCTTGGTCGCGATGCCCGCGATGATCCACACATCGTGTGCGTGCGCCAGCTCGGCCAGTCGCGTGTGCGCGACACCGTCAGGCGTTTCCGCCCACTCCTCGGGATCCATGGTGAAGCCCGTGCTGCACATCTCGGGCAGGACGACCAGTCGTGCGCCGGTTGCCGCCGCGCGCGAGATGCAGATGGCCGCGCGGCCGAGCGACGTCTCGGGGTGCTGCCAGCTGGTGTCGTATTCGGCGAGGGCGACGCGCACCGTTGCGTCGGTGGCCGGGGCGGAAAATGTCCCTGTCACAAGAGTGCCTCCCGCAGCTTGAGACTTCCTTCGCGCACCATGGCCGTGTCGCAGCTGAACGAGAACCGGAGGGCGTCGGGGTAGCTCGGGCCGAACGCATCACCCGGAGCGCTCCCGATGCCGTCGTCCGCGAGAGAGGTCGACAGCGCGTCGGCGTCCGCCACCTCGAGACGTTCGAAAAGGGACTGCTCCAACTCGGCCCACACAAAGAATGTGCCGCCGGGGACGAAGGGCCGCACGCCCGGAATGTCGGAGAGGGCCGCGATCATGATGTCGCGCCGCACGCGGTATTCGTCGCACATCGCGATTGTGGTCGCGTCGCTTCCCTTCACCGCCGCCAGTGCGGCCCACTGCGCGAGGCTGTTCACGCCGTTGATGGTGCAGCGCAGCAGCTTCGGAATGCGATCGTGGAGCTGTGGCGTCCGCGTCACGACGTAGCCCGTCCGCAAGCCGGCCATCGCATGGCTCTTCGAGAACGAGAAGATGCTGATGACGCGCGCATCGTCCTCGTCCGCCAGGGAGCCGATGGAGACATGCTCGTGCGGCGCGTACACCAGGTCCTCGTACGCTTCGTCGGATATGATGAAGAGATCGTGGCGGCGCGCGAGGTCGTAGATCGCTTGCAGCTCGCCCCGCGAGAGAATCGCGCCCGTAGGATTGTGCGGCGTATTGACGAAGATCGCACGCGTCTTCGGCGTGATGGCCGCTTCGATGTCCGCCGCACGATACGCAAATCCCTCGGCGGCCGAGAGACGCACGCCCACGGCAACGCCGTCCGCGAGGCGAATGTTTTCGGCGACCTCGGTCCACATCGGGTCCGGGATGATGACTTCCTCGCCCTGCGAGAGCATCGCGCCGAACACGACGTAGAGCGCGTGCATGGCGCCGTTCGTCACGAAGACGTCGTCGCTCGTGACGCCCTTCAGGCCGTTGCGCTCGCGCACCTTTTCAGCGAGCGCGCGGCGGAGCTCCGGGATGCCATTGTTGGGGATGTAGTGCGTCTTGCCGGCGTAGGTCGCCGCGACGATCGCCTCTGCCACGTGCGCCGGTGGCGTGAAGCTCGGATCGCCCGACTCGAAGCGGTAAACCACCTTGCCGCCAGCCTGCGCGGACAGGAGGCGCTCACGGATTTGGACGATCTTGCCGAGTGAGACGAAATCCAGAGGATGGGGCGCGACGATGGGCGACTGCTGGGCGGATTTTGTCATGGCAGGCGATGACGGGTCGGCGGATTTTCGGGTTTGTGCACTACAGATGAATACTGCACGAACAGCGGGTTTTTGCGAGCAATTTGTCCGCGAATCGTGCAAATTATGCAGGCCGTGCTGCATTCCCCGCCTTTTTTGCACGATTTCGCCCGTCTAGATCCGGTTTCCCCCTTCGCAGATGTCTCGATGGGGCGAGCACCGGTGAGCGGGACAACGATGCATTGAGGCCGGTGACGGCGGCGGGCTTCGTGACGCCGCGCGCCGCGCTCGCAATCGGCGGCATCATCGCGACGCGGCCCGAAGCGCTCCTAAACACACGCCGAATGTGCCTCCCGTTGAATCTGCGGAGCCCGTGGATATCAGCCCTTAGTTCTTGCACGATGCATCCATAGGGTGCACGGCGCCGCATCCGGAGCGGGATCAGAATGCCGGCAAACAGTCCCAGAGCTGCGGCCGTAGTAAGTAACGACCGTTCCGCTGCGGCGTCCTCTTAGAAGCGGTCATCTGCCGGTAATTGATGTCTGTTTCGCGCAGGGACGGTACGAAATGCCCAGTGGCAGTACTGAACCGATGGCCTCCGGCGTCGAGGCGTCTCTCCAGCGCTCGCGTCTCGAGCAGGCGCGCGCCGGGCGGTTTCTCGCGCGCGTGTCGTGGGCCGTCGTGGGTGTGCTCGGAGCGCTGGCCGCATCCATGTGGATCGCGCCCTTTGCCGACACGGCGGGATATCACACGCTTGTTCGACTCCTCGGCGTCGGTGCGCTATTCGAAATTCTCGCACTGATCGGCCTGGTCGTGGCTCTTCGCCATCGGCTCGTGACCGAGGTAAGGCGAGTTGGCGAGGCGCTCGAAGCTGTGGCACAACAGTACGTTCTTCTTCAGGCTCAGCACGTCGAGCTCGAGCACGCCAATGACGATCTGCGGGACACGCAGAAAAGCGAGCGAGTGCTCATTGCGGAAGCAGAACTTCTCACGCGCCGGCTCACCGAGGCGCAGCAAGTCGCACAGCTGGCCTACTTCGAGATCGACGCGGCCACGGGTACCGTCTATTGGTCCGACGAGATGTACCGGCTCGCGGGGCTCGAGGTCGGGATCACACCGCCTCCCACCGATCGGTTTCTCGAGGCCGTGCATCTCGATGACCGGCAGAGGATGCAGGATGTCGCGGCGGCGGCCTTGCGCGACCTGACCGAGTTCACCGAGGTGTACCGGATTACCGCGCCGGGTGGACCGACGCGTACGATGCAAGCCAAGGGCCGGGTCGTCGTGAACGAGCGCGGCGAGCGCAGGCTGGTCGGGACGCTCCTGGACATCTCGGACCGCGTGCAAATGGAGATCCAGCTCCGACGCTCGCAGAAAATGGATGCCATCGGCCAGCTGGCAGGCGGCGTCGCGCACGACTTCAACAACGTCCTCACGGTCATCGAGGGCTACAGCAGCCTGCTCCTCACCGGCCGTCCTGCCGCCGATCCCGACCGCGCGTCCATCGAGCAGATCCGCGAGGCGGCCCGGCGCGCGGCCGGCTTGACCAGGCAATTGCTTGCGTTCAGCCGCCAACAGGTGCTGCAACCGCGCGTCCTCAACATGAACGATGCGATCGGCGGCGTCGAAACGATGCTCCGCCGGTTGATCGGCGAACATCTCGAGTTCCACACGAAGCTGTCGCCGTCGCTCGGCCGTGTGAAGGCGGATCCGACTCAGCTCGAGCAGGTGCTCATGAACCTCGCCGTCAATGCGCGAGACGCCATGGTCAACGGGGGCATCCTTACCATAGAAACCGCGAATGCGACGCTCGACGAGACGTACGCACGACGCTATCCCTCCGTCCGGCCGGGCGCGTACGTCATGCTCGCCGTTTCGGACACCGGAACGGGCATTGCGCAGGCCGACATCGAGCGAATCTTCGAGCCGTTCTTCACCACCAAGGAGAGCGGCAAAGGCACGGGGCTGGGGCTCGCAACGGTACAGGGCATCGTCGAACAGTCCGGCGGGCACGTCAACGTCTATAGCGAGATGGGGCGCGGAACGACCTTTCGCGTCTATCTGCCGCGCGTCGAGGAAGAGGACAGGGCGCTGGATCCGACCACGCCGGAGGGCGCGGCACGGCATGGCAAGGAGACCATTCTCCTGGTGGAGGACGACGACGCCGTTCGCGGCGTCGCCGCGGCGATCCTCCGACGTGCGGGATACACCGTCATCGAGACCAGCAACGGAATTCAGGCACTGCAGCTCTGTCAGGACCCGTCCGTCGCATTCGATCTGGTCCTCACCGATGCGATCATGCCTGGTCTTGGCGGCCGAGCTCTTCTGGGGCACGTGCAGCGCGTGCGGCCCGGCGTTCCCGTGCTCCTGATGTCGGGCTATACGAGAGATGCGATGGTGAACAGCGCCGAATTACCGGCGAGCGGCATGTTCGTTCAGAAGCCGTTTACCCCCGCGGCCCTCACGCAGAAAGTGCGCGAGGCGATGGACCGGGGACACCTCTGAGCGTAAGCGGCAGACCGCGGAGGTCGATCACGTGCTCGCCGACGTGGCACGCGATGGCGTGTACAGATGCTCGCGCGTCATTGGCAGCCCCGAACGTCCGTCGCGCGTCGCCTTCGAGAACAGCGTCTGCACCAGGTTGATCGCGCCACTGTCGAAGCCGTGCGCCGCGGCGGACATGTACAGATGCCACACGCGAAATGTGCGCTCTCCAACCAGCGCCGTCGCCTCCACCCGACGCCGTAACAGCCCCGCAAGCCACGCCCGCAATGTCAGCGTGTAGTGCTCGCGCAGGCTTTCGACGTCGCGCGTCTCGAAGCCCGCCCGCTCTCCACTGGAGATCACACTGCCCAGCGCGACCAGCTTCGCGTCGGGAAAGACATACCGGTCGATGAATTGATCGCGCTTCCACACCCAGTTGCCGAAGCGTTCGCCGAGCGTGTGGCGTGCACGCGCGGTGTTGTTGCTCACCTCGCAGTGATTGAGGAACAGCCCGCCCGGACGGAGCACGGAGTAGACGCGCGCGAAGTACGCCGGATGATCATGTTCCGGGATGTGCTCCGTCACGCCGACGGAGGAGATCTTGTCGAATGGCTCGGAAGCGGACAGATCACGGACGTCGCGCACCTCGACGCGGCATCGATCGCTCAGCCCTCGTGTCTCGATGCTGTCGCGCGCCCATTTCGCCTGGGCCTCGCTGAGGGTGATGCCGAGTGCCTGCACGCCATACTGCTCGACGGCGAACTGCACCAATCCGCCCCAGCCGCATCCGACATCGAGGAAGCGCTCACCGGGCTGGAGACGCAGCTTCCTGCAGATGTGATCGAGCTTCGCGGTTTGCGCCGTGGCGAGGTCGTCGCTGGCCGAGCGGAAATAGGCGCACGTGTACTGCATGTGCGGATCGAGCCACAGTGAATAGAACTCGTTGCCGACGCCGTAGTGGAACTCGATTTCGCCGGCGGTTGCGCGGCGTGCTCCCGAGGACACGAGGCGGAGCGCACGCCGATAGCGGCTGGACTCGACGTCAGGATCGTCGTCCTTCGGCAGCGCGAGCACCTTCGGAAGCAACGCCACAGCGCCACGCAGCGACTGAATACGGTCGCCGATCTGGTCGCCGATGGACATGGCGGTTTCGAGGTTGCCCGTGACGTCGGCGTCGCCGGAGATGAAGGCCTCGACGATGGACAGCTCCGACGGGCGGATGAGCATGCGCCGCAGCGCGCCTCGGCGGTGGATGACGACTGCGTAATCCGCCCGCTTCGCCGCGCCACCACGTTGTGTCGTGCCGTCCCAGAGCTGGACGTCGAACGCGCGTTCCGCCGGAGGCCCGAAGACGAGATCGAGGAGCTCGATCGTTCGTGCGACGCCGGGATCGCGCGTCGGCGTCGACTCATCGTTGCGGGACAACATGCCGGCTGGCTGCGCCATGGGCTTGCCTCACGTCGCTGGGAAGACGGAACGCCAGGATCGCATTCGGGGTGGCCCAATCTGGAGGGGGCTGCGGGTAGTCGCCAGAGGACGGCGTCCGTACACCGCTCACCGTTTGTTGCGGTGTCTCCGTTACGGGGTCAAGTTCTTCGCGCGATGCCGCTTGCCCCCGCTCTCCTCTCCAATCGGTACCGCCTCCTCGAGGCCGTCGGCGAAGGAGGCATGGGTGTGGTGCATCGGGCGGAAGATCGCCTGTCGCAGCGCGACGTGGCCCTCAAACGAGTGCTCACCGACGCACCGTTGGCCCTGAATCGCGCCGTGGGCGTGGACGGCCGGCCGGTTGTGCCGCTCACGCTGATCGGTGTCGGGACCAACGATTCTACCGATGCCGGCGCCCTCGCGCTTGCCCACGAGTTCCGGTTTCTCGCCTCGCTCAGACACCCGAACATCATCAGCGTGCTGGACTTCGGGTTCGACGAGGAGAACCATCCGTATTTCACGATGGATTGGCTCCCCGGCGCACGCGACGTCTTCACGGCCTCGCGCGAGTGCGACGCGGACGGGGCCGTCGATCTCATCGTGCAGGTGCTGCGGGCGCTCGTCTATCTGCACCGGCGCGGCATCGTCCACCGGGATCTCAAGCCGAGCAACATCCTCGTCACGCTGGACGGCGAGGTGAAAGTGCTCGACTTCGGCATCTCGGTGCACAGCGACACCGCACCCACGGGAATTGGGATTACGGGCACTGCGGCGTATCTGGCACCGGAGATCCTGGCCGGCGAGGCAGCGACGGCGGCTGCGGATCTCTATGCCGTCGGCACGCTCGCGTATGAGATGCTGGCGGGGCGCCACCCGTACGACACGCGCTCGGTGTCGCGTTTGCTCGCGCAGGTGGCGCTGGCAGAGCCGGATCTGACCCCGCTGCACGCGACGCCAGCCGGAACGGTGCTCGCGCCCGTGGTGGAGCAGTTGCTGCGCAAGGCGCCGGCGGATCGGTATCCGAGCGCGGCCGCCGCATTGACGGCGATCGCTGATGCGCTCGGACGGCCCGACGTGGCCGAGACGGACGTGACGCGCGAGAGTCTGCTCAAGTCGGCGCGCTTCGTGGGTCGCGCGGAGGAGCTCGATCAGCTCACGACGGCATGGCGCGAGGTGCAGCGTCGCGAGCAGCTCCGCTTCTGGCTCATCGGCGGCGAGAGTGGCGTGGGCAAGTCGCGACTAGTCGACGAGCTCCGCGTGTATGCGCTCGTGACCGGTGCTCTCGTGATGCACGGACAGGCGGTGAGTCAGGCCGGCGCCTCGTATCAACTCTGGCGCGAGACCGCGCGGTACGTGGCGCTGCGAAGCGACCTCAGCCCGCTCGACAAGTCGATTCTCAAGTCCATCGTTCCGGATCTCGAACGCATCGTAGGACATGCGGTGTATCCGGCACCGGAGCTCGAACCACAGGCCGCGCAAGAACGCTTGCAGCGACTCCTGGTGCGCGCACTCAAGCGGTTCACGCAGCCGACGTTGTTCATCCTCGAAGATCTGCAGTGGGCGAGCGCGGTCAGTCTGACACTGCTCCAGCGGCTCACGGAGGAGCTGCGTGATCAGCCCTTCATGTTCGTGGCGAACTATCGCATCGACGAGGCGCCGCAACTGCGGGACATGTTCGTGGAGGCGAGCCACGTCAGTCTCGAGCGTCTCTCGCGCAACCATGTCGCCGCGCTCACGCAGTCCATGCTCGGCGACATCGCCGCGGATCGCGCAACCACGATGGTGGACGTCCTCCACGCCGAAACAGCGGGCAACGCGTTCTTCGTCGTGGAGGCGCTTCGCTCACTCGCCGAGCATGCGGGTGGGCTCGAGCGCATCAGCCGTCTCGCGGTGACGCGCGAAATGGTCAAGGGCTCCCTCACTCACATTGTTGGCGACCGCCTGAAGGCCATTCCGCCGACGCTCAACCGCCTGCTTCAGTACGCTGCGGTATATGGGCGCGACCTCGACATCGCGGTTCTGCGTGCGCTGGCGGAGCACGAGGGAGACCTCGACCGGCTCCTCTCGAGCGCAACCGAGTCGGGCCTGTTTACAGTCTCCGAGAACACGTATCGGTTCGCGCATGACAAGCTGCGCGAAGGCGTATTGGACACCATTGCTCGACGACAGCGCGCACTGATGCATGCCCGGATCGCCGAAACCATCGAGGGCGTGCATGCGGACTCGCTGCTCGAATACGCGATCGCGCTCGCCTATCACTGGCGCGAGGCCGGCACGAACAAGGCGGCCGAAGCGTCGTATGCATCGATGGCGGGGCGGCAGCTCGTCGAGCGCGGCAGCTACAAGGAAGCAGTCGTGCAATTCAAGCATGCGCTCGATCTGGCCGGCACGGTGCAGATGTCTCCCTTCGCGATAGCGAAGCTGGAGCGGGCGCTTGGCGAGGCCTTTTTCAGCGACGGCCAGACCGACCGCGCCGCGATCCATCTCCGACGCTGCGTGGCGATGCTTGGGCCGCCGTTCCCGGTCACCAATGCCGGACTCGGCCTGCGCCTGCTCGGTGAGATCGGCACACAGATCATGCACCGCATCCTTCCGCGGCAATTCTTCATGCGGCACGGCGAAGCGGCGGAGCGTGCACTCGAGGCGTCGCTCGCATACGAGTCCCTGTCGCACATCATCTACTTCGACAACAAGCCGATCGCCACGCAGTACAGCACCTTGCGCAACCTCAACTGCGCGGAGAGCGCACCGCCGTCCGTGGAGCTGGCCGGCGCGTATGGATCGATTTGTTGTGCGATGGGCCTGCTGCGGATGTATCGCGCCGGCAATTTCTACGATCGGAAATCCGTCGAGGTGCTGGCAGGGTTCGAGCAGGCGGGACGCCAGATCGACCCATGGACGTGGGAGGTGACCGGGCATTACTACGCGCAGAAGGGAGACTTCGTCACCGCGATCGAGCGGACCGAAAAGGCGACGAGGACGTCGCTCGAGATCGGCTTTGTCTCACGCTGGCTCGAGTGCGTCCTGCAATTCGAGAGCATCCACTACCGGCTCGGCCAGTTCGAGAAGGCCACCGAGTATCGCGAGATGGCACATGAACAGGCCGTCAAGCTTCAGCATGGACGCAATCGCGCTCGAGTATGGCTGGCCATGGCGCAGTTCGCGATGCTGCAAGGCGATCTGGCAAAGACGGCGGATCTTCTCGAGCGCGCGAAGGAGCTTTCACACCGGCTCGGTTTCAACGAGCGAGCCTGGATGCACGGATTGACGGCAGGATTTCATCTGCTTCGCAACGATCTCGACGCGGTGAAGACAGCGAGCGCAGAAGGACTTGCCATGTTGAAGGGCCAACCGCTTCCGATTCTGTATTACACGCAGGACGGATACACCGCGCTTGCCGAGGCGTGTCTCGTGCTTGCGGAGCAACCCGGCCTCAGTGCGGGTGAGCGGCGAGAATTGGGCTCCCGCACCAAGCTCGCGATGCAGCGCCTCCGCGGCTTTGCCCAGAGCTTTCCGGTGAGCCGCGCGCATGTGCGCCGCATAGAGGGATGGCACGCGTGGCAATCGGGCAGGCACGCGGCTGCGCAGGCGCATTGGGACCACGCCATTCGCGAGGCAGACCGCTACGGCAAGGTGTTCGAGAAAGGGTTGGTGCAATACGACCTGGGGCGGTTTCTCCCTGACGGCCGAGGTCATCTCAGCGAGGCGCTCGAGATCTTCGAGTCGCTCGGCTTCGAAGTCTACCGAAAACGCGTGGAGGAGCTGCTCACGCGCTGACGGCCGGGCGGCGCTAACGAGGCGCCGAGGGGCCGCCTTCGATGCGCACGCCAAGGAAGATCATGGTGCCGATTTCCGGCATGTTGATCATCTCCATGTGTGATCGCCCCACACCGCATCGCCCGTCGCCGACGTACGTGGCTGACGTGGCGGAGCTGACGCCATTTGCTGGAGGCGTGCTCGTTCCACTCACGCAGGCAAACAGGTTCTGTGCCTGGAGGGTGAGCTGAACCGGTGACGATGCCATGCGCCAGCTTCCGCTCACATCCAGCGCGAAGAACGAGGGAATGCGCCCGTAGTTCACGCCGCCGCGGAAATCGTATCCATTGACGTAACGCATCGTGACGCCGACCGTGCGAGCGCGATCCTTGTATTCGATGCTCGAGCCGATGCGCGTGGAGGCGCTGTTGAAGGACGTCGCCTCCGCGGGATCGGTTGGCTTGCTCTTGATCGTGTCCACCCTGATGGCGCTCAGGCTCGTCGAGGCGCTGAGGCGGTCTGTCAGGTAATAGCGCAACCCTGCCTCGATTCCGGTGATCACGGCTTCACCGACGTTGAAGTACGTGAGCGTCACCTGCGGTCCGCCTGCAGGGTCCGTGATCTTTGCACCGGTGCGGTGATTGTACGCCGTTGTGGGCGTCGTGGCCGACAAGGGATTCGCAATGGTCACGAGCGGGCTCAGAAAATCCCGGAAGTGCGATCGATAGCCCGCGACATCGACAAAGAGACGGTTGCCTGTGACGCCCTTGTAACCGATCTCCCACGTGGTGTTCGTCTCGGGCCTCACGGCGTCGATCACGCTCACGACGGTTCCGTCGTTCTTCTTGATGTCGAAACCGTCGGCGTTGCCGAAGATGCCGACGAAGGGCTGCAGGTTCGGGTATGAGAGATCCGTCTGGAGCACCGTCGGCGACTTGTATGCCCGGTTCACCGTCAGTCGAAACGTGTGGTCCACCACCGGTGAGAAGAGGATCGCTCCCTTGGGAGAGAATTGCGCGGGGTAACGGTCGTGCGTGTCGTACCGCGCTGCGGCCACCAGACGGAGGGCGTCGCCCACCGGCGTCTCGATTTGTGAGTACACCCCGCTTTCATCGCGCAGGATCGGCCGGCCACTGACGCGGTCACTCAACCAATGCTCGTAGGAGCTCACGCGGTCGCGTCTCCGCTGCACGCCCCAGATCACGTGCGTGTTGTCGAAAGCGGAGTTGCCGGAAGGCACGAATGCGCCGAGCGCGAAGTTGTGCTGGATCTCCGCAGCCTGAATACGTCCCTCAGCGGGGAATGCGGACACACGCTTTACCGAATCGCTGCTCAGCGCCGGATAGCGCACGCTGTTCTGTGAGTAACCGTTGAGCGCGTACGTGCCGTTCGTGATCGAGTTGGTCATGTAGGCCTGCGCGAACCAGCTGCTCCCCGTGTACTGGAGCTGATAGTCGCGGTAGTCGTAATCGACGAGCTGGTTGCGGCCGACGCTCGTCTGGCCAAGCCCGTTCATGCGGCTCGCGCCCGCTGCGAGATTCAATCGCCCGCCGTTGTCGAAGTACCAGGCAAGCGCGCCGCTCCCACGCGTGACGTCCGTGTGAAAATCCGGATTCTTTTCGGGAATCGGTGCTGCGGCAGACGAGAGTCCCGGATAGACGACAGCGTTCGACCAATCGTCCGCCGCCTGGCGCTCGGCGGACATCTTGAATCCGAGCTTGCCATTCACCATGGCGTAGCGTCCCTGCACATCATAGAAGTTGCGCGAGCCGCCGGAGAGCTCGGTACTCCATCCCTGATACTGCCTGGGATCCTTCGTCTCGAGGGTGAGCACTCCGCTCGAGGCATCCGGGCCATAGAGCGCAGAGCCGGGCCCGACGAGCATCTCGATGCCGGCGAGGTCCACCTTTGGAATGGTCGTCTGGAGTGCGACGGGCAGTCCGCTCTCGGCAATTGTCGCGATTCGCCCATCCTCGATCATCAACAGGCGATTGTTGAACGACGTGTTGAATCCGCGTGCATTCAAGACGGCGGACGTCACTCCGACCTGGATGAACTCGATGCCGTTGACGGCCTTGAGCGCGGGAATGAACGAATTCCCGATGGTGTTCTGGATCTGTGCGGAATCCAGCCGTGTGACGGTGGCCGGTGCGTCGGTGATTTTTTCGACGCGACGTGATGCCGACACCACCATTCCGCCGAGCTCCACGGCGCTGGGCTCGAGGGCAACGGACACGATCGGAATGCTCGTCTCGGAGACGGACACGCCAGCCACGTCCCTCGGTTTGAACCCGATCCGATGCACTCGTAGGACATATGTCCCGCGCGGGACGCCGCGCACGGTGAACGTGCCGTCGTCGCCCGTGCGAGCCGACAGGCCTGCTGCGGGTACGAGCACGAGCGCGCTCGAGAGAGGACGGGCGCCAGTATCGGTGACTGTGCCACGAATGAAACCGCCCTGCGCCCACAACATGATTGGGAAGAGCAGAACGATGACAACGGCTCCGGCGGCGGAGCGCACAGACGAACGAGGCATTTCCGACCTCCTGACAGTGAGGTTCGGTGCTGGCGGGCACACGCCTTTTTCTCGCCGCGAGGTGGGAGCGCGGGCGGGGCATGCGCCGCTAACGTAGTCCGCCCGTGCGGCAGCCGCCATGAGGAACGCCGCGGGTTTCATACCCGCGGCGCCAGATGTTTACCGCCAGCGAATCCCCGTGTTAGAGTGGACCGACGATGCTTCGAGACGTTCCGACCCGAGCTGCGTGCCAGCCACGCGCGCGCACCAGTGCGCGAACGCGGTCGAGGTTCACCGGATTGGCGGCGAGCCCCGAGTAGACCCAGTCGAGCGATGGCACGTACACGACCATCGCACCAGGCGCGTCGGCGAAGTCGATTGGCTCGACCCACAGAGAATCACCGCCGAGCCTGATCCATCGTGGCGTGGGTTCTATTCGCGGCTTGGTGCCATGCGTTTCGTGCCCGCTCAGCACCGCGTTGATGAACGGCGCTGCGCCCGGCGCGACGTGCACGGTAATGCCATGTGACGTCAACCACGCCACACCGCCATTGCCCGTAGCTGGCGTGGTGACAATCGTTGCCGCCGCTGCTCCGCCGTTCTGAATGGCCGCGAGATGTTCTACCGCGCGCTGCGCGCTCAGGGGCGCCTGCCCCGCCTCCAGCAGCAGCCACGCGCTTCCAATCTTCACCGCACCTGCCGGCGCACCGGCGGCATTGAACGTGACAAAACGCTCCCGGAGCAGCGTGGTGGAGTCGTAGGAGACGTCGTGCATCGGCCGCCGTGAGTTGGCGACGTGAGCCAACCGCAACGAGTCGCTCACAGCAAAGGAGTCCGGCGTCGCCGGAGGATTCCACACCGCCGACAGGATGGTCATTCGCTTGTACGGCTGTCCTACGCGACGCACGTCGAACTGTGAGGGGTAGACAAGTCCGTTTGCGGATTTTCGCCAGCCCGAGTACCAGAACTCCACGTCCATCGTTCCCCAGGGCGTGAGGCCGTAGTCACTCTCCTCGGCGGTGCGAAAACGTGTGGCTGTGAGATAGCCGCTCGAGCGGTGCAGGAAGATCGTCATACGGTAGCCGTTGACCATCGCCGTGACGCGTGCGTGGTGCGCTCCGGCGATCGTCGTATCGGCGAGCGCCCTGAGATCGCTCGCATTGCGCGCACCCAGCAACAAACGCTCGGGTGCGATCGCAAAGAGCTCGTTCTTTTCCTGCACGTATGCCTCGTTGAGCGTCGTCCATTTTCCCGCGGCGACCACTGCGGCCGAAGCCACTCCCCCTGATCCGCCTTCCGAGCGGCGGATGGCGACCGTATCGCGCACGACGTCCACGAAGGAGCGTGCCGACGCATTGAACCCGAACCGCCGCGTATTGCGCCACGCGTCGATCGTATAGTCACGCAGGTCGGTGTGCTGCTCGTAACTCGGCTGGTCCCGGTATGGCCGAGCGTCGAATGTCGTTCGCTGCCATTGGGTGACCATGTCGAAGCGCACGCGCTCGATTCGCGTGAGTGAGTCCATGCTCCCCATGCGTGCCAATGCCGTGTCGATTGCCGCGATCGCGGCAGTGCGGCTTGAAGGGGCTGCGGGACCGAATGCGGTCGTCAGGATGCAGAAGGCGCCGGCGGAGAGCGCGCGAGAGTCGAGCAATCGCATGTGATCGATGGTTTGCGGTGAGACTCGTAGATGTCTCCGCGATGCATCACGTGGCAGCGCTGATGCAGCGAGCGGTGCGCGCGGTGCAGTGAGCGGTCCTCCGCACTCCTTCGTTCACCTTGTCACGCTGATGACGGACCAGTAGCCATTCACCATGGAAGCAAGCCAATCGGATCTTCGCTCGATCGTCCGCGGGCGGTGGCCCATCATCGTCGTCGCCTGGGCGCTGCCCGCGCTGCTCGCGTCGCTCGAGACGTGGACGTTCTGGCACCTGGGCGGCAAGAGCTATGCTTTCTGGCGTGCCGTAATGATGGAGGCGCCCGCGTGGATCGTGTACGCGGTGCTCACCCCCTTCATCTTCCTGCTGGGAAATCGGCTCCCGCTGACACGGGCACGCTTTGCCCGGAACATCGTGTTGCATGTCCTCTTCGCCGCAGTCGCAGGGGCCGCATACGCCGTCATCGCATCGATTGCGACGCGGACATTCTCTCCCGCTCCGAGCACGCGACCGCTGGCCCAGTTGGCCCTGTTCTGGTACCTCTCGGCCCTTCCGCTGACGATGCTCGCGTACTTCTGCATCCTCGGCGTCGGTGCGGCCGTCACGCACTTCAGCGAGGCTCGACAGCGCGAGATCGTGGCGGCCAGGTTGACGGCGCAGCTAGCCGACGCTCGTCTCGCCGCGCTGCGCATGCAATTGCACCCTCATTTTCTCTTCAACACGCTGAATGCGATAACGGTGCTGGCACGCGATGGCGAGTCGGACGCCGTCGTCCGCATGCTTTCTCTCTTGAGCGATCTCCTTCGGGACGTGCTGCGCACGGATCGAGCGCGTGAGATTGCGCTCCTGGACGAACTGACGTTCGTGAGACGCTACCTCGATATCGAAATGGTCCGCTTCGGTGATCGCTTGGTCGTTCGCGAGGACGTCGACCCGGCACTCGCTGACGCGTTGGTGCCAGTTTTCATTCTTCAACCTCTCGTCGAGAACGCCCTGCGGCACGGCATGGCTCATTCGCCACAGGGTGGCTCGGTGACACTTGGTGCGCATCGGCGAGACGGTGCACTCGTGCTCTCTGTGCAGGACGAGCGTCCCGATCAGCACGGAGGCGACGAGCTCCGCTCATACACGCATGGCGTTGGGCTGTCGAACACGGAGGCGCGTCTCCGTGAGCTCTTCGGCGAGCGAGCGAGCCTCTCGCTCGAAGCGACACAGACCGGCACTCTCGCCCTGATCACGCTTCCGTTTCGAGATGCCTGACTCGTTGCTTCGCGCCGCAATCGTGGACGACGAGCCGCTCGCTCGACGCGGCATTCGTCAGCTGCTGGCGGCGCACACTGACGTGAGCGTCGTGGCCGAGTGCCGCGATGGTGAGGAGGCGGTCCGGATGCTCGAGCGGGAGACGGTGAATCTTCTGTTCCTCGACATCCAGATGCCGGGCCTCACCGGCTTCGACGTTTTGCGTCGCGTACTCGCGACGCGTGGCCGAGATGCTGTTCCGCCGACGATCTTTCTGACGGCGTATGAGGAGTTCGCGCTCGATGCGTTCGAGGTTGAGGCTGTGGACTATCTCGTAAAGCCGGTCAACCAGGAGCGTTTCGATTCAGCGGTCGCGCGTGTTCGCCGGCGGCAGTCGTCGGGTGCGGAGAGTCTCGACGACGAGTTGAGATATGCGCGGCACGTGGTCATTCATGGCACGCATGCGAAGCGTGTCATACCAGTGGATGAGATTCTCTGGATCGGCGCTGATGACTATTACGCGTCGATCCACACGCGCGAGCGCCGGTATCTTCTCCGAGAGACGATGGCGTCGCTGGAGGCGCGGCTGGATCCTTCGCAGTTCGCGCGGGTCCATCGAGGGGCGATCGTCAACCTCGCAATGGTGCGTGAGATTCGGAGTGTGGCGGATGAAACTGTCGTTGTTCTGAGAGATGCTACCCGCGTGCCCGTGAGCAGGCGAAGACGGTCGGCGCTCGCGAAACTGGTGACCCAGGCAATCTCGCATTCCTAGGGCGCTACTTCGTGTGAATGTGACCTGCGTCACAATGGCCGCTCCAACACTGACATAGCAAGCGCTTGCGCGCTGCGACCTTGACGTCCCTTAGAATTTTCTAAGCGGCCCGCCACTCCATGCCGCAGCGTGGTGTTGGATTTGCAGCTTCTCATTCCATCGCGGAGTCGGTTGCGCATCGTGCGTGATTACGCTCGACTCTGCTACCGTACCAGCAATGCAGACGCGCGCAGGCGAGCGAACGACCTACGTGGTTCTCGTGGAAGATGATCCCACCCTCTCCCGCGTTTTTACCATCGTGCTCTCGGGCGCTGGCTTCCATGTGGCAAGCTACCTCAATCCGACGCAGGCCTTGCAGGCCATTCGAGAGGCGCCTGACTCGGTCGACGTGGTTCTCAGCGACGTCCACATGCCGACACTCGGTGGCGACAGGCTTGCTCGCGAGATTCAGTCAGTGCGCGCAGACCTTCCCGTGATTCTGATGTCGGGCTCCGGCACGTTCGACGCGCCGACGAATGTGTCCGCAATCGTCCAAAAGCCGGTGAGCGCCGCGGAATTGGTACGCGTCGTCGAGGTCGTACTGGCATCCGCCGAACGGGATCGGGCTCGCTCTCCAACCACAGCAACGCAAGTCGGAGTGCATGAAGGAGGATGACATCGGCGACCTTGTCGATGAGCTGATCGGGAAGCTGAACACCGACAAGCTGCTCAGGGGCTCGTTTAGCCGGCCGACACTTCGGGGGATTCGCTCTTGCTCACCGACCACGCGATGGGCAGCGCCACGAACGGCACATGTCCCAGCAACTGGACCCACCAGCGAAACGTGATCGACGGCGGACGGTGCGTGAACACCGGAATCACCACGGCCGACATCACCAGCCATACGAACGGACCGTAGATCGCCGCTGCCTTCAGGACGCCGTAGCGCGATGCCAGCAACCGCTTCATCCAGTCGAGTCGCATCGCGCCATACAGGAACACGGCGGACCACGTGAATGCGACGCACACGTGCAGTGCGACACCGATGAGGGCCGTCGCCGTGCCGCCATCGAGTGCCGTCGTGCCCAGCGGCACCGACGCGACGCCTTGCCACAGTCGCGTCACCGTCGTGTGGTAGAACACCACGCTGAGCACGCATGCGAACAGCCCGTCGATGACTGCGGTGAGGAGTCCTGTGCGAACGAGTGTGTTCAGTTTCATGTTGGCATGTTCGTCATCGGTTGGCGGGACGTGTCCCAGGAGGCCACGGTTTGCGTCGCCCAAGGTACGAACGCGCTCTCCCGACGAGAAGACTGAGTGCTCTACTTGCGATGATCGGCCGCGGGATACGTTGGCGCCTCGGCGGAGGCGACCATCTGGACGCCATCGGGACAGACGTGCAGGTATGCGGCAAGTGGTTTCGCACCCGTTACGATCTCGCCGCTCCGCGGATTGTCAGAGCGATTCGCCCAACGACGTGCCCTCGCTCGATGCGCGCATGTGCCTTGGCGGCGTGGCCGAGCTGATAGGTCGCCGCGATCGGCACCACGAGTCTTATCTTTCCCACCGCACGGCCAAGCTCGGCGAATTTCGTCGGACTTACGTCGGCGTCATAAGGCACAACGCGTACGCGCCGCCGCCGCCGTGGGTTCGGCTCGACACCGTTGGGATACGCCACACGCCCGCCATGTTTTATCAGCCCGATCGAAGCGGTCAGCATGGGACCGCCGGCAAGCGCGAGAATTGCGTCGAGTCCGTCCGGCGCCGCCTCCTTGATGCGCTCGAGCGCACCACGCCGACGTCCATCGATGACGGCGTCCGCTCCGAGCTTCTCGAGAAGAGTCCTGGCATTCGACCCCGACGCAATCGCGATGACGCGCGCGCCACGGTAGCGCGCCGCGAATTGCACCGCGAGCGTTCCCACTGCGCCAGAGGCGCCGAAGATCAACACGGTCTGTCCTCGGCTGATCTCGAGATGATCGTCGCATCCCTGCAATGCCGTGAGACCAGTGACAGCGCCGGCGGCGCCCTGCAGCATCGTCAAGGACTTGGGCAATGCGGCGACGTGTTTCGTGCTGACCGCGACGTATTGCGCGTAGAAGCCACCCTTCGGGTTGTCATACGTGTACGCCCATACTCGGTCGCCAACATGCAGGCGCCGCACGCGCTCGCCAATCTCCGCGATGACTCCCGCGCCATCGGTTCCGAGAATCAGCGGAAACTCGATGTCGTCATCCGCCCACGTCCCGTCGCGGATCTTCGCGTCCCACACACCGACACCAGCGGCATGGACGGCGATGAGGACTTCCTCAGGACCGGGTCGAGGCACGGGTACGGTCCGCTGCGTCAGCACTGACGGAGGTCCGAATTCGTCCAGTGCGACCGCTTCCATCTCTGCAGGAACGACAGCGCGATTCTCCGCCTTTCGTCCCCGCTTTGGGTGTGCAGGTCGGCTCATCGTTGCGCTCCGACGGGCGCGATGTGGCGTTTCAGAATGAACTGAAGCGGCTTGATTCTCGCAAGCGCGGACGCCGCCGAGGCGAGCACGACCGGAGGAGTAAGCGATGACCGAGGGACGGCATGATGCGGTCGATCCTCCACGCGAAGTGGAGGCGTTGGCGCCCGGTGAGATGCCGTCGCCACGACGCATCGAAGCGTTCAGTGATGGCGTCTTCTCGATCATCATCACGCTACTCGTGCTCGACCTGCACGTGCCGCGCTTGACCGCGCTTCACGGGGCGCCGCTCGCCGCCGTTCTGCTGGATCAATGGCCGGTGTACGTCGCCTTCATGCTGAGCTTTCTTCAGGTCGGCGTGATCTGGGCGAATCATCATTCGATGTTTCACTACATTCATCGCACGGACCACGGCCTCCTCGTTTACAATCTCCTTTTGCTGCTGTGTGTCGCCGTGTTGCCATTCACGACGGCCATCCTGTCGGAGTACATTCGCGGCGACGACGCGCAGCGCCGGATCGCGGCGCAGATCTACAGCGGGGCGCTCGTGGCGGTCGGCGTCGCGTTCAACGTCGTCTGGCAGCACGCGCTCAATGCCCGTCTCGTGCATCCGCACTCCGACCGTCACCGCCTGTACGCGCTCAGGCGACACTGGCTGCTCGCGCCGGTATTGTACGCCGTGGCGTTCGGGCTCGCGTTCGTGAACGTTTACGTCAGCGTCACGATGTATGCGGTGCTGTTATTCTATTATGCGCTCCCGGGCCCAACGGTGCTCCGCTGGATTACAGCATCGCAAGCCCGCAAGGCGCTCACAGAGTAGAAGGGCTCAACACACAGAGTGGAACACTCCAGATTGCGACAGAATGATGACGCAAGTGCCTCGGAGAATCGTATGATCGACGACATGGGAATCTTTCGCACCACCATCGAGGTTGCGGCGGGCGCCGAGCTCACCAATCGAAGGCGGCTCGCTGACGTTCTGATCGACACCGGTAGCGAGTACAACTGGATTCCGGAGCGCGTTCTCGCGGAGCTGGGTGTCACACCAGTGCGTATCGATCGCTTTGAAACCGCGGATGGGCGAATCGTGGATCGGCCAGTGGGACTCGCCGTGATTTTTGCCGGCAATCGCTCAGCCGCCACGATGGTCGTCTTCGCGAGCCCGGGCGAGATGACGTTACTCGGCGCTCATGGACTGGAGGGTCTCAACCTGCGCGTCGATCTCGCGCGTCGCGAGCTCATTCCAGCAGGACCAGTACCTGCCGCGGCCGCCTAGTCGATTCCCGCGGAAGGTGCCTGAGGCGTCAACGAGACACCCGCCCACGCGCGAATCGGATCGACGTATTTCGATGTCCCGGTGATCCTGAGACGCGCTGCCTGGTGAGGCGGCAGGAACCGCAACTCATACCGAAAGATCCGTCCCAGCTCTGATCGCCGTGCGCGCGCGCCTCACCTTCCGGAAGGCGCGCATGAGAGTGCGGCGAGCGACATGATATCTTCGCCTTCGTCAGTCATGGTTCTACTTCGATCCGAGACGATGCAATGACCATCCTGAGCGCATTTGGCCTGTTTGCCGTGACGTCAATGCTCGTCACGTACGCATTCGAGAAACGAAGCCCGTGGTTCGTCCTCGGGTTCGTCGCGGCATGCGCGTTGGGCTCAATCTACGGCTTTCTACAGGGCGCTTGGCCGTTCGGCATCGTCGAGGCGGTCTGGTCCTTCGTTGCGCTTCAGCGTTGGAGGAGGGCGCATCGACCATGAGCGATGGCAACATGTCACGGTGAGAACGAAGACAATCGCCTCCGGAATCGAAAGGCGGTCGTCGCGTACGTTCGAGCTCGCTCAACTGATTACTCCCACTGGGGCGGCAGGACTCGAACCGCCAACTTCCTGATTAACAGAGTGTTCGCGGACTTGCGTCTAGGCGGGTCCCATCGCGTCTCATCATGGGGCCGAGCGATGTCGCCGTCGAGCCGCAGGCAGAAAGTCGCGGATGGTCGCGGCAGCTGCTATCCCGCACCTGTCCCGCACACCCGAAGTATCCTCGGTAGAGAATATCATAATGTGATATTCGTTTGCCCCGGTGGGGTTGACCCAACGAGCCAGGTCCTCCGCAATCGCATTCCCTACAGCCAAGGCTTATGATGCATTACAACGCCCGCGGGTAGTTTTTTCACTTGGCGCGCCGCTGATCTTGAAGCTGCGCGATGAAGCTCGTTGCCGATGCGTAAATGTTTCTTCAGCGCCGTAAGTGACGCTATCGTATCGCGCGGCCCGTGCAGGAAGAACAACGGAAGCTTTTTTCGCCCTTCAGGAGGCGCAAGAAAAAACACATGCCCGTTCATATAACCGTCGATATACGCCGCGTCACCAAAACGGCCTTCACGAAGCGCCGTCTTTCGTAGCTTTTCATAGCTCGTTACGACATCTCTCGGGTTACACACATGCGAGTAGTAGCCCGTCGAGCGTAGGGTGAGAATCCGCCCGAGAGCGTGGCGTAACCCATCCTGATAAAAAAGACTGTAAATGACATCGGGATAGCGATGAGGATTGATTGACAGGGTGTCATGGTGTGCCTTGTCGCGCCTCTCTATTGTCGCCTCGATATCATCGTAAACCGTGTCCGGCAGCATAGCTCTCTCGGACACAAGTCTCGCCTTCAATGTCTTCAGGAAAAAGGTTCCGTCTGTATAGAGCGGAATCAATTGGTGGTCGCGGAACCTGTCGTCACTCGCCTGATCGAGCGTTACGATGTAGCTCTGCGGCCGCAGCCCTCCCATTTCCTTAGATAGCAGAGCATGTAGCCTCACAAAATCGTCGTCGAGGAACGAGAAGCCGACATACACCACGGTCTTTGTCGCAAGCAACATCTTGAGATTGCTGCCAAGCAGTCCCGTCGAGAGCTTTTCATAACACGATTCGTAGTCTGCGCGCGTCGCTACTACGGAACCATAGTTGCTCGCAGAGCCATGAAGCTTAAAGACTTTTCGGCCGGGAATATCCCAAAAAGCGAAGTCCTCCGCAGTAATGAAAGAAGCGGCTCCACATTCTCTTTCAAAATACTCATCCCAGTTCGTTGTAATGATGTGCTCAAGCGGATGCAGAGTGGATAGCTCACGATGAAACCGTGTCGCCGTAAACTGGTTCTCCCCGAATGCACTGATGTACGTCAACCGATCCCGGATCATACGCAACAGTAGCCGCCTGCCGTTGGCTTGCGCAGCGAAGCGCGTCATCACATCAGGAAACGCACCAGCGGTCCGGGAATCGATTTTCAGTGCTTCGCAGATCACTTCATAGAACGTTTGTGGCAGAACCATTCGGTCCTCGGTGCTGACTCCTGCACCAGCGAATAGCACAATGTTGCCCTTCAAGCATTCATCGACGATGTCATCGGGCATCTCGAATGGAACGTTCAATCGGCACATCGCGCAGGTGCATTTCTCATTCTCGGTGTGCGTGGGCTGAACCATACATTCGTTGCCGGAGGCGGAGAGTGGCTTCTCGGTACTTGACATGGGCGAGTACGCAAGCTGCGTCCCGTCAGCAATTTACGTTATGGTAGCAAGCCACGGAGCGGCGAACCAGTTGTTCAGCAGTTCGTTTCCTGACATGCAGTGTCTAATGCATACGCTCAGGCGTACTATCAACCTATGACCAGATTCCGGCAGATGACATGGACCTGCACGCGCAGTGGACCATCGGGAGCGGTCACGCCCCAACCCCTCTGACCGAGAACCCCGTACCTACGTACGTGAGTATTCTCGGAAGCGGCGGAACGCTTCGAGTAGTTCCGGCACTGCCCCCGTATCAACAATGTGCTGGTGGTAGGGGAGCGACTGGCATGTGTATGAAGCAGACGTGAAGCCTGTATTCGGCTCGAAAGGTCTAATGCTCTCACGCATGGTCAGCACCGTATAATCGCTGTTGATCGTCTTCAGCCATGACACCAAGATCGCATTTGCACCCGACGCCGCGAGATAGGCACGCACGGCCTCGAATGAGTAGCCTCGTGTCGTGAAGTCATCGAACACGAGAACGGTCTTCCCCTTCAGCTTGACTGCGTTCTTATACCGTTTGGGTGCCTTGAAGAGCGGGAGACTGGTGAGATGTATTGTGTTTAGCTGCGTTTCCGGTAACGGCGCCTCTCCACTGACTCGGGTTGCGCGGTTGCTCGCGGCAGTCGTATGCCTAACGACCAAGTCGGGGAGATACCGCGCCCTGAACACTTCGCCAGCGAGCGTCAGCACGTCATCCATGTGTCGATTCCCGTAGCCCTGCGCGTGGCCGGGAACAGCAGCGATGTAGTCGATATCCTTGCTTATCCCACTGAAATAGAGAGAAGCGACGAGAGTGTTCAAAAAGAAGTGTCTCTCTGGGCTTCCTCTCTTGGCTGCGTTGCGCGCCGCTCCAGAGTATTCTGCGTATGCCTCCTTCATCGTGCTGAACGGGGCAAGACTCATATACCGCACGGGATCATCAATGCGGTAAAACCACGGGTGCTCCTTAAGCGCGAACAGATCGATGAATCGCTGGACGTTCAGCGGCGTGTCAAATGCGAAACCGTAGGGTACTTCTTGCTTATCCCATGTTGCATTTAGAAAGAGTAGACCACTATTGATCGCTGCTCTGAAATCTTCCTTCGATTTGCCCACAACGATGGCTTCTTCAACCTGAAGGTTCTCGTGGGCAAGTACGTGATCCAGCGCGTCCTTGAGCGGCTTGAACGGCATGTCGCCCCGTGAAGCGACGTAAAGGGTGTGTGCGCCGAACAGTTGAGTTAGCCCCTCCTCAATTGGCTGGACGACTCCCGTTTGCCGGTCAGTGAACGTCCAGTTGTGATTGGTGACGATGACGGGGCGGACGCTTCGGCTTCTCAGAAAGTCGAATAACAGACGCAACTCTATTCGAATGGCATCCTTGCGCGCAGCCGCCATCGCAGTCGTTTGATCTGCGGCATTGCTGTCTTTCAGCAAGACCCCGGACACGTTGAAAATGACGGCCTTCAGCGTCACGCATCCTCACCGCGCTCTAACTGCCTCACGAAATCGGACGGGCTGCTCACGTATCCACCGCATTCGCGCACTAAGGCCGATATGCCACTCGCGGGATCAGGATCAACGCTAACGACTGGCACGCTCGCGTCACAAGCGAAGCGAATGGTATGTGCTGTGCCGCTGGCATACTTGCCAGATACCGCAACAACCACGTCGGCTAAAGCTGCGACAATACGGTTGCGAAGGACGAAGCCATCTTGATTTGGAGCGTAGTCAGGCGGTACCTCGCTGAGAACAGTACCGCGGCCTTCAAGCAATTCCTTCACCCACTTCGCATGCTCACTTGGGTAGGGTTTGGCGACGCCGCTCCCCAGCACCGCGACGATGCTCGCTTCTGTGGAGCGTGCGGCTTCATGGGCTGCTCCGTCAGCGCCTGTTGCCAAGCCCGTGACTACCGTTCCCCCGAGTGCGCCAACACCTTCTGCCACGTCCCGCGCCGCGTCGAGTTGTCGCTTGGACGATTGGCGACTTCCGACGATGGCAACGGTTGGACGTGACAACCGGAGAGCGGTAGTAGGGTGGATGAATAGCCAGTCAACCGGCAAGCGCGAACGTTCAAGACGCATGCGTGGAAACGCCGGATGGTTGTGCATCAGAAGGGAGCCCAACCCCTCTGCGAAGGCGTTGAGATGCCTTTCCGCATAGCGAGATGCGGCAGACCGCTGCGTGTGACTTACGAGTTGGTGTGCGTCAACGTAGCCTCTCAGATGTCTGTCACGAGCGAAGATGTATTTCAGTTCCCGCTCAGTGGCCTCGAAGAAGCGGGATAGGGGGCGGAAATGCTGAACGCAGAGACTGAGGGCTTGATGGTCGAGGATTTTGCGGAAGTAAAACATTGCCATCAGCGTGTTCGCGTCTTCGGCAGCCTCACCGATGTTGTGAAGGTCTGCCGCGGTGAACATCGGTAGCGCGAGTGATAGGTCGAGTTTCTTCGACCGCTTCTTTCGAGTAGCCAAGTGAGAGCCAGCCTCTGTATTCGGAAGCACCTGTCGCATTGCCGCGAAACTCGGTGCTGGGTGAAACATGATGGTCCAACGACAAGGCACCCGTGCACCGGGCATTGCTCTGAAGGTACGCCATTTCGAAAAGTCGGCCATCCAGATATGCGAAGGGGGCAGCGGCATAAGTTGGCCCGATCTGCCCCACTTGAATCTGTATCCCGCACTTATCCCGAACTGACCGATGTGATTCGATAGAGCAAAAGCCGTAAGTCCTTATAAATCAACACTCGGACCCGTCCCTCGGATCCGGGATAGTCTTCAGCGCTCCAACATTCCATGGGAGGCGACCGATGCCGCTACGCCTAGGTTGCCTCGCTAGGTGATGACGCGGGGCTGCGAGAAGCCTGCCTGCATCTCCTCGCGCATCGCCCTTCGCAGTTCGAGCGACAACGGCTGAAGCGCGCCGAGGGACTCCAGCGCCTCCTTGCGCTCCCAGTGACCTTTTATCGCCTCATCAGCGTATACGCTCAACGCGGCGAGCTTCTGCACGGCTTCTCCCAACAGTCGGTCAACGTCCGTGCTGAAGTAGAGAGCATGGAGAACCCAACTTCTCTTGAACTTGAGGAACTCATGGTTCGCTCGCCGCAGGTCACTCTTTTCCATCAGCTCCGAGGCAAGCCGGGCAGCCGATGAGTGATCCGTCCGTCTAATGGAGTCGAGTAACTCAGAGCGTTCCCCAGCGCTGATAAACTTCAGCGACTCTGCCACACTCTCGATGTCCGCCATAGGCGAGCTATCGAATACGACGGAGCTGGTGAGAAAGCCGAACCGCTCGCCAAAGGCGCCCCGTGCTTTCTCGAGGAGCTGGAACGTTCGAGCGTAGACACGATTGCGCTGGTCAGCGAAGAGCGCGTAGTCCTTGCTATAGCGCTCCTTATCAAGCGCGAGAGACTGACGGAGCGATTCCATCTCGCGCGTGATCAGCGCGGTGTAATCTGCGAGCTGACGATCGAGGGGCAGCTGGTGGTCGGCCAAGACTTTGCCGACCGCAATCGAGACTCCGCCCCTCGCAGATTCCGATATCCTTGCCCCCATCCATCTCAGGCCGAAATAGCCTGCAATGGGAAGAAGAGCGAACTCCCAGAAGTAATGCAGGAATTCCATGATACCCCGGGCCGTGAAGGGGGTTCGAGATCGCTCTCGCTGGATGCTATGTGGATGCTGGAGGAAGCCCCCTGACGACTCGCGCAGCCAGGGAGCTTCGTATCTCTCTATGATGCTTCGACTTATATGGTCGGGGCGACTGGGTTTGAACCAGCGACCTCCTGCTCCCGAAGCAGAACTGTGCACGAAGCGAAATTCAACTCAGGGAGAGACAGACGATTGGCGAATCATCGCGCCATCTCGTAACTCGGTGTCCTACAACACTGGGGCGGCAGGACTCGAACCTGCAACTTCCTGATTAACAGTCAGGCGATCTGCCAGTTGATCTACACCCCATCAAACAAAAACGCCCGCTGGCTCTGTGCCGGCGGGCGCTGTGCATCGATCCTCGACGCGCGTGCGCTAGCCGGCTCTCCGATTGGAGTTCCGATTATTCGAATTATTCGAAAAGTTTCGCCGCATGTCGTTCATGGACAGAAATATGAGTGAACGGAGGCCCTCTGTCAAACCGCTCGTCCCGCTGAAAGACGAGCACGGCCACACCAGGTCACTCCAGAAAATTCCCGGAGTGGCGCAGCAGCGCCTCCACGAAATAGTAGTCGGCATAGGACAGCCCGACGTCCACCTCGACGTTCTGCGGCTTGCCGCCGGTCGAATGCGCGAGCACAGCCCCATTCGGCGTCGCCGGCGCCATGTACTTGGTCGCGAGCGAGCGTAGCATCCGATCCGCCGCCGCCCGATACCCGGCCGCACGCGTCACGTCCTGTGTCCGCCGCGCCAGGTCATACAATCCCGACGCCGCAATCGCCGCCGCAGACGCATCGCGGCGTGCGGCTGGAATGGCCGGATCGCGGAAGTCCCAATAGGGCATGCGATCCTCAGGCAAATGCGCGATGAACCAGTCAGCCGCGCGCTGCGCACGATCGAGCAGCTCGGGATTCCGAGTATGCCGGTACGCGGCGGTCAATCCATGGATGGCCCACGCCTGGCCGCGCGCCCACGCAGAGCTGTCCGAGTACCCTTGCCAAGTGACGGTCTTCTCGAGCGCGCCGGTGGCAGGATCGAACAGCGCAACATGCGCGGTGCTGCCGTCGGGACGCACGTGCGCTCGGCCCGACGTCAACGCATGCTGCCCGGCCATCTGCACCCACGCGGCGTCGCCACCATGAGCGCCCGCCCAGAACAGCAGCTCCAGGTTCATGAGATTGTCGACGATGACGGGAAACTTCCACGTGCGACGCGCATCGTTTGCGTTCCCGGTCTCCCACGACTTGATCGCACCCACCGTGGGATTGTACCGCGTCGCCAGCGACCGGCTCGCCTCCATCACGACATCGCGGTAATGACGATCGCCAGTGACGAGATACCCATGACCGAAGCTGTTGAAGATCATGAAGCCGAGGTCGTGGGTGGTCCTGATGTTCTTGTTGCTTTCCAGCCCCACCGTCCACCGCTCGGCCAATGTGCGCCACTCAGGGTCGTGCGTCGCATGAGCCATGTACCACAGCGTGCCGGCGAAGAACCCGCTGGTCCACTGATTGGCCGGCCGCTGCTCCCAGCTTCCGTCGGCACGGGTCGCACGCGGATAGCCGTTCGCGGGATCGAGTGTGGTTGCGGTGCGGCGAAGCTGCGCGGACGCACGATCCATGGCACGGGCCACGAGGTCGTCCATGGAGACGTCGGTATCCGCCACTGGTCTGCTTCCCGCAGAAGCACACGCAGCGAGCGCTGCCTGACACAGCCATCCGAATACGACCAACGAGCGACGCATCATATGATCCCCGGAAAACCGAAGCGCGAAAAGTCGCGCTGCCTGGCGGTGCGAGACACCTGTTCGAGCACGCGCGCAAAAACAGGATCACCAAGAACAGCACTTGCGCGCATGAACGGACGCAAGAAGACGTCGTTGCCCTCCTCGCGAACGGCCGAGAAGGGGAATTTCACGGAGGGATCGGCATAGGGCGCGACGAACTGCAACGCCTTGGCAATGCTCCCTCCTGTTGGCGACGCATAGTGCCACAGGTCGACACCCACATGCCGCGACAGCTCGGCGAGCATGGTGAACGCGTCGAGATCGAAGACGCTGTAATGCAGTGGCCTCGTACGCGCGATCTCGAGTGGCAGACGTCCGTCTGGCTGGATCTGCGTTGCAATGCGCTCGATCACGCTGTGTGTGATGACGTCTCGAGCGAACGCGGTGTCGCCGACAAAGAGCGCGAGCGACACGACCTGCTCGTCATAGAAGGTGCCGTGATTGTTCTTCGCCGCCTGCTCGTCCTTTCCGTTGGCGCTCTCACGAAGCCATTTCAGGTAATCGCGGGACCACGCGGTCAGGCCGCGCCTGTCGTCACCGGTGAGCGACGACGATGCCTCCAGGAGACGAATGGCATCGAGCACGCGCGGAAGCATCTCGGTGTCGATGATGCCGGTGCCACGCCCGGTGTTTATGCCGAGCACGGCCTGCGCGTACTCGAGGTTCGGGTTCATGCGCGTAGCGGTATCCAGAAAGAACACGCGGAGATGTCGCACTCCGGCGCCGGCATAGCGTTCGTCACCGGTGAAGTAGTACGCGAACGCGAGTGCCTCTACACGGTTGATCATCTTCTGGAGACGCATGCCGTCGTGATCCACGCGACTCTCGGGATACACGAGGCCGTCGTGACGAACGAAGGGGAGTCCGCCAGGCTTGGTGCTGTCCGGCCACCAATACGGCGCCATGCTCATGAAGTCGTGCTTGTTCCCACTCGGCGGAACATGACGCTTCTCCATCACGGATACGGGCGTCGCATCGAGTGCAGAGCGCGCGCTGTCGATGAGAATGGCCACACTCTCCTTCATGGCCGCATCGCCAGCGGCGAGCCGGCGCTTCGATTCTGCGAGGCGGTCACCGCGCAAAAGAATCGTCGAAGGTGTCTGTGCCCGTGCGCTTCCAGGCGCCAACGCGAACGTCGCGACGAGCACGAGGCCACGAAGAATCGTCATCGCGTGATCCCCTCCCAAAGCCCTTGCAGATACGTGGCGCCCAGTGCGCGGTCGTACAGTCCGTAACCGGGACGTCCGGTCTCGCCCCAGATCATGCGCCCGTGATCCGGACGCATCGGGCCGGAGAAGCCGGTCTCATGGAGTGCCTTCAACACCGCATGCATGTCCACGTCGCCGAAGCGCGACGGATGCGGCGCTTCGTTGAACCTGCGGTCGCCGGTCCACTTCACGTTGCGGCAATGCGCAAAGTGAATTCGGCCGCGGCCTCCGATGCTGCGCACGATGGCGGGCAGATCGTTCGAGGGCGCGGCGCCGAGTGACCCGGAGCAGAACGTGACGCCATTGGCGGGAAGGTCGACGATTCGCGTGAGCCGATCGAACGCGGCGCCGTCGGTGATGATCCGCGGCAGACCGAAGATGGGCCAGGGTGGATCGTCCGGATGAATGGCCATCTTCACGCCGACGCTCTGCGCCACGGGCACGACGCGCTCGAGAAAATACGCGAAATTCTCCCAGAGACGCTCGGCGTCTACTTCCTTATATGCGGCGAGCAGTGCGCCAAGTGTCGTGGCGTCATAGGCGGTCGCCCAACCAGGCAGATCGCCCGTGCCGCGCGAGAGGTCGATGCGGGAAAGCGCGGCGTCGTCATATGCCAGCGCCGTCGATCCATCGGGCTGCACCATGGCGAGATCGGTGCGTGTCCAGTCGAAGATCGGCATGAAGTTGTAGCAGAGCACGGGAATGCCCAGCTCGCCCATGTGCTGCACGCTCTCGGCGTACTGGTCCACGAGGCGATCGCGCGTCGGGCGGCCGAGCTTGATGTCCTCGTGCACGGGAATGCTCTCGACGACCGAAAGCGTGAGGCCAGCCTCGTCGACGTCGGCGACAAGGCGCTCGAGCCGAGCTCTGGGCCACGCGTCGCCGACGGGGATGTCGTACAGCGCGCTGACGACACCGGTGACACCCGGAATCTGTCTGATGTGCTTCAGCGGGATGGGGTCGTCCGCGCCGAACCACCGGAACGTCATGATCATGATCTGCGGGAAAGGGCTCTCGCCGTCAGGCTACTGGCGACAGGAACTCCTGGCGGATGGGCGTGAACACGTCGATGAGCGTGCCTCGCTCCAGCGCACGAACACCGTGGGGCTGATCCGACTCGGCGTAGAATGTGTCGCCTGCGCTCAGCTCCCGCTGCTCGTCCCCGACGGTAACGAAGAACCGGCCCAGGGCGACGAAGGTCGCCTGGCGATGCGGATGCTGGTGGATGCTGCCGATGGCGTCTTTCTCGAACTCAACGCGGACGACCATGAGGTCGCTACCATGGCCGAGTACTTGGCGTTTGACGCCGTGCGCCATGACTTCCCAGCCGATTTCGTGGGCGGAGATGAAGGGATGTTGGTCGCTCATTGACGATTGTTCGGAAACGGAACAATACCACACGTGCGATGCGGCAAGTCAATGCTTGACGTCCCTATTGACATCGGGCCCCGCGATTGCATACTAAATTGCAGACAACGCGGCGCGGCCGGGTATCGGCCCTCCACCACCGGGCGGAACACACACTTTCAGCACGGGTACCCTGTCCATGCGTACCACCCCTCGCGCCATCACCATTGCGCTCGCCGCCGTGTTCACCGCCGCCGGCGCCCGCGGCGCATCCGCACAACACGCGGGCAACGGATATCTCTTTCACGCGCCCGAAGCGCGCATCACCCTTCGCGGCGGGTACGCGATGGCGTCCGCACGCAGCGACATCTTCGACGACGCGGTGACGAACCTCACGCTGAGCCGAAGAGACTTCAGCGGTCTCGCCGCCGGCATTGAGGTGGGTGTGATGATGGCCGACCGCTGGGACATCTCGGTGGACGCGTCCTACTCACGCGCCTCGAAGGGCTCGGAGTTCCGCCACTTCATCGACAACAACAACCTGCCCATCGAGCAGACCACGCTGTTCGAGCGTGTTCCCATCATGGCGAGCATCCGCTACTACCTCACGCCGCCGGGCCGCGCCATCGGCCGGCTGGCATGGATTCCCGCCCACGCGGTGCCATGGGTGGCGGCTGGCGCCGGCACGATGTTCTACAAGTTCGAGCAGAAGGGCGACTTCGTGGATTTCCGGACGAGCAACGTATTCCCGAGCACGTTCACCAGCAGCGAGTGGACGCCGGCGGTCCAGGGCGCGGGCGGCTTCGACGTCTCGCTCACCCCCGCCCTCGCGCTCACCACTGAAGCGCGATACATCTGGGCGCGCGGCTCGGTGACGCAGGATTTTGCCGGATCGGGATACAACAAGGTCGATCTGTCCGGCGTTCAAGCAACCGTTGGGCTCACCATTCGCATGTAGTCGGCATCCTCACGAGGAAAGGACGATGAAGACTTTCACTCCCGCGCTCGCCGCCGCCGCTTTCGCCGGCATGCTGAGCATCGTTTCCGCCACGCCGGCGGCCGCGCAGGCATCCGGATGGCAGGCATGGGTCGGGTGCTGGACAGCATCCGCGCCCGGGCAAACGCTCGTGGACTTCAGGGTCGCGCCGGTGGTCTGCGTCGCGCCGACGTCGAGCCCCGACGCGGTGGAGATCACGACGCTGGGGGAGACGAAGCTTCTCTCGCGCGACACCATCGACGCGAGCGGCACCGAGCACGCCGTCGCCACGAAGAACTGCACGGGCGTGCAGTCGGCGCGGTGGTCGGCCGATCAGCGGCGCGTGTATCTCAGGTCCGCGACGACCTGCGATGGGTTGCGCAGCACCACGTCCGCAATCCTGTCGATGACGCCGCAAGGCGAGTGGATCGAGGCGCGTGGCATTCAAGCGGGCGAGGGCGAGAACGTGCGCGTCGCGCGCTATCGCGCGGTGCAGACACCCGCGTCGTTCGATTCACTCGGAGGCGCGAAGCTGACGGCAATCCCCGCAGCACGCATCGCCGCTGGTGCGCCGGTGGGTCCGGCCGCCGTCACTGAAGCGGCGCGGAATGCCGATGCAGGCGTCGTCGAAGCGTGGATCATGGAGCGCGGACAACCGTTCCGGCTGGATGCGGCGACGCTGGTGTCGCTTGCCGACGCGGGCGTTCCCGCGCGGATTACAGATGCAATGGTCGCAGTCTCGAATCCGGAGTCGTTCCACGTGGCTCGCGCCGAGTCGGGTGAGGACCACGTCACGGGCCAGCGCATCGTCACGGCGATCTACCCGACGTACGACCCGTACGGTTATCGCTCCCGCTACGGCTATGGATACGGCTACGGGTACTCGCCGTATGACTACTACCTCTACAACGGCTTGTACAACGGGTATGGCCGTTATGGATACGGCTACGGATATGGGGGTGGATTCTATTCGCCGCCGATCATCGTGATCAACGGCAGCGGGGATGGCCCGCACGGTCAGGTCGTGAAGGGACGTGGCTACACGCAGAACGGCGGCACGGAGAACACTGGACGCACGGCGACAACGCGCGACCGCGCGCCAGCGGCACAGCCGACCGCTTCGACAGCGCCGGCGTCCTCCTCGTCCTCTTCGTCTTCCTCGTCCTCCAACTCGTCCACCAGTTCGGAACGCACGGCTCACGCCAGGCCCTGACCGGGCGAGGTAGTCATGTTGCGCCGCGTCGGCTTCGCGCTGGCTGCACTCGCCGTCACTGTACCGTGCTCGGCGCAGACCGCCGCGATACCGGGCTGGCAGGCGTGGTACGGCTGCTGGACCGTAGCCCAGCGCGACGAAGACATGCGTGCGTCGGGAGCGCGCATCGTGTGCTTCACTCCGACGTCGAACCGCGACGTCGTGCAGATCTCCGCGCTTGCCGACGGCAAGATCGTGCACCGCGACAGCATCGACGCGACGGGGCGCGAGCACCCGGTCGGCGACGCGGGATGCACGGGCAGCGAATCGGGACACTGGTCGAGCGACGGCCGGCGCGTTTTTCTCGACTCGAAGTTGAGCTGCGACGGCGCCGTCACGCACGTAAAGGCGGTCGTTGCCATGACGCCGTCCGGCGATTGGGTGGACGTGCGCGGCGTTTCCACGGCGGGTCACGAAGTGGTTCGCGTTGCGCGGTACCGGGACGTCGGATTGCCCGAATCCATTCCGGCAGAGATAGCGGGCGCCATACGCGAGCTCGCGGCCGGCATCCCCGCGGCGCGAATCGTTGCCGGTGCGTCAGTGCCGGCGAGCGCGGTGATCGAGGCTTCACAACACCTGGATCCGGACGTGCTCGAGGCGTGGGTCGTCGAAAGCGGCCAGCAGTTCGCGAGCGATGCGAACGCGCTGCGGCAGATGGCGGACGCCAACGTGCCCGGCACGGTGACTGACGCGGTCGTGGCGACGCAAGCAAATTCGCGTGACGTGTACGGGTATTGGGGCTCCGAGCCGTACGGGCGCGGCGCTTCGGACTACTGGGACCAGGGCACAGGCGAACGGCTGATCTTCAGAGCGTGGGTCTACGACCCATGGGGGTACGGGCTCGGGCTCTGGCAGTACGGCATGTACCGAACGCGCTATGCATTCGGCACGGAGCCGTGGAACATGTTCTATGGCCGCGGATTCTGGTTCGGTGGCGCGCGCCGCTCGTCGGTAGGCTACGTCTACCCGCCCGTGCTGGTGTTGCACGACGAGCAGCCTGGCACCGCTCCCTCAGGCCGGCCAGCAAAGCCGACGGAGTCGCCGATAAATGGGAATGGGGGCAAGAGGGCCAGCCCACGGCGCTAAGCAACAGCAGTAGTGAAGGCCAGTACCCGGTATCCGGCACTCGGTAAACGAGCGTATCCGGTACACTGCGGACGACAGATAATACGGCGAGTGACGCACGACCAAGGCCGCCGTGTACCGGATACGCCTTCGTACAGGATGCCGGATACCGGGTACTCGCGGTCCCTCCGGGTACTGCCGTTGCGTCCGAAGTCTGTAACAACAAGAACTATCGGTACCTCTCCATCAACGCCTGTAGCGCATCGTTGCCGGGACACAGCTCTTCATGTGTCAGGTCCACCAGCGGCTTCGTCACCGTCCGCGCAACCGCATGCATGTCGGCGCCCTTTTCGTCAATGAACAAGAGTCCGGTGGCCACCTCGCCGCGATCCTGACACGCACGCACATGCATGTATGCCGACTCGCGATTCGTCGGATCGTATCCGTCGTGCGTCTTCCGGAAGCGCACCACGCTGCCATCGTGCATCGTCACGGCCATGATCTCCTCACCCGTACCGGGCGCCGTGATCTCACGGCGCAGCGGAACAAAGTCCGCCGATGAGATCTCCACCTCGTGCTCGCGCGTGAACTTGTAGCTCTTCGTGGAGCCCTCGTGATCGTTGAAGGTCACGCACGGAGAGATGACGTCCACGAGCGCGAGCCCGTTGTGCGACAGCCCCGCCTTGAGGATGGGCACCAGCTGCGCTTTGTCACCCGAGAAGCTGCGCGCCACGAACGTGGCGCCGAGTGTGAGGGCGAGCAGCACGGGGTCGATGGGCTGCTGGACGTTGGCGTCGCCCTTCTTTGACGTGGAGCCGACGTCGGCCGACGCGGAGAACTGCCCCTTGGTCAACCCGTAGACGCCATTGTTGTCGATGACGTACAGCATCCGCACGTTGCGGCGGATGGCATGCGAGAGCTGGCCGAGTCCGATGGAGAGCGAATCGCCGTCGCCGGAGATGCCGATGTACGTGAGGTCCCGGTTTGCGGCGCTGGCGCCAGAGGTGACCGACGGCATGCGGCCGTGCACGGAGTTGAACCCATGCGAGCCCTTCATGAAATACGCGGTCGTCTTGGACGAGCAGCCGATGCCGCTCATCTTCGCCGCCTTGTGCGGCGGCAACGCCAGCTCCCAGCACGCCTGTATCAACGCGGCGGTGACGGAGTCATGCCCACATCCGGCACAGAGAGTGGACATTGCGCCTTCATAGTCGCGCAAGGTCAACCCGAGCGCGTTCGTGCGCAGCAGCGGATGCCGAACAGGCGGTTTGGCTATGGACGTCATACCGCGTGCGCCTCCGCCCGCGTTAGAACGCCCTGCATCACCGTGTGCGCTGTGAGCGGCAAGCCCCCGTAATCGAGAATCGGAATCATCTCGTCCCTCGGCTTGCCCGTCTCGGCGGCGAGCAGCGTCCGAAGCTGTGCGTCGCGGTTCTGTTCGACGACGAACGTGACCTCGTGTGCATCGAGAAAGGTCCGCACCGATGCGCCAAACGGAAACGCGCGAAGTCGCATGTAGTCCACGGCGACGCCGACGTCCTGAAGCCGAGCGGCCGCTTCGCGAATCGCCGCATCGCAACCGCCGATGGAGACGATTCCGATGGGCGCCGACCCGCCGCGGGTCGAGGCTTGCATCACGATTGGCGCCGGTACGGCCTCCTTCACCCGCTCGAACTTGCGCGCGAGCCGATCGACGACTTCCTGATACGCATCCGAGTCTTCGGTGTACTGCCCGAACTTGTCGTGCCCGGATCCACGCACGAAGTACGCACCCTTGGACGATTTGCCAGGCAGGGTGCGCGCCGCAATGCCGTCGCCGTCCGTGTCGACGTAGCGGTAAAAGCGCTGCACCTCCTCCAGCTCTTCCGCGCTGAGAACCTTGCCCCGGTCGGGACGATAGTTGTCGTCCCACTGAAGACGCTTGCACATCCAGTCGTTCATTCCGATGTCGAGATCGCTCGCCACGAACACGGGCGTCTGAAACCGATCGGCGAGATCGAAGGCCTCGACCGTGAGATAGAACGCCTCCTCCGGATTGCTCGGAAAGATGATGATGTGCTTCGTGTCGCCGTGCGAGGCGTAGGCGAGCGACAGCAGGTCGGCCTGCTGTGTCCGCGTAGGCATGCCCGTGCTGGGGCCAGCGCGCTGGATGTCGAAGAAGACCGCTGGCACTTCGGTGTAGTACGCGAGACCGATGAACTCCTGCATCAGCGAGATGCCGGGCCCGCTCGTGTTCGTGAATGCGCGCGCGCCGGCCCATCCCGCTCCGATCGCGATTCCCGCGGCGGCCAACTCATCCTCAGCCTGAAGGATGCAGTACTTCGCGAGCCCGGTTTCGGTGTCCGTCCTGAATTTCTTGCAAAACGTCCCGAACGCCTCCATCAGTGACGTGGACGGCGTGATCGGATACCACGCGCCCACGGTAGCTCCGGCGTATACAGCACCGAGCGCCGCCGCGGAGTTTCCGTCGATGATGATGGAATCGCGCGTGGCGTCCATCGCCTCGAGATGGAACGGCAGCGGACAGTCGTAGTGGTCCCGCGCGTACTCGGCGCCAAGCCTGATGGCGAGATGGTTGGAGTCGAGCAGTGATTTCTTCTTCGAGAATTTCTCCACGAGCATCGCGCTGACGATGTCCATGTCGATGCCCAGCAGCGCGGCAAGCGTACCGGCGTAGACGATGTTCCGGAGCAGCGTCCGATTGCGGTCGCCCTGGAAATGCTCCTGGCAGATCCGGCCGAACGGAACGCCGAGAATCGTGATGCCCTCGCGCACGAGCTCGGGCTCGAGCGGCCAGGTCGAGTCATACACGAGATAGCCGCCAGGACGCACCGTCGCGACGTCCTTCGCGTACGTGGCGGGATTGAGTGCCACGACGAGATCCACCTCATGCGGACGCGCCGTGTAGCCGTCCTTGCTGACGCGAATCTCGTAGAAGGTGGGCAACCCCTGGATGTTCGACGGAAAAAGATTCTTGCCGGTGACGGGCACGCCCATCCGGAAGATGGCCTGCATGAGCAGACTGTTCGCGCTGGCCGATCCGGTGCCGTTGACCGTGGCCATGCGGAAGGCAAAGTCGTTGACGCCGCTCATGCGTTTACCGCGTGAAGATCCGGCGCGCCCGACGCGCTGCTCGCGTACGGGAGCACCAGCTCGAACTTCTTCATGTCCCATGCCGCCGTCGGACACCGCTCGGCGCACAGGCCGCAGTGGAGGCAGATGTCCTCGTCCTTCACCATGACGCGTCTGGTCTGTGGCAGCGTGTTCGACACGAAGAGATCCTGCGAAAGGTTCTCCGCTGGAGCCGAGAGGAGTTGCCGCAGGTCCATCTCCGGTGCGGCGGGAGTGATGGTAAGACAACTGACCGGGCAGACATCGACGCAGGCGTCGCACTCGATGCACAGCGTCGCCTCGAAGTGCGTCTCGATGTCGCAGTTGAGGCAGCGCTCGACTTCCGTGGCCGTCTGTTCCGGCGTGAAGCCAAGCTCCACCTCGGCGCTCAGGGCAGCGAATCGCTGGACCAGTTCGGCGTGCTGCATGGCCGAGCGCGGCGAGGGATTGAAGTCGTTGGAGTAGGCCCAGGAATGCATCCCCATCTTGGTGCTGAGGAGATTCATCCCTTCGGCGGGACGCTCGCCGACGGGGAGTCCCTCGCAGTGCCGGTGAATGGAGATCGCTGCCTGGTGCCCGTGCTCGACGGCCCAGATGATGTTCTGCGGGCCCCATGCTGCGTCGCCGCCGAAAAAGACTCCGGTGCGCGTGGACTCGAACGTGGTGCGGTCTATGACCGGCATGTCGTGCGCATCGAACGCGATGCCGATGTCTCGCTCGATCCAGGGAAACGCATTGTCCTGGCCGATGGCGAGGATCACGTCGTCGCATGGGACGACGACGGTGTCGGTCACGCGGCTCTTCTGCTTGCCGTTGGAGTCGGTCCACTCGAGCCGCTCGAACTCCATGCCGACCAGCCTTCCCTCCTCGACGACGAAACGTTTCGGCGCGTGATTCTCGAGGATCTCAATGCCTTCTTCCCCGGCGTCCTCGAGCTCCCAGGGCGACGCCTTGAAGTATGGACGCGACCGCCGTGCGACGACTTTCGTGTCCACGCCACCGAGACGGCGCGACGTCCTGCAACAGTCCATTGCCGTGTTGCCGACGCCGATGACGAGCACGCGCGGCGCGATCTTCTCGATATGGCCGAAGTGCACCGAGCCGAGCCATTCGATGCCGATGTGGATGTGCTCTCTGGCGCCGTCGTCCCAGCGGCCGGGCAGATCGAGCTCCTTTCCCTTCGGGGCTCCGCTGCCGACGAAGACCGCATCGTAGCCCTCGTCGAGCACGGCCTTGAGGCTCGTGACGGGCGTGTCGTACCGCATCTCCGCGCCCATGTCGATGATGTAGTTGCACTCCTCATCGAGCACGCTGGCGGGCAGACGGAACGCAGGGATGTTGACCCGCATCAGTCCTCCCGCCCGTGCGTGCCTCTCGTAGATCACGACCTCGTAGCCGAGTGGCAGGAGATCGTTGGCCACCGTGAGCGACGCCGGGCCCGCGCCGATCAGCGCGATGCGCTTGCCATTCTTCTCGGACGGTGCCTGCGGAAGAAAGGGTGTGACGTCGTCCCGGTTGTCCGCTGCGACGCGCTTGAGCCGGCAAATGGCGACGGGCTTTCCGTCGACTCGGCTGCGGCGGCACGCTGGTTCGCAGGGACGGTCGCAGGTACGGCCGAGTATGCCCGGGAAGACGTTGGATTCCCGGTTGAGGAGGTAGGACTCCGTGAACCGCCCCTGCGCGATGAGCCGCAGGTACTCCGGCACGTTGGTGTGTGCCGGACAGGCGTACTGGCAGTCCACCACTTTATGGTAGTGGCGCGGGGCGCTTGTATCGGTGTAGACGGCCATGTCAGGGCGGCTTCGGGCGGGTCATCTGATGTTGCCGTCGGGAGACAGACGGCGCAAGTCGCTGGTCAGGCCACGGACTGCTTTGCCCTCGCGAGCGCTTCGGCGAAGTCCTTCTCGAGCGCGGGGTGTACGCGCCCCAGGGCGGCGACCACCCGCCCTGCCCAATCGAAGTATGCCCTGCGGCGCTCGATCGACCAACTGGGCGGCGGGTGGTTTGTGATGTCGCGCACGTTGCAGGTCTTGTCGGCGAGTCTGATGAGCTTGGCACGCGGAGATTTGGTGGGCGCTTCGACTTCCTGCTTCAGCTTGCGCTCGGCGCTCGTGAGGGAATCGTCGTCCGTCACCTCCGCGACGAGGGCGGCAACATCGGCGCCAAACTCGTGCTCCAGCTCCTGCGGCGTCGTGTCCGTGTCCTCGACCGTGTCGTGAAGCAGCGCGGCTGCCAGCACTGCGGGGTCGGAGATGCCGCCGACCGTAACGAGCTGTGTCGCAACGTCGATGGGATGATTGATGTAGGGAACGTCTTTTCCGCCTTTACGGCGCTGGGACGTATGCCGCCGCGCCGCGAACTGGAGTGCCTTGAAGAATCGTTCGTCCATACTCTCTCTATCCATTGGCGATCATCCGGGAAATTATGGCGGCGTGCGCGCCTGATCGCGAGTTACGTGCTAGGCAACGTTCCGGACGCCGGCCATATTTCAGGTGATGCCTGTCACGGCCACGGCCTTCGCGTCCAGCGACGTCACGCCCTCGGCCTCACAGCGCGAGGCGATCGAGGCGGAGGCGCGCTCGCTTCTGGTGCTGGCTGGGCCCGGTGCCGGCAAGACGTTCTGCCTGATCGAGCGCATCCGCTACCTGATCGAGGTAAAGGGGTTCGCGCCGGCGCGGATCTGCGCCTTCACGTTCACCAACAAGGCAGCAGGTGAGATCTCGCATCGCCTCGAGTCACGGCTCGGCGACGCGGCGGAGCGCATACGGCGCGGCACGATTCACGCTTTCTGCGCGGAGGTGCTGCGCGAGGCCGGCACACTGGTCGGCGTGGAGTCCGGCTTCGGCATCGCGGACGAGGAGTATCAGGTCGCGGTCCTGCGGAGACTGAAGGTCAAGGCGGAATGGTGCCGCAACACCCTCACGCGATTCTCGGCGCAGCGGTTTCGCGGCGTTCCGCTCCATCCGAACGACATTCCGCTGTTTCACTCATACGAGAAGTTTCTCGCGCGGCAGCGGGTACTCGACTACGACATGCTCGTAATGCGCGCGGCCGACCTGCTGGAGCTGCCGGCCGCGGCGCCGATTCGTGCACGGTGGGATGTGCTGCTCGTGGACGAGTTCCAGGACCTCAATCCGGTGCAGTATCGCGTCATCCGGGCGCTCGCGAGGGAGCATCGCCGCGTCTTCGCCGTTGGCGACGACGAGCAATCGATCTATTCGTGGGCGGGTGCGGATCCGGGCGTATTCCGGACCTTCGTCAACGACTTCGAGATCGGGAAGAACATCGTGCATCTCGAGGAGAATCATCGGTGTCCTCGTGACGTGTTTGCGTTGGCGCGCAAGCTCGTGGCCATCAACCCGGCCATCTTCGAGAACCGGGTCACGCCACTGACGGACCGTGAGTCGCCATTTGCTGTGGCAGTGAAGGCGTTCGAGAGCGACGAGACCGAGTCCACCTGGATCGTGGACGACGTCCGCCGCGATCGCGATGCCTTTCGCCACCGGTGGGGCGACGTCGCGCTCCTGTACCGCACGAACAAGATGGGCCACGATCTCGAGACGGCGTTTCTCAACGCGGGCATCCCGTGCCGTCTCGCGCAGGGGCGCGCACTCACGGATGATCCGGTCATCGCGCACGTCGTCGCGGCACTTCGCGTCATCGTGAATCCGGCGAACGACATCTATCGCGACGACTTCTTTCGTCTCGTTCTCCCAAAGGCACTTTTCGACGAGGAGCGGGCGCAGGCTCAATCGGCGAATGCCGACCTGCTCCGCCATCTCAGCCAGCGGGCAAAGGCACTGCCGAAGGCGGACGCGCGCGGGCGACACATCCGCCGCTCGCTCTACGATTTCCGGAATCTTGCCGCGCTCGGCAAGTGTCACTCCGGCATTGCGGCTCTCGTGCAGGATCTCCTGTCCCGGCGCGTCGGCAGACTTCGGTCCGTTCTCGACGAGCGGCATGATGAGCTCACGGATCCCGCCGGTCTTCCCGACGTCGTGACGCTCGCGAATCGTTTGCGGGCGATTCGCAACCGCGGTGGCGCGATCTGGATTCCGCGCATGGGTGGCGTCGAGATCGCCCTCAAGGGGATTCTGAGCGGAGTCGGAATCGGCCGTGTCTACCTGGGCGGCGAGCAGCCGGCTGACGCCGAGCTCCTGAGTGCCGACGATGCGCCCTCCGTGGGTATCGCGCTTGGCGTCTTCAAGGCAGCGCAGCTCGTCGAGATCGGCGACGTAGGCGCTCGCTTTGGGGATTTCACCGCCCTGGACCTCGAGACCACCGACAAGGACAGCGCGCGTGCCGAGGTGATCGAGATTGCGGTGGTGCGGGTGCGCGATGGGCGAATGGTGGACGAGCTCAGCTTCCTCGTGAAACCGACGCGCCGCATCCCTGCGACGGCGAGCGAGATCCATCATATCAGCGACGCCGACGTCGCCGATGCACCATCGTTCGCTGAAGTGTGGCCCAAGGTGAGAGCGTTCTGCGGCAATGACGTGGTCGTCGCACACAACGGATACGACTTCGACTTTCCCGTGCTGTCACGCCTCGTGCGCGCGATGGGCGCTTCGTTCGACGTTACGAAGTACGACACGCTGCCGCTCGCGCGCGATCTATATCCCACGAGCCGCAAACTCGTGCATCTCGCCGAGCAATTCGGCATCGACCCTGGTGCCTCGCACCGCGCACTGGACGACACGCGAACGCTTGCGCAGGTGTTCGTCAAGCTCGACGAACAGAAACTGACGCGTGCGCGGAAGACCGCGCTCGTCAATCTGCTCGATCATCTTGGTGTGGCGCTCGCGCTGTCGGACCAGCGGCAGCTGTCCCCCGAGGCCCTGCTCTTTCGAGACATCGCGCGGCCGTTTGCGCTCGGCCGATACAGCAATTGTCTGGAGTACTACGAGCACGAGCAGGCGGAGGACGAGAGCCTTCCATCGGCCGATGAGGTCATCATTGCGCTCGGCGGCGTCGAGCTGATGCTGAAGATTCGCGCCGAGAAGAGTGCGGATGAGCGGTATCCGGTGGCCATGAGGCGGTTGAAGCGTATGATCTCGCACATTCCCGAGGCGCCGCTCTCGGAGCAGATATCCCTTTTCCTCGAGCGCGCCATGCTATCGAAGTGGGAGGGGAGCGAGCCGGACGAGGCGCGTGTCAATCTGCTGACGCTGCATTCCACCAAGGGGCTCGAATTCTCGCGTGTGTACGTCGTCGGCGTGGAGGACGCGCAGTTGCCCGGCGGGTCGCCGAAGAATGGCCCCACACCGGAAGAGATCGAGGAGGCGCGGCGACTCCTCTATGTCGGCATGACCCGCACGAGGGACCGGCTCGTCATGACCCACGTGACGAATCGTGCGGGCAAGCCTTCGCGCGGCCATCGCTTTCTGGACGAAATGGAACTTCCCGTCACCTTCGATGTCATCCCAACCAACTGATAGCGCATCGCGCAGCGTCCATCTCCAGGTCACCGTCGGGCGGGAGACGACGAGTGCCGTCTACGAGTCTGCGACGTCCGGTGAGGATGTCGCGCTGTTCGTCTTCGCGCACGGCGCTGGCGGCAACATGTCCGACCGCGGTGTCCTCGCGACGGCGAATGCGCTGCGTGCGGAGGGAATCGGGGTCGTGCGGTTCAACTTTTTGTACTCGGAGAAGAAGAGCGGGCGGCCTGATCCCATGCCCAAGGCAATGGAGGCGATGGTCGCCGTCGTGGATCGTGTGCGTCGGGAATTCGCGCCAAAAAAGCTGGTGATCGGCGGGCGGTCGTACGGCGGCCGCGCGGCGTCGATGCTGGCGGCTGAGGGGTTCACGGCGGATGGACTCCTGCTCTTGGCGTATCCGCTGCATCCCGCGGGGCGGCCGGAGAAGCTGCGTGATGCGCATTTGGCGCAAATCACGATGCCGGTGATCGCGTTCAGCGGAACGAGGGATCCACTCTGTACGCCGGCGCTGATGAAGGAGGCGCTCAAGACAGTGAAGGCGCCGTGGGACATGCGGTGGATCGAGGGGGCGGACCACAGTTTCCATGTGCTCAAGTCGTCGGGGACGACGGATGCGCAGGTGATGCGGGACATTGCTGCGACGAGCGCCGAGTGGGTGAGGGGATTGCCGGGGTGACCTGGTGTCCCGTGCGTCGAGACTTCAGCGGCGGACAAACCCTTTGATAACTAGAAACTAAGTTATACCGCATGTCGTAGTGGCGAGCATGGCGGCGCGCGACGGCTCGGTCGCGGCCTCCCGGTACCCCTTTCTCGCCCCGAGGCTCTCATGCGAATTTCCACTCGACTGCTCGTGCTCCCTCTAATCATCGGATTTCCGGCGCGCGCGATGCTCAGCGCGCACGTCTCGCCTGCGCCCGCCTCTCCGCGAGCCACAGCAGACAGCATCCCGGCCACCATTCGTTGGAACCGGCTCGTGCCTGGATTCGTCGATGAAGATGCCGCGAGCCGACGTGCGGCCAGGACCGCCGCGGCCGGCGACACCGTCGCGCTCCGCCGACTCGCGCGGACCCCGCCGCCGTTCCTCATGCGGGTCTACACGATTCTCAGCATCGCGCAGTACGCCGCGGTGCAAGCCGTGCGGGACAACCGCGCCGCCTCTCCCGAGGTGGCCGTTGCCAGCGCGTCAGCCACCGTGCTCACCGAGCTGTTCACCGATTCCACAGTGCGCGCCTCGATTGCGCGAGAGCTGGCTCGCGACATCGATCGGGCGCGAAGCGGATCACGCGGAGCGGAGCGGGTAAGCGCCGGCACGCGTCTGGGAGAAGACGTCGCCCGTGGCGTGATCGCCTGGGCACCACCACTGAACCTCGTTGCACCCTGGAACGGCACCGTTCCCACGGGACCGGGAATGTGGTACAGCGCACCCGGCGTCCCTCCGATAGGAATCATGTTGGCGAAGGCACGCGGATGGTTGATCGACTCGGCATCACAGTTCCGTCCAGCACCGCCTCCGGCGTACGGTTCGCCCGCGTGGCGGGCGGCAATCGAGGAGGTGCAACGGGTCGCACGGGAGCGGACGTCTGAACAGACGGCGATCGCGCAAAAATGGAATGCCGTGGACCCGTGGGCACCGTGGAACGAGACCGCATCCGCCGCGATTCTCCGCCACCGCACGTCGGACGCCGACGCCGCGCGGGTGCTCGCTGTGATGAACGTCGGCGCGTCGGATGCCGTCATCGTGTGCTTCGAGGCCAAGTATCACTACTGGACGATCCGACCGTCACAGACCGACACGACCCTCAAGCTTGCTGACAACGTCGGCCTGCCGAACTTTCCGTCGTATCCCTCGGGCCACGCGTGCAGCGCCGGCGCATTCGACGCCGCACTCGGGCACTACTTCCCCGAAGAGCGCGCGGAGTTCACCCGGATCGCCGAAGAGCAAGCCATGTCTCGGCTCTTCGGAGGAATTCACTATCGCTTCGACAACGACGGAGGCCTGGCACTCGGGAGAGTGGTGGCCCGGTACGACGTGGAACGCGAGCGGCGTGGAGGGTTGAACGCCTGGCGTACCGCAGGAGTGGCGCGCACCCCCTGACACGTGCCCCGGAATGGCGGATCGTCTGTTGAAACGAACCGCCATTCCGCGGCGTAGGGATGGACAGACGGTATTCGTAAGGACTTAGTTATCCATCTTTCGGTCGCCCTTCGCCGTCGGCGATACCTCCTGAGAGTGAGGACACGCTCGGTTGCTCTGCATCCTCTACGTGAATGCCGTCGGCTTCCTGCTTGGCAACATTGGCGTGCTCGTCGAGCGCCTGCTGCCAACGACAATGGCGCGTCGATGGATCTGGTGCGTGATCCTTCTGGCGTCCATCGCTCTGCCGGGGTATTACCGCTACCATCACGCGTTCGCCGTCGGAGGCACATCCGACGCGGCAATGGTCGTGCTCGACGCTGGCCTTGCGAGCCAGATCAGCGCGCTCGACATCGCTATCGGACATGTGTGGACGATCGCGACGGGATTGCTCGCTCTTTGGGCGCTTGTGAACGCGGGATGGGTCTCGCACATGGTGCGCGTGTCTCGCACCCGCCTGCGTGGGTCGGTACCGTCGGCCATCGGCGGCGTTCCCGTCGTCATCACCGATTCGCTCGGACCGGCAACCGTTGGCGTGTGGCGGTCGCGCGTCATCCTGCCCCGATGGGTGCTGGCGCTACCGGACTCCCAACGCCAGTATATCGTGCGCCACGAGGACGAGCACCGCCGGTCGCACGATGCTACGCTTCTCTTCCTCGCGTCGCTGGTGGTGATCCTGATTCCCTGGAACGCCGCACTCTGGTGGCAGCTTCGTCGCTTCAGCCTGGCGGTCGAGATGGATTGCGACAGACGGGTCGTCTCGACGCTCGGTGATCCGCATGCATACGGGAGCCTCTTGCTCGCGGTTGGGCACGCGTCGAATCGCGGTCCGCGCCTTCAGCCCGCGCTGCTTGGCGGGACGGGAATGCTCGAACGCCGACTTACCGTGCTGCTTGCACCGGCACCTCTGCGTCTCGTCCAACGTCTCCTGCTGCCGGTGGCCGCTTCCGTACTCCTCGTTCTCGTGCTGATGACGCCGCATCCGGTACTAGCGAACCATACGCACGCACACGCACGCACGACGTCGAGCTCAGCGATGCCGCGATGAGTGACGATCTGCATCTGACGCAGCGCGAGCTGGACATCATGAGCGTGCTCTGGGATCTGGGCGAGGCAACCGTGACGGAGGTACGCGACCGCGTCGATCCTGAGCTCGCGTACACGAGCATCTCGAGCATGATCCGCACGCTCGAGCTCAAGGGCTACGTGTCGCACCGGCGTGGTGAAGGAAAGACGCACATCTATTTCCCCGCGATCGACGCGGAAACCGCCGGTGAGTCGACACTGAGCCGGGTGCTGAACAAGCTTTACGGCGGGTCACCGATCAAGATGCTTGCGCACCTCGTGGAGCAGCGGAAGCTCTCGGCGGCCGAGTTGGCGCGTATGCGTGCACTGTTGAAAGCTCCACCCAGGAAGCGATAGCGCCGGTTATTTCAGCGACCAGCGCCACTAACGCTTCTGCAATGACTCTATTACGTCTGCGACGGCCTTGCGAATCGGTCTAAGATCGAAGTCCGGCGACAGGGTCTCGCGGTCGATGCTCTTGGCCAACTGGTCCAGGCCGAAGAGAGCCCGAGCGAATCGCGGGTAGAGAACCTGCTCGAGAAATCGGTGCGCTGCCTCGTCACCGGCGCGGCTCGTGAGCCGGAACGTTGTCTTCAGATATCCGCTCAGGCGTACATGGACCTGTGTGAACAGTACGTCGAAATACTGCGCCGCTTGCTCGGGAAATCTTTCGGCTTCGGCCGTGCTCACTCGAATCATCCGAACCTGGCTCTCGTAGAGCAGCACCTCGAGATACCGGCCGCAGAACCTCGCGAGGGCTTCAGCTGGCTTCTCTGAATAGTCGCCGGGCATCCCCACCCGGCTGAGGAAGAGCCCCCGCACCATCTCGATGACCGCGAGAAACAGCTTCTCTTTACTCTCGAAGTGAGCGTAGAGAGATCGTTTCGAGGTTTCCGCGCGACTCGCAACCACATCCATCGACGCTCGCTCGAACCCCATCTCGAGGAACACGTCCTTGGCGGCCCAGAGGATGTGTTCACGGAGCTTATTGCCCCTTCTTGGCGTGGTGGTTGTCACCTGCCCCCTTGACGAAGGTATACGGTACGGTATAGTCTACATTTGAAACGGTACAGTGTAGTTTACATCCGAGGTCAGCAATGGAGCAAATGCCGTGATCGTCGTCACCACGCCAACTGGCACGATCGGCCAGCAGGTTCTGGAGAACATCGTCGGCGGCGCCGAGCCCGTCCGCGTCATCGCGCGCGACCCATCGAGCATCCCCCTCCCAATCCGCAGACGCATCGAGGTCGTGCAAGGGTCGCACGGTCAAATCGGTGTCGTCAACGAGGCGTTCGAGGGCGCTGACTCCGTCTTCTGGCTGTGTCCACCGGATCCTCGCGCCGAGAGCGTCGATGCTGCCTACGTCGACTTCACTCGGCCGGCCGCCGACGCTCTTCGGAACCGGGGAGTAAAACAGGTCGTCGCAGTCTCGGCGCTTGGCCGGGGGACGGTGATGGCCAGGAATGCCGGCCATGTCACCGCGTCGCTAAAGATGGACGACCTGATCGCGAACACAGGCCTGAGCTTTCGCGCCCTGACGATGCCTTCGTTCATGGACAACATCCTTCGCCAGGTAGAGCCGATCAGAAGTCAGGGCACCTTTTTCTCTCCGATCTCCGGTGATCGCAAGCTGCCGACGTGCGCCACTCGCGACATCGCCGCTGTTGCCGTCCGGTTGCTCCTCGATCCGTTCTGGAGCGGACAGAGCAGCGTGGCCGTACTGGGTCCCGAGGATCTTTCCTTCAACGACATGGGGCAAATCATGTCCGAGGTGCTGGAGAGGCCAGTGCGCTTCCAGCAAATCTCATTCGAGGCGTACAAGGCCGGATTGATCCAGAGCGGGATGTCCGACGCAATGGCCCAAGGCATGGTCGATATGGCGGCGGCCAAGAACGAGGGCCTCGACAACGCCGAGCCGCGCACTCCCCAGTCCACCACCCCGACGAGCTTCCGGCAGTGGTGCGAGGAAGTATTGAAGCCCGCGGTCTTTCAGCTGGCCGAGAGGTAAGAACCCATGCGTCCAACCGGCAACACCGTCCTCATCACCGGCGGTACCAGCGGTATCGGCCGCGCCCTCGCTGAGGTTTTCCATCGGCGCTGCAATCAGGTCATCATCGCCGGTCGCCGTCAGTGTCTTCTCGACGAGATCACTGCTGCCCACCCCGGCATGCTTGGCATGCGACTCGACGTCGACGACTCTTGGGAAGTCGACGCCTTCGCGGCGCGCATTCGGGCGCAGTTTCCTCAGCTCAATGTTCTCGTCAACAATGCAGGAATCTCGAGGACCGAGGACCTCGCCGCCGACACTGTCGATTTTTTCACGGCGCTGTCCATCCTTCAGACCAACATCGTCGGCGTGCTTCAGCTGACTGCAGCACTGCTCCCAACGCTCAAACAGCAGGCGCATTCAACTATCATCACTACCTCCTCAGGGTTGGCCTTCGTTCCACGTGCCAATTTACCGACTTACTGCGCCAGCAAGGCATTCCTTCACTCCTGGCTTCAGTCGCTCCGCTTTCAGCTCCGAGAAACGCCCGTGGAAGTCCTGGAGCTGATACCGCCGTACGTGCAAACAGAGCTTGGTGGGCCCAGTCAGGCGACCGACCCCACCGCCCTGCCGCTGGCTGACTATATCGCGGAGGTGATGCAGATCCTCGACGAATCAGATCTGTCTCACGGTGAAATCCTCGTCAACCGCGTGAAAGCACTGCGATGGGCAGAAAACAGTGACGATTACGTCCAAAAGTTCATGGCCCTAAACCATCAGACGGCAATAACGAGCTCGCGGTCATCCATCGTGGGAGAACCAAGGAGAAATCCTGCACATTGAAACGAGAGTTCTGGCGCAAGGCTGACAGCACGGAGTATGTTGACCGGTCGGCCGCCGCGCATGTGCGCTTTCCAAATCAGCGTCGGTCATCAACACAACAACCGCCGATTCGAGAACCGAAATGAGTGACGATTCCTTCAACGCGCGCAGCCTCGCGATCTCGCTCACTGCGAAGGACCTGAAGACGAGCGTCGGCTGGTATCGCGACGTACTGGGCTTCGCAGTGGACAAGGAGCACGAGCGGAACGGAGTGCTGAGAGCGGTCTCGCTCAAGGCCGGCGCCGTGCGCATCCTGGTGAATCAGGACGACGGGGCCAAAGGCGTGGACCGCGTGAAAGGCCAGGGATTCTCGATCCAGCTCTCAACGGATCAGAGCATCGACGAGGTTGCAACGCGGATCAAGGCGCACGGCGGCACGCTGGACTCCGAGCCCGCCGATATGCCGTGGGGAGCACGCATGTTCCGGCTGACGGATCCCGACGGCTTCAAGCTGGTGATCTCGTCCGTGTGACGTTGACCTCAGGCCTCGGCGCCGCTCATCTCGAAAGCTCCACGCGGTAACGAAGTCAGAATCGGACAGATCGACTCGATCGGCGGCGTGAACAGGGAGAACTGATCGGGATCAGCGAACATCGTCCCAAAGTCCTCCTTCGTGAACGCACGCGCCATGCGCGCCGCGTACGTCTCGCGCAGCAGCCGCACGTAGTACTCCGCGTCATAGTCTCTCGCCGGCTCCGCGATCGGATCATCTCCCGCGGTGTCGACGAGACCGCCCTCGCCGTTCTGCTTACGGTACACACGGATGCGGTCGCCGACGCTCCAGTCGCCGCGGCCGTTGGCGAGCATGGCCTCATAGGGCAGCTCGCGACGTCGCGCACGCACGCGCTCATACTGTGTGGGACTCTTCGTGAGACGCACGCGCGACGAGACATCGTGTGTCGACACCGTACGAGATTTCAACGCGTCGATGGTCGCCAGATAGATGTCGCGGACACCAACGACATCTCCCACGAGAAGCCGCTTGAGCGACCGGCGAATGAATTGTTCACCGAAGGGCTCGGACCGGCTCGACCGAAACGCGACACCACGCAGTAACAGGGTGCCGTCATAGCCGAGCAGCGCGTAGTTCTTCGGCTCGTGGGAGAGCATCGCGGCGTAACGACCATCGAACTCGAGCTGCACGAGAGGAGGAAGCAGCGCTCCCACGTCGGCGACGACGCGACGCTCATCCGCCTCGGTCCAGGTGTCCGGTACGGCGAAGTAGACGCCATCGGTGTCGGCCTCCAGCAACGTCACGCCGCGCGCCTCGAGCTCCCGGCACATGAAGCCAAGGACCTCCCGTCCACGTCGCGTCACTTCATTCGCCGCATGGACGTCGGCGAATCGGGTCAGCCCGCCGCCAGCAGCGAGATACCCATACGCGGAGTTCACCACGATCTTGAGCGCCGCGGACATCGCCTCATGCGTATGACGCTCGGCGGATCCGGCCGGCGCCTGGCGAGCTTTTGCCTTGGCGTCGAGCCTGCGCTCGACGAGGCCGTCAACGAGCGCGAGGAGCGCGCCTAAACGATCACGAGCGGGGCCGATGCGATAGGCACGCATGAGCGACGGATACAGACTGGCGACGTCCGCCTTGACGACGCGATGGGCGACGCCGGAGGCGAACAGGTAGAGCGCGGCACCGCTGTGTGGTGTGCCGTCGCTGTCCTCATGCGCCGGCAATGCTGTGCCTGCGCGCATGTATGCGCGCACCAGCAATGGGTCGATGACTCCTGTGGCGGGACCCGCATCGGCGAGACGCTCATATCGGCGCGGTGTCATCTGCGCCAGCGCATAGGCGGCTCCGCCCAGCACACGCGAGATACCGGCGACCTCCTCGACGTCATCGGTCGCGTAGCGGCGCACGCGCTCGGGGTCCGTGAGGTACGTGGCGTAAATGAGATCGCCGCGAATGTACTCGCGATCTGGCGCCGCGATGCCGAGGTGCTTGGCGACGACCTTCAGCCCGTGGCCCGGCAGCTCGCGCGTCGAGAAGTCGTGTCGCCGGACCGCGTCGAGGGTGTCGATGAGCTCGCGGCCCGGCGCCACGAACCGCACGCGACGCGGCTCATCGGGATTGCCGGCTACAACTCCCCGCCGCGCACCGCGCTGTCGAAGGCCCGGCGGACCGACACGTCCGAGCATCAGCGGAACGCTCAGCCGGCGCGCGCGCCGGTCGAGAAAGGGAAGGTCGAATCCGTGGAGGTTGTGATTCTCGATGACGTCGGGGTCGGCGCGCTGGATGCGGTCAACGAGGCGGCGAATGAGATCCGCCTCCGCCGCGTCGCCCTCGCCGTGCGCTTCGAGCACTTCGGTGGATCCGTCGTGGTACCGAACGGAAACCATGAACATTCGATCGCGCTGCGCGAAGAGTCCGGTCGTCTCCAGATCGAACTGGAGTCGATGCAACTGATCGAACGCGAGATCGCGAAAATACGTCCGGCCGGTTGCAACGAGGTACTGCTCCTCAGGCGGCAGCTCGAGCACACCCTGCGACGATAGGTCGCGGAGACTCGTGAGCCTTCGGTCCAATCGCCGCGACGCGCCAGCGAGAATTGCATTGACCAGAGCGCGGCCGTCATCCGCACTCACGTGGAACCGCAGCGCGCCAGGCCCGTTCAGCTCACGGAATTGAAATGGACGGCTGGCCCTGGATTCGGGACCAAATGCATCGCCGAGATGCCCGAGGTCGTCGAGACGGTCGAGAAGGAGCCACGGACGGAACCTCTCGCGCTCGTGTCGCAGTTCTCCTGTGGCAGGATCGCGGCGCCAGACGTGCGCACGACCGGAATTGTCCGCCCACACGGAAACGATTCCCGGAGTGGGATCCCACCCCCAGAGGAGATCGTCAGATGCGAGCATGGCGCGGAGCGCGGTGGCCTAGCTGTGCGACGCGGCAGCCCCGAATTGCTCGATGAATGCGCTCACGGCCGGCGGACCGGATCCCTCTCCCTCATCGTGTTTGAAGTAGACGTACGACTCCGTCCACGGCTGCTGCTTCAGCCGCCGAGCCCACTCCGTGAGCCCGGCCGAATCGTAGTCCAGCTTGTGGAGGCGCACATATCCCCAGCCGGCCGTCACCACGAAGGGCGACGCGAAGTCAGGCTGCTCGCTGATGCACATCGCGACGTCGCGGGCACGCAGCGCGTCGAACACGGTCTCGTCGAACCAGCTCTCGTGGCGGAACTCGATCGTGGACCGACGGTCGAGCGGCAGGCACTCGAGAAAGACCTTGAGGCGCTCGACGTCCTTCTGGAAGTTGGGCGGCAGTTGAAACAGCACCGGCCCGAGCCGCGCGCCAAGGACGGCGGTGCTCTTCATCAGATATTCGACGTGGCCGACGCTCTCGGGCTTGAGACGAGCGTAGTGCGTGATCCGCTGGCTTGCCTTGATCGCGAACGTGAACGAGTCCGGCACGCGCGACGCCCAATCAATGAGCACCTGCTCCTTCGGCAGCCGATAGAAGGTGTTGTTGATCTCGACCGTCGGAAACTTGCCGGCGTAGTAGCCGAGCATGGCATCGTCCTTCAATTCCTTCGGGTAGAACGATCCCTTCCACTCCTTGAACGCGAAGCCGCTCGTGCCGGTGAGCAGCTTCACGACGCCTTGACCTTGGCGTTGCCCTCCGACTTCACGCCGGCGAGGCTCGCCTTGAGCGCTTCCATGAGATCGATGACCTTGCCGCCCGCCGCGGCCGGGGCTTCGGCCGTGATGTCCTGGCCCTCCACCTTGCGCTGGATGGACTCCATGACGCGCTCGCGCACGGTGTCCTTGTACTTCGAGGGCTCGAACGCGTCGTTCGACGCGGCCTCGATGAGCTGCCGCGCCAGTGCGAGCTCCTGCGGCTTGACCTGACCTTCTGGTACGGGAACCTCATTCGTGGAGCGCACTTCGTCGGCGTAGTGCAGCGTTTCCATGGCGAGGATGCCGTTGACGGGACGCAGGAGCACGAGATACTGACGTCCCCGCGACGCATACTGGCCGAGTGCCGCCCGGCCGGTGTCCATGAGCGCTTCCGTGAGCAGACGATACGCGCGGTCGCCGCCCTTGTCGGGACCCAGATAGTAGACCTTGTCCACGTACTCGCGTTGCACCTGCGCGAGCGGAATGAACTCGATGACGTCGATCATGTTCGTGGACTTCTCTTCCAGGGTCTTCAGCTCGTCCGGCGTGAAGACCACGTACTGATCCTTCGAGAACTCGTAACCCTTGACGGTCTCCGCGCGCTCGACGACCTCATTGTTGTCCTTCGGGCAGATGTATTGCTGCTTGAGCCGCCCGCCGCACTTCTTGTGCAGCATATTGAACGAGACACTCGCCTTGCTTTCGGCGGACGAGTACAGGTTGACGGGAACGGAGACGAGCCCGAAGGAGATCGTGGCGTTGGCGATGGAGCGGGCAGGCATGGTCGGATACGTCGGGGTGACGGCATTCCGGGCGCGATTCCGTCGCGCAGGATGACAACTCCTTACGGTCTCCAAAGGTGCGCATGACAGCAAGGGGCGATTCCGAAGATACGCCGAAGCTCGCCGCCGAGCCAGCGGACAGCCTCGCCACCTACCGCGCGAAGCGTTCGGAGGATTCGTCGCCCGAGCCCGTCGGCACCGCGGAGAAGGTGACTGGCGGGCGGCTGTTCGTCGTCCACAAGCACGCGGCGAGTCACCTCCACTATGACCTTCGCATCGAGATGGACGGCGTGCTCAAGTCGTGGGCGGTGCCGCGTGGCCCCTCGTACGACATGGCGGACAAGCGGCTTGCGGTGCGCGTCGAAGATCATCCGCTCGAGTACGGCGACTTCGAGGGCGTCATTCCGAAGGGTAATTATGGCGCGGGCGGCATCATCGTCTGGGACCGCGGCGAGTGGGTGGCACTCGAGGATTGGCGCGAGGGACTCGAGAAGGGGAAGCTGCTGTTCGAGCTGAAGGGCTACAAGCTCCGTGGCAAGTGGACGCTGGTGAAGATCAAGAAGAGCGAGAAGGATTGGCTCCTCATCAAGGAGCGCGACGCCTACGTCAAATCGCCGGGCGACGAGTTCGATGAGGCCTCGGTGCTCTCGGGGCTCACCGTCGAGCAGGTGAAAGACGGCGTCCGTCCGTCGAGTGGGATTCGCGAGCGACTCGAATCGTTGGGTGCCGTGCAGGGCTCGCTCGACCCGCGCACGGTGAAGGTGATGCTCGCGGAGCAACACGAGGGCGCTTTTACGCGTGACGGCTGGCTGTTCGAGCTCAAGCTCGACGGTTACCGTCTGCTCGCGGCCAAGCGCGGCAACGACGTGCTTCTTCTGACGCGTAACGGCAACGATTACACGGATGTGTTTCCGGAGGTCGCGAGGGCTGTCAAGGCGCTTCCATATGACGCGTGCATCCTCGACGGTGAAGTTGTCGTCCTGGACGATCAGGGACGGCCGAGCTTCTCGCGGCTCCAGCGTCGCGGCCGGCTGAAATCGTCGATCGACGTCGGACACGCCGCCGTGGAGCTTCCCGCGACGTATTTCGCGTTCGACCTGATTGCCTTCGAGGACTTCGACGTTCGCCCGGTGCCGCTCATCGAGCGACGCAAGCTGGTGCTTGAGCTCGCGCCGAAGCTGGGAATCGTCCGCGGATTGGATTACCTCGAGCGCGAGGGCGAGCTCCTCATGCGTGAGGTGGGGCGACTCGGCTTCGAGGGCATCATCGCCAAGAAGTCGGATAGCGCGTACGCGGCCGGCCGCGCGTCGAACTGGCTCAAGATCAAGGCGGAGCGCACGGGCGACTACGCCATCGTCGGATTCACGCAGCCGAAGGGCAGCCGCGTGCATCTCGGCGCCTTGCAACTCGCCGAATTCGCCGACGGCCGGTTGGTCTATGTGGGACGTGTCGGCACGGGTATGGACGACAGGCTCCTCTCCGAGTTGATGGAGATGTTGATGCCCCTCATCCGACGCGACCCGCCCTGCCACGGCATGGCGACGTCGCCGTCGAAGGAGCCGTTGCCGAGCGAGCAGATTCCCGATACGAAGACGACCACGTGGGTGGAGCCCAAGTACGTGGTGGAGGTGCGGTATCGTGAGATGACGCCGGATGGACTGCTGCGTCATGCGGCGTTTCTGCGTCTGCGCGACGACAAGCGCCCGGAGGAATGCGTGCGACAGGTATGGCCGGTAGAGCTATTTCCCGAATCGGCGGAGCCGCCACCCGCCTCGACGCCGGCCGAGGACGCTGCCTCGCCTACAGCGAAGAAGCTCACGTTTTCCAACCTCGGCAAGATCTACTGGCCGGCGGAGAAGTACACCAAGGGCGATCTCATCGCGTATTACCGCGACATCGCACCGTGGATTCTTCCCTATCTGAAGAATCGTCCGCTCGTGATGACACGCTTTCCAGACGGCATCGAGGGCAAGCAGTTCTATCAGAAGGATGCGCCGGAGTTCGCGCCCGATTGGATCCGCACGCACCCTATCTGGAGCAATGACACGCAACGCGACATTCGTTTCTTCGTCTGCGACGATCTGGACTCGCTGCTCTACATCGCGAACCTCGGCTGCATTCCGATTCACATCTGGGCCAGCAGCATCGGCTCGCTCGAGCAATGCGATTGGTGTGTCATCGATCTGGATCCGAAGGAGGCGCCGTTTTCCGATGTGATCCGATGTGCGCAAGCATTGCACGCCCTGTGCGAGCAGATCGGACTGCCGCACTACGTGAAGACCACGGGCAAGACGGGGCTGCACATCATGATTCCGCTCGCGCGCCTGTGCACCTACGAGCAGTCGCGTACACTGGGCGAGCTGCTGGCACGTGTAATTTTGCGGGAAGTTGCGGACATCGCGACGATTACGCGGCATGTAACCCGGCGCGGCGACAAGGTCTACCTCGATTATCTCCAGAACCGGCACGGACAGACGATCGTGGCGCCTTTCAGTCTGCGTCCCCTTCCGGGCGCTCCGGTTTCCATGCCGTTGCTGTGGGACGAGGTGAGCGAGGGGTTGAATCCGCGCCATTTCACAATGGTGAACGCCGTGCAACGAATGGAACGCCTTGGCCACGACCCGGTCGCCGGCGTGCTGACGGATGTTCCAGATCTCGCCGGAACGCTGTCGCGGCTTGCCGAGCTGCTGAGCGCGTGAGAGATTCGTTTGGTGATTTACTAGCGCGAGGGTAGGGTAGGGAGTTTTACGGTTGTCTTAACACCGGGCCCGGCCCAACGTCTGCCTGCTGCGACGACGCACCAGAGGCAGAAGAACGTCACTCCACAGCACGTGCCAGCACAATTCGTTCGTCTCCCGGCAGCCGGCGTCGCGCTGCTCGTCATTCTCGCGTGTACTTCGGACCTGACGCGACCGGCGCCCCTCATTGCCGTTCGGAGCGTCGCGGCTGACACGAATCAGGACGACGACATTCTCCTTCACGTCGTTCCCGAGGCTGCCAGCATCATCGACGTGGTGTATTGGACTGACAGCGCGCACAAGATGCGCTATCGCACCACGAGTCCGAGCATGAACGCCACGGTGCTCGTTCCTGCCGTGCGACCTGGGCGCGTGTACGAGTATGACGTATCGGCGGTGAATGACGCCGGTGTCACGGGGCCGCCGACGCACGGGCAGTTCTCGTCACCGATCATCTCGTCCGACCTCCAACTGCTCAACCTCTCCGCCATCGGCACGCTTGGCGCGCCCTACGCGATGCTCGAGGTAGCCGGTTCGTTCTCCGGCTTCGTCGCGGTGAATGGCGAAGGCGAGCCTGTATGGCACTGGCGTACTCGCGGCCGCCCGCAGGGATTCACGCGACGCGCGAACGGCAATTTCGTCTTTCTCGATGGCGTATACGGCCTCTCCGAAGTGACGCCCGATGGACGGACGGTGCACCAACTCGAGCCGCTGCCGAACGGCGATCGGGCGCCACATCACGACGTCATCGCGACGCCGGCCAACACGCTGCTCTTCATCGCCCAGGATGCCCGCGTTTCCGGCGACACCATCATCACCGGCGAAGCGATCTGGGAGTGGAGCCCTGAAGCGGGCACGATTCAGAAGCGATGGACCGCGTTCGATTTTCTCGATCCCACAGTGGATGTGGGTCCCCGCTCCACTCGGTCCGACTGGCTGCACGGGAATTCGCTCGCCCTGGGCGATCACGGAAACATCATCCTCTCGCTCAACTGGATCAGTCAGGTGGTTTCGATCGCGCCCGACTGGCACTCGTTCGAGTGGCGAATTGGCGGGACGACGAGCACGGTGGCGCTCGACGCCGATGCGAAGTTTCAGGGTCAGCACACTGCGTCCGTGCTGCCGAACGGACATCTGCTGGTTTTCGATAACGGTCGCGATCGTACGGGCACCGAGCGGCTCTCGCGCGCTGCGGAAGTCGCGTTCCAGCCGCATGGTGCTGGGCATCTGGTATGGTCCTTTCGCCCGACTCCCGACATCTATGCGCCCTATGTGGGCGCGGCGCGCCGTCTCGAAAACGGCAATACGCTCGTTTATTTCGGCATGAAGGGCGGATTTGCAGGAGCAACCGGCCCCATGGCCGCGTATGAGGCGCGCCCGGACGGCTCCGTTGCGTGGCGGCTCACGTTCGATGGCGGGAACATTGCCTACCGGGCGACGCCGATGTACACGATCGCGGGGGAGACGTCAAATCCCTGAGCGGCTCATGGTTTCGACGCTCGCGCAGGTGAACGTGTTGGCCGCACTTCAGCCCCGCGGCTCAAACGCACGGTGAGCCATTCGCGGCCCGACCGCGTTTCGACCGTGACGTCCACGAAATTCTGCCGCGCGCCGTTCACCGTGCCCATGCGTACGCGCGCCGCGTTGCGCCCGAACGTTACGTCGCGTCTGTCGAGAAGGCTCGTCTGTCGCTCGAAGGCGTCGGCGAGGAGATGCGACAGCCGGACGCCATCCACGTCGATTGGAAGTGCGCGCAATGCCGTGATGGTGCGCGCCACGGTATCGCGTCCCGACTCAGCCGCGTACGAGACGTCGAGCGCCACGGCGGCAGAGTCGGATCCCAGCACGGCGTCGTAGTGACAGTCGATGACGTCCTGCGCTGTTGTCGACGGATGACACGCGGTGTCAGGCCGCGCTGCACGAGGCACGTGGGTCTCGAGACGAGCGCGCGACATGCCGGCGTACAAGCCGCGATAGGAGTAGCTCTGGGCGCCCGGAGCGGCGTCGCCGCTGAGCGACGCGCGCGATTCGCGGTTGGTTGCCGCCGCATCGAGCGACGATTCGTGCAGTCCGGCATCCGGCGTGCTGCCCTCGCATGACCAGATTCCCGCCGCGGAAACCGCGAGCAGGAGCGTCCAGCGCTGGGTCGTCGCGCGAAGCCTAGAGGAGCCGCTTCGGCTCCGGCCGTGATTCATCGTCGTGCTGGACCATCGGTGCGGTGGACGAATAGGGCGTCGAATCGAGAGGACGCGACGCCGGCGGATTCAGGATCGAGCCTTCCACGTCGTTGAGGTTCCGCTTGAACTCACGAATGCCCTTTCCGAAGGAGGCGCTGATCTCGGGGACGCGCTTCGCCCCGAACAGGACGAGCACGATGACGAGAATGACCATCAGCTCGCCAAAACCAAGATTCCCGAACATGGCTACGAAAGGTTGAAGTGGACGTACCAGTGTCGTACCCGCATTCTAGACACCAGCGGCGCGGGACCGTCACAAAGAATTCACACGCGTCGCGGGGACGTCGTCGCTCGGGCGCCTATGCTGTGCCGCGCGTCACATCCAGCCGACTCAGCAGGTTCACCACATGATCGATCTGTTCGGCGGTGTGGTGAGCATTCATGATGAACCGCAGCCGGCTGTCCCCCGGCCCAATGGCAGGAAACATGATTGCGTCCACGTGGACGCCTTCGGCGCGCAACGCTCCCGCGAGTCGCGCGCATGCACCCTCGTCCCCTACGTGCAGCGGGACGATCGGTGTTTGCGTGGACGACAGCGTGAAACCCGCCTCCTGCATGCATCGCACGAAGTAGCGCTGATTTTCCCAGAGGCGAATGCGGCGCTCGGGCTCGTCCACCACCATGTCGATGGCCTCGAGAAGACCGTAGGCCTGATCGGGCGGGATAGTGGACGTGAACCCGTAGGCGGGACAACTCACGCGCAGGATGCCGGCGACGTACTCGTCGACCGCCACGAACCCACCGATGCTCCCATACGCCTTGCTGAGCGTGCCCATGTGGATGATACGGCTGTCCTCGATGCCGAAGTGCTCCGTGGTCCCCGCTCCGGTGGGACCGAGCACGCCGGTGCCGTGGGCATCATCGATGTAGACCACCGCGTCGTACTGCTCCGCGAGGGCCAGCATGTCGGGAAGAGGGACGATGTCGCCATGCTGGCTGAACACACCATCGGTGATGATGATCCGTATCTCCGCCGTGGATGCACGCAGCTTCCCGGCGAGATCGTCCATGTCGAGGTGGCGGTAGGCGAACGAGGGCGCGCCCGAGGCGCGGATGCCCTCGCGAATGCTCAGATGATTGAACTCGTCCGAGAAGAACGCGTGCTTCCATCGGGTGGACGGCGAGTAACCGTACGCACGGGCAAGCTGCCCCGAGCGCACGAGAGCCGGAATGACTCCGAGATTGGCGAGGTATCCCGTGGCAAAGAGCAGCGCGGATTCCTTCTTCTTGATCGCGGCGAGCTTGGCCTCGAGCGCCACGTACACCTCGAGATTGCCGCCGAGGAGACGCGATTCGCAGTTGCCGACTCCGAAGCGCTGGAGCCCTTCGGCCGCGCGCGCTTTCACACGCGCACTGCTGGCGAGTGCCAGGTAATTGTTGGTGCTGAACGACACGAACTCGCGCCCATCGCTGATGAACGTGGGATCGGGCAGTGTCGTGGGGCGCAGCGGATCGTGCTCGGTGTCGCGCGACGCCAACCAGGCGGCCAGCTCCTGGAGATCCTTCATCTCGCCTCGCGATAACGGGAGGCGATGAGCACCGCGTTCATGCCGCCGAAGCCGAACGAATTCGACATCACCGCGCTCAGCGGAACCTCGCGCGCCAAGGTCGGCACGTAATCGAGGTCGCAGTTCGGGTCCGGGACATCGAGATGTGCAGTCGGCGGCACCACGTTGTGCTGGAGTGCCAGCAGCGCAGCGAGAAATTCGATGGCACCGGCTCCACCCATGAGATGCCCGTGCAGCGCCTTGGTGGAGGACACGCAGAGCCTTCGCGCGTGCGCGCCGAACGCCTGTTTGAGGCCGTCGGTCTCGACGACGTCACCGACCTGCGTCGCAGTGCCGTGCGCGTTGACGTACTCGATCGCATCCGGCGTCAGTCCGGCATCCTCGAGAGCCAGCCGAATCGTACGCACCTGGCCGGATGCATCCGGCTTGGAGATATGGCGCGCATCGGACGCATTCCCGTAACCCGCCACCTCGGCATAGATGTGCGCGCCGCGCCGCTCCGCGTGCTCCGCGCTCTCGAGAATCGTGGCCGCGGCGCCTTCGCCGAGGACGATGCCGGTGCGATTCAGCGAGAACGGCTTGCAGCTGCGTGACGGATCCACCGGGTCCGCGTGCGCGAGCGCACGCATCGCGTCCCAGGCGAGAATGTTGCCGCGCGTGATGAGCGCTTCCGAGCCGCCAGCCACCGCGACGTCCGCGTGTCCCGCCTGAATCGCGCGATAGGCCTCCCCGGTGCTCGCGGCCGACGACGAACAGGCCGTCGCGATGTTCAACATCGGTCCGCGAAACCCGTGAGTGATGGAGATCTGAGCCGCCGCGGCGTTGCTCATGCCCATCACGACGGACGTCGGACGAATGCGTGGAGGTTGTGAGCCGAACAGCAAACGGTATGAGTCTTCGATACTCGTGGCGCCACCGAGCCCTGTGCCCCAGTAGACGCCGGCACGAAAGGATTCTTCCTCGCTCAGCGAGAGCGCTGCATCGTCGATGGCCTGCCGCGCGGCGACGAGCGCAAACTGGGTCGCGCGGTCGAGCTGTGCCGACACATGCGGCGCCCAGTAATGCGCTGGATCGAAGGCCACCTGGCCGGCCACGAGCGGTTCGCCGCTGGATTGCATGGCGTCGGGAACGAGTCCGATTCCCGATCGCGCCCGGACCAGATTGTCGAAGAAGTCGTTCGCGGTCTGCCCGACCGGCGAGACCACGCCAAGTCCGGTCACGACCACCCTGCGGCGGGTCACTGCCGCGGTTCTGCCGGTGCCGGGTGCTCTGCGATGAGCCGATCGACCACGGACGCCAGCTCCCGGAGCGTCCGGACGTCGGTTACGTCCTTGGGAGGAATGGGCACACCCACGGCATCTTCGAGCTCGAACAGGAACTCGAGATAGCCCAGCGAGTCGATGCCGATGTCCTGAAGCGGGAGGTCGGGATCCACCGTCCCCGGCTCCGCGCCGAATTGGCGCTCTGCGAGCTCCCGGATGACTGCGAGTGTGTCCATGTTGAAGAGTAGGGGCCTCAGCAATGTAACATGGCCGTCACGTAACATGGTGTACGGCACAAACGTGCGAGGCCGTCGGTGGGCCGGGTCGCCTCCCAGAAGGGTACACCGCCGGGCCTTCTGCGGGGTCGGTCTTTGCGATTTCTTTGTGCGCCGGAACAGCAGAACCAAATGCAGAGATTGGATAGCATGCCGATTGGAGCCAGGACCCTCAGCAAGTCCGATTACAAGATCGCGCGGCAATGTGACGCAAAGCTGTTCTTTCGCGAGAACGGCTATCCCGACAACACCGGGATGAACGACTACCTGAAGCTGCTGGCGTACGGCGGCTACATGGTCGACGCGCTCGCCTGTGCGCGGCGGCCGGACGGCATCGCGCTCGAGTACGGGCGCAATCACGCCGCCGACTTCGCGACGACCATGGAGCATCTCGCGCGCGACGACGTCACGTTGTTCCAGGCGACGCTGCTCTGGAATCGCCGGCTCGCGCGCGCGGATATCCTCGAAAAGCGCGGCAATGCGATCCGTCTGCTGGAAGTGAAGACGGGATCCATCGCGGGCGACGAGCACGCCGACAGTGTCGCCAAGGGTGGACGCGGCAGCATGCGCGGCGTGAAGTCACCCTATCACATCAGGAACGAGTGGAAGGAGTATCTCGAGGACGTCACGTATCAGACGATTCTCCTGGAGCGCCTTCTGCCGGACGCCGCGGTGACGCCCTGGCTCGTGTTGGTCGACACGAGTCGTCGCTCGGGCATCGACGATGTTCCATCGCTCTTCGACATCGAGCGTGGCGGACGAGATGGCGCCGGCGTGCGCAGCATGCGATTCACCGGTACGCGAGACCAGCTCGCGGAGCTGGACATCCTGCTCGAGGTGGACGTCTCCGAGGAGGTCGCGATGCTCCGCGGTGATGTCGATTCCGCGGCATCCGTGTTCGAGTCCATGCTGGATGAGCCGTTCGACCGCTCATGGGCACATCACGGCTCAAAATGCGGGTCGTGCGAATTCCGCGTCGGGAGCGGCGTGGAGCCAAACGGCTTCGAGGAGTGCTGGGGCGATCTGGCGCTCGCACGGCCTCACGCGCTCGAGCTGTTCAGCATCGGGACTGCGAAGTCGCCCGACCGCGGCCCTCTCGTCGAGTATCTCGTGTCCACCGGCAAAGCCTCGCTGCTGGACATCCCCGAGGCCGGCCTTCGCACGGCAAAGGGAGAGATTGGCGCGACTGCCGCCCGCCAGCTCCGGCAGATCGAGCACACGCGCAGCGGCGACATATGGATCGGTCCGCAGCTCCGCGATCAGGTGGCCGCACTCAGCTATCCGCTTTACTTCATCGACTTCGAGGTCTCGCGCATCGCGCTCCCCTACCACGCCGGCATGCGGCCGTACGGTCCCGTCGCCTTCCAGTGGAGCTGCCACGTGGTCGATGCTCCGGGCTCGACGCCGCGGCACAGCGAATGGCTGAACACCGAATCCACCTGGCCGAACCTCACGTTCGCGCGCACGTTACGCGACGCGCTCGGCGACGCCGGATCGGTGCTCACATGGACGGCGTTCGAGGCGAGCCAGCTCAAGGACATCGCTGCGGAGCATCCGCGGTTCGAGGCGCTGGATTCCGGTCTCGTCGACTGGATTCGCGATCTCATCGGCACGCGCTTCTTCGACCTGCACAAATGCGCGCGCGACCAGTTCTATCATCCCGGCATGAAAGGCCGCACGTCCATCAAGGTCGTGCTCGACGCTGTGTGGAAGACAGACCCGATCATGCGTGAGCAGTTCTTACAATGGACGGGACGACGCGTCAGCGCGTCGGAGGATCCGTACAAGGCGCTGCCGCCGCTCGTCATTGCAGGCGTGGAACAGTCGGTACACGAGGGAACAGGGGCAGTTCGCGCATATGAAGCGATGATGTACGGCGCGGAACGGCGCGACGAGCGCGCGCGAGCCCAGTGGCGAGAGCTGCTTCTTCAGTATTGCGCGCTCGACACCCTCAGCATGGTGCTGGTGTTCGAGCATTGGCGAAGGACAACGGGGATCGCGTAAACGCGCTTCAACGGCTACCGTCCCCTGCCGCCTCCCGCCACCGCGAACTTCGCAGGGTCGAGCTTCGCTTTCCGCACCAACGCGGCGAAGCGCGGGCTCTCCCGCACGCTGTCGTAGAGCGGATCCGTGATGGGAAGGAAGAGTGTCCACGAATTGGGGATGAGGCTTGCGGACCGCTCCAGCGACGCGAGGGCGCGCGCGGTGTCACCGAGGGCGAGATAGACGCTCGCATACTCTGCATCGATGAACCATGGGCGGATCGGCCGACGCTCCATGGCGGAGAGAACGGCGAATGCTTTCGCGCTGTCTCCCGTAGCAGCCAGCACGAAGGGCGCATACGACATCGTGTTTCCGATCGTCACGTGTGACATCACGGCCTGTGCGAGGTCCTTGCGCTTCATCAGCAGGTTCAGTGCTGCCGAGAAGTTCGCGACGGGAAGCATCGTCGAATCCATTTGACGCGCCCGATCGGCCTCTGCCACGGCGGCAGGAACATTACCCAGACCATACTGGGCGTACGCTGCCCAGATCGACGCGATCGGCGACACCGGATCGATGGTTTTCGCACGTGTGAGCTGTTGGAGGGCGTCCTTCAGCCTGCCCTCACTGAGGAGGAAGCGGCCGTATTGGAGATGCACGTTGAGGTCGTTGTCGTCCAACTCGATGGCGCGCTTGAGTTCCGTCTCCGCCTCCGCGGTGCGTCCGGTGTGCCAGTAGGACAGGCCCAGTGAAACGTGCGGCTCCGCCAGCGTGCTATCGAGCACGAGTGCGCGCCGGGCCGCACTTTCCACGCGCTCGACCAGCTCCATGGGTGAGGTTCCGTTGAAGTACGGAAACAGCGCGTACGCCGCGCTCAGCCCTGCCCACGCGCGCGCAAACTGGCTGTCCACGGCAATTGCCTTCGAGAAATTTTGTACACTGCCTTCGACACCGGCCCCTCGGCGCTGGAGGAGAAACTCTCCTCGCAGGTAGAGATCGTATGCTTCGGGGCTCGACGTCTGCCGCGAGGACGTGCGGCTTGCAGAAGACGGACTGAGTGCCCCGCGAACGGACCGCACGATGCCGTCGGTCACCGCCGCGAGGTCACCCGGCGATCCATCGAACGTGTCCGCCCAGAGCTCCGCGCCGCTGGCAGAATCACTCAGTTGCGCCGACACACGCAGGTGTCCGCTCGCCTGCCGAAGCGTCCCCTGAAGCAGGTAGCGTGCGCCGAGCACTCGGCCCACCTGCCGGACGTCGAGATCGCGGCGTCCGCGAAACTGAAATGCGGCACTCCGGCCGATGATGCGCACACCGGCGCCCTTGCCGAGTGCGGTCGCCAGCTCGTCACGAATGCCATCGGCCAGATATTCCTGCGCCGAGTCGCCACCCACGTTTACAAACGGGAGAACCGCAAGCGATCGCACGGCCGGCTCGGCACTGCTGCCGCCCCCTCCACGGCGCGCAACGATTGCTACGACCGCCAGAAGGACCAATGCCGCCAACGCGCCGGCAATCACGACCAGGCGCGGGCGTCCGGTCGCGAGAGGGACTTTGTCTTCCGGATCGAGAGCGTACAGGAGATCGCGCGCTGTCTGTGGGCGACGCGCGGGCTCCTTCTCGAGACATTGCGCGACGAGCGTTGCGATGTGCGGCGGTACATCGGCGCGCGCGTTGCGCACGGGATCCGGCGTCTTCTGAAAGTGGGCCGCAATCATCTGCTGCGGCGTCATTCCAGCGAATGGCGGCTTCCCGGTAAATATCTCGTAAGCAAGGCAGCCGAAGGAATAAATATCGGCGCGGTGATCCGCTTTGTCGTCGCCAGCCGCCTGCTCCGGCGGCATATACGCTGGCGTGCCAAGTCCGGAGCCAGTGAGTGTAAGTCGCTCCTGTCCGCCTTCGGTCATCGACAGGCTTACCGCCTTGGCGATGCCAAAGTCTGTGACGACTGCGGTGCCTCCCGAAAGCAGCACGTTGTCGGGCTTGATGTCGCGGTGCACGACGCCGTGCTCGTGCGCATAGGCCAGCGCGCGTGCGACGTCGCGCAGAATCGCGATGGATTCGGGGACGGAGATCGGGCCCTGCGCGAGCCGAGCGCGCAGGCTCTCCCCTTCCACGAATGGCATGCTGTACCACGGCAGGCTCTCCACCTCGCCCGCCGTGATGACCGGAACGATCTGCGCCTGCTGCAGCCCCGCGGCGAGGGCGATCTCCCGTTCAAATCGCGCCGTGTTCACACCGGCGGCCAATTCCGGCGACAGCACCTTGACCACCACCTTTCGATGGAACCGCGTCTCTTCCGCGAGGAAGACGCGGGACATTCCGCCTCCGCCTAGCTCGCGTTCAATGGTATGTGTGCCGGCGAGTGCAGCCTGGAGCTTGTCGCGAAGATCCAAAGGCACGCGTGAGGGGACGCTAGGGGACCCGGTCTGTGGCCGTCGCGAAGATACGGTCGGGTCCGGGGAGTGTAAATCAGTTTCAGCGACCCGCCTCGAGGGCGCTCACCCGCGCCAGCAACCGAATCTGCCCCTCCTCGAGCGCCGCGAGGTGGCCGAGCAGCTCCTGATGTCGCGCTTCGTCCTCAGTTGGTGCTCGCGGGACGAACGTCAGCGCGCCGCCGACCTCCAGCCGACAGGTCTCCACTTCGTGAAGCCCGTCGAGCCCCTGGCGCCGCGCCGCGGCCTCCAGCTCGGCGCGCGTAATCAGTTCGCGCTTGAGCCGCGCGTCGTTGACCTGGCCCTTCTCGATGAGAACGTCCGCGTCGCCCTCGAGCCATCGTGCTACCACAGGGTGCGTGTAGAGATAACGCACCACGACCCAGTTGATGATGAGGAGGGCGGTCGCTCCGATGATGCCGCCAATGAGGGAGTTGTCATTCCCGATGATCGCGTTCTGCACCGTATTCGACAGCAGGAGCAGCACGACGAGGTCGAACGGATTGAGCTGGCCGAGCTCACGTTTGCCGGCGAGGCGCAGGCCGACGAGGAGAAACGCGTAGACCGCAAGTGAGCGGACGAGTTTCTCCGCGAGCGGGATGCCGAGGACGAACAAGTCGTTGGACATGTCTCGAGATTGGTTGGCGTCGCCGAGAATGGTACGGACTGGCGGGAGCGGTCAAGTCGGAAGCGGCTCCGTGCCTTCGCTCAGGATGTTGACGTACCGCTCATAACTGAAGACACGATTGCGCTTCCGCCCTGTGACTTCACTGACCATCCCCATGTGTTGGAGAATGCCGAGCGTCCGGCTCGCCGTGGCGAAGGTAATGCCGGCGCGTCGAGCCAGGTTGGCGATGTTCGTCAGCGGACGCTCCTGGAGACATCTGTGAATCTCGAGCAGTGTATGAGAGCTGCGGCTGTCGGAACGCAGTCTGGATCTATCGTCGCTGATCATCTTCGAGAGACGCCGCGCCGTGTGCACGGCTCCCCGTGCGCTCTCGGCCACGCCGTCCACGAAGAAGCCAAGCCACTCTTCCCAGTCGCCATTGGCTCTGACGCGATCAAGAAGGTCGTAGTAGCGCGCACGGTGGCGTTTGAAATAGAGGCTGAGGTAGAGCAACGGCTCCGACAACACCTGCTCGTTGCACAGCAGGAGAGTCACAAGGAGGCGTCCCACTCTTCCATTGCCGTCGAGGAATGGATGGATAGTCTCGAACTGGACATGTGCCAGGGCTGCCTTGATGAGCGCCGGTGTCCGACCCTTCCTGTCGTGGAGGAAGAGCTCGAGATCACCCATCAATTCGTGAACGGTCTGCGGTGGCGCGGGAACGAACGCCGCATTCCCCGGTCTCGTTCCACCGATCCAGTTCTGCGAGCGCCGGAACTGTCCCGGATCCTTGTCAGAGCCACGCCCACGAGCGAGCAGCTCACCGTGGAGCTCGCGAATGAGTCTATTGGAGATTGGAAATCCAGTGCGTAGCCGGGCCAATCCGTGCTCCAGCGCCGCGACGTACCTCGACACCTCGAGCACATCATTGATCGGTACGCCTGGCATCTCGTCCGCCTCGAAGAGCAGGAGGTCCGACAGGGACGACTGCGTCCCTTCGATCTGAGAGGATAGAACAGCCTCCTTCCTCACATACATGTAGAGGAAGAGGTGGGTGTCGGGCAGCAGTGTGCTGACGCTGTCGAGTCGCCCAAGATTCAGAATTGCATCGTCCATTCGAGCACGCAGACCTGCGTCGATGTCGAGTGGCGGGTGCGGAGGCAGGGGATGCGGAATGAACGCCCTGACGCGCTCGTCGCCGTGAGCCGACACATGGAGATATCTCCCCGTGCTTCCCCGTTCCATCGCTATTGCAATGATTGAAATAGAGAGCTACGCTATTATAGTAAGTGCTATAACACTATAATAAGGCGTCTACTGGCGGGCCAGACCCGAGCTTTTCAGGGTGCTGGCCGAATCGTGTCCGTCAGCGCTCCCGGGAACCCAGCAAGGAGCGCTTGCCCCCGGAGACGGACGCGTGGACCTCAGTACACGTGATCGTCGACGCAGTCGACGATCCGAGCGCGAGGGCCGGTTACCAGCGTCCCGTCCACCTGCTGCCAGATCCCGCGCATCTTCGAGACGAAGGCCTCCGCGCCGTCTCGCGTGTCGAAGTCGAGTTCGATCATCACGTAGAGCGGATCATCCAGCGGTCGATTGATCCTGTAGCGGCGGACGCCGGACGCCTCCCGCCGCGCTGGGTCTCGATCGAAGGCGGCTCACCAGCCGTCGTAGTCCTTGATCGGGTGCTCGATCTGCACGGTCAGCATTCATCTACCTCGAGTGGGAGTGCTGTTCGGCCGACGGCTTGATCGACGTCCTCTACTCTGCATCGTCAGCCATTCCCTCCTGTGCCGCAAGAAACGCCATCGGATCATTTGAGTATCGCCAGGCACGAGAACCCCGGAGCGCTCCTGCGTACGCGTTGATGGTCGGCTCAACGAGCACGCCGTCATTGCGCACGAGCACGGCACCTGCCGCTCGCACGAACGCGAGCAGGGCCGCGCCGAACGTGGAATTCAGGCGACGCACGTCGACGCTGACCGTTACGCGGCTCACCTGTCCATCGACTGACCACACATCGACGCGATCGCCATCCTCGAGTCCCCATCTCTCCAGATCAGTGCTCGACGATCGGGCGAGCTCCGCCACCGACGATAATCGGCGTCGATAATCAGGCGGAAACGTGGCGCTCGTCCACCACGCCGTGTGTTCGAGGATGGCGGGCGTAAGTGACTGCCCTCCATCGAGTGCGCGGCGCGGTACAAGGTGAAACTCTACCTGCCAGGAGGCCATTCCTGCCGTCAGTGCGGTGTGATGGTGCCTACTTCGCGACGAGCAATTGGCAACGCATCAGGCGCGGGCCGACGCTCGGATAACAGTTTCGCCGAAAACCGCTCGGCCTCGCCGATCCGTTCGACTTCTATGGCGATCGCCTCGACGGCCTCTTCGAGTCGTTGCAAACGGGGACTCGACTCGAGATCATAGGTCGGTCGCGTAGGCATTCCCCGCACCCAGATGCGGCGCGCCAGCGCGAACACGATCGGAATCATCAGAAGGAAGAGGCCAACGCCCGCCTTGTCCAATTGGTTCCGGTCAAGAAATCTGTCCGACGGTCGCTGGAGCGTGGCTGTCGCGGCTCCCTGATCCGTCTTCTCGAGCGCCTTGATCTTCGCGTGCGTCGCCTCGTAGTCGAGCATGGTCGCCATGTGCCGGTGCTGCGCATCAGCGAGGGGTCCGTTGAATTGCGCTCCGTCCGCCCTGGTGAACGCGTGCGTCTGCTGTTCTCGGAGTTGCTCGATTTCCACGCGAATGTCGTCAGCGCGCAACTGCAGCTCCTGCTGATGATGCTGGAGAGCTGATAGCTGCGCTGCGGTCGAGCCCTGCACGGCGGGGTCAGCCACTTCACGCATGGGCGTACCAGTCAGGATGCTCATTGGCACTACCTCGGTCGGGTGGTCGGGTCAACGTGGGCGCGCGGGCGGTACCTCATAAGTGTAGCTCCGCCAGTCCGGTGTCGACGCCGCCGCCGACAATCCAGACATTCCTTCCCGTATCAAGTCACACGGTCATCGATGTGTTTTGCGCGGGCCCGCAATGACGACAGGGACACCGGGGCTTCAGGCAACTGTTGTGGCGGTTGATCGTGAACCCCTGGCAGTTGAGCGGCCATGTGGGCGCGACGAGTGCGGCCGATGAGTGCACCCGCGGTTACGAGCGAGCCGCCACTCACGGTCAGGAGGCTCAGCACCAGAACGCGAACGGCATCGGGAGGAAGTGTCACCCAAACGCCGGATACCCACGCGACAACGCCGGTTGTCCACACCACCGCACCGCCCGCAATGAGCGCGGCTCCAAGACGTCTCATAGATCCTCGTCTGTGCGTTCCGCGCCTAGGTCAGACCAGGTGAACTAAAGTTCCGCGTCCACAGCTTGGCCAATTCACGCTCACATCCCCACCGAGAACATGATGTGCGCCTTCGGCGTTCCCGGAAACATGAGCCATGGCGATTTCTCCGAAGGCTTGCTGGAGAGGCCCGTCGTCGCCGTCGTGGCGAACGGGATGTAGGTGATGTAGAGGAGGGACCCACCAGTGACCTTCCTGGTTCCCGGGTCGAACGTGCCGCCGAAGATTTGATAGAGCATGGACGGCTGCGCGGGCACCTTCAGCTTGCCGCTCTTCACCTCTGCGAAGCGCACGGTGTCCACCTCAGGACCCTTCACTCCTGAGGCGCGCAACGCTCGACCTCGCGCCATGAACGGCTCCATCGCCTTGTGATAGCACGCCGAGTGGAACTGCTTCGCGGCCGGATCCGGCGCGAGGCAGATCATGTCGTTTGTGCCCTCACGCAGCGTGACGAGCGTCTCGCCAGAAGTGTAGCCCAGCACGGCCGCTCCGGATTTCAGCTCCTCCGGAAGTGGTGTGACTGCCGCGGCGATCTGCGTGGCGACGGGAGGAATGACGACCGGCTGTTGTGCTGCGAGAGGGGCAGCGAACGGCACCAGGCCGATCGAGAGAAGAGCAGTTGTACGGCGCATGGCGTTTGTCATGTTGACGTGAAACGATCTGAAACCTGCGGCCCGAAATGGCCCGTTAGCTACGTACGAAGAGAGAACGCAAGGACTACTGCGGTGGAGTAGACGGCGCTTGGGGAATCCACTCCAACAGATCCCAGAGATTCCCGTACAAGTCTTCAAACACGGCCACCGTACCGTACGACTCGATCTTTGGCTCTCTGACGAAGGTGATTCCAACGGAGACCATCCGGTTGTAGTCTCGCCAAAAATCGTCGGTGCTCAGAAACAGAAATACTCGCCCGCCCGTCTGCTTGCCAATCACCTGCTCCTGTTCAGGCGTCGATGCTCTGGCCAGCAGGAGCGCCGGTCCATCCGATCCGGGAGGCGCTATCAACACCCACCGCTTGTCCTGTTCCGGTTGGTACGAGTCTTCGACAACGGTGAAGCTGAGCTTCTCGGTATAGAACCGAATGGCCTCATCGTAGTCCCGAACCACCAGCGCCACATGAACGATCGATTGCTTCATGGCGATCCTCAGTAGCCGAAGCGGACACGCATGGTTTCCATCTCCTGTCCGGTGCGCTGCGTCAACAACTCATACAACTCCGGCCGGCGTGCGCGCAGCCATCGCCGTCCCGACGACGTGGGCAGGATCGAGGCGTCCAGATCGGCGACCACCATCGCATCGCCCGACGCACGCGTCTCTGCGATCACCTCACCATACGGGTCGAGCACCATCGCATTGCCGGTGCGAATCTCGTCGTCGTCGGGACCAACGCCATTGCTGAACAGCAGGAACATTCCGTTATCGTGCGCTCGGCTCGGCAGCCACCGCATGAGCCATCCTCGACCCTTTGGACCACAGAGCTCCGCCTCACATGCGGCCGGATCCTCCTCCCTCCGTGCCCAGATGGCGGGATCCACCGGTTTCATTCCGCGCGGACTCACCGAGTTGCAGCCGCCCGTCTGGTGCGGTGCAAGAAGGATCTCTGCGCCGAGCAGCGCGGTGGCGCGCGCGTTCTCGACGATGTTGTTGTCGTAGCAGATGAGAACCCCCACGCGGCAGCCATGCGGGGTATCGAAGATGGTGTAGCGACTACCGGCCGAGATGTTCGCGTGTTCGAAGACATGAAGCTTGCGGTGGACCGCATGCGTTCCATCGGGCATCGCCACTACGTAAGCGTTGTAGATGCGCCCGTCGTCTCCACGCTCGAGGAGGCCTGCGCCAATCGTCATCCCGTGCTCACGCGATAATCGGAGCAACTCCTGCGCGCTCGGCCCATTTGGAACCGGCTCGGCGAGCGCCTCGAACGCTTCGCGCGAGAGTTTGCGCACGTGCCAGTAGCCCGTGAGGCACATCTCGGGAAACGCGATGAGCTCGACAGCGGAGCGAGCGGCCTCCGTTACGAAATGCCGGACGCGCCCGAGGTTGTACGTCTTGTCGCCGGGCGCATGTTGAAACTGTACGGTCGCCACGCGTATGTCGCGCATGTCACGATGCAGGTAGTTGTTATCCGCGTCCGTCGTAGAAGCTGGGTCGTCCCCGCACCAAGAGCGCGAGATGGGCCACCAGCTCGATGCCGGTGAAGCCGAGCCCTCCCAGCCACCACGCCGGCCATCGCGGCGGCCGAAACTCTATCGCGATTGCTGTCACATACGCGCCGAACGCAAGGACGACACCGCCCACAAACCATACGACAAGACGCGCAACCAGTTGCACTGGGCGCGAACCGGCGAGGCGAGGACGCAGCCAGTTGAGGAACCACACGTCCACCCAGTGGCCGCCGAACGACGGCCACAACATCAGAAGACTGAACATCGGCCATCTGGCAAGACCGCCCCACTGTCGAGCGAGCAAAGCGCCCAGGATCAGCGCGAGCGCGACGTTGCGGGCAAGCGTCGCCTGAAGAGCCTCCGATATGGCGACCATTCTGATCTCATCGAGCATTGTCCGCGAGAGCGACGACTACCGCCGGCGTCCCACGAACAGAAGGCCGGCGCCGATGAGTATTACCGCGACGCCTGCAATCGGCGGCACGAAGCCTTTCTCAACGGTGGCAAAGCTGAATGGCCCGACTTCTACGGCGTTGCGATGCTTGGTGTAGCTCACGCCGCGCATTGCCACAACGATGGCACCGCACAGAACGAGAGCGGCACCGATCCAGCCGATTGGACGCATGAGACTCCTTCGAAGAGAGACCTGACTCACTCCGCTGATCCAGCCTCACTCGCCATCCATCTCCTTTCCCGGCGGCTTGGACTGGAATTCTTCAGTCGCGACATAGGCGACGCTGTCCCAGGAATTGTGGATGCCGATGAGCAGCAACAACAGGCTCGTCCCCGCTATCGCGAACAGGCCGGCGCTTGATCCGCGAGCCATCACGATCGCGCCAATGAACAGCACCGCGTACGCAACGAGAGGCAGAATGCTGTGCCAGACCCAGTCCTCGAGAACCGGCCTATAGTCTTTCACCCGGCGCGCGCGCGTGGTGACAATTCCTGCGTATCCCATTCCTTGTATGCCGCACATCGCAAGAATGACGGCCGGCGCCACCGTACTGTGCCATGGAGCGCTCAATACCGCGGCGGTTCCGAGGACCATGCAAAAGTGCACGACCGTTGGCGTACCGAACGCGCTCACCGTGTCGGCGCTGCCCTTTCGTTGTGCTCCGGCGACGATGGCCATGACGACGAACTGCAATCCGGTCAATGCGGCTCCGGACGAGCCGACGATGACATAGAAGTTGTTCCACTGAGCGAAGAGCGTCGCGGCCTGTGTCACGGAACCCTCCGAAGTCGACTGGCCGAAGTTATGCCCACTCCGATGGCGAGGACAAGCTACCGGTATGCGCGGGCTTCGCTATTTGGCGGGCGGGAGCGGTGCGTCGGGGCTGAACACAGCGGTAACTTCGTAGATACCCGGGTCAAACTCCGCGATGGAGAGGGCCTCGGCGAGGAAGGGCGACGCGTCAGGCCTTGCTCGCATGCGCTCGTAATCCTCTGGCGTCGCCCACCGTGCATACATCGTCACCTTCGTACCATCCAGGCTGCGATGCAGTGCGGCACCCACGAACCCGGGGATATGACGAATGCTCGATTCGGTGGCATGAGAGAGGAGCTCAACGAGACGTTGCTGGTCGGCCGGTGCGACAGTGAACACGTTGATGACCGTCATCGGGCGGTCGCCCATGTCAATCGTCAGCATCAGAGTTGAGGCGGAGAGGTACTAGTGGCACGGTGATAGAACGGCCGGCATACGCGATTGACGTCTTCCTCCTGAAGCGCCGTGAGAAATGCTACGTCGAGAAACACATTCGCCGGTACCAGGCGTTTGAAGACCTCATCAATTCGCCGAACGAGCGACTGATTGTCGCCATGACGGGTGATGAGGCAGAGTGCGACGGACGACGCATCGCCAGGTTGGAATCCGACGCGAGCGAGATAGGCACGTTCGATCTCTGCATATTGCGCCAGCAGCGGTAGAAGCTCGGCCTTGAGACGACGCTCGTTCTCGCCATCCTGTTCGCCCACGAACTCGATGCGCGGCTCTGTCCGGCTTGGCGGGCTGCGGCGAAACCAGTCCCGGAACCCCATGGCGAAATCCCCGATCTGGAAGCGCATTGTGTATAGTGCACGGTCTGTCGACGTCGCCTCTCAAAGGTAGCACGCATCGAGCAGAGCGGCTGTTACCATCGCAGGCTCGGCCAAGTCTTCCGTGCAAGCGCCGTTGAGGCGCGAGCCGTTTCCTCTGACGCAAGGCCTCATGCGGACGTGTCTTCTGATCGTGTCGATTCTGATGTGCACCGCGTGCGCGGCGACCGCCACGACCGATGCTTCGTCGACGGCGAAGACCTACACCGGGCCGTACTCGGCTCAGGTCGTGGAGTCGACTATCAGCACAAGTCTTCAGGGCGGCGGGACCTTCCCGTGCACGAACACCTATACGATGAGCGGCACGCTGACGATGACGATCGATCAGGTCAGCGGCGTGATCGTCGGTTCAGCGCAGGTCGTCGGAACGCAGGTGGAGACCGCCCACGCGGGTGGGTCGAGCTGTTTGGCTAAGGGTGATCTTTCCACTCGTTGGTCACCCACGGTTGCCGGGACGACGGCCGACCTTCGCTTCGCCGATCAGAACGTCGTGCCCAATGGCAGCTACTCGGTCACGAGCAAGACCTCATTTGCTGGCGCGCTTTCCGGCGGAGTCGTCACCGGAGTGCTCGGCTTCAGCGTCGCGGGGTCTGGCACGATCGGTACCACGAGCATCGTGCAGAGCTACTCCACCACGATGAACGTCACGCTGCGCTAGTCGTCTCGGCCGGGTAGCGCGTCACGGCTTCTTCTCGACCTTGTCCGACTGGAGCCTGGCGCTGAAGCGCTGTGCCTCGCCGATGCGTTCCACCTCGATCGCGATGGCATCCACCGACTGTTGAAGCTGCGCGAGCCGTTCGTCACCGATCAGCAAGGCTGGCGACTCCAGCCGTCGAGCACGCAGGTCGATCCACCAGAAGGCGAATGCGCCGAGCAGCGTGAGGGCGACGTGTCCGCCGGCGTGGAGCTGTTCACCCTCGGAGGCGGCCATTCCCGCGCCGACCGCGTTGATGATGGTGAAGACGGCCGCGACTATCCGCCAGAGCTGAGCGCGTCGTGTCATAAGGGGCTCACTGTTCGGTTCGATGACCCTACGAGTCGAAGCTGACCATGTTTCGAGGGCGTGAATCAGATGCTGGTATCGCCTTGGCGATGCGCGCCCGTCGCTCCCAACGGTGCGCGCAGGGCGTGGAGGAGTTCCGCTTGCTGGTCCGTCCCAAGGCGGTAGCGTTCGCCGGACGACAGGCGAATTTCAACCGTCTCCGAGCCCGTGACATTGTAGAGCATTCCTCGTGTGGTGAGCCGGATGCCCCACCCCTCGAGCGCGGAGCTGCTGGATGCCTCCACGGATGCGATGTCGCTACGTCGCACGGTCTTTCGCGCAATGCCGGGTCCGAAGTAGCTCGTCAGAATCTGGTCGTTCACTTCGATGGTCAATGATGACATGAGGGCGGCGACCAGAACGAATAGGACCGTGACCAGAAGGAGCCAGCGAGGCCCCTGCGTCCATGCGAGGGCACCGATTGCTGCTGCCGACACCAGAAACAGTACTGGAAGCAGGTAGCTGACTTGTCGATGACGGTACATTGGCGCCTGTGATGGATCAAGGAAGGTCGCGCCGCGGACGTTTCGTGGTTTTCTCGCCGCCACTTACCGGGCGCTTGGTCGCCGCACGTTTCTTCGGTACGCCCACGAGGTTCGCTGGAGCCTGACAGCGCCATGCCTCGGCGATGAGCATCTTGAGATCCGCGACGCTCACAGCCTCCAACCGCACGAGCACAGCCGGAAAGCCGTCGTAATGCGGCTCCGTGAAGAACTTCGCCGGCTCGGCGGTCAGCAAGAGATCCTTCTGCCCGAGATTCGCAACGCGCACCGCTATCACGCCGGGATTTGGCACCCGAGGCTTCTTAGGCGTGACTCGTTCCATCCAAACCCATACGAAGCCCTTGAGCTTTCCGTTGCGCGGCACCGAGAATGCGAAGTGATCACTCGCCTCTTCGGCCGCGGGCAACGACAGCGCAATTCGCCGGACGTCGGCTCGAGTCGCCATTGGGCAAGGATGCTAGGCTGGTTCCGTGGATTCAAGAAGCGCTCGAACTTCCGACTTGTCCTGAATTCCCATCACTCCTGACAGGCGCCCGTCATTCTCCGCGACCCGGAAAACGACGCCGTTGGCGATCTCACCCTTTAGCTCATCGGTCGACATGTACGGTTCGTGCCAGCGGTCCGCCGGTATCACGCCGCGATACACGCGTGCAGCGTCATTGATGATGGTCAAAATGGTCGCGAAATCGTCTTCGACACTCTGCCGAATGACGATCACGTTTCAAGGCCGCGGAGACGTCTGCCGAGTCGAGTCCTCGAAACCGAAGAAGCGGTCCATTCGCCAACTGCCATCGGGCTGCCGCACCACGTAAGTGACGTATCTGCCAAACTCCGTCATTCGCTTGCCACTGGAGTCACGGAACGATTGCTCAAAGGCGCCAAATTCCATCGCGTGATCCGGCGCGATACGCCGAGTCGCAACGATGAGACGCAAATCCATGTCGCGCAGCGCCGCCCAGTTGCTCCGCGCCATTGCCGCCAGCTCGGCCCGGCCTCGCACCGTGTTGAACGCCGGCCATTCAAACACAGCCGAGTCCGTGTACAGTGCCGCGTATGCACGTGGGTCGTGAGTCCTGTACGCATTCACGATACGCGCGTTCAACGAGTCGATGCCGGCTCCGGCATTGCCGGCGGACGGCAGACGCGGCTGAGAACATGCGAAGGCTGCGATACCGAACAGCGATAGGATCCCGAATTGGGTCATTCTGTAGTGTTCCGTGGGAGAGGACCACTAAGGTTCGTCCGCGCTCGGACCGTAAATCTGCGGCACCTTGGAGCCCATCGGCCGCAGATACGTGGTGATCTGTCCGCGATGATGCACGATGTCGAAGAGAAAGCCCCAGGCCATCGGTGACGCGGGCCGCTGCTGGCCGAAAAATTCGAGGGTGCCATCCCAGCGTTCGTCGGGCAGATCCGCCCACCGCGCGGTCATGGCAGCGCTCTGGGTCTCATAGGCCTCGAGCGCTTCCTTCATTGTGGCCGGCATTGGCGCCGGCGCCCACTCTGCCTTTCCGCTCTCGAGCGCCTCGATGAGCATCAGTTCCTCACACACGATCTGCCAGCCGATCTCCTGCGCAGTCCGTGACTTCGGGTCGGGGCGATACATGGACCCTTCGGGAATTCGTGCGAGCACGTTGCGCGTCGTCCTGGATTCGGTCGTCCAGAATTGGACGAAGAGCGATTTGTCGTTCACCTGGTCTCCTTGTGCGTGTCAGCTCACCAGCGTCACCGCCTTGGGGTCGGCGGCTCGATCACGTCCGTGATGCCGAGATCGATGTATTGCTCCCCTCGTGTATTTCGAACGTGCACGGCGATGACGTTCGTTCCTGCTTTCAGCGCATGTGCCGCCATGGACGTGAGTGGGACATACATGTACGCATTCGTGTATCCGCCAAGCGAATCCGCGCGCGCCCCGTTGATGTAGATCTCCGCGTCCTCGTCGTGATGCACCACGAGGTACGGGTGTGCCGGAAGAGCATCCGTGATGTCGAAGGTGCGACGGATCCACAAATCCGGAGTCGTCCACGGCGTGCGCACGTGACCGTTCTCGACGGCACGTGAGCCGAAGCCGGCCCGGCCAGTGCTCCAACTCGCATCGTCGAACGACGGTTGCATCCAGTCCGCACGCGGCGCCGTCGTCGTGTAGCGCCAAGTTTGAGGCGCCTCGCGAGACGTCGGTATGACCACTCGAAGGGACGGCGGCGGCGCATACAGTGTCGCGTGCACCGCCGCGGCATCCTTCGGCAGCTTCACGACGGCACGATCGTACGTCATCACACCGTTCACCTCGATCTCGACGTCCGTCGTCTGCGTGTAGATCGCGGCAGAAAGACCTTCCCCGATGAGCGGACGCACGCGCTGCATCACTCCGCGATACGCGTCGCCGAGCTGATCGAGCGTCGAGAAGCTGCGGTAGCCCCAATTACTCTTGTTCAACCACGTATGGCCGGCAAGTGGCAGACCGAGACCACCGAACTCGCCAAGTACGAGTGCCCGAGTGGAATCGCGCGCAGGTACTGAGGGACCGGGGTACGAGTGTACGTCGCTGACGTCGCCCACATGCATGTCCGTCCAGCCACTCGCATTGTTCACCGGACGCGACGGATCTCGGCCCTTCAGCCAGGAGACGTATCGCTCCGTATCGTGTTGTCCCCATCCTTCATTGAACGGCACCCACATCACGATCGACGGATGATTCTGGAGGGCGTCGATCATGTGTTCGAGCTCGCGCGCGAAATCCGCGCGGCCCTCCGGCGTCTTGTTGTCCGCGCTCGGCATGTCCTGCCAGACGAGCAATCCCAGCCTGTCGGCGTGGTAGTACCAGCGGTCCGGCTCGACCTTCACATGTTTGCGCGCGACGTTGAAGCCGAGCTGTTTCGTGGTCTCGATGTCGAAGCGCAGGGCGTCGTCGGTCGGCGCGGTGTAGAGACCATCGGGCCACCATCCCTGATCCAGCAGGCCGAGCTGAAAGAGCGGCCGGTCGTTCAGTGCGAGGCGCAGCGTTCCGGTACTGTCGCGCATCACGCCGATCTTTCGCATCCCGAAATAGCTGTCTACGGAGTCGCCGCTCGACAGGCGGATGCGTAGACCGTACAGGAATGGCCTCGATGGCTCCCACTTCTTCACATCACGAAGGCGCAGCACGAGCGTATCGCCTGCCGTACCGCGCGTTTCGGCCACGACGCGTCGTCCATCGAGAGCCGACACGCGAGCCATCTCTCCCGCCGCACCACCGGCGACCTTGACCCTCACGCGTACCAGACTGCTGTCGAGATCGGAGACGACGTCGAGCGCTTCGACGTACGCGCGCGGCACCTTCTCCAGCCAGACCGTCTGCCAGATGCCCGTCACCGCCGTGTACCAGATGCTTCGTGGGCGACGCACCTGTTTGCCGCGCGGTTGATCGCCGGCGTCGGTCGGATCCCACACGCGCACCACCAGCTCCTGTTGGCCGTTCGGCGCCGAGGACTTCAGGGCATCGGTGATGTCGGCGGTGAATGGGTCGTAACCGCCACGATGCGTCAACACGCGTGTGCCATTGACGTAGATGTCACTCTCCCAATCGACCGCGCCGAAATGCAGCAGCATTCGTTCGCCATTCGTCAGGCGCGGCGCCTGAAATGTTCGGTGATACCACAGCCGTTGCTTCTCGCTCACGGTGCGACGTACGCCGCTCAGCTGCGACTCGACCGCAAAGGGTACGAGGATGTGCCCGTCGAACGTCGCCGGCCGCGGCGAGCCGCTGTCCGTGATCGCGTAGTCCCAGTGGCCGTTCAGGTTCGTCCAATTGCGACGCGCCATCTGCGGACGTGGGTACTCGGGCCACGGATGCTCAGCGGAGACCTTCGCCGTCCATCGCGTCGCCAGATGTGGGGACGAATCCTGCGTACCCGCAGCGACGCGCCCGAACGCGAAGACGGTGCGCGATGCGTACGTCCCGCCAGGACGCAGAATCGTTGATGGGAACGACGGCTCGTTCGGAGAGTCCGGGAAATGCTGCGTCTCGAGACAGAAGCCCGTGCGGTACGCGTACGTCACGCCGGATTTGCCGTGGAGCGACCCGTCGAGAAAGTTGCCCGAGTAGAACTGTATGCCGGGCTCTGTAGTGTAGATGTCGAGCGTGCGGCCATGCGTCGGCTCTTCGACGCGCGCTGCGTGCGTCAGCCCTGACGTCGCGCGGTTCAGCACGAAGTTGTGGTCGTATCCGCCACCGCGCCGAAGTTGTTCGTCGTTCGCGGCGATGCGCGCGCCAATCGCTGTTGGCGTGCGAAAGTCGAAGGGCGTCCCCTCAACCGGCGCGGGCGCTCCCGTCGGAATCAGCGTACCGTCCACCGGCGTGTAGCGATCCGCCTCGAGCGACAGCACGTGGCCGAGGATGTCGTTGCGCGGATCGGCGGTGAGATTGAAGTACGAGTGCTGACTGAGGTTGATCGGCGTCGCCTTGTCGGAGGTGGCGTGGTACTCCACTGCCAGCTCGTCCTTGTCGGTGAGCGTGTATGTCACGCGCGCACGCACGGCACCGGGATAGCCCTGATCTCCATCGGGACTGAGATACGTCAGCACGACGCCAACGCCTGTCGGCCGGTCGAACGATGTAGCGCGCCACACGACCTTGTCGAAGCCACGCTCACCACCGTGCAGACTGTTCGGCCCGTTGTTGATTGGGACCTGGTATGTCTTGCCGTCGAGCGTGAATTGTCCTTTCGCGATGCGATTCGCATATCGGCCGACGATGGCCCCGAAGTAGGGCGACTCGTGCAGATAGCTCGAGAGACTGTCGTAGCCGAGGACGATGTCGCCGAACGTGCCGTTCCGGTCCGGTGTGCGGAGTGATGTGATGATGCCGCCGTACGTGATCACCCGGACTTCGAGTCCGTGAGCGTTTCGCAGCGTGTAGACGTCCACCGGCGTCCCATCAGGCAACTTGCCAAACGCGCCCTTGGTGGCGCCGCGTGGTGTCGCCGATGCGGACTGGCCGACAGCGAGGTGGGCACTGACCGCGACGAACGCAATTATGCGGACAAGAAGTCTGGGTCGGATCATATCTGCAACGATCTCCCGGCGAAGCTACGGAAGTGAGTCGTGGGCACCGCTGTCATTGCGGCGACGACGGGAACGCCACCATCTGACGGTGAGATAGATCGGTGGTCCAAAGAGAAGCAGCGCGTCCCAGATGCCTGCGTCCCAATTGCACCCCTCGATGCTGCATCGGCGGCTGTTGGAAGAAGCGAGCCGGTAGATGAGGTCGATGAAGAATGCAATAATGGGCCACACAATCCAGGCAACGACAGCCATGAAGCCGCGGCCGACTCTCACCTTGAAAAGGCGTCGTTTTGGCATACTCAGGGTGTCGAAGGAAGGAACGCGGCGCTGTCCCTAATGTTCAATTGGGTTCCGACTTCCACCAGTACACAGAGCGCATCAAACGCGACGTTTATCTCTCGCCCGCAAACGATTCGCCGAGATGACGAGACAAATGCCTGCAATCAGCGCAAGCACGCCGTAGACGGCCCACTTCGTTTGGCCCGTCATGAAACTGCCGGGGAGGACGTTGATCCCTTGAAGGAACCAGACGCCGCCCACGAGCATCAACAGGAGGCCTGCGACGTACATGGCGATTCGCATGAGTCACTCGGTTTGGGTCTCTGAGATGGGACCATCCCGCCCTAGCGTGCGGTGCAATCATTCTACTCAACCAAACATTTCCTTGGATATAATGTTCGTCACCCCGAAGGGTTATTTGGTGTCTGATCATCGCGCGAGTAAAGGCCGGTCCATCGACTTGAAGAAGTCGCTCATGATGGCGTCGCGATCGAAGTTCTCCCAGAGAACGATGGTACGCGGGTTGCTCGGCCGCTCCATCCACTTTCCGTCGACCAGGCAAGGCGCCGGGATGCGGACCGGGTGAGCCCATGCGGGGTTCTTCACGATCGCGACCGCCGCCATGTCGAAGAGCGCGCGCGACGGAGGATTCCCGTCCAGGTTGATGTGCTCGAACAGGTCCACCGAGTAGTCGCCGAATGTGGTGAACCGCCCTCCATTGCGGCCGACGACGGATTCCTGGATGCGAGGGCCCTTCCCCGGCATTCTCGCGCGGATCTCTTCACGAGTAACGCGCACCGCGGCCGTACCCGTGGGCGTCCCGTAACGCACGAGCACGATCTCGAATGGAGCGGGCGTGTCGAGAATGTATTGGAGCGCGGCCTCGTCGTTCTCCTGGTTGTACTCCCCTGGCGCGGGGTAGTTGGAGCCCAGCCATACGATTCGTACTTTGGGCGCGATCGACGGATCCTTTCGGAGCGCGAGGGCGATGTTGGTCAGCTTCCCAATGGGAAGCAACACCAGTAGCTGCCCGCCCGACTCGTGTGCGCGCCGGATGATGAGATCGACCGCGGCGGCTCCGTCGAAGTCGCGCTGGTCGATGTTTGGGAGAATTTCCTCGAAGGAGCCATTGGCACCGCGCATAACCGTAAAACGGCGCTCCAGACCGGCGAGCGTCACGATCCGCTCGGCTTCCCGTGCGTGCTGCTCGACGTCACCACCGTTGCGGGTTCGGTTCACGGTGATGCCCACGACGTCGAAGGCATCGCCATTGAAGAGCATGTACGCGAGCGCGTGCTGGTCGTCCACCTCGTTGTTCGCGTCGGTGTCCAGGAGAACGCGAGTGCGTGCCTGTTCCTGTTTACCACGCACCGTGGCGCAGGCGGACGCCAGAAGGATGAGACAAAAGCTGAGTGTCGCCCGGATGGTGCTGCCGCAGTCAGGTCGCATTGACGTGATGGCGTAAGGCACGCTTGAGGAGGACGATCTGCCCAGCATGATACAGGTCATGCTGCGTGAGCCCGATGAACTGCGTGAACGCGGGATACGGCGGGTCATCTACGATCGGCTCGAAGAGATGCTCGATCGGGAATGCCCGCACGGCAGCCTGCATGCGGGCGTTGAGTGCGTAGAGCGACGTCATGTCACGCTGCCAGTTCTCTTCGGTCAGCGAAGGCATTGGCGGCCAATCCTCGTACGGGAGAAATGGCGCGGCGTCGCCCTCGAGGCGTCGAAGGACGAGATGATAGCTGCCGGAGAGGTGAAGGACGAGCTCCCAGCAGCCATGGGCACCCGTCACCGGGTGTTGCGCGGCCTCCGCCGCAGTGATTCCTTCGAGGGCTTCGCGAACGGAGGGGCCGTGCCACGCGGGCCCTTCCATGGCGCGCCGCAATTGGTCCTTCAAAGCCTCGAGGATTCCGGCAGCTCGCACGTCGTTCATTGCGCTTCCCCTCCGGACGTGGCATTACTGGCGCACATCATGCGCTTGCATGACCCGAGAGAAAGTCGTCTGTAGCTCAGACGACCTTCCATATGGTTACACCAAGGCTCGAACGTGAACAGGCTTCTGTCGAGACGGAGTCACGGATTCAGGCACGCACTTCTGCTGGCGGCCATGGCAGGCTGTGCTGACGCAGTCGGTGTATCCGGCCGACCCGCGGACTCCGTCGTGCGATTCATCGTGACCAATGAGCTCGCGGCTCCGGTGACGATTGCGATCGACGACACCGTCTCACTGATTCTCGCCAGCGGCGCCAGCAGCGGACTCGCGGTCTCGCCCGCCGCGCAGTGGCTCACGTGGACGTCCGCAAAGCCGACGGACACGACCGGAACTCCCATCCCCGATGACATCGGCCAGGTAAAGCTTCGGGTGTCCGGCATCCGCTCCGTGTTGGAGATCACCAACGTCATCAACGATACGACATACGTGACGGCGGAACTGGTGAATCCGACGAATGCCCGCGTGTCGATCGGCGTGTATCAGGGATCGACGGTGACGTGCGCTTCCGTGCTCCGCGCTGCATCAGGGCGCACAGCCGGATTCACGAAGATCGGCTACTATCGGTTGCTGGCCGGCACGGAGATCCGGGCGTACCAGGACGAATCGCACTGCACGGGGACGTACGTCGCGTGGTCGGCTTCGCACCTGAAGCAGTTCGCTCCGAAAGCCGGCCTCGTCAGTCTGATCTTGAACTCGGTGCCTTGGTCGCCGTGAGTGTACACTCCGCGCAGACGGCGTTAGTCGTTTGGCGCGTGACTGTGGGTGGTCGACGAGAGCGTCCCATGCCGAAAGGGCACCGGCGGCCGATCGAGCTTTCGCGCGCTCTGGCCCTGAACGAGAAGGTATGTACCTCGGGCCTCGAGGTTCGCGTAAGAGGTCGTTGACCGGGTGGAGTCCGGCCACGTCACCTTGACGAGCGGAACACGCACGGCGGATCCCAGACCGACGTGCAGTTGCAGACTCCCCGATCCGAACGAGCTGCCGGTGCCAATCGTCCGATGCACCGACCGCGTCTTTCCATTCGTATCCGCCGCGACGATTTCCACGCGGGCACCGATTGCCGAGCGGTTGGCAGTGCGGCCCTGAAGCTCCAGCGTAATCCAGTTGCGGCCGGGCCAGCCGGGGTTCTCGAAGAGCACGCTGTGAGAGACGTCGCCCTGATACGCGCCGCCCATGACCATGAAGACATCCTGGTCGCCGTCGCGGTCGAGGTCCGCGAAGGCGGTGCCATGTCCCTTCTGGAGATGTCCGAAGCCGCCCGCGAGCGTAACCTCCTCGAACCGCTTTCCTTCCACGTTGCGGAACATGCGGTTGGGAATGACCGAGCGCAGATCGGGGTTTCCAGTGCCGAGATAGAAATCGAGCCAGCCGTCGTTGTCGAGGTCGCCGAAATTGCTCCCCATCGCGTAGAGCGCCTTATCGGCCAGACCGACCTTCTCGGTGACGTCATCGAACGTGCCGTCGCCCTTGTTTCTATATAGATGCGTGTGCTCGAAGGCCGTACCGTTGGTCTTCGCGGGTGGCAGCCCGAGATACTCCCGCGCAACAGCCTCGTGGAGCGGCACGCGGTTGTCGTAGCTCAACACGAGGAGGTCTTCCCAGCCATCGTTGTCGTAGTCCCAGAACCAGGTTGGGAACGACATGTTCGGCAACTGCACTCCCGCCCTTGCTGCTACCTCCTCGAAGCGCCACGTGTCGATCGACTTCCCGCCGCGATTCATGTACAGCCGATTCGGCGCGCCGTACACGGACACGAACAGGTCGGGAAGGCCATCGTTGTTGACGTCGCCCCACGCGCTGCCCTTTACGAAAGCGTCCACGTCGATGCCCACTTTGTGCGACACTTCCGTGAAGGTGCCGTCGCAATTGCTGAGATACAGCTCGGAGGGATGCGAGCTCCACCCCATCGCGACACCGGACTCGTTGCCGACGAACAGGTCGAGGCAGCCGTCGAGGTTGAAGTCGCCCCATGCGGCGGTGTGCCTCGGATGCATCGAACCGAGTCCCGCCTTGAACGTCACGTCCTCGAAGGTTCCATCGCCGCGGTTGTGAAGCAGCGACATGGGAAACTTGCCGCCGTCGCCGAGCCAGGCGCCGCGGAGAATCAGGATGTCCTCGAAGCCGTCGTTGTCGTAGTCGGCATGCAGACAGTTGGCGCCGCCAACGATCCCGTCAAGTCCCGTCTGCCCGGTGCGGTCGACGTACCCGCCATGTCCGTCCGCCACGAGAAAGTGGACGGGATCCTTGAATCCCCACGACGTCGTAAAGAGATCGAGCAGGCCGTCGCGATTGAAATCCTCGATGCAGAGTCCGCCAGCCTGACCGGTGATGTCCGCGCCGACGCTCCGCGCGACATCCGTAAAGTGTGGGAATGAGGCATCATCCTGGCGGCGAAGACCGGGAATCAGATACTGCTTCGGCACGAGCGACGGATATCCGCCAACCGCCATGTAGGCAATGTTGAGGAGCCACCGGGAGCCGATGTCGTCAGGGAAGCTCTGGAGGATCCGCTCGTAAACGGCGATGGCCGTACGTGCACCCTCCTCCTGCGTATGGTGCAACTCGCCGAGGATGCAGACGCTCGTGCTCGGGTTGAGATTGCAGTTCTCCTGCTCGCCGAGGCGCAGATATGCAATCCCGAGCATGTCGAAGAACGGCTTGTACTGCGGGAATCGCGGATCAGGGCTCAACCCGGTCTTCCGCCGCATGTCCTCCAATTCCGCGATTCCTTCGCGCGTCTGACCCGCAAGCACGAGCTGCCGAGCCAGCTCGAATTGAAAGTCCGGCGCCGCGACGCTGCCTTGTGAGAAGAGCTGGGCGCGCATCGCCACCGCGCGCTCGCGATTGAGAAACTCATAGCGACTCGGCTCCGTGATCGCCTGCGCATACAGGCTGGCCAGGGTGTCCGCCATGCGCTTGGTGCCGTCGGATGACGTGTTGCTTCGCCCGCCACATCCGACTGCTCCGGCGACGAACGACGTGAGCAGCGCCTGCGCGATGCGGCGATTCAAGCTCATTGGTGAGACAGCAGCTGATCCAGGAGACGCTCCGACATTCCGCGCGCGTCAGCGCTCGCGTCGTTGGTCAGGATGATGATCGTCGCATGACGATCGGGGATCCGGACGAACGCAGCGCGCTTCCCGTCCGCGGTCGCGTACGCCGCGAGTCGCGTCACGCCCTTGTACGTGTCGGATGTCCATCCCTTCGCATAGTCCGCAGTGGGCCACGTCTTCGGCACGTCGAGGCCGAGTGCGAAGCGATAGAGCTCGTCGACGCTGGACTGAACCACCTGGCTGTCGGCGGCGACTGTCCGGTGCGCACCAACCGGCGTCGAAAGGCGCGTCACGCAGCGTTGCAGCGGCGAGGGTGGTGGACCGCTCCGCGCGCGAGCAGTCGAATCCTGTCCGCCGCTGCTGCCGCGCTCGATGCTCGGCGTCTGCGCACACAGCTCCGTGAAGACTCTCGTGATGTCACCGAGTGGGAATTGCGGCAGCGTCGTCCGCGGCATGTATCGCAACTGAGCTGGAATGCCGAATGCGCGATCGACGAACACGTCGCCGCTCTGGGCGACGAGGACTGTTGCGCCGCCGGAGCCGGGTGCGATGTACTTGTCGAATAGTGAGTTGACGAGCTCCGACTTCACGGGCGACCGATCCGCTACTCGGTTGATGGTGCGCCGCGCGCTGAGATCGTATCGGTCGCCCGGATACAGCGTGAGAAAGGGCGCGTCGGCATCGGTTGCATCCTTGCCATTGTAGACGAATGCTTTGTTGCGTCCGATGATGCGTCCTGTGTCGCCGCGAATGATCCACGCCGTCCCTTCATCTTCGGAGATGCCGAGCATGTCGGGGTAGCGCGTGATGATCGAGTCGGCCAGGTCGGGCAGGCGGGAGCGCGCAACCACGTGTTGATCGATGCCGACGTTGCGGAGATAGCCGAAGCCGATCTCATAGCCGGGATAATCCATGATCGTGTTGTCGTTGGACGGCGCGCCGCGGACCATGAAGTCGCCCAGAATGGATGCACCCGCCGATGAGCCTCCGACGACGCCGCCGCGATCGAGCATATCCATGATCGCGCGTTCGGTCTTCGTTCCGCCATAGTCCTGGACGAGATGAAACTGACGCCCACCTTCGAACCACACACCGCCGGCTTTCTGTATGATCGCCGTGAAGGAATCGCTGTCGGCGATCTTTCGGTCCTTGGTGAAGAGCACCACGACGTTCCTGGCACCGGCGTTGCGCCAGGGCTGTCCGGTGTTGCGAGACACCGTGTCGGCACCGCCGGCGTTGGGGACGTCGAGGATGATGGCGTCCGGGCCGCCGGCCGCGTCGATGAAGGCTTTGTAGATCTCTGGTCCCATCGCGCCACCGCCCACGACTACGACGGTGCCCCTGGCTGGGCCGACCTTGACTGGGCCGTTGGGCACGGGCCGGGCCTTGAACGGGGCGGGCGCTGGCGCGGTCTGGGCGACGAGCGCGGCAGGAAGCGCGAGGACTAGGAATACGGTCGGACGCATTGTGGCCTATTGAGTCAAAGACGATGTTGAGTCCGCGTCGCGCCGGTGTTGGACGAAGTCACAGGCAGGATTCCCGGAAATGTAGAGGAGCGCCAGGGGCCATTCCAGCATGCGCAGCCGACTGCTCGTCGCCATATCGCTCGCGCTCGCGTGCCGCGTGCACGTCGCCTCAGCACTCACTCGCGCGCAGACGCCAACGCCGCCGGCTGCGCCGCAGAATCCGTCACCGATGGTGGAAGAGACGCGGGCGCACGAGCGTCTGACACCGAGAGAGCTCGACGGCGTGACGCGTTCGTTCGTCGGTCCTGCGGAAAAACAGGTCGAGGTCTTCGTGTCCGGGGCCGCGCATTCGCGCGACGTCGTCGACCTCGTGATTCACTTTCACGGCGCCGCCTGGCTACCGGAACAGGCGGTTGCGCAGGCTGGTGGTCATTTGGTAGCAGCGGTCGTGAACCTTGGCACCGGCTCGGGGGCTTATCATCGCGCCTTCGCCGATCCGGTAGCATTCGACTCACTCCTGGCCAGCATAACCCGCGAGGTGTCAGCGAACGGGAAGGCGGCGCGTCTCGGGCGTGTGACACTGGTCGGGTTCTCTGCCGGCCACGGCGCGGTGCGGGCGATTCTTCGCGAACCTCGCCACTTTGCGCGCGTGGATGCGGTATTGCTGCTCGACGGCATGCACACGTCGTATATCCCCGAGGGAACGGTGCTCGCCGCGGGCGGCACACTGGACACCACCAACATCATCGCGTTCGCAGACTTCGCACGTGCGGCCGTGCGCGGCGAGAAGCGGTTCGTCGTCACCCACTCGGAGATTTTCCCGGGAACTTTCGCCAGCACTACCGAGACGGCCGACTGGTTACTTCGCGCGCTCGGCCTCCGTCGCACGCCGGTGCTGCGCTGGGGTCCGCGCGGTATGCAGCAGCTCAGCGAGGTTCGCTCGGGGCGTTTCGAGCTGCTCGGCTTCGCCGGCAACTCTGCGCCCGATCACATCGACCACTTGCACGCGATGCCGGAGCTGCTTGCGCGAGTGCTCGAGCGGTGACGGTCGGCCGTACTGAGAGAGCTACCACCCAAACACAGTGCCGTGAGGAACCGCGGTCCCTGTTGCGCCATGTGGCCAACTGGCGCGATCGAACGCAACGCCCGGTCGACTCGAGCCTGCGTCACGAAAGTCGCGATCCAGCGTGAGTTGCCCCGTCGCTCGGTTGACCTGAAGCATCCACATGCGACGCTCGGCCGATGGGGCGGGTTCGTTGACGACGACGACGCGTGAGCCGTCGGTAGCAAGCCAGTGCGGCCGCTGTCGTTCGTCGAAAGAAACGGACGACACCGTGCGAACGTTCTTCAGGTCGCGGATGTCGAGCGAGAAGACGCGATGGTCGGCGGCGTTCGACTGAACCCAATAGTCTCCGATCACCACGGGCGTCGCACATCCCCTCGGCGTTTCCTGATGGACCATCTCCAGGTGTGGGTCCGTCCCTTCGAGGCCGGAGACATGATAGAGGCGGCACTCGACCGTGTTCACGAGCACCGTGCGGCCATCTGCCAGCACGCGCGGTTCGTTGGGCGCGTCGTTCGTCGGCAGCCTGATCGTCTTGATCAGTGAGAGGTCGGAGAGTCGGTACACCTGCACCTGATTGCCCGCGTGATCGTGCGCGATGGACCCGCGGAGCGGGTGCCACGTTGGAATGACCATGTACGTCAATGCGACAACGACTCGATCGAGCGATGGAACCACGGCGAGACTATATGGACGCAGCGTGGTCTGGTCCGCCGACGCGTCGGCCGCGGATCGTGACTGCAGCACGTTTCCCGCTTCGTCGAGCTCCGCCAGGCCTCCGGGGCCCACGTTCTCGGAACCATGTGCCTGGAACGTTGCCAACACATGGCCGTTGGGAAGTCTCGCGAAGCTGTGAAGAAAACTCAGGCCAGCAACGCCGTCGAACCGGTGGATCACCTTCGGATGCAGCGGGTCGTGGAGATCGAACACCAGGTTGCGGTTGGACGAGAATCCGTTGGCGAAGAGCGTCTTGCTCGCACCGAGTTCGTGCTCGGTGTGATGTGGCCAGAGTCCTTTTTCGTCGACGGGTGCTGTTGCCACGATGGTTCCGTAGCGGTCGCCGTCTCGCGCGAGATCGATGACCGCGAGGAAGTCGCTGTCCTGTCGATCCTCATCACCGGCCCAGGTAAAGACGTAGCGGGACGGTTGTTGCTGCGGGTGATCGGCGGAAGCCGGCACGTGTCGCGCGCAGGAGAGCGCTACTACTAGCGGAAGAGCCAGGGTAGTGCGGCGGGACAGCGTGGCTCTCACAGGCCGCTCACGTTCAGAATGTTGGCGTAACCGCTCACCCGCGTTCCCATTCGCGGACCCGTGCGCTCCATTGCCAAAGCCCGTTGGTCACCTCTGGCGGTAATCGAAGCCCGAGTTGACGCGCGACCATGACGATCTGTCCCCGATGATGGCCTTCATGCGCCACGAAATAGGATAGCACATGCCCAACGTCGAGCGGCAAGTTGCGCCAGACGTAGCCTTTCGATGGCGGGACCTGCCCGCCTGAGGCCATCCCGAGCTCGAGAAGCGCCTCGATACCTCGGCTACTCCGTTTGAGAGCTGGGAGCAGGCTTCGACGCGATACCCGCCGCAAATCCACGAGTGGAGGGGCACCGATGCCGTGTTCCTGGCCGAGCGTCTTGATCCACCGGCTCCGGGCGTTGTGCAGGTGGGCGGCAACCGTTCGGATGGTGCGCCGTGGTATTCCAGGAATCGATGCCTCCCATAGCGCGGTCGGGATGTGCTCGACCAGGCGGCTGGTAACGAGGCTGTTGGTTCGCCACGCGGCGAGGATGGTCGGCCGCAAATCGGAGACAGGAGACACTACGTGGTCAATTTGTCTTTCGCGGCGCCCAGCGTCGATTTGACCGAGCGCAGCGCCTGACCCTTCACGAGCCAGGACCAGGCGAAGAAGCCGAGGGCAAACGACTCGGGCCAGAAGATCGATCGGCCCGACAAGCCCTCGATGACAGCCCAGCCCATGCTCATGACGATTGCGACGCCGCACAGCAGGTAGATCACATTGCGACGCCGCTTTTCGGCTGATGGTTCTTCACCAGGGGCTGTCTTGCGGAAGAGCCAGAGCGAGAAGACCGCAAACATCGAAAAGAGTGTGATGGCGGCAATCGAGTGCGTCCAGCTGATCCATTCACCCCACCAGGGCGGAGCAACGCCGCCCGGCGGCGATGTTGGAAAGATCGCAACGATCGCTGCGGCGACGCCAGCGATGATTGCGGCGCCCCGGTCGTATTTCTGCGACTCGTTGTCGTAGCCGCGATACGTGAGGAGAAAGAGCGACAGGGACGCGAGAAGGCCGACAAAGAGTGACACGGCTCCCGTCCAGTAATACGCGCTGATCGAGCCGCCAGCCCAGAGATCGGCTACTGCGTTAGGGCGCAGGCGTACCAGCGACACCAGCAGGATCGGGAGTGCGAGGCCGAGATAGCCGATGACCTGGCGGTGTGCGTGTCCGGACATGTCGTCGGAGCGCTGGCCCGGCGGTGGCGGCGTATACGGCGAGTTGCTGAGGGGAGTCTGCGTGAGCATGGACGGCCTCCTCTGCGCAAGAGTTGCTCTAGTATGCCAGCCCGGTCGTTGCGCGCAAGGCGGCGTTTGAATGTCGCCAGGATGCTCTTGCTCGCCCTACGGTCTTAGGGAAGGACCACCTCACCCAGAGAACGAAGGGCGTTCACCGGCAGCAGCTCCACGATGCCGATGGAGACGCTCGCGTAGTATCGGCCGGCGACGAGGCTCGGCGAAAGTGGATTGTGCAGACTCGAGAGCGGCCGCGGCGTATTTGTGTACGCCTTGCTCGCTCCTGCTGCGAGCGTATCCATTCTGAGCACGCCCTTGCAGCCGCCAGTCTGAAATTCCTCCTGGAAGAGCGGTGACATTGCGCGAGCGGAATCCCCGTAGAGGCGAAGGTTGATGAGACATGCCGTCGTGCGCAGGAGCGTTCGCGGAATCGAGTCGGCGTTGCGCAGAGTCACGATGACCTGGACAGCTTCCAGCTGACCGGCTCCGGTCGCGACGAGACGCGCGACGACTTCGGGCTGATGTGCACCATCAAATGGCGCAAGCGCGGCTGGCTGCGTGACGCGCGCGCTATCGACGGGTGCGATCGCGGCCGGTGTCGCGTCGCTGCAAGCAAGTGCGACCGCAGAGCATGCCGTAAAAACGGCCCGTGGCTTGACCAAGTTCATCGCGCAATAAGCCGGATATCGCTACGCTGACCTCTCCGGTCTCGGCTCGGCCTCGGAGACCGTGAGCCCGGCCGCGATGGCATCCATCTGGCGGCCGCGCAGCCGCGCCCACTTCGGCAACGGGAATGCGCTGTATGCCATCATGCCTATTCCGGCGAGCACCATCGTTGCGATGCCCGGCGTCGCGGCGACGGCGTGACCGGCGATGGCGGCTGAAATCGCAACGACCGCGCCCATGCCGATGGCAGCTATTCCCGCGGTAATGCCGGCGCGGGCAGAGCTTTTCGTGGTGCTCAGCCGTAAGCGATGCCCAGTCGGCGTCGGTTCCAGCAGCGCCTGAAGGTTGCCGTTGGTCCACTGACGGAAGTTGCCCTGCGCACTCACCGTCCCCCGCGCCTCGAAGACCTCGCGTAACTGAACGACGAGCTGCTCCCACTCGCCGTCCGTGAGCCATCGATCGAGCGTGACCGTCCGCGTCACACCGATCGGCAGTCCGAGAAGCCGGCGCGGCGCGGCGACGGGCTGGACTTCCAGCGAGCGTGCCGCCCGCTCAACAGCATCGGGTGAGAGGCCGACCTCGCGACCGATCTGTTGCAGCTCGACGAGCGTCAGGCCGTCGTCGTGCGGCTCCTGAAGCGACCGCAATGGTGGGCCCTCGGCGGCCTTCGAGAAGATGGTCGAGATCTCCTCGTCGCTATAGCGTCGATCAGACATGATGAATGAATGATCGCCCGAGCGGGGATGGGAGGCAACTTCGAGCAGGGCGCGCTGTGAACGTGGTCGTCAGCCCCGATAGGGGCCTCCCGGCACGCCCCAACCCCAGTGTGGCATGGGCGCATTGACATCCGCCTCGGCGCCCGGTTTCGAGTTGATCACCGCGAGGCGCGAGCCCCATTCGAGATACGCCACGAGCGCTGAGCGGAATTCCGGATCTGACGGCAATCCCACCTCGTCGGCGGTATCGAGAAGGAGTGCGAGCCAGGCTTTGCGCTGCTCCTCCGTCAAATGCCGCGCCAGGTGTTGCCGGATCATGTGCGGATGGCCGCCGCGCTCATCCGAGTATTCCTGTGGTCCGGCGAGGACTTCGGCGATGAATTGCGCGACAAAGTGGGGATGTCGAGCGTCCATTGCGGCGAAGATGGGCCCAAGGATGGCGTCGGTCTTGACGCGCGCGTAGAAGCGCTCTGTGAGACGCTCCAACGCGACCATTCCCCCGGCCCACTCGAACAATGTGGGAATCTGGTCCGTCATTCATTCCTCGCTGAATACAGGACGCTAGAACTCTCCTCCCAGGCTTCACGCTCGAGGGACGCGAGCTCGCGGCGAGCTCCGCGACCAAATCATCGACCGGTAACACCTCGATCCGCACCAAGTGGCAGTCGTGCTCCCAGTGGTCGCCCCAATCGTAGATGTACGTAAGTCGCGCTCCCTGCTTGAGAGCCAACTCGTCCAGGCCGATCCCCTCGGCTTCTTCGCCCTCGGTTTCTGCGTGCGATGGCCGAAAGCGGCGCTTTCCGCACTCAAACTGATAGAGATGATAGTCGAGCCACCCAAAGCTGAGTTGGATACTCCGATGCAGCTGATGGAGGCTGAAGTCCTCCGGCACGGCGATCTCGCGCCAGATCGGCGGCGTGACATGCCGAAGCGTGATACGGAAATGCAAACGGCGCCGAGCCTCGATGGGCAAGCGGCGCATCTTCTTCGCGGCAACTTTCCGGATCATAGAGGTCGTTGAGATGCGCAGGCCGCCGCTTCGCATCCACCAGTCACAACGAGCGTCTGGCGCGAACCGCCAGCCACAATCCGCGGGCCGAGAGGATCGCGGTGAACCAACCCGTTGCGCTGAGCGCGAACATCGTCCACACGAAAAAGAAGCCGCCGGACTTGGGGACCACGCCACCCCTCGAGTGGACGACGATCATGCCCGCCGCGATCAGTCCGCCGAGCAGCGTGATGATGTATCCCGACACTCGATCGGACAGCATGAGCGTGCCGTACAGCCACACGACGAAGACGAGGACCGGAATCGGGTATTTGACCGCTCCCTCGGCCTTGAGGAGGACGTCGTCCGTCAAGTGAAACATGATGAGGAGAAGCGAGAGCAAGGACGCGGCGATCAACATGACGCGGGGTTTCATCGGGCGTTCCGGGGTGTCATGGTTCATCTACGGGTAAACCATACGAGCGGGCCGCGCAACGGTCTCCAGAGCGCCCGCCTCAGCCCATGATCACCCACTCGCTCACCGGGGCGGCAAGCTCGCCCGTGTCCACGAGTCATGTGCACTCAGACGGACGCTTCTTTGCCAAGTGTCACGCAAGTTAGGTAGTAACGTACGGAACTAAACGCTCTGCCACACTCGCGAAAACAGTGTAGCTGCGACCAGCGCGACAACCAAGCTGGCAGCGGCATCATGACCGGCCATGATATCGCGAGCGACGCAGAAGAGCCGGCGCACAGAGGGCCGGCGGTTCGAACCATCTACCCGGTTACGCGGTCTAACTCTCGCGAAGCAGTTGTTCCGGGCGAGTACGCGGGATTGGAGAGCAAGCCAATTCAGTGGAGGATCCCTATGGACCGCCGGTACGTCGTATCGATGCTTTTAGTTCTCGCTGTTGGTGCTAGCCACCCCGCGCGGACGCAAGAAGTCCAGCGCGCGGAAGTGCGCGAGGGCGGTCTGGTCGGGCGCTTTTATGCCGTGGTCGGCGCTTCGCGGCAGACCGGCCTACTGATGCTGACGGGCTCGGGAGGCAGCTATCTCGATGAGGCTGCCGCGGCGAGGCGCGCCCGCGCTACGAGTGGATCACCTCGTGCCGCTCCAACATGCCGACGAACTGCTCGATTTTCTTCGCGCGCGTCTCGGCTCTCTTCACCGTCTGGATCCGGAACAGGATGGCATATCGGTTCGCGCTGTTCAGGGTCGCGAAAAACGCCTTCGCTTTCGGGTGTGCGTCGAGCGCGCGCTGAAGGTCGTCCGGCACGCCGGCGGTTCGATGCGAGTCGTACGCGGAGTCCCACTGACCGTTCGCCTTCGCGCGGTCCACAGCCTCGAGGCCGGGTGACTGCATGCGGCCGCTCTCGACGAGACGCTGCACTTTCTCGCGGTTGATCTTCGACCAGATGCTCCGCTTGCCGCGCGGCGTGAACTTCTGGAGCCAGGTCGCGTCGTCGAACGTCTTCTTTTGCCCGTCGATCCAGCCGTAGCAGAGCGCAACGTCGAGCGCCTCGGCGTACGACACCGATTTGACGTTCGACGCTGTCTTGGCGATCCGCAGCCACAGGCCGGCGGACTTGGCGTGCTGCTTGGCGAGCCACGCTTCCCATGCCGCGTCATCCTTGAACAGGCGAACGGGCAGCTCGGCGGGTTTGGGGTTGGTCATGGTGGAAGCGACTTAGGGCTCGAACAGCTCGGCGAGGACCTGGAGGACGGCGCGGAGGGTCGCTGGCGTGATGACGCCGAGCCGCTTGCGCAGACGCTCGCGATCAACCGTGCGCAGTTGGTCGACGACGATACGTCCCGCTTTGCCCTCGAAGCGACAGGCCACACGAAACGGGTAGGAATCCGACCCGGTAGTCAGCGGTGCGACAATAGTGGTCGCGAGGTGATGGTTGAGTTCATCCGGCGAGATCACGACACACGGGCGCGTCTTTCGCATCTCACTGCCGCGCGTGGGATGGAGCTCGACGAGAAATACATCCCCGCGACTCGGCACGCGCGCAACCGGCTTCACCGCCACTCCCACTCCGTGGCATCGAAGCGGGTCGCCCCGCTCGACTGGAGCTGATCATCGGCGGCGGCGTGCGCGCGTTGCGCGGCGTCAGCCCAGCCGGCGCGCGCAATACGGGAGGCGGCGATGACGATCTGGCCATCCTCAACCCGGAGCTCCACGTCCTTGTTGAGCCCGGCTTCTTCGATCATCAGCTTGGGGAGCCGGACGCCCTGAGAATTGCCGATACGGACGATTTTGGAGCGCATGAGCGGACCGGTGAAGGGGACTTACAATGTAAGTCCACCCAGTCAAACGTCGCAAAGATGCCAGTTGTGGTAGAACGCCAAAGTTCAGTTGCAAGCGAATCACATGAGAGCGGGGGGCGAAGCCCGCGAAAATCCCCAGATCGCTTGTCAACTGCAACGCAAGCTGGGCAGCGGCGACACCAATTACACTCGACGCGGATTACCCCGCGCGCTTGAGTGGCTCGATCATGGTTCATCGGCTGCAACCTGATCAGACCGTCGCCGTGCGAGCAGATCACGACTCGCCGAGCTTCTCGCGCCATGTCAGAAGAGCGTCAAGGGCAGGGCAAAGAGACTGTCCCCAGCGAGTGAGCTCATACTCGACCTTTGGCGGGACCTGGGCATGCACGATCCGCCTGACCATGCCATCGCGCTCCAACTGTCTGAGCTGCTGCGTGAGCATCTTCTGGGAAACGGCAGGTATCGCTCGCTCGAGGTCTGAGAACCTGAGCATGTTGCCGCCGAAGAGATGAAACAGAATCACGAGTTTCCAGCGGCCTCCGAAGCTGCTGATGGCCTGCTCGACGCCAATTGCTGCGGACTCGGGCGTGTACTCCTGCTTACTCATGGGTAAGTACCCTACTGTCAGGTGCGTTCTTGCGACCGAGAGCAGACCCCGACATGAATCGAGTGTCGGGCGCGCCGGAAATCGGTGCCCGCCGCAAACAGGGTAACGCCGAAAGGCGCAGAGGTGACCATGACATTGCAGTTGCCAAAGCCAGTCGCGGAGTATTTCTCGGCGGACCGGCGTGACGCCAGCGCCGTTGCCGAATGCTTCACGGAGAATGCCGTCGTCATCGACGAAAAGCAAACGTACAGCGGTCGCCAGGCGATCAGGCGATGGAAGCAGTCGACGTCGACTCGATACAGGTATACCAGCAAGCCCTTCGCATCCGAGAAACAGGGCAAGAAGATCGTGGTCTCCAGCCGCCTGACCGGTGACTTCCCCGGGAGTCCGGTGGACCTACGGTACGTCTTCGAGCTCGACGGGGACAAGATTGCGTTGCTGGAAATCAAGTCGTGAACTTTGACTTGGGGCTACTCGGGCGACAAGCGCTCGTCACGGGCGGGACCAAGGGCGTTGGCGCGGCGGTCGTCGCCGCCTTCCGGGATGCCGGGGTTCGGGTGATAACCACTGCGCGGACTGCTCCCGAACGGTTGATGGAGGGGGTGTGGTTTGTTGCCGCCGACGTCTCAACCTCGTCTGGGTGCGCCGTCGTAGCGAATGAAGTGAAGGTCGGGGGCGGGGTGGACATCGTCGTCAACGTCGTGGGTGGTTCGAGCAGCCCAGCCGGTGGTTTCGCGGCCCTCGACGATGGCGAGTGGGCGAAGGCGTTGAATCAGAACTTGATGTCGGCCGTCCGTCTGGATCGTGCGCTTCTGCCTGCGATGTTGGAGCGAGGGAGCGGTGTCATCGTCCACGTTACGTCGATTCAGGCGCGGCTTCCATTGCCCGAATCGACAACGGCATATGCTGCCGCGAAGGCTGCTCTGTCGACCTATAGCAAGAGCTTGTCGAAGGAGGTCTCGCCCAAGGGCGTTCGAGTGATCCGTGTAGCGCCCGGATGGGTCGAGACCGACGCCGCCGTTGACATGGCGAAGAGGCTGGCTGAGCAAGCGGGCACGGATTACGAGGGCGGCAAGCGGATCATCATGAAGTCGTTGGGGGGAATTCCGATCGGGCGCCCGTCGAGGCCAGAGGAAATTGCGAACTTGATCGTGTTTCTCGCATCGCCGCGCGCAGCCACTATCACGGGGTCTGAGCACATCATCGACGGTGGCACCATCCCGACGGTGTGAGCTGCCCAGGAATGAAGGCGATGTATTATTGCTGCCCGACGCCGAAGCTCACTTGCAAGCGAGTCCAATAGAGCGCCCGCGGAGCGGGCGCCATCCATGTCGTCGCTTGTCAAGTGCAGCGCAACGTTATGCGGTGCGGTGCGCTGACTTTCCCTTCAGGTACGCGCGCAATGCGCGATTCACGGCGCTTGCGGAAGGAAACTCGGCGATCAAATCGGGCTTGAGCACTACGACATTGCTGCCTCGCGCGAACGCCTTCGCATACTTGCCACGAACGCCGGCGCTGAAATCGTACTCCGGACGCATCTCGGGAGCCGAGCGCTTGCGTGCCCGTGCGGGTTTGGCGACTCGGACCGACTTGCTGTTTTCTTCATATAGGGTGCGCTCACGGCGCGTGGCCAATCGAGCGCTGATCAGCTGATACTCGTCTTCGGCGCGCTCGACGTGCACGACAACGAGACTACGGCGGTTCACAGACAGTCCTATGAGGATGAACCGTTCCTCATCCTCAAATGACGGAACTGCTTGTGAGAGCCACGCTGCCGGACTTCGACGAACCCGAGCCGCTCAAGACGCGCGACAACTTCACGCGGCTTGAGCACCGGCAGCGAACTCATTCAGGCGACGCGAACCGTCTGGGTCCCGACGAACTCCGCTTCGAGGTGTGGTTCTCCGTCCTCGAGCAGCATGGCGACGACCTCCGCGAGGTTGGCCTGTAATTCGTCCATGCTTTCGCCTTGGCTATGCGCGCCGCGGAAGCCGGGAATATGGCCCACAAGCAAGCCCGTTTCTGTGTCCCGCTCGACCACTGCCGTATACGACCGCATCTTCACACTCCAGCACAGAGATTTCTGACGGAAGATATTCAGCGTCCGCGGTGGGTAGCCATGGCCGCGACGGCACGACTCCCAACGCGGCCTTCGACAGTGCGATCCGCCAACGGATGCACTCCAGCGCCAACCGTCGCGCTCCTGCTGGCGGGGGGCAACCGCCGACGCGACCAGAGCGGTCGTCGGTCGTCGCGCGCCTTTCCATCGACAGCTTGGTGCCATATAACGCCCCAGCTAAGCTGCGAGCGAGTCAAATAAGAGCGCGGGCGCAGCCCGCACAACATTCGAAGATCGCTCGCCAGCTTCAGCGTTCGTTAGGGCGCGGGTGAGCATGAGGCGCATCTGCCGGGCCGGAGCGACAGAGCCAGAGTGCCAAACCATACGCGGGCAGCCCTGCGGCAAGGCATGTGAAGAACGCGGCCCACCGGGCCGGCGCATTCGGATAACCAAGATGATGCTGATAGAGCGCCACTTCGGCTATCGGCTCGATGACTTGGGCGACGATAATGCCGAAGGCGGCGATCAGGCCTCCGCGGCGCCAGGCCTGTGTCGGCCACACGCGGGCGACGATCCAGCCGACGAGACCGAAGGCACCGGCCGCAAAGAGCCAATGCTGGTCCCAGGCAAGGCTGAGACGGTGATGCGTCGGTCGCGCGAAGTGCCAGTCGACGTGCACGATCACCGCGACGGCGAGGACGAGCGAACTAAAAAGAAACCGGCGCATTGGAATACCCTCCTCTTCCGCGGTGCCATGTCGCGGCCTAACGCCGAGCATAACCTGCAGGCGAACATACAGAATGCGGCGGCGAAGCCGCCGCTACCGACAATCGCCTGTCAGGCTCATGCAACGTTAGGCCGTGCGCGAGGAGCCGGAACGGCGACTCGATCTCGGCCATGAGCAAGGCTGGGATGCGGGCAGGCCAGCCGATGGAAGAGATAACCGGCCGGCTCCGGAGCTCGCGGCCACTCGGGGCGGAGTCACGTGGCGTGGTCCGGCGAAGGTCTACGCGAGGGCCGCGATGAAGTGAGCCCGGTGATCAGCGACGTACCGAGCCTCACGCTCCGACCATTCGATCACCTCCGCGATCTTGCGCGGACTGGTTGGTGTGCTCCCCGGATCCTCGAGTCGGGCGGACCAGAAGCGCACGTTCCTAACCTGTCGTTCGACGATCCAGTCGGGAAGGCGCGCACGATCGGGCGCGGACAGCCCGTACGCATCGGCGAGAACGCGAACCTGTTCAGCCTGTGCCGCGACGGGGCCACGCTCGGGCTTGGAGGATACGCACCAGGCCCATCCCATGTACCCAAGGTCTTCGAGCGGGTCCCCCGGCATAGCCAAGTCGAAGTCGATGAGCGCCACGGGCATGCCGTCGGCAAAGACAAAGTTGTTGGGCGCAGCATCGTTGTGGCACACGACAGACGCCGGTGCGAGATGCGTCCCACGCGTCAGGTCGTGGAGTTGCCGCACGATGGTGGCCGCGGCCCGAATCTGAGCATCAGCGAAGCGCGTCCAACCAGGTGTGCTGCCGGGGACGTAGGTGAGAATGTCTCGGCCGAGGGCGTCTTGACCCAGGTAGCGTGGCGACCACTCGCACCCGCAATCCCGAAGGTGAGAGAGCAGCTGCGCCACGAAGGGCGACGAGGGCTTGGACGGTCGTCTGACGGTGTCGCCGACACGAACGATGCCGGCGGTCATGCGACCAGCCGGAAGAGGGATTTCGATAGCGTCCATGTCGCTCATGCCATTTGAAATCGGCCTAACGCCAAAGTTCAGCTGCGGGCGAGTTCATAAAAGCGAGCGAAGCGAGCCACCAGTTGATCGCCCGACGGCTGCAACGCCCGTTACGCAGCATACGGTAGATCTTTCATGGTTTCGTCATGCCGGGCGGCGGCTCTCCATAAAAGTAGGTCAATGGCTGGTCGACCATAGTCAGGACTAGCTTTCCCCCTAGTATGGCCGGGATGAACGACAGTTGCCCGGCGATCGCACAAGCCCAAAGGCTTAGACGTGACTCAGTGGACTCAGAAACTGCCACTGTGCCGGGCACAACACGCCCCGTCGTGTCGACCATCAATGCCAGGACGACCCGGCCGCGATAGTTCCCATCCTTGTCGCGAAAGGCCAGTGGCGGGTGCGGTATCGGGTCGCGCGAGATGCGTGCGCGAACATCGGGTGTCTCAACTAGGCGACTCCAGACCGAACTGTCGGCGCCCTTTTGGCTACAGAAGCCGAGACGAAAGGCAGAGTCCTTCGTGGCGGTCTGCGCGCCGAGCGATAGCGTGGAAACGCAGAGGATTCCAAGCACCACCTGCCATCTTCGAAACAGAGCATCCTCACTGAGAAGGTAGTGATGCAGCGTAACGCCCAAGTTCACTTGCAAAGGACTACAATAAGATGCGAGCGCAGCGAGCTACCGACGCTCCTTTTACAAGTGCAACGCCACGTTTAGCTAGCGGCCTCCCCCGCAATTGCTAGACATATAGCGCCTTGGCAGATACGAACGCGGTGTTGTCCTCTGCCGCGCGCCGTAGCTTTCGTGCCAGCACATCAGGCAGCGAGCCGGTGCCAGCCAAGACGAAGAAGATATCGAAGCGATCCATACACACGAGGTTTGTAGCCTTCCCTCGAGCGAATGCTTCCAGCCCGACATCTGTGAATCCGGCGAAACTGACAAACAGGCCGCGAGTCCACTGTGCCTTTCCGCTGATCTTGCCTGAGAATACTAGGAGTTCCGCCTGCCCAGTCTTCTTACCCTCCCACTTGGCCTCCAAGAGATACGTCTGACTCTCTGCCTCGAAACTGCCGTCAATCTGCTCGCCGATGATTTGGAAGGGCGCCCGAGGCGTCAACCCGCTCAGGGCAAACAGCTCATTCAAGAAGGTCTCGAACGCGAGCCCGCGCATTGTTGGGGTCATCTGCGCGAGGTCGTCGAGTCGTTCCCGCAGGCGTGTGCGGTCAGTCGCGCTCAACTGGAGATGAGGGCGCGCGCTCGGTGGCTTGAAAGCCACCGCCAGTTCACCAAACGACTCTGTATCCTCGAGATCCTTGAGACGAAAGCCAGCTGCATACACCAGCTGGTGAAGCGTGGCGAGGTCTGTTGCGACGATAGGATTCTTGCGCGCACGGTAGACAATGGCACGACGGACAACCTCAAGAATCAATCCACAGAACTTCTTGGGCTGATGCTCAAGAGTCTGGGAAAGAAGCTGCGTGATCGCCGGCAACTTGCTCCCGCCAGACCAATACGGCGTCACACCGCAGCTCTTGGCGATACCCTCGAATGAAATCCGAGGATCGGCCATGGGATGAGGCTTCCCAGGGAGGTACTCGTACAGATGCTGGGCCAACGCCGACACGGCTTGCACCTTCGCGATCTTAAGCGGCATCTCGCAATCTCGCTCGGCTCGGAGCTTCAGTGAAGGAGGACTCTCCCAGCCGCTGGCAAACGCCCAAGTTCATCTGCGGGCGAATCAAACACGATGCGAGCGCAGCGAGCGTCCAAAGATCGTCCGTCTGGTTCAGCGCACGTTATGCAGCTGGCCAATGACCCGACGGCTTGGGGTCGTTGATAAAATCCCACACCGGTTGATTGATATATCCATCGATCCTGGAGCGATCAATTTCAGCAAGAACGAAAAGTATTCCTGGCCACACACGCCGCAGGATGTCCGCCAGCGTCGGCGCATCATACTGACTCGCTACCAGAACGCCGTGCGGAGTATATGCAAACCAATTGGCAATCTCGGGGCGGCCGTCCAGTAACTTTAGGATTAAGTGGCGTTCAATGACAAACGTAAGCGAGTGAACGCGCAATTGTAGCTGAGGGTATGCCATTATGTAGTGCTCCCCGCTGGGAGTACGCGAGCGCCGGGATTCGGAAGTGCTACAGCGCTACGCGGAACCATTTGGGGATCATTACGTCCCTGTGACAACTGCATTGCTTCATGACGCAGCTGAAAATCCTCGGACTGGAGCATCTCCGGTCTTCGCAGCGCGAAGTATCCGAACCACCCAAGGACGGACAGCATTGGAAGCGAACCGACTCCGATCAGAGCTCGCGCGATTAGCAAATCGTCGCGAAGCGCAACCGCGGCGCCAAAGAACACAGGTGTAGCGACGGCGGTGAGCCAGAGCAGCGAATTGAGCACACTTCGCACGCGAAGTGTGCGCGATGCAGTCATTGGTGTATCAGTAGCGTCCATGGCGCACCGCTGGAAGCGTCCTTTCTGAGAAACGTGGACCTGCATAACGCCCAAGTTCACTTGCAAAGGAACACATGAAGTGCGAGCGCAGCGAGCTACCAAAGCACCTTTGACAAGTGCAACGCACGTTATGCCGCAGCCAGTACCAAGCCAGAGACATCGCCGTCGCGATGGACCGTAAGTAGCTGCAACCCAAGGCGGCGGATTAAGGGCGCATCACGCCAGCGCTCGGCTAATTCGGCGAACTTGGCGGAATGCGGAACTGCAATCGCAAGTAAATCGTTTGCAGCAGCTTGATCTACCGTCATTAACTGACCGATCGCCTCCCGCATAAGCGGGTACTCGGCTGAGCTCTTGCTGCGCTTCAGCGGCCCCTTCTTGCTCTCGACCCGGAGGACCTCTCCAGTAATCAACGGCGCTACAACATCCCCAGAGCCAGACGACGAATGGATTCTGATCCGGTAATCTCCATCCGTGACGACGTGATGACCTTGCCATGCGTGGGCCCCCAGTGCGGAGCAGCCGGACGCCTGAAGGAAGGCCGCCATCGCGAAATGAACCGCCCCCGACGTCTGGACTTGAGCGCCGTCGATGGCGACGGCGACGTCCGCGGTAACGAGGCGCTGGCGAATGAGGTAGAGCGCCAGTCTAACGCTGACCTCGGCCTCGGCCATCTTCTCATCAGAAAGCATCTAGTATCCCGATTGGGAGGGTCGTTGCGGCATAACGCCCAAGGTCACCAGCGCGCGACATCTGTAACGGCGACCCCCCAGCGTGAATGTCAGACATCAGTCGGCGAGGGCGCCCAATGATGCCGCAAAGCGCCCGCTGGTGCAACGCACGGTGTGCCGGCCGCCATTCAGAGCCTATTCTCTCGCCAAATCCGAAGACTACGCTGCGGGCACTCGCGTCTGCCCATTTTAAGGAGCGCGAAGCGTCAGCTCTGCACGAAGGCTATCAAATGGTTCGTCGAACCGATAATTCGGGTTTGGGAACGACAGGCTATCCGGGCGCAGAGTCCGTCCTGCAGGCGGAGTCGTTTCAACGGTGACGCAAGGTCCTCCACCCATCATCACCAGCTGGTCTCGAAAACTTCCATTCGCACCCGTGGTCATCGACAGTTGCATGGCTCGGTCGCCCGTGCAGCCTACCATGCGGTTGGAGATGCGCACGCCAGCACCTTCGACTGGAACGCCAGACGCATCAACGACGCGGCCGACGACGAAGATGCGCGAATACTTTCCACCATCCAGTGTGATTCCTTGATCACATGACGTGACACCGGCGATGGCGAGCAATATCGGCGCAAGAGAACTGATACGGCTCAGGCGAAATGAACTTCGAGACATCAGAAGACTACCTCCGAGTCATAGAAGGCTGTGGCGGCATAACGCCCAAGTTGAGCTGCGAGCGGCTCAAACAATGCGAGCGAAGCGAGCTTCCAAAGACCGCTCGTCTGCTCCAACGAACGTTATGCGGCACGGGTCGCGATGCCGAGTAGGCACTCGTGAGTCACAACCATGTGTTCGATATCGCCATGCTTCCAATGAAGCCGGCAGCAAGCGCGAAGACGCCACTCGCGACTGCTCCTAGAATCACGGCCCAGTAGCGCGGGGCTCTTCGGTAGCGCACCGCGACGCCGATGACTAGGACGACGCTCGGAAGCACCAAGGCGGTCAGGATCCAGCTCGCCCAATGAGGACTGGTGGAGGCCCGCTCTTCGGCCGCCCAGAACACTCCCGACCAAATGACAATCAGAAGCGGCCCGACAATGGGGAGCGCAAATGCCGCCACGGGGGCGAGCTCAATGCGACGCTGAAGAAGAAGTGCCACTAGGGGCAGCCCGACCGTTGCCAGCATCGCAGGCCAGACGATCCGCCACGTTATGACCCAGACGGTGATTATTGCATCCATCGCCTGAAGAGTGGGTGCCGTATAACGCCCAAGTTCTGCTGCGAGCGAGTCATTCCAAAGTGGCAGCGAGCGAAGCTCGCCGCCACAGTCCGACAGACCGCTGGGCAGCAGCAACGCAACGTCAGGCATCCTCGGAGACGGTCTCACCAGCTTTGCTGTTTGCGCGCATAGGCTTTCCGAACGTGCCGACTGATGTAGGTGCCGAGCCCACGGCCCGCGATCGCGTGCGCCTTCATCTGCTCCACGTAGCTCCGGCCCGGACGGACCCAATCGTAGATGTAGACAGCGGCATCCTGGAACTGCACGGCGATGAAGTCTGAGCCGATCGCGTAGTGCGTGACCCCTGAATCGCCGTTCACATTCCGATATCGCTCAGGGAGCATGTGAAGCAACCGTGTTTGTGGTATGCCTAACGCCCAGCTAAGGTGCGGGCGAGTCAAATAAGAGCGCGGGCGCAGCCCGCGCAATTCCCCAGATCGCCCGTCAGTTTCAGCGCACGTTAGACGCCGGGCGATTGGACACGTACGGATGATTTCCGAACGAGGGATCCGCAGCCTCGCGGTCGGCTACGTGCGCGGAGTGAAGCCGGGACCCGGGCGTCTTCGCTCACTCCCTTCTCGACTACGCGGCGGCTCCGCCGACGTTGACACACCAACGGCGCTGATCACGTTCTCTAATTGCCACCGGAAGGTCTTAAACAGAAGACTCACGAGGCGGGCGGAATAGCATGCTCAGGCTGGGACACATGTCAGCCGCACCGCGTCGTCGCCAATACGATCGCTGGCAATGATGCGGAGCGGTGGCCGCGCGCCGGCAAAGTACGGCTTGCCGCCGCCAAGCACGAAGGGGCGGAAGTAGAGACGATACTCGTCGATAAGACCGAGGTCAGTCAGGCTCGCCGCCAGGGCGGGCCCCGCGACGTCGATCTCGCCCTCGACGTCCTTCTTCAGTCTGCGCACAAACGCGTCGACGTTCTCCCCGACGAGTGTGGCGTTCGCGCCGACCGACTTCAGCGTACGTGAGACGACCCATTTCGGCTGCGCCCGCCACGCCGCCGCGAAGTGGTGGTCGTCCGCATCCCACTCCGGTCGATCCTCGTCCCAGTAGCGCATGATCTCGTATATCCGTCGACCATACAAGGCGCCAGCCGCGCCGCGGACGTGATCCGTGAAATGACGGCCAAGCGCAACGCTAGGCGGAGGGAATTCCAACCCGTCCGCGAGGCCATCAACGTAGCCGTCGAGGGACTGCATCATGCCGAAAACAAGCTTACCCATGCCCTCACACCTCCGCATAGATGTTCGATAGGATCTCGCAAGGTACTACGACCTCGAAGGCGAAGGCACCCATGAGGGCGGCTCGGTGCACGGGCGGCCGGAACGCCCACGGAAGCCGCCGAACCGGTAACGCAGGCTAGCGAGCGTTGCGCCGGTGGGGGATGGCGAGAGCGGTTGCCGACGCCTCCACGCGCGCACGGTTGGCGCTTGGCGGTCAACCCTGGCGCGCCGCACAGTGCTGCGACTGATGGACAAACCAGTGCTTCGCCCCATGCAGATGCTGGTTCGGCGTCTAACGCCCAAGTTAAGCAGCGAACGAATCAATAGAATGCGGCGGCGGAGCCGCCGCTACCGCACAATCGGTCGCCTGCTTCAACGATCGTTATACGGCGAACTCATCGAAGCCAGCCCACCGCGCGCCGCCACGCAAGCTCCTTCTCCTCGTAGCGGCGCGACGCCTCAGGATCCCACGGCTTCTCCGGTGGGGCGGTGCCGCGAAGCTCGGCTAGGGACGGAAGTCCAAGGTCGGCGCGGCGCGCATCCACATGCGCCGAGTCTTCGAGTGGGTACGGCTCCAGGCCGGTTGGTCCGTCGTGCCACTGCGTTCCGTATCGCTGCGGCAGCCCCTCGTAAACGCGGATGCGATCATCGACGTACGCGTACTGCGAGCGCGGCACCTCGCCGCGGGCGCTCGCCTCGTCGAGAAGCTGGCGGCATTGTCGCATGAAATCGGGATGGTTGATCGAATGTTGCGCAATCCGATGCGCGGCTTTCGCGCCTTCAACGCCGACCAGACCCTCGGTGGGCCAACCGATCCGTTCGATAATTGCGCGCAAGCGCGTGGCATTCGCATCGTGCACGGCGGCCATTCGCGGGTGATAGCCCTCAAACAGCGATCCATCGGCGGCGAGTTCGGCGCGGACAGCTTGATCGTACTCGTCCATCTGAATCAATTCAGCTCGGAGGGCGGCATTCATCGGCTTTGTCCGGTCGCACCCTGCCACGAGAAAGACAGCGACGCCAAGAGTGAGAAGTAAGGTTCGCGGAGCTTTCATTGCGACGACGTGTGGGAGCCGTATAACGGATATTGAGAGCACGCCCCTGAATGCTACCATGGAAGTGTCGAGCAAGCATGGCTCACACCCAGGAGCGGCCCTCATGAAACAGACG
>NGFI01000003.1 GCA_002215645.1 Gemmatimonadetes bacterium 2013_60CM_65_52 | reverse complement strand
GTGGTGCTGAATCTCACGCCGACGCCGCACGGCGGCTATCGCATTGGTGTGCCCGAACAACGGACCTATGAAATCGTGCTGTCGACCGACGCCACTGAGTGGGGCGGCAGCGGATACGGTGCGCGCACGGCCGTGGACGCGGACGACATTCCGTATCACGGACGGCGCTATTCCGTGGAGCTGCCGCTTCCCCCATTGTCCGTACTCGTGCTCGCCCCCGCGCGCACGTGACGCATACGCAAGTGCCTGGGCTCGAGCGTCCCATGCTTCGCCGGCTGGCAGCACGGCTCGGCATTGTCGAATCGTATCTCGATCAGACCGGTGGGCACGTCCGCCACACATCGGACGCCACGCGTGAACGGCTGCTGACCGCCATGGGACACGATGTCGCGACGGAGGAGCGCGCACGTGCGGCTCTCATGCGGCTCCGGCGTCGCGAGCTGCGCCAATGGATCGATCCCGTGCGCGTGGTGCGGCAACGCAGTAAACGGCTCAGCCGGATCATGGTGCGTGTCCCGCCAATGAACACGGAAGACGTGCGCTGGACGCTGTCCCTGCGCACCGAGGAGGGCATCGAGTTCCGGTGGCATGGCGTCACCCACGGCGGGCGCTCGCGGCGGCACATGCTGACGCTCCCGGTGGTGCCGCCGCTGGGCTATCACGATCTGAGCGTGGTGTTCGAGGGCGGAGGAGCGCGCCATGAAGCGCATCAGCGACTCATCGTCGTGCCGTCGCGCTGCATGCCACCCGAGACGCGGCTCCATGGGCGGCGCGGCTTCGGTATCACGACGAACCTCTACACGGTCCGCAGCGAGGCCAACTGGGGGGCGGGCGATGCCGGCGACATACGCACCATCGCCGAATGGCTCGGCGATCACGGCGGCGCATTCGTTGGCATGAATCCGCTGCACGCCCTGCGCAACGCGGGATTCGACGTCAGCCCGTACAGCCCCATCACTCGACTCTTTCGCAATCCGCTCTATATCCGGGTGGATGACGTCCCTGAGCTCGCGCACGACGCTCGCGCACGCGAACTGATTTCGTCGCCGGCGTTTCAACAGTCGCTCATGGATTTGCGCGCCAAGCCCATGGTGGACTACGAAGGCGTGGCGGCGCTCCGCACGCCCGTGCTGCATCATCTCCACCAGACGTTTCTCGAGCAGGAGATAGCGCGCGACACGCCGCGTGCGAATGCCTACTGGGCTTTCGTGCACGAGGAGGATCCACAGCTCACGCAGTTCGCGACGTACATGATGCTGTCGGAGCGGGAAGGTCCCGATGCTCGGACGTGGCCCGAGCCGCTGCGCGATGCGAACGGCGAAACCGTGGCGCGGCTGCGAACCGAGCATGCAACTCGTGTGGACTATCACCGCTGGCTTCAGTTCGAGCTCGACCGGCAACTCGGCAGCGCGGCCCAGAGCGCGGTCAAGGCGGGGCTCGCGCTCGGCATGTATCAGGATCTCGCCGTCGGCTCGGCGGCGTCGGGAAGCGACGTCTGGGCGAACCCGAAGCTGTTTCTTCAGGGCGCCACCGTGGGTGCCCCGCCGGACATGTATTCCGACGAAGGACAGAACTGGGGGCTTCCGGCAATCGATCCGCACGAGCTCCGTCGCACGGGCTACGACTACTGGACGCGTCTGCTGCGCGCGGGATTCCGGAATGCCGGCGCTCTGAGGATCGACCACGCGCTCGGGTTGTTTCGCATGTTCTGGGTGCCACTCGGCGAGTCGGCACGGCAGGGCGCATATGTGCGCTCGTTCAGCGAGGACCTGTTCGGGATTCTGGCCCTCGAGAGCCTGCGCGCCAATGCACTCGTGGTCGGCGAGGACCTTGGCACCGTGCCCCCGGAAGTACCGCGAGTTCTCGCGAAGTGGGGTGTGCTCAGTTCCAAGGTGCAAGTGTTCGAAAGGGACTTTCATACCGGCCGTTATCGCTCGGCGGCAGAGTACCCACGCATGGCGCTCGCCACGGTGAACACGCACGACCTTCCGCCGTTGGTGGGATGGGTTGATGCGCGCGACATCCAGCTCCGCAGCGAGGTTGGGGACCTCGCCGACCCGGGCGTGTCGTCCGGCATGCGCTCGATGCGGCAACACGAACGCGATTCCCTGATCTCGTCACTCATCGAGGCCGGACTGCTGCCTCACGACGCGCATTCACATCTCACGTCGGACACCCTGATTGCCGCGGTCCATGCGTTCATCCGGCGGACGCCATCCGTGCTCGTTGGCCTGTCGCTGGATGATCTCGCGCACGAGTCGATGCCGGTAAACATCCCCGGCGTATGGCAGGATCGTTACCCGAGCTGGTCGCGGCGGATGCGCGAGACCCTGGAGCAGCTCTTTGAGTCGCCCAGGACGGTGCAGGGGCTCGGCAGCGACCTTCTGTAGCCGGCCGCGACACCGCCGACCGCGGGCGCCGGACTTGCGACAGGGAGCGGATCATGGACCGACCGCTCGTCGCCACATACCGTCTTCAGCTCAGCGCGGATTTCACGCTGCACGACGCGCGAACACGCATTCCCTATCTGCGCGCGCTTGGCATCTCGCATCTCTATCTCTCGCCGATCCTTGCCGCCCGAGTGGGAAGCACCCATGGCTATGACGTCGCCGATTACACACATGTCAGTGCCGCGCTCGGCGGCAAGGAGGCGTTCGTCGCCCTTGCGGACGACATACATGCTGCCGGCATGGGCATCGTGCTCGACATCGTGCCCAATCACATGGGCACGGGTCCGGACAATCCATACTGGGACGACGTGCTCGCATACGGCCGCGCGTCGAGGTACGCCGAGTGGTTCGACGTTGCGTGGCACGCGCCGACGAAGCGCCTGGTCGGAAAAATTCTGGTTCCCATTCTTGCCGATCCGTTGAGACGCGTGCTGCCGCGCGGGGAAATTCGACTTGAGCGGTCGCCGCACGGACTACGCATCCGCTACTTCGATCACAGCCTTCCCATCGATCCATCCACGGCCCCTGCCGACGTCGAGGATGTGGAGGCATGGACGCAGGGCAAGGAAGGGCAGGGCCGCCTGAAGCGATTGCTGGCGCGCCAGCACTATGAGCTCGCACACTGGCGCACCGCCAGCCGCGATCTGAACTATCGTCGGTTCTTCGACGTGAACGAGCTGATTTCCCTGCGCGTGGAACGCGAGGACGTGTTCGAGGCCACGCATCGCACGGTACTTGGTTTCGTCGCGGACGGGCTCGTGGACGGCCTGCGCGTCGACCACATCGACGGGTTGCTCGAGCCGAGGCGGTATCTGGAGCGCCTGCGGCAGGCAGTGGAGGCGCGTGTGCAACGCACACCGCGCTTTCCCATTGTTGTGGAGAAGATTCTTGCGGGGCAAGAGGCAGTTCCCGCCGACTGGCCCGTGGATGGAACGACAGGCTACGAATTTCTCGTCTCGCTGGAGGATCTCTTCATCGAGCCGGAAGGAGCTGCCGCCATCGAGCGGCGATATCGGGCTCCGCGCCTCGAGCGCAGCTTCCACGACGTCGCCGTGAACGCGAAGCGCGCCGTACTGCGTGGAGCACTCAATGCCGACGTCCGCCGCGTAGCGCCGATGCTCGACGCGCTCGCCACGCGCGTCGGCTGGCCGGAGCTTCCCATCTCGGCCTATGCGGGCGCCATCGTGGAGCTTATCGCCGTCCTGCCGGTGTATCGCACATACATCGACGCGGAGCTCGGAGAAGCATCACCGGCTGATCGCGCGGTGCTCGAGCGTGCACTCGCGGATGTCGAGAGCGGTGGTCGGACGAGCAGCCTCGCCGTTCAGGCTCTCCGCGAGGCACTCCTGGGCGACTGGCGCGATGCCGAGCCGCTCGGTGCGCGGGCGCGCATGGTGTTCGTGCTGCGCTGGCAGCAGCTCACCGGACCAGCGGCAGCGAAAGGGGTAGAGGACACAGCCCTTTACGCGTATGCGCCGCTCGCGTCGCGCTGCGAGGTCGGCGGTGATCCGGGCCTTCCGGTGCACGGTGCGGATGATCGCTTCGACCGGCGTCTTTGCGAACGGGCGGAACGGTTTCCCCTGTCGCTGAATGCGACGAACACGCATGACACCAAGCGGAGCGCCGATGCGCGCGCCCGCATCGATGCGCTGAGCGAGTATCCTGACGCATGGGCTCGGGCGTTGCGCCGCTGGGAGCGCCGGCATCGCTCGCTGCGCCATGTGGTGCGTGGGCGGCTCGTGCCCTCTCGGGCGACCTATGACTTCGTGCACCAGGCGTTGATTGCCATTTGGCCCCTGGCGGCATCGCGCACGGGTGGAGACGAATGGGTCTCGCCGCTGCGCGATCGCCTCGCGGAATACCTTCAGAAGTCGGAGCGTGAAGCAAAGGTGAGCACGAGCTGGACCGATCCGGATTCAGAATACGAGCGCACCATCGCGGAGTTCATCGCGGCACTCCTCGATCCGAAGAACGACGCTGCCCATCTTGCCGAAGTGGATCGGTTCGTAGGACGTCTCTCGCCGCAGGCCCTGTGGAACACGCTGTCGCGACGTGCGCTGCATCTCATGGCGCCCGGCGTGCCGGACATCTATCAGGGCGACGAGCTCTGGTACGCCGCGCTCGTCGATCCGGACAATCGTCGTCCAGTGGATTGGGTGGCGCGCGATGCGGCGATGGCGCGGGTGACCGGTATCACTGGGAGCCGCGCGCAACACCTGGCAAAATTGCGGGACGATGGGCAGGTCGATGAGCTCAAGCTGATCATCCTGCGCGAGTTGCTCTCGCTGCGCCGCGCGCGTCCTGACATCGTCGGCGGCAGGTACGAAAGACGTCCTGCCGTCGGGGGGCACGCAGAGAAGATCGTCGCCTTCGAGCGTTCGAGCTCCCGTGGACGCGCCATCGTGCTCGTCGCCCGATACACGGCGCCGCTCGAGTGGCCGCAGGTCGGCTCACGATGGGGGGACACGAGGGTCATCGTCGGCGGTGAGAGCTTCGCGTCCTTCCATCGGGTGCTTCACGGCGGGTGCGTCACTGCGCACGGCGGCGAGGTGAGCGCGGCCGACGTCTTTGAGGCCATCCCCGTGGAGGTGCTGGTCGAAGCGGCGGAAGGCGGCGTTTCGGTCGGTTGAACCCGGGCGTCCCCGGGATAGAATTCAGGGTTGGCCGAGAGGGCCATGTCGTCTGGCGCGGCGGAGATGCCGCGCCGTTTCACAGCAGCCAGGGGATCGACGCCCGCTCCCGGAAGCACGGGGGCGGGCGCTGCGTCCCGGAAGCGATACAGTTCGAGGAATTCATGACCACTGGTGCCACGCCGGCACGAAGCACCGTCGCCTACTTTTCCATGGAGATATGCCTCGAGCAGGCGATCCCCACGTATAGTGGCGGCCTCGGAGTGCTCGCAGGTGATACGCTCCGGTCCGCCGCCGACCTCGGCGTCCCGCTCATCGCGGTCACGCTGTTGCACCGCAAGGGCTACTTCGTTCAGCATCTCGACGCCTACGGGCAGCAGAGCGAGTCGCCCGTGCACTGGAAGCCGGAGGCGGAGCTCGAGCGCCTGGATGCGCGCGGCACCGTGACGATCGAGGGCCGCGCGGTGCAGGTGGCCGTGTGGAAATACGAGGTGACCGGCGTGCGCGGGCATGTCGTCCCCGTGTTCCTGCTCGATACGATGGTCGACGGCAACGGCGAGTGGGACCGCACGCTCACGGACTGCTTGTACGGCGGCGACGAGCACTATCGGCTGTGCCAGGAGATCGTGCTCGGCATGGGTGGCGCGTCGGTGCTCCAGGCGCTGGGCTACGACAACGGAGTGATCTATCACCTCAACGAGGGACACTCCGCCCTGTTGACGTTGCAGCTCCTCGAGCGGCAGCTGGACTCGCGCCAGCACTTCGAGCTGAACGACGCGGATCTCGAGGCGGTGCGCCAGCGATGTGTGTTCACCACGCATACGCCGGTGCCCGCCGGACACGACAAGTTTCCTCTCACGATGGTGCGGACCGTTCTCGGCGACGAGCGCGTGGCGTTGCTGCGAGTATGCGGCGGCATTCACGAAGGCATGCTGAACATGACGCACCTCTCGCTGCACCTCACGCGCTTCGTCAACGGCGTGGCGATGCGGCATCGTGAGGTGTCGCGCGGCATGTTCCCGCAGTCGCCCATCAACTCCATCACCAACGGCGTGCACGCCGTCACGTGGGCCAGCCCCGCCTTCGCGGCACTGTACGACAAGCGAGTGCCCGAGTGGCGAAGAGACAACCTGTATCTGCGGTACTCGGTGAGCATTCCGCTCGAGGAGATCCGTGACGCGCACGCGGAGAGCAAGCGCGCGATCCTTGCCGAGGTGTTCCGGCGCACGGGAACGAAGCTGGATCCCTCGGTGATGACCATCGGCTTCGCGCGCCGAGCCACGCCATACAAGCGTGCCGACCTGATTTTCTCGGATGTCGACCGGCTCGCGACCATCGCGCGAAAGATCGGCAAGATGCAGATCATCTTCGGCGGCAAGGCGCATCCACGTGACGGCGGCGGCAAGGAGCTGATCAAGCGCATCTTCGCAGCCGACGAGCGCTTGCAGGGGCTGGTGGAGGTCGTGTATCTCGAGAACTACGAGATGGCGCTGGCGCAGCAATTGGTCGCTGGCGTCGACCTGTGGCTGAACAACCCGATGAAGCCGCTCGAGGCGTCCGGCACGAGCGGGATGAAGGCCGCGATCAATGGCGTCCCGAGCTTCAGTGTGCTCGATGGATGGTGGGTGGAAGGCCACGTCGAAGGCGTGACCGGTTGGTCCATTGGCGGCCCGGAGGCCGAGGGCGACCCGAGCCGCGATGCGCTGGACCTGTACATCAAGCTGGAGCGCGTCATCCTGCCCCTCTTCTACGGACTTCCCTTCGCCTATGCGGAAGTGATGCGCTCGGCCATTGCGTTGAACGGGAGCTTCTTCAACACACAGCGCATGGTGAGGCAGTACGTGCACAATGCGTACTTTCCCGAGCACCTTCCCAGCGACGTGCGCATCGAGGAAACGGCGCTGTTGTAGGCCGACCTGCCGTGTCCGACGCCGATCCCGAGGGACCACCACGAGACCGCGGCACGCCGCGATCGCCGTTCGACAGGCTGCGCGTCCGCGGCCTGGCGGTGCAGTCCATCCTGGCGGTGATCGTCGTCCTCATGGCGACGTACGGCCTCGGGCCGTGGCTCAAGCAGCCGGCGAATGCGAGTCTGGCCGTCATCCTCGCGTATGCGACGATGGCGGCCGTGTTCATGGTGCGGGCGCGGAGTGCGGGCGTAAACTGGAAACGGTTTTTCGGGCGGGCGCCGCGGTGGGCCGACCTGCCGCTGCTCGCGATCGTCGTTCCGCTGGGAATGCTCACCGCGGGCTCGCTCACGATCGTCTTCGTCCCGCTTTCGTATCTCACGCCGGAGCTGGTGCAGCGCACCATCCTCGAGGACTCGCCGCTCTACCACATCGCGTCGCTGGAGCAGCTCATCTGGGTCCTTCTCGCGGTGGCGGTGGTGGCGCCGGTGGTGGAGGAGATGGTCTTTCGCGGCATCGTGTTACAGCGCTTCGCGCACAAGTGGGGCACGAGCACCGCCGTCGTGGTGAGCTCGGCCCTGTTCGCCATCGCGCACGTGGAATGGGTCGGCCACTTTCTCATTGGCGTCTCGCTGGCGCTCCTGTATCTGCGCACGAGAAGCCTTTGGGTGTCGATCGTCACGCATGCGGTGTACAACGGCATGTTCGCGTTGACGCTCGCGTGGTCGTACTTCAGGCACGAGCCGGAGTCGATGCAGACGCTGGCGTCGTTCCGACAGTCGCTCGGCCCGGGCGTCCTCACCTTCGTGCTGGGCGCGTTTCTCCTGTGGCTCTATCTCGATCTCTATTGGCGCGAGCGTACGCTGGGCGCTGTCATCGCTGGGCCGGTGCCGTACGATGTCATCGAGGAGGAGGCGCGAAACCCGGCATGATTCACAAGGCGGCATGCTCGTTTGCCAATGCGCGGACGCCGTGATAACGTAGCGGCGAGGGACGCAATGGCCGGCAGCGCCGGATAACGAGTGCCGCGCACGCGCGCCGTGGAGAAGCTCGTGCAGACGACACCTGGCAGCCGCATCGGATCCTACGAGATCGTCGAACCGCTCGGCGCTGGGGCGATGGGCAATGTCTATCGCGCGACGGACCATCGGCTCGGACGCGACGTCGCCTTGAAGGCTTTGCCGGATTCGCTCGCGCACGACGACGATGCGCTCGCGCGATTCGAGCGTGAAGCGCGGTTGCTCGCCGCGCTCAACCACCCGAACATCGCCGCCATCTACGGCATCGAGGAAAGCGGAACGGAACGCTTTCTCGTGCTGGAGCTCGTGCCCGGAGAGACGCTCGAGCAGGTGCTGAGACATGGAGCCGTGCCCGTCGCGCGCGCTCTCCGCATCGCCATCCAGGTCGCGGCGGCGCTGGAGGCCGCGCACGACGCCGAGATCATCCATCGCGATCTCAAACCGTCGAACGTCAAGATTACGCCGGACAGCCGCGTGAAGCTGCTCGATTTCGGAATCGCGAAGTACTCCGCACCGCAGGGCGGAATCGATGCATTGTCGGCGGATCTGTCGCTCACGCGCACCGGAACCATGGTGGGGACGCCGCAGTACATGAGCCCGGAGCAGGTGTTCGGCGAGACTGTGGACCGCCGCACCGACGTCTGGGCGTTTGGCTGCCTCCTGTTCGAGCTGCTCACCGGGCGAGTTGCGTTTCCCGGGCACTCCATCATCGAGATCGCGGACGCTGTGCGGAGACGCGATCCGGAGTGGTCGGCGTTGCCCGGCGACACGCCGGCGGGCTTGCAACGGCTGGTGGCGCGCTGCCTGCGGAAGGACCCGCACGAGCGGCTGCACCACATGGGTGATGCGCGCGTCGAGCTCGAGGAGATCGCGTCGGAGCACGTCCCGGCGACGCGTCGCCCGTCGCGAACCTTCGTCATTGCGGCCGCCGCGGCGTTTGTCGCGGCACTTGCGGCGTCGGGCGTCCCCATGTTGCGCCGCACGTTGTTTCCACCACCGTCGGCCGGCCCGATCCAGTTCACCCAGCTCACGTCGGCGGAGGGCGTCGAGCAATTTCCCGCATGGTCGCCGGACGGCAAGTCCATCGTCTTTGCGGGCGACGTCGGCGGCATTCGCAAGCTCTTCATCAAGCAGATCGGCTCGAGCGACCAGGAGCGCCTCACGACGGGCGACCAGGATGATCTGCAACCGGCGTGGTCACCGGATGGCCGCCGAATCCTGTTCGTGCGCGCGCGTGAGACACATCGCCGCCTCGAGCCCGGCGACGTCTTTGGCAACTACGAGTCGGATTACGCGGACGTCTGGTCCATCGACCTTCAAACCCGACGCGAGAGCCGCTTCGCGCAGAGCGCCTACTATCCGTCGTTCTCGCCGAACGGCCGAACCGTTGCCGTCGACGCGTCGTGGGCCGGCCCTCGCCGCATCTGGACGGTGGACGAGCGCGGCTTCAACCCGCAGCAGGTGACGTCCGATTCCTCCGAGGCCGTGACCCACGTGTTGCCCCGATGGTCGCCGGAGGGGACGCGGATCGTGTACCAGCGCGTGGAGCGGACGAAATTCGACATCGCGCTGGTGGACGTACGCCGCCGTCAATCGGTGGCGGTGACCAACGACAATTATCGGAAGATCAACCCGGTCTGGGCGGGCGATGGGCGCGCGATCTATTTCTCATCCGATCGCGGCGGCGGGATGAACCTGTGGCGTGTGGAAATCGATGGTGAGAATAAAGTCGGGGGACCGCCGCGCCAGTTGACGAGCGGCGCCGGACAGGATGTGCAGATTGCGGTATCGCCGGATGGGAAGCGGCTCGCGTATTCGACCCTTCGACAGAACGCCGACCTCTGGCGCCTGCCGCTCACGCCCGAAGGAGCTGCCGCAGGCCAACCGGAGCAGGTCATCGCCACGACTCGCGAGGACAGCCGCGGCGCATGGTCGCCCGACGGGAAACACATCGCCTTCAATTCCGATCGTGCCGGTGACATGAACCTGTGGATCCATTCACTCGAGGACCACACGACCCGTCAGATCACGCGCGGTGCGGGCGGCGACTTTCAACCGAGTTGGTCGCCCGGACGGCGCGAAGCTCGCCTTCTTCTCCTCAAGAGCGGGCAAGACGGATATCTGGACTGTGGATCTTCCCACCGGCGCCCTCACGCGGCTCACGCACAGCCGCTCCCTCGACATCAATCCGTTCTTCTCACCCGACGGCAAGCAGATCGTGTTCGAGTCGGACGCGTCCGGACGACTGGAGCTCTGGCTCATGGACGCGGACGGTGCGCGCCTGCATCAGCTCACGGACATCGGCGTTTCGGGGCATTTCATCCGCTGGTTGAAGGACGGGAACATCTACTTCCGTAGCCCGGCGCGGAACGCCGTCATGCGCATCACGGCGGCCGGCGGCGAACCGCAGGCGGTCTCACCGGAGGGAGGCTCACACATCTCGTTCTCTCCCGACGGCTCGAAGTACATCGACGTCAAGGGACACAAGGTGCTGTGGCTCTATTCCTTCGGCGCCGCGCCGCGGAAGCTGTTCGAGTTTCCCGATCCGGAAGTCCGCATCGACTATCCGGTATGGTCGCCTGACGGCAAATGGCTCCTGTTCGACCGCTTCAGGCCGGAAGGCGGCGACGTGTGGATGGCCGAGGGTATTCGGTGACGTCGATGACGTCACCGTGCGCGACACTCCGTTCCACCTCGACTTCGTAATCTTCGGTCTTGCGCACCGCCCGTAACACGGTGTTCCCGGCTACCACCGCGCCGACGATGATGTAGATGTAGAAGGTGTAGAAGCGCCACCAGATGAGCGCCGCGCCGAAGATCCGTGCCGGAATCGCGCCGCCGAGCGCAGCGCGGAACGCGACTTCCACCGCGCCGCCGCCACCGGGCGCCGGTACGACGGCGGCGCCATACAAGAATCCCAGCGGCCAGAGTGCAAGCGGCGCGAGCGGCGCGCTGGGCACGCTGGTGAGCACGAGCGCCGGCAACACGAGTAGTCGGATCCCGACGTGCACGAAGGACGCGAGGAACGCGGCAACGGCGGGCGTCTTGTTCACGTGCTCGACCGAATCGATGGTCGTTCGCAGCTTGCGCAGCGCACGCTGGATGGTTCGCCAGCGGCCGGCGTGCAGACGAAGTCGCAGTGCCCACCGCGGCGGCGGCCCGCCGGCGTTCCGTCGCGAAAGAAAGATCGCCATGGCGCCGATGCCGATGACGATTGCCGCGTACAGGCCGACGATGGTCGCGAGCGTGACGATGACGGCGCCCGCATGCCGAAACACGATGGCCACCGCAATCACCACGGCGGCGAGAGACAACACTTCGCCGAACAGTTCGGCGTAGATGATGACCAGAACGCTGGACGAAGGCAGCCCCGACTCCGACAGCACGAAGAATCGGGCCGGCTCCGCGCCGGTGCGCGCCGGCGTGATGGCGGCGGCAAAGTCGCCGGCGAGGCTGGTGCGAATCGCCGTCGGGAGGGCAAGCCGCAAGCCCGCGGCGCGGGCACTCCAGCGAAGTTTGAGCGCGCGCGCCAACACCTCCACAGCCACGGCCAGCAGCGCGAACAGATGCGCACGCGGCGGGAGTGCCAGGGTCATGCCCTGCTGCCACCAACCCGCGATCATGTAGATGGAAACTCCGATCGTCGCCGCGAAGGAGAGCGCGGTGAGCAACCATCGTGTCGGAGTCATGCTGGCTGTACGCTGCGCGTCACGGCTTCGCTGGGCGACGAGCCCACGGCGCGCGCATACAGCTCGAACCAGGGTGCAATAGGACGATCGCCCCGACTCCACCGCGCGAGCCGTCCGCCGACGGTCTTGACCACTCGCTCCTCGAGCGCGGCCCAGCGACGTGTCCATTGGTCGGCGACCGGCACGAGCACGTCACCCACCACGCGCACGACCTCGAAGCCGAGCCGCTCTACCAGACGTGCCGCCGAGCGCGGAGTGAAGCCGATTCGATAGGGAAAGCCGAGGAGATTGTTCTGCGCCAACCACGCGCGTGCCATGCGGGCGGCCGGCGTGTCGAGCAGAGGACGTACGGCTGCGTAGCACGCGCCATTCGGCGCGCGGAGGGCGAGTAGGCCACCGGGTTTCAAGCGGGCCCGCGCGGCACGCAGCGCCGACGTCGGGTCCGCGAGCTGATCGATGCAATTCCAGATCGCCACTGCATCCACGCGCCGATCCGCGTCGAATGTCTCGATCGTGCCGTCGTGGACCTCGAAGCCGAGCGATCGCGAAAATTCATTGGTGCATCGATTCACGTCGATTCCCGCAAAGGACCACCCTTGTTCGCGCGCGGACGCGAGAAATGCGCCGACGTAGCTGCCCACCTCGAGACCCGAGCCACTCCCCCTCGCGATGCGTGTAAGACGCATGGCCTGGGCGCGACAAGCCTCCCGCTGGGATGCGTGCAACGATTGCATCACTTCGCGTGTGAGCGTGTCGTGCGCGTAGAGCGCTTCCAGCTCACGCGCGCGCTCGACGGGATTGCGATAGACGAGCCCACAGGAGATGCAGCGCACGACACGGAGTGGCGGCCGCTGCGAAAAGGCGACGCGATCCAGCAAGTGCGCGGGTGGCGTGTCCGGCTCGAGCCGACTGTCGTGATACGCCCACAGCTCCTCGATCTCGCGACGAACCTCTTCTGCAGACGCGAGCTCGCGTGCGTCCGCGCTGCCGCAGACGATACATCGGGCGAGCTCATATGCCGTGGACATGTGCGCGACTCAGGCATGGAACAGGCCCGACTCGCCGGGCTTCGTAAGTCCACGACGGCGGCGTACCGCCTCATCGATCACCGCGCGCAGGCGGGCCGCGAAGACCGGCTCCGCAAATGACTCCGCATGAGCTCGCAGCGCGCGTGGGTCCCACTCGCGGGCCGACACGGCATCCAGTGCCTGCGCGAGGGCCGTTGCGTCCGGCGCACGAAAAAACACACCGGTCTCGCCGTCGCGTACCGTATCGAGGGCGCCTCCGCTCGCGAAAGCGACAACCGGACGGCCGGCCGCGTTCGCTTCCAACGGCGTGAGGCCGAAGTCCTCGGTGCCAGGGAGAATGAATGCGCGGCAATGCGCAAAGAGATCCGCGACCTCCCGGTCAGACAGCCGGCCCGCAAAGCGTACGGTTGGTCCAGCGATGCGCTCGAGCGATGGCCGTGCCGGTCCGTCGCCAACGATCACGAGCGAGAGACCGCGCCTCGTGCACGCCTCGACGGCGAGGTCGATGCGCTTGTATGCGTTGAGGCGCGAGACGACGAGGTAATAATCCCCGGCTCGATCCTCCGGCTGAAATCGATCGACGTCGACAGGAGGAAAGACGATGTCGCAGTCGCGTCCATACGATGTACGGATGCGGCGGGCTACTTCGGTGGAGATGGCGACGAACCGATCCACGCGCCGTGCCGTGTGAACGTCCCACCACCGCAACGGTCCGGCGAGTGCACGCGATGCCAGTCGCGCGAACGGGCCAAGCTCCGAGCGCGCCAGATAGCCGTCCAGGCTCCACGCCCAGCGCATCGGCGTATAGCAGTAGCACACGTGCACGGCGCCTCTCGGAACGGAGACACCCTTGGCCCACGCGGAGCTGCTGCTCAGCACGAGATCGTATCCGCGCAGGTCGAACGAACGGACGGCGACGGGATACAGCGGCAGATACTTCTTGAAGTGCTGGCGCCATCCTGGAAGACGCTGCATCCACGACACGCGCACGTCCGCGTCAGCGAGCGGAGCACCAACGGCGGCGGGATCGAACAGCGTCACGAAGATCGGCGCGTCCGGAAACATCCGATGCAGAACGGCAACGACTCGTTCTGCGCCTCCGGCCTGATTCAGGTAATCGTGGACGATCGCGACCTTCACCGGCGGGCGTGCTCCAGAACGTCGGAGACGTTCGCCATGACACCGGTGATCATCGCATCACGTGTAAAGCGCTCGCGCACGTGGCTGGAGCCCGAGCTCGCAAGGGAAACGGCAAGCTTCGGCTCTCTGCGTAAACGCATTATTGCCGAGGCCAGGGCCGCGCTGTTGCCAGGCTGCACGAGCAGCGCCGTCTGCATGTGCTGCACCACCTCGCGCACGCCGCCGGCGTCGCTCGCGACCAGTGGCTTCCGCGCAATCAACGCCTCCACGAGAACGCGGCCGAACGGCTCCGGCAGGGTGGACGTGTGCGCAATGAGGTCGCACGCCGACATGAGCGCGGGAATGTCGTCCCTGGCGCCGAGGAGATGGACGCGTCCCGCAAGCGTTGGCTGTGCGGCGCGGTGCCGCAGCTCCTTCTCGTATTCGGCCTCGCCGCTGAACAACGCTCCGCCCACGATCAGGGCATGGACATCGGGAAGCGTCTCGAGGGCGTCGAGCAGCACACGCTGACCCTTCCATGGATGCAGGCGGCTGAAGCTGCCGACGACGAATGCATCGTCAGGGATGCCGAGTGCCCGGCGAACAGTGAGGCGGGCTGTCGGGTCCACGCGATCGAACGCGGCGGGATCGATGCCGTTGTGCACGACGCGGACGAGATCGCGTCGTCCGCCGGCGGCAACGAAGGCGTCGGCGGTTGCGTGTGAATTGGCGATGATCCGCGACACTCGCGCGTTCGCCGTCAACGTCATGAGCCGCAGATTCGATGCGCTGAAATGCGATCGATCCAGAATGTCGCGGAGATGCCAGATGACGGGACGACGTGCCAGCGCGGCGGCGGTGGCGCCGATCAGGAAGGCCTTTGGCGAATTCGTGTACACCAGCGCCGCCTTCTTCGCTCGTCGCGCAACGTGGGTCGCAAGAACGACTGTGCCGACGATCGCCGTCGGCGACGGCAGGCGCGTCCCCTTCTTCACGCCACGCAATGCCGCGCCGGAGGGAATGGCCACGACGCTCACTCCGTGCTCGAGGAGCTTCGTTTCGAACGGCCCGTGTTCGAACAGTACGACCTCGCAGCGATCCCGAAACGCGACGGCAATGTCGAGCAACGACAGCTCGGCGCCCCCCAGCACCCCGGCGTGGTCCACGAACAGAATGCGCGCCGCACCACTCACGCGACCACCTGTTCGTACACATGGCGCACCTGTGTCGCGATGACGGGCCAGTCGAACTGCGTGCGTGCATACTCCGCGCATGCCCGTGCATCCGGCACGGTCACTTCGCCCAGCAGCGCGCGCGCGAGCGTGTCACCGATTGCGGAAGCAGTCGCGGAGGTCGTGATGAGCTGGGGAGCGAAAGGCTCGACGATTTCGCGGAGGCCGTCCACCGGTGTCACCACGCATGCCGTTCCGGCCGCGAGAGATTCAACCGTGATGAGGCCGAATCCTTCCAGCGCGATCGTCGGTACGACCGAGAGATTCGCCGCGCGGTACGCCTGTGGAAGGTGGGCGTCGGGCACGAATCCGAGCAACCTTACGGTGTCGCCAAGTTGCCGTTCTGCAATGCGCGCCTCCAGCTCGCCACGAATGGACCCGGAGCCCGCGATGCACACGAGCACGTCCGGCACACGCGAGCGCAGCTCCACGGCGGAGTCGATGAGCAGCTCCAGACCAACACGTCTCACTAAACGGCGCACGCAGAGAACGATGGGCCTGTCGGTCGGCCAGCCGAGCGTGGCGCGCGCTTGCTCGCGGGAATCGGTGATGGCAAAACGCGCCGCCTCGACGCCGCCAGGTATGACGTGGATCCGCTCGCGCGGGAAACCGAGATCCATGGCGAGAATCTCGGCAAAGGCGGAGGAGAGCACGATGGCGGCATCCGCTGCATGATATACGCGGCGTTCAATCATCTCCTTCATCCATGCCGTGACGCGTGGTGCGCCCTCCAGCCGGGACTCCTGCCCCCACGGCCCCTGGAAGTGCACGACGAATGGACGCCTTCGCGCAAAGTCGAGTACGGGAAGCGCGTGTTGCGCAAAATGAGACACGATGAGCGCGTGCTCGTCGTGTGCTTGCAGCCAGGGCATGGCTGCGCGACGCAATGCGCGCAGTCTGTGTGGAAGCCGGTCACCCGGCCGGGCGAAGGCACGCGCCAGGCCGCGAGAGATCCGCTCCACGTCAGGCGACCCGCTCACCAGACCTTCCGACTTCACACCCTGTTGGTCCAGCTCCGCGAGGAGATGCGCGTACACCCGATTGAGGCCGCCGGGCCGCTCGCTGAACCACTCCATGCCGATCTGCAGCGTCTCGAGCGTCATCGGGCGTTCGACCCCAGCAGATCGTCCAACGTATTCTCCGGGCGCAGGGAGCCGTCGAGTGCCATTCGTGCCCAGACCTCGAGCACCAACAGAGTCCAGATCTGATTGCCCCAGTCGCGCGTCCCATCGGCGTGCTCGCGCAGCAGGCGACGAACCAGATCCGGCTCCAACCATCCGCGATCGAGAAATTGCGGCGTGTCGAGGAGCGCGGACACATACGGGGCGAGATCAGTGCGAAGCCAGAGCGAGGCCGGAATGACGAACCCGCGCTTTCCACGATGCAATGCTTCGCGCGGCACGTAACGCTCGGCCACACGCTTGAGGAGATGCTTCGTGCGGAACTGCCGGAGCTTCAGCGACGCTGGCAAGGTGGCGGAGTACTCGATGATCTCGCGAGCGAGAAATGGCGAACGAGTCTCGAGGCCATGCGCCATGGAGGAAACGTCCGCCTTCGCCAGCAATTGATCCGGCAGATAGGTGGTAAGGTCGCCGTACAGTGCGCGGTCGGCATCATCCGCCGCAACAGCGCGGTCCCACGCCTCGGCGTACAGGGAGTCCGGATGCCAGTCCGCAACGAGCTGCCTGAGTGGCGCTGCGTACCCGCCGCGCAGGGAGCGAAAGCCGCGGTCGTACACGAATGCGTCGCGCCCGCTCGTCGCGCCGTCGCGCGTGAGCAGCGCGAGGCGCCGGAGGAGCCCGCCTTTCGCTCGCGTGCCGGGCTCCTCCGCGAAGAGACGCGCGAGCCCACGTCGAAGCGCGGCGGGAAGCATGGCGCGATAGGGCTCCGCGGCTCGCGCAATCATCGGCCGCGCATATCCGCCAAACGCTTCGTCGGCGCCGTCGCCTACGAGGGCCACCGTCATGAACCGTCGTGCCGCGGCGGCCAGATAGTAGTTGGGGATGATCGAGACGTCGGCGAGCGGCTGGCCGTAATGCCAGACGATTGCCGGAAGATCGCGCACGACGGAAGGCGCCAGAATCTCCTCATGCAGGCGAACGCCATACCGAGACGCCACGAGTCGCGCGTAGGGACGCTCGTCCGCCACCGGTCCTTCATAACCGAGCGTCACGGCGTCGATGGAGCCGCCGGCCTCCTGACTGGCCAGCGCCGTGATGAGGCTCGAGTCAACCCCGCCTGACAACAACGTGCCGGTCGGCACGTCGCTGCGCAGCCGACGGCGCACCGCGGTCCGCGTCATCGCATCGATGGCGTCCAGCGCTTCGCGCTCGCCGACACGAGCCTTGGGCACGAAGCGAACGTCCCAGTATCGATCGATCCGAAGCGCACCGGTCGTCGCGTCGTATTGCAGGGCGTGCGCGGGCCGCAACTGCGAGATGCCGTCGAAGATGGAGAAGGGCGCGGGCACCGCCTGGTACGTGAGATAGGCGTCCAGTGCATGCGCGTCCACACGCGGCGGCGACCCGGCGAGCGTCGTCATTGCCGTGAGCGTGGAGGCAAAGGCAAACCCGTCAGCGACGCGGCCGTGAAAGAACGGCTTCTCGCCCATGCGGTCGCGCGCCGCGAACAATCGACGCGTTTCGGAGTCCCAGAGCGCGAACGCGAACATGCCGTCCAGGCGGTCGAGCAGCGCCGGCCATCCCCACACGCGAAATCCGTTGAGAATGACCTCGGTGTCACCGGTCGAATGGAAGGGGATCGCGCCCAACAGCTCCTCACGGAGCTCGAGATAGTTGTAGATCTCGCCATTGTAGACGAGCGCATAGCGCTCGTCGCCGGAAAGCATCGGCATGTGTCCGGCCTGCGAGAGGTCGAGCACCGCGAGCCGCCTCGAGCCAAGACACGCCGTATCGTCCACGTAGAGCCCGGCATCGTCGGGGCCACGGTGGCGCATTTGCTCGCGCGCGGCTTCCACGCGCCCCGACATTGCGCGCGCTCCCGCGCCCACGTAACCGACGACGCCGCACATCGCTCAGGAACCTCCCGCCGGCGCGCGCAACGCCAGCGCGTCGCGATACACCGAGAGATAGGCACGCGCTACCGCGGACCACGAATACTCCCGTGCACGCTCGAGGCCCGCCGCCACCAGCCGCTCCCGCGCCGGCGCATCGTCGATGAGACGAAGCACAGTGTCCGCAAAGGCGTCGTCGTTTACGAGCATGCCGTAACGTCCCTTGTCGAGCAGCTCGCTCGCGCCGGTATTCGGTGACGCCACGACGGCGGTGCCGCTGGACATCGCCTCGAGATACGGAATGCCAAACCCCTCATACGTGCTCGGCAGCACGAACACCCACGCTTCGCGATACGCGCGCGCGAGCTCGACGTCGCTCGGAAAGCGCTCGTACCGCACGCGAGGATGCGGCGGCGGCTCCTTGTCTGAGATGAAGCGCAGCACGACATCGGGATGTCGTGGCGCGATGCGCGACACGAAGGTCTCGTACATCCAGCGGCCGCGCTTGCGGCCCTCCCATGTGCCCACATACAGCAACTCGGGCACCGCGCTCTTCGGGCCAGGCGTGAAGAGCGTGCTGTCCACGCCATTGCCGATGACGCGGCGGAGACCATGCAGCTCCGCGGCGTCGGTGCCCACCGCGACGCTCACCGTCGCGAGCCGCGCGGCCAGTTTCTCGAGTGGAAAGAGCGCGTACTGAACGAGGCGCCGCGGCCAGCGCGTCGCCCTCTGTGCTTCGCGTAAGGCCGACCCGTGGAGTGTTCGCACGGTCGCGCGGGGGCGGCGGATCACGAACCAGTCGTCGCCATGATAGTGCACGACGTCCGCGCCACTCAGACGGATGACGTTGAGCAGCGCGGGAAGGACCACAAGCCGGCCAAAGCGGGAATCGCGCAACCACCACGATCGCGGAAACAGGTGGCGATGCACGTATCGCGCATCGGCTGGTGCAGGGGTGAGACTCGCCACCGTCACCGGCACGCCAATATCCACGAGCGCGTTCGAGAGCCGATGCACCGCGATCTCCACACCTCCTGGCTTTCGTCCGCTCTCGGGAAGCGTCGTGTGGAGGATCAGCACCCGTGGAACGGTCTGCTCGGCGCGCCCTTCCAGGATAGCAGAACGGACGTTGCGGAGCCGTGCCACGCCGCGCTCGAGCGCGAACTCATCCCGATAGAGACGCCGGCCCTCTTCGCCGAGCGCGGCTGCGCGCGCCGGATCGGCAAGCAGTGCGGATACGGCCGCGGATAGCGTGTCGGAATCGTCGGAATCGGCGAGAAGCACCGTGCTCCGGCGCGTCCACACTTCATCGGCAATCGGACCCCGATTTCCGATCACCGGGACGCCGAGTGCCAGGCCCGCCATGAGCGAGCCACGTCGCGCGCTGATGCCGTCGTCATACGGTTGCACCAGCACGTCGCAGGCGGCGACGTGCGCGCTCACATCCGCGGCTTCGAGACCGCCCGTGGCGTGAATGCGTGACATGAGATCCTGACGACGCCTTGCCAGCGTCGCACGCATTGTTTCGCTGTTGCGTCCGACGAAGAGCGCGATACGATCGGTGTCCTCGTCCAACACGCGTTCAAAGGCTGGTGACAACACGCGCAAATGATAGCGGCCGAACGTGCCAAAGTGTCCAACGATGCGCTCCATTCCGCGCGGGCGCAGGTCCTTTCGGATGTCGTCCACCCGATCGCCGTCCGCGACGTCGGGCACATTGCTCGGCACCGGTACCCACAGCATCTGACGCACGCGGCGTTTCCACGGCCCGCCGAATCGCGACAGCCGATACTGCCATTCCGAAATCGCGACGTACGCGCGGTTCGCGGCTCGCGCCGTGAGCCAGTTCATGACGAGATGTACGAGCGCGGCAACGTTACGGCGCCAGCGTTGCCGCCACGTGAACTCGAATCCCACTTCGTGAAAGTAGATGTCGAGGCCGCGCGACCGCTCGCGGAAGAGGAGGAACGCGAAAGGCACGTTCATCATCCGCCACCCGAATCCGGTGGGGACGTATTGCACGAGCACGCGAACGTCGGCCGGCTGCTCACGGATGACGCGACGCAACACGCGCAACGCGTCGAGCCCGAAGTGCGACGGCAAGTGGTGCACCGTGACGCCCGGCACCTCTGGCGTCGGTCCTGATGCTGGTGGCGCCCATACGTCCACCACGTCGCCAGCCTCCGCGAATGCGCGCGCGAGCAGACGGGTATGATCGCTGACGCCGCCGAGCATCGGCGGGTATTCGCAGGTGATGATGCACCACTTCTGCGGTGCAGGCATTCCGCTCGAGCGCTCGGCGAGCGACGACGTCACCGCGGCATCCGGGCCGTCGCCTGTGCCCAGCTGTTCCATTGGCGCCATCGCAACGCGATCGCGAGCAGCTCGAACGGCACCGACGCGAGCGCGGTGAGTGAATCGATCGACTTTCGGGAGTGCACGACCACCGACACGCGTGCCCGAAATTGGTTCTGGAGATACCACGGCAGCCCGCGAACGGGCGGGTGGATGAACATGTAAAGGACACCCGCCTGGTGAATGCGCGCCAGGCGCATGCCCCACGCGAGACGCCTCGGCGGATGATCCACGGATGCCGACGCGACGAACTCGATCTGATGCCCCGCCGCCAGAATGCGATCGCGCATGTCCGTGTCTTCCATGTGCGGCAGCGGAAACCGCTCGTCGAAGCCGCGCACGTCGTCGAACGCGTCGCGCCTGATGGCGAAGTTGCACGACCACAGGACGCCGCCGTGGAGATTGATGGGCGAGGTCTCACGCGGCGACGGGTCGCGTTCGCGGCACGTGATGCGCCCCTCGTACGTGCTGACGTCGGAACGTATCGCGCCGTCATACGCCGCCAGCAGATCGAGCTCGGGGAGACAGTCGTCGTCGATGAAGACGAGATATTCGCCATGCGCGCGCGCAGCGCCGTTGTTGCGGTTCGATGCCGGGCCGCGCCGCGGCCCAGCGATCCAGTGCGCCCACGGAAAATGCGTCGCGACGAAGTCTCGCGCAGTCTGTGTTGGGCTGTCATCGGTGACGATGACCTCGTACAGCTCTCCTGCGAACGTTTGCGCGCCTGGAGCGAGACGCTCGAGGCAGAGTGCAAGCAGCTCGTTCCGGTCGCGCGTGGGCACGATGATGCTGAATCGCGGAGCGCTCATGTCGCTGCACGAAGTGGAAGCGACGCCGCCCAGTGGAGCATCGTCGAATACTCGTTCATCAGCGCCGGCCATCCGAATCGCGCTTTCGCGGACGCATGGCGTTGTCGTCGCTCATCCTCGGTGATGGGCTTTTGCAACGTCACGCTGACCAGGCGAGCGAGCTCTCCCTCCACGCGAAGATCCGCGAGAGCTCCAAAGCCATCGAGCAGGTATCGTGTGACCGGAAAGTCGTGTGCGATCACGGGCAGGCCATGCGCGAGCGCCTCGACGTACGCGAGCCCGAACCCCTCGCGGAGGGACGCGAGCGCGAATGCATCCGCCGCGCGGTAGTACGCATCCATCTCGTGCGGCGCCAGCGTGCGGATCAGCACGTTCTCGGCGCCAAGGAGATCGTTGGCAAGCGCGCGAATCGTGACTGATTCGGCGTTCTCCGCGCCCAGGAGCACAAGAAATGGCCGCGGTGCGGGCAGGCGTGCAATCTCGCGGATGAGGACGTCCATTCGCTTGATGGCGACGTCGAGCAGGCCGGCCGACAGAACCACCATGCGGTCGGCGGGCAGACCGAGTGTCCTTCGCGCATCGCCGATAATGCGCGTCGGCACGTCCTCCGGAACGTTCACACCATGCGGAAGTACCACCTGCCGCGACGTGTCTTCGCCGCGCTCCTGCGCCTCGGCCAGACCGGCCGGCGTCAACTGTTGCACGGCGTCTGCACGAGTGAACGGTTTCGTCGTGAGGCCGCCGTTGTAGTAGAGCAGGCGATAGCGTTGCCCGCTGAGGCGGCGCCAGTGCCAGCACAGGTTGCCGAGGTTCAGGTCGGCGAAGTACACCACGTCCGGCGCACCGCGAATGAGATGGGGCAGGAAGGACAGGAAGAAGGTGAGCTGCTCGGAGAAGTAGGAGTCCCGCCGATGGAATGCCGCCAACCATCGCGCCGCGCGCGAATCACGCGGCAGGTTCGCGAGCACGTGTACGGGAAGCTCGCTCACTGGCCCGCCCGCAAAGACCCTGATCTCGAGCGTCGGATCGTGCCGAAGCGCCCCCGCGCACTCCAGCGTGAACGTCTCGAATCCGCGACGCTGCCGCCCCAGCCCCGTGCACGGAAAGAAGACGCGCACGGGCCGCTCGGGCAAAACCGCCGGTAGGCCGGAAAGAGACGGCACGCGGGAGTGATCGTCTATCTGGTGAACGTCGGAAGGGGCATCTTCCGCGCGACTGCCAAATCTACGACCCGGCTCGCGGCCCCGCCTCCACTCGACGCCCCACCAGAACGTGAAAGTCGCCCTCATCACGCTGAATGACTCGACCGACGTGCATCAGTGGTCGGGGCTCAACTACTTCATCGCGCGCGCCCTCGAGCGCGCCGGCGCGACGCTGCACCGGATCGGCCCGCTCGACACGCGCTGGACGATGGCCATGCGCATTCGCCAGCGATGGTACGACGCGACGAAGCGCACCTACCATCAGGTCATGGAGCCGCAGTCACTCGCGGCCATCGGCGCTGCCGCCCGCGCGCAGATTCCGGCCGACGCGGACGCCGTCCTCGGTGTGACGTCGCTCATCGCCGCGGCAGTGGGCCCACTGGATCTCCCGTTCGCGAGCTGGGACGACGCCACCAGCGCGGCCATGTCGGAGTACTATCCCGACTTTGAGCGGCTCGCACCCGTGAGCCGGCAGCACAACATCGAAGTGGGACGCCGCGCGGTGGAGGCCGTGTCGCTCGCCATCTATTCGTCCGACTGGGCCGCCAACTCCGCGCGGGCGGCGTATGGCCTTCCGGAGAGTCGCGTGGCCGTCGTGCCCTTCGGCGCGAACCTCGAAGAGCTGCCGTCGCAGGGCGACGTCGAGGCCGCCATCGCCGCGCGCCCAGACAATGTTTGCCGTCTGCTCTGGGTCGGCGTGGAATGGCATCGGAAGGGCGGCCCGCTCACCATCGAGATCGCGCGGGGGCTTCGGGACGCCGGCGTGAACGTCGAGCTCACGCTCGTGGGGTGCAAGCCGGAGCTCGAGGGGCCTCCGGAGGACTGGATGCGGATCGAGGGATTCGTGAGCAAGAAGACGGCTGCGGGGCGTGTGCGCTTGGCCGAGCTATTTCTGCGCTCGCATTTCTTCGTCATGCCATCGAAGGCGGAGGCGTACGGCCTGGTGTACGTCGAAGCGGCGACGTACGGCGTTCCGGCTGTGGCGATTCACACGGGTGGCGTTCCCACCATTATCCGCGACGACCTCACGGGCATCCTCGGTACTCCCGACTCCGATGCCTCGCAGTACGTCGGCCGTATACTGAGCCTGCTGCACGACCCAGACCGGTACACCAACATGGCCCTCGCCGCACGCAAGCGCGCGACGGATCGCCTCAACTGGGATACGGCTGGTCGAGACGTGCTTGCGCGCCTCGACCAGCTCTCTCGATGATCATTCACTATCCGTCGGTTCAGCAGGTTCCGTGGACCACGCTCAACGGCGGCATTATGGAGTCTTAAAATAGAGTGGGGTTGTGTAGTTCGAGCAGCCACTGCTGTTGCACGCTGCTACATCCCAGCGATATGGTCGCCCGGCGGTGAGAGTAACCGTATGTTGGGCGGACTGTACCGTAGTACTTACCACGAGAGCGTTCGTGCTCATGTCACGCACGCCGACTCCATAGGATGTTGCACCCGCGACGGCGTTCCATTTGAGAGTTACCGTGCGGCTACTGAGTGTTGGGCCAGGAGATGATAGGCTGCCAGGGGCCGTATTGGCCGGAATGGCGGGTGCTCCTGGTGTTTGAAAGTAGAGTAGCGATGAATACAGCGAGCATCCACTGGCATTGCATGCTGCGACGTTCCAACGATATGGCAAGCCGGCGGTAAGGTTGACGCTGAACGACAAGTTCGACGTTGTGATGTCAACGTCAAGCCGGCCAGAACTCATGTTACGTATTGCAAAGCTGTAGTAAATAGCACCGGTGGTGGCATTCCAGCTCGCAGTTACCTGCGTTGAGCTCGTGACTGGTCCCGGGCTGGTGAGTGACCCCAGCGATGTTCCTGTCGGTGTGTTTGGTTTGGCTACCGCCTGTACCGCGAAGCTGGTGCTTCGCAAAGAGTTACCTGCTGCCGATGTGAGATACAGCTGGTAACTCCCAGCTCCCAACTGTACGCTCGACAAATTCAGCGAAGAACTATTCAGAACAGCTACTCCAGCGGAGGGGTGCAAATAGCACGTTGTCGATCCAGAGATGCAGAAATACACCTGCAATCCTGAGACATTTAAGCCCGTGCCTGTGACCTGGCCTCCAAAGGGAATTCCTTCAGTCGGCGTGCTGAACCAGTTGAAAGACTGGATGGATGGTGCGCTAACAGTGGGAACGGTGACCGTTGCGCTAGCAGATGGCTGGGAGTATCCAGCGCTATTGAACGACTTGACCCGATACGAATAGGTCGTCCCATGTGTTACAGATTGATCGAGGAAGAGAGCGATGTCTTGAAGTGTCGTTCCTACAACGGCGTACGCTCCGCTGCCGGTGGCTCGCTCAATCTGAAACCCAGACTCGTTGCTTGAATTGTCGTTCCAGGCTACAGCCACGTAGCTGGCGTTGGCCGATGCGGCGACTCCTGACGGTGCCGCGGGAGCGCTAATGGTTGGCCCGAAATTGGCCACCAAGGCACGGCTCGCCGTTGCCGTAAACGTGTACGATGCATTTGGCGATACCGAGGTGGCGCCTTCGGTCCAGCCGGTGAATTGATAATTACTCGCCGGTGTTGCAGAGACTGTTACAGAACTGCCCTGCTGAACGGTTCCAGGACTTGTGGTCGAGCCCCCGTTACTTGGGTTTGCACTCGTTGATATCGTTACGGTGGAAGCTGTGTTAAAGGCTGCCGTTATCGTAAGCGGCTGTGAGAGCGTGAGCGAGCACCCTCCTGCTCCAGAACAGCCTCCACTCCAACCACCAAACGTGCTTCCTATTGCAGGCGTCGCGGCAAGTGTGATTGTCGTACCGATTGCAAACGATGCAGCGCACGATCCAGATGCCGTTCCGTCTGTTGCGAAGCTACACGCGATCCCTGCTGGCGTTGAACTAACGGTACCGGCACCGTTTCCGCTTCGCGCAGAGGTCAGAACGGCCTGGCCACTAGTCACATTCAAATCGACAATCACACTTTGTGGGGAGCCTGCGGTTCCCGCTGAGCCGCTGATTACGACCGTCGCACGATATGCGCCTGTGGGAAGGCTTGTCGGGGTAACGGCTAGAGCAAGCGCTGCCGGCGCACTCGTTTGACTTAATGACGCCGTCAACCAGCCGCTTTGCTGTCCCGCTTGGTAGGATGTCGCAGCACTCAACCCGCTCAGCGCGCCACTCCCTGCATTGGAAATTTGGATCGTTTGGGCACTGGGAGTACTTGCACCTATGGTATGAGCGAATGTGGCTGACGTGCTGCTTAGTGCGAGCCGAGCGCCGCTTGCTTGGCCGACCGTCAACGTGATCGAGATAAGTGCGGGTGAATTCTGTACGCCGGACGTAGAGGACAAGACGGGAACGGAAGCTGTATAGGTTCCGGCAGGGAGGGTAGTCGTCGCGTAAGTCACCGATATGGTAGTAGGCGCCGTTGTGCTTGTTAATGCCGCACTAAACCATCCAGCCTGTTGGTTTTGCCCGTAGGTAATCGTTCCAATGCTTAGACCAGAGAGTGTTCCTGATCCTCCATTCGTGACATTTACGACTTGAAGTGGTGCAGACTGGCCTGTAGTGATGCTAGAGCTCAATGCGGCTTGGCCCAGAACCAATTTTGGTGTACCTTCGGATACGGATATCGTCAGCTGATGAGCCTTTGTCGTTCCGCCACCGCCCTTGTAGCTGTTTACCGCCGCCGTGATGGTAGCTGAGCCCCCGGTGATCGCTGTGAGCGTTCCTTGTGCGCCGTTGAGCGTTACCACGCCCGGCGGGCTAACCGACCACGAAATGGCCCGCGGCGTTACCGCGCGCCCTTGGTAGTCAAGCAGATTGGCACTGAGAGTCGCTGTCTCGCCGATGGACAAATTCGACTTCGACACATGCGCCTGCACAGTTGATACTGGCATAACATCCAGCCGCAGGCTGCTCAATTTCTTGACGACTTTCGGGAGTGGATCAAAGGGCGTCGGATTTCCCTGGTCGACGAAATCGTCGGTGAGAAGAGCGTGATCGAAGCCTAGGGACGATGACACCGAGAGGAGACCACCATTGTTGCTGCTCTCCGTTGGCACAATCGCATCTCCTCCCGATTGTGCGCCGAGCCGCTTCAGCGTACACGGCATCGTCACAGAGAAAGCATGCGCGACAATTGGCGGCGACCGAAACGATGTGCGTACGTCTCCGGTGATAGCCGTAATCCGCGACGAAAGGCTCTGGATCGCCGAGGGTGTTAACGACTTGAAGAATATGCTGGACGGTGCGAGATCGTCTGACCCATCACTTGTCGCCTTCGCCCAGTCGTAAACAGCCGCAAGTGCAGCAAGATTCTTCTCGCTTTCCGAGTAGTACGAATCTTCAAATACACAGTTGTGTGCCGCGGTCACGCTGACACTGATATTGTTGGCGAGGACGCTACCGTTCCAAGGCGTGCCGAGCGTAATAAGGTGCTGAACGTGTTCGGCAGGATCCGTGTTCATGTAGGAGGCCGCCACCAGGCCGCCCATGCTGTGCGCAATCATGATCACGTCACGACCGGATAGTTGTGCCTGAATGGCGCGTGCAAGATCTGCTGCCGACTGCTTAATGTGCTGAAAGCTCGGATAGCGGAACGTGTAGACGTCATAGTCAACCGACGTCGGCGGCAATCCGCCAAGCACATAGCGCCATGTTGAGCTTGCCGGATCGTATGACTCGACTGCTGCGCAGTCATGTTGTGTCATTTGCCATCCGTGAATCAGTACGACGGCGATGCGCTGGGGCGATACGTCAGAACGTGTGCTTTGAAGCTTTGACGATCCTGTCGAGGAGCATGTCGTTGGGGTCGACTGAATGCTGGCACTTATCCCCAGACTGGTACCACCGATTGTAGCGGATGAAAGCAGAGAGACCGGTACAGTGACGGTGGTACGTACTAAGCCGGCAGCAGGTACATCGGCCACGGTTTCAGACGGAAAGACAGCGATAGTTCGTCCAGCCGCGTCGTTGAGCGCAACGTCTACCCTCCCAAGGGCGCTCATTGTTGTGGCCGACCCCGACTTGACGATTTCCAAAGCAATACTGCCCGATCCGAGCGTTCGAGATGAGAAGGCACGCAAACCCGACACTGAATTGTTCGGTGATACAGAAACTGTCAGCAGCGAGTCTCCATCCAGACGCATGGACGTGCCGACGGACGCCCCAATCGCCGTTCCAGATGGGAGTGCGCCTGGAGCAACCCGAACTGTCGACCCAAAGCCGACGTGAAGTACTGTGGTATCTGTGGCCTTGACGACGGTCGAATCGCGATTAGGAAACAGGATGCGGACTGTACCCCGACCAACCACGTTGGCTGTCGATGCAAGGATTTGCGTTACACCACCCCGCTTGCCTTTCACTACTCCGCCGGCATCAACGTCGGCAATCGAGGTGTCCGCCACAATCCAATGAATCGAGGCTCCTGCAATTGAATGGCCGTTACTCCCCAGAGCAGTCGCGGCAATCCTTAGGGTTGTCCCTATCGCCAAAGTCGCGGTATCTGGAACTAGTTGGAGTTTCGAAACACCCGAGTCGACACCGGTGGTGGGCTCAGTGGCGCGACGAGACCCTTCGCACGCAACGATGGCGGAAATAGAAGTAATGCTTCCGTAGAGCCATTGTGTGCTTCGTCGCATGGATACCGTCTCACTGAGGTGCCGCGTTAACAATACCGCGCCTTAGAAGTTGTGCAAGCCTAATCGACTGTCTAGTGACACTCCGAAGTATGGCGGTGAAGGGGCATTTCGGACGGCCCAGGCAAGGTTAGGGAGGAATGGCGCCTGACGCCGCGACAGAGAAGCAGCTGCGGCCGTCGATGTGCAGCACTCGGGACGTGATGCAGGAGTCGGTCAAGGATCGCTGTCGTGAGGATCGCATCATGGGCAAAGACCGCCGGCCGTCCGGCATTGGGGAACTGACAACGGGCCGGCAGCCGGACCCACTCCTCAACTGCCGCCAGTCGGAGGAGCATTCTTGATATCGTAGACTGGCGACCGGCAGGGTTCTACGAGCACCTGCCCCTCGGCATAGGTGATCGTTGTTTCGATCAGAGGCGCACCAGGAGGAAAAGTCATCAGTGGCCTCATGGCTTGAAACTGAACGCGATAGTCATGCGGACCGGCCGGCACGTCGTAGAAGTATTGAATCTGGCCTACTTGAACGGATATCGATCTGGAACGGCCAGCAATGTCCAAGTAGACCGTGACGGGGGTTCTCTCAAACTTGTTCGCAAAGCCGTAATGGCCCGTGTTGTTGATTGCGCACTTTGTTGACGGCTGCGGACTTCTTGTGGTCGCGTCTTGCGGAATCGGGCGAACGGTCGGTGCACTTGAAATGGCTGACAGCATTTGCAAGAGCGCCGTCTGGCCCTCCTCCAAGCGGCCGATTCGGAGCGCATGGTCCGCCTGCACTGCCTTCAGCTCCTCGATTGCACTGGCAGTTCGACTCTTGATACTATAGGCTTCCAGATCCGAAGGCGCCCGACGCACCAGTGCGCCGAGGTCAGATTGCAATCCTTCGAGCATTGCCGCTTGACGCAGCAGGATTTGGCGGTTGGCTGAGTTAGTCTTGGCTTGGGCTACCAGCTGGTCGCGTAGCCCGATCAGCGTATCTCTTAGCCCCGCACCGTCGCCCAGCATGCGGTCCACGCCCTTACTTGCCTCGTAAGCTCCCAGAAACTCGGCGATCACCTTGGCGGCTCGGCCCACATATGGTGCTGATCGGACGAGGAGCTGCGCCTGTTGCGCCTCTGCTCTAATGCCGGGAATGACTACCAATGCGCCGTACATAGCCAACCACACCATGCGGGCTCGCGACTTGTGACTACTCGTGAGCGGTCGGCAACCAATCGAGAAGTCCATCGAGCTTACCTGTGCAATACGGCTATTAGTCATTTATGAGCGAGTCGGTTCACCCGGTGCGGTATGCGCGGCCCGGTAACCGCCGCGAGCTTTCGGTGGTATTGTTGGCAGACAATCGCCGCGCCCTGAAATCTCCTCGGCGCAAAATGGGCGGGCTTTCACGATATCCACGTTCGGCGTAAAGATGCCGTATCGCGCGACCTGCGCAAGCCAAGACGAGGAGGAACGAGTCCAAGGCGGCGGCGCCCCTACGGGAAAGGGCGCTTCGTAGAGATGTCTGTTGCCGCACAACGCCCAAGTTCACCCGCGGGCGATCACCGGAACGGTGAGCGACCCAATGTGAAGTGCGACCGTCAGGTGGCGAGCGATACCAATGGTGCCGCTCAGCGCCCGTTGGTGCAACGCACCTTAGGCTGACAACAAGCAACTATGTCCGCCACCGCGGCCTGGGAACACGACCACGTAATGTTCGAGGATCGATAGCGACGCCACCAGCTGTTAGGAGTGGAGGTTGGTTCGTTACGACGGTCATGCCGATCCTGTGACGCAAAAACCCGCCCGGCCTGTCGGCCTGCGAAACAACGGCTTCGGACGGGTCACCTCTGGAACATCTCGTAACCCACTTGCCGAGGAACGTACCCATAGACACGAGACGACATTCGTTTGTGAGATGCACAAGAGCGGCGATTGTGAGCTCATCGGCCGACGCCGCATCTATCGCGTACATGCGCTCGCGCGTCTGGACAAGAACGATACTCTCGTCGCTGATCTTAACCATAAGATCCAGTTGCCTGCGCAGGCGACGTGCTTCGGTTTTCGGAAGCGTCAAAGACTTGACGGGCCGATCTTGAGGTAGTCGCTTCGCTTGAAAGAGAACGGCCTTTCGTACCTCCTCTTCGCCGTTACGAATACTTACCACAATGCTCCCGTCAGCTCCCGTCAAAATGCGATCGAGGCGAGCTGCCAACCCTCCTCAGCTTCAGCGTTCGTTAGCGTGCAGGGCGAGATGTTCGCCATTGAAATGGCGGTGGATTTATCCCCACGTACCATAGCCGAGGGACCGGCCCGTCGTTATTCAAAATCTTCACCTACTCAGTCCACCATGTCCGGTTCGAAATCCCAGGTAGAGCACCATTCGACTCGCCCACGTCGGAGAAAGAAGTGGCTGCGGCAGCCAACTGTCCTCCAGACGGATGGGAATAGGGTGACCGTTCCGTCTCGATGATCACGGATCCGCCAGCGCGGACGGGAGTCGTCATGAAGACTCATGTGCAAGGCCTCGCCACAGCCGCAGGGACAGAGTAGCGCCACGCTCCAAAGGTACTGTTTCTCTCCTAGGACGTACACAGTGGCTGGCATCAACCGCTCCGGGATTTCTTCAACAAAGACAGTCCCCCATGGCTGTTCTTCGAGACGTCTGACGCGCCGCCATCGCGATCCAAGTGATCGGCATAGGGCCCAGGCGCGAGACCAAGTCGATCTCGACGCGACCGTTCGCACCTTCATGCCTCACTACCTTCCGAGAGCTCCGGCATGTTCAACAGGGGGCGTAGGTCACCTCGTCCAACGTGGCGCGCCACCACGAGACACGGTTCGTCTTCACGAGCTGCAATGATCCGCGCTTGGGTTAGGCTGATCCCATAACTCGCGAACTCAGCGTTTCCGTCATCGCGGTATGGGTGAAGTCGCGCAAGAAGCTCATTAACGGCGAGGCTCGCGTAAAACATGTTGACACTGATGACCGCCGGTCGCTCTTCTTGAACGCCGGTGATGTACTTTTCTCGAAGTAACGCCGCGTACCGCTCCGGGCTCTCTCGCCGAAGCGCGGCGGCCTGAATATCGGAAGCGGTGTAAACGCCGCGACTCAGGAGACTCGACCCGCCTGGCTGAAGGTAGTGAACTGTGCCGCAGAGTTGCTCGACTCCGCCCTGACCATCGGCTATCAGACGAACTCCAACATCGATATAGGGCAAGCAATAAAACGTGGCCAGCCTATTCAGTAGATCGCGGCCGTCAACCGAGTCCATGCAGCCGAACACGACGTCACATTTCGCCACGCGCCGGACGACGCCGGGTAACGAGAGAGTCGCAACGATGGGCTCGACGACTGTCCCGAGGCCCATCGCCTTGATCGCTCGGGCCATGACCTCGACCTTCGCGACCTCGGCGAGCGCGTCGGCCATCGTCGCATTGTTGATCCTATTGAGGTTTTTCTCTTCGACGTGATCCGGGTCTACGAGCACCAGCCGGCGGATTCCTAGGCGCGCGAGCATTTCGACGAGCGGGCTGCCAGTGCCAGAGCAGCCTATCACCGCAACCGACAGCTCGCCAAGCATGGTGGTGGTGCCCCGGCCGAAGGCCTGCGCCGTACGCCGCGCGAACTCAGGATGAGACGCGCTCTCTGTATCGGCGGACATGACGATGGCGCTGTATTTCCACAGCAGTATGTCATCGCCGGTTACCGACACGCTCTCAATCGGGGAGAAGGCACCGGCAGGGTCGACCAAACGGGCGAAGATCTGACCGTCGGGCAGCATCACGGCGCTCGCGTAGGCGTGATCGCGGCCGAGCCAGGCCGCCACTGACTCCGACAACTCGGCGTCCGCCAAATCGTCAGTCCTGGAGAAGCGGCGAAAGTCTTCAGGATGGCTGTGGATCTTGAGCAGCGACAGGTTGCGCGACTCGGCCTCCGCAAGAATCGCTGGCAGCACATCGGTACGCCAGGTCACTCGATCTGCTGTTCGCACGATGCAATCGCCGTACGGTACCGGGTGCAACTTGTGGACTGACAACGCGTGCTCATGCAGCGTCCCGCAGAGCGCGAACGCCACAGCTTCGTTGCCGTCGCCCGGAAATAGATGGTGGCGAATGGAACCATGCTGCGCCCCAGTCATACGCAGAGAGCGGTAGGAGTGCATGGTCGCTACCTCCGGAATTCACGAGCGAACCACTCTTCGACGAGCGCCAAGTGTGCGGCGATGTCGTCCACACCGGGTCGCCACGGGTTTTCGTTCGTGCGATGTCGAGACCACCGTTGATACAACCGTCCCTCGATCATCATCCCCGTGAGCGCGCCGATCGCACGACCGTCGGCACGTGCCATCGGCGGGTTAACGTAGACCATGTCCAGTGGAGCGGTCGGGTACCCGCCGACAATGTGAAGCGCGACGGTCACGTCTCGGTGGTTATATCCGGACGGCAGACGGAAGCCGTGAACGAGCAACCAGCGCTCTCCCTGCGAAAGGACTGTCTCCCAGGGCAGTCCGCGAGCATCGAGATGGAGCACGTCCTCTTCCGGCAGCAAGAACTCACGCCGTGGCCGCGGCGCGGCCGACGCGGTCAACGGTCCCCCCGGTCGAACCGATGGGCTTGAGCTACCGAGCCCTCGGTCTGATCGAGAGGCAGCGTCATGAACCGCTCGACGCCGGGCGTGGTCAGGTCGACCACCTGAGTCAGCTCTATCTTGACGGTCTTGCCGCCAGCGAGCTTTTGGTCGAGCCGAAAGCGCTCGGGCGGCTGCTTCCCTGCAAGGCGGAGAATCTCGCGCCCGGTGACCGTCTCGGTCGGGACCAGGATCAGCTGCTTGTCGACCCGAATCCGGTACTGCTTACCCTTTGGCGGCGTGCGTCCTGCCTTGGCGTAGGCTTCGACGTCGATGATGTCCTCGTTTCCTTCGATCTGGCTCATTTCTCGGCACCTCTAGTGGAATGGCGGAAGGCGACGGCGCGTCACCTGTCCTCGAGAACCCTTTCCACTAGCCGTTACATCACGACCCGGCATCGCGGCGTTTCGCGGAAACCCGCTTAAATCCATGATGCCGTAACGTTTCGTCGAACTATTCGCCCTGAGCGTTGGTATTGGCCGTAACGCCTCACGGAACCCTCTGCTTCGTGACCTGACCTGCCTGTAACGCGCTGACGAACATTCCGGTCCCGAGCCGAGCACCGTTGTAACGTGTCGCCGAACACTTTGGCCACGAGCCGATCATCCCGGGTAACGACCTTCCGAGCGAGTCGACGGGGGACTCGAGCGGGCGTCTGTAACAGGCGCCGGAACAATAAAAGAGGGGACCCGGCCGACTTGGTGTCCAGCATGTCCCGGAAGGTTGTAACGGGGCACCGAACACCTTGGTGAGAGACCTATGGGCCGTGCCTCCAAGCGTTGAAAGGGATCCCCCAAGAAGTTTCGGTGGTCGCGCCTGTAACGGGGGCCCGAAAGGTTTCGTGAACGGCTAGAACGACTGTCTCAAAAAGCGAGTAAACATGAATGTCAATTAAGTCACCACCCCCTGAACTTCTGGATGCGGTCGAACGGGGCGACCGCCCGGCAACGACCCGACTCGTCGACGAGTACATCACCATCGCTCAGCTGGTAGGGTTGCATTTCCGGCGGCTGTCCCGCGAAGACTGCGAGGAGATTGCCGTTGACGCGATGCTCGACGTCATCGCGAGCTTGCCGAAGTACGATCGGTCGAGGCCATTCGGTCCGTGGCTTCTGACGATCGTTCGTCGCCGTGGGCTCGATTTCCTGGAGAAGCACAAGGGCGAATGGACCAAGGGCGAGCGAGGTCAAGTCTCGACCCAGATATCCTTTGAGGACGCCAGCAGGGACGATGCACCTCGCCAGCTGAAAAGAGACCTCGAGAGCGCGACTGCCCGCGAGTTGACCGGCGATGGCATCACAGCCTCAGAAACCGCCGAACCAGCGGCCATCAGCTCAACGCTGGCCGCGATGATCGACAAGCTCCAAACCTGGATGACCACTCTGACAGACCGCGAGCGTGCTCTGTTGGATCACTACACCTACGGTGCCTCTTGGGAAGAGGTTGTCGCAGAGCTCACGAAGCTCGGAGCTCCCGTTTCGATAAGCACAGCGCGAGTTCAAGGACACCGACTCATTAAAAGGGCCCAGCAGGAGCTGGGACTTCAAATCGAGGACTAGATGATGAACGAGGGCGACAACACTGAACGGACCATCCTCGGCTTGCTGCGGCTCATTGGCTGGCAGTCAGGTCGCGACCGAGAGCTGACTGACCAGGAGGCTGAAGTGATTCTCGACGTCGCAGCTACTCAACCGGTATCTGACGATGATCGCGCGCGACTTCGTGAGCGAGTCCTGAACCGGAGATTCGGCACGACGCCGCTGAGGGAGGCGTCCGAGTCGGGAGCGGAGACGAGCGAGCAGGCCGAGGAAAGGCCGATCTCGCTCGTGACCCTACTCAAGGATAGAACAGGAGAGCGGAAACCAAAGGTGCTCGCCGACGAGCTCGGGGTCACATTGCCGTTTCTGGTGCTCGTGTCGGAGCACAGTGACCTGCTGACTCCGGGCGCACGGTCGGAGATGGCGAAGCGCGTAAAGCGGGCTCGAGGCATCGATACAGCGGAGACGATGCGCGCACTGGAGGGTGGACCGGCGGCGGTGCAGAAGGCGGCGTCACGGAACGTCGAGTATGGCGCGCACAAATTGACCTACGAGGATCTGGTGAAGCAGTCAGGGCTGGAGGAGAGAGAGAAGAAGTTCTGGCTGTCGCTCAAATGAGATCGCTTGCAAGGGCGCGGGCGGAGGCGCGGGCCGCGCGCTTACAGGTCGACGCGGTCCTGCTCGATGACGGAGCCACCGCGGAGCTGGCGCCCGGTACGATTCTGCTTGCCAAGCTCGTCAAGTATTTCGAGGAGACACTCGAGGTCACGCTGGTACCGCTTGGCCGAGATGTGATGCAAGGGGACGCCGCCGCGCTCAACACGGATGGCTTCCTGAAGTATTTCGAAGGGCTGAAAGCCACAGAGCTGCTGGAGACGTTCGCGCACGAGCTCGGCCACAAGCTGATGCATCGACGGTTGAGCGACCCCGCGGTGCCGGTGGACCCGCTTTACACGTCTATCTACGGCGACGCCGGAGCGATCGCGTTGACACGATACAGCAAGCGGATGCGGGAAGAAGCGGAAGCGAATGCGTTTGCCCAGGAGTTCGTGTGTCCGAGCGATGTCGTGTTCGCTGCGTGGCAGGAGAACGACGCGGCAACCACCGAGTCGCTGGCCGCCCAACACGGCGTGACGGAGCAGATCGTGCGCGTGCAGCTTGCGAACGCGCTGCACGAGCTGGCCGTGGGGCGAAAGGAGGCACCGTCAAAGCGCGCTGTTACTTATACGGAGGACCAGGACAGGGCGGCGCAGCACATGGGCACGCCCGCGCTGGTAGACGCAGGTCCGGGAACGGGCAAGACGTCCACATTAATCCGGCGGCTCGAGTACCTGATGGACCAGGGTGCGGACCCTAGCCAGATGTTAGTGCTGACCTTTAGCAACGAGGCAGCGCTGGAACTGCAAGAGCGGGTCGCGGCGCGATTCAAGGACAATGTCGCCGACGCCATGACAATCTCCACCTTCCATGGCTTCGGGATGGAGCTGCTCCACGTCCATGGCGGTAGCGTGGGCGGAGCCGGAGGATACGAGCCGGGATTCGGACTCATGGAAGACGACGGTCAGGTGGAGCTGGTGACGGAGCTGATCGGCCGAGTGCCCTGCCCAAATCTCAAACCAATGTCGGATCCGCCGGACACGGCGCTGGCGGTGGTCGAGCACATAAACCACTGCAAGCATCGCCTTCGTTCGGTCGACAGTCTGGACGAGGCGATCCGCCAGTGGCATGTGCCTCCGACGCAGGCCGTACCCGACGTGAAGGGGGCGAGCAAAGAGGTGAAGGCCGACGCGAAGCGGATCAAAAAGGAGAACGAGGAGCGCGACAAGAACGAAGAGAGGCGCAATGCCTCGTTGGACCTGCTCGCGCTATACCGCGAGTACGAACGGGCGAAGCAGGAACGGCAGCGCGTGGATTTCGCGGACCTAATCCTCCTCCCCTTGCAGCTACTGGAGCAGCACGAGGAAATCCGCGCGATCTACAGGAAGAAGTATCCCTGGGTACTTGTGGACGAATTCCAGGACGTGACGCGAGCGACATCGCGGCTGTTGCGGGCGATCTGCGGCAAGGCGAATCCGCCCTGGGTGGTCGGCGATGCGCGCCAGGCGATCTACCAGTTTCTCGGGGCTGATGCGGACAACGTACGGGCGATGGAGCGGGACTTCCCGGAGGTCACGCGGTATTCACTGAAAGACAACTACCGGTCGGCAGAACCGATCGTCGAAGCGGCCAACGACCTCGCGAGGCTACTTGGAAGCGATGACGTCAGCTGGCGGGCCGCCTCTGACGAGCGACCCCTCGGAGAGCATCCCGTCGTGATTGCAGAGGCGGCGTCAGACTTGGGGGAAGCGCGCGGCGTCGTGGAGCAGGTGAAGAACTGGATCGGACGCGACCGCGTAACGCCAGGGGACATCGCAGTGCTGGCGCGACGTCACGTCGACGTGCGAAACATCGTGATGGCGCTGACGGAGGAACGAATCATCGCGCAGGCGGCCGGTATGATGACGGCTGAGGGCGCGGCAGGAGACATGTCGGTGGTGCTGACGCTGGCCGACCGCCCGGCGCCGTCGCTCCCGCGGCTAGCGTTTGCACTGGGCGAGGCGGAGCACGCTGAGACGATCAACGCGACGGTGGAGTTTCTCCTGAAACGGGCGCGTAAGACCAAGGCTGAAGCACACGACAACGGCTCCGGCGCAGAGGCAGCAGCGGAAGAGGACGGAGCTGACGATCCGAAGGTAAGCCGCGACCTGGTGGAGGAGATCGATGCGGCTCTTGAGGCAGCCCACGGCGAGTTGCATTCGGGCGACGGCTTCGTGGCGTTGACGACGTTCCTTTTCAACTCGAGCCACTATCTGCGGCGGCTGCTGGCAGCGAAGGCGACGGCCGAACGGCAGATGTCGCTCGTGGAAATCGTGAGCACGCTGACGCTGGCGGCCACGTATCGATCGACGCACAAGGGCGTGAAGCCCATGTGGGCGCGCCGGGGGTTTGCGGAGCGCCTGCGGGTACGCCTCACCCGCTATGTGCCGATCCCGATCATCCCGCGCCCGAGGAGCGATACTGTGCGGGTGATGACCTGTCACGCCGCTAAAGGGCTCGAGTTCCCTTGCGTCGTGGTCGCAAGCCAGACGTACACAAAGTTTCCGGGAGCGTATCGCTGGTTGCCTGGTGTGTTCAGGCAGGCTGCGGCGGAGGATGAGGAACAGCCCGACTCGCTGCTGTTCGTCGGAGTGACGCGCGCCAAGAGGGCGTTGGTCGTGTCGTTCCCGACAAAAGCCGGCGAAGGGCCCAACGCGAGAGACAAGAAGTTGGTACGTCTGCTGGAGCGCTGGCGTACTGCCAGCCGCGCCAGCGAGACGCGAGTACATGTGCACGAAATGGCGTGGGGCCCGGCGGGCGGGAACGCGGTGCAATCAGTAGTGGCGGGGCCTTTGTGGGGGGACGTGAAACCGGTGTGGCTGAAGCCTTCTGTGCTGGACGAGGATCGCTGCCCGCTCGAGACGTACCTGGAGAAATTCCTTGGCCTGACCTTTCCTGAAGGTGAACGAGAGCTGTATCCGCTGGTATTCGGCATACTACGCCGGGTACTTCGCCAGATGGCCGACGCCGCGATGGAAGCGGGTACGCCTATGGACGAGGCTGACGGCCGCGTACTGCTCGATAAGGAGTTTCCGAAAAGCCGGTGGGGCGAGCATCCTCACTACGAATGGTATAACGGGATCGCGCTACGCGCGGTGCTGGGGTTTCGGGACGCGTTCCGCCCGAGGCGCGGCGAGCTGACGCGGCTGGAGCCAGAGATGGAGCTCGATCCATCGGGGCGCGGCGACCCGCCGGTGCGACTCGACCTTATCGCGCTGTACAAAGATGCGTCCGGTCGAACGACGGCCATCATTTTTCGGCCGGACAGCTACGCGAAGATCGCCGAGGACGGCGAGATCAACTGGGGAAAGCTCGACGGCAAACGCGCGTCGCTGGTGTTGGTGTTGGGCGAGGATGCGAACGTACGCATGCAGGTGTACTCAGGAACTGATGGCAGGATCTATGAATACCTGCCGAGCATTCAGGCCGCTTCGTTACCGAAGGAGCTCGATCGGGTGCGCGCCCGCCATGCGGCACTGGCAAACGCAGACTTCGGCACCGACGCGGATCGCTGGAGCTGCGACCAGTGCCGCATGCGTGTGAACTGTCCGCACTGGATCGGCGCGCTGCGGAGAACTGAGGCGTAACGGGCCTGCAACCACGTTCAGTCACTCAGTGGCTGTACGTGAACGCAGAGCAATCACAACGACCCACTCGGCGAGCGGCCAAAAACTGTCTTGAGAATCGATGTCCCGCTGTCGATTCAACCAAACTTTATCGGGGATACCCAGGGCGGGGGGCGGGTCGGCAGATCGCGTGGTCCGTCACGATTTACGTTTCTTGTCGGACTTCACGTACCCCATCGGTTCGGCTGATAAGCGTGAGGTCCGAGGCTTAACAGGTGGCGCCATATCGTGAGCCTGGCGCGAGTGGTGTCGCGCACGCAGAAATTGTCTGTGCGCGAAAGTGTACCGGTCCCGTGGCTTGTAGCGGCATAACGCCGAGTTTCACCTGCAGGCGAATACATAAACTGCGGTGGCGGCGGAGCCGCCGTCGCTTCCGCAGCTCCATTGTCAGGTGCAAACAATGGTTAGCCCGCACCGCGCGACGAATTCCAGGGCGAGGCCCGCAGGATGAACCGCCAGAGGGGCAGGTCCTCGCCGAAATACTGCTCGGTGGGATTCGGATAGGGCGGTGTCGGCAGCGCCGCGGGTCGCAACCGGGCGACCTTGTCCTCGTTGACCGTCAGGTCGTTGAAGCTGGAGCTTGCGAGAGAGCTGAGAGGGGCGACCATCGCGAAAGAAACGGATGGATCAGGAGACTCCGGAACAAACGTGAACTCTATCGCTGAGACGGAGTCGCCCTCCATGGCAGCGATCGGCTCGGAGTCCGGCCAGCGACCGTGCATCATAAATCCCCACGCGATGTCCTTGTCGCGGGCGGCGTTGATCGGGCGACCATTGACCTCCATCTCGACGGCGTCGATGCGCATCATGTGTTCGGATGTCTTTCCCGTCGTCGAGAGCCGACGGCTGGATACGACGAATCTCAGAAGCAGCGGATGCTCCGTGGCGAGCGTTGCATCCCCCAGGAGTCTCATTTCTGACCGTGGGATGGCAAGCACGAACGAGAGTCGGAGTCGTCCGCGATCAAGGTTGGCCAGGAGGTCATCGACTCGGTGCAGTGACCACATTCGCCACGCAGACCAGTAGACGGCTACGTAGGCCGGAAGGCTGCACAGGTCGCCGTAGGCGTGGAGGCGCCGAAGATAATCTTCCTTGAATGTACGTCCGCCTGACGGCGAGCGCGCGTGACAGTTCTTTACCTCGACCAAGATCTGCGTGCCGTCGGCCAGCAAGATCCGATAGTCGGGCACGACGACATCCAGGCCATCGGCAAGGACCACGTCCCCGGCATCCTCGCGCTTGATCATCCGTGCTGCCCCGAGAGACGCAACGACGTAGACGAACATTTCCTCAACGCGGCGGCCATGCAGCCGGATCGGGGCGCGAGCTTGGTCGATGAGCTGCGCGAGCTCCCCGACGGCATCCGAGCTGGTCAGCGCTCCTGAAAGATCGGCTTTGCCCGTACCGCTCGCGTATGCTAGAAGCTCGAACGCAGAGGCAGCGGCTGGTGCAGGGTGGTGTCGTCGGTATCCTTTCACGATGGCAAAAGGTGTGGCGGGCCAACGCCCAAGTTCACCGGCGGGCGATTACCGGAACGGTGATCGACCAATATGAGAGCCAGCGCCAGGTGGCGAGCGCACTTCATGATGCATGCAAGCGCCCGCTGGTGCAACGCACCTCTGAAAGTCAATCGCTCTTAGGCGCAGCGTGGTGCGATGGCTGTTCGCACAGCCACAATGACAACAGTTCCCGTACTCCCGCACGTGCAATATCGGACAGCTCCTTCTCCTGGCTGATCATCGAGAGCGACACGAAGTCGTCTTCAAGCGCCTCTACGTCCGGAGAAGACACGAGCCTGTATTCGAAGGAGGTGGCCCATTCGCGTTACCGGGGGAATGACGCAGTCCTGCTACGCCACCGCACCCATGCGTTGCACCGGGCGCACCTCCGACCGTTGGGAGTGCACATGCTGCTGGAGCCACTGCTCGTAGGTCCAGCCTTCCTTCATCATCCAATAGAGGTAGCAACAGAGCTTGCGCGCGGCGGCCGCTTGTGCCTTCGGCTTGCCCTTCGCCCGCAACAGATGGCGATAGTACGTGCCCACGGGGCCGGGCGCCAGCTTCAGCGTGACGACGATCTCGATCAGGATCCACTTGAGCCAGCGATTGCTCGCCTTGCCCAGGCCGCCGTACGCGGTCTTCTCCCCGGAACTTCGCGTCGTCGGCACGAGCCCCGCATACGCCGCGAGCTCGTAACTCGAGCGAAAGCGGTCAATCGATCCGATTTCGGCCTGGACGAACAACGCGCTGAACACGCCAACCCCCGGCATCGTGGCTAGCTGCTTCACGATCGGGTTGCCTTTGGCGGCGCGCTTCACCTCGCCATCGAGGCCCGCGATCTCACGGGTGATGGCGTCGTGCAGTGTGAGTAACCGCTCGGTCTGCGCGCGGAGCACCGGTGACAGCGGGGCGGTGGCGAGCCACGCCCGCCCACCCTTGCCATAGAGGTCGGCTCCAGGCGCGACGAGGTTCTCCGAGGTGAGATGGCCATGAATCCGATTCTTGAGCCGGGTGCGCTCACGAACGAGAAACGCGCGACCGCGAAGACGTTGGCGACGGCGCCGCGTCTCGACATCGGGAATCCAGATCGCCGGGAAGAGATTCACGCGGAGCAACTCCGCAAGTGTGCGCGCATCGATTGGATCGGTCTTGGCGCGGGCCTGCCAAATCAGCTTGACGTGAAAGGCGTGGGCGATGTGCACCGTATGGCCCTGCTCGGCGAGGCGCGTCGCCAACCACTCCCAGTACAGCGTCGCCTCAAGCCCGACCGTCACGGGACGTGGGGGCGTGTTGAGCCACGCGGTGACGGCTTCGAGCGCTGTCGAGAGCTGTCGGACTTCAGCGATGCTCTCGCCAGCCGCATCGAGCGCGCAGGCAGTGATGTACCGCTTATGGAGATCGAAACCAACGAACGTCATGAGTGCCTCCCGCACAGAGTGCGGTGAAGCTGCGCTCGACGGGCTACGTCAGCGAGATGCTGAGGTCCGTGAATCGCTCGTGACTTTCAATCTCATAGAGTCGCGTTAGATAACGCCTCGCGCGACATACTATCGCTCACGACGTCGAGGACGTTCCACTCTGCCAAATGCAACGGCCTCTACCTTGGAACGAAGCGGATCGCGCAACTCAGGATCGGCATCGCAAAAGCGCTTTGCATCAGCAAAATCGTCTTGCTCGCAGTAGATAAACTGTCTGGCGGAAAATACCTGTAACGAGCGCTGAAATAGAACGTTGTCAAGTGACAATTCGGCAAAGACGGAGCCATCCTGATCTTGAACACCCGTTTCATCTTCGATGAACTTGCGCTCAAATAGCGACAGCTGCAGCACAGACGAAAGCGGAATGGTTGTCTCGGCACCGTAAGTGGCGGGCCCAAGTCCGCGCCCAGGCCGTTCAACATGACCATGGATTGCCACGGGATTGTCCGCCACGTACAGCGGCGAGCCTGTTCTGTTAACGCCAAGAAGCCATACGTGCCCCGCGAACATAGTTGCTAGTTCAGCGATAAATGCAGGCTGAAGGATGTGTTCACCATGAAGCGCAGCCTCCTTGTCTTTGGGAATCTGACTGATGCGATCTATGAGAGATGTGATTGCTGGAACCGCAGGGTCAAAGCCATTCCGAGCCATCGTTTCCGTGGCGAGAACACGTCGCATAAGCTCAACATGCTGGAACATTTGCTCACGCATCGCTGGTGTTCGGAGATACTGAACTGCAATAAAGCGCGACAAGGCATCGCGCTCCGGCGCGCCCACAACTCTGAGAATACCGGAAGCTAAGGCAGCATCGATACTGCGAATCGAATCAACCGCTGGTCCTTCGACTGACTGAAAGACTTGCTCGAAATGCGCGCCTGGGCCTTCCGCGCCGTCGAGTGCCGGAATCGAGAGAAAATGGTTCTGGTGGCCAGTGTCGCGCACGATGGTCGGGAATGAACGGTCCGCAGCTATGTCGTAGCAGTAGATGCGCTCATTCTGGTCGGCGAACTGCCGTAGTAGCAATTGCGGTACGAAGTGCTGCTTCTTTGTGCCGCGCGCCATGGAATGCATCCTGAGTGTCGTGGATAATCGTACTGCCCTATCTAACGCCGGAATTCAGTGGCAGGGAATAGAATATGAGCGCGTGCGGAGCACGCGCCATCCGCAGAGCCCTGTTAACTGCAACGAGTCGTTATGGTGCCGGTGCTATCCACTTCCGAGCGCTCGTTTGAATCGAAGACGATCGGCGAGGTAGCCAAACCCATGGCTGCGGAGTAAGCGCTGTGCCTCCAGTGACTCCAGTTCTGCATCCTCCGGCACTGTGACGAGCGCGCGCATAACGAACTCGGGGACGCCCGGGACGCGACGATAGGCGACCGGCACGAGGCGCGTGGTCAGATCGAAGATGATCGCGAGCACCGCATTGGGTTGATAGTGATATTGCGAGAGAAGCCGATCTTGATGGTCGCGTGCGTCCATTAGGTCGAGCTTGGCCCGCGCTGTGTGCGCTCCAATCGCCCCGGGCACTGATGCCAAAGCCAGAAGAGCGATCCGATCGTCGGAAAGCGGTGGCGCAAGAGTGCCTTCCGCTTGTAGCGCATCTTGACGATTTTCCTCCAGTTGGCTGTAGCTCTGGTACTTGTTGCTTACGTCATCAACAGCATCGCCTGTCCGTGTCGCCAGATCTTCGAGCACGGCGAGAGCTCGCTGCAGGCGCATGAAGCCGGCGACCACGTCGGGTGCCTCTTCGGCGCTTTCCGCGATCAGCCCTTCAACCCAGAGATGAATCGTAGGAGTGGCAATCCGCGTGGTACCATCCCACGGCCGAAGTCCTTTCTCCTTGATTGCCGTCAGCTCCTCATCGATCCTGTTGAGATCCTCGAGTAGTGCCGCAGCCGCCCCGCTTTGTCGCTTCATGCTAGCGCGATCCTGTTTGCGTGCCCGCTAGGATCATTCCCGCATACAGAGATACGAGGGACGTGGCCGCGCCAAAAGTCATTTGAGCGAGAATGGGCGCCCAATTGGTCGAGTCAGACATCGCGTGGCTGCTTAATGGTACAAGGATCTTGCCCGGATGGCCCGAGAGTCAGCGAACTATGTGGCAGCATAACGCGAAGCTCTGCTGCAAGGGCATCAAATAGAACACGGCGGCGCAGCCGCCGCCACCGACACGCCCTTGGCAGCAGCAGCGTCGGGTTATGGCGCGGATGTAGATGGGCACACGGCGCGCTCAGACAGCGCGACGTCGAGTCGACGCGATGGCCGAGTGGTCGGCCCGGCGCACGCGCGTGGGGCACAACCTGAGGAGTATCTCGCGATCTGTTATGACCGGCACGACCGCTCCGGCGAATCGACAGCCGGACCTACGACTACGGGCCAGCGCGACGCGGCACTGTCAGCCGCGAGCCTTCTCGACCCGGCGCACCAAGAGTGCGACCGGCATCACCCGATCGTTGGCATTGTTTCCGCGCAATAACGCTAATTAGGCTGCCAGTTATACGACGTGACGAGCAATTGCCAGCATTCCTTTGCTGCATAATGTGCGCGGCCTGCTCGCCGCGTCCAGCTATCCCCTTCGACCGTCACGCGTTATGCGCCGGGCATTGATGCGGCAGGATGATTATGCAGCGGGGCGACGCTGCATAAGCGGCTGACCGCACCGAAATCGACGCAAGCCGTGTAAACGACACGCCCATCGCCGGAGCATCCGCGCTGCGATACGGCACCGGCCGTACCGCGCCCTCCAACTGCTGGTCGACATCCGAGGGCAGCGCGTTGCGGCGGCTCCCCCACGGCAACCAGAAATTCTCGGGCGGTCAGCGCCTAAACCCCATCAACCGCTGCACCGTACCCAGAAATGCACGCGTGCGGAACATGCTCGGATACTCCCTCACGGCCCGCGCCAACAGCCGCCATCCCCGGCCACGATGCCCTGCCATGAGCGCATCGCGAGACGCCTCGAGCGCGAGATGCCCCTTCCGATCCGCACGGACGGCCCGCGCGTGACGTCCCTCTCGTCCCAGCACCTCCGGCCAATGTCGCCACTCCACCTCGAGTGTCTCACGCATCTGCCGCTCCCGCTGCGTCACTGATTTGCTCGCACCGTGAAAACGGAACCCCGCGACGATCGCCGGCGTCGCCGCGGACGGCACCCCTGCCAACGCACACCGGACGAAGAACTCGTGGTCGAACGCATAGTGCAACGTCTCGTCGAGCTCACCCACGCGCGCGAACACGGACCGCCGAAAGAAATGTCCGGGTTGCGGCGCATACGACGCGAAGAACAGCACCTCTGCCGCACTCCGCTGCGGCACACCAGGATACTCGAGCGCCGGCGCCATCTCACCGAAATACCGCGTTCCCCCCACCAGCCATTCAGCCGCTGGGTGAGCTGTAGCCAACCTCTCCATTTCATCCAACGCGCCCGGCAACAGAACATCATCGCTGTTGAGAAACGCGATGATCTCACCACGCGCACGACGAACTCCCGCATTCCACGCCGCCGCCTGACCATCATCCGGCGCACTCTCCCAATACGCGAGCGACTCATCGTGTGCGCGGAGCACGTCGACGCTGTCATCCGAGCTCCCACCGTCGAGCACGATATGCTCGACGTCATCGCGACGCTGGTCGCGCACGGAGTGGATCGTCTCGATGAGAAACGGAGCCTGATCGAGCGACGACGTGATGATGGTGAAGCGCGGCCAATCGACGCGCGCGCGGCCACCCCGTAGCGCCTCGGCCATCAGGACCAGAGTGCCCGCGCTGGCGCGATACGGGACTGAATCAGCTCGAGCACGGCCTGCACGTACTGCGGCGTGGTCCAGGCACGCGCACGCTCACGGCCGCGGCCGACGAGCTCCTCTCGCACATCCGGCGACTCGCGCAACGTCCGCACCGCATTCGCGTATGCGTACACGTCAAAGGGCGGCACGAGAATGCCGGCGTCCCCAATCTGCTCCTCGGCGCCACGCACGCCGGCAGCAATCACTGGACACCCCAACGCCATGGCCTCGAGCGGCGGCAGATTGTCCGGCCCGAAGAGCGACGGATACAACAACGCCTCGGCGTGCTGATACAACGCGATCAGTCGCTGCCGTTCGACGAAGCCCGGCAGATGCAACCGGTGGGCGACACCGAGCGCCTGGGCTTCGTTCTGCACGTGTTGCAGCGCGCCCTTGTCGTCACCGACGCAGATGAGCTCCGGCGGATCGTCGATGGCGTTCAGCGCCGCGAGAACGCGCACCGCCGTGACGTGATTCTTGTGCGCCCAGAACTGCGCCGGATACAGCAGATACCGGTTCGGCAGATCGGCCGGCCGCGCCGGACGGGGCCGCATCCCCGCCGCCACGGCAAAGGAGGGCGTGGGAAGTGGAATCACGTGCATCGCGCCCGCGGGATCGCCGTAAGCATCGCGGAGCTCACGCGCACCCGTCTGTGTTCCGACGGTAACGATGGATGCCCGGCCGACGAGCTCCGCGCAAAGTCGCTCGCGCTCACGCCATTCGCCCTTCGCGCTCACCTCGGGAAACCACGGCTGCACGCGATGCTGCACGTCCCACATGGTGGCGACGTATGGCATGTCCAACGGTACGAGCGAGCCACCGAGCAGCCACGCGCACTGCGCGCCCGCTTTGCGCAGTGCATCTGTCAGTGCCGCGAATGGCAGGGGCCTCGCACGTCGCCGAACGAGGCGGACCGCGCGACGCAACGCCCGGCGCGGCAACTTTGGCTCGCGCACCTCCTTCACGAGCGTGATGCGCTCAGCGAGGTTCTGCTCCTTCACGAAGGACGCGATGCGCTTCGAGGCGGGATACACCACGAAGCGGTACGCCGAGGGCGTGGTGAGCACGGCGTAGAGCACCTCGTCCTCGAAGGTGGCGCCCCCCGAGCTCGAGCTCGCCCACGACGTACCGACGAGTGCAATGGTCAGCGGTGGCGGCATGACGTGACGATGCTAGCCGACGCTTGCGCTGAATCGCGGCGCATATGCCGCGGCAGGCCAGCCCGGCCAGCGCTCGTATCCAGCGCCCGGCTCCGGCGTCACCTCGAACCGCACCACGGCGTCGAGCTCATCGAGCATGTCGGTCACGGTGGTCAGTGTCAGACCGACAGTATAGAGGCCCGGACGGATTTGCAGGTTCCGGAGACGTACGACGACGGTTCGCCGGTCGCCGGCAGCCAGATCGATCCACGCATCGACGGTGTCGGTCGAGACGCCGAATGCGGGACGTCCACGCTCGTCCATCGCCTCGACGCCGAGGAGCGCGCGATTGACGGCGTCGGTCGCCTGCACGGTGACGGCGACTTCCAGCGTGCAACCGCGCGTGATGCCGTCCAGCGGCGTACCGTCTTCCGCCACCGCGTTCACACGAATGCTCGTGCACCGCGCGGCCGCCGGCTTCGAGCGCGGCAACGGCGTGAGATCCACCTCGTCGGTCGTCGCCGCAATGGCGACGCCGGCCGAGTAGAGACGTGTGATCTCGGATGCCGATGCGTCGGCGATGACGCGGCCTCCACTCAACAGCAGCCCGCGAGTGCACAGGTTGGCGACGGCGGCAAGGTTGTGGCTGACGAACAACACGGTGCGCCCTTCCTTCTGTCGTACCTCCTTCATCTTGCCAAGGCACTTGTCCTGAAAGGCCTGGTCGCCGACGGCGAGCACTTCGTCCACGAGCAAGATGTCGGCGTCGAGGTGCGCCGCCACCGCGAACGCCAGCCGTACCTGCATGCCGCTCGAGAATCGCTTGATGGGGACATCCAGGAAGTCGCTCACGCCGGAGAACTCGACGATCTCGTCGAACCGTGAGCGAATTTCCGCGCGACGCATGCCGATGAAGGCGCCGTTGAGGAACACGTTTTCGCGCCCGGTCAGCTCGGGATGAAAGCCCGTGCCCACCTCGAGCATCGAGCCGATCCTGCCGTAGACGTCCACCGCGCCCGTCGTGGGCGCCGTCACGCCCGCGATGATCTTGAGCAGGGTGGACTTGCCCGCGCCGTTGCGCCCCACGAGGCCGAGGATCTCGCCCTGCTCGATGTCGCAGGTGACGTCCTGCAACGCCCAGAACTGATCCCGCTTTCGCCCCGTGCGCGCACGTCCGACCCAGTCGCTTACGGACTCCGCAAGCGTGGTCGCCTGTCGATTGGCAACGTTGTACGCCTTGCCGATTCCCCGGACGGACAGCGCATGGCCGGCGCGCCTAGATGACGTCCGCATTCAGCCGGTCCTGATAGAGGAAGTAGAGCGTGCCCGCCGCCAGGACCGCGAGACTGACGACTCCCGATACACCCACGGCCTTCCAGTGGACGTCGCCCTTGCCCAGCAGCGCGGCCCGCATGGCGTCCAGCAGCGGAGCCACCGGATTCAGCAGATAGAACCGTCGCAGCCGGTCCGGCACCACGGCCACGCCATACGCCACCGGGCTCGCGTAAAGGAGCAATTGGATGAGAAAGGGAAGGATGTAGGTGACGTCGCGAAAGCGCACCGTCAGCGACGCCGCGAACAATCCCATTCCTAACGCGAGACACTGCAGCAGAAACAACAACAGCGGAACCAGCAGCAGCGACGTCAACGGTGGAAAGCTGCCGCGCACGGCAAGCACCGCTAAGAGGATCACCGCGCCGATCGCGAAGTCGAGCACCGATGCCAGCACGGACGACGCCGGCAGCATGATCCGGGGGAAGTACACCTTCGTCACCAGCGTCGTATTGCCGATCAGCGAGATGCTGCAGCGCTGTAACGTGTTCTGGAACGCCGTCCAGCCAAGAAAGCCGGCGAACACGAAGAGAAAGTACGGATTCCCTTCGCTGGGCAGATGTGCCACGACGCCGAACACGAGCGTGAACACGCCGCTCGCGATGAGGGGAAGCAACACGACCCACGCAATGCCGAGCGCCGTTTGCCGATAGCGCAGCTTGACGTCGCGCAGCGCGAGTGTGAGCCAGAGATCGCGGTAGCGCCACAGCTCGGGCAGGTCGAGCGGCGTCCGCCGCGCATCGGAGCGGATGCGACGCAGAGGAACGAGATGGAGCTCCGATTCGCCCGCTGGTGCGGGTTGCGTCATGCGGCGGTGGGCCGACGCGGCAGCGCGCGCGCGAGCAGCTCACTGTGCCCTGCATAGCGCTGCAACAGGTCCGTGGCGCCGGCGTACGTCCTGCCGGCCGTAGCGAGTCCCACGGCGCTCCAGAAGAAAAATCCCGATACGCTGTTGAAGATGTTCCCGAAGAACGAGGCGAAGATCAGCGCGACGACCACCGACACCGCCGCGCTCGTGACGGGCTCGAATCGCACCCTTCGACTTCGGGCAATGGGCAGAATGATCGCCGCCAGCGCGAGCATGAAGAGCGTCCCGCCGAGCCATCCCATGACGCTGTAGATCTCCAATGGTCCGCTGTCGAGCGCGAATCCCGCCTTGCTGCCTCGCAACAGTTTGCTCGCTCCGCCGAGGTACCCAAGTCCCCATCCGGCGGGATTGGCGGACATGTTCGAGATGGCGAACCGCGTGAACGTGACGCGATTCTTGAAGCTGTAATCCTGCTCGACGTTACGTAGCGTCGCGGCTCGGCGCGTCAGCACCGACATCACTCGGGGCTGCGTGATGACCGGCGCCGCAAGCATCAGCACCGCCAGCAACGCGATCCACTGCCGCGGCAGCGAGCGGAGCGGCTGCCGGAGTTGCATCACGACGGCGCCCAGCAAGAACGCGCCCCAGGCCGACCGGCCTTTCGTGAGCACGAGCGCCACGAGACCCAGCGCAAGCGCCACGAATCGCCACCGCTGCGGCGACGCAAGCCCGATCAGCAGCGCGAAGACGAGCATGACGGAAAACGGGCCGGGGGCATTGAGCGTGCTGAACACACGAATCAGAAACGGCATTGGCGCGCCGACGCTCGCCATCTCGGCACTCACGACCCAGACGCGATCCCACAGCGGCGGATCGATGAACTGCGCGACAGCATACGCCGACGTGAGGAGCAGCCCCCACAACACGTTCGACGTGATGGCCTTCCGCGTGACGGGGAACCGCCGCCACTCCAACGCCAGGTGCATTCCGAACACCAGTGGCGCGATCCACGTGAGCAGGTCGTATGTCGCGGCGGCCACCGACTGCCGAATGAGCCCGATCAGAAACGCGTACGCCAGCGCCGCACCGGCCACGAGAAACGGAACGTATGCGCTGCTCCGAAGCATCCGGAACCGGCGGATCACCGTGAGCACGGCCACGCCGCTGGCGAGCAGCGGCCCGAGAAGCAGAGGGCTCGTCGGATGAAAACCATAGTGGAGGTCGAACACGCGACGAACGAACGGCGTGAGCAACCAGAGCCACCACACGAACGCCAGGTAGCTCGTGCGGCTCCGCACATAGGTCAGCAACCCTACCAGCAGGCAGGCTGCCGGATAGGTGACGGTGAGCAGTCGGCCGCCGACCCCGGCCAGCGAGATGGCGACATACGCCGCGAACACGACGAGCGCCACCATGCTCGCGGCGTCCCTCGGCGCGGCGTCGATCTGGACGGCTGTCGTCTCCGCCGGCGGAAGGTGGTCGGATCCCGCGACCAACCGCTGCCGCGGATCAGTGGGCGGCGCCGCGGTCCTCATCGACGAACAGCCCGACCATGGAGTCGTATCGAAGTGCGCCGCGCGAGCTGCGGCGTCCCGTATGACGAGCGCGCTGCCGCCGGCGTGCGATCACGATGCCATACAGGAGAAAGTTCAGGGCAAGCGCGGAGACGATGCCATGCACGAAGACGTCGAACCACGTGGAGCTCGTCTCGGTTATCGGTGCCTCGGCACTCCTGGCCGTGAGCACCGCGTGTTTCAGATTCACCAGCGACCGCAGGTCGGTCGTGGTCGCCACCTCGAGCAGCTTGGGCAGCCGCTGCTCCACGCCCTTGCTCACCGTGGGATCCGCCGCGCTGAACGTGAACATCACGGCCAGCCAGAAGCCGACCACGATGAGCGTGTTCAGGTAGAGAATACGCACGGACACGAATCTCGGGCGCTGCTGCGCACGCACGCGCGTCCAGGGCGTGTCCAGAAGGAGATACGTCAGCAGCCCCACGCCGAACGTCGCCGCCAGCACCAACGGCGCGAGAAACGCTTCGGCGGCCACGCCCATGAGACCGAACACCCACGCCGGACCCGTGCGCGACACGACCGGCCGTTTCGCGCCGGCGTTCTCGATTGCCCGACCGACTCGCCACGCGAGCGAGTGATGATGTGAACGTCTCGCGAGCATCAAGGCCGCCTGCTAGTTGTAGTACGCGCCATACCGGCCGAAGTCGTAACCGCCGCGGTACCGCGAGTTCCGGCGGAGATCGACGCCATTGAGAATGGCACCGGCCAGGTTCGCTTGCACGTGCTTGAGCTGCAAGACCGCGAATCGAAGGGCCTGGCGCTCAGTCCGATCTGCGCGCGCCACCAGCAGTGTCGCGTCGGCGTGCGCGCCGATCAGCGCCGCATCCGTGAAGAGATTGAGCGGCGGCGTATCGATGAGCACGTAATCGTACTGCTGCCGCAGCCGCTCGAAGAATGGCGCGAGCCGGCCCGCCACCAGCAAGTCGGCGGCATTTGCATTGGGCGCACCGCCCGAGGGCAGCACGTCGAGGTGGCCGGTACCCTCGAGCGCGACGCGGCGGATGCACTCGCCGGGTGTCGCCTGACCGTACAGCAAGTCGAAGAATCCGGGCTGGGCCTCGATGCCGAACAGCGTATGCAGGTTTCCACGGCGCGTCTCGGCGTCGATCAGCAGCACGCGCTTGTTCTGCTGCGCGAGCGTCACCGCCAGATTCGCGGCGCTGGTCGTCTTGCCGTCGCCGGAGAGCGCACTCGTGAGCACAATGACCCGCGGCGGCCGCGCCGGCGTGACGTAGCTCAGGTTCGTGCGCAGCGCGCGATACGCTTCGGCGGCCATGGTCTGCGTTTCCCCTTCACGCGCCTTGCCGGCCGGCAGGCCGAGCGCCGGGAATTCTCCGCTCACCAGCGATCGGTATCGCGCGGATAGCGCTTCCTGGCGCAGGTTCGGGATGATGCCGATCACCGGCGCACCGGTGATGGACGTGACGTCGGACTCGTTGTGCACGGTCGTGTCGAGCCAGTCGCGCAGGAACGCCACGGCGACGCCGACGATGAGTCCCGAGAAGAGCGCCACCGCGAAGATCACCGGACGCGACGTGCCAAGAGAGCCAGTCGGCAGCACGGCGCGATCGAGCACCTCGGCGGTCGAGTCCTGCACCGCCGCGTTGATCTCCGCCTCCTTCAGCCGTCCCTGCACCTGCGTCATGATGTCTTCCACGCCCTTCTGGGCGCGCGTCAGCCGCTGATACTCCACGTCCTGCATCGGCAGCGCCTTCACCGAGCTGCGGAGTTCCGCGATCCGGCGGTCCACGCCGCGGACCTGCTCCGTCGTGCCGTTGATGAAATTCCGCACGGTGCTTTCGATGTCGCGCTTCGTCTGCGCGATCTGATTCTCGATCACCTTGATGTCGGGATCGCTGGGGTTCAGGCGGCGACGAACGGTCGTCAGCTCATCCTCCTGGCGGCGGAGTCGCTCCACGAACTGCGTCGCGGGGCTGTACGTGTTCTGTGCGCGCAGAAATGCGGGGGTCGAGAGGACGCGCTCGAACGCCTGCCGCGTCTCCTCGGGGCCCTTCGTCGACTCGAGCTGCTGGAGCGACGCGACCATCGCGTCGCGGTCGATGATGTACGCCATGCGGATGTCAGACAGATGCTGAAGCTCCGCGGTCTGCTGGGTCTCCGAGTTCTGCACGCTGATGATGTTGTTCGCCTGGAGGAACGCCGTCATGGCGTTCTCGCGCAGGCCCATCTCGCCGGACAGGGTGTCGAGCTGCCGCTTGAGCAATGCAACGCGGCTGCGCGCACCAGCCTTTTCCGCGTCGAGCCGCTTGCGCACGTAACGCTCGGCCAGCGCGTTGGAGATGTCGCGCACGAGGACGGGATCGTTCCCCTCGTAACGCACGGTCAGGATGTTGGCATTCTGATTCGGTTGGGCCACCGTCACGCGCGACCGCACCAGATTGGATGCGTCCTCGAGTGACGTCACGCGCACCAGAGCCGGGCCCGACGTGAGCAGAGAGTCGCGAAGCCGGAACGTGATGCCAGGAAGGGCGATCAGCGCGCTCCCGCGCACGGAGCGGAGCGGCCGGTTCGAGAGGTCGCGTACGGAGACCGAGCCGCCGGCCCCCGGCACGAGCCGGTACGACACCAGCGGAGCAAGACTGTCCACGTGTGCGCTTGCAATCACGGCGCTACGCGGAGTGCGACGCGGCTCGTCGAGCTGCAGCCGCAGGCCCAGCGTGTCGGCGACGTCATTGGCCAGCGAACGGCTGGTCAGCACCTCCATCGCCGTGGCCATGAGGTTCGTGTTGTCGGAGGTCACACCGTAGAACGCGGCGGCGGGGCTGCTTTCGCCGCGCGGGTCGATCCGAATGGACGCCGTCGCCTGATAGACGGGATCCATTCTCCTCACCGCCACTACGCCGGCCCCGAGCGAGAGGAGGACGCATCCGAGTATGAGCCATGCGCTGCGAGCGACCGTCGCCCAGACACGGCGAAGATCGAGATCGGGCGATGAGTCGGTGAGCAGCGGTGCGGGAAGCGCTTCCATGGTCAGAAGAGGTCGGAGACCGGACTACCGGCGTGTGATGAGCAGGATGAGCGTGAGAATGGAGCCGACGAGCTGGACGGACTCGATGGTGGTGCGGACCCCGATGTCGTTACGAACGATGAACGGAGGGTCCATTGCATAGAGCTGATCGGTGGACCGGATGCCGAGGTCCGAGACGCGGTCGCCCGTGGAGATCTCGTGCACGGGCTCGCCCACGCGGAGCAGGAAGGCGCGCAGATCGCCGCCCGGATGATTGGGGCCGCCGGCGCGCGCGATGAGGGAGAGCACCGACGCTGATGGATCCGCGAGCTGGATGCCCGGCAGCTTGACGCCGCCCACCACCGACACCGGACGCAGGAACGTGACTTCGATTCGCGACGAATCCAGGCGCCCCGAATAGCTCTTCAGGATGGCGGATTCCACCGCGCTCGGCGTCATGCCCGTGACCGTCAGACGCCCCACCGTGGGCACGAGCACTTGCCCACGCTCGTTCACGGGGAGATCGCCCGATTGCTCCGGGCTCATCCACACGCGCTGGCGAATTACGTCGCCGGGTTCCACGAGCCACTGCGACGCGCCATGTGTGAGCGGCTGCACCGACGGCGGCACCGGGATCGCGGGAATGCATGCCGCCAACGCCACCGTGGCGAGCAGCGCGACATACCGGACTGCTCCACGAGAAGCCCGCGCGCACTCGTCGCGGCGGGGGAGGTCGAAGGACACGTTGATTGTCAGATCGGGTGGGAACAGTTGCAGAAGACGCAAGCGGCTGGAGGGGTAGGCATCAAAGCGCGCCGCGCATACTCAGGACGGCTGGGATGGTTCGGAGCAACAGGAGGAGATCGCGCCAGACCGTCCAGTCGCTGATATAGGTCTGCTCGAGCTTGATGACGTCGTCGAAGCTGGTGATGGTGTTTCGCCCGCTGACCTGCCACGGACCGGTAATGCCCGGCACGACCTCGAAGCGGACGAAGTGACGCACCTTGTACTTCTCCACTTCTCGCGGCAGCGGGGGGCGAGGTCCCACGAGCGACATCTCGCCGCGCAGCACGTTCCAGAGCTGCGGAAGCTCGTCGAGGCTGCTGCGGCGGAGGAACTGGCCAACCTTCGTGATGCGCGGATCTCCGGCAATCTTGAACAGTTGCGGATCGCTGTACACGTTCGCCATCGCCACTTCCGCCTGTCGTGCCTCGGCGTCCTGCACCATCGTGCGGAGCTTGAGCATCGGGAACGGCTCCCCGCCCAATCCCACGCGCGTCTGCGTGAAGAGTATGGGGCCGGGGGACGTCAGCTTCACGAGCACGGCACACACGGCCATGATCGGGGAAAGGATGATCATCCCGGCCACGGCTCCGGTCACGTCCAGCATCCGTTTCACGACCAGCTGCCATCCCAACAGCGCTGGGCTGCTGAGCAGCGCAATGGGACCTTCGCCTCGACGAATCAGCGTGGGATTGTTCATCTCGCGCAGGGGCCGCCGCCGCAAACCGAACACGCGACATCCGGCGCTCGACCCCGCGATGAGAACCGTCTGGAGTGCGTCGTCGCTCAGCGGTCCGACGAGAATGATCGCGTCCGCCTTGGCCGCATGGACTTCCTCATAGAGCATGTGCCAGCTTTCCTGCTGCTCGCGCGGCCACTCGGGCGCTATCTCATACACCGACGGCGATGGGGCACTGTGATCCACCTGCTCGCGGAGGAAGGTGTTGAGCTGCTGGCGCAAGCCGACGAGCAGGGTCCGCTCCTGGTCCAGCCGGCGGGGGTCGAACGTCTGCATGGCGACGGACGCCGCGCGGCGCTGCAGCACCAGCGCGAGCCACAGCAGCAGGACGACCGCCGTGATCACCGTCACGCGTGGGACGAACTGCGTCGTAAGGAGCTCCGTCCAGCGCGGGAGCACGATGCCGAGCACGATGGCGAGCGCGATACGGTCGCGCTGCTCTCCGTGCTGGCTCTGGGAGTATGCCCGTGTTGCCGTGAGACAGAACAACAGCAGCGTGATGCGGCGGAGCAGTGCCGGCGGGTTCGTTGGGATGAGCCCTTTCACGAACTCCGCGTGCAACGGATCGACGCGCATCGGAATCCGCGCGAGCAGCACGAAGACGACCGCGATGGTCAGCGCGTCGGCGGCGAGAATCGCGAAGGCGAACGCAAGCTCGCGCCAGAATCGGCGGCGTTGTAGCGCGAGGACATGCTGGCGCGCCTCGAGCCGCGAGACGAGCTGCTGCGCCGGAATCGACTGGGAATCGCGCCCGCCGTCGGGAGACGCGGGCGTGGGAGCGTCCGGAGTGCTGGCGCTACGATTCATGCTGATTCCAGCCTCGCCGGTCGGCCTGGATGGGCTGCGTCGCCGCTCCGCCGTGCTTCGAGTCATATGTGGGATGAATCGTGAGCGCAGTCACATGTATTGACCGGACTCAACGGAAAAAATATACTCATCCGGAGACGATTTGACCAGCAGAAGGTCTCATGCGTCAATTACTGGTCGGTAGGCGGTAGATGTTCTGCACTTTGTCCGTCCGGCTCCGACGTCCCTCCACTTTTGCGCTGCGGTGCATGGCCGCAGGGCGCATGCGCTTCGCCTCGTGATCGCTCGGGGTGCAAGCCGATCCGACGGCCTTCACTTCTTCGAATGGCGCAGACCCTGTCCGTTACCGACTTGACACCGCAGCAGAAGTCCGCAGGCAACTGGCCCGGTGAACCGAGTCCGCGCGCGCGGACCGCATTCGAGCCCGGTGCCTTCGAGTTCCTGTTTGAGTCATTGCTCGAGGAAGCTGTCCGCCTCGGTGCCACGGACATTCACGTGCGTGCGGGCGACGTCGTGCAGGCGCGTGTCGACGGCGTACTGGTACCACTCGACACCCCGACGCTCAACACGGCGGACACACGCTCGCTCGCCGCGCGCATCCTCGAATCCAACGGCGCCTCGGAGCGCGTGGAAGACGTCAAGGAGTTCGAGGGCTCGATGAGCGTCCGTGGCGTCGGTCGCTTTCGTGCCAACATCCTGCGGCAGCGCTCCAGCTTCATGGTGGTCATGCGCGTCATCTCCGACGTGCTGCCCACGTTCGAGCAGCTCAACCTGCCGCGCGCCATCGTGCACGCCCCGAAGATCGAGGCGGGACTCATTCTCGTGTGTGGCGCGCCGGAATCGGGCCGTTCCACCACCATCGCGGCCCTCATCAACCACCTGAACACCACCTCGGCGTCGCGGCGCCACTGCGTGCTCGTGGAGCGGCCCATCGAGTATCTCCACAAGAGCCAGCGCTGGAGCATGACGCAGCGCGAGGTGGGCAGCGACACGGAGTCCTTCGAGGACGGCGTGCGATCCGCCATCATGCAGGACGCCGACGCCATCGTCATCGGCGCGATGGAGGAGCACTCCGTGGTGGAAGCCGCCATGCGCGCCGTCGAGGCGGGCCGGCTCGTCATCGGACGCATGCAGGCGCCGGACGCCGGCTCTGCCATCCGGCAGATGCTGCAGCGCATGGAGGGAGAAGATCAGCAGGCGCTGCGGCTGCGTCTCGCCGAAGTGCTGCACTGTGTCGTCGGACAGAAGCTGGTGCCCAGGCTCACCGGCGGACGCCGGGTGCTCGCGACACAGCTCCTGTACATGACACCGTACGTTCGCGAGTCCGTCCTCGACGCGGGCTCGTTCGACAACCTCAACGATGCGCTGCGGAAGGGTCGCGACCAGTACGGCACGCAGACGTTCGACCAATCGTTGGCGGATCTCGTGCTCGCCGGAGAAGTCTCGTTCGAGATGGCCATCAAGCTGGCCGCAAACCCGCTCGACCTCGAGCTCCAGCTTCGAGGCTCGCGGTAACGCACGCGCGCCGCATGGCGGCATACGCGGTGCCCCGCAGCTGACTCGAGCGCGACATGTCGGATACGTCTCAAGCGCCCGTCTCGGAGCTTCTCGCCGACGGCATTCGCTACGAGCGCAACGGTGTCGTGCAGCGCGCACGCGAGTGCTTCGAGGCGGTCACCGAACGCGCTGACTCACACCCCGCGGCGGCGGCCGAAGCGTGGTGGCACCTCGCCAACGTGCATCGCCTCCACTCGAGATGGGAGGACGCGCTCGCCGCCGCGAACCGCGGCGCCGCGCTGGCGCGGGAGCATGGGTGGCGGGACATCGAAGCCAACGCCCTGAACATCGAAGGCGCCGTCTGGTGGGCGCGCGGCGAATCTGGCCAGGCGCGCGCGCTCTTCACGCGCATCCTGGATCTGGCGATGACGCCGGCCACGCGCGCCAAGGCACTCCAGAACCTCGGCAGTCTCGCCGCGGAAGCGCGTGACTTCGACGAAGCGGAGCGCCTCTTCACCGAATCGCGCGACGCATATCGGGGCGCCACCGACCAGCGCGGTGAGGCCGTGTCGCTGCTCAACATCGGCCGGCTGCAGATGGACCGTGGCGAGCTCGCTTCCGCTCGTGAAACGCTCGAGGCGGCGCTCAACGAAGCGCGACAGGCGGGCGATCTCGAGATGCTTGCCGGCGCCCAACTGAACCTCGGCATCGCGCTCGCAGCGCTCGGGCTCGCCAGCGAGGCGGAGGAACGCATCACCACCGCCTATGGGCAGTTCACCATTGCCGACGTTCCCTCGCAACGCGTCCGATGCCTGATGCAGCTCGCGGTCATTGCCTCCGAGCGGCACGAGCCGGCCGCGGCACGCGTCTGCCTCGCGCACGCCTTTACTGTGGCAGAGTCCGCCAACCTGCCCGTTGAGCGCCGACTCGTCGAGGAACAGCTGAGCGCGTTGTCACCGGACTGACGACGGCGCTTCGGGTCGGTGCTACCGCGGTGGCAAAGGAGCGCAGCGAAGTGAGCCAATGGCACGCGACTGGCACTATGAGGCCACGTGATCCCGGGCACAGCGACGCCAAAGCCGGCGCTGCAAGCTCGCGGTGCTCCTACAGAGGTCCTCATGCGAAAGCGCCTGTTCTTCATCGCCGCGGCTACGATCGGTCTGGCCGCATGCTCGAGCGAGTCGTCAACCGCGCCGAGCCGGCTGCAACCTGGCGCGGCGCTCCGGGACGACCTGACGTGCCGCTCCGGCTATCACGTCGCCACGTACGCTGACGGCACGCAGTACTGCGCGCCTGACGCGGTTTCGGCCGCGTCGCCGACCAGCGCACCGTAGCTCACAGGCCTCAGGTGTCGGGTCGGCTCGCGTTGCGGGCCGACCCTTCGTCATCCCGCCAGCGCCGCCTCCGACACACGCGCCGCGTCTGCTCCTTCTTCGCGTGCCGAAGGTTCCGTCGCACGCAATCGCATGACGAGCCGCGCGCCGCGAACCGGCGCGCTCTCCGCGAACACCACGCCGCCGAACTCCTGCACGAACTTGTGCACCAGCGACAAGCCCAGGCCCGTGCCAGACCCCACGGGTTTGGTCGTGTAGAATGGGTCGAACACCCGGTCGGAGTGCACGAAGCCGGGGCCGTCGTCCTCGAACGTGACCACGACATCCTCCTCCTCACGCGCAGCGGCGACGCGAAGCATCGTACCTGTGCCCGTGTTCAGTGCGTCGAGGCTGTTGTTCACGACGTTCATGATCGCGAGCTCGAGCTTCTGTGGCTGCGCGGACACGTAGAGATCGTCGGGCACGGAGATCTCCAACTGCTTCTGCGATTGCACGAATGCGTGCCGCCTGAGGCCGACCGCCACGTTCATCGCGTCGGCGAGATGCACGCTCTCGAGCTGCGTGGCCGCCTCCCGCGAAAAATTGAGAAGGTTCCGCACCAGGTCGCGCGCGCGCAGTGATTCCGCGACCAGCGGATCCACCAGTGAGGTCGCGAGCTCCTGCACCGCCGGATCCGGGTAGCCCGACATCTCCATCTGCAGACATTCGGCGACGCCGAGGATGCCGGCGAGGGGATTGTTCAACTCGTGTGCGAGTCCGGCGAGCATCTCACCGACGGCGCTCAGCTTCTCGTGCTGCACGAGTGCGCGCTGTGCCCGCTGCAGGTCCGCGAGCGCCCGCTCCAGATCCGCATTGCGGATCTGCGACTCGATCCGCGCTTGGCGGATGCTCGCCGCCATCTCGTTGAAGGCCGTGCCGAGCAGCTGAAATTCGGCGAATCGCTGCGGCGGCACGCGCGCGTCATCCCTCCCCGCGGCTAACGCCCGCACCGCCACGGAGAGATCGCTCAACGGCGTCGTCACGCGCCGATGCAGGAGCACCGCGAGCATCACGGCGGCGACGATCAGCGCAGCGGCCAGCGCCACGCTGGCGTACTGCAGCCGCGTGAGCCACATCTCTTCGCTTTCGCGGAGCTCTTGCCGTTGATGCTCACGCACCGCAAGGAAGCGCTGTACGGCGCGCTCGAGCAGCGCCGCGTCGCGGGAGAGCGTGACCATGTGGGCGCGCGCCCGCGCCGGCTCGCCGCTGGCCGCAAGATCGAAAGCGCGCTGCGCGGCCACCTCGAAGATTTCGTGCGCTTCCTTGATCCCCTCGACCCGCAACCTGGCCTCGAGCGGCATGGAACGAAACAGGTATTTCCTGATGCCCCGATACGCCTGTGCGCCACCGTCACGGAACTCCGCCAGCGTTCCCGCACTCGGATTCTCCAGATAGCGATACGCGGCGAGCTGCTGCCCGTAGGAAGAGCTGACGATCTGGTCCGCGATTCGCTGTTCGTCGATGAGTTGCTCCGTCGTGCGATCCAGCTCATTGCCGAGCGAGCGCGAGAGGTGCGCCACGGCGAGCACGGACACGGTGGCGACGACCCCGAACACCGCCGCGACGATGGTGATCATCCGGCGCAGCGTGCGTGCCCCCCGGCGTCGCTCGTCTACTGGTCCAACCATGCGTCGGGTATCGGACGAGACCCCTTGGACGTTACCTCGGCGAGATGATATCCGGGCGGCGGATCGCCGTTGGCGTCGAACCGAAGCGGACCGTCCAGACTCGCGAATGCGGGCCGTGAGGTGCCGACACCCGCGAGATAGTCCCGAATGTCGCCGCGCTCCGTGCCCACCGCGGTGATGGCCGTGGCGAGCAGGCGCACCGCGTCGTACGCGAGCAGAAACTGGTCCGAATGCTCATCGTGGAACTGTCGCTCGTACCGGGCGGTCAGCGCGCGTGTTGCGGGCGAGGCCGCGTCGGCGGCGCGAAATCGAACGTACCGCACGCCATACAGAACCTGGGCATTCGGCTCGTGCGGTCTCGGCACACTGAAGCGGTCACTCGCCACCACCCGCACATGGGGAATCGACCGCTGCACCACCGCAAGCAGTTGACGCAGCTCGCCCTCGGTCCCGATCCACACGATCAGGTTGGGCCGTGCGCGCACGACCGCCTGCGCGATGTCCGGGATGTCGGTGATGGCGTCGACCACGCTGGCGGGGGCGTCATAGACCGGCTGAATGTCCCTGACGGCAAGCTCCTCCGCCAGCCTGCCACGCAGACTCCGCCCGTAGTCGTCGTTCTCGTACAGCACTGCGACACGCGGATGCGGCGAGTCGCCCGCCACGACCTTCGCGAGGAATTCTCCCTGATACAGATCACTGGGAACCATTCGAAAGCTGTACGGGCCGGCGTGGCTGTAGAGAGGCGCCGTGGACGTCGGCGCGATCTGAACGACGTGCCGTTCGTTGTACACTTGCGAGGCGGCGAGACTCGCGTTGCTGTTCGTGTGCCCGACCACTGCAAGAATCGTTGCGTCGGTGGCGAGACTCTCCGCGGCCGTGAGGGCGTCCTTCGCGGATGTGCTGGAGAGCCCGTTGACCACGCGGAGCTCCAGCCGCCGTCCGTTTATTCCGCCGCCGGCGTTCAGATCATCGGCCGCCATGACCGCGCCGCGCAGACCATCCGGGTCGAGTACCACTCCGATACGCAGCGGCGCCCGCTCGCGGCAGGCAAAGAGCAGCAGAAAGCCTGAGAACAAGAGTTGTGGCGCGACTCGCTTCGGCATACGAACGGCGGATGCTCGGGAAAGAAGGGGACATCATCCAGTATCGGCGGAAATTGGGAGATGCTGCATTGGAACTCCTTGCGCACGCCCACGCAGCCCCGTAAATGCAGCCCTGAAAACTCGCCCCATGGAGCTCTCGTGTTTCAGTCTCTCTTCCGCGCTGTTTCCCTCGTTCCCCTTGCCGCGCTCTCGCTTCAGGCGCAGCTGCGTCCCGCACCTGCGAGCGACACCAGGCCGAGCATCCCTGTCAGTCCGGCTTCGTTACAGCCGGGTCCGGTAGATTCGTCGGCACTGAGCGGACTCCGCTGGCGTGAGTTGGGACCCTACCGGGGTGGCCGTTCAGTCGCCGTCGGCGGTTCGGCCGCCCGCGCGAGTGAGTACTACATGGGCACCGTCGGGGGCGGTGTCTTCAAGTCGCTCGATGGCGGACAGTCATGGGCGCCCGTGACGGACGGCTACTTTGGCGGAACCATCGGCGCAGTCGCGATCTCTGCGTCAAACCCCGACGTCGTATATGTCGGCGGCGGCGAGTACGCGTTGCGCGGCAACGTCTCGCACGGTGAGGGTGTGTGGAAGTCCACCGACGCGGGCAAGACGTGGACGTCGCTCGGACTCAAGGCGACTCGACAGATCTCGCGGGTGCGCATCCACCCCACGAATCCCGATGTCGTGTACGTCGCTGCGGAAGGCAACGTGTGGGCTCCTACGCCGGATCGGGGCATCTACCGCTCGAGAAACGGAGGGCGCAGCTGGGACCGCATTCTCTTCCGCAACGACTCCACCGGCGCGTCGGATCTCGTCATGGATCCCTCCAACCCGGATGTCCTGTACGCCGCATTCTGGCAGGCAGGCCGCACGCCCTGGATGCTCATCTCCGGTGGCGCAGGGAGCGGGATCTTCAAGACGACCGACGGCGGCGACCACTGGACGGAGATCACGCACAACGCCGGATTACCGGCGGGTCTCTTCGGCAACATCGGGCTCGATGTGTCGAGCGCGAAGGCCGGTCTCGTGTGGGCCATTGTCGAGAACGATTCGGGCGGCGTGTTCCGCTCCGACGACGGTGGTGCCACGTGGAGCCGCACCAACGCCGACCGCTCGCTGCGCCAGCGAGCCTGGTACTACTCGAAGATTCACGCGGACACCAGGGACGCGAACGTCGTCTACGTGAACAACGTCTCCTTCCAGAAGAGCACGGATGGCGGCAAGACCTTTCGCCCGGTGCGCGGCATTCCGCACGGCGACTCGCATGACTTCTGGATCGCGCCAAACGACAACCAGCGCATGATCGAGTCGGACGACGGCGGAGCCAGCGTGTCCACCGACGGCGGCCGCACGTGGTCGGAGGAAGATTTCGCGACCGCGCAATTCTACCACGTCATCGCCACCGACCACTTCCCGTACCAGGTGTGCGGTGCACAGCAGGACAACAGCACGCTCTGCGGACCGAGCCGCAAGGCGGGCGGAATCGACCTGCACGACTGGGTGGAGGCCGGCGGCGGCGAATCCGGATACATCGCGTCGCGCAGCGACAAGCCCGATGTCGTGTACGCAGGGAGCTATGGCGCGCTGCTCACCCGCAAGGATTTGCGCACGGGGCTCACGCGCAACATCAACCCATGGCCCGACAACCCCATGGGCCACTCGGCCATCGATCTCAAGTATCGATTCCAATGGACGTATCCGATCATCCTCTCGCCGCACGATCCCTCGGTGCTGTACGCGACGTCGAACTACGTGCATCGCACCACGAACGACGGTCAGAGCTGGGAGGTGATCTCACCGGATCTGACGCGCAATGATCCGAAGACACTCGGACCATCGGGCGGCCCCATCACGAAGGATCAAACGTCCGTCGAGTACTATGGCGTCATCTTCGCATTCGCCGAGTCGCCGAAGCAGCGCGGCGTGCTGTGGGCGGGGTCCGACGACGGGCTGATTCATGTGTCCCGCGACAACGGCAAGTCGTGGCAGGACGTCACGCCGAAGGACATGGCCGCCTATACGCGCGTCTCGCTCATCGAGCCCTCGCACTTCAGCGCCGGCACCGCATACGTCGCCGCGAATCGTTTCCAGTTGAACGACGACCGGCCGTACCTGTGGCGCACCACCGACTTCGGAAAGACGTGGGCGCGTATCGATCGAGGGATCGACAGCACGCAGTTCGCGCGCGCCATTCGCGAAGACAACGAGAAGGCCGGACAGCTGTACGTCGGGACGGAGCGTGGCGTCTGGTTCTCGCGCGACGACGGCGCGAGCTGGCAGCGTCTCCAACTGAATCTGCCCCCCGTGCCCGTGCACGACCTCGCGATAAAGGAAGGGGATCTCATCGCCGCGACACACGGACGCAGCTTCTGGGTCATCGACGACATCTCGGCACTGCGGCAGATCACGCCCGCGGTCACACAGAAGCCCGCGCATCTCTTCCATCCGCGGGATGCATATCGGGTGAGCTTTGCCGGCGGCCGATTCGGTGGGGGCGGTGCGGCACCGGGTGCTCCGTCCGGCCCGCCGGTGCATCCGGTCGCGGCGAGCCCCGCCGGTGGACCGCAGGTGCACTACTGGCTGAAGAACGCCAATCGCGAGGTCGTGCTGCAGTTCCTCGACTCGAAGGGCACGCTCATCCGGAGCTTCACCAGCCGCCAGGACTCCGCCACCGCCGTGGACTCGGTAACGCGGGCCGCGCGCATCAAGGTGCGGCGCGACTCGCTCGTGGCCGCTGGCGTGCCCGTCGACAGTGTCGAGCGAATGCTGCGCCGCACACCCGACGCGGGCGCATTGGCGGCCGGTGGGGAAGAGGAGGGAGGTCCCATTCGCACGCCGCCTCCGCCACGTGTGCCGAACAAGGCGGGGATCAACACCTTCAACTGGAACATGCGGTATCCGGACGCTTCGACGTTCGAGGGGCTGATCATGTGGGCGGCCGGCACCCAGGGTCCCATGTCTCCACCGGGCACCTATCGCGTCCGCATGATCGTGGACGGGAGGCCCGTCGGCACGGAGACGTTTGTCCTCAAGAAGGATCCGCGCACGTTCGCGACACAGGCGGAGCTCGATGCACAGTTCGCGTTTCTCCTGCACGTACGCGATCGCACGACGGAAGCGAACGACGCTGTCAAGACGATTCGCTCCGTGCGCAGGCAGCTCGCCGACCGCGAGAAGAAGCTGAGTGCGGGGGGACTCGCGACGTTCAAGCCGCTCGCCGACGCGCTGCGCACCGAGCTCGCGGTCGTCGAAGATTCCATCTACCAGACACGCAATCGCAGCGGACAGGATCCACTCAACTATCCAATCCGTCTGAACAACAAGATTGCGGCGCTCGCGGGCGTCGCCGGCAGCGCCGAAGCGGTGCCGACGAAGCAGACCACCGACGTGTTCAAGGTGCTTTCCGTGCAGCTCGACACACAGTTGTCGAACATGAGGAAGGCGCTCGAGTCCAAACTGCCCGCCATCAACAGCACATTGCGAAGCGAGAAGCTGCCTGAGATCGTCCCACGGCCAGCGGACGTCCCTCCGCCCGTTACCGTGTCGATGACTCAGCCGGTTTCCACCGCCATCCCCATCGTGTGATAGCCCTTGTCCACGTAGACCGTGGTTCCGGTGATTCCCGAAGCAAGGGGAGAGCAGAGGAACGCCGTCGCGACGCCGACTTCCGTTGCGCTCAACTGGTCGGGGAGCGGCGCGTTGGCGGATACATAGGCAACCATCTTCTCGATGATGCCGATGGCGCTCGCCGCGCGCGATGCGAACGGCCCCGCGGAAACGGTGTTGACGCGGACGCCCCAGCGGCGTCCGGCCTCGAAGGCGAGCGTGCGGGTGTCGCTCTCGAGTGCGGCTTTCGCGCTCGACATGCCGCCGCCGTATCCGGGGATCACGCGCTCGCTCGCCATGTACGTGAGCGATGCGAACGCGCCGCCCGGCCGCATCAGCGGACCGAAACGCGAGACCATGGCGATGAGCGAGTACGCACTGGCACTCACGGCGGCGAGGTAGCCGCTGCGACTCGTGTCGATGAGCGGTTTCTTGACCTCGGGGCCGTTCGCCAACGCGTGCACCACGATGTCGAGCGGATGATCGCCGAAATCCTCGACGAGGCGCGCGGCCACGCCGGCAATCGAACAGTCGCCGACGTCCCGGTACCGCTTGCTGGTGCGCACGTCGTCCGGAATGTCGCCCAGCGTGTCGTAGACCGCGTCGAGCGGATAGATCTTCTCGAACGGCAGCAGCGCTCCGTTCGACATCACGCGCGACTCGTCCATCTTGCCGCGCTCGAGCAGATTGAGGAAGATGTTCAGCGCGGGCGGCCAGGTGCCGACACACACGGTGGCGCCGGCTTCCGCCAGCGCCTTCGCGATCGCGAAGCCGAATCCGCCGTCATCGGCGACACCGGCGACGAGGGCGCGACGTCCAGTCAGGTCGATGTTCAACATCCGAGCAGTATGCCACCGCGTTTGCGACGCCGCAAAGGCCGGCCCGGTGGCGAAGCTCTTGCATGCTCCACCGCCACCGCGCCGGCACACCCCCACCGTCACGGAACTGCATGGCAACCGTCCTGTACGTCGACGACGAGGAGACCATTGGACGCGTGGTCTCGCGCTACTTTACCCGGCGTCACGACGTCGTTCACGTGGCGAAGAGCGTCGCCGAAGCCCAGGAGATTCTGAAGAGCGCTGATCCCACGATCGTGTTTCTGGACGTCTGGCTCGGCGGCGAAAGTGGCTTTGATCTGCTCAACTGGATCGAGGAGTACCGCCCGCACCTCGCGAGTCGCGTGACATTTGTCACCGGTGAGCTGTCGGACATCGGCCGTCCGGGCCGCGAATGGCCGCCGCTCGGGCGCGAAGTCATCCACAAGCCCTTCGACCTCAAGACGCTGGCCGACGCGGTGCAACGGGCGGAGAACGACGGCGGACAATAGACTGTTCCGGTGGCGGAACACATGAGCGCACGGTCACATGTGAAAGCTGCTCCGGCTGCCGGCATCTCCGGAGGACCGGCGTTCGCCCGCGGCCTGTGGCGTATCGCTGCCGCCGACGTGTCCAGTGGCAATCACGTCCGGCTGCTGCACGACGGGCCCGAGACGTTCGACGTCATGTGCGCTGCGATCGACGCGGCAGACCAGTCGGTTGTCCTCGAGGCCTACATACTCCGCTCCGACGAAGTGGGCCGGCGTGTCGGCGACGCACTCGCACGCGCGGCACACCGCGGTGTTGCGGTTCGGTTGCTCAGCGACTGGATCGGCATGCGCGGCGTCGCGCGGAGTTATCTCGAAACGCTGCGGAAGGCAGGCGTCATCCACCGCACGTTCAACTCACCCGGCGTCAAGCCGTACTTCGGGCTCGTCCCGCGCGATCATCGCAAGGTCGTCGTGGTGGACGCCAAGGTGGGCATCACCGGCGGCGTCGGCATCGGTGCGGAGTGGATGGGGCGCGGACCGCGGCATCGAGTGCACTGGCGCGACACCGCGGTGCGCATCGAGGGGCCGGCGGCGAATGACATGCAGCAGGCGTTCGACATCATGTGGGAGCGCGCGCAGAGTCGCGAACGACGCGGCTCGCATCGGCTCACGCGGCGTGCGGCGCGCGGCGCGCACCTCGATCCCGCGACGGCGGCACCCGCACTCGTCGGTATTGTCGAGGGCGAGCCGTTCAAGATGCGAATCGCTCGCGCGCTTCAGATGCAGGCCATATCGGCGGAGCGCGCCATCTGGATCGCGAATGCCTACTTCGTACCCGCGTGGTCGGAGGTCGAGGCGCTGACAGGCGCCGCGCGCGACGGAGTGGACGTGCGTATTCTCGTTCCGTCGCGCAACGATCACCCGTGGGTCTCGCTGCTCACGCGTCGCTATTACCGCCGTCTCCTCACGAACGGCGTCCGCATCTGGGAGTGGCGCGGTAGCATGATGCACGCAAAGAGCAGCGTCGTGGACGGCCGCTGGGTCCGCGTCGGCTCGACCGACTTCAACCCGCTCGGCGTTGCGATCAACTACGAGCTCGACGCGGTCATCGAGGACGCAACGGTTGGCGCGCAGGCAGAAGCGATGTTTCTCAAGGATCTGGATGCGTCCAGGGAGATCACGATCAGGTCGCGAGTGCTGCCACACGCATGACGAGGATCAGTAGTGACGAGGATCAGTAGTGAAGGCCAGTATCCTGTATCCGGCACTCGGTAAAACGACGTATCCGGTACCGACCGCCGAAGCGGCTGTTAACGCCGAATAACGCGCAGACCGACGAACGGCGCCGACGAAAACCACCTCTACCGGATACGGTGTTGACCGAGTGCCGGGTACAGGATACTGGAGTTCCTTCCTGGTACTGCTGGTGTGTCGTCGATGCTGCCACGAGCCGTGCCAGGGATTCCGGACGCATGTGCGACTGGTCGAAGAAGTCGCGCGCCGTCATGCCCGTCGCAGCCGGATTGAACCCGCCGATGACACGTGCGCCGACGCGCGCGGCGAGCTCGCGATATCGTTGCTCCGCTTCGACGAGCCGGTTCGGCGACACCTTCGCAAGCTCCGCGTACACCACCGGATGAAATGGCGCCATGAGGAGATCCACTTCCACCCCTTCGCGTCGCACGTAGCGGAGAAACCGCTCGAGGACATCCATGCCCGACGTATTGAAGGACTCACGTCCATCGTACATGGCGGTGTGATCCCGCACCTGCGCCGCATACTCCGCTGCGAGTCGGTTGGTCTCCCGCTCCGAATACGGAAGCCAGACGATGGAGCCGTCGGGCGCCTTGGTTTTCTCCACGTTCTGCGCCCGGTCCGTGACGGTGTAATGCAGCCCCCGCGTGCCATGGTGCCGGAACGAGAACACGGCGAGACGAAAATACTCCGGCGACGCCAGCCGCTTCCACGCGCCCACATCGAGCGCGATCCGATCGCGCAGCGCCGAGTGCGGGAGATCCAGTCGATCGAACATCGCTTCGCGACTCTCCAGCAGCGAGCGCCAGAGGGCGCCGGACCGATCGTTCCGCAGCGTCCATGGATCGAGGTTCACGACCAGACGGCGCGGGCGGCGACTATTCGTATCATATAGTGCATAAATGCCCAGCATGTCGTCGAGGCGGCCGTTCGCGAGCGACGCATTCACGAAATGCCGGCCGGGGAACGCGCTGGCGTCGAGTGGTTGCAAGCGGCTCGATCCGATCGCAAGGATATCGGGCGCCCCAACGCGCGACTCCGCCAGCAAGCGCTCGATCGCCCGATCATCGTAGTTCATGACATCGGTGACGTAATGTCCTTCCACGAGTGCCCGAACGATGGCGCGCTCGTCGGCGGGTGCGCCGAGTATGCGCGCCGGGTCGATCCATGCGTTGAATGCGACAGGCAGCAGCGCCACCGCGCAGAGCGCGGTGCAGCGGACGAGAAGTGCCCCCGCTCCGTGACGCGCCACGTCAGAACTGGAAGTAGATGAACTTGGTGCTGCCGAAGACGCCGAGCGTCATGATCAGCAGCACGGCGACGGAGTATGCGGTCCAGCGAAATGCCACGGGCGCCGTGGCGAGCCGCGCACGAACGGAGCCGGAGCGCTGTACGTGTTCCATGGCGAGCAGCGCCACCACGGCGGCAGTCCCGAGCACCAGCCGCGATGGCTCAAAGCCGAGAAACAGAAGTCGCGCGCGAGCCCCACCATCGGTTGCAATCTGTGCAAGCTGCGATGGAACTCCCGCAAAGAGGTGTGTGACGACGTACCACGCATCATGCAGCGACGTTGCGCGGAAGAAGACCCACGCGACACACACCAGCACGAACGTCGCTCCCGTCTGCCATACGTGCATCAGCGACGGGACGCGATCGAGCCCCACGGCGTGACGGAGCCGTGCACGGAGGTCAGCCGTGAGGATCGACGCGATGAGGTAGATGCCATGGAGCGCGCCCCACACGACGAACGTCCATCGCGCGCCATGCCACAGGCCGCTGACGAGAAACACGATGAACAGGTTGCGCACCCGAAGCGCGAGGGTCCCCCTGTTGCCGCCAAGGGGTACGTACACATAGTCGCGGAACCAGGTGGAGAGTGAGATGTGCCAGCGCCGCCAGAACTCCGAGATGCTGTGCGAGAAGTACGGGCGGTCGAAGTTGCGCATCAGCCGGAAGCCCATCACCTGCGCCGCCCCGATGGCGACGTCGGAGTATCCGGAGAAGTCGCAATAGATCTGGAAGGCAAACGCGAGCGTTCCGACGATGAGCGGAAGGCCCGAATACTGCTCTGGCGCGTCATATACCCTGTTGGCGAGCTCGGCGAGGCGGTCGGCGACGACGATCTTCTTGATGAAGCCCCAGGCCATGAGCTGGAGGCCCGACACGATCCGTGCGTAGTCGAACTCGTGCGGCTCGTCGAATTGATGGAGCAGGTTTTGTGGCCGCTCGATCGGTCCGGCGACGAGCTGCGGATAGAACATCACGTAGAGCGCGTACTTCGGAAAATGGTGCTCCGCTCGCTGTTGCCCGCGATAGACCTCGATGACGTAGCTGAGACTCTGAAACGTGTGGAACGACAGGCCGACGGGCAGAATCAGCTTCAGCGCGGGCGCAATGTATGCCATGCCGATCGCACGCGCGGTGAGCGTGACCGACTCGGCGAAGAAGTTGAAGTACTTGAAGATGAAGAGGACGGCGCACGTCGAGAGGATGCTGGCCACCAGCCAGCCGCGCCGCGCTGCGCCGCGCGTGGCCTCGATGCGCTGCGCCGCCACGTAGTCGATGAGAATGGTGACGAACAGCACGACGATGTACGCCGGCACGAACGTCATGTAGAATATGCAGCTTGCGACCAGTAGCAGCGTTCCGCGCGCCCGATGGGGCAGCGCGAAGTACAACATCGTGACGATCGGAAAGAAGATCGCGAACTGCAGCGAATTGAAGAGCATCGCGCTGGGTGGGAGGCGAACGCCGGTATGACGAGCGCCGCTTCACGCGAGCAACGTATTGTAGCGCGATTCGTCGCGGCGGTCTCGCTCCTGTGCGGCGCATTCGTCCAGCCGCTGGGCGCGCAGGCCGACACGTCGCGGATTCCGTCGCTGTTCACCTATCGCGACGTGGTGCTCGCCGGCGGATTCGCCGCGGCGACGCTGCTCATTCGTCCCCTCGACGAGGACTACGCACACCGACTGCAGGATTCGTCCACGCAGGACAGCCGGCGGCTGCACCAACTCGCGCAGTTCGTGCGCACGACCACGGCGCCCGGCTCCTACATCATCGGCACGAGCATGTACCTCGCGGGCCGCCTGACCCGCAACGATCGGCTCGCGACGCTTGGTCTGCGCGGAAGCGAGGCCCTCGTGCTTGGCGAGGCTGTGGGCGGCGTGCTGAAGGGCTTTGTAGGGCGGCAGCGCCCGGTCGTGGCGCCACGAAACTCGCACAGCTACCAACTGCTTCGCGGCTTCACGGACGGCGACAACTACCAATCGTTCCCCTCGGGCCATACGGTGGCGGCGTTCGCCGCGGCGGCAGCGGTGACGAGCGAAACGGCACAGTGGTGGCCGAACACGCGATGGCTCATCGGGTCGGTCCTGTATGGAGGTGCCGCGCTCACCGGGGCGTCGCGCATGTACGACAACCGCCACTGGGCCAGCGACGTCATCGTCGGCGCGGCCATCGGGACTTTCGCGGGGTTGAAGGTCGTGCGTTATCATGGGTCGCACCCCGGCTCGCTGGTAGATCGCTGGTTCCTCCGGGGATCGCTCGTCCCCGCCGACGCCGGCGGCTACACCCTGCACTGGGCCGTTGCGCCCGGCGCGGAGCTCGCAGCCCCTCCCCGATCACGATGACCCCTCGCGCGCGATGAGTCCCGCCCCGAAGAGCGGCATCTTCATCATCGCGCCCATCGACGGGCCAGTCGGCGACCGGATTCTGGAGATCCAGGAGGCCCACGACCCGCGCATTCTGAAGCTCGGCAAGCCCCACGTCACCATCGCCGGGTCCTCCGGCATGGGGCCGATCGACCCGCGCACGTCGGTAGCCACGCTGGAGGAAAAGCTGGCGCCCATCGCCGCGAGCACGGCGCCGCTCACGCTTCGCTTCGGCCGTCCGACGCGCTTCATGCAGACGGAAATCGTCGTGCTGCCGCTCGATCCGCACGGTCCGCTCCGCACGCTGCACGAGCGCATCAAGACGAGCGACCTCAAAGCCGCGGCGCCGCGCTTCTACTTCACGCCGCACGTCACGCTCAGTCTCTACCGGGAGCTCACCAAGGACGCGCTGGCCCACCTGCTGGCGACGCGCTTCGACGAGCCGGTGATCGTGGACCGCATCGAGTGTCATCTCACGCGCGACTCGGGCGAGTCGCGACATCTCGTCACCCTGCCACTCGGCGGGCCACCGACGGGCGTTTAGTTCAGCGCCTTGCGCACCGCGGCGTCGATGTTCTGATCCCCGCCGACGCCCGTGTAGACCACCTTGCCCGCCTTGTCGAGCACCACCACGAAGGACGTCGCGGGCACGTTCCACTTGTCCGTTGCATCGCCCTTTGCGTCGAAGAGCTGTTCGCCCGGCACCTTGTGCTTCTCCACGTGCAGCTTCACGCGCTGCACGCTCTGATTGATGCCGACGGCCACGGCGACGAACTTCACTCGGCTGCCGTACGCGGCGTGCGCCCGCTGCATCGCCGGCAGCAACTGCGCACAGTTCTCACACCACGTGGCCCAGAATTCCACCACGGCTGGTCCTTTCGCGATCTGCTTGAGTTCCGCCGGCTTACCGTCCAGCGTCTGAAGCGTTGCGCTCGGCGGAATGGATCCGAGCGCCGGCCCGCCGTCCTGCGCACGCATGGCGCCTATCGGCGCGACCAGCGACAGCGCGATGGCGAGACAGAACCGTATGCCGACTCTCATATGATCAATTGCCCCATCTTCACGAGGTAATACTCGGCCGCCCCCAGCATGACGAGCGCGAACACCTTCTTCACGACGAGCATCCAGGCGCCCGCACGTGGGAGGCGAGCGAGACCGCCTGTGGATAATCCAACGATCACCAGCAGCGTGCACATCCCCAGCGAGAACGTCAGCAGGTAGACGAATCCCGTCGCCGCACTCTTGGTCTGCGTCACCCATGTGAGCACGGCAGCCATCACCGGCGCGGAGCAGGGCGCTGCAACCAGCCCCGACATCGCCCCCATACCAAACGCGCCGGAGAACCGACCCGCTGTACCCAGTGACGACGCGCGCATGAGCAGACCTTGCGGCAGCCGCACGGGAAGGACGTCCAGCATGCTCAACGCCGCGACGATGAGCACGTTTGCCATGGCGAAGTACAGCCAGGGATTCGTACTCACGCTGCCGAAGATGGTTCCGGTGATCCCGGCGAACACACCGAGGGACGAGTACACCAGCGCGAGGCCGACCACGTACGCGATGGTGAGCAGCACCGGCCGCAGGCGCGACGGTGCGGTTTCTCCCGCCGTCTGGCCTCCGACGATTGCCGCGGTGATGGGAATCATCGGGTAGACGCACGGCGTCAGGCTCGTGAGCACGCCGCCGAGGAACAGGGCGGGGAGTGCGAGCAGCGGGTTTCCGCTCAGAAGTTGCATGGAGACGGATGCGTCGGCCATGGAGTGAAGATAACCCGCGCCCGCCGTCGATTGCGTCGGGACCATTAACGCTCCTCGGGTTCCGATCGTCGTACTGGTAACCCGCCGGAGCACTCCATGTCGAAAATGTGCGCGCTGTCACTCGTTCTTGCGTTCGTCGCCACGCCGGCGATGGCGCAGATGCATGATCACGATCACGCGGCTGCGACATCGACGGTTCCCGCCGCGAATGCGGATCTACACATGGAGATGACGCCGGCCCGCCATGCGACGCCGGCTGACTCCGCGCGTGCCGCCTCAGTTGCTCGGACGTTGCGCGAGGCGCTCGCGCCGTACGCCGATACCACAACCGCGGTCGCGGACGGGTACGCGATGTTCGCGCCACAGGTGAAGGAGCAGAAGGTCTATCACTTCACGAACAAATGGCACGCCGTGCAGGAGGCTTTCCGCTTCGACCCGGCGAAGCCCACCTCGCTGCTGTACAAGAAGGCGCCCGATGGCCACTTCGTGCTCGTCGGCGCCATGTACACCGCGCCGAAACGGTTCTCGGTGGAGAAGCTCGATGCCCGCGTGCCGACCTCCATCGCGCGCTGGCACAAGCATCTGAACTGGTGCATTCCCAAGCGCGGCGAAGGACAGCGGTGGCTCGAGCGCCGCGACGGCCATGCCGTGTTCGGCCCCGAGAGCCCGATCGCGACGCAGGACGCCTGTGACGCGGCCGGTGGAAGCTTCCACGACACGCTCTTTGGCTGGATGCTGCATGCCAACGTCATGCTCGGCGACGATCCGCACACCGTGTGGGGTGACGAGCACGCCGGCCATGACATGCACGCCGGCATGAAGATGGATCGCGGCGACATGTGACGGCGCCGTAAATCACGGGGGCTGGTGCTGGCGGAGCGGCCAGGCGCGCTGCACAATCGTTGCTGTCACCAACCTTCAGGAGAGCCCCGCGATGTTCATTCCCGTAGTTGCGGCCGCGCTGTCGCTGTCGGCGCCGCATGCGCTCAAGCCGGCGCCGGTCTTTGTCGTCCGCGCGAAGGACTTTTCATTCGTCGCGCCGGCTGAGATCAAGTCCGGCCCGACGACCTTCAAGCTCATCAACGACGGCAAGGAGCTGCACCACCTCACGCTGGTGAAGCTGGACAGTGGAAAGACCATGAAGGATTTCTCGGACGCCATGCAGAAGCCCGGACCGTTTCCGGCATGGACGAGCTTCGTGGGCGGGCCAAACCCCGCCGCGCCCGGCAAGAGCGTGGAAGCCACGATGACACTGGAGCCTGGCCAGTATGTCATGCTGTGCTTCATCAACTCTCCGGGTGATCCCAAGCCGCACATGGCGAAGGGGATGGTGAAGCCGCTCACCGTACTGCCGGAGGCCAACGGACGGACCGCGCGAGCCGCCGACGACACCGTGCACCTGAGCGACTATACCTTCACGTTCTCGAAGCCACTGACGGCGGGCAAGCACGTCGTCCAGGTGGTCAACGACGCGGCGCAGCCACACGAGATCGTCCTCGCGAAGTTGCCACCGGGAAAGACCATCGCCGATCTCGCCAAGTACGTGGACGAGGATCTCATGAAGGGTCCGCCGCCCGCCATGCCCTTTGGCGGTCTCGCGACCATCTCACCGGGGCGCGCAGCGACCTTCAACATCACGCTCACACCCGGCCGCTACGGCGCGATCTGCTTCGTGCCCGACGCCAAGGACGGCAAGTCGCACAGCGCGCACGGCATGACCACGGAGTTCACGGTGAAGTAGCTCGCGACCACGTTTAGATTACGGGGCTGTGCCCGGTGTTTCGGGCGCAGCCTTTGTCGTTTCTGCTGTCTGAGCTCGCCGTCCTACCGACCTACTATCTCTGATGGCCCCCCAGTTCATTTACGTCATGAAGGCGCTGCGGAAAGTCGTTCCGCCGTCGCGCATCATTCTCGACGACATCTGGCTCTCCTTCTACCCCGGCGCCAAGATCGGCGTCCTCGGCGCCAACGGCGCGGGAAAGTCGAGTCTGCTGCGCATCATGGCCGGCGTCGACCAGGACTTTCAGGGCGAGGCGTGGGCCGCCAAGGGCACGAAGATCGGCTACCTCGCGCAGGAGCCCCAGCTCGACACCACGAAGAACGTTCGCGAGAACGTCGAGCTCGCGGTGGCCGACCAGCGGAAGCTGCTCGAGCGCTTCAACGAGATCTCCATGGCCTTCGCCGAGCCGATGGATGACGACGCGATGCAGAAGCTGCTCGACGAACAGGCCCGCGTGCAGGAGCGCATCGACACGCTCGATCTCTGGAACCTCGATAACAAGATCGAGATCGCGATGGAGGCGCTTCGTGTTCCACCCGACGATGCCGACGTGACGAAGCTCTCGGGCGGCGAGAAGCGGCGCGTGGCGCTGTGTCGCATTCTGCTCGAGCAGCCCGACATGCTCCTCCTCGACGAGCCCACCAACCATCTCGACGCCGAGAGCGTCGAGTGGCTCGAGCGCCATCTCGCCGAGTTTCCGGGCACCGTCGTCGCCATCACGCACGATCGCTACTTCCTCGACAACGTCGCGAAGTGGATTCTCGAGCTCGACCGCGGCAAGGGCATTCCGTGGGAGGGCAACTACAGCAGCTGGCTCGATCAGAAGCGCGAACGTCTCAAGGTCGAGGAGAAGACCGAGTCCGCGCGCCAGAGAACGTTGGCGAGAGAGCTGGAATGGGTCCGCATGGCGCCCCGTGCGCGGCAGGCCAAGAGCAAGGCGCGCATTCAGAAGTTCGAGGAGCTCCAGGCGCAGGACACCGGCGACAAGGTCCTCCAGCACGAGATCACCATTCCGCCGCCGCCGCGACTCGGCAACGACGTCGTCAAGGCGAAGGGGTTGAAGAAAGCGTACGGCGACAAGGTGCTCTTCGACGATCTGACATTCTCGCTGCCGCGCGGTGGCATTGTCGGCGTGATCGGCCCCAACGGCGCCGGCAAGACCACGCTCTTTCGCATGATCGTCGGCGAGGAGACGCCGGACGGCGGTGAGCTCAAGGTCGGCGAGACCGTGGAGCTCGCGTACGTCGATCAGTCACGCACGCTCGACGGCAGCAAGACCGCGTATCAGGAAGTGAGCGGCGGGCAGGACGAGATCACGGTAGGCAACCGTGAGATCAATGCGCGGGCGTATCTCAGCCAGTTCAACTTTCGTGGAACAGATCAGCAGAAGAAGGTCGGCGATCTCTCAGGCGGAGAGCGTAACCGCCTGCATCTGGCCAAACTGCTGAAGTCCGGTGGCAACGTGCTCTTGCTCGACGAACCCACCAACGATCTCGACGTCGACACGCTGCGCGCGTTGGAAGAAGCGCTGGTCGATTTCGCCGGTTGCGCGGTAGTCATCTCGCACGACCGGTGGTTTCTGGACCGCATTGCCACGCACATCCTCGCCTTCGAAGGGAACAGCGAGGTGGTGTGGTTCGAGGGGAACTTCAAGGAATACGACGCGGACCTCAGGCGGAGAAAGGGTACGGACGCTGACACCCCCACCGGGTGACCTACAAGAAGTTGGTGCGCAGCTAACTGCGTCGGGGATAGCGACGGCTCACCTCAGCCCCCGCGGCGCAGACGAACCTACTGCGCCGGAGCCAACTCCACCTCTCGATCGCCAGCGAGATCCGTCCCCGTCTCGAGCCCGCGTGCGGCGCGCTTCTTCTCGCGCACCATCGCGTGATAGCGCTCGCCCCACATCCCCATCGCCTGGAGTACGGAATCCAGCGTCTTGCCAAAGTCGGTGAGCGCGTACTCGACCCTCGGCGGTATCTCGGGAAAGATCGTGCGGCTTACCACGCCGTCCTCCTCGAGCTCTCGGAGCTGCTGCGTGAGCATCGTCTGCGTGACGCCGGGAATGGCGCGCCGCAATTGTCCGAAGCGCGATACCCCCCGCTGCAGCTGCCCGATGATCAGCAACTTCCACTTTCCGCCGATCACGCTCAGCGTCACCTCCACGGAGCACGAATACTCGGGATCACACTTCCATTCAGCCTCTTTCTTCTTGCTCATCCGCATACTCAACTCGCTCATCGGAGTGATAGGCAGAAATAACGTACTACGTCAGTATAAACTGCCTACAGCAGTATTTCCTGTCTACTTGAGAAGACTTTGATAACTCATAGTTTCGCACCTAGAGATGAAAACAGCAAGTCGTACTTGACCTGATTCCACATTTCCCGGTTGCGAACATGATACCGACCAAGCGTTCCGCAGCGTCCCTCGCGTTAACCGCCATCTTGGCCGGTTGCGCCGCCCAGGCAGCACCGGTCCCTCCTGCCCCGCCGCAAGTCACGGTCGCGAAGGCGATCGAGCTCAACATCGACGAATTCGACGAGTTCACCGGCCGGCTGGAGGCGGTGGACGTCGTCGCGGTGCGTCCGCGCGTGGCCGGGCTGCTCCAGCGCGTCGCCTTCCGCGAAGGGACCGAGGTCCGGCGCGGCGACGTGCTCTTCACGATCGACCCCCGTCCCTACCGGGCCGAACTGGATCGCGCGCGCGCTGAACTGCTGCGTGTGACGTCGCGCGCTCAGCTCGCGCACAGCGAAGTCGAGCGGTCGCGCACACTGGTCGAGAAGCAGGCGATCTCGCGCGAGGAGTTCGACGTACGCGTGAACGCCGAGCGTGAGATCGCCGCGGCGATCCGCGGGGCTCAGGCGCAGGTCGAGACAGCGGCGCTGAACCTCGAGTGGACCGAGGTGCGCGCGCCGATCGCCGGCCGGATCAGCCGGGCCGAGGTGACCGAGGGGAATCTCGTGCAGGCGGGACCGCCGGCGCCGACGCTGCTGACGACGATCGTCTCTCTCGATTCGATCTTCGTGTACTTCGACGCCGATGAGCGTGCCTTCCTCAAGTACGGCATGCAGGGGCGGACCGACCGGCGACAGAACCTGCGCAACGGGAAGTTCTCCGTCCAAATGGCATTGGCTGACGACGACGGCTTCTCGCACACGGGTCGCCTGGACTTCGTCGACAACCAACTCGATCCCAGGACGGGGACTATCCGCGCGCGTGCCGTGTTCTCGAACGCCGCGCGCGGCTACGCGCCCGGCCTGTTTGCCCGCGTCAAGCTGCTGAGCGGCGCGCAGCACCCGGTCGTGCTCATTCGCGACGCGGCCGTCGGCACGGATCAGGACCGCAAGTTCGTCCTCGTGCTCAAGAAGGACGGTACGCTCGAGTATCGCGTCGTCCAGCTCGGCCGCATGGCTGACGGACTTCGCATCGCGACGTCGGGGGTCTCGGCGGGCGAGCAGATCGTGGTGAACGGGTTGCAACGCGTCCGGCCCGGCGTTGCGGTGAAAGCGACCCTGGAACCGATGCAGAAAGACTCCACGGCGGTCGCGCAAGCGGCAGCGAAGTAACCCCGAAGAGCCCACACGTGAGATTCTCCCGATTCTTCATCGACCGCCCCATACTCGCGGGCGTGCTGTCGATGATCGTATTCCTCGCCGGCGCGATCGCGATGTTCGCGCTGCCCATCAGCGAGTATCCCGAAGTGGTACCGCCGTCGATCGTCGTCAGGGCCATCTATCCCGGCGCCAATCCGCGCGCGCTCGCCGAAGCGGTGAGCACACCACTCGAGGAGCAGGTCAACGGCGTCGAGAACATGCTCTACATGTCGTCGCAGGCGACGGCCGACGGCGTCGTCACGCTGACGGTGACCTTCCGTGTCGGGACCGACCCCGATGTGGCGCAGGTGCAGGTGCAGAATCGCGTGAGCCAGGCGCTGCCGCGATTGCCGGAGGAAGTGCGACAGTACGGCGTCACCACCGTCAAGAGCTCCCCCGACCTGACGATGGTCGTGCACCTGGTGTCGCCCGACAATCGGTACGACATGACCTACCTGCGCAATTTCGCGACGCTTCAGGTGAAGGACGCGTTGGCACGCGTCCGTGGTGTAGGCCAGGTGCAGATCTTCGGCGCCGGCGACTACGCCATGCGCATCTGGCTCGATCCGCAGAAGGTCGCGGCGCGCGGACTCTCGGCGGGCGATGTCGTGCAGGCCATTCGCGAGCAGAACGTGCAAGTGGCGGCCGGCGTGGTGGGCGCGCCGCCCATGAAGGGCGACGTCGCCTACCAGCTGAGCGTCAACGCGCGCGGACGTCTGGTAGACGAAAAGGAGTTCGGCGACATCATCGTGAAGACCGGGGCATCGGGCGAGCTCACGCGTCTCCGCGACGTCGCCCGCATCGAGCTCGCGGCGGGCGAGTACGCGCTGCGCTCCCTGCTCGACAACAAGTTCGCGGTCGCGATTCCGATCTTTCAGGCACCGGGATCGAACGCCCTGCAGCTCTCGAGCGACGTGCGGGCAACGCTGGCTGAGCTGAAGAAGACGTTTCCGGAGGGGATCGACTACTCGGTCGTCTACGATCCGACGACCTTCGTGCGCGACTCGATCCGGGAAGTGGTGAAGACTCTGCTCGAGGCGACGCTGCTTGTCGTGCTCGTCGTCGTGCTCTTTCTCCAGACGTGGCGCGCGTCGATCATCCCGCTCCTGGCCGTTCCGGTGTCGATCGTCGGAACGCTCGCCTTCATGCTCGCCTTCCGCTTCTCGATCAACACGCTGTCGCTCTTCGGGCTCGTGCTTGCGGTCGGCATCGTGGTGGACGACGCGATCGTCGTCGTGGAGAACGTCGAGCGCAACATCGCACTCGGGATGACGCCGCGTGAGGCGAGCTACCAGGCGATGCACGAGGTGAGCGGGCCGATCATCGCGATCGCGATGGTGCTGTGCGCCGTGTTCGTTCCGATCGCGTTCATCAGCGGCCTGACGGGGCAGTTCTATCGGCAGTTCGCGATGACGATTGCCTTTTCCACGGTGATCTCGGCGTTCAACTCGCTGACGCTTTCGCCCGCGCTCAGCGCGCTGCTGCTCAAGCCGCACGGCGCGGCGCCCGACGCGCCAACGCGCGTCATCGAGCGTCTCTTCGGCTGGCTCTTTCGCCCATTCAACCGCCTCTTCGCTCGCGCTTCCGAGAGCTACGGCCGCGGTGTCGCCGGCGTGATCCGGAAGAGCGGGATCGCACTCGCGGTGTACGCCGGACTGATCGTGCTCGCCGGCGTCGGTTTTGCGCGCGTGCCGACCGGTTTCGTGCCGACGCAGGACAAGGGGTACCTCATCGCCTTCGCTCAGCTCCCCGACGCGGCGACGCTCGACCGCACGGAGTCGGTGATCAGGCGGATGAGCGCCATCGGCCTCAAGCACCCGGGAGTGGCAAACGCCATTGCCTTCCCTGGTCTCTCGATCAACGGGTTCGTCAACAGCCCGAACGCAGGCATCGTCTTCTTCGGTCTCGAGAACTTCGAGGCGCGAAAGGGGAAGGATGGGTACGGACCGGCAATCGCGGCCGCGTTGAATCAGGAGTTCGGCTCCATCCAGGATGCGTACATCGCGATCTTCCCGCCGCCACCAGTGCAGGGACTTGGCACCGTGGGCGGCTTCAAGATGGAGATCGAGGATCGCGCCGCGGTTGGCGAAGGGCAGATCAACAAGGCGTTGCAGGAGCTCCTCGGCAAGGTGTATCAGACACCGGTGCTCGCAGGAGTCTTTTCCGGCTATCAGACCAGTGTTCCGCAGCTCTCGGTGGACGTCGACCGTGAGAAGGTGAAGCGGCAGGGGATCGCACTCACCGACGTCTTCCAGACGCTACAGGTGTACCTGGGCTCCGCGTACGTGAACGACTTCACAAAGTTCGGCCGTACGTATCGCGTGGTGGCGCAGGCGGACGCGCCGTTCCGCGCGACGTCTGACGGCGTGGGGCAGCTCGAAGTACGCAATGCACGCGGCGAGATGGTTCCTCTGAGCTCGGTGCTCACCGTGCGCCCATCAAACGGTCCCGATCGCGTCGTCCGGTACAACGCGTACCCTGCTGCCGAGGTGGTGGGCGGCCCCGCACCGGGCGTGAGCTCGGGACAGGCCGTCGCAACGATGGAGCAGCTCGCGAAGGAGACGCTGCCGAACGGCGTCCACTTCGAATGGACGGAGCTGACGTACCAGCAGATTCTGTCGGGAAACACTGCCCTCTACGTCTTTCCTTTGTGCGTCCTGCTCGCCTTCCTGGTATTGGCGGCGCAATACGAGAGCTGGTCGCTCCCGTTGGCGGTGATCCTGATCGTTCCCATGGGGCTGCTGTCGGCCCTCGCCGGTGTGTGGTTGAGCAGGGGCGACAACAACATCTTTACCCAGATCGGATTCATCGTTCTGGTCGGTTTGGCATGCAAGAACGCCATTCTGATCGTGGAATTTGCGCGGGAGCTGCAGGCGCAGGGCCGCGATCGCATCAGCGCTGCACTGGAGGCATGCCGGCTCCGTTTGCGTCCCATCCTCATGACCTCGCTCGCCTTCATCATGGGCGTGGTTCCCCTCATGATCTCGAAGGGTGCCGGCGCGGAGATGCGTCAGGCGATGGGAGTCGCCGTGTTCTCCGGCATGATCGGCGTTACGGTCTTCGGTCTGATTCTGACTCCGGTGTTCTATGTGGTCCTTCGCAAGTTCGTCGAGCGCCGTGACGCATCGGCGCCGCCGAGTGGCACGGCGTCAACGACATATCCGCCGGCCGGCGAACTGGAGGCACCCCTTCATGCGTAGTCTTCCAATCATCATGGCAGCTGCCGCGCTCGCGGTGAGCGTGACGGCACCCTTGCTCGGTCAGTCGACCACGGCGCGCGCCGATGAGCCCGCGCTCGTTGCCTTCTGGCACGAACTGGGCGACACGACGCTCGAACGCCTCACCGTCGAGGCGCTGCGCGCCAACTACGACGTTCACGCCGCTGAGGCGCGCCTGCGCGGAGCGCGCGTGGCAGGACGGCTGGCGGCTTTCGATTTTGCGCCGACCGTCACCTCGAACACCGGCTTCTCGCGCCGGCGTTTCAGCGCCACCCAGCTTCCGGGCGCCCCCGCATCGTTTCGCGAACAGGACGTGTACGACGCCGGATTCGATGCGAGTTGGGAGGTGGACATCTTCGGGCGCGTGCGCAGCGCATTTGCGGCGCGGAGTGCGCTTGCCGGGTCGGCCAGCGAGGAGTTGCGCGACGTGCAGCTCTCACTCGTTTCGGAGCTGGCGCGAACGTACTTCGAGCTGCGCGGTGCGCAGCGTCAGCTGGCCGTCGCGGAGCAGAACGCGGCGAATCAGCGGCGTACCCTGCGGTACACGGTAGACCGCCTGGCTGCTGGGCGGGGCACCGCGTTCGACCGCGAGCGTGCGAGCGCGCTGGTGAGCACGACCTTGGCTGGCGTGACCGCCATCGACGCGAGGATCGCGGCCGCGAACTACCGAATCGGCGTGCTGGTCGGCGGACGGCGGCTGACGCCCATTCCATTACAGGGACCGCCCGGCGACTACGAGGTCGTCGAGACAGTGCCACTTCCCGTCCTCCCTGCCGGTCCGGCAATCGAGTCGGTCGCCGCGCTGATTCGCCAACGTCCCGACGTGCGGAGCGCGGAAAGACGCCTTACCGCACAGGGAGCACTGGTGAGTGTGGCCCGCGCAGATTACCTCCCTCGGTTGAACGTGATCGGAAGTGTCGGCTTCAATGCCGGAGCAACCGATTTGCTGGGCAAGAAGGAGTCATCGCGGTATCTGATCGGTCCGGTGCTCTCGTGGCCTGCGTTCGACCTGGGGCGCGTGCGTGCCCATGTCGAAGGCGCGCGCGCGCAGGAGGAGGAGGCGCGCGCGCGTCGCGACCAGATCGTGCTCAGCGCACAGGCGGAGGCGGAGAATGCGATCGTCGCGTACGATCGATCGCGCGCGCGGGTGTTGCTGCTGCAAGACGCGGCGCGCTCGAGCGAACGCGGCGCGGAGCTCGCGCGCCTGCGCCTCGACGGCGGCGAATCCGACTTTCTCGAGCTGCTCGATGCGCAGCGCACGGTGCTCGACGCGCAGGACCGGTTGGCACAGGGAGAGACCGACGCGGCGACGGCTTACCTTGCACTCTACAAGGCGTTGGGCGGCGCCTGGGCAGGGAGCATCGGTGGTCGTTGAGTACGCGTATTGACGGCCAAATCGAACAGATGCCGATACTCCTCATCGGGTGACATACAAGAAACTCATGCGGAGTTAGTCTCGTGTCTGGTAGCACAAACGGTCAGCGGGCGATGGTCGCGCCCAGAGTCCTCGTTGTCGACGATGAGCCTGGCGTGGCGGCAGAGGTCGGAATGCGTCTCGTCGGGCACGGCTTCGAGGTGGCGGCGGTTGCTTCATCCGCCCGTGAAGCAATCGATCTGGCCGAGCAAACCAGGCCGCATCTCGTGCTGATGGACGTCGTCCTCGGCGGTGACATGGACGGTATCGAAGCTGCCGAGGTGATTCGCCGGCGCCGGTCGATCCCCGTCATCTTCACGGTTGCCGACACGGACGAAGCGACCTTGCGACGTGTGCGCGAGGTCCAGCCATTCGGCTACGTCGCGAAGACGTTCACGGAGCTGGAGCTCCGCGCGCACACGGACGTGGCGCTGCGTGGCGGCGCCGGCACGCGGCCCGTGAGCGAGTTCGAGGAGCGGTTTTTCGACGTCTCGATCGATCTGCTCTGCTGCCTCGATTTCTCCGGCTACTTCGAGCGGCTCAATCCCGCGTGGGAGCGGGCGCTCGGGTTCACACGTGCGGAGCTGATGTCGAAGCCGTTCATCGAGTTCGTGCATCCCGACGACCGCGAGCGCACCCTGAAGCAGAACCGCGCCGTGCGTACTGGCGGGGAGGCGCATGTCTTCGAGAATCGCTACCTCTGCAAGGACGGCTCGTATCGATGGCTGCTGTGGAATGCGGCGCCCGATGCCGAGCACCATGTCATCTATTCCGTCGCGCGCGATGTCACCGAGAAGAAGCGCGCGGACGAAGAGCGCGATCAGCTCGTGCGAGAGCTGCAGATCGCGCTCGCCGAGGTGCAGAGCCTGCGCGAGATCCTGCCGATCTGCTCGTACTGCAAGAAGATTCGCGACGACGAGGACTACTGGCACAGTGTGGACGCGTACCTCGCCAGGCACACGAGCACCCGGTTCAGTCACAGCATCTGTCCGACGTGCTATGACGTCGAGGTGGCGCCGAGGTTGCACGCCATGGAAGAGCGGTTGAGGCGCCCGCTGTAACGAAACGGGAGTGAATACCGCGCTGATGCGCTGGGATAATCAAACGTTTGTCCCAGAATCGGTTGCGGAGTCCAGGGCAAAGTCCCATTGCCGACACGTATAGTCCTGGGTCAAAACCTTGGCACATGCCGCTGCACTTGTATAGATTATTGAGAATTCTATACATATACCGCCAATGGTGTACACCTGGTTGGCATAACCAAGATCCTTCCGCTCACGGCGCTCGATCCGGCGCGATTCGATCAGCCGTCAATTCTCAAGGGCCTGGCGGCTGCCAGTAGGCAGCTTGCCGAGCTGAAGGGTGTGGCCGCGTCCATTCCTCGCGGCGACATCCTGATCAACGCCCTTGGCTTGCAGGAGGCCAAGGACAGCTCGGCCATCGAGAACATCGTCACCACGCATGACGAGCTCTTTCGCGACGCTGCGCTTCCGGACAACGTCGGAAGTCCCGCCGCCAAGGAGGTGCTTCGCTATCGTCAGGCGCTCAGGGTCGGCTATGACGCCGTCAGTGTGAGAAGAATGCTTACGATCAACGATATCCTGCGAATACAGGCGGAGCTGGAGCGCAACGACGCCGGGTTTCGCAAAGTACCAGGGACGGTGCTCAAGAACAGCGTTGGTGAGACTGTGTACACGCCACCCGATCCCGGCGCCGTGCCTGCCCTGATGAGCGATCTCGAGACGTTCATCAATGACGGCGAGGCATTCACCGCGGACCCACTCATCAGAATGGCGCTGATCCATCACCAGTTCGAGAGCATCCACCCGTTCTATGACGGCAATGGTCGCACCGGCCGCATCATCAACGTGCTCTACCTCCTCACGGAAAACCTGCTCGACATTCCGATCCTCTACATGAGCCGTCACATCGTGCGCACGAAGGGCGACTATTATCGGCTACTCCAGGACGTCCGCGAGCGAGGAGCGTGGGAAGAGTGGGTCGTCTACATGCTGACCGCAGTCGAAGCGGCGGCGCGAGAGGGCATCGCGGTGGTCAACGCAATCAAGGACGCTCTACTCAAGACGAAGCATCGCATCCGGTCCGAGCATGGCAAGATCTACAGCCAGGACCTCATCAACAGCCTGTTCTCGCATCCATACACGAAGATCCAGTTCATCCAGAACGACCTGAGCGTGTCACGCATTACCGCCACTCGATATCTGGATCTGCTCGCCGCCGGCGGCATTCTCCACAAGGAGCGGATCGGTCGCGCGAACTACTACATCAACCTGCCGCTCACGGCGATCCTCGCGACGGACGTGGCCGAGCCGGCAGCGGCCGCGCGTCGCTGATCATGGCGAAGTCATCCTCGCCACGATGATCATCCACTAACGCCCCTACGCCTGCTTCAGTACCTGAGACGCTCCAGATAGGAGATGCTCAACGGCACGTTCTTCACGGGATCCGGCGTCTCGTCCTCGAGGTAGTAGTACTCCAGCCCATCCTTCTGCGCCGCTTCCATCACCTCCGCCCAATTCACCTGCCCCTGGCCGATGACCGCCTGCTGCTCAGCCGGTAGGCCGCCTGACAGCGATCCGCGCGCGACGCCCGGCTTCATGTCCTTGATGTGCATCAGCTTAAAGCGTCCGGGATATTTCTTGATCAGCGCGGCCGGATCGACACCGGGCAGGTACGTCCACAGCACATCTTCCTCGAAGGAGACCAGCGCGGGATCAGTCTCGCGAATCATAAGGTCGAGCAGCGTGCCGTTGCCGTAGGGCACGGGCTCATAGCCGTGGTCGTGGTAGAAGAACGTGAGTCCCGCGTCCTTCATCGTGCGCCCGATCCGGTTGAAGTCCGCGATTGCTCTCCGCGCATCGGATTCCTTGAAGGCGCCGTCGTGCGGATACCAAGCGAGACCCACGTACCTGGCGCCGAGTGCTTTTGCGTTCGCGATGACAGTCTCGGGGTTCTTCGTGAGGTCCTCGTAGGACACGTGCATCGACGTCGCAGTCAGCCCCGCATTCCGGAGCGCGTCCGCGAATTGCGTCGCCGTCATGCCATAGAGACCGGCCGTCTCCACGTGCGTGATCCCCATGTGGCGTGTCATCCGCAGCATCGCACCGGGATCCTTTTTTGCCTCCTCCCGGAAGCTCCAGAGCTGAACGCCCATCGGGGCGTGAAAGTCGCCGCGATAGGTGATCTCATATGCCCCAGGCACCGGGATTACCGGGACCGGCGCGGCGGACGACGACGTCGACTTGCACGATGCCGCGCCGACAAGCAGGATGGCGGCGGTCGCGAGCGAGAAAGTGTCGATCGGCTTCATTGGTGACTCCAGGTGATGGCAGCGCCACAGAACTTCAATCCACGGAATTCACAATGCAAGAGAACCTGCCGCTATCGCGCCGCGAATTCGTCGTCGCAACGACAGTCGGTGCCATTGGCCTGTTGCGTGCCACCGAGGTATTCGCGGGCCCCGCAGCGCGTTCGGACGAGCCGCTTCTCTATGTCGGCACCTACACCGAAGCCGCGCGCCGCGAAGGCATCTACCTCCTGCGCATGGACTCGCGGACCGGTGCATTGCGGCGAGTCGCCGCCATGGACGCAGGCGCGAATCCCTCCTTCCTCGCCATCCACCCGACGGGACGAACGCTGTATGCGGTAAACGAGGTAACCGAGATATCCGGCAAGGTCACTGGCTCGGTCAGGTCCTTCGGAATTGATGCGGACTCAGGTGGACTCACCCTGCTCAACGAGCAGATGTCGGAAGGCGCGGCGCCCTGTTACGTAACGACTGACCGCACAGGCCGCGTCGCGCTGGTTGCCAACTACGTCAGCGGAACGCTCGCGCTTCTTCCTGTGGGCGACAACGGCGCCCTCACGCCAGCATCACAGGTGGTGCAGCACGTCGGCACCGGAAAAGTGGCCGCGCGCCAGGAGCACGCGCATGCGCACTGCATCATCCCACATCCCTCCAACCGATTCATGCTCGCAGCGGACCTCGGCGTCGACCGCGTCCTCGTCTATCGGTTCGACGACGAGCGTCGAGAGCTCGTGCACGTCGAAGCGAGCGATGCGGTGACGCCGCCGGGCACGGGCCCGCGTCATCTCGCGTTTCACCCGACGCTGCCACTCGTATTCGTTGCCGGTGAGCTCAACTCGACAGTCACGGCCCTGCGCTGCGATCCGGCCACGGCGGCGCTGTCTGCGGTTCAGTCCCTCTCCACGCTGCCTGCTGCATGGACCGGGGAGAACTTTCCCGCCGACGTTCACGTCGCGCGCGATGGCCGCACGCTCTATGTCTCCAATCGCGGACATAACAGCGTGGCGGTGTTCAGTATCGCCCCCGCCACGGGGGTGCTCGCGCTGCAACAAGTCGTGTCAACCGGTGGCGACTGGCCGCGCAACTTCAGTCTCGATCCTACGGGACGTTGGCTTCTCGTGGCAAACCAACGCTCCGGATCGGTCGTGGTATTCGAGCGCAGCTCGGAGAGCGGGCGTCTGACACCTACGTCGCAGCGCATCGAGCTGCCGAGTCCCGTTTGTCTTCGCTTTCAGGCGCAGGCCGGCACGACGACGTAACGCGGTCATGTCTCTGGATGTCGTCTCGATCGCGCATCAGGCGCATCACCACGCGCCATTCACTACTGCTGCTTGAAGCTCACCAGCACGATGACCGGCCCACCGTTCGCATTGAGCCCGAATCGGTTCTGCGCGTCGTGCTCGTCCAGGTACCGAACCTCATAGAGGAGATTCACCCTGAAGTAGGTCAGCTCACGGATGGGCCGCAAGGGACCGTAGTCCTCCGAGAACTGCACGATCCCCGCGCCTCCACCAACGAAGCTCTGAGGGCCACTCGTGCGGAAGAACGTCGGTCGGAGGAAACGGATGGCCTTCAACGCATCCATGCCGCCGAGCTCCGGGTTCTGGAGCTCGGCCTGGCTGATGACGTTCGGATTCCTGGCCAACTGCGTGCCGGTCGCAGTAGCAGCAGGAGGTCTCGCGCAGGAAGTGGCAATGAGAAGCAGTGCAGGCAGACTCCGTCGCATGGTGATCATTTGGACCTCATGTGTTACTCGCGGTCGCGCATCATGCGCAGCACCACGAGCCGATCCTTCACTCCGGTTATGACGTACAGCACACCGTGCCACTCGTCATTCTTCGTGTCTCGCGCCGTCACTTGAAGCATCCCCGCACCAGCGCCTGCACCGATCACATGCGAGGCGTGCCAACCCCCTGACTCCAGCTCGCGGGCGTAGTGGATAAGAATCGACTCTACGCTCAGCGTAGAATCAAGACGGATGTTCGATTCCTCGTTGCGGGTGCCGTATGACAGGGGATCCCGACTGGCGCTCACGCCGGGCGGAGGGCGAAGAACAGGGAAGATCAGCGGCGGCCGGCGTTCTCTGAATTCTGGCGCGTTGCACCCGCCGACCGGCCGATACCCCACCACCTGCGTCAGCGCGAAACTGCGGTAACGACGCGTCGAATCAACCTGTCTCACCACCATGGCGTCGCTGTCGCTACAGAACGTGTGTTCCGGTGCCGGCGAATCGTTCGCAATGAACCCACGATATGGATTGGGCTCCACGGGCATGGATGTCGCCGCCGTATACCCCGCACGACGCAGCAGCGACTCGAGGCGGGAGATCCCGTTCGTCGAGCGCGGATAGCGGTATACAACGGTTGTCATCGTACCGAGAGTGCCGCTGCCGACGAGGCGCGCAGGGGGCTTCGGGTCCAATCCACCTGGCCACCGCTTTGGTAGCTGTCCGACGGCAAAGCGCGCCTCCTCGTTGAAGGGCACATTTCGAAGCAACACAGCTTTCACGAGAACGGACGGCACCATCTGCGTCTGCCGCTGTGCGGCAATAGGCATCGTGATGGCTGCAAGCGCGATCAGCGCCAACAGCGCGTGTCTGAGTGAGTACATCACGGTCGTTCGTCCAGCCACATCGTGATGGAGACGTCGCGGTTCGCCCTCGTCGATACCACGCTGAGTGTGCCCGTCCAGTGCCTGCCGGTCGTGTCGCACGCGTCGAACGCCTGCGACGCGAAGAGGTCCGTATAGGATTCCTGAAACGTGCCCGCCGTCCATCCAGCCTCGACGAGTTGTTTCGCGTAGTGAGCAACGATGGCTGCCGAACCCAGGGTCGAGTCGATGAGACGAACGCGCGTCGATACGTCTCCGGCCGAGCTGCTTCCGCCGAAGCTTGGAAACCGCGACGATTTCGGCGGCTTCAGCACCGGGAATTTGAGTGGCTCGTCCACCAGACGCGCTACGACGCGTGGTGCGGGGGGAAAGCATCTCGCGTCCGAGGCGCGATACATGACGTGCACCAATGCGCCTGTCGCCGCACCCGCGACGGGTAAGGCAGTGACGCCCGCCGAGTCTCGGCAGAACAGACCATCATTGGACCAGCCGGTGCTCTGAAAGCCACTCGACTCGATGGTGCTTGCCGGGAGCGTGTGCGACTTCCAGCCGTTCTGTTCGAGCAGCGTAAAATACCGCTCGAGGAAGCGGCGCGTGGTGTCGGCGAACACGACGATGAGGTGATGCCCGTTGATCATCCCACCGACGACCGTCGCCGGTGCGGCCGGGCTAATCCCGATCGGCCATCCGGCCGGCAGCGTGCCGACGACGTAACGCGCCTCGTTCATGATTCCCGCGGAGCGTGTCCCGGATAGCAGAGCGGTCGCCAGCATGCTCGGAACGGATGGCGAGTCGATCTGCGCCGGGGCTATTCCGGGAGCAAGAAGCGCCAGTGCGCCGATTACGGCTTGGGCCACGGCATTGCCACGCTGCATAGTCTGATCCGCGTTTATCGCTCAGTTGCAACTCGCTTGGCCAGTGCCTGTCGGGCGCCCGCCGCGAACCACTTGCACGCATCCGAATCAGTAAGCGCTCCCGACTCCATCCGCTCCCACAACCGCGACACCGACGGATGCGGCGTGATGAGTATGTCACATTGAAGGTGCGCCAGCACGTCGAACCCGTGCTCGAAATCAGCGAGCGCCGTCGGATACTCCTTGCTCCGGGTGAAGAAGAATCCCTCAGCCGATATCGGCGACTGGCTGTCCGCATAGACAATGCCGTGGCATACTGACCCCTCACACGACCGCCAGCTCCACGTCGTTCCACCGGGCGTATGGCCCCCGGTAAAGTGCGCCGTAATCGCGAGTGAGCCAACACGGAGCGTGTCGCCATCGGCGATCGTCCGCGCCACCGGAGCGGGCGGGTAAGAGAACGCGATACCGAACTGTGGATCGTCCGGCCACGACTTGCCCGATCGAATCCACCGCCCACTCGATGGACTCGCTGCCACCTCGGCGCCCGACGCACGTTGCAGTTCGGCGATGCCGCCTGCATGATCGTAGTGCGCGTGCGAGTTCACGATGAGCTTTACATCCTCCACGCGGAAGTTCAGTGCCCTGATGTTCGCCACGATGCTCGGTGCAGACGCAGGCAGGCCGCCGTCGATCAGGATGTGTCCTTCCGGCGACGTAATGAGAATCGCACTCAATCCATTCGTGCCGACGTACCACGTATTTCCGAAGATCCTGATGGGCTGGTGTGGAACGCTCCAGTCCGCGCAGCTCGGACACTGGGCGGCAGAATACACATAGTTGGCACGCGTCGAATCCGGCGACTGCGCTTTCGCCGGCGACGACAACGCCAGTGCGAGCGATAGAAGAGTACCGATGCGCAGACGCGCGAAGAGCGTAAAGTTCACGGCGGCAATTTTCCTGGACGAAGAGCGTCCACCCACAATACCCGTCTCTCCATGGTGCTGAAAGGTCCCTTCCACTTCGCCACGCTCGACTGGGTCATCATCGGCGCGAGCATCGCCGTGAGCTTCCTTCCCGCACTCTTCTTCTGGAAGCGGGCGAGCACCAACACCAGCGAATTCTTCACCTCCGGCCGCGCCGCGCCATGGTGGCTCGTCGGCATCTCGATGGTTGCCACCACCTTCAGCACCGATACGCCCAACCTCGTCACCAACATGGTGCGCGACCGCGGCGTGGCGGAGAACTGGCTCTGGTGGAGCTTCCTCCTCACGGGAATGATGACGGTGTTCTTCTACGCCCGGCTGTGGCGCCGGTCGGGCGTGCTCACCGATCTCGAGTTCTACGAGATTCGATACTCCGGCAAGGCGGCGAGAGTGCTGCGCGGCTTCCGCGCCGTGTACCTCGGTCTCCTGTTCAACTGCGTCATCATGGCCACCGTGAACCTCGCCGCCGCCAAGATCGGCAACGTGGTGCTCGGCTGGCCCATGGGACGCACGCTCGTGGTCTGCGCGGCGATGACGATCTTCTTCGCGTCGGTGAGCGGGTTGTGGGGCGTCCTGGTGACGGACACCATTCAATTCGGCATCACGATGACGGGCACCTTCGCTGTCGCATACTTCGCGCTGGCACAGCCTGAGGTGGGCGGTATGGCGGGTCTGCTCGCAAAGGTGCCACCGAAGACGCTCGCCCTCCTGCCTGACTTCGGCGACTGGACCGTCGCGGCCACAGTGTTCGTGATTCCGCTCACGCTGCAATGGTGGTCCGTCTGGTATCCCGGCGCGGAGCCCGGCGGCGGGAGCTACATCGCACAGCGCATGCTCGCGTCGAAATCGGAGAAGGATGCCGTCGTAGGAACGCTGCTCTTCAACGTGATGCACTATGCGCTGCGCCCGTGGCCGTGGATCATCGTGGCGCTCGCGTCCACCATCATCTATCCGCAGCTCTCCGACATCGCGGCGGCATTTCCGGAGATGAACCGCTCGCTGCTCGGAAACGACATCGCCTACCCGGCGATGATGCGCTTTCTGCCGACTGGATTTCTCGGGCTCGTGGTGGCCGGCACGCTGGCGGCGTATCGCTCCACCATCGAAACGCATCTCAACTGGGGCACCAGCTATCTGGTGCACGATTTCTACCGACGCTTCCTCCGGCCGGGGCTCACCGAGAAGCATTACGTGCTCGCGGGACGGCTGACGACCGCCGCGTTGATGATCTTCGCGGCGTTGCTGACGTACGCGCTCGGCACCGCGCGCGAGGCGTTCGACATCATTCTTTCAATCGGGGCCGGAACGGGTTTGCTCTATCTGTTGCGATGGTTCTGGTGGCGGGTGAGTGCATGGAGCGAGATCGCGGCCATGGCGAGCTCGTTCATCGTAGCGCTCGCATTCTTCGTCGCGCGGAAGATGGGATTCGAGGTCGCATCGACCGTCTCATTGCTCGTGACCGTCGGGGTGACCACGGCCGTCTGGGTGACGACGACGTTGCTGGCGCCGCCAGCGGATGACGCGACGCTCATGCGGTTTTACGAACTGGTGCGCCCCGCGGGGCCGGGATGGAAGCCGATCGCAGCGCGTGCTGAATCGAGTGCGTCGCCCGACTCGCTGCCCCAGGCACTCCTTGGCTGGATGCTCGGATGCGCCTTCGTCTACGCGGCGCTCTTCGGCACGGGAAGTCTGCTCTACGGACGCATGCCGCAGTTCTGGATGTGGCTCGCGCTGTTCGTGCTCAGCGGGCTGGGCATGCTCAAGGTGCTGCGCGGCTTCTGGACCGCGGCGTAGGCCTCGCACCAGGCACCGAGGACCGCCTGCACCGTACTCCGATCGCGGAGATAGCTGAGAAGCTCGTGCGGCTCATCGTCACCATTCTGCGTGGCGACGTCGCTGACCTCTGGTATCGCACGCGTCTGACTGCCAGTCGAATCGCGGCCGAGCAAACGTGATGCAAAGGGATCGCGCTCGTTCACCACATTGACCCACGAGCGCACGCCGCGAGGAAGGGCCAGTGGCCCGCTGTCGTCGAGCAGGAGCTCGCGCAGATCGTCGGAGCCGAGCGGAGAACCTATGGTGACCAGACGTCGAATTTCTGGTGGCTGCGATTCGCTAGCCGTGCCGCGGTGCTGGAGATAGCTCCACGCGACGAGCGCGCCGAGGCTATGCGCGACGAGCACGACAGGTCGTCCGTCGTCAACCGCCCGCGAGATCGCATCCGCGATGCGACCCTCGGCCAGGCATCGCGATGCCTGGTCACCGAAGAAGCGCAGGTCGCCCGCGACACCACGAACGTCGTCTGCTTGATCGCCGCTCACGCTCGCTTCGAGCAAGTCGCTGGCGAAGACTGCGAAGACGCGTAGTATGGACGCTGCCGAGATCGTGGTGGCACTTCCCTCGTCGCGACGGACACACGTTTTCAACTGGTTCGAGTCGCGATGGCGTGAATCGAGCACGTCCGCATACCAGACCATGCGCACGTCATCATCGGCGAGGAGGGAATCACCCGCCAACCCAAACGATCCCTCGCGTAACGCGTGAAGCGCCTGCCGTCTGATCATCGCCGAATCGCGCGTGAGGTAGCCGCGGCCATGCACCACGAGAATGAGCGGACGCGCCGGAGCGTGTCCGCCAAGCGCGGCTGCGCCCACCAGGAACGGCAGCGCCAACGTGAGCAGGATGTGTCTTCGGGCGAATCGCATGGAACCTCTCAATGACTACACCACCGCATCGCCCGAGTGTCACCGGCACCGTCCGGGTTGTGACGCACGAGGCGGGCCGTCATTTTAGTCGGATGAAGCGTCTTCTTTATGGTATCCTGCTCGTTCTTGCAGCGCTTGCGCCGGCAGTCCATGCGCAGAGCGCCGCCACATATTTTCCGCCTGCCGGCCAATGGGAGCGGAAGTCGCCCGCGGCGGCGGGTCTCGACTCCGCGAAACTCCAGGAGGCCGTGGACTTCGCGCTTTCGCACGGCAGTGCCTGGGACTTCGATCGCGATCAGGTGCGCACCTTCGGACCGCCGCTCGGCCCACTGCCCAAGCAACGTGCCGCCACGAACGGCATCATCCTGCGCCATGGATACGTCGTTGCGCAGTTCGGGGACGTGAGGGCCAACGATCCCGTGTACAGCATTGCGAAGAGCTTTCTCTCGACCGTCGCGGGGGTGGCCGTCGATCGCGGTCTGGTGAAGAGCGTGAACGATCCTGTGGCGCGCTATGTCCACGACGGCGGCTACGACTCGCCGCACAACGGCCAGATCACCTGGAAGCACCACCTCCAGCAGGAGAGCGAGTGGGAGGGCAGTCTCTGGGGAAAGAACGCCGACTTCATTGGCGCGGAGCAGTTCGGCAACGGAGCGCGCAAGCCGCGCGCCATTCAGGCGCCCGGCTCGTACTTCGAGTACAACGACGTGCGGATCAATCGATTTTCACTCTCGTTGCTGCGCGTCTTCGGCACGGGCGTTCCCGACGTGCTCGACTCGGCGATCATGTCGCCGATCGGCGCGTCGCACGACTGGCGATGGGTGCCCTACGGCAACTCGAGCGTTGACATCAACGGTAAGACGATCGCCTCCGTGAGTGGTGGTACTCGCTGGGGCGGCGGGCTGTGGATCAACTCCGAGGACTTGGCGCGCTTTGGCCTGCTGATCCTGAATCACGGCAATTGGCGCGGCCGTCAGCTCGTGTCTCGTCAGTGGCTGGAGGATGCCGTGACGCCGAGCGAGCACGGTCCGGACTATGGCTATCTGTGGTGGTTGAACACGCGAAAGAAACAATGGCCAAGCGCTCCGGCGTCGAGCTTCGCCGCGTTGGGCAACGGATCGAATACCATTTGGATCGATCCGGAACACGACATCGTGCTCGTATGGCGGTGGTATCAGAACAGTGCGTTGGACGAGATGCTTCAGCGTATAGTGGCAGCAACACAAACTCAGACATCACCACGCTGAGACTCTCCGCCGCCGATGCCCCTGCGGCGATGGGACGTCGGACACCGTTGTCAGCTAACGGAAATCAGACTCAGATAGCCGTGCCGTACCGGATACGTTGTTTTACCGAGTGCAGGATACCGAGTACTGGTCTTACTACTGGTTTTACCCTGCCACTCTGTTTGCCATCTGTTGCGCCCGTATTGCGAGCTCCATTGCCAGGAAGCAGTGCGCCTGAGTCATTGCCGTTTCCGTGCGATTCAACACGTCGTCCACGAGTTGCCGCCCATAGGGTTTCTCCACGTTCTTGCAATCCACGCGCGTTACACCCTTCTGATCGACGAGAATGAGATGGTCGCCGCCCTTCGTGCTGCCGCCGATGTCCACGTACTTGCGCAGCTCCATGTAGCCGTCGGTTCCGAGCACGGTGAGCCGGCCGTCGCCCCACGTCGGAAGGCCGGCAGGTGTGAACCAGTCGACGCGGATGTATCCCGTTCCGCCGTTGCCGCGCACCATCACATCGCCGAAGTCCTCGAAACGTGGATGCTCCGGATGGTGGACGTTGCGCACCTGCGACGCGACGACCTCGCCACTCGTCGACCCAGTGAAGAAGAGGAACTGATCGAATTGATGTGAGGCGATGTCGCAGATGATGCCGCCGTAATTCGCCGGCTCCCAGAACCAGTCCGGCCGCTCCGGCGGATGCACCCGATGCGGTCCGAGCCCAACGGTCTGAATGACCTGGCCGATCGCGCCCGCCTTGACGAGCTCTCCAGCCTTGACGGTGGCGCTACTCTCGAAGCGCTCGCTGTACATGATCGAGTAGATGCGCTTCGTCTCGGCCTGTACGCGCCGCACGTCCGCAAGTTGATCGAGCGTCGTGATGCCGGGCTTGTCGGACATGAAGTCCTTTCCGTGTTGCATCACGCGAATGCCGAGCGGTGCACGCTCCACCGGAATGCCGGCGGTCAGGACGAGCTGGATCGTGGGATCCTCGAGAATCTCGCGCTCGTCCTTCGCAACCTTCACGTTCGGATATCGTTTGGCGAACGCAGCGCGGAGCTCGGGCTCCTTCGCGAAAAAGGAGACGAACTCGCCGCCGCCCTTCGTGGTCGCGTCGACCTGGCTGTTGATGTGGCCGTGATTGATCCCGATCACGGCGAACCGGAGACGCGCGACGTCGCTACCATGCCGGGCGGCCCGAACGGCTGCGCCAAGCTTCGCCGGCAGAAGAGAGGCCGCCGCCAAGGTGGCAACGAATCCTGCGGAGGTCTTCATGACGTCTCGGCGAGTAAAGTTGTCCATGATTCGCTCGTGGTTGGCGACGCGTGTCGATTCGGGAGGAATCCTGCCCTATTGCCATGGCCGGCCGCTAGGGGAACATTCGTCGCATGCCTTCGACACGGACACCGGCGGGAGCCGTACCCGCCGGGACTGCGCGGCCCCCACTGCGTTTGCCGTTTGTGGGGCGACAGAAAGAGCTCGCGCTATTGTCGAACTGGCTTACCAGCGTCGCTGAAGGGCGGAGAAGCACACAATTCCTTGCCGGCGTTGGAGGTATCGGAAAGACGCGGCTGGTTGGCGGCGTAGCTGAGCTCGCTGATCGTCAAGGATGGACGGTGATCGTCGGTCGCGCATATCCGGTCGAGACGGGTGTCCCCTACGCGCTCTTTGCGGATGCGGTCGCGCCAACGGTGCGCGCCATGACGCCTGCCGCGCTCGCCATGCACACTCGCGGCGACGCTGGCATGCTCGCGCACATCTCGCCCGCGTTTGCGCCGGGAGCGACGCCCGCGCGGGATCAGGGTGGCGACGCCAAGGCGCGCCTGTTGTGGAGCTTCGCGCAGTTTCTCTCGCACGTAGCCGCAAACAAACCGCTGCTGATCGTCCTGGAGAATCTCCAGTGGGCAGACACGTCGTCGCTCGAGCTCCTGCACTTCGTCGCGCGGCAAGTCGGCAGCCAGCGGATCGCGCTCCTCTGCACGTACAACGAATCGGAGCTGGATGGTAATCCGACGCTACGCTCGACGGAGCAATCCCTGCTTTCGCTCAATGCCGCCTCGCTCGCTCGGCTCGAGCCACTGAGCCAGGATGATCTCCACGCGCTGCTTCGCGCGGTGTTTCGTTCCGACGCGGCGTCCGCATCCACGCTCGCGCCCCGACTCTACTCATGGACGCGCGGCAACCCATTCTTCACGGAAGAGATTCTCAAGGCGCTCGTCGAATCCGGCGCGCTGCACGAGCGCGAGGGAGTCTGGTTCGGCTGGGAAGCCGAGCTTCCGGGACTGCCTCGCTCCATCCGCGATGCGATTCTCACTCGTGTGGACCGGCTGAGCCCATCGGCGCGAACGGTCGCCAATCTCGCGGCCGTCATAGGAACGCGTGTTTCCCATGATGCGCTCGTCGCCGTGAGCGGACTTTCGGAAGAAGACATCCTGGCCGCACTCGATGAGCTACGCGATCGCACCGTGCTCACGGAGTCCGCCGAAGAAGGCACCATCCGGTACGAATTTACGCATCCGCTCGTGCGCGACGTTCTGTACGGTGCACTCGGCATCGCGCGGACGCACCTGCTGCACGCTACGGTCGCCGAGTCGCTCGAGCGGCTCCACGGCGAACGCGCGGACGAACACGCCAACGAGCTCGCATATCACTATGCGCGTGCCGACGCGCGCGGTCTGGCGCAAAAGGCCGTGCGCTATCTGGCGGCGGCTGGCCGGCTCGCGCTGGAGCGCCATGCCAATCGCGAAGCAGCCGACTATCTCGCGGCCGCGCTCGATCAATACGATGGGGCAGCACGTGCAGCAGTGGACGATCCATTCGTCGACGAACAATCGCTCGTGGAGCACCTTGCGCAGGCGCGTCAGCGCCTCGGTGAGTACGCCGCGTCCACCTCGCTCTGGCGCCGCGCGCTTGAAACCGCCGAAGCCGCGGACGACGTCGCACGCATCGCGGCAATTCAGCGACGCATCGGCCTCGCATCGTATTGGAGTGGCCGCTACGAGGATGCACTGGGCCACTTCGACGTCGGGGGCGCCGCGGCGGAGCGCGCAGGTGACGACTCGCTGCGCGCACGCATCCTGATGGCGCGGGCGATGACCATGCACGGCCTCGGTCAATCGGACACGGCACGCGAGGATGTCGAGCACGCGCTGCGGATCGCCGGCCGTCTGGCTGATCCAGCACTGCTCGCGCGAGCTCACCGGTCGTCCTTGTTGTTGCACGCCTTCATCGGTCCCGCGGAGCGCGTACAAACCGACGGAATGCGTGCCGTGGAGTTCGCCGAGGCGGCGGACGAGCGAGGCGTCGCGTGGTCGGCGCACTGGGCGTTAGCCATGGTTGGCGGGCTCTCGGGCAACAGCCAGATGGTCGCCGCGCATCTCGCCGAGAGCGAGCGCCTGGCCGAGGCGCTTGGGTCACCCGTGCTTCGCTGCTGGACGGCGGAGCTCGCGATCGAATACGCCTCAGGCACCGGTGATTGGGATGCCGGCCTCGCGCTTGCGGAGCGGACGATTCCTCTTGCACGCGCGTTGGAGCAGCGCGTCCTCGTTCCCCGACTTCTCGTGTGGTCGGCGATGATCCACCTGCATCGCAACGCGCGCGACCGCGCGAAGCAATACCTCGACGAGGCGCGTGCGCTGGTCGGTGGAGACAATGTCCAAAGTCCCATCGACGTCAACGCTGCCGCTCCCGTACACGCGGGTCTCGTTGCATATCACGTGACGGTCGGCGAACATCGGCAGGCACTCGAGATCGGCGATGCCGGCCTCGAGCTCGTTGATCGTACCGGCTATTTGTTGTGGGGCATTCACCGGCTTTTGCCGATGATGATCGAGGCCGCGCTGTGGCTGAGAGACCTCGACGCGGCGCGGCAATATGGGGCTCGACTCCGCCGCGACTCGGTGCGGATGGGACATCGGCTTGGCATGGCGTGGGCGGACACGTGCGATGCGCTCATCGCAATGTTGGAGAAGGACTACGCGCGCGCAGCGCCGTTGCTCCGGAATGGAGCCGATGCTCTCGATGCCATACCATGGGCGTTCGACGGGGCGCGCGTCCGCCGAAAGCTTGCGGAGGTCCTCGTAGAGATGGGCGACCGTGAGGCCGCGTCGAAAGAGCTGCGGCGCGCGCATGACGTCTTCGTTCGGCTGGGAGCGGAGGCGGAGCTCACATCCACACGGGATCTCATTCGTGAGCTCGGGCTCCGGCCGCCGGCGCGTGTGTCCACGCCGGGGATTGCCGGCTTGACGAGCCGAGAGGTCGACGTCGCCCGTCTCGCGGCGCTTCACAAGTCGAACAAGGAGATCGCGGCGGCGCTCGACATCTCGCCGCGCACGGTCGGTACGCACCTCGCCAACATCTTTCTCAAGCTGGATGTTGCGTCGCGCGGCGAGTTGGCCGAGATGGCACGCCGGCAAGGGATGTTGTAGGCGACACCGGCATCAAGCCGGCAAGCTGAGTGGGGCGAGTCCTTGGCGGCGCGATCATCATCGCGCCGCCAAGGATCCGTCGCTCCTGCGCGTCGGTAGTCGTACCGGATACTCTTTTACCGAGTGCCGGATACAGGGTACTGATCTTCACTACTGCAGTGCTTTAGTCAATGTGTGCCCGCACCGACAGGTACACCGTGCGCGGCTGGCCGGGCGAGACGATATGGCCTGCAATCAACTCAGGGTACGCGCGATCCAACACGTCGCGTAACCCAACTTCAATGTCGAATCGATCGACCGGCGCCGATGCCGACGCGTGCAACAATCCATAGCCTCCCACGACCACACCCGGCTCGTCGAAGGGACTATAGGGACCCGTCCAGTTTCCGCTCACGCGAAACCGCATCGACCGCGCACCGGGCACGAGGTCCAACGCGGCCGAGCCGATGTACTTCGACGAGTTATAGACGCGAAGCCCGTCGAGGACCACCGGATCACCCGTCCCTTCCGATGACACTGCGACGAGACTGCGATACCGCGCGTCGTTGAACGTCCAGGTTCCGGACGTCGTGAGAAACGCGGCGACGGGAATACGCCAGTCGAGCTCCACGCCCTGTCGTCGGCTCGCGCCGCCGCTCGTCGAAGCGAGCGTCACCGGATTGAATGTCTGCTCGTTGCTGACGTCCATGCGAAACAGCGCCACCGACGCGTTCGCACCTTCATGATCGAACTTGAGACCTGTCTCGTACGCCCAACTGGTGATCGGCACCAACGTTGGGTCACTGATGACACCGTTCGCCGAACGGAATCCGCGCGAAACGTTTGCATAGATGCCGAGGTCCGGCGTCACGCGAACCAGTGAGCCGAGTTTTGGGGACAGCACGCCGTGCGTGGCGTTGATCACCGCGCCGCTGTCCGGAGCGGAGCGTGTAGCCAACGCATCGTAGCGGAGTCCCGCGTCCACGCGCCAGCGGTCGCTTACGTCAACGTGCGATTGCAGGAACAGCGCGCCCGACAGTTGTCGTCCGACTACAACGGCGGCGGCTGAATCACGGGTGCGGGTGGTCGTGAAATAATTCTCATAGCTCGACCGGTCCCATCGCGTTTCGGCGCCCACGGTAAAATCGCCTCGACTGAACGGCCGCGTCAACGCGGTCGTCGCACCATAGCCGGTGCGAGAGTCTTCCTCCTCGCTCTGGCTCCCAGAGCCCTCGAATTTTCCGCCGGCAGGAGGAATCGTCAGAAAAAGCTGCCAACGGCTCTGTGTCGCATACGCGGTCGTGCGCCATACAAGGTCACCGGCGAGCACACGGAGGCTGAGTCGCTCCTGTGCGCGGCGCTTGTAGCCCCCGTCTGTAGGGTTAGAAACAATATCATATTGATGGCGGACGAACTCCTCCTCGCTGAGGAAGCTGGGAGAATTCCAGTTTCCACCGTACAGCTCCACGCCGCCGTCGAGAGTGACACCCGGCGAGACAGCGTGCACGAGACGTGCGTGTCCCTGCGTCTGGTCGTACCCCGCGTTGGGACGAAAACCGTTCTCGCGCTGGTATCGGACGCCGAGCACGCCGCCACCGTCGCTGCCATGGTCGAAGCCGGTCAGCACCATCGCCTCGGCGCGCCCGAAGCTTCCGCTAGAAACTGTGGCGTCCGTGCCGCGCATTCGCTCGAGCGTGCGGACGTTCAGCACACCGGCGAGCGCGAAGTTTCCGAAGAGCGCGCTGGTGGGCCCATGAAGGACGTCGATGTCCTGCACGCCGCCCGGAAAGATCACCGACAGATCGTTGTATCCCTCCGCATGGCCGTTCACAGGTTCGTTTAACGGAACGCCATCCACCCACGTTGCCATGTCCGTCGAATGATCCGAGCTGAATCCGCGGAGCGACGCGTCGGATGCGAATCCGGGACCCTGTCCCTGCTCGTGCACTTCGACGCCGGCCGCTTGCCGGAGCAGATCCCAGGGAGAGCTCGAAGGCGTTACACGGATGGTCGCCGCATCGACGTGTACCGCGCCCACGGGTTGAGCACGTTCGGCCGGTGTCGCGACGACGGTTACCGCGCGAAGACGTGCAATGGAGTCACGCCGCGTGAGAGAATCAGAGCGCGCTGGCCGATCCTGTGCCGAGAGCGCGAGTGGAAGGAGGGCGAGAAATCCGGCGCGTGGTACGCACCGGAGAAATGCTTGTCGTGAGGGCACGTGTGGTCACACAGAAAGACGGTCGGGCTGGCGCCGCGGAGTGCGCGCCAGAGCGCGATGCTCCTCGAGGGAGCCGCGCAGGAGTCGTCAGACTGTGGACTGCGGAGGACCGATGGTCGGCGGGCGGGCGTACTCTGGAGCCGTGGGGCGATGTTCGCTCGCCGTCGGCACAAGGGGGTTCGTCGGCCGTACGACGGCAACGAAGGTCAGGACGTGCGCAGCACTGGGAACGGTCGCGACGGCGACGACGCAGCAGCATGCGCCGATGCAGGTGCACTGTTCGGCCTTGTCGTGCCCCGTGTGCGAGTGCGCTCCGCCATGGCTCGGTGGGGCGGCTGCATGGTTGTGCGCGTTGCCATGCGAGCCATGCAGCGGGCACGAATGCAGCGCCGACGGCTCGGTGAGGGCCGTGACGAGCCAGAGACCGCAGACGGCCGAGGAGAGCCTATGCCAGAGCGATCCGCGCATGGTCGGGAATGATACATGTCGCGCCGGCCCGGTGTCCATCAGGGAATGTCCCTTGCCACCTTGGTCAGAACGGACTCTCGAACGTCAGCCCGGGACGGAAGAGCAGCGCATTGGTGTTGTCATACGTGACGCCAAGCGACAGCCACCGTCGCGGGCCAATCGCACTTCATGTAATTTCTGCCTCGTCTGTGCATTCTGTTTTCTCGACATTCACCCGGCCGGCCTGAATATGCGCATTGGTGCCCTCCTCGCTCTCACGCTTCTCGCTGCACCTCTCACAGCGCAGGAAACTCCCACCGAGCGTGAAGCCGCTCGCGACGTCCTCAAGAAGATGGCCGCGCTCGAGCAGTCCATCGACGTCCCGTCGATCGTCACGAAGCTCACCGCGCCGAACCCCGCGCGCGAAGCCGTGGTCGCTCGCGCCAAGGAGCTCATGGACAAGGAGCTCATCGCGCTCGGCGACGACATCACGAAGAATCCGGAAGTTGGTTTCGTCGAGTACAAGTCCATCAAGAAGCTCACCGACTATCTCAAGGCGCATGACTTCGACGTCGAGATGGGTGTCGCGAAGCTCCCCACCGCGTTCGTCGCACGATACAGGAAAAACAACGGCACCCCCACCCTCGGCGTCATTCTCGAGTATGACGCACTGCGCGGCACCAAGGGCGCGTTTCACGGCGATCAGCACAGCACGCAAGGGCCAATCGGCATCGCGGCCGCCGTGGCGATGGCGGAATATCTCTCGAAGAACAAGCTGCCCGGGAGCGTCATCGTCTACGGGACGCCGGGCGAAGAGATGATGCCTCCAAACGCGAAGACGGACATGTTCGAGGCGGGCGTCTTCAATGGCGCCGACATTCTCGTGCGCAGTCACAGCAGCCCGGCCACCACGCGTCCGCAGCCCGGATTCGGCACCTGCTGCATGAACATCAACGGAACGAAGTACACCTTCAGCGGCGCGCCGGCGCACCAGCTCACCGCGTGGGCGGGCCGCAATGCCCTCACCGCCGTCATTCACCTCTTCGACAACATCGACGGCATCCGCAGCAACATTCGCCCCGAGTCACGCGTGCAGGGCGTGATCATGGAAGGCGGCACCGCGCCGAACGTCGTTCCCGATCGCACCGTGGCCGACTTCTACATTCGATATCCGGACGTCGTGTATCTGGAGCAGCTCACCGGGATGGTCGACGACGCCGCCCGCGCCGCCGCGCTGGGCACCGGCACCAAGGTGAAGATCGATCACTACGGCAAGGCGCGCGACGGAATCTCCGTCGCCACACTCGGCGAGCTGGGCTTCGCGTACCTGAAGAAGTACGGCGCGACGAACGTCATTCCCGAGCCCGGCAAGCCGATGGGCTACGAGGAGACGGGCAGCGTCTCGAGCGTGATTCCGGGTCTCGACTTCGACGCACAGACGTCGTTCGCCCCGTACCACACGTACGAGATGGAGACCGACGCCTTGGCCGAGGTGGGGCACAAGGGATTCACGGCCGACGCGATGGCGATGAGCGCGCTGCTGTTCGACTTCGCGACGCATCCGGAATATCGCGCGGCGGTGAAGAAGGAGTTCGAGGGGATCAAGGCGCTGTTCGGCGAGTACCAGGCTGCTCTCCGGAAGACCTACACGACGCCGAAGGTGCCGGACCCGGAGTGAATGCGGTCGTTGGATTCGGCCTGCAGGAAAGGGATGATGCATTGATCTGAGCATCAGATGATGTATGTTTCATGCATACTCTCCTGGATCGGCCGACCGTGCGCACGACACTGAATATCGATGACTCGCTCCTGGCCGAGGCTGGGCGGCTCACTGGCATCGGCGAGCGGACCGCGCTCATTCACGAGGGACTCCGAGCCCTCATCGCGCGCGAGAGTGCCAGACGTCTGGCAAAACTCGGCGGCTCCGAGCCGCGGGCCGTGCCAGTTCCCCGGCGCCGCAGCACCCAATAATGGTCCTCGCCGATACTTCAGTGTGGACCGAGCATCTCCGCCATGGGGACGATCGGCTGAGGACCGAATTGGAAGCTGGTCGCGTGGCGACGCATCCGTTCATCCTCGGTGAGCTCGCCTGTGGAAACTTTCGCAAGCGAACGGAGATACTACAGTTGCTGAACGAACTGCCCGCTGTGATTCAGGCCAGCAACTCCGAAGTTCTCGAGTTCATCGAGCAGCGCCGGCTCATGGGTCGCGGCATTGGTCTGATCGACGCGCACCTTCTTGCTTCGGTAGTGCTGACGGGCGCAACACGTCTATGGACCCACGACCGCCGCTTGGCCACGATTGCGTCGGAGCTGGGAGTCTGAATACTCGCGCTTTCCGATTACAGTTTGGCTGGGCGATGTATCGCGGAACAGCCTTTCGGCCTACTTCTGGGACAACTGGCGCAGCGCATTCCGGTATTGGGCGTTCACCGCTTCGAACGCGCGCATGCTCTGCTCGAACGTCGGATCGTACGGCGTGAGAAGGATGCCTTCGGCAGTGCGCACTACGGTGAGCTTGTCGCCCGGCCCCACCTTCAAGGCGTCAGTCACTTCTTTCGGAAATGTTGCACCGACCGAGCGCCCGATCCTGCGAAGCGTAATCGACATGGACATAACCGATATATATTGGCGTGGGTGAGGAGTTGACGGTCCTGCCCGGAAGGGCTTCCGAGCGGTTTGCAATGACTACCATTCTGGAAGTTGCCGACTCGGAGCTTTACATGATCGTCACCGTCAGCAAGTGGGGAAACAGCCTCGGGCTTCGTATTCCGCGCTCGCTCGCGGAAGACGCACATCTCGACGATGGCACATCGGTCGACCTTCGGATCGAGGACGGCCGCCTCGTGGTGGAATTGGTAGAGGAGCGAAGTCTCGATCAGCTCCTGCGGCAAGTGACGCCTCAGAACCTGCACGGCGATGCGTTCCCAAGTTCTTCGATCGGGACCGAGATGCGCGCACTGCGCTAGAACGAAGGCGCGGACTACTACGGCTGCGGCAGTGCAAATGCCACATACGTCCCGCCCGACTCCGCGCCATTCTTCCCGCCGCCACACGCGATGACCACATACTCGCGCCCGTTCACCATGTAGAGCGACGGCGTCGCATTCCCCGACGCCGGCAGCGTCGCCTCCCACAACAGCTTCCCCGTGCGCTTGTCGTACGCATGGAACTTCTTGTCGTACGTCGTCGCGCCGATGAACAGCAGGCCGTTTGACGTCACCACCGGCCCGCCGTAATTGTCCGTGCCGGTATTCCGTAAACCCTGCGCCGCCAGCGCCGGATACTCGCCGAACGGAATCCTCCAGCGAATGACGCCCTTGTTGAGATCGACCGCGTTCAGCGTGCCCCAGGGCGGCTTGATCGCCGGATAGCCGTCCGGATCGTTGAAGATGATGTACCCATTGTTCCGGTACTTCAGGAAGTTCGGATTCGCCGCCGCCGTCTCGGCGACATCATGGCCGGTGATCAGGAAGTCCACGAGCCCGTTGATCGCACCGCCCTCGAGCACCTCGCCGAAGCCGGGCATCCGCCCCTGTCCCTGACGGACGATCGCCACGAGCTCGTCGCGCGTCTTCCGCTTGCCGATGTCGACGAGTGACGGAAACGTCGGCGGCGTGCCCTGAAGGTCGGAGCGATGGCAGCTCGCACAGTTGTTCTGATAGGACGACTTGTCGCTGCGCGGCTCCATCTTCAGCAGCCACGCCATCTCGTTCACGTTCACGTACAACAGACCGGACTCCGGATCGAACGCCGGTCCGCCCCACTCCGCGCCTCCATCATAACCGGGAAAGACGATCGACCCCGTCGTACTCGGCGGAGCGAACAGTCCTCGTGTCGTGAACTTGCGGAAGATCGTAAGCGCCGAGTCGTGCGCGCGTGGCGTGCGTGTGGTGAGCTGATCTTCGGTGAGCGTTTGCCGAACGAGCGCCGGCGGCTTCACGGGCAGACGCTGCGTCGGGCTGGCTCTCTCACCATCGATCAGCGACGGCGGCACCCTGTGCTCCGCGACCGGAAAGAGCGGCGCGCCGGTTTTACGATCGAGCAGCCACACGTGTCCCGTCTTGGTCGTTTGCGCGAGCGCGTCGATGGGCTTTCCATGACGTATCACGGTGACGAGCGCCGGCGGCGACGGAAAGTCCATGTCCCAGAGGTCGTGCCTCACGCCCTGGAAATGCCAGATACGCTTTCCCGTACGCGCGTCGAGCGCGAGGATCGTGTTCGCAAAAAGATTGTCGCCGAGCCGATTGGCGCCATAGAAATCGAAGGACGCGGAGCCCGTGCCTCCGAAGACCATGCCGAGCTTGTGATCCACGGTCAGTCCGGCCCAGACGTTGGTGCCACCCGAAACCTTCCACGCATCGGGCGACCAGGTCGCGTAGCCGAACTCGCCCGGATGCGGAATGGTATGAAAGCTCCAGCGCAGCTCACCGGTCTTCAGATCGTACGCGCGAATGTCGCCTGGTGACGACGGCAAGCTCTCGCTGACGGTGCTTCCAATGATGTACAGATCTTCGAAGACGACGCCCGGTGAACTCGCGCTGACCGTCACGCCCTCGATCAGGCGGCCGAGTCCTTTGCGAAGATCGACGCGCCCCGAATCGCCAAAGGAGAGAATCGGTTTACCGGTGCGCCTGTCGAGCGCCCACAACCAGTTGCGGTGCGTAAAGAGGAGGCGGTCGCCGATCACCGTCACACCGCGATGGCGAAACCGCTGCGAAGACTGTTTGCCGAAGGTCGGGTCGAAGCTCCAGAGCTCGCGTCCCGTCGCCGCATCCAGCGCGATGACGCGCAATCTCGGCGTGGTGGCATACAGCACGCCGTCGATGACGATCGGGTTCGACTGCATCTCCGAGCCCTTGAAGTCGTCATGGGTCTCGTACGTCCACGCAACGGCGAGCTGCTTGACGTTGGCGGGCGTGATCTGCGAGAGAGTCGAGTAGCGCGTGTTGTCCGACGTTCCTCCGTAGATGGGCCAGTCTACAGAGGGTGCCTGGGCAATCAGGGCCGACGGAAAAGCGAGGAGAAGCGAGACGAAGAAGGGGCGCATGGGTGGCAAGTATGAGCCTTCGACCGGAGGGAGGCGAGGCGCGCCCCTTCCAAGACCATTGAGAAGGGCGTTCGGTCAAATGGTATAGTAGATAGCGGTCAATTGGTATGCTATATCGTGGGCAAATGGTCTCGTTGACGCCGGTCAAATGGTATACTAGATTCCGGGCAAATGGTATGATTTTCTTCCATCGCTGCCCATGGCAGAGCAGGCTCATCACAGTAGACCCGTGACCGCATATACCCCTCGTGTTGTTGACGCAGAACTCGATGCATTGCTCCGGGAACTACCTGCCGTGGCCATCGAGGGGCCAAAGGGAGCTGGAAAGACTGCAACGGCCCAACGGCGGGCCGCCACTGTCTTTCGGCTCGACGACCCGACTCAGCGAGAGATTGCTGCAGCGGATCCGAGGATACTCCTGACCGCCACGCCGCCCATTCTCATCGATGAGTGGCAACACGTCCCGGAAGTCTGGGATGCCGTTCGCAGGTCGGTCGATGACGACCGGAGTCCCAATCGGATTCTGCTCACTGGTTCCGCGGCACCCACGGCGCCCCCAACTCATTCCGGAGCCGCACGAATCGTCACAGTTCGGATGCGCCCGCTCGCGCTCAGCGAACGCGATCTCGGCACTCCCACGGTCAGTCTAAGGAAGCTGCTCAACGGGACTCGTCCCGATGTGGGCGGCGAAACTGCCGTGACCCTTGCGGACTACGCCCACGAAATCGCGCGGTCAGGATTCCCGGGAGTGCGACGTCTCACGGGTCGAGCGCTCCGCGCGCAGTTGGACGGCTACCTGCGACGGATCGTCGATCGCGATTTCGTCGAGCAGGGGCATCCGGTCCGACGCCCCGAGACCCTGCGCCGCTGGATGGCGGCGTACGCCGCCGCGACGTCGACGACCACATCCCTCGAGAAGATCCGGAACGCTGCGACCGAGGGAAACGGCGATGCGCCGACGAAACTGACCATGCTTACCTATCGCGATGTACTGGAGCGACTCTGGATTGTCGATCAGGTGCCTGGGTGGCTTCCTTCTCGAAATCACCTGGCCCGCTTGACGCAAGCTCCGAAGCATCACCTTGCAGACCCGGCGCTCGCAGCGCGCTTGCTCGGCATCGACGACCACGCGTTGCTCACCGGTGACACTGGCGCGGTGAGCGTTCCCCGCGACGGCACACTCTTCGGAAACCTGTTCGAATCCCTCGTTACGCTCTCCGTACGCGCATACGCTCAGTCTGCCGAAGCGCTGGTACGCCATCTTAGAACACGAGATGGGCGCCAGGAGATCGACCTGATCGTCGAACGCCCGAACCACCGCGTGCTCGCGCTCGAGGTGAAGCTCAGCGCGACGGTGGACGACGACGACGTGAAGCACCTGCTCTGGTTGAGAGAGCAGATCGGCGACGATCTACTCGACATGATGATCGTTACGACCGGACCGCGCGCATATCGCCGGCGGGATGGAGTGGCAGTCGTCCCAGCAGCATTGCTCGGTCCATGAATCGTGCGCTCCAACGCGACGTTGGCCTCAGCGCGCGACCCCACGTGCAGCCCGTCGCCGCGCCGACACGAGAATCCCGATCCCCACGAGATTCATCGCCACGATCACCAGCGTGATCTTGAGCGCGAACGTCAGCACACTTTCCACCTTGATGATCGGAAACACCGAGAGCACGACGTACAGCACCGTCATGAGCAGTCCCGACATCGACGCCGCTTGCAACCACCGCGGTGGCCGCGGCGAAACGCCACGCAGGCCGAAGATCGGAATCGCGAACATCACGACGTACGTCAGCGCGTAGAATATTCCACTCGCGTTGAACAACAACTGGAATGCCTCCGCCTGCCCGACGCCCACGTTGCTCAACACCGTGATCGTGAACGAGCACGCGCCAACGAGCAGAATCGAGTTCACCGGCGTTTTGTACTTGCTGTGCAGTCGGCTGAACCACGCGGGAAGCATGCTGTCCCAACCGGCAACCATCGGCAGCCGCGTCACGGCGGTGAAGCTCACACTCGCTTGCGCGACGCGCATGGACAGCGTCATCAGGATCGCGATGGTGACAAGCGGACCCGCGATGCCGAACGGTCCAAAGCCGGCGCGCAGCACCTGCGCCAACGGCGCGATGAGATCGATGTCCTTCGTGGGGACGTACGCCACCACGGTGCTGGTGCCGAGGACGAACATCAGTGCGATGATCGGCGCCGCGATGACCACCGAACGGCCGACGGACTTCGCCGGCGCCCGAGTCTCACCCGCGAGAATGGCGATGTACTCGAACCCGCCGAGCGCACCGAAGCCCAGCTTGCCGAGGATGTTCAGATTGTACAGCGAGAACTTCGGTATGCTCGTGCGAAACGGGTGATACTCGCGGAGCGTACCGGTGAACAGCCCGAACACCGGCAAAAGAATCAACACGCCGAAGATGATGAGCATGAAGACGCCGCCGGTGTTGTGCACCCACTTGCCGACGGACAATCCGATCGTCGATGCCACCACCATCAACGAGAGGATCACCGCGGAAGACAGCGCCACGAACCACGCGCTCGTCGTCATCCACGCCGCGCTCGGCCCCAACGCATACGATAGATACGTCGAGCACTGGAGGCCGATCTCCGACGTGAACACGATGACGTAGAGCCAGAGATTCCACGCGAGCAGAAAGCCGACGGTCTGATTGAACCCCAGCTTCGCCCATTGATACAGCCCGCCCTCGAGCGGCATCAGGCGATTCAGGTAGATCACCACGACGGCTGACGGCAGATAGAACAGCACCAGCGCGAGCAGCCAGAAGATGACGTGGGACGGGCCGAGCTTTCCGGCGACGCCGATCCAGGTGAGCCCGACGATGAACAGGATCTGCGTGAGAGCGAGGTCGCGGACGCCGAGCTCCTTTTTCAGCGACGCGCTATGCGCCTCGACCTGTGCTTCCGATTGCGCGAGCTCAGAGCTCGGCGGTATCGTCACGGGCGCAGCTCGCCGAGCAATTCCCAGTAGCGCGCCCAGGCCTCGAGGCCTTCATGCAACCGATGCACGCGAAAGAATTCATTCGGTGCGTGATAGTCTTCGTCGGCGGTCGAGAAGGAAAAGAAGACGGTGTCCAGGCCCATGTGGCGCTGGAACAGCTCCGAGATAGGCACCGTACCGCCCATACGGACGATCAGAGGCCTGACTCCGTAGACGGCTTGCAGTGCGGTGTCGGCGGCCCGAAGAGCGAAATGGTCGGCATCGATGTGGGCCGGACGAGCGCCGTGGTCGGCTTTGGTGATGGACAGTCGCGTACCGGGCGGCACGTGAGCCTCGAGATGGCGCGTCACCAACGCGATAACGTGGTCGGGATCCTGATCCGGCACCAGACGGCAGGTGATCTTTGCGTGGGCTTCGCTCGGGATCACAGTCTTCTGACCAGGTCCTTCGTAACCGCCCCACATGCCGTTGACCTCGATGGTCGGGCGCGTCCATTGGCGTTCGAGGGTCGTGTAATCGCGTTCACCGAATACCGCTGGCGCGCCGATCTGCGCGAGATACGCTCGCTCGTCGAAGGGCAGGGCTGCTATCGCGGCGCGCTCGCCGGCTGAGAGCTCCGGCACACTCTCATAAAAGCCGTCGATGGCAATGCGCCCGCTGTCGTCATGCAACGTGGCGATCAGTCGCGCCATCGCATGCAGCGGATTGGCGACACCACCGCCATGTCGCCCGGAATGCAGATCCTTTCCCGCGCCCGTCAACGTGAGCTCGAGACCCGCCAGCCCGCGGCTCGACACGGTCAACGACGGCTCGTCGATGCGCCACATTGCGCCGTCGGCAGACAGCACGACGTCCGCCGCAAGCAGCTCCTTGTGCTGCTCGATGAATGTCTCGAGATGACGACTGCCGATCTCCTCCTCTCCCTCGAACATGAACTTCACGTTCACCGGCAAGTCGCCAGTAACTGCGAAGAACGCTTCGGCGACCTTGATGGGGATCAACATCGGTCCCTTGTCGTCGGACACACCGCGCGCGTAGAGACGTCCGTCGCGCAACGTTGGTGTAAAGGGCGGACTCTGCCACTTCTCCAGCGGATCGGCGGGCTGCACGTCATAATGGCCATACACCAGCACCGTCAGCTTGCCAGGTGCGCCGAGCCATTCGCCGTAGACGACGGGATTGCCGGGCGTGGCGATGGTGTGAACGGCAACCGGACCGGCGGAGGCGAGCTTCGTCTCCACCCATCGTGCGGCCGCGAGCATGTCGGCGGCGTGCGCGGGATCGGTGCTCACACTCGGAATCGCGGCAAGCTCGACGAGCTCGGCGAGAATGCGATCGTGGTTCGATTGCAGATGTGCAAGGACGCGTTCGTTCACTTCACTTGCCGCCGTCGACGGAGAGCACCTGGCCGGTAATCCAGTTCGCATTGTCCGACGCGAAGAAGAGGACCGCATTGGCGATGTCCTCGGCCGTACCCAACCGCTTCAGCGCGATGCGATCGACGAGCGCCCGCTGCCCCTCGGCGCCGTAGGACTCCCATTGCCGTTCGGTGGCAGCGTTGGAGCGCACGAATCCCGGTGCAACGTTGTTGACCGTTATGCCCCACGGTCCCAGCTCGTGCGCGAGCTGCCGTGTGAGGCCGATCTGCGCTGCTTTCGCCGACGCATACGCCTGGATGCCAGTCAGGCTGATACCGAGCCCCGCGCCACTCGAGATGTTGACGATGCGGCCGCTTCTCGGCGCTTTCATTCCCGGCGCAACGGCCTGAACGAAGTAAAACGCACCGGTGACGTTGACGTCGAAAATGGACTTCCATTGCTCCGGCGTGACCTCTTCGAGAGGACGCCCGACTTGTCCGAGAACGCCGCCCGCGTTGTTCACGAGGACGTCTACTCGCCCCGTGGCTTCGGAAGCGCTGGCGACGAATGCATCCACCGCGCTCTTATCGCGCACGTCCACCGCACGGACGACGCACGCTCCTCCCGCCGCTCGGCACAGTCGCTCCGTTTCGAGCAGCTCGTCGTCGAGCACGTCGCAAGCCCAGACGCTCGCGCCACGTACGGCAAACGCCAGACTGATCGCGCGTCCGAAGCCATGCGCCGCGCCGGTGACGATTGCCGCCTTACCGCTGAACTCCGCGGTCATGCGTGGACCATTCCGGCGAGCTCGTTCAGCGTTTCGAGGGATTGAGGTCTGACACCGTTTTCGACGTCGTGAATGAGTTGCACGAGACGCTCCGTGAGGGGTGTATCGACGCCTGCCTCATGGCCGAGCGTCACGACGATGCCGAGTTGCGCGTCGACTTCTGTGGGACGCTTCCTCACGGCGAGATCGCGCCAGATGCCGCTGTGCGTCTTGGCTGAGCGACGGTTGTGAGTGACGAGGTCGTCCAGCGAGCGCGCGGCCGCATCTGGCGCGGCTGAAGACAAGAACGACGACGGATCGAATCCGTCGAACGACTCGGGCGTGACGCCGCGCGCGTTGGCCACAGCGAGAATCTCCTGTGCAAGCGCGGTGTACAGACTGCGGTACTCCGGCATCGCGATCGCGTCGGCAATCGATTCGTTCGTGAGTGCCGTAGCGAAGAGCATGGCGCCGTACGCTTCCTTGCCCCAGAGATAGCCCCAGATGTTCGTCGTGACGATTGCGCCCTCGTCAAAATCGAGCCAGCCATCTCGAATGGTGGATACCCGCGGCGTGATGCGGCCGTCGATCTCTCCGACGACCACCGCGCCGCGGCCGCCGTAATGAATCACGCCGGGCTCCATGTAATCAGCGCCGAAGTTGACGAACGCACCCACCGTTCGCTCGGCGCCTATGACGTCGGCGATCGCGAGCTCGTTGAGTCCATTCTGTGCCGAGATCACGCAGCCATTGGCGCTCAGGTGTGGGAGGAGCGCTCGTGCGGCGGATTGGGTGTGATGCGCCTTCGTCGCGAGGACGATGCTGTCCCATTCGCCGCGTAATGTGTCGGGCGTGAAGGCTGGTACACGAACGGTGAACGTAGAGATCGGCCCGACAATCTGAAGACCAGTGTCGTCGATGGCCGCGACGTGCTCGCGGACGGTATCCACCACAGTGACGGCATGTCCCGCGCGCGCGAGATACGCCGCCAACGTTCCGCCGATCGCGCCGCCGCCCCAGAAGAGGCAGCGCATGGGTGCGCGCGTCGTCAGGACGCGTTACCCCACGTGCCGTCGAGCAGTGCACGCGTCTCCTCGACAGCGATCTGCCAGAGTGCGAGCATCTCGTCGTCGGAGCGCTGGTAGAGGCCGCCATAGTTCCCGTCGCCGAGGTATTCGCGCAACGCGAGTGGATCGAGTGCGCGCACACGGGCGAGGTCCACCATCGGGCGCTGATCTCCGGGGACCTCGACGCCGGGCAGCCGAGTCCACGGAAAGTTCTCCATCCAGGAGCCGTGCGAGGCGACGGGATCGATCGCCTGCACCTTGGCCCACGTGCGCGGCGCATTCCACCAATTGTGAAAGATCACTCGGCAGTCGGCATGACTGGCGGTCCATTCCTGCGCGAACTGTTGCACGGCGCCGTTGCCACCATGACCGTTGACGATGAGGATGCGGCGAAAACCGCTGTGGGCCATACTGTCGAGAATGTCGCGGACGACGTGCAGGTGGGTCTCCACCTTGAGCGAAATGGAGCCAGGAAATTCGCGAAAGTACGGCGTGACGCCATACGACACGACCGGGAAGACCGGTATTCCGAGCGGCTCGGCCGCCTCGACGGCGACACGTTCCGGGAGGATGCAGTCCACGGTCAGGCGCAGGAAGCTGTGCTGCTCGGTGCTGCCGAGTGGGAGCACGGCTCGGTCATCGCTTCGCAGGTAGTTCTCTACCTGCATCCAGTTCATGTCGCTGATGCGCACGTCGATTTCCGTTTACGGCGACTCGGGCCTTCTCGTCTTCGTCACCTTGTCGAACTCCTCGCGCCGCCCCTGAATCAACTTCTCTGCCGTCCTGCGCGGTTCGTCCGTCAGCAGATCGAGCGCTTTCCTGCTCCCGTCATCGTGCGCCTTGCGAATGTCCGACACGGCCCTTTCGTAGGCCGCCATGGTCTGGCGAATCGCACCTCGAGAGTCCGGCGATTCACTCGCGGCCTTCAGCACGACGCGCAGCGAGTCGATGATCGCGAGCGACGGCTTGGTTGCATGCATCAGGTCCGCATCCAGGCTCGACCACTTTCCTTCGGTTTCCTGGCTGAGTGCGAGGCTCCTCTGATTTGCGAGGAGCATGGCGATCGGATCCAGCTTGTCGATGTCGCGGCCGGAAGGAATCTCGGGCTCGTTCCTGATGCTCTTCATGTCTCGTTCTCCGCCGCCGCCGCGCCCACCACCGCCACCACCCCTTTGCGCAGAGAGCGGCGCACCAGACAACGCCAGCAGGAGAACGAGATAGCCGATACGTGCTTTCACAGTCAGATGTCGAATGGGGAGAGGAAGGGCCCTGGGGCTGCGCTTCCTGCATGCGCCAGGCATTGCGGTTTGAACACCTGCGGGCCCACAGGTTCCCTCGAATAGACTGAAGGTCACCGCGCTGGCGTTGACCCCGAACTCGCAACCGGCGCACGCAGATCGACCATCGGATCGCCCCACAGGTAGTGGTTGAACCACGCCAGGTTGTGGCTCATCACCGCGCGCTGTGCCTTGGGTTTGTTGATGGGATGTCCGAATCCGCGATAGAGCACCATCTCCACGGGCACGTGCTGGTTCTCGAGTGCCTGCCGCAGCTCGTAGGAGTTCGCCACCGGCACGCGCTTGTCCAGATCACCTTGCTGGATCAGCGTCGGCGTCTTCGCTTGTTTCACGTACGAGATGGGCGACGTCCGCTTGTAGATTTCCGGATCGCTTGCCGGGTCGGCGCCCAGATAGTCGATCGTGAATGGCGTGATGTCCGTGTTGTAATAGTATGTCGCCCAGTCGGAGATGCCCGCGCCCACCGAGATCGCGGCGAAGCGCGTGGTGCTCGTGGTGAGAAAGGCCGAGATGTATCCGCCCTGGCTCCAGCCCATCGAAGCGACTTTGGCCGGATCGACCCAGCCCTTGCTGATGAGGTAGTCCACGCCGGCCAGCACGTCCCAGGCGTCGCCGACACCGAGGTTCCGCATGTTGAGCATGCGGAAATGCTCGCCGTAGCCGGCACTGCCGCGATAGTTCACCTCCAGCGCGATTGCGCCGCGATCCACCCAGATGTCGAGCGGGTAGTACGTGCGATCTGCGAGCAGGACTGGCCGATCGGTGCCCGTGGGTCCGCCGTGGATGCGAACGAACAACGGATACTTTCGCGAGGGATCGAAGTTGTCGGGCTTGATCAGCACGCCCTCGATCGACGCGCCGTCCTTGCTCTTCCAGGAAATGACCTCACGCGTGCCGAGTCGAAACGCCTTTGCCTGGTCGGTGAAGTGTGTCAGCGTCTTTGGAGCCCACGCGCTCGTGGTCGACACGGCCACTTCGTCGAGCGAGGCTGGCCCCGATCTCATGACCGCGATGCGGCTGCCGTCGGCATTGAGCGAGCCCGCCTGGTTGATCGTGCCATCCGGACCGGACACGCGCGTGATCTGCGTCGTCTGCGGATCCACGCGAAAGACGTGCGACGCGGTACGGGCCGACGCGCCAAAGTAGATGCCATCCGCCTTCCACGCGATCGCGTTCGGATTCTCGTCGAAGGCATCCGTGAGGGAGCGAACTGCGCCGCCCTCGGCAGGCACGACGGCAATGCGCGAGTTCGTGATGAAGAATGGCTGACGTCCCATTTTGGACACGAATGCGATCCATTGGCCATCGGGCGACCAGAGCGGGCTGCCGTCGGGTCCTGGCTGGTCAACGATACGCCGCACCGAATCGCTCGCAAGCGTGATGACGTACACGTCAGCGGTAGAGCCCTGCACAAGATCAGGATTGCTCTGCGCCGAGAAGGCGATCCGCGCGCCGTCCGGCGACCAGTCGAATGCGCCGACGGTGAACGTGGTGCCGTGCGTGTGTTGCGTTCCGGCCGCGGGCGACCGCATCGCCGCGGCGACGTCGACGGTGAACAAGTGGACGTGCTGGTAGTCGCGCCGCACCACGTCGAAGTCGCCGAACGTGGCCTTCCGATCCTTGAGCGCGGGCGATGGGTCCACCGCGGTGAATGCGATGGACCGTGCGTCGCGCGACCACTCGTATGATTGGATGCCGTTTTCCGTCTTGGTCAGCTGGATCGCCTCGCCGCCATCGGGATGAATCGCAAAGATCTGCGCCTTGTCGCCGACGCGCGTGCTCGTGAACGCGAGCCACTGTCCGTCGGGCGACCAGCGAACCTGTGTGGCCGGTTTCTCACCGCGCGTGAGCTGCACCGGATCTCCGCCATTGGCTGGCGTGAGGTACACCTGCGTCACGAATGCGTCGGCCGTCCAATCCGCCTGACTCACCAGGAACGCAACGCGGCGGCCGTCGGGTGAGAGCTGCGGCGCGCTGGCCGAGCGGATGTTCAGGAGATCGTCAACGGACGGAACGCGTGGCGTCTCCTGCGCCGACAGCAGAGCGGGGATGGCAATGGCGGCGAGCGCCATCCGGAATGGCATCATGCGGAATCTCGATGGTCGGGTATCGGCAATTCCACCTATTCGTTGCCGAAAGCTGCCATAAGTATTGCCAATAGTGGCCGATAATTGAGCCATCATGCCGCCTCTCAACACGTCGGCGGCCGCAACCCGGGAGCCGGAATGGCAACACTCGCCCGCCCCCGCCCCTTCAGGATCACGTTGAATGCCTCGAGATCAACGCCGCTCAACCGCTCCCAGGCCGCCACCAGCGTTGCCAGCTCGCGACATGTGCTCGCGAACGCCGCCTGCACGGCCACCGTCGGCGCCATGTCGCCCTGATCCTGCGCGTTCAACTGCGCCACCAACGCGTTGTTGACACTCGTGAAGCTGGGACGCGGCGGGCCGCCCCGCGCACGATCCCGGCGAGACGCATCGAGACCGAGCACAGTATCCAACTGTGCGCCGAGCAGTGCAGCCCGCGCTGAAACATCGGCCAGCTCGGGCTGCGCGCCCGCTGGCACCGCTCCACGCAAAGCAGTCTGAAGCGCAAGCGCGAGCCGATGACCCTCAAACGATGCCTTCAACCCATCCACAATCTTCATTTGCAGCTCGTGCTGCGCCTGAACCGCGGCGACTGTCGCCGGCGATCGCGGATCGGCGCGCACCGTCACCGGCTGCGAGTACGCCCGTCCTTCCACGGTGAGACGCAGCGTGTACGTACCAGGCACGGCGACGGGCCCTTCGGGTGACGCAGGCGTCGCCCCGGGGTTGGCGTTGATCTCGAACGAGTGCACCAGCGCCGGCGGCGCATCGTACCGAAGATCCCAATTCGTCCTGTTCTCACCGGCAGCCGCCGGCAGCACCTGCGGAGGTGCGACCCAGAAGTTGGGATGCGGCGGCCTCGCGGCTTCCGCCACGGGAACCGTCGATACACTCGAGAGGTGGCGCACCACGGCGCCGGACGCTTCGAGAACGTCGAGCGTGATTTCACGCGCCGACGCCTTCGCGAGCCAGTAATCGACGATCACGCCGTCCGGCGGATTCTGCGCGTGTGGCACCTCGGGAGGAAATGGCGTATCGGCATTCACGTTCCGGCGAAGACGCATGGCATCGCCCGGTGCGAACAAGTGCGCCGATTCGCTCGCGACAGCGGGCGTCAGCTCGCGCAGCATCGAATAGTCGTCGAGGACGTAGAAGCCGCGTCCATACGTGGCGACGACGAGGTCATTGCCCTTGATGACGAGGTCGCGGAATGACGTGGTGGGCAGATTCTGCATCAACGACTGCCAGTGGTCGCCGTCGTCGAATGAGACATACATGCCGCTCTCCGTTCCAGCGAACAGGAGGCCCGGCCGCTTCGGGTCATTTCGAATGACGCGCGCAAAGCTCCCGCTCGGCTCATTCACCGGCAGGCCGTCGGTGATCCGCGTCCACGTCTTTCCGAAATCGTGCGTCCGGTAGAAGTACGGCGTGTAGTCGCCGACGCGATACAGAGCGATCGCGGCATAGGCGGTCCCGGCGTGGTGGCGCGACGCCTCGACCGTGAGCACTTCGGCGCGCGACGCGTTTGGAAGTCCGGGGACCGATGCATCTTCCCACGTGCCGCCGCCGTTCCGCGTGACCTTGATCAGTCCGTTGCTGGTTCCAGCCCAAATCAATCCGGACGCGACTTCCGACGCGGACATCGACTCGATCGCGACGGCGCGTTGCCCGGGAGCCGGCACGTACGGTGTGCCATCCGCCGCGGCAGTGAGATCGGGGCTGATGGACGTCCAGTGCACGCCGTAATCGGTCGTCGACATGACCGATTGGAAACCTGCGAGCATCATGTGCTGGTTCCACGGCGCGAACAGAATCGGCTGCGACGACGTGGTGCGCAGCCGCGCGGCGGGATCGGCGGCGGGACTCACGTTGATCCACAACTCGCTCGGATAGGAGATCTTGAGGATGCCCGAGCCGCTCGAGTAGATCGTATTCGGGTCGAGCGGATCAGCGATGATCGTCCCCCACTCCCATCCGGAGACGGGATTCCAGTCGAGCGGCGTAACCGCGCCGAAATTGCCACGTGCCCGCGTGCGAATCGCACCGGCATCCTGCTGCGTGCCGTACACCCAGTACGGGAACGAGTTGTCTGCCGACAGATGGTAGATCTGCTCCGTGGACTGGTTGTACCACGAGCTCCACGTCGCGCCGCCGTCGAGCGTGACGATGGCGCCCTGATCGACGCCCATCACCATGCGCTGGCCATTCGTCGGGTCGATCCAGAGCTGCTGCGGGTCGTCGCCGCCAGGTGCACCCTTGAATCCCGTAAACGTCGCGCCGCCGTCAGTGGACTTGTAGCTCGACGTGCTGAGGGTGTACACGACGTCGGGATTCTGGGGATCGACCTGCACGCCCGAGTTGTAGCCGCCCTGTCCGTTACGAATGCGCTCATCGTCCGCCGCCATCTGCCGCCACGAGGTGCCTCCGTCGTCAGAGCGCCAAAAGCCCGTGTTGGCGGTAATGAACACGCGCTGCGCATTCGTGCGTCTTGCCACGGCGATGGACACGCGACCATTCAGCCGGGGCAGGCCACCGCCGGAAAGCTCCCGCCAGGTGACACCGCCGTCGATCGACTTGAAGATCAGGG
>NGFI01000011.1 GCA_002215645.1 Gemmatimonadetes bacterium 2013_60CM_65_52 | reverse complement strand
TCGCGATGGACGAGGGGCTGCGGTTTGCGATCCGCGAGGGTGGGCGGACCGTGGGCGCAGGGGTGGTCGCAAAGATCGTGAAGTAGGACTGACCTACCGTCCTACGAGTGGTTCATTCACCAGCACGCGGGCGTCGGGACTCACTGCCGAACAACCCAGGTTGCCGGCTCCCTGACAGCAAGCCTCGCGTGGTCTGACTTTACCGGAGTAAGCAATGCCAAGAGAAAAAATCATTCTCGCGTGCAGCGAGTGTAAGAATCGCAACTACTTCACCATGAAGAACAAGCGTCTCCATCCGGAGCGTGTCGAGTGGAAGAAGTATTGCCCGCGCTGCAACAAGCATCAGTTGCATAAGGAAACCAAGTAATGGCAGTCGACGGCACGCTTCCCCCGGCGCCCGAGAACAAGGTTCTCGCGTCGGCACGGGGAGTCACGGGCTTCTATCAGGCCGTCGTGGCGGAAATGAAGAAGGTGTCGTGGCCGGAGGTGGTCGACGTTCGTCGCGCCACGGTCGCGATCATCGTCTTCGTGCTGCTCCTCGGGCTCGTCATTTACCTGCTCGACATCGTCCTGCAGGGAGTGCTGGGCAAGCTCATCCCTTCACTCTTCGTGGGGCGCTGACGTGGAGCACCGCTTCTATGCCATTCAGACGACGGCCGGACACGAGAACAAGGTTCGGTCGCTGATTCAACGCAAGATCGACGTGGACGCGCGTCCGGCCGAGGAGCGCAACATCCGCCAGGCGCTCGTGCCGACGCAGGATGTCGTCGAGATCAAGAATGGCAAGAAGGTCACCGTCGAACGGAAGATCTTCCCGGGGTACGTGCTGGTGGAAATGGTGATGTCGCAGGAGACGCTGCATCAGATCAACGGGATCCAGGGCGTGATCAAGTTCGTCGGGCACGAGCGCTTTCCGCAGCCGCTGCGCCCCGACGAAGTGAACCGCCTGCTCGGCATCACGGACGACGTCGAGGAGTCCGCCGCGAAGGAAGAGATTCCGTTCCTGGTCGGCCAGGCTGTCGCCATCACCGAAGGGCCGTTCACTGATTTCAACGGAACGGTCGAAGAAGTGATGGCGGACAAGGGAAAGGTTCGGGTGTCGGTCAGCCTGTTCGGACGGCCGACGTCGGTGGAGTTGGATTACCTGCAGTTGAAGGGATACTGAACCACCGGAGTTCGTCGCAGACCACGGCGACGTAAATACAGCAGTGGCAGTACGACCCGGAGCGTTCCGGGCATACGATAGGGAGGATACGGCATGGCAAAGAAAGCAGTGGGGTTCGTCAAGCTCCAGATTCCGGCGGGGAAAGCCAATCCGGCTCCTCCCGTAGGAACGGCGCTGGGCCCGCAGGGCATCAACATCATGGCCTTCTGCAAGGAGTTCAACGCTCGCACGCAGGGCCAGGACACGATCCTGCCGGTCGAAATCACGATCTTCTCCGACAAATCCTTCAGCTTCATTCTCAAGACGCCGCCCGCGGCGATTCTGGTGAAGAAGGCGGTCGGCATCGAGAAAGGATCGGGACAGCCGAACCGTAACAAGGTCGGCAAGATTACCAGGGCGCAGGTGAAGCAGATCGCCGAGATCAAGATGCCGGACCTGAACACCGAATCGATCGAATCCGCGATGGCCATGGTGGCCGGCGCGGCACGCTCGATGGGTGTGGAGGTCGTGGACTGATGAAGACACACGGCAAGCAGTACCGCGCGGCCGCGGAAAAGCGCGACATCGCCTCCGCCTATGAGGCCAGACGGGCGCTCGAGCTCGTGAAGACGGGCGCGTTCGCGAAGTTCGACGAGACGGTCGAAGCAGTCGTTCGACTCGGCGTCGATCCGCGGCACGCCGATCAGGTCGTGCGTGGCACCGTTGTGCTGCCGGCGGGTACTGGCGCCACGGTCCGCGTGCTCGTCATCGCTGTCGGCGATAAGGCCCGTGAGGCCGAAGCCGCCGGCGCCGACTACGTGGGTGCGGAGTATCTCCAGAAGATCAAGGATGGCTGGCTGGAGTTCGACGTCCTCATTGCGACGCCGGACCAGATGGGTCAGCTCGGTCAGCTCGGCCGCATCCTCGGTCCGCGCGGCCTCATGCCCAACCCGAAGGCGGGCACGGTCACGTTCAACGTCGGTCAGGCGGTGAAGGAGACGAAGGCCGGCAAGATCGAGTTCCGCGTGGACAAGGGTGGCAACATCCACGTGCCGCTCGGGAAGGTCTCGTTCGCGCTCGATGCGCTGCTCGAGAACTTCACGGCCTTCATGGACCAGATCATTCGCTCGAAGCCGAGTGCGGCCAAGGGCGTCTACGTGCGCAACGTCTCGCTTTCCAGCACCATGGGACCGGGCGTTGCCGTCGACACCACTCCCTACCGGCTACGCGCATGAAGAGAACCGACAAGGAGCAGCTCGTCACCGAGCTGACGGAAAAGATTCATGGCGCCAAGGCGCTCTACTATACGGACTTCACGGGCTTGAACGTGAAGAGCATGACCGAGCTGCGCCGCCGCCTGCGGAAGGCGAACGTGCAGTACGTCGTGATCAAGAACACCCTCGCGCTGCGCGCCGTGAACGAGTCAGGCCTCGTTGGCGAGCGGCTGAAGGGACCCACCGGCATCGTCATGGCGAAGGACCCGGTGGAAGCCGCGAAGATTCTGACGGAGTTCGCGAAGGCGAACGAGCAGCGTCCCACGGTGAAGGGTGGTCTGCTCGACGGCGCGTCGCTCAGCGCGGATCAGGTCAAGCGGCTTGCCGCGATGCCGTCGCGCGAGCAGATGCTGTCCGAGCTCGGAGCGGGTCTGCAGGCCCCGCTCGGCGCCATGCTCGGCGCGTTGAACGGTCTGCTGATGATGTTTGCTGGTGCTCTCGACGCGCTGAAGACCCAGCGCGAAGCGAATAATTCCCAGGCGTCCGCCTGACACACACGCCCCAGGGTTCCCTGGGAACACACTAGGAGAGAACGACAATGGCTAACGCGACCATGAGCAAGGACGAGATCCTCGAGGCAATCGGCAACATGTCGGTGTTCGAGCTCGCCGACCTCATCGAGGCTTTCAAGAGCAAGTTCAACGTCACCATCGCGGCCGCGCCGGTTGGCGGCGCTCCCGCCGCCGGCGGTGGCGCGGCAGCCGCCGCCCCGGCCGCCGAGGAGCAGACCGAGTTCACGGTCAACCTCAAGGAGGCGGGCGCGAAGAAGATCCAGGTCATCAAGGTGGTTCGCGAGATCACCGGCCTGGGCCTGAAGGAAGCGAAGGATCTCGTCGACGGCGCCCCGCAGACGGTCAAGGCGGGCGTGTCGAAGGACGAGGCGAGCGCCATCAAGGCGAAGCTGGAAGAGCAGGGCGCAGTCGTCGAGGTGAAGTGAGGGTGCTCCTCGGCCGTCGGTCGTGATGGGCGCCGTCGGCGTCCCGCGTCCCCGGTCGGTTTGCAGCCCTGACTTCTACCTTGGCACCTGCGTGCATCACTTTCGTTGCACGGCCCTCCAATCGTTGTATCCCGACGGCACGCCCCGGTCCCCGCGAAATTGCTCGCGCGGAACCGGGGCCTCCGCCGTTTTCCTGTCTGCGGGTGAGATATGCCTGAACTGATGAAAGAAATTTCCTTCGGTAAGCTCGATGATCGGGGGATGCAGATGCCGCATCTCCTCGACATCCAGACGCGCGCCTTCGAGGCGTTGCTCCAGCTGGATGCCACCTCGCACGACCGCGAGGACATCGGTCTGGAACGCGTCTTCAAGGACCTGTTCCCCATCGCGGACGTCCACGAGAACTTCTCGCTGGAATTCGTCCGCTACACGCTCGGCGGCCCCAAGTACACCGTCGAGGAGTGCATCGAGCGCGACATGACCTACTCGGCGCCGCTCAAGGCGACGCTGCAGCTCGTGATCAACGAGGAGGTCAACGGCGTCAAGCGGCCGCGCAACATCATCGAGAAGGAAGTCTATCTCGGTGAGCTGCCGCTGCTGACCCCGCTCGGCACCTTCGTGATCAATGGGGCAGAGCGCGTCATCGTCAGCCAGCTTCACCGGTCGCCCGGCGTCGTGTTCGAGGAGAGCACGCATCCGAACGGCCAGCGGCTCATCTCGTCCCGCATCATTCCGTTCCGCGGATCGTGGGTCGAGTTCACGGTGGACATCCACGACATCGTGTACGTCCACATCGACAAGAAGAAGAAATTCCCGGCCACCGCGCTGCTGCGCGCGTTCGGCTACGGATCGAACTCGGACATCCTGCGGCTCTTCTTCGCCGTCCGCAGCCTCGATCTCACCAAGGAGCGCGAGTCGCGCACCGACCTCCGCGAGGCGCTCGGCGCCATCATCGCGGAGGACATCGAGCTGCCCGGCGAAGCTACGGCCGAGGACGCGCCCAAGGCGCGCACCAAGAAGGCGAAGGCGGAGCGCGAGCGCGCGGAGAACGCGCTGCTCGTCAAGGAAGGCGACGAGCTGACGGAAGAGGTGTACAATCGCCTGCGCCGCCAGGGCATCAAGACGGTCAAGGTCTTTGCCTCGTACATGACCATCGACCTGCGCGACGAGCAGGATGCCATCGAGCGGCAGGAGCGCCCGACGCGCCGGATGCTTGCCATCGACGTCGTCAGCCCCGACGGCGAGGTCATTGCCGAAGCCGGCCAGACGCTCAGTGACGCGCTGATCAAGAAGATTCGGAAGGGTGAGATCAACAAGGTCAAGGTGTTCGTGACGAGCGGTCGTGCGGAGAGCACGATGGTCAAGAACACGCTCGCCAAGGATCCCACAGCCCGGTACTACAAGAAGGAAGGCGGGGAGCAGCGCGAGTACGCCGTCGATTCCAAGACCGGTGAAGAGCTGGCACTGAAGCAGATCTATGGCCTGCTCCGTCCCGGCGACGCGCCCGATACGCTCACGGCCAAGCAGGCCCTGGAGCGGCTGTTCTTCTCGCCCAAACGGTACGACCTCGGTCGCGTGGGCCGCTACAAGATCAACCAGCGGCTGAACCTCAATGCACCGCCCGATCTCACCGTCCTGACGAAGGAAGATTTCGTCGAGATCGTGCGGTATCTGGTCGAGTTGCACGAGGGCCGTGGCCATGTGGACGACATCGACCATCTCGGCAATCGTCGCATCCGGTCGGTGGGCGAGCTCATCGCCAACCAATTCTCGGTGGGACTCTCCCGCATGGCGCGCCTGGTGAAGGAGCGCATGTCCATCAACACGGACCCGGAAAAGATCTCGCTGGACGATCTCGTGAATGCGCGTACGGTGAGCGCGGTGATCCAGGCGTTCTTCGGATCGTCACAGCTCTCGCAGTTCATGGATCAGACGAACCCGCTCGCCGAGCTGACGCACAAGCGTCGCCTCTCCGCGCTGGGTCCGGGCGGTCTGACGCGTGAGCGCGCCGGCTTTGAGGTGCGCGACGTGCACTACTCGCAGTACGGGCGCATGTGCCCCATCGAGACGCCGGAAGGTCCGAACATCGGCCTCATCACGTCGCTCGCGTGCTATGCGCGCGTGAACGACCTCGGCTTCGTGGAGACGCCGTATCGCGTCGTGCGAAACGGCAAGGTCACGAGCGACCTCGAGTGGCTGGACGCGAACAAGGAAGAGGACAAGGTCATCGCGCAGGCGAATGCCGCTCTGAATTCCGACGGCTCGTTCCTGGACGAGCTGGTGCTCGCCCGTCAGAACGGCGACGTGCCGCTCACGCCGGCTGACCGGATCGAGTACATGGACGTCGCGCCCGAGCAGCTGGTCTCCATCGCCGCGGCGCTCATTCCGTTCCTCGAGCACGATGACGCCAACCGCGCGCTCATGGGCTCCAACATGCAGCGCCAGGCCGTGCCGCTCCTCAACCCGAAGACGCCGTTCGTTGGCACCGGGCTGGAAGAGAAGGTCGCGGTGGATTCGGGCGCGGTCGTGATCGCGAAGCGCAGCGGCGTGGTCAGCCGCGTCACGGCGGACGAGATCATCGTCGATGCCGGTCCCGAGGAGCTTCGGCGCGCGGCGGAAGACGGCCGCGTGCTCGCTCGTCTGACGCAGCACGATCGCTACAAGCTGCGGAAGTACTGGCGCACCAATCAGGACACGGCCATCAACCAGCGGCCGCTGGTGAAGCTCGGCCAGGCGGTGAAGGTGGGCGACGTGCTCGCCGACGGCGCCGCGACCGAGATGGGCCAGCTCGCGCTCGGCGCCAATGTCGTCGTCGCGTTCATGCCCTGGTATGGCCACAACTTCGAGGACGCCATCGTGTTGAGCGAGCGTCTGGTGAAGGACGACGTGTATTCGTCGATCCACATCCAGGAGCTCGAGCTGCACGTGCGCGACACGAAGCGCGGGCAGGAAGAGATCACGCGAGAGATTCCCAACGTCTCGGAAGAGGCGCTGCTGGATCTCGACGAGCGCGGCATCGTCCGCATCGGCGCGCACGTCAAGCCGGGCGACATCCTCGTCGGCAAGATCACGCCGAAGGGCGAGACGGAGCTGTCACCGGAAGAGAAGCTGCTCACCGCCATCTTCGGCGAGAAGGCGAAGGACGTGAAGGACTCGTCGCTGAAGGTGCCGCCGGGTATGGAAGGGGTGGTAATTGATGTGAAGATCTTCTCGCGCATCGAGGATCAGGTCGTCGAGAAGGATCGCGGCGAACGGATCGGCGAAGTGCGTCGGCTCGAGGGCGAGGAGAAGCTCCGCGTCAACGACGTCCGCGACGCAGAGCTCGGAGAGCTGCTCGAGGGCGAGACCGTGGCGCTGGCGCTCAAGAGCGGGACCGTCGAGGAAGCCATTCCGGCGGGCACGAAGCTCACCGCGGGCGTGCTGCGCGATCTTCGGATCTCGTCGCTCGACCTCAAGACCTTCCGCGTCGCCGACAAGAAGGTGAACGACAAGATTCGCGCGATCATCGACGCGGCGAACGACGAGAAGGCGAAGCTCGAGGAGAAGGCCGAGGAGCGGATCGACCGCATCCTTCAGCCGGATGAGCTGCCGCCCGGCGTCATTCAGCTCGTGAAGGTCTATCTCGCCGAGAAGCGCAAGATCTCGGTGGGCGACAAGATGGCCGGCCGCCACGGCAACAAGGGCATCGTGGCGCGCATCGTTCCCGAGGAGGACATGCCGTTCCTGCCGGACGGACGTCCGGTGGACATCGTGCTGAACCCGCTCGGCGTGCCGTCGCGCATGAACGTCGGACAGATTCTCGAGACCCATCTCGGATGGGCCGCGAAGCTGCTCGGCTTCTACGCCAAGACGCCGGTGTTCCAGGGCGCGAACGAGAAGGAAATCGGACTGCTGCTCAAGATCGCGGGCCTCACGTGGGTGCGCGATGCGCTCGAACTGAAGACGCCGAAGCTGGAAGTCGGCGATGCGGATGTGAAGAGCATTCTCGCGAACGTGAAGCCGGAACGTGTCGAGGGCGGCAAGGTGACGCTGCTGAGCGACGCGTCCCTGAACGATCTCGGCGCGCGCGGAATGTCGCAGGCCACGCGCGACGTCTATCACCGCATCCGTGATTTCATCGCGGCGGCGGCGAAGGAGCTCGTCGAGCGCGAGTCGACGGCTACGGGACACGAGCTCACGTTCCACCAGAGCGACGACCCGGAGCTCACGGCCGCACGCAAGACGGAGTACAAGGCGGCGGTGAAGCAGCTCGAGAAGGCGGCCGCGATGGCGCCAGCCGACGTGCTGGCGGATCGTGAGCTTGGCGCGCTCGGCGCGATGCTCGGACGGAAGTCGGACGCCGACGTGGACGCAGCGGCGGTTGAGCTGCTCCGTCTCGCAGGCATCACGCCGTTCGGAAAGGTTCGCCTCCGCGACGGCCGGAGCGGAGAGACCTTCGCCGCACCGGTCACGGTGGGCGCAGTGTACATGCTGAAGCTCTCGCACCTGGTCGATGACAAGATCCACGCGCGGAGCATCGGACCGTACTCGCTGGTCACGCAGCAGCCGCTCGCCGGCAAGGCGCAGTTCGGCGGCCAGCGGTTCGGAGAAATGGAGGTGTGGGCGCTGGAAGCGTACGGCGCCGCGCACGTCCTGCAGGAGATCCTGACGGTCAAATCGGACGACGTGAACGGTCGCAGCCGCGTGTACGAGGCGATCGTGAAGGGGCAGAACCTGCCGGAGCCCGGCATCCCCGAGTCGTTCAACGTGCTGGTGAAGGAGCTTCAGGCCCTTGGTATCAAGGTGACCATGGGGCAGAGCACGGACGGTTTCTACGGCACCGGTATCGACACCGGCACGGCCGAGAATGCGTCCGGTAACGGGAGCGAGGAGTAGTCATGATCGATTTCCGCAGCGTGCGCGACACCCGCGCATCGGCGTTCGACTTCATTCAGGTCCGCATCGCCTCTCCGGAGGAGATTCGCGGCCCCAAGGACAGCAAGGAGCGCGAGCGCCTCGAGATGGCCGGCGTGCGCAACTGGTGGTCGTGGGGCGAGGTGACCAAGCCGGAGACCATCAACTACCGGTCGTTCAAGCCGGAAAAGGACGGTCTCTTCTGCGAGCGCATCTTCGGTCCCGTCAAGGACTGGGAATGCCATTGCGGCAAGTACAAGCGCATCCGGTACCGCGGCGTCATCTGCGACCGGTGCGGCGTCGAAGTGACCCTGTCGAAGGTCCGCCGCGAGCGGATGGGGCACATCGAGCTCGCCGTGCCCGTCGCGCACATCTGGTTCTTCAAGACGCTGCCCAGTCCGATGGGAAACCTGATCGACATCACGCTCCGTGATCTCGAGAAGGTCATCTACTACTCGAATTACGTCGTCATCGAGAAGGGCAAGCAGGAGGTGGACAACAACCAGCTCCTGGACGAAGAGGAGTACCTGAACCTCAAGACAAAGGCGAAGGATGAGGGCGACGGCGCCTTCCTCGCCGACATCGGTGCGCCCGCGGTCCGCGAGCTGCTCCGCCGTCTCGACGTGGACAAGACTGCGGACGAGCTTCGCGCCGCCGTCGTGACGGAGACGTCGCAGCATCGGAAGAAGATGCTGCTCAAGCGCCTCAAGATCGTCGATGCGTTCCGCAACTCGGGCGATTCGGGCGACGTGCGCAACAAGCCGGAGTGGATGATCCTGGACGTCATTCCAGTCATCCCGCCGGACCTGCGTCCGCTCGTGCCGCTCGACGGCGGCCGCTTTGCGACGTCGGACCTCAACGATCTGTATCGCCGCGTCATCAACCGGAACAACCGCCTTCAGAAGCTCATCTCGCACCGCGCGCCGGAAGTCATCCTGCGCAATGAGAAGCGCATGCTTCAGGAGGCGGTGGACGCGCTGTTCGACAACGGGCGCCGCTCCAAGGCCATTCGCGGCCGCGGCAAGCGTCCGCTCAAGTCGCTGTCCGACATGCTCAAGGGCAAGCAGGGCCGGTTCCGTCAGAACCTGCTCGGCAAGCGCGTGGACTACTCGGGCCGTTCCGTCATCGTCGTTGGCCCCGAGCTGCGCCTGCACCAGTGCGGCCTGCCGAAGCTGATGGCGCTCGAGCTCTTCAAGCCGTTCATCATCCATAAGCTTGTCGAGAAGGGAATCGCCGAGACGGTCAAGCGCGCCAAGAAGATCGTCGAGAGGGAAAGCCCGGAAGTCTATGAAATTCTCGAGGAGATCATCCGTGACCACCCGGTGCTCCTGAACCGCGCGCCGACGCTGCATCGCCTGGGCATCCAGGCGTTCGAGCCGGTGCTCGTGGAAGGCAAGGCCATTCGTATCCATCCGCTCGTCTGTGCCGCGTTCAACGCGGACTTTGACGGCGACCAGATGGCCGTGCACGTGCCGCTCTCGTTCGAGGCACAGCTCGAGGCGCGCCTGCTCATGCTGTCGTCGAACAACATCCTCAAGCCGTCCGACGGACGCCCCGTCGCCGAGCCGTCACAGGACATCGTGCTCGGCTGCTACGTCGCGACCAAGGCGCCGGCGGACTTCACCACCGCGCAGCCGACGCGCCGCTACACCACGGTCGCCGAGGTGGAGATGGAGCTCGGGGTGGGCAAGGGTGTCACGCTGCAGACGCCGATCCTCTACTGGGTCGACGACGCCAGCGCCGCGCTGGAGAACGTCCGCGCGAAGGGCGCACGATGGGAGAAGACCACCATCGGCCGCGCGCTCTTCAACGCGATCATTCCCACGGAGCTCGGCTTCAAGAACCACGACATGAAGAAGAAGGCCCTGTCGGAGCTCGTGTTCGAGAGCTACCGCCAGGCCGGGCTCGCGAACACCGTGCAGTTCCTGGATCGCCTGAAGGAGTTCGGGTTCGCCCACGCTACCCGCGGCGGCGTCTCGATCGGCATCGAGGATCTCCACATTCCGTCGGAAAAGGAGACGCTGCTCGAGGAAGCGACCACACGTGTGGAGCGCTTCCAGAAGGCGTACCAGACGGGCAACATCACGAACGGCGAGCGCTACAACAAAGTCATCGACACGTGGACGCACGCGAACTCCGACGTCGCCGATGCCATGGTCAAGGCCATGCGCGAGAGCAAGTCGGGCTTCAACCCGGTGTTCATGATGTTCGACTCCGGTTCCCGTGGTTCACGCGACCAGATCCGTCAGCTCGCCGGCATGCGCGGACTGATGGCCAAGCCGCAGAAGAAGCTCACTGGCGGCATCGGCGAAATCATCGAATCACCCATCAAGTCGAACTTCCGTGAAGGACTCTCGGTGCTCGAGTACTTCATCTCGACGCACGGCGCACGGAAGGGTCTCGCGGACACCGCGCTCAAGACGGCGGACGCGGGATATCTCACACGCCGCCTCGTGGACGTCGCGCAGGACGTGACGATCACCGAGGAGGATTGCGGCACCATCATGGGGCTCGAGGTCGGAGCGCTCAAGGAAGGTGAGGACGTCATCGAGCCGCTGTCCGAGCGCATCGTCGGCAACGTGGCCGCCGAGGACATCGAGGATCCGCATGCGATCGACGAGTCCGGTCGTCCGCTCATGCTCGCCGAGGCCGGCGAGCTGATCGACGAGGAGACGGCGGCCGAGATCGAGGAGTCCGGTCTGGAGACGGTGAAGATCCGCAGCGTCCTCACGTGTGAGGCGAAGCGCGGTCTCTGCCGCATGTGCTATGGCCGTAACCTGGCCACCATGAACATGGTGGACATCGGCGAGGCCGTCGGCATCATCGCCGCGCAGTCCATCGGCGAGCCTGGCACGCAGCTCACGCTGCGCACGTTCCACATCGGCGGAACCGCCGCGCGCATCGCCGAGCAGACCGCGCGCAAGAGCAAGGTCGCGGGCCGCATCGAGTACAGCGATCGTCTCGTGGCGGTCACCAACCGCGAGGGCCAGCAGATCGTCACGGGCTACGAGGGTGAGATCATCATCCGCAGCTCGTCCGATCCGCACTCCGCGGTCGGCGCGCGCCTGCAGGTGCCGCTCGGCGCCGTGCTCATGATCAAGAACGGCGACGAGGTGAAGAAGGATCAGGTCATCTTCACCTGGGATCCGTATTCCAATCCGATCATCGCCGACGTCGAAGGCACGATCCGGTTCGTGGACCTCGTGGAGGACGAGTCGGTGTCCGAGGAGCTCGACGAGCTCACCGGCCTTCGCCAGCGCGTCGTCATCGAGGATCGCGACAAGAAGCTCCACCCGCACATCGAGATCTGGCAGTCGAAGGGCGGGAAGGAGAAGAAGGTCCGCGACTTCGTCATCCCGGTGGGCGCTCAGCTCACGGTGGAGGACGCAAAGCAGATCTTCCCCGGCGAGACGCTGGCGAAGCTTGGGCGAGAGGCGTACAAGACCCGCGACATCACCGGCGGTCTGCCGCGTGTTGCGGAGCTGTTCGAGGCACGCAAGCCGAAGGATCCGGCCACCATCTCGGAGATCGACGGCGTCGTGCGCTTCGGCGACATCAAGCGTGGCAAGCGCGAGATCTTCGTGCACCCCGTGCGCGGTGGCGATGGTGCCGACGCATTCGCGATCGACGAGACGATCGAGCCGCAGTTGTACGACGTCGCGGCGGGCAAGCACCTGCGCGTGCACGAGGGTGACCGCGTGCGCGCCGGCGATCGCCTGTCCGAGGGGCCGGTCAATCCGCACGACATCCTCCGCATCAAGGGAGCGCGCGCGGTGCAGGAATACCTGCTCAACGAGGTGCAGGAGGTCTATCGCCTCCAGGGTGTGAAGATCAACGACAAGCACATCGGCGTCATCGTCCGCCAGATGCTCCAGAAGGTCCGCGTCATGGAAGCGGGCGAGACGGAGTTCCTCGAGGGCGAGCACGTCGACAAGCAGGTGTTCCGTGACGAGAACGATCGGATGAAGAAGCGGAAGGAAGCACCGTCCACGGCGGAGCCCCTGCTGCTCGGCATCACGAAGGCCTCGCTCACGACGCAGTCGTTCATCTCCGCGGCATCGTTCCAGGAGACCACGCGGGTGCTGACCGACGCGTCCATTCGTGGCGCGAAGGACGACCTGCTGGGCCTCAAGGAGAACATCATCATCGGGCACCTCATCCCCGCTGGCACCGGCATGTATCGGTACCAGGACGTGGAGCTCGAGGGACTCGAGATGCCGGCGGTCGCCGAGCTGCCTCCGCTTCCCGACGCGCTGCCGAACGTGTTCTCCATGGCGGAGGAGGATGAGTTCCCCGCCAGCGCACGCGCGGCCGCGAAGAATCCGTAGAACGCGTTTTTCCTGACGGCGAGCGGCCCGGGCATTCATCTGCCCGGGCCGCTTTGCTGTCAGTCATCCGAAGCTCGCCGTAGTCTGTCCGAGTGTCATCTGTTCTCGGGGTTGCCCTCCTCTTCCACGCAGAATAGGATTGTCGGCACTCCCGATCGGCTCCCATGCGACGGTCCCACCCGCCGGAGCCGCCTCGAGCGCCTTGCCGCCTCGCGGAACTGGTCCCCGATTCACACCACTCTGCGGCCTCTTGCAGGCCAGTCGTCCCTGAACGACCTGTACGCGACACGAGAGCTTCTCTCGGTGCCGCCAACCCGATACACGACGATCATGAAAGGACGAATACTCACGGTCTTGGCGGCATTATTCCTCGTCGCCACTCAGGCCGGCGCCCAGCAGAAAACGGTGACGGGCAAGGTGACAGACGAGCAGGGCGTGCCTCTGCGCAGCGTTTCGGTCGTCATCAAGGGAACGAACCAGGGCACGTCGACCGGCGACGGGGGCACCTACTCCATTCGCGTGGCCGTCGGACAAGTGCTGACGTTCAGGTTCATCGGCACGCTTCCGGCGGAGCGCGTGGTTGGCGCCGACAACGTCATCAACGTCCAGCTTCGCCGGGCGCCGACGTCGCTGGATGCGGTGGTGGTCACGGCGCTCGGACAGACCGCGGCGCAACGATCGCTTGGCTTCGCACAGCAAACGGTCGAGGGAATCGACGTCGCGCAGACGCAGCGGGAGAATTTCGTGAATGCGCTACAGGGGCGCATCGCCGGCGTCGATGTGACGAGCACGTCGGGCGCGCCCGGCGCGTCCGCCTCGATCACCATCCGCGGCGTGAGCTCGATCAGCAGCACCAATCAGCCGCTGATGATCGTCGACGGTCTGCCGATCGACAACAAGACCACCAACACGAGCAATCTCGCGTCTGATGCACCGACATCGGCGCTGGCATTCAGCAATCGCAACGTCGACTTCACCAACCGTGCGGCCGACATCAACCCCGAGGACATCGAGTCGCTGACCGTCCTCAAGGGACCGGAAGCGTCGGCTCTTTACGGTATCGATGCCGCGAATGGTGCGATCGTCATCACCACGAAGCGCGGCCGTGCCGGCGCGGGCGGACTCGTCTACAGCAACAGCTTCCGTATCGAGCAGGTGCGCGCGAAGCCGGACATCCAGAGCGTGTATGGTCCGAGCGGCACGCTCAGCGTGGGCGGTTCCGGCTACGGCTCGTTCCAGTACTTCGGAGCGCCCTATCCCGCCGGCACGCCGATCTTCGACAACATCGCCAACTTCTTTCAGACGGGGGCCACGCAGAAGCACAACCTGGCGTTCAGCGGCGGCGCGGCGGACAGCCGCATCAACTACCGCATCTCCTCGTCGTTCACCAAGCAACAGGGCGTCATTCCAAACACGGGGTTGCGCAAGATCAACCTCACAGGCGCCTCGCAGGGCCAGGTCACGCCGTCGTTGAAGGTGGACCTGACCATGATGTACTCCTACTCCGACAACGATCAGGCGTACAAGGGGGACAACAGCCCGCTCATCGGTCTCCTGGCGTGGCCGGACACGAACAACGCCGCGAACTGGCTCACCCCAGCGGGCACGCGGACCCGCATCACCAGCCTCTCGGCGGCCTCAGAAATCGACAATCCGTACTTCGCGGTGAACAAGAACAAGATCAACGCGAAGACGAACCGCATCATGGCCAACGCCGGCTTCACGTACTCCCCGATCGCATGGGGGTACTTCCAGAGCAACATCGGTACGGACGCATACACGACGCAGAACCTGATGCTGCGGCATCCCGAAAGCGCGATGGGCAACTCGTACAACGGCATTCTCGACATCAACGACGACATCACGCGCAACATCAACGTCCAGACGCTCTTTCGCACGAACGACCATCCGGTCTGGAATGGCCTGTCGGTCAACGGGCTCGTCGGCAACGCGATCATCGATCAGAAGGGCACCGTCGATGGCTCGGAGGGAACCAACTTTCTCGATCCGAATTTCGTCTCGATCAACAACACCCTGAGCAAGTCGAGCCGAACGATCATCACGCAGCGGCGCGTGGTCAGCGCCTTCGGGCAGGGTGTCGCCAACTTCAAGAATTATCTGTACGTCACCGTCACGGGGCGGAACGACTGGACCTCGACCATTCCACAGGGGCAGAATTCGTTCTTCTACCCGTCGGTCTCCTCGAGCTTCATCTTCACCGACGCGTTCCCGAAGCTGCAGCGTTTCATGACGGGCAAGCTGCGCGCGGCATTCGCGGAAGTGGGGCGTGATGCGCCGCCATACTCGTACCGCACCACGCTCGAGGCGAAGACGTCCTCCTTCGGCGGCTACGGCTATGGCTTCTACGGGCCGAATCCGAATCTCCATCCGGAGTATGCCAAGTCGTACGAGGTCGGTACCGAGCTCACTTTCCTGAACGACCGACTTGGGATCGATGCGTCGATCTATCGCAAGCGGACGGAGAATCAGATCGTCCAGAATCTGCGTGAGAGTTACGGCACCGGGTTCATTCTCTTCAACCTGAACGGCGCGACCACCGAGAATAAGGGCCTCGAGCTCACCGTCCGCGGCACGCCGGCGCTCCGCAACGATTTCTCCTGGGACGTGGTCGCCAACTTCGCGAGCGCGCGCGGAAAGACCGTGGCGCTGCCGAATGCGCTGCCGGAGTCGTACGTCTCCGACACCTGGTTGTACGGCAACGTGCGCAACGGCACGCAGCCCGGACTCTCGACGATGTCGCTGACCGGCTTGTTCTATCTCCGGAACAATCAGGGACAGACGCTGATCGATCCGACCACTGGCTTGCCGGTACGTTCGAGTACGTTCATCGACGGCGGCTACGACCGCCAGCCGAACTGGACGATGGGCGTCTCGAACGACTTCAAGTACAAGCGCACCCATCTCAGCTTCCTCTTCGACATCCGGCGAGGAGGCGACGTCTTCAATGCGACGGAGCACTACCTCACCATCCGCGGCCTTGCTCCGAGCACACTGGACCGCAACACGCCGCGTGTCATCACCGGAGTGCTGCGCGACGGCAAGGAAAACACCGCCACCCCGACGGTCAATACGATCGTCGTCGTGCCGTCGATACAGACGCAGTACTACACGGGCATGAGCGAGGAGCCCTTCATCGAGAAGAACATCAACTGGCTGCGCCTGCGCGACGTCACGCTCTCCTACCTCATTCCGGAGCGGTTTGCACGGAATGCCAGCGTGTTCGTGACGGGCACGGACCTCTTTCTCTGGACGAATTACACCGGTCTGGACCCGATCGCGAACGGCAACGACGCCGCGGTCGGTGGCTCTGGCGGCGTGGGCATCGATTACGGGGATTTCCCCATCCCGCGCGGCATCAATTTCGGTCTCAAGCTGAGCTTCTGAGGATATGTCGATGAAGAGACGCTACGCGACAACCGCGCTCCTCGTGGGCAGCCTGAGCCTGGCGAGTGGATGCAGGGATTACCTGGACGTCAACACGAACCCGAACGCACCCGAATCCGTCTCGGCGAATCTGTACCTCTCGCCGATGGAGCACTGGATGGTGACGGCGCCGCAGTACGACGGGCGGTTCGTGGGCCGATACACGCAGGAGTGGGTGTTCGCCAACGGACAGACGGTGCTGAGCACGTGGGATCGCATGGGCTACGACGCGTCGAGTGACAACGGCGCCGAACAGTGGCGTGACGTGTACTGGTCACTCGGCCAGAATCTCGTGGACATGATCAACAAGGCCGAGGCCGAGCAGCGGTGGGACCTGGCCGGCGTCGGCTACTTCATGAAGGCGTGGGGGTGGCAGGTCCTGACTGACCATCACGGCGAGATCATCATCAAGCAGGCGATCGACGCCACCCGAAGCACCTTCGACTACGACACGCAGGATTTCGCGTATACGGAGGTTCAGCGGCTGCTGAATCTGGCCATCACCGATCTCCAGCGCGCCGACGGTGCCGTGGACGCGGCATATCTCGGGAAGACGGACCATCTCTACAACGGCGATCGGACGAAGTGGCTGAAGCTCGCCTACGGGCTTCTGGCCATCAATCTGAATCACTTCAGCAACAAGGCGGCCTACCAGCCGGCCGCGGTGATCGCCAACGTGGACAAGTCGTTCGTGAGCGAAGCGGACGATGCACTGCTGGGGTATCCGGGGATCGACCCGGGTCTTGGCGACTTCAACTTCTGGGGCCGGTCGCGCAGCAACATCACGAACTACCGCCAGTCGCAGTTCGTGGTGAACCTGATGAACGGCACCGATTTCGGCGCGGTCGATCCGCGCATGAGCCGCATGCTGGCGCCATCGGGCGACGGGCAATTCCGAGGCGTCGATCCGAACGTCCCGGGTTACGGCGCCCTGAGCGCCGCCCAGCAGCCATTCAACTTCTTTGGCTATCCCGGCACCGGTGGCCTTGGACTTCCGAGCCGCTACATCTTCGACGACAAGTCGAAGATGCCCCTCATGACCTATGCGCAGTTGCAGTTCGTGAAGGCGGAAGCGGCGTTCCGGTCGGGCGACAAGGCCACGGCGCTTTCGGCGTACAGCAAGGGCATCGCGGCGCACTTTGATTTCGTCAACGCGCGCAATCTCGACAACAACCAGGCGGTGACACAGATCAGCTCGACGGAAAGGACGACATTCCTCGGCGACCCGCGCATCGTTCCGGTCAGCCCGGCATCGTTGACCCTGACTCAGATCATGACGCAGAAGTACATCGCGCAGTGGGGCTGGGGCCACAACGAGCTCTGGATGGACATGCGGCGCTATCACTACACGGACACCGATCCGGCCACCGGTGCGCAGATCTACCCCGGCTTCGCGGTACCGACGAACCTGTTTGGCGACAATTCCGGCAAGATCGCCCAGCGCATTCGGCCGCGCTACAACTCGGAGTACGTGTGGAACTTCGCGTCGCTGAAGACCATCGGCGCCGATCAGTTGGACTACCACACGAAGCCGTTGTGGATCACTCAACCCTGACCCAGCCATGACCAGAATCCGATCCATCACGGTGCTGCTGCGTGCAGCGGTGCTCGCGGCATGCTCGAAGGACAGCGTCCAGAAGATCGCCGGACCAACGGCGGGTGCATTCATCAAGTTCTACAACGCCAGCGTGAACGCCCCTGCCGTGAACTTTTACGCGAACGATGTGAAGGTCACGGCCATCAACGCCACGGGATGTACGCCGCTGACGCAATCGTCGGATCCCAAGTGCCTGACCACGGGGGTCGAGGCGGTGACGGGCACGGCGTACGGCGCCGTGGGGAACGGCGGGCTCTATTCGTCGATCGCTCCCGCGTCCTACACGTTCACCGGGAGAATCACGGCCGCCATCGACAACGGGCTTGCGGTATCGAAGCTCACGACGGCGCTCGGCGACGGAAAGTACTATTCGTACTATCAGAGCGGCTTTTACGATCCGAACGCGAAGACCTCGGACGCATTCGTCGTCGAGGACCCGGTGCCCGCAGCCATCGATTTCACGGTCGCCAACGTGAGGTTCGTCAATGCGATCTCGAATTCGGTTCCGATGATTCTGTACGCGAAAAGCACCGTCTCCGGAGCGGAGGTCGCCGTTGGCGGCGCTGTCGCGTACAAGAGCGCGGGAACGTTCGTGGCGTTACCCGGTGCGTTTTACGATCTGAACGTGCGCACTGCGGGATCGGCGGCCAACGCGATCACCAGAACCGGCGTCTCGTTCGTTGCAGGGCGCGTATATACGGTCAGCGCGAGAGGCGACATCACCGTGACGTCGGCGACGGCGGCGAACAGGCCCATTCTGGACAACACCGCGAACAGATAGCCGAGACCACATTCCGACATGGATCGCAGACACTTCGTAAAATCGGGCATCGCGGCGACAGCCGTTGGCGTCACGGGCTTTCGCGCTCCTTCGTCGCCTGACAGCTCTGCGGAGCGCCGCTACTACGAGCTCCGGAACTACGAGCTGCGTACCGACATCAAGCCGGAGCGCATCCGCGCCTTTACGCGCGACGCGCTCCTGCCGGCGCTTGGCCGCGCGGGCGCCGGCACCGTGGGTGTGATGTCACCCGAAACAGGCTTTCCTTCGCAGTCACTCGTCGTGGTCATCGAGTATCCGTCGATCGCCGCGGTGGATGCCGTCGCCCAGGCGCTGGATGCGGACGCCGCGTATACCGCGGCGCGCCGCGCTTTCGAAGGCGCTGACGACCTGCCGTTCGTGCGGTACGACTCGCAGCTCATGCGTGCATTCAGCGGACATCCGCGTATCGAGGTTCCCAGGACCGAAGCGGGACGCCCGGCGCGGATGTTCGAGCTGCGCACCTACGAGGCGCGAAGCGCCGCGGCGCTCGAACGAAAGATCGCGATGTTCAACGAGGGCGAAATCGATCTGTTCCGGTCGATCGACATGACGCCGGTCTTCTTCGGCGAGAATGTGTTCGGCACGCGACTGCCGAGCCTCACGTACATGCTCACGTTCGACGACATGGCCGCGCGCATGAAGGCGTGGTCCACGTTCGGGTCGCATCCCGACTGGCGGCGCATGAACAGTGATCCACGATTTGCCGCGCTGGGTTCCGTGTCCGTCACGAACGTGGCGTTCCTCCGGCCACTGGGGTTCTCTCAGCTCCGGTAGACAGGAGCCTCGATTCAGAGGTCACCACTCCGAGCCTCTCCGCCGCCGATGCAGGCGCCGGCTTGGGCGGCTTGGTCTCAGAGTGGGAGCCGTTCCCTCGCCGCAGGGCCAGTCTGGCGGACGAGTCCTGGGCGGGAGTTCGTGCCTAGAGTTGACCCAACCCCCTGCGGCAGGCTATCTTACGAGTCTGTTCCGTGCCGCCTCGTCCGAGGCGATCCACGTAGGAAGCAGATCGACGAACATCTCGAGAGTGCATGCCGACGATTAACCAGCTGGTCCGGCAGTCTCGCCGCGACCTCGCGAAGAAGGAAAAGGCGCCGGCGCTGAAGGCGAACCCGCAGAAGCGGGGCGTCTGCACGCGCGTCTATACCACGACCCCGAAAAAGCCGAACTCCGCCCTCCGCAAGGTGGCCCGAGTGCGCCTCACGAACGGCTTCGAGGTCACCGCGTACATCCCGGGTGAGGGACACAACCTCCAGGAGCACTCCATCGTGCTCATTCGCGGCGGTCGTGTGAAAGATCTTCCTGGGGTGCGCTACCACATCGTTCGCGGCACGCTGGACGCCTCGGGCGTCAACGGCCGCAACCAGAGCCGTTCCAAGTACGGCACCAAGAAGCCGAAGGCATCGGCGGGAGGTAAGAAATGAGCCGCCGCAAGAGCGCCGTAAAGCGCACCATCCTGCCCGACGCGCGCTACGATAGCCAGACCGTCTCGAAGTTCATCAACGTGCTGATGTATCAGGGCAAGAAGAGCACGGCCGAGCGGATCTTCTACGCCGCCATGGATCTCGTCGAGACGCGCACGAGCCAGCCCGGTGTGAACATCTTCAAGCAGGCCCTCACCAACCTGAAGCCGGTGGTCGAGGTCAAGAGCCGCCGCGTCGGCGGCGCCACCTATCAGGTGCCCGTCGAAGTGCGTCCGGAGCGCCGCACGGCGCTGGCAATGCGCTGGCTGATTCTCTACAGCCGCGAGCGCAACGAGAAGTCCATGTCCGAGAAGCTAGCGGCCGAGGTCATCTCGGCGTCCAAGGGCGAGGGCAATGCGGTGAAGAAGAAGGAAGACACGCACCGCATGGCGGACGCCAACAAGGCCTTCGCGCACTATCGCTGGTAAGCTGACCGCACGATTGACTCGATGCCCCGCTAGTGGACCATTCCACTGGCGGGGCATCATCGTTTACAGGAGCTCGTCATGACGGGACTGCAACGACTATTCGCCACGGAGCCACAGAGCCACAGAGTCCTTGCCTGTGGTTCTCTGTGTCCTCCGTGACTCTGTGGCTCAATTGCAGTACCCGCCGTTACGTCGTTCTCAGCAGGGCAAAAACAAAAGCGGGGACCGTGAGGTCCCCGCTTTCGGTGCCGATCAGGGAATCGCGCTTACTTTCTGCGACGGCGCACCGCGACGAGCGTGCCCAGCAGACCCGTACCGAGGAGGACCAGGCTCGCCGGCTCCGGCGCTGCCGTGACCGTCACGTCACCCGTGATGATGCCGGTGTGCGTGCCGAGGTACACGGTGGCGTTGTTGATGTGCAGGTCGAACCAGCCATGGCCAGGGCCGTTCGTGTAGGGAACGCCCGTCGCCAGACCCGGTGCCCACGAGATGCTGAGCGACTGCAGCGGGTTGCACCCCGTGCACGTGTAGATGGTGCCGGTCAGCGTCGAGGAGAACGTCTGGTTGGGCGCCGTCGGGTTGCTCAGCGTCACCAGCATCTGCACGATGTCGCCGTTGTAGATGTTCCGGCGATCCTTCAGATAGATGCCGCCGAAGTTGTTCCCCGGAACACCGATGTTCGCGAAGGAAACGTATGGCGGCGTGATCAACGTCGTATTGACGTTGAATCCCTGGTTCGCGAACGTGACACCATCGCCCGCCACACCGCCGAACTGCAGCTGCGATGTAAAGGCGCCGGACGTTCCAAACCGGAACGCTGTCGTACCCGCAAAATTGATCTGCGCACTCGCGCTCGCTGCCTGACCGATCACCATCGCTGCGGCCAGAACACCGGACGCCAGGAGACCACGCACGGCGCGGATCACTGGGGCGGCGGACACTGGGTTCATGCTGGTCTCCAAGAAAATGAAGGAACCTTCGATATGGCATCCCTGATCGGCACTGCGATCGGGGGTGGCCAATGCAAGCTTGCGGCCACTGGCGGCCACTGCCATTCCAGGATGTTAAGTTGCTTGAAATCAACGCGTTACGGCGATGAATTCGGAGCTAAATCGGGCCGAAAAGTGCTGCGCTGTTGCAACAGTGCAGCAGTTTGTGTCGCAGTTTTCATGTGTCGGGCAACACACCTCCAGTGGCACGCCGATCGCCCCCCGAATTCCTCATTCCACCCCGCCCCGCAAGGCCGTCCGCACGTGTTAGCGGCCGAAAACCGGACAATTCGTCCTTGCTTTCCCACTCGACGTTCACGAGTTTCTGTCTGCCAAATCGCCGCGACACCTCGCGTCGGCCGACGGTGATACCAGGAGCGGCTGTAAGCGCTTCATCCCCACACCATTCAATGGCATCCACCAGCGCCCGCGACGTCCTCCGCCCGCTCCGACTCCCCGGCTACGCCTTTCTCGGCGTCACCATCGTCCTGCAGGCGGCAGACTTCGTCCTCACCATTGCCCCCCTCCGGCCGCTCGCCCTCATGTGGCGCTTTGCCACGCTCGGCAGCGCCTCGGGCAATGTCGGCAATATCCTGCTCCTCATCCTCCTGCTCTACGTCTTCGCGCTGCTCCTGCAGGACCGGCCCGCGCTCCTCATCGTCTCCATCTCGACGGCCATCCTCTCGCTCAGCCTGATCCTCGCGGGCGCCGCGTTCTCGCTCGATGCCATGCAGCTTCGGTCGCGGATCGACGCGCAAGTCGTCCAGCGCTTCGACATCGCGTCCGCGGAGGCCATCGTGAAGTTCATCGCGCAGGGGATCGTGTCGGCCTTGCTGTCGCTCAGCGCACTGCGCTCCTGGCGGCTGCTCACACGGGAGTTCCATCGCGACGAGCGGCCCTCCGAGGAGATGGTCGTGGTCCGAGGCGCACCCTCCCGGACTGCCTGACGTCCACACAGTAGGGTCCCTTCATGCTCTTTGTCCCAGCGCCGTCCGCGTACCGGCTGCGCGCGCCAGGCTACTTCATACTCGGCATGGCAGTGGTTCTGCCGCTCGCCGATTGGTTCGTCGCCGTCTCGCCCATCACGACGGGTGCGCTGCTCTGGCGATTCACCGCCATCGTGCAGCTCGCCAACGCCGCGTCAACGCCACTGTTCGCGCTGCTGCTATTGTATGCGCTCGCGTACGCCTGCATCGACCGCAAGGCACTCATCATCTGCGCGGCAGCGGCGGCGGTCATCGTCGTGCTCACGAGCATCGGTGCGGTGAGCTTTCCGCTTGACGCGGTGGAATTTCGCCGGCGCGTCCCGGCGGCGTCGCTCTCCAAGTTCCAGATTGCGGCGCTCGAAGCGTCGCTCAAGCTGGTCCTCGAGGTCATCGGGTCGCTCATCTTGCTGGTCAGCGTCATCCGCACGCTGCCCAAGACAAAGGTTCAGGGGAGCAACGATCCCTCATCGTCGCTGGTGATGGGGCGGCTCTCGGGCGCGGGCAAGGCGCCGGCAGCCGCGACGTCGGTGTCGGTCGGCGCGCCGGGCGACACAGTTTCGACGGAAGAGTAGCTTTCCACCGTCGAGACGCGGCACCCGGCTTGCGATTGCTCGGCTCGCCATGCTCAGCCGAAGTCCCGCCCAGCCGCAGGTTTCGCCGGTGTTCGTTCCAGCGCAGCTCCAGGAGCGACTCGACGAGCTGCAGCTACGAAGCAGAGCCTCGGCGCTCGCGGTGTCCGTCGTGGATCTGGAGACGGAGGTGGCGTTTCATTACCACGCGGACCGCTGGTTTCACGCCGCCAGCACCATCAAGGTCGCCATTCTTCTCGGGGTGTTCGGCGCGATCTTCCGTGGCGAGCTGCTGCCGCAGTCGCGCGTCCACGTGCGCAACCGCTTTCTCAGCGCGTACGACGGCTCACCCTATCGCGTGCGCATGGACCGCGACGCAAACGCCGAGGTGCACCGGTCGATTGGCCGGACGCTGCGTGTCAGCGAGCTCGCCCATGCCATGATCACGACGAGCAGCAATCTCGCCACCAATCTGCTGCTCGACCTCGTCGGCCTCGACGTGGTGCAGCGCACGATCGACGGCTTCGGGCTGGAGGGAATCGATCTGCGGCGCGGCGTCGAAGACGAATTGGCCTTCGAGCACGGAATCAACAATCGCGTCACCGCGCGCGGGCTCGCGCGCCTGCTGTGGCTCATCGGCGAAGAGCGTGCGTTCAGCCCGGCGCTGTCCGGCCAGATCCTCGACACGCTGCATGAGCAGCACTTCAAGAGCGGAATCCCCGCCGGGCTGCCGCGTGACGCACGGGTGGCGCACAAGACGGGTGACATCTCCACGGTGGCACACGATGCGGGGCTCGTGTACCTGCCGAACCGGCGGCCATACGCGCTCGTCATCCTGACCGAGTGGGCGCCGTCGGCCGGCGACCGGTCTGCCACCATCGCCGCGGCATCGTATCTCGCCTACGCCGCGCTCGTGGGAGACCCCGAGGCGTGACCGGACCTGCGCCGTCCCTGCCGCTTCGCCTCGCGGATGGACGACGGCTGGAGCGGCGCTATCGAGACGTCCTCCTGCCGGATGGAATTTTGTGCGACCATGCGGGTCAGGCGCGCCTGCTGCCGCGGTATTTCTACGAGATCGAGTCGTGGGACCAGGCTCGCGACACGTATCTCTCGCCGCACTTTGCCGTCGCGGAGTTCATTCACACCGACGTGCGCGAGGCGCCGCCGCTGAGAGTCTTTCCGCGGTACATCCCTTGTGCGACGGCACTGCTGGCGCTCGCGCTGGAGCTCCTGCGCGACGCCGCGGGGACATACGTCCACATCGGCGCCAACGGAGGCTACTGCTCGCCACGCCACGCTCGAGTGGGGGGAGCCTCACCGCATTGCTGGGGCACGGCGGCCAACATCTATCGGATCGGCGACACGTATCTGGACACGCACGAGGCAATCGCACGCTATGCGTCGATCGTACGTGAGGTGCTTCCGACGGCATGGACGCGTCCGCTTGCTCCGGAGCACGACCGAACGGACGATCATTTGCACATCGATCTCGGATATGTCGTGAGTGTGCCGCGCGAAGCAGCGGGCGAGACGTATGGCGCGAAGCTCGCCGGCGATCCGTTGTAGGCGGTTACGCGCGACGCGGAGTCGGGTGGTTACCTGAGCGGTGCTGGGAGCAGGAGATGGTGACGGTAGACGTAAAGCGGCCACGCAGGGGTGATCGGGCGAATCGGCAGTCGCGAGCGACGGCCGTCGGCGCGGGACTGCCCGCGATTGGACTCGAAGCGGAGTTCGCCACGGTGGTCGACGGCGTGCAGCAGATGCCGGAGCGGGTGTTCGGATCTCCGCGGCACTTCGTGCGCGGACCGCTGGTGCATCGAACGGGGCGATCGTATCACCTGCCCACCGGTGGTGCGGTGTACTTCGACACGGGCGTCATGGAGATCGCGACTCCGATGATCGAGATCGACCCCGGGTGCGGCGCACGCGCGACTCGCTCGCTCTGGGAGAGTCTCGGGTTTCTCCGCGGCGAGCTCGATGCGTGGGAGCACACGCAGCATCGCACCGTGCGGTTGGTGGGTTTCAGCACCCACTACAACGTGTCGTTCGACGTGCCGAGCGTGCGCGGGCGATCGGTGGAGCAGTTCGCGTTTCTTCTTGCGCACGTCCTCGCGGCGCCGGTGATGCTGCTGGCGGCAAACCGGCGATCCACGGGCGTCGGTGTCCGGCCGCGCGGCAATCGTGTCGAGGTGACGGCGGACTTCACGCCCGATGCGGCGCTCATGACGGCGACAGCGACGCTCGTCGTGGGCATCGTCCGCGAAGTGATGACGTGGCCGTCATACGGGACAGAGCAACTCGAGGCGCACGAGATCCCGGTGGTGCGCGGGTTCGTACCGGTGCCGCACAGCTCGCGGAAGGGGTGGGTCGCCAGGTACACGTCCTTTCCGGCGAATCCGTTCACGACGGACGTCGACGATGTGGTGTGGCCTCAGCGGGATGGTTCGCTCCTTTCTCTCCGCGAGATGGCGGGACGCACCACGCGTCACTTCTGGGGCGCTATCCGCGCGCTTGGCGATCCTCTGTCGCTCCGGCTGATCGCCGGCGTCATGCGTGGCCGCGCGCCCTCGTTGCTGGAGCTCGACGACCGGCCGGCAGCGTACGAGGACGTGGGGCGCCTGTGCAGTTGGGACGACCTCTTTCCGCTCACGCTGCTACCGCGGTCCCGGTATGAACGCGTGCTGGCCAATGCGGTGTCGGGCCGTCGGGTGCGCATCGGTGGCGCGTGGCACAAGCCGGTCGGCGTGCGGGGGTGGACGCATGTGGTGCTTCGGCGGGAGGGGGATGGTGCGCGGCAGGTGCGCTCGCTCGACGACATGCTCGAGCATCTGGATGCGTGGGACCGTTCGGCGGACCGGCGGGTCGCGGACCGGCGGGTTGAGTCCGGCGTTCCGGTGTCGGATGAGCGGCGCGTGGTGGCGGATCGGCGGGACGGGGAGGAGGAAGTGAAACGCAGCCGCCGGGCGGGTGATGAAACCTCAATGGGACAGTAAGAGGGTTCACCAGTTGACAGCCCCCGGATCCCCTATAAATTCAAGGGGCTACGGGATTTTGCGCGCCGAATCGGCTCGCTGACCCGCGCTCCGGCTCGCTGCGGCCGGCACTATGGGCTTCCGTTCGCGGAAGAGGTTCTTCAGGCCGGCGGCGTTTGCCGCTCCCGAAAAGCAACGCAGGACAACTTGACGCCGGAGGCTGTTTGGTCCGGCGCGCCTTGGGTCCCCGCTCGTGCTGCAGAAGCGAGCACACCCTGGCGACAGCGGATGGATACCGGCCCGGTTCGGGCGCCTGGTCCACCCGCGTTTGTATTTGCTGGATCATGCGCATTTGTCGCCGGCGCTCTTTGCAGCCGCCGCGACTGACACTAGACGGGTAGACATGGCACGCTCAACACCGCTCGATCAGTACCGGAACATCGGCATCATGGCGCACATCGATGCCGGGAAGACGACTACGACCGAGCGTATCCTCTACTATACGGGGAAGCAGCACAAGATCGGCGAAGTGCACGAAGGCGCCGCGACGATGGATTGGATGGAGCAGGAGCAGGAGCGCGGCATCACCATCACGTCCGCCGCGACGACATGCTTCTGGATGCGGCATGGCCAGGCGTTCGACAAGGGCGACGGGCCGGAGTACCGCATCAACATCATCGACACGCCGGGCCACGTGGACTTCACCGTCGAGGTGGAGCGGTCGCTGCGCGTCCTGGATGGTGCGGTGACGCTGCTCGATTCGGTGGCGGGCGTCGAGCCGCAGACGGAGACCGTGTGGCGCCAGGCGGATCGCTATCGCGTGCCGCGCATGATCTTCGCGAACAAGATGGATCGCGTCGGCGCGAATTTCGACCGCTGCATGACGATGATCAAGGACCGCCTGAGCAAGCGCGCGTTCGCGCTGCAGCTGCCGGTCGGGTCGGGGGAGCTGTTCACGGGGCACATCGACGTGCTCGAGCGCAAGCAGTACATCTTCGACGAAGCGAGCCTCGGCAAGACGTTCGCCGTGGTGGACGTGCCGGCGGAGTACCACGACGCGGTGGAGTTGGCGCGCCACGAGGCGGTGGAAGCCGCGGTGGAGCACGACGAAGAGCTGATGCAGAAGTACCTCGATGGCGAGGAGCTGTCGGTGGACGAAATTCGTCGTGCCATCCGGAAGGCGACGATCGCGATGGAGTTCGTCCCGGTCCTGTGCGGCGCCTCGTTCAAGAACAAGGGCGTGCAGGCGCTGCTCGATGCGGTGATCGACTATCTGCCGGCACCGGTGGAAGTGAAGGCGATCTCGGGCCATCTGCCGCACCACGACGAGCACTTCGAGGAGCGCGTGGTGTCGGACGAGGCGCCGTTCGCGGCGCTGGCGTTCAAGATTGCGACGGATCCGTTCGTCGGAAAGCTGACGTTCTTCCGTGTGTATTCGGGCGTGCTCAAGTCGGGCTCGTACGTCTACAACTCGACGAAGGACCGGCGCGAGCGCGTCGGGCGTCTGCTGCAGATGCACGCGAACAAGCGCGAGGAGATCGAGGAAGTGCGGGCGGGCGACATCGCCGCCGCGATCGGGCTGAAGGAGACGCGCACGGGTGATACCATGTGCGACGACGATCATCCGATCATTCTCGAGGCGATGAAGTTCCCGAACCCCGTCATCGACGTCGCGATCGAGCCGAAGACGAAGGCCGATCAGGACAAGCTGGCGATCGCCCTCATGAAGTTGTCGGAGGAAGATCCGACGTTCCGCGTCCACACGGACTCGGAGACGTCGCAGACGATCATCTCGGGCATGGGCGAGCTGCACCTCGAGATCATCGTCGACCGCATGATGCGAGAGTTCAAGGTCGACGCCAATATCGGTCGGCCCCAGGTCGCGTATCGCGAAACGATCAAGAAGCGCGTCGAGAAGGTCGAGGGAAAGTTCATCCGCCAGTCCGGCGGCAAGGGTCAGTACGGGCACTGCGTCATCAACATGCAGCCGTCCGAGCCCGGCCAGGGCTTCGTGTTCGAGGACAAGATCGTCGGCGGCGTGATTCCGCGTGAGTACATCGGTCCCATCGAACAGGGCATCAAGGAGGCGCTGGAGAACGGCGTGCTCGCGGGCTATCCGATGGTGGACGTGAAGGTGGAGCTCATCTACGGCTCCTATCACGACGTCGACTCGAGCGAGATGGCGTTCAAGATTGCCGGCTCGATGGCGTTCAAGGAGGCGGCCAAGCGGGCGCATCCCGTGATTCTCGAGCCGATGATGAACGTCGAGGTGGTGGTGCCGGAGGCATACATGGGCGACGTGCTTGGCGACCTGTCGTCGCGCCGCGGCAAGATCGGCGGCATGACGCAGCGCGGCGAGGCGCAGGTGATCGCGTCTACGGTGCCGCTGTCCGAGATGTTCGGGTACTCGACGCGGCTCCGCTCGATGTCACAGGGACGCGCGGTGTACTCGATGGAGTTCGCGCACTACGAGGAAGTTCCGAAGAGCAAGGCCGAGGAGATCATCTCGAAGGTGACGGTCGGCCGGTAGGACAGATAACAGACTCTTTTCGAATCGAGATCATAGCAAATGGCAAAGGCAAAGTTTGAGCGCACCAAGCCGCACGTGAACGTGGGGACGATCGGGCACGTCGATCATGGGAAGACGACGCTGACGG
>NGFI01000012.1 GCA_002215645.1 Gemmatimonadetes bacterium 2013_60CM_65_52 | reverse complement strand
CTCTACTGGTGTCTTCGCCGCCGGGGGATCGTGGCGCATTACCGCATGGGCGTGCAGTCGTACCCGTTTCTCGCACACGCCTGGATCGAGTATCGAGGGCATCCCATCAACGACGTACCGGAGCACGTGAGACGCTTCCGCCCTATAGAGGGCCTGGCGTCATGAGATTCTTCGCGTGCGCTGTGCGGATGGACGGCGGACCGGTGCCCGCGTCGTTCAGTGATACGATCGCCCGCTCACGACCCATGACGCAGCTGGGGAGCCATACTGCCCGAGGATTTCTCGGTCTCGCTTCTGCGGATGATTTCGGCGGCCCCGTCGTGGCGCGCCTCGGAGCCGCGATCGGCATTGGCGTGGCGCGGCTGGACAATCGGGCCGAGGTGCTGCGGCTGTTGTCTCGTCGCGACGACGACGTGAGCGATCTGGGACTCGTGATGCAGTTCGTCACGCGGGATCAGGGTGCGAGAATCGGCCGGCTGGAGGGCGACTTCTCGTTCGTCGTCTGGGATCCGACGTCAGGGTGTCTCCTCGCCGCGCGGGACACGTTCGGCGTTCGAAAGCTCTACTACGCTGGGCCACGCGACGGACTGATCACCTTCTGCTCCCACGCGTCTCCGCTTGCGGCGGGAGATTCGTACGACGTGCAGTATCTCGCCGAGCGCGTCTCGTACTGTGCTCCCGATCCGGAGCGGACGGTGTATGCGAACGTTCGAGCGGTGCCCGCGGCGACTGCCCTTCGTGTACGAAACGGTACCCCGCTCTTGTCGAGCTATTGGTCCGCGGAAGAGGCGCAGGCTCGCGACCACGTTGTTCTTTCGGCGAGCGACAGCGTGGATGCGTTTCGTACGATGCTGATGGACGCCGTGCGCCAGCGCCTCTCTGGCGATGGGCGGACGTGGTCACATCTGTCCGGCGGTCTCGATTCGTCGTCTGTGGTCAGTCTCTCCCAGTGGCTCGCTGCGCGCGGCGACACGACGCACGGACTCGGTGGCACCGTGACGTTCACCGACTCGCTTGGAACCGGCGCCGACGAGAAGGAGTACTCGGACGCGGTGGTGCAGCACTGGCACGTGCGCAACGAGCTTGTGCCGCATCGCGTGAGCCGCAGCGAGGTGCTGATCGATCCACCGCTACTCGATCAACCGAATCGGTCCTTTCCGGCGGCCGCGCGCGATTGCGAGGCGGCCCGTGTCATCGAGAGTGCGGGAGGTCGAGTGTTGTTCACCGGACTTGGCGGAGACAACCTCGCACTGGGCACGATGTTCTTCTTTGCAGACTGGGTGGTGTCCGGTCAGTTGGGGCATGCGCTCGCGGAAATGGCGTATCGGGCGGCGTTGGGCAGGGTGTCGTTCTGGGAGCTGGCCTATCGCAACGCGCTGCTTCCGCTCTTGCCGACTGGTCTGCGTCGCGCACTCACCCGTGGCGGAGAGGGTGATGTGCCGCCGTGGTTGACGTCGGAGGCCACGCAGCGGTTCGACATCGTCTCCCGCACCGCGCACGACCAGGTGTATGGCGGTCGCCTTGGGCACAAGTACGAGCAGGCGCAGGCGGCGCTGATCGCGGCCATTCCGTCGACGCTGATCGATGGGCCGCATGAGGACGCGTTGGATGTGCGGCATCCGTACCTCCACCGTCCGCTCGTGGAGCTTTCGCTGCGATTGCCTCCGGAGCTGGTCGTCCGGCCGCAGCAGCGAAAGTGGATTCTTCGTGAGTCGATGCGAGGCATTCTGCCGGAGTTCGTGCGTACGCGGGTCGGCAAGGGAGAGGCGGACGGTTTCGACGTGTGGTCGTTGACGCACGAACGGCAATACCTCGACCGGCTGCTGGAGGATCCGATTCTCGGGCAGCTCGGGTGCGTGGATCCGAAGCGATTGCGCGATGCGGTTTGTGCAGCGCGTGAGGGACGTGGCGGGCATAAAGGCTCGTCGTCGCGGGTTGGCAGCACGCTCGAGGTAGAGCTGTGGCTTCAAATACGATCTGGCCGGTGGGCGGCGAAGGGTTCGCAGATCGGTAGTTCAGGTTCGACGAAGTGAAGTTTCCCTGCAGTTGATTTCTGATCGGACGAAAGTCCAGGAGAACCAACCATGTCCAAGATTTACGCGGCACCCAAGCTCGTTGCCAAGGGCGACGTCATGCAGACGACGAAGGCCGCCGGCGGTGGCAGCGGCGATCCGATTGACACGCTTCAGTCGCTGACTCCAGGAAGCGTCGGTTTCGGCCTCTGAGCAGTAGCAGTGACCGCCGTCCCACCAGCCAGGTCATCGCGCCGTCGAATTCCCGACGGCATTTCGTACCATTAACCGAGGATGAGATCATGCAGAAGAACTACGCAGCACCTAAGCTCACGGCGAAGGGCAGCGTCCTGGAGATCACGAAGGCAGTGGCCGAAGGAATGGGCGATCCCGGCGAATCGCTGGCATTGCAGGCGAGGCCGGTTGGCGCGGTGGGCTTCGGCCTCTAGGTGGTCAGAGTGGCGAGTGGGAGAGGCGTCTCCTACTCGCTGCTACAGAGTCGTCAGATTCTCGGTCAATTCTCAGCGCTTCTCTTCAACCTTGGGAGCGATGGCGTCGATTCCAAGGCGAGTTTCGAACCATCGAATGATTCTCGCGACATAGTCCTTCTGGTTCGCATACCTCCACGCCGTTTCACCATGGTTCTCGCCTTTGTATCTCGCATATTCCACTTCCTTTCCAAGGCGCTGGAGACCTGCGAACACCTGGTCGGCGAGGAAAATTGGCACCGTGGTTTCGGCCTCTCCGTGAACGATGAGCAGCGGCGTATGGATGCGATCAAAGAAGTAAATGGGGGAATTCTGAATGAAGCGCTCCCGCTGTTCCCATACGGTTCCGCCCATCTCCCAGTCGCTGACGAGCGCGCCACGCGCCCAACCAGATGGCTCCACTGTGCCGTAGCTCGCAAGTCGGTCCCCGAACCCGCCTCGCATCAGTCCTGCATGGAATCGTTGAGTCTGCACGAGAAGAGCTAGAACTGTGTACCCGCCCCAGCTATGGCCCATTACGCCGACGCGATTTGAGTCGGCAATGCCGAGCTCGATCACCCGGTCGACTCCGGGGATGATCACGCCTGCTAGCTCGCGCATCTGATCGGTCCACTGGATAGGCGGAACGTCGGGTGCCAGCACGGCAAAACCGCGCGTCGCCAGGAGTTGCATGTTCTCCACGCCGCTGCCATTGACGCCGAATACGTTCAGGTCCTCTGATCTGTAGCTCAGCGGATAAGGATAGACAACGAGAGGATATCGTGTACCTGGCGTGTAGTTGCTCGGCAGCAGGAGCGTACCGCGTCGTGACGCGCCGGAGGTCGTGTTCCACTCGATGAGGCGCGTCACCCCGAGCTTGTAGTCCTGCATGCGCGGCATCGTGTTCGTCAGCCTCCGCTGTATCGCGAAGTCGGACGTTGTCCAGAGATCTGGCGGGTGTTGCGCGTCCTCGCTCTCGAACACCAGCGTGCCGGTGGGCGATATGTCGAGCGGCACAAACGCTCGCGTTCCCACGCTCCGATCATCTTCGCGAATCAGTTGCCATAGCTGTCGATCGACGTCGATTCTCGCGAAGCCGGTGCGCTTTGTGGAGTCGTTTAGAACGACGGCGATGACGGAGTGGCCATCATCCGTCCACGCAGCTCCCTGCGTTGCCCCACCAACCAGCGTCAGGAGCTGATATCCGGCGGGAGCGTACACCGAGGCGTGAACAAGACCATCTGTAGAGATGGCCGCGAGGCCGTGCGAACTCATGACTAGAAACTCATCGCCCCGCTCGCGCCACCACAGAGACCGGCCGATGTTCGGACGTTTCTCGTTCTCGAGCGTGAATGACCCTGTCAGCGTAATCCGTTTGGTATGCCAATCCCCGGGTCGCACCGCATAGTGGCGCTCGTACCCGGCGCTATCGGTCGCCGAGTAGAGTAGCGTGGCTCCATCAGGAGACCAAACCACGCTTCTTCCGAAGTCGGCGATCGCGGCGTTTGTCTCGAGCGCCTGAGGCCCTTGCAATCCCGCAGCGTCCAGCGGCACGACGAACAACCCGAACATACTGGTTGGCTCGCTCGTCATCTCCATCGGTCGGTACGTCGTGAATGCGAGGAAGCGGCCGTCCGGTGCAACCCGATAGTCCAGCGGCGTGAGGCCGCTGGCTAGCGTCCTCACCGTGCCCGTTGCCAGGTCGATTGCGGCGAGATCGGCGACCATCTTGCCGCTCTGCCCACCACCCCCAACCTTCAGGGATTGGCCTCCGCCATAGGGCCGGGCGCGATCCGTGTGCCACACCGTCACGGTGGACGCCGTATCGGCGATTGCCGTCAGTTCCGTGGCGGCCGATGTCGCTCGCGCTTCAGGCAACTCGGATCGATACGGGATGATGCGTGTGACAATTCGCCTGCTGTCCGGCGTCCACCGTGGCACCTGAAGTGAAGTGAACGATCGTGTAATGGCGTCGGACACACGCCTGCTCCGCCCCGTGGCTGTCTCGCGCGCCCAGAGACGCGGCACGCCGTCTTCGTCAGAGTAGTAGGCGAGCCACTTGCCGTCGGGCGACCACGCCGGCGCCCACGTCGTTGCGTTCTGATCAGCGACCGCAATCGTTCGCCCGGTTCGAACGTCCGTGAGCCAGAGGCGGCACGACTCCACGCTTCCCGACACGCCGTTTCGGAGGTAGCCGCTCGACTGGTCGCCGGCTGAACGACGAGCGGGGTATTGCAGCGTATACGCCACCCACGCACCGTCGGGCGACAAGGCTATGGGCATGTAGGATGGAAACTTCGGCTGAGCGAGGGCAACGTCAATCGGCAGCGGCGCGGACTTCTGCGCTGACGCGCGAATCGCGATGCACGCCAACGCGCCGAGGAGTAGGACTACTGAACGGTTCATGACTGGTGGGATTGGAGATGAGGCTCGAACCCGCGGAGCATCCTGGTCAGAAGACCCTTCGCGGAGCGGCTGTCTCTCAGCTCGCGACGCTGCGAGAGCGCCGTTATGGGGCTCGGCTCGTGCACCCGATGTAGCCGGGATTGGCGAGCTGCTGTGCATCGGGCGCGAACGTCACTTCTGCGCCGTACATCTGGCCGGCCTTGTACGGACCGCTCGGGAAGACCGACTCTACCGTGCGGCCGTACTGTCGGATGAGCCGACGCAGGTCGCCGTGGCGGTGTCCCGTCGCGAACATCCAGAAGGCTCTTTCGCGGAAGAGCTGATCGACACGCCCTGACGCGGTGGAATCCGGAGTCAGCGGTGCGAGTCCCGCTTTCGTCGTTCGCAAGGCATTCAGTATCGCGAACGCACCACTCACATCGGCGGTGCGCAACGCCAATTCCGCCTCGATCAGACGCGCTTCGGTTCCACTTGCCAAGACTATGGAAGCGGCGAGGCTTGAATACGTCGCGAACCCGTACACGTCAGTCGTACCGTCGACACCTTTTCCCACAAGCACCGTCGGTACTCGTGGATCCTGCGCCGTACGGAAATCGAGCCCGTTGCCGCCTTCTCGATTGGCGACGGTGATGAACTTGAGGTTGTTGATGATCGAGAACACACCATTCGGCTGGGCAGCGGCGGAGTGAAAGGTGACGTATGAGTAGCTCGTCGGAACGGCGGCAACAGCTGCGGCCGCAGCGGCAAACTTCCCCGCGCCAAGCAGTGTGCGCCCCCGCCCGACGCGAGCGAGTGAAAGAATTCTCGTGCTGTCCGCCGCATAAACTGACGCGGAGTCGAAGTCGAGCAGCGTTTGAGCATAGAGCTCGTCGCTCAGGACCGGTCGGCCATAGACGGGATTGCCATCCACGAGCTCTCCGAGCGGAATGCCGGAGCACATGTTCTCAGCGAGGAATAGTTCGCTGTACGCCTTCAGCGCGAACAGCTCTCCAATCTTGGAGCGCGATGCAGGCGCATACGCCTGCATCGCCTGGATGGCGCGCTTGGCATCCAGGCGGGCGCGATGGACCAGGGCGTACGGATACGCGCTACTGGGGTCCGGCATGATGCGCTGATCTGCCTCCGCAAGCCCAATCACCGTCGCCGCAGCGTTGAAGAACTCGTCGGCAAGTGCGCCGCTTATGGTGATCTGCCCACGTGCGTCACCGGCAAACGCGAGCACGAATCCGTTGATCGCGCCGACGCGAAGTGCTTCCGCCCCGCCGGACGTCGCGAGCGCCGGTGGTTCGAGCACGTCCGGCGCCTTGACCGTCGTCAGGTCCGAGCAGCCACCAGTGACCATGGCGAAGAGCATCATCGCTGCCTTCACCGCAACTGGCTTCACACGCGCCTCGCGGAGAGACACGAGGTGCCATATCGGGCCGGTTTCCGGCTCGTACTGAATACATGAGGAGGCCACACGCACGGATCAGAACCCAAGGTTGATGCGCAGCAACAAATACCGCGCGGGTGGTGGGGTGGGATTGTCGCTGTAGCCGTCGCCAAATCCGGGGGATGCGTTCACCTCCGGGTCGACGCCCGGATATGCCGTGAAGAGCCGCAGATTTCGTCCGGTGATGGTCAGTCTTCCGGTCTGCGCGCGTAGCCCGGCAGCCGCTCTCATGGGCAGCGCCCAGCTCACGGAGAGCTCCCTCCACCGCGTGAATGAGCCGTCCTGCAAGTAGCCATAGGAAGTGCGACCCAAAGCGACGGTGTTCGACGCTACGGCATTGGCTTGATCGGCTAATGGAGTGCCAGGGTCATTAACGGCCCGACAGTCGTTGAATGTGATGCTGCACCGGTTGCTCTCGTTGAAGTTCACGATCCGATTTCCGCCTCGATGATCGAATTGCGTGGCAATTTTGAGGTCGCCGCCTAGCAGCGTGAGACTGCTCGACACCGTGAGCTGCTTCGGCGGAAACGACTGTCCGACATATGCGAGGCCGTCGCCGACCTGGATCTCGGACGCCTCGATGATGCCGTTACGATTCGCATCCGCAAAACCCAGAATCGGACGCGCGAATCTGCTGAACAGCGGATAGCCCTGCATGCTGCGCGAGTTCGGACTGCCACCGATGAAGGCGATGCCGGCGCCGATCTCCTCGAGACGATTGTGATTGAGCGAGCCATTCACGCTCATGTCCCACGTAAGCCTGTGGTTTTCAACGGCAGTCAACGAAAGCAATCCTTCCACGCCACGATTTCTGACGGAGCCGATATTTTCCTGACGCGAGGCAATGCCAAGCTCGGAGGAAAGAGGACGGTCGATCAAGGCATCGCGACTGAGCCGGTCGTAATACGTCGCCTCGAGTCGTACGCTCCCGCCCATGAGCTCCACGTCCGCACCGGCCTCGAGCTCCGATTGCCGTTCCGGCTTCAGCGAGGCATTGCCGATGGCGCTCAGTCTTGCGCCCGTGATGTTCGCTCCGTCCACGAGCGCCGGAGCCAGGCCGATTAGCGCGAGTGAGGACGTGCTTCCTGGCTGAACACCCGATGCGCCGAATGCTGAACGAAGCCGAAGACTGTTCAATATCCCCTCGCGGCGATCGCTCACGAGCCACGAGATACTCAGCTTCGGATAGAGCGCAGTCTTGAAGTTGCGCCCGAATGCACTGCCACCATCGGCACGAAGCGCACCTGAGAGAAATAGGCGATCATCGAACCGGAGCCCCTGTTCCACGTAGGCGCCGGCAACGACGGATTGGACGGTCTGCTCCGTGCCCGATACCACCGCCGCACCAGCCAGGGTCTCGGAACCGATGGCAAGGTTCGTCCCGGTGGCCGTTGTGGCTCCAAGCTGCCGGCGATTGTATTGCAATCCCACCGACGTGCGAGCCGTAACGCTGGATCGGAGCATGAGTGTGCCAGTCGCACCCACATCCACCGTGTATAGCGCAACGTTCGTGCGGCTGCTGATACGCTGGCCATTTCTGTTGACGCCAAGCGGCCCCTCGTTTCGCCGTTGCAGTGCGTCGAGCAGTGCACTGGAGAAATCGAAGCCCCCCGTGGCGCGCACTGACAGCCATGAGGAAGGCCGCCAATTACTGCTCAGGCTGTTCATGCTGTGCGTCGTCGATTCGGTGTTGCGGATCGCGAATCCCTCGCCAGGACGAGAGAGAATCGGAAGCCAACCGTCCTGTGCAGTCCGATACCCAAGTCCCCAGCCGCCGGCCTGGAACACGGCGCTACCCGGCAAGCGAGTCTCACTCGATATGAGCCCAACGGAGAGATTCACGTCCGCTTTCGGGCCAAGCGCGGCCCCGGCGTTGCCGCGCATGCTGACCTTGTGCAGCCCATTTGGCCTGATCTGCTCACTCGGGATCGCTGCGCCGCCTCGCTCCAGGGACACTCTGCTCTGATCGATCGCGGGCATGCGCAGAAACCCTGTCTCCCCCTCGTACTGGCCGCCGAGGAAGTAGGTGAACTGCGCGACGCCGCCCGACGCCTGGAGGCCCACCTGCTGCCGATAGCCCGTTCCGATCGGACTCGTCTCGGTGTTCATCAGCGGATTGAACGTCGTGAGGCTGTCGGCGATGCACGTGCCCGCGCTGAGCAGCGTCAGCGTGCACTGCTGAATGGCGCCCGTGAGCGTGTTGTGCCCCCACGAGTAGTAGTTGTCCAGGAGGTGCGCGTTCTGCTGAATGAGCCCGTACTCCCCGTGCGCAGACCACAATGGGCGTCCCGCACGGCCGCGCTTCGTCTTTACGACAATGACACCGTTTGCGGCGTCAGTGCCGTAGAGCGTCGCCGCCGACGGCCCCTTTACCACCTCCACCGACTCGACCTCTTCCGGATTGAGATCGTTGAAGCGGCCGGGGGTCAGGCCATAGCCAGCGATCGCGGTGGCGCTGTTTTCCACCCTCGCTCCGTCGACGACGAGCAGCGGATCATTTGCAACGGTGATGCTGTTCAGGCCACGGATGCGCGTTCGTGGCGAGCCGCCGGACAGCCCGTTGTTCAACACGACTTGCGTGCCCGGCACGCGAGCATTGATCAGATCCGAGAGGCTCGTCACCGGCGCATCGCGCATCACGCTGTCCGCCTGGATTCGCCCGATCGCATTGCCGACCTCCAACCGCCGCTGCGGCCCCGTCACCGTCATCACCACCTCTTCGAGTTGCGACGCAACCCGCGTCAGAACGAAATCGGCAGTGCTTGCACCTCCATCCGAGACCGTGACCGACCGTGATATCGGCGCATAGCCGATGCGACGAATCTCCACCACGTGGGCGCCAGCGCGCACATCTGCAAACCGATACCGTCCGTCGTCATCGGTGGTCGTGCGACGCGCACCATCGACGGTCACGGTCGCGCGAAAGACGGCCGTTCCTCCCGCCGAGTCGATTACGCGCCCATTGATGGAGCCAACCAACACCTTCTCCAATCGCTCCGACGCCGGACGCACCGACCGCTTTACGAGCATCACCTGCCCCGACGCCGTCTCCCGCGGCTCGGCATCCGTCTCGCGCAGTGCATCCCGCAGTGCAGCGTCCACCGATGCCGCCTGCACATGCAGCGACACGCGCCGCTCCAACGGCACCGTGCTGCTCGCATAGATGAGTGAGACTCCACTCTCACGCGAAACCGCCTTGAGCGCCTCCCGCAACGGAACATCGGACAGGTCCAGCGTCACGAGCCGAGGTGACAGCGCGGTGCGCTGGCCACCACTATCCTGTCCGTACGCCGGGAGCGAACGCGATGCGCACAGCGCAGTCACCCCAATGAGCCACCCAAGACGCAACGAGCGTAGCACGACGTATCTCCTGTGTCGGTGAGTCACCGGGAATGCATGAGAACAGCGCCGCTCACCGACTCGAAGCGCACGTCGAGCACAGGAGCGAGCGCGGTCAGCACGTCGGGCAATGACTGGGTCGTGAACGACGCCGTCAGTCTCCGTGACAGCAGCGCCGAATCGGCTACCCGAAAGGGCACGCCATACCACCGGCCGAGCTGAGTGAGCGCCTCCGACAACGGCGTCTCATCGAAGACGAGCCGTCCTTCGGTCCAGCCGAGATAGGCATCCACGTTCACGGTGTGCACCGACGCGAGCACGCGTCCCCTTGCCAGGGTTCCCAATTGTCCGCGAACCACGAGCGCGCCCGGGCTCGCCGGTCCCGTGGTTGCGCCGAGCGAGACGCTCCCCTCTCTCACCACCACGCGCACTACGCTGTCGCCGGCATACGCAAGGACGCCGAACTGCGTGCCGACGTCCTCCGCCGTGGCATGGCCAGCGTGCACGCGAAATGGATGTGCCGAGTCGTGCTTCACGTCGAAGTAGCCCTCGCCCGTGAGCGACACCTCGCGCGCACCTGCGCCGAACGCCGCGGGATATCGTAGCGTGCTGGTTGCGCCGAGTACGACCCGCGTTCCATCGCTCAGATCGAACGTCCGGCGCTCGCCACGCGTCGTCCGCGCCATGCGAAGCGGAGCCGCCTCGCGTTCTGCGGTTGCTGACGTGCCACTCCGCTCGATCCAGAGCACGCCAGTGCCAGCGAGCAGCAGCAGCGCCGCTGCCGCCGCGCCCATCCGCCAGGAGGCATCGCTCGCAGGCCACGGCGTGGCGACACGCACACGCGGCCGCGGCGAGCCACGACGCAGCTCCGCGAGCGACCGGTCGGCGGCAACTGCCGCCGCCTCCACCACCACACGCCGGCGTGGATCAGCGTTCAGCCAACGCTCGAACTCCTCACGTTCTTCGGCGCCGCACTCATCGCCGAAGTAGCGAAACACGAGATCCCAGTCCACGTCAGACATGCGCGTACGGAGCGAAAGGGTCGGCCCCGACAGCCAGGTTGATCAGGCTGTCCGATCGCTCATGTAACAGCGGACATGCGACGAACTACTTAGTCACCCCGGGAAATCCTCCGATCGGCGAGCAGCGCTGGCAGCTGCTCGCGCAGCGCCTTCGTCGTCCGCGCGATGTGCACCTCGACCGTGCGCGGCGAGATACCGAGCTGCCGGGCGATCGCCGCGGTGGAGAGCTGCCGCCCCAGTCGCAATCCCGCCACCTCACGCTGTCGCGGCGGCATCGCGTCCAGCACACGCTGGATCGCGCGAGCGACGTCGTCCGTCTCGAGACTCCGATCGGCATCGGGCGGCAGCGCCGGCTCGTCGCTGTCGATTCCCCGCGGGAACACATGTGCGTGCATACGTGCTTCGCTCCGCTCCCGCTTGAGATGGTTCAGAGCGCGCGACCGGGTCGCGACGTAGAGATATGCCCGGATGTTGGGCCCGCGATCCACGGTGTCCCACGCCCGCCACAGGCGGAAAAACACCTCCTGCACGAGCTCTTCGGCAACTTCGCGCGAGCGAACGAACCGTCGCGCATAGCGCCGCAACGCCTCCGCGTGGGCGTCGAACAGCTCGCGGAAGGAGAGCGCATCACCTGCCCCTGCCTCACGCACGCTCCCACCCCGAATCGCGAAAGCCGCCCAGTCTGATCGAGAGACGCATATATGCCCCCACCATATCTGCTGTAGAACCGGGTACACCGGCGATCCACCGTTGCCGGCGATGATCACAATGCAACAAAAGCTTGGACGCGCCGTTCGCCGGCTTCGCGCGCAGGCAGACTATTCGCAGGAGTCCTTCGCCGCGGCCGCCGGCATTCACCGCACGTACATGGGGCTCGTGGAGCGCGGCCGCGTTTCTGCCACCATCATGACGATCCAGAAGATCGCGAACGCGCTGGGCATGACGCCGAGCGTGTTGCTCGCCGAAGCCGAGCGCGAGCGCTAATCAGTCCCGTCGAGCCGAGCTTACCGCTTTTGCTGCGCCATGTAAAGGCTGTCTGCGCATACGCTGTAGAGTCATGCGCGTCGCAGCGCGAGCGTAGGCCATGCCCACGCTACGTAGAAAATTGGGGCTGGCCGTGCGCCGCCTCCGCAGCGCGGCGGGCTACTCCCAGGAGAGCTTTGCCGACGCGTGCCAACTCCACCGGACCTATATCGGCTCAGTGGAGAGAGCGGAGACCAACATCTCACTCGACAACATCGAGCGGATCGCGCGCGTCCTGAAGCTGCCGGTTTCCCGCCTGTTTGCCGAGGCCGAGCTGGAGCGCTGAGGACGCACCCACGCGCATGGCATCAGGACTGCAGCGACGCCAGGAGGCCGTCTCGACGTGCCTGATCGACGACCCCCGCGAGCAGCATCACGATGGCGTCGAGCTCCGAGCGAGGCACGGACACCTCTTCGACGACGTCGCCCAGATAGCTCGCGGGCCGCGCTCCGTGACGCTCCAAGCGGATGAAGGCCGCATCCGACGGATCGTCGCGAGCGGGAACGGTGAGCGCAACCGACCACCATGCGTTAGCGCCGACCGCGACCGAGCCTAATGCATGACGCTCGGTTCCGTTGTCCTCATAATGAAGCGGCCACTCGCGGACGCAGTTGGGCACCAGCACCAACCGCGCGTGATGACGACGCGATTCGACGACCACGGAGCGGGACGACGTGACAACCATTGTTGCGACCAGAGAAGCCATTGATGTGCTCCTTGGATGGGGACGCAATGGGAGTATATACCGAAGAAAGGCCGAAGACAACTCCACTCGCGGTTGGTTCGTCTCCACCGCGTAGGCGGCAACCGCTTCCGTTTGCGCATTCCGAGGAACCGCATGGCACGGCGCCCTCAGAGATCGCCGACGCTCCGAAACGGCTGGACGCTCGCATCCTGGGGTGGGCCCCCGCGGAGCGCCGACGTCATGGCGTTCGCGTACGCCGCGTACGACTCGTCGAGCGCACCCGGCTCGCGCAGCGTCGATGGGCGACGGCCCAGGTACCGTTGGCACAGGTTGCGGAACGCCGCGGCCGACGCGAACTCCAGCGAATTGGCAACTCGCTCCACAGGGCGCCCCGGCACCTGCAACAACTCGGCGGCAAGGAGCAGGCGAGACCACGTGATGACCGTGGCCGGCGGCGGCACTTTGGCGCGCTCGCACCAATTCACCAGCGTTCTGCGATGGATGCCGAGCGCCGATGCAACTGACGTCACCGAGTGATCCTGCCGGGGGTAGTTCAGCACGTAGTCGATCATGCCGCGCAGGCGAACCGGTGTGTGCGCGGCAATGCGCGCGAACACCTCGGCCGCAGCGCATGCTTCCTCGCCACGGCTGATCTTTGCCGTGAGAAGGGCGGGGGAATCGTCGACCTCGCGGAACACCAACTCGTGGACGCCGGCGTGGGCAAAGTCGCGGATGTCATCGGCGTGTGCCGGTCCGGCACTGGTGTAGCCAAGAATTGGGATGCGAGCGCCCGCTCTGATCATCGCGATGATGAAGGGACTCGTGGACTCGCCACGAGCGTCGTGGGCTTCGAGGATCAGGCCCGCGCAGGACGGATGCAGCTCGTCCACGGCTGCGCGCAGCTCGCCGGTGGTGCTGACGAAACGGACAGGAAGTGGCCGCAAGGCGGCCGCGATGCGCGCGGCGTCGGCTCGTCCCGTAATGAGGGCGATCACGCGAGTTCCCGGACGCCATTGCCCACGGTATGAGGATCGTGCCCGCCACGTGGCTGGCACGGGTCAGCCTCCACCATATGGAAGAGCTCCCCCCACCAGGAGCTCTTCATGTTCCACCATGCCTTCCGCCGGGCTGTTCTCGCGCTTCTCACGTTCGGTGTCGCCGCGTGCGCCGGCAACGATCCAACCAGCCCGCGCAGTGTCGCTCGGCGCCTCGCTCCGGCGTCGGCGAGTCACGACGTTCTCACGCCGGCGGATTCGGCACTGTGCCGAAGCGGCTACTCTCTGGCCGAAGGACGCGTCTGTCCGTGATGCGGTCGGGCGGCCATCCGCCGTCCGGCTCATACGCTTCTCCATCGGCTCATGCCGGTGCAAGCACGTGCTCGGGACTCGAGAGGGCTGCGAGCTTCTCGAGCACGGCGCTTCCGGCGAGGCTCAGTGTGGCCGGCTCGATGGGCGCAGTCATCGGCTGCGTGGCTACGTGCGGGGCGAGAGGACGGCCGATCTCCGCGCGGAGCGCTTCGGCCTCGTGCGCAATCTCATGGAATCCGTGTTCGACAGCCAACGCCTCCGCACGGCGCGCATGATCGTTTGCACGCTCGCGGAGTCCCGCGGCGGCGTATGCGCGCGCGACGTCCAGCCAGGCCGAGGCGCGCGGATACGCGAAGGCGGTTGTCGTATGAGAGATTCGCCGCAGGCGTTCGGTGCAGGCGCCGAGCAGGTGGCTGGCGTGGAGTGCGGCTGCAGCGCGCGCCGCGCCTCCAAGCGCGGGCAACATCTGTGACAGCGCGGGCTCGCGCGTGAGTGCCGCCGCGAATCCATGCAGGGCAGCTCGCGCGTCACCGACATCGAAGGCGAGCTGGGCGAGATTCACGAGCATCTCCGCCTCCAACTGAGCGTCGCCGGTAACGTCGTGGAACGCGCGCCACCCGAGCGCGAGTGCCTCGCTGAACTCTCCCCGCCGTGCCGCGAGCACCATGAGGCTGTGATGCGCGAGACGCACCAGATCGACGCGACCGGCCCGCTCCGCCATGCGCGCGGCAATGGTGAACAGACGATGCGCAGCCGGATGGTTACCACGCGTTTGCGCGACGATGCCACGTCCGATCAGTGCGCGTGCCTCGAGCTCGGGAGATTTGCATTCCCTGCCAATCGCGGACACGCGCCGATACAGTGTTTCGGCGACATCGAGCGAATCAGCCTTTCTCGCGACTCGAGCGCGCTGCGCCAGCCCTCGGCCATACTCCACCGGAGCATCGTGATACGGAATGCGATCCAGCGTTGCGAGGAGGGAGTATGACGTCTGCAGCGCGCCAGCGCGCTCGGCGGCGTGCGCCACTTCGCGCGTTAGCGACAGGATGGCCGCGACGCCATTCCGTTCGGGCTCGACGGGCTCGCTGGCGTCGGCGTATTCAACGGCCTCGCTTCGGGTGACTTGCCGGAGCGCGTACGACTCTGCGATAGCCAGCAGGCGGCCGTAAGCGTCCGCGAGGCGCTCCGTCGCCGACATGTCACCCGATGCGGCGGCACTCACCTGATCCAGTACGGTGGCGTACACGAGCCATCCCGACTGCATCGCGCTCGTGGCGGTGCTGTCGATCCGATAAGCAGCCAACGGGCGGTGCGGGACGATCATCGTGTCACTCGCAAACATGGCTCTCGAGCGGCACGGGCCAAGCGTCGTGCCTAAGGTGGAGTATTACGCTCGAGAACGTGCGCGTGCAACCGCCTATGAATGGCGGCGGCGCTGCATCCGTCGGTGGTTGTTTGCGGCGAGGATTTGACGCTGTCAGTGCAGCGTCGACGCCTCTTGCGGCGCCGCCGCAGTGCGAAATGCCCACGCGGCAAATGACGTCGTGATGACGACCGCAACAACCGATGCCCAGAGCGGTATACTCACGCCCGCTACGTCAACGGGCCAGCGCATCACGAGCCGCGCCAGTTGGACCACCGCAAGTAGTGAAAAGAAGGCTCCTGAAACCTGTTCGTAGCGGCGCATCGTATCCTCCGTGAATGAGGAGAGCGCCTTCATATGTACCGTCGAGGGATGCAAGCGCAATGGCACGGCGCTGCTCCGGGACGAGCGCCAGAGATCGTGGTTGTTCCGTCGGCCCGACGTTGGGTGTATCGTAGGCGAGTGCCTAGGTGTGACGGCCTCGAGTGAGAGAGATTAGGGTTCTCCGTGCAGTCGCCATGGTCGCGTTGGTGGTAGGCGCGGCCGCGTCTCTCGGTCTGACGCTTCGCGCGGGCAATCGCGGGCAGTCGAGCATTCTGATGCTTTTGTTTGTACTCTGGGTGCTCTCTCCCTTCGTCGGCCTGGCGTTAGCCGATAAGGCGTCACCGCGCTGGACGATTTCGACGCGCGCGACGCTGTATGTCGTGACGCTCATCAGCACGGCCGGCTCATTGGCACTTTACGGAGGCGTCGTGTCGATGCCTCCCGGAACGAAGACCGCGGCCGCATTCCTTCTCGCTCCGCTGGCGTCGTGGCTGCTACTGGTGATCGTCGTCGCGGTCGCGACGTACGTATCCACCAAGGGCCTGCCGCGAGACGCGGACGCTTGAGGATCGTCGCCACATGCCAGGAACGCCGATGCGAGTCGCCGATCTCGAGCGCTTGTACGACTACCATTACTGGGCCAACAGGCGACTGCTCGACGTCGTGGCGCAGCTCTCGCCCGAGCAGTTCACACAGCCCGTCGCCGGCAGCTATGGCTCCATTCGGAACACACTGGTCCATGTCATGAGCGCCGAGTGGGGCTGGCTCGACCGCTGTGGTGGTCCGGTGCGGGGTAACCGCCTGAAGGCCGAGGACTACGCGACGTTGGACTCGGTTCTGCGGACATGGACAGATGTCGAGCAGAAGGTGCGCGCGTTTCTCTCTGGCCTCACGGACAACGACATGATGCGCAGCGTCGACTTTACGCTCGGTGAACAAAAGGGTACTGCGTCACTCGAGCATCTCATGCTGCATGCCGTCGTTCATGCGGTGCACCATCGCGGTCAGGTCGCCATGCTGCTACGAACGCTCGGCTGTGCGCCCGGCAACTTCGACCTGTTGTTTTACGACCGCGAGACGGCTTAGACGGTCCCCGAGCATGCGCCGGTGGAAAAGCGATCCACTCGGCCTCTTGTCAATGGGCGGAGTCGGCGGCATAGTCCAACTGATGGTCCAAACGCGCTGCGGCAATCACTTCGGTCGACATGCCACATTGCTGGTGATGGCATGGCTGGCCGTTGCCTGCGGTGGCTCGCCGACTGGCGTGACAGCGCCACCCGGCGTTACGGCACCGGCAACGGCGCTCAGCGTTTCGATCGCCTCGACGGTGATTCAGGTGGGACAGACCACCGCGGCGCGCGCATCCGCGCTCGATCGCAATGGCGCGGCGCTCGCAATCGGAACGCCAACATGGGGTACGGAGTTGCCGGCGATCGCCACGGTGAGTGTGGACGGAATCGTCATGGGCGTTGCTCCCGGACAGACCATGGTGGTGGCGCTCGTCAACGGAGTACGAGGCCAGGCGAGCGTGACGGTCGTCTCCGTGCCGGTGGCGCGCATCGCCATCACACCCTCGACATCCACGCTGGCGCGTGGCGCCACGATTCAACTATCGGCGTCGCCGCTCGACAGCATTGGACGTCCGCTCACAAATCGCATCGTCGAGTGGAGCAGCTCCGACATCGCCAAGGCAGTCGTCGCATCGAATGGGGTGGTTACCGCGATGGCGCCCGGCGTCGCAACCATCACCGTGGCGATCGAGGGCATTCACGCGTCGGCGACTCTAACCATCACCGCGCCGGTGGGCTCGGTCGCTGCGGTCATTCTCAATCGCACGGAAGGGACGATCGCGACCGGGGACAAACTGCAACTGGCGGCAACGCTGCGCGACGACGCCGGCAACGTCATCGCCGATCGTGCGATCGCTTGGTCCGTGATGGAGCTCACGGGCCGAAACGTGGCCACCGTGTCGCCCGCCGGTCTCGTCACCGCGATGTCGCCGGGCACAGTCGCCATCACGGCGAGTAGCGACGGACAATCGGCCACGGCGACCATCTACGTCACCGAGAAGATCGATCCGACCATCGTCGTCAGCTTTGGATCGCCGCTGGAGAATCAGGTGTTCGGCGATACGTTGCGCGTCGTCGTCACCGTGCGCTCCGCATTACACGTGAGCGACGTCGTTGCCACGGTAGCGGGTATGCCGACCGTGCTCGCGCGTGAGCCCGTGGGACATTTCGGCGCCGCGGAACAGTGGGTCGCGATGATTCCGATCACGAACATTCCGCCGGGTACGCATCTCCTCGTCGCACTCGCGACCGACAGTCGCGGCGCCCATGGACTGGGCTTCGTGCAGTTCGTCCGTGACGCCCAGGAAGGAAAGGTGAATACATCGCCGCCCCACATGAAATGACGACGAGAACGGTGAACCGTTCACGGCATTGACGCCCGGCGTTACCTCGCCGCAATGATGTTTTCGAGCTTCTTGCCTCTGAGCATTTCGTTGAACGCGGCCAGATCACGCTGCAACACTTGAGACACCTCGGCACCGACGACCCCGAGCTGCTCGTGGAGAAGACGGGCGACTTCGCGCTGCGAGCTGGTCGGCCCGAAATCGGATCCTCCGATCTCTTCCGCGAGGTACGCCAACTGCTCGGCGAGACGCATGGGCCAGCGCACGTCGTCCTGGCCGCGCCCCGTGATCAGCGTCTGAAACAACCGCCGTTCGGGTACGAGGAGCTTGCGGTCAAGGGAGTCGGCCGCCGAGCGGACGTCGTTGCGCGTCGAGTCCGTGGCGAGCACGGTGCGCAGGACGGCAAGCTGGCCGCGAACGACCTCCAACCGGTTGATGAGCGTGACGGTGCTGTCGAGGTCCCGCTGAATGTCGCGCACGACGTTGGTCTGCGCGCGAATCTCGTCCTCGCTGCCTCCGCTGTTCGGATCCTTGCGAAGCACGAGCGTCCGCGTCTGTTCCTCTCCCTCGTGTGACAGCTTGACGGAGTACGTGCCTGGCGGCGCGAGGATCGCGACGCGACTCACGCCGGGAGCGGTGCGTCCCTCGAGCTTTACGGGAAACCACTCCGCATACTCGGGGCTCGTGCGCAGCTTGGTTTCCTTGCTGCGGTCGTAGCGCAGATTCCACCACACGCGATTGAGGCCGGCTTCCACGGGTCCCTTCATCGTGCGAATGACGGCGCCGTCGCTGCTCGAGATGGTGATGGTCACGCTGTCGGCCGGCGTAGCCGGCATCTTCGCTTTCGCCGTCGTGTCGCGCGGCGCGCCTGGAGAAACCGTTGCGATCACGGTGTCCTTGCCGATGTCGGCACGAGTCGCCACCGTGCGCGCGCCGGCGCTGTCCTTGCCCGATCTCAGCCAGTAGGTAATTGCCGCGCCATACGGCGGAATCTGTCCGTTCGTGGGATCGTCCCCGACGGCGAACGGGCTTTCGGCGTCGCGGAAGCGATACGTCTCGCGTGGCGCAAACAGGTGCGTTCGGCTCGCCGTTACGGAGCTCGCGAGCCCGCGCAGCGGCGTGATGTCGTCGAGAATCCAGAATCCTCTTCCGTACGTGGCAATCACGAGGTCATGGAATCGCGGCTGAACGACGATCCAATAAACGGGAGCATGCGGCAGATTCGTCTGTAGCGGCTGCCAGCGCGCGCCATCGTCGAAGGACACATACAGTCCGCCTTCCGTGCCCAGATAGAGGAGGCCACGCTGCACGGGATCTTCCGCCACGTGATGCGCGTACGAGAGCGGCGTCTTCGACAGGCCGCCGGTGATCAGCTTCCACGTAGCCCCGTAATTCGTGGTCTTGTAGACCCACGGATCGCGATTGTCGACCTGATGCCCGTCCACTGTGAGATAGGCCGTTCCCACGTCGTAGCGCGACGGCGTGATGCTGCTGATCGTCGCCCAGTCCACGAGACTTGGCAGATTCTTCGTGACGTTGGCCCACGTGCGCCCCGCATCGCGCGAGACATGCACGAGCCCATCGTTGGTGCCGGCCCATAGCAATCCGCGCTGGATCGGGGATTCCGCAATGGAGAACACGACGCCCGCGTACTCGACGCCGATGTTGTCCGGCGTGAGGCCGCCGGACATCTTCTGCCGGCTCTTGTCGTTGCGCGTGAGATCGCCGCTCAGCTCTGTCCACGTGCGCCCGCTGTCCGTGGTTACGTGGACGTGTTGGCTGCCGACGTACACGCGATTGTGATCGTGCGGCGAGATCGTGAGCGGAAATGTCCAGACGAACCGGTACTTGAGGCTCTCAGCCGCCCACCCGATGGTGGACATCGGCCAGATGTCGAGATTGTGCGAGACGTTGGTGCGCCGGTCGTACAGCGTCGCGATGCCGCCCACGCTGCCCCATCCCGATGCGCTCGACCAGACGAGATTGCCGTCCACGGTGTCGGGCGTCGCCCATCCGCTCTCGCCGCCGCCCACGGTCTGACACAGGCCGCGGCTCAGGTTGGCCGAGTAGGCCTCCATGAAGCTCTGACGTGGATTGCTCGGGCACATCGCCGAGGGGCCGTCCTGTCGATTGCCGTAAAGGTTGTACGGGATGCGGTTGTCGATCGTGACGTGATACACTTGCGCGACGGGCAATTGCACCTGCAGCCACGAGCGTGTGCGGTTGGTCGTGATGGAGATGCCGCCGTCGTGTCCGACGGCCATCCGGTTGCCATTGGCGGGATCGATCCAGATGTCGTGGTGATCCCCGCCAGGGATCTCGGCGTTGGGTGGATCGATGATCGTCTGGCCGCCGTCGAGCGTCTTGGACCACGCGGCCGAGAGGAAATACGCCTCGTTCGCATTGTCGGGTGTGACGCCGAACCGGTTGTAGTAGTGCGTGCGTCCGGCCATCTGGCGATCGCTGCTCACGAGCGCCCAATTGATTCCACCGTCGTCGGAGCGAAAGAGTCGTCCCGCCGATGTCGAGTCGCCGTTTGCGCGCGGAACACCGTCGCCGGTCTCGATGAGTGCATAGATGCGGTTGGGATTCGCGGCGCTCATGCCAAGACCGACTTTGCCGATCGTGAGCTTCGGCAGTCCGTGATCCGTGATGCGAGCCCAGGTGGTGCCGCCGTCGCGCGACGTCCAGATGCCGCTGCCCTTTCCGCCACTCGTGCGGCCCCACGTGTGGACCTCGATCTGCCACATGCCGGCGAAGAGCACACGCGGATTCGACGGATCCATGATGAGATCGGACGCGCCCGTGGAGTCGTTGACGAACAGGACCTTCGCCCAGGTCTTGCCCCCGTCGGTCGTTCGGAAGATGCCGCGTTCGGGCTGCGGGCCGTAGGCGCGTCCGAGCGACGCGACGTAAACGTGGTCGGGATCTTTCGGGTCAATGACGATGCGCGAGATGCGTCCCGTGTTCTCGAGGCCTGCGCGCTCCCAGTGCTTGCCGGCGTCCGTGGATTTCCACATGCCCCAGCCAAGGGAGATGTTGCTTCGGATGAAGGGTTCTCCGGTGCCGGCCCATACGACGTTCGGATCGGAGGGAGCGACGGCGAGTGAGCCGATCGACGAGACCGGCAAACTGTCAGCGATGGCTTTCCAGTGAATGCCGCCGTCGGTCGTCTTGAAGATTCCGCCCGACGCCGCGCCGGCGTAGTACACGTTCGGATCGCCGCTGACGCCCGTCACGGAGGTGACGCGGTTGCCTTCCGGTCCGACGTGGCGCCAGCGGAGGCGCGAGTACACCGTGCTATCCGTCGGAATCGTGGACGGCCGCATCTCTTCGTTCGGGCGCCGTTGAGCCGCCAGGATGAACGGGGCCGCGAGAAATGATGCGACGACGACGGACTGCCGACGGAATGCGCGGAACATGTCGAGCACCGGTGGGTGATGGTATGAGCAGCGGGAAGCGGCGCTGATCTTCGGATGTGCTGCGCGCGTCCGCAAGGAGTCAGACGATCTTGCAGGGAATGATGGCGTCCTCGTCGAACATGTACACCGCGCACAAACGGTGATACCCATCGGCGATGATGACCCGTCCGAGCATGGAATGTCGCACGAGCAGCAACGGGGAAAGTGACTTGCCGGCCTCCAGCTTCTTCCTGTCCTTCATGACGTGCGAGTTGCTCACGCCGAGGAGCGAGAGGCCGGAGGCGCGGAAGATGTCCTTTGCCTTGAATACGGTCATCGGCGCGCGCTCGAGCAGCTTCACACGTTTGTTGACCGTGACGGCATCGAAGATGAGCTTGAGGTAGGAGGCCGCAGCAGGATAGTCGTGCGCCTCCGGCTCGGGAAACCACCGGATGAGGGTTTTCTTGCCTGATTTTTTGGCCATGACGAATCCGCTGTGCTGACGCTCTTGTGGGATGGCTGTGACGACGGAGCAGACGCTCAGGTTAGGCGATTTGACCCCAGCACGGAATACCAGGCTCATGCGATGGATCGCTGTTCTCGTTCTCGGTGCGACGTTCGGCTGCTCTTCCGACGTCGCGCTCGCGCCTCAGGATCAGAATCCGCTGGTCATCGTGAACGGCGCCCTCACGCTGACCGTCTCTGACTCTCCCGCCATGGCAGGCGTGCTCTGGATTGCACCGACGGCGGAAGGCGGCGCGGGACGGGTCACCGCGAGGGCGATACGCTACGGGAGTTTGTGCGCCACTTCCATGAGTGGCCGAGTCGACGTTGCCGGCAACGTGGTGTCCTTGCACGTCGCATACACGGCGCGCGCTGCCGCGCTGTGCTCCATGGAGTTGCGCGCGCTGCAATACGATGCCGCGGTCGCTCCGCTCGCGCCCGGTCAGTACGAGGTGCACATCTACCACGCGGACGGTGCGGGCGAGGTAGAGGTCCGCAAGCAGACGGTGACCGTGACGTAAGAAGACGGTGGTGGCGCGGGTGCCGATCATGGTCTTACTTCCCCGGAGCCTTGCGGTCGATTCCGCCGAAGGACGACAGATCGTCGATCACGACACACTTGCGACCCATGATTGCCCTCTCGCCCATCACGTTGGAAGGTCATGGCGTCCGCCTCGAGCCGCTCGCCCATGAGCACGAAGCGGGTCTCCGAGCGGCGGCGGCAGACGGAAAGCTCTGGGAGCTCTGGTACACCGCCGTACCGGAGCCCGATCACGTCGAGCGCTACATCATCGATGCGCTGGCCGGTAAGGCGGCTGGACACATGCTGCCGTGGGCGGTGGTGGACTCGAAGTCCGGCGAGGTCATCGGCAGTACGCGCTACCACGACATCGTGCCGGCAATCGACCGGGTGGAGATCGGGTACACCTGGTATGCTTCGCGATGGCAGCGGAGCCATGTGAACACGGCGTCGAAGCTGCTCCTGCTGACGCACGCCTTCGAGTCGGTCGGGTGTCAGTGCGTCGGGCTCCGCACCGACAACTTCAACTTCCGATCGCAGCGCGCCATCGAGGCACTCGGTGCCAAACGCGATGGCGTCCTGCGCCACCACGCGGCACGGCGCGATGGCACCGTGCGCGACAGTGTCATGTTCAGCATTCTCGCGGCCGAGTGGCCGGACGTGAAGCGCCACCTGGCGACGAGATTGCAGCGGGGTGGGCGCGGAGCAATCACGTCGCCATTGCGCGATCAGTGAGGTAGCTATGCGCGTGCTCTCCGTGGTGCTTGCTCTCGTCAGCGCATTTTTTGTCTTCTATACGGTAAGACTGCTGGTCGTGACGCAGGGACTCCAGCACACGCGCGTGGGAGGACAAGGCGCGTATGTTGGTGCAGTCGCGTTTCCGATCATTGCCATCGCATTCGGTTGGGCCGCGGTGTGGTGTTGGAACCGTGCAGGCCGGTCGTCTGCTCCCTCCGGCCCTTCGTGAGCTCCCGGACTCTCTTGCGACGACCGCTGAGAGACTCACTGCTGGCCGCAGTGATCGTGGGAGGCGCGGCACACACCGTCTTCGCGCAGCAACCATGGATGCTAGGCCCGTTCATCAAGCCACCCAAGGCGAATCCGATCATCGCACCGAGCGCCGAGAGCACCGTTCGATCGGCGATGAGTGACAGCATGGTACGGTGGGAGGCGTATGCGACCTTCAATCCCGCCGCCGTGGTGCGCGGCGGTGCGGTCTACGTTCTCTATCGCGCGGAAGATGCCTCCGGCGACGCGAAGATTGGCGGTCACACGTCGCGGCTCGGACTCGCGAGGAGCACCGACGGGCTGCATTTCACACGACGCAACGCTCCGGTGCTCTTTCCCGACCGGGACGAGCAATCGGGCAACGAGTGGCCGGGTGGCGTCGAGGATCCACGCGTCGTAGAAACGGAGGACGGAACGTACGTCCTCACCTATACACAGTGGAATCGAAAAGTCCCGCGTCTCGCGGTTGCGACGTCATCCGATCTCGTGCAGTGGACGAAGCACGGGCCGGCCCTTCCGCCAAAGTATCGGGACGTCGAGTCGAAGTCGGGTGCGATCCTCTGCAAAATGAAGGACGGCCGGCTCGTAGCCGCGCGAGTCAACGGCAAGTATTGGATGTACTACAACGTCCCGGACATCTTCATCGCGACGTCGGACGATCTGCTTCACTGGACACCACTCGAGGATTCGGACGGTCGGCCGCTGAAAGTGTTGTCGGCACGTCCCGGCTATTTCGATTCGTGGCTCGTCGAGGCAGGACCGCCAGCTGTTCTCACGGCTCGCGGGATCGTGCTGCTCTACAATGCGGGCAACGATTCGACCCACGGCGATCCCGCCCTTCCGGCGCGCGTGTATACCGGCGGACAAGCTCTCTTCGACTCGCGCAACCCGATCCGGCTGCTTGCCCGAAGCGATGCGCCGTTCATTCGTCCGTCAGAGCCGTATGAACGCACCGGGCAGTACACCGAAGGCACGACATTCGTGGAAGGTCTCGTGCCGTTCAAGGGCCGTTGGCTTCTTTATTATGGAACGGCCGATTCACGAGTTGCCGTTGCGGTAGCACAGAAGCGGTGAACCGTTCACCTGTGTTTCGCCGCGTACTTGATCTTCCCACCCACAATCGTGTAATCCACGGCCGCGCGCAGGATTTCGGGCTCCGGGATTACCATGATGTCCTTCGAGAACACCGTGACGTCGCCGTACTTGCCCGGCGTCAGCGACCCCAGATCTCTCTCTTGAAAGCTCGCGTAGGCGTTGTTGAGCGTGTAAGCCTGTAACGCCTCCAGTCGCGTGAGCCGCTGGTCGGGCACGAAGACTTTTCCTTCCCGCGTCACGCGCGCGACCATGCCGTAGTACGACGGAATGGGATTGACGTCCTCGACCGGGGTGTCCGTGCCGTTGGTGACGATGACGCCGAGGTCCCATAGCGACCGAAAGAGATACGATTCGCGGCGCGCACGCTCCTCACCGAGCTTCGACGGAATCCATGGCGCGTCGGACACGGTGTGGATGCCCTGCATGCTGGCAATGACACCGAGCTGCTTGAAGCGCGGGAGATCGGACGGCTCGATGTGTTGCGCATGCTCGATACGCCACCGCAGATCACTCTTGCCAGGATTCGCCTTGAAGACGCGCTCATAGACGTTGAGCACCTCGCGGTTCGCCCGGTCGCCGATAGCGTGTGTATTTACCTGAAAGCCGTGTCGCAGGGCGAGCTCGGCCACACGTTGCAGACTCTCCGGCTGCTCGAGCGCCAACCCCATGCTGCGCGGAAGATCGGCATATGGCTCGAGCAGCCACGCGCCGTTTGAGCCAAGCGCGCCGTCGATCTGACGCTTGATCGAGCGCACGGTGAGATAGCCGTTTCCGAAACCCTGCATGCGGTAGCGGTCGAGCAGACTATCCAACCGCTCGTTCGACTCGAATCGCACCATGACGTACAGCCGGACAGGAAGTGTTCCCTCCGATGCCAGCTTCCTGAACAGATCGATGGTGGCGAAGTTCGATCCCGCGTCGTGGAACGATGTGATGCCCTTCGAGAGCGCATCGGCGCCCGCGAGCTCGACCATCTTGCGCGCACGCGCTTCACGTTGCCGCGGCGTCAGCGAGGCATCGCTGGCGTCACGTGCAGTCCTCATGAGTCCCTGCGCCGCTTCTCGGAGCATGCCGGTGGGGTTGCCCTGCGCATCGTGGACGATCTCACCGCCCGGAGGGTTCGCCGTGAGCGCGGTGATGCCAGCGAGCGACATCGCCTTCGCGTTGACGAACGATGCATGACCGCTGGCGTGTGACAGCTCGACCGGATTGTTCGGCGATACGGCGCTGAGCGTCGCATGCACCGGGTTGCCTTCGACAACGGGAACCGGCGGATGCTCCCACTTTGCCTGGTGCCATCCGAATCCGATGATCCAGTCGCCGGGCTTGGCTTTTCGCACGGCGGCTGCGACCATGGCCACGATCTCTTCCCACGTCTTCGCCTTCGTCAGGTCGAGCTGCAGCTTCGAGGCGCCGAGTGCCATGTAGTGGCCGTGGCCGTCTGCGAAACCAGGTGTGGCAAGACGACCCGCGAGGTTCACGACCTTCGTGGAGGCTCCGATCGTTCGTTGAATCTCCTCGTTGGTGCCCACGGCGATGATGCGGTCACCGGCGATGGCGATGGCCTGCGCTTCCGGCTTCGTGGAATCCATCGTGACCACGTGGCCGTTGAGCAGTGCCAACGTGGCGCGCTGGCCCTGTGCGGGCGCAAGTGCCGGCGAGAGAACGAGAGCGAACGCGGCGATGGTGCGTTTCATATGATAGAATGCAGGGGATCGGACGCCGGAAGTCTATCTCTCTCGATGTTCACGTGACAGATCCACGTGTTACTGCGTTCCGCCGCTTGCACGAGAGTGGATGCTTCGTGATCCCGAATCCATGGGACATCGGCAGCGCGCGCGTCCTCGAGCAGCTCGGCTTCGCGGCGCTCGCCACAACGAGCTCCGGACTGGCGTGGTCGCTTGGCCGACCGGACAATCAAGTGACCCTGGATCAGGCGCTCACACATTTCGCATCGATCAGCGGCGCCGTCCAGGTGCCTGTGAACGCGGATTTCGAGGGCGGCTTCGCGACGGATTCCGCCGGCGTCGCCGGAAACGTCGCGCGCGTGGTGCGGACCGGAATCGCGGGCTTCTCGATCGAGGACTCGACCGGGGACACCTCGAAGCCTCTGTTCGAGTTCGATCTCGCGGTGGAACGCGTGCGCGCCGCGCGTGAAGCAATCGACCGGTCCGGAACCGGCGTACTGCTCACCGCCCGCAGCGAAGGATTCATCGTCGATCGGCCGAACCTGGATGAGACCATCCGCCGTCTCTGCGCCTTTGCGAGCGCAGGCGCGGATTGCGTTTATGCACCCGGCCTCCGCGAGCTCGCTCAGATCAAGGCGGTGGTGGACGCCGCAGCACCGACGCCCATCAACGTGCTCGTGAGCAGCGGATTTACGAGCGTGGACGAGTTGAGGGCGCTTGGCGTTCGCCGAATCAGCGTCGGGGGCGCGCTGGCGCGCTCGGCATGGGCCGGTTTTCTCGCGGCGGCCGAGGAGATCGCGCGAAATGGCACCTTCACCGTGCTTGGAGGTGCCGCAAGCGGGGCAGCCCTGAACGAACGGTTCCGCGACTGACCGTCCCGTGGCGCGGCGGCGGCGTCACGCATATTCATTAAGACCCCCGACCGGCTCTCAGCCACGCGCCCATGGCGACGGTGCAATGCAAGTGCGGCGAGAAATATCATCCGGGCCCGGATCACATCGGGCGGGAGATCCGCTGCAGAAAATGTGGCCGCACCGTGACGCTCGTTCCGGATCCGTCGCTCGAGCCCGAGCCCCCGAAGCGCACCCATAGCGTGCCGTTCACGTCAACGATGGGTGCAACGGGCGGGCCGCAATCGTTCAAGGTGAACATGAGCGCGCCTCCACCCTCGGCGTCAACGTCGGAGGACGGACGCCCGGACATGGAGCGGCCGCGCGGTTTGCATCCCGAGGTGCGGCGCATCCTGATGTATGTGGCGCTCGTCGCGCTGCTGCTCTCGGGGGGACTCATCTTCTCGGTGTTCAAGGGCGGTGGGTCGGCACCCACGCAGTCGAATCCGGCGGAATGCTGCTGACGATCGAGATTTGGCTTCGTCCTCGCTTCCCCTTCATATTTGGCCATGCGCGCCAGACAGATGACCTACCGTGTTGTGTCGCTCCACAGCGACGAGGCACGGGATGCCCGCCTCGGCTCGACTGTCGAGGAGCGGCTCGCAATGTTGCGCGAGCTGTCTCGCATGGCCTGGTTCGCGAGTGGGCGCGCGTTGCCCGTCTATAGCAGGGCGGAAATGCCCGTTCGTCTCGTGCGGCTGAGCGATCACCGCAATCCGGAGAGCGGTTGATCGACGATTTCCGCGACCTGCTTCGCGCGCTTGTCAACGCCGACGCGCTTTCTGGTCGTCGGCGCGCATGCGCTCAGCGTTCATGGGATTCCGCGCGCCGCTCGGCGACCTCCACGTCTCAGTGGAGAATTTCGTTAGGCCAGACGTGATCGCGCAACTCGGATTGGCGCCCTACCGCATCGACGTAATGACGTCGATCAGCGGCGTGGATTTCGACGAGGCATGGGCTGAACGAATCAACGGGGAAATTGAAGGTGTGCGTGTCCCGGTGCTCGGCCTGAAGGCGTTCGTGCGAAACAAGCGCGCAAGCGGTCGAACGAAGGATGTCGCCGATCTCGAGGCACTCGGAGAAGCCTGAGCGCTACGGCGCGGGTAGTCCTCCGTGAGGTGCCCAGTCTTGGCAGGGACCTCATGCGGGTGGCAACTCCGCGACGCAGCCGATCGCAGCACGCGTGGACTTGCGGCACGGACCGATGAGGCGCACACTCGTTGAGCGGCGCGCACATGACCGCGGCCGAAATCGACCCTCACGATTCACGTCCAGAGCGCACGACATCAGTGCCGAAAGCCACCGGAAGGTTCGACGTCCAACTAAATCCGCAGGCGACGGATGCGCCGATCGGCCGCATGTCCATCGATAAGCAGCTCTACGGCGATCTCGAGGGAACCAGCAAGGGCGAGATGTTGGCCGTGAGCTCCACCGCGGTGAAGGGCTCCGCCGGATATGTGGCGATGGAAGTGGTCACCGGCACGCTGCATGGCCGCAAAGGCTCCTTTGCGCTACAGCACAACGGGACGATGAATCGCGGCGCCCAATCTCTCGTCGTCCTCGTCGTGCCGGACTCGGGCACCGGAGAGCTGGCGCAGATCGCCGGCACGTTGCGGATCCTCATCGAAGGAAAGGAACACCGCTACGAGCTCGACTACACACTGTAATCGCGACCGCGCACCCGCTTCATGGACCGACGCGAGTTTCTGATCGCCGGTGGAACGGCCATGGCAGCCGGGTGGCTGCGTCCCGCGTTCAACGCCGGACGTCCGCGTCCTTCGCGCGCGCAGCTTGCCTGGCAAAGCGATGAGCTGGCGATGTTCGTGCACTTCGGCGTCAACACGTTCACCGATCGCGAGTGGGGTGATGGCCGGGAAGATCCGGCGATCTTCAACCCGACGAGCCTCGATGCACGGCAGTGGGCGCACGCCGCGCGCGTCGCCGGATTTCGCGCGATGATCCTGACGGCGAAGCATCACGACGGCTTCTGTCTCTGGCCGACCGCGACCACGACGCACTCGGTCGCACACAGCCCCTTCCGCAATGGAACTGGCGACGTCGTCCGCGAGTTCGTCGACGCATGCCACGCCGAGGATCTGCGCCCGGGCCTGTACCTCTCGCCGTGGGATCGGAACAATCCCGCCTATGGCGATTCACCGCGGTACAACAATCTCTACTGCGACCAGCTCACCGAGCTGCTCACACGGTATGGTCCAATCGCTGAAATGTGGTTCGACGGTGCGAACGGCGAGGGTCCGAACGGCAGGAGACAGGTTTACGACTGGCCGCGGATCTGGGCGCTCGTACGCAAGGTGCAGCCGGACGCGGTGATGTTCTCAGACGCGGGGCCTGACGTCCGCTGGTGCGGCAACGAACGTGGCACCGCCGGCGATCCCAATTGGTCCACGGTGGATCCATCCGTCGTTTCCGTGCCGGGTGAGAGTGGTCCGGGAGTGACCGACATGCTGCAGCACGGCACGCCGCTGGGAATGGTGTGGCGGCCCGCGGAGGTGGACGTCTCCGTCAGGCCGGGCTGGTTTCATCACGCCGCCGAGGACGCAAAGGTTCGCGACGTGGACAACTTGCTCGAGCTGTACCATACGTCGGTCGGACGAAACGCCAAGCTCCTCCTGAACGTGCCTCCCACGCGGGACGGTGTGCTTCACCCCACGGACGTGGAACGGTTGCGATCATTCGGCGAACGGCGAACGGCGCGCTTTGCCGAGGACGTGGCGCGTGACGCGGCAGTGCGATGGCATTCCGGTAAGGGGTCCGCTGCCGCACAGCTCGAGCTCCCCCACGTGCGAACCATCTCCAGTATCCGGCTCGAGGAAGCAATCACACGCGGACAGAAAGTGGCGCGCTACGCGGTGTACGGCTCGGCGCGCGGCGTCGGCGACTGGAAGCTTCTCTCCCGCGGCACGACGATTGGCTACGCCCGGATCGATCGTTTCGAGCCGGCCTCGGTAAAGGGTCTCCGAGTGGAGCTCGATGTCGCTGGCGAGCCGGCCGATCCGATCATCGTCCGTGCGTTCGCCTGAGACGCGCGGCTGTGCGGGCGACAGCGGGTAATCGCATTTCAGCGTAGAGGAGACAGCATGGTGCAGTTCCTGCCGGTCGTCGGCCGGCTCAACGCAGAGATCGTGACATGACGACGGAGTCCTTCCTCGCCGCGTTCTGCCAGGCCGTCCTGAGCCGTGATTTCGGGCGGGCCGAGGGTATGTTGGCGCCCTGGCTGCGGAGTGAGCTCCCTGGCGGCGGGCTCAGAGAAGTCGTGCGCCTATCGCGCGGCGAGGCGCCGCCCGCCAGCGAATACAGCACCGCGGAGCTGTCATATGGCGATCCCCGCTCCATGCGTGAGACCGTCGCGGACAACGCCGACATGAACGGAGCGCGGTCGCTGGACGAGTGCGATGGCCTGGGCGCCGTGATGGGCCCGCCCTCATATCCAATTCCGGACGAGCTGACCGACGAAAACTTCGAGAGTGCCTATCGGCTGGAGTTCCAGCCGGACGAAGATCTCGAGGCCGACGAGGATTTCTCCTACGCGTTCTACGTGGCCGTGGTGCAGCTCGGCGAAAAGCAGGCGATCGGCTATCTCGAGCCGATGGATTGAGGCGCCGGCGAGCGCAGACCTACCGCGCGAGTGACGTTCCGACGAGCAGTGCGAGGGCGCTCAGCGTCGTCTGCGCCGCATTCAATCCGAGTCGGAAGTCCCTGTCGGAGAACGTGGCGTACACGTCACTGGTCTGATGCCATGTCGGATCCCAGCCCGCGCCGATCTGCGGACCGCGTTCATTCTCGCGCAGGCTGATGGCCGCGACGATGTCCTGAAAGGGCGCGCTGTCCGTGTTGGTCATGTGCTGACCCACCGCCGCCGGGTAATCCGTCGCGTATTTCTCGTTCGCATCCTGAAAGAGCCATGCGAGGCGCTGCGACTCGGCGGCCATCTTGGAGCGTGACTGGAATTCGATGTTGACGTCCGCTTCGGGGCGCTGCTCCGGTGGAATGGTTCCGTCGGGACGCGGCATGCCATGATCGAACAGCATCATGTCGTGCTGAATCATGCCGAGCCATCTTGGCTCGGGATACTTGCCGGAGCCGATGGGCATTTCCTTTCCTTGCAGGGCCTGACGCTGCGCAACGTACGCTCGCGCGCCATTGAGCCCCGTCTCCTCGTTGTTCCAGAGCGCGAATCGAATGGAACGCTCCGTCCTGACGTCCGGCATGCTCAGAATGCGCGCGAGCTCCATCACGAGCGCGGTGCCTGAGCCATCGTCGTTCGCGGCTTCGCCCCACCCGTGCCCGTCCATGTGTGCGCCGACGATGTACATCTCTTCCGGATGTGTGTTGCCTACCTTGGTGCAATACACCTCCTGGCGCTCGCCCGGCGTGGTCGGCTGTGCGTTCACCGCGCGCAGCACCGGATCCTTCTGCGCCAGTGAGTCGACGTTGACACCCGTTCGTGTGCGAATGGCACGGGTGCGGCCGCCGCCCTGCGATGCGGCAGTCAATCCGGCGAGGCGCGCCGCCGCGGCCGCCGCGGCGCGCGCGACACTGTCGCGACTGGGCGGCTGATACTCGTACGTGAGCCGCTCGATGCCGGCACAGCCATAGCTCCTGAGCTGCGCTTCGATCCAGTCCGCGGCTGCGCGGTTGCGGTCCGTGCCCTGCCGCCGGTCGCCGAATTTCGTGAGCCCCTTGATCGTCGCCTTGTAGCGCTCGAGGTCCAGCCGCGCCACGAGGAGGCGGACAGCATCATAGGCCGTGTCCGGCCGCGGCGGAGGCAAGACGACGGCGGCATTCTGTGCGACGAGAGACGAGACGCCGCCGACCATCAACGCGCCCACACCGGCAATGATCCTGATCGCTCGCATGACCTCGCGTTACTCCGTTCTGGGATATGGAAAACTACGCAGCCGTGGGGCTCGATGTTGACCTCGCCGCCACTGGACAGACGAGCCGCCGCGATTCCTCTTTACCGTCTGCTTCGCGTTCGCCGCGCGATCGGGAACCTCCACAGTGAGCTCCGACGATGACTCGCTCCCTCTTCCTCCGCTCCGCAGTGCTCGTCTCCGCACTCGTCTCGGGATGCACCATTCAATCGAGGCCGCCCGCGCTGGGCACGGACGAGCACATGGCACACATGTCCACCGTAGACCTTCGCGCGCCGGTGCGGGCGACGGTGACTGTGAGGGAGTCGCAGGGCACGCCGGGCCTGCCGCCGAGCAATGCCCAGGCGGTCGCGCGCCTTGCGGCCAGCCCGCGGCATGCAGAGTGGGTCAGGCTGGCGTGGGAGCCCGGGTCGCCGGACTCGTTGATGGCGTGGGTCGTGTATCCAGTCACGTCGAGCGCGAAGACTCCCGTGGTGGTCGTCGTGCACGAGATTTTCGGCCTTTCGACGTGGGTGCGCGGCGTGGCCGATCAGGTGGCCGCCGACGGCTTCATTGCCATCGCTCCCGATCTGGTGTCGCGAGCTCGCGGCGGGCCGTCGACGGTGGAGCTGAGCGGCGATTCCGCGCGCAAGTTCATCGCCGGCGTCGGCATTCCCGAGCGAAACAAGGGGATCACGGCGGCCGCGAACTATGCGATGTCGCAGCCATCCGCCGCGCCGAGATACGCCGTCATCGGCTATTGCTGGGGCGGTTCGACCACTTGGGCGGCAGCGATCTACAACGGCACTGGATTTTCCGGAGGCGTCGCGTTCTATGGCGCATTCCCGTACATGAACGGCGCCGTGCCCATCGCGGACTCGATGGCGAAGATCCGGAAGCCCATGATGCTGCTCAACGGCTCGAAGGATCCGCGCATCAGTGCGTCGATGCCGGCGATCGATTCGGTAATGCGCGCGCTCGGCAAGGACTATCTCGGCATCAACTACGAGGGAGCGATACACGGCTTCCTGCGCGCACAGGATGATCCGAAGGCACAGCGCGACGAGGTCGAGGAGCGTGCGAATCTCACGGCGACGAAGGACGCATGGCCCCGCACGATTGCATTCCTGAAGAAGAACCTCGGTGTAAAGTGACGCCGATGATGAGGCACCTCTCTCAACCGTCTCAATGCTCACCATGCTGACACTGCTTCATTCCCGCCGGATTCTGTGCGCCGGTGCGCTTCTCGTTCCTGCATCGTCGCTGTCCGCTCAGCGCACGACACTTGCGCCCGTCACACTCGATTCGGCGCACACGTCGGCACTGCGCTATCGATACATCGGCCCCGTCGGGAACCGCGTCGCATCGGTGGCCGGCGTCCCGGGCGACTTCAATACCTACTACGCCGGCGCGGCGTCCGGTGGCATCTGGAAATCGGTCGACGCCGGCATTCACTGGCGCCCCATCTTCGACGACAAGAACGTGTCGTCCATCGGTGCACTGGCCGTTGCGCCCTCCAATCCGTCCATCGTCTGGACGGGCACGGGAGAGCCGTGGATCCGGAGTCACATCTCGATCGGAAACGGCGTGTACAAGTCGACGGACGCCGGACGCACGTGGACGCACGTGGGACTCGATTCCTCGGGGAGAATCGGCCGCATCGCCATCGACCCGTCGAATCCCGACATCGTGCTCGTGGCGGCGCAGGGACACAGCTACGGACCGCAGAAGGAACGCGGCATCTACCGGACGACCGACGGTGGACGCACATGGACGCAAGTGCTCTTCGTCGATGAGAACACCGGCGGCATCGACGTCGTGATGGATCCGTCCAATCCGCGCAAGCTGTTCGCCGCCACGTGGCAGTTCGAGATTCACACCTGGGGACGCGAGAGCGGCGGACCGGGCTCGGCTCTCTACGTCTCCAGCGACGAAGGAGCCACCTGGACGCGGCTCCGTGGAAACGGTCTGCCGACGCACGACGTGGGGAAGATCAGCGTCGCCGTCGCAAAGACCGACCCCAATCGTGTCTATGCCCTCATCGAGACCGGCGACGGTGTGCCGATTCACGACAAGCCCACCGACAACGGCGAGCTGTGGCGCTCGGACGACGGCGGCACCAACTGGCGCGTGGCGAGCTACGACCGGAATCTCGGGTGCCGCCAGCCGTATTACACGCGGACCGTGGTGTCCACCGACAACGCAGACGAACTGTACTTCCTCTGCGCGACGTTCAGCCGCTCGCTGGATGGCGGACTGACGAACACGGGTGCGCTATTCGGCGGTGCGGCCGTTCGCGCCGCCACGAGCGATACGGGACGCAATCCGCTCGGCGCGCCAGGCGGCGACAATCACGACATGTGGATCGATCCCTCCAACGCCAATCGCATGGCGGTTGCGAACGACGGCGGCGTATCGATTTCCACCACGCGCGGACGCACGTGGCTGCGGCAACAGTTGCCCATTGCACAGATGTACCACGTCACGACGGACACCCGCGTGCCCTACTTCGTGTACGGCAACAAACAGGACGGCCCGTCATACCGGGGGCCCAGCAATAGCCGCAATGGAGCGCAGATCTCTCGCAGCGAATGGCACGGTGTCGAGGGAGGCGAAAGTGGCTGGGCCACACCTGACCCTGTGGACACCAATCTGATCTGGTCCACCGCCTCCGGCTCCGGAGCGCGTGGCGGCATCGTCGTACGGTATGATCTGCGCGCGCGCCAGGGACAGAACGTGGAGGTCTACCCGCTGAGCACGGGCGGCCACAGCGCCGGGGAAGTGAAGTATCGCTTTGTGTGGGACGCGCCGTTCGCGATCTCTCCGCACGACCACAATCGCATCTACACCGCCAGCCAGTTCGTGCACGTGACGACGGACGGCGGCAAGAGCTGGCGCGTGATCAGCCCCGATCTCACGCGCAACGACAAGTCGAAGCAGGGCATTTCGGGTGGACTCACCCCCGACAACATCGGCGTGGAGTACGCCGACGTCGTGTACGGGCTGGCCGAATCGCCCGTGAAGGCGGGCGTGATCTGGACGGGCAGCAACGATGGACTCGTGCACGTGACACGCGATGGCGGCGCCACATGGACCAACGTCACGAGCAACATCCCTGGCATCCCTACCTGGGGAGCCGTTCGTCACGTGGAACCGTCGCACTACGACGTGGCCGCGGCGTACCTCATCGTGGACGGTCACCAGGAGAACAATCGCGACCCGTGGGTCTATCGCACGAAGGACTTCGGGCGCACGTGGACGCTCATCGTGAACGGCGTTCCGAAGTCGCAGCTCAGCTACGCACACATCATCCGCGAAGATCCCGTGCGGCGCGGCCTGCTCTACCTCGGTACCGAGAACGCACTCTACGTCTCGTTCGATGACGGAGATCACTGGCAGCCATTCAAGAACGGCCTGCCGCCCGCGCCCGTGTACGGAATGATCATCCAGCCGCACTTCAACGATCTCGTCGTCGGAACGTATGGACGCGGATTCTACATTCTGGACGACCTGCGCCCGCTCCAGACGATCACGCCGGACATCGTGGCATCGGACGCCTATCTGTTCGCGCCACGCGCCGCATACAGGTTCACCGAAATCACCGGCAACTATGCGCCGAACGATGATCAGACGGCCGGCGCGAATCCGACGTACGGCGCGTCGATCAACTATTGGTTGAAGTCGCCCACGCGCGCCACGCTCACCGTGAAGGATGCGGCCGGCAAGACGATTCGCGTGATTACGGACTCCACGACGCACGTTGGACTCAACCGCACCTACTGGGACCTCCGCAACGAGCCCACCAAGGCGCCCAAGCTCAAGACCAAGCCGTCGTACAACGCGGAATTCACGATGGCCAAGGACGGAACGCGCGATACCCCCGGCTTTGGAACGATTTCCGTACTCATGCCGCCAGGACGCTACACGGTGACACTCGTGGCAAATGGCAAAACCTTCACGCAGCCGCTCGACGTGTTGCGTGATCCCAATCAGCGCGAATCCGTGGCGGACATCAAGGCGTCGTCTGCTGCAAAGCTCGAGCTCCAGCGGCAGCTCAACGCAACCGGCGAGATGATCAACCAGATCGAGAGCGTGCGCTCACAGCTCCAGTCACTCGGTGCCGCCGACATTCGCGCCGCGGCCGATGCGCTCGGGCAGAAGTTCATGGATGTCGAAGGACGTCTGTTCGACCTGCGTCTCACTGGGCGCGGCCAGGACGAAGTGCGTTGGCCCGCGCGCATCGCGCAGCAGGTCAGCTATCTGGCGGGCGGGGTCGGCGCATCCGACTTCCCGCCCACCGCGCAACAGAAGGAAGTCACGGTGGTGCTTGGCAATGGTGTCCGCGACACCCGCGCCACGCTCGACCGCCTTTTGGCTGATGATCTCAAGGCGTTCAACGGCGTCCTGCAGTCGAAGGGCCTGAAGCTCATCGCCGTCGAGCCGAAAGTGGTGTTCTAAGAACGCACGACGCCTGCGCTCGCAGTCGGAGAGCCCGGCGTCGATCGCCCGCTGCAGCCATCGCATCGCCTGCTTCCGATTGCCAAGTCGGGCGTAGGCGATGGCGATGCTGAGTGACGTGTCGCCTGAGCGTGAGGCGTCGAGCTGCAACGCGCGCTCGAAGGCGGCAATTGCCTCGCGATGCCGATTGGCCTGGACGAGCAGCTCCCCGCGCCTGCGCCAGTCGGCGGGAACTACGCCAGGCTCCAGCGAGTCCTGCGCTCTCACCGGCGACGCCGCGCACAGCAGCGCCGCCAACAGCACGCCACGTGCGATGCTCATGGGAAGGGGCGCGGCCTCGGCCACGGCCAGGGCCAGGGGTCGAATGAGTGAGCGCCGGCGAGCCCCCGAACCGCCGCTTCACGCACTGTCGCATCACTCGAGTTGAGCAGTTCCGTAAGTGCTTCCTCCGAGCGTCCACCGGTTCGCACGAGCGCGCGGATCAACGCCTTACGCACCTGTGGGCTCCGCTCGACGCGCAACGCATCGCGGATGCCTCCCATCGTCGCAGCGTCACCGATCTGACCAAGCGCCCATGCCGCCTTGAGCCGCACATCCTCGCTGTCGTCCTTCAGCACGCGCACGAGGGCACTCGGCGCTTCATGTCCACGGTCGCGCAACTGCCCCACGGCCCACGCCGCGGTGCCGCGCACGCGAGTGCTCGCATCGGTGGAGAGCACGTCGGCCAGCGCCGTCACGGCCGAGCGCTCGCCGATTTCGGCGAGGGCCCAGGTTGCGGTTTCGCGAACGGCGTCGTTGGAATCGTGCTTCATCGCGTTGGCGATGACCGAGACGCTGCCGCGCGCCCCGGTGTTTCCAAGCGCCCAGACGATCATTTCGCGTACCGATGCGTCAGGCTCCTTGTCGAGTTGACGCGCCATCGCGTCGTTTGCCTCGCGCGCTTCGTGCTGACCAAGTGCCCATGCGGCCACACGCCGCACGTTGGGCGACGAATCGTTCTGAAGCACACGGAGCAGCGCGGCGACCGTACTGTTCGAGTCGATGCGTCCGGCGGCGACGACCGCCGCTTCGCGAACGGTGTCGGACGCGTCGTTGAAGAGACCAACGAGCGCTGCAAGCGCGCGTCCGTTCTCATGGCGGCCAAGTGCCCACGCAGCATCGGCGCGAACGCCGGCCGCGACGTCGCGAAGCGCGCCGATGAGCGGGTCGACGGCGGACGGCGGTTGCATCAGGCCGAGCCCGAATGCGGCCACTTCGCGAATGGTCGCGTCGCTCGATGACAGCCGAGTCAGCAGTGCGGTGACGACTGTCTGATTCCTTTCCTGGCCGCCGAGGATGCGTACCGAGAGCTCGCGGACGCACGGATCGGCGGAGTCGAGTGCAGCCACGAGACGCTCGATGTCCCCCACGGGCAGTGCGCGGGATTCCACGTCGCGGCCGCGCACAGGCGTGACCACGGCAGAGAGCGGAGTCGCAGGCGCATCTCGCCCACCCCAGCCCCAGCCGCGGATGGAGCTGGCCGCGAGACTGCAGATCAGAGGTGGTGCGCCGTGCGCCGCGGTCAGAAGCGCGGCGACGTCGAGCGACATGCCCGCGTCGTCGATTCCTTCATGCGCTCCTCCGATTGCTCCGACCGAGCCACTCATGCACGTGAGCATGGCAGCTGCCAGGGTTCCAAACATTCGAATCATCGTCATCCTCGATTCATAGTTGAAAAATCAGCACTCGATGCGAAGAGAATGGGCGCAAATGCGCCCGCCCTCAGGTGCTCAGGGTTGCGGCCGCGGATCGGGCCACGGCCAGGGCCACGGCCCTGTCGCATGGCCACCCGCGAGCGCGCGCACCGCCATCTGCTTCACGTTTGGATCCTTCGACTCGAGCAGTCCCTTGATCGCGTCGACTGACTTCTCGCCGAGTGCGGCGAGCGCGCGCAAGTCCGCCATCTGCGCGTCGGTGTTCTGTTCGATCTTCATGGCCGATTCGAGCGCGGACGCGGTGGATGGATCCTGAATGTTGTACAGAGCCCACGCGGCCAGCATGCGAACGCGCGGATCCTTGTCCGTCAGCAATGCGATGAGCGGTTTTGGCGCCTGCTTCGCTCCGATCTCGCCAAGGGCCCACGCAGCGCGCTGCCGAACCTCAGGGCTCGCGTCGGCGAGCGACGTCGTCAACACGTCTTCTGCCGCGTGATCGCCGCGTTGCCCAAGGGCCCAGGCGGCAGTCGTGCGCACTCTGTCGCTTGCGTCCTTCTTGAGCGCGTCGACCAATGCGTCCGACGCACCCGCGGTCCGGTCGCTCGACTCTGCGAGTGACCACGCCGCCATCTCACGTACGCGTGCGTCGGGATCGTGACGCAATGCGTTCGTCAGGGCGTCCGCGGCGACCTGCTGGTCCGCGTACTCCTGAAGTCCCCACGCCGCCACGCGCCGGATGATGGCGCTCGTATCCGTGCGAAGCACTTTCGCCAGCAGCGCCGGCCGGTCGTCTGCGTTTCGCGCGTTTGGGTCGGCCTTGTCCCCGTAGCCGCGCAGAAGGTTCTGCGCGACGCTCATGCCGAACCGCGCGCCCTCGCTGCTGATGACCTCCAGCGCGTGTGTCGCATTCGACGACGACGAGACGGAAGGAGAAGCAGCTACGGCTGGTGGTGCGGCGGGAGGCGGCACCAGCAGCGGCATCTCGTGTGAAAGCGACGCCGGCTTCTGCGGCACGGTGCTCGACCAGGACTTCGCGGGCTCCCGCGACACGACCATCGTAATGGGTGAGGTGTTGTATGCCGCTGCCGGTACTGCCTCCGCCCGACGCGCAACCGGAGCGGTGGCGCCGATCGTGAGCGACACGAGCGCCAGCACCGCGATGAGCGACGCCGACTGCCGGCGGGTTGGGCCAACGCGGCGCAGATCGGGATCGAGGATGGCCAGCATGCGCCCCTCGAACTCTTTACGCCGCGCCATGGCCAGAGCGACGAGTGGGGTGGAATCACTTCTAACGCGAGTGACGATGTCCAGCAGATGCTCGGCATAGTCGGTGGCGCGCGTGCCGCACGACAGGGCAAGGTCGTCACAGGCGCGTTCGCTCTCCGAGCGCAGACGCTTGGCCGCCGTCCAGACGAGCGGGTGGAACCAGTACACCGCGCAGGCGAAGCGGCCGAGTGCGTGACCGAACAGATCGTGGCGGCGCACGTGCGCCAGCTCATGGAGCAGCACGGCGCTCCGGCGCTCTCGCGTCCAGCTCTCGGAGTCCGCCGGCAGCACGATGGTGGGAGCAAGCACGCCGCACGCGAACGGCATCTTCGAATCTGCGCTCTGCCGCAGACGTGGCGGCTCATCGAGGCCGAGGCGGTCGGAGATCTCGAGCAGCGGTGTCTGCCAGTCCTCGCTGTCGAGGGGCCGCGAGCTCCGCACGATGCGACGGACGGCAAACGCCGCGCGCGCGAGTGAAGCAAAGATCAATGTAACGACCATTGCCCACGCTGCGAGCAGTAGCGTGAGTGGACGCGGCGTGGCGGAGCCGTCGGTCGTCGGTGCGGCGGACGATTCAGAGATCTCCGCACGCGCGTCGAGAGTAGCGGACAGGTTCGGCCCAATGGCGACACGCTCATCGGACGCAGCAGGCAGCGGGGCCTTGTTCGCACGAGCCAAAGGCGCGGGAAGAATCGCGATCCGCAGTGGGCCCCACGCGGTGAGCGCGGGAACGAGCAACAGAACACCCAGCGTCACCAGCCAGACCAGATGGCGCGCCGTCGCCGACGCGCGCTGCATGGTGAGCGTGATGCCAAGCGCCGCAAAGAGAATGAGCGTCGCCTTCACGAGGAGCAGTGGAAGGGCGGCGTTCCAGCCAGTCATTGCCGTGAAGCCATTCAGAATGGAGTTGAGCATGGTTATCTCCCGTTCTGCCGCGCGCGGCGGATGGTAGCGCGGAGGCGCTCGATCTCGTCGTCCTTCATGTCGACGTCGGACATCCGCAATAGCGCCGTGACCGCCTGCTCGGGTGAGCCGGCGAAGTACGTCTTCACCACATGGGCGAGCACGTCCTCCCGTGCTTCTTCGGTGTCCTGCGCCGGGAAGTAGACGTACCGCGGACCGTCTTCCTTGTGGTGAATGAGCTTTTTCTCACCGAGAATCCGCAGCACCGACCGCACGGCCGAGTACGTGGGTGGATCGGGCAGCTCGGCCATGATCTCCGCGACCGTTGCCTCGGCGCGCCGGTGCAGGATGTCCATGACCTGGCGCTCTCTGCGTGAGAGGCCGGTTGCGTCGGGTTTGTCGGTCATGACCGCTGTTGACATTGGGGAGGGGTCCTGGGGGCTGCTGAAAATTCAGCTGTGTTGATATTTCAACAAGACGAGCGGATTGTCAAGTGGGGCAGTTGCCTGAAGGACGGTAGGGCGGTAGGACAGTGGGACAGCGAGCCGCTTTGGCTTTGGTTTGCTGTCCTAATTGGCCTACTGTCCTACCGTCCTACCGGTCTCCCCATGACGCTCCGCGGCGCCCTCCTCCTTCTAGCGCTTCCGACTTCCCTTGTCGCTCAGAATACCCGCGGCGGATTCGACCTCACACGACTCGCGCGCCTGGAGCAATACCTCCAGGGCGCCGTGGACTCGAACCGCATTGCCGGCGCCACCGCCCTCGTGCTGCGCGACGGCAAGCCAGTCTACGAAACCAGCGCGGGGTGGGCCGACAAGGAAAGCGGAAGGCGGATGACGCCCGACGCCATCTTCCGAATTGCCTCCCAGTCGAAGGCGGTCACGAGCGTCGCCATCCTGATGCTGATGGAAGAAGGCAAGCTCGCGATTGGCGATCCTGTGAGCCGCTTCATTCCGGCCTACGCGCACACCGCTGTGGCGCTGGTGTCCGACTCCGGACATTCCCCCGTTGCTGCCACGCGGCAGATCACGATCAAGGATCTGCTCACGCACACCGCCGGCATCTCGTACGGAACCGACGCGATCGTCGCACAACAGTACGCCGCCAAGGGACTCGGCCCAGTCGCCGGATTCGGCTGGTACACCGCCGACAAGAACGAGCCCGTATGCACCACCATGGAGCGGCTCGCCACTCTGCCGTTCGTCGCGCAGCCCGGCACGTCGTGGGTGTACGGCTACAATACCGACATTCTTGGCTGCGTCGTCGAGCGTGCGTCGGGCATGCCGCTTGATCAGTTCGTTCGCACGCGCATCACCGAACCGCTCGGCATGAAGGACACATATTTCTTTCTGCCGCCCGCAAAGCGCGACCGTCTGGTTGCCGTGTACATGAGCGACTCGACGAGCCACGTTGTCCGGGCGCCGGTCGGCCCGCGCGGACAGGGCGACTATGTCGACGGCCCGCGCGTCAGCTTCGCCGGCGGTGCGGGTCTCCTCTCCACCTCACACGACTACGCGCGCTTCCTGCAAATGTTGCTGAACCACGGCCAGATGGACGGCGTGCGCTATCTCGCGCCGCATACCGTGGATCTCATGACGACCAATCAGAGCGGCACGCTCTATCGCTCTCCCGGCATGGGCTTCGGGCTCGGCTTTCAGACCGTCGAGAAGTACGGTGCGGACGGCATGGCGTCGGTCGGCACGTTCAGCTGGTCGGGCGCGTACGCCACGCAGTACAAGGTCGATCCGGCAGAGGGGCTCGTGATGGTGTTCATGATCAACCAGATGCCGATGCGGTCCGACGTTCCGTCGAAGTTTCCGACGCTCGTGTACCAGGCGTTGGTGTCGCCTCGGAGTGGTACCGTGGCGCAACGATAGCATGCATCTACGAGTCGGCCTGCCGTTGGCGCTCGCGACGTGTGCGTGCGCCGGCAATGGTGTGGCAAGACGCATGATTCCCTACTCCGATCTCACGACGCAGGCCGTTCCCGCGCCAGATGCCGTCGTCGCGTATGGCGCCGAGCCACTGCAACACGGTGAGCTGCGCCTGCCCGGAGGGCGCGACCGCGTGCCGCTCGTGGTGCTGCTACATGGTGGATGCTGGCGAGCAGAGTACGACCTGCAACACGTTCGCGGTGCGGCGCATGCGCTCACGGAGGCAGGCTTCGCCACGTGGACGCCCGAATATCGTCGTCTGGGCGATACCGGCGGCGGGTGGCCCGGGACGTTCGACGACGTGGCGCACGCCGTGGATTTCGTGCGAGTGTTGGCCCGGCAGCACCCCCGAATCGACACGACGCGTGTCGTGCTCATGGGGCACTCCGCCGGCGGGCAGCTCGCGCTATGGGCAGCAACACGCCGTCAGGCAGAGATCACGGGCCTGTTCGTCTCCAGCGAAGCGCCGCTTCCGATCTCCGGAGTGGTGAGTCTCGCCGGTATCGCGGATCTGGCTGCGTACGGCTCCGCTGCGGGAAGCTGTAATGCGAGCGTGACGCCGCTGCTCGGCGGCACTGCTACGGAACAACCTCAGCGCTATCACGCCGTGAGTCCCATCGAACGCGTGCCCATCCGGCCTGCCGTGCGGATCGTGCACGGCGAGCTGGATCCGATCGTTCCGCTGGCGCAAAGCCGCGAGCTTCTCGCGCGCAACCGTGCCACGGGAGGTATTACAGAGCTCGACGTGGTGCTTGGCGCCGGCCACTTCGACCTCATTGCGCCGCGCTCCGACGCATGGCCCGTGGTGCTTCACGCCGTTCGTGCTCTTACGGAGCAGACAGCGCAGCCGCGCGTACATACCGGCCAATGACATTCACGCCGCGCGACCCGAATTTCGAGCAGAGGATCCGGGCCAGCTTCGCCCGACAGGCGTTCATGACGACGCTTGGTGCGCGGCTCGTGCATGTCGCGCCGGGCGAAGTGCGGATCGCCCTGGCGCATCGCGACGACCTCGTGCAGCAGCACGGCTTTCTGCACGCCGGCGCCGTGACGTCCGTCGTGGACAGTGCGTGCGGCTATGCGGCGCTCTCGTTGATGGAGCCGGGCGCCGCGGTGCTTGCGGTGGAATTCAAGGTGAATCTTCTCGCTCCCGCGGCGGGGAGCGAGTTTCTCGCCATCGGCCGCGTGGTTCGCGCGGGGCGAACGTTGACCGTGTGCGCCGGCGAGTTGCGTGCGGGTGACACGCTCATCGCGATGCTACAGGGCACGATGATGGCGGTGCGGGATCGGCCAGGCCTCGAGGACTGAATGCCGCAGCCTGACGCACTCGAGCGTGTGCAGCGGGCGGTCGGTGACCGCTATGGCGTCGAGCGCGAGCTGGCTCGCGGCGGCATGGCGACGGTGTATTTCGCGAAGGACCTGCGCCATGGGCGGTCCGTGGCGCTCAAGGTCATGGACGCCACGGTGGTCGGCGCGATTGGCGCGGATCGTTTCCTCCGCGAGATCGAGATCGCCGCGCGGCTCGCGCATCCGCACATCGTGCCGCTCTTCGACTCCGGCGAGGCGCGTCGAGAAGACGGGCCACCGCTGCTGTTTTACGTGATGCCTTTCATCGCCGGCGAGACGCTGCGTGAACGACTCGCGCGATCGGGAACGATGCCGCAGGCAGAGGTGGCGCGGCTGCTGCGCGAGGTGGCGAGCGCCCTCGACTATGCCCACCGGCAGGGCGTCGTCCATCGGGACATCAAGCCGGAAAACATTCTCGTATCAGAAGGCCACGCCGTCGTCAGCGACTTCGGCATCGCACGCGCCGTCCTGTCGGCCACGAGCAGCATCGCGCTCACCGAAACGGGAGTCGTCGTTGGAACGCCGGCGTATCTGAGCCCCGAGCAGGCGGGCGACGGAACACAGCTCGATGGGCGCTGCGACCAGTACAGTCTGGCGTGCGTCGCATACGAGTTGCTCACGGGCCGGCCTCCTTTCACCGGCAAGTCCGCTGTCGCGCTGCTCGCGCAGCATCTGTCGGCATCGCCGGCCGCGCTTCGCGGCACGGAGACCGTCAGCGACGCCGCGGAGCGAGCCGTGCTTCGCGCACTGGCCAAGGATCCGGACAGCCGCTTTCCGACGGTTGCCGACTTCGCCGAAGCATTCGCAGCGGCGCCGGACGAGGCGGTCGGTCCCCTTCGTCTTCCTACAGGCGGCATTGCCCAGCGCGCGTCGCGCATTCCCGCGCCGCTCACGCCGCTGATAGGCAGAGAGCAGGATACACGAGCCGTGCTTGCGTTGTTGCAGCGCGCCAGCGTGCGCTTGCTCACGATGCACGGCCCGGGCGGCATCGGAAAGACCCGTCTGGCCCTCGACGTTGGTGCGCGCGCATCCGAGCTCTTTCGCGACGGGGCCTACTTCATCCCCCTGGCCGAAGTGCGAGATGCGAGCGCCATGCGAGCGCGAATCGCACAGGGAATCGGCGCCCGCGGCGATCCCCGCGATCACCTGCGGGAACGGCAGGCGCTTCTCGTGCTCGACAACTTCGAGCAACTGCTCGACGCCGCGGGCGAAGTGAGCGCGATCCTCACCGACTGCCCGGGCGTGAAGATACTGCTCACGAGCCAGGTCCTGCTTCGGATCTACGGAGAGCACGAGCTCTCCGTGGAGCCGCTTGCCGTGCCCGATCCGCACGTGCGGTTGACGGCAACCATGGCGGAGACGTCGCCTGCCGTGAAGCTGTTTGCGGAGCGGGCTGCCGCCGCCAGATCGGATTTCCGCCTCGACGACGCCAACGTACACTCCGTGGTCGAGATCTGCGCGCGGCTCGACGGCGTCCCGCTGGCAATCGAGCTGGCGGCCGCGCGAACGCGCACGATGACGCCGAGTGCCTTGCTTGCCAAGCTCGCGCAGCGGCTCGATCTGTTGGCGAGCGGTGCACGTGACCTTCCGCTGCGCCAGCGGACCATGCGCGGCGCCATCGCATGCACGCACGATCTGCTCCGGCCCGAAGAGCAGACGATGTTTCGCCGGCTCGCCGTGTTCTTCGGCGGTGCCATCGCGAACACGGCTGCCATCGTCACGCTCGGCGAAACGGAGACCGAGAATGCTGAAGAATTGTTGACCTCGCTCGTGGACCACAGCCTGCTCCGCCAGCAAGTGGATGCGTTGGGCAATTCCCGCTTCCTGATGCTGCGCCCCATTCAGGCATTCGCGGACGAGATGCTCGATGCGTCGGGGGAGCGGGAGGAGATGGCCCAGCGTCACGCGGAGTATTTCCGCCTACTGGCTTTGGACGTGGAGCCTGGTGTCATGGCTGGCGACGACACCTGTCTCGACCGGCTCGAGGCCGAGCACGACAACCTTCGTGCGGCACTCGATCATGTCGCGCAGTCCGGCGACCCGCTGGACGCGCTGCAGATGGCCGTGTCGCTGTGGCGCTATTGGGACGCACGAGGATATGCACGCGAAGGCCTGGGTCGATTGCGCGACATCATTGCACGTGCCGAAACGGAGAGCCCGCTCAAGACGCGACTCGCTGCGCTGTATGGGGCGGGCGCGCTGGCTGACAGTTGTGGCGAATATGCGCTCGGGCAGCAGTTGTTCGAGCAGCACCTCGAGCTCACGCAGGAGTTGAACAATCCGCGAGCAACGTCGGTGGCGTGCAACAATCTCGCGGTGATTCACATGCGGCAAGGCGAGATCGATCGCGCGATACCACTCTTCGAGGCGGCCATCGAGGCATTGCGTGACGTCGACCCTCGCGGCGCGGCAATCGGAACCGGCAATCTGGGAAATGCGGAGCGCCAGCGCGGACATTTTGCTGATGCCCGCGCCCGATATGCGGAGGCGTTGGCGTTGTTTCAGAGTGCCGGCGACTTCGCGAACATCGGGTGGACGATGGGACACCTCGGCGACGTCGCACGAGACGAGGGGTCACTTGCAGAGGCGCGCAGCCGTTATCGCGAGAGCCTGGCGACCTTCGTCGAGATTCAACACAAGCGCGGCATGGCCTCCGCGCTGACAGATCTCGGTGACCTGTCGCTCGCAGACGGCAATCTGCTCGACGCGCGCGCGCTGCTCGAGGAAGCGCTCGTCCACGCAGCGGACATGGGCGACCAGCGTGCCATGCTGCGAGTATTCGAGGTGCTGGCAGGTGCGGCCGCAGCGGGCAATGACGGCGAGCGCGCGATTCGGCTTGCCGGCGCGGTGGCTGGTCTTCGTGAACGGCTGGGCGCGCCGTTGTCGGAGGCCGATCGTGGCCGCCTGGAGCGTCGCGTGGCCCCAGCCATTGCACAGCTCGGTACGGCGAAGAGCGATGACGCGTGGCGCGAGGGATTGGCGATGTCGATGGATGCGGCCGTGCGTTATGTCACGGCCGCCATTTGACAAAGCACCTTGATCAGCGCATGCTCATGGCATGCCACGCTACATGATTACGCGCACGTTGCCGCCCCTTACGCCCGAGCAGCTCGAGGGCGTGCGGGTGACGAGCACCAAGGTGTGCAATCAGTTGGGAATCACCTGGGTGCGAAGCCATCTCACCGCCGACGGGCGCCACTCCTTCTGCGAGTACGATGCGCCGAACGAGGAGGCGGTGTGGGAGCACAGCCGCCTCTCGGGCGTGCCGGTTGACGTCATCACACTGCTCGGCGGGGAGCTCGGTCCCAGCAGCCTGTAACCGAGAAGCCAGCTCGCCTCAGTGCGCGGCGAGCTTGTCCGTCCAGAGTGACGTATAGTGCTTCTTCAGGGCTGCGATCTTCGGCGCGTCGTTATAGACGATGTACGGCTGATCGGGGTGCAGCGTGGCATAGTCCTGGTGATAGGCCTCCGCAACGAAGAATCCCCGGAGAGGCGCGACCTGCGTGACGACCGCACCTCGAACCGCGCCGGTCTTCTGGAGCTCGGCGATGTACGCCTGCGTCGCCGCCCGCTGCGCGTCACTCGTGTAGAAGAGCGCGGAACGATACTGGGTGCCATGGTCCGGGCCCTGGCGATTGAGCTGCGTGGGGTCGTGCGCGACGGTGAAGAACACCTCGAGCAGCTTGTCGAACGACACCTTGGCCGGATCGTAGACCACACGCACGGACTCCGCATGCCCGGTGCTGCCGGTGCTGACGTCCTCGTAGTTCGGCTTCACGGTGGCGCCGCCCGCATAGCCGGATGTGGCAGCCACGACGCCGTTGACGTGCTGGAAAACCGCTTGCACGCCCCAGAAGCAGCCTCCGGCGAACACAACCGTATCGAGTGGAGAAGGCCGAGGCACGGGCGCAGCCCTGCCAGGTGCGGCGACGAGGGGCAACAGTGCCAATGCGCTGAGGAGACGCTTGATCATGGTCGGAAGCGGAACGGGGAGTATCGAATGTGCGCGGCAACAGCCTGCACATTCAATACTCCCCGATCGCCCGATTGGTTCTATTCTGGCTGAATCTCCGTCAGCCTGTTCTGGAAACGCTCGACGTCAGATGCTCAAACTCAGGCGTACCTGCACGCTTCTCGGCCTGCCCACCTGTGCGGCGCTGAAGAACGCACCCTTCAGCAGGTAGTGCCTGTCGAACAGGTTGTCTACGTATATCTGCGGACGTACCAGCGTTTGTCCGGCAACGAACGTGTATCCCGCACTGGCATTCACGATGGTGGACGGATCGACCTTGAACTCCTTGTTGAAATCGAGGAAGCCCGTTCCGAAGGGGTGGCCAACGTCGTCGAGCGTCTTGCCGTTCGTCAGCCCCGATCCGTAGATCGCCGTCGCGTTGAGGAAGAACTGGCTGACGGTGTAGGTGCCACTGCCAACGATGGAGAGACGCTGGTCGTGGTCGAGATCGAAATAGCCGACGGGGTCGGCGGCTGGGAAGAAGCCGCCTGTGACGGGACCGTGCCCGTACGCATGTGAGAGTGCGACGTTCACATACCCGGAGAAGGGACCATTGGGACGAACCTCGAGCACGCCCTCGAGCCCGTTGACGTACACTCTGTGAATGTTGACCGCCGTGACGATGGCCGTGCCGGGAATGGTCCCGTCGTCCACGCCAGGCTCGCTCTGCTTGTAATAACCCGACAGCTTGGCGACGATGCCCGCCACGGGGAACCGGTGGATGATGCCGCCCTCGAGAAAGTGGTCGCGCTCCGGAAGCGTCGGCTCGGCAGCTGTGCCTTGCGTCGAATTGGTGATCGTGCGCAGCTCTTCGACGTTGGTGGGCATGAACAGGCGGCCGTAGTACGCGTACAGCGTCGTCGCGGCGCCCGGATAGAAGTTGAGGCGAATGCGCGGGCTGAGCTGCGACTGCGTTCCGGCAAACGGAGCCGTGTGCGCGTCGTAGCGCGCGCCAGCACGAATTTCGATTTTCTCGAAGGGCGCATAGGCGATCTGCGCGTAGCCACCGACATCGCTGCCGTTGAGCGTCGACTGCGACGCCGGGCCCGCCCGTCCTGACGCATCGACCGTCGTGAAGTTCTCGGTGCCGCTGGTGTGCTGAACGAGCACGCCGGTCTTGAACTGCAGCTCCGACGCGAAGTTGTAGAGGTAGTCCACCTTTGCGCCAAGGATGTTGAAACTGCGCGCCTCCCGCACGTTGTACGGGTTGGTGGTGTCGGGGAAGAAGAAGAACTGCGGCTCGTCCTGCGCACCCGGCGTGTAGTTGAGGCTTCCGTGCCGGTAGAACAGACCCGTAAAGAGCTCCGAGGGCTGTGCCATCTCGGTGTCAGCCGACTTCGTGGGCGCCACGATGCCCCCGAACTGGTGACGCCAACCAAAGTTCAGAAATGCATTGATGTCCTGCTGGCTGTCGTCCGACTGTGCGACGACCAATGGATCGAACGGCACCTGGAAGGTCGTGCGCGACCAGTTGGCGTCGACGTTGAAGACGTCCGTGGTGCTGAGCGAGTACGACGCCTTGCCAAACCCGAAGAGATCCTCGCCGTGGTTGTGGAAGTTGTTCGCCACGAACGTGGTGGTATCGAACGCGACCGGCTCGCGCCGCATGTCGGTGACTTGCCGGGAGAACGACCCGAAGAGACCGAGACGCCCTTCATTGGTGCTCAAGCTGAGCGCCTGGCCCTGCGTGCCAAAGCTTCCGCCGAATGCGGACGCATCCGCGTGGAATCCGCCGGCGGGAATCTTGGTCGACACGTTGACGACCGCGGTGTTCTTGTTGCCGTACTCCGCGTCCCAGCCTCCGGTCTGGAAGCTGATCTGATTCACGACCTGCGGATCGAAGAGCTCGTTGAGGCTGCCGGAGATGCCGGCCGGCACGGGAATGCCGTCGACATAATAGGTGTACTCAGCGTGCTGCCCCCGGATGTGGACCTCACCGGTCGGAGCGCGCACGGCACCCGCGATGGACTGCTGAAGGATCTGTGACGTCGTCGCCGTCGGGGCGCCGTGATACTCGTTCTGATTGAATACCTGATCGCCGGTCCGCGTGTTCACCGCGATGGGCGTCGTCGCGTGTACCTCGACCGCCTCGAGATTCAGCACCACGGTGCCGAGCGTGAAATTCACCTGCGTCGAGCCGGCAGTGCCGGTGATGGTGACGTTACGCCCTTGCGCCCGGAAGCCGAGTGCGTGGACGCTCACCGTGTATGAGCCGGCGTCGAGGTTGTGGACACGATACCGGCCAAAATCGTCCGTGGTGGTATTCACGACGATCCGTGTGCCTTGCATGACGGACACTTGCGCGCTGCCGATGGGACGGCCGGTCAGGCTGTCGGTGACCGCACCGAACAGATCGGTCGCGGGAGGCGGCTCCGCCGTGGCGGAAAGTGCAAACGCTCGCGAGGCGGTAAGACAGAGAAGAAGCGCAACCAATCGAAGCGTGGTGCGCGAGAACATCGAAATGAGCTGTGACATGAACGCCATGAGCTGAATGTGCGGTGAGCACACGCGGGACGGTTCACCGGCATGCGCGGGCGGAGGAATCGTGCCTCCGCCCCTCGAATTGAGTTGTTCGGGCGCCCAAGGGCGCCGGACTCAGCTCAGAGTCGGTGGCGCACGCTGCAGGGGGTCGCCGGCCAAACGCGCGCCATGGTGCGAGCGAGTCGCTGCGGCAACACGGGCCTGAATCGCCCGCACGATGGGCGCGCGGAGCGCGACCTGCGTGCTTGGAGACGCGCCATGCGACAAAGCGCCGCACAGTACGCAGTCTTCCGGATGCACGCGGTGCGCTTGGCTGCCATATGCCTCCACATGGCACCGAACCGCACGCCCTTCTGTCTCCTCGACTGCGTCCGCAATGGACGCGACCGCCGGCAGCGCAAATTGCAGCACTGCGGCGAGCAGGTAGCCGAGCCGGAGGACGAAAGGACGGGTCACGATGCGCATGATACCCGGTAAACGGCCCTTACACCAGTGACCGTTGAGCCCGATGCATGCTTTCGGCCTTAGCGAAACAGATGGGGTACGAAACGAGACGTGTTGCCCGTGACCCAGCCGTCCCCCTCACGAATCCCCATGCCAGCCGCCTCCTGGCCGATCATCCAACTGCCGATGATCGGGCGTTTGCCGTCGATGTCCGGAATCGGCGCGAGTTCCTGGAACACGTATCCTTCGGCGCCATATTCGCCCGTGGACTCCACGTGCTCCTTCATCGTGTGCACGGTGACGTTCGCGCCCTCGCGCGAGAGCAGCGGCTTTCTGGCGTACTCGAACATGCCATGCGGCTCGTCGAAGTATGCGGCCAGCAGATTGCCGTGGCCGGGAAACAGCTCCCAGAGAATCGGAAGTATCCCCTTGTTCGAGAGGACCATCTTCCACGCCGGCTCGATCATCACGGTGTCCGCCACCTTGATGTGCTCGGCAAAGGGCTCGTGCATGAGCCACTCCCAGGGATAGAGCTTGAACAGCGTGGCGACGCTTGCGTCCTCCCGGTCGCAGAATTCGCGCGCTTGCGGATCCCAGCCGACGTCCTCCATCGCCAGCAGTTTCACCTGCAAGCCAGCCTGGCCCGCTGTCTCCGCGAGATACGCGGCAGTCATGCCGTCCTCGAGGTCGTCGATGGACGCAAAGTGCACGAGGGGACCTAGCGCTCCGATGCGCTCGAGATCGTCGGCGACGGACTGCCAGTAGGCGACCAGTTTTTCGTGCATGGAATTGAACTGGTCGGCGCCCGGATGTTGTGCCTGGAGCCAGTCCCACTGAATGACGGATGCCTCGAGCAGTGAGGTCGGCGTGTCCGCGTTGTACTCGAGCATCTTCGGCGGCGACGTACCATCGTAGGCGAGATCGAAACGGCCGTACACGGACGGCGGTTCTGCCTCCCAGCTCTTCGTGATGAGAGGGACGGCGTGGTCTGGAATGCGGAGCTCCGCATACCGTTTTTCGTCGATGACGTGCTGGACGGCATCCAGGCAGCGCGCGTGCAGCTCGTTGGTGGCACGCTCGATGGTCTCGATCTGCTCCGTGGAAAACTGATAGTAGGCTTCCTCGGACCAGTACGGCGTCTGGCCGGTATGCCACTTCAGCCCCCGCGTCTCGACGACGTGCTGCCAATCGGGACGTGGCGTGCTTGCGATGCGCTGCATGTCAGCTTCCGCTGAAGCCGCGCGCGCCGCCTATTCCGCCGAATCCGCCCCGAACTACGGTCGTGCGGGCGCCTGAACCGATATGGGGCTCGTATGCGCCTGCCCCCAGCGAGCGAACGCGCCCGCCTCCGCCGACGTAGCCCGAATAGCCGTTGTGATAGTAGATGAACGGCATGGCGTAGACGTGGTGATACCACATGCCGCCGTAGTAATAGCCCTGATGCTGCGTGGCGTACTGACAGGCGACCTCGTTGTACACCTGCGGCAGGCAGGGATCGACGCCGGACACCATCTGTGGTTGAGACGGCCCACACGCGACCACCGAGGAAAGCGCGGGAACGAGCGCGAGGGGAACTGCGGACGAACGCTTGAGCGAAGTCATATGAAGAGACGCCGCGCCCGAAGGCGCGCACGATCCATGAGGGCTGGGTACACCGGCCGGATGCACGGCCGCTAACAATACCGTACGTGTGACGCCCTGAGTAAGTGTCGAGCCACCGCGCCCGCACTCAACCGCGGCGAATCGTCGCGGAAATGAGACCGTAGGGCTCCGAAGTCGGCACGAAGATCTCGTTCGGATTCTCCAGCGCGAACGGCGACAGGTCCACGAGCAGATGGTGCGCGTTCGGCATGGTGATGTGGATCTCGCTGATTGCGCCACAGCGCGCGAGCGCCGCCTCTCCCATCGCATAGAGCGTGTGCTGCACGGATCTGCTGTCATGCTGCGCGAACGTCTCGAGCAGCGCACCACGTACATCGCGAAAGTGGCCGCCGAAATCCGTGGTGTTCGTCGCGTAGGTCCACTCGGCGGTCACGGACGTCGCGAGGATGCGATCCTCGGTTTCACGAAGTGTCGTATACCGGTCCCGGGGAAATCCCGAAAATGCGGATTGCGCCGACTTGAGGACGCGCAGCCGATCGATACCCCCGGAAAGGGCCAACTCTTCTCCCTTGGCCGCCCGAGCGCGCGCGATCCGGAGCTCGGTGCTTCCTCCCTCGAACGCGTGATCGTGCGACGTTCCCGCCAGATCGAGCCTTCGCCAGGTGTGTTCGGCTACTGTCACTCGCGCGACAGTGGCGGTTGTGTTCGAGCCGAGCAGGTGAGTCGCCAACGCGGCGGCGAAGTCTTCTGGCTCGCCAATGGTCAGCTCCCGCGCCTTGGCATAGACGACGTTCTTCATCGTATCTGTCGGCAGCACGGCAGTGTTGTCACCCTTCACGTGCGTGGCAACAAAATCACCCTCGAGCGCGAGATCCACGGTGAGATCGCGGATGGTGTGGTGCGAATGCGCGCGCTCGACCTTGAGAAGGCGAACGCCCGACTTGCCATAGCTGTTGTGACCGAGCATGACCGCCCTCGCGAGGATTGGCCGCTAGTCAGGTGCCGCGGTACGTGGAGTAGCCAAATGGGCTCAGCAGCAACGGCACGTGGTAATGTTGCGGTTCGCCGGCGATCCTGAAGTCCACCTGCACGCGCGTGTAGAATGTCGCGCGCTGCATCGCGCGAAAATACGGCTCGATGTCGAAGGTAAGACGATAGCTGCCACCCGGCAGATTTGCATGGGCAGACGCGAGACCGACGATCCGCCCATCAGCGTCGGTGACGCCGCTCGAAACGTGACGATGCGTTCCATCTGTCTCGATGCGCTCCAGCATCACCGAAATTCCTGGTGCCGCCTGGCCGAGCGCTGTGTCGAGCACGTGCGTGCTGATCGTGGTGCGATCGTTCACCGTTCCTCCGTTCCGCGTACCAACCGAGCGAGCCGCTGTCGCGTGATGAGTTGCTGCTCCTTTGCAGCAATGGCAAGCTCGGCATCGGAACTGCTTCCGAGGCGCTCCTCGAGGACGGCCAGCAGCTCCTCGGCACTTCGCCCGCTCGCGCACACAATGAATGGAAAACCGAAGCGCTGCTCGTACTTCGCACTGCTGTCGGCCAGCTCGAGGCGCGTTCGGTCGTCCGTGTCGGACGCGACGCGCTGCTCATCCGCCGACCAATCCCTTGCCATCGTCGAGACGGCCACGGAGGACTGTCGTTCGCCAATGCGCGGATGATGCGAGAACGCCTCGATCCAGTCGGCCGGCTGAAGCTCCCGCGCCATTTGATCCGCTGCCGCGAGCACAGCGGCTCGCGTACGGAATGGGCGACGCGCTACCATGCTCGCCACCCAGCGGGAGGATCCGCAGCACGCCGCCAGCAGAAATGCCGCCTGTGTCTCCGGAAAGTCGTCGAGCTGCGCCACGGTGACGCTCATGTCGCCGGCAGGCGGCCGAAGAGACGCAGTCGTGCAATGCCGCCATCCGGATAGATGTTCAAGCGGGCATGCGTCGAGAGCGGAGACGCAGCGGCCGAGAATGCGTGACGGGCGTGTGGCTGCAGCTTCGTCGAAGGGAGAATCTGCGTCCACGGCCGTTTCGCGTCGATGAGCGACTCGGCCGATGCGCCCGGTGCATGCGCGCTTTCGATCATGCAGGAATCCGGCGCATTGCCCTTGAAGTGATCGGTATCGACTTCGATCTGCTCGATCGCGCCAGGGTGCCCCAATCTGATGATGGTCCAGTCATGTCCGGGTCCGCGGCGGCGCTTCGTCTCCCAGCCGTCGCCCATGAACGTGGATCGCCCGGGCATGATGAGGTTTTGCCGATGCCCGTAGAACATGTCGCTGCAGACCACGCTGTAGCCGCCGTTCTCCACGGCGGCGAGATCCACGAGACCCGTTCGACCTTCGAGCGACAGGCTGACGTCGCCGTGAACGCGCAGCCGTGCGACGCCGCCATCGGGAAAGATGTTCAGTCTCAGATGCGTGACCGGTGGTGCTTCCTCGACGACGAATTTGTTCAGCGCGTCGCCCGACAGCGACGATTCGCCCAGCAGGACGCGCCAGGCCACGCCCGGCTGCTCGAGTTGCGCGGCCGACGGCGTCCCGGCGAGATCACACCCTTCGATGCTGGCGCGCTCGGGGTAGTTGCCGCGAAAGAAGCTCGTGTCGATTACGACGCCGCGCACGACGCCGCGTGCGCCAAGGTGGATGATTGCCCAGTCGTGGCCCGGCGTTCGGCGGCGGCGGGTTTCCCATCCGTCCATCCATTTGCCGCGCTCCGTGTACGCCCCTTCCCGCCATTCTGCTGGCGTCGGCTTCAACAGCCCTTCCTTGGGCGCGAAGAACTCGTCGTTGGCGGAGATGACGGTTCCGCCAAGTGCCTGGGACGCAAGATCTATGAGTTCCGTAAAATCAGTCATGCGCGAATCGAAGCAGTGATACGTCCGTCGTGGAACACCGCGTTTCCTCGTGCGAATGTCGCCGTTACGCTCCCGGTGAGCGTCAGGCCATCATACGGGCTAACCGCATGCCGATGATACAGCGTTGCAGCGTTAACCGCGACTGGGGCGTCCGGTTGCCAGATGAAGAGGTCCGCGTCGAAGCCCTGCGCAAGGCGCCCTTTACGCTCGCTCACACCGGCGAGTTGCGCCGGTGCTTCGCACATCAGCCGCGCGAGGCGGTCGACGGTCAGGCCCCGCTTTCGACCCTCGTGCCATACGGACGGCAGGCTCACCTGGAGGGATGCAATGCCGCCCCATGCGTGAAGGAAATCACCGGTCTCACGCAATTTCATGCCGGGCGGACAGGGTGAATGATCACTGGCGATCATGTCGATGTCGCCGGTCAGGACCGCATCCCAGAGCAGCTCGCGGTCGGCGCGCGATCGAATCGGCGGCGCACACTTGAACTGCGTCGCGCCGTCCGGAATCTCCTCGGCCGCAAACGTCAGGTAATGCGGGCATGTTTCACATGTGATGCGAATGCCTCGCTGACGTGCCTCGCGAATCTGCGGCAGCGAGGCGGCTGAAGACACGTGCACGATGTGGACGCGTGTGCCCAGTTCCGCCGCGAGGCGAATGATCAGCGCGATTGCCTCCGTTTCCGCCGACGCGGGCCGTGACGCGAGATATGTCCGGTATCTGCGCGGGTCGCCGTGCAAAGCGGCGTTGATGTGCCCCGGCAGCTCGGCGTGGACCATCAGCGTTGCGTCCAGCCGCCTGAGTACAGGCATGGCGATTCGCAGGTCCGTCTCCGTTACGGCAGGAAACTCTTCGACGCCCGACGGCACGAGAAAACATTTGAAGAGACGGATGCCTTGCGCGTGGAGTCCCTCGAGCTCGTTGGCATTTCCCGGCACCACACCGCCAATGAAGCCGACGTCGATGATGCAATTTCCGGCCGCGGCATCCCGTTTGGCGGCCAGCGCCCGGACGCTGGTTGTCGCAGGAATGCTGTTCAGCGGCATGTCGTAAATGGTCGTGATGCCGCCGGCCGCTGCTGCATGCGTGGCGCTCGTGAATCCTTCCCACTCCGTGCGTCCCGGCTCGTTCACGTGCACGTGGGTGTCGACGAGCCCTGGCATTACAACGTCGTCACCCGCTTCGATGATGTCGTCGTCGCCTCGCGTCTCACCGAATTCCGTCACGGCGGAAATCACACCGTAGAGTACGTGGATGGCTGAAGGGCCAAGCCGGCCATTTGCCAACACACGTGTGCCGCGGATGATCACGAGGCCCAGAAGCGACGCAGGAGGTTGCCCGCCACGGCCCGCCGATACGCTTCGCTCGAGCGCAAGTCATCGATTGGCGTGATCTCGGTCTGTAAGACGCCGATCGCGTCCTCGATGGAGCTTCCGCCGGCGAGCGCCGCCTCAGTGCGGCGCAGTCTGAGTGGCGTCGGAGCGACGCTGCCGAGCGCGATTCGCGGTGCTTCTGTTCTCACGGCGGCCATGACGAGCTTCGAGATCGCCTGCGCTGCACGCGTGCCGACCTTCCGGAACCACTGCTTTCCCTCCACCATCGGCAGCTCGATCGACACGATGAGCTCGTCGGGCCGCAATACGGTTTGCCGGTAGCCGGTGTAGAAGGAATTGAACGGCACCGCGCGCTGGCTCTGCGCGCTGCGAAGCTGGAGAATCGCATCCGCAACCGCGAGAACGGGAAGTGTGTCTCCCGCCGGCGACGCGTTCGCGACGTTGCCACCCAGCGTACCGCGATTCTGAATCTGAACGCCACCGACCTGTGATGCGGCGTCGGCCAGTATCGGCCAGTGCGCACGAACGGACGCGGAATGCATGATCGTGGTGTATGTGGTGCCCGCGCCGATGACGAGTCGATCGCCGGTGACACTGATGCCGCGCAGCTCCTCGAGCCTGGTGATGTCGAGGAAGCGCTGCGCCTTGAGCGTACCGAAATTGAGCCCAACGTAAAGATCCGTCGCGCCCGCAATGGGAACGAGCGGTTCATCGCGCAGCAGCGTCAGCGCCTCTTCCAGCGTGCGCGGACGCGCGAACGAAAGTTGTGAGAGGGCGGACTTCACGCGGATGTAGCCGCACGCGCGCGCTGGATGGCGCGATAGATCGCTTCATACCCCGTACAGCGGCACAGATTGCCCGCGAGCGCGATGCGAATGTCTTCGAGCGTTGCATCGCGTGACAGTGTGGACGCGGTCATCACCATGCCTGGTGTGCAGATGCCGCACTGTGCGCCAGCCTCGCTCATGAAGTGTTGCTGTAGCGCATGATCACCGACCCCCTCGATGGTGCGGATCTCGGCGCCCTCCGCCTGCGCGAACGGTACGAGACACGAGACGACGAGCTGGCCGTTCATGAGCACCGTGCAGGCACCGCACTCGCCCTCGCCACATCCTTCCTTGGTACCGGTCAGGCCGCATTCCTCGCGGAGAACGTCGAGGAGTCGCCTTCCCGGCGCAGCCTCCACATCCGTTACCGCTCCGTTCAGCGTGAGCCGCATGCGCTCATCACACGTTCGGGTGTCGCGGGGATTTCAGACAGGTCGACGCCAAGGTGACGCAGCGCGTTGATGACCGCCGGTGCCGGACCATCCATCGGCAGCTCACCCAGCCCTTTTGCGCCAAAGGGTCCGTCCTCATAGGGGTTCTCGAGAAGCACGATGTCCATCGCGGGTGTGTCGAGCGTCGTCGGAATGGTGTAGTTCGTCAATGACGCGTTGGCCATCACGCCGTCGCGCATCGCCACGTGCTCGACGATTGCGTATCCGATGCCCTGCGCACTCCCGCCCTCGATTTGTCCCCGGGCGAGCGCGGGGTGAATTGCCTTGCCGACCTCCTGCACCGCGGTGAGATGGAGTGGACGGACTTCGCATGTGTCCGCGTCCAGCTCCACCTCGACGACGTCGCATCCCCAGGCGTACGTCGCGTATGCGTCTCCGGTGTAGGTCTCGTCGTCCCACTGAATCCAGCCTGGAGGCTCGTGCTCGCGCACGATCGTGAAGGGGCCATGCGCCCGGTAATACTCCGCCGGTGTGAGGTCGCCAAGCCGGCGTTTCAGGTCTTCCGCGCATCGCTGAAGGATGCGGCCCACAACCATGCAGGTGCGCGACGCCACGGTCGGGCCGCTGTCGGGCACGAGCGTCGTGTCCGGCTGGGCGACGTCGACGTCCTCGTAGGGGATGCCCAGCGTCTCCGCGACGATCTGTGCGTGCATCGTGCGCGTGCCCTGCCCGATCTCCGTGCTGCTCACCAGAATGCGCACGCCGTGGTCGGTGAGCTCGAGCGCCGCCTTGGACGCCAGACGGAGCTCGCCACTGCCGGTGAAGCCTGAGCCATGGTAGAAGAGCGACAGACCGATGCCACGGTTGGTGCCGCGTAACGCCTCACGCTTGCGGCGAAAGTCGGTCCGTTCGACGGCCTCGCGCAACACCGGGAGCGCGCTGCAGTCGGCCGTGAGTCGCTGTCCCGTGGCCGTCGTGTCGCCCGGCACGAGTGCGTTTCGCTCGCGAATGGTCACGGGGTCGACGCCGAGTGCTTCGGCGATGCGATCCATGTGTGCTTCGATGGCGAAGATCGTCTGCGGCGCACCGAAGCCGCGAAACGCGCCGTTGGGCGGTGTATTCGTGAGCATCGCACGGCCGCGGATGCGGACGTTGTCGCAACGGTATGGTCCCGCGGCGTGAATGCAGCCGCGTGAGAGAACAACGGGACTGAGTGTGATGTACGCTCCGCCGTCGAGAATGACCTCGACGTCCATCGCGACGAGCGTTCCGTCGCGCTTCACGCCGGTGCGATGCCGCACGATCGACGGATGACGCTTGGTCGTCGCGATCATGTCTTCCGTTCGATCGTACACGATCTTCACCGGAAGGCCCGCTTTGAGCGCCAGGAGCGTGGCGTGCCCCGCGATCATGGAGGGGTATTCCTCCTTGCCGCCGAATCCGCCTCCCGTCTCTGTTTGCACGACGCGGACATGTGCTTTCGGCCCGAGTAGCGATTTCAGCGCTTTGACCACGTAAAATGGGCATTGAATCGAGCCGAAGATGGCAATGCCTCCGTCTTCCGGCACGGCGATGACTCCGTTCGGCTCGATGTAAACATGCTCCTGGTGGCCCGTGCGGTAGGTGCCTTCCACGATGACGTCAGCCTGGGCAAAGCCGGCGTCGAGGTGTCCCTTGTCGATGGTGAGCGTCTTGAGGGACTCGGTCGATGCTTCCGGATCGAAGACAGGCGGCTCGACCTCGTACTCGATGATCACGTCCGCCGCGAGCAGCTTCTCGCGGTCCGCGTGTGCGAGCAGCACGATCGGCTCGGCGACATGGCGCACGTCGCGCTCGACGAGGAAGGGCTGGTCGTCCTCGATGAGTGCAACGACGTTGCGCCCATCCAGCGGGATGTCCCGACGGTCGACGATCGTGAATCCGGTCGTGTCGAAGTCGTATCGGATGCGCTTGACGCGTCCGCACGGAATCGTCGAACGAACGGTGCGTCCGAAGAGCATGCCGGGGATCGACAGGTCATCGGCATACTTCGCGGCGCCGGTGGCCTTGCCGATCCCGTCCTTCCGCGCGACGCTGGTGCCGACGACCGACATGCAGGAATCTCCTGCGGCGATGCGCGAAGTTGCTCGCCGGCCGGAGCCCAGTCAACCACGTGGCGCCCCGCGCCGCTGCGCATAGCTTCCGCGCATGCCGCAATTCGACGTCCGCATCGGCTACCCGGATTGGGTGGACGAGATGGTCGATTGGGATCGGCGCTTTGGCTCCGATGAGGAGCGGATGCGCCTGGCCATCGCCGTGGCGCACGAGAACGTCGAGCGCGATACCGGGGGCCCGTTCGGGGCGGCCATCTTCGAATCGGTGTCGGGGCGCCTCGTCGCCGTCGGCATGAACAGCGTCGTTCGGCTCAACAACAGCGTGCTGCACGGCGAGATCGTGGCGTTCATGATGGCCCAGCGGCGCCTCGGCTCGTTCACGCTGGCGGCGCCTGGCCTGTCCGCGCACGAGCTCTTCACGTCGTGTGAGCCGTGTGCGATGTGCCTGGGCGCCACGCTGTGGAGCGGGGTCAAGCGCATCGTGTGCGGTGCGAGCCGCGACGATGCGTCGAAGCTCCACTTCGAGGAGGGCCCGGTGTTTCCCGAGTCGTACCAGTATCTCGAGGAGCGGGGTATCGGCGTCGTGCGCAACGTACTCCGTGCAGATGCGCAGGCCGTCCTCGAGCACTACCATGCGAAGGGCGGACGGATCTACAACGGATGACGACGACTCACGACGCCCTTCGCGCGGCAAATCTCGCTTTTGCCGTCCGCTACCCTGGTGAGTCGGGCACGCGGCAGCCGGTGCACACGGTGTATGGCGGCGCGCAGCTCTTTCGCCCGGACGCCGCGCGCAGGCTGGGTGACGTCGCGCTTCGTGCGCTCGACGAGTATGCACCCGACGCTACCGTACTCGGCGATGCCCTCGGCATCGCGAATCATCCGGCGCTGGCGACCATCTACGACCGCGTGCGGAGCAAGCTGCTCCGCGAGCCGGTGGAAGATTTCCGTGTGGATTTCGAGGACGGATACGGCAATCGTCCCGACGCGGAGGAGGACCGGCACGCACGCGCTGTGGCCGAGTCGCTCGCCGCAGGCATGCGGGACGGCACACTACCGCCCTTCGTGGGCGTGCGCATCAAACCGCTCAACGAAGAGCTCCGTGCTCGCGCCACGCGCACGCTCGAGATCCTGGTGACGGACGTCGTCCGCCAGGCCGGACGGCTGCCGGAGCAGTTCGTCGTCACGGTGCCCAAGATCGTCATCATCGAGCAGGTGGAGCACATCGTCGCGGAGCTCGAGCGCCTGGAGACCGTGCTCCTGCTGCCGGCCGGCACGCTTCGGTTCGAGATCATGGTCGAGACCCCGCAGATTGTGCTTGGGAGCGACGGCCGGTCGCTGCTGCCGCGCATCCCGGACGTCTCAGGCGGCAGGTTGGTTGGCGCGCACTTCGGAACGTACGACTACACGGCCGGCGTCAACATCACCGCTGCGCATCAGCACATGCGGCACTCCGCCTGCGACTATGCGAAGCATGTGATGCAGGTGGCATTCGCCGGAACGGGTGTATGGTTGTCGGACGGATCCACCACCGTGATGCCCGTGGCGATCCATCGCGGCGATGGGCTGACGGCCGCCCAGATCGCCGCGAATCGAGCGAGCGTTCATGGTGCGTGGAAGCGGCATTTCGACGACGTGACGCACTCGCTCGTCGGTGGCTTCTATCAGGGATGGGACCTCCATCCCGCGCAGCTCGTGACGCGGTATGCCGCCCTCTACGCCTTCTTCCTGGACGGCATCGATGCGGCGGCGGCGCGGCTGTCCAACTTCGTCGGCAAGGCGGCGCAGGCCACGCTCGTCGGCGACGTGTTCGACGATGCGGCCACCGGGCAGGGGCTGCTGAACTTCTTTCTGCGCGGCGTGAATTCCGGGGCGATCACGGAAGCGGATGCCGTCGCCATGACGGGGCTGGCCGTGGAGGAGCTGCGGGGCCGTTCCTTCATGACGATTCTGCGAAATCGCGGCATGCGTGACGGCCACCAGGGGGCCGGAGAGGTGCGCGGGTGATCGACGCCTCGCGCCTCTTGTGAGAATCCCGCCGCCGCGCCCTCTTATTGGATGCCGCGTTGCGGCACAATTGTCGAACCCATTCGAGGTGGAAATGCTCCGACCAGCAATGCTCGGCGTCGCCGTCGCCGCACTCGCGCTCACGGCCGCCTGTAGCCACAGTCAGCGTCCTACGATGTCCCCGTCTCCGTCGGCGAGTGTGACACCGGCCGGACCCGATGGTTGGCGCGATCTCTCATCGCTCAGCGCCTGGCGCGGTTATAAGGAACCGCAGCTCCCCGCGGGCTGGAGCGAGACGGGCGGCGTCATCAGCAAGAGCGCGTCGGTCGAGGATCTCGTGTCGCGCGACCAGTACGGCGACTTCGAGCTGTCGCTCGACTGGAAGCTCAGCCCCGGTGGCAACGCCGGCATCTTTTACCGCGCCACCGAGGAATACGAGAAGATTTACTGGAGCGGAACCGAGTATCAACTACTCGATGACGCCCGGCACCCCGATGGCCGTAACCGGCTCACCTCGGCCGCCGCCGCATACGGCCTGTACGCCCCGCCGGCTGGCGTCGTGCACGCCGCGGGCGAGTGGAATTCCACGCGCATCGTGGTGCGCGGAACGCACGTCGAGCACTGGCTGAACGGACAGAAGGTCGTTGAATACGACTACGGCAGCCCCGACTGGGAGGCCAAGGTGAAGAACAGCAAGTTCGGCGAGTGGCCCCACTATGGACGCGCTACGCGTGGGTACATCGGCATCCAGGGCGACCACGACGGGACGCTCATGCTTCGCAACATCAAGGTCCGGAACCTCCCATGAACTCCACTCGCACGCGTCTCTCGACGATGATGTTCCTGCAGTACTTCGTGTGGGGATCGTGGTTCGTGACGATGGGCACGTATCTCAGCCGGACGCTGCACTTCAGCGACACGCAGATCGGCAGCGCGTACGGCGCCATGGCCATCGCGGCCATCATCTCTCCGTTCTTCATGGGGATCGTGGCCGACCGGTTCTTTGCGAGCGAGAAGCTGCTGGCGATCCTGCACATTGCCGGGGGCGTGGTGATGTACTTCGTCTCGCAGCAGACGGAATGGAGCTCGTTCTACCCGCTACTGCTGCTGTACGCGCTGTGCTACATGCCGACGTTGTCGCTCACGAACTCCATCTCGTTTCACAACGTCACCGACGCGGCGCGCGACTTCCCCATCATCCGCGTGCTCGGCACCATCGGATGGATCGTGGCGGGAATCATCGTCGGGAAGGTGCTGCACGCGGACGCGCTCGCGACTCCGATGCGACTTGCCGCGCTGGCCTCGATCGTTCTGGGTGCCTTCTCGCTACTGCTGCCGCACACGCCGCCCAAGGGCGCCGGCGCCTCATTCAGCGTGAAGGACGCCCTCGGTCTCGATGCGCTTCAGCTTCTCAAGAGCTCGGACTTCCTGATCTTCGTGATCGGATCGTTCCTGCTGTGCATTCCGCTGCAGTTCTACTACGCCTTCACCAACCCGTTCCTCAACGAGATCAGCGCGCCCGAGCCGGCGTTCATTCAAACGTTCGGACAGATGTCGGAGATCGGCTTCATGCTGCTGCTTCCGTTCGCCTTACGGCGCGCGGGCATCAAGTACATCATGCTCGCCGGCATGCTCGCGTGGTCGCTCCGCTACTTCGCGTTCGCGCACGGCAACAGCGGGTCGGGAATGTGGTTGATCTACATCGGCATTCTGCTGCACGGCGTGTGCTACGACTTCTTCTTCGTCGCTGGCCAGATCTACACGGATCAGCGGGCCGGTCCGAAAATTCGCGCGGCCGCACAGGGGTTCATCAACTTCGTGACCAACGGAGTCGGTTACCTCGTCGGCGCGTCGGTGTCCGGCATGGTGGTGAGCCGCTACGCGTCTCCGGGGGCCGGAGGCGTGACAGTGCACAATTGGCCGGCCATCTGGATGGTGCCGGCCGTTGGTGCCGCCGCAATTCTCGTGGTGTTCGCGCTGATCTTCAGACCGCGCACGGAGGCCGCCGCCGCGGAGACGCCGATCTAGGCGATCAAGCTGGCAGGGCGCTCTCGACGGCGCCCACGGCGCGTGCGATGCGGCTGATCTCGTCGGCGCGCGTCACCATGCGATCGTAATCGGCCGCAGTGTGTGGACGAGCGAGTGTCACGCAGTTGACGCGATACGACATCTCGCTCTCCACGCGCGCCGCGCCGCGGACGTGCACCTCGTGCACGCCCGACCTCTGCACGACCTCGCTCACGTTGTCCGCGGTGATCGAGCCTCCGGCAACGATGCGAATCTCTCCGCTCGCCTGCTCGACGAGCCGGGCAAGCTGCCCGGCACCCTCGAGCGCCGTGGCCGCACCGCCCGACGTCAGCACGCGATCCACGCCGAGCTCGATGAGGGCCTGAAGGGCTACGTTCTGATCGCGCACGAAATCGAACGCGCGATGAAAGGTCACCTCGAGCGGGCCGGCTGCGTCAACGAGCTGCGACACGGTGCCGACGTCGATGTCGCCACCGGCGGTCAGCGCGCCGAACACGACACCGTCCACGTCGAGCGATCTCGCCAGCGCGATGTCACGGAGCATGACGTCGCACTCGTCGTCGGTGTAGAGAAAGTCGCCCATGCGCGGCCGGATCAGGACGAAGACGGGAATGTTCACCTGCTCCCATACCGCACCGATCAGCCCCGCGCTCGGCGTGATGCCGCCCTGGAGCAGCTCGCCGCAAAGCTCCAACCGGCTGGCGCCTCCCTGGTCCGCGTCGAGCGCCGCGTCGATTGCGTCGACGCACGCTTCGATGAGCACGGTCATCGGCCCTGCCTCGGCGGCTTCCATGTGCCGCTCGCCACCGCGGGGACGAACTTATCGATACCGCGCGGCGGGAATTCCAGCGTTTTCCCCTCCTCCGCGCTCTTGTAGGCTGTCATCAACACCTGCACCACCTCGAGGCCATCGTCCAGAGTCAGTATCGGCACTTCCTTGCCGAGGAAACAGCGGACGAAATGGCGGTCCTCTGCCTCATACCCGTACGCCACCGCTTCGTTCGCGACGACCGGCATCAAGCCCGTCTCGGCGTTCTGCTTCTCGACGAGGTCCTCACCGGCACGCCCACGCACTTCCCGGCTGAAGAACAGCTTCAACCCCGCATCCAGGGTGTTCCACGACATCGAATACTCAGGGCCGAGCAGCTCCGACGACAACCGAAGTCCTGCACCCACGAAGCTCCACGACGTGCTCGCCTCGCCGAGTACGGTATAGCCGTCGCTGGTTTCGAACTCGATGGTCATGCTCGCAAAGTCCTCGCTCGGCGACTTCGAGTAGTCGACGCCCATGGTCTTCGACAGCTGCTTCGCGTACGCCGGCCGCGACCACTTGAGCGACGCGATGTGTGCCGTGATGCGCTTCGGCTTCACGGTGGCAAGCGACTCGCCCGGCTTGGTGAGCAGGTGCCGCACGACGAGCGCGGAGTGACACATCATGTCGTTGAGTACGCCGCCGCCTTGCAGCTCACCTTTCCAGAACCATGGCGTGTGCGGACCACTGTGCTCTTCTGCGGCACGCGCCAGATAGGGACGCCCGGTGGTTGCTGCGCCGCGTGCCCAGATGAGCGACCGACCGGCATCAACCTGCGGCGCGAAGACCTGATCCTCGAGGTAGCCATGCATGATGCCGGTACGCTTCACGAGCCGCAGCACTTCCTTCGCCTCGGCTACGTTGCGCGCGAGCGGTTTTTCGCAAGCAATGCCTAGGAGCGTGCCGCGTCCGCTCTCGATCGCGTGGACGACCTCCTCGACGTTCTCGACGCGTGCCTGATTTGGACCCGTCAGCCAGATGGCGTCGATCTCCGGATCAGCGACCATGTCGCCAATGGAGCGGTATGCCTTCGCCGGTCCTACGTCGAGCGAGTTCGCATACTGCGCGGCCGACGCGGCGTTCTTGGCATTCGGACTCCATACGCCGCGGACGTCGCCGTCGCGCACACCCTTCCAGCCGAGCATGTGAAAGCGGGAGTTGAATCCGGAGCCGATGAATCCAACGCCCAATCGCTTACGGAGCATTCGTTGCCGGCCTCTGAGAACGCGATCTGCGGCCGGCGGTCAGCCGGCTCGGCCCGCGCGGGACTTCGCGAGACTCGCGTCGAACTCCTCGTAGGACACACCCAGCTTCTTCGTGGCCTCGGGGGGACATCCGTTCCAGCCGGGGTTGAACACGTTCCCCACGTACTTCAGATCCTGCCACCCCACCGCGCTTGAGAAGAACGCACCGGCCACCGACGCGCGAAATCGATCGAACCATGTAGCGCCGCGGCGGAATTCCGCCGCCGCCTTCTTCGGGTAGGCGATGTCGTCGAGCACCTGCCGGCGCTGCGCGTCGGAGCTTGCGAGAAAGTCCCTGCCGAATCGCCGGCGCATCTCGCCGTCCAGCCATGCGAGCCCGCCGCGCATCTGCACCTTCGAGCTCTCGCTCGTGTCCTTCTCCGCCAGCATGAAGTCCATGAACTCCGGCGCCTTTGCGTCCGTCGCGCTGCCCGACCGCTCATCACGGGGAATCACCATGTCGGCGAGCACGCGGACAGTCTTCCACTCGTGTGCCGTGAAAAACTTCGTCGCGGCCGCCGCGCCGGAGTCTTCGGTGAGCGTCGCGATGTGTCGCGTGGCGCGCTCCATACTGGCAGGTGTCCAATCCAGCAGGCCGGCCAGCGGCGCCGCGCCCAGCACCTTGAGCGCGTCGCGGCGATTGATGTCGGTCACAGGGTACCTGCCTTGCGCTGCTGCGCGATGTAATCCGAGGTGCGCCACGCCAGCGCGAGAATGGTCCACGTGGGATTCTTGTCGGCCTGCGTGACGAATGGCCCGCCGTCGGCGACGAACAGGTTCTTGCAGTCGTGCGCCTGACAATTGGCGTTGAGCGCCGAGTTCTTCGGATCGCTGCCCATCTGCACGCATCCGAGCTCATGGATGATCTGGCCGCCCGCCGCGATGCCGTAGTTCTGTTCCTTGGTGGGCATTGGCGAGAACACCTGGCCGCCCATTTCCGCGATGAGCGCGCGGAAAGTCTCCTGCATGTGTTTCACCTGATTGTATTCGTGGTCCGTGAACTTCCAGTGGAAGCGCAGCACAGGAATGCCCCACTGATCGACCAGGTTCGGATCGATCTCGCAGTACGAGTCGGCGTTCGGAATCATCTCGCCGCGCCCGGAAAAGCCGATGGTCGCCCCGTAGTACTTGCGGTAGTCATCCTTCAGCGATTTTCCATATCCGCCGCCGCCGGGATAGTTCTGGATGTTGCCCATGAAGCCCAGTCCTGGCGCGCCGATTCCACCCCATACTTCGATGTGGTAGCCGCGCGGGAAGTCGAGCTTGGCGTTGTCGAGCCACCACGGCATGTAGACGTGCATGCCGCCGACGCCGTCTTCGTTGTGCGGCACATGATTGACCATGCCGGGAATGAATCCGGAGACGTCAGTGCCAGTGGTATCGGTGAGCCCCTTGCCCACCCAGCCCGAGGAGTTGCCCAGCCCCTGCGGAAAGCGCGCGGACTTCGAGTTGAGCAGCAGGCGCGCACTTTCGCAGGCGCTCGCGGCCAACACGACGACACGCGCCGATACATGTCGGTCCGCGCCGGTCTTCTTGTCGATGTACGCAACACCCGTGGCGAGGCCGTCCTTGCCGACGGTGACCTCGCGCGCCATGGCATTCGTGAGCAGCGTGAGCTTGCCGGTCTTCAGCGCCGGCGCGATGAGGACGTCCGGGCTTGAGAAGTTTGCCTTCACCTGACATCCACGGTTGCACTGGCCGCAGTAGTGGCAGGCCTGGCGGCCGTTGATCGGCTTCGTGATGACCGAGAGGCGCGAGGGAATGCACGTGACGTTGAGGCGATCGCTCGCCTTCTTCACCAGCAACTCGTAACAGCGTGGGCGCGGCGGTGTGTGGAAGTTCCCATCGGGATGATTGCGCAGCCCTTCATGGGATCCGAATACGCCGATGAGGTCGTCGATGCGATCGTACCACGGCGCCACGTCGGCATAGGAAATCGGCCAGTCTTCGCCGAGTCCATCCTTCGTCTTGCCCTTGAAGTCATCGGGCCCGAAGCGGAGCGAGATGCGCCCCCAGTGATTCGTGCGTCCACCGAGCATGCGGCCACGCCACCAGCGAAAGTTCGAGCCGGGCGCCGACGTATACGGCTCCCCCTCGATGTCCCAGCCGCCGTCGCAGGCATCGAATTCGCCAAACGGGCGATTCCGGTTCGAGGCGCCGCGCCTCGGTGACGCGAAGGCCGGCGTCAGCATCTTGGAATCACGGGACGCATACCATTCGCCGCCCGCCTCGAGCATCACCACCTTCGCGCCGGCCTGGGTGAGCGCGTACGCGGCCATGCCGCCACCCGCCCCTGATCCAACGATACAGACGTCGTACGTATTTTCGGTCATCTATCTCCTCGTTGATGCACGCGACGGCGCGGTGCGCGGCGCGTCGCGGTCGGAAATGATCAGAACGTCAGCTTCGCGAGATAGCGATAGCTGATCGCGGCCGCGGCCAGCGGATCCGGGCCCGGCGAATCGTTTTCGACGAAGGCGTGCTGCATGCCGGACGTCTTCTGCCGCGCGAAGATCTTGGCGAAGTCGATCGTTCCTTCTCCGACATTCATGATGTTCCGTTCGGGCAGCGGACTGGCGTCCTTGATGTGCATGAGCGGAAAGCGGTGTGGATATCGTGCAATGAGATCCAGCGGGTCGGCGCCGGCTTTGACCACCCAGTAGATGTCCATTTCGTACTCGACGAGAGCCGGATCCGTGTTCGCTTGCAGGACCTCGTATCCGTTTGTGCCACCCAGCGGGGCGAACTCGAAGTCGTGGTTGTGGTAGGCGAATCGGAGCCCGCTGGCCTTCGCCATGCGCGCCAACTCGTTGAGGTGCGCGGCAAATCGCTTCCAGTCGTCGGCAGTCTTCCCGCGCTGGCTCGGGTCGAGAAATGGGATGACGATCCATTCGTGCCCGATGGCTTTTGCATCGTCGACGGACTTTTTCCACGCGTCGTCGTTGGCAGGCAGACCGATGTGCGTCGACGGAGAGGTCAGGCGGTTCGCGGCGAGCATCGCCCTGATCTGTACGGGTGTTCGGCCGAAGTATCCGGCGAACTCCACTTCGCGATAGCCGATCTCGGCCACCTTCTGGAGCGTGCCTTCCAGATCCTTCGACGTCAGCGAACGAAGGGTATAGAGCTGGATGCCGATGCTGTGCAGCGACTCCTCGCCTGAAAGCCCGCCGAAGGCTGTGTGACAACCGATCGAGGTGACGCCGAGCGCGGCACCCATGGTGGCAACGAATTCGCGGCGTGTCGTCATGGCGTCGAATTTGATCTGTCACGTTGCGGCCCGGAAGACCGCGCAGCAAACTCGCCGCAACTCTCCTAACTTCAGGTCATGGCTACCACCACGCACGCCCCGGCAGTGATGAGCTCGGGCCGCGCGTCCGCCATCGCCGGTACGCTCGTCGGCTCGGAGATCCTCAAGATCGCCGCCGACGTCCGCGCCCTGGTCGCCAGCGGACGCGACATCTGCAATCTCACCGTGGGTGACTTCAGCTCTTCGGAGTTCCGGATTCCGGACGTGCTGGAGCGCGGTATCGTCGAGGCCCTGAAGCGCGGCGAGACGAACTACCCGCCATCCGACGGCATCCTTCCGCTCCGCGAGGCCGTTCGCTCCCTGTATCGTCGCGAGCTCGGCTTCACGCCCGATGTGGCGTCGGTCATCATCACGGCGGGGTCGCGGCCAGGAATCTTTGCCACCTACGCCACGCTCGTGGACCCTGGCGATCGCGTCGTCTACCCCGCGCCGTCATGGAACAACAATCATTACGTTCACCTTTCGGGCGCCGAAGGCGTGCAGGTACCATGTGACGCGGCGTCGAATTTTCTGCCGACGCGCGCATCGCTGACGGAGGCCGTGCGCGGAGCGCGGCTGCTCGCGCTCTGTTCGCCGCTCAATCCATCCGGCACTTCCTTCGGCACCGAGGCGCTGCGCGCCATCTGCGAGCTGGTCGTCGAGGAAAACGCGTGTCGCGGGGGCGACGAGCGGCCCTTGTTCCTGATGTACGACCAGGTGTACTGGACGCTGACATTTGGGAGCACCAGGCACGCACATCCCATCGCGGTGTGTCCCGAGGTCGCGCCCTACACCGTATACATCGACGGCATCTCGAAAGCGTTCGCGGCCACTGGCGTTCGCGTCGGCTGGATCGTGGCTCCGCCGGATGTCGCCGGACCGATGAGCAGCGTGCTCGGTCACGTTGGCGCATGGGCGCCGAAAGCGGAGCAGAGTGCGACGGCGTCGCTCCTCGCGGACGAGGCCGCCATGCACGCGTACCGGACGAAGATTACGTCGGGGCTGCGCGAGCGGCTCGACCTCCTTCACTCCGGCCTCTGCGACATGCGGAGTCATGGGTGTTCCGTGGACGCGCTCGAGCCGCAGGGCGCGATCTATCTCAGTGCGCGCTTCGCCCTGCGCGGGCGCTATACGCCGGACGGCCGACGACTCGAGACGGACGAGGACGTGCGCACCTATCTCCTCAATGCGGCGGGCGTCGCCATCGTGCCGTTTCAGGCGTTTGGCGTTACGGAGGACACCGGCTGGTTCCGACTGTCGGTCGGCGCGGTATCGCCCGAGCAAATCGCGCGCATGCTCCCCCGGTTGCGCCAGGCTCTCGAGGCCTGCGTGGCCTGAGTCGCAGTTGACACGACTCGCTCGTCTGCGTCTCGCGGTCCGCGCCGTTCTCACAGCCCCCCGCCGCATTCGCAGGGAGCTGCCGCAATTGCTGGTCGAGCCCGACGTCGGTGCACATCGGGCAAGCCCTGCCGACGCCGAGCGGACCGTGCGCCTGGCGCATCGTGTGCTTGGGCGGCTCGACCGCCTGCGCCGGCTGTCGAATGATCGGTGGCGGGTGACGTGTCTCTACCGCAGCGTCACGGAGTGTACGGTGTTGCGTGAGCTTGGATTTCCGGCTCGCGTGGTGATCGGCGCGCGAGCGGTGGAAAATGGTGTGCTCGACGCACACGCGTGGGTCGAGTGTGTCGGCGTTCCATGCGCGTCGACGCGGGGCGATGAGCCGTATGAGGTGCTGGCTCCTGCGTCCATTCATTTGTAGAGTTTGTGCGTTAGGCAAGGTGTTCAGCCACTTCACCATTCGAGAATCGCATTACAGTCTTAACTATGCCGCACAGCTCATGAGCCACAGAGAACTACAGATATCTATTTTTGTAGTGTCTCTGTGGGCTCTGTGTCTCTGTGGCTAATGAGCTGTTGCTGTTCTCTGTAGTTGCGGTATCTCGATAGCTGTGCTCGCCGTTTAACGCACTCGCGGATCCGGCAGCACCGTGAACGTCTGCGCATAGTACTGCCCGTTCGCTGAGAGCCGTACTGTGAACGTTCCGGCCAGCGGCTCGCCGCCACTGCGAGGACCACCGTCGATTCCCTGGGCGCCCGTCGTTGGTGTAACCGGATTCCAGTGGACGCGGTGCAGTCCGTGGCCCGCGGTGAGCACTTCCTGCTGTGTAATCCAGAGCGGGGAAACGCTCGGAATGCCGCCGCTCCGTGCGCCGGCGCCTCGACGCCCCGTCTGTGGCTCTTGCCGCGCCGGATCCGTGGAGAACGTGTGCAGCACTCGACCACCTTCGCCAAGAATCTCGAGCGTGACCGGCACCGACGAGGGTGATCGCAGGTAGAAATCGACGACCGCGCCAACCGGCGGATTTTCCGCCTGCGGTTCATCCTTTTGCAGCGGCGTCCCATTGTCGCTGCTCTGCTCCCAGTTGACGGCGGTTGCCGGCTTGAAGAGATGCGCCGCGGAGAGCAGGACGTCCTCCGTCAGCTGCCGCAGCGGACTGATGTCGTCGATCACCCAGATGCCGCGCCCATGCGTACCCACCACGAGATCCGCTTCGTGGAACTGAAAGTCGCGCACCGACGTCACCGGCAGATTGAGCTGGAGAGGCTGCCAATTGTCGCCGTCGTCCATCGAGACAAAAGCGCCGCGCTCCGTGCCGGCCACGAGCAGGCCGCGGCGCATCGGATCTTCCTTGATGACGTGGACGTAGACGCTCTGCGGAAGGCCGGCCGTGATTTTCTGCCAGCTCTTTCCCATGTCGCGCGTCCTGTACACGTACGGCTCATAGTCCTGCAGCTGATGGCGATCCACGCTGGCGTACGCCGTGGCCGCGTCGAAGTGTGAGGCCTCGACGCTGGTGATGCGGCTCCACGACGTGATCGCAGCCGGCGTCACGTTCTCCCAGCTCGCCCCATCGTCGGGCGAAAGCTGGATCAGGCCGTCATCCGTTCCGATCCAGAGCAGTGGCGCGCGCAGTGGAGATGGCGCAATCGCGTAGACGACGCCGTTCTTTCCGTTGCGATCCACCTGGTTCGCCGCAGCAGCGTCGAGCGTCGCGGGGATGACGACCTCCCGACGCGTGAGGTCCGGGCTGATCTTCCTCCATGTTTTCGCGGCGTCCGTGGTCTTGTACACGAACTGGCTCGCGTAGTACATCGCTCTCGGATCGGCACCGGAAATCACGAGCGGCTGCGTCCAGTCGGCGCGGTCCTCGGCTTGTTTCGTCGGGCTGCTCGTGCCGCGCACCGCCGTATTCGTCTCCAGATCGAAGCGCTGTCCCGTTCCACCAAATACGATACCTGGGTTGAGACGATCTCCCGCGGTGTAGCCGCTCTCACCACCCGGAGCGATCGGCTCCCAGTCGCGCGTGGAGATCTCGCCGAACTTTCCGCGCGAGCGAACGGCCACGGCGCCACTGTCCTGCTGGGCGCCGGTCACCCAATAGGGACGGCGATAGTCCACCGAAATGTGATAGAGCTGTGCCGTGGCCTGATTGAGCCATGAGCTCCAGGTCACGGTTCGCGGATCGTCCGCCGTAGCATTTCGCGTGACGACCGCCCCCTGATCGCTCGCGACGATCATCGTGTTCGGATCGTCGGGCGAGATCCACGCCTGATGGTAATCGTCTCCTCCGGGCGAGCCACGCAGCGCGACCCACGTGCGTCCGCCGTCCTTCGAGCGGTTCACGGCGACGTTCGGCACATAGACGATGTCCGCGTTGCGCGGATCGACGGTGACCTTCTCGAAATACCAACCGCGCCCCCAGAGAGCGGTGTCGCCGGACAGCTTCGTCCACGACGAGCCGCCATCGTCCGAGCGAAACACGCCTCCCTGCCCAGGCGCAGCGACGCCCGGTCGCAACGGCGCCGCCGGTGTAGCTGCTGGTGCGGACGGATCGGGCACGAGGCAGTCCACCACCGCGTAGATGCGCTGCGGGTTGCTCGGTGCTACGGCAATGCCCGTACGCCCGATTCCCTCGGGCGGCAGACCGTTCTTGAGCTGGACCCAATTGGCGCCGCCATCGGTGGATTTGTAGATGCCTCCGCCCGGCCCGTTCGTGGGCGCATACGTGAACCACGGCGGACGGCGGGTGTTCCACAGCCCCGCGTACACCGTCTGCGAATTGGTCGGATCGATGACGACTTCGACGGCGCCGACGTCCATGCCCTTGTTGAGCACATGACGCCACGTACGCCCACCATCGGTGGATTTGTACACGCCCCGCTCCGAGCTCGGTGCATAGAGATGACCGATGGCGGCGACGTACAGCACGTTGGGATCGCGCGGATCTACGGCGATCTTGCCGATGTGCTGTGTGTCGGAGAGTCCGATGTGCGTCCACGTGCGGCCTGCATCCGTGCTCTTGTAGACGCCGTTGCCATAGCCGTTCGAGTCGCGCAGCGTGCTCTCCCCGCTGCCGACGTAGATCGTATCCGGCGCGGACGGCGCAACGGCAATCGCGCCGATGGACGCGACAGGCTGCGAGTCGAAGATCGGCAGCCACGTTCTGCCGCCGTCGATGGACTTCCATACACCGCCGTTGACGGCACCGAAGTAGAACTCATTCGGCCGGCCGGGAACGCCGGTGGCCGATGCGGTGCGTCCTCCCCGGAAGGGTCCCAGCGTACGCCACCGCATTCCGCTCGTGATTGGCGTGACGTCGAGCGGCGCGGCGGATCGCACGAGCCCGTTCGAGTCCGCGTAGGCAGCCGAGTCGAGGATGCGGCTCAGCGCGGGTGACGAGAGCGAGATGGCGGCGGCAGCCTGACCGGCGCGGACGAGAAAATCGCGGCGAGAAGTCATCCTGGTCCGTGTGGAATTCATTCGAACGTATCGTGCGTTCCAAGCCCGAGCCAGCGGGGAAGGCTCTTCTACAGTGCGAGGAAGCGTCAGCTTTCTTCAGCGATTCGCCGCAGGCGGGCTGAATCTCGAACGACGTAGCGTCCGCCGCCCCGTGCTTCGATGACACCATCGTCACGCAGGGCTTTCAGTCCTCGCACGACAAGCTCCCGCACGGTGCCGATCTCCTCGGCGGCCTGTTGCTGGGTTGCGCCCAGCGTGAACGATCGCCCGTTTGCGGCTTTGCTGCGGGACGCGACGAGATCGGCGAGTCGTGAGCGAACGGAGCGCGTGGCACTACGGTCCAGCCTGTCCACGAGCAGGCGAATGCGGCCCGAGAGTCGCGCGAGAATCGCGAGGGCGAGCTCGGGATGCCGCTGTACCGCCTCGAGAATGGCATCGCGTTGCAGCACCAGACAGCGTGTCGGTTCCGCGGCGACGGCCGTCGCGGGATAGGTCGTGCCCTCGAACAGCGGGACTTCGCCGAGTGCGCCGCCGGCGATCTCATCGTGGATGTGCAGTGGACGTCCGGTGTGTCCGCGCAGCAGACGCACGCGCCCCTCGAGCACGAGGTACAGCGACAGCGCTTCCTGCCCGGCAAGGTAGAGCACCTCGTCTGTGTGGAAGGACCGCTGTGTAGCGGAGGCGAGGAGCGCACGGCGCGTTTGGGCGGGAAGCTCCGCCAGCGGCCATGGATGGTGGTCGCCTTTCGACACCGGTCGAGAGACTTTTGTCCCTGTGTGGCCGGTGCGCGTCACGTATGCTCGAGACAGCAGTCACCGCTCACCCATTGCGAGGCACACGTCATGTACTGCCCCTCTCTGAAGCACCTTCTCTATGTCGCGGCCGGCGGCGTGGTCGCAACCTCACAGTTGGTTCACGCGCAGGACACGAGCTTCGCAGGAATGCAGAAGCGCGGTGCGATTGCGATGGGTGTGGACCAGTATACGTCCGTCCACCGCTTCGACGACTTGGCGGACGGAGGTCGGATCGAGCTCCGGCGCGACCACGATGATTCCGCAGGCACGCTCACGATTCGCGGGCATCTGCGCGACATCGCTCGCGCATTCGAGAACGCCGACTTCCGAACGCCCGCGTTCGTGCACCTGACGGCAGTGCCGGGCACGGCCCTGATGGCGGCGAAGCGAGCGGTCATCCGATACGACGTCAGCGAGCTGCCACGTGGCGGCGCGCTCCGGATCACGACCACTGACTCGGCTGCGGTTCATGCGGTACACGAGTTTCTCGCATTCCAGCGGGGCGAGCACCGCGCGCCCGGACACGATTTGCACTCCCATCCGTAATCGCGCGGTCGCTCGCCGGCAGCCCTATCACGGCACGACTGCGACCTTCTCCGTCTTGCTGCCGTACCGCTGGAACCAGCTCCGCATGTAGAGCTGCGTCCGCAAAAAGTTCGAGGGCTTCGACGACGTGCCGTGCCACTCGTCATTGAAGCGAATCATCGCCGTCGGCACCTTCCGCAGCTTGAGCGCGCGATAGAACTGTTCCGTCTGTTCCATCGGTGTACGCAGGTCGTTCACGCCCGTCATCAACATGGTGGGCGTGGTGACGTTGCCGACGTACATCAGCGGCGACCGGCGCAGATGCTCGCTCGGATCCTCCCACGGCAGCTTCTCGAAGTTGCGATACCAGCTCGCGCCGTCCGTGGTGCCGACAAAGCTCACCCAGTTGATCACCGGGCAGTTGGACGATGCAGCGGCAAAACGGTTCGTGTGACCGACGATCCACGCGGTGAGGACTCCGCCGCCGCTGCATCCATAGACGAACATGTTCCGCGAGTCCACGTATCCGCGAGCGAGCACCGTGTCCACGCCCGCCATCAGGTCGTCGAAATCCTTGCCGGGATAGGCATTCTTGATTGCATTGCCGAACGCGCTGCCATAACCGGTGCTGCCACGTGGGTTGAGGTAGAGCGACACATACCCGTTCGCGGCCTGGTCCTGCCGCACGAAGCTGAAGCCGACGTTGTACATCGAGTGCGGCCCGCCGTGGATGTCGAGGATGAGCGGGTACTTCTTCGAAGGATCGAAGTCCACGGGCTTCACGATCCACCCCTGAACCCTGAGGCCGTCGGTGGATGTCACCCAGATCTCTTCGCCCTGGCCGAGGTGCTTGCCGGTGAGGACGTCGTCGTTCACCTCCGTCAGCCAGCGGATGGTGCCGGGCGACTTGAGCGAGAAGGCGACCACGTCGTTGGGATGTGTTGCCGTGCTCATGACCCCGGCCGCGAGCCCCGACGGGTTGATGGACGTGACGGTCAGCACCTGCTTTCCCTGCGTGACGGGCTGCACGTCGCCATTCAGCGGCACGAAATAGAGATTGCGGTTGCCCGCGCTCTCTGCGTCGAAGTAGATGCCGCTGCCGTCGTGCGCCCACGTCAGGTTGCTCGGCGTGCGATCCCACTTGGACGCGAGCAGGCGGTGTCCCGTGCCGTCCGCGCTCATCAGGTAGAGCTTCGCGTCCACCCAGGTGTCGCTCGTCGAGTCGTAGCCCGTGTAGGCGATCCACTTCCCGTCGGGCGATGGCGTTGGATTGTTGTCGGGGCCGCGGCGCGTGGTGAGCTGCTTGATCGCTCCGGAGGCGAGATCGATGCGGTAGATGTCGGATTCGCGCCACTGGTACTCCGCGTCGCTCACACGAAGGCCGCTGAACACGATCGACTTCCCGTCGGGCATCCAGCGCGGAGCACCGTGATTGAACGCACCGGTGGTGATCTGCCGCGGGGTACCGCCGTTATCGGCCGAGAGGACGAAAATGTGCGTGTTGCCGTCCTCGAGAAAGCCCTGGCGGTCAGCCCGATAGTTGAGCTTCCGGACGATGCGCGGTGCCTCCGTCCACTTGGCCCCTTTTGGTGGTGTCGGCATGTCGATGCGCCAGTCGTCCCGCGCCGGCACCAGCATGGTGAACGCGATCCATTTGCCATCGGGCGACCACTCGAGATTGCTCGGTGTCTCCGATAGGCGTGTCAACTGTGTCACCGCGCCTTCGGCGTCCATCCATCGCACGAAGATCTGCGCCTTTTCCGCCGTTGGTCCGGTCGCGTCCGGCGCATTCGTGAACGCGATACGCGTTCCGTCCGGCGACCATTTCGGAGTCGCGCCCTTGACGAGAAAACGCGCGCGCGTGCCGTCCGCATTCATGATCCACAGCGACGACTCCCAGCGGTCGTTCATCTTGTCGATCCACCGCCGCGTGAAGACGATCTGGCGCCCGTCCGGAGACACTTGCGGGTCCTGAACGTCCTCCCAGTCGAGGTAGTCGGCGAGCGCGAGACGATCCGTGCGCCGTTCAGCGGAGGATTGCTGCGCCGGAAGCACAAACGGAGCGAAGAGCACCATCGCGGAAAGCAGGACGAGGCAACGAGACGAGGGGCGCATGGAAAGACCGTAGGGAAAGAGTCGAATTCTCAAGACTGCGGCACGGGCATCCCCTTCGCCAGACGTAACGAACCGGCCGCGCAACGCGTATCTTCTTATTGTCCGTGATGGAACCATTGGCGCGCCAACCCCCCACCGCGCATTCGCTCGTGTGCCCATGAGGCAGACCGCATTTCTGCTCGTCGCCTGTGCGCTCGTCGCGTGTAGCTCCAAGCGCAACGGAGCTGACGGCAGTGACGCCGATCAAGACGCCACTCCCGCGGCGCAGACATCCGGCTACCTCGGAGAGCGACCCTCCGACGATTCCGACAAGACCGAGCGTGCGCAGCCTCCCGGCGAGAGTGTCCTCTCGGTCACGGATGGCCTGATCTGGTACAAGGTGTCCGGGGAAGGCCAGCGCGGCACACCGGTGATTCTCATACACGATGGACCCGGCGGATCGAGCTTTCCCCAGAAGCCGCTCGAGGCGTTGAGCGACGAACGGCCCGTGATACGCTACGACCAGCTCGGCAGCGGCAAATCGCAGCGGGTCCTGGACGTCTCGCTCTATGCGCTGCCGAACTTCGTCAGCGATCTCGAACTGCTCCGTCTGCACCGGCGTCACCAGAAGGTGCACCTGATCGGTCAGGGCTGGGGTGCGCTCGTCGCGCTCGAGTACTATCACAGCCATCCGGATCACGTCGCCAGCCTCACGCTGGCCAGCCCGACGCTGAGCTATCCGGCGCTCGCGAAACGAGTGGGCCAGCTCATTGCGTCGCTGCCCGACTCGATGGCGCTCGCCATTCAGCGCGGACAGCGTGAACGTTTCCGCACGTCCGACGACTATCAGCGTGCCATCAGTACTTTCTATCAGACGTATGTGCTGAGGCGGTACATTCGGGCCGACCTGGACAGCATGGCTGGCTTCGCGAACGACAGTATCTACAACTTCATGCATGGTCCGGACGAGGCGACGATCACCGGAACGCTTCGGACCTATGATGCCACGCCGCAGCTGCGCACGGTCCGTGTACCCGTGCTGTTCACCGTCGGTGAATTCGACGAAGTGGACTCCGTCATGGCACGGCAGTTCGCGGCGCTGACGCCGAACGCGCGGGTCGTCGTCTTCAAGGGGGCGGCGCACTTTCCCACCTGGGAGGCGCCCGAGGAAGTGGTGCGAGAGCTACGCGACTTCCTTCGCCGCGCCGACGCGTTGGATCAACGCCGATAGCGCGCTCCGTGGCTTCGCACTCGAACCCGACGATTGCCGCTCGCGCGTCGCGATGCTGAGACGGCAGTGAACGATTCGGATCTTCGCGCACAACTCTCGCTCGCGCTGGGGGGGGCCTACGTCCTCGAACGCGAGCTGGAGACGGCGGGGCGCTCGCGCCTGTTTCTCGCCCGCGAGGTCTACCACGACCGCGACGTCGTCGTGAAGGTGTTGCCGCCCGAAGTCTCCGAGGGCGTCGTCATGGAACGATTCGAGCGCGAAATACACTTCATCGGTGCGCTCCAGGAGCCACACACCGTCCCCGTGCTGTCCACCGGAGCAACGGTGAGCGGGCACCTCTTCTATACGATGCCGTACATCGCCGAGCCCTCGCTCGGGCGGCGCCTGGAAGCGGGTCCGATCAGCTTCGACGACAGCATCATCGCGCTGCGCGACGTGGCGCGGGCGATGGCGCATGCGCACCGGCAGAACATCGTTCACGGCGATATTCAGCCGGAAAAAGTCTTCCTGCTGAAGGGTGTGGCAGTCGTCACGGACTTCGGCGTGGCGAGCGCGCTGGAAGCGTCGCGTCGGGTCGAGGAGCGCAGAAGCCTGCGGCTCGTTCGCACGTCGGTAGCGACGCCCGCATACACGGCTCCGGAGCATGCCGCTGCGAGCCCCGAGTCGGATCACCGCGCGGACATCTATGCGTGGGGTGTGATGGCGTACGAGCTGCTCTACGACCAGCACCCATTCCCGAACGTCGCGACGGAGGCGGATCTGCTCGAGGCACACACGAGTGCGCCGCCGCCGGTGCCACCACACAAGCAATTCGGCATTCCCGAACAGCTCGCCGGGCTCGTGATGCGCTGCATTGCGAAGAATCCGGATGAACGTCCGAACGACGCGGCCGAGTTGCTCGCCGTAGTGGAGCGGATTCCGAGCGGAGCTGCCGCGCTGGCGATCGAGAGCTGGAGCACGTACCGGCTGATCGGCTTCACGATGGTCGCCTTCGCGCTGTTCCTCGCGCTGGCCGCGATGATCTGGCGGGTGCAAGCGGTGAGTGTCGACGAGCCGACGTTGGTCGCTGTGCTGCCGATGGAAAACAGCGGCAGCACGGCCGACACGGTCTTCAGCGAAGCGATCGAGTACGGCGTCATCGCAAAGCTCGCGCGCTTACCATCCATTCGGCTGGTTGACGTCGGCAGCGTGCACGCGGTGGCCGACGGCCGTGATGCATGGGAAACAGGCAAGGCACTCGGCGCGCAGTACGTGCTGCGCACCGGTCTGCGCTGGTTCCGGGACTTCGACGGCGCGTCGCGCGCCCAGGTGTCGCCGGCGTTGCTCCAGGTGTCGGATGGAACCGTGAAGTGGGCAGGCGAGCCCGCACCGGCGTTTCCCGCCGATCCGTTCACGACGCAGACGAGCCTCGCAACAATGGCCGCGCGCGAGCTCGGCGTCGATATCCGCGCCGGCGAAAAGGCGATCTTCGCCGAACGGGGCACGAACGACACGCTCGCGCTGCGCGCGTATACGCGCGGGGAGGAAATCTACTGGCGCGGCGCGACCTTTCTGCCTGACATTCCGCACGCGGCGCTCGACGAATTCGAGCGCGCCTATCGCGCCGATCCGCGTTACGGAGACGCGCACGCCGGCGCCGCCGCAATGCTGGCCCGGGAAGGACGGACGCACGCCACACCAACCGTCTTCGACTCGGCAACACGTTCCGCACGGCGGGCGCTGGCCGTCTCGCCCAACAACTCCCGTGCGCTGACGGCGGCCGGCACGATCGCCCTGCTGCGCAATCGCCCCGACGACGCGCTCACCCTCGTCGGACGCGCGCTCGAGAACAACGGCTCGGATGTCGAAGCACTCCAGCTTCGGTGCGAGCTTTTGCTGCTCGTCGGCGACTCGTCCGCCGTGTGGCGCGACATCGAACGCATCATACGTCTCGCGCCGCGCTCCCCCAACGCTTTGATCGGGGCCGCCGTCAGCGCGGCAGCCCTTCGCCGCTTTTCGGACGCGAACGAATTTCTGCATCGCGCACGCGCAATCATGCCGAAACGACCGGATTTAGTGCTGCGTGCAGCGCACATTGCGCGTAACCAGGGCGACCTGGCCGCAATGATCCGGCTGATGCACGAGTTCGTGGCGCTCGGAGGCTCTCCGTCCGCCGAAGATCTCGTCCTCCTCCGCTCCGGTGACCGTGAGATGCAGCAGGCGCTCGCCGCCGGTGCTCCGGAGACGTTTCACGCGGCGTCCGCAGCGGACAGCCTTCATTATTATCTTGAGAAGGCGCAGCTGAACATGGCACGACGCGATGCGCCGACTGCTCGTGCGCTGCTCGACTCTGCCGCGAACGTCTTGAAGGAGCTGCTTGGCGACCTGGCGACGAGCGGCAGCGAGCGGCGCGTCTTCAGCGAGTTGATGGCCTGGACGGAGGCGGCACGCGGTGAGCGAGGAATGGCGCTCGCGGGTGTGAACGATGTCCCGCAATCCTTGCAGCGGTGGCCTCGTGGCTCATGGTCCGCATACGTGGCCTGCAACGACGCGCAGATCTACGCGCTGCTCGGTGAAGTGGAAAAGATGCTACCGCCGCTCGAGCGGTGCCTGACGCTCCCCGGCGGCTTCTCGACGAGCGCGATCGCAGCCGAGCCGGCGCTTGCGCGACATGCGCGCGATCCGCGCGTTCGGGCGATGCTGGGAAGAGCCGGTCTGGATACGGTCGAGCGGTGAACGGAGAGCGGTGAACCGTGTCCGGTGAAAAACGCGACGTCGTGATCAAGGTTCTCGATCCCGACCTCTCGCGGGGTCTGTCGGTGGAGCGCTTCTCGAGAGAGATCAAGGTGGTGGCCTCCCTGCACGAGCCCCACATCGTTCCTGTGCTCTCCACGGGAGTGACGCCCGAGGGACTGCCGTACTACACGATGCCGGTCGTACGCGGCGAATCCCTCCGAGAACGGATGCAGCGCGGGCGCATCCCCATACCCGAGTGCGTGGGCATCCTTCGCGATGTCGCACGCGCGCTGGCGTATGCGCATCGGCAGAGCGTCATTCACTGCGACATCAAACCCGAGAACGTCCTGTTGTCGTTTGGCACGGCGATGGTCACGGATTTCGGCATCGCCAAGGCACTGTCGGCGGCCAGGCGGCCGTCATTCGGAGGAGCGCACACACGCAGCGGCACGTCGCTCGGCACGCCGGCATACATGTCGCCGGAGCAAGCCGCGGGCAGGGAGGCCGACGCACGGACCGATCTCTATGCCTGGGGCGTGATGGCGTATGAGATGGTCAGCGGCTCGCATCCATTTCCGGGGAAGGTGAACGCACAGCAGCACATCGCGGCGCATGTGTCGGAGCTTCCGGTGCATCTCGTGCTGAAGCTGCCGTCCACTCCGGTGGCGCTCTCGGAGTTGATCATGCGGTGCCTCGAGAAGGATCCCGCATTGCGTCCCGCGGCGGCAACCGAGCTGGTGCGGACGCTCGGCGACCCGGGATTGCTCGCGCGCCTGACTCCGAGGAGCATCGGCGTCATTCCCGCGCCGAATCGCAGGCGCTACGGCGCGGGCCTCGCGGCCGCGGCAGTCGTCGCTGCGTTCGTGTTCGGAGCACCGTACGCCCTGGCCCGCCTGCGCGGCGTTTCCATGGGGATGACGCGCGACGAGGCGATCGGGCCTGTGGATGCGTCACTCGGGACCACTGCCGTACTACCGTTTGCCAACATCGGCGGTGAGATGAAGAACGAGTACCTGAGCGACGGCATGACCGACGAGGTCGCGCACACACTCGCCCGTGTGCCCGGCGTTCGCGTTGCCGGACGTACGTCGTCGTACGCATTCAAGGGAAAGCCAATCAATGCCCTCGAGGTGGGCCGCACGCTGGGCGTGGGCGGCGTCATAACGGGTTCTGTCCAGCGTCTGGGCACCCGGCTTCGCGTCACCGCCAGGCTGACGAGCGCGAACGACGGACTCGTGCTGTGGTCGGAGCAGTTCGAGCGCAATGGCGGCGATGTCTATGCAATGCAGGATCATGTCGCAAGCAGGATAACCGCCGCACTATCATCGGCGCTGCGCGGCAGTGTTTCACGATCTGTCACGCAGTCGAAGGGCGGCACGGCAAGCAGCGAGGCATACGATCTCTTCCTGCACGGCCGGTACTACCTGTTGAAGCGCGGCGGCGACAACCTGAAGATCGCCGCTGACTACTTCCGGCAGGCGATTGCCAGGGATCCGCGGTTCTCCCGGGCGTACGCGGGCCTGTCTATGGCATACATGCCCGCGTCGGCGAGTGTGCGGAGCGACTCGATTGGTGCGCTGGCCACCGCCGCCGCAGAACGTGCGTTGGTGCTCGATAGCGGCTCCGCCGACGCACACCTGGCCATCGCGCTCGCGATGCGGCCCACGCTTCGCTACCGCGACGCCGAGCAGCATCTCGTGCAAGCATTGACGCTACTGCCGGGCGACGCAATGGCACGCCAATGGCACGCGGACAACCTCATCCATCTGGGAAGAGTGGATGAGGGCCTGGCCGAGGCGCGCGCAGCGGTGGAGCTCGATCCGCTGTCGTTCTCGGCTCACCTTCCTGTTCTGGGCGCTCTGTTTCTCCGGCGGCAATTCGACGACGCGTCACAGGAGGCACAGCGGCTCATCGCTCTCGACTCCACGCTCGAGCTGCCGCGAGTCATTCTCTCGAACGCGCTTGCGCTTGGCGGCCGGGTGGATAGCGCGATCAAGGTGCAGGAAGCGCTCGCACGGCGATCGCCACGCTCGCCCGGCCTGCGCGGGGCGCAGTTGCTCGCGTACGCCGCGGCCAACCGATGGGGAGACGCGGCACGCGTGCGCGATGCGATTCGTGCGGAGCGGCCGCCCGGATCCGTATACGATCAGTTCATGATCGGCGTGGTGTACCGTGAGTTTGCCGCCGCGATGCGCGTGCTGGATCGAGCCTCGACGCATGCGACCGACATGTATGCCGCATCCTCGAGCATTTCGTGCGATCCCATGTTCGATCCGATCAAGACCGACTCGAGATTCCTTGCCTTCGTTGCCGCGCATGGAATGCGCGAGTGTCCCGTAACGACTGCTTGGCCGGTTTTCCCGCGGCGTACGGTGCGCGCGACAACGCCGCCGTCACCCTAGCGAAAATACAGAATCGCGTTGTTGTGTGGCCGCTGTCGCTCAGTCCGCTTCAAGTTCCGCGGCCGCGGCATCATTCACGCATATACGTCGGGGGGACTCGCTTCCACGCGATCGTTCCGGAGCCTTCATGCGCGAGACCGAGCCACACGTCGACCTTTCCCTGCTCGAAACCGACTACGAGATCGTCGGCGAGCTCGAAGGGCCGAACGACAGCACGCGAGTCTACATCGCCAATGCAAAGTCGGCGGAAGCCAAGCGCCGCGACGACCAGCCGGGCGTCGTCATCTCGACCTATACCACTCCGGAAGGGGACGAGGGCAACGCGCTCTCGCACCTCGCAGCCGACACGAAAACCCTCGCGAGTATCCCGCACCGTCGCCTCGTTCCGGTGGTCGAAGGACGCTGGCTCGGTGACGACGCCTTTGCGATAGTCACTCGGCGAATCACCGATCCGACGCTCGCACAGAAGCTGGCGACGGGCGAGGCGTTCTCGACTCCACGCATCGCGGCGATTCTGCGCGAGCTCAGCGGCTTGCTCGACTGGGCACGCCAGAACTCCATCGTGCATCGCGGCATTACGGCCGAAGGAGTGTTTCTCGGGCCGAAGACGGACCAGGTGCGCGTGGTGTTCGACGTCACGCCCCTGCACCGCGTACGCCCCGACGACGAGACGCGTGACGCCCGCACGGTCGCGCGCCTCGCGATGGCGATGCTCGCCGGCGTCGAGCTCCCCGATGCCTGCGATGCGAGCACATTGCACGAAGCACGGCCCGAGCTTCCCGCCCGCCTCACCGAAGAGACGGACAAGCTGCTCGAGACGAAGAACGGCAGCACGGCCGCTGACATTGCCGCGTACATCGCGCTCATCGGCATGTCGGATCCGCTGTACCGCGGCGAGGAGGAAGAGAAGCGCATTCGCGCCGAAATTCTCGAGGAACAGCGTGTGGAGCGCGAGAAGTTGGCGGCGGCACGCGATGAATTCGCCGCGTTCATGGCCATGGAGCGGGCCACCCTGGAGGCGCTCCGGATCAAGGAGCGCGCAAAGCTCGACGCCGATCGCGCCACGCTCGAGCGCGAAGTCGCCGAGGAGCGGACCAAGCTGCAGCGCGCCGTGGAGAAAGAGCGTGCCGATCTCCTCGCGCGCCGTACGGAGCTCGAGAAGATCGTGACTGTGCAACAGACAGAGCTCGAGCGCGCAGCAGCGGCCGATCGCAGCCAGATTGAGGCATTGCGCTCGCAGTTGAAGGCGCGTGGCGAGGCCGAGATCGAGAAAAAGCGCCAGACAGCACTGGAGGAAGTGGACGACAGTGCATCCGTAGTCGATGACGAAACCCTCGAGGCGCCCCGCTTCGCGCTGCCGACGCTCGCTCCGCTCGAGCCCCTGACGTTCGACGATACGAATCCCGTGTTCGAATCCGAGCCGATTCGGTTCGCGTCGCCCGAGCCGGAGGACATTGCAGTCGAAGAGCCGCTCAAGCCGATTGGCGGACTCACGGTCACCTCGCGGCGCCGCCTCATTCAAGCCGGCACACTCGCGGCTGCGATCGCGCTCGTCGCCATCGCCGGCTTCGCCGTCGCATCACGACAGCCAGCTCGGCAGTCCGTCCCGGTGGCGCGCCCGGTCGTCGCGCAGGCGCCCGTCATTTCGTCGGCTGCTCGCCCTACGTCCACCGTGCCCTTGCCCGTCAATTCCTTTGTCGTCGAATCCGCTGGCGGCGTGGTTGCAAACCTTCCCGACTCGGCCGCGATGGCCGCGAAGAAGGCCGCAGACCTCGCAAGGAAGAGCAGAGCTGCGCGGGATTCGACCCGTCGCCGCCGCGCGCTCGCGGATACGATCTTCGACTTCCGTGCATTGCCGAGTCCGCGGATCGAGGCAACTCCGCGTCGTGATTCGTCACTCAAGCGGGACTCGATCGCACCGAAGCGTGATAGCGTCGCGCCGGATACGACGAAGCCGCTCTGATTAGCTGGACGTCGCCGCAGACCGCCTGGCACATTCGGCGGCCCGCGCCAGCAGAAGATCGCGCTCGCGCACGTTTCGCGTCAGCGAGGCCGCACGCGCAAGCTCCATCCGCGCTTCGTCATATCGACCGAGCCTCATCAGGAAATCTCCACGGGCGCTGAACAGCAGGTGGTAGTTCTCGAGCGTTCGCGCTGACGTCAGCGTCTCGATGATCGCCAGCCCGGCGGCAGGACCCTCCGCCATCGTCACGGCGACGGCGCGGTTGAGCTCCACCACCGGCGACGGAGCAATTCGCATCAGCGCGCTGTACAACCACGCGATCCGCTTCCAGTCCGTCTCGTCCGGCGCTCGCGCCCGAGCGTGACACGCCGTGATCGCCGCCTGCAGCGCATACTCTCCCAACTCGCCGCCCAACTCGATGGCGCGGTCCAGTGCCGCGAGCCCTCGCCGGATGAGCAGGTGATCCCACCGCGTCCGGTCCTGCTCCAGCAGCAGAATCGGGTCTCCTCGGGCACCGACGCGCGCCGGAAGGCGCGAGGCCTGAATCTCCATCAACGCAACGAGGCCGTGTACCTCCGGTTCGTCGGGAGCCAGGCCAGCCAGAATGCGCCCTAAGCGCAGGGCGTCCTCGCAAAGAGCCGGGCGCATCCAATCGTCTCCCGCCGTGGCGGAATATCCCTCGTTGAAGATCAGGTAGATGACCTCGAGCACCGATTCGAACCGCGCGTTCAGCTCGTCGCCTCGTGGGACCTCGAATGGCACCCTCTCTTCCAGGAGCGTCCGCTTTGCGCGCACGATTCGCTGTGCGATCGTCGGCTCGGGCGCGAGAAAGGCTCGTGCGATTTCCGCGGTGGTGAGCCCTCCGAGCAGACGAAGCGTCAGCGCGACGCGTGCCTCCGTGGACAGCACCGGATGGCACGTGAAGAAGACGAGGCGCAACAGATCGTCGCCGACGTGATCGTCGATCGCCGTATCGAGCGCATCGACTGCCGCACCACCTTCGGTGTCGAGATCGCGACCCATGGCCTCGTGCTTGGGCGCGATGCGCTTTTCCCGACGCAGATGATCGATCGCGCGGTGTTTTGCGGTCTGCATCAGCCAGGCGCCCGGATTGTCCGGGACGCCTGACTCCGGCCACTTCTCCAGCGCGGCGACGAGTGCGTCCTGCGCCAGATCCTCGGCAAGTCCGACGTCGCCCACCATGCGCGTGAGTCCGGCGATCAGCTTCGCTGACTCCATTCGCCAGACTGTTTCGATCGCACGTTGGGCATCTTCTGTCGTCACGCGCCTGCGGGGCGGTTTGCACCGAGCTCCTTCTGTAGCGCCTTGTGGTGTTCCACAGCTTCGCTCTCGCCGAAGTCCTCGAGCTCGAAGAACTGCCGGAGCTCGATCTCGCCTTCGTTGCCATCGCCGGCCGGGTTCGGAGCGCGCAGCGCCCATTCGAGCGCCTCTTCGCGGGACTTCACCTGGATGATCCAGTAGCCAGCGATGAGCTCCTTCGTCTCGCTGAACGGCCCATCCACCACGGATTTCTTGCCGCGCGCGGGGAACTTGATGCGCGCGCCCTTCGCGCTCGACTGGAGCCCGGCGCCGTCCAGCATGACACCAGCCTTCAACAGCTCCTCGTTGTACTTGCCCATCTGTGCGAGCCTCTCTTCGCTCGGCAGTTGCCCGGCTTCGCTGGCCGCGTGGGCCTTCACGATCATCATGAAACGCATGGTTCGACCTCCGTCAGGGTATGGGGGCCACCGGGATTCATCGGTCGCCCAGTTGTTCGGCGCTTCCACAGACACGACGAATAGACTGACGCCGGATCGACACGGCCTCGAATCTAGATCGCGGCCAGACGGGCGGCGAAGCCGGTAGCTGCCGGACTCTGGCACACTGTCATGTGACGGAGCACTTTCATCCGCCCTGAACCGAACAGCCATCTCTGGAGCCATCTGTGAACGGTCCCGACGACCTCCTCGACGCACACGAATCCGAGCTTGCCCTGATCGCCGAACAGATGGAGGATGCAAGCTCCGGAGGCGTCGGCCGCCGCGAATTCCTCTTCATGTCACTCGCGAGCGCCGCCGCGACGACGCTCGGTCCCGCTTTTCTCCGTGGACAGGCAACCGATTCCGCGCGGCGCAGCGTAACGCCTGTACAGCAACAGCCGCCGGCGCCCCCATATCCACTTGGCAACGGCGAGCCACCGGCCGAGCAGTTCATGCCGTATCCGGGTGGTACGGGCGCGTTGATGGAGAAGCTGGTAAAGGAGCACGGCGTTGCGGTGTTCAACCGCCGGCCCTACGTGCCCGCGAAGTGGACGGGAACCGTGCCGGCGTCCGACGACGACATCGCATATCTCCCCGCGCACCGCCTGTCAGCCATGTTGCGGGCAAGAAAGATCACCTCGACTCGGCTCACGAAGATCTACCTCGCGCGTCTGGCTCGCCTCAATCCGACGCTCAACTGCGCCGTCACCATCATGGAGACGTCGGCGTTGGCGGAGGCCGCGGCAGCGGACAGGGAGCTGACGGCCGGGAAGTATCGCGGGCCGCTGCATGGCCTGCCGTACGGGATTAAGGACCTATTTGCTACTAAAGGCGTGACCACCACGTGGGGGTCGCCGGATTTTCGCGATCGCGTCATTGACGAGGACGCGGAAGTTGTCGTCCGGCTTCGGGACGCGGGTGCCGTGCTCATTGCGAAGCTCTCGACGGGAATCTTCGCGCAGAACGATCAGTGGTTCGGCGGCCGCACCAACAACCCGTGGAATCTGTCGCAGGGATCGAGCGGATCGTCAGCCGGCCCCGCGTCGGCGTCCGTGGGCGGCTGCGTGGCGTTCGCCATCGGCACCGAAACGCAGGGGTCCATCGTCTCCCCGGCACTACGCTGCGGAGCGAGTGCGTTGCGTCCCACGTTCGGGCGCGTGAGTCGCTCTGGCGCAATGACGCTCGCATGGTCCCAGGACCGTGTGGGCCCCATCTGCCGCACCATCGAGGATTGCGCGATGGTGTTCAGCGTCATCCACGGCGTGGACGAGAAAGATCCGTCCACGGTGACGACGCCCTTTCACTTCGACCCGCACATCAAGCTCGCGTCGCTGCGGATCGGCATTCACCAGAACGCGCCGAAGGAGCTGGTGGACAAGTTGCGCGATCTTGGCATGAAGCCGGTCACCATCGGTGACCGGCCGACCGTCCCGGGTATCTCCGACGGCCTTGGTTCGTTGAACGTCGAGTACGCGTCGGCGTTCGACTCGTACGTCCAACGGAAGGCAAAGGAAATCGGACTCGATCTCACGACGCTGGTGGCGCCCGCGCAGCGGGGCACACCATTCCCGGGTGTGGACGGCGCGACCGGCGTTCCCGCTGATGCCATGGCTCCGGCGAACTGGAACCCACGGTTTGTCGGCGGGCGGCTCACACGCGCATACGAGTACGTCAATCAGCAGCGACGTCGCTATGTGCTCGTGCAGAAGTGGGCGGAGTTCATGAAGGATCTGGACATGTTCATTGCGGGGCCGGGCGCGGACATCGCGCCGAACGCGCAGACCGGCCATCCGTGCGTTGTCGTCCCTTACAAGTTCGATGTCCCGCAGCAGCCTGCTGCCGCGGCACGTCCGGCGGCGGCTCCTGGTGCAGCTCCATCGGCGGCGCCCGCCGCACCCGCGCCTTCGCCGTCAGCTCCGTCCGCGCCACTCAATCCACAACCGATCGGCGCAGTGATCACAGGCAATCTCTACAATGATGACAAGGTGCTGTCCGTCGCACACCTCTTTCAGATGCACGACGAGACCGTTGGGAAACATCCGTCACTGTAGCGGCCACAACGGCATCGGCGTTCCTTCGCCGTCGCAAATGCAGCCGGGATCGCATACTCTGATGGGATGATGATCTCCCGACTCGCGTGCGCGTGCACCGTCCTCTTCGTCATTACGGCGTGTGGGGAGTCGAACGAGCGCGCTGCGCCGCCAAAGACACGCACCACGTCATCCACCACCGGAGCACCTGCAATGAGCTTCACCATCTTGTCGTCCGCCTTCGGCGACAGCGCCGCGATACCGGCGAAGTACACGTGCGAGGGCGGTGATACGTCGCCGCCGCTGGCGTGGAAGGGCGCGCCCGCCACCACGAAGAGTTATGCGCTCATCGTGGACGACCCGGATGCACCGGATCCCAAGGCGCCGAAGATGACGTACGTGCACTGGGTGCTGTACGACATTCCGGCGTCCGTCTCGGCCATCGAGGAAGGAAAGTCGAGCAGCGTCCCGCCTGGCACGCGCGAAGGAACGAATGACTGGAAGCGCACGGGGTGGGGCGGACCGTGCCCGCCCATCGGCCGGCACCGCTACTTCTTCAAGCTCTACGCGCTCGACACCGTACTCGGCGACCTCCGCAAACCGTCGAAGTCCGCGCTCATGGCGGCCATGGAGGGACACATCGTGGCACAGGCGCAGCTCATGGGCACCTATCAGAAGACGAAGTAACGCTCACACGCTCACCTGACATCATGCACCGTTTTCTTCCGTTGTTGCTGGCGGCTATTGCTGCCTGCGCGCAAGCCGATGCCGCCGATACGGACGCCGCTCGTTTGCAGGCCGCCGCGAAGCGAGTGACCATCGTTCGGGACGATTGGGGCATCCCGCACGTGTACGGAAAGAAAGACGCCGACGTCGTCTTCGGGTTGATGTACGCGCAGGCCGAAGACGACTTCAACCGCATCGAGACCAACTTCATCAACTCGCAAGGCCGGCTTGCGGAAGCCGAGGGTGAGGCGGAGATCTGGCGCGATCTCCGCATGAAGCTGTTCATCGACCCGGACAGCATGAAGGTGAAGTACAGGTCGAGTCCCGCCTGGCTCAAGTCGCTCATGGATGGGTGGGCCGACGGACTCAACTACTATCTGTCCACGCATCCGGACGTGAAGCCGCGCGTCATCACGAGGTTCGAGCCGTGGATGGCGCTCACGTTCAGCGAAGGGAGCATCGGCGGCGACATCGAGAACGTGTCCCTTCGCGAGCTCGAGCGCTTTTACGGCACTCACGCCGGTGACAGCGCATCGGGTCGTCCGCAACCGGCACCGCTGCGCGAACCCACCGGGTCGAACGGCTTCGCGCTCGCCCCGTCGATCACCGCGAGCCATCACGCGATCCTGTGGATCAACCCGCACACGTCGTTCTTCTTCCGCGCCGAAGCACAGCTCGTGAGCGAAGAAGGCTTGAACGCATATGGCGCACTTACCTGGGGACAATTCTTTGTCTACCAGGGGTTCAATGATCGCGCAGGCTGGATGCACACGTCGTCCAATGGCGACGACATGGACGAATACGCCGAAAGGATCGTGAAGCGCGGCGACGGTTACGTGTACCGCTATGGAAGTGAGGAGCGTCCCGTCACGATGCAGCGCATCGTGGTGCCGTACAGGGCCGCGGGCGGCATGTCAAAGCGGGAGTTCACGGTTTTTCGTACGCACCACGGCCCCATCGTGCGTGCGGCGGACGGCAAGTGGATCGCCGTCAAGCTCATGCAGGAACCGGTGAAGGCACTGACGCAGTCGTACTCGCGCATCAAGGCACGGAACTATCGCGAGTTCAAGAAGATCATGGACCTGCACACCAACTCGTCCAACAATACGATCTTCGCCGATGCGGAGGGCAACGTCGCGTACTTCCACGCGAACTTCATTCCGAAGCGCGATACGTCGTTCGACTGGCGGAAGCCCGTTGACGGCAGCAATCCCGCGACGGAGTGGAAGGGGCTTCATTCGGTGGACGAGAGCCCTCTCGTGGTGAATCCGCCCAATGGCTGGGTCTACAACACGAACAATTGGCCCTACTCCGCTGCAGGTTCCAACAGTCCGCAGCCGCGCACCTTTCCGAAGTACATGGACAACGGCAGCGAGAGTCCCCGCGGCGTCCATGCACTGCGAGTGCTCTCGGTACGGAAGCCATTCACACCCCAGGGTGTCATCGACGCAGCGTTCGACACGTGGCTTCCGTCGTTCGATGTCCTCGTGCCCTCCCTGATCGCGGCGTACGATGCGCCCACGACGGCGGACTCGCTCAAGTCGCTGGTAAAGGAGCAGATCGCGCTGCTTCGCGCGTGGGACCATCGCTGGTCTGCTACGTCCGTGCCCACGACGCTTGCCCTGTTCTGGGGCGATGAGCTTCTGCACTCGCTTCCGGCCGCGCGTACCTCGTGGACGTCCAGCGACACACTCCTCGCCAACGGCACCACGGCCGAAGCGAAGCTGCGTGCGTTGGCGACGGCGTCCGATCGACTTGTAGCGGACTACGGAACCTGGAAGACACCGTGGGGCGACATCAACCGTTTCCAACGTCTCACCGGCGACATCGTGCAACCGTTCAACGATGCGGCACCGAGTATTCCGGTCGGTTTCACGTCGTCTCGCTGGGGCTCGCTCGCCGCGTTCGGTGCTCGTCCCGCAAATGGCACGAAGAAGTACTATGGGACGAGTGGCAACAGCTTTCTCGCCGTTGTGGAGTTCGGCGACAGTGTCCGTGCGCGTGCCGTGTCCGCCGGTGGGGAGAGTGGCCACCCCACATCGAAGCACTTCAACGACCAGGCAGACCGTTACGCCGCGGGAAATCTCCGCGATGTCTACTTCTACCGCTCGCAGCTCGCGGGGCACACGGAGCGTCAGTACCACCCCGGGCAGTAGCACCGGAAGCCCGACAGACTTGCGCCTCCGCCCGCACGTGGGCAACCTGCTGGCATCCCGCGCCGCATGCCATCACGCCCTCGTTCGTCACGCCACCGCTACCTCGCATTCGTCGAGGATTATCGGCGCAGGCGGTTGGACGACATCGTGGACGCGGACAATGGCAACCGAGCGGCCGTAGCGACCGATAGTGCGCCGCCTGGCGAGCGGCGGCTCAAGCGGCGGCAGTACCTCCGCGAGTATCTCGGTTGGCTCAGGCCGCATCGCAAGGGCGTCCTCTGGTTCGTGCTGCTCGCGCTCGCAGTCGCAGGCCTCCAGATGCTCGAGCCGCTCTTCATGCGGTTCATCGTCGACCGCGTGCTCCTCAAGTCCGGGCTCGCCGCGGCGGACCGCGTCAAACGTCTGAACGGGGCGGGGATGCTGTTTCTCGTCGTCATCATCGCGACGAACCTCCTCAACGCATACAAGGACAACCGTCAGCGACTGCTGAACACGAAAGTGATGCTCTCGCTGCGACGGGCGCTGTTCGAGCGCCTGCTGCATCTGCCGCTGCCGCGGCTGTGGGACATGAAGACCGGCGGAATCCTGTCTCGCCTCACCGGCGACGTCGATACCACGACCGGGCTGTTGCAGATGGCGATCGTGTCGCCGGCCGTGTCCATCATCCGGCTGGTGATCGCGATTTTCATCCTGATGGCGCTCAACTGGCGGCTCGCGCTCACCGCCATGGCCATCATCCCCGGCATCATGGTCATCAGCTTCATCTCGGCGCGGCGTATCCGGCCCATCTATCGGTCATTGCGCAAGGATGCGGAGCTGATCGACGGTCGGGTTGGCGAAACGTTCTCCGGCATTCGCATCGTGCGTGCATTCCGGCGCGAGCTGCACGAATTGCTGGACTACATGCGCGGGCGCCACACGGTTCTAAGAAAGGAGCTGTTCGCGCAGCGGCGCGAGATGGTGATCTGGACGGCCTGGGGACTGCTGCTCGGCGCCGTGAACGTCGTGATCGTGTGGTATGGCGGGCGTCTGAATCTCGAGGGCCGCGCCTCCATCGGCGACATCATGGCCTTTCAGTGGTACACGTTCCTGCTGCTCAATCCCGTCTGGAACATCGTGAATTCGTTCTCCGAGCTCCAGCGCTCGCTCGCCGCCATGGAGCGCGTGTTCGAGGTGCTCGCCATGGAGAACGACAAGCCCGACCTTCCCGATGCGACGGACGCACCGCGCGTGCTCGAGCATCTCGCATTCGAGAATGTCGAGTTCGAGTACCGTGCCGGACGCCCTGTGGTGCGCAACCTGAATGTGAGTGTGCCGAGCGGGCATGTGGTCGCGCTGGTGGGCCGGAGCGGCGCGGGCAAGACGACCGTCACGGACCTCGTCGCGCGCTTCCACGATCCCACGCGCGGGCGCATTCTGCTCAATGGAACCGATATCCGGGAGTTCCGTCTCGCGTCGTATCGGGACCTTCTCGCGATCGTGCAGCAGGAAGTCTTTCTCTTCGACGGCTCGGTGCGCGATAACATCGCGTACGGGCGCCACGACGCGACCGACGAACAGGTCGAGGACGCCGCGCGCCGTGCGAATGCCCACGAATTCATCGTCAGGCTGCCGGAAGGTTACGATACGTTCGTGGGAGAGCGCGGCGTAAAGCTTTCGGGCGGCCAGTGCCAGCGGCTCGCCATCGCGCGGGCGGTGCTCGCGCGTCCGCAGATCCTCATCCTTGACGAAGCCACGAGCAACCTCGACACCGAGAGCGAGCAACTCATCCAGGCATCGATGGCGGAGCTGCTCGCCGGCCGGACCACGTTCGTCATTGCGCACCGGCTCTCGACCGTGCGCCGCGCCGACATGATCCTTCTCATGGAAGAAGGTGAAGTGGTCGAGCGTGGCACGCACGAGGAGCTGATGCGGGCGCGCGGCAGCTACTACGACATGGTCATGCGACAGATGGAAGCAAGCCGGCACGACGACGAGGCCGTGTTGCGATAGTATCCCCGCGGTTCATCCCAAACTCCGACAACCACCCGATGTCACCGACGACTCTCCAGCTGTTCCGCGCAATCCACATCGTCTTCGGCGCAGTGTGGCTGGGCGCCGTTCTGTTTCTCGTGCTGTTTCTCATGCCGACCCTGAAGACGTTGGGTCCGGCAAGCGGTCCGGCCATGGCGTATCTCACGAACGTCCGGAAGCTTCCCATCTTCATGATGGTGGTGCCGATTCTTGCCATCCTTTCGGGGCTCGCGCTCTACTGGAACGACTCTGCGGGATTCAGCAGCGTGTGGATGCACTCCGGTCCCGGTCGCACGTTCGGTTTGGGCGGAGGATTGGCCATTCTCGCCGTGATCAGCGGCATGGCCGTCAACGCACCCACAGCGAGACGGCTGGGTGCTATCGGCGCGCAGATCAAGGCACAAGGTGGGTCACCCACCCCGGAGCAGCAGGCGGAAATGGAGCGCTTGCAGGGAAGAATGATGACTGCGTTGCGTGTGGTAGCTGCGCTGCTGATCCTGGCCACGCTCGCCATGGCCGTTGCGCGATACATGCCGACCTGATTTCGCGACGGACGGTCAAGACCGGTACGTAGACCCGGGCGCAGCTCGGAGCTACGTCGAACCGGGGCGGTGACTACGTCATTCGCACGACGGCGGAGGGGGTTGCGCGACCCGACAATGATGTCGCGTCAACGAACGGGGACGTTCGGCGACGTGGCATCGACCGACAATCGGGCGCGCCAACGAAGGATCCGAACTGGAGACGACCCATGTTCCGTCCTGCTCTGCGAATGACAGCCGCCGTGGTCACCGTTTCGAACGACCGCGTGCGACGCCACATCTGGACGTTGTGGCTGGTTCTCCTCCTGCCGATCATGCGCGCGCAAGCGCAGGATCGCGTCGAGCTACGCCCGACGCCCGATAGCATGGTGGCGCAAATCACCTTGCGCGATGGATCGACGCTGCTTGGCCGGGTGCTGGAGGTGACATCCAGCTCCGTGCGATTCGCGTCAGCCGTGGGCGAATCCACCATTCCTCGATCGACTATCATCTCGGTGCGCCTGGTGCATCGGAGCGGCTTGCACGAGGAAGGCCTGTGGCCCGAGGATCCCAGCCGCACACGGCTGCTCTTCGCGCCTACGGGGCGGATGATGCGGTCCGACGAGACCTATTTCACCGAGGCGGAGCTCTTTTTCCCGAGCTTTCAGTTTGGCATCACCGATCAGATTAGCATGGGCGTGGGAGCATCAGTCTTTCCCGGCGTCGGAATCGCGGACCAGATATTCTATGTCACGCCGAAGGTGGGCGTCTATCAGAGCCCGAACGTGAACGTCGCTGTCGGGGCGCTGATCGCGGGTGCAAAATGGCTGGTGGCTCAATCGCCAGTCGGCATAGGATACGGTGTCGCGACACTCGGCAGTGAGGACAACAGCCTTACGGTTGGTGGCGGGGTCGGATACGGAAACAAGAAGGCTGGAGCCTCTCTGCTCATGGTGGGTGGCACGACGCGTGTGTCGAAGGGCATCTCGCTGGTGACGGAGAACTACGCCGATCTGTCGAACGGAGGCGCCCTGTGGTCGGGCGGTGTGCGCTTCATCGGTGAACGACTGTCGGTGGACGCTGCACTATTCGGTGTCACCTCCGCCGCGGTCGCGATACCGTACCTTGCATTCATCTATCGGTACTGACGTGACAGGGACTCTCGCGCCACCATCGCTCGATGACGTGCGCCGCGCGCGAGACCGGATTGCCGGCATCGCTGTCAGAACTCCACTGCTGCGCGTGCCGGCAGATCTCGCGCACGACACGCACCTCAAGCTCGAGAACCTTCAGCCCATCGGCTCGTTCAAGATTCGCGGCGCGGCGAACGCCATGGCACTTGCCGGACGCGATGCACTGCGGCGCGGCGTCTATACCGCCAGTGCCGGCAACATGGCGCAGGGCGTCGCATGGTGTGCGCGTGAGCTTGGCATCCCCTGCCGCGTCATCGTGCCGGAACATGCCCCGCGGGCGAAGACCGACGCCATCGAGCGCCTTGGCGGCATAGTCACAAAGGTTCCGTTTGACGTCTGGTGGCAGGCGCTCGTGGAACATCGCCATCCGGGCGTGGATGGACTGTTCATCCACCCGTTCGCGGACCCGGCGGTCATGGCGGGCAACGGCACCATCGCGCTCGAGATTCTCGAGGTGCTCGACAGTGTCGATTCCATCTTTGTTCCATATGGTGGCGGCGGCCTCATCGCGGGCATTGCGGCGGTCGCGCGGGAATTGAGCCCTGCGACGCAAGTGTACGCGGTGGAAGCGGAGACGGCAGCGCCCCTCACGGCATCGTTCGCGAAGGGTCAGCCCACGACGGTAGAGGTCACGCGCACGTTCATCGACGGCATGGGATCCGCCGCAGTCTCGGCCGAGATGTGGCCCCTCATCAAGAATCTCGTGGCGGGTACACGCGTGGTGAGCGTCGCACAGGTGGAGTCCGCCGTATGCACGCTCGCCGAGCGCGTGCGAGTCGTGGCCGAAGGCGCGGGTGCCGCGCCCCTCGCGGCCGCGCTCGACGCCAGCCAGCCCGGCGGCCGAGTCGTGTGCCTCGTGAGCGGCGGCAACATTGACATCGGCGTGTTCGCGCGGATACTGCGCAGCGAGGCGAACGAGTAACCCCGGGGGAACTCATGGGTACGAGCACAACCACCGCGAGTGGCAGGCCGCCTGTCGTCTTCGTCCATGGCCTGTGGCTGCACGCCGAGTCGTGGCACAACTGGCAGGAGTACTTTCGGCAGCACGGGTACGAGACCCACGCCGTCAGCTGGCCCGGCGACGGAGAGTCCGCCGAGGCAACTCGACGCAATCCACAGGCGGTCGCGGGCTTCGGCGTCGGGGAAATCACGAATCACATTGCGGAACAGCTGAAGCGATTTCCGGTGAAGCCGGTTCTCATCGGCCATTCCTTCGGCGGACTTCTCGTTCAAAAGCTGCTCGGCCGCGATCTCGGCTCCGCCGCCATCGCAATCGATCCCGCACCGGTTCGCGGTGTTTGGGAGCTTCCGTTCTCCGCACTGCGCGCGTCCTTTCCCGTGCTTGGAAACCCGTTGAACTTCTCGCGCGCGGTATCGTTGACCGAGTCACAGTTCCGGTACGGGTTCGCGAACGCTGTCCCGGAGCGTGAGGCGAAAGAGCTGTACGCCCGGTACGCCATGCCTGCACCTGGGCGGCCGTTGTTCCAGGCAGCCACGGCGACCTTCAATCCGTCGTCGGCCACGACGGTGAATGCCGCCAACGCGACTCGTGGTCCGCTGTTGCTCGTGTCCGGCGAGAACGATCACATTGTACCACCGGTGCTCGTGCGCAGCACGCTGCGCGTCTACCGAAAGTCGGCGGCCGTAACGGATTTCAAGCAGTTCGCCGGCCGCGGACACTCACTGGCGCTCGATCACGGCTGGCAGGAGTTGGCGGATTACTCGGCCCAGTGGCTCGGGTCCAAGGGGCTGTGAGCGCATGCGGTTGAGTGAAGGGAGCGCGCGCGAGGGATCGCGCATGTTCCGTCTCGCGCTGTCGTTGCTCTGTGTGGCGCCGATCCTCCGTGCCCAGCAGCTTGTCATCACGCCCGACGTGCGCTCGGACATCTATTCCGTCGGCGCCGTCATCGGCTGGACGATCACGCTCGCCGAGGGGCAGCGGGCGTCGCCCGGTGCTTACCCGTTCGTGGTGAAGGAGAATGGTGCGCGCATGATTAGCTCCGGCGCGCTCGATCTGGCCCGCGGGCCGGCGCGCATCGAGACGTCGCTCTCGTCGCCCGGAGTGGTGATCGCGGAAATTACTCCCCCACGGGGCTCTGTGCAGCCCTTTGGCACTCCAAATACCGGCGGCCCGGGCCGCTGGCGCGTCGCAGCCGCGGTCGAGCCGACGAAGATCCAGCCCGTCATTCCACCACCGGCCGATTTCGACAGCTTCTGGGCATCGGAAATCGCGCAGCTCGAGCGCGTTCCGATGCATGCCGTACTCACGCCCAAGGAGAGCGGGTCGCCGGATATCGAGTATGCCACTGTGCGTTTGGACAACATCGGCGGCGCGCACGTGTACGGACAGATCGCGAAACCCAAACGCGCCGGCAAGTTTCCCGCGCTGCTGATCATGCAGTGGGCGAGTCCGCCGTACCCGCTTCAGCGAGCATGGGTGACCGATCGCGCCGCCGAGGGATGGCTGGCCATGAACGTCGAGCCCCATGACGTGCCCTCGGACATGCCCCAGGCATTTTACGATGCGCTTCCGGCGATGATCCGTCAGTATGCGTCACTCAACAACACTGACCGCCACCACAACTATTTCCTCCAGATGTATCTTGGCGACTATCGTGCGGTGGAATATCTCGCGAGTCGTCCGGACTGGGACGGTCGCATTCTCGTCGCCAATGGCACCAGCATGGGCGGACAGCAGAGCATTGCCGTGGCGGGACTCAATGCAAAGGTCACCGCGGTGGTCGTCAATGTGCCGGCAGGCTCGGATGCGCTCGGCGCGATGCACGGGCGCATGCCAGGCTATCCCTTCTGGGACACCAACAATCCCGGCGTCGTTGCGACGGCACCGTACTTCGACGTCACGAACTTCGCGTCCCACATCAAGGCGCCGACGCTCATGGCCATTGGATTCATCGACGACGTCACCCCCGCCATAGGGCAGTGGACGACCTTCAATCAGCTTGCCGGCCCGAAAGAGGCTGCGCCGATGCTCGACACGCCGCACAATCATCTCGCGTCTCCCGCGCAGATGATGCCCTTCACGGTGCGTTCAACGGCGTGGCTCAAGGCGCTCGCGGCCGGAGAACCGGCGCCGGTGAACGTCCCCTGAGCGCCCGCGGTCAATGACGACCACGGTCGTCGACGAATCCGCGCCTGCCGTGGGGCTGTTCGGCTGGTGGAAGGAGGGCACGCTCGAAGGACGGCGCGCGCTCATCGCCGCGTCGCTCGGTTGGGCGCTCGACGCGTTCGACGTCATGCTCTTCTCGCTGACGCTCGCATCCGTCATCGCGGATCTCGGGCTCACGAAGGCGCAGGCCGGCGCGCTGGGATCGATCACGCTGCTTGGAGGCGCGGCGGGGGGGCTGCTCTTCGGGCACGTCGCCGACCGCTATGGTCGCACGCGCGCACTCATGGCGAGCGTGCTCATTTACTCCGCCTTTACTGCCGCCTGCGGATTCTCGCAGACGCTCTGGCAGTTTGCCGTCTTCCGTGCGTTGCTCGGACTCGGCATGGGAGGCGAGTGGGCGAGTGGGGCAGCGCTTGTCTCCGAGACGTGGCCGTCGCGCGTTCGTGGTCGCGCGCTTGGCTTCATGCAGGGCTCATGGGCAATCGGCTTCGCGGCTGCGGCCATTGTCGTGAGCATCGTGCTGCCACGCTTTGGGTGGCGTGCCGTCTTCTTCGTCGGTGTGCTTCCCGCACTGTTCACGGTGTGGGTGCAGCGCAACGTGAAGGAGCCGGAGGTATGGCTCTCGAGGCGCGCGGCGTCCGGCGACACGGCGGCGACAGGCCATGCGCGGCCCGCGCGCTTTGCAGACATGTTTCGCGGCCGCATGCTTCCCCTCACGGCGGCCGTGACCTTCATGAATGCATGCGCGCTGTTCGGCTGGTGGGGCCTGAACGGTTGGGTGCCGGCCTATCTGTCGCTGCCGCGCGCGCAGGGCGGCATCGGCCTCGACACCACGGTCATGTCCTGGCTCATCGTGGCAATGCAGGTCGGCATGTGGTTCGGCTACATCACCTTCGGCTACATTACCGACCGGGTGGGGCGCAAACGCGTTTACATCGCGTATCTCGTGATGGCGAGCATTCTGCTCCCCCTCTATGGAGCGACGCGGCAGCCCCTGGTCCTTCTTCTGCTCGGTCCTCTCGTCGCATTCTTTGGAACGGGATTCTTCAGCGGCTTTGGCGCAGTCACCGCTGAGATCTATCCGACGTCCATTCGCGCGACAGCGCAGGGCTTCACGTACAACATTGGCCGAGTGGCAAGCGCGGCTGCACCATTTACCGTGGGCAGCGTGGCAACCACGCGAGGATTCAGCGTGGCTTTTCTCGTCGCGGGCGCCGCCTACCTGCTGGGCGCATTGTCCTGGGTGGCGATCCCTGAAACGAAGGGACGCGAGCTCACCTGACCGTGCCCGCTGCCGACCATACCCGGCAGCTACCGAATGGCCCAGAAGGGAAAGGTCTTCATCTCTGGAGGGCTTTTCATCTGCGACCGTATTTCATTGATCTCCGATGGCGTGAGCAGCTTGAACATGAGGCCATGCAGCGCCTGATGCATATCTGCAAAGCCATCGTCAACCTTTGCAGTAAGCGTCTGCAATCCTCCGTCGAGCCCCGCGACGGTCGTCTCCAAACCTTGGAGCCTCGCATTGGCCGCCTGCAGTCCGTCGTCGAGCCTCCCGAGCTGCGCATTGACAGTCTGAAATCCCTCTCTCATTTCAGATCGGAGAGACTCGAGGTCCTCGGCTTTCATGGTTGCCTTGAGTTCGGTGTGAGAACACCACTGAAGCAGATTACATGACTGCCACTATGTATGTCAACACTCTGCCGTGTCGAGCACTGCATTGATTACGCTCGCGTGACTTCGCTATGCTGCCGAGGACGATTTGTACAAAACTCACGTGTGGTCGTCGCTAAGACACAGAGCGAGTCGCTGGTACGACGCTATCCCCGCACTGCCTCGCCAACCGTAAGACGTTCCGGATCCAGGCGGAACGCTCGCCGTTTTGGGAGCAACGCCGCGAAGCCGCTCGCCCACGCCTCGAACGTCAGTGCCGACTGCTCCATCGTATCCACGAGGCGCGGCAGCAACAGCGGGTACGCGTCCCTCGATACGAGATCGGGCACGCACGTCGTTGCGTACTGCACCTGGCACTCATGCAGCCAATCGAAGAACTCACCGTGGTAGTCCCCGCTGGGATAGCAAAAGTGCGTCGGAGCGGGCGCTCCGATGCGGAGCTCGCGGATGACCGCGTCGTTGTCCCGGATCTCTCGCACGAATTGGTCGTGATCGATGGGTGTCCGGTGGCGGTGTGTGTGGAGCTGTACGTCTACCAGGTCGCCCGGCAGCCCACGAACGGTGTCGGGCGCCATGATCTGCAGCGTTCCCCGTGCCTTGATGGCGTCGTAGTTCACGCCGAGACGGCCGGCAACGCGCGCGACGAGGACATCCTTTTCGCCGGCACTCAGTCCGAGAGCCGCTGCATGTTCGCGCAGCCGCTGCCGCGTGGCGTTGCGTTCACTGTCCGGCGAGACCGGCATGGGTTGCGCAGATCCGACGATGGACGCGAGATCGGCGCCGCTGTCGCGCCCCTTCCACAGCACGTAGGACAGCACGGTATCGAACACCGGCAGTCGGTGCAGGCAGTAATACGTGGTCAGGTACAGCGTCGCCGGTGCGTTGAATTCGCGGAGCACGGGCAGCGCGCGTCGCTCGAAGTCGACCGCGCCGTCATCGAACGTGAGGGCGACACTTCGCGGCGGCAGCGTGCCGGCGTAAAGACGCTCGGTGGCATCGGCGAGGGGAAGAATCGTGTATCCTCCGTCGCGAAGCGCCTGGAGTCGCGCGCGCAACCGGTCCTGCGTTACGTAGAGCGACGGCGACCATTCGTGCTCGTCGTCCATCGACACGCCGTGGTAGCACACGATCAGCAGCCGGCGGCGACGCCAGGGGCTGTCCCGCAGGATGGAAAACATGCCCGCCGAGCGTGCGGCGCGGAAAATCGCCTGTTTCAGCTGCATGGGAATCCGGCGACGCGAAGTGCCATGCCGAACGATAATCGCGCTAGGGTCCGCGCGTGATCAGCTCGAGCGCATCGAACGCCTGCGAGAGCTGCAGGGCAACGGCATACCCCGCATCATGCGGAGCTGACGGCCTTGCGTTCGGTGCGCGGTGGTCCTTGCGTACGGTCAACTTCACCAGCGTGCTGGCAGCCGGCCGGAATCCGCCGCCGACCTCTCCGTCGCTCACGATGCTGTTGTTCGCCACCCAGTTCGGCCCGAAGGCGCCGATGAACGGGTAGTCATTGCGCTCGTAGCGGGCGGCGACGTAGAGACGCGGCATGACGGTGTACTTCGACTCCACGTAGTATTGCAAGCCATTGCTCGTGGCGGACTGCCCCGGGACGTCGTAGGTGCTTCGCGCGACCTCGGCGTGCACTTCGAGGTAGTCGATGCTCACTCTGGCGTCGCCGGCGATGATCGTTTGCCGATAGGTTCGCCACGACTGACCTTTCAATTGCTGATCCGAGAAGGCGTCGCTGAGATACGGGCCGCGCATGGCGGATGCCCCGAGGCGCACGCTGGCAATGGGCGTAACGCCAAGTCCGACTGCCGGATGCAGGGATTTCCCGGGCTGCGGAGTGTACCCTTCTCGCCAGAGGGACAGCGACTCCACGCCGCCGCGATAATCCAGCACGCCGACACTGCCATCCACGCGTGCACCGTACGAGTACGTGGCGGCATATCCATCCGGCGTTCCGATGAGTGGATTGCGTGTCGATAATTGCCGCGACGAAAATGTCCCCACGACTTGAGGAATCTTGCCTCCTTCCAGCGTGAATGCGTCTGATGGCGAGAATCGTACGCCACCTCGCTTGAAGTAGATCTCGCTCCCCGCCTCGATGCGCGCCGGACCGGTTTCGCCGAGGACCTCGGCAAAGAACACGATGTTGCGGAGCGGTTCTGCCGCGGCCCAGGTATCGATGCGTCCCAGGAGACTCGGGTGCCCGCTGCCGCGGGCCAGGAGGTTGGATGCCGAATCGGTCTTCCACGCCTCGACGTCAACGATGCCTTGCCACAGAAAGCCACCCTGCGCGCACACCGTTCGTGGTGTGCCGGAAAGGGCCAGGAAGACAAACACCAGCGCGCGGCGCCGCGCGATGACGCTATGAGCCATGGAACGTGGCGGACGTCCTTGGTGAATCGAGCGCAGAGCGTACAGTGCGGGCCAGCTCTGCCGGCGTGAACGGCTTCCGTACGAGGCGCACCTCTTCGTCGACCTCGAGGCGGACGATCTCATCATCGAAGTATCCGGTGATGTAGACGACGCGCGCCTCAGGATGTCTCACCAGGCACCGCTCCACGATTTGCGGGCCGCTGAGATTCGGCATGATGACATCCGTCACGATGGCGTCGATCCGCTCCGGACCACGGGCCATGGTAAGGGCTTCGACCCCATTGCGGGCGACGCGAACGGAATACCCGCAGCTCTCGAGCGTTCGGCGCGCGAGGTCGAGTACTGCCTCCTCGTCGTCCACAATCAGGATCGACTCCGCGCCGCGCGGAAGCACCGCCGCCATGGAGTCGACCGGAGTGTGTGTTACGCTTTCCGCGATCGGAGGCAGCGCCACGGTGAACGTCGTGCCGCGTCCTGGCGCGCTGTCCACCTCGATGGACCCACCGGACTGCGCCACGATTCCGTAGACCGTCGCCAGACCAAGGCCCGTACCCTTCCCAACTTCTTTCGTGGTGAAGAAGGGCTCGAAGATCCGGTCCCGCACTTCCTCCGACATCCCGATTCCCGTGTCGCGCACCTGGAGCATGACTTGATTTGCGCCGCTGGCAGCTGATCGATGCCCCGTGACGATATGCAACTCGCCCCCATCGGGCATGGCATCGCGCGCATTCACCGTCAGGTTGAGAAGAACCTGTTCGAGCTGGCCGGGGTCGGCCTTGACCCGGGCCGGCGCCCCGTCGTGAGATACCTCCAGGGTGATTCGCGAGCCGATGAGACGCCGCAGCATCCCTTCCATGTTGCTCACGATCATCTCGAGATCGAGCACCCTCGGTTGCATCACTTGCTTCCGGCTGAACGCAAGCAGTTGATGCGTGAGTGTCGCCGCACTTCGCGCGGCATCGCTCACCTGCTTCAGGTCGGCCGTCACGGGATGCTCTTGACCCAGGCTGCTCATCGCAAGCTGCGTGAAGCCGGAGATGACCGTCAGCATGTTGTTGAAGTCGTGCGCGATACCGCCCGCCAGCGTTCCAATCGCCTCCAACTTCTGCGACTGACGCAGTTGCGCCTCGCTATCACGGAGCGCGCGCTCGACGCGCTCGCGCTCCCGCACCTCGTCGGTCAGCACTTCCGTGGCCGCGGCAAGCTCTGAACCGCGGCGCTCCAGCTCGACGCGTTTTCCGCTGAGCGCAGCCATGAGCTGGTTGAAGGACTCGTTGAGCGCGCGGATCTCGCGCGCGGCACCGGTCGCGTCGAACGATTCGTCCAGACGCTCGCGTTCCGCGCCGCGCCCCATGAACTGAATGAACGCTCGCAACGGACGCAGAACGGAGCGCGTCAGCGCCGCGGCGCCGAGTCCGGCGAGGATGACGGCGGCCAGGCCGTAGATGAGAAAATCGCGCAACAGCGCATCGCGCAGCAACTTCACCGTAGGAGTCAACGGTTGCAGCAGCGTGATGCGCAGCGGAGTGCCACGCTGTGTCTTCCCGATCGGGACGATGGCCGCGAGATACTCCTCCGGCCCAAGCGCAAGCGCACGTTCTGCGTTGCCAGGCTCACGCGCGGCAATGCTCGCGATGCTGTCTGGCAGCGTTGCACTGATGATTCGCTCGCCCGCCGAGACGACGATCTCTCCGTCGAAGTCCCGCTTCAGTGTGGTGACAAGGGACGAATCCACCGGCTCGCCGACGACGATCGTGCCGATCGTGAACCCGTCCACGATGAGAGGTGCCACTCCCACGCCAAAGTAGTGGCCGTCCACCTCGAGACCATCGAGGTATGGCTCGTCGGCGTTGGTGACGAGGCTCGCGTCCAGCGCGTTACGCACGGCAGGGAGGCTCGCGAGCTCGGTCCCGCGCATGGTTGTTGAAAGGCCCCGCACGCGCCCCGCGAGAATCCGCCCTCGCTCGTCGGTGACCAGCAGGGTTCCGCCGGGAAGGTTGGCGCCCAGCCGCCGCACCTCGTTCTGCACGGTATTCGTCAGAATGTCGCCGGTGGCGCTGCCCGAAAGCTGCTCGGAGCGATAGGTCGAGATCGCGGAGTGCAGCGTGGGGCTTTCCGCAATGAGCGATGCGGTGAGCACGAGTTGGCGGCGACTCTCATGCTGGAGCGCCACCAGCGTCCGACCGTTGTGTATCAGCTCCCGCGCGAACAGCTGCTGGGTGTTCTGACGCACCTGAACGCTGAGCACCGAAAACGTGACGATCATGACCATCGCCGCGAGCAGAGCGCTGAGCGCAGCCAGGCGCACTTGCAGGCTCGATCGTGCAACCATCCGGCGAATGCCGCCGGCGTCGACGGGAGTCACTGGCTCGTCAGCGTCCATCCTCGCTCGCCGGCGGAATCGGGATGTTGAAGTCGAGGCGCGCGGTTTCGCCAGCAACGATGCGGATGGTCCGCGTCACGGGCTTGATCCGCTCGTGCCAGCCAACCACGGTGTACTCGCCCGGCGGAATGCCTTCGATAGCGTATCGGCCGTTCTCGGCCGGCACCGCGAAGAACGGATTGTCGAGCACCAGAACCACGGCGCTCATGTCCGAGTGGATGTGACAGAACACCTGGATCACACCGCTCCTGTCGAACACCACGCTCCGGGATGAACCCTTGGGGTATCGCCCCAGATCGAACGTCTTTGCGCTCGAGAGCGAGAAGACGTTGTGGAACACTTCGTCGTCGTTTGGAAAGTCCACCGTGGTTCCGCGCAGGACCGTCACGACGTGTGGAACAAACTGCTCGTCACGCTGCGTGATGTTGGCCCGCTCTCCCCGCGCGTCGTCTGGCACGGCCGCGCGCTGGAGATACAACACCACGTTTCGCATCTCGTCCGCTTCGTGCGCCGGCGGGCGAGCGCCTGGCCCCGGATCTGTGTAAATGCGGAACCGGGGCCGTCGCGTGGTCAGTGCGGTGGAGAGCAGCACCTGCCCTTCGATTCGTCCGACGGCGGGCGGATGTGAGCGGTGCCCCGCGACGAGTAGCGGCGCACCGGCAGACAGCGCGAGAACCAACGGCAAGGCGACGCGCGTGCCTGGGTTCCGGATGCGGGGGGCCGACCTGAGGCGAAGCGGACGCATGATTCATGTACGCCACGCTCGAGCTCTCCCGCAAGGCGTACTACCGAAATGGAACCGATACGGTCAGGTGATGGCTCGTCTCGCGTCCGCTTTGCAGGAAGAGCGGCGACGCCGGCGCCGCGATGATTCCGCCCGGCGCCGGCGCAGACACGGTCGGTGTGACGAATACGCGGTCCCCCTGGACGATGTCGCAGTTGCCGGTGCCGCACGTGGCGCGAAAGGCGTACGACACATCGGCATCCCGCATGTGGAAGCGGATGCCAAGCGTCGGCCCGCTCTCCACCCAGTTCTCGTGCTGCGCCCGCAGCGTTCTGGTGATGTTGTTGGTTTGGAGCAGATCGTACGAGATGGCGTACATCGACAGGCCGAAGTTCAAGGAGACGGACGTCCCCGCCGCGCTGTCCACGACGGCGCGCCACCCCACACCGAGTGCCGCCCTGCTGTTGTGGAAGGTGAAGTGGTTCTCCACGGTCTTCTCACCGGCTGGAATCACGGTGCCGTCGGCGCGCTTCACGTCGGCGGTCATGTCCGCAAACGTGTTGGACGTGATGGGCTCCATGACCACGTCAGCGGCGAGGGTGAGCGGGCCCGCATTGCGCGATGCACCCAGGCCGACGTTGTAGGCTCTCGTGGATCCGGGGTCGCGCGGAAGGTTCTGCAGAACGTAGTTGGGAATCTTCGGATGGTCGAAGTAGTTCAAGGTGCCGAGAAAGCCGAGCCGCCACCCCTCGCTACCCACCGGCAGCATGTATTGCGCGTGGAGGCCCGTGACGTCGGTCTCGTCGAGATTGATGTCCTGCCGAGTGCGTTGCCGCGACTGTCTGGCCGTGCTGTCCCAGACCCACGTGGTGAAGTGGACGTCATGCCGCATGCGCGTGCTGCTGCGGACGACGAGCAGCTCCGCGGCGTGCCCGGACTGCCATTCCTTGAGCGCGCCCACCCTGAAGTCGTTCAGGTTTCCCGACTGATCGATCCGGTCACTGCCGGCATAGAGCAGATCCACGCCGTCCACGGCCGAGAGGTCGGCGTGAAATGCACTCGCGCCGAGAGACATTCCGTCGGAGAAGCGGCGGGAGATGGATGCCGTGAGATATTGGTTGGTCGCCGTGCGCTCGCTCGTGGATCGGTTCCACACGGGACCGGCGCGGTCGGTTTGCTGAATGGCGCCCAACACGGCGCCTCCCCAGTCCTCCGTACCGAACAGCACGGTGACGGGCAGCGTGCGCCCGCCTCCGCGGTCGCCGGAAATGGCATGCCCATAGGGCGCGGCCACGGCCATCGTGCCCCTGAGCCGAACGGCCTTGGCAGGATTCACGAACACGTCCCCGAGGGTGTCGTCGAGCGCGATGCGCACGCTACCCAACCCCGGGCGGCTCGAGGGATAGAGCTGAAACTGTTCGTCCTGAAAGACGGGAACCGTGCGAGGCGAAATGAGCTGCGCGTCGCTGCGCCCCGCGCCGGCAACGACGATCAAGAGCGCCACGCTCGCGCGTCGTGCGGGAGAGTACATGAGAGCCTCGTCCGATGCTGACAGGCTGCCTAACCGACGCTCGGAACGTTTCGTCACAGCGGCTGACACGGTTCACCGTTCACCGTCGTTAGATATCTCCCATGCCAATCGCGTTGCTCGAGGCCCTGAAGGGCCGCCGCTCCATCCGCCAGTTCACTGCACACGAAGTCACCCGCGCCGACGTCGAGGCGATGATCGACGTGGCTGTAACCGCCCCGAACCACCGCCTCACGCAACCATGGCGCTTCTACGTGCTCGGCCCACAGGCTCGTCACGCATATGGTGCCGCGCTCGGCGCTCGCAAAGCCAAGAAGCTCGAGGATGCCGCTGCTGCTGAGGCGCTGCGCACCAAGATTGCCGAGGAGCATGCGGCGCTTCCGTTGATGATTGCGGTCTCGGTTGTCGAGGACGCGAATCCCGAAATCCGCGAGGAGGACCTCGCTGCCACGATGATGGCCGTGCAGAACATCGCCCTCGCTGCGATGGCTCTCGGACTCGGCACGCACATCAAGACCGGCGCGATCATGAACGACGCGGCCGCGCGCGCAGCGGTTGGCGTTCCGGAAGGGGAGCGGATCGTGGCCGTGCTCAACGTGGGTGAGCCGGCGGTCGTTCCGCCGCCGAAGGAGCGCCGCAGCGCGGCCTCGCTCACCACGTGGGTCCCCTGAAGGCCGATGGGGCCGCCGCATGGTTTGCGTCGGCCCCATCAGTCACTTCCCGGGTTCCCGCTACGAGCAGTTTCTCTTGTTGCAGGTAATGGGCTTCGACGTGCTTGACGATCCGCCCGCACCTGTCGCGGTCAGCGTCACCGTGTAATTCCTGCGACCGACGAACGTGTGTGAGGTCGTAACGCCGCTGCCGGTCGTGCCGTCGCCGAACGCCCATGAGTAGGACGTCGCGCCCGTGGTGCCCCCGGCGTCGAACGAGCAGGTCAACCCGCTGCACGTGTAGGTGAAGCTCGCCACTGGTGGCGCCGGTGTGTTGGACACCGTCACCGTCTGTGTCTTGGTGCTGGTGCCGTTGGCGTCGGTGACCGTCAGCGCGACGCTATACGAGCCCGATGCCGCATACGTGTGGCTCGTCGTCTTGCCCGTGCCGCTCGTGGCATCGCCGAACGTCCAGCTGTACGTCGCGGTGGCCTGGGCCGTGGAGCTGCTCGCGTCGAAGTTGCAGCTGAGCAGCGAGCAGCTGTACGTGAAGTTCGCCACCGGCGGCTGCGGACCCGCCGCGATGAAGCCGCTGTAGAGCAGCAGGTTGGGCGTCGCAGCCGGCACGCCGCTGATCACGTTGGGTGTCGCGTTCGACGTGAGCGCGCTTCGTACGGCCGACGGCGTCGCGCTGGGATTCACCTGGAGATAGAGCGCCGCCGTGCCAGCCACGTGCGGCGTGGCCATCGACGTTCCGCTGATGGTGTTCGTGGCCGTGTTGCTGCCGATCCAGGCCGACGTGATGTTGACGCCGGGCCCCAGAATGTGTACGCAACTGCCGAAGTTCGAGAACGACGCAAAGGCGTCGTTGATGTCCGTGGCACCCACCGTGATCGACGTCGATGCGCTCGACGGTGAGCTGTTGCACGCGTCCGCGGAGCTGTTGCCCGCCGCGATGGCGTACGTCACGCCGGCGGCTGTCGACCGATCTACCGCCGCGTTGAGCGTGGACGAGAAGCCGCCGCCGAGGCTCATGTTGGCGGCGGCGGGAAGTACGCGATTCGCGGTCACCCAGTCGATGCCCGCGATCACGCCCGACGTGCTGCCGGAGCCGTTGCAATCGAGCACCCGCACCGCCACGAGCTTGACCTTCTTCGCGACGCCGTAGGTCGTTCCACCGACGGTGCCGGACACGTGCGACCCGTGCCCGTTGCAGTCGGTAGCCGTGCCGCCCGCCGTGACCTCATCGATGCCAGTCGAGGCGCGGCCCGCATACTCGGTGTGGGTGAAGTTGATGCCCGTGTCGATGATGTACACCGTCACGCCGGTGCCGTCGGCGTTGTACACGTATGTCCCGCTAAGCGGGAGATTCCGTTGATCGATCCGGTCGATTCCCCACGTGGCGCCGCTCTGCACCGTGGAGATCGTCATCGTCTGGTCCTGCTCCACGTACGCCACTCGCGGATCACTCGCAAGCGCGGCGGCCTGCGCAGCGCTCAGATTGATCGCGATGCCCTTGAGCGCGGCTTTGTACTTGTAGTTGACCTTGCCGCCCGACGTTGCGGCGATATCGTCGGACGTGCCGTCCACGTCCTGGACGTCGTCCCGAAAGACGACGATGTAGCTGTTCGGGATCGGAACGCCGCCCTTCGAAAGCGCGGCGGTGGTGGGTTGCAGCGCGGCGGTCGGGGCGGAGGGCTGCGGCAGATCCGAGCAGGCAGCAAGCGCGGATACGAGCAGCCCGAGTGCGGCGACTCTCTTCATGCGGTACTCCGTGACGCGGGGTGGGGTCAGAAGCACGAAACCGTGCGCCGCCCCACCTCGTCGCAGAGCGGTCAAATGTCCTGGGACCCACACGCTACAGGTTGCTTCTCAAAGTCGCAAGAAGGCACAAGCGGACCCGGCCGTACGGTTGGCGGACGTCTTAGCGGAACCTTCAGGCCTGGGGCTTTACCTTCGCCCAACTGTCGCGGAGCGTCACCGTGCGATTGAATACCGGCCGCGCTGGTGTCGAGTCGGTGGCGTCCTGCACGAAGTATCCCACCCGCTCGAATTGATAGCGCGATTCGACCGGATCGCTCAACACGCTCGGCTCCACCTTCGCGCCCTGCACCACGACGAGCGATTCCGGATTCACGTATGCGGTGAAGTCGTCGTCGTTGCCACCTGCCTCCGGATCGGGCACCGTGAACAGTTTGTCGTAGAGGCGCACCTCGCAGTCGATGCCCCGCGCCGCCGACACCCAATGGATCGTACCCTGCACCTTGCGGCCGTCCGGAGCGTCTCCGCCACGGGTCGTCGGATCGTACGTACAGTGCAACTCGATGATCTGACCGCGGTCGTCCTTCACGACCTCGCGACAGGTGATGAGATATCCATATCGCAGCCGCACCTCTCGGCCCGGCGTCAGACGGAAGAATTTCTTCGGGGGGTTTTCCAGAAAGTCCTCCCGCTCTATCCACAGCTCACGCGAGAATGGAATCATCCGCGACCCCGTGAGCGGGACGTCGTGCGGATAGTAGGAGGCCTCGAGCTCCTCGACCTGTCCTTCGGGATAATTGGTCAGCACCACCTTCAGCGGGCTCACGACGCACATCACCCGCGGCACGCGCATGTTGAGGTCGTTGCGCACGGCGTGCTCGAAGGTGGCCATTTCGACGCGCGCCGGTTTCCGCGCCACCCCGATGGTATCCGCAAAGGTGCGGATCGCTTCCGGGGTCACTCCGCGTCGGCGCAAGCCTGCAATCGTCGGCATGCGCGGGTCGTCCCATCCCGTCACGTGCCCCTCGTTCACGAGGCGCAGAAGCTTCCGCTTGCTCACGATGGTGTAATCGAGTTCGAGCCGCGCGAACTCCACCTGGAGCGGCGGATGCTCGTATCCCGCGGCGCGCACGAGCCAGTCGTAGATGTCGCGATTGTCCTTGAACTCGAGCGTACAGAGCGAGCGCGTAATCCCTTCGATCGCGTCGCTCAGGCCATGCGCGAAGTCATATAGCGGATAGATGCACCACGCGTCCCCCAGCCGGTAATGCGACGCGTGCCGAATGCGCAGCAGGAGCGGGTCGCGCATGATCATGTTCGGGTGCGCCATGTCGATCTTCGCCCGCAGCACGTGGGCGCCATCGGGGAACTCGCCCGCCTTCATGCGCCGCAACAGATCCAGATTTTCTTCAACGGAACGGCCGCGGTGCGGGCTCGGTGTCCCCGGCTCGGTCACCGTGCCGCGGTTCTCCCGAATGGCCTCCTCGTCCTGTGAATCGACGTACGCCCCGCCGTTGCGCACGAGCCGTTCCGCAACCTCGTACAACGTGTCGAAGTAGTCGCTTGCGTAGCGCTCCTCGCTCCATTCGAAGCCGAGCCAGCGGATGTCGTGGCGGATGGCCTCGACGTACTTCATGTCCTCTGTGAATGGATTGGTGTCGTCGAACCGGAGGTTGCAGCGGCCGCCGAACTCCTGTGCCAGGCCGAAGTTCAGGCAGATGGACTTTGCATGTCCGATGTGCAGGTAGCCGTTCGGCTCGGGCGGAAAGCGCGTGGCCACCGGGCGACCGAAGCGGCCGGTCGCGACGTCGGCGGCGACCAGCTCTCGGATGAAATTGTTGCGGGGTTGGGCTTCGGACACGGATCGGATGTGAGACGGATCGACTGAATATAGAAGGCGCCCATTGGTGCTCGAGGCGAGGATGATGCATCATAGCCAAGGTCGCCCATATAAATAGATATTGATGGATAGAGTAAGTAGAGAGTGCAATAGCTCGCCGTCCCACCGACCTACCGTCCTCCTATTACCGCCGCCCTCACAAAAGACTATCATCATGCCCGCAGCAGTCTGAACGCCGCCGCCTCTCCCTCCTCGTTCGCGGCGCGATCCCTCGAGGCGCTGCCCGTGGATGTCATTGGTTCGTCTCCGGCTGGGTACGAGATCCTCCGCGAGATCGGTCGCGGCGGAGCCGCCGTGGTGTACCTCGCTCACGACGACAAGCACGATCGGTTGGTAGCGCTCAAGGTGCTCCAGCCGAACCTGATGCTCACGCCGACGCGCTTTCTCGTCGAGATCCGCACCATCGCCGGCCTGCAGCACCCACACATCATCCCGCTGCACGATTCCGGCGTGTGGGACGAATCGCCGTACTTCGTGATGCCATACGTCGAGGGCGAGTCGCTCGCGGACCGCCTCGCGCGCGAAGGGCCGTTGCCACTCCCGCTTGCCGTGCGCATCGCATGTGAGGTGGGCGACGCGCTCGATTACGCGCACCGGCAAGGCATCATCCATCGGGACATCAAGCCCGCCAACATTCTGCTGGCGAACGACCACGCGTACGTCGCCGACTTCGGCATCGCGCACGTGATCCGCATGGCCGCCTCGGAGCGGGTGACTGCCGTCGGCTTCGCGGTCGGCACACCGGCGTACATGAGCCCCGAGCAGGCTGCCGGCGAACGCGAGCTCGACGGCCGAAGCGACCTGTACTCACTTGGCTGCGTGTTTCACGAGATGCTGACGGGATCTCCGCCGCCTCGCGGCGCTAGTCCGCCGGCCAGAGCCGCTCGTATCTCGAATCCGTCTGTCGCGACACGGTCCCTGCGGCAGACGGCGCCGAGGTCCGTCGCGCGTGTCATCGAGAAGGCGCTGGCACCCGACCCCGACAAGCGCTACGGCTCGGCGGGTGCGTTCGTGCGCGCGCTCGAAGCCGCGCATCACCCGCCACGCACGGCAACTCTCCTCTCGAGACGATCCCGGGTGGCCGCGGCCGCCGTCGTGTTGTTCGCGGGCGGCGCAACATGGCGTCTGGTACGTGGCTCCGCGTCGGACGATATGGTGGACCGGTCCACCTACGCGGTGTTTCCGTTTCGGCACGTGGCCAGCGCGAGCAACGTGTGGCTCGATGGCGACGGTTGCGCGCGGCTGCTCCACGACGCGATGGCGCGATGGGACGGCGTGCGACTCGTGGACGACATGCGCGTGAGCGACGTCTGGACGCGGAAGCGGCCACGGACCGTTCCGGAAGTGCTCGACGCCGCGCGGACGCTGCACGCCGGACTGTTGGCGTGGGGTGAAGTGGTAATGCTCGGCGACTCCCTCGAGATCCGGGCGGTGACGTACGATGTCGTCCGCGGCCCCAATGCGAGTCGTCAGTTCGTGGTGCGCGCCGGAAAGGACGCGGGTGAGCTCGAGCATGCATTCACGTCACTCGCGGATTCCATCCTGGTAGGTGGAGCGCGAGGTCGAGAGGGCGCTGCAACCGGGACGAAGAACCTGGTCGCTCTTCAGGCGTTCCTCGATGGACGAGAAGCCGTCGACCACTTCGATCTCGACCTCGCGGGAAAAAAGTTCGAGGAAGCGCTCGCTGCGGACGAATCCTACGCGCACGCGCATCTGTGGCTGGCACGCGCACGCGAGTGGAGCGGCCGCGACGAACCCGCGATGTGGGCCGACCATGCTTTCAGAGCCGTGGCGCTCGCGAGCGCGCTGCCGGCGCGGGACCGGATGCACGCTGCCGCGCTGCTCGATCTCGCCCAGGGCAGGATGGCAGACGCATGCCGCCGCTATCGTGCGCTGATCGCGACGGACTCGCTCGACTTCGCGTCGTGGTTCGGACTTGGCGACTGCAACGCACGCGATCCGGTCGTCGTGCGCGATGCCCGAAGTTCGACGGGTTACAGCTTTCGCGGCAGCTTCCACACGGCGATCGCCGCGTACCGGCGCGCACTCGTGCTCGTGCCGTCGTTTCACGCAGCGGAGCGCGGGTTGGCATTCTCTCGTCTCTCGCGCAGAGTGCTCATCGCGGAAGAAGGAAGGCTGCGACCGGGTATGCTCGTCGGAGCAGACTCTCAGAGATTCGCCGCCTTTCCGTCATTCGCCGCAGGGACGCTCGCCTTCGCTCCGCGGCCGTTCGCGGCGGCCATCCTTGGCATCAACAAGCCTGCCACCGAACGGGACGCGGTCCTCTGGTCTGCCGAGACGTACCGCAGTCTGATGGCGGACTGGGTAAAGGCATTCCCCTCGAGCGGTGACGCACTCGAGAGTTACGCGCTTGCCCAGGAGGCCGCGAGCAGTATCGCCGGAACGCGTGCGAGTCTCTTGTCTGCCCTTACGACGGCTCGCCAGGCGTTAGCGGCGTCCGAGAACGCCGATTGGCGAGCACGCCGGTCTGCGATGGTGGTACGGCTGCTTCTCAAGACAGACAGCGTCAGCGCGGCACGCTCCCTCGCTGATTCGACGTTGCGTGCGTCGCCTGCGCCGGCACCATATCAGGCGGGGTATCTGGCCGGACTGGCCATGCTGACGGGGCACGCTTCAATGGCGGCCACACTGGCCGCACACGCCTCCTCCGACAGCGAGCACGTTCCGTTTGTCCTCGCCAATGGCCGCCGTCCGAAAGTACCAGTCGAGTTGATGGCGGCGGCGCTTGCGCTGCACGCATATGCGTCGATGGGAGGGCCAGCCGACAGTCTGCGCACATCATTCGCGCGCGTGACACGTCTGGTGGACACGTGGGTTCCGTCGGACCAGCGAAACGATGTTCGCTTCGCGGTGCTTCGCATGTCACTCGGCATGGCGTACGATGAGCTCGCGCCGCTGTCGAAGACGGCCATCGCGTCCGGAAACGATCGTGTTCTTACGATGCGCATGGCGCTCGCCCGCCATGACACCGCCGCAGTTCGTAAGGCCAGTCGCGAGCTCTCGCAGACCACGGCGAGCTTGACGCCGGGCAACATGACGCTGGATCGCATCTTTCATCAAGCGCGAACGCTCGTGGCCATCGGCGATACGGCAGAGGCAATCGCGCAGCTCGATGCTGCGCTCGACGCGCTCCCCCGCACGCGCAGCATTCTCATCAAGATTCTGCCGCAGGCCGGCGCAATCGTTCGGGCGATGACGCTTCGCTCCGAGCTGGCCTGGCAGGCGCAGGACCACGCCACGTTCGAGCGATGGGCGCGGCCAGCCGTCACGCTGTGGAGTGACGCCGACGTCGAGCTCCGTCCGCCCATCGATCGATTGCGTCAGCATCTGCAGGGTCGGTAGCTCCTTACGCAGCTCACCCGTTACCAGGAGACAGCGATGATGCGCCTCGAGGGTATGCCAGGACCGGTGGTCAGAATGGCCGCGTTCGTGACGGCAGTAGCTGCGATCGCGTGCACCAATGCGACGAATCGCGACGTACGTGGAGAGATGATGACCGAAGCCGGCGGGAACTACACGTACGGGATGGAGCAGGCTGCCGTGGCGGTGTCCGACACGATACTGCCGGGCCCTGGCGGCACGCTGCCAACACTCACGGTCGCCTCCGCGACACGGACAGATACCACGGGCCGAGTGCGATCCACCTACATCGTGGCGCGCATTCACAGCACGCTGGCATATCCCAAGATGGGTATCGGCGCCGGCAACAACTACGTCTGGCGCGATAGTGGGACATCCCCAGGCACCGGAGTGCGGCTGATCATCATTCCGCAGGACAGCACGCGTTCCATGTACTTCCTGCGCCGCGACACGACGATTGCACGCTATGTCCCGAATGCCAACGCGCCACAGGTGGTGTACAGCACGATGGCCGTCGCCGCCTGTGTGTCGGGTTGCGAGAACGGACATTGTGTCTCGAACGACACCGCAAGGGTGTATTACGTCTCGTCCGACTCCGCGAGCGTGCGTGCATTGAAACCCTGAGCGTGCGTCGGCAAGCTGCCCCTCACGACGCGCTGTCATGGCGAATGGTGGCGTCGTCGTCCGGCTCCGCGCTATCGAGGTCCTCGTCGTGATCCATCCACTCACGCAATCGGTATGCGTGGCCGACGAGATATGGAATGGCCGTCACCACCACATTGGGCTTGAAGAGAAACGCCGTGCGGATGTACAACGCCGTCTTGTTGTGGAGCAGATGCTCCCACCAGCGCTTCGGCACGATCTCGGGAACCACGATCGTCACCAGCTCTCCGGGCGTCACCATCCGCAGGTTTTCGACGTACTCCACGAGGGGTTTCAGAATTGAACGATACGGAGACTTCACCACCTCGAGTGGGACGCCGATGTCCCAGGCTTCCCACTCCGACTCGATGCGCGCTGTATCGCGCGGGTCCACCTCGACGTAGACCGCAACCACCTCGTCCGAGATGGTCGTCGCATAGACGAGTGCGCCCGACGTCGCCTTCGTGATGCTGTTGACCGGAACGATGACGGTGTGGTGCAGCGGATGAATTGGACTCTGTCCGGTGAACCTGATCTCCGCCGCGAACTCCTCGTAGTGGCGGTGAATCTTTCGCAGCAACAGGATGATCAGCGGAATGATGACCGCGATGACCCATCCGCCCGAGGTGAATTTGGTCACCAACTGGATGATCGAGACGACCCCGGTGGCGACGGCACCGATACCGTTGAGAAACGCCTTCCATATCCACCCCGGCTCACGCGTCTTCCGCCAATGCGCCACCATGCCGGCCTGTGAGAGCGTAAAGCACACGAAGACGCCGATCGCATAGAGCGGCACCAGCGCGTTCGTGTCGCCGTGGAACATCCAGACGAGCAGGAGCGCGACCAACGCCAGTGAGACGATGCCGTTCGAGAACGCGAGGCGATCCCCGCGAGCAGCGAGCTGGCGGGGCATGTAGCGATCGTGCGCAAGGATTCCCGCCAGTCGCGGAAAGTCGGCGAATGCGGTATTGGCGGCGAGCACCAACACGGCGAACGTGCTGTATTGCAGTGCGTAGTAGAGCGGGCCGCCGCCAAACACGTGGCGGCCCAGGATCGAGAGCACGGTCTCGCTCGTAGTGGGCATTACTTGATAGTGTTGCGCCAGAAACGAGACGCCCAGGAAGAACGCTGCGAGAATGGCCACCATCCAGCCGAGCGTGATGGCGGCGTTCTTCTGCGCTGGCGCCTTGAAGGCCATGACGCCGTTCGAGATGGCTTCCGTCCCCGTCATGGCGGCGCACCCTTCAGCGAATCCGCGCAGCAGGAGATAGAACAGGGCAAATCCCGTGATTGGCGACATGCCCGGGTGGCTGCGCGCTGAGGCAGGATCGATCTTGAGCGCGGCGGTCAGCGGAGCGAGCTCGTGCCCGCCCCAGGTGCGGTATGCACCAGTGATCAGCAGCGCGAGCATCATGAAGATGAACGCGTATGTCGGAATCGAAAACGCGGCGCCCGATTCGCGCACGCCGCGGAGGTTCACCGTGGCGAGCAGAATGATCGAGAGGCAGCAGAGCAGCACCGTGTGCGGCGTAAGGCTGGGATACGCCGACGTGATGGCCGCAACGCCACCGGAGATGGACACGGCGACGGTGAGGATGTAGTCGGTAAGCAGGGCCGCGGCGGCGATGAGGCCCGGCATGACGCCGAGATTCTCGCGCGCAACCGTGTAGGATCCTCCGCCGTTCGGGTAGGCGAACACCGTCTGGCGATACGAGAGTCCCACCAGGACCAGCAGCCCGACGATGACGGCCGAGATGCCGAAGACGTAGTTGACGGCGGCGAGGCCGATGGCGCCGCCGAGGACGAAGAGGATCTGGTCGGTGGCGTAGGCGACCGACGAGATGGCGTCGGAGGAGAGAACGGCGAGCGCCGTCTTCTTGTTCAGGCGCTCATGCTCGAGCCGTTCGCTCGGCAAGGGCCGGCCAAACACCACGTGTTTGAGCCGGCGATAGGTGGACGGCATGTCGGAAAGCTAAGGTCGCTGGGCCAGCAGATAGGCTAGTGCCAAGCGGATAAGGGAGGCACAAGGATTGGCGTGGCGGCCATAAAGATTTCGTAAAGGGAGGGCCGCAGACCGATGGGGCGTGCGCTAAAACCCGACGATCTCGTTTATATCAATTGATATTTATATATGGACGCATGTCCATCATGTGATCGCCGCGGCGCGTATGCGGCCGGCGTATATCAGTCATTATTGTTTTTGACCCAGCCCGACGGTCGCCAAATGCCGCAGTCCTGTCCCCATCGACCTGAATCCCGCCTCGACGAACGCCTCCGCCCACCGCGATCCCGCCGCCCGCTCGCCGTCTATCGTATCCACCACGAGATCGCGACGCCGGGTTGCCGCCGAACGACGCGCATGCCACTCGGCCAGAGCCGCGGCTGCCTCGACGACCTCATCATGCGTTGCATCAGGCCGCGTGCGAATCCGCGCCCCGCGCGACTCCACGTTCAGTACTACGAGTCCCGCCCGCATCACGAGCAGCGCCCCCGCCCCGCGAGGACGCGTCAACGGATCCACCGTCGTCCCCTCCGCCGTGGGCAGTGAGTACACGTTCGCCGGATCGGACGCCGGCATCACCACCGTCGCCTCTTCCGCATCCGGTCCAGTCGCGCGCAGCATCTCCACCGCCTCGGGCAACGCAAACTGCGCCCCCGCCAGGCCGGCGACGAAATACCCACGCTGCACCTCGCCGCGGAATTCCAGTCGCTTGAGCTCGTGATAGATGTCGCGCCAAGCGACGGCCGGATGCTCGCGCTTCCACCAGTCTCGCGACACAACCCCGTATCTGATGAGCCATTGTCGCGCGAGAGCCTCGGCATCTTCCCGCTCACCCGCCGCAACACCCAGCGTTCCAGGCAAGTGCACTAACGACCACCGCCCGCCCCAGGTGGTCGCCGAGCTGTCCGCCAGCTCGGGGCGCCGCCACCGCGGAAGTCGCCGCACGCTGACGCGACGCTGCACCACCGGCCGACCCTCGGTTGGCTTGTAGTCCGCGGGCAGCCAACGCGTCGGATCCGGCTCGTTTCCACGCTTCACGGGCAACACGGACTTCAATCGAATGACGTCGCGCAGCGCGTCCACCGTGTCGTTGGTGACCAACCCCTCCGCCACGAGCTCGCGAAGCGCCTCGCGCGTCGCCTGCGGACCGAGTCCGGTGGCACCAGATATTTCTGCCGTGAAAGACGCACCCTGCGCACGCAGCGCGATGACCACGTGTCGCGCGTTTTCGGTCAGCACACTCTCGTCCGCCGGAGCGCCGGTCCACAACCGTCCCGTTCCGCGTTCGAAGAATCGAATTCGCCCAACCTGTGGCGCCCTCGTCGCGTGCGCATCGCGCCGGGGCTCCGCAGCCCATACCAACGTGCCGCCCGCCGCGAGGCGAGAGAGAACCGCTGGATCATATCGCTCGACACGTGACGTCAGATACTCGCGCTCCCATCCCTCCGCCGGCCGCGCGATACCATATAGCTGCGCGACGGCGAGGGCCGTCGCATCGTTGCCTGTGAGCCGAGTGGCCGGCGTGAGATGCTGCCACCGCTGGAGAAATCGCTGAAAGGTGCCAAGCGGCACCGCTTCGATCTGTTTGCGTGCATGCGCAAGCTCGCGGCGCCGCGCCTGCTCCAGCAGACGTCGGGCACACCACCGAACCGTGCCACGATCGCCGCCAAAGGTGCCACGGATCAGGCGGTCCTTGCGCTCCCAGTCCTGGAAGCGTCGCTCGATCCATTGCGGGTCGAAGTCGTATCGCGCCCGCGCATCATCGACCGACACCGCTCCAGCGAGCATCGTCCAGCGCCCCAGGATCTCACGTCGCGCGGCACTCTCCGTAAGCGCGGGAGCGCGCAGTGATTCCGGGACGACGTCTTCGGCTGGCCGCGACACCTGTTCCACGCCCGATAACACGGTAGCAAAAACCCCGAACGCCGACGCATACCGCGCGAATGCATCGACGAGTATGAATCGCGTCTCACGCCGCGGTACGTCGATGCCGATCAGGCGACCACTCTCGAGCAGATCCCTCAGCGGATTCCCCCTGCGCCACTCGATACTCGGCGCAATGCGCGCCTCCAGCTCGGCCCATGTAACGTCTCCCGCCCGGTCCACGAGCACGGCCAACTCATCTGCATCCCTGGCCTGTCGGCCCGGCGCGGTCCCCCGCCGGCGCGACAAGACCTCCTCGAGCACCGATAGCGTCGCGTCATCCGCGCCCTCGCCTCCCATCAACTCATCGAGCAGCGCGCGGTCCAGAGACAACAATGCGGCGCGCTGCTCCGCGCGCGGCGTGTCGTCGCCGTACATCCAGTCCATCACGAAACCGAACTGCAGCGACGCCGCGAATGGCGACGGCATCTGCGTCTCGACGGTACGAATGGTGATCGCACCCGCCGCGATGCGCGCGAGCACGTCGAGGAGCCCCTGCATGTCGAACGCGTCCTGGAGGACGTCGCGATAGGTCTCGACGACGATCGGAAACGACGGATACTCCTGCACCGCTTCCAGAAGGTCCGCCGCCTTGAGACGCTGAAGCCACAACGGCATGCGCCGGCGCGGATTCCCGCGCGGCAGGAGCAGCGCGCGAGCCGCGTTCATCCTGAACCGCGCGCCAAACAGCGATGACGCCCCGACCTCCTCGATCACGAGCCGCTCTGCCTCGGCCGCCGTGAGCGATCGAATGAGATCGAGTGGAGGCGCCGCTCCCATGTCGGGAAGACGCAGCATGAGCCCGTCGTCCGTCGTCTGCACCTGGATGTCCACGTGCAGGCGTTCCCGTGCGCTGCGCGCGAGTGCCATGCCCCACGGCGCGTTCACACGTCCTCCGAACGGCGCATGCAACACCATACGTACCGAGCCGACCTCGTCGCGAAAGTGCTCGAGCACCAGATGCGTCTCATCCGGCACGATATCGGTCAGTGCGCGCTGCGATTGCACGTACTCCACGAGCGATCGTGTCGTGGCTTCGTCGGCCCGATAGTGCTCCTGGATGTCGTGCAGATCCTCGAGCGTCCGCGCTTCGTCGAGCCGGCGCCGCAGCGCTCCCACGCGCGGCGTGAGATGGTTGGAGCGTGCCATGAACTCGCCGTGCCAGAAGGGCATGCGCGCGAATGCACCCGGCGCCGATGCAACGATGACGCGATCGTGCTCGATGGATCGTATGCGCCACGTCGAGCTGCCGAGCTGAAATGCGTCGCCGACGCGGGATTCGTGCACGAATTCCTCGTCCAGCTCCCCGAGGCGCGTGCGGTCGGCAAGGTTGACGGTGTAGAGGCCCCGGTCGGGAATGGTGCCACCCGAGATGGTGGCCAGCATCCGGGCGGATCGCGCCGGAGTCAGCTCGTCGCTGATGCGATCCCACGAGACGCGAGGCTCCAGCTCGGCTGCAACATCGCTCGGATACTTTCCCGCGAGCATCGCGAGCGTTTCGTCGAACGCCGAGCGCGTCAGTGCATGGTACGGATATGCGCGGCGCACGAAGTCGAAGAGCTTTGCCGCGGTCCAATCCGGCTCGGATGCGACGATCGCCACGATGAGCTGCGCGAGCACGTCGAGCGCATTCTGCACGACGCGCGTGGGCTCGACGTCGCCGGACGCCATGCCCTCGAGGATCGCAAGCTGCTCCATCGCATCGTCACGAAACGTCGGAACGAAGATGCCCCGGCTCACCGCGTCGAGCGAATGCCCTGCTCGGCCAACACGCTGCAACGCCGCGGACACACGCTTGGGACTCTGAAGCAGGACTACCTGGTCAACCGACCCGACGTCGATGCCAAGCTCCAGTGAGCTCGTGGTGACGACCGCGCGCAGCTCGCCCGCCTTGAGACGCTCCTCCAGCAGCAAGCGCCGCTCCCGCGAGAGCGACCCGTGATACGGCAACGCCAGCTCCTCCTCCGCCAACGCATTCACCTTCGCAGCGATCTTCTCGGACTGCGCACGATTGTTCACGAAGACGAGCGTCGTGCGCGCGCTGCGGATGCGATTCAAGACGAGAGGCACGACCGATGTCCAGACCGTGCCATCCACACGCGCGAGATCCGGCACCGGCGAGACCACGCGCGTCTCCATGCGCTTCACCAGGCCGCAGTCCACGATCGTGACTGGCCGGTATGCGGTCGCTGATGTAGGCGACGGATCGCACCCGCCGAGGTAGCGGGCAATCTCTTCCAACGGTTTCTGGGTTGCCGACAATCCGATGCGCTGCGGCGGCGCTGGGGCCACACGAGAAAGACGCTCCAACGTCAACGCCAGATGTGCGCCGCGTTTGCTGCCAGCGACAGCATGGATCTCGTCCACGATCACTGCGCGCAATGCACTGAACATCGTCCGCCCACGCACGCTCGTCAGCAGCAGATGCAGCGACTCCGGTGTGGTGATGAGAATGTGCGGCGTCGTCCGCAACATCTTCGATCGCGCGGAGCTCGGCGTATCACCTGTGCGCACCGCGACGCGGATGTCCGGAAAGCGATCGAATCGCTGCCGCAGTTGGGCGAGCGGACCCTCGAGATTGCGCTGGACGTCGTTGTTCAACGCCTTCAGCGGCGACACATACAACAGGTGAACCGAGTTGGCGAGCGGCGCCTCGAGTCCCTCCGTGATCAGCGCGTTCAGCTCCCAGAGGAACGCCGCGAGTGTCTTGCCCGTCCCGGTTGGCGCGAGAATGAGCGTGTCACTGCCACCGGCAATGGCTGGCCATCCCTGGCGCTGCGGCGCCGAGGGCTCGCCAAGCGTTTCGACGAACCACCGAGCAACAATCGGATGGAATCCAGCGAGCGCGTCCTGCAACATAGATTGGAAGATGCGCGAGGCTCGCCGAAAGGCGAACTCCCGTCAGTATCCACTTGCTGACATGCACACCCACGAACGATGAGTGAACTTCTTCGCGATGCGGCCGAGCGGTCCATCAGGTATCTCGACTCGCTTTCGGAGCGACGCGTATCGCCCAGCGCGGAGGCCGTCGGAGCCCTGACGGGATTTCGTGCTCCGTTGCCGGAAAAACCCACGGATGCCGGCACCGTGCTCGAGCAGCTCGATGCACTCGGCTCTCCCGCCACGATGGCCATGGCGGGTCCGCGGTTCTTTGGTTTCGTCATTGGTGGCTCACTACCGGCGACGGTGGCGGCAGCGTGGCTTGCGGCCGCATGGGACCAGAACACCGGTCTCTACAATTCAACGCCTGGCACGTCCACCATCGAAGATGTCGCGCTTGGATGGCTGATCGATGTACTGGGACTTCCTGCCGGCATCGCCGGCAGCTTCGTCACGGGCACGACCGTCGCGCACATCACCGCATTGTCCGCCGCACGTCATGCCGTGCTCGCAAAGACCGGCTGGAACGTGGAGGCCGACGGTCTCTTCGGTGCGCCGCCGATTACCGTCATCACCGGCGCCGAGGCGCATCCGACGCTGTACAAGGCGCTTGGCGTCGTGGGGTTGGGACGCAATCGTGTCGTGAAGGTGCCGGTTGACGGGCAGGGACGGATGATCGCGAGCAAGGTGCCGCGTATCTCCGGGCCGACCATCGTGTGCCTCCAGGCAGGGAACGTGAATACGGGCGCATTCGATCCCATCGGTGACATCTGCGACCTTGCGCATGAGACGGGAGCGTTCGTGCACGTCGACGGCGCGTTTGGATTGTGGGCGCGGGCGTCGAAAGAGCAGCAACATCTGGCGATCGGCATGGAGCGCGCGGACTCGTGGGCCACCGACGCCCACAAGTGGCTCAACGTCCCATATGACAGTGGTGTCGCCTTCGTGCGCGATCACGACGCGTTGCGCGCCGCAATGGCCGTGACGGCGGAGTACCTGCCGACGGATTCGACCAATCGCAATCCGTCGGACTATACGCCCGAGCTGTCGCGTCGCGCACGCGGTGTCGAGGTGTGGGCGGCGCTGCGTTCACTTGGGCGCGCGGGCGTCGAGGAGCTGGTCGCCCGTCACTGCCGCCAGGCACGCCGCATGGCTGATCGTCTCTCGGCGGCGGGGCTCGAGATTCTGAACGAGGTCGTGTTGAATCAGGTGCTCGTGACGTTCGGCAGCGCGGAGCGCACGGCGCGCGTCATCGAGGCCATTCAGGCGGACGGCACCTGCTGGGCGGGGATCACCATCTGGCAGGGACGCACGGCCATGCGGATCTCCATCATCTCATGGGCGACGACCGACGCGGATATCGAGCGGAGCGCGGACGCCATCCTTCGTATTGCGGCGACAGTACCCCAGTAGTTTGACCTCATGCGACTGCCTGATGACATTTCGCGTCCGCTCCAATCGATTGAACGACTGAGGTCAACTCACGCGTGATGGGATATTCGCTGTTCGATACGGCGATCGGCACGTGCGCCATCGCCTGGACGGATCGAGGCATCCGTCGCGTCGCGCTTCCTGACGAGACGCCTGATGCAACGCGTTCGCGCATGCGGCGACATCTCGCATCTGCCGCGGAGCAAACGCCGCCTGCGTCCGTACGCAGCGTCGTTCAGGCGATCGTCTCGTTGCTCGAGGGCACGCACGTCGACCTGACAGATGTCGTACTGGACGATGATGATGTTCCCGCGTTGCATCGTCGTGTGTACGCCATCACGCGATCCATCGCGCCTGGACACACGCTCACGTATGGCGCCATCGCAAAGCAGCTCGGCGATGCGCGGCTTGCGCAGACGGTCGGCTACGCGCTCGGTAGGAACCCCTTCCCGATCATCGTCCCGTGCCACCGCGTGCTTGCGGCACATGGTGCGCTCGGCGGATTCTCTGCACCGGGCGGTGTCGACACCAAGCGGCGCATGCTGGAAATCGAAGGCGCGCTGGAAGCGCTGCCGGCCGATCTGTTCAGCTGATGTCCAGTCTCCCCGAGCTGCTGCGCAAAAACAAGGAGTGGTCGGAGGGCGTGCGAAAGCGCGATCCCGGATTCTTCGACCGGTTGTCTCACCAGCAAGCACCGCGATACCTGTGGATCGGATGCTCCGACAGCCGCGTTCCGGCCAACGAGATCGTCGGTCTCATGCCGGGCGAGCTGTTCGTGCATCGGAACGTGGGGAACATCGTCGTCCCGTCGGATCTCAATTGTCTGGCGGTGCTTCAGTACGCCGTCGATGTCCTGCGGGTGGAGCACATCATTGTCGTGGGTCACTATGGGTGCGGCGGCGTCGAGGCCGCATGGAAGAAGTCGCCGCTCGGCCTCATCGACAACTGGCTGCGGCACGTGCAGGACGTGGCGTCGCGACATCACCAGCTCTTCTCGCGCTCCATGACCGAGCAGCAATCCACGGACCGCCTCGGGGAGCTCAATGTGCTCGAGCAGGCCGCGAACGTCTGTCGGACGACGATCGTGCAGGAGGCGTGGCACCGGGGACAGCCGCTCTCCGTGCACGGATGGATCTATCGGCTCCAGAATGGCCTGGTGCACGACCTCGGCTTCACCATTGCGCGGGACAGTGAGTTTGTCTCCATGTACGACCGTGCACTGCGAGCGATTGCTGAGAGCTGACGGGGATGCTGAACTCAGCCGAAGATCAACCTGCTGACACCGGACAGTACATACTGAATGGGATTCGTACCGGTGCGCGGTAGCGCGACCACGTAGCCCTGTCGCGTGAGATAGCTGACGGCCGTCGACACCGCTCCCTGGGACAATTGCCATAGCGTGCCGAGTGATTTCTGCGTCTGCACGCTAGCCGGCGCCGTTGTGCCCCACTTCGTGAGCTGAGCGATACGCTTCTGCTCGGGTAACGCGGCGAGCTCCGATGCGTAGCCTTGCTGCAGTACCGGACGTAGCTCGTCCAGCGTGAGCGGTTGTGCGGTCGCGTGATCCAGACCGATTAACACGCCGACGCCGTCCTCGAGCGCTTTCAAGAGCCCGCGAAGGTCACCGCGGAAGAAGTCATACAACGTAGCCGCGGCGTTCGCGTCGACCGGCGACATGGCCGGTCTTGTCGGGTCGACTCGGAGGTGGTCATAGCGCGCGCGAAGCAACGCGTGGACCTCGTCGATCGTGAAGGGAGCGAGAACGAGAGTTCCGACGATGCTCCGTACCTGCGCGTGCGTGTTGACGGCCATGTTCACCGCGTCCGCCGTTCCCACGAGGACGTAATGCAGCCCGTTGTGAAGAAGCATGATGTCGCGGAGGGCGCGCAGGATCTCGGCCGCCCGCATCGCATCGGACTCGCTCAGGTTCTCGAGGTTGTTGAGGTGGAGCAGGGTGCCTCGGGCGTCTGACGTCTGCACCATACGCGTGAGGTCGCGCATGACCCGAGGCCCGTCGATCAGGAGGTCCTTCGGCGTGACGACACTAGTGCCATGGGTTCCCCCAATCCCGCCGATGCCGGGAATCGTGAGGGTGATCCCTCCTGACGTCAGACGGGTCGCGCGCACGAGGACCTTGGCGTCTGCCATCGCCGAGTTGTCGCCCGACTGCGGGCGGTTTGCCAGGATGGTGTCATAAAGGGCTCCGAGCACGCGACCGAACAGGCCCTCCGGCGTATCATTCGGCAGGATCGCGACATAGCTGTCCGTCGTGAGGTACCCGTCCTCGAGGGCAAGGGCCTTCAGCTCCTTGACGAGCGTCGTCTTCCCAACGCCTGGAGCGCCCGCGATCGCCTGGACTGTGGCATTTTCGCCGGCGCCATGAATCGTCCCGCGGAGCCTCTTGAGCTCCGCTTCCCGGCCGACGAAGAGACTCAGCGGCCGAGGTGTCTGCTCACCGGACTCGAGCGGCTGCTGGAAGAACGGGGAACGAAGCAGGTTGTAGACGTTCCACGAGGTCGGGATTGGGCGCTGGACCATTATTGCGTGTGTATTTGGCTTGGGCCGGCCTATGGCTAATACTATGCTATCATTTGCAGATATGCCAATACCTGCCATGTATCTGCTATAAACCTCTTTTGCCAGATAGTGGAGGTCTCGTGCGAGACCGAATACCGCCCTTCAGCAGGCGCGCCCCGTCCTCCACTCAATGCGCCGTCGCGCGCAATCCAGCATCCGGGCGCTCCCCAACGTAATTGTCTGCGAGCTCCCGCCCGCCCCCCTCTCACCCCAGAGTCGCATGTCCGGACGTCGCATCTCCTCCGCCCTTGGACTTCTCGCGGTTTTCGCTGCGACGTCCGCTCGGGCCCAGTCCCTCGACTCCGCTACGGTTGCCGGCTTCAAGTGGCGCACCGTCGGTCCCGCCACGTTCATGGGCCGCCTGTCCGACGTCGTCGGCATTCCTGGCCCATCGAAAACGCTCTTCGTTGCCGCCGCAGGCGGCGGCATCTGGAAGAGCACCAACAACGGTGTCACGTGGCGTCCGGTGTTCGACGACAAGAACATCATCTCCATGGGCATGCTCGCCATCGCGCCGTCCGACACGAACACCGTGTGGGCGGGCACCGGCGAACCGAACTCGCGCAATACCATCGAGCCCGGCGCCGGCCTCTACAAGTCCACCGACGGCGGTCTCACCTGGGCGTTCAAGGGGCTGGAGAAGACACAGCACATCGGCCGCATCGTCGTCGACCCGCGCAACAAGGACGTGGTCTACGTCGCAGCACTCGGCGCCGCATGGAAACCGAGCGCGGAGCGCGGACTGTACAAGACCACCGATGGCGGAGCGACGTGGACACTGGTCAAGTTCATCAGCGATCGCGCCGGCTTCGTGGACGTCGCACTCGATCCACGAAACCCCGACGTCATCTATGCCGCGAGCTGGGAGCGCTACCGCACCCCGTACTCGCTCAATAGTGGGGGGCCGGGCTCGGGCCTCTGGAAGTCGGCCGACGCCGGCAAGACCTGGGCGGAGATCAAGGGGAACGGCTTCCCCGAGGGCGTGAAGGGACGCATCGGTCTCTCCGTCGCGGCGAGCAATCCCGACGTCGTGTACGCGCTCACGGAGGCATGGTCGGACAAGCCGGAAAAGGTCCAGATGGGCCAGCGTCCCAAGGCCAACGGCCTCTATCGCTCCACCGACGCGGGCAAGACCTGGACGCACATGACCAGCATTGACGTGCGGCCCTTCTATTACTCGCAAGTGCGCGCCGATCCGAAGAATCCCGATCGCGTGTACTTCTCGTCCACCGAGCTGCAGGTCTCGAACGACGGTGGAAAGACGAGCACCAACGCTGCGCAGGGTGTGCACGTGGACGATCACGGCATCTGGATCGATCCCAATGATCCCGAGCGCTGGGCGTTGGCGAACGACGGCGGCATCGCCATCACGTACGACAAGGGCGGCAACTTCTTCTATCCGATGAATCTGCCCATCGGGCAGTTCTACGAAGTCAGCTACGACATGCAGGTGCCGTACAACGTCTGCGCCGGCGCGCAGGACAATGGCGCCTGGTGCGGACCGAGCCGGAAGCGCGGGCCGCTGAACAACTCGTACTGGTACACGATCTCCGGCGGCGACGGCTTTTATACGGCGCAGGACCCCTCGGGCGACTGGGTGTTCGGCGAATCGCAGAACGCGGGCATTCAGGGGCGCAACCTCCACACGGGACAGACGCTCCGCATCAACAAGCCCGGCTATCAGGAGCGCTACCGGCAGTGGGAGGACTCGGTGGCGGTCGCACATGGTGATCCACTCGTGGCACCGTCGCGAGACGTCGAAAAACGCATCACGACGTTGCGTACCAGTCAGCGGAAGGATTCCACCGACCTGCACACACGCTTCAACTGGAACTCGCCGTTCTTCCTCTCGCCGCACAACCCGCAGGTGATGTATCTGGGCGGCAACAAGGTGTTCAAGTCGCTCAAGCGCGGCGAGGAGATGTTCACCATCTCGCCCGACCTCTCCAAACAGCTCCGCGCCCGCATGGATACCGCCGAAAAGTTCACGGGCGGCGTCACGCCGGACGTGACGGGCGCGGAGACGTACGGGACGGTGGTCACGCTCGCGGAATCGTACGTCAAGCCCGGCCTGCTGCTCGCGGGTACCGACGACGGCAACGTCTGGGTCACCCATAACGACGGCGGCTCGTGGGAAAACTTGAGCGACCGATTTGCCGGGTTGCCGAGCAAGGACGTGTACGTCTCGCGCGTGGAGCCGTCGCACTTCGATACGCTGACGTTCTACGTGACCTTCGACAATCACCGCTGGAACGACTTCACGCCCTATCTCTACGCGACGACGGACGGCGGCCGGACCTTCAAGTCCATCGTCAACAATCTGCCGAAGTCGTCGCCCGCCGATTACCTGCACGTGGTGCGCGAGGATCCGCGGAATCGGGATCTGCTCTTCGTCGGTTCATCGCTGTCCGCCTATGCTTCCATCGATCGCGGAGCGACATGGACCAAGCTCGCGGCAGGTCTGCCGAGCGTGCCGGTGTACGATCTGAAGATCCACCCGCGCGATCGTGAGCTCATGGCGGCGACGCATGGCCGCGGCGTCTGGATCGTGGACATTGGCGCGCTCGAGCAGGTCAGCGCGAAGTCGCTGGCCGACGCCGCCACCCTCTTTGCACCACGCACGGCGTTCCAGTGGGGCGAAGGCCCGACGCTGGGACTGCCGGGCAACGGATGGGGCCAGGCCCCACTCGTCATTCCGTCGCCGGCCTACGGGGCCGCGATCTCCTATCGGCTCAAGGACTCCGTCTCGGGACCGGTTCGCATCACCGTCTCCGATGCGGCCGGCACGCAGCTCTTCCAGACGACCGGACCGTCGCGGCGCGGCGTGCACACCGTGAACTGGGCATTCCAGAACGCTGCCAGCGCGAAACGTGAGCTGTCGCCCTCCGAGCGGCGGGACAGTACCCTCATGAAGACTCGCGCTCCGGTGGTGATCGACTCCCTCCAGAAGGCGAACTACGACAGCACGGCGCTTGCGGCGGTGCGTCGCATCGTCAACATCGCGAACAACCCGCCGGCCGGCGGTCTTGCCGCGCGTTTCGCCGGTGGCTTCGGAAGAGGTAACGTCGGTTGTGAGCACCCCGCCACACAGTGGGACACGTTCTGCGCGCGTCCGGCGGAGCCGCCGGCGAGCGCGGGCCGCGGGCGCGGCGGAGCACAGACGACAGCAGCGGCGGCCGCTGCCGACACATCGGCCGAAGGGCTCGCCGCGGCGTTTGGCGGTGGTGGCCGGGCCGATGCGGCGCAGACGAAGATCTGGGAGATCATCGGCCTGAAGGCACCAAGCGGACGCGGTGGCCTTGGTGGATTTGGCGGTCAGGGGGGCAACCTCGCCGAGCCAGGCTCGTACGTCGCGACACTGACGGTGAACGGCCAGACACTCAAGCAGACGTTCCGCGTGGAACGGTATGGCACGGGCGACGACGTGACGATCACGCAGGACAACGAGCCATGAGGTTCTCGGCGCCGTAATGGCGGCGTCACGAGGGGCCCCTGCGCTATAGGTCAGGGGCCCGCGAGGCCGATCTTCTCTCGTATGATCGGCTCAGTAGATCGTGCGACGGCTTCTACCTGACGTACTGAACTGCCGCCGACGTGAACGCCCATGGCTTCGCTGACGCGCATGTCGCCGGCTGAAGCAGGCCTTCGATGCGCAGCGTGGATGCGTTAGTGAGCTGAACGATCACGGCCCAGGAGCCGAGTGTCTCCAGGCAGTAGATCTGGCCGTCGGCGGTGATTTGCGCCGGATGTCTGTTCACGAACCCGGAGCTCGTGGGCGTAAAGAAGACCAGGCCGCGATTCCAGTTCGTGAGTGATATCCCCGGTGAGATATCGATGCGACTCGGGTTTACGTGGTCCGGCGCGATCGCCAGATGCATGTACTCCGGAAACGTCGGCTGTGATGGCGTGAACCACACTCCCATCGCCGTGCCGGGCACGTCGACGTCCAGCGTGCCGCCCACCGGCGGGGCCGTGCGCCGAATCGTACCATCGAAAGAGCCCATGCGAGGTGCAATCTGTGAGCGTGCCGGTTCCGCGAAGTAGTCGCTCCCCGGTACGACGTGAAAGCGATCGAACTTGCTTGTGACCGTGGGCCATCGCGCCGGATTCGCAAAGGCCGTGGGAGCAACGCGTGCGTCCCAGAGCGAAAAGTCCAGCCCGAACGAGTGGGGCGAGGGACCGCCCGCCGTCCCGATCACATCGCCCGCAGCGATCTTGATGGCGACGCTCTTCGACTCGCAGACGGAGACCGTGGCGCCTGGAGCTGGAGAATAGGTGGAACAGAACTGATCGAACGGCTCGAGCGTGTTCAGAATGGACGGTGCAACGGTCAGGACATGCCCGAATTCACCGTAGACCTCTGCGCACGGAGCAAAATCGAGCGTGTAATCTGTTATCGATCCTGGATTCGACGTTCCCTTTCGCGCGTGCGTGATGGTGAGGTCCGCCGGCGCGACGATGTTCACTTCTCGCCGTGGTGCCTGGGACGCCGGATTGTTGACGTAGATGTACTGGTGGTCCGTCGGGAAGGTGTGACCCGGCGGATTGAACGCGCCGAGCGGCTCCCATCCGACGAAATCGCTCAGCGCAACGGGTGGAATCGCGAAGACGGCCGTCGTCGGTCCGCACGCTGGCACGCTGGGCGGAATCACGTCCGACGTCGCGCCCGTCGTATGATCGCCGCCGCCGCAGGCGGCAGCGACGACCAACGCGGCGCAGAGCAGCGCCGCGCTTATGGTACTGCGGTGCACCCTTCTACCTTCGCGCAGCTCGGATCGAGCGGAGCAAGCCGCAGGCGCGAAAGCTCGCTGTTCACAGCAACGAGATCGGTCTTGTAGATGCGGGCAAGCGCATCGGTATAACCCTTCAACTCGGCGGAAAGAATGCCGTAGATGCCCTCCCAATTGTTGTTCGGCGGGCCGTCACCGCGCTCGGACATCGAGAGCAGGTTTGCGAGGCGATTGTTGACCTTGATGGGAAAATTGAGCGGATCCTGGCCGCTCTGGTTCCTGACCTGATAGACCTTCTCTTCGACGCTGGACGTGTGCTTCACCAGCGAGTCGCCGGCGGTCTTGAGCGCCGCGTCGGTGGATTTCTTCTCGCGGTCCGCAAACTGTGCCTTCACGCGACGGATGCCGATCACGGATTCGTTCGCCTCGTTGGCCTTGGCCCACACCTTCTTGCCGAACGCATACTGCGCCCGCAGATCCGCATCGCTGACGTCCGTGAGCAACGGATTTCGCTTGACGATGATAGGCGTCGACACGGCTTTTCCATCCACGGTGAGCCGCGCAGTGTATCGCCCTGACGGAACGGCGGGACCGAACGTGCCTGCACCCCACAAGATCATTCCGGGAAAGCTGGCGATCGGCTTCGTGCGAAGATCCCAGGTCAGGTGATTGAATCCGGCTGTCTTCGGAAGGTACGGGCCGCTGAAACCTCGACGCCCGCCGCCCTGGGCTCGTGCGGCGGCGGAGTCCGGAGGCGTCGTGTCCGGCTCGAACGTTCGCAGAACGACGTTCGTCGAATCGAGGATCTCGAGCTTCGCCACCTTCGGCGCGGTCTTGGTGATCCACGATAGGCTGACGCCCGGTCCGCTGCGGACACCGGCCGGCGGCGTGAACAGATACAGCTCCGATGATGCGATTGCCGGCGTGATCTGGCGCAACGCGGCGACGTCGTCCAGCACCCAGAAGCCGCGGCCGTGTGTCGCGATCGCCAGCTCGTTGTCCTGGACGACGAGATCGCTCACGGGGACGTCGGGCATGTTGAGCACGAGCGAGCGCCATTGCGCGCCGTCGTCGTACGAGACATACACGCCGTGCTGCGTGGCGGCATAGAGCAATCCGCGGCGTGTGGGGTCCTCGCGCACCGCGTGCACGTAGGCGTCCGGCCGAATACCTGTGATGATCTTCGTCCACGTGCGGCCGTGGTCCGTCGTCTTCCAGATGTACGGCGATTGGTCGTTGAGCAGCGGGCGGCGCACGGAGACGTAGGCCGTTCCGTCATTGAAGGCCGATGCATCGATCTGCGAGACGCGGCCGAATTCCGGCATGTCCTTCGGCGTCACGTTGGTCCAGGTGCGCCCACCGTCGCGCGTCACGTGCACGAGCCCATCGTCGCTGCCCGTCCAGATCGTGTTCACGCTCTTCTTTCCCGGCGCGACGGAGAAGATCACGGCGTACATCTCCGGTCCGTTCATGTCGCCGGTGATGGGGCCGCCCGAGTGTCCCATGGTGGACGAGTCGTGGCGCGTCAGATCGCCGCTGATGACCGTCCACGTGCGCCCACCGTTCGTGGTCTTCCACAGACGCTGCGACGACACGTAAAGCGTGTGCGGATCGACCGTCGAGAAGATGATCGGAAACGTCCACTGCCACCGCTCTCTGACGTCCTTGCTCGGCTCACCGGAGTAGAACCACGGATAGGGATTCACCTCGCGGTGTGTATCGAGACGATGGTCGAACTTGTCGACGTAGCCGCCGTTGTTGGTGCCGGAATAGAAGATGTCGGGATTGAGCGGATCCGGCGCCATGTAGCCCGGCTCCCCTCCGCCTGCGATGAACGACACCGCCATTCCGCCCAGGGTGATGTCGTTGGCGCCCAGGGCTGCGCTGTCGGCCGAGGCGCCGGGACGTGCACCGCGCGCACCGCGGCGTCCGGCGGACTGCCGCGCATCGAAGGCGCCGACGTTCCAGTTGAACGGCGTGCACAACGTCGAGTTGTCCTGTTGCGATCCACAGAGCTCGTACGGGATGTGCTTCGTCGCTGCGACGTGATAAAACTGTTCCGTAGGAAAGTCCTGATCGGTCCAACGGCCGCCGGTGTTCAGTGACACGGCACCGCCGCCATCATTGCCAACCACCAGATGTGTGGTGTTGTCCGGGTCGATCCAGAGATCGTGGAAGTCGCCGTGCGTGCCGCTCAGCTCCTGGGTCGTCTTGCCGGCATCCTTGGAGCGGAAGAGCGACGTATTCTGCACGTAGACGACGTCCGCATCCTTGGGATCCGCGAACACGTGCGTGTAGTAGAACGCGCGCTGCCGGATGGCGCGATTGTCGTTCGCGAGCGACCAGGTGCTTCCCGCATCGTCCGACTTGAAGAGCCCGCCCTTCTCGTTTTCGACGAGTGCGTACACGCGGCTCGAGCTTGCTCCGGACACCGCAATGCCGATGCGCCCTATGACACCGGACGGAAGGCCGGGACTGCGCGTGATCTCCGTCCAGGTCTCTCCCCCGTCCGTCGACTTGAACAGACCCGAGCCGGGACCACCGCTGGACATCGTGTATTCCTTCCGGAATGCCTCCCATAGGGCGGCGTACATGACGTTCGGATTGGAGCGATCGATCGCGATGTCGATGGCGCCGGTCTTGTCGTCACGATAGAGGACGCGCTTCCACGTCTTCCCGCCGTCTGCGGACTTGTAGACGCCGCGCTCCGAACTTGGCACGGAGTATTTGCCGAAGTCCGCGACGAAGACGATGTCCGGGTTCGTCGGATGAATGCGAATCTTCGAGATGCCGTCGGAGCTCGAGAAGCCGACGTGCGTCCAGGTCTTACCCGCATCGGTGGACCGATACACGCCGTCGCCAGGCATGATGTTGCCGCGAATGCAGGTCTCGCCCATGCCGATGTAGAGGATGTCGGGGTTCGTCTCGCTCACCGCCACCGCGCCGACACTCGCGGACTTGAGCTGGCCGTCGGTGATCGGCGCCCAGTGGTCGCCTGCATCCGTGGTCTTCCACAGACCTCCGCCGACGGCGCCGAAGTACGCCTCTTTTGGATGGCCGCGGACGCCGCTCACGGCAATAGAGCGTCCGCCGCGGTCGGGGCCGATGTTGCGCCATTTGTAACCCGCCAGCAGCACCGAATCAGGAACCAACGTCTGTCCGAACCCGCTGGTGGCGGCACGGGGGTCCTGGCGACTGGTCGTTGCGGGCGTCGGCGCGAGCGTCAGGCCGAACACCATCGAAAGAGAGACTGCGGTGAGAGGACGAACCATTGGGGCTGGCTGGCTTGGGTGAGCGAATAGGTTCGCCAACGGTCGGACGGACTGCAACCGTCCGGCACCGAATCAACGCCAACCATGGAGTCGAGCGTAGTATTCCGTCGTCCCTCACCTCGTACACGCCATGCGCATCCGCACCCTCGCCTGCCTCGCACTCCTGATCGTCCCCGCCCTCGCGAGTGGCCAGAAGAAGCCGCTCACGCAGTCCGACTGGGACAAATGGAAGTCCATTCAGGGCACCGCCATCTCGAACGACGGAAGCTGGGCGATGTACTCGCTCGTTCCGCAGGTCGGTGACGGTGAGTTGATCGTCCGCTCCCTGTCGGGCGGCCGGGAAATTCACGTCCCACGAGGCTACCTGGGCCGGCCAAACAACGTGCCAGGCGGCCTTCGTCCGCGCGCCGGCGCGAACCCCGAGGAGGCGCCGTCGGGAGTCACGGTAGCACCGGGAGAGTTCACGGCCGATAGCAGATTCGTGGTTGTGCTCACGTACCCGGCACAGGCGGAGTTCGATCGCGCCGTGCGCAATCGCAGGGCCTCTGCGGCGCTTCAGAATCGAGCAGACCTCGCCATCGTGAACCTCGCCGATGGAAAGATCACGACGGCTGGTCGTGTGCGGTCGTTCCGGCTGCCTGCGGCCGCAGCTGGATGGATGACGTATGTGGTCGATGACTCCGCGGCGGCGAATGACACGAGCGGTGGGCGGGGCGCACGCGGTGCCTCGGCGCCGGCTGATTCGGCTCGGGCCGGACGCCGTCAGTTCGGCTCCACGCTCGTACTGCGCAACCTGAATACGGGCGTCGAGGAGCGTATCACTGATGTTTTGGCGCAAGCTTTCGACGACAGCGCGAAGGTGCTTGCCTACACCGTCGTTTCACGCCAGGCTGGCAAGGATGGCGCATTCGTCCGGAATCTTGCGACTGGCGCCGTCACGACGCTCCTCACCGGCGGCGGCGACTACAAGGCGCTGGCGGTGGATCGCGCGGCGAGCCAGGTCGCATTCGTATCAAATAGAGACGAATTCGGCCGGACCAAGCCGGCCTTTGCCTTGTATTACGCTGCCCTGAAGGGCGGCGCCGCCGTTGCCGCCGTGTCGGCGAGTGCCGTGCCGGCCGGGATGCGTATCGCCGACAACACGGCGGTCGGCTTCACGAAGAGTGGTAATGCCGTCACCTTCGGCGTCGCGCCGATCATGCCGGATTCCGTGCCGGCCGATTCGCTCGTCGGCAAGTCTGTCTTCGACCTCTGGCACTATCGCGATGCGCACCTCCAGCCCGCGCAGCGACTCAATGCCGTGCGCGACCGCAACCGATCGTTCGCGAGCCTCTACTATCCGGCGACGCAAAAGTTCGTCACGCTCGCTGCCGATTCAGTGCCCCAGGTCGCGTTCGGAGACGACGGGCGTGTCGCGCTGGGCCAGAGCCGCGAACGCTACAACATCGAGAGCATGTGGGGCGAGGGCGGCACCGATGTCTACGCCATTGACGGTGTGACTGGAAAGACGACGCTCGTTCAAACGAGGATCACTGGTACGGCACACCTGTCACCGGATGCGAAGTTCATTGCCTTCTTCGACAAGGGGCACTGGCACACGTACAGCATCGCAACGGGCAAGACCGTGGACGTCACCGCTCCCATTCGCGACGTGAGCTTCGAGCGCGAGACCTTCGACATGCCGGACGATGCGCCGGCATGGGGGATCGCCGGATGGACCAAGGGTGACCGCAGCCTGCTGCTCTACGATCGGTGGGACGTATGGGAGGTCGATCCCACCGGTTCGAAGCCCGCGACGAACGTCACCGACTCGCTCGGCCGGCGGAATCACCTGGTGTTGCGTCTCGTACAGACCGCAAGCACTGGCAGGAACGTGCGTGGCAGCGGCGCGGCGAGTGATACGTCGAACGTCTTCGAGCCGAATGCTCCGCTGCTCCTGAGCGCCGTCGACGACGAAACCAAGGCGTCCGGCTTCTACCGTGATCAGTTGGGAGCGACCAGGCCGCCGGAGAAGATCGTGATGGCGGACGTTGCATGGGGCACGCCGATCAAGGCGCGCAACGCGAGCCAGTATCTCGTGACGAAGGGCACGTTCGTCGATTTCCCCAATCTGTACTCCGGAGCAAACCTCACGGCGCTCACGCGAATCTCGGATGCAAATCCTCAGCAGAAGGATTACAACTGGGGCACCGTGGAGCTCGTGCGATGGACGAGCAATGACGGCCACGAACAGAAAGGCCTGCTGTACAAGCCGGAGAACTTCGATCCGGCCAGGAAGTATCCGATGATCTCGTACTTCTACGAGCAGCTCTCGAGCGGCCTGCACAGTTACATCGCGCCAACGGGCCGCAATGTCATCAACCCGACGCACTACATCTCGAACGGCTACGTGGTGTTCGAGCCCGACATCCATTACGAGATCGGATATCCGGGCCCCAGCGCGCTGAAGAGCATCGTGCCCGGCGTGCAGATGCTCGTCGCCAGAGGCTTCGTGGACCCCAAGCGCCTCGCGTTGCAGGGACAGAGTTGGGGCGGCTATCAAACGCTGTACATGATTACACAGACGAGCATGTTCGCGGCGGCGATGGCTGGCGCGCCGGTCGTGGACATGTTCAGCGCGTATGGCGGGATTCGGTGGGGCTCGGGTCTGGCGCGTGCGTTTCAGTACGAGCACAGCCAGAGCCGCATCGGCGGAAGCATCTGGCAGTACCCGATGCGCTTCATGGAGAATTCGCCGCTCTTCTGGCTCGACAAGGTGACGACACCGCTCTTCCTCATGAGCAACGACGCGGACGATGCGGTACCCTGGTATCAGGGCATCGAGACCTTCGTCGGCATGCGCCGTCTCGGAAAGGAGGTATACCTCATCAACTACAACAACGACGTCCACAACCCGGCATCGCGCGCAAATCAGAAGGACATCGCGATGCGCATGCAGCAGTTCTTCGACAACAAGCTGAAGGGCGCGCCGGCACCAGACTGGATGGTGAACGGCATCCCGTATCGGGATAAGGGCCGCGATCAGTTGGCCGGCACTACCGAGCCGGTGATGGCGGGCGAAGCGCGGCCATCGGCGCCTCAGAAGCCCTGAGGCGCCAACGAAAGGACGGGCGCTCAAACTAGGAGCGCCCGTCCTTTCGGCCTTATGGGATCAGACTCTTTACCGCCGGTGGGCCGGCGGTCTTGAGATAGACGTCGAACCAGGCCACCCACCGGGCCCAGAGATCGAGATCGGTCTGGTACGTCGCGTCCGAGTGGTCCTCGTACGGGTACATGAACAATGCCGCGGGTTTCCCCAGCCCTTGGAGGGCGAGGTACATCCGCTCCGAGCTGATGGGCGCAGTCCCCACGTTCTGGTCCTCGAGCCCGTGGTACATCAGCAACGCGCCGCTGATCTTGTCCGCACGGTAAAACGGCGACATGTCGAGATACGTCGCCTGCGCATTGAAGAAATCACGCCGCTCGCTCTGGAAACCGAAGGGCGTCAGCGATCGATTGTACATGCCGTCGCCGGCAATGCCCGCCTTGAAGTACGGGGTCAGCGTCAGCGCGTTCACGGTACTGAATGCGCCATAGCTGTGGCCACCGATACCCAGTCGTGCACGGTCGACAAAGCCGGCGTCCACGACGGCATCGATGACCGCATCCAGATTCTCCCGGAGATCGCGCGTGTAGTTGTCGTTCATCTTGCCGGAGTCGCCAAAGATCGGAATGTCCGGCTCGATGAGCGCAAAACCCTGTGTCGCCCAGAGCTTCACCGACGACGCGGGCCGCGAGGAGGTCAGCTCGGGAAACCGATTGATGTTGGTGGTGAATCGCGAGCGATCATATTCCTGCTGCGACGTGAACTCCCGGGGATAGAACCAGATGATGCCCGGCAGCCTGGTGCCCGGTGCCCAATCACGCGGAAGCGTGACATCCGTCCAGAAACGACGTCCATCGCGCGCCCGTGTGACCACAAGACGCTTCCGGATTTCGCCCGATACCTCCGGCGCGATGTCGACGTTGTGCGTGAGCTGCACGCTCCGGTTTGTGCTCACGTCACGCAGATGCACATCGGGGATCGTGGTCGGCGACTCGTGCGTGTAGAGGTACGCCGAGTAGTCGTCGTTGAGCGGCGCGACGATGTCGTCGAACACATCCGCGGGGCTCTCGAATACACGCACGCGCTTCGCGGACTCGACGTCGAGCCGGTCCAGCCACGGACGCGGAGCCTGCGTGTCCCATCGCACACCGGCCGAGCGAGTGCCACGTACGAAGACGGACTTGCGATCGGTGCTGACGATCACCGCCTGCGTACCGTTCATCGTGCGCATCGCAAGCGTGCCCACGGTGCCCGACGAGTCGGGATTGCTTCGGGCACCTGGCCCCGCACCTGCAAATGCGCCGGGTGTTGCGCTGGTGAGCGAGACCTCGCGGCCGAGTGAATGCCGCCGGCCTGCCGCCTCCGGAATGACGATTACGGTATTGCTGTCCGATACGAAGAGGGTTCGGCCGTCGGTTCCGTAGGCCACGGTGCCGAGCCGTCCGCTGCCTTCGTACACGAGCTGCGTATCATCGGCGGCGAAGGGCGGTAGCCAGCTCATCAGCTTGACGGCTGTAGGCTGCGGACGAGGCGTCGCTGCGCCACTCGCTTGCCCACCACGTGTGCCACCGCGACGCGTCGAGCTGTCCGCACCAAATACCGACTGCACGTAGACCAGCCTCGCACCGGATGGCGACCACTGAACGTTGCGCTTGCCGGTGTCCGTCGCGGGCTGGCCGTTACGTGGACCCGTGAGGGCAACATCGATATCACTTCCACGCTCGCCCTCGCGTAAGGGTGTCTGCGTGGCAGTCGCGAGCACCTTGCCGCTCGCATCCCATATTTCCGTGACCGTGCCGAAGTTCGCAACGGGAACGACGTACGAGAATGGCTCGACCATCCGCGTTACGCGGAGGTACTTCCCATCAGGCGATGCGTCCACCGACCGAATCATCGTGGGCGCGCCGAGCTTCGTAACGCGACGCGAGCGAGCGTCGACCAGCGTCAGCTGCCCCGTCGTGTAATAGCGAAGTTGATCTCTGTCGAATGGCGTCCGAAGCAGGGCGGGGTGTATTACCTGTGGCAGGGCACGCGACTCCGTGAGCCGCACCTCCGGACCTGACGCGATGCCTTTGTTGCCGAAGACCGGCGCCGGTCCGCGGTCCTCCGGAACGAATACCGCCGCTACGGCGTCGCCACTCCATTCCAATGTCGTGTTCAGTGTCACGAGTAGAGGCGTCCTGGAGACGCGAGACGACCTCCCATTGGCCACGTCCGCGACGTACAGGTACGAGGCGTCCTCGAAGTTCGCGATGAATGCCAGGTACGCTCCATCCGGCGACCATGCCGGTGACGAAATGGACGCGTCCCTGGGTGCCTCGATCACTCTGGTGGCCTGCGTCGCCGGGTCGAGAAGCACGATTCCATGCCTGGTGCTCGTCGTCAGCGTGCGTGCCCGGTTGGCCCGGGTTTCGATCTGCAGGCCGCCAAGGTTGACATGCGGCTTGCCGTAGGTGGCGACGTCACCGCGGTCAGACCCCGTCAAACGTACGAACCACTTGCGGTCGGGACTCGGCGTCGTGAACGAGATGTCGGTGCGCGGCGCGGTGATGATGCGCTCGAGCAATGCCGGCGGCCGAACGTATGACTCGGTGTGCAGGATCGCCTGCGGATCCCACTCCGCGGACTGTTGGCGCACGGTGGTCTGTGCTGAGGCCGGAACGATGGCCCAGACCAGCGCGACGAGGGTAAGGCCACTGAAAGCGCGGTAGGATCGCATGCGGTGTGCTCTCGGCATACTTGTGAGGAGTGGGGGATCATGACATATACGTCGGGCGCCGCGTTGCTGCTGACCGGCCAGCCGTTGCCATGCGTCCCCTGAATTCGTCTCAGCCTGTGACGATGCCGTCACCTGCTCTTCACCTCCGCCTGTCCGCCGCGCTCGTGCTGTGTCTCGCCGGCGGAACAGCTACCGCACAGACCGACTCGGCCACCGCACGGCGGATTGCCGAGCTCGAGATGCGGTATGCCAATGAGCGCCACGCCCACGAGCTCGCGAAGCTGCGCCGTGACAACGCGGAAGCGGAGCTGCGCGCCGACCGCGAGACAGACCGGCGGAACGCCGTTTTCCTCGCGGCCGTGATGATCGGAATGACCGGGTTCTTCTTCTACTGGAAGCGCACGGAGACCGCCCGGCTCACGCAACAGTGGAGCGTAACGGACCCGCTGACCGGCGCGAGGAATCGGCGCTATCTCGAGCAGACGATGGCTGCCGACATGGCGCTGTGCGCGCGCCGCCATCTGCGCGCCATTCACAAGGGGGACAGGGCCGAGGACTCCGACCTCGTCTTTCTGCTGCTGGACATCGATCTGTTCAAGACGGTGAACGACCAGCACGGTCACATGGTCGGCGACGAGGTGCTGAAAAGCGTAGTCCGCGTCCTCGGCGAGGCGTGCCGGCAGTCGGACGTCATCTGTCGCTGGGGTGGCGAGGAGTTCCTCGTGGTGGGCCGATTCACGGATCGCTTGCTCGCGGCGGTGCACGCCGAACGCATCCGGCGGAAGATCGAGGCATGCGAGGTTCAACTCGACGGGCGGCCCACCATTCGCATCACGTGCTCGGTGGGATACGCGGCGTATCCGTTCCGTGCGGAGGATGCCGAGCGAGAGACCTGGATGCGCGCAGTGGCCCTTGCCGATCAGGCCACGTACATCGCGAAACGCGGTGGACGAAACCGATCCGCCGGCCTTATCGCGGGTCCGAGATCCGCCATGACCCTGGGCGCGCCAATCACACCGGATGCGGTGCAACTGTGGATCGCGGAACACGCGCTCGTGCTCGAGGAGGATTCGGCGCGCAACACGGTGGTCGCGACGCACTAGCCGCGGCGGACGGCAGTGGCGAAGAGCGTTCTGTCTCCGCATCTTCGTCGTTCTCCCTCTCTCGAGCATCATCGAGCCATGCGCGCCGCCATCCTCGCAGCTGCTGTCATCGCGTCATCCGCCCGGGCACAGTCCTTTTCGATCTCGCAGATCAAGAGTTATCCGTTCCCCAATGAGCTGACGGCGGCCGCGCGCGGTGGCCGCATCGCCTACGCGCTCGACGAGCAGGGGAAGCGGAACATCTGGGTGGCCGATGCGCCGGCATATACGGCGCGGCGCCTCACCAACTATGCGCTCGACGACGGCCAGGAGCTCACGAGCGTCACGCTGACGGATGACGGCCGATACGTCGTTTACGTCCGCGGCGGAGATCATGGATCCAACTGGGCCGGTCCGCCGCCCAATCCGCTGTCGCTGCCCACCGCGCCGAAGGTGGAGATCTGGAGCGTGCCGTTCGATGGGGGAACCCCGACCCGGTTGGGAGAAGGTGACGACCCCGTGATCTCCTCGGGCAACGTGGTGGCGTTCGTGCGAGATCGCGCGATCTGGACGGCACCGGTGGACGGGAAGACGGCGGCGAAGAAGCTGTTCAGCATGAATGGCGACGCTGGCGATCCGCGCTGGTCGCCCGACGGAACGCGCCTTGCGTTTGTCTCGGGGCGCGTCGATCACTCGTTGATCGGCATCTTCACGAACGACTCGACGCCGATTCGCTGGATCGCGCCGTCCACGCAGCGTGACTTTTCTCCACGCTGGTCACCCGATGGCTCACACCTGGTATTCGTGCGGACGCCGGGAAATGGTGGAGCGCCCGATTCGCTTCTCGTCGACCACCCCACAGCATGGAGCATCTGGCGCGCGGATGCACGAACTGGCGACGCGCACCAACTGTGGAAGAGTCCCTTCACGCTGCGGGGTTCGCTCCCGGGCACACAGGGTAGCACCAATCTTTTGTACGGCGCGGGACGCATTGCCTTTCTCTCGGAGATGGATGGCTGGCCGCACCTGTACTCGGTTGCCGAGTCTGGTGGCGATGCGCTGTTGCTGACACCGGGCCGCTACATGGCGGAGCACATCTCGATGAGCGGCGACGGCAAGTGGATCGCATTCGCGGCCAACGCCGGCAGCAACGTCGATGACATCGACAGGCGCCACCTCGTGCGCGTCCCCGTGGATCGTGCGGAGCCGCAGGTGTTGACGCCGGGCGCGGGACTCGAGTGGACGCCGGTGTTCACCGGTGACGGTGCGTCGGTCGCGTTCATCGGCGCGACAACGTCCCGCCCCCCCGCTCCCGCGATCATGCCGGCGCAGGCCGGGAGCGCCATCCGATGGATCGGCCTCGACCGCATTCCGTCCGATTTTCCGACGTCGCAGCTCGTCGTGCCGCGCAGGGTCGTATTCCACGCGTCCGACGGCCTCGAGATCCACGGTCAGCTCTTCGAGGCTGACAATGCGTCTCTCGCACGTGGAGGCCGCAAGCCAGCCGTCATCTTCGTGCATGGCGGCCCTCCGCGACAGATGCTGCTCGGCTGGCATTACTCGGACTATTACTCCAACTCGTACGCGACGAATCAATATCTCGCGAGCCGCGGATTCGTCGTCCTGTCCGTGAATTACCGTCTCGGCATCGGGTATGGCCGCGACTTTCAGCATCCTGCCAATGGCGGCAGCCGTGGTGCCTCGGAGTATCTCGATGTGCTCGCCGGCGCGCAGTATCTCCGCTCACTCCGCGAGGTCGATCCGTCACGTCTTGGAATCTACGGCGGCTCGTACGGCGGTTTTCTCACCGCACTCGCGCTGGGACGCAACTCTGATCTCTTCGCGGGCGGCGTGGACATTCACGGTGTGCACGATTGGACCACGGAGCGTGCGGCGAGTCTGCTCGCGCCGCGGTACGAGAAGCAGCCTGATCTCCAGCGCGCCCTCGACGTCGCATGGACGTCGTCTCCCGTCTCGTCGGTGAAGACGTGGCGCTCGCCAGTATTGTTGATTCACGGTGACGACGACCGCAACGTGCGCTTCAGCCAGACCATCAGTCTCGCTCGGCGGCTCGAGCGAAAAGGTGTACTCCTGGAGGAAATTGTCCTTCCGGACGATACGCATCACATGATGCGACATACCAACTTCATTACGGTAGATTCCGCGACCGCGGCATGGTTCGAGCGCAGATTTGCGCGCTCCGCCGCGCAGGCGGCCAGCGGTCGCGTCGGAAGCACGTCCCATTGAGCTCCGGCCTCTCGATTCTCACTTCACTCAGAGTCCCAGGGAATGACCCGTAGGAAGCGGCGCGAAGATCCGGAGTACTTGCAGGCAATGCGCGAGGCGAAAGAGCTGTTTGACGCCGAGATGCTCAAGAACTCCATGCGGCGCAGCAGCGGACGCCCGCCAAAGGTCGCAACTCCGCCAGTGGCAGTCGCCGACGAGGAGGTGCAGCCGAAGGCGCGCCCACGTGCTCCGCAAAAGGCGGTCAAGGCCAAAAAGCGCTAGCGGTCTGGTGGGGAATCAATTCTGAAAGACAAGTCTACTCCTTCTCTCGAAAGCGGCTAAGTTCAAGAGTATCATAGAGATGGAGTGATAATTGCCTACCCCTTCCCAGGCCCTTCTCCAGCTGCGGTCGCGCCTTGTCTTCCCTGCCCTCGCGATCGCCATGGGCCTTTCGACCCTCGTTGCCGGACTCGACCATTCCCGCTTCCTCGTGCAGGCCACGGGGACGCAGGCCGCTGTGGCGCGCTCGGATAGCTCGACCGCAGCACAATCAGCGTCTCCGGTAGCGGTCGCAACTGCTCAGCCTGCTATGGTTCCGGCGACCCCGGGCACGCAGGCGAATGACGCAACCGGCCTCAACACTGACTACAGTCATCGGCGGATTGATGAGTGGGTCACGCGACTGACGACGTCGCTGCACGGGGACTTTCGTCAGTCCCTGTCGCGCATGGACACGTATGCGTCCATGATCACGCGGAAGCTCGATGCGCGCAGCATGCCACGCGAGCTCGTCTACCTGGCGATGATCGAGTCCAACTTCAATCCCACCGCGCGGTCACGCGTGGGCGCCGTGGGCCTCTGGCAGTTCATGGGCGGAACGGCGCGCTCGCTCGGACTGCGCGTCCGCGGAAGAACGGATGAGCGGAAGAACCCGGCACAGTCGACGGATGCGGCGCTCACGTACCTGAGCTCGCTCTACGATCGGTTTGGCTCCTGGTATCTCGCAGCGGCGGCGTACAACTCAGGAGCAGGAACTGTCTCGAAGGCCCTGAGGCGTGTGACCGGTCAGACGAAGGGCACGGACGCGGACTTCTTCCGAATCCTTCATGCGCTTCCGCGCGAGACGCAGGACTACGTGCCGAAACTCATCGCGACGGCGAAGGTCGGCAACGATCCGGCGCGCTACGGTCTGTAGGATGAGCACATAGGAAGGCGCCTGCCACTCTCGTGGTGGGCGCCTTTGTGTTTGCCGTCCTACTGTCCTACTTCACGCCGCACTCAACTGCGACGTGCAATTCGGACAGCGCGTGGCCGCGAGGGGAATCGGCAGCGTGCAGTACTGGCACGGCTTGGTCGTCGGCGTCGCCGGCGCGGGCTTCGCATGGAGCTTGTTCAGCGCCCGGACCAGCACGAAGATCGCCATGGCGACGATGAGAAACGTGACGATGGTGCCGACGAACGTGCCGTAGTTGAGCGTCACGGCGCCCGCTTCCTTCGCGGCGGCCGGCGTGACGTACGGCGGCGGCGCTTTCGCGCCGGCCTTGAGCAGCACGTAGTGGCTGCCGAAGTCCGCGCCTCCCGTCAGCATGCCGATGGGCGGCATGATGAGGTCGTCCACCAGCGACTTCACGATGCTGCCGAAGGACGCGCCGATGACGACGGCGACCGCGAGGTCCATGACGTTGCCGCGGAGGATGAACGTCTTGAAGTCATTCCACATCGGGAACCTCCCGGCAGGTCAAGTGAGGAACTCGTGCAGCAGGGAATGAAAGTGATGCACTCCATTCTCACGCGTCGCAGAGTAGCGGCCGCGGTCGTAGATCCGTGAGCGCAGATTGCGCTGCACGGCCTCGCAGATCCCGATGTCCTCTTCCTGAATCTCGTCGCTGAACGCGAGCAACTTCGTCCATTCGCTTTCAGCGGCGGCATCGGTGGGCGGTTCGCTCGAATACCACTCGAAGATCACCGTACACCGGTCGTGACCGACTGGCACGACGAGATTCGTCTGCATCTGCCCCATGTAGATGTTCAACATCATGTTGGGGAACAGCCAGACGTAGAGCGCCTCGGGGACGTCCGTCTTCGACGGGTCGTAGCGACGCATCGATGCGTTTCCGCCGTGGACGGGACGCAACGGAGCGTGCTGGTACGACAAGTAGCGATGGGGCTCGACACGATAGTTGTCGTAGTCGAGCTCCTTGTGCAGTCCCGGGTGCACGACCGGGAGGTGGTAGCCCTCCAGGTAGTTGTCCACGTAGACCTTCCAGTTGCATGCGATGTCCCACGTCTTGCGCGTGACGTAGCGCATCGTGTCGCAGCCAAATGCGGCAACGCGTGCCGGCATGTCCTCGAGCACCTCCAACAGCGGAGGCGCTTTACCGTCGAGATTCGCGAAGACGAGCGGTCCCCACGCCGCCACCTGCACCGGCACGAGCCGCATCTCGCTCGGACGGAATTGCTCGGTCCCTTCCATTTCCGGCGCGCGGAGGAGGCCGCCGTCCAGCCCATACGTCCATCCGTGATACCGGCATTGGAGCGTGTTTCGCTTGCCACATCCCGTCGCCACCGGACCGGCTCGGTGCAGGCAGACGTTGTAGAAGCCTCGCAGCGTGTCGCGATCGCGAAGGATCACGATCGCGTTGTCGCCTACCTGCGTCGTGAAATATTGGCCGTGTTCCGCGACGTCGCCTGCACGGCCGACGAGCTGCCAGGTGCCCGCGAACACCCGTTCGTTCTCGAGCTCGAGATAGACAGGATCATTGTACAGTCGCGCGGGGATCGTCGCGGCGCGCGCAATGTTCGGGTCGAATGGAAAGACGAGCGGCATGCAGTGGACGTTCGCGTCAGCGCCACGCGCCCAGAATCGTGCCGATGAGCGTCATCATCACGACGTGATAGCTCGCCTGGATCCAGTAGAGCTTCCGCGGCCACTTCGTGAACGCGAAGTCCGACGCCATTCCCATCGCGACGATACCCACGCCGATGGCGAAGCCAAGTCGCGCCGCACCCATGGTGGTCGTCAGTGGCATGCGCGTGAGGATCATCGCCATCGTCAGACAGATGACGAGCGTCACCACGAAGCTGAGTCCCATGGCGGACGCTGGCATTCCCATCTCTTCCTTTGGCTTGCCCAATGCGGCGAGCCACGCATTCCCGAACACGGGCGGCGCGAACCAGATGGCGCCCAGTGCAAAGGCGGCGACAGCAGCAACCACAACGGCAATCCAGTTGACATGCGTGAACAGGTCCATGGGAATCTCCGAGGAGTGGGCGAGGCCGGCTCTACCGTCGGCATGAGGATAGGGCGGCAGGCCGCGCGCGTCCAGCACGTGGACTGGATCGGTCTGTCGGCATCTCCACGATGCAGCCATGTTTCGTGGCATCATGCCCATAGAAAACGTCTCGGACACGGCGCGCTGGGTCGCGGTATATCGCGCCATGGAAACGGCACGTCCCGATGCGTTGTTCCGCGATCCGTTCGCCGACCGCCTCGCCGGCGAGCGGGGGCGTCAGATCGTGCGCGAGATGAAGCGCGGCCGGAGTACCGCCTGGGCCATGATCGTCCGCACGGCCGTCATGGACGAGATGATTCTCGACCGCGTCCGTGGCGGCGGTGTGGACACGGTGCTCAATCTCGCGGCCGGCCTCGACGCCCGCGCATGGAGACTCCCACTGCCGCCGGAGCTGCGGTGGATCGACGTCGACCTGCCGGAGATGTCGGAATACAAGTCCTCGCACATGCGTGGCGAGGTGCCGGCATGCCGATACGAAGCCGTTCCGGCTGACCTCACCAACGAGGCGGTTCGCGACGCACTGCTTTCCCAGGTGGGACGCGAATCGAAGACGCTGCTGGTGATCACCGAGGGACTGCTCATCTACCTGGAAGAGGCGCAGGTGAAATCGCTCGCCAACGCTCTGCATGCGGTGCCGAGCGCGCGGTGGTGGATCACCGATATCGCCAGCCCGCAGTTGCTGAAGCTCATGGAGAAGTACTGGGGGAGAAATCTCGAGAAGGGCAATGCGCCGTTTCGATTCGGTCCCGCCGACAGCGCCGCCTTCTTCGCACCGCTCGGCTGGAAGGAAACGGTGTTCCGCTCGATGCTCGAAGAAGCACGACGACTCCGGCGCGAGATGCCCTTCGCGTGGATCTGGCGTTTCTCGAAGCTGGTGATGCCGGCCGCCAAGCGGGAGCAGATGACCAGGTTCTCGGGCATTCTGTTGCTCGAGCGGACGTAATAGCTACCGGAACGTCGGGCCGCCCGTCCGGTTGTCCTTCACGAAGTGTCCCTTCGCCGGCATCTTCACGGCGGGCAGCGACTTCGCGTCCATGGTGGCATCGCCAGGAACGACGCCGTTCTCGGCCAGCAGATAGGCAACGAGTCCGTATATCTCATCCGACGTCAACGAGCCAGGAGCGTTGAGCGGCATCGTGCGGCGGATATAGTCGAACAGGGTCGTCGCATATGGCCAGTAGTTCCCGATGGTCTTCGGCGCTTTCACATCGCCCGCAAACGCAAAGCCCGCAGGCGGCTCGTTGCTGATGAGCTTCGGGTTCTTCTCGATGCCTTCACCGTGTGGACCGTGACAGGCGGCGCACTTCGCGGCGTAGGTTGCCGCGCCGCTCGCCGGAGTGCCGCGTCCGGGTGGCAGCGTGGAGCCCGTGGGGTTCACATCAATGTCGATCGCGGCAATTTCCGTCTTCGTCGCGGCGCGACCAAGCTCGTACCGATCCGGGCGCTGCGATGTCGAACTGCCGAAGCTGCGTTGCTCGCAGGCGACGAGCAGCAGCAGGGCAATGAGACGAGCCGCTTTTCGCGTCTCAGCCACCGAACGTCACCGCGCCATGTGCGGCCACCGTCCACGAGCGAATGGCATTGTAGTGGTAGTCCGTGCCCGTTCCGCGCACGCGCTTGAATTCGGCGAGGGTGGGCTGCACGTACCCTGTTTCGTCCACCGCGCGACTCATGAGGCGCGCCGTCTGGCCGGCCCACTTCCACATGTACTGGAATCGCGTGTGTGCCATGGGCAGCACCGGACCCTCGAACTCCGCGGCGCTCCACGATGCGCCGCCGTCCACGCTGACATCTACACGGGTGATGCGGCCGCGCCCCGACCACGCAAGGCCGCTGATGGGCCACCAACCATGCGCCGCGAGATGTTCGGGATATGCCGGCGATGTGATAATGGATTTCGCATCCATCACGAAGCTGAACTGCCGCGACGTGCCGTCCGGCAACGGATCGGTGTATTTCGCCGTTTCGTCGCGCGACATGTTCGGCTGATCGATGACCTTGAGCCGACGCAGCCACTTGATGCACATGTTGCCCTCGTAGCCGGGCAGCACGAGGCGCATCGGATAGCCATTGGCCGTTCGCACCGCCTCGCCGTTCTGCGCATAGGCGACGATCGCGTCGTCCATCATCTTGTCGAGAGGAATGCTGCGCGACAGCACCGCGGCGTCTCCTCCTTCCGCCAGCACCCACGAGGCGCCCGATTGCACACCTGCTTCGCGCAGCAGCACCGAGGCGGGCACGCCGGTCCACTCCGAGTTGCTCGTCATGCCATCGACATCCTGCGGCGTCAGCTCCGGTTTCGGCGCGCGGTAGGCGACTCGGCCATTTCCCGCGCACTCGATGAAGCAGGTGCGCGTCACCGACGGAAAGCGCCGAAGATCCTCCACGCTGATGCTCAGTGGACGCGCCACGAGTCCGTGCACGACGAGCCGGTGCCGCGCAGGATCGAGAACCGCAATTCCGTTGTGATGCCGTTGAAAATGCAGATCGGCGGGCGTAATCGTTCCGTGCAGCTGCTGGAGTGGCGTGTTGGATGCACCCGACATCACTCCCGGCGGCGCCTGTCCAGGATTCTCGAAGGCCGATCGTGCGTTGAGCGGGGCCGAGGGAAGTCCGGGGATTTTGGTGGCATCCAGCGGCGCGTCGGGAACGAACGGCATTTGTGCCGGCGCTGAAGGCGACTGTGCGATCAGGCGTGCAAACGGTGCAGCCGCAACGAGACCGGCGGCGGCTCCCGCGGATCGTACGAGCTCCCGCCGTGTGATTGGAGTGGAATCGTCTGGTGGCGTGTTCACGGGCCTAGCTTAGCCAGCGCACCCGGCGCACGATAGGTGGATGACTCATCGCCTCAAGTCGATCGTTGGGGGATCAGCGGGCAATCTCGTCGAGTGGTACGACTGGTACGCGTATTCGGCGTTTTCGTTGTACTTCGCCAAGGTCTTCTTTCCACAAGGAAGTCAGACGGCCCAGCTTCTCAACGCGGCCGCCGTGTTCGCCGTCGGGTTTCTCATGCGTCCGGTCGGCGGATGGCTGATGGGACGCTATGCTGACCGTCACGGGCGACGTGCCGCGCTGAGTGCTTCGGTCATGCTCATGTGCTTCGGCTCGCTCATGATCGCGGTGACGCCCGGGTACGACCGAATCGGCGTGCTCGCCCCGGTGTTGCTCGTGGTGGCTCGGCTGATTCAGGGACTCAGCGTCGGTGGAGAGTACGGCGCAAGTGCGACCTATCTCAGTGAGATGGCCGGCCAGCGCTTGCGCGGATTCTACTCCAGCTTTCAATACGTCACGCTCATCAGCGGGCAGCTCATCGCGCTCGCGATCCTGCTGCTCTTGCAGCGCACGCTCGGTACGGTTGCGCTGGAAGCGTGGGCGTGGCGAATTCCATTTGTCATCGGTGCCGCACTGGCGGTGGTTGCTCTCTGGGTGCGACGCGGGCTGGACGAGACGCCTGCGTTTCGCAACGTCGCACACGACGGCGCACGGCCGCGGGCAAGTCTGCGCGCACTGTTCCGGTATCCACGTCAGGTGCTGACGGTGGTCGGTCTGACCGCCGGCGGCACAGTGGCATTCTATACCTTCACCACCTACGCGCAGAAGTTTCTCGCGAACTCCGCCGGATGGAGCAAGGGAGACGCATCGCGCATTTCTGCCGTCTCATTGCTGGTGTTCGTACTCATGCAGCCGTTGGTCGGCCTGATCTCCGACCATGTTGGACGGCGTCCGGTGCTCATCGCGTTCGGCGTATTCGGAGTGACCGGAACGATTCCGCTCATGACCGCCCTTGCGCAGGCCCACACGGAGGCGCGCGCGTACGCCCTGCTGATTTCGGCGCTCGTCGCGGTGAGCGGCTACACGGCCATCAATGCCGTCGTAAAGGCGGAGCTCTTCCCGACTGAAATTCGCGCACTGGGCGTCGCACTGCCATATGCGCTCACCGTCTCGGTCTTCGGTGGCACGGCCGAGTATCTCGCGCTGTGGGCGAAGAGCATCGGACACGAAGTGTGGTACTTCTGGTACGTGACCGCCTGCATTGGGCTATCGCTCGCGGTCTATGCGTCGATGCCCGAGACGCAGACGAGCGGCCGAATGGCGGACGACTGATCGATCAGCTGCGCGGCAGCGTACATCTCACGTCCGGCACACGCGCAGCACTTCTTCCGGCGTCGTGCGCCCCTCGACGACTAATCGGGCACCATCGTCGCGAAGCAGCGGAATACCTCGCGCCCGTGCGAGCGCCCGAACAGCCGTCGCCCCGCCACCGCCGGTGATGGCGGTACGCATATCGTCGTCGAGCACGATCAACTCATACACGCCCGTGCGCCCTGTATAGCCGCTATTTCCGCAGGCATTGCAACCCGCACCGCGCCGCACCTCCTTCAGCGTGGCAAGTCCAAGCTCAGCGCGCTCGGCATCCGTGGCGTGCACCTTGGCTCCGCAAACGATGCAGGTGGTTCGCACGAGGCGCTGGGCGAGCACAGCTTCGACAGTGGCGGCTACCAGAAACGGCGCAACACCGAGATCGACGAGTCGGGTGAGCGCGCCGACCGCGTCGTTGGTGTGAAGCGTGGACAGCACCAGATGTCCCGTAAGCGCGGCCTGCGTCGCGATCTCGGCCGTCTCGCCATCGCGGATCTCACCCACGAGCATGACGTCGGGGTCCTGACGCAGCAGTGAGCGCAACGCACTGGCAAAGGTGACGCCGACGCGTTCGTTCACCGGCACCTGCGGAATGCCGGCAAGTTGATATTCGACCGGGTCCTCGACCGTCACGATCTTCTCCCGGCCCGTTCTGAGTCGTTGAAGCGCCGCGTACAGCGTCGTCGTTTTTCCAGATCCGGTTGGACCGGTGGCGAGCACGATGCCATGTGGACGGCGCAACACGTCCTCGAATCGCGCGAGATCCGCGGACGACATGCCGAGCGCATCCAGATCCAGCGTGCTCGCGGACTTGTCGAGGAGGCGGAGCACGAGACTCTCGCCGTGCAGGGTCGGCACGGTGGAGACGCGCACGTCCACCTGCCGATCCTGCAATGGCAGTCGGATCCGACCATCCTGAGGAAGGCGCCGCTCGGCAATGTCGAGATTCGCCATCACCTTGAGGCGGCTGACGACCGCGGGCGCCATCGTCAGCGGTGGAGACGGTGCATCACGCAGCACACCGTCGATCCGATAGCGAACGCGCAGTGCGTCAGGATACGCCTCCAGATGGACGTCCGACGCCCGAGCCCCCAGCGCCTCCGTCAACAGCATGCTCACGAGCCGGATGACGGGCGCTTCGTTCGCCATCGCGCGCAGGTCGTCGATGGCGACCGAGTCCTCGTTCGTTGACGCCGCCGTGACGCCGATCGAATCGATGAGCGATTGCGCAGACGTCTCGCCATACGCTCTGCGAATGAGCGCGCGCGCCTCGTCCTCGCCCATGCGGTGAATCTGCGCGCGTACACCGGCAATGGCCTCGAGCTCGTAGCGGACGTGCAGGTGGACGTCCGTCCACGCGCCAAGATGGAGCGCGCCCTCGATGACACCGAGAGGAACGACGCCATTCTCCTCGAGGTATTCGGGGCTGATGCGCGGAGAGAGGCGCGTCACCTCGATCGACGACGCGGGAATCGTCATGGTTTGGCTATTGGTGGTGTCGGGCGCGCGGGCAGCGTTCCGTTCGGCGCTGCCGTTACGGGTGGATTGTCTTGCGGTCTGCCGCTCACGGCATCGAGTCGGCCCTCGATGTCGCGCCGCAAGCGATTTGCATCTTCGTCCGTCGTGACGATGTGCGGTGTGAGAAAGAGATAGAGCTCGTTCTGCGCGTCGCTGGCGTGCGTCGCGCCAAAGAGGACACCGATGCCAGGAAGCGAGCTCAGAATCGGGATACCCGAGCGCGTCTGCTCTCGCTGCCGGTCGGCCAGGCCGCCGATCACGACCGTTTGCGCATCCTTCACGAACAGATGCGTCGTCGCCTCGCGCGTGCTGATGACAGGCGCGCCGAATTGGAGCTCCGCCGTCGCGGAGCTGACCTCTTGCTTCACCTGGAGGTTGATGTATCCGTCGGGATTGATCGTCGGAATGAGGCTGAGCGACGTACCGACGTCACGATACTGAACGACCTGGTCGCGTACCGCCCCTTCCGTCGGTAGCGACCGGAAGACTTGCACGAACGGACGCTGGCTCCCCACGAGAATGCGCGCCTCGAGATTGTTCTCGGCGAGGATGAGCGGACGTGACAGGATGCGCACGTCACCTTGTTCCGCCAGCGCCGAGAGCGCCAGATCGAGCTGCACGGATCCGCCGCGCGAGATGCGTACGAGAAAGTTGTCGGGCGTCTGCGAGGTGAGTGAGGCGGAGGTTTCGTTTCCGTCTCTCCGCTTTGTGAGATTCGATGTGACGCCGAGATCCAGCGCGCGCGTGCGGCGAACTTCCGCGATCAACACCTCGATGAACACCTGCAGCGGACGGAGGTCCAGCGCGTCCACGGCCTGTCGAATCGTTTCGTAGTCCGCGGGCTGCGCGCGAATCAGCAGTGAGTTGGTGGTCTCGTCAGGAACAATTTGTATGTCTCCCACTGTGCCGCCCTGCAGGACCTGAACACCCGTCGTCATTGCGCCGCGCCCGATGGTGTCGATGTTCAGGGGTGGCACCTGCATGGCACGGAGTTGTTCAGAGAGAGGCCGCTGGGACAGCGAATACCCTTGCGGCGGCGTTTCGGAGCCCCGCGTTCCATAGAGAAGCTGCAGCGTGTAGGCGAGCCGGGTGGCGCGCGCATGTTTGAGGCGATAGACGAAGAGTTGGGTTCCTTGCTTCGACGTCGCACGCGCCGACGACGGCGCCTCAGCGCTCTCGACGCGCAGAAGGCCGCCGTCACTTACCACGCGGAGGCCATTTGCCGACGCCAAGGTGCGCAGGAGCTCGGGCATCTCACTTCGCGCTACACCACGCGACAGGTGAAGGGTCGCGCGGCGCGGAGCGAACTCGCCGTACGTCACGTTCAACCCGCCTGCCTCGGCAATTGCTGCAATGACGGCGCGAATGTCAGCGTCCTGAAAATCCAGGCGCGGCGGCGGAACGACTCGCGCTGTGTCCTGAGCGGACAGCGGCGCGGTGAGCACGATGATCGCCGCCGCGATGCTGAGGACGCGATGAGATCTCACAGTTCGTGTCATGGCTGGTCGGACCCCGGTCGTGATGCCTTGAGGGTGATTCGGTTGCCGCGAACATCGTCGAAGACGGCTTCGCCGACGGAGACGGATCGGAGACGAAGCTCGCCCGTGCGCTCGCCAATCCGTACGAGTTGTATCCGCCCTTCAGGCGTCTCGACCACGACAAAGCTCCCGCTCTGCGGGTCTATCGCGGTGCCTGCAAGGCGTGGTCGCACGAGCGGTGGCGCGTTCTGTTGGACGACAGAGCTCGTGAGCTGCGTCGCATTCGACGGAGGCGTGATGTCGAATGGCGACCGGTTTGCCGCGTCACGCAGCGCGCCCGCATCGTCCGGAATGTTGATGATGATTCGTGGCGCGGTGGAGGCAGCTGGGAGCACGTCGTCGGGCACGGTGTCGTTCCGAAACGCGCGCCATGTGGAAGTGAGTGCAACCAGAATCGAAAGCGCGAGCGCCGCGGCGGCGAACTGGGTGTGCACGGGCCACTCACGCCAATCCAGCCGATTCATCGGCCCCCCCTTGCATATCCCGTAATGCTGGCGGTCAGCAGCAGTGCCGCACCGCCCAATGGTCCGCCTCGCGGGCCTCGCTCGATTCGGATCGACGTGACTTCGATCAATCGCGATGACGACTCCAGTGCGCGAATGAACGTGAGCACCTGTCGCCAGGCTCCCTCGCCTCTCAGGTCGGCGCCTATGCGGTAGACGCCGCCCGCCCCTGCAGGTGCGCGTCCCTCCAGGCTGGTCAGCGTTACTCCCGTCGCTCGCGCGACGTCGGCCACGAACCCGCTCAACTCGGACGTCGCCGCGACGGAATCGCCGCTGAAGAGCCGCGTTTGTTCCGCGGAGAGTGCCTGCTCCACGTCGCGACGCGCCGCCGGTAGTGTTGGCGCTCGAGCGATGAGTGCTCTCTCCCTGGCGAGAAGCCCTCGCTGCTCATGCAAAGCTTCACGATCGTGCGCAATATCGGTGCGCAACGGACGAATGATCTTCGCATAGCCGAGCACCATCACGAGAACGATTGCGCCAAGCGTGATGGCTCGGCGGTCGCGAGCGCGTAAACCCTGCCGCTCCGGAGCTGCCATGGTCGTCACTGCGCCGGACTCTGAGATCGCGCCGTGAACGCGAAGTGCTCGACAGATATGTCGCCGACAGCTCGCTCCTGCCTGAGTGGCGCCGATAACCGGACGCTGGAGATGCCCTTGACTCGCCGAATCGCGTCGTACACCGCCGCGCCGCGCGCACTCTCGCCCTCCACCGTGACGCTGTCTCCTGAAATGGCGAGGATTGTGAGCGCCGTTCCGGGTGGCAGCACCGTTACGATTGCAGCGAGGAGGCTGCTGGTTCCCGCTCGCGAGCGCTCGTGTGCCGCGAGCGCGGTCGCTGCTTCGACGGATGACTCCAGCGCTGCTCGAGACCCTAGTGCTTGTTGTACTGGCGTGCCAATGTCTGCGCGTGTGCGTTGAATGGCCTCGAGCTGACGCCGAATGCCCGCCCGCTCTACGCCCAAGCCGGTGACGAGGACCATGATCGAGGCCGCAACGAGCCATGCCGTCAGCTTGCGAGCATGACGCGCACGTTCCCTGACCGCCCCAGGAGGAAGTAGCCTCAGTATAGGCTGGGCCAGCGTACCCGTGGCGGCGAACGCGGCAGGCGCATCTCTCACGTTTACAGGCAGCATGCGAACGCGAAAGTCGGTGGGATTCAGCTTGGCAGCCACCTCTGTGATAGTTGTCGCCGCACCAAGAAGCACGATTGGCATCTGAGATTCCGTAGGTCCGGCATACCGAAGGCCGTCCCACGCGAACTCCTGGACGTCGTGTGCGCCAGCGTTTGGGAAAAAGCGCCGCCCAACCCATGGTTCGCTTCCACGAGCTATTACTCCATCAGTCGCTCCCGTGTCGTCGCAAACAATTGCGCATGCGGGTTCCGAGCCGCTTTCGCCGCGCTCGCGAATGATGCTGGCAAGCACCACATCCGCCGTCTGTATCAGCGGTGCAGGCCAGCCCAGCTCCCGGCACGATATCAGGATCGCCTCCAGCACATCGGTTGGCGCGAAGGCGACGGACCAGCGATTGGTAGCGACCCGCCTGGCAGCCGCGGTATGCGGCGTCGCGCGAAAACCGACGATGTATCTTGTCCAGTCGCGCTCCAGCACTCGCTCGATTTGCGTACGCGATGACCGTGGCAGCTCGACGGTGCGCGTCTGTGCCAGCGGGCGAAGCAATGTGACGCGCACGTCACGCGGCGCGGGCACTTCATCGGTGAGCGTGGCAAGAGTACGTGCAATCGACCCTGTCGTCGCATCGCACGTGATGCTGGTCTCGCTCCATTCGGTGCTGGCGCGACGCCATGCGGCCGTGAGTGAGGTGCCGTCGAGCGCGATTCCCAACGCGCCAGTCTCGCCCTTTGTCACGGCTCGGTCCCTCTCCACTTCACGAGAACCGCGTCACCCGTTCGCTCGTACACCGCGCTGAATCGCGAACGTACCGGGCTTCCGTCAACCCATCCTTCGACGTCGACTGCGACTTCGCGTGTGTCGAAGCTCAAGCGTGAATTCAGCTCGCTCATGGCATCGGCAATCGCGTTCCCGCCACCTCCCGAGAGCTGTTTCGTCAGCTCGTCGAGCGAGCGAAGTGGGGACCGGTTCTGCCGCGCTCTGATGACGACCGCTGCGGCCTCGTCGCTGAACCCCGGCAGCGACAACAGAACTTCACGGGACGCGGAGTTCGCGTTGATCGTGCCGCTGCCGCGAGTGGTCACGAGCGGCGAGATGCGTGCTAGCAGCTCGGGAGTCATGCCCTCGACATTCCGCAACTCCGCCGGATCACGAAAGTCAGCGTTGGAGGGTAGGACTCTCGCGCCAGCCATGAGGTAGTCGTCACGCTCTGCACCGTTCACGCGGCGGACATCGTCCGCGTCGCGCCAGTCGAGGATGCGCTGCGCCAATCGCATGGCCAGATCGGCGTCCACATGTACCGCGATGAACAGGCGCCGAAGGTCGCCTTCCGTTGCCTTGTTGATCTGTAGGCGTGAGGACGCATCGTATACGTGCGCGATCGCGCGCTCTTCGCCGAGCGACAGCGAGTCGGTCGCGATGGATGCGAGGTCGCCCCACGGATCGAGCCGTGCATCGCGCATGCGCAACGTCGTTTCTCCGGGATTCGCGAGACGACGCTCGAGCAGAGCGCGCACCGTTTCGACCATTGCATCCGCTGCCCCGTCGCCCTGCGCCTTTTCGAGCGCATTCACGATAGCCAGGCGCCGAGTGCGCGAGAGCGCGGACAGCTCATAGCCCATCACTCCAAGGAGCACCACGAGCCACAGCGCGGCCATCAATGCGAAACCCTCGCGCCGTCTCATCGACGTTCCGCCAGTACGACAGTGATGGGCACCGCAAGGAGCGCCCGCGCCGATGATGGTTGATCCAGCGACGGAAATTGCGCCTCCAGCCTGAATGCCGCCGGCAGAACGTTCCTCGTCACCCAGTCCGTGCGCCAGTCGCCCTGTGCAGCGGTGCTGGACAGATAGCGAATGCGAAGGCCGATTGCGTCCGTCGCGAGCGGAATGACCATCGAGGAGCCCGCGCTGCGCCACGGCCGAAGCTCGGCGACGATGCCGCGAAGCGAGTCCGCTCCTCCAATGACGTACAGGTGAACGATCGTGCCGGTTGAGCCAAGCGGCGTCGTGGCGCGCGTTAGAAACGTCAACTCGTCCTTGCTTGCTGCGCTGGCGTCCCCTCCAAGGCTCGCGTGCACGCCGCGAAGCTCTGCGTCTCCTTCGGTGGTCAGTGTCGCAGCAGCCAACCAATTTCGCAGCGACGTACGCACTGCGTGTGCCGACGCGAGCGCCGGCCCGGCGGATGTCGCCTGTCGATCGCTGAGAAAGCCGAGCGTGCCGGCGCCGGCTGCCAGCGCGGTCGCGGTGACGCTGAGCGCGACGATTACTTCGAGGAGCGTCATGCCAGATCGCGACGAACGATGAATGCTCACGAGATGGCTCCGGCGAGTGTCGGACGATAGCGGCGAGTTCGGAGGACGAATTCCGCATGTCCATCATCGACACGCACGACGATGTCGAAGAGATTGTCCATTCCCGGCACGCGCCGCGCCACCACCTCCCAGTGCACACCGTCGTATGGCGGCGGAAACTGCCCATGCACGAGCGAGTCGGACAAATGATCCAGAGTGGCGAGATTCAGATCGAGCACCGACAGCCGCTCGGTCGCAAGCGACGCCATGGGCAGACGACTTGCTGCGCTGGCGTCCGCGCGTAGCGCACCTCCGTACGCACCCAGAACACTCACGCACACGAGCGCGATGATCGCGAGCGCTACCACGGCCTCCAGGAGTGCGAAGCCGGCCTTCCGTGGACTAACGCGCATCGCGCACGGCGATCTCGCCGCTCCACACATTCACGAGAATGGTGTGTTCACCTGTTCCCCGCACCGTGAGCGCACACGGTGTGGCCTGGCCATCCGCGGCGAACGAGCAGGAGACACGAGCCGTCGTCGGACGTACCACCCGCGCGTCCTCCGGCATCGAGAGGATTCCTGCCGCCGTCGAATCGCCCGATGTGATCCAGTAGCGCTGCTCGGTGGGGGCCAGGACGAAGGTGGCAGACCGGCCCGTCGTGCGCGCCAGATCGCGCGTCGTCGCAAGAAGCCCCGCCACATCGCGCACGAGCCGGCGCTCCGCAGTTTCGTGTCGCTCCTGAAGCAGCGCCGGAACTGCGGCGGCACTCGTGATCGCGAGCAACGCAAGGACCACCAGCAGCTCGATCAGGGTGAAGCCCGATCCGTGCTCCGTCATCGCAATGCGCGGGTGGGCGCCACGTTGATACCGTAGATCGCCTGAACGAGCGCGAGTGCGATCACACCCACGACCAGACCAAACGCGACGATCAGACCGGGCTCCGCAAATGCCATGAACCGCGCGGCGGAGCGGGTCGATCGCTCCTCGAAGAGATCGGCGGCCTTCGAGAAGAAACTCTCGAGCTGACTCGATTCTTCTCCGGCTGCTACTAATCGGGCGAGGAGTGGCGGAAAGAGAGAGCCTTCCGCAAGGGCGGCTGCGGGACTGCTGCCCTCGCGCACACGCGCGCGGACGCGCAAAATCTCCTGTTGAGCCGCCGGATCGCCAAGCGATTTTGCTGCATCGTCCAGCGCGGTGATGAATGGCGCCCCGCCGCCGAGTAGTATTGCGATCAGCCGCGCCGCGCGCGCGGCGAGCGCCTCTCGATAGAGCCGGTTCGCCAACGGCATCGAAAGAAGCAGGCGCGAGCGCCCCGCTGCCGCGTCATCCGCCACGGCCAGCCACACACTGAAGCTCATGAAGAGGATGACAACAATCGACACCGATACCACATGTGCGCGCAACGCCGCCGAGACAGCGAGCACCACGGCCGTGGAGGTGGGGAGTGCGCTTCCCGATGAGGCAAACAGCGCCCCGAAGCGCGGCAGCACCACCATGAGGAGCACCAGGATGGCGGCGCCTCCGACGAGCGCCAGCAGCGCGGGATAGATCGCTGCTGTCAGCAATCGGGAACGCAACGCTTGGTCGCGCTCGAGTGCGTCCGCCAGCCGGCGCATGGACTCGTTGAGATTGCCGGACCGCTCACCCGCCCGGACCAATCCCACATACGAGGCGGGAAACACGTCCGGATGCGCGGCAAATGCGTCCGAGAGTGCAACGCCGCGCTCCACTCGCGTATGAACGTCGGCGAGCGGTGCCTGCATCGCGGAAGGCACGATGTCGCGCGCGACGCTCAGCGCCCGGGCCAGTGGCAGACCGGCTGGGAGCAGTGCACTGAAAGCGCGCGTGAATTCCGTCAGGTCCGCGCCGCTGGCCCGCTTGTAGAATCGTCCGGGCGATGCTCCGGCGGGCGTCACCTCGAGGACGATCAGGCCGCGCGACCGCAGCGCGGATGTTACCGCGTCACTCGTCGGCCCTTCCATCGTGCCTGCCTCGCGGGTGCCGTCCCGTGTGAGTGCCCGGTAGCGGAGAAGCGCCACGGTAGGTCAGGGCTTCCAGTTCGTGATGTCGGCCGCTTCGCCGGTGCCGCCCCGCTGTCCGTCGGCGCCGAGCGACGACAGATCGAAGCCGGTCGGAAGATGGTCGCCGGGCGCTTTGTACACGTAGGGAGCGCCCCATGGATCTGCGGGAACCGGCTGACGGAGATACGGGCCACGCCAGTTCGTCGGCCGTGGCTCATTGGCCGGCGTCATCCAGAGAGCGTTCAGCCCCTGCTCGGTGGTCGGATAGCGGCCGTTGTCGAGACGATATGCGTCGAGTGCCGCGCTCAGCGACGCGATTTGCGCCTCCGCCGTCACGCGCTTTGCGGTGTCCACGTGGCGAAAGACATTTGGCGCCACGAGCGACGCCAACACCGCGATGATGACGACCACGACGAGCACCTCGATCAGCGTGAAGCCATGATCGATCGGTCGTGCGCGTCGCCGCGAGCTCCGTTGAATGGGGGTCATGCTGGCCTGCCGGACAATGTCCGCGTTGGACGTCTGCGGGATGGCTCTGGACGGATCGTCCTGCCATGGGATAAGCTGGCGTCTTGCTCCGAGACGTGCCAGAACCCGAGACGTCCCCCGATGCGTCTACTGTCCTCCTTCGCCGCGCTCGTCTGTGCCACGCCGCTGATCGCGCAACAGGCGGCCGTCGTCATCAAGGCCGGCCGCCTGATCGATGGACGCGGCGGCTACTCGATGAACACCTTCATCACGGTGACGGGCGACAAGATCGCTGTATTGCGCCCCGTCTCCGGTGCCCCGATCACCTATGACCTGTCGAAGTACACGGTTCTTCCGGGCCTCATCGACCTGCATTCGCACATCATTTGGCACTTCAATAGAAGTGGGCGCCTGCACACCGCCGGTGACGGGGAAGCACCTGCGGACGAGACGCTCGCCGGCGCGGGCAACGCCTACGCGACGCTCATGGCCGGTTTTACGACCATCGCGAGTCCGGGCGCCGTGGCCGATCTTCCTCTTCGCGATGCCATCGCTCGGGGCGTCATTCCGGGCCCGCGGATTCTCACGTCGCTCGAGCCGCTCGTCGATCCCGAGCTGACGCCCGACTCCATCCGCGCGCTCGTGCGACACCGGCGCCTCGATGGCGCGGATTTCGTCAAGATCTTTGCGTCCGCGAGCATTCGCGAAGGCGGGCGGCAAACCTGGAGCGACGAACAGCTCAAAGCCGCCTGCGGCGAGGCCAAGGCGATCGGGCTTCGAACGATGGTGCATGCCCATAGTCCCGAATCGATGCGTGCCGCGACGCAAGCGGGGTGCACGCAGATCGAGCACGGCGTGTTTGCCACACAGGACGTGCTGGATCTCATGGCGCAGAACGGAACGGCATTCGACCCGCAGTGCGCACTCGTGTTCCGCAACTATCTCGACAACCGGCCGAAATACGAGGGCATCGGCAACTACAACGCCGCCGGCTTCGCGGCGATGGAGCGCGCGCTCCCCACCGCCGTGAGTGTCGTGCGCATGGCAGCGCGCACTCGTGGCCTCAAGCTCGTCTTTGGAACGGACGCCGTCGCCGGCGCGCATGGGCGGAACGCGGAGGATCTCGTCTGCCGCGTTCGTGACGCCGGACAGGATGCCATGGCGGCCATCGTATCGGCGACGTCGCTGAGCGCTGACGCCATGGGTCTGCGAACCGTCGTGGGTACTATCGCGCCGGGATATCAGGCCGACCTCATCGCCGTTGACGGCGATCCCAGTCGAGACATCACCGCGCTGAGACGCGTGGTCTTCGTGATGAAGGGAGGTCGCGTCTACAAGGCCGCGTTCCCCGAACGGCCGTCAGCGCGTTAACGCGTCAGGTCCGCTCCGGCGTCCAGTGCATCGCCTGATGCTCCGCCGAGAAGGTGTACGAGCCGATGGGGCGCGTTCCATCGGGGAGGTTCGAGGGCGGGTCGATCGACGCCCATACGTGCTCCCCGTCGGGCTGCATGACCACCCATAGACGATACCGCGCGTCCTCCACGCGAACTCGGCGCGCATCGAGCGGGCCGCCGACCAGCTCGACCTGCCTTGCGCCCGAATCCATCTGTGGAATGACCGGCTGCGGTCCGCTGTTTCGCTTGAGCTCACTGCGTCGGTGGTACGCGGCGCTTCGTACCGCCTGATCGAGCTCGTCCATCTCGATCGGCTTGGTGAGATAATCCATGGCGCCCCGTTCCAGCGCATCGCGCGCCGTCTCGAGATCGTTTACCGCCGTGAGCATCAGCACCGGCAACGAGCGCTCGATGTTGAGGGCGTTCGTAAGAAGCTCCAGTCCCGGCATTCCGGGCATGCGCACGTCGCAGAGCATCACGTCGAAGTACTCGGTGCGTAGATGCTCTAACGCCTTCTCGCCAGTTCCTGCGCTGACGACGTCGAAACCCCGCGCCACGAGCAGTCCCGAGATGGCTGCGCGCACGGTCTGCTGGTCGTCGACCACCAGCACGCGCAACTGGCTGGAGGAGCCCGGCGTATGACCCGGAGATTCCGATGAGCTGGACACGGGGATCGGGAGAGTGAGCGCGGGGAGGGCCCGGCAGCGTACCAGGCCTCGGTGCCGATGATCGTATGATCTCTCTTGCGCCCCGCGTGCGCAATGCTCTGTTGACAACCGGTCGCTCCTCACGCCTGGGGAATGGCACCGAGAATCGCGCTGGATGTCCCCGACGGAATTACAGGCTCGTCCTGGAACGTGAGCTATTCCTCGCTCACGGCTGAATGCCGACGATGATCATCTCGTAGGGAAGGCCCCCCGTCATGATGCCTTCGCTCCCCTCCGTCTTCCGGAGCCGTCGTAGCCCGCCGCGCGACATTCGGCGAACAGTCGCACCGTCGAGAGCCTCGGGTCGTCTCGAGGCGCGGTGATGATTGGTTTGTAAAGCTCAAGTTATATCGCCGCAGGGATGCGCGCCCGGTGCGGCGGTGACGCGGCGAGATCGCGATCAAGCTGCCCGGTCTCGATCAAGTGGTAGATCAACCGGCGGCTCATCCCAAGCCGCGCATCGATCGCGGTCCTATTGCCGTTCTGGTCGAAGAGGTGTTCGAGCAACGTGGGCGTGCCCCATCTATACACACACGCACTTCATCGAACCTGAGGGAAGCGCAACTCGGCGTTGATACCGGCGACCGGCTCAGCCGCTCAGGTCGCCAACTGGATCGTCACCCCGAGTGTGCACTCTCAACCGCCGACTCTGTGCACTTTCACGCCGCCGATAACACGGGGGTCCAAAGGCAAAGCGCTCATCCTAGTCACCCTATCATGAAGAGGCAGTAATAGACAGATTGGTAACTGCCTCGGATGGGCTATCTCTAACAACGCTGGCCCCTCATTAGTAACGTGGCCACGACACTGTGCGTATAATTATCGATGACATTGAAGCGGCGGGTCGCTCACTGACTCCCTTCGGCCGCGAGGTAGTACTCCCGACTGCAAGACGACTTAAGGAGTCATGCATCACATTCGCAGCGGTCCACCGCTGGCAATGGACATCGCACAACGACTTCGCGTCGTGGGCGGTTCAGCAAATGGATACCAGCCTCACCTGGATCATTCTCGATCCCCTCTTTCCAAGTTCCAGCAAAAACGGCGACACATTGCGCGTGCGTATGACGCGTAAGCTAGCAGAGTCGCACTTAGCGTTAGCATCGCCCGACATAATCACGCAGCAATATCAGTTGCAGAGATTGTACGGCAGACTCGTCGGCATCCTCGACGACGCGGCATCGTCCGGAATTACGTTGTCGCACATCACTGACATTCTATGCGGTGTTGGGGCAAGACCGCACGAGATCCTCACGTGCAGTTCTACCTTCGCTGCGCGCCGAGCGGTTAGCGAGCACTTGCATTGCAGATGGCTCGATTTCGTGCCAGGGGACTGCTCAACAATCCACATGCGTGATATTTGTCCATTCTTGCCTTTTACCGGTCGTCAGGATCACAATAGGTCAATTATCGAGACTGCCCAAGGCCCAGTCACGCCATCGCTTCCGGTGATTGCACCAATATTTCGGGGACTCTGGCAACACGTCATGGCGGACGCGTACATGCAGGCTGCTGTGGTCGGCGCGCGAGTCGAAGTAGTTCGCCGCCTGTCGTCACTCTTAGGGCGGCCGGCAACGGTCAAAGACGTGCCCCTGCTCGGAGCAACTGTCACGCTACCACTACTTCCGTTTCAGGAGGCGAGCGCAAGTACACGTCTTGATAACATCCTACTTTGACGAGGCTGCGGCACATAGAAGTTCAGAGGACAGCTAGTGTGATGTCCCGTTAATTGCTTTCGCAAGTCGCTCTACTCTGGCGAAGATCGAGTCGGCAGTGGCGGTCCAGGTAAACAGGCATGCGGCGGCGTTTAGGGGGTGATGAACGACTCGATGCTGCGATCAGCTCACGAACCGTGGGAACAAGCTACGGCGGATGGCGCGCTGCGTGATGAGGCCGAACCAGCGCTCCACCTGATTGAGCCACGAGGCGTAGGTGGGCGTGCAGTGCAGGTGCAATCGCGGTTGACGGGCCAGCCATGCTTTCACGTTGGCATGCTTGTGCGCCGCGTAGTTGTCCAGCACGAGATGAACGTCAAACCGCGCAGGGACGCTGGCGTTGATGTGCTCGAGGAAGCTGAGGAACTCTTGATGCCGACACTTGCACTGGGTGAGGACCTCGCCACTCTGAATGTCGACCGCGGCGAATAACGTGGTCGTCCCATGTCGGATAGTCGTGCGTGATGCCGTCGACATAGCCGATCCCAACGGCAAGTTGGGCTGCTTGCGCTCGATCGCCCCGATCCAGCTCTTCTCATCAACACGCAGCACGACGGCGTTCTCGGGGGATTCAGATAGACGCCGACGACATCACATTCCTTCTCGACAAAGAGCGGATCGGTCGAGAGCTTGAACCCAACAATCTCCCTTGCCGCTCATGCTGAGCCGAAAGCCATGGGCGTCGAGCAAGGCGCGGTAGTCGCGGCTTGCGTATTGGCTTTCACGGTCCGAATGGTGAATGGCGCCGGTTGTCGCTGGAGGATCGCCATGCCTAGGGCGGCCAAGGGTAGCGCCGTTTCGGGCGTGTCGTCCATGCCCCGTCGCACGACCCCTCGGTTCGCGACATCCAAAGACACGGCGAGACACAGGAACCCTTCGCGGGTCGAGATGTAGGTGATGTCGCTGACCGACGCCGCATCCATCGCACAGTCGTCCCGAACCAGGAAGTCACGAGCTAACACGTTCGGCGCGATGGGATCGCCGTGAGCGGAATCGGTCGTGCGGACGGAGCGGCGCGGTGGCCGCGCGAACGAGACCGTCCTCGCTGAGCTCATCGTGAATACGCGGCGATCCGTAGCGGCCACGTGTCGTCGTGAACACCGTCCGCACCGCCAGGCGCAGCGCTTCATTGCGTGCCGTTCGCGCACAGGGCGCGCGCTCCTGCACCGCATAGAAGCCACTTTCACTGACGCCGAGTGCCGCGCACATGAGGCGGACCGGATAGCGCTCCCGATCGGCCGCAATCGCAGCGTACTTGTCGCTCATCGCGACTCCTGTAGAAGAACACCCAAATTCCCGCACTCGCTTGACGACGGTGGGCGCGTCACGCGCGATACACCGCCGCCCGTCTGGTCTTGGTCTCGTCGCACTATGAGGGCGAGTCCACGGTGGCGGTCCGTGCACCGACACCGCTCGGACGTCGCGCGCAACTGCAACTCGCGGGGATCTCGGGCCGGCCGGCCCCCAGTGCGGTGACGCGTCCCCTCAGTGTATACATCGCTCTGGTCGAGGAGGCGTGCCGATGAGTCCCGTTCCGAAGAAGGTGCCGATTGTCACCCTCGACCCGGTGGCGGCGAAGCTCAGCGCGTTAGGGCTCCGACTATCCGGCAAGCTGCCTGGCGGAACTCGTCGAGCAAGCGAGCCGCGAACAGCTCTCACCGGTGAGTTTTCTGGAGCTGGTCTTGAGCGGCGAGCTCGATCGCAAGGACGAGCGTCGCGTCACGACGATGCTCAAGCTCTCGGGCTTACCGTCGGGAAAGATGCTCGAAGACTTCGACTGGAGCTTCCAGCCGCGTGTGGACCGGCGGCAGATCGAGGCGCTCGCGACCTGCAGCTTCATCCGCGAAAAGACCAACGTGCTCTTTCTCGGGCCACCGGGTGTGGGGAAGAGTCATCTCGCGGCAGCGCTTGGGGTGAAGGCGATCAAGAACGGCTCCTCCGTCACGCACTTCGTGCTTGATGATCTGATGCACGTGTGACGCGCCGATGCCGCGGTGCCGCCCGCCCGACTCCGCGCCAAGCGGTACTTCAACTCGGGACTCTTGATCATCGACGAGGTCGGCTTTCGGCCGCTCGATCGGAGTGAGGCGAACTTGTTCTTTCGACTGGTCTCCGCCCGCTACGAGCGCGGCAGCATCGTGCTCACGTCGAACAAGCATGTGCGTGACTGGCCAGCGGTCTTTGCCGATGATGAGATTCTGACGACCGCGATCCTGGACCGGCTCCTTCATCACGTCCAGGTGCTGCATATCGATGGACGGAGCTATCGGCTTCGTGAGCTCGGGGCGCTCCTCGGGCCGCGGCCCGAGTCGTCCTTGACCCCACGGCCTGACACGGGAGGTGCCCCACATCCATAGAAAGGCGGAACAGCGCGTGCGGGAATTAGGCTGTTCACGAGCTGCGGGATATTTGGTGTACTTGCACAACTCCCTCGCGAAGTACGCCGCCACGCGTTTTAGGAATGCATTCTCCTGCTGAAGCCGCGTGTTCTCTCGTTGCAGCCGACCCAGCTCCTCTTGCTCAGCGCGCAATCGACCCTGACCTGAGAAAGACATCCAGCGGCGCCGCGCCAACGCGCGCTTCGGCCTGTCGGGTCCACGCGCGCAGGAGAGCCGGCGTTACACCAACCTCTCTGCCGATTTGCGCGAGACTGATCCCGCTCGACCGTCGCTCCTGGATTCGTCGCACCGCTTCCAGCTTACACTCCGCACTGAACCCACGGCGCGGTCGTTTCTGGTTGACCATTGAACACCTCCACCCTGACTATCAGGGTAAGTGGGGTGTCAATCACATCGGGGAAGCCTCAACATGCCCTCTAACGTGATTCCGCAACGTGTTTCCGTACAGCTAGCCAACCGCGTTCATAACTGGCCACGCTACGCACTCATAGTGAAGACTGGGCTAAAGATCGACGCCTGAAGCGCCTCCCGAATCTGCAGTACTGTCGCGAAATGAGCGTCGACGTCAGCCTCGTCAAACTCCCGCCGTAGTGAGTTGTGAACTTCATCTATCGGCGTGCCGCCCAGCATCAGCCGTACCACATCTTCCGTAGCATCATCGAACGCGACATCGCTAAAAGGCGTTGAGTAAGTGGCTCCACGTAGCTCCTTTAGCCACCTCATTACGAGGACCTCGGGATCTGCATCTGGGTAGCGCGCGCGGATCAAAGGCCACATCTCACCGGCGCTGCGAAAGGACATGAGGAGGGCGAGAAAGAAGCGTTGATCCGGCGTGTGATAGTGACCTCGCAAGCGGACGATCTGACTCTCACGAGCCAATCCGTGCAGCGCAGCGCAGACTCCGTCAACAAATGCCTCATCAGCCCTGCCGGCCTCACGTATCCGCCTTTCAAGATCGGGCACTGTCATGTGCTGAAGCGAAGCGATTGCCACCTGCAAGAACGTGAACTCGTCGGCGCGCGCGAGCGTATCCTGCAACAGATCCTTGTAGTCGCAGTGTCCTGACTGTGAGAACAGTGTCAGAGCTTGAATACGCCGCCGCACTAACTGTGGCTTATAGAATGAATCGAAGGCGATACCAGGGCGGATATATTGATACTGCGGCACATCGTTCGCCTGCGATACTGTACGCACCACCACCGTAACAGACGGGCGCTCTAGATGAAACAGAGAGTGGATTAAAGCATTACCGTGAAGAATGGGCCGCGTCGCGCCCCGCTCCAAGATTTCGGCTTTCATCAGCGTAACATCACCAAGAAGCACTGCCGTATTGACACGCCGTGTTTCGGTAAACTGAAATAGAGAATGTACACTGGACCCCGCTAGTACATGGAAAGCGCCGTTGAAACTGTGCTGATGGATTGCCGTAGTGCCATCAAGCCAGTGCAGCACTTGGATGACGAATTTAGGGTGATCATAGACCTGGACAGGAGGCTCGCCAAACATCGACTCGATATTACGCTGGGGCGGGAGTTCGTCGGAGTCTAGTACCCATCGCACGACATCGAATGCGTCAAGATCCGCAATCGCCTGGCTACCTTCGAGGGCTTCTGATGCAATCGCAGGAAACGCCCTTGTGTCAAAGTCGGTCGCTTTCCATCGCTCATCAATGTCGGTTCCAAGTTGTTCGAACAATCGCATTGGCGCGTCCTTAAGAAGTCCCAACTATGTGCCGCAGATGTCAGGCGACACTCGGCACTTGTAACCTACGGGCGATACGTGCGTCCCCCGGGACCCTCACCGGGCTTGGCGCGGAGTAGCACGCTGGCCACGCCTGGCACCATTTGAAGCTGAATGGGCGACATGATACTGGGGAGCGTCGCCTGAACATCGACGCGCGCCATCTCGTAGCCGCGCGCGATCAAATCCTCCTGACGTGCGAGTGCTTGACTCACATCATAGCTTTCTCCAAGAGAAGCGATATACTCCGCGAACTCCCTAAGTAAGTTATCCCGTGCGACAAGCCACTTTTCTCGTGCCGCCTGAATACTCTCGAATTGTTGTTTCGAGAGCAGCAAGGAATCGGGATCTGCCACGATAGCGCCGTAGGGCTCCGGGATATTCAGCGCATAGCGCTGCTTTATCTCATCGAGTGAGAGGCGTGGTCCCGGGTAACCGCGGCGCCCGGGCTTCAAGGCGCGCTCGATCTGCTGTAGAGATACATCTCGCCCAAGATCAAGCGCCACGTCAAGCGTTGCCCTAAACGGCGCGCGAAACGTTGTTAACGAGGGACTAGTGGTGCCGAAACGCGGGTTGACGACATACCGGAAGGCACGCGCTGTCGGGTCGAAGCCACGAACCTCATATAGTATTGGATCGGGAAATGCCTGCACGCCCCAGCCGCGTAGCCTGCCAGCGCCGTGAACTAGCTGATCTATTCCTGCAAGGGGATTCGCAAAGCTCAGGGCGACCTGTGTTACTCTGTTGGGAAGATGTAGCGCACGCCCAACTAGGGTAACCTCCGCATTCAGCTGAGCGACCCATGGCGATTGGCAGCTATTCACGCCTGCTGCATGACCGAGCTGGCTACTAAGGCAACGGCGCGCGGCCTCGGAGCCGCTCAGCAGCGCTCGTAGATCGCGCCTCAAGTCGGTGTCGCGTACTTGCGCTGGGTCGAATACGAAGGCTCGATCGTTTGCCAAGCCATCGCCATTGATGTCGCCCGCCACCAGCGGAGTGAACGGGAGCCCGGATCTAAGGGTTCCCGAGAGCGTGAAGGCCGCGCTACGTCCGGCATAGCCTGCGCGAGCGAGGAACTGGTGACGCACATCAAGTGGAGAGCGCGCCCAGTCGGCCACCGTCGGCGAAGCAAACGTCGAGGCGTCAAAGCCGCGTGATAGCGAACGGGCATCGCCGAGGGTGTACGACAGCGCCCCATACCAATTGGTTAGCCGCAGCAAGTCTGGTGAGACCGTGAACGTGACCTGCCGGCTAACTGATGTAAGATCTGAGCGATGATCCACGACTCTGCCAAATGCCGACTCGACGCGCATCGGCACAGGTGATACGACACCCGTGCTCTGAACGATGGCTGTTGGCGGCACGAATATCGGTCGTCCCTCACCGGGCAATACAAACGATGGCGTGTCGCGAAAGTTGAGGTCCACTACACCAGGCTGATTCTGGTTCCATGAGTAAATGCCCTCGACGGAATACGACAGCCGACGGTACTGAGATGTGTAGGAAAGGTTGCCACGCCAGCTTCGAGGTGGCGCAAAGTTCGGACTGAAAAGTTCGACCGCGCGTGCAGCATCGGTGAACAGCGCAGCACTCCCCTGGCAGGCGCGCGGGATCGTCGCTGCGTCTGTGATATAGTCCTGCCATTGCGGAGTCGGTGCCGCGTCCCCCCAACATGTGACAGTGCGAGCACCATCAGGGAGGCCCGTAAACGCCATTGCGTCGGAAAGCAGCTGGGCCGAAGGAAGATTGCGAAACTCCCCAAAGCCGCCCCGCACATAACTCGTCGGGCCCATATTGAAAACTCCGGTCTTGTTGGCTGCAATCCCTCCGTTGCTCGCCGCCCCTGACCTGATCCACGTAAAGCCCACTCGTGGACTCACATGAAGCCCTCTCGGCGCGGCGTCGGTCCGGACGCCTTCAAACGCGACTTCTACAGCGGTATTCCGGGCTGGAGTGCTGGTGTACCTTTCTCCTTCCACTCGGCCGCCGTATAGGATTTCTAGAGACGGCAGTGCGCGCCAAAGGTCGCCAATGGACGCAAAGCCGCTTGCTAGGCCGCCGTTTCGTGACGGCGTCGATAGAGTGCGCGTGTACTTGCTCGGCTGTTGTGCGGCGAGGTCCGCCAGCGAAGTGAAGACAAAGGAGCCGTAGGCGTCATTTGCTGAAATGCTCTTGAAGCCGTCCAATCTATAATCTGCCGTAATCTTCACTTTATGCGAGCTACGGCCTGGCGCATACAGCTGCAGCTCGCTGCGTGATTCCCACGACCATTGTCGAAGATCGGAGTTTACCGACTGACTTCCATTGCCACCGAACTGCAATGTACTGACGCCGGCTGTGGCGTCACCAAATAGCGACGCGATAGAGACGTGAGCATCAGGAACGGCAAGATGTGGTAGGCTGTGATCGCGGCCAGCGGACACGGCAGTCTTTGTCTCCCATAAATAGTCGTTGCCGATATACCGTGAGTATACCGCTTGCAGCTGACCCCGTGAGATTGTGTGTTCGCCGGCATGTCCAGGCGTCGCCGTCGGGCCGAGAGCAAAGGGCGCGATGCTCGTAACGTTGCCGATGGCGAGAAGGCCAGCCGTCTCTTTCGGGGGAGCTAGCGTCCGAGAGTTGACGGGGGCCCAATCGAGCCGGGTCAACACTCGCAGCTGATCAGTCGTAAGCACAGTCGGAGCAGCCGAACCTCCTAACGGCACTTGCTGTGCAGTGATGAGACTCAAAAAGCGCCGGACGGAATCAACAGACAGCCCCGCGTGCTGCAGAAGGTCAGTCTCCGCACTGAGGAGGGATGCGGTCGCGGCCGAACGGTGATCAGCCTGTACCCCATAGCTGTAGAAGTAGCGGTCACTATAACCCAGCGGACCTCGCGCGCCCACGCTAGCGTCGAGGTCTGTGAACTTGCCGCCAAGTTGTGAGCCGATACGGTCAGTATACTGAAGGGCGGGAGCATCAAGCGACGCGTGTGCGTATAGCGAGGAGAACACGCCACCGGGCAGCGCGTCGATGGCAATGGTCCCGCCGCTAAACCCCCCGCGAGATGGATCATAAGTGGAGGTGGCAACACGAGTACGAACTGGCGCGTCGCGTGGTAGACTTGTTCCGGTGAAGCCTAGGCCATTGAGAGTCGTGCGGTTCTGATCGGTGCCAAGCCCGAAGACTGAATAGCCGCCGTTGACGGATAGCACGCCTGGTTGTGTGGCGGCGATGGAAGCGAGGTCGCCGAGTGCATCAACGGTAAGCATCCCAAGAAAGGCGTCAGGCGTTCTTTCGGCGGCGCCTGTCTCGATGCCAGAATCAGGCATCCGAGAAGGCTTTGGACGATTCGCCTGAACTTGCACCGTCGCTAGTTTCTGCGTTGCTGCGCGCAACCGCACATTCTGTACGAAAACGCTATCTCCGATGCGACCAGAGGTGTCACTCGAGACACGTCGGCGCAATGCCTGAAAGCCGATGGCGCTAACATGTAGCAGGTAGTCACCGGTACCTTCAGCAATGGTCAGCGAGAACACACCTAAAGTGTCAGTCGTTGATTGAAAGACCGCAAAGTCACCTGAACGCGTCACTATGATAGAGGCATTCTTGATGGCGTCCCCTCGCTCGTCAGTCACCGTGCCACGAATAGTATCTTTGCGGTGCGGCGCTGGCTGCTGCGCGGGGAGATCCATGGCGAAGGCACATAGCGATAGGGCCAAGACGCATTTATAGATTGTGGTCGCCCCCGAAGGGGGTAACTGCTTAGACGATAAGGTCCACATAGTGTTAACCGCCAATTGAGGTGCCCGGCAGCCCATTTGACAGCAGGCGCTTTCGCAGCTCTCGCTAGTTTGGTGCGCGCTGTCCTACAAGCGCATGCCTATTCTGGCCCACCGGAGGCGCTGACTGCTATCGCCCGCACTTCGCCCCCCGAGACTACCATATATGAACAGTGCGCGCCCACGTATGCGCGAGAACGGCACGAATCCCCAGTGTCGGCTATCAAACGACTTGCCTCGATTGTCACCAAGCACGAAGTATGAGTTGCGGGGTACGACTATTGGGCCCCAGTTGGCCGAAGTGGGTAGATACGATGCACGATCTTCCGTTGGCAGCAAATAGCGCCGCTGCCAGAGAAAGTCCGTCGCGTCCGAAACCTTATCCGGCGACCTACGAGCATACCCTTCCCGCTGCAGCCTTGCATTACGAAGAAGCACTCCGTTACGCATCTCCAAGGTATCCCCGGGAATGCCAGTGACTCGCTTTATGTATGCCGTCTCTGGGTCATCGGGCGAGGTGAACACGATTACGTCGCCTGAGCGCAACGCGCGGGTTGGATATGGCTGAAGGCGTGACTCCAAGAACCGTAGTCCCATGGACGCCTTGTCAACCACGACGTAGTCGCCTTCTAGCAAGGCTGGCTCCATGCTGTTACTTGGAATGCGGTATGGCTCGACCGCGCTCATGCGCACGAGCGCAGCTAGCGCCACTGTCGTGACCACCCAAGACATGGTGCGTAGTGCTAGGCCGCGTCGCCTAGTGGACATTGGTCAGCATGGCGAGGCGATACTCGCTGATTGAATCTCGAATGAGGCCGGCCGTATACAGGTACTGGTCATCATGACTTACCGCTATGCGCGATGCGCCTTCAGGGATTGAAATCACCCGTTCGACTACTCCCGACCACGTCATCGCAACTACGAACATGCCTAGTGCCCCTGAAGCATCCCGGAAGGCGGCCGCGGTCGAGTCGCGCGGCCGCGTAATTAGACGATGACCGCTGTAAAGCGCATACACAAAGCGTTGACTGCTAGCAATATCGAGAAACATGCTTCTTGTCGTTGAGTCGGCGCCGAAGCGCAGTCGACCGCTGCCATCGCGTACAGGTCTAGGCACTGTGAACGCGTTAGTACCGAGCGTGACATACCAGCGCGCTTGCAGTGCTGCAGCGCTATTGCGAAGTTCGAGAAAGGGCGATGATAAGTATGCCATCGCTATCCTTTGGGTGCTTGGCTGAGCAACGATTCTGGCGACTGTTAGGTGGTGTCGAACGTCGTCAACTAGACCGAGGCTGTCAAACGCGCTACCTCCCAGGAGGCGCTGAGGCCGGCCATCTGCGGCGAACTTCACCAGTACTCCGCGATCAAGGAACCCGCTTGCTATAAACCCGGACCGCACAGGCCACGGTGTTCTGAGTGCTCCTCGAAACGCTAAAGCTACTGTGGAGTCTGGTTCGAGCTCGGCACCGACATCCGCGAGCGATGCAAGCCGGAGGTGCAGGAGTCTTTGGGAGTAGACGTCATGGACCCATACGGCCTTATGGTCATTGGGATCTTCGACGATACTGCCAAAATACTGGCGAGGAGCGTCTGTCGTCGGCAAACCAGTTGCAATGATGCGGCCCACCTGTGGGTCGATCACAAAGAGCCCGTGAGTCGCAGTGGGCTGGAGAACAATCAATCGTCTTCCAATCATGCGTATGGCCGTCGGCGAGCGTAGCGCGTTGGCCGAAAGGGCAAACTTTCGTATCGGTCTCAGCGGTATGGCCCAGACGGAGTCGAGACGTAGAGTGTCCTCCCTTACGTTAGGAGTTGGAGCGCTACTCACGTATGGAAGACCCTTCCCATACGGCTCGTTGCTCTTTGGCGGCGTATTGCGGCAGGAGAGAATGCTGAGCACTCCAACAATACAGACAGCGCCGGAAAGCGCCCACAAAGGTGCAGCTATGCGCATTCAGCGTTTGACGCGGCAAAAGTGGAGGGGAGGTGCCGACCGGGTCAGGGGTACATCTACGTACTGGTTGTTCTGAAGCCTCCGCTATGGCTATGAACCAGCGGGTACAAACACTTTATCCGGGTAATTTGAGCCGTTAAGGCCACAAATGTAGTCCGTGAAAGGAGCGCATGAGCCATCGGCACACGCGTCCTGTACTCCGACCTTCAGACCTTGCCCATTAGCCTGGCTGGTTACTGGCGCAAACGCCGCCAGCCCGACTGCGCCTGCGACACTCAAGGCGCTAAGAGCGAAACGCTTCTTGATTGGCTTCATATTTACTGTCCTTGTTGAAGTGGTTGGTCAACACAACTCCCCTTAACCGTGCACGATATCACTGCCGCCTTGAACCAGCTATCGGCCATGTGGGCTATGTCGCATAGCCGTGTGACGAGACCAGAAGAGCGGGGTGCAGCGCCTAGGACTGCGCTCGGCATATATACTTGTCAGCGCTCGCACGTTAGTGTATGAACCGCGATTTGCACTCGTGTGCGCACACCGATCTTTGACATGATATGCCGGATGTGTGCGCGCACTGTGTGGGTAGCAATCGATAGCTGACGACCGATTGCCTTATTCGATAAGCCTTGTGCGATGAGTTGCTCCACCTCATACTCACGCGCAGTTAGCGCACGGTGTGTAGGCTCGCCTTTCTCATTCGGCGTCCGCGGGTTCCGGCATATGGCGCCGACCACCACCTGCGAAGTGTGAGCGCTTGGGCTTGCCGTTACATCCCCAAACGTCCGCAAGAGATGCGTGAAGCTTGCCTCTGTACCTACCACCGCAGCAGCGCCCGCTGCTCGCAGGGCGTTCTCTTCGCTCCAGGTAGGTCGCGTGCGAAGTACGACGAGAGGAGGTCCCGACGCGCACTCTATTACCTCGCGGACCAAAGCGGCGACCGCTTTGCGACCGCTGTGTGCGCTGAGCAGCAATACATCGGCCTTAAGAGCTGCGGTCGCCCATACAACCTCTCCAATACCGCAACGACGTACGATGAAGTGTGTGTGCGTGTTCAGTAGGAGATGGAGGGCGTCGCTAACAAGCGATGGCTCGTCTACTACGTAAAGTACCTTGAGACACATGGTCTATCGCAGGCGGCCATAGAAAGTCGTTGGACTACAGCGGCGCCGCTGCTAGCCATACAATCAAGGTGCGCCTAAAGCTGACGCCGCGCCAGAGGCGGCGTAGGGCGGCAACGGAGCCTCTGTAAATAGCATTCCATGCACGGCCCCTATACGCTCGGCACTGACAGCGCCGAGGGGACTCTCAGCCTGGTCGAATGCTTATAGGAGTTGGGTCGTCCGGCTCTAGAGCAGGTTGAGGCTTAAGATTTTCTCAGCGCGCGGCTCCAGATCGAGGCCGTCGCGGTGGAGGTAGATGACCAGCTTGAAGCGCTCGGGAGCGCAGAGGGCTGCGGGAGGGGTACTTGACCCACTGGAGCTTGGCGTTGAGGCCTTCAGTCACGACGTTGGTGATCCAATGCGTCAGGTAGGTCAGGATGTGTCGTCTGACGGCGCAGGGTCTTGGCGAGATAGCGCGTGGGCGCGAGGCGCGAGCGCATTGGCCTAGAGCCAGTGTGCGAAGAAGGCTGGGCTCGCGGAATGGAGCGAAACTCCCAGAGACGGCGCAGCGCTACTTTCGTCGCGCACGCGCGCGCCGACGTGAGCGTGCTCTGGCGCAACCGCGCGAAGGCACGTCGTTGATCGGCCGTGACGGACTCTCCTCGCGTCTTGCGTCTGAGAAACTTGGCGCCGGTGAGTCGCCGATCGCTGCGCTGCCTGGGCGCCTGCTGTTCCGTCCGGCACACCTAGTCCATCGTTTCCATCACACCGCATCACGTGGTAGTGATTGAACACGATCTTCGCATCGGCGTTCGGCACGTACGCCGCACGGTCTTTGTGTAGGATTCCCACATGGCCATCGCATCATCGGCCACGTGGAGCACCGTCTGTTCGTCGAGATCCATGACCATCGTCACGAGCTGGAAGCGTTTGAGATACGAGTGCTCATCGATCCCGAGTCGTCGGCCGGCGACACTCGGGCGGCGCGCGAGCCCGCGACGGACGGCGCGCTCGACGATGCCATTTCACCTCCTCCCACGTGAGGCCGAGCGGGCGCGCCACCGCGAGCGGAGTGGCCTCTTTCAGCCACGCAATCGGCAGTCGCTCAAAGGGGAGGGTAAAGTGGGACCGCCGCTCGGCTCAAGGCACCAGCGTCGTCCGCACGCCATGCGTTGAGCCGCTGACGCGCGGCACGGCCGTGTGGAGCAGCGTCTGGAACTAGCAGGTGTCCAGATGCCGCCAGCTCCGTTGCGTATGATCATGGATTGGGCCGGCCTCGCCGCATTCGGGGCAGACAAGAGGTGTCCCCGGTCGGGCCACTACCCACACGTGCACGACGTGCTTGATCGCCTGAGCTCTACCCGCGCCACGTTCCGCGGCGCATCCAGCCCTAAGATCGTCGCATACAGCGTCCGGTCGTCCATAACGCCCCGGTTTAACGGCTAGGGGCACGCTATTTCACTCACTCAATTCCCGGAAGACCCGAATTTATTAAGGGACACTTCCCGGACTCCCGTTCGCGCTCGCACTTTCCAATGTCACACGAGCGACAGGAACGGTCGCTGGTTCCGATTGTGACATCCATTCGACGAGCCATCGCCGGCATTGTCTTGGCGATCGGTTGGACACGTCCGGCCGGCGCGCAGGTGATCCCGGGCGACTCGTCCGCTGTCGCGGCGCGAATGCCGGTTGGCGCGGACTCGATCTATCAGCCTGAGGCGCTTCGCAGCTATCTCCTTGGCACATTCGGTCCGCGGCCCGTCATCCTCAGCTTGGGGCTCGCCGGTTTCGATCAGTGGCGAATGCGTCCGCCGGCATATCCTCAGAATGGCCGAGGGTTCGCGGATCGGCTCGGGTCGTGCTATGCGCAGGTGGTGATATCGCACACGCTGCGGTTCGGGATCGCTCGCGCCGTTGATGAGCGGACGATCCGATATCAGCCGTGCGTCTGTGGCGATTCCGTGTCTCGTTTCGCCCACGCCATTCGTCGCTCCTTTGCGCGTCAGCACTCCGAGCGGGATCCGCCTGTCCATGATGTATCCGCTGACGGAGATCGTGAGTGGCATTCTGGGAACTGGAGCGCGATCAGACGGACTTCACGTCGCTCACGGAATCAGGAATGGGTTGACGGTGGTGGCTGCGGGTTCGGCGACGTCGCTCGTACGGGAATTCTGGCCTTGGCACTGGCGTCCGCCGTTTCTCTAGGCCGCGAGCCCATGCAGCGAATCTCCCTTGATCCCTGCAATTAGGTGTATATACTCCCAATCATGGATCAGCGTACACGCGGGAGCCGGCGCGCCAAAGCCGCCGACGTGGCGGCAACGTGCGCCTGCTTCAACATTCGGAAGGCAACGCGCGCCGTAACCCAGTTCTATGATGATGTGCTGCGGCCGAGTGATCTGCGGACGACGCAGTTCACGCTGCTCGTGCTGCTCCAGGGCAACGGGCCAATGAGCATCAATAGTCTGGCCGAGGCAGCGGGTACTGATCGCACGACGTTGACGCGGAATCTCGCGATCCTCGAGCAGCGAAGGTTGGTCCGCATCCGATCGGGTGCGGACGCACGCGTCCGCGTCGTCGAGCTGACCATTGCAGGTGATGAGGCTGCTGTGACTGCCCTTCCGCTGTGGCAGAAGGCGCAGAGCCAGGTCGCCGCCAACATGGGGCACAACAGACTCACCAGATTGCTGTCCGATCTCTCCGCAGTGGTCGGCGCCGTGGAAGACGGAAGCACGAATCTGGCGTCGTAGGGAGTGTTCGAGGACCGCTCAACCGGGCGGCGGGCTGTTGTTGGCCATGATATGTGTATCTACACTCTAACCGGCGGTTGCGCGCACGAGGGGCTTCATGTCACCCGAGATCATCAGCGTGGTCGGCGCGTCGCCGACCCCCGTCGTCATCGTGCTCGCCTGTCTCGTCTGGGCCGGCGTCTATCGCGCGCTCCGGACACTCGACTACTCGGCGGCGGACCGAACGGCGCCACTCGCACTCGCCGGCGTGTTCATGGGCGCGTGGCTTGCGCTTGCCATTTGGCTTGGATCCCGCGGCTTCTTCCACGGAAGCCCTACCGAGACGGTACCGAAGGTGGCCTTCGGTCTCGTCGTGCCGATGGCGATCGCGCTGGTCATTCTCGCCACCTCACAGCGGGCGCGCGACATCGTGGCTGCCACGCCGGTACATCTCCTGATCGCCGTCCAGCTCTACCGCGTGGAGGGTGCGATCTTCCTGATCATGTATGCGGCCGGGCGCCTCCCGGGAGAATTCGGGCTTCCCGCAGGTTGGGGTGACGTGATGATCGGAGCGACCGCGCCGCTCGTGGCGTGGCTCTACCGGCGCGATGCGATTCGGTGGCGCGGACTCGCGGTGCTCTGGAACGTCCTTGGCCTCGCCGATCTGTTCATCGCCGTCGCAATGGGTGTGCTCACGGCGCCGGGGCGTTTGCAGCAGTTCGCGCTCGACGCGCCGAATACATTGATCACGTCCTTTCCGCTGGTGCTCGTGCCGGTCTTTCTGGTACCCGTCTCGATTCTCCTGCATGGAATGGCGCTCTGGCACCTGAGCGGCAGCGAACGCCATCGAACGCTGGGCAGCGGATGACGCTCACGAGCCTGGCCTGACCGGACCAGCCACTCCTCCAAACATGATGGCATCGTCGAACGCCCCGTGTACGTCTCGATTGGTTACCTGTGCTTTCATGGTGGCAGTGCCGCTGGTAGCGGCCTGGGCGTGCGCACAACAGACGCCCGTCGCGCAGCCCGAGCCAACGCCATGGACCGCTCAGGACG
>NGFI01000009.1 GCA_002215645.1 Gemmatimonadetes bacterium 2013_60CM_65_52 | reverse complement strand
AGGCGTGTGCGAGAAACGGGTACGACTGCACGCCCATGCGGTAATGCGCCACGATCCCCCGGCGGCGAAGACACCAGTAGAGCAGGAGCGATCGCTCGAGACACTGTGCGCGCCCCGGATAGAGCGCCGCTGCCATCGCCACGGTGTGCTCGAGGCGTTCAACAGTCGTCGTCTCCACATCCGCCGCGACTTCGATCACCTGAGCGCGTCGCCGGATCCAGCTCCAGGTCCGCTCGAATCCTCCAATGGCAAGCGCAAGCTTCAGTAACGCGATCAGCAGCATCGCGCGCCCCACCGCGAACGCTCCGTTGGTAAACGTCACGTGATCGGCTCGGCCACGATGAGACCCGCCGCATTGAGCTGGCCAAGGAGGTCGCTGACGTCGCGCGACACGCGACCATCCCGATCCTCGCGCGGAACGTCATAGTCACGACAAACCACGGCGACGAGATCCGCGAGCGTGGACGGCTGCTCCAGTGATGCCCATACGCAGGTTCCGACGCCGTTGAGCGTGAAGTATCGGTCTCTCACGGTATCGAACAGAACGGCTTCGTCGGCCTGCAGCGTGACGAGTACGCGCGGCGACCGGCGAAAGCGGCAGCACGTCAGATCGGTAGTCGACTTCCTTGAGAGAAAACTCACTGGCATGCGCTGAGCCTCCCGTATACCCAGGGAGTGTGGCGCGACGAGTGCCGTCAGGGCATCGCTGAAAAGCGACAGACTTGCTATGGCGCGACCGTCTTAGCCCCCAGCGCTGGATCGGCCGAGCACGACTCCCATGACGTGATCGAGTGCTGCGGCGAATCCGCCATCGTCATTGAGCGTCGACGGTCGAGTGCCGGCATACGTCGACAGCAGTCGCGTCACGCCGCTCGGATGGGAGAAACCGCGCACGACCTGTACGCGACGTGCAGACCAGCCGTACTCCGTCATCAACCAGAGGGCGTCCAGCGCGATGAACGAGCGCAGTACGACGTGGGCGCCGGGCCAATGCTCACTCCGCAATCGTCGCTCGATGGTGCGCGGGGAGCTTCCGCTCCATCGCGCGAGCTCGTCGACTCCGCGGCGCGTGGCCGCCGTGAGAATGGCCAATGCGACGAACACCCTCAGCACTGTCGGTACGACCGGCATCACGTGATGCAGCAACAGGGGCACCGCGCTGGGACGATATGCTGGGGAACACAGGTGTCGAAGCACAGGCTCGATGCGCGCAAAGGGACGGACGACGCACTCCGTACGCATGCCTACCGCCATCACCCCAATGAGCTTCTCGATCGTGGCGAGATTGACCCGGGAGTGAATTACAACCGGTAGAGCGGGGCAGAGTGCGGCGAGATCGACCAGCGTTGCCGCAATCGAACGGCCGTCCTCATTCTCGGGGCCCGTGACGACCGCGTCGAACCGTCCCCCAGCCGCCGCGCCCAGCAGTGCATCTGTTCGCTCGCACCATTCGACTGCACCCAATGGAGAGAGCTGCTGCACGACGTCTTCGTGATTGCCGGCTCCGGTCAGCACTCCGACCCTCAGCGATCGCTCGTGGGGAACGTCTGTCACCGCCATTCGATCATCCCCATCCTGCGCCAGGCCGAAAGCAGTCGGACGACGTCCTCGGCGAGGCGCTCCGCCGAGGAGCCGTCGTCGTGCAACCTGGAGACGAGTGCCCCTAGCGTTGGCTCCAGCACGAGCTGGTTCCAGACACGGGTACCAAACACGTCGAGCGAAACACGCCGGCCCGCGCGGACGTCGACGAGAACCGTGCCGTTGGGCCGCGCGCATGTGATCACGCTTTGGGCGTGGCCGGCACGCGATCCTCGCGGTGGTAGCCTTGCCATGGGCGCTCTGGGTGCGCGTCCACGTGCGGTTCGGCGCCGCATCGCGCTCGGATGAGGCTAAGCCGTGGGCGGCATCATACCGTCACACCACGGGCAATGCTGGTCGAGGACTAGCGGCCCTAGACGCCCGACCGCCATGCGGCGAAGCCGGAGGCAGGCTCCGGCTTCGTCACGCCTAACGACCCGGTCGCGGCAGGGCCGAGGGCGGAACCAGCCCGATGATGCGCATATAGCTCGCGATCTGCGCATAGTGCTCAGCGAGATCCGTGACATACCCAATCATGAATCGCGCCCGTGGGACTGTGCGCCCGGAGCCCGGAGGGCCGGTCGGTAGCTCTTCACCCAGGCGTGCATCGTCGACGCTGGCCAACGCGTTGTCACAGAACGCCAGCGACGCCTTGAGTCGGGCGACGAGCGTATCCTTGGGCCACATGGCCTTGATCGTATCCGCGAGAGAATCCTTGGCCGTTGGCGTGCGCTTCACGGCGCCAAAGCCGCCGCACAGTCCGTAATTCGCGGCCTCGAGATGCTGGGCGACGTACCCGATCGTCTGCTGCACTGGCGTGGGTTTGTAGCTGTACTTGCTGGCGGGAATGGAGTCGAACGCCGCCGCGAGCCATCCGCCGTAGCGCGCGCTGCTGGCCTTGAACGAAGCGGTGACGTTGTTTGTGGTCTGTGCGGCGAGCGCCATAGGAAGCGCTAGCGCGGCCGCGGTGAGGAAACGAAGGCGCATTGTGTTCTCCGGAACGGGACATGAACCCGCTTGGCGGTGGGCGCCGGGCGTCTTGAATGCTGTGGCGCACCCGGCGCAGCCGCAAGGCGGGCCGCCTCCTCCTTGCTTGCTAAGAGGGGCGCCCGCGACGAGCATTCCATTGCGCGGCCTGCGTACTTGTCCAATAGGAGACCGCGGTCCGCTGGCCGCACAGCCGATTCCGACCCCCACCGTTGGAGTGCCTCAATGCGTTCCTCCCTGCTCGTTGCGCTCGGGGCACTTCTCTATCTGGGCGCGCCACTCGAAGCAGGCGCACAAACCGCAAGCCGTGCGTTCAGTCTGTTCCTCGACTGTAGCGACTTCTACTGCGATCCGGACTACTATCGCACGGAGATCGCCTTCGTCGACCACGTACGCGAGCGTTCGGCGGCTGACGTGCACGTTCTCATCACGCGCCAACGCACGGGCGGAGACGGACGTTTGTTCACGCTCGCCTTCTACGGCCAGCGGCGCTTCGCCGGTCTCGCAGATACGCTCACCGTGAGCACCAAGCAGGGAGCAACGGAAGACGAGCAGCGGCAGGCGATCTCGCGCGTCGTCAAACTGGGGCTCGCCCGCTATCTGGCCCGGACTGCCGATGGCGACCGAGCGAGCCTCTCCCTGGAGCCCGGGGCGGCCAGTGCGGCTTCCGCCAAGCCCGCAGCTGACCCGTGGAACGCCTGGGTATTTCGACTCGGCGCCAACATCAACGCGAGTAGAGAGCGCGACTTCAGCAACAACTATGTCTACGGCAGCTTAACCGCATCGCGGGTGACCGAGCTATGGAAGACGAACCTGCGCGTGAGCGAGAACTACATCGATCAAGCCTTCTCGATCGGCACCGATCGGGTGACGAGCGTACGGCGCGATTACGGCGCAGCCGCGCAACAGGTGCGGAGTCTCGGAGAACAATGGTCCGCGGGCGGTCGCGTTTCTGCCGCATCGTCGACGTATCTGAATCAGCATCTTGCCGTCACGGCGGCGCCGGCCGTGGAGTACGACATCTACCCATATAAGGAATACACGAGGCGGGCCGTTCTCCTGCAGTACGCGGCGGGAATAAAGCATTTCCGCTACGACGACACGACGGTGTACTTCAAGATCGTGGAAACGCTGCCGTTCGAGTCGCTGAACATCGCCATATCGCAGAAGCAGAAGTGGGGGTCGCTCCGCTTCGAGATCTACGGGTATCACTACCTGAACGACCTCAGCAAGAGCCGGCTGTCGTTCTACAGCGAAGCCGACGTGAGGCTGTTCAAGGGATTCAGCGTCAACCTGTTCGGCGACTATGCAATCCTCCACGACCAGCTCTACCTCGCGAAGGGTCAACTGACGCGAGAGGAAGTACTGCTCCGCCAGTCACAGCTCGCGACGACGTATCGCGCATTTCTCTATATGGGCATCAGCTACACGTTCGGCTCGGTGCTCAACAACGTCGTCAACCCGCGCTTCTCGAACAGCTCCAGCGAATTCTGATTCGAGACCGTGGCCCGATGTGCGCGGAGAGCTCGAGACGGGACGCTATTTGTCCTGCTGCTGTGCTGGACGCTTCGATGCAGGAGGCATGAGGTCACGCAGTGCTACGACCTCCGCGGCGATCGCGGACTTCATCGTGGGCTCGCGGTCGGGCGCGTACAGCGCGGAGTGCAGCGACGGGAGAATACCACCGCCCTTCATCGCGGCGTCGTACTTCACTCTCTCCACGGCACCGACGCGCAACATCACCGTCGGAATGCCGGCGAGCTGAAACTCCGAGAAATCCTCACTGGCCATCTCGGGTGGAATCTCAGTCACCAGGCCGGGCGCCATGCTGCGCACAAGCGCGGCGCGTACTCGCTCCGTCAGCGCCGGATCGTTCACCAACGCGCTCGCGCCCGGAATGACTTCGACCTTTGGCGCGCGCGGTGCGGCCGCGGCGGCCGCTTCGGCCTTCGTGATGCGGTCGATTGCGGCCAGCAGACGCTGACGCACCGCCGGCGTGAAGGAGCGCACCGTCAGCTCGAGCTTCACCTCGTCGGGTATGATGTTGTTCTTGGTGCCTCCGTGAATCGTGCCGACGGTGACGACCGCGGGGTCGAACGGGGAATTCTCACGCGACACGATGGTCTGCAAAGACACGACGAGACGCGCGGCGATCACGATTGGGTCGATCGCCGACTCGGGGCGCGCACCATGGCCACCGCGGCCATAGATGGTGATGATCACGCCGTCGGCGTTGGTGAGTATCGGTCCGGCGTGATAACCGACCAGTCCCGCCGGGAACCGCGCGTCATCATGCACGGCGAGTGCATAGTCGGGGCGTGGAAAGCGGGTGAACAATCCGTCGTTGAGCATGCCCCGAGCGCCGGCGACGGTCTCCTCGGCGGGTTGCGCGATGAGCATCAGCGTGCCGCTCCAGCGCGTGCGATCGGCCGCCATGATGCGTGCTGTCCCGACGAGCGACGCCATGTGAATATCGTGTCCGCACGCATGGCTCACGCCGACGTCGACGCCCGCATCGTTCTTCACCACGACGGTGCTCGCGAAGGCCAGTCCGGTGTTCTCGGTCACCGGCAGTGCATCGAGCTCGGTGCGAAGCATGACGGTGGGCCCTGGGCCGTTTCGGAGTAGTGCGACGACTCCGGTACCGCCGACGCCGGTGGTCACGTCAAACCCAAGCTGCCGCAGCTCGCCCGCAATCTTGATGGCGGTCTGTGCCTCCTTGCTCGAAAGCTCGGGATGCTGATGGAGATACCGGTAGAGCACCTCACTCTGCCCGTAGACCGCCTCAACCTCGGACGTAATGGCCGAGCGGTCTTGCGCGTTCGCGCGGACGGCGACGAACAGCGCCAGAACTCCATATAGGTGATAGCGTCTCACAGCGACCCCCAAACGAGTGTGTTTCACACCCGCGGGCGGGCGCCAAACGAAATCTGGTGCGGTCACCAATGCCCGGCTAGCGCCTGCCCGATGCGCTCGAACTGGGAGCTGATTTGCCGCGACCGCCCGATTGACGTAGCGTACGCGCTCGAATCTCGCGGAGAGCGCCCATGTCACCGAATGCATCCTGGCAGCAGATCGTCGCCTCCTCTCTCGACTGGGATCAGGCGCACACGAAGCTGGACGACGCGCTGAAGGGCCTCCCGCCGTCTGATCGCGGCCGGCGTCCCGACGGCGCTCCGCATTCGGTGTGGCAGTTGCTCGAGCACATTCGCATCGCGCAGCACGACCTCCTCGACTTCTGCGTGAATGAGAACTACAAGCACGAGATCGAATGGCCGGAGGGCTACTGGCCAAGGGATCCGGCGCCACCAACCGGCTCGTCGTGGGACGAATGCATTGCGGCGATCAGCGCGGACCGGGAGGGGCTTGCACACCTGACGACGGACGGCTCGGTCGATCTCACGTCCAAGATTCCGCATGGAACCGGGCAGACGTACCTGCGCACGATTCTCGTCGCGGTCGATCACACCGCGTACCATCTCGGACAAATTGTGACGGTGCGCCGCCTACTCGGCGCTTGGCCTCCGGAGTAAGCTCCGACGGTGCACCCGTCTCGCTCGATGGTTGTGCGACATATGGCAACCCGAGGACGAGCAATCAATCGAGGCCGGCAAAGAGCTCGCGCAGATCGACGTCGACGGTCTGAGCGATTTCCGCGATGTGCCAGTGAATCACGTCGCGCACCACGTCGCCTTCGCCGCGCCGTTGGCAGACTTCCACGGATCTGTCACGAATGTCGACCAGCCAGACTTCGCGAACGCCGAGCTCGAGATACGCGTTTCGCTTGAAATCGCGGTCATAGCGGCGCGACGAGGGACTCAGCACCTCGACGGCGAGCCAATGGTCCTTCATGTCCACCCACGGCGCTCCGATCGGAAGGCGTGCGGGCACTACGAGCAGATCTGGCTGGAGCTGCGTGCGCGGCGGCAACTGCACTACACCCGGCGTGTAGATGTGGGCGTGTCCTGGTATTTGGAGCGCAACGCCCAAGGTGATAGCCAGGCGAGCAGCGATACCCTGATGTGGTGAGCCCGGCGACGGCGTCACCATGAGGACGCCATCGAGCAGCTCGTACCGATTCCCGTCGTCGGGGAAGTCGTCCAGCTCGGCGATCGTGTACCGCGGAACCGTGAGCGCCATGCCCATACAATACCCACTCGGCAAAGAGGCTGTCCAGTGCACAACACCACACGATAGCTGTAACGCGGCGTGAGCAACACTCGCGATGCGCGTCGTGGGTGTTTCGACAGTACATTCACGCGGCCCCGAATACTTCCCGTCACGAACACCGCATGCGTCTTCGCTGGACGAATCCCATCGCCTGGACGGCTGGCGTCATTACGCTGGCCGCGTGGCTCATACGGCTGCCGCTGCTGCGCATCCGCTATTTCGATCCCGACGAGTTCCAGCACACGCACAACGCCTGGAGCATCGCGTTGGGACAGGTGCCGTTCCGCGACTTCGTGGATCATCATACGCCGCTCTTCCACTATTTCCTCGCAGCATTCTTCCGGTTCCACGACGTCGCGTCGAGCGCCGGAGAAGGCGAGGCAATGCTGTTTCTCGCACGGCGCGTGATGTGGTTGCTGTCGGCGGTGATCGTCGTACTGACGTTCGATCTCGCGCGCCGCTGGCGTGGGGCCGAAGTCGCGTGGGTGGCGACGGCATTGCTCTCCACCACGATCATGTTCGTGAACAAGACGCTGGAGATCCGGCCCGATCTCCTCACGATGATCTTCTGGCTGGGCAGCCTGATTCTCATCCTCGAGGGCACGCGATCGGACGGAAGAACTCCACGCCGTGACATGCTGCTTTTCGCCGTGAGTGGAGCGTCCATCGCGCTGGGCCTCTTCTCCTCGCAGAAGCTGCTGTTCGCGGGCCCGTCGCTGGCCGCGACCATGGCGTGGTACGTCCTGGATGGTACGGCGTCGACGTCGCTCCGGCGGCGACTCACGCTCGCTGCGGCGCAAATCGCCGGCTTTGCAATCGTCATTGCGCTCGGATTCGGCTACTTCGCGTCCCAGCACACCCTCAGCCAGTTCCTTCACTACAACATCGGCGCCAACATCGGACTGGCGGACCGATTCTCACCGCTCTCGCGCATCCGCATTCTCCTACGGCAGAATCCATATCTGGTCGCGCTCGGCGCCGCGGCGCTGCTCATGCAGCTCCCACGGTTGGCCGGCTCGCGCCGCATGTCGACCGCAACGGCGATCATCGTCCTCAACACCATCGGGCTCGCGATCGGGCTCTTTCTCAATCCAGTTCCGTACGAGCAGTCCTTTCTCACGCTCTTACCGCTACTCGCGCTGCTTGCGGCGGACTTTCTGGTGGTTACAACCAGCGCGGACCGACGCACGGCCATCGGCCGCCTCGGCCTTGCCGCCGTTCTCGCAGTGTGGTGCACGCGTTACTCACTTCCGGTGATGGCGCATTTTGGTTGGCTCGTACCGCTCACTGCTGTCGCGGGACTCGGTGCCTATGTCGTCTTCTATTTGAAGGCCATGGCGGAGCCGGCGGTTGCCGCGATGGTCGCGTTCCTCGGCGTCTATCCACTGGCCGAGCTGCGCAGTGAGCTACGGGCGACCAACTCTGCCCAGCTGCAAGCGATCCGGGCTGTCTACGCCCACTCGACACCGACAGACACGTTCCTGGACGGCTTCACTGGTTACGGCGTCTTTCGCCCCCATGCTTCCCGCTTCTGGTTTCTGCATCGTGAGATGCAGGCGATGATGACGCCGGCGGAACGCGAGATGATCTTGCGCGACATGGAGTCGGGACTCATGTCGCCCAGGATGATCGGCTTCGACCGGTCGCTGCGAAGTCTCTCGCCCGAGTTGAACCAGTACATCGCCACGCACTACGACTCGCTCGGCGTCGGCCCGCTGTTCATCCGCAAGTAGGCAGGTCAGCCGACGAGAAGAAACGCGAAGCCGTCGTACCCCTTGAGTCCGACCGTCTGGATTGCGGTGGCACTCACCCGTGACTCAGCGGCGACCATCTCATTGAAGCGTCGAATCCCGATGATGTTCGGGTCGGTACTCTCCAGGTCGATGATCGCCCCATCGCGAATCACGTTGTCCACGATGATCACGGAGCCGGGGGCCGTGAGCTTCAGCGACCACTCGAAGTATTCGGGGATGCTTGCCTTGTCCGCGTCCACAAAGACGAGGTCGAACGGATCGTCGGCCTCTTGCTGGAGCTTTGGCAGGGAATCGATCGCCCGTCCCACGCGGACATCGATGATGTCGCTGACGCCGGCCCGCTGGAAGTTGCGCCGGGCAACTTCTGCGTGCGTCGGCTCGTACTCCAGCGTGATGATTCGCCCGCCAGGCGCGAGGCCGCGCGCCATCCAGATGGTGCTGTAGCCGCCGAGGGTGCCGATCTCCAGAACGCGGGTGGCTCGGAGCAGGCGAACGTACAGGTGCAGCAGCTTTCCCTGCATCGGAGATACGGCGATGGGCGGCAGGCCTGCCAGCGCGCTCTCCTCCAGCGCCGCGAGCAGCGCGGGATCGTGGGCGACCAGCTTCTCGACGAGGTACGCATCGACGGCAGCCCATTGTTCCCTTGACATCCCGGCACCCCCGGCGGCTTGAACGGTGAACATGTGTCGCGGCTCAGGTGTCCAAGGTAGACGCTGGTTGAATCCTCGCGGGAGTCCCTCCAATATCAGGGGACGGTCCGCTGCATCCCCTACCCACATGTCCATGCAACTCCATCGAGCCTTCCGGTTTGCGGCGTTCGCGGCGCTGATTGCGGCGCCGGCACACGCGCAGAAGGGCAACGCCGTCAACATCCCGTTCGAGACCATGCGCCTCCCGAACGGCCTCGAGATAATTCTCGCGCCCGACCATACGGTGCCGCAGGTGACCGTGGACGTCTGGTATCACGTCGGGTCGAAGAACGAGATGACTGGACGCACGGGCTTCGCGCACATGTTCGAGCACGTGATGTTCACGGGCTCGGGACATGTGCCATACGGCACGCATGACCGGCTCACCGAGGGGGTAGGTGGTACCAACAACGGATCCACGAACAACGACCGCACCCAGTACTGGGAGAACGTGCCGTCGAACTATCTCGAGAGCGCGCTCTGGATGGAGTCGGATCGCATGGGTTTTCTGCTCGACTCGCTCGACGAGAAGAAGTTCCTGGCGCAGCGCGACATCGTGAAGAACGAGCGCCGCCAGAGTGTGGATAACCAGCCATACGGCCGTGCGTATGAGCTGGTGGACTTCGGGCTCTATCCCGAGACGAATCCATATTCATGGCCGGTCGTGGGCTACATGGCCGACCTGGACAAAGCCACGGTGGACGACGTCAAGAGTTTCTTCCGCCTCTATTACGCACCGTCGAACGCGACCATCGCCATCGTGGGCGATTTCGAGCCAGCGCAGGCGAAGGCGTTCGTGCGCAAGTATTTCGGCGACCTCAAGGCGGGCGCGAAGATCACTCGGCCGACCGTAAGGCCGCCTGTTCTCTCGGCGACCAAACGGCTGACGTTCGAGGACCGGGTGCAGGTGCCGAGGCTATATTTCTCGTGGGTCACGGTCGGGGACGACAACGAGGACTCCGATCCGCTACAGATTCTCGCGCAGATTCTCGCCGGCCCGCGCACGGCACGGCTGACGAAGGCCCTGGTGTATGATCGCCAGAGCGCAGCGAGCGTGACCGCCTTCAACAACGACAACGAGAGCGCCGGCAACTTCGTCATCTTCGTGACGCCGCGGCCGAACAACACGCTCACGTCGCTCGAGGCGTCGACAGACTCTGTGCTCACGCGCTTTCGTGACGATGGGCCGACCGCGGAGGAGATGCAGAAGGCCAAGGCGGGGCTCGAGTTCGGCTTCGTGTCGCAGCTCCAGTCCAACCTGGGCAAGGGTGAAATTCTTAATGATGGCGCGGTCTTTCACGGCGACGCCGGCTATTACAAGAAGCAATACGCACGCCTGAAGGCTGTTACGGCTGCCGACGTCAAACGCGTCGCCAACAAGTATCTCGGCGCCAATCGCGTGGTGGTGAGCATCGTGCCACTGAACAAGCCGGAGCTCGCGTCGCGAGCCGAGTCGAGCACGAAGGTGACCGTCGCTCCCGACGGTGGACACTACATCATGGGGAACAAGTGATGAGCCCCCGCACATTCTCGCTTCGCGCACCTGCTGCGCCCCTGCTGGTCCTCGCGCTTACTCTGCCGGTTTCCGCGAGCTCCGCGCAGAAGCTCGATCGCAACAAGGAGCCAGCCGTCAGCAAGTCGCCGACGTTGCACGTGCCAAAATGGACGAAGACGAAGCTCGCGAACGGCGCGGACCTGATCGTCGTCGAGAAACACGATCTGCCGCTCGTTGCGTTCAATCTGGATTTCGTCGGCGGCGCGGCAAACTATGAGCCGGCTGGAAAACTCGGACTCGCGCAGTTCACGGGACAGATGTTGAGCGAGGGGACAAAGACACGCACGGCGGATCAACTCTCCGACGCCCAGCAACTGCTCGGCACGAGCATCAACGCCTCGGTGGGGCAGGAAGGCGGTACGATTCGTTTTACCTCCCTGAGCGACAAGTTCGAGCCGGCGCTCGCACTGCTCACGGACATGATGCTCAACTCCACCTTCCCGGACTCGGCGCTGGAGCGCATCAGGGGGAGGACGCTCGTCGCCCTGACGCAGCAGAAGGACCAGCCCAACAGCATCGCGCAGAGTGTCTTCGCGAAGGTGACGTACGGCGACGCGCACCCCTACGGGCGCGTCGTCAACGAGAACACGGTAAAGGCCATCACGCGTGCCGACATCGTGAGCTTCGCGAGCTCCTACTTCAAGCCGGGGCGGGCGGTGATCACCGTAAGCGGCGACATCGATCCAAAGTCCGCAAAGGCAATCGTCGAACGAGCGCTCGCCGCATGGCCGCAGGGCGGAGAGCGGCCGAGCTGGGCATATGGACCGGTGCCGGCGCCGAAGACGCGAGAGATCTATCTCGTGGACAAGCCGAAGGCGGCGCAGAGTGTCTTTGCCTTTGGAACGCCGGGCCCCTCGCGCGGCACGCCGGACTACTACCCCATCGCCGTAATGAACCACATCCTCGGCGGACTATTCCAATCGCGGCTGAATCACGACATCCGCGAGGTGAAGGGCTACAGCTACGGCGTGCGCTCCGGCTTCGCGTTTGGCCATGGGCCGGGCGCGTTCCAGGCCGGTGGCAGCATCGTGAGCGCAAAGACCGACAGTGCCCTCATCGGTTTCCAGACGCACTTCAAGGGTGTACAGGGCGCGATGCCGTTCACGGACAACGAGGTGAAGCAGGGCAAGGAGTCGTTGATTCAGTCGCTTCCCTCGCGCTTCGCGTCGGTAAACGGCACCGCGGCGGCGATCTCCAGCATCTACACGCAGGACTTGCCGGAGACGTTCTTCCAGGACTACGCGAACAACATCAACGCGGTAACGAAGGATGATCTGACGCGCGCCGCGAAGCAGTACATCGACTGGGACCACATGAACCTGATCATCGTGGGCGACAGAGCCACGATCGAGGCGCCGTTAAAGGCGACGGGTATCGCGCCGATACAGCCGATGGATGTGGAGGGAAAGCCAGTGGTGGTGCCGTAGGACTATCGCGTAATCGCGTAGTAGACAACGTACACCCACGACAGAAATCCCTGGATGATCGCCCACACGATCGAGTGATGCTGACTCCACGAGATCGTGATGGCGAGCGCGGAGCCGAAGCTCACGCCGGCCTTTGCCACCTGCACCGTCCGGTAGATCGTATTCTGTCTCGGCGGGCGGACATCATTGATCGGTCCTGAGTAGCTCATGTGGGTTGCTCGCTGTGTCGGTCGTCGGTGATGGATCAAGTTATCGTATTTTTACCGTCGTGTCGCCATGAAGCTCGGCCTCGGGTTGTACCGCAGTCTCCTTACCGACGACAACTTCAAGTTCGCGAAGCAGGCCGGCGTGACGCATCTCGTCGTGCACCTCGTGGACTATTTCCGCGGACAGAATCCCGTGCTCGCCAGCGGCGAGCCGAACATGGGATGGGGCATCACGCAGAATCAGGATCGTCCCTGGACGGAGGACGACCTGCGAGCAATCAAGCAGCGCATCGAGGCCAACGGGCTCGCATGGGAGGCGATCGAGAATTTCGATCCGGCGCACTGGTACGACATCCTCCTCGACGGTCCGCGCAAGGAGCAGCAGCTCGAGCAACTGAAGCGCACCATCCGGATGATCGGCCGTGTCGGCATCCCGATCATGGGATACAACTTCAGTCTCGCAGGCGTGTGGGGATGGACCAAAGGCCCGTGGGGACGCGGAGGCGCGAAGGCGCTGGTGTACGACGAATCGACGATCGACCCGCAGACCCCCATGCCGAACGGCATGGCCTGGAACATGGTCTACGACCCCGACGCACCCGAAGGCACGGTGCCGCGCGTCGATACCGACGAGCTGTGGCAGCGCTACGAGTATTTCCTCTCGCGCATCGTTCCGGTTGCGGAGGAGGCGGGAGTGCGCATGGCGCTCCATCCGGACGACCCGCCGGCAGACATGCTGCGCCGCACGGCGCGGCTCGTCAATCAGCCGCAGAAGTACCAGAAAGTATTGGACATCGCGCCAAGCCGCGCGAATGCGTTGGAGTTCTGTCTGGGCTCTCTACAGGAGATGCGGGACGGCAACGTGCTCGACGCCATCGCACACTATGGAGCTCAGCGGGCCATTGCCTACGTCCATTTCCGAAATGTCCGCGGAAAGGTACCGCACTATCAGGAAGTGTTCGTGGACGAAGGCGACCTCGACATGCTGGCCGCCATTCGCGCGCTCCGCGCTGTGGGCTATGACGGCGTGATCATTCCCGATCACACGCCGGAAATGACCTGCGGCGCGCCGTGGCACGCGGGCATGGCCTACGCGCTCGGCTACATGCGCGCGGCGCTGCAGATGACGGTGTAACCGCCGTCAGCCGGCTGTCACGCCATCGACGCGAAAGCTCTCCCGCCAGGCATCCATTACATTGACGAACCGGATACGACTCTGCGCCACACCGGATCGGCGCTCGACGAGGTAGCCGATGCGGAAGAGGAGCGAGTCGAGCAGAAGATCGTACGCCGTCCCTGGATCGATGGCGAGTCGCGCGAATTCGCGAGACAACTGTTCCCTGAAGAGCTTCGCGAGCGCGTTGTCGGCAAACAGCACCGTATGAAACTGCGCGAGCTGCAGGTCATCCCCGCACCTCGTGAGAATGTCGTCGGGGGGCTGGATGAAGTTGAGGATCGAGAAATACAGGCAGAAGAGGTCATACATCGGAGGCACGCCGTCTCGCACGAACTCCCAGTCGATGAGCGTGAGGCGTCCGGAGGCGACGTCGAGCACGCAGTTCTCCACAGTGAAGTCGCCGTGTCCCATCCACGTGTCGTACTTGCCGCCGATGTCATCGATGCGCGAGGCTAGATTCGCACCGAGCACGGTCCTGGCATTCCTGAGCCAGGTGGCTGCCGATGTGCGCCGCGCACGGTACGGACCGAGCCTCGACACTGCTGACGTGCTCTCGGCCAACCTGCCGAGATGGCGCCGCAGAAATGCAACCTGCCGGTCGAAGTCGAGCTGGGGAAGAATCATCGACAGCGGCTCGCCCACGGCGCGTGACTCGACCGTGATGAGTTGACGGCCGAATGTCTCCGACGCGAGTGGTCTGGCGACCTCGAATGGCAGCAGCTCAGGACTGCGCGACGCAATCTCAGACACGCGCTGAAGCTCCGCGAACTCGTTCGCGACGCGCGCGCAACTGTCTACCGTGGGCGTCGAGACCTTGACGACGACACCTGGATCGTCGTCGAGGTAAGCGCGAATCGTCGTCTTCTTTGCGAAGGGATACGTGGTGAGCAGAAAGTGCGGGCGCGGTTTGAGCTCGGGTGGCAGCATGGTCTCCCACGCGTGCGGCTCGGGCTCGCTCTTATGGACGATGAAGACGAAATCGAGCACGAAGTGCCGAAACAGGCCGAAGCGCGCGAAGAGGCGCTTGAGCCGAGCCATGGCGGACAGTCCCCCGGGCTCCGAACGCGCGCCGAACTGACACTCATCGAGACTGCGCTCGATGCTCTTCTTGTCGAGGGGCGTGAGGCGATAGGGCTGGTTGTAACCCGGCTCCGACCAGTAGCCGTCGTTGCCGTAAAAGCCCGCCTCGCTGAAGAGCTTGTCGTAGCCGGCTCTCGTATAGGTGTACGTGCGATACGTCTTCGACGGCGCGACCATGCGATGGTGCTGGCGCGCAAACAGCTTGAGTGCCGCCGTGGCGAGTGGCCGCGGCAGCAGGTTGGTGAACGGCAGGCCGGAATGATCGATGGCGCCGTAGAAGGACGCGTACGACAGCCGGTTCTCGATGCCCACCAGCAGACGGCCGTTGGGCTTCAGCAGCGACTGCACTCGCCGCAGAAAGCGAAGCTGCGCGTCGCGTGGACTGCCTTCAGGGTCCCAGTCGCCGATCCACTCGAGCACGCCATTCACGACGATGGCGTCGAAGCTGTTGGGTGGATATGGAAGACGGAGCGCACTGCCCACCGCCAGACGGACGTTGGTGAAGCCCTCCTGTCGCATGCGAAGGCTCGTGAACTCGACGCGCTGCGGAATGGCATCGATGGAGTGCACTTCCTCGAAATGCTGGGCGAGCGCGTGCGTGATGGCGCCGTAGCCGCTGCCGATGTCGAGAACGGCGGCATCGCTCGGGAGCTCGAGCAGCGGAATCCACGAGGCGCGCTGCCAGTCGAGAATGGAGATCCACGCGTCGTCCGCGGGCGTGAACCGGTTGGCGACGGCTGTTCTCCAGCCCACGCGCCGCGCTTCGTCGATCAGGCGCTGTGCATCGGCCTGTTGGATCTCGCCCCAGTAGAAATCGTGGTCGACGAGGTAGGGAATTCCGTTCCGTACGGGATACGACGCGCCACACGTGGCGCACAGGAGCGGCACTCCGCTCTCTGGCAGTGGCGAAGCGCACTGCGGGCAGATCAATGCAATCATGGACTGGTGGGGGGTGTCGGCGTCGACGACGAACATTTGTCCTAGTGTGCAAACGCAGCTGGAGGTTTCTGAAACCGGCGGAAGACAAGGGCGGCATAGAGCACCGCTCCGACCATGAGTTGCGCCATGGCTTCCACCGGACCCGCATTTCGGCGCAGCATTGCCATCGCGCCGAAGAGGGCGATGAGCGGTGCCACCGTCACGAGCGCGGGCAGTTGTGCAGCGGCCCAGTAGCTCGCGAGGGAGCTCCCGAGTGACTGACACGAGACCCACGGGAGGATCACGAACGCGGTGAGAGCAAGCGGAATGGCAGTGCCCCACGCGACGCCCAGGATACCGAACCGGCGCGCAAGGACGATGCTCAGCACGAGGTTCGCGGCTCCCTCGAAGAAGAGGATCTTCGCGAGTGCTTTATGCCGGCCCACGCCATACAGCATCCGTGTGGATCCGAACTGGCTCATGTACACCGCCATCGGCACGCCGATGATGAGCAGCACCATGTAGGCGAGCTCGTATCGGGCGCCGACCCAGAGTGCAATGAGCACCTTCCCGAAAAAGAACAGCACGACCGTCATCGGAAACGCCAACAGGCTGGCGAGATGATTTCCGGTGAGGGTCATTCGCGTGACCATGTCGTGGTCGCCCAGTGCATCGGCATGGCTCAACGCCGGCGTGAACACGCCGGCCATGGCCGCGACCACCTCGGTGCCATACGAAAGGATCTTCGAACCGATGGCAAAGACAGCGACCATCTCGAGACCGATCATCCGGCCGATCACCAGCGAATCGGACTCGAAGCGGAGACGGTTGGAGACCGCGACCCAGAAAGTGACGACGCCGAATCCCGCCAGCGTGGCGAAGGTGTCCCGGCGCACGCCGGAAAGCGCGATGCGCACTTCAGGAAACCGGCGCACGACGTACGCGGCGTTCGCGATTCCCGCGGCGACGTTGCAGGCCACGGTGATGACGCCGACCGCAACGATGCCGTAGCCAAGCCGCAACGCGATCACGACCATGATCGCGCGAGCAACGCTGGCGGTGGCCTGCACCACTCCGATGCGTACGAATTGCTGAAGCCCCTCGAGCGCACCACCGAACGCGCTCAACGGAAATCCGATCGCCGCTCCGGTGCCGAGGATCAGAATCAACAGTCGTCCGGCCGCGAGATCAGCGGCCGAATGAAAAGTGAAGAGGTGGTCGAGCTGCCATGCCGCCATCACAGTGAGCACCAGCACCGCAAGCCCGATGACGACATACCCGGAAACCGCGGTGGACACGACGCTCGAGAGGCTCTCGAAGTCCCCCCGCGCGTTATGGCGCGCTACGTAGCGAATGACGCCGTTGCGGGTGCCGAGGTCGAGCAGGCCGTAGTAGCCGAGCAGACCGGACACCAACACCCAGAGTCCGAATGGGGCATCACCAACAGCGTGCAGGATGATGCGCGTGAGCACGACGCCCGTGACCGCGTCCGCACCAACGCCGATCCAATTGCCGGCGATGTTGCGCAGCAGACTCGCGCGCGCGTTCACCCGTTGTGGGGAGCGGGAGGCAGCGTTGTGCACGGATTCCAGAGGATATCGATAACTGACAACAGCGAGACACAGCTGTTACGGCAATAATATAGTATCGGCAGCGGAACCTTTCTCTTGCATGACAAACGTTGCTTGCGGGCCGCGGCGGCAGAGGTGACCTTCGGGCATGACAGGTCAGTTGCTGAGGCGAATCGTGGCTGCCGCTGCATGTGTGCCGGCTGTCGCACTGGCACAGACATACGATGTCGTCCGCGCCGAGCACGACCTCATGATTCCCGTTCGCGACGGGGCTCGCATGGCCACCGACATCTATCGCCCCGCGCGCGACGGCGTGGTGTTGGCCGAGCGGCTGCCGGTACTGCTCATCCGCACGCCGTACGACAAGGGCGCACAACAGCACGACGCTGAGTACTTCGCGAGACACGGCTACGTGGTCGTCGCGCAGGACGTGCGGGGACGCTACCGCTCAGAGGGAAGGTTTCTCAAGGTGCAGCCGAAGGATGCCACCGATGGATACGACGTCATCGAGTGGCTGGCGAAGCAGCCGTATTGCAACGGCTCCGTCGGCATGTGGGGAACCTCATTCGCCGCGCATACACAGGCGGGCGCGGCGCAGTATCACCCCCCGTCGCTGAAGACACTGGTCGTCAACATGGGCGGCATGTCGAACGCGTGGGATCACGGCGTTCGCTATCGCGGCACCTACGAGATGGGACGACAGCTCACGTGGGCGTGGAGCCAGCTCGCGGCCGACGCGCCCAACGCGATCGTGAAGAAGCGGCTCGAGCAGGAGAGGGTCGAGGACTGGTATGGCGTGCAGCCGATGCGTCGCGGTCTCAATCCGCTCTCCGCCGCGCCGGAGTACGAGGCATGGTATCTCGACTTCTACGAGCACGCGGACTACGACGACTTCTGGAAGGACCCGATGCTGAACTGGTCGGAACACTACAAGGAGACGTCGGACATTCCGATGATCCACGTCGGCGGCTGGTACGACATCTTCCTTGCGGGCACATTCCAGAATTTCGTCGAGCTGGGGAAGCTCAAGAAGAGTCCGCAGCGTCTCCTCGTGGGTCCGTGGACACACCACGGCAACACGCGCGCGTTTGCCGGCGACGTGGCGTTCGGCGCGGGCGCCGCGATTTCCGATTTCGACGGCGACTGGCATCTCCGTTGGTTCGACCACTTCCTGAAGGGGAAGCCGACGGGTGTCGAGCGCGAGACGCCGCTGCGCCTGTTCGTCATGGGGACGGGAGACGGACACCGCGACGCGGACGGACGTCTCTTTCACGGAGGCTACTGGCGGAACGAGACGTCATGGCCGCTCCCGGGCACGAAGCAGGTGTCGTACTACTTTCACGGCGACGGCACGTTGAGAACCGACAAGTCGACAACGGGGTCACCGAGCACGACGTACACGTTCGATCCGTCGCATCCGGTGCCAACCATCGGCGGTGGTTCGTCGGCGCGGCTCAAGGACGGCGCCTACAACCAGCGCGAGGACGTGCGATTTCCGCCATCAAAGCCGCCCTATCTTCCTCTGCGCGCGCGGCCGGATGTGGTGGTATTTCAGACGGAGCCGCTGGCCGCAGACGTCCAGGTCATCGGCCCGATCCGTGTAACACTTCACACGTCAACAAATCGCACGGACACGGATTTCACGGCCAAGCTGATCGACGTCTATCCACCCAGCGCGGACTGGCCGGACGGCTTCGATCTGAATCTCACCGATGCCATCGTGCGCGGCCGCTACCGAGCGACGCGCGACCACGCCGTAATGCTCGCGCCGGGCGCGATCAACGAATTCACCATCGAGCCGTTTCCGACGGCGAACGTGTTCAAGAAGGGCCACCGCATCCGCGTGGACATCTCGAGCAGCAATTTCCCGCGCTTCGACGTGAACCCGAACACCGGCGAGCCACTCGGCAGAAACCGTCGTATGATTTCGGCGGACAATACGATCTACCATAGCGTGCGCTATCCGTCCCGCATCGTGCTGCCCATCGTTCCGCTCGGGGAGAGACCATGACGACTCAGCCGCTGCCGTTGAGTGACATCGCACCGCCGGAGCGGATCGTGATGACAGGCGCGGATCGCCGCGCGCGCATCGGCACGGTGTTGCGCGTGGCCAGCGGCAACTTTCTCGAGATGTACGACTTCATCGTGTATGGCTACTACGCCGCATACATCGCGAAGGCGTTCTTCCCGGCCGCGAACGAGTTCGCGTCGCTCATGTATTCATTGGTGACGTTCGGCGCCGGCTACCTCATGCGCCCGGTGGGAGCGATCGTGCTCGGCGCCTACATCGACCGAAAGGGGCGGCGAAAGGGACTCATCGTCACGCTCGCCCTGATGGCCGTCGGTACGCTCACCATCGCCGTGACGCCGTCGTACGCGTCGATTGGCATCGCCGCTCCGCTCATCGTCGTTGCCGGCCGGTTGCTCCAGGGACTATCCGCCGGCGTGGAGCTCGGTGGTGTCTCCGTGTACCTCGCCGAAATCGCAACGCCCGGCAAGCGCGGCTTCTACTGCTCGTGGCAGTCGGCGAGCCAGCAGGTGGCCGTCGTGTTCACGGCGCTGACAGGCCTCGTGCTCACTGGCATGCTGACCTCGGACGCAATGGGCGCGTACGGATGGCGGATTCCGCTGCTCATCGGTTGTGGAATCATCCCGGTGATCCTGTGGCTGCGCCGGTCGCTCCAGGAGACGACAGCGTTCAGCAAGATGCCCGATCATCCGCGTCGCGTTTCCGCCGTGCTTGGCACGATGGCGGAGAACTGGGTGCTGGTGCTCACCGGCATGCTGCTCGTGGTCTTCACCACGACATCCTTCTACCTCATCACTGCCTACACGCCGACGTTCGGACGTCAGGCGCTCCACCTCGAGCCTTCGATGGTGTTCGTGGTGACGTGCGGTGTCGGCATCTCCAATTTCCTGTGGCTTCCATTGTCGGGAGCGCTCTCCGACCGCATCGGACGCAGGCCGCTGCTCTATGTGATTCCGGTGCTGGCTGTGCTGACTTCATATCCGGCCATGACCTGGCTGGTTGCCGCGCCGAGCATCGGGCGGCTGCTCGCGGTGGAACTGCTGCTGTCGTTCTTCTTTGGTGTCTACAACGGCGCTATGGTACCGCTGCTCGTGGAGATCATGCCGGCGCGCGTGCGCACGGCGGGTTTCTCGCTGGCCTACAGTCTCGCGACGGCGGTGTTCGGCGGCTTTACTCCCGCGCTCTCGACCTATCTCATCGAGGCGACCGGGAACAAGGCGGCCCCGGCTCTGTGGCTCAGTGCCGCGGCCGCGGTGAGCCTCATCGGTGTGCAGATGTCGAGACGCGCGCGTCCGGCAATGTGAGAGGCGCGTGCACATGACACCGAAGGACTTCATTGCCGGGCACGTCACGCGTGCCGTCGCGGGCCCCGTCTGGCACGCGGACGCGCTCGATCAGATCCTCGCCGATGTCACGGCGGCGGAGGCGGGCGCGCGCCCGATTCCTGGCGCGCACAACATCGCCGAGCTCGTGGCGCACGTGAGCGTGTGGGCGGCCATCGCGGAGCGGCGCCTGGTCGGCGAGAATGCCAACCCGACCGACGAAGAGAACTTTCCAACGTTCAGCCAGCCCACCGACGAGACCTGGAGGAGCGCGCTCCAGTTGCTGCGCGAGCGGCATGCGTCGCTCTCCAGGGCGATCGCGCGACTCGAGGAGAACGCGCTCTACGAGCCCGTGGCGTTCCGCGACTACTCGGTGGCGTACATGCTTCACGGGGTCGTGGAGCACGATGCCTATCACGCAGGGCAGATCGCCTTGCTCAAGAAGATGGTACGGCTCGTCTCCGCCTGATCAAGTATGCCGCGATGGCGATCACGACGATGAGCGAGACGAGAAGACTGAATCTGCCGATGTAGGCGTCCAGGAGCGGCAGGTTTCTGCCGAAGAGATAGCCCAGCGCGCTGAACGTGGCGGCCCAGAGTACACCGCCGGCGAGGTTGACCAGGCTGAATGAGACAAACGGCATTTCCGCGACACCCGCAAAGAGGCAGCCGAAGATGCGAAGCAGGGCGACGAATCGGGCGAAGAACACCGTCGAGGCACCATGGCGCGCGAAGTACACCTCGGTGCGATGGAGCCGCTCGGGCGTGAGACGAAAGAAATCGCCGTGTCGCACCAGCAGCTCGCGTCCCCCGATGCGGCCGATCCAGTAGCCGCCGGAGCCCCCCAACACCGCGCCGATGCTTGCCGCGATGACGACACCGGGCAGGCTGAGCGAGCCCGTCGCCGCGAACGCCGCCGCGGTCACTACGGCGGTTTCTCCCGGCAAGGGAATCCCGAACCCCTCGAGCGTGACGAACAGCGCAACACCGGCATAGCCATACTGCTCGGCGAAATGGGAAAAGAACCCGCTCATTCCGTTGCGCGGCGCGATCGCTGGGGCATTCTCCTCACTGATGCTTTACGGTGATGTCGACGGGCTCCACGTCGATGCCGCTGCGGCGGACGTCGAAGATGCCGTTGACGAAATCCAGATGCATCCGCGAATGCAAGGCGACGTCGCTCCCGATGACGCCGTCGAAGGTGATGAAGGTCCAGCGGCGGTCCGAGGTAATGGGAATGTTCCGCAGCGTCAACGCGTAGTCGCCATCGCTGAGCGCGACTTCGCGGGCAATCCACGATGTGCGCTGCACCTCGGAGCCGAGGCCACCGATCACCGCGCGCCGCATTGCAACCGACGTGCGGGGAAGCTTGCGAAGCAGCGACGGGGTGACGTACGTCCCCTCCGCCCCCGTATCGAGGCCGAGAATGAGCGGTGTCCCGTCCTGTGCGACGAGACGCACGACGGGATACCCGATCCAGTAGAGATTGCGAGCCGCCAGTGGATTCGGCCTTGGCTTTCGAATGGTCAGCGTGCCGGCCGCTGCGTCGAGCACGAGGTCGAGCGCGCGGAGGACGTCCGTGCCGATGACGCCATCGATCGAGACGGATTCCGTGACCCCGTTCACCACCCGATGGTCGAGCCGAAGCGTACCCGGACTCACAAGCGCGGCACTGATGCCTCGAGCAATGACGGGCCCCACGGCGAGCGAGTCAATGAGTACCGCGCGTGCCGGGATGTGTCCTCCGACGACTCCGAGTGCCAGCGTGTCGAGTGCCGCGAGCTTCAGGTCGGCGTCCTTCGCGACCGAGGCGGACACCAGGGTGAGGCTTGCGCCCGTGTCGAGCCAGAATTCATGCTCGTGGCCATTCACGCGAACGGTGATGACCGGCGTGCCGAAGGCGCTACGGCGCAGGCGAATGGTCGTGGGATAGTCCGGTACTTCGATGACCGGCGGGGGGAGACTCGAGAGCGCGTGTGCCCAGCGTTCCACCGCGGCCTGCTGTGCGAGAACATCGCCGATGTCGATCGTGTCGGGATCGACGCCGATGGCGGCGATTGCGGGCCAGTCGGACCGCCAGGAGAGAGCGACGGTGAGTCCGACGCGCGCGCGCATCCGGACGATGTTGTCCCTCGCGCCGTGCGCCAGCGCACGAAACACGACGGCGGACGCATCCGGGTCGCTCGCCATCAACGTGCGGAGCCCGTACGCGAACGTACGCTCCTCCACGCTGCGCGCCGACCGCTCGGCACCGGGTAGATCGAGCACCGAGATGTCTTCCCAGAACTCGCGTGTTGCCGAAGCCGGACGGCGAAGCGCCCAGCGCGCGGCGCGCAAGTTCATGGTGGCAGAATCGTCCACCGTGTCGGGAACGATCCCAGGCGCATGTCCCTCGACGATCTCTTCGGCGGAGGGAACCGGCGCACCTGTGCGGCACGCCATGAGCGCGGGAATCGCGAGGGACAGGATCAGCGACGTACGTCGCATAGGACCGGTGGGGTGAAGCCGCTCTGCGGATGCTATCCTGAGGACTCCGCCTGCGCCAATTCCGACACCCGGGTGTCGCCTCAGGGCCCTCCGGCGCCATCGCGCGCCAGGACGAAGCGCACGAGCAGGACGCGCCCGGGGGCGGGCTCGTAGAACTTTCCTCCAGTGGCATTCACGCTGACGCTGCTCGCGTAGCGCGCGCCTCCAACGTTCTGCACCGCCACCATGGGGGCGAGCCGCGCACCGGCAAGGACGACCTCACGGCTCACAGCGACGCCGAACACCGCGCGTCCCGGCGCCTGTGCACTGTTGGCGTCGTCCACATCGAGAGGGCTGGCGACGTCCGCGGTCGCGGAGAGGGTCGCTCGCGCGACGTGAACGGCGGCGGTCGTCATCAACGCGTGCTCGGGCACTCCGGGAATGCGGCGTCCGGCAAAGGACGTCGCACCGACGGCGTATCCGACGTAGCGGAAATGCGAATACGTGTACGCTGCGCGCAGTGCGAACGGGCCGGAACCGCCATCGAGCGCGAGCTCGCCGCCGCGGCGCGCGGTTCGTCCCGCATTGCGAAAGAAGCGTCTGCCATTGCCATTCGGGATGTCGAACGGCACGAGCTCGTCCCGGGCACGCGCGTCGAAGAGGGCGGCGTCCCACCTGACACCCGTTCCGGCCAGGACGCCCTTCGTCCCCATCTCGACCGTTACCGTGGTCTGCGGCTGGAGATTGGTGTTGATCCCCGCCGAGCCGTCCTCGTTGTTGCCAAGCTCCGTCGTGGTCGGCGTCTCGAAGCTGGACGAGACGTTCGCGTACAGCGACGCGAGCGGCGAGAGACGCCACACGATTCCGAACGAGGGGCTCACAGCCGCCAGGTCTCGCTCGCCTGAGTCGTCAGGGTTGGTCGGCGTGATGAGTCGGTCGTGAACGCGGAAATTCACCCGATCGTGGCGCACACCGGCCGACGCGAGCAGTCCATCGGCGATGGCGAATTCCGCCCGCACAAACGGCCCGAGAGAGCCCACCAGCTCACGCTGATTCTTCCGTTGTGCGCCCCGTTCCGTCTGGAATCCGGCGCAGGTGGTGCCGATGCAGTTGTCGTATTCCTGCCGGTCGTCATTCAGCCATTGCGCGTCTGTGCCCGCGGTGATGCGGAGCATGTGTCCGGCGACGATCGGACGTGCGCTCGCGTGCAGCGACGCTCCGCCACTGGAGCGCTTGAGGTCCACGATCGCCTGCGTGAGCGGATTCTCGAGCGTGCGTACACTTCCAACCAGGCTCGCGTCGACGTCGATGACGTCGCCCATTGGCCGCGACAGCGCCAGCGAGAGATCACCCTGATGCACTGTCTTGCGCGCGCCCTTGCGGACTGAGAGTGGATCTGCTTGACGCGGATCGGCATCCATCTGTGCGCGCGTGAGAGCGCCGGGACTCTCCGCGCGGTCCACGGCGGTAAGCCGGGCCGACAGCGCAACTGAGCGCGCATCATCCGAGTCACCATCACCGAAGAGAGCGCGCGCGGCCGCGCGCGTCGCGCGCTGCGCGGAGTATTCGCGATATCCGCTGCCGGTGATCCGATTGAGTGACGACGTGACGCCGATCCCGTTGACGACGTCGCTGACGCCTGTCGCGGCGACGGTCGGAGTCGCGGCGCCGCTCACGATTCGTCCATATGGCGCAAAGGCCGCTGCTGGCGGCTTCGACCTGAGGTCGATGACGCCACCGGCCGCATTGCCGTAGAGCGACGACGCACTGCCGCGCGTCACCTCCACTCGGTCGGCCCCTTCCACATCCACAACGTCGACGGGTGTCTGTCCGTCGGGAAGCGTCACGGGAATGCCATCCTGAAGGACGCGAACGCCGCGCACGCCGAATGCGGATCTCGCCCCGAAGCCGCGAATGCTGACGCGTGGATCCTGGGCGGGATTCTGTCGATTGGCGAGTGCCAGGCCGGGAATGGCGAACAACAATTCATCGACTCCGGCTCGCCGAAGCGCGGCGAGGGAGTCGGGCCTCACGCGTGAAATCGCGAATGGAAGCTCGATGATCGAACGCGGTCCCTCGCGCGTGGCCGTGACACGAATGGCGGGCAGCGATGCCCGCGCGCTGTCCTGGGCGGCGAGCGTGCAAGGCGCGCACAACAGCAGTGTCGTCAGCGTGAAGCGAGTACGCATCACACAATAGTAGCGGCTTGCGTGAACAGCCAATAAACCACAGAGAACACAGAGAGCACAGAGAGCACAGAGAGCACAGAGTGCTTCTCCACGTTTTCTTTCTCTTCGTTCTTGTTCTCTGTGCTCTCTGTGGCTCCGGTTCTCACCTGTTCTCTGCAACCGTAGAACCTTCACCAGGTGCTCATTGCCGCCCGTGCTGCCGTACGGCGAGCGACAAGACCACGGTGCCAAAGGCAGCCAGCGCAAGCAGAGGCTTCATCACCTCTACGATCGTCGCTCCCTTGAGCATCACCGCCCGCATGATTCCGATGAAGTGCTTGACCGGATTGATCTCTGCCAGCCACTGCGCCCAATCCGGCATGGATCGCACCGGCGTGAACAGTCCGCTCATCAGCAGATACACCATGATGATGAAGAACGTGACGAACATGGCCTGTTGCTGCGTGCTCACCAACGTCGAGATCCAGAGTCCAAGGCCCAGGGCCGCCACGAGGTAGACGCTGGCAGCGAAAAAGACGAGAACAAGGCTGCCGCGCATCGGCACGCCGAACACCAGGCGCGCCACGAGCAACCCGATGGTCAGCTCGAACAGGGCAATGACCCAGAGGGGAATGAGCTTCGCCGCAATGAAGGCACTCCGCGAAAGAGGAGTGATGGTGAGCTGATCCAGCGTGCCCACTTCCTTCTCGCGCACGATGTTCATTGCACAGAGCAGCGTGCCGACCACCGTGACGAGCTGCACGAGGATTCCCGGCACCATGTAGTCGCGATATCGGAGATCGGCGTTGTACCAATTACGCGATCGCACGTCGAGGACGGGGCCTGTCGGCGAGGATGCGTGGATTGTCGCACCGAGCTCGCCCGCGTATCGCGTGATGATCTGCATCGCGTAGCCTTCCGTCACCCCCGCCGTGGCACCGTCCTCTGCGTTCAACACCAGCTGCACACGGGCCGCATGGTCACGCACGATGTCCCGCTCGAAGTCCGGAGGAATGTTCACGATCAGGCTCGCGCGCCTGGACAGCAGCGCCTCCTCAGCGAGGGCCGCGGAGGGTGACGCATCGGCCAGCACGAAGCGGCCGGCCGCCTGCAACCGCTGGCTGAGACCGCGCGAGATCGTCGTGTGATCGCGATCGACGACGTACAATCGCGCGCTCTTTACCTCGAAGGTCGCGGCATTCGAGAGCAGGAGCAGCTGGAGGATGGGCGCGATGATGGTCATCCGCAGCATGACCTTGTCGCGGGCGATCTGAAGAAACTCCTTCACCAGCAGAAATCGAAGCGCGCGCACTAGGCCAATCTCGGCTTGAAGGACCGCACAGCGACGGTGATGAGAACCAACGCCATCGCGATGAGCACAAGCGTCTCACGCCAGAGGTATGGAAGCCCGATACCCTTGAGCATGATGCCCCGCGCGATGACGATGAACCACCGCGCCGGAACGACGTTCGTGAACGGCGAGAGCCACCGGGGCATGCTCGCAATCGGAAAGATCATTCCGGACAGGAGAGCGCTCGGCAGCATCGTCGCGAGCATTGCAGCCATCATGGCGCCACGCTGCGACGACGACAGCGCCGCGATGAGCACGCCAAGGGCGAGCGATGCGAGGGCGTACAGCACGCTCTCGCCGAGCAGCAACGGCACGCTGCCGCGGAACGGAACGTGAAAGACGAGCCACGCTGCCAACAGCGCCGTCAGGACGTTGGCGAACGCGAGCCCGAGGTACGGCAACACCTTCCCCACGATGATTTGCCAGGGCCGCAGCGGCGAGACGAGCAGCACCTCGAGTGTGCCGCGCTCCTTTTCGCGCGAGAGCGAGATGGCCGTCATGAGCGCTGATACCAGTGTCAGCACGAGCGCAATCAATCCGGGCACGAACAGATTCACACTCTCGAGCGTGGGATTGAAGCGCATCCGTACGTCGGTGATGATCCTCGTCGCGCCCCGGTTCTCGGTGAGGTCCCCCTCGTAGGCGGCAAGCACGGCTTGCGCGTAGTTGCGGATCACGCTTCCCGTATTGGGATCCGATGCATCGATGATCACGGCCACGTGCGCGGTGTCGCCCGCCGACAGATGCGATGCGAAATCCGGCTCGGTGACGATGGCTACATCGGCCTCGCCGCGCCTGAACAGCGGTTCCACGTCGTCCATGCGCCGCACCCGCGCGACGACCCGAAACCGGTTGGTTGCGGCGAATCGGTTGCGCAATGCAACGGTCGCCGCATCCGGTGCCGGCTCCACGAAGGCGATACGAACGTTGCGGACGTCGCTGCGCAGCGCGAAGCCAAAGAGCACGACCTGCACCAATGGCATGAAAAGCAGAATCGTCAGCGTCTGCCGGTCGCGCCTGATGTGGCGAAGCTCCTTGACGATGAATGCCCACAGGGCGGCGCTGTTCACGCGGCCGTTCCCGGCTCCGAGGTCGTTCGCGCGAGTTGCACGAACACGTCATCCACCGACGCGGCGCCAAATTGTCTCTTGAGCTCTTCCGGTGAGCCGAGCGCCGCGATGCGCCCTTCCACCATGATCGAGAGCCGGCCACAGTACTCGGCCTCGTCCATGTAATGAGTGGTCACGAGCACCGTCGTCCCGCGCGCCGTCGCGGCGTAGATCATTTCCCAGAACTGGCGGCGCGTGATCGGGTCTACACCGCCGGTGGGCTCGTCGAGAAACACGATCTTCGGCTCGTGCAACAGGGCGACGGAGAAAGCGAGCTTCTGTTTCCATCCGAGCGGCAGTCGCGCAACGAGGTCGCCCGCACTACCGGAAAGGCCGAGGCGCTCGAGAAGAGACGACGACCGCTCTCGAATCTCCGAATCGGTCAGGCCGTAGATGCCACCGTAGAGCCGGATGTTCTCTCGAACGGTGAGATCCGGGTACAAGCTGAAGCGCTGGCTCATGTAGCCGATGTTGCGCCGAACCTCCAGACGTTGCGTACGCACATCGAATCCGGCAACGTGCGCCTCGCCCTCGGTCGGCGGCAGCAAGCCGATGAGCATCTTGATGGCGGTCGTCTTGCCGGCGCCATTGGCACCGAGAAAGCCGAATACTTCGCCGGCACGAATGTCGAAGGTGATGTGATCGACCGCGACGAACGATCCGAACCGGCGGGTGAGGTTGCGCGCCTCTATCGCGGACGTCGCCGACTCGGCGCTCACGCCGCCTCGCTCGCCATGAGTGACATGAAACTGTCTTCGATGCCGGGCTCAATGGGCTCGACACGCGCATCGGAGAATCCCCGGCCATCGAGAAACGATGTCACGTCGCGCGCGATCTCATCGCCGGAAAGATCGGGCCGCGAATCCGTGTAGTGGAGCGAATCGCCAAAGAGATTGACCGACGCGGTATGCTCGTGCTCGCGGAGCGCACACAACATCCCGTAGCGATCGCTACCCGCAATACGAACGAGCGGACGAGTGAACCGCTTGCCGATGGCGGCCGGCGTGTCCACGCCGAGCAGCCGGCCGTCGTGAATCAGTGCGATGCGATCGCAGCGGAGGGCCTCGTCCATGTAGGGCGTGGAGACGAGGATCGGAAGTCCCGACGACTTGAGCACCGCGAGGTGGTCCCAGAATTCCCGGCGCGAGACCGCATCGACGCCCGTGGTGGGCTCGTCGAGAAAGAGCAGCTCGGGGCGGTGCACGAGTGCGCAGGACAGCGCCAGCTTCTGCTTCATGCCGCCGGAAAGCGCGTCGGCGCGCCGGTCGCGAAACGGCTCGAGCTGGCGATACACGGGTGCAATGAGCTCGTATCCCTCCTTCACCGTGGTGCCGAACACCGCCGCGAAGAACTCGAGATTCTCGGCCACACTGAGATCGGGGTAGAGCGAGAAGCTGCCCGGCATGTAGCCGACGCGCGCACGGATTGCCCAGTGATCCTTCACGACGTTGCAGCCGAGCACCGTGGCCTGCCCGCCGTCGGGGAGAAGCAGCGATGTGAGAATACGGAACAGCGTCGTCTTGCCGGCACCGTCCGGACCGACGAGCCCGAAGACTTCACCGGGTGCGACGTCGAACGACACGCCATCGAGAGCGGTGACGCTACCGAAACGCTTCGTCAGCTCATGGACCTCGATGACGTTCGTCACGTGCCCTTGGTGACCGGCGCGAGACGCAGATCTCCCGGCATGCCGATCTTCAGCACGGCGCCGGTGTTCGGGACGCTGATCTTGACCGCGTACACGAGCGACGCACGCTCGTCGCGCGTCTGCACGGGTGTCGGCGTAAACTCGGCTTTCGAGGACACCCATGCGACGACACCCGGAAACGTCGCCAGCGTGCCATCGCCGCGGTCGGCGTGCACCTGAATGCGCTGACCGAGCTTCAGCGAGCCCAGTTGCTGCTCGGTCACGTACGCGCGAAGCGTCAGCGTGTCGAGCTTCGCAATCCGATAGAGCGGCTGGGCGGGCTGCACGACCTCGCCGGCCTTCACGTACGTCGCGAGGACGGTTCCGCCAGTGGGATTGACGACGCGACTCTTTGCGATGCGATCCCGAACCTGCTCGATGTGGGCCGTGGACGACGCGACCTCTCGCATCACACTTGCCTGTTGTGCCCGGGCCTCGGCAATCTGCGCCACGAGTGTCTGGTAATCGCGCTCCGCCTGATCGAGTTGTTGCGCCGTGGCGGCCTTTTGATCGATGAGCCGGCGTGTGCGCTCGAGATTTCTGCGTGAAACGGTGAGCTGGGCCGCGTAAACACCAACCTGACCGCCGGCCGCCGCGGCGCGAGCCTCCGTGGCACCCCGCTGAGCGACTGTCTGAGCGCGCTCGAGTGCGAGCTGTGTGGTGTCCACGACGGCCACGGTCGCTCCCGCAGCCAGTGTCGCGCCCTCGGTGGCGGTGAATGACTGCAATTGTCCGGCTGCCTGTGACGAGACGACGACCTCATTCGCCTCGAAATTTCCATAGGCATCTGGAGTGTCCGCCTTGCTGCATGCTGCGAGCAGCAGCGCACCCGTAAAACACCGCAGCACTCGATTGGAAGTCCGACGCATCAGCGCACCTCGATGCCCATGGTGGTGAGAAACCGTGCCTGGCTCTGCGCCAGTTCGACGCGATGGCTCGCGCGCGCGGCGCGTGCGCTGAGGAGCTCCGTCTCGCGGTCGATGAATTCTGCCGCGGTCACGACCTGCTCGGCGTAGCGATGCCGGGTTTCCGCGACGACGCCTTCGCGCAGCGCGACGATCTCGTCGTCCATTGCGAGTGTCGCGGACAACCGATCGATCGTCGCGAGGTCGGCATTCACGGAGCGTCGCAGCATCTCGGTGAACGACTGCTCCTCGGCTGAGACGATCTGTCGCTGGAGCGCTAGGACTTCGCGATCGTTGCTCGTTGCACCCCAGGGCCACGGTGTCCACTGCAACTGAATTCCGCCGAGCCAGTAGGTGTTGAATCGGTCACCGAGTGGGTTGAGCCCGGGCCGGCCGTAACCGAGTCGGCCGAACGCGGATACGCGCGGCTTGTCCTGCGCGGCACGCACGTCCTCCTGTCGCATGAGTGTTGCTCTGGATGCGGCGAACTCTTCGTACTCCGTGCGGCCGCGCAACGAATCGAGTCCAGCTCGCGCACGGACCACCTCACGGGAGAGTTCCGGCACCAGCAGAACGCCAGGGTTCTGCGCCGACACACCAGCGAGATCCCGCAAGGTCGCGAGCGCCACGCGGCGACTGGATTGCAGCTCGGCCATCGTCTGCCGGCGGCGCAACAGCTCCGCCTCGAGCATGCGCGCTTCGCTCTCAAGTGCAGTTCCTCCACGAACACGTACTTGCGCTCCGCGCACCTGTGACTCGAGGTCGGCGAGTGTCGGCTCGAGCTCACCCATCTGCGCTTCGGCGCGTAGCGCCGCGAAGAAGGCGTCGTTCACCGCCTGCCGCGTATTCTGAAGCGCGACGCGAAGTCTTGCCTGCGACTCACCGAGCTGCGCCGTCTCCAATGCCTCCCTCGGTGCCCGCGACGGGTCAATGAGACGTTGTGTGGCGGAAACGCGGGCGTCGTACGTGTCGCGCCGCGGAGTCGGCAACGTCAATCCGGGCAGCGCGACCGCGAGATGAGCGACCTCGGACTGAAGCTGCGCCTGGCCGTCCACTGCGAGAACAGGGAGCTGTTCGGCGTTCAGGCTACGGCGACGGAGTCGCGACTGCGCCGTGAGGAGATCCGCTTCCATTGCTCGCGGATCATGCTGCCGCGCGCTCACTTGGAGGACACCGAGTGTGAGCGTGTCACGCTGCTGGGCCATTGCGGACGTGGGCAGGGCGACCAGCGTCGCGAGAAGAAGGCAACGAGATGTCATGGGCGAAGCGCGTTGCGGTAGAATGCCGGGATCTCTGTCTTCCGGACTTCGATGAAGCGCGCGAACGCCGCGTCATCCATGCCGAAGAGGACCTGTAGCATCGGTCTCGCCGCGAATGGGAAGATGCAGAGCGAGATCAGGTTGATCGTAAACTGTTCCGGCGCGATGGGACGCATGGTGCCACCCGCGACACGTTCGTCGATCTGTCGGCGCAGCGTGTCGAAGACAGGTGGGAGGACGCGTCCGGGATCGCTGCCGAAAGCGGAACGCAGAAGGTCCGTGACGCGTTCCGGATGATGATGAATCTCCGACAGGAGATAGCCCGGGAGAAACGGGCTTTTGCTGAGGTTGTCGAGATAGGTGTCGACGATACGGTCGATCTTCTCGTCGATGCTGATGTCGCCACCGATGATCTGCACGAGCGTCGGCAGAAGGCGGCCGGCGATCTGGCGAAAGACAGCGCTGGCGAGCCGCTCCTTGGATCTGAAGTAGTAGTGCAGGAGTGCCTGGTTGACGCCCGCTTCGCGGGCGATCTCCTGCATGCGTGCGCCCGCGGTGCCGCGCCGGATGAAGACCGTGCGTGCGGCGTCCAGAATACGCGTTTCAGTGCCGACGTCCCGCTGGAGAGCGGTGCGTTTTTTCCGTGCCAGCTGTTTAATCATTTGGTTTAATCAGTTGACCAAACACGAATATGCACGAGCACTGCGCCGCCGTCAAGGACACCACGCATTCAGGCGAGCGGAAGACACGTGCATGGGCGCAGCAGACGGGCAGCCACAAACCATTCCGCGAAACCCGGTGTCAGAGTCAGCGTAAGGTTCAAAGAGGAGAACACCGATGGTCATGCTGCGTCACATCGCCGTTTTCGGCATCTCGTTGCCAACGTTCGCCGTTTCGCCGAGCGTCGCCAAAGCCACTGTTTACATGCCGTCGCAGGTTGCGGCGCGCATGCTGGGTGGACGCTCCGCGCGCATCGCTCCCATGGTGCGCCAGGCCGAGTCCGAGACGCGGGAAGAGCCGACCCCCACTCCGAGTCAGCCCTCGGCGGTCTGAGGCAAATCGGTCGTCGCGGGTCCCGCGATGACCTTGCCCTGCGGGTCGAACCGAGATCCGTGACAGGGACAATCCCAGCTCTGCTCGGTGGAATTCCAACGGACGACGCACTTGAGGTGCGTGCACACCGCCGAGTGTTCATGGAGACGGCCGCGCGCGTCCCGGTAAGCGGCGATCTTGTGCATACCGCGCCGGATGACGCGACCCTCGCCGCGCGGAATGTCAGCCGCGTCGCTCGTATCACCCGGTAACACGCGCTCCGCATAGTGCAGCGCGACGTCGATACTCTCGCGCGCGAGTGCCTTCAATTCCGCCGGATGCGTGGTCAACCGCTTCGGATCGAAGAGCGGTGTCCATGGGTGCGGCGCACCCTCCATCAACACCGGCAGCAAAATGCCGGCGATGGTGCCATGCGTCATGCCCATTCCGGAATCACCGGTCGCCAGCCACACGTGCTCCGCGCCGTCGGGATTCGCTCCGATGAACGCCAGGTAGTCGAAGGGCTCGAGTACCTGACCGCTCCACTGTGAAATGCGGTTGCCGAGGTTCGGCCAGTAGCCTCGCGCCCAAAACTCGAGGGCGTCGAAGCGGTCCGTGGCATCGTTCTCGTGCGCGGTCTTGTGATCCGCACCGCCCACGAGAATCGCATCGCGCGCGCGGTCGAGAGGCTGGATGCGCACATAATGATAGGGATCGGGCGTATCCCAGAAGAGCGCGTCCGGAAACGCACCGCGCTTCATCTCGAAGGCCACCACGAACGTCCGGTAGGGCGCCTGCTTCACATGCGTGGTTGTCATGTCGCTGATGGCGCCGTTGGTACACACCACGACATCGTGTGCCGAGACCACCATGCCGGACGTCGTCTTCACCTTGGCTGGCGTGCCACCCTCGATGCTCTCGACGCGCGACCCCCCGTACACTCGGCCACCGAGGCGCTCGATTCCACTGGCGAGTCCAGCGAGATACTTCAACGGATGGAGGCGCCCCTGTCCTGGAAAGCGAAGCACGGGTCCGCTCGCGAAACCGGGAGCGCTCTGCTTGCGCGAGACCCCGATCAACCCCGCACGGTGTGCGGCGGCGAGCTCATCGCTCAATAGCTGCTGCGTGTCGTCGGCGCCGAGGAAGAGGTAACCGTCCACGCGCGCGAAGTCGCATTGGATCTGCTCGTCCCGAATCGTCTGTTCGATCACGTCGATTGCCGCCGAGTGCGCTTGGGCCGCGAGACGCGACATCTCGAGGCCGCGCGACTTCTCGAGCACGAAATAGTGGTCGTCGAGCGCGTTCACGAGATGCGCCGTCGTACGACCCGACTCTCCTGCGGCGATCTGGTCCCGCTCGAGCACGGTCACGCGCTTGCCCTCGCGCGCACACGAGTATGCCACGGACAACCCCGCGATACCCGCACCGACGACGCACACGTCCACGTGCGTGGATTTCGCGATGGCGCGATGCTTCGGGAGGGAAGCGGTGTCGAACCAGATCGAGCGCGTTCCCGACATGCCGGACGCTCCGGAAGAGAGGTGGCCACCAATGCAAAAAGCACGTCCATTCCCCCTGTGGTCGCCGTCCCGCTGGCGAATGATCTGTCCACTGCACATGTTCGCCACATGTCCCTGACGGAAGCGGTCGCCGTCTTTTCGGCTGGCGCGATACTGGGTGCGCTGATCGTCGTGGTGGCCGGCATGCTCCTCCGTCGCTCGCCGTCGGCTGCGACGGAGCTGGGCGCGATGCTGGAGCCACTGCGGGACGAGCTGGATCGCTACGACCAGCGTCTCACGAGCTTCGACCGCGAGCGCGCGATGCAGTTCGGCGCGTTATCCGAGCAGTTGCACAACGTCACCGCCGTCAGCGAGGGCCTGCGCGACCAGACGCATCAGCTCGCGTCCGCGCTCCGGTCTCCCGGCACCCGTGGCCGATGGGGCGAGGTGCAGCTCAAGCGTGTCGTCGAGCTCGCCGGCATGACCGAGCATTGCGATTTCGACACGCAGGTCACGCTCACGAATCGCGATGGGGACGACCGGGAGCGCACGTCGCGTCCCGACATGATTGTCCGCCTGCCCGGCGGGCGGAGCGTCATGGTCGACGCCAAAGCGCCCATGTCCGCGTACCTCGATGCGATGTCTGCCCACGACCGCCAGCGAGAGCCGCTCCTGAGACAGCACGCTGTGCAGTTGCGCGCGCACGTGGACGTTCTCGCGAAGAAGGGATATTGGGAGCACGCCGGCAGCGGCGCGACACCGGAATTCGTCGTCATGTTCCTGCCTGGGGAGGCGTTCTTCTCGTCCGCCGTGCAGCAGGACGAGGATCTGCTCGACGACGCGGCGGCGCGCGGTGTGATCATCGCGACGCCGACGACGCTCATCGCGCTGCTTCGCGCGGTTTCGTTCGGATGGCGTGAGGCGCGCATCGCCGATGGTGCGCGGGAGATCAGTGTGCTTGGCGCAACGCTGTACGAGCGTATCGCAACGCTGGGCGGACACTTTGCCGAGGTGGGAAGCGCGCTGGATCGGGCGGTGACGAGCTACAACCGCGCGGTCGGTTCGCTGGAGTCTCGCGTCCTCGTCTCCGCGCGCCGCTTTCGCGAGTTGGGCGCCGCACCGGACCGCGCCGGCATTGCCGTGATCGAGCCCGTGGGTGCGCGCACTCGCGGCGTGCAGGCGGCGGAGCTGGTGACGCCGTCGCTCGTGACATCGGCAAGCGTACAGGACACCGGGCTCCACTGATGTCCTCGGCGCACGAGCACCGGTGGGCAGTGGATGGCATCGAGGATGGTGTCGCGCGCATCGAGGAGGACGGTGCACGCATGCGCACGGTGCCAGCATATCTGCTTCCGCCGGGCACGAAAGAGGGGCAGTTGCTCCGCGTCGTGATGGATTCGGGAAAGGGGGACGCCGTGATCGCGACGATTTCGATTGATGCCGCCGGTACGGCGGCGGCGCTGGAGAAATCCAAGGCGGCAACAGATCGGGCGATGCGCGACTCGCGCAAGCGCGATCCCGGAGGCAACGTCACTCTCTAAGCGTCAACGGGATCCACAGCGTTCCCAGCCCGGTATGCGTCAATTCATAGGAAGATCGTTCCCGCCGCCATTCGTTTGGCGAAGCCAGGTCGTCCCACCTGAAGCACACCACCATTTCATCATGAAGATCCGCCTTCTCTCCATCGCGGCGTCTGCCACGCTCGGCGCGTGCGCGAGCGCGCAGCCGGAGCCCGCGCCAGCGCCCGCTCCGCAGACCACCGCTACGCGTGGCTCGGTTGCCGGCGTGCCGCAGGGCACGCCCGCTCAGGATACGGCCGGCCGAGCACCCGGCGCTGGCGGAGCCGCTCCGGCGCCAGCCGCGCCGCGACCATATAACCGCGTCGTCACCAGTGAGGCGAAAACGCGGCGCGGGCTGTTCATCACGCATCGCGTGGGTGACCGCCTGTACTTCGAGATTCCGGCCAAGGAGCTGAACAAGGACCAGCTCGTCGTTGGCCGATATGCGCGGGCGGCCGCGTCCAATCCCAATCTGCCCACCGGCGGCTTCGGCGATTACGGCGGCGACCAGTTCGGTGAATCATCCCTGCGCTGGGAGCGGACAGGCAACCGCGTTCTCCTCCGCGCGCCCTCGTGGGCCATCGTCGCTGACACGACGCTTCCCGTGTATCGCGCCGTGGTGGCGTCGAGCTACGCACCCATCGTCGCCGCCTTCAGCGTCGAGACCTATGGTCCCGACAGCGCCGCGGTGGTCGACGTGACGCGGCTGTTCACGACCTCGATTCCAGAGCTGCAGGCGATCCGCGGACAGGTGGATGCGACGCGTTCGTTCGTGGAGCGCGTGGTGGCATTTCCGGACAATGTCGAGATAGAGGCGACGCAGACCGGCACGACCACGGCGTTCGGACTGCCCGGCCTTCCGACCGCAGGTGCAATCGCTCCCCGACCGGCAAGCTCCGTGCTCGCACACTGGAGCATCGTGCGTCTCCCCGAGCAGCCGATGACGCCACGTCGCCACGATGAGCGCGTCGGATTCTTCTCGAACAGATATGTAGATTTCGGCGCCGACTCCCGCGCGGCCCGCCGGCAGTACATCACGCGATATCGGCTCGAGTGCGCGGGTCCCGCCGGTGCTGACGGTCTCTGTGCACCGAAGCAGCCCATCGTCTATTACGTCGATCCCAACACGCCGGAGCAGTGGAAGCCGTGGGTTCGGAGGGCCATCAACGACTGGAAGCCTGCGTTTGAAGCGGCAGGATTCCGCGATGGTATCGTCGCGGCGGATCCGCCAGCCAACGATCCGGACTGGTCGCCCGAGGACATTCGCCACACGGTCATTCGCTGGCTGCCGAGCACCGTGGAGAATGCGGTGGGACCGCATGTGAGCGATCCGCGCACTGGCGAGATCCTCAATGGCTCCGCGCGCATCTTCCAGAACGTCATCAACCTGAATCGTGACTGGTATTTCGCGCAGGCGTCGCAGCTCGATGCACGCGCGCGGACCTTCCCGTATCCCGACTCGCTGACGGGCCGGCTGTTGGAGTTCGTCGTCGCCCACGAGATCGGACACACGATCGGGTTGCGGCACGACCAGATCGGCAGCTCCACATATCCGGCGGACAGCGTGCGGAGCGGGACCTGGGTCCACAGGATGGGTCACTCGCCATCCATCATGGACTACTCGCGGTTCAACTATGTCGCGCAGCCGGAGGACCGGATTGCAATCGAGGACGTCATCCCACGCGTGGGCCCGTACGACAAGTGGGCCATCATGTGGGGTTACAAGCCGATCGCAGGTGCGAAGACGTCCGATGACGAGCGCGCGACGCTCGACCGGTGGACGCTCGTGCAGGACACGGTTCCGTGGTTCCGCTTCTCCGAGAACAACGAGTTCGGCGGCTTCGGCACGCTCAGTGAAGCGGTTGGCGACGCCGATCCCGTGAAATCCACGGCGCTGGGCTTCAAGAACATCCAGCGCGCGCTTGGCTACGTATCGGCGGCCGCCACGCAGAAGGGCGAGGATAACGCCGATCTCGCGGAGCTTTACAACCGCACGGTGGGGCAGTGGGCCACCGAGGCAAACCATGTCGCAACCATCGTCGGTGGCGGCACGGTCCAGTACAAGTCGGGCACGCAGAGCGGACCCGTGTACGCCAGCCTCTCGAAGGCACGGCAGGTGGAAGGGGTGAAGTTCCTGAACGAGCAGGTGTTCAAGACGCCGTCCTACCTCATTCGTCCCGAGATCGCTTCGCGCGTGGAGGCTGGCGGCATGATCGAGCGCATCACCTCCGCGCAGAGTCGCGTGCTGACATCGGTGTTGAACGACGGGCGGCTCAACCGGTTGCTCGAGTCCGAGGCACTTACGCCGAACAAGGCGAGCGTCTACACGTTGGCGGGCCTGCTCGACGACCTCCGGCACGGCATCTGGTCGGAGATCTACAGCGGCCAGTCGGTGGACGCGTTCCGCCGCGAGCTCCAGAACGACTATCTCACGCAGATCGACCGGAAGCTCAACCCGGGCCCGGCAAATCCCCTGCTGGCGCAGCAGCTTGCGCAGTTCGGCCTCCGGCAGCCGGTGCTGAGCAGTGATGCGAAGTCCCAGTTGCGGGGCACACTCGTGGCGCTGCGCGACGATCTTCGCGCCGCGCGTGGTGGAGACCGGTCGACGCAGCTCCATGTCGCCGGCGCCATCAAGCGGATTGGGGATATTCTGGATCCGAAGAAGTAGTCCTCGGAGGATGAGCGGGAGGGCGGGGGCGCACGCGTGCTCCCGTCCTTTTGCTTGTTACTGCATACGTCTTATCCGTAGGTTCCGCCATATGAGACTCCTACCATGCCGACCACGTCCATGACCAGAACTCTCCTCGCAGCCGCTCTGTTCACGTGTTTGCCAGCGCTCGCCGGCGCGCAGGCGCCCGATCCGCGAGTCGAGAATCTGCTGCGCCAGATGACGCTCGAGGAAAAGGTCGGCGAGATGACGCAGATCGACATCAGCATCGTGACGCGCGTCAACGGAACCGCCACCACGCCGCAGCAGATAGACTCGGCGAAGCTCGAACAGCTTCTCGTCAAGCGGAACGTGGGATCGCTGCTCAACGTCAGCTATGTGGCGCTCACGCCGGCACAATGGGTGGACCTGACGTCGATGGTGCAGCGATTCGCGGCGCGCCGCCGACTCCCGATTCCCGTCATCTATGGAATCGATGCGGTGCACGGCCACCAGTACATGCGTGGCGCCACGATCTTTCCGCAGAACATCAACATGGCCGCGACATGGAATCGCGACCTCGTGCGGCGGGAGAATCAGATCACCGCCTACGAGACGCGCGCGAGCGGTATTGCATGGAACTTCTCGCCGGTGCTCGACGTCGCGCGACAGCCGCTCTGGTCGCGCATGAACGAGACGTTCGGCGAAGATCCATTTCTCGTGGCGACGATGGGCTCCATCGCTGTCGCAGCCGAACAGCGCGACCCCCAGCCGGCCATCGACTCGTTGCTCGGCGCCGGAAACGTGACGCAGGCCAGCTCACCGCCACGACAGAGCGATGTCTATGTCGCCACCACCGGAAAACACTTCCTCGGGTATTCCATGCCGCTCAGCGGCAAGGATCGCACGGCCGCGTGGATTCCGGATCGTCAGTTACGCGAGTACTTCCTGCCGTCCTTCAAGGCCGCGATCGACTCCGGGATCCGCTCCATCATGGTGAACTCGGGAGAGATCAACGGCGTTCCCGTGCATGCGAGCCACGAGCTGCTCACCGATCTGCTGCGCACAGAGCTCGGTTTTCGCGGCGTGGTCGTCAGCGACTATGAGGACATCCTCCGCCTCTCCACGGTGCATCACGTGGCACGCACCCGGAGAGACGCGGTGCGCATGGCCGTGAACGCCGGCATCGACATGAGCATGGTGCCGCTCAGCACGAACTTCATCGATGACGTGATCGGCCTGGTGCACGCGGGCGAGATCAGCGAGGCGCGCATCGACGAGGCGGTGCGCCGTATCCTCCGGCTGAAGTTCGAGGTCGGTCTCTTTGCGAACGCGTCGGCAGATCCGGCAAAGCTCGCGAATGTCGCCTCGCCTGCTTTCACGGCAGTGAGCCGCAAGGCGGCAGAAGAATCGATCACACTGCTCAAGAACGAGCGCGACCTGCTTCCCCTGGCTACCGGTACGCGTATCCTCGTAACGGGTCCCGGCGCCACCGCCGTTCTCGCGATGCACGGAGGCTGGACCTACACGTGGCAGGGGACGGACAGCTCCATGTATCCGCGGAACATCGTGACGTTCCTCGATGCGCTGCGCGGAAAGTTCGGCAGCGCCTCGGTGACGCATGTCGCCGGTGCCGGCCTGACGACAGACGGGAATATCGACGCCGCGGTCGCCGCCGCGCGGAGTGCCGATGTCATCGTCGTCGCGCTTGCGGAGCCGCCGTCCGCCGAAAAACCGGGCGACATCGACGATCTGTCGATGCCCGCCGCCCAGCTCCGTCTGGCGCTTGCGATGGAGCAGACGGGTAAACCTGTGGTGCTCACGGTGTTCGAGGGTCGCCCGCGCACCATTCACGACATCGTCGGTGGTGCGCGCGCCGTGTTGCAAGCCTTTCTTCCCGGTCCCTATGGCGGCGAGGCGCTTGCGAGTGTGATTGCGGGCGCTACGAACCCGAGCGGCCGTCTGCCGTACTCGTATCCGAGAAACGCCGGCGACGTGGAGCACTACGATCGGACGGCCAGCGGCGACGCATCGTCGTCGAAGCCCGACAACGGCTATCGGCCCGAATGGGATTTCGGCGCCGGCCTCTCGTACACGACGTTCGCATACGACTCGATCGCGCTTGCGAAGAAGACGCTGGCGGTCGGCGACACGATCGTCACATCGGTCACGATCACGAACACGGGCAAGCGTGCTGGCATGGAGGTCGTTCAGGTGTACAGCCGGCAGTTCTACGCATCGGTGTCGCCGCCGATACGCCGTCTGCGCGACTTCGACAAGATTACGCTCTCACCGGGCGAGCGACGGACAGTCACGTTCCGTATTCCCGTGCAACGGCTTGCGTTCGTCGGACGCGACAATCGACTGGGCGTGGAGCCTGGCGAATTCGAGCTTCAGATTGGAGGGAAGACAGCACGATTCATTGTGGAGTAGTGACGATGACGACGTAACAGCAGCACCCGGAGGGAGCCCCAGTACTCGGTATCCGGCATCCTGTACGAGGCGTATTCAGTACACGGCGATGTTAGTCGGGCGTCGGTAGTCGTACCGGATACGCTCCTTTACCGGGTTCCGGATACCGGATACTGGCCTTCACTACTGTTCTTCACAGGTACTGGCCTTCACTACTGCTCTTCACAGGCGGCCGCACTTGCACGCCGATCGCTCTGCCCGTCAGCATTGTGTTCCCCTCGCTCCACCGAAATCGTGTAGCTCGAATTTAGCGTGCCCCGCGCGCGAATGGTGATTGTCCCATTCTCGTCCGTGCGATACCACGACACGCGATGGCGTCGGTAAATCGTCTTGGCCTGCAAATGGACATGGCCGTAGTCATTCGCCGAGCCGACTGAAACGAGCGCGATCGACGGGCGAATCGCGTCGAGATACGCATCGCTCACGCCGTTGCAGCTTCCGTGATGATCGGCCTTGAGTACGTCCACGCGCATGCCCGGAGAACGATCGTACCCGGCGCTCGAGAACCAGCGTATCTCGTCCTGTTCCGCGTCGCCGGCCATCCACATGGTGAAGGATGCCGAATCAGGGCCCACGAGCTTGATCGCCGCCGAGCGATTGTTCGGTTTCTGGCCGTCCGGATCGGGGCGCATGATGTGGAGCTTCGCTCCGCCTTTGAGCGTGACGGTGCACAACGGCGCGCCATTGGCGCATGGATCGTCCGTGTCGCGATAGATCAGGGATCCGCGGCGCACTCGCGCCGCAATGGAATCACGCAGCCTGGCCAGCGTTACGTTCGGCGACGGATCCTGATTTTCCCAGAAGTAGCGAACCGTGATGTTGCGACGCGTCGCAAAGAGCTCGCGCAGCCCCTGATAGTGATCGGCGTGTTGGTGCGTGAGGACGACGGCGTCAATCGTCGTTCCGTTCAGAGCGAGTTGGTCGAGGTATCGGCCGAGGGTGGCTGGCTTCGGGCCGCCGTCGACGAGGACTGTGGAACCGCCGTTCTGGATGAGGATCGCATCTCCCTGATCGACGTCGAGCATTCGAACGACGAGCTCGGCCGGTGCTCGCCCATGGTCCTCGGCGATACGGGCATCGGTGTCGCCCGGCACGCAGGCGCACAGCAGCGCGGCGAGAGCGAAGGGAATGCGATGTCTCACATCGCGAACGGTACCGATGCGTCTGCGCCGCACAAGCGCAAAAGTACGCGTTGAGCATCATCCGACGGCCTCCGGACTGGACTTTCGTCACGTCCGCACGGAAGATTGACGAACTCGCGCCAGGACCGCTGCCATGCCATCGCGCCGTACGTTCGTCCATTCTCTCTTCGGAGCATCGCTCGCCGCGCCGGTCATGCGCGCCGACGCCTTCCGGCGGATCTTCGACGCGACCGATGTCGCCGGCAGCAGGCCCGCCGAAGGCGTGGCATCCGACGAGGAGTACTGGGAACAGATCCAGCGGGCGTTCGATCTCGATCGCACGATGGTGAACCTCAACAACGGCGGCTGCAGCCCCGCGCCGACGCATGTGCTCGAGCAGATGATCCGCGACCTGAAGTTCTCGAACGAGCTGCCCGTGGATCACATGTGGCGCGTGCTCGAGCCGCGCATCGAGTCGGTTCGGCGCGACCTCGCGAAGGATTTCGGCTGCGACCTGGAAGAGATGGCCATCACGCGCAATGCGTCCGAGTCGAACGAGACGATGATCTTCGGCCTCGATCTCGCGAAGGGCGACGAGGTCGTCATGACGACACAGAACTATCCGCGCATGCAGAACGCGTGGCGGCAGCGCGAGCGCCGCGACGGCGTCATCCTCAAGCGCGTGAAGCTCGAGACACCCGTGAAGAGCTCCGCGTCATTCGTCGAGCAGATCGCGAACGCCATCACGCCGAGGACGAAGGTCATCGAGGTGATGCACATCAGCTTTCAGACCGGCTACATCGCGCCGGTGCGCGAGATCGTGGACCTCGCGAAGCCGAAAGGCATTCAGGTGTTCGTCGACGGCGCACACGCGTTCGCGCACTTTCCGTTCACGCGTGACGATCTCGGCTGCGATTACTACGGCACGAGCCTGCACAAGTGGTTGCACGCGCCCATCGGCACGGGATTTCTGTACGTACGGCGTGACCGTATTCCGAAGCTCTGGCCGCTCATGGCGGGATCCATCGAGCAGGACGCGGACATCCGGAAGTACGAGGAGATCGGCACGCACCCGGCGGCGAACCACAACGCCATCTCGGTCGCCATCGCCTTCAACCGCGGTATCGGCATGCAGCGGAAAATCGCCCGGCTCCGCTACCTGCGCGATCGGTGGGCGAAACAGGTGCTCGCCGCAAGCGACCGCGCGTTCATGATCACGGACATCGCACCGGGCAAGTCGGGTGCGATCGGCGTCTTCGGCGTGAACGGCATGGATATGGGCAAGCTCGGCGGATGGCTGCTCGACAAGCACCGGATCGTCACCACACCCATGGTGACGGACGAGTTCAAGGGAATGCGGATTACGCCGAACGTCTACAACACGGTCGATGAAGTGGATCTGTTCGCGGATAGAGTGATACAGGCGATCAGGCAGGGAGTTGCCTGACTGCGCTGAGGTCAGTAGTGAAAACCAGTACCCGGTATCCCGCACTCGGTAAACGAGCGTATCCGGTACGACCACGGGTCGCAGCAGACGACAACCGTCAGGAGAACGCCATGATGCGGCGTTTCGTCATCGTGCTCGTCGGAATTCTTTGCGCCGTGCTTGCTCGCACCGCTTCGGGCCAGGCGCGACACTACGCCCTGGAAACGACCGAGGGCCTGCAACTCCACAACACGACCGCCGAGGCGGTGACGTTCCAGGGCAAGCGTGGCGTGCGAGTGGCCGTGGCGCCCGAGGTCATGCGCCGGCCGGAGTACATCTCCGGTCAGATCGAACCAGAATCGTTCGTAAGGATCGAGGGCCTCGAGCTCTCGAACGGCGTCATTGAGGTGGAGGTCGCGGGCTCGCCGGCAGAAGGCGCGTTCGCCGGCGCGCGGGGCTTCGTCGGCATCGCGTTCCGAGTGCAGGCCGATTCCACTCCGAATGGCCGGCAGACGTACGATGCGTTCTACCTCCGGCCGACGAATGGACGCGCAGAAGATCAGGAACGCCGGAACCACTCGGTCCAGTACATCTCACATCCCGACTGGACCTGGTTGCGCCTCCGTCGCGAGACGCCGTCGCGCTACGAAGCGTACGTCGATCTCCTGCCGGATACGTGGACGAAGATCAAGATTGAAATACGGGGTGTGCAGGCCCGGCTATACGTGCATGATCAGCCACAGCCGGTGCTGATCGTGAACGATGTCAAGTCGGGTCCGTCAGCCAAGGGAGCCGTCGCCTTGTGGATCGGCCTGGGTGCAATCGGGCACTTCCGGAATCTTGTGGTTACGCCCTAACCTTGTCTGAACCGCTCCCACTCTAAGACTCGGCCACCGACGCCGGCCGCTGCGGCGATGGGACGTCAGACGGCTGAAGGCAGAATCCGGACGGCAGACTCTGACCCTGAAACGTCGTGTACAGGATACGCCATTTTACCGAGTGCCGGGTACCGGGTACTGGTCTTCACTACTGCTCTTAGTCTTAGCGTGGTGACTCTGATCCCACGAGCTTTCTCGCCGTTTCAACGATCTTGTCGACCGTGAGTCCGAGCTCCTTGTAGATCGTCTCGTACGGCGCACTCGCCCCGAACCGCTCGAGTCCCAGCACCACGCCATTCGAGCCGACCCATCGATACCAGCTCATTGGATGCGCCGCCTCGATGGCGACGCGCGGCACGCCCTCCGGAAGCACAGTGGACTCGTAGCCCGCTCCCTGCCGCGCAAACAGCTCGTGCGATGGCATGCTCACCACGCGGGCCTTCACGCCAAGCGCCGAGAGCTTCTCCGCCGCCGACATGATCAGTGCGACTTCCGATCCGCTCGACATCAACACCACATCGGGCGATCCACCAGCGGCCTCGGCGAGCACATAACCACCTTTGGCGACGCCCGCCGCCGATGCGAACTTCGTGCGATCGATGAAGCCGAGCTTCTGCCGCGTCAGGACGAGTAACACAGGACCGTTCGAGTGCTGTACGGCGACCTTCCACGCCTCCGCCGTCTCCGTGGCATCGGCCGGCCGGATGAGCGTGATATCGGGAATCGCGCGCAGGGCCGAAAGCTGCTCGATGGGCTGATGCGTCGGCCCGTCCTCGCCGAGCCCGATGGAGTCGTGCGTGTAGATGAAGATCACGCGCTGCTTCATGATGGACGCGAGACGCACCGCCGGACGCATGTAGTCCGAGAAGATCAGGAACGTCCCACCGAACGGAATGAGCCCGCCGTGCAACGCCATGCCGTTCATGATCGCGCCCATGCCGTGCTCGCGAATGCCGAAGTGCATGTAGCGCTTGTCGTAATCGCCGGGCGCGAAATTCTTCCACGTCTTCACGGCCGTGCCATTGGACGGCGTGAGGTCCGCGGAGCCGCCAATGAGCTCAGGCATCACACCGACGAGCGCATTGAGCACGGTATTGGACGCCGCTCGGCTCGCAACGGACCCGTTCTCCGCGGTGAAATCCGGGACGACCTTCTCCCATCCGGCGGGCAGCGCTCCACTCATCCGACGATTGAGCTCCTTCGCGTCGTCGGCATACGCAGCGCCGTACTTCGCGCGCCGCTCGTTCCATTCCGCGTGTGCCTTCGCCCCGCGATCCAGGGCGCCGCGCCAGTGCTTCAGCGCCTCCTCGGGGACGTAGAACGTCTCGTCGGGCTTCGGCCATCCGAGATTCTTCTTGGCCGCCACGACTTCGTCGGCACCGAGGGGCTCGCCATGCGCGGCGGCGGTGTCCTGCTTCTTCGGGCTGCCGTAGCCGATGTGCGTCCTGGTGACGACCAGCGTTGGACGCGTCGAATCGGCCTTCGCTTCGGCGATGGCTTTGTCGATCGCGTCGAGATCGTTGACGTCCGCAATGTGCAGCACCTGCCAGCCATACGCCTCGAACCGTTTGCCCGCGTCATCGGTGTACGTGAGGTCGGTGCTACCGTCGATCGTGATGCGATTGTCATCGTAGAAGCCGATGAGCTTTCCGAGCTTGAAGTGTCCCGCGAAGGACGCAGCCTCGTGGGAGATGCCCTCCATGAGGTCGCCGTCGCTACAGATGAACCATGTATAGTGGTCGACGATCGCGTGTCCCTCGCGATTGAATGTTGCCGCGAGATGTGCCTGCGCCACGGCCATGCCGACCGCGTTCCCGATGCCCTGTCCGAGCGGGCCCGTTGTCGTCTCCACACCGGGTGCGAAGTGCAGCTCCGGATGTCCCGGCGTCCTGCTGCCCCATTGGCGGAACTGCTTCAGGTCGTCGAGCGTGAGGCCGTAGCCGCTGAGGTAGAGACAACTGTACAGCAGCATGGACGCGTGGCCGCACGACAACACGAAGCGATCGCGGTCGGGCCAATGCGGGTCGGCGGGATCATGCTTCAGGTGCTTCGTGAAGAGCAGATAACCGAGCGGCGCGAGAGCCATCGGCGTGCCGGGATGACCCGAGTTGGCCTTCTGCACGGCGTCCATGGACAGCGTGCGGATGGTGTCGATGGCGAGCTTGTCGAGTGCGGTCATTGGCATGCGCGAAACATAATTGTAGGATGATGACCGGGTTGGCCACTCGGTGTTTTATTCCCGGTTGACCGCCGCGCCGATGGTCGTACCGGATACGCTCGTTTACCGAGTGCCGGATACCGAGTACTGGTCGTCACTACTGATCTTCACGCCGACGTCAGGGCTGCGTGTGCGATGCGACCGTGGGCGTGCTCGCGCCGGCGTCAACCGGACCGACGTACAGCATGCCGGCGGCCGGTGATCGCGGATCGACGACGATGCCGGTGGATGCCGAGCGCTTCAGATCACGCCACACGGCGTCAGGCGTCGCAAGCGGATGCGCCTCGAGATACAACGCCGCTGCGCCGCTTACATAGCCAGCGGCCATCGAGGTTCCCGTCCACAACTGCTCCGTCGGCAACCGCCGAAAATCCATGCTCGGCAACAACACGGAATCGCCCGGCGCGAAGATGCCGATGCATGGGCCGAATGCCGTGCCCGGTGTGCGCTGATCCACGAGCATCGCGTGCGCGCCGTCGCCGATGGTCCGGAGCCGCGAGGAGCCCACGGTGATGACGCCCGGCGCGTTGCCCGGCGAGACGCGACATGCATCCATCTCGAGGTTGCCGGCCGAAACGACGACGGGAATGCCGGCGTCGAGCAACCGCTGCGCGGCGGTATCCAGTGCGGCGATGTTTCCGGTGGTGTCGGCGATGAAGGACCAGTTCGCGATCGCGCGATGATGTGGATGCTGCGCCCTGTCCTCGAGCACCCAACTGACGCCCCGCACGATGGCCTCGATGCTGCCGCGCATGCGCCGGCATTCCACCATCTTCACGTCCACGATCTCCACCGCGGGCGCGACGCCGAGCGTCGTGCCGGCGACGGCTCCGGCGACCGCGGTGCCGTGCGCGTTGCAGAGCTGGTCCTCGTTCGGAAAGGCATTGAAGCCGCGCCGGACCCGCCCCTCGAGCTCCGGGTGCGACGCCATGATGCCGCCGTCGAAGACGTAGACGGTGACGTCGCGTCCGCTACCGAAGTGCCGATACGTGCGATCGAGCGGCAGGCTGCGTTGATCGATGCGATCGAGCGCGAAGGAAACCGTGCGCGCCTCGGACCAGGCGGTGGTGATCGTCGTCGGGGCCAGCGATGCGCCGGCTGACGCGACGAGTCCCGGTGCGTCCCGGCCGCTCATGGGAGCGCAGCCTCCGCCCAACAGCATCGGTCCGAGTGCGACGATCATCCGGCGGCTGCGGCGTAACACGGTGGCGAGGTGCATCTGGGAGCGGCAGAGTGGCGCGAACCATCACGCGACCACGTTGTCGCGCACCATGCCTACTCACATTTGCCGTGCCACCTCACGGGCAAGGGCCGCAATGCTCCCGTCGAGTGCGCCGTCAGTCCTCGGTCGCGTTCGTCTGAGCGTTCGGTCGAGTCCGCCCTCAGGCGTGACTCAGCGCACCAACTGTTCGACCTCCGCGGCCTTGCACTTTTCGCCGTGGCTCGGATACGAGTGTCCGCAGTGCACGCATTGCTCGCCGAAGCCCGTGCGCTTCCAGATGAGGTAGTAGACCGCGCGTTGCAGTTTGGCGACGCGATCCTCGAGATCCTTCGTGGACGAGCTTTCTGCCATGATTCCTCCGGGACTCGGCTGAGTCGCGCAAACATCGCACAGCGCGTGGGCGCCGCGCCAGTCAGTCCAGCTCGTAGAGCACGAGTCTGGTTGTGGCGAGGGTCGGTCGTGAGAGTGCGTAGTGGATCCATCGTCCGTCGCGTCGCGTGGTGACGAGGGCCGCGTCGCGCAGCGCGCGCAGGTGGTGCGACACGAGGGACTGACCGAGGCCGGTGGCCGCCATGAGATCGGCGACGGTGTGTTCGCGGTCGGAAAGGATCTCGAGGAACCGAAGGCGTGTTTCGTCGCCCAGGGCGCGGAATCGGAGTGCCGCGAGTGCGCGGTTGCGATCGGTCTCGGCCATTCCGGAATATATGAACATAAATTTATGTGACGCCAGACCCCCTTTATCGCGCGCCCGGCTACGCATGCGCCGCCAACCGCTCGCGTATGTGCACCGACGCGTCAGGATGGCGATATTCTACGCGACATGATCCCACAGGATCGCGCCGCCCGGCTGACGGCCACCTACCACGCCACGCTGGCGCGCTTCATTGCGCGGCGGCTCGACGATCGCGATGCCGCTGAGGAGATCGCGAGGGAGACCATCGAGCGCGTGGCGGTCGAGGACGACGAGGAAGGTGAGCGCTCGACGATATTCGCCGCCGCCATCAACCTGGCGCGTTCCGAAGACGTCGGTGTGCCGCGAGCTCAGCCCCGCCTCGCGCTGATGCGCGCCGACGTCGAGACGGACATCGTCTCTCATCTGGAGGCAACGCACGCGAAGCGGCCCGCCGAGCAGGCCATGGCGCGCTCGGCGCTCGAGACCTTGCCGCTGCGCGACCGCGATGCGCTCCTCATGCGCGAGGAAGGGTTGCGGTACGACGAGATCGCCGCCGCGCTGGAGATGCCCGTGACCGCCGTGGGATCGACGCTCGCACGCGCGCGCCGCCGCCTGATGGAGGCGTACGAGGCGCTCCTCAACGCACCGGAGCCCGCGTGAACGAACGACGCTTCACGACGCGCGACGTCGACGACGTCCATCCGGACCAGGGGACGATTCACGCATGGCTCGAGGGCTCCCTCGATTCCGCCGCCGCCACGCGAACCGAGGCGCATGCGGCCAAGTGTGCGTTGTGCTCGGCGCGCGTTGCGGAGGCTCGAGGGCTGATCGCAGGCGCGTCGCGTGTGGCCGGACTGCTCGACGAGGTGCCGCCGCCGATCATTCGCCCCACGCCAGCCGCTTCGCGGAGCACATGGCGCGCACTCCGTGTTACACCGGCACGTGCAGTTCTCACGGCGGCCCTTGTCGTCACCATTGGTGTCGTGCTCACGCGCCGACATGGGGCCGTGGAGCGTATCCCTGCACCGGACGCGATGGCGCCGGCCGCGGGACGTCCGATGCCGCCGATGTCCGATTCCCTGCTGCGCTCCGCCATAGTCGCCCGCCTCCGGCAGGAGCAGCCGCCGCGCGCGGTCGAGCCGCTGCGCGGGCTGTTCCCGTCGACCTGCATGCAGGTGGAGGCGTCTTCCGGGTTTCGCGCCAGCTTGGGCGAGGTGTCGCCGCCATTCGTGCTGGCTTACGACTCGACAGCGCAACATGCGCGGGTCCTGACACCCGATGGCAAGGACACGCACGCACGGGCTGTCATAACCCGCTCCGACAACGACAGCATCGCGCTGACGCTGGAAGGCGCGCGGCACACGATGTACATGTCGTTTACCGGCGGGGGAACGGTGCGATCCGGCGTCATGGCCGCAGGGCGCTCTGCCACGGCACAACGCGATCTTCCGGTGACGGCGCGCGCCGTAAGTTGTCCGGGTCGCTGAGCGCAGCGACCGAGTGACGGGCGCCCACGCGTTATCGTCATCGGGGAAAGGGACGACCGCGCCCCGCCCATCCTTTCGCAGACAAACGTTCTCCCAGCGGGCCGCGTGATCGATGCCGATCCTCGTTCAGCCAGCGCCGACGCGCAAACGCCCCGGCTCTCTCAGGAATTGTCCGAGTTCCTGGTGGAGCTCTCGGTGGCCATGCACAAGCATGCCATCTACCCGCACGGGCATCCGCTACTCACCCAGTCGGTGGAGGCGGTCCACGACTCGCTGATCCGGCTGCTCGTCGAACGTCCCGCGCTCTCCATTGGCGTCGCGCGACGCCAGCTCATCATCGAAGGCGTGGCCACGGGCGCGCTGCATCCGCTGCTCAGCGAGCTGGCGGGCAAGCTCCACCGGCACCACATCGGCGCGCTGAAGTTCCTCCGCGGCATCTCGCGCGACGAGCTCGCGTCGGCACTCGAACGCGTGGGCATCGAAGCGCAGCGCGATGAAAAGCCGCTCGGCATGCAACCGGAAATTCTCGATTCGCTCTGGGTCAACGTCAAGCTCTTTCCGCTCACGTACGACCGGCTCGAGTTGCTCGATGAGGAGGAGGCGGCAGACGAAGACGGATCAGCTCGGCCGCCCGGCGGACGAGACACGCGCGCGGCGCAGCTCTGGGTCGGCCTCGCGCGTGCGGCCATCGCGTCCGAGCAGGGGCGCTCCCAATCCGACGGTGAGCTCGAGCCGGAGCACGTTGCCAAGGCCATCGACGACCACGATCGCGAGCCCGCGTACGACCAGGTGATCGTCGGCTACCTGCTCCAGATCGCGCACGAAGTGCGGCACGACGACACGCAGGTGCAGGCGAGCGCCGGGTTGAAGCGCAGGATCTCGAAGCTCGTGGGCTCGCTGCAGCCGGCGACGCTGCGCCGTCTCCTCGACATGGGCGGCGACACGCTACAGCGGCGCAAGTTCGTGCTGGATGCCGCGCAGGGGATGAACGTGGACGCGGTGGTGGAGCTGGTGCAGGCGGCGGCCAACGCGGAAGGCCAGACGATCTCACACTCGCTCGTGCGCATGCTGACGAAGCTTGCAACGCACGCCGCGCAGGACACCGGCAGGCGCGGCAACATGGCCGACGAGGAATTTCGCGAGCACGTGGAACGACTGGTGAGCTCGTGGTCGCTCGATGACCCGAATCCGCTCGCCTATTCGGCGGCGCTGGAGCACATGTCGCGAGCTGACCCCGCGACTGCGCCCGACGAGGCGCAATTTCCCTGCGAGCCGGCCCGCGTGATTCTCATGGCGCTGGAGCTTGGCGTTACTGGCGATGCGGTCACGCGCGCGTTGACGGCCTCGCTCGCTCGAGGACAACTGGCGGAGCTGCTCGATGTGCTCGACACAGCGCCTCCGGGACGCGAGGAGATCTCGTCGCAGTTGTGGACCGTCATCGCGGCGGCGGATCCGCTCGGCGCGCTGCTCGTCGCGCCGAAGCTCGATCACCAACTGATTCGGCGTGTAGCCATGCGCCTCGGCGCGGCCGGCGCGCCGGCGCTCGTTCGTGCGGTCATCGTGCTGCCCTCCGGCGCACATCACGATCGTCTCATTGCGACGCTCATCTCGCTCGGGGCCGATGCCGCGCCGGCGGTTGCCGCGCAGCTTGCCTCCGCTGCGCCGCCGATCGTGTGTGAGCTGCTCGCCGGTTTGAAAAGCATGGCTCCGGCAAAGCTACCGGGCGAGGCACGGTCATTTCTCGCGCACGGCGACGCGGCCGTCCGCCGCGAAGCGGCAAGGCTTCTGCTCTCGTACGAGGAGACGCGCGACGCGGCGATGCTCGTGGCCGTGCGGGACGACGACGCTTGCGTGGTCGCGGCGGGCCTTCAGGCGGCGCAGGAGCGGTGCCCGCCGCTGGTTGCCTCCACCATCAGGCTGCGCGTCGATCGGGGCGAGATCACGGAGAGCGCCGCGCTCGTGGCCGCTGTACGCGCGGTGGCGGGTGTGTCCGATGAGCAGAGCGTCGAGTGGCTCGTCCGCCGCACGATGACCACGGGCGGACTGCTGCGTCGGCCGCGGCTGACCCCGACGTCGCCGGAGATGCTCGCGGCGCTCAACGTCCTTGCGGCGCGGTGGGGAAGCGATTCACGTGCGACGCCGGCCCTCGAGCTTGCACGGTCCAGCACCAGCGCCACGGTGCGTGCGGCCGTGCGCGGCGAGCGGCTCACTATGCGGACGGAAGCAATCAAATGAGCGATCCCGTCCGCTTTCTCACCGCCTTCACGCAGTCCATTGCCACGATGGCCCTGTACGCGCCATCGCACCCCGCGCGGGCGCGCGCGGTGGACACTGCGTACCGGTTGTTGCGCGACCTCCAGGCGCACGACGCCCGTCCCGAATTCTCCTTCCTCGGCGACGAGGTGGTGTTCGCGGAGCGTCCACTTCGCGAGATGCGCGACTGGGAATGGGCGTCGCGTCTCGCGAACGCCGGTGTGCAGCGCCTCGAGTTTGCCGCGGACGTTTCGCGCGATGACTTCGAGACGTTTCTCGAGGAGGTCGTGGCGCGCCTTACGCTTGCTACCATCGACACCGCGGAAGCGCGGCCGGGGGCGCCGCGCAGCACCATCCGCTTCGGCGCGCTCGGCATCCGTGGCGAGCAACGATCGACGCCGGCCGTGTCGTCGGAGGCGAGCCAACCGCGCGGAACCCGTTACGATCTGCGCGACGAGGTGGAGACGGTGCAATGGATGCACGGCGAGGTCGGCGACCGCGGATTGCTGCCGCTGCTCGAGGCGGAATCCGTGGTGCGGTCGTTGGCGGTCGCCATGCACGGCGATCAGCAGATGCTGCTGCCGCTCCTCTCGCTGCGCGAATTCGACGAGTACACCACGACGCATTCGCTCAACGTGAGCGTGTTGACGATGGCACTCGCGGAGGCCATGGGCATGTCGTCCGCGGACGTGCGCGCGTTTGGCGTGGCGGGGTTGTTACACGATCTCGGCAAGACGCGCATTCCACTGGACATCCTCAACAAGCCGGGCAAGCTGAGCGACGACGAACGCGCCGTGATGCAGGGGCACACGAAGGAGGGGGCGAAGCTCATCCTCTCGAGTGGGCAACAACTCGATCTCGCCGCCGTAGTGGCGTTCGAGCATCACATCATGCTCAACGGCGGCGGGTATCCCGCGCGCCACGTCCGCCGCGAGTGCCACTGTGCGAGCGCCCTGGTGCACGTCTGCGACGTCTACGACGCGCTGCGGACGCACCGGCCCTACCGCGGGGCGTGGGAACCGGCGCGCGTACTCGAGTACATCGAGGACGGTGCGGGTACTGATTTCGACCCGGACATCGCGGGAGTATTCGTGGACCTGATGCGGCGCATGGAGGGCCGTATCGAGCAGACGACCCTGGCCGAGCTCCGCGAGCCGACGCCCGCCTGAGCGGGCCGGTACTTGCGGTACGCTTGCGGAACCGCGGCCGGCAGGGTGGCTGCGCCGTTCGCACGCCGAGTATGATGAACGGATGACACTGCGCATCTGGCCGGGCCGTCCCTATCCACTGGGAGCCTCGTGGGACGGGACCGGCGTCAACTTCGCGCTCTTCTCCGAGCACGCGAGCGGCGTGGAGCTGTGCCTGTTCGCGCACGAGAATGACGCCGCGGAGTCCGCGAAGATCCGGTTGACGGAGCGCACGGACCAGGTGTGGCACTGCTATCTGCCCGATGTCCGCCCGGGGCAGTTCTACGGGTATCGCGTCCACGGATCGTACGAGCCGGAGCAGGGACATCGCTTCAATCCGGCGAAGCTGCTCATCGACCCATACGCGAAAGCGATCACGGGCTCGATTACATGGAGCAACGCACTGTTCGCGTATCGCGTGGACGGTGAGAGTGATCTGGAGCCCGATCCGGACAACTCCGCGGGCAGCGTCCCGAAATCCGTGGTCATCGACTCGGCCTTCACCTGGGAAGACGACCGCCCGCTCAACGTCCCGTACAACCGAACGATCATCTACGAGTGCCACGTGAAGGGCATGACCATTCGGCAGCCCTACGTGCCGCCGCAGCTCCGGGGCACGTACCTTGGCCTCTGCAGCGATCCGATGATCGAGTACTTCCAGACTCTCGGTGTCACGGCGCTCGAGCTGCTGCCCGTGCATCAGTTCGTGGTGGATCGTCACCTCGCCGAGCGTGGCCTGACCAACTACTGGGGCTACAACTCCATCGGGTTCTTTGCGCCCGACGTGCGCTACGCCACGCGCGGGCTCGGCAACCAGGTGTACGAGTTCAAGACCATGGTGAAGACCCTGCACGCAGCGGGGCTCGAGGTGATTCTCGACGTCGTGTACAACCACACCGGCGAGGGCAATCATCTGGGACCGACACTGTCGCTGAAGGGCATCGACAACGCGACGTACTACCGGCTGGAGGCAAAGAACAAGCGGTTCTACACCGATTTCACGGGCACGGGCAACTCACTCAACATGCAGCATCCGCGCACGATCCAGCTGGTGATGGATTCGCTGCGCTATTGGGTGGACGAGATGCACGTGGATGGCTTTCGCTTCGACCTCGCGCCGGTGCTCGCCCGGGAGCTCTACGACGTGGACAAGCTCTCCGCGTTCTTCGACATCATGCAGCAGGATCCCACGCTGGCGCGCGTGAAGCTCATCGCGGAGCCATGGGACGTCGGGCCAGGGGGCTATCAGGCCGGCAACTTTCCGCTGCGCTGGACCGAATGGAACGGGCAATATCGCGATGCCGTGCGCCGTTTCTGGCGCGGCGACCCGGGACAGGTGGGCGAGTTGGCAAGCCGGCTCGCGGGCTCCAGCGACATCTTCTCGAGCAGCGATCGTGGCGTGTACGCGAGCATCAACTTCATCACGGCGCACGATGGCTACACGCTCCGCGATCTGGTGAGCTACGAGCAGAAGCACAATGAGGCCAACGGCGAGGACAATCGCGACGGGCACAACGAGAATTTCAGCCGGAATTGGGGCGTCGAGGGCGACACGGACGACCCGGTGATCCGCGAGCGGCGCATTCGCGTCACGCGGGCACTGCTCGCGACGCTCGCGTTCTCGCAGGGCGTGCCGATGCTCTCGCACGGCGACGAGATCGCGCGCACACAAGGGGGAAACAACAACGCATACGCGCAGGACAACGAGATCACCTGGGTGGATTGGGAGATCGATGAGGGCACGTCGGCGCTGCTGGCGTTCACGCGAAAGCTCTTTGCCATGCGACAGGCGCATCCGGTGTTGCGTCGCCGCCACTTTTTCCGTGGCGCGCCCCCTCCGGGTTCGGACCGCAAGGACGTGACGTGGCTCAAGCCGGACGGAACGGAGTTGACGGACGTAGATTGGCGCGATGCGAAGGCGCACGCGCTCGGCATGCTCATCGACGGCGCGGCGACCGACGAAGTGGACGAGCGTGGCCATGCGGTGTTGGGCGACACGCTCCTCATCCTGATGAACGCCGGCGCGGAACCGGTGTCCTTCACGCTGCCCGCCCTGGAAGGAGAGAACACCTGGGTGATCCTGCTCAATTCGGCGCGCGACGACATGCCGCCGGAGCATGCGCTGAGCGTCACGATTGATGCGCATGCGCTGGTGCTGCTGCGTTACGGAATGGATCGGCGGATCCACGTTGCCGACCAGCCGCGGCGCGAGCGGTTGTCGCTCCCTGAACAGCACACGCTATGACGACGTTCGACTCCGACGCGCGACGCGCCCTGGCGGAGGGGCGGCATGCCGATCCGCATTCGGTGCTCGGCGTGCACCCGTACGAAGCGGGCGACGTGTCTGGCGTGATCATTCGCGTTCACCAGCCCGAGGCGGCGGACTGCTTCGTGATCCGCGATGGTGTCAGCACGGCCATGCGCGACGAATCGGGTGGTTTTTTCTCGCTTGTGATTGCCGGTGCACGCCTGCCGCTACGCTATGGCCTTCGCTTCATCGCATCGGACGGCAGAACGTGGGAGCGTGGCGATGCGTATCGCCATCTCCCCACGATCGGCGACGTGGATCTCCACCTCTTCAACGAGGGAACGCATCGTCGCCTCTGGACCATGCTCGGCGCCCACCTGCGCACGGTGGATGGCGACGAAGGCGCGTCGTTCACCGTATGGGCGCCGAACGCGGAGCGTGTGAGTGTGGTGGGGGACTGGTGCAACTGGGATGGACGTCAGTTCCCCATGCGCCGCATGGGCTCGAGCGGGCTGTGGGAGCTGTTCGTCCCCGGAGTGGGTGTGAACGCCCTCTACAAGTACGAGCTGCGAACGCGGGACGGGCACCTGCGCATCAAGACGGATCCGGTGGGCCTCAAGATGCAGCAGTCGCCGGGCACGGCCTCCATCGTGGTCACGGAAGGAACGTACGGGTGGCGCGATGGAGCGTGGATGTCGGCGCGGACCGGCCGCGACCACGTAAGGGAGCCGGTCCACATCTATGAAATCCATCTCGGATCGTGGGCGCGCGTGCCCGAGGAGGGCAACCGGTTCCTGAGCTATCGGGAGATCGCGCCGCGGCTCGCCGAGTACGTGACGCGCATGGGATTCACGCACGTGGAGCTGCTGCCCGTGATGGAGCACCCGTTCTACGGCTCATGGGGCTACCAGATCACGGGATACTTCGCTCCCACGTCACGCTATGGGTCGCCCGACGACCTCCGCTATCTCGTGGACACCCTGCATGGCGCGGGAATCGGTGTGTTGCTGGACTGGGTGCCCGCGCATTTTCCTCGCGACGATTACGCGCTCCGCCGATTCGACGGCACGGCACTCTACGAGCACGAGGACGCTCGGCTCGGCGAACATCCCGATTGGGGCACGCTGATCTTCAACTACGGGCGTCGCGAAGTCCGCAACTTTCTCGTCAACAACGCGCTCTACTGGCTCAACGAGTTCCACATGGACGGGTTGAGAGTGGACGCGGTGGCCTCGATGCTCTACCTCGATTACAGCCGCAAGGAAGGCGAATGGGTTCCCAACCGGTTCGGCGGCCGCGAGAATCTCGAGGCCATCGACTTTCTGCGCGAGATGAATGCCGTCGTCCATGCGGCCGCGCCGGGGTGCATGACCGTCGCCGAGGATTCCACGGCGTGGCCGGGCGTGAGCCGGCCGATCGAGGAGGGCGGCCTCGGCTTCACGTTCAAGTGGAACATGGGATGGATGCACGACACCATCGAATACTTCGAGCGCCCGCCCATTTTCCGAAGCTACCATCAGGATTCGCTCACGTTCGCCATGATCTACGAGCACAGCGAGCATTTCATCATGCCGCTCTCGCACGACGAGATGGTGCACATGAAAGGGTCGCTCTACGCCAAGATGCCGGGCGACCATTGGCAACGGATGGCCAATCTGCGGGCGCTGCTGGCGTATCAGATTACGCGTCCCGGAAAATCCCTGCTCTTCATGGGCAGCGAGCTGGCGCAGCCGGAGGAATGGAATCACGACGAGTCGCTACCGTGGCATCTCCTCGAGTGGCCCGATCGCGCAGCGTTCCAGGCGTATGTCGCGCGCCTGGGGCATGTCTACCGCGAGCATCCCGCGCTATGGCAGCTCGACAGCGAGCCGCGTGGCTTCGAGTGGATCGACGTCGCCGATCGGGCCAATTCCGTCCTCTCCTATCTGCGCCGCGGCAATGACGGTTTTGCCGTGGTGGTGCTGAATCTCACGCCGACGCCGCACGGCGGCTATCGCATTGGTGTGCCCGAACAACG
>NGFI01000014.1 GCA_002215645.1 Gemmatimonadetes bacterium 2013_60CM_65_52 | reverse complement strand
ACGCGACCATTCAGCCGGGGCAGGCCACCGCCGGAAAGCTCCCGCCAGGTGACACCGCCGTCGATCGACTTGAAGATCAGGGTCGTGGTGCGTCCTGTGTCAGGCGTCTGCGGCGCAGGCGGTACCCCTGGCGGCGGCGCGTAATGCTTCACCGTCGTCGCGAATACAACGGACGCAGCGTCGTCCGTCCGCGCGAGCTTCTGGACACCGGTCGTGTCGTCCACGAAGAGCGTTCTCGCCCAGGTGATGCCGCCGTCCGTCGTCCGGAACACACCGCGTGCGCCGCTCTTCACGTGAACGTCGCCCTGCGCGGCAACGAGCACGACATTCGGGTCGCGCACGTCGACGAGCATCGACGGGATCTGCTTCGTCGAATCCAGTCCAACGTGCCGCCAGGTGCGACCTGCGTCTGCCGACTTGTAGATGCCGTTTCCTTCGTTGATTGCACCGCCGGTGATCATGTCACCCGTTCCGGCATAGATGACATCCGGATTGCTCGGTGCCACCTCCACCGCTCCGATGGATGAGACCTCCTTGATGGCGTCGAACACCGGATACCACGTCTCGCCGGCGCTGGTGGTCTTCCAGACGCCGCCTGCGGGGAACCCCACGTAAAACACACCCGGCTTCCCGATGGCGCCCGAGACTGCGGACACGCGGCCGCCGCGGAACGGTCCGATGTTGCGCCACCGAAGCCCGGCGTACAACTGCGGATCGATCGAAGGCGCGGTGCGCGGCGGCTCGACCGTCGTTGCAGCGGCGAAAACGGCGACGAGGCTCGTGAATGTCCAGCGGGAGATGAGCGCGGGGATCATGCTGCGGACCTGTTGGAGAAGGATGATCGGCGAGAGTCCGGAGTATGCGTCTGTGGACACCTCATTACAACGACCGTAGCGCCAAGCGTACGCCGGAACGGAACTCGCGTCTGGCTGAACTCGTAGGGCCACCCACACCTTTGGCCAAGGAGACGGACATGCTCGTCGCGATCATCGTTGGCATCATCGCTGGATTCCTCGCGGGCAAGATCATGAGTGGCGCGGGGTACGGAGTCCTCGTCGACCTGGCCCTCGGCCTCGCCGGCGGCATCGTCGGCCAATGGGTCCTCGGCCTTCTCGGCATCGCGGGGACGGGCGGCGTCCTCTGGTCGATTCTGGTCGCCACACTTGGCGCCGTGATTCTCGTCGCGATCGCACGCCTCATCAGGTCGGGAACGCGCACGCCGTGACAGGATGAGCCACAGGGGCGGCGACGAGCGGTCGTCGCCCTGTCGTTTTTCCGCGCCCGATGCGACGTTCATGTCTCACCTTCGATCCATCATGAACGCCTCTCCATTCGCTCGTCGGTCCGCGTGCGCGCTCCTCCTCTGCGCGCTTCCCGCTGCGTCCTATTCGCAGTCGCCCTTTCGTGTCACGTCTCCCGACGGCCGGAACATCGTCACCGTGAATGTCCGTCAGGGCGCGCTGGTCTATAGTGTCACCCGCAACGGGGACAACGTCGTCCTACCGTCACGACTCGGCTTCACGTTCCGGAATGCACCGCCTCTGCGCGATAGCCTTCGCATTGCCAGCGAGACGCACTCCTCCTTTGACGAGACCTGGACGCAACCGTGGGGCGAGGTCGCGCGCGTCCGCGATCATCACAACGAAATGCGCGTTGAGGTCGCCGAGACCACAGCGCCAAATCGCCACTTTACGTTCGCTGTCCGCGCCTTCGACGACGGCATCGGTTTCCGTTACGAGTTGCCGGCCCAGCCGGGCATCACCGACTACGAGATCTCCGACGAGCTCACGGAGTTTGCCCTCGCAGACAACGGCCGCGCGTGGTGGATCGCCTCCAACAGACCGCGCCTGGACCGCTCCGAGCAGCTCTTCTCCGAGGGCCCGGTCAGCACGCTCGACAGCGTTCAGACGCCGCTCACGATGGAGATGACGAACGGGACGTATGTCGTCATCCACGAGGCGAATCTCGTGGACTATCCGCGCATGTTTCTCGCCGGTCCGCGCATGGAGAGCCGCACGCTTCGCGCTGCACTCGCGCCGTGGGCGGACGGTGTAAAGGTCCGGGGACATACGCCGCTCGTCACGCCATGGCGCACGATTCAGATCGCGGATCGCATCGAGGATCTGCATCCGCAGGTGCTCACACTGAACCTCAATCCGCCGAGCAAGATTGCGGACACACGCTGGATCACGCCGCAGAAGTACGTCGGCATCTGGTGGGGCATGCACCTCAACACCATGACGTGGTCGTCGGGCCCGAAACACGGTGCCACGACCGAGAACACCCGCCGCTACATCGACTTCGCCGCGGCGAACGGATTCAAGGGTGTGCTGGTGGAGGGATGGAACCTGGGCTGGGACGGCAACTGGATCTCCAACCAGAACGCGTTCTCGTTCACACAGTCCTATCCCGACTACGACCTTCCGGCTCTGACAGCCTACGGAAAGTCGAAGGGCGTCGGCATCATCGCGCACAACGAGACGTCAGGCGGCATCGCCAACTACGAGCGCCAGCTCGACGATGCGTTCCGGCTCTATCAGTCGCTTGGCATCCATAACATCAAGACGGGCTACGTCGCGGACACCGTGGGGGGGGGACAGTCGCACTATGGGCAGTTCGCGGTGCGACATCATCGCAAGGTGATCGAGACGGCGGCCAAATATGGCATCGCCGTCGACGCGCACGAGCCCATTCATGATACGGGCGAACGCCGCACGTGGCCGAACATGATGAGCCGCGAGGGCGCGCGGGGTCAGGAGTACAACGCGTGGGGCGCCGAGGGCGGCAATCCACCTGAGCATGAGTCGATTCTGTTCTTCACCCGTATGCTCGGCGGACCGATGGATTTCACGCCGGGAATTCTCGACGTCTATCTCAAGGCGACGGGCGCGCCACATTCGCTCGAGGAGGCGCGTCCGCGTACGACCGTGGCGAAGCAGCTCGCGCTGTACGTGGTGCTGTACTCGCCATTGCAGATGGCTGCGGATCTTCCCGAGAACTATGCCGGCAGGCCCGAGTTCCAGTTCATCCGCGACGTCGCAGTCGATTGGGACACCACGCGCGTGCTCGGCGGCCGCATCGGCGAATACGTCGCGGTGGCGCGCAAGACGAGGGACAAGGACGAATGGTTCATCGGCGCGATCACGAATGCATCCGCGCGTTCGCTCGACGTTGCGCTCGATTTTCTCCCGCGCGGCCGCTCGTATGTCGCCGAGGTGTATGCGGATGGGCCGGGCGCCAACTGGCGGACGAATCCCCTGCCAGTGGCCATCTCGCGCCGCACGGTGACGTCAGCATCGCGCATGGAGATTGCCATGGCGCCAGGAGGAGGGCAGGCAATTCGGATTCGCGCGGTGCCGTAGCGTAGCTCGGTGTCGTGAATGCGCGCGTGATTCGGAACACGGAGCGCTGGCCGGACCAAAAGGCCACACAAAGATCGGAAGCCGGCCCAGCCATGACTTCTGATCGCCACATCGTCCCGTGAATATGAAGCCGTCGCTGTTCGGCGCAGTCGCCCTCATCGCTGGATGCACGCCGGGTGTGCGTGGCGTCGAGCCGTTGCCCTGTCCGTCCGGCGGTGTCGCGGTGACCCGATCAGCGGATGGCGTGATACCGCCACGGCCACGCGGATTCTTCACGCCGCCACTGCCGCCACCAGCGTCTGTGCGCGGCGCACGCGCTCTGATACGAGTTCTGGTGGATACCACCGGCGCCGTAGTGTCCGACTCCATCACGGTCTGCGGCGTGGCCGACGCGAGTTACGCCGCGAAAATGGCCTACCACGTCTCCTTGATTCCCTTTGAGCCCGCGCACCAAGCCGGCCAGCGGATACGGAGTCAGGTTCTCATTAGCTACCAATTCTGATAATAGCTTTGTTAGAGGCTCGTGTCGCGCCACGTCACACGAAGTGTGACCGAAGGTATGCCTTTGCAAGTGAGCCTGGGCGTTGCAAGGCAAACGCCCTCTACCGGTATGGCGTGGGTGAGGTAGATTGATATATCGTTGTACGATACGCCAATCGATCGAGGCCCCGTGGACGTTGTCACGATTTCGCCCAAATTTCAGGTCGTCATCCCTCGGGACATCCGGGAGCGCCTCGGCCTCGAACCCGGTCAAAAAGTCCAAGCGCTCGCCTACGAAAACCGCATTGAGTTCATCCCGGTCCGCGCGCTGAAGAGTATGCGCGGCTTTCTGCATGGCATTGATACTTCCGTGCGCCGCGAGCGTGATCGCGTATGATTGCCCCGTCGAAACGCTCCGGCCCGAACGTCGTCGACTCGTCGGCGTGGCTCGAGTATTTCGCCGATGGCGCTGGAGCGCCTCACTTCGCCAGCGCGATCGAGACCGTGGCCCGCTTGGTCGTACCTGCGATCTGCCTGCTGGAAGTGTTCAAGGTCGTCCTGAGACAGCGCGGCGAGAGTGATGCGCTGCAAGCGGCGGCATTGATGCAGCAAGGGACGGTCATCGACCTGGACGCCACTCTCGCCCTCGCGGCCGCCACGCTGGGCGCGGCGCATAAGCTCCCCTTGGCCGATAGTATTGTCTACGCGACGGCCTTGCGCGTCGGCGGCGTGGTCTGGACACAAGATGACGATTTTGAGGGGTTGCCGGATGTCGAGTATTTCTCGAAGGCGGCGAGCAAATCCTGATCTGCGTCGCGGCTATTTGACATTGTGGTGAGCGCGGTGGCTGGATGGATCAGTGACCGCCGGAAGGCGTCGGCTTCCGATCAAGCCCATCCTGGCAGATGTGCCGTCCGAAAGTGTGACGTCGACGATCGAGCGCTGGTTAGGCCAATCGGGACCGCAGTCAAGTCCGTTGAGCTGGCGGCGCACCTTCATGAAGACTGAGGCGTAGATCCGGAATCTCATGAATGACATCTCCAGGCATTGCGTCACGTCTAGCCACGCCCGCACGAGACACGCGCTTGCCTTGGCACTCATTGTGGCCATTGTCTCCTGCCGTGCGGACGGGGTGCTCGGCCTCGACAGCCAGAGTCAGAGTCGCTCGGCCCGTGTGGGGCAGGAAGTAGAAGTGACGTTGGGGAACGTGGGGCCGGCGATTTACGAGAGCCCTCCTGGAATCTCCTCGAGCGCCTTGATGTTCCTCAGCGTGGACGTTGTCCCGCCCTACAATCCAGGCGGACCGACGCAGCGTTTCCGCTTCAAGGCCGTCAACGCTGGGATGGCCATCGTGGCCTTTCGTCGAACCTTGAGCGGCACCCTTGTATCCATTGTCGAGGACACCATTCAAGTCCGATAATGGCTCAACGCACTGTCCAGGCCGCACGGAAGCCAACTACGCGATCACCAGCGCGTTCAGGTATTCCTCGAGCTCCTTCCTGACACCGTCGCGCCGCGTGGTGAGGCTCGCACGATCGGCCTGCAACTTCTCGATCTGCGATTCCTGTTCATTCAGCTTGGCCAGCAGGCGATCGTAGTACTGCCCGCTCTTCTCCACGGTCTTCATGTTCTCGCGGATGCGCGCCTGCTCCGTAGAGATCTCTGCAACGCGCTGATTGTCCACCGCGATCTGGCGATCGAGATCGACCGTCTCCTGCTTCAGCTGGATCGCCTTGCCCAGCGCATTGCGTACGCTTGCCGAGATATCGCTGGTCCTGGTGTAGGCCACGAGTTGCGTAACGTCCATCGGTACCATCGCAAGGCTCTCGGTCTGCACGAGCTCCTCCTTGACGGTGAGAGTGCTCTGCACGTTCGGACCAACTTTAACCCTGAAGCGATAGTGTGACGCCGTCGTCTCGTACGGCTCCTGCGTATCGACGAGCTTCCAACCGCGCCGCACGGGATGCTCGATGACGATGACCTTGCTCTTGTCGCCCTTGTTGTCGATGACGTACGACTTCGTTTCCTCGAGCTTTCGGCTGAGGAGCATCATGCCCTTGCTGACCTTGGCGCTCTGAATCCGCGATGCTCCAACCAGATGGTTGGCATCCACGGTGACGTCGAGATCGATTCCATAGCTCAGCAGCCGCGATTGGCCTGGAGGCACGTTGTCGATTCGCGCGTCGCCGACGTACCCACCGCCATCCAGCACCGTGACCGGACCCTGGAGCAGGTGCTTGCCGGAGGTGTTCCTGAACAAGACGCCATTCAACGGATTGGTGCCGAGCACAGACCCGTTGTAGATGGACATGCGCTCGAGCTGGACGGAGTCTGTAATGATCGGCAGCATGGCCGACTTCTGCCGTGCGAGCGCGACGTTGCCAACGGCATACTGAAAGAGCTCACCGAGCCTGGCGGTCTCCGCGATTCCGGCAACCGATCCGTTGACATACCAATCCGGGTCCGCCGTCGCCGAGAGAGCAGAGTACGACGAAGCAGTCGTTATGGCCTCGTTCATCTGCATGGAAAGGGGCTTTCCGTCCGGACCATATCCAAAGCGACGGAGAGCGGAAGTAAGGCTATCGACCCGGCCTACTGTTCCGCTGCCACGGAAGTAGATCTGTGGGCGCACGCCAACCATCGTTTCCTGTGCAACCATTGGGCGCGTCGAATAGAGCGGCTGGTAGAGATCCATCGTGAACGAGATCGGGCGGCCACTCACGAGGTTGAGCGATACGTTGTTCCAGTCACTCTCGGTCTGGTTCTCGACGATTGCCCAGCCCTGGAGCTTGCCGCTGGTGCCCTTGTCGCCGAGGATGAGGCGATACGACGTCTTCCAGATCGGCGTCTCCACCACGTAGCCGATACGCACGTGGCGATCGCCGGTGCCGGTGAAGCTGATGGTGACAGGCTTCTTGTCCTGATCGCGCGCCTGCACGAGCGCGGAGAGTGCTTTCGTCAGCTCGTCCTGAAGCTGTTCGTCCTGGAGCGAAAGGCTCGAGATCGACGGCAACTCAATCGCGCGAATGCTTGCGCCCGTGAAGAGATTGAGCACGGCAACCTGCGAGGCCTCTCCCTTCTCGCTTGTGCGGCGCTGCGTCTCGACACCGAGGATGACGCCCGAGAGTGTACCTTGCCGAGCCTGTAGCGTCACCCGTGCGCCGCGGAGCTGATTGAGCAGCTCGGCTTGACTCGGATTCTGCGTAATGTCGACCTGGAAGCTCTTCAGCGTCTTGGTGAGCGGATCCTGTGACGGATATGTAACTGCGCCGACGTGTCCTCCGTCCTGGTCCTGAAGCATCAGGGACTTGAGGATGTCGTTGATCTGCGAGGTCTTGAATCGCAGTTGCGTGGCGCTGTTGCCATGCACGATACCCGCGTGCTCGAAGTAGCCGACGCCAGAGGAGAAGAGCACGACCTTGGCGACCGGGACACTGGCGGTCGTGCTCGTGGGCGCCTGCGCAACGGCGAGTGTGATGGGCGCGCTCACTGCGACCAATGCAACGCGGATTGGCTTGATCACGGAATGCCTCTAAGTCTCGTCTGTATATATGCAGACTCTCCGATCGAGCCGAGCGCCACATGTACGTCTTAGGACGATTCGGCCATGGCATTGCGGCGCACAGTGAGCCGTTGGCCGTCCATACCGGATACGTCGTCTTACCGAGTGCCGGATACCGGATACTGGTCTTCAATCCTCCGTTCTACGGCGCATATACCACAGAGGACCCAGAGTGCAAGCCTCTGTGTCCTCCGTGGCTCCTTCACATGTCTCTCGCTGTTTTCTCCAGCACCTGATGATCGGGTGCTGGTTTTCTTGACTCGCCAGCCGATTACTGCTCCACGACAACCAGGTACCGCGAGGGAGCCCAGAACCGCGTCGCATCCGCAATTCTCAGATTGCCGCGGAACGTGTTCTCCTCACGGTCGCCCACGGTGGCATGGTCGAGGCTCTGCCGCGAGACGACCTTGTAGCGCCGGGTGCTGTCCGGCACCACGATGGTCTGCACGCTTCGGAGATCGCCAGCTGTGAATGCCTGAGGATCCAGCGCGCGCGCGACCTGGAGCGTACGTCCCGGATGTGCGAAGAGGAGATTGGCGCCTCCCTCACGCACGACCACGCCGCGGTTCACCAGCTCGTCCTCGCGCCCGACGATGTAGTACACCGCGTTGTGCTCCGACTCGACCGCCTTGAGCGACGTCTCGACGCTCGCCAGGCTGGTCTTCGTCGTCGCAAGAGACGAGGCAAGCAATTGCGCCGACGTCCGGAGACTGTCCACGCGTCCCGACAACGCCTCGATGTTCGCCGTCTGCCGCTTGATCGTCGCACTCAACTCGCCGATCAGCACGGAGTCGCTCGCGAGCTGCGTCCGGAGTGCCACGTTGGACTTGCTCTCCTTCGCCAGCGCACTGGCCGTTGCGCGCGTGCGTGCAACGAGGGCGTCGACCCGCGCCATCAGCAGTTTGCGGTTCTCGATCTGATGCGCCAGCGGATCGAGCTGCTGATTGGCCTTCTTGTCCTTCGGCAGTCCCGAGACGCGGGCGACGCTGCTGTCGATGTGGCTGATGAAATCGTCCGCTTGCAACACGACGCGCGTCAGCGAGTCCTTCTGCGCGGCGAGCTGGGTCGCGAGCTGCTGGCGCTGCGTGGACACGGCGACTACCGTGCTGTCCGCGCGTTGATGCTCTGCGGAAGGACCGCACGCGGCACTGACGAGCAGCACGACGGTGGCGAGTAGCGTGAGACGGGGGGCGTTCATGGGGATTTGTGAGTGAGCGTGGCGGGCAGGGGCCCGCGCCTGTGCGGCCGAGTGATGGTCTGAGCACCTCGATGTTACAGCAATCCACCCCGGTCGGGAACGGTGGTTCCAACACTCCCGAGTCCGGGCGCATCCGATGCGTCATGCTGAGTGTGATGCTCGTCACAATTGGCGGGCCAGCGTCCGCCGGGGCACAACAGTCAGCCTTCGAGATTCCGCGCTGGCTTTATCCCGGTGTCGGCCCGCTGACCGCAGCGCCCTCGTCTGACACCGGAGCAGCGCTTCACGTCCCGGGCAGCCGGCGGACGTTCACGCTCGCCCAGACGCGAGACCGCATCAATCCGCCCGACTGGTTTCCCGAGTTGCATCCGCCTGCGCCCGACGCCGTCGTGCGCGCGCGACCGGCAGGACTTTTCGCTTGCGGGTACTGTCATCTGCCGGATGGGTCGGGGCGATCGGAAAACGCGACCCTCAGTGGCCTGCCGGCGGATTACATCGAACGCCAGATGGCCGACTTCCGCTCTGGCGCTCGGCGCAGCGCGTCCGCGACGGGTGCGTCCACGAACATGATCGAGGTGGCAAAGCGCGCGACAGCAACCGAATCGCGCGAGGCCGCACGGTATTTCGAACGGTTGCGCACGAAACCGCGTTACACGGTTGTGGAGCGGACAGTCATTCCCCGCACGTACGAGGTCGGCTATCTCTACGCCGTGCCCAGCGGTGCCGACTCGGAGCCCCTTGGTCAGCGACTCATCGAAGTGACCAATGACATCGAGCGACACGAGCTGCGCGATCCCGGCGAGACCTTTACGACGTTCGTTCCGCCGGGCAGCATCGCGCGCGGCAGGCGCATCGCGTCGAATCCATCGCTCGGAGCTCCCACGCGTTGCGTCACCTGCCATGGCATGTCTCTGAAGGGCACGGCTGTCGCCCCGCCGCTCGCGGGTCGATCGCCGGCATACATACTGCGCCAATTGGTCGCGTTCCGCGTCGGGACGCGAGCAGGATCGGCAAGCACGGTGATGCGGACAGCGACGGAGAAACTGGACCTCGATGACATGATCTCTGTGGCGGCATATGCGGGCTCGCGTCGCCCGTAGCGGCTAACGGCTCGATACAGGACGAAGTCTCATGACACACATCGCATTCCTGGGCACCGGACTACTCGGCGCCGCCTTCGCCGAGGCCGCGTTGAAGCGTGGCGATCGGGTCACCGTGTGGAATCGTACTGCTGCCAAGGCGAAGGCGCTCGAAGCATTCGGTGCTGAAGTGGCCGCCTCGCCGGCCGATGCCGTTCGAGGCGTGGAGCGCGTACACCTGGTGCTCAAGGAAGATGCCGTCGTCGAGGAAGTGATCGCCGCGCTGCGGCCGGGGCTCGCGCCCCAGACCATCATCATGGATCACTCCACGACGCAGCCCAAGCGGACGGCGGAGCGTGCCACACGCCTCAACGCGGAAGGCGTCAAATACCTACATTGTCCCGTGTTCATTGGTCCCGTGGCGGCACGCAAGGGCGAAGGGACCATGCTCGTCGCCGGGCCGAAAGCGTTGTTCGACGCCGTGGCCGATGGACTGAAGCGGCAAGCGGCGCGCGTCGAATACCTCGGCGAGCGTCCCGACCTCGCCGCCGTGTACAAGTTGTGCGGCAACGCGTTCATCATTGGCATCAATGCGCTCGTGGCCGACGTATACACGATGGCGCACGGTGCGGGCGTCACGGCCGAGCAGGCGCTGAAGGTCACCGGATTCCTCGATGTGTCCGCAATAGTCTCGGGGCGGGGCAAGACCATGGCGTCCCGCAATTACACGCCCGCCTTCGAGCTCGCGATGGCCCGCAAGGACGTGCGATTGATGCTGGAAACGGCCGGCGACAAGCCGCTCGCGATGCTGCCGGGAATCGCTGCTCGAATGGACGCGCTCATCGCGGGCGGGCACGGCGAGCAGGATCTCGCCGTGATGGGATTGGACGCAGGGTGAAGTAGACGGAGATTCACGCCGGGCGCGGAGCGACGCGGCGCCGCGCCGGTATGAGGCTACGGAACGTGTCGCGGGACATTCCGCCGCACCGTAAGTTGAACGCCACATGGACATGACCCCTCCCGCGTCCTCCGAGCATCGCGCCTCGTACCGCGTCAGCTACCCAGCCGATTATCCCGATGAGCTGCTTCCCGTCATCGTCATCGCGCCGGATCGGCGCGTGTCGCTCGTGGACTGGTCGGATATTGGAATGCGCGTTCGACTGGCGTGCCCGCGTGATGAACAGACGGGCGATCACGTGTCGGTCGTGATCACGCTGGCCGGCCGGGAGCCGATGCAGGTGGAGGGCGCCATCGTCTGGTGCGACGACGACACCGCCGCGCTCCGCCTCATACCCAAGGCGCTGCCATGGGCGATCCTGCTCGATGAGCAGCGCGCGATCGCGCGCTGGCGCCTGAAGATCGGCGACGAAACGCCCGCCTGAGCGGCATCACCTCCGCTCCATCTCCAGTTCGGCGCGCAGGCTCTCGATGTCGCGCGACACCGTCGCCACCGCGCGCGGAGTCTCACCCCGCATGAAGCGCACGGAGGCGTCACGCGCAGACAGGTCGCCATCCACGCGTACTGCGTCCCATTGCTCCGCGTGCCCGACATAGTTGATGGTCGCGTCGTAGTGCGCGCTCCAGAAGAACGCCACGTCGGCGAAACGCTCTCGGGCACCGAGCACGTTGCGTGCGGCGGTCTGGCCCATGCGCTGCGCTACGACCCAGTGCTCCACTCGAATCCGGTCACCAGTACGGGGATCGGGAAATCGCGCGACGTCGCCCGCGGCGTAGACGTCAGCGGCGCTCGTGTGGAGAAACTCGTCCACCAACACGCCGCGGTCGACGGCCAACCCGGCGCTCTCCGCCAGCGTGAGGCGCGGCCTCACGCCGACACCGATCACGACCAGATCCGCCGAGAGCCGCGTTCCGTCATCGACGACCACGCTGGACTCCTCGATCCGCTCCGGCTTGTGCCCCAGGTGAAACACGACGCCCTTGTCACGGTGCAGCGATTCGATGAACTGCCCAAGCTCTCTGCCGAGCACGCGCTCGAGGGGCAACGACTCCGGCGCGACGACGTGCACCTCCAACCCTCTCGCGCGAAGGGACGCCGCCACCTCGAGCCCGATGAACGATGCCCCGATGACGACCGCGTGCTTCGCACGTGCCGCCGCCGCGATGATGGCGCGGCTGTGCGCGAGCGTGCGCAGCACATGCACGTGCGGTTTCTCGACGCCCGGTACCGGCAGCACGATGGGATCGGCCCCGGTCGCGATGAGAAGCGCCTCGTAACCGACCGACTCTCCGCCCTCGAGCGCCACCTCACGCTTGGCGACATCGATCGCTGTCGCCCGTGCCGGCCGCACATGGATGCCGTGCTTCGAGTGGAAGTCCTTTGGCCGCAGAGGAATCCATTCTTCGGGAGCATTGCCCGCGAGATAGTCCTTCGAGAGGTTGGGGCGGTCGTATGGCGCATCGGGGTCATCGTCGATCAACGTCACGTCGCCACTGAATCCGCAGCGCCGAAGCATCTCCGCGGCCGCCGATCCCGCCGCCCCGGCGCCGACGATGACGACGGACCTGGGATGCGCACCCGAACGCGCCAGCGGATAACTCGGCGCAAGCGCATCGCGGTCCACCTTGTCTCCCACGCGGATCGTGTCGCCGATTCGCTCCACCGTGAAGCACGCCACGGGTGAGAGTGCAGGCGCCCTCAGCGCCTCACCCGTGCGGAGATTGAAACACGCGTGATGCCACGGGCACCGCACTGTGTCGCCGTCGATGATACCGTCGGCCAGCGGCCCACCGTAATGCGTGCACGTGGCGCCGATGGCGAGAAAATCATCGCCGATTCGCGCAAGAAGGACCGGTTCGCCACGCGCGTGCCCGAGCAGTTTCTCGCCGGGCTGGAGTGCGTCGGCGCGCACCCCAGCGGCGAGATCCGGACCGGTCAAGGTCGTGTCACCGCCCATGCCTGCCCTCCGCGCCGTTTCGGTCTCATAAAATCTGTGAGGACAGCAATTGAACCACAGAGCACACAAAGAGCACAGAGAACGACAAAAAACTTCTGTAGTTTTCTCTGTGCTCTCTGCGTCCTCTGTGGTTAATTCACGCCTTGTAGCTTCGAGGCAAACGATGCATGCTCGGAGGGCGAACCCCTCCGGCATCAGTATAGCCGCGCGAGAATCTCCTGAAGAAGCGCCATCGGCACGTTCGTGAAGGTCAGCCGGGTCGCTCCGGGGCTCACGATGGCGCGACGGACGGTGCCGTCCGGGGCGCGATAGTAGACGTACTGCGATGCACCGTACGGTGACGTCCGGACGACGGTATAGCCGCGCTCGTTGAAGACGTCGCGAAGAACGACGACGCCGTCAGACGGACGGTAGTACTTCTTGTACTGTCCGGGCGGCATGCCGCCGGGTTTCTTGGCCAGACCGGGCGGGATACGCGCCACGTTGCCGTTGGATTGGACATAGACGCGATCGGGCTGACGGCCGCGGTTCTGGTCGTGGCCCCGCTGCTCGTCCCGATCGCGATTTTCTCGTTCACCCGAACCGCGTCCCCGGTCACGATCCTTGTCGTTCCCATGACCGTGGCCGTGTTCCTGCGCGAACGCCGGCGACGACACAGCGGCGACGGCAAGCGTAAGGGCGACGAGCACGTTCGCATGAGTTCGCATTGTGGCACTCCCAAATGAAAATGGCATGGTCAGGAGTGCACAAAAAGCGCCGCGGGAGCTCATGTGCATCGAGCTCGACCGTGGACGCCACGCCGTTCAGTCGATGCCGGCGAGGTACAGCACGAGGAGTTCCTCGAGATCGCGTCGCATGTCCGGCGCACCTGCCGAGCATCCGCGTGTTGCCGTGCCGACGACGCCGTCGATGACCGCCACGATCGTAGCCGCGCGAGCGGCACGCCTCGCCTCCGGCATGAGAGGAAACCGCGCCTCGAGAATGAACTCGACGAACGAGAGCATCGGCTGCATGGAGCGCGATGGGCGCGGCAAAATGTTCGGCGCACGCACGAGCGCGAGGAGGTCGCAGTTGCGCTCGAGGTAATCGAGCGGCGCGAGCATCAGGGCAACCACGTCGTCAGCTGAAAGCTGCCGCCACGGAATCTGTTCGTCCTGCTCGATCCGCAGGACGATCGCCTCGATCTCCCCGAGATGTCGCTCGCCGAGCGCGCGCAACACCGCGGACACGTCCGGGAAAAAGTGGTAGAGCGACCCCTTGGACGTCGCGGCGCGATCGGCCAGCGCCTGCGCGGTAACGCCTTCGACGCCCAGCTCAGTCACCAGCTCCGCCGCGGCGTCGAGAATGGCCTCCACCCGCCGTGTGCCACGCTCCTGCGTCGGGACGCGTGCGTCGCCGGCATCCGTGTCCAACCCGGGGATGCCTCGTCTCGTGACGAAATGTCGGGGAGCAGGGGTTGGGCGTGTCATCCAGGGAACCGGGTGGCCATTGGGTGCGTATCTGGTGTGGATGGACGATAGGTCGGCGCGGGGTGCTTGACAACCAGACCAAACGGTCTAGTTTCATGTAAAGTAGACGACTTGGTCTACTTTGTACACCCTACACACCGGCCGGATTCAGGACGCAGGAGCAATCGTGAGGCTATTCAACGTTGGTCGTGGGCTGATTGTGGCGCCGGTGGCTCTGGCGCTGCTGGGAGGGAGCGCCCCGTTGCGCGCACAGCCAATGGCGGCGCACGGCGCCACGGTTCCCGCCAGCGACGTCACCTCCGTGGCGTCCGGCTATCGGGTGTCGGTGGGCGAGCGTGCGACCTACGACGTCGAGTACAAGGGACGCGGGGTTGGAAACGGATCGCTCGAGGTGCTCTCGTCCGAGACCACGGATGGTCATCCGACGTACCATGCGGCGCTGCGGCTGGACGCGGGTTTTCTCTTCGCCAAGGTGAGCGAGCAGTTCGATACCTGGTTCGATCCGTATCGCTTCGTTTCTCGCCGGTTCTCGCAGAACCAGCGCGAGCTGACGCATACCCGCAAGAAGAATTACGAGATCGCGCCCGAACGCGGCATCTTCCGCGAGACGTACAGCGGCGACGTCGATTCGCTTACCACCAACGAGCCGCTCGACGACATCTCGTTCCTCTTCTACGTCCGCACGCTGCCGCTGAGGGTGGGCGAGGTGGACACGATTCCGCGCTACTTCAAGTCGGGACGCGAGGTCATCATCCGCGTGCTGCGGAAGGACACCGTGACGGTGCCAGCCGGAACGTTTTCGACGATCGTCGTACAGCCGACGATCACCAATGCGAACGGCCTGTTCAGCCAGGGCGGCCAGGCCGAGGTGTATCTGAGCGACGATGCGGCGCGAACGGTCGTGATGCTCAAGAGCCACGTTCCGGTCATGGGATCGGTGGCACTCACCCTCCGCGAAGCGTCGACGAGCAAGTAGCTCAGGTCGTGTGCTGCAGCAGGTCCTGATACTCCGGGTGCCGCCGGATGTACGTCGCGATGAACGGGCATCGCGCAACGACCGCGAGGCCTTCCGCGCGCGCGCGGTCGAGCGCGACCTTCGCGAGTCGGCCGCCAATCCCATGCCCCTCGAGCTCGGGCGGGACGAAAGTGTGCGTGAACACGATCACGTGGTCATGGCGCCGATACTCGGAGTACGCGACATCGTCTCCGACGTGCACCTCGAAGCGCGACGCGTCCGCGTTGTCGACGACTTCCAGATCCTCGTTCGCCATGCCGGAGTCTAATGGACGCGCTTCGCGGTGCCCCACACGAAATCGTTGTCCATGCGAATCTCCAGTGACATGACGCGCCCCTCTTCGCGCTTGAACTCCACCGTCATGTCGGGGCGATACACCTCGTAGATCCGGCCCTGCTCGTCGTACACGCCCGGCGCGAACCAGTCCGGCGCGATGCGAATCAGGGCGAAGTGGTGATAATACGCGTCGTCCGGCTCCCAATAGCCCTTGAGCGTGTTCTGCTCATACACGACGAAGAATTTCGACGTGACCGTGGCGCCGGCGCGCCGGTTCCTCGTGAACGTGTACTCGCCGAGATAGGGGAGGGCATCGGCTTCGTCCATCGTGATGCGGAGCGAAGGCTCGACCTCGACCTGCATGTCCACCCGAGTGCGTCCCCACTGCATCACCAGCGTCCCGCCGTCAGCGCGAATCTCCGGCACCGACCACGTCAGAACCTCGGTGAACGGCCCATCGTGCGGATGAATCGGAAACCTCACCTGCCGGTCGCTCGAGTCCGGCGGGAACATGTGGTAGATGCGCACGTTCGGATCGAGCACGAAGGTCCACTCGCCCGATTGGCGGACGACCATCCACACCGAGTACGTGCCCGGTTTCACCGGATGGCCCTCCAGCTTCACCGGTTTGCTCACTTCGAGCGTCGTCGCATAGTTGGCGCCCGGTGTCCACACCTCGTTCCACCGCACCACGTCGGGCGAGCCGAACAGCGTCTCGCGTCCACGCGCCCGCGGACGCGAGTACTGCATGGTGATTTTCGTGCCGTCGATGGTCTGCGTGACCGTCGCGGGCTCGCTCGCGCGGATCTGGGCGTTCGCTGGACACGCGAGCACGGCAATGGCGATGACCGAGAGCGGTCGCATCGTGCACCGCATGGTCAACCGAACTTCGCGTCGATGGCTCTGCGAATCTCGTCGAGCGACTTGCCGTCTCTGTGGAGTCGTACGACGAGGGCGCCCTGGCCCTGGCATATCGCGCAGCCTCTCGCCATCGCGCTCTCACCCTCGTAGCACGTGAGCAGGGAGTAGAATCCTTCCGACGCCGCGCAGCCGCACTGACAGCCGATTCCATCGACGATTTCCGGCATCGTACGCACGCCGTCGAAGATAGCCGCCAGCTTTGGGTCGTTCCCCACCTGGTCGCCCCTCAACACCTTGGCCGCGGTGATGCCGGGACGCGGGGTCGGGTGAGGTGCCGGAGCGGACATCGCGCGCGTGGTACGGAAGGGGATGAGCAGCGCGGCGGCCGCTCCGAACGCGACGCGAACAAATTCCCGGCGGACGACAGGGTGCTGCATTTCCACTCCGGCCAGTGATACCCTGAACTATTCATCGGCGATGCGCTGTCGTCCAGTGCGCTCCGCACTTGCGCCGCTCGCCACCGCCTGCAGTCTTGGTGACGTTCAATCGCCCGCGACGCCATGCCAACCACCATTCTCTGCATCACCAGCTACTTCAAGGGCCAGGATTTTCTCCGCGAGTGCCGCGCACTGGGATGCCGTGTGCTGCTCCTCACCGCGGAGAACCTCAAGGACGCCGAGTGGCCGATCGAGAGCATGGACGAGCGCTACCTCATGCCGGAGGAGCTCGGTCGCGAGCAGATGCTCGACGCGCTGAGCTATCTGGCGCGCAGCGAAGCCATCGATCGCATCGTCGCCCTCGATGAGTTCGATCAGGAGATCGCGGCGGCGGCGCGTGAGCACCTGCGCATTCCAGGCATGGGCGAGACGACCATGCGCTACTTTCGCGACAAGCTCGCCATGCGTATGCGCGCCAAGGAGCATGGCGTGCTCGTGCCGGAGTTCGTGTCGCTCATCAACCGGGCGGAGGTCGCGCTCTTTCTCGACGCGGTTGCCCCACCGTGGATTCTGAAGCCGCGCAGTTCCGCGTCGGCCATCGGACTCAAGAAGATGGACGACGTCGACGAGGTGTGGCGGGTGCTCGATCAGCTCGAGAACCGACGACCGCACCATCTGCTCGAACAATTCATTCCGGGGCAGGTCATGCACGTCGATTCCATCGCGTGGGATATGCAACCCGTCTTTGCCGAATCGAGCGGCTATCTGAACACGCCATTCGACGTCTATCACGGCGGCGGTTTGTTCGCGACGGCCACGCTCCCGCGCGGATCACAGCTCGGTCGCGACCTCACCCACCTGAATGCGGAGATCATCCGCGGGCTCGGACTCGTCCGTGGAGTGCTTCATACGGAGTTCATCAGGGCGGCCGAGGACGGCCGCCTCTATTTTCTCGAGACGGCGGCGCGCGTCGGCGGTGCGTACATCGTGGACATGATCGATGCGGCGACGGACGTGAACCTGTGGCGGGAATGGGCGCGCCTCGAGGTCGCCGATGCCCGCGGCGAAGAATACGCGCCGCCTCCGAAGCGCGCGGATTACGCCGGACTCATTCTCACGCTCGCGCGTCAGGAATGGCCGGACATGTCGGCGTATGATGACGCGAACGTCGTCCGCCGCCTCGTCAAGAAGCAGCACGCGGGACTCATCGTTGCCGCGGACAACCGGGAGCGTGTCGACGCGCTCCTGGAGTCGTACATGGAGCGCTTCCATGCGGACTTCCACGCGGTCATGCCGCCCGCCTCGAAGGCGCTGGACTGACGGCGCTTTTGGAAACCAGTAGTGAAGATCAGAACTCGGTATCCGGTACTCGGTAAACGACGTACCCGGATGGACGTGACGGCCGACCAAGGGCGCCTTTTACCGGATACGCCCCTTGTACAGGATGCCGGACACCGAGTACTGGGGTTCCCTCCGGATACTGCTGCGGCGTCGTTTAGAGAGGTCAGCCCTCGAGCTCCTCGAGTGTCCTCGGCCAATCCTGCTTGAGCAGGCGCGACATCGCCCGATCCGCCAGCAAGCGCCCTCCGGTCTGACAGCGCGCGCAATAGTTCGTCTCGTTGTCGCTGTATCGGATGCGCTGGACCGGTGCGCCACACTCCGGACACGGTTGGCCGTATCGGCCGTGAACCGCCATTCCCTCGCGGAACGCGGTCACATGCTCGGGGAATCCGCCGCTGCGCTCGTTCGCCAGCCGATCGGTCCAGCTCACCAGCGTTCCTCGAGTGGCATCGAAGAGGCGCGCGATGTCTTCGTCGCTCAAGCGGGTGGTGAGCATGAGCGGCGAGAGCCGCGCGCGATGCAGAATCTCGTCCGAGTACGCGTTGCCGATGCCGCTGAACAGTCGCGGGTCGGTCAACGACCGCTTGAGGGTGTGATTCTCCCTGCGCAAACGCTCGGCGAACTGGTCCGTCGTCGCGTCGAGCACCTCGAGGCCGCCGCGGTCGAACTGCTGGAGCCCCGCACGGCCCGCCACGACGTGCAGCGCGGCACGGCGTTTCGTTCCCGCTTCCGTGAGAACCAGCGCACCTGTCGGGAACTCGAATCTCGCGAGGGAAATCCTTGCCGGTACCTTCTTTCGCGAGCCGGGCTCGAGCCAGCGAAAGCGGCCGGCGATCATCAGATGGATGACCACGGAGAGATCGCCGTCGAAGCCGAAGACGATGCGCTTGCCAAGGCGCTCGACGCTGCCGACCTGCCGGCCGACCGCGGCGTCGAGCGGCGGATCCACCGTTCGGAGAATGAACGGGCTCAGGATGGCGTACGCTGAGAGTGGCTGTCCGACCACGCGCTCGCGCAACGCGTCGACATACACGGTGACGTCGGGTAGCTCCGGCATCTAGCGGGCAACTCGCATGGCGCGCATGTCGTGACGATATGAGCGGTATCGGGCGCTCGCCAGCGTGCCTTGGCGGGCTGCCGTTCCAGCGCGATACTTCAGGGTGCGCCGCGCCCGACTTTCGTTGCGCTGCCCGTCCTCCTCTCTCGTGCCATGCGCCTGTCCTCGATTCCCGTCCTCCGTGCCGCCGCCACTGCTGGCGTCGCCGCCATGCTGATCGCCCCCGCCATGTCGGCGCAGCAGAAGGCCTATACCGCGGTGGACTATGCTCGTGCGGAGCGTTTGCTGGGGCAGACCGTGAATCCCCTGGTGTTCGGCTCGTCCATCCGTCCGGTGTGGCTCGCGAACGACCGACTCTGGTACCGCGTGTCGACGCCGAACGGCTCCGAGTTCATTCTGGTGGATCCTGCCAAGGGGACGCGGACGCGTGCGTTCGACAACGCGAAGATGGCGGCCGGCCTCAGCGCCGCGAGCGGACAGACCGTCGGTGCGAATGCTTTGCCGTTCAACACGATCGAGTTCACACCCACCGGCGCAGTCCTGGTCCACGTGGGCACGCGTCGCTACGAGTGCAACGTGGAGACGGGGCGGTGCGGCGCCGCCGTCGATGACCGCGAGGCTGCAACGCCGGCGGTGGTTGGCGGCCGGCGCGGCGGTGCGTCATCTGGCGGACGCCCCCCCGAAGTGCGTTCGCCCGATGGAAAGCGCGGCGCGTTCATCAGGAATTACAACCTCTGGGTGCGCGACGTCTCCACCAATCAGGAGCGTCAACTCACGACGGACGGCGTGAAGAGTTTCGGTTACGCGACCGACAATGCGGGATGGACGCACAGTGACAACGCGATTCTGACGTGGTCACCCGACTCCAGAAAAATCGCGACGTTCCAGCAGGACGAGCGCGGCGTGGGCATGATGTATCTCGTGAACACGGTCGCTGGACATCCGGCGCTCAGCGCGTGGCCGTACCCGCTGCCGGGCGACAGCATCATCACGACCATACAGCGCGTGGTCATCGACGTGGACAACGCGGCGGTGACGCGCTTCCAGATGCCCGCCGATCAGCACCGCTCCACGCTCTGCGACGACGTGTCGTGCAGCGCCGGCGAATGGACGGATGTCGAATGGTATCCCGACGCGTCGCACGTCGCGTTCGTCTCCTCGTCGCGCGATCACAAGAAGGCCACGCTGCGCGTCGCGGATGCACGGACGGGCGTGGTGCGCGATGTGTACGAGGAGGTCGTCGCGACACAGTACGAGTCGGGCAACGGCGCGTCCAACTGGCACGTCCTGCCGGCCAGCGGCGAGTTCATCTGGTTCTCGGAGCGCGATGATTGGGGGCAGCTCTATCTATATGATCTCAACACCGGAAAGCTGAAGCAGCAGATCACCACCGGAACGGGAAACGTCACGGCCATCCAGCACATCGATGACAAGGCTCGCGTGATCTGGTTCGGTTGTGTCGGCAAGACGCCGGGCCGCGATCCATACTTCCGCCAGCTCTGCCGCGTGGACCTGGACGGCAGACACTTCAGCGTGCTGACGCCGGAAAACGGCGACCACTCCGTGCAGCTCTCGCCGACCAACAAATATTTCGTGGACAGCTACTCGCAGCCGAACGTGCCGCCGGTGACGGTGTTGCGCGACGCGGGCGGAAAGCTGATCACGACGCTCGAGCGAGCCGACATCACGCGTCTCGTGGCAGCTGGGTGGAACGCGCCGACGCCGATCGTGGTGAAGGCACGGGACGGCACGACGGACCTATACGGCCTTCTGTACACGCCGGCCAACCTCGACTCGACGAAGAAGTATCCGATCATCAACCACATCTACCCGGGACCGCAGACGGGCAGCGTCGGGGGCAGGAGCTTCTATCCCGCGCGCGGCGACAATCACGCACTGACGGAGCTCGGCTTCATCGTCGTGGAGATCGACGGCATGGGCACGCCGTGGCGCTCGAAGTCGTTTCACGACGCGTACTACGGCAAGATGGGCGACAACACACTCCCGGATCAGGTGGCCGGCATGCGCGAGCTCGCGCGGCGCTATGCGTTCATCGACGTCGATCGCGCGGGAATCTGGGGACATTCGGGCGGCGGATTCGCCACGGCGGACGCCATGTTCCGCTATCCGGACTTCTTCAAGGTCGGCATCTCCGAATCCGGCAACCACGACAACCGCGTCTACGAGGACGACTGGGGCGAGCGCTATCAGGGCCTCCTCATTCGCGGCGGCCCCAATGGCGACAACTACGACGCCGAAGCGAACCAGACGCTCGCGCGCAACCTTCGCGGCAAGCTGCTGCTCGCGCACGGCACGATGGACGACAACGTCCCTCCGGTCAGCACCGAGCTCGTCGTGGAGGCCCTCATCAAGGCGAACAAGGACTTCGACCTGCTGATGCTCCCCAACCAGGCGCATGGTTACGGCAGCATGAGCGCATACATGACGCGCCGCCGGTGGGACTACTTCGTGAAGAACCTCATGGGCGCCGAGCCGCCGAAGGAATACCAGATCGGCGTACCGCGAAACCAGCCGCTGCGAGTTCTGCCCGCCATGACGCCGGAGCGGCCGTGAAGCGCTTGCTCGTCGCAGTCGCGCTCGGTGCGCAGACGGCGGCCGCGCAGATTCCATCGAGCGAGTACGCCGCGAGACGCGACTCGCTCGCGGCGCACATCGGCGATGGCATCGTGATCGCGATCGGCGGCCGGACGCCCACGACCGACTTCGGTCCGTTCTTTCAACTGCCCGCATTTCACTATCTCACCAACTTCGACGAGCCGGACGCCGCATTCGCGATGGTCGTCCGCCGCGGCAGGGGCATGAGCACGCTGTTCATCTCACCTGCCGCGCCGCGTGCGGCGTTCTACTACGGTCGGCGCCCTGATTCCGCCGCCGTCGTGGCAGACTGGGGACTGCACGCACGCTCGGCGCCCGCGTTGGAACGTTTCGCGGACTCCGTTGCCGCCTCCGGGCTGCCGTTCTTCTTCCTCGCCGATTTCGGCGACGCCGATTTTGCCGCGCAGGATTCCCTCTCGCGCGGACGCGAGTTCATGAAGGCGCTGGCCGCCCGGCACCCGGGAATCACCGTGCGCGACGGCCATCCTGTCCTCGACGAGCTCCGCGCACGAAAAAGTCCGGCCGAGATGGAGCTCTTGCGCACCGCGGCGAAAATCAGCTCGCAGGGGCATCTCGAGGTGCTGGGCATCCCTCAGCCCACACACGAATACGAGATCCAGGCCGCACTCGAATACGCGTTTACACGACTGGGTGGTGGTCGTCCGGCGTACGGCTCCATCGTCGGTGGAGGCGCGCATGGAACGCAGCTGCATTACATGCGCGACCGAGGCGACGTACATCCAGGCGACGTCGTGGTCATGGACGCAGCCACGGAGTACGAGGGCTACGCGGCGGACATCACACGTACGATTCCCGTGAGTGGCCGCTACACGCCGGAACAGCGTGCCCTCTATCAGCTCGTGCTCGACGCGCAGAAGGCCGCCGAGCGGAACTCGAAGCCGGGTATGCTTGCCTCGGCCGCGACAGACTCCGCGTTCGACATCCGCGCTAAGGGACTGGCAGCGCTCGGTCTCGTGGAACGCGAAGACGCCACGCTCGACATGCCGTGGCCCGTGAACTGTCAGGCGAATCCGCGCTCATGCCGGCAGGCGACGTTCTGGATGATCCACGGCATCTCTCACGGACTGGGCCTCGCCGTACACGATCCCGCGCAATTCTACTACGGTGACCATCGCTTCAAGGAAGGCGACGCGTTCACGATTGAACCGGGCATCTACATCGGCAGCGCGATGCTGGATGCGCTACCCGACACGCCGCGGAACCGCGCGTTTGTTGCCAAGGTGCGACCCGTTGTGCAGCGGTACGAGAACACCGGCGTGCGCATCGAGGACGATTACGTGATCACGCCGCAGGGTCTCGAGCGCATCAGCTCCGCCCCGCGCGAGATCCCTGAGATCGAGGCTCTCATGGCCAAGCGTCCGCAGCGCGTGGTGCCCTGACGGCCCGATGCTTCTTCGACGCTTTTACGACGAAAACCTCGCGCAGGCGAGCTATCTGATCGGCTGTCAGGCTACGGGCGATGCGGTCGTCGTGGATGCCAATCGCGACATCGAGCAATACGTACGCGCCGCTGCGGAGGAGGGCCTCCGGCTCAGCCACGTTACGGAGACGCACATTCACGCGGATTTCGTATCGGGGAGCAGAGAGCTCGCCGGGCACACCGGCGCGCAGCTCCATCTTTCCGCTGAGGGCGGAAAGGACTGGCAGTATGCGTTCGCGGAGTCGGCGCGCGCGCGGCTGCTGCATGACGGAGACACCATCGCCGTCGGCAACGTTCGGCTCGACGCGCGCCACACGCCGGGACACACTCCCGAGCATCTCACGTTTCTTGTTACGGACACCGCCGCAACCGAGTATCCGATGGGCGCCCTCACTGGCGATTTCATTTTCGCGGGCGACGTCGGGCGCCCCGACCTGCTCGAGCGTGCGGCGAATATTGCCGGTACGATGGATGGCAGCGCGCGCACGCTCTTCGCCAGCTTGAAAAAATTCGCCACGCTGCCCGACTACCTGCAGCTCTGGCCGGGACACGGCGCGGGGTCCGCCTGCGGCAAGGCACTCGGCGCCGTGCCGTCAACGACGCTTGGTTACGAGCGCATCGCCAACTGGGGGCTTGCAGCGAGCGACGAGGACGAGTTCGTCCGCTTGGTCCTCGAGGGACAGCCCGAGCCGCCAAGATATTTCGCGCACATGAAGCGAATCAATCGCGACGGCCCGGCCATGGTCGGAGGCATTCAGTCGCCACGTCGCATCGATGGAAAGCAGATCACTCCGATTCTCGACGACGGCGCGCTCGTCGTGGACACGCGCGACGCCGTGACATTCGTCGCGCGACACCTGGCGGGCACGATCAACATTCCGCTCAACCGAAGCTTCACCACGTGGGCGGGGTCGCTCATTCCATACGATCGGGAGTTCTTCCTCCTTACGGGCGGGGATGATCCTCACGTCGCCACGGAAGCCGCCCGCAGGCTCGCGATGATCGATCTCGAATGTGATGGCTGGTTCGGGCGCGACACTTTCGACGAGGCGCGCACAGAGACGACATCACAGGTGAGCGTGCGTGCACTCTCCACGCTCCTGGGAGAGAAGGGCGCCTTCGTCCTCGACGTACGCGGCGACGCGGAGTGGGAGCACGGACATCTCACCGGCGTGCGGAACATTCCACTCGGCCAGCTCGGCGATCACCTGGATGAACTGCCGCGCGACGTGCCAATCGTTGTCCACTGTCAGTCAGGAGGACGATCCGCCATCGCGGCGAGCATCCTCGCGGCAAATGGATTCGACAACGTCGCCAGTCTGACCGGCGGCTTTGCCGAATGGGCCGCGTCGGGATTACCGATCGAACGGCCGTAGCGCTCAGCGCTGCGGCCACGCAAACAGCCGGCTCGGATTCGTGCCCGTGCGCGCGCGCGTCACGTCGTCCGGTTCTGTCCAGAAGCCCTGCGTGCGGTCGAAGCTGCTGAAGCGCACCTCCACGCCTCCCGCACCGCGCCCGCTGCGTGTAAGCGGAAAGGCGAGGTCAGCGCGGTACAGTCGCTTCGAGCGCGAAGGATACGCGCCAAGCACGCTGATGCCGAGTGTCGTACGCGTGGCGTCCACGCCGAACGGGACGTCGCCTGCACGCAGCAGCCCATTCTGAACGAATGCAGCAAGGCCGATGTCGGCCTCGCGCACGAGGGATTCGCCGCTGACCCGCAGCTCCGCGCGCGCGACGTTCCGAAGTGCGCCGGCAAGCCCGGAATTGCGGTAGCCCGGCAATCCGTAGTCGTAATCCCTGAACGAAAGCTGCAACGGGAGACGTGAGTTGCGGCCGGCCGAAAGCTGATCGTCCACGACGAGAACCAGCCCGGGCGCGCTGCCCCAGTAGAGCGCCGTGCGAGCGCTCCCAATGACGCTGTTCCACGTGCTCGCTGCGTCGCGTCTACCCTCGAGCTGCGCGAGCGTCGCCAGCAACGCATTCGCGCTCGCCGCGCCGGCGTACAGTGCGCCGGATATCAACAGGTCCCGCTCGCCGAACTGCGGTAAACCGTGGGCGATGTGAACTCCGAGCATCGCGCCACGGGCGACGTCCTGCGATCCGACCAGGGCATCGAAGCCGCTCACGGTCTGGAACGTCACGCGCCGTACGCCGCCCGTGATGCCGATCCTCCCCACCTCGAACGACGGATAGCGCCCGCGCAGCGTGGCGCTCGTATCCGGCGCCACGCCGGTGTCTTGCACGATGACTGCTCGCGTGGCCGGTTCGAACCGGCGTCCATCGATGGCGCCGCCCAACAACGTCACCGTATGCGTGCCAAACACGCGCAGCAGCGAGCTGACGCCCCAGCTTCGGTCGGACGCCTGCAGCGCCAACTGGTCGGCATCGACGCGCTCGAAGCGCGGATAGTCGTCAGTGACGATGATGCCCGCATGCCACGAGATACGTTGGAGATCGGTGAAGAGCGGATGTTCGACCTCGGCCACGAGGCGGTGTCCGATCTGATAGCGCGCTCCGTCGAGCACGAGTCGATACGGATGGCCGACCAGTGCATCCTGCTCCATGCGTCCGCCGAATTCCGTCCGGTAGCTTCCGCCGTTCTCGATACGTCCTTCGACGCGAAGCGCGAGACCGCCGACGTTCTCGTTGCCGAGCGAGAAGGACTCCGGTCTCAGGCCGCGAAATCGGCCGCTCACGAGTACAGGCGCTTCGTCGGTCGTGGTCACCTCGACGACGACACCAATGCCGGTATCGGGCGCCACGCGCACGACCGCCTGTGACAGGAACGGTTGCGCCCGCAGCACGCGCTCGGACTCGGAGCGACGGAATTCCGTACAGATCGTTCCGGGCGCAAGCGAAAGAAACGCCTCGATCACGGTGCGACGTGTGGTCGCATGGTGCAGCCCGATGGCATGCGCCGCGGCCCGCCATTTCGCCGCGGTTCCCGAGAACGGCGGGCGTTCAGTCGTGATGTTCACTCGTGCGACCACGCGTCCATCGCAGATGAACGCGGTGGAGTCGTTCTGCGCAGCGCCCACGGCAGGAGCCAGCGAGCCGACGATGGCGAGCAGGACCGAACGACGCATGCGCCCGCGATGAGCAGAAGGCGAGCCACGCCGGTGGCGGTCAGGTCATTGCACGGTTCAGCGTCACTGTGAACGTGCTTCCCTCACCGAGCACGCTCGTCACGGACAGGGATCCGCCCATTGCCGCCGCGAGATCGCGGCTGATGGAAAGTCCGAGTCCCACGCCTTCGTGCGGGCGATTCAGCGCGCGTCCAACCTGAATGAACGGGTCGAAGATCTTGTCGAGCCGGTCGGCGGCAATGCCGATGCCGGTGTCGCGCACGTGTATGTGCACCTTTCCATTGGTCGGCTCGCAGCTCACGTCGATCCGGCCGCCCTCGGGCGAATACTTGATCGCATTCGACAGCAGATTGATGAGAATCTGCTGCAGCTTCTCGCTGTCCGCGCGCACCGCAACCGATGGGTCGCACGGCTGCACCGTGTACTGCATGCGGCGGTCGCGAAGCTGGGGAGCAACGAGCTCCTCCAGCACGGCGAGCGCCGGTGCCACCGGAACGTTGGTGATCGAGTAGCTGACTTCGCCCGCTTCGAGCTTGGCGAAATTCAGCACGTCGTTGATCAATGCCAGCAGCGTCTGCTGGCTCCGCGCCACGCGAAGCAGCGCATCCTGCTGGGCGGCGTTGAGCTCGCCGTAAATTCCCATCTGAAGGATCTCGGTGTACCCACCGATGGCATTGAGCGGCGTGCGCAGCTCGTGGCTCATGACAGCGAGAAAGTCACTCTTCGCCTGATTCGCGCGAAGCGCCGTGTCCCGCGCCTCTTCTGCTTCCGCCGACGTCTCCTGGAGACGTTCGTTCGCCGCTTCCAGCTCCGCGGAGACGGCAAGTGCGGACTCCACCTCCGAGGCGAGCTCGCGCTGCGACGCCTCCACTTCACCGGCCATTCTATTGAAGCTCGCGGCCAGACGTTCCACCTCATCCGCTTCTTCAGCCGCAACATCGACTCGTCGGCTGAAGTCGCCCTGTGCGATGGCCTCGGCCGCCGTAGTCAGTGCGCGCAGCGGACGCGTTACGCGCCGTGCCAACGCCCACGTGATCCCCGCCGCCGCGATCACGAGCAGCAGGGTGACGAGCATGATGCGGCGCAGCGTCGCACGTGGTTCCGCGACGATCATGCTCCGCGGCACCTCGAGGACGAAGAGAAACGGAGTGCCCCGAACTCGGCGCTCCGTGCCAATCAGTCCGCTGGCGCCGGGACGATACGCCACGAAGCCCGACTCCATGCTATCGCGGCGCGTATCGGGCGGTGCCGCATGCCCGTCGATTGTCGTCCAGAAATCATCCGTCGCGTTGCGCACGTAAAGCGAGAGCTGTCCACCGAACAGCGCATTGATCATCTGCTGCGTTTGCGGCGTGTTGGTGATGCGTCGCTGCTGAGCCAGATAGCCGACACGCTTGCCGCCGCGGAACACCGGCGCCACGGTCCAGAAGTACACGCGGCCACCCGTCGAGTAGAGAGTGCCGATGCGCGCCGAGTCGAGTCCAGGGGGATCAGGCGGAATCTTTGTCACCGCACGCCCCGACAGCGGACGCATCTCCGGTGAGCTCGCGGAATCGCCAACATCCCCGCCCACGTGCGCAACGCGATGCCGATCCGCAGTCCATAGCTCGATGGGCAGCCCGGTGTCGGTCGGCACGCGCACCGACTCGAGTAGACGGAGCACCGCCTTGTCCTTTACCTCACCGCGCGTCGCGTCAAACGTGGCGAGGCTCATCTGAATGGAGGAGTCGCGTGTGAGGTGCTCGAGCGCGGCGACGCGAGAGCGCGTTCCGGTTTCGCCGGACTGCACGAGCGGCACCATCAATCCGATGAGCCGCGAATGCGTTGCCTCCGTCTTGCTCTGCACGAGCGCCTGATACGTCAGCGTCAACGTGAGCGCCACGACGATGACGACGACGAGCGCCGTGAGCAGCGGCAGTTGGCGCGCCAGCGGCCAGCGCATCCATCCGCGCAGATAACTCGAGTCCGAGCTCAAGGTTGATCGTCAGGACGATTGCCGCGGTGCATCGGAGAAAACTGACCGACGGCCTCAGCGCTTGCCAGCATCGGCCAAAACGCAGGCCTACGGTTCTGTCCGGTAAGCGTGGCCCGAGTCTCGCCCCTTGGGGCGGGTACGGCACAACCGCGCTACCCGAGCCCAGCCACATGCTCACCGCTCACCCCATCATCCGACCGTTTCGCGCATCGGTGTTCACGAGGCGGCTAGTGTCCGCAGCGCTAGCCGTCGCCACCGTATTCATTGCCGCCTGCGCAAAGGAGGGAAGCGCCCGACCGAAAAGACTCTCTCTGCGGTTTCGCCATCCTGCGGTGTGGGCACCGGCCACGCTCACGCAGGTACAGGGCGTTCCCATTGCCATGGTCAAAGCCGCTATCGTGCAGCGACTCGCCGCCGGGCCACCGGAGCGCGTTTCGCCGAATGCATGGCGGCACACGAAGGCACTGTACAAGAGCCTCGGCGAAACGCCGCTATGGTTCACGAGCGACGGCCTTGCATCGGACCGCGTCCGCTCGCTCACCGATGCCGTGCTCTCGAGCTCGGACGACGCCCTGCGACTCGATGCGTATCCCATCGCCGAGCTCTCCAACGCAGTCGTCGCCGTGAAGAATGTGACGTCCCCCTCGGCGGCCGGGCTCGCCGAGGCGGACGTGTTGCTGTCGGCAATGTTCGCGGCGCTTGGCGTGGATCTGCTCGTGGGACAGGTGTCGCCCCGCGCGGTTGGACAGTCATGGCACATCGATCCCAACGACGACGACGTGGACAGCGCTCTCGTACACACGCTCGGCGACACGCTGTCTCGCGGCATCGAAGAGATGCGTCCCGCGGAAGCCGACTACGTGATCCTGAAGAACGAGCTGCGGCGATACCGCGACATCGTTGCCGCGGGAGACTGGCCAAGAGTCCCCTCCGGGCGGGCGCTGAGGACAGGACAGTGGGACACGCGCGGCCGCATTCAGTCGCTTCGCGCGCGTCTTGCCGCGGAAGGCTACGCGGTCGACTCGATTCCGCATGACCTGTATGACCGCTCGCTCGCCGATGCCGTCGAGCTGTTTCAGGAGCGCCACGGCCTCATCGTGAACGGGCTCCTCGATGCCGAGACGGTGGCGTCGTTGAACGTCAGTGCTGCGTATCGCCTCGGTCAGATCGCCGCGAATCTCGAGCGATTCCGCTGGCTCCCTCGCACGCTCGGCGAGCGCTACATCTATGTGAACGTGCCCGCGTTCCGCCTGACCGCGTACGACAGCGGGGCGCCCGCGCTCGAGATGAAGGTCATCGTCGGCCAGGAATACGAGGACAAGGCGACGCCCGTGTTCAGCGACAACATGGAAATGGTTGTCTTCCGGCCGTACTGGAACGTCACTCCGGCCATCCAGGCAAAGGAGATCGAACCGAAGCTCGCCGCAGATCCGGGCTATCTCTCGCGCGAGAACATGGAGTACTACAACGACGGCGGGCAGAGGCGAATCCGGCAGCGCCCCGGCGGAAAGAACGCTCTCGGATTCGTGAAGTTTCTCTTTCCGAACGACTTCAACATCTACATGCACGACACGCCCAATCACGAGCTGTTCAAGAAGGAGGTGCGCGCGTTCAGCCATGGCTGCATCCGGCTGGAAAAGCCCGCGGAGCTGGCCGAGTGGGTGCTCGGATGGGATGCGGTTCGCGTGCACGACGCGATGATGAATGGCGGAGACAATCGCACCGTGCGCCTGCGCAGGAGGATTCCGGTCTACATCCTCTATGGCACGGCGTTCGTGCGCGACAGCACGCTGCACTTTGGCAATGATCTGTACCATCGCGACGAGCGGCTCATCCAGGCGACGGCGCCCGGGGCGCTTCCGGGCGTGACCGCGCGGGACGCTCTCGAGCAACTGAAGCGAATCGCGCGCTGACGGCGGCGCGAGCAGGCGCCGCAGGCACAGTCCAACCTGTTGTCCCGCAATGGTTTGGACAAAACTATGGCGCGGCCGGATACGCACGCGTTAGATTTGCGCAGGTAACCGGGCGGAACGGCCAAGTCCCCGGCGCACCTTGGTGCGGCCGGGCGGGTTCAGTCATTGGACACTTGGCGAGGCGTTCACCCTGTGTTGCCGACTTTTCGGGTACTTTCGCGTCGCGCGCAGGTACTACGCCAAGCGTGTGTTGGACATGTGATGTCCCGCTTCGTTAAGTGAGGTCCGATGCAGTATTCGACGTCGAAGATGCCGGTGCTCTCACTGATCGTTCCCGTGTACAATGCGGCGGATCAGCTTCCGAGCACACTCGCCTCGGTCGATCGTTTCGCGACCAGCTTCCCGGGACCGCTGGAAGTGCTTTTCGTCGATGACCATTCGACGGAGCTCGAGACGCAGCTCATCCTCGAGGATTTTACGCGGCAAGCCAGCTACGCCCGCCTCCTTCGGAATTCGCGCAACCGCGGCAAGGGCTTCTCGGTCGCCCGCGGCATGCTGGCGGCACGCGGCAAATACCGTGTCTTCACCGACGTCGATCTCGCCTATCCGCTCGACGAAGTGCACAAGATCGTGAAGGAGCTGCGCAATGGCAGCGACATCGCCATCGCGTGTCGCGTCCTGCCCGAATCGCGCTACCTCATGAGCCCGACCTTCTTCCACTACCTGTACACTCGGCACGTCATGAGCCGCGCGTTCAACAAGGTGGTGCAGCTCTTTCTGCTGCCGGGCATCCTCGACACGCAGGCTGGTCTCAAGGGGTTCACCGCCGAGGCCGCGCAGCTCTGCTTCTCGCGCGCTACCATTCCCGGCTTCGGCTTCGACATCGAATGCCTCTACATCGCGCAGCAGCATGCGCTCGGCATCAGGCAGACCGCGGTCAACTTCCGCTATGATGACGAGCCCACCACCATGCGCTTCGCGAGCGACAGCCGGCGTATGTTCGTGGACATCTGGCGCGTCCGCATGAATGCGTGGCGCGGACAGTACGCCGCGGCAAACGAGCGCTTCACGTTTCCGGCCGAGGATCAGTGGAACCCGGGCGTGCACACGCCGCCGCACGGGATGCCAATGCCGCACGGGATTCCCATGCCGCAGGGCGTCGGCGCCGCGTAGTTCCACCACACGGCGCGGTATCCGCACGCTCGGCCGTTTTCAGTCGTTCCGTGCGATTCGTTTGAAGACGCTCATCGTCAACGCCGATGACTTCGGCTTCGCACCCGGCGTAAATCGAGGCATCGTCGAGGCCCATCGGTGCGGGACGCTGTCCTCGACGTCGATGCTCGTGAACAGCCCGGCGTTCGAGGAAGCCGCTGCAATCGCGCGGCAGACACCAACGCTCGGCGTGGGACTCCACTTCAACCTCGTGACCGGACGTCCGCTCACCGACGTTGCCACGCTGGCTGATCCTCGCACCGGACAATTTCACCCGCTCGCTGAGCTGGCGCGTCGCGCACTCGTAGGGCGCGTGAGCCCGGAGGACGTTCGTCGCGAATGTGACGCCCAGCTCGCGGCGCTGGCGCGCGCCGGCATCGCCATCACGCATCTCGACAGCCACCGTCACGCGCACGCGCTGCCGGGTGTGCTTCCCGCCGTGTTGGCGAGCGCGCGCGCCGCGCGCATACGAATTGTCCGAAAGCCGCTCGACCGGCCGACAGCGGACGTTGTGGCCAGCGCGAAGATGCTCGCGCTCCGCGCCTCATGGCGCGTTGCATCGCGCACGCTCGGTGCCGAGGACCGCGCGCTGCTCAGCGGTTCACCGACCTTTCGCGGCATTGGGCTGCAAGGCGCGCTCGACGTCGAGCGCCGGCTCCTTGCATTGTTCGATCGGTTGCCGGCGGGTGCCACCGAGCTCATGCTGCATCCCGGCTATGACGACGCGACGTTGGCGGCGCAGGACCCCTATCGCTCGGAACGCGAGCGCGAGCTCGCGGCGCTCCGCTCGCCACTCGTCGTGGAGCGGCTCACTCGCGGCGACATCAGGCTCGTCAATTTTGCCGGGCTAGGACGCTGACGCGACGTCGGCAGAAATCGCTTCGGCCGGGCTGAACGTCCATAACTGCCATTGCATCACGAGCCAGAGGATGATGGCGGGAATCGTCTTCGCGTGATAGCGGTCGAATACCTCTCGCTGCACCACGTTCGGCATGGCGTCGGAGGAGGCCAGGATTGTTCCGACAACGAACAGGATGAGCAGCGCCCACGTCCATCGTGACATGCGCGGCAGCGAAGCGAACCAGATTGCCGCGCCAGCGACGGCGATGACGAACGTCGGGCTCTCGGACTGGTGATTGAAGATCACGCAGAAGACGAGCACCGAGCACAGATAGGTCAGTCGGAACCGCCATTCGCGTTGTTGCGCGCGTCGAACGATCACCGGCGCCATCAGCGCCACCGCACCGATGATCTGGATAGGGAGATTGGGCCAATCACGGTGGAGCAGCAGCTCGACCATCTGCATCACCGTGAATCCGCGGTCCACCGTGTCCCGGTTCTCGATCGCCTGCCACGACGAGTACTGCGTCATCAGTGTCGTCCACGGCGTCACGAGGAGCGGCAGGGCCAGGAGCACCAACGTGGTTACCAGCACGGCCGCGACCACGCGGAACTTTCGTGGATGGCACAGCGCGAAGGTCACGCCGACGACCGGAAAGATCTTGATGGCTGCACCGATGCCCGCCGCGAGACTGCCCAGTACGGTGTGACGCCGCTCGTACGCGGCAAATGTCAGAATGATGAGGCCGGCGACCAGGGCGTTGCTCTGCACGTTCTGCAGCGAGCCGAGCATGTCGAGGAAGACGACGGCGCGCGCAACGGTGGCTCGTCGCGTCGGCAGCACGGCACCGATGCCGATCCACAACGCGCCGGCGTTGAGCGCGTTCCAGAGCAGCATCGAGAGGGCGAACGGCAACAGCGCGAATGGCAGAAAGAGCAGCGCGAATGTCGGACTGTACTTGAAGAAATCGAAGTGCAGTGCCGGATACGCGGCGTACAGATCTTGGCCGTGCACCAGGTGGAGCGACGCGGCGCGAAAGATCAGGTAGTTGTTGTTCTGGTGCGCGAGGCCCTGCTGCGCCGTCGCGGCGATGACAGCAACGATCCACAGCGCGGCGGCGAATCGCCTGGCCGCCGTGGCCGAAAGGAGGGCGTGCATGGGCGCAATGTAGACGGCGAGCAGGGGCGCACGGCATCCCGTCGCCTCAGCGTCCGCAGGCATCAGAATTGACGGAGCCCGGACGCCATGACGGCACCGCTGCATCCGCCTGGTGACGCCTTGCAGGCGGTTCTCCTCGACATCGACGGGACGCTGATCGACAGCAACGATGCACACGCCCGTGCCTGGGTAGGGGCGCTTCGCGAGCATGGCTACGTCGTCGCGTTCGACGAGGTGCGGCCGCTCATCGGGGTGGGGGGCGACAAGCTGCTGCCGGCGCTCACTGGTCTCGATCGCGACAGCGGGGAAGCGGATCGCATCGCCGCCACACGCGGCGAGCTCTTCATGCGCGAGCTGCCGGCGCTTCGGCCCACTACCGGAGCGCGCGCGCTCCTCGAGCTCCTGCTCGCCGAGGGACTGGAGCTCGTGGTCGCGACGTCGGCGCAGGAGAACGAGGTGCGCGCGACACTCGTGCAGGCCGGCGTCGCGGACCTGATCCAGGCGGCGGCTTCGTCGGGTGACGCGGACCGCTCGAAGCCGGATCCGGACATCGTGCGAGCCGCGTTGGTCAAATCCCGGCGACACGCGGCACACACCATTCTCATTGGAGACACGCCGTACGACGTCGAGGCCGCATCGCGCGCGCGCGTGCCGGCGATTGCCCTTCGATGTGGAGGGTGGTGGCCCGACAAGGCCTTCGGCGGCGCCATCGCCATCTACGACAATCCGGCGGATCTGCGCGAGCACTTCACGATATCGCCCCTCAGCGTGCGGGCGTAGTCTTCGCCGCCTCCAACGCCTGCTCGAGCGAATCGAAGAGGTGCTCGCGTCCGATCTCGTCCAGAGCGGCCGACCCGGTGAGCGCCACCAAGGGTTGCATGTGTACTTCCGCCAGGTACACGCGTGTGCCCTCCGCACGCGAGCGATGCACGAGCTCGGAGAGCGCGTGCATGCCCGTGCTGTCGAGCGCCGACACGTAGCGCATTCGAATGATCAGCACCCTCGGCCGCTCGGCGATGCTGCTCAGCGTGTCCTTGAATGCGGCGGCCGCACCGAAGAACAGCGGACCGGTGATCTCGAAGACTTCCACGCCCGCGGGAATGCGCCGCGTGTCGATCGTCTCGCGCTCATCGACGCGCGGCATGCCATCCTCGTCGAGCTGGTCCGTCACGACCGTGACGTTGGTGACGGACGCCATGCGGCGGATGAAGAGGAACGCCGCCAGCACCATGCCGACGCCGATCGCGACGGTGAGATCCACGAGCACCGTGAGCGCGAAGGTGGTGAGCAGTACCACGACGTCGCTCTTCGGTGAGCGCAGCTCGCTCCGGAATCCGCGCCAGTCACTCATGTGATACGACACCACGAGGAGGATCGCGGCGAGGGCCGCCATCGGGATGTATGCCGCCCAGCGTCCCGCGAACAGCGTGACGACGAGAAGCGTCGCCGAGTGAATGATCCCGGCAACCGGCGTGCGGCCGCCGTTCTTGACGTTGGTCGCCGTTCGGGCAATCGCCCCCGTGGCAGGAATCCCGCCGAACAGCGGCGACACGAAGTTGGCGACACCCTGTGCGACGAGCTCCATGTTCGGACGATGTCGCCCGCCAATCATGCCGTCGGCAACCACTGCCGACAGCAGCGACTCGATGGCCGCCAGCAGCGCGATCGTGAACGCGGGCCCCACGAGTCCCGTGAGCTGCTCGATCGTCAGATGGGGCATCGCGGGATGTGGGAGCGACGCATTGATGTTGCCAAAACGCGTGCCGATGGTTTCCACGGGAAGATGCAGCAGACGGGCGGCCACCGACGTCACGAGCAGCGCGACGAGCGGCCCCGGTATCCTCCGACTCACCTTCGGCCAGAGCATGATGATGGCGAGTGCCACGAGTCCGATCACCATCGCGGCCGGCGTTGCGGCCGACATGTGCTCGAAGAATGCACTCCACTTGCCGACGAACGACGCCGGCACCGCGCCCATGCGAAGTCCGAGGAAGTCCTTCACCTGGCTCGAGAAGATGATGAGCGCGATGCCGCTCGTGAATCCGGTCACCAGCGGATGTGGGATGAAACTGATCGCCGTGCCGAAACCGGCGAATCCCATGACCACCAGGATGACGCCGGCCATGAGCGTCGCGACCATGAGGCCATCCAGCCCGTATTGCTGAATGATGCCGTAGACGATGACGACGAACGCACCGGTAGGGCCGCCGATTTGCACACGCGAGCCGCCCAGTGCCGAGATCAGGAACCCCGCAATGATCGCGGTCCAGAGTCCACGCTCCGGCGAGACGCCGCTGGCGATGGCGAAGGCGATGGCCAACGGAAGCGCGACGATGCCGACGATGACGCCGGCAACGGCATCTCGGGCGAACTGCGCGCGATCGTACGTGCGCAGTGCCGAAACGAGCTTGGGCACGAACGCGGCCGGCCCGCTCACGCCTCGATCACGAACGCGTCGAGTGACTGACGTCCAAGGCGCGAGCTACTTCGCCGTGAACGGCGTCGTTGCCTTGCGCACGGCCGACTCCTCGCGCGCGTTCTCGAAGAAGGCGTACGCGAACGCGGCGAGGACGAAGACGACCGTGAGGAGATAGATGACTTTCGTGCGCCGGCGCCTGCGCTCTCCGCGCCGCCGGAGGACAACGGGCTCCTTGACGGCGGGAACGAAGATGGGCGAATCGCGGCGGCCGGAGTCGGGCGCCCTGATCGGGTCGTGAATCATCATCCGTGTGGTCTCCTCTCCGGCATCCCGCCTAGGGCTGGGACGCCGTACTCCAGTGGTGTCGAGCGGACCGGGTCCGTTTGCGATGCAGGCGTCGAAGGAGCAGCCCGAGCACCGCGGCGGCAAGGAACGTGGCGAACGTGGCTTCACTCTCGTTGGCGAGCGTGAAGTCATCGATGGTATTACCGAGCGTCCACATGGGATCGGTCAGGGCGATCACGAGTGGTGCGAAGAAAGCGGTTGCGAGTGCCGGCGCGAAGCCGACCACGCGAGCGATGATCGTCATCGCCATGCCGCTCAGGACCAACAGCAGCATGGTGTTTCTCGGCGACTCTCCCGGAAGCGTTCCGGCGAGACCGAGGGCAATGGCGCCGCCGCCGATGAGCGCGAGCTCAAATCGGCCGCGGCGCGAAGTACGACGGCGCTCCAACCAGCCGCGCCGGTGCCGATGTGGCGCGACAAGATGAGCCGTCCCCTTGGAATGCGGGGTTGATGACGTCACGGAATTGGCCCATCCATGAACGCCCTTCATCGGGCGTCGGTGGGGTATTGGGCAGCACCAAAGTGCGTGGGCGGACACGCGTTGTCAAAGGTTCTGCGGACAATTGGTTGTCCATCTCGTTGTGATCCGGTGGCAATGTCGAACCACGACACTATCGCGATTCGACGACCTCGGTGACAACGCGGGCCGAGTGGCGCACGATGTCGGTGGAGATGGGCGCGTCGGGAATGCGTGGCCGTGTGCCGTAGGTGCGCGAGCGCATTCCGTTGACTCCTGGTCGCAAACTGAACTAGCCTCCGTGCTTAGTTCAGCTTATGCGACATCCTGAACCTCCAATGCACCGCCAACGATGGCGGCGGGCCTTGCGCGTCCATCTGTTTCGGGAAATATTCGGGTGTATTCCAATTAGCAGCAAGCAAGTGGATACTTGCATTCCAGCCCGACGCCGCTAGACTCCTGCGCCTCATGATCTCTCGCGAACGCATCCTCGAAGCCGCCTCTCGCGTCTACAGCAAGCACGGTTTCCGCGGCGCTACCACCCGCCTCATCGCGCAAGAGGCCGGCGTCAACGAAGTCACGCTCTTCCGAACGTTCGGATCCAAGAGCGCCCTGATGCAGGCTGTCCTGGTCCAGCAGCAGGACGGCGCGCCGCCCACCGAGCTCACCGACGATCCGGTGGATCCCGAGTGCGAGCTGAAAGTCTGGATTCAAACCAGTCTCGATCGCCTGCGCGACATGCGACACCTGCTGCTGCACAGCATGGGCGAGTCCGACGAACGCCCCGACGCCGCGCAATTCGCGTGTCAGGGACGCCGCACCGTCCACGACATCATCACCCGCTATGTGCGCGCCCTGAAGAAGAAGGGTCTCGCCGACGTCAACGCGGACGAGGAGGCGGCTGCCGTGATCCTCGTGGGCACGGTCATGAGCGACGCCATCGCGCGCAGCTTTGTACCGGATGTGTATCCGCCCATGGAACAAGCGGCCGAACGCTACACCAATTGCTTTCTTCGCATGCTCGGCGTGAAGCAAACGACCCGTGCATCCGTACGGAAGACACGCATTCACGCACACTGAGTCCAACCTCACTCCAGAACACGACACCGCAATGAACGCAGATCCGATCGCGTCAGCCGGACGCCGCGCGCGCACGCCCGCGCTTGTGCTCCTGCTCGCGATCACCACGCTCGGGCCCACGCGCGCGCACGCCCAACAGACGCGCGCACTCTCGCTCGAGGAAGCCATCACGCTCGCCGCACGCGAGAGCGAAACGATCCAGATCGCGCGCGCGGGTGTGACGCGTGCGACCGGCCAATTCCGCCAGGCGCGCAGCCAGTATCTGCCGCAGGTGAACTCCAACCTCACGTACGCGCGCACGCTCAGGTCGCAGTTCTCCGCGCTCGCGTCGAGCTCGTCCGGCTCCGCGGATACGACGAAGAAGTCCGTCTGCGCCCCGCAGATCCCGGCGAACGCCACACCGGCGGAGCGCGCAGCCATTCTCGCGCAGGCATCCACGTGTCCGGCAGCACAGAGCATCGACTTCTCGAAGGTCGGCTTCGGCGCGCGCAACGCGTACACCCTGGGTTTCGGCGTATCCCAGAACGTTTTTACCGGGGGCCGTGTGTCGGGCCAGACGCAGTCCGCCGCCGCGCAGGAACGCGGCGCCGAAATCGAGGTGGTAGCGCAGCGCGCACAACTGGCCCTGGACGTCACCCAGGCCTACTTCGACGCTGTACTCGCCGACCGCCTGGTCGCCATCGCCGACACGTCGCTCTCGCAGACGGAAGAGCTGCTGCGCCAGACACGCGTCGCACGGCAGGTGGGCAACGTCAGCGAATTCGATCTGCTCCGCGCCACCGTGACGCGCGATAACCAGAAGCCCGTGGTCATCAGCCGCCGCGGTGATCGCGACGTCGCCTATCTGCGGCTCCGCCAACTGCTCAATCTTCCGCTCGACGAGCCGTTGCAGCTCACCACGCCAATCGACGAACCGGGGCGCGTCACGAGCATCGTTGCGGCGAACGCGAGTGAAACACCGCTCGGGCGGCCGGCATCGGATACGTCCACGGCGAATCGCGCGCCGGTGCGGGAAAGCGAAGAGGCGCTCCGTGCGTCGGAGGGCCTGCTCAAGGTTGCCCGCGCGGATTTCTTCCCGTCGCTGTCGCTGACGTCGAACTATCAGCGGCTCTTCTTTCCGCAGAACGTGTTTCCCACGCTGAACCAGTACAGCGAAAACTGGACGGTGGGCGGGACGATCGCATGGTCGCTGTTCAGTGGCGGACGGACGGGCGGCCAGGTCGAAGTGGCGCAGGCCAACCTCGACGAAGCGCGTGCGCGGCTGCGGCAGGCGCGCGAGCTCGCCGCGCTCGACACCCGTGTGTCGATCAATCAGCTCGCATCGGCGGAGGCGGCCTTTGTCGCAAGCCGCGGTACGGCCGAGCAGGCAAAGAAGGCGTATGACATCGACGCGCTGCGGTACCGCGAGGGCCTTTCCACGCAGACCGACCTGACGCAGTCGCGGCTGCTGCTCGAGCAGGCGGTGGCGAACCAGGCGCAGACGTCGCGCGACCTCGCCGTGGCGCGTGCGCGTATCGCCCTCATCCGAGACCTGCCCATCAACACGAGTGCGCTCGGCGCGGCGGCACAGCGCGCGACTCAGCCGTCGCAGCAATCGCAACAGCAACAGGCACAGACGCAACGTCCGCAATCCTCCAGCGCCGGCGGAACCGGCGCTGGTCAAACCACCGGGAGCCAGACCCCATGACCGCCCTGCAGGGAGTTCGCGTGAGCAACGCCAGTCGATACGTCCGCATTCTGTCCGTTCTGGCATTGGCGGTTGGCGCCGCCTCGTGCAAGAAGGCGGACGACGCCAGCGCGGCGACCGCGAAGCTCCAGACCATGCAGGTGGGTCCGGAGAACGTGACGGTCGTCCACGCGGAACAGATCCGTACGGGACCAGCGCTGTCCGGATCCCTCGCGCCGTTACGCTCGGCGACGATTCGCGCGGAGATGCAGGGATCGGTCGTGCAGACGTTCGTCGAATCAGGGCAGAGCGTTCACGCCGGCCAGCCGCTCGCGCAGCTCGACGCGCAGGTGCTTCGCGACCAGCAAATCTCCGCGCGCTCGGCGGTGACCACGGCCGAGAGCAGCTACGAGATTGCGAAGCGCGATCTGCAGCGCAACGAAACGTTGGAGAAGGCCGGCGCCATCGCCGAGCGCCAGGTGGAGGCGTCACACAATCAACTGCTCGCCGCCAGCGCGCAGCTCGCGAACGCGCGCGCGGCGCTTGCAAACGTGACCAAGTCGCTCGAGAAGGCCACCGTGCGTGCGCCGTTCGCCGGTGTCGTCGCGGCGCGACAGGTGAGCGCGGGCGACGTCGTGTCGTCCGGCACCGCGCTGTACACGGTGGTGGATCCCGCGTCGATGCAGCTCGAGGCGTCGGTACCTGCCGAGCAACTGAGCCAGGTTCGTGTCGGTATGCCAGTGGAGTTCAAGGTCACGGGATATCCGACGCGGACGTTCCTCGGCCGTATCACACGCGTGAATCCCACGGCCGACGCGGCAACTCGCCAGGTGAAGATCATCGCGGCCATTCCGAATTCGGGCAACACGCTCGTCGGCGGGTTGTTTGCGGAGGGTCGCGTGGCGACCGAGATACGCACCGCACCGATGGTCCCGATCAGCGCGGTGGACGAGCGCGGCCTGCGTCCCACTGTCGTGCGGTTGAAGAACGGGAAGATCGACAAAGTGGAAGTCACGCTTGGAATCCGCGATGCGGCGGCGGAAACGGTCGAAGTGGCCGCCGGCCTCGCGGCCGGCGACACGGTATTGCTCGGCGCGGCCCGCGGTATTACACCGGGCACGCCGGTCAAAGTGTCAGCGCCCAGCGATGCGAAGCGGCCGTAACCCGTAACCCGTTCACCGTTCACCGGTTTTTTCATGTTCATCTCGGATTTTGCGATCAAGCGTCCTCTCATCACCGTCGTCGCGATGGTGGCGCTGGTGGTGTTCGGCTTGTTCGCGTTGCTCAAGCTGAAGACGGACGAGTTTCCTGACGTCGCGCCGCCGGTGGTGGTGGTCGGCATTCCGTATCCGGGCGCGTCGCCGGACGGCGTCGAGAAGGAGATCCTCGATCCCATCGAGGAGCAGATCGCGTCGATCAGCGGCGTAAAGCACATCAACGGCAAGGCGTACGACGGGTTCGGACAGATCATCGTCGAGTTCGAATTCTCGAAGGACCTCGCCGAGGCGACGCAGGATCTCCGTGATGCCATCTCGGCAAAGCGCGCCGATCTGCCCACGGAGATGAAGGAGCCGATCATCAAGAAGTTCAACGACACCGACCGGCCCATCGTCTCGCTCGCGCTCACGTCGGTGACGCTGTCGCAGGCGGAGCTCACGCGACTCGCCGATCCCACGATCACGCGCGAGCTGCGCTCGATCACCGGCGTCGCGGAGGTGACCGTCGCCGGCAAGGTGGAGCGCGAGCTGACCGTGGAGCTCGATCCCCACCGCATGCAGTCCGCGCGCGTGAGCGTCGGGCAGGTGGTGCAGGCTCTTCAGCTTCAGAATCTCGCGGCGCCCGTCGGCAAGGTGACGGGTGCGCTCGATGAGCGCTCCATCCGCCTCAAGGGGCGGCTCCAGAACGCGCAGGAGTTCGGGCAGCTCGTCATTGCCGACTACAACGGCGCGCTCGTGCGTTTGGGCGACGTGGCCTCCATCCGCGACGGCACCGAGGAGCCGCGCACGATGGCGCTGTTCAACGACGGCCAGGCCGTCGGCATCGACATCAAGAAGTCCAAGGGATTCAGCACGACGGAAGTATCGGACAAGATTCGTGCGCGCGTCCAGCTGCTTCAGCCCACGCTCGGCAAGGGGACGAAGCTGGAGCTCGTGAAGGATTCCGGCGTTCGCGTGGACCACGCCGTGCGCAACGTGGAGGAAGCGCTCATCGAGGGCGCGTTCCTCACGGTGCTCGTCGTCTTCCTTTTCCTGAATTCCTGGCGTTCGACGGTCATCACTGGTCTCGCGCTCCCGGTGTCCGTGCTGGCGAGCTTCATCGCGGTCTGGGTGCTCGGATTCAAGCTCGAGACGATGTCGCTCCTCGGCCTCTCACTCGCGATCGGTATTCTGATCGACGACGCGATCGTCGTCCGCGAGAACATCGTGCGGCACGTGGAGATGGGAAAGGATCACTACACGGCATCCAAGGAGGGCACCGATGAGATCGGGCTCGCCGTGGCGGCGACGACGTTCTCGATCCTTGCGGTGTTCTTCCCCATCGGGTTCATGCCCGGAGTGGGCGGACAGTGGTTCAAGCCGTTCGCGCTGACCATCGCGTGCTCGGTGCTCGTTTCGCTGTTCGTCTCGTTCTCGCTCGACCCGATGCTCTCGGCCTACTGGGCCGATCCGCATCTGCCGGAAGACAAGAAAAGGTGGATCACGAAGAAGCTCGACGTCTTCAACCACTGGTTCAATCTCCAGGCTGAGAACTACAAGCTGGTCATTGCGTGGGCGCTCGACCACCGTTCGGCGATGGTGGCCCTCGCCATCGGCACCTTCTTCTCGTCGTTCACGCTCTTCACCGCCGGCCTGCTCGGTCTGCTGGCGGCATTGGCCAGCGTCGGCGTCATCGTGTTCGCCCTCACGAGCAAGCGCCTTGCGACACCCGTGAAGCTGCTGCTCGGCGTCATCGGCGTCGGAATGTTCCTGACGCTGCCCAAGGCGGTGTCATCGGCCGGACTCGCCGTTCGCACCGTCGGCGTCGGGTTCTTCCCCGAGGACGACAAGGCGGAATTCACCATTGCGGTCGAGACGCCGCCTGGCTCGAACCTCGAGTACACGCGACTCAAGGCCATGGAGGCAGCGCGCATCACGCGCTCCCACAAGGAAGTGAAGTACACGTACACCACGCTCGGTGGCGGCGCGTCGGGCAGCGTGGACGAAGGGACCATCTACGTCCGCCTGGTGCCGAAGAACGAGCGCAGCGTGAGCGCGGAACAGTTCGCACAGGTTCTCCGCGAGGACACGAAGAACGTCGCGGGCGTGACACTGTCCGTGTTCACCAATGACTTCGGCGGCGGGCGCAAGCAGTTGCAGTATCAGCTTCGCGGCAATGACCTGGCGTCCATCAACCAGGCGGCTGATCAGGTGTTGTCCATCGTGAAGAGCACGCCTGGCGCCGTGGACGTGGATCTCTCCACCAAGGGGCAGAAGCCTGAGCTCGACGTCGATCTCAATCGAGGCGTCGCCGGAGCGCTGGGTGTGACGGCGGGTCAGATCGCGCAGTCGCTGCGTCCTGCGTTCGCCGGCATCGACGCGGGCGACTGGCAGGACCCGACGGGACAGATGCGCTACGTACGGTTGCGTCTCGTTCCCGAGGCTCGCCGCAACGCCGAGGATCTCCGGCAGCTTCCGATCCTCGTCACACCGCCGAGCGGTGCGCCGACGACCGTTCCGCTCGGACAGGTCGCAACCGTGCGACAGGGCATTGGACCGGCGATCATCGATCACCTCGATCGCGATCTTGTCGTCTCCGCGCAGGCCAATGCATCGGGCCGGGCGACCGGCGACATCACGAACGATGTCGTGGCCAGGATGTCAAAGATCACGTTGCCACCGGGTGTGCGCTTCTCGCTCGGCGGTGATGCACAGTCACAGAACGAGGTGTTCGGCCAGATCTTCTTCGCGCTCGGCGTCGCGGTGATGCTGATGTATCTCATCCTTGTCGCGCAGTTCGGATCCTTTCTCGATCCGCTCGCGATTCTGATGTCGCTGCCGCTTTCGCTCATCGGCGTGCTGTTGGCGCTCGCGCTCACGGGCTACACGATCAACATCATGTCGCTCATCGGCGTGATCCTGCTCATGGGCATCGTCGCGAAGAACGCGATTCTGCTCATCGATTTCGCCAAGTGGGCGCGCGAGAAAGAGGGGAAGCCGTTGCGTGAAGCGCTCATCGAAGCGGGCGCGATCCGTCTGCGTCCCATTCTGATGACGACCTTCGCGCTCATCGCCGGCATGATTCCGGTGGCGCTCGGTCGTGGTGAGGGTGCGCAGTTCCGCGCTCCGCTTGGCGTCGCGATCATCGGCGGCGTCATAACGAGCACGCTGCTTACGCTGCTCGTCATTCCGACGTTCTACGAGGTAATGGACGAGGCGCGGCACTGGCTCGCCGGCCGTTTCGGATTCACGCCGCCGATGACGGCCGAGCATCCTGTGCCGGTCGGAGCGCATCCGGCGCTTGGTGACTGAGGGGTTGATGGCCGATCAGGATGACGTCCGTACAGTGAGGCGCGCCGCTATGCGGCGCGCTACGCTGCGGCTCGTCGTGGCAGTCGTGGTGCTCGACCTGATCGCGCTCGCGATCTACCAGTTCGCGGACATCGCACACACTGCGCCGAAGATCCGTGTCTACTTCACGGTGACATGGTCGGTTGCAAGCGCACTCGTGGCGGTCACGTTCTTGAAGAAGGTGAGGAAGGCACGCTTCAGCCGTTAACGGCTGGCGTTGTACTTGTCGAAGAATTCCTTCCGCGCCTTCACGACCTTCGGCGCCACCACCGCGCGACAGTACCCCTGTGCGGGGTTCTTGGCGAAGTAGTCCTGGTGGTAGTCCTCCGCGGCGTAGAACTCCGGCGCGGGCAGAACCTGCGTGACGATCTTCGCGTCGTAGCGGCCGCTTTCGTCGAGCTCGCGAATGAGCGACTCAGCGGCGGCCTTCTGCTCCGGTGAGTGGTAGAAGATCACCGACCGATACTGCGTCCCCACGTCGCCGCCCTGGCGATTCAGCGTGGTCGGATCGTGGATGACGAAGAACACCTCGAGCAGCTCGCGGAAGGTGATCTGTGCCGGGTCGAACGTGAGCTGAACGACTTCCGCGTGTCCGGTGCGTCCCGAACAGACGAGCTCGTAGGACGGCTTGGGCGGCGTGCCGCCGGCGTAGCCGCTCACGGACGAGGAGACGCCTCGCAATCCACGGTACACGGCATCGAGGCACCAGAAGCAGCCGCCGCCCAGCGTGGCGATTTCGCTATTGCTCATGCCTTTACCAATCGCGTCGGGAGACGTCCAGTTCCGCTGCCCGCATCAATGCAGGAGCGGCAACGGTGGCAGCGATTCGAGAAATTCCGCAAAGGGCTTCTTCCACAGCTTGGCGACCGTGTGCGTGCCGTGGCCGCGCGTCTCGGGACCTATGGGAATGAGGAGGAAGCGCCCGCGTTGCACCTGCGTAATGAGCCGCTCGACGATGCCGAGCTCCGGCGGATTCACCTGATCGTCCGCCGAGTTGATCGCGAGCACTGCGGCTCGAATCCGGTCGAGCATCGGCTCGGGATTGTAGTCGCGCGATGCATCGAACGCATAGAGAAAATCATTCGCGTCGGTGACGCGCATGCGTGACTCGAGAAAATGCTCGATCAGCGAGTCAGCGGCCTGGCGCGTGGGCGCGTCATGCTGCTGCACGAGCGGTGCGCTCGTCATGAACCACAGGATCTGGAGCGCGGCGCGCAATCCGGGCGGTGGGGCCGTGTAATCGCCGTTCTTCCACGCGGGATCGCTGCGGATGTCATCCATCGCCATGCGGCGCATCATGCGGTTGCGTCCCGCGATCTGCGTCGGCGCGCACGCGAGGGGCACGACGCCGTCCATGAAGTCGGGGTGACGCTCCGCCCACACCCAGCTGAGCATGCCGCCCATCGACGTTCCCATGACGACTCGCAGGTGCGCGACGCCGAGCCGCTCGACGAGCAATCGGTAGTCGGCATCGACGATGTCGTCGTACGTGTAATGCGGAAATCGCCCGCGCAATCCATCGCTTGGACGACTCGACTGTCCATGTCCGATCGCGTCGCGCAGCACGACGTAGTACTTCGTGGTATCGAGTGGTTGCCCCGCCCCGAACAGCTCACCGGCGAAGATGGGCGAGAAAAAATTGTTTCCCGACCCGGTCGTGCCGTGAAGGATGAGGACGGCGTTGCGCACCACGCCGCGTGCGTCGCGCCGCGGACTGCCCAGGGTCCTGTAGTGCACGCGCAGGACGGGCAGGGTCTCACCGCTGGCGAACTTGAAATTGTGAATGGCAAAATCGCCCGTGGTGCCTGGCAGTTGTCGCACCGGCTGCGCGACCAGCGGCGGCGCGAGCAGAAATACAAGTGTCGAAACGAGACGGAGGTTCATTCGAGGTGGGTTTGGCGGATGAGTCTCCTGCTGCTCACTTCAAGCGCGTTACCGGACTGACCCTCCGGGTATCTTGCCGTGATGCGTCTTCCGCGGTGGGTTCCGCGCAATCCAGGGTGTGGCTGTCTCGTGCTGCTGTTCATTGCCATTGCCGCGGTTCTTCTGCTGCTGGACGGAAAGTAGCGCGCACGGGGCAGAGCCGCAGCCCGCCCGCAGGGCACGGATGGCGTCCTTCGTACGCGCCCGGGACGCCGACGAGACGGGTAGTGCCGGTCACGGCGCGGGGATGCCGGCGGCGTCGAAGCTCGGCAGCCGACGCGTCCGGGAGAATTCCGCTCGTGTTGCCGCGAATCGATCCGCGCGTGCCTGCCACAACTGGGTGGCGAGATCGTACTTCACCAGCACGTTGCCGATCCAGTACGGCCGGTTCTCCTTCCGCCATGAGGACTCGTACAGGTCCCGCGTGAGCGAGTAGGCGTCCCGCAGGTCCTGCATGCGGCCGTTGACGCCGGAGATGTCCGCGAGATCGCGCCCGCGATCGCGATTCGTGGAGTCGGCAGCGCGCCCGTAGGCCTCGCGTATGTCATCAGCGAGCTGGAACTTCATGCCGATGAGGTCCAAGCGTCGCGCACCGAGCTCCATGGCGTCGATGACGTCCGTGCTTCTGACGTTGCCGGCTGCACGCAACTGCGCCAGGTGCACGAGGGCGGATTCCGCCGCGATGCGCAGCGCGCGCGAGTACGGGCGAATGCGCGGTGCGGTCACCAATCCATCGGCGCTGAACGGATCACGCCAGAATAGCGCATCACTACCTTCGCCAAGACCCGCCTGCCGCAGCGTCGCGTGGGCCGCCATCAACAGCCGCTCGGCGGCGTCGATGTGGCCGGTCGTGTCGCCGAAGAGTGCGCGGCCGTAGGACCGCTGAAACTCGTCGATGCTGCTCTCGCCGGGCTGCCACGAAGCGGCCGCGCCGAACAGCACGCCGGCCCAGCTCTGATTGAACAGCGCCTCGCCGTCATCGTCCCAGGTCGTGTTCAATACACCCGTGGCACCAAGGCGCTGGCCGTCGCGCACGAAGTTGCGGATGTTGACGAATGCGATGTTGTAATTCGGGTACACGCGATTCCAGCTGCTCACCCCTGGCGCCACCCACGTCTCGATGCCCGCCTGCGTGAACGGTGTGATCTGACGCGCGAAGCTCGTATCCGCGCCGTACGACCACGCGACGGCGAGCATTTCCTTCGGGAGCGAGCGGACGAGATCCGGATGGTTGACCGCGACGTCGCCCCAGAAGAGGTAGCGCTTGCCCGGCCGCTTGATGGATTCGACGATGTCGCGCAGGAATCCGAGGTACACGGGGCCGATGCTGTCGCGCCGAATGCGCTCCGCCGTTTGACCGCGCCCGAGCTCGAAGGTCTCGTCTGCGCCGAGGTGAACGTATCGGCTCGGAAAGAGACTGTCGATCTCCGCGAACCACTGGCGAATGAGCGCCATGGAGCCGGCCTGGCCGGGCGCGAGCACGTGCCCATGCGGCGTTTCGGCGAGCGGCGCGTACAGCTCGTACTTCAGCACGTGGTGCAGGTGGCCGAAGGCTTCCTGTTCGGGTATGACGTCGATGTGATAGCGCCGCGCATAGGCGACCAATTCCTTCACGTCCGCTCGCGACAACGCACCACCCGGCGGCGCAATGAGCGGATTGGCGCGATACTCGAGCGTGTGCTCGAAGTACGGCGAATAGGTGTTGATCTTGAATGCGGCGAACGTGCGGATCTGCCGCTTCATGTAATCGAGCGTGGGCACCGGCCCGCGCGACAAATCGTCATGGAGGCCGCGATGCGCCAGCGCGGGCCAGTCGCGAATTGCGGCGAGCTGCAGTACTGCCGAGGCGCCGCGGCCGCGCACGAGCTGCTTTACCGTCTGCGCGCCGTAGAAGATCCCCGCGCTCGTGGAGCCCACGACGGTGAGCGTACTGCCCTGCGGAATGATGGCGTAGCCCTCCTCGCGCATCGCGTTGTCGAACGCGACACCCGCGTCCTGGAGGAGTGTCCGTGCGGCGGGCGACGACGTGCGCAGCAGGACCACGCGCGCACTCGCCCGAGAACCGCCCGCGGCGATGCCGTTCTCGCGCAGTGCGTCTCGAAGATCCCGCGCGGCGAATGCGTCGTCGCTGTCGGTGGGGACGATGACGTTGATGCCCCCCGACAGCACGAGGTCACGTCCAGGTCTTGCCTCTCGGGGCTGCGGGACGAGACGCAGGGACGACGCGGACTGCCCACCCGCCGAACTGGAGATGGCGATGAGCGCGAGAAGGAGTGAACGACGCATCGGCATTCTGTCTCTGAATTGAGGTGATCCGGTGATTCTGGCGGCCGTTCCCCGGCGATAGATTTCCCTGCCCCATCGCCCCGCCCCACGAGGAATGGTCGTATTCTGTTCCTGATCCTGCAATCCGCCGCACCAGTCCTCCGTCATGCCCACACCATGGCGCCGCTCGCACGCGCGTGGAAATACGCGGTCCTGGGGCTGACGAGCATCGTGTTCGAGGAGACGAATCCCATCCTCGGTGGCATTGCCGCGAGGCATGGCCGGGCACAGTTGCTGGCCGTCATCGCCGCGGTGGCCATCGGCATCTGGCTGGCGTCACTCGCGCTTTATTGGATCGGCTATTCGCGCATCAACTGGGTCCGCAGGCGGTGGCCGGACAAGGAAGAACCAATCGAGACCGCGTTGCGTCTGGTCGCTCGTCACCCGTGGCGTGCTTCGCTCGCGATTCGCTTCGCGTATGGGCTGAGACTGCCCCTGCCGATTGCATGCGGCGCGGCGCGTGTACCGCTGAGTCTTTACGGGATGGCGAGCGGAATCAGTTGCCTGCTCTGGTCGATCGCGTTCGCGTACGTCGGCCTCGCCTTTGGCGGAGCGGCGCTGCGTGTGCTTCAGGTTACGCGCCGGCTCGAGGTTCGGCTCGGACTCCTGGCGTTGCTGCTCCTGATCGTGCTGCTGTTCATTACTCGGCGGCGCATGGCGGCGCCTCGCGAATCGGCCGGAGGTGAGCCGTCGTGAGCCCGGAAGAATTTCGCCGCCTTGCGCATCAGCTCGTCGATTGGGTCGCCGACTATCGCGCGCACGTGGCCAATCGACCGGTCATGGCCCGCACGAAGCCTGGCGACGTTCGCGCGCAGCTGCCCGCATCGCCGCCCCAGCACGGGCAGTCGTTCACAGACATTTTCCGCGACGTGGACGAGATCATCGTTCCGGGGCTGACGCACTGGCAGCATCCGCGCTTCTTCGGCTATTTCCCCTCCAACGGCGAGCTCTCGAGCGTTCTTGGCGACATGCTTGGCACGGGCCTCGGCGTCTTGGGACTGTCCTGGCAGTCGAGCCCCGCGCTCACGGAGCTGGAAGAAGTCGTCTGCGACTGGTTCCGGCAGATGGCCGGCCTCTCCGACGCATGGAGCGGCGTAATTCAGGACACTGCGTCCACGAGCACGCTCGTGGCGCTGCTCTGCGCTCGAGAGCGTGCGTCGAATTATTCGTTGGCGCGCGCCGGACTTCATGGCGAACAGGCCGCCCTGATCGTATACACCTCGGCCCACGCGCACAGCTCCGTGGAAAAGGCCGCGCTACTCGCGGGCTTCGGACGCGAGAATCTGCGGCTGATTCCACATGATGCCGATTTCGGCATGCAGGCCGACGCGTTGGCACAGGCAATCGCGGAAGATCTCGCTGCGGGACGACATCCGTGCGCGGTTGTGGCGTCCGTCGGCACGACGACGACCACTGCAATCGACCCCGTGGCGGCGATCGCATCCGTCATCGCACCGCACGGCATCTGGCTGCACGTCGACGCTGCCATGGCGGGGTCCGCGATGATTCTCCCTGAGTGCCGCTGGATGTGGAATGGCATCGAACAGGCAGACTCGGTCGTCGTCAACGCGCACAAGTGGCTCGGCGTCGCGTTCGATTGCTCGCTCTACTATGTGCGCGACGCCGATCATCTGGTGCGAGTCATGTCCACCAACCCCAGCTATCTGCGCTCCACGGTGGACGACCAGGTGAAGAACCTGCGCGACTGGGGATTGCCGCTCGGCAGACGATTTCGCGCACTGAAGATGTGGTTTCTCATCCGCGAACAGGGCGTGGCCGGACTGCAGCAGCGCCTGCGCCGCGACATGGAGAATGCCCAGGCGCTCGCGAAGCTCATTGATGCGACGGACGGATGGTGCGTGCTCGCGCCCGTTCGGCTGCAAACCGTGTGTATTCGTCACGACCCGAGCGGACTCTCCGCGGAGGATCTCGATCGGCATACCCTGCGCTGGGCCGAGCGTGTGAACGCTTCGGGTGAAGCCTACCTGACGCCGGCGATGCTCGACGGGCGGTGGATGGTGCGCGTCTCGATCGGCTCCGTCACCACGGAGTGGAAGGACGTCGCCGCATTGTGGGACGCCGTGAAGCGGGAGGCGGACGTCAGCGCCAGCGAAACAACTTGAGCGCCAGCGCGAAGCTGACGACGAGCCACGCGCCCACGATCGCGAGCGAGGGTGCGACCGCGCTCCATCCCGCGCCCTGAAGCATCGTTGCCCGCAAGGCATTGTTCGTTGCGGTGAGCGGCAGCGCCTGAATGACGGGTTGTGCAACGCGTGGAAAGTTGGACGACGAGAAGAACACGCCGGACAACACCCACATCGGCATCATCGTCAGGTTCATGAGCCCGGAGACGCCCTCCATCGTCCGGGCACGCGACGCAATGAGCAACCCCATTCCGCCGAAAGCGAGCGCCGACGACAGGCAGACGACGAAGAGCTGAAGCACCGAGCCCCGCACTGGAACGTCGAAAAACAGGGCCGCGCTGCCCACCAGGACCGCGATTTCGAGAACGAGAAAGAAGAAGCGCGAGAAGAGGAACGATGCCAGGTAGTGCGACCGCGGCATCGGCGTGGACACGAGTCGCTTGAGCAGATTCCTCCGCCGCGCCTCGACGATGGCAAACCCAAGTCCCCATATGCCACCGCCCATGATGTTCATCCCGAGCAGGCCGGGCACGACGAAATCGATGTAACGCGATCCCTTCTCGCGCACCTTCCGCTCACTGACGGACATGGGATCCTTACGTCCCGCTGCGCGCTGCAACGCGTCGTCCACGAGCGCACGGGCAGAGCGACCTTCGGGCCGCGTGTCGTCGAACCGATATTCCGCTCCGCCCGCGGAAGCCACCACCACCAGCGCCACCTCACCGGTGCGGAGCGCGCGCGCCGCGGCTGAGTCGTCCATGCTGAGCACGCGAAGCCCGTGTGCATGCTGGAGCCGCGCCACCACGGAATCGCGCGCCGCTGTACCGTGAATCGCGCCGATCGTCACCACGTCGGCCGGCTTGTTCCGAAACGCGATGCCGAGTCCCAGCGCGAGGATGATGGGAAACGCGAACGTCCAGAAAACGGCCTCGGGCTCGCGAATGAACTCCCGGAATCGAACGAGCGTCAATTGCGCCAGCGACCGCTCGCTCCACGGCCGGCGATCCTCGGAACGGGAATCAGGCATCGCGCAGTTGCCGCCCAGTCAGGGAGACGAAGACATCCTCCAGCGTCGCCGAATGTGTGGCGAGCTCCCCAAGGCCAAGCTGAAGCCGTTGCAGCTCGGCCAGGAGCGCCGGAACGGTTTGCGCGAGATTGGCCACCTCCAGCGTCCATCGGCCGTCATGCTCGCGGACTGCCATGACACCATCGATCGCACGAAGACGCGTGGCATCCAACGCGCCCGGCGGCGCCTCCGGCGTCGTGAATTCCACGACATGTTCGGCACCGAGCGACGCGATGAGCTCGCGGGGCGCACCGAGCGCGATGATGCGGCCGTGATCGACGATGGCGACGCGGTCGCAGAGTCGCTCCGCTTCGTCCATGTAGTGTGTCGTCAGCACGATGCTCCGCCCGCTCGCCCGCAACTCCGTGATGAGGTCCCAGAGCTGTCGCCGCGACTGCGGATCGAGTCCCGTCGTCGGTTCGTCGAGAAAGAGCAGCTCCGGGTCGCCGACGATGGCGCACGCGAGCGCGAGGCGCTGCTTCTGGCCGCCAGACAGCTTCCCCACGCGCGAGGAGCGCTTCTCGCCGAGCTGCACGACGTCGATCACATCGCCGACGTCGCGCCCGCGAACGTAGAAGCTCCGGAACAGGCGAATTGTCTCGTCTACTGTGAGCTTTTCCGCGAGCTGCGTCTCCTGAAGCTGGATGCCGAGCCGCTCGCGAAGTGCGCGCTCGTCGTGATCCCAACGTTGGCCGAGCACTTCCACGACGCCGGCATCCGGATCGGTGAGCCCTTCACAGATCTCGATCGTCGTCGTCTTGCCCGCGCCGTTCGGACCGAGGAGACCGAAGCACTCGCCGGCGTTCACGGTGAGGTCGAGGCCATCCACCGCGACCACGTCGCCGTAGGCCTTGCGCAACCCTTCGACCTTCAGAGCGGGAACGTTCGCCATTCGCGAAAACTACCGCTCCGTCTCACCGCCCGTGAGCGGCTCGCCGTCGAACCACGCGCGCGCGCCGGCTAAGAACTCGTGGGTTCCCGCGGAGTCGCGCGCTCGCAGATCTTCGCGCACGCGCGCAAGCCGGCGCTCCAGCGCGGCGAGCGCCACGACGAGCGGCTCGTGATTGTCTTCCACGATGGAGGTCCAGAGTGACGGCGCGCTGCCAGCGAGACGCGTCATGTCCCGACCGCCGGGACCCAGCGCGGAACGTGGAATCCCCATGTCGCCGAGCACGACCGCCAGCGCACCAGACATCACGTGCGGCAGATGGCTCCGCCACGCCATCTGCTCGTCGTGCTGTGCCGCGTCCATGATCTCGACGCCCGCGCGCAATCCGCGCCAGAATGCTTCCGCCAGCGCCAGAGCGTCCGGGGTGGTGGCCGAGGTTGGACAGAGGAAAACGCGCGCTTCGTCGAAGAGCGTCGCACGAGAAGCCCGCCAACCGCTCCGATGGCTACCGGTGAGCGGATGCGCTCCTACGTAGCGAGTGCCGAGTCCATTGAGCTCCGCTGCCGACACGATGCTCCGTTTCGTGCTCGCCATGTCCATGACGAGCCGCACGCCATTCGCGGAGCGGGCCACCGAGGGAAGGAGCCGGATCGCGGCGTCCACCGGCGTCGCGAGCACGATGACGTCGGCGGACGCGACACGCGTCAGCTCGGCGTCCAGCCGTTCATGGACGATGCCCTCCCGTTCGGCGGAATCGAGTGACTCGGGATCGTCGTCGTAGCCGAGCACACGTACGTCTCGTACTGCCAGCGCGCGGGCGAGTGAGCCTCCCATCAGCCCCAGGCCAACCACGGCCACCCGCGCGATCGGCTTCACGCGCCACTCTCCTGCACCGTGCGCGAGAGTCCGACGATGTGCCAGAAGATCTCACGGATCCGCTCGGGCGGCAGGTCGCGCTCGCGGGCGGCGGTGACGGCGCGTCTGATGACTTCTGCCTCTCGCTGCGGATCGAGGATGGGCAGTCCCGCCGCCCGCTTCATCTCCGCCGTCTTCTTCCCAAGCGCCACGCGATCCGCAAGCAGCGCGACGAGACGGCGGTCGATGTCCTCGATCTCCGTTCTAAATCGGCCGAGCCCTTCGAGCGGATCGCTGCCGCCATCGGGCGTCATGCGACGGCTGCTCCCGCGAGTGCCGTCGTGCCGTCGAGCGTGAGCGCGCGTCCGGCCGCCGCGGCAAAGGCGGGCAGACGCTGCATCAACGCATCGAATGCCGGAATGTCCAGAGACTGATCGCCGTCGGAGAGCGCGTCCTCCGGGCTGGGATGCACTTCGACGATGAGCCCGTCCGCTCCCGCCGCAATGGCCGCGAACGCGAGCGGCGCGACGAGCGCCGCGTCCCCGCCGGCATGACTCGGATCGACGATGACCGGCAGGTGCGTTTCCCGCTGCAACACCGGAATCGCCGAGACGTCGAGCGTATTGCGCGTGGCGCGCTCGAAGGTGCGAATGCCGCGCTCGCACAGCACGACCTGCCGATTGCCGTGCGCCATGATGTACTCCGCGGCCATCAGCAGCTCGCTGATGGTCGCCGAGAGTCCGCGCTTGAGCAGGACGGGCCGCTGCACGCGGCCGAGCTCCGACAACAGCGCGTAGTTCTGCATGTTGCGCGCACCCACCTGCAACATGTCCGCGTGCTCCGCCACGAGATCGACGTCCCGTGTGTCGAGCACCTCCGTCACCACGGGAAGACCGTATTCCGCCCGCACGTCGGCGAGGAGCGCCAGCGCCTCCCGGCCGAGCCCCTGGAAGGAGTAGGGCGACGAACGCGGCTTGAAGGCGCCGCCCCGGAGAATGCGCGCGCCCGAACCGCGCACGGCGTCGGCCGTCTCGCGCAGCATTCCGCGATTCTCGACAGAGCAGGGACCGGCGATGACGACGAGCTCCTGGCCGCCGATCGCCGCGCTCGCACCGACACGTACAATGGAGCGATTCACCGAGAATTCGCGCGATGCGAGCTTGTACGGCTTCAGCACGGCGAGGACGTTTTCCACGCCGGGGATCGACCGCAACGGCAGCTCCTGAAGAAGGGATTCGTCGCCGATGCAGCCGATGATGGTGCGCTTCTCGCCCCGCGAGAGATGCGTATGGAGGCCAACCGCCTCGATACGCTCGCGGATGTGATCGAGCTCGGCGTCGGTGATGTCGGGGCGCGTGATGATGATCATTGGACGAAGCGAAGAGGGGCAGACGAACGGGAGAAAAACAAAACGGCCCGTGATTTCTCACGGGCCGGAGGATTCGTGGGCGAGATGTCAGATCTCAGTCGCGCGCACGTCGCCATCCACGGCCCGGAGTCCGGTAGCCGTAGCTAAAAAAGTACGTAAAAAAGGCTGGGCGTGGCGACATGCATGCACAATACGCGAGGGATATGCCGCCCGCAAGGTTGTTTTGACGGCGGTGTGACGCACGCCACATGTTTGGCCCATGAGACTCCGAGCAGGGATCGCACTGGTCGCTCTCGTCATCGCAGCAGCCGCTCGTGCTCAGTCCCCACGTGCGCGAGCGCGGGAGCTCGGCGTCGCACCCGGTATCTTTTCGCCGGGCCCTCACAATGCCATCACGGATGTGAGTGGCGTGCGCGTCGGCCACGCGACGGTGGTGCTCGGCGACTCCGTCCACACCGGCGTCACCGCGATTCTTCCTCACGGCGGCAACCTGTTTCTGGATCGCGTGCCTGCCGCAGTGCACGTGGGAAACGCGTTCGGAAAGCTCGTCGGCGCAACGCAGCTTCGTGAGCTTGGCGAGCTCGAGACGCCCATTCTCCTCACGTGCACGCTGTGTGTCTGGCGCGCCGCCGATGCGCTCGTCGCCGAGCTCCTCGCGCAGCCGGGCATGGAGCGCGTGCAGTCCATCAATCCCGTTGTCGGTGAAACCAACGACGGCGGACTCAATGCCATTCGTTCACGCCCGATCGGCGCGGAGGCCGTCCACTCTGCTCTGCTGAATGCGAGCGCGGGTCCGGTTGCCGAAGGAAGCGTCGGCGCCGGTGCAGGGACGATCGCGTTCGAGTGGAAGGGCGGTATCGGAACGTCATCGCGCGTACTGCCGCTACGCTGGGCGCGTGGACCGTCGGTGTGCTCGTCCAGAGCAACTTCGGCGGCGTCCTTCAGGTGCTTGGCGCTCCGGTGGGGCGCGAGCTCGGACGTTACGCGTTCAGGAGCGCTCTCGGGCGCGAACGCGGCGACGGCTCGGTGATGATCGTCGTTGCCACGGACGCGCCGCTCTCCGACCGAAACCTCGGGCGGCTCGCGGCGCGTGCGATGATGGGTCTCGCGCGCACTGGCTCCGATGCGTCCAACGGCTCCGGTGATTTCGTCATCGCATTCTCCACGTCGCCGAGCGTGCGTCGCTCGGCAGCGACGGTGTCTCGCGTCAACGGAGACAGCACGCGCCGCGTTCTCATGCCGGCCGAGCTGCCGAACGACGACATGTCCCCATTGTTCGAGGCGGTCATCGAGGCCACCGAAGAGGCGATATACAATTCCCTCTTCATGGCGACGACCGTCACCAGCCGCGGCCGAACGATAGAGGCCATCCCTCTCGACCGCGTCAAGGAAATTCTCGCGAAGTACAACGTTCCCGCCCGCTGACCCCCCGACCACCGATGCGTCTTCGTCACCTCATTGCACCCCTGCTGGCACTTTCACCGTGCGTGATCGGCGCTCAGAGGCCCATCCCCACACCGGCATCTGTCATCGGCTTTGATCCGGGCACCGACCGCAAGCTGCCGCAGTGGCGTCAGGTCGTCGCCTACTTCAATGCATTGGAGGCCGCGTCGCCGCGTATTCGAGTGCGCACGCTGGGCAGCACGACGCTCGGACGGCCCTTTCTCGCCGCATTCATCGGTGATTCCGCGACCATCGCACACCTTCCGGCGCTGAAGGACGCGCAACGCCGACTCGCCGACCCACGCCTGACGACGTCGCGTGAACGCTCGGCACTCGAGCGCGACGGGAAAGTGGTCGTGCTCATCACGTCGAGCATTCACTCCACCGAAGTTGGCGGCATTCTCACTCCGCTGCGCCTCGCCTACGACATGGTGTCGGGCGAGAGCGACGAAGCGCGGTCCATCAGGAAGAACACACTCGTGATCCTGGTGCCCTCAGTGAACCCCGACGGCGTGGACATCGTCGGTGACTGGTATCGCAGCTCGCTCGGCACGGCGTGGGAGGGAACGAATCCGCCGGAGCTTTACCATCACTACACGGGTCACGACAACAATCGTGACTGGTATGCGTTCACGCAGGTCGAGACGCAGATGGTCGTCGACTCGCTGTACGACCAGTGGCATCCGCAGATCGTCAACGACATTCACCAGCAGGGAGCGTTCGGGACGAGAATCTTCATCCCGCCCTACATGGATCCCATCGAGCCCGACATCGACCCGATCCTCATGGCCGGCGTGGCGCAGATGGGCAAGTCGATGACGTGGCGCCTCACGAGCCGGGGATTCACCGGTATCGGCAACAACACCGCATACGACGGCTGGACGCCCGCGCGCGCGTTTCAGCACTATCACGGTGCCATCCGCATCCTCACCGAGACCGCGAGCGCGTCGTTGGCCTCGCCGCTCGCCGTGCCCTTCGATTCCCTTCGCCCCGGATACAACGTCGACCCGAAAGTGTCAGGCGTGGACTTCCTGACGCGGTGGATGGGCGGCACCTGGACGATCGGTGACATCGTGCGCTATCAGACCGCCGCGTCGTGGGCACTGCTCGCACAGGCGGCAACGGACCGCGCGATGTGGATGGCGAGCTATGGCGAAGTGCAGAAGCGCGCCGTGCAGGGCAAAGGAGCGCCGGGGCGCTCAGACTGGCCGGCGACACTCATCATTCCTCCCCAGCCCTCGCGCGACACCGCGGTGAATGCGGTGCTTCGCATCCTGCAGCGCGGGCAGGTGGAGATCCTGCGCGCCGACACGGCCTTCAGCGCGAACGCACGAGCATTCGCGGCCGGGAGCTACCTGATCAACATCGCACAACCGTATGGCGCGTTCGCGAAGACCCTCCTCGAGCGGCAGCGTTACCCCGATCTGCACGAGTATCCGGGCGGGCCGCCGAAGCGGCCATATGACGTCGTCGCCCACACGCTGCCGCTGCTCTACGGGTTCGATGTCTTTGCGTCTCCCGCACTGGTCAGAGTCGCAGCGACGCCGCTCGCCGTCGTGGCTCCGATGCCGTGGCTGGCCGCCGGACTCTCGCACGACGGAAACCGGCGCATTGCCATCTTCCGGAATGCCACTCCGTCGATGGACGAGGGGTGGACTCGCTGGGTCTTCGACCAGTATCGGATCCCGTTTACGACGCTCACCGCACGTGACGTGCGGGCGGGCAACCTCAATGCGCGCTTCGATGCGGTCATCATTCCCGATCAGCAGGCACGCGCCATTCAGCAGGGACCCGCTGGGAGCTATCCCGATTCACTGAAGGGCGGACTCGGAGACGCCGGTGCGGCGGCGCTGCGCACGTTCGTGGACTCGGGCGGCACGGTGCTCGCTTTCAACGAAGCAAGCAGCTACGCCATCGAGGCACTCCAGCTTCCCGTCGCGAACGTGCTCGCCGGTGTGCGCCCAAGCGATTTCTACGCGCCTGGGTCGCTGTTGCGTGTGGAGCTCGACCGGTCGAGCCCATTGCTTGCTGGGTACTCCGCGCCGGAGCCCGCGATCTGGTTCGAGGGATCGCCCGCGTTTTCGGTGAGCGACTCCAGCAGGGTCACGGTCGTCGCGCGCTATCCCGCCGCAGGAGAGAATCCGCTCTTGTCAGGCTGGTTGCTCGGTGCGCCGCGTCTTGCTGGCAGAGCGGCGCTCGTCGACGTCAGGCGAGCCAGGGGCCACGTGGTGCTGTTCGGCTTCCGGCCGCAGTACCGCGCGCAGAGCATGGCGACGTACCCCATCATCTGGAACGCACTGCGTCACTAGGCCGGGCGGAAACTTTTCCGCCCGTGTGGCGTACGTGGGGGCACTCCCATCTCGCCACCGAGTCGTTCGGCTATGCTCGCTGCTGTCATCGTTGTGGTCCTGCAGGCCGCGCCAGTACCCACGCAGCAGGCGCGGCCCGCGGCGTCCGCCGAGCAATCGGGGCGCGACTCGACGCGGGCGGCAAAGCAACTGACGCGTGACTCGGTGCGCGCACTGGCGCGCGCCCGTCGCGACTCCATCCGCGTGCACCGCGAGCCCAAGCGAGTGCCGGTCACGGCCGAGCATCTTGCCACGGCATTTCGGGACAGCGCGGCCCGGCCCCTGCTGTTGCTCGCGAGACAGGCGCGCATGCGGCTGGATTCGTCGCTCGCGTCGTACGATGCCACGACGTACCAGCGCATTTCAGTGGGACTCGCCTTCACGAGGTTCGGACGCGATCGCCTTGCGTTCCGGACGGAAAGCGCGACGCGCGTACAATGGCGTCGCGACGTGGGCGCATACGTCGACGTCACGGGCTCCAGAACGGCGATACCGATCGCGGGGAAGTCGGCACATGTCGATCTCACCGGCGACATCACGCCGATTCCGTACTATCCCGGCAGCGAGACCATGTGGATCGGCTCGAGCGCCGCTCGTGAAGCGGTGGATGAGAATGAGGGCGTCGTGAATCCATTGGCAGCCGGATCCGAGGCGTACTACACGTTCAAGACCGGTGATTCAGCGACGTTCCGGCTTCCCGACGGACACGCGATTCGGCTGCGAGAGCTCCAGGTGCGCCCGCGCGCACCGAAATGGAACCTCGCTGTCGGCTCGCTCTGGTTCGATCTCGACGGCGGCCATCTCGTGCGGGCCGCATACCGCATGAGCGTGCCGATGGACATCAAGGCGGTGGCCGAGGAAGACGACCCGAAGTCGTTCGAGGACGTTCCCACGATCATGAAGCCGCTCATGTTCCCCATGACCGCGTCGATCAGTGCGATCGGCGTAGAGTACGGTCTGTATCAAGGGCGCTTCTGGCTTCCACGTCTCCAGGTGATGGAGGGCAACGCGACCGCGGGCTTCATGCACATCCCGATGAAGCTGGAGCAGAAGTACACGTACGAGCACGTGAACTCAGGAGCGCCGCTTCCGAAGATCGAGGTGGCGAAGGACAGCGCACGAACGCAAGGCGGAACCACGGTCGAGGTGACGGTCGGTTCGGGCGAGCATGAGGAAACGGTGCGAGAGGACCGTCGGGCGCGAAACAAGGCGCAGTGCGACAGCATCGGCGTGCGAACGCGCGTACGGACGTCTCGCGGCAACCCGAATCCGGTGCTCACGCGCATTCCGTGCGATTCCACACGCCTCGCGAATTCTCCCGATCTTCCGCCCTCCATCTACGACAAGGGCGAGGAGACCTTCGGCGCGGTCGAGATGGATGCGCTCGTGACACAGGCGCTCAGCATGGGAGCTCAGGCCGACTTTGCACCGCTGCCGCCGCATGCCGAGCTCCAGAATTTTCGGTACAATCGGGTGGAGGGCATTTCCGGTGGAGCGAGGATCGACCAGGAGCTGGGCGCGGGTTACTCGCTGCACGCGACAGGTCGCATTGGTATCGCGGACTGGCAACCGGCCGTCGAGCTGTTCGCGTCGCGCAGCGATCTGAGGCGCACGCTCTCCGTTGGGGCGTACAATCGCCTCGTCTCCGCCGGCGACTGGGGCAACCCGCTGTCACTCGGCAGCTCCATCTCTGCACTGCTCTTTGGCCGCGACGAAGGATTCTACTACCGCGCCTCGGGGCTGGAGCTGACGTCTGTACCCGATGGAGCCGCTGGCGGCGGTTTCCTCTGGTCGCTCTTCGCGGAGCAGCAGCGCACAGCAGTCCAGAAGACGACGTTCTCCTTTGCTCGCGTAACCATGGGCTCCAGCTTCGAGCCCAACTTGACTGCGGACAAAGGCGTGTACGTCGGCGCGCGCGCCCGACATCTCGCAAGCATGGGGCTCGATCCGGAAGGCTTTCGTTTGTTGAGCGACGTACGCCTCGAGGCGGCGCGAGGAGACACCGGCAGCTACGCGCGCGCGGCAGCGGATCTCACCGCCTCACATGGCATCGGCGATGGCGCCGCGGCGCTCACCCTCGCGGCGGGTACCTCGGCGGGTGCGCTGCCCGCGCAGCGCTTCTGGTTCCTGGGCGGAACGCAGACCGTCCGCGGCCAACGTCCCGGCAAGGAGACGGGAAATGCCTTCTGGCTCGCGCGTGCAGAGTTGGCGCACGGCAGTGCGCTCCTTCGCCCGGTGCTGTTTTCGGACTTCGGCTGGGCCGGCGATCGCACGGCGTGGCGGAGCATCGGACTTCCGATGTCCGGAGTCGGCGCGGGGTTCTCCGTGATGGACGGACTCATCCGCTTCGACGTCGCGCGCGGCATCAATCCCGAGCGCATGTGGCGGATCGATACCTACGTCGAGGCGCGATTCTGACGCTGGCCGCCTCCGTGGACGGCGTCGGCTTGACAATGCCGTCCCACCGTCCGAAAATGCATCTCATGCCCACGCCGGTGTGTGCCCACATGTACCCGTGTCTCATGCGGAACCGTCCGCAAGGGAGACTCGGCGCGCACACGTAGATCACGACGTCCTTCGTCGCTGAGCGCCCCGGTCCCCCACGCGGACCGGGGCGCTTCCATTTTCGGGAGCGTACCGCCGCCTCAGCGGATACGTGACGAGAAGCGACCGACCCCATTCCCAGATACACGCCATGCTGCCAATTGCGATTTACCACGAACACCCCGACTGGTTCCGGCCGCTGTTTGCCGAGCTGGATCGCCGGGGTTTGGAGTACGTGCGGCTCGATGCCGCCGCGCACCGCTTCGATCCGTCGGAACGAACGTCCCCGTACTCCCTCGTCATCAATCGCGCGAGCCCCTCGGCGTATCTGCGCGGACACGGACAGTCCACGTTCCATACGCTGCACTGGCTCCATCATCTCGAGCGGATCGGTGTGCCCGTCATCAATGGCAGCACCACGTACGGGTACGAGCTCTCGAAGGCGAGCCAACTGGACGCGCTTGCTCAGCTCGGCCTTCCGTTCCCGCGCGCCGTGGTGATCAACGATCCGTCGCAGGCCGTCGCCGCCGCGGAGGATCTCCGCTATCCGGTGCTCGTGAAGGCGAACGTGGGCGGTAGCGGAGCGGGCATCACGAAGTACGAAACGGCAGCGGCGCTGGAAGGAGCCGTCGGGCGCGGTGAAGTCTCGCTCGGCGTGGATGGTGTCGCGCTGGTGCAGGAAGCCGCGCCCCTCCGCGACGGACACATCACGCGCGTCGAAACCATTGGCGGGCGCTATCTCTACGCGATCAATGTCTTCCCCGCCACCGGTTCGTTCGATCTCTGCCCGGCGGATGCGTGCCAGACCACGAACGGAGTAGAGCTCGTGCGCGGCGCGTGCGCCGTGGATGCGCCCAAGACCGGACTCCGCGTGGAAGCGGGATTTCCCTCCGCCGAGATCATCGAACAGGTGGAGCGCATCGCCCGCTTCACGCAGCTCGACATCGGTGGCATCGAGCTCCTCGTCGACGACCGCGACGGCAAGCACTACTTCTACGACATCAACGCGCTCTCCAACTTCGTCGCCGACGCGCCCAACGTCGTCGGCTTCGATCCCTGGGTGAATTTCGGCGACTATATCGAGCTGCGCGCCGGTGCGCCGGCGGGAGTGGGCGCGTGAGCACGATCCTCGCGCCCGAACGGGCGCTGGCCGACGTTGGCGCATCGCCACCCACCCGCATTCGCTTCGGATACTGGCTTCCCGTCTTTGGCGGTTGGCTTCGCAACGTCGAGGACGAGCGAATGGAGGCGAGCTGGAACTACACCAAGCGCCTCGCGCAGCGCAGCGAGCAGATCGGTTTCGATCTCACGCTCATCGCCGAGCTGTTCCTGAACGACATCAAGGGTGAGGACGCGCCGGCACTCGACGCATGGAGCACGGCCGCCGCCCTTGCCGCCGTCACAGAGCGACTCGAGCTCATGGTTGCCGTGCGGCCGCAGTATCATCCTCCCGCGCAACTCGCCAAACAGGCCGCCAACATCGATCACATCTCCAACGGCCGCCTTGCGCTGAACGTCGTCAGCGCGTGGTGGGCCGACGAGGCGCGGCGCTATGGTGTCCACTTCGACCGGCATGACGACCGCTACGCCCGCACCGCGGAGTGGCTCGACGTCGTCAGTGGCGCGTGGCGCGAAGCGCGGCTGACGCATCGTGGCAACTACTACACCGTGGACGAACTGATCGTCGAGCCGAAACCCGTGCGTCGCCCCGCGCCAACCATTTACGCGGGCGGTGAATCCGAGACGGCGAAGAATCTCATCGCGTCCAAATGTGACGCCTACGTCATGCACGGCGATCCGGTCGAGCGCATCGTGCCGAAGATCGACGACATGCGGCAGCGTCGCGCAGCGGCCGGGGGAACGGCCATGGAATTCGGCGTCGCGGCGTACGTCATCGTACGTCGCACGGAGCAGGAGGCCCGCCGCGAGCTCGCCCGCATCACCAACGTGGCCGAGGGCTCGCCAGGCTACCACAACTATCAGGACTGGCTCGCCAATACGCAGCTCGAGCAGCGCGTGTCGCTGGAAGACTACTCGGTCTCCAACCGCGGGCTGCGCGCTGGCCTCGTAGGGACGCCGGAACAGGTGGCGGAGCGGATTCGCCAATTCCAGGAGGCCGGCGTCGGGCTGCTTCTGCTGCAGTGCAGTCCGCAGCTCGAGGAGATGGAGCGCTTCGCGGAGGAGGTCATGCCGCTCGTTTGAGGGCGTACGGTCTTTCGCTATGGCGCGGACCGCCCGAATGCCCGATACTTCGCCCTCACTGTTCGCAACGCGAACATCCTCCCGTCGACGCCCACCCGTCCCGGCCGATGTCTATTTCCCCATCTCGACAGCGCGGTGCGCTGCTCGCGCTGTACGGCGTTGGCGTTGCCGTGGCTACGATCCAGCGCGGCGTCCTAAGCCGAGAGCACACGACTTTCACGATTTTCCGCCAGTCGTTCGCTCATCTGGCGCGCCACCAGAATCTCTACGCGGCCTATCCGGCCGAGCAGGGCGCGGCGGCGGCGGATCTCTTCAAGTACAGCCCCTCGGCGGCAATGCTGTTCGCCCCGCTGGCGGTGATTCCGTATCCACTCGCGCTCCTGTTGTGGAACGCGTTGAACACGGGACTTCTCGTGTTCGCGGTGATGCGACTCCTCCCGCCGCGCCGCGCAAACCTCGCGCTGCTGTTGTTGGCGCCGGAGGTCTTCGTCGCCATCCAGAGCTCGTCCAGCAACGGGCTGGTCACCGCGCTCATTCTGCTCGCAGCCATCGCATACGAGGAAGGCCGCCTGCTCCGCGCGGGGTACGCAGTCGTCGTCGGAGCGGCCATCAAGATCTTCCCGCTTGCCGCGCTGGTGTTTGGCGTATTGCAGGTGCGCCGTCGAACGGCGGTCATCGCGACGGCCATCGCGCTCATCGCCGTCGCATCGCTGCCGTTGCTCATCATCCCGCCACGCGAGCTGGTGCAGCAGTATCGCTGGTGGCTGTCCGTCGAGCGGACCGACGCGGCCGACATGATGTTTGGCCTCTCGCTCATGCGTCAGCTCCGCGATTGGTCGCAGATCACCTGGCCCAACTGGGTGGTGCAGTTGCTCGGCACGGCTTTCTTCCTCCTGCCCATCGCGCTGCGCCGCGAGTCGTGGAAGAACGAAGCGTTTCGCATGCAGTACCTCTGCTCGCTCCTGGTGTTCGTCGTGCTGTTCAATCACCAGGCGGAGCGCCAATCCTTCATCATCGCCGCGACCGGATGCGTGCTGTGGTACGTGAACAGCCGCCGTACGGTCGAAGGCGCCGTCCTGCTGGGCATCGGTCTGCTCGGTGTACCGACGCTGCCGTATCTCGCGCTGTGGCTCGTCATCCACTTCGAGTTGTTGCGTGGCACACCGTCGCTCAGGCTGGCGACCGAGCCGATCGTGCGCCCCGTGCCGGTCGTGACGCCCCGCTGGATCGCGAGGTACCGCGCGGCTTCCTAGCCTGATGAACCGCGGGGGAGGCGCTGGGGTTACTGTTGTTCGATGCGTACACTCCTTCGCTACCTCCGGCCGTACTGGCGCTTTGTCGCCCTGGCTCTCCTCCTGGCGACCGTCAACCAGGTGTTTTCGCTGCTCGATCCGCTGATCTTCCGGCACGTGATCGACAGCTATGCGACGCAGTACGGCAAGTACACGCGCGCCGAATTCTTCCGCGGGGTGCTCACGCTGCTCGGCATGGCGGTTGGCGTTGCCTTCGTGTCGCGCGTGGCGAAGAATTTCCAGGACTACTTCGTCAACGTCGTCGTTCAGCGCGTCGGCGCAGACCTGTACTCCGACGGCATCCGGCATTCGCTCGCGCTGCCCTTCCAGACGTTCGAGGATCAGCGCAGCGGCGAGACCCTCGGCAAGCTTCAAAGGCGCGCTCGGACACGGAACGGTTCATCAACGTGTTCGTGAACCTCGTGTTCTTGACGCTCGTGGGCGTCACCTTCGTGATGGTCTATGCGTCCCGCGTCCACTGGTCCATCCCGCTGGCCTTTCTCGCCACCGTGCCCATTCTCTTCACCATCAGCACGGTGCTCAGCCGCCGGGTGAAGGTCATCCAGAAGGTCATCGTCGCCGAGACGACGGCGCTGGCGGGCGCCACGACCGAGTCGTTGCGCAACATCGAGCTCGTGAAGAGCCTGGGGCTCGCGAAACAGGAGGAGCTCCGCCTCAACGCGACGACGGACAAGATCCTGCGCCTGGAGCTGAGGAAGGTGCGCTACATCCGCTCCATCAGCTTCGTCCAGGGCACGGCCGTGAACTTCATCCGGACGTGCATCCTGCTGCTCATGCTCTACCTGATCTTCCAGCGGGAGATGAGCGTCGGACAGTTCTTCGCGCTGCTCTTCTACTCGTTCTTCATCTTCGGACCCATGCAGGAGCTGGGGAACGTCGTCAACATCTTTCGGGAGACGGAGGCATCGCTCGCCAACTTCGACGCGATCTTCCGCATTCCGGTGGACCCGAAGCCGCGCGATCCCGTGGCCATCGATGATCTGCGCGAGCTGTCATTCACGGGAGTGAGCTTCACTCATGCCACGGGCAGCACGCCGGCGCTCGCCGATGTCTCATTCAGCGCGCGACGCGGAGAAACGCTCGCATTCGTCGGTCCATCCGGCGCGGGCAAGACCACACTGGTGAAGCTGCTCGTCGGCCTCTATCGCCCGAGCCACGGTGCCATTCTCTACAACCAGGTGTCGAACGAACGGGTGGACCTGGACCGCTTCCGGGAGCGGATCGGCTTCGTGACGCAGGACGCGCAGCTCTTCAGCGGCTCCATTCGCGAGAACCTCCTGTTCGTGCGGCCGAGCGCGACGGACGCGCAGTGCCTCGACGTACTGCGTCGTGCCGCCGCGCAGTCGCTCCTCGGCCGTGCGGAGCAGGGGCTCGACACCGTCATCGGCGAGGGAGGAATGAAGATCTCCGGCGGCGAGAAGCAGCGTCTCTCCATTGCGCGCGCGCTGCTGCGCGAACCGCAGCTGCTCGTCTTCGACGAGGCGACGAGCTCGCTGGATTCGCTCACGGAGGAGGAGATCAGCCGCACCATGCGCGACGTCACGGCGACCGCGGACGTCATCACGGTGCTCATCGCGCATCGGTTGAGTACAGTGCTGCATGCGGACAGAATTTTCGTGCTCGAGCGCGGCCGCATCGTCGAGGAGGGCTGCCATGACGATCTGCTCGCACGGAAAGGGCTCTACTATGCCATGTGGCGCCAGCAGGTGGGTGAGCGGCGAACGGTGACTGCCGCGCCGCTCGCACCGGGCAGAACGCCTCTTCCGTCCGGCGCGATCGCGGGATAAGGCTGCTCCGGGCGGTCATTCAGTCCGCCGCCTGCGAACATCCCGGGCACTCAGCAGGTGCTCGTAGTGATTTCGAGCACCGAGCGGCCTCGTGCAGAATGAGCCAATTCCCGCACTCCGCGTGTCCGCTGCCGTACGAACGATGCGTGCCGACGACGCTGCAACTCTTTGAAATATAAGTAGTTGCACTGTGCTCGACGTTCTGGCATGGCACTCGCCATAGTGACAAGAACATGAACGGTCGATTCCCAGTGGATGCCCACACGGTCAATTTGTCCCGGCGCGCTGCGCCACTTGGCGACTCCCGGGACGTACAGCGCGATCTTGCCGCGGGCGCTGTGCTACGCCTCCAAGCGCCATCGCGAGCGGTGGCTGCCATCATCGTCGGCGTCGTTCAGCTTTTCGTTCTGATCAAGTCGAGCGGCAGCACAGTGGCAACGAACGCCCTCGGCGACGTGGCCACGATCGTATCGGCCTACGTGCTTGCGATCGTGCTCTTGCACGCACCGCTGTGGCGGCGTACCGAGGCGAGCTCGGAGCTCGTCATGACGGTCCTCACCGCCGATCTCGCGTTCGTGTTTGCCATGACGGCCGCGACGACCACCGCCACGCATTACGAGCGAGCGCTCCTCGGCATGGCAGTCATCGTTCACGTGGCGAATTTCTTCTTCGGCGCACGTCATGCCTGGCGCGTCCTCCAGCTCGGTGTGCTGGGCTATCTGGGGCTCATCTACCTTGCCATGAGCCGGCACGCGCGCGTCGACGTCCTGGAGGAATTCTGGACGCTTGCGCTCTGTGCGGCGGGCGTGTCTCTCATGATCATGCAAGCCACGGGCGTGCGCCGCCGGCTTCGCACCGTCGTGAGCCTCTTCCAGAGCGCCGAGGACGGCGACTTCACGCCGAGCTACGACGTGGCCGCGGACAGGCCACCCGACACCGTCACGCGCGTGGGCATGGCGTATAACAGAGTGCGGGACCAGCTCTCGAGCATGGTGCTCACCGATCCACTCACGGGGTGCCTCAATCGCCGTGGCTTCGACCAGTCGCTCGTGCGTGAGGCGGCGCGCGCCACGCGGGCGAGCGGCGAATTCGGCCTCGTCGCACTCGATCTCGATCACTTCAAGTTGGTCAACGACACCTACGGACATCCCGCGGGCGACGCCGTGCTCCGCGAAGTCGGAGCCATGCTCCTGGCCTCCGGGCGCGGTGGTGACATCGTCGCACGCGTGGGTGGCGAGGAATTCGCTCTTCTCCTACCCGATACGGGCGCGGCAGGCGCGCATCTCTTTGCGGCCCGCCTCTGCGAGCGGATCCGCGCACACCAGTTCACCATCGGTCCGCAGAATGCGCCCGTCAAGCTCACCGCCAGCGTGGGTGTGGCGGTCGGCGCGCCGCGCGGCGAGCCGAACTTCGCCGCGGTGTTGTGGTCCCGCGCCGACAGCGCGCTGTACGCCGCCAAGCACGCCAATCGCGACTGCGTTCGCGCCTGGAGCGAGGAGACCGAATACTCCGGCGAGCACGCCGTCATTCAGTCCGACCTGCGAAGCCCAGCCTCCAAGCGCTAGACGATCAGCGCATCGAAGGCCGCGTCGCAGGCCGCGAGACAGCGCTCGAGCCCCTCCATGGTATGATCGCCCATGTGCCCGATGCGGACGGTCGTCTCCTTGTTCTTGCCGTAGCCGCTCCCGATGGTGTAGCCGCGCTCTGAAACGGCACGCAGGACTTTCCCCGCCGTGAGCGAGGTAGGCAGCGTGATGGTTGTGACGCTGGGTGTGCGACGCCCTTCAGGGGCGAGGACGTGCAGTGCGTCGCCGTGACGCGACCGTAGTGCGTCCACCCACTCGTACGTGCGCTGTGCCATCGCCGCGTGACGCGCCCACCGCACCTGTACGGTCTCGGCGACGATCGCCGCAAGCTGGAGGTCCGCGGCGAAGAAAAGGGGAATCGCGGGCGTGTTGGGCGTTTGATTCTTCGCCGCGTACGCGTCGAACTCCACGACATCGAAGTACAGCCCGCGGTCGCGCTGCGCACGCGCCCCTTGGACGAATTCTGCGGACGCAACGGCGAATGCCAAGCCTGGCGGCAGGGCGAGCGCTTTCTGCGAGCCCGTGAGCACGAAATCGAGTCCCCATGCGTCGAAGAGAAGCTCGGCCGCGCCGATCCCGGTGACCGAATCCACCAAACACACGGCGCCGTGCTCGTGCGCGGCCGCCGTCACGGCGCGGATGTCGGTGAGCGCGCCCGTTGATGTCTCCGAGTGCACCACCGTCACCGCCGCATACTGCGTCGACGCCAGCTTCGAGCGCACGACATCGGGATCCACGGCTTCGCCCCACGGCACTTCGAGCACGTCCATGTCGCGCTCGCACGCGCGCGCAGCCGCGGCAAAGCGCGCCGAGAACGCGCCGTTGACGAGGGAGAGGACGCGGCCGGCGGGCGCGCAGCGAATGGCCCCTTCCATCAACCCTGTGGCGGACGAGCTGCACACGTACACCGGACGCGAAGTGGCGAAGACGAGCTGCAGCGACGCCGTAAGCCGCGCGAACACGGACTCGAACTGCGGTCCGCGATGCGGAATCATCGGCAGCGTCATCGCCCGCAGCACCTCGGGGCGCACTTCCGTGGGTCCGGGAAAGAAGAACGTTCCGTTCGTCAGCAGGCCGGTCATGTCAGCACGAGCTCCCCCAGTTGTCGGTAGTCCTCGATCTCGACGTCGGCCACATCCGCAACCGATGCGCGTCGAATGAATCCGGTGTAGGCGGCGAAGGAATCCACGGCGGGGCGCATCGCGAGGTCGGTCACGCCGTCGCCGACTGCCAGCACGCGCCGCCGCAAATGCAGTGTCTCAGCGACCACGCGTTTACCCGTGGACGTCGCGAGCGGCGACGTGGTGTCGTAACCGCGATAGTTGCCCTTTGTGTCGAAGCGCAGCGATACGGCATGTACGTGCCGCTGTGGAATGCCGAGCTGCACCGCCACCGGCCGGATCGCCTCGAGGATGCCGCCGCTGACGAGCACCACGCTGCGCCCGCTCGCCATGATCTCCCGGACTGTCTCTCCGGCACCCGGCGCCAGAGCGGCCACGTACACGTCGGCGAGCGCGGCAACCGACTCCCACGAGGGCGCTACGAGCGCGAGCCGCTCTCCATACACCGAGTCCAATGCGACTTCACCGGCCATGGCGCGGCGCGTCAGCTCCTCGACGCGTTCGCTCACGTCCGCGCCGCGCGCCGCGGCGAGCCAGTCGATTCCCTCCACGCCACACAGGGTGGAATCGACGTCGAGAATGATGCTGGCAAATCCATCCTCGCTCACAGGACGTTTCCGGGCGACAGGATCCCCGCGGGATCGAGCTCCTGCTTCACGGCGCGCATGACGCGGAGCTGGAGGGGTGTCATCTGTAATGGCAGCCACTTCCGCTTGATCTTGCCGATGCCGTGCTCGGCCGCCACGGTGCCGCCAAGCGCGATCACCTCGCGCAGCGTCGCTTCGACGACACGTTCGATGCGCGACAGTTGCGCCGCGTCGTCGGCGATGAAGTTCTGATGCGGGTGTCCATTGCCGGCGTGTCCGTAGATGACGGCCTGCGCGATGCCGGCTTCGCTGGCAAGGGCGCGCGCGCGGCGAATGGCTCGTCCAAGCTCGCGATACGGCACCGCCCAGTCCGTCGAGACCTTTCGCCCACCATGCACGCGACGCGCGGCGCCCCGCTCATTCATATGCGCGGGAATCGCGTGTCGCACTCGGCGCGCCTCGCGCAGGCTTGCTTCGCCATCGTACACGCGCATGTCATCCGTTATGGCCCCGAACCGATCGGCAAGAGCAAGCCACTCGTCCAGAGCGGGATCGACACCGCGGATGGGCGCCTCCTCGATGTACACAAACGCCTCCGCGCCCAGTGCCCACGACGTGTCGCCGGTATCGCGCGCGATCGAGAGCGCGAGCGCATCGAAGAACTCGAGGCATCGTGGGTGGACCGCCGTGCTCTCCCGTGCCGCGACGACAAACGCGAACGCTTCCTTTTCGCGCACGAACGGAATCGCGAGCCCGATCACGTGCTCCGGCATCGGCAGCAACGCCAATTCGGCCTCCACCACCACGCCGAGCGTGCCTTCGCTGCCGATGAACCAGTCCACGGCGTCCTGTGCGAAGGCGTAACCGACCGTGTTCTTCTCGAGCGATGGCCGCCGAAGCTCCACCAACGACCCGTCGGCCAGCGCCACGGTCAGTGCACGAACGTGGTTGCGTGTCGGGCCGTATCGAAGTGATCGCGCACCGGAAGCGTTGCACGCGATGGCGCCGCCAACCGTGCATTCCTCCTCGCTCGTGGGATCGGGAGCGAGCAGCAGATCGTGCTGCGCACACGTTCGCTTGAGCTCGCCCAGCAGCACGCCTGGCTCGACGCGCACGCTGCGTGCGTCTACATCGATGTCGATGACGCGCTGCATCGCGCGCAGCGACATGAGGATTCCGCGGTCCGTGATGGATGCTCCGGTCGTACTCGTCTGCCCACCAGCGGGCGTCACCGGAGTACGCGATGCGTTCGCTTCCGCGAGCAGCGCGGCTACCTCGACCGCGTCGGCCGGCCGCGCCACACCCTCGGGCACGAGCTCGAGCCCGGAGACGTCCGTCGCGTAGGTCCGGCGCACGTCCTCGTCGCGCGAGACCACGGGTGCTGATGCCGCCGTCACACGCCGCGGAAATGGACGACCGTTGCCGAACGGACGTCGCCGAGCTGCAACAGCGCGTCGCGGACTTCGGCGCGCGGGACGCCGTCCACGCTGATCGCCGCCAACGCCTCGCCACCCTGCGCCAGGCGGGCCTGATGATACTCGGCGATGTTCACGCCGGCGTCGCCAAGCACCGTGCCGACGCGGCCGATGACGCCGGGAACGTCGTTGTTCGTGAGGATGATGAGTGTGTCGCGTGGCGCGACGTCCACGTGAAAGCCGCCGATTCGCGTCAGCCGCCCGGGAGCGCCGTCGGGCGCGACGCATCCGACCGCAATCTCCTGCATGCCGCCGCTCAGGCTGATCTGAATGCCGAACGGCCCAAGGGACGACGACTCCGACGAGGACAGCTCGACGCCACGCGTCTCGGCAATCGATCGCGCGTTGATGAGATTGATCCGCTCGACGTCCACGGCGCCTTCGAGCACGCCTGCCGCGGCGGCGGCAAGCAATGCCGCGCCGGAGCCCGCGAGCTCCGATCCACAGCGAAGCGAGAGACGTTGTGCGGCGCGCACGCCACGATCGGCGAGGATTGCGCTTGCGACGCGTGCCGCGCGCCGCGTCACTTGCAGAGCGGGTTGCAGTGCGCGCCAGTCGCCGATGCCGGCACCGGCGACGTTGATGGAGCGCGAGAGCTCGTCGTGCAGCAGTGCATCGCGCACGGCGGCGCACGCATCCACCGCCACGTTGCGCTGTGCCTCCGCCGTGGATGCACCGACATGCGGCGTCAGCAGAACGTTCTTTGCTTTCCGCAGCGGATGATCCGCCGCGAGCGGCTCCTTGACGAAGGCGTCAACGATGGCGCCCCGAAGCTGGCCCGTCTCCAGCGCTTGCGCGAGCGCCGACTCTTCGATGATGCCGCCGCGCGCCATGTTGATCACGATCGCGCCGCTGCGCAGGCGCGCGAGCTCGCGCCGCCCGATCATGCCCGCCGTCTCCTCGGAAAGAGGCGTGTGCACGGTGAGCACGTCCGCCATGTCCAACGCGTCCTCGAGCGTCGCGAGACGCTGAATGCGCAACGCGCGAAATCGGTCGTCGCCGACGTAGGGGTCGTAGCCCGCGACGTCCATGCCGAATGCGAGCGCACGCGTCGCAACCTCGCCGCCGATGCGCCCCACGCCGACGATGACGAGCGCCTTCCCCTTGATCTCCGTGCCGAGGAACTGGGCGCGCTCCCAGCGGCCGTCGCGCATGGAGGTCGCCGCACGGGGCAAGTGACGGATCAGACCGATGAGCGATCCGAAGAAAAGCTCGGCGACGGCCACGGTGTTGCCGGCCGGCGCGTTGATGACCGCCACGCCGAGCGCGGTGGCCGCGTCGAGCGCGATGTTGTCGACGCCCACGCCGGCACGTCCCACCACGCGCAATCGTGTGGCGCGCCGAAGCAGCTCTGCCGTGATGCGCGTCGCGCTGCGCCCCAGGATGGCGTCGTACCTGTCGATACGCTCCAGCAGCTCGTCCGGCGGGAGCGTCGGAACCTCGTCCACGGTAAAGGACGGCTCGGCAGTGAGCAGGGCGACGCCCTCGGCGTCGATGTCATCGGTGACGAGGATACGGCAGGGCACGGAAGTCTTGTTCGGGGGATATCCGCAAGCTCGCCGGGCAGCGTGCGCCGGGCAACCCATGGGCGCCGTTCGCGTGGCGCGCCATATTCGGAGCCATGCCCGTCGTATCTCGCCGTGCCCGTCTGGTGGACCTCACCGCGCTGCTCTGCATCCTCGCCGGCGCGATCACGTGTCTCGTCGCCCAGGCGCGCCTCTCCGAGATAGGACGGCTGTCCTTCCGCCATCCCGGGCCGCGCACAGAGTCCGCTCTCGCCGCCGCGGATCGGGCTCGCTTTCTCGCTTATGCGGGCGTTGGAGGAATCGTCGTGGGATGCATCGTTGCGGTCACGGGAGCCCTTCATCTCGCGCGTCGGCGCGCCGCTGAAGGCCAGGCGTAGGGCTCAGGCGATCTCCATCGTGCCGTCGCACACAAGCACCGAGCTGCCGCCCACCCGCACGGCCGTCACCATTCCGTCGCGGAGGTCCGCCTCGACATCGAGAATGCTGGGCCGTCCCATCTCGAATCCCTGCTCCACGCGCCAGCGCAACGTGCCGTCGCGCCGCGTGTCTCGCGCCGCCAGGTAGCCTGCAAGCGCCGCATTGGCGCTACCCGTTGCTGGATCCTCCGGCACGCTCAGCCCCGGCACGAATACCCGGGCGCGAAGGTCGGAGCCCGGACGCTCGGCGTCGCGCGCAAAGAGATGGATCTCCGAGGCCCAGGTGCCCTTGAGTGTCCTCTCCCAGGCGTCGAGACGCAATTGTGCACGCGCCACTGCGGCGCGGTTGCGCACCGGCACGAACAGAAAGGGCAGGCCGCACGAGTATCCCTGCGGTATCCAGGGATCGGGGAGGAAGTCGTCGAGCTCGAGCCCGAGGACGTGCGCCAGCGCCTCGCGGCCCGGCGCAGGTGGACCAAGCTCGGGAAGCTTCGCTACGGAGAGCTGTGCAAACACCGGCCGTCCCTCGCGTAGCGTGATGGTGACCGGAACCGGTCCTACCGGCTCATCCAGCACGATGCGAAGCTCGCTGGTGCTCGAGACGAGCTCACCGATGGCCGCAAGGACGTGCGCGGTGCCGATCGTGGGATGGCCGGCGAATGGCAGTTCCGCTCCGGGCGTAAAAATGCGCACTCGGCGCGTTCCCTCCTGTGTTTCGGCAGGATAGACGAACGTCGTCTCCGAGAAGTTGAACTCGCGCGCCACATCCTGCAGGCGCCTCTCGGGGATGTTGCGTGCGTCCGGAAAGACGGCGAGCTGATTGCCTCCGAAGGGCGTGTCCGTAAAGACGTCGGCGGTGTAATAGCGGTATCTGGCCATGCGCTAAAGATGGGCACCTTCGTATCCTGGCGGCACTGGCCGCCGCTTCGCACGCGAGCGAACATACGCGACCTCTCTTTTCCGCTCACATGCGACGTCTCTTAGCCAGCTCTGCCGTCCTCGCCGCGTTTCCCGTCATCGCGCTTGCGCAGTCGGAACCGCCAAGCATCAGGGGCACGGTCGTCGACAGCGTCCACGGGCGGCCGCTCGCCGGCGCGACCGTCATTGCGACGCCGGCCGCCAGGCTCGCAGACACGCTCTTTCATAGCACGTCGTCCGACGCGCAGGGACGGTTCGTGCTCGGTGGCCTGCACCAGGGGCGCTACGTGCTGAGCGTGGAGCACCCGTGGATCGACTCCACGGGCATCGGCGCGCCGCCGCTTGAAATCGACGTGCAAGGCGAGTCCCGCGTCGTCCTCGCCATTCCGTCGGCCGCCACGCTCCGGCGTGTGTTCTGTCCGGCCGCCGTCCGAGATACGTCGGTCGGCGTCATGCTCGGAACGATCCGTCGCGCCGGCAGCACGGTTCCGGGCGCTTCGGTCGTCTTCACGTGGAGCGACTTCGACCTGGATCGCACGACGCTGGCAGTACGTCCACGTGAGGTCACCGCGACCGTAACGGCCGACTCCAGCGGCGTGTATCGCGCCTGCGGACTGCCCATCGCGCGATCACTCCTCCTCCAGGCACAGACGGGAGGCGCCGAGCACTCGGGCGTCATCGAGGAGCAGATTGGCGAGGCAGGGTTGCTCGTGCGCGATATCACGCTCGACACACAGGCCGAACCACCCGCACCCGCAGTTGGCACGCCGGCCCTCGCGACGACCGACACCGCGGCAGTGCTTGGCAGATTCGTGCTGACGGGACGCGTGGAGTCCACCGGCGGCCAATTCGTTGCCTCGGCGCAGATCCACCTGTTAGGCACCTCGCACGGCACGGCGTCAGGCCCGGACGGCGCGTTTCGCCTCGCCGGGCTTCCTGGGGGGACTCAAGGCTTCGAGGTCCTTGCGCTCGGGTATTACCCGCGCCGATTGCGAGTTGACCTCGACAACCAGACCGCGCCGATCACCGTCAAGCTCGAACGTGCGGCCGTAGTCCTGGACTCGCTGCGCGTCATCGCGAAGCGCGTGAACAGTCCCAATGCCGCCGGCAATCGCGAGTTCGATGAGCGCTCCCGAAGTGGCATGGGGCGTTACTTCACCGAAGACGAAATCGCGCGTCGTCGACCGTTCGAGACGGCGGACCTGTTCCGGCTCGCTCCTCTGGTGAGAGTGTCCGGCTTCGGCGCCGAGGCCCTTCTCGTCTCGACTCGCGGCATGTCGACACTAGGCTCGCCAGCGAGCATGAGGCCGGGCGGAGCCGCGTGCGCGGTAGACGTGTTCATCAACGGCATCAAGGTACAGCCGGGGGACCTCAATGCGTTGCCACCCGAGGCCCTGCATGGCGCGGAGCTCTACTCAGCCGGTACCGTGCCAGCGAAGTATCGAGCTGGCCCTTGCGGAGCCCTCTTTCTCTGGACGAAGTGAGCGCTACTTCTCCGCCATGAACGGATAGCGATGGTCGAGTGGCGGAGAGAACGTCTCCTTGATGCTGCGCGCGCTCACCCAGCGCACGAGGTTCAGCTTCGAGCCCGCCTTGTCGTTGGTGCCCGAGCCGCGTGCCCCGCCGAACGGCTGCTGGCCTACCACCGCGCCGGTGGGCTTGTCATTCACATAAAAATTTCCGGCCACGTTTCGCAGCCCGAACATTGCCTCGCGCACCGCACGGCGGTCGTTGGCGAACACCGCTCCCGTCAGCGCATACGGCGACGTGGTGTCCACGACGCGCAGCGTCTCGTCCCACCGTGCATCGTCATACACGTGCACGGTCACCACCGGACCGAAGATCTCCTCGCACAACAGGCGATATCCGGGATCGGCGGTTTCGACGAGCGTCGGATGGATGAAGTATCCGTCCTTGCCGTCCACCTTGCCGCCCGCGATGACTTTCGCGTTACGCTTTGCATCGCTCACGTACTCGGAGATCTTCCCGAACGCGCGCTCGTCGATGACGGCGCCCATGAAGTTGCGGAAATCCGTCACGTCGCCGACACCAAGCTCGTCGATGATGCCGACCACCCGGTCCCGGACGTCGTGCCAGAGGGACCGCGGCACATAGACGCGGCTTGCCGCGGAGCACTTCTGGCCCTGGTACTCGAATCCGCCCCGCGCGATGGCAACCGCGAGTGCCTGCGGATCGGCCGACGGATGGGCGAGAATGAAATCCTTGCCGCCCGTTTCACCGACGATGCGCGGATAGGTCGCGTAGCGCGACATGTCCGCCCCGATCGTCTGCCACATCGTATTGAACACGCCCGTACTTCCCGTGAAGTGCACGCCGGCCAGGTCGCGATGCGTGAGTGCCACGTTCGAGATCGCCGCCGCGTCGCCCGGCACCAGGTTGATCACCCCCGGCGGAAGACCCGCCGCTTCGAGCAGACGCATGATGTAGTACGCCGACAGCATCGCCGAGCCGGCGGGCTTCCAGACGACCGTATTGCCCATGAGCGCCGGCGCCGTGGGGAGATTGCCGGCGATGGACGTGAAGTTGAACGGCGTCACCGCATACACGAATCCTTCCAGCGGACGATAGTCCAACTGATTCCACATCGCGTTCGTGCTCAGCGGCTGCTCGTCGTACAACTGCTGTGCGTAGGCGGGATTGAAGCGCCAGAAATCGATCAGCTCGCAGGCCGCGTCGATCTCCGCCTGAAACACCGTCTTCGATTGGCCCAGCATGGTGGCCGCGTTCACGGTCTGTCGCCACGTGGTGGTCAGGAGCTCCGCCGCACGAAGAAAGACCGCCGCACGGTCTTCCCACGACCAGTTCGCCCACTCCACACTCGCGTGTTTTGCCGCGGCAATTGCCTGCTGGACGATCTCGGGCGACGCCCGATGCCAGTCCGCCAGCACGTGCCGATGATTGTGCGGCATCACGCTCTGGGACAAATCACCCGTGCGGATCTCCCTGCCGCCGACGATGATCGGAATCTCGACGCGCTCGCTCGCCATGCTCGCGAGCCGCTCCTTCAGCTCCGCCTTTTCCGGAGAGCCGGGCGCATAGCTGCGCACGGGCTCGTTGACCGGTGGCGGCACGCGACGCGTACCGGCGAACCCCGCGAGCGGAGCATCCGCCGGCGAGATTGCCTCGAGTGCCTGACGCGATTCCGCGGCCGCACGAGCGGATGGAGAGCGATCGGTGATGACGGGTGCGGCCATGGGCGCCGGGGATGACGTGAGTGGTGAACCGGAAAGATAATCAGGCTATTGTCCCACATGCTCTCGAGATGCGCTGCCCTCCTCGTGTTCGCCGCCGGGTGCTCCGCCGCCCCCGCGGTCGAATGGACCTCCGAGCGCACCATCGCGTCGCCGCCGGATCACCCCGGCCTCGATGCCGAGGGAGACACGACTCGTAACGCACTCGAAGGGCTCGCCAAAGGCCTGAGACCCTCTGTGGCGGCATGCCCGGGATCGCTCCAGCTCGCGCGCTCGGGACGGGCACTTTACGCGGTGTGGTGGGCGCCTCGCGCCGACAGCAGCGCTCGGCTGCTTGCAGCTCGCTCGATGGACGGTGGCGCATCATGGAGCGCGCCCGGGACTGTGGACAGCACGGACCGAAGCGTTGCAGGATGTTCGCGTCCCCCTCCCTCCATCGCCGCGGATTCCTCCGGCGGATACGTCCACGTGTCGTACGGGCTCGTGGCGCCGGAGGGACCCGGTCTGTTTTTCGCGCACTCCATGGACGGCGGTGAAAGCTTTCACTCGGCCGTGCCGATACTCTACGGGGAGCACCCGGGATACTCGAGTGTCGCCGCATCGGGCGACGTGGTCGCGGTGGCATTCGAGGATCCCAATGGGACGGTGCAGCGCATCGGTCTCGCATTGTCGGGAACCATGGGACACATTTTCGAGAGTCGGCTGCTGCCGGTGTCCGACGACAACGGCGCGGCCACGAAGCCGCTGGTTGCCGTTCGGGGACGACGCATCTCCGTTGCATGGACGGAGCGTGCGGCGCCGGACGGGCCTGTCGTTCTTCGCATTCGTGCCGGAATCCTCCACTGAATCGCCGCAAGGTATGCGCGTTCTCGTAGCGGATGACGACGTCATCGCCCTGACTCTCGTGACCGCCGTGCTTGCGGACCTCGAGCACGACGTCGTTGCCGTGAGCGATGGTGCGGCGGCCTGGGAGCGCTATCAGCAGGAGCCGGTTCCGCTGGTCATCCTCGACATCAACATGCCGGGCCTCGACGGACTCGAGGTCTGTCGCCGCATCCGCTCGCACGAGCAGGGCATCGCCACCTTCGTCCTCGTGTGCACCGCGCGCGATGCCCGTGAAGACCTCGCCAACGTCCTCGAGTCCGGCGCCGACGACTACGTCACCAAGCCCAGCTCGCCGGAAAACCTCCGCGCGCGACTCGAGATCGCCCGCCGCCGCATCGGACTGGACAACCTTCGCCGTACGGTCGAGGCGGAGCTGGCCCGCTCGCGATGGCTCTCGGGGATCGGCGAAACCACCATCGCAATCGAGCACGAGATCAACAATCCACTCTCAGCGCTGTTGGGAAACGCGGAGCTGCTGCTCATGGACGAGTCGCTCGCGGAAGAACACCGGGAGCAGGTGCGGATCGTACGCGAGCAGGCGACGCGCATCGCACAGGTCGTCCGCCGACTTGCCCATCTCAAGAATCCCCAGTCCGTCGAGTATCTTGCCGGCTCGCGCATGATCGACCTCTCGGCTCGAACGGGACGAACCGAGTAGCACTCGCACGGGAGCGGCACGGCGTGGAGCATTACTTCGGCGCCCACACGATCGACAATGGCGGAATCCACATGGCGGTGCGGCGCGCCGCCAACGCGGGCATGCGCGCCATGCAGCTCTTCTCGGCCATTCCGAAATACTACGGCGACAAGGTCTCCATCCGGGGCGAGCGCGTGGAGCGCTTTCGTCAGGCGATCGCGCCCACGTCCATCGCGCTCGAGCGCGTCGTCGTGCACGCGGCCTACGTCCTCAACACGGCGACACCGATTCCCGAGCAGTGGACGCGCGCGCGAGACGGGCTCGCCAAGGAACTCGAGCGGTCCACGATGCTCGGCGTGGGGCAGGTGTGCTTTCATCCAGGCGCCGCGACGGACGACGATCGCGATGCGGCCGCTGAGCGCATTGCGGCTGCCATCGTGCATGCGTTGGAGAAGGTACCGACCACGACACGCCTGCTCGTCGAGAACACCGCCGGCGCCGGGCGAACGATGGGGCGAACGCCCGAGGAAGTCGGACTCATTCTACGGCACGTCCCGGCGAACCTGCGCCCACGCACCGGCTACGGCCTGGACACCTGTCATCTCTTCGCGAGCGGATTCGATCTGCGGGAGTCCCCGTCGGCGGCGCCTCGGCTCCTCGATGAATTCGAGAAGGCCACCGGCGAGCCGCCCCGGTTCTTTCACCTCAACGACAGTGACGGCGCCCTCGGCTCGAACCGCGACCGGCACATGCTCATCGGAGAAGGGAAGATCGGAGCGGAGGCTTTCAGGTGGCTCCTGGCGGATGCGCGCACGCGCGGCGTACCGCTCATTCTCGAGACGCCGCAGCTCAACACCGAAGTTGGCGACGATGACGACGCACCCGACCCGTACGACGTGCGGATGATGGAGCTTCTCGCGTCGCTCGTGGGGTAGTGGTGCTGCGCCGAGGCTATCCGCTCCTGATGGTGTTGGTGGCCTCGGCGGTCTCGCTGGGCGTCTACGACCGACTGCCTGCGACGATGGCAGTACACTGGGATCTCGACGGGAATCCCGATGGCTGGATGCCTCGCGGCGTGGGCGCGTTTCTCACGCCCGTGGCGATGCTTCTCGTCGCCGGCATTCTGCGGACCGTCGGTCGCAGGCGCGTTGCCATGACGCGGCCGACCCTCGGCCAGGAGATCGGCATCGCCGCGATTCTCGGGCTGCTCCTCGCCGTTCATCTCGTCGTGCTCGCGGTTGCGCTCGGATATCGAGTGCCGCTCGGACGCGTCGTCCCGGGAATGATCGGTGCGCTCTTCGTGCTCTTCGGCGGCGTCCTTCCGCTCGCTCGCGCGAACGCGTCGTTCGGCGTGCGCACGCCGTGGACCCTGTCGAGCGAGAGCGTCTGGAGACGCACGCACGAATTCGCCGGTGTCACGCTCACCGCGGCAGGCGCGGCGATGATCGTGAGTGCGATTCTCCTCCCGAAGGAGCTCACGCTCGCCGTCGCGGTGGCGGGCATCGTTGCCGGGCTCGTGGGGCCGGCAGTCTACTCGTACCTCACCTGGAAGCGCGAGACGAAACGCTGATTCTCCCTCGGGAACGGGTGCGCCGCAGGGCGGCACACAGGGGAAACCGCGAGTTCCTTAGAGGGAGAATCGGGAGATTCCCTATTGCGCGCACACTGGAGCATTGTATCTTGCGCCCCGTCGTACAGCGTTTCGCTCATAGCGAGAACCTGTTCATTATTCCAGGAGACGAGCATGGCCGCGAAGAAAGCCGGAGCGAAGAAGGGTGCCAAAAAGGGCGCCGCGAAGAAGTCTTCCAAGAAGGCAGCGAAGAAGAGCAGCGCCAAGAAGGCCCCGAAGCGCGCCAAGAAAGCGAAGAAGTCCGGCGCGAAGCGCACGCCGAATGCTGCGTTCATGAAGCCGATGACCCCAAGCGCTCAACTCAGCGCCGTCGTAGGCACCACGCCTCTCCCGCGCACCGAAGTGACGAAGAAGCTGTGGGCCTACATCAAGCGGAAGGGCCTCCAGGATTCCAAGAACCGTCGCAACATCAACGCGGACGACAACCTGAAGCCCGTCTTCGGCGGCAAGAGCCAGGTCTCGATGTTCGAGATGACGAAGCTCGTCAACAAGCACCTGAAGGGCTGATCCAACGCTGCGCTCCGCGCCGCGCCGTCAGGGGGGCGTGCCGATTTCATCGGTACGCCCCCCGCGCGCGTCCAGGCCCACCGCTCCGGCCGTAACACCCGGGGCAGGGTCATCGTCTCATATATTACCGGGCGCCCCCTCCGGCCCGTGTTCTCTCCTCCTCCCGTCGTCCATGGCCTCGAACGTCGTCGCGAACGCGCGGCGCGGCAAACAGCCCGCACGCGCGTCGCGCATTCATGCCCTCTGGGAAAACATCAAGTCCCTCGCGGGCGCGATCCTGATCTATCTCGTCATCAACACGTTTCTCGTCGCCGCATACCGGATTCCGTCGGGCTCCATGATCCCGACGCTCCTCATCGGCGACTGGTTGTTCGTCAACAAGGCCGTGTACGGGCCGCACATTCCCTTCACGAACACGCACCTTCCCTCGTTCAGCGAGCCGAAGCGCGGCGATGTCGTGGTGTTCGTCTCGCCCTACCAGCCGGACGAGGCCGCACGCAACGAGGATCCCACGCCCACGCTCGTGAAGCGCCTCGTCGGCATGCCCGGCGACACACTCTTCATGCGTGACGGGCTGCTTCGCGTGAATGGCATCGAGCAGCGACAGGGTTTCGGCGTCGTCAGCCGGCCTACGTCGGGCAGCTCGCAGCCTACCGACTACTCGGAGCTGTTCGAGTGGCAGCACAAGATCGAGCTCCCGCAGAGCCGTTTTGGCCCACCCCCCAAGCAGCCCCAGCTCGACACCTGGGGGCCGCTGCTCGTCCCGGCGGGCCACTACTTCATGATGGGGGACAATAGATACGAATCAAAGGACAGCCGATACTGGGGAATAGTGCCCCGCGAGAACATTCGCGGCCGGCCAAGTTTCGTCTATTACTCATACCGCGGCGGTGACGAATCCGATCGGCCGTTGCCATTCATCACCGACATCCGATGGAGTCGCATCGGAACTCGCATCCATTGATTCGCCCTGCATGAAATGTTGACGCCGGAGCCGTACGAACCCCGTCCGCTCGTGTCACGCCTCATCGCGTGCTCACAGCTCACGTGCGTCGTGCTCTTCGGCGTCCTGCTGCTTCGTCCGTGGCAGGCTGGCGTTCCCGCACTGGGCGCGGCGTTCATCCTTGCGTGTGTGGCATTCGCCATCGCCGCCATCGCCATCTCGCGCGATGCCGCCGGATTGGTGCGCGTCGTCTTCGGCAGCTTCGCCGCGCTGGCGTTCGCGCTCGCCGTGAGCGAGGTCTGGCTGCTGCTGTTCCCGCGTGCCACACAACCGCTGGGGCTTCAGGAAGCCTCCGCGTTGGAGCTCGCGATCTCCATGGCGGCGCTCAACGCGCTGCTCGCGCTGTATGGCACGTACGCGCTGGCCGCCGGGCGCGTCGCCGCAGAGGCGCTGGAGACGAGCGTCGCGGCGGAACGCACGCTCAAGGAGTCGCTGGCTCAACGCATGGCGGAACGGACCCTCGAGCTGGACGACGCACAGCGTGTCATTCAACGCATGTGGTGGCTCGGCCAGCAGATCACGCTGGAGCTCGATCCGCGGCGTGTGCTGGAGCGATTCCTCGAGGCTGCCGCAGACCTCGCGCAGGCTGACGGTGCCGCACTCGGTCTCGTGAACGCGGACGCCACCATCGAGATCACTGCCGCCAGCGGCGTGCTCGCCGACCACGCGGGCGAGCGCATCCCCGCGGCCGCTTCTGCCATGGGGCGCGTCATCCGTAGCGGACGCTCCTGGAGCGTCGCGGATATCACGGAGCATCGCGACCAGGTCTACGGGCGCATGCGAGACAACGTCGACAATCCGGTGCACGGCATGGCGGTGGTTCCGGTCAACCGTCGGGGCGAGCGCATCGGCGCTGTGTCCATCGTCTCGAAGGAGATCCATACGTTCTCTCCGCTCGAGCTCGAGCGCGTGGAGGCGATGACGGACCTCCTGTCGGTCGCCCTCGCCAACGCGGAGCTGTTCGAGACCATGAAGCGCGCGGAGTGGCGGTTCCGGACGCTGTTCCGCGCTGCCCCCGACGCCGTGCTCACCATTCTTCAGGCGACGGGACGCATCCGCGAGGCAAACGATGCGGTGCGCGAAGTGTTCGGGATCGAGCCGGGACAGATGGTCGGCCGCGCGTTGCGGGACCTCACCGCGCCCGGAGATCTTCCGGCCCTCGACGCCGCGCTCACCGCCGCCTTTGCGGGCAGATCATCCCGTCTCGAGGTGCAGGTCGTCACACCGGCGGGCCAGACGCGCGTCGTTGCACTCGCGCTGAGCTTCCTGCCCGAGGCGGATCCACCCAGCGTTCTCGTCGTCGGCCGCGACATGACGCACGATCGCGAGCTCAGAGTCCGGCTCATGGAATCCGACCGTCTCGCCGCGGTGGGAGAGCTCGTCGCGGGCGTGGCGCACGAGGTGAACAATCCCCTCAGCAGCATCAGTGCGTTCGCCCAGCTCCTTCTGCGCGAGTCGGGGCTGACCAGCTCGCAGCGCGAGTCGCTCGAGGTCATTCGTTCCGAAACGCTCCGCGCCAGTCAGGTGGTGAAAGACTTGCTCGCCTTCGCGCGGCGCAGCGAGCCGATGCGGGCACCGCTCGATCTCAACAGCGTCATCACGCGTACGCTCCGCATGCGCCAGTATCATCTTGACGAAGCCAACGTGCGCGTCGACGTGGAGCTGGGGACCGATCTTCCCTCGGTGACCGGCGACGCACGGCAGCTCCAGCAGGTGTGCCTCAACCTCGTCACCAACGCCGCGCAGGCCATGAGCCCACTCGGCGGCGGCCGCCTGCGGGTGCGAACGTACGTGTCCGGCGACAAGGTCGTCCTCGACGTCAGCGACACGGGACCGGGAATTCCTCCCGAGGCGCGCGCTCACATCTTCGAGCCGTTCTTCACCACCAAGAAGGAAGGCGAAGGCACCGGTCTGGGACTGAGCGTGAGCTACGGCATCATGACCGCGCATGGCGGCACCATCGAGGTCGCGGACACTGGCCCCGAAGGAACCACCTTCCGTCTCGCGCTGTCTGCTGTGGAGACGCCGCCCAGTGACGCTGACGTCTCCGGTGATGCCGTCCTGCTCAATCTCCGCTCTCCGCTCGCGGGTATCCGGTTGCTCTTCGTGGACGACGAGCCTGCGCTGCGCAGCGGCATGGAAGCGTTCGGAGCCATGCGAGGGTTCAGCGTCCTCGTCGCCGGCGACGGTGAAGCCGCGCTCGACGCCGCGCGGAGCAGCGGCGTGGATGCCATCGTGTGCGATCTGCGGATGCCCGGCATGGACGGCTTCGCGTTTCACGAGGCGCTGCGACGCGAGCGCCCCGGTCTGGCCGACCGCACCGTGTTCATCACGGGCGACGTGGCGACGCCGATTGCGCGAGGCAGCTTCGCACGCCAGCCGGTGCTGACCAAGCCGTTCTCGTTCGACCGCATCGAGGAAGCGCTCGTCGCCGTGATGCGCGGGACACCGTACGTGGCCAACGAGCGCGCGGGACGCGGCTCCGGCTAAGCCCAATGTCACGCTTCTTCCCGCGCAATACGATCGAGTGGCGGCTGGAAGAACCGCCGGCGTTTCGCCGGCTCTCGCTCTCGCTGCCCGAGATGGCGATTCTCACCGGCATCGTGCTGCGCGTACTGCGAGCGCTCACGTTTACGGTCGGCCGGGCGAGCTGGCTCTACTATGGATTCGCGCTGGTCGCGGGGACCCTGTTCCTCCTCGTCATGACGACCGCGCACCTGGCAAACCATCCCGTCCGTGCGTGGTCGTGGCGCGCGCCGACGTTCGCGCTCGTGGAGACGATTGGAGAGATGGTGGCGAGCCTGTGTCTCATCGCCATCCATCGTGAGCCGGAGGGCGCGGCGCGGGCCGAGTTCCATGATTGGCCGACGATGGCGCTGCGCGCGCTCTCACAGAGTGAGCTGTCCATCTGCCTCTGGACGCTGCTCCTCGCTGGCGTGATCGTGTTCGCGCGTAACGTCGGAATGGCGCGTGACGTCGACGCGGATCCGCTCGATCCTGCTCTGCCCACTCCGCATGGGGAGGCGCCTTCGTAAGAGTGCACCCTGTTATAGCTGTCGCTAAGTCGATCAATGCGGTGCCCGCCGCGGTCTTTTTGCCTTCGTCGGTCTTACCAGGTAGCCGCGGATCTTCCCGATCACCTCTTTGTCTTGAATGTGGCGCATCTGGCTCAGGCACAGTATTCGGTGTCATGGATCGGTGATCGCGGTTCATTGGGGACTGGGGTCGTCGGCGATTCGCTCGTAGCGAATGGCGCAACGGCGTGGTTGTATCTCTACGACCGTAATGCGGGTAAGACGAATATCCGCCGTTACGAACGGATGAATTAAACCGTGAGTCGACCCACGTCCTACCAGCGTAGCACCACCAATGCCAGTAGGGTTGGCCGGAGCTGCCGTCGAAGGAGGTCACGACATGCCAGGCACGGTGCTGTGGCTGTGGGTTCGCGAGCCTCATCCAAATGTAACGACGGGAGGAATGAGAGTCTTGGCGCTTAGTCTCTGGTTCGCGCGGGCGTTCGCATGGATGCTGACGCCGCTGCTACTTATAAATCCGCAGTGCGGGACAGCCGCGGCTTGCATATTTGGCGGCGCGACGTCCTTGTCGCTCGAACAGCCCCGATGGCATCGATGAGATCGGGCGAGTAGCCGTGATTGCCGGCATTGTCGTCTGTTTGATCGCCGGCAGACGGCTTGGCCGTTTGGAGAGCGTTCGAGGTGTGTCTTGGGGGTAATATGACGCAGTTTACGAACGGCCCGCACATCGCTCTTGTACTCGCCCTATTGGCTGTGATGGCAACGGTCCCTAGATGCTCCGTGGCGCAAGCTCCCACAGTGAACTCAGGTGACCGAGTGCGCCTCAGTATCCAGGGATCCAGCGAGCCGATAGTTGTCGATCTCCTCGCCTTTAGCGCGGATAGTGTCTGGTTCCTCGAAAACGGTGATCACTATGCACGACGCTCGATCAGCCGACGTCGCATAGAGGTCGTCGAAATCCATCGTGTGGCAAACTCCAATGGGTGGACGGCCACCGGTGTGGCCCTCGGCGCGGTTGTGGGCACGGCGCTCTGGGTGCGACACGTGAGGAGCGAACCATGTCATGACGGGCCCTGCGGCATCGACATCGTGCTCACCCCCGTCGCCGCCATTCTGGGTGGGGTGCTCGGAGGAGTCGCCGGTCGTCTGAGTGCGCATGACTCGTGGACCCGGGCGCGATTGCCGCCTGGGTGAGCAAGTGGGTGATCATGAGCTAAAGGCGGGTGCAGATCGCTGTGATTCTGCCTTCCGCGAATGACGGATCGTCGACTGCTGACAATGCTTCACCGCTATCTCCACCCGGGGATGCTTGGCGGACGGCGTGGTGGAGGAGCGATGCGATGGCACCGCAGGCTGGGTCGCGTTCGCCGCTCTTGGCGAATGTGCTCCTGGACTCGCTGATCCGCCGCCAGGGCTTGAAGCACAGATACGCAGCGGTGACAGGTAGCGCGTCTACGAACGCAGCGGCGTCGTGAGAGAGGGTGTGCTCCGCCGACGCGGTGTTGTATCCCTAGGGACATGCTCAGGAAGAGCACTTTGCAGCGGATTGTCAGCGATGCGGGAGCAGGGACAACATGTCGCGTTCGAGTGTTCTCACGGTCTCGTTGGTTATCTGTTCGGTCGCGTTTGGCTGCGGTCAGATAATTGGGCCGTTGGTGCGTCCGATCGTCCGCGCTCGCGAGCCGAGGACCGGAAAACAAGCAACAACGTTGCGGATTGCCGACAGTACCACACTCATTCTGATGGTCTATAGCGCCCAGGACTCAATGGTGGATCCTGGCGTGTCCTGGTTCACACGAAACGCTGGTCGCGAGCAATAGGAGTTACATGGTGACAGCACGAGCGGTGGGCACGGCCTACGTCGTAGGAGAAATCACCGATGAGGGGACCATATTTCGTGACTCGGTTCTGGTGACCGTTACTCCGTAATCAGCGACGATCCGCTCGTCTGCGCGCAGGACGAAAAAGGCCCCGGACTCATCGTCCGGAGCCTTCGTCATCACCGCTCACCGTTCCTCAGCTCTTCTGCGACCGCCTGCGGCGGAGGCGCACACCAGCCAGTCCCACGAAGCCCGTGCCGAACAACACCAACGTCGCCGGCTCCGGCGTCACCGTGGTCGTGGGCGGATTGTACATCAGGAACTCCTGCGCGCTGCCCGACTGATTCTTGTTGATGTCCGTGACCACGTAGTACCCGGTCGTGTTCAGGCTGGCGTAGTTCGTCGTCGCCTGCCGCATCCAGTACGATCCCGTCTGGTTGCCGCCGGACTTGTACGCGAGTCCCGTGTTCCCGAACAGATTCCAGATGGAGATCTGGATGTTCGCGACGTCGGTGTTGTTGTTGCCGGCCGTCCCGTACAGCGTGCTCAGATACGCCGCCTCCCTGTACAAGGAAAGGCTCGACGACCGCGTGTTCGTCCCGATGCCTGTGCCGGTGGACAGGCTCGTAAGATTCGCATCCCACTGCTCGCCCGCGTGCACCGAGTGGAAGAAGTCCACGCAGTTGAGGATGACAGGGGTCTGATTCCCTTGCGTCCCCATGAGCCCGGAGTACGGGCCCACCGAGTATCCGTAGGCCGAAACCGACCCGCCGCCTACGAACGTGAAGTGCTGCTGCCCTGATTGCAGCTGGGGCGTTGAGGACGACAGCAGCGGCGACGAGGGCGAATTCCCACCCTGGTTCTGCCCTTGCTGATTCTGCGCGCTTGCCGTGACAGCAAGGACGAACGAGGCGACGACGGCGAACGCTACGGCGCGAGGACGCATGTGAGTTCGTGCGAAATGGTGTAGCCGGCCGCTTTCGCAAGCGATCCGGCACGGCGTGCAACGCACCCGTGCGAGGCACAATCCGTTCCCACCATAGCGCCAGAATGTACTTGAGAGGCAGGTGCAAAAGTCGCTGCTGCACAACGACTTGCCTTACTTCATCAGCGCATGATTTGTGGCGCGTTCATCGCCGCGTCTTCGGTCTACCGCCACAATCCTGTAGCACAGTTGCCACACGCCCGCTCGCGGCTATGCCCGTTGCGTCGTCCGCTTTTTCAGCCACGCCTCGAACCAGCGGCTGTACCACCGCTCGAGCTTGCAGGCACGACCCAGTAAGCCAAACGCGAACGCGCCGAGCAGCAGCTTGGCTTCCGCCGTGACCGTCGCCACCTCGTAGGACCGATACATGTCCGGCCGGATCGCCGTGCGCGTCTGGATGGCGTCGAGCGAAAAGCTGAGCATGCCGAGAACGACGACGAGCGTCATCAGCCAGCAGACGATGCCGAACCAGAGCTGGGTCTTGTAGTGCGAATACGTGAGCGCCGTCCCAACGGCAATGAGCGCCCCAGCGGCGGGGATCATGAAGGCATTGCTGATCAAGCCCATTGCGCCGAACCGCCACTGTGCCGCGAGTGGATGCCAGGGCGCGACCGACGCCAGCGCGTCGAAGAAGGGAATGAAGAACAGCAGGGCAGCAACCAGATATGCGGCAGGCGCCATCTGACGGTAGTTCGACATGTCCTGAGGAAGGAGGAGGGAGGGTGACGAACGCCGGCGCTACGCGCGCCGCAGCTCGAGCTCGAAGGAGAACTTCGTGCCCGATTCTTCCTTCGATGCGACCTCGAGCGACGTGCCCATCGACCGAAGGAAGTCCTGACAGATGGCCAGCCCCAACCCGGCATTCGAGAAGCGAACGCCCGACGCGCTGGGCCGGAAGCCATCGAATAGAATGCTCATGACGTGATCGGGAATGCCCTGTCCCGTATCGGACACCCAGAACGCGAGCCGCGTCTCGTTGATCTCGGTCGCGCCGATCGTCACCGACCCCTCGTTGGTGTACTTCAGCGCGTTCGTCATCAGATTCAACAGCACCCGCCCAAGAGCGCCCGGATATCCCACTCGACCATCAGACGTGGGAAGCACGTGTGTGATGGGCAGTCCCTTTTCCTCGCTGATGGGGCGCACGGTGTCGCAGACGCCGAGAATGACTTCGGCAATGGAGAAGGGAACGGGGCGCCCGTCCACGAGCCGCTGCCCGCCCTTGACCGCATCGATGACGTCGCAGGCGAGCGTATTCAGGCCGAGCGCCGCACCGTAGATGAGGCCGAGCTGACGCTCCTGCACGGCCGTCACGGGCCCGCTGCGGCCACGCCGCAGGGTCTCGACCAGAAAGAGGATGCTCGTCAGCGGCGACCGCATGTCGTGCGCAATCTCGACGATGGCGTTGATGGACCCGGGATCGGAGAGATGGCGCGTGAAATCGTTCGTCGCCGCTCCGCCGAGCGCCGGTCGCGTCAGCCGGTCGAAGGCGGTGAGGAGCACGGCGAGGTCGGTGGCGCCGATTCCAGCCCCCTCCTGCGCCACGATCGACAGCAGCGCATTGTGCAGCGCCGCGACATGGTGCATCGGGATGTGCTGCACCGCCAGACGGTCCGCATCGTAGCTGCTGTCGAACTCGGCGTCGGACGCGGCGAGGCCGAGCCGCCCCAGACGGCTCAACTGCTCTCGAATTTCTGCCGCGGAATCCGGGTCGCCGCGGGACAGCTCACCCGCTGCGCGGTCCGCGGCGAGGCTAAGCAGATCCTGCAGCGAGGGACTCACGATGTCGGCTGCGACATGCGATGAAGTCAACCGCGCTGAGTCTCGTGACTCGGTGGGGGATGACCGTTGCGCCGGCCGGAAACAGGACCGGCTGGCGCAACGACTTTCTGGCACTGCTACGCTACGATGCTGCGTCGCCCCGGGCTAGAGCGAGAGTGGCTCGTTCGAATCCTTCCGAAACCCGTGGCGCTCGAGGAGGCGATACAGGGTGGTACGGTCCACGCTCGCGAGCCGTGCTGCCCGCGACATGTTGCCGGCCGCACGCTGCACCAGCCGGGTCACATACTCCTTCTCGAACGACGCCAGCACATGGTCCTTGGCAACATGATAAGCGTCGTGCATCGGCACGCCGAGCGACACCGTCGGATCGGTAAAGTTGTCGTCCTGCTTCTGTACCGGAATCTCGTCGGGCACGATGACCGCACCAGGGCTCGTGAGGACCACGAGATGCTCCACGACGTTCTGGAGCTCGCGCACGTTGCCCCGCCACGCCCGCGCCTGGAGGAATTCCAGCGCCTCGGGGCTGAAGGTGGGCGCAACGTCCCGCGGGGTGTGGTGGCGCTTCCAGAAGTGGCCGAGGAAATGGTTGGCCAGGATGGGGATGTCCTCCACGCGCGCCCGCAGAGGTGGCAGGGCGATGGAGACCACGTTCAGCCGATAGAACAGATCCTCGCGCAGATGCTTGCTCTGAATGGCGGCGCGGGGATCGCGGTTGGTGGCGGAGATGAACCGGATGTCCACCTGCGCATCCTGCTGCTCGCTCCCCACTCGGCGCACCACGCCGTCCTGCACCACCCGGAGCAGCTTGGCCTGTAGCGGCAGGGCCATCTCGGTGAGCTCGTCGAGGAAGAACGTTCCGCGGTGCGCGGCCTCGAGGAGGCCGGTCTTGTCCCGGTCCGCTCCGGTGAACGCGCCCTTCCGGTGGCCGAACAGCTCCGACTCGAGCAGGTGCTCGGGCATGGCGGCGCAGTTGATGGGCACGAGGGTCTCGCTCGCGCGCCGGCTGTGCCGGTGAATGAACTGCGCGAACATCTCCTTTCCGGTGCCGCTCTCACCCACGAGCATGACGGACGCGTTGGTTCCCGCGACCTTGCGCGCCAGCTCCACCGCCGTGCGGAAGGCCGGAGACACGCCGAGCAGGGTGATCTGGTCGCTGTTGCCGCTCTGTACGAGCGACTGTGCGCTGGATTCGTTGCGCGCACGCGTCGTCAGCACCGCATGCGCGGCTCGCCCGAACATCAGATGCAGGTGCGTTCCCGAAAACGGCTTCGGCAGATAGTCCCAAGCCCCGATACGCATGGCCTCGAGACTGGACGCCACGCTCGGGTTCCCCGTCATGACGATGACGATGGTGCTCGGTTGCGCCTCCAGCACGGCCTTGAGGATCTCGATGCCCGGCACGGGCGTCATGTAGAGGTCCACGAGCACGATGTCGAAGCGCGAGCGGCGGAACAACTCGACGGCTTCGTCACCTCGGCCGCTCGAGGCGACGTTGTAGCCCTCCACCTGGAGGACGCTCGCGCAGCCTTCACGGAGGATGCGGTCGTCGTCGATGACCAGCACGCGGATGGAGGCGCGCGCTTCCATCGGCACCATCGCCGAGTCGGACACCACACTTTCGCCGACAGGCGGCCGCATGGAGATGGCCGACTCGGTCAGCGGAGATACGCGGTCGGTGTACGGGGCAGCGGGTGAAATGCTGCTGTCAGTGGTGGCCATCTTGCGCCCGGCGTCGGGGAGATCGGGAGGAGGGAGGGAGCGTCACGACTGTTGCTTGTTCCCAACAACAATAGTGGGTGACGCGCGGCACAAACCTTCGCTTCCCCTGCCGGAAAGTCAAGCGAATCTTTCTCCGGGAGGAGCTTGACAGTAAAAAAACCGCGATCACGCCATGGATCGCGGTTTTTCGTGTCGTCCAATGGACGACTGTGTTGCGTGGCCGCAACAACTCACTGTTCTAGCTGATCGGCAGCTCCGAGAAGCTGAAGGCGCCACTGATGCGCTTTCCTTCCATCTGCTTCTGAGCGTGCTGGAGGGCCGCTTTGGCGCGCCGCACCACCTCGTGGGCATCCACGCCGGCGGCGCTGAAGTCCGGCACCGCGTAAAAGCCGGCGTGCAGGCCGGCGTAGGGCTGATCGAGATCGATAGCGGAGGATGTGCGCGTGACGGCGCGCGTGAGGCGGCCGACGAACTGGCGCGCTCCTGTCTCGTCAGTGTCGGGAGCGAGAATAGCGAAGCGGCTCTCGCCCACGTACCCGACGATGTCCGACTTCCGGCTTTGCGCGCGGCAGATGTCCGCCATGTACGTCAGCTCGGTGCTGGCGGGCTTTCCGGTGGGCGCCCCGTCGGTCACCGTGGAGGTCACCGCCACGCAGGCAAAAGGCTCATGCTTTCGGCTGGCACGTGCGCCGAGCTGCTCCGCCCACTGTTGGAGACCGTAGGCGCTGTATAGCCCCGTGAGCGGATCGATCAGCGACGATGCCTGCACGTCCTCGAGGCGGCGGCGCGCCCGCACGTACGTGTTCAGCTTGAGCAGCAGCGTCTCGACGTCGAGCGGCTGGGAGCAGAAGTCCCATGCGCCCGCCTCGTAGGCGGTGAGCCGCAGCCGGTTGGACGCTGGCGCCGGCGAGGTGACGAAGATTGGAATCGAGTGATCGAACAGGGGGTCGTCGCGCAGGGCGCGACACACCTCCACGCCTCCCATCTCGGTGAGGGTGTCATCGAGGAGGAGCGCGTCGGGATTGACCCGCCTTGCCAGATCGAGCGCTCGCCGGCCGCCGGCTACCCGGAGCACGGTGAAGCCATTCAGCTCGAGCACGCTCTCGACGGAACGGCCAACCCACTCTCCATGGCTGGCGATCAGAACGAGCATCGGACGCTTCGAAAGCTCAACCATTGTGGTGCGCGTTTGGGCGAGAGTGACAGATGGACCAGCGGCGGAGATCAACGACCGACAGCAGCTTCATCCACGGATAGCAACTGCCCTGCATACCACTTGAGCGCTTCCTGCAAACCAGCCGCTGCGCGGTGCGTCGGCTCGTATCCAAGCAGGCGGCGCGCCTTCCCGATGTCGGCCAGCGAGCGCCTGATGTCGCCCTGCCGCGCCGTCGCATACTGCGGCTCCGCGCTGGCCACCGACGGCTGATACGCCACGAGGCCATCCCGGATCGTGCGAAACAACTCGTTGAGCGACGTCTCTTCACCGCAGGCCACATTGTACGCCTGATCGGTCGCTTCCGCATCGGGCGTCATGGCGGCGAGGATGTTCGCCTGTACCGCGTTCGCCACGTAGCAGAAATCGCGGCTGGTCTCACCATCGCCGAAGATCTCGCAGCGCTCGTTGGCGAGCAGCTTCGCAATCCACCGCGGAATGACCGCCGCATACGCCCCGTTCGGATCCTGGCGGCGTCCGAACACGTTGAAGTAGCGCAGCCCGATGGTCTGCACCCCGTACGTGCGCTGAAAGACGGACGCATACATCTCGTTCGTCGCCTTCGTTGCCGCGTAGGGCGACAGCACCCTGCCGGTGACATGCTCGACCTGCGGGATGGTCGTGGCATCTCCGTAGACGGAGCTCGACGACGCATAGACCACGCGCCGCGCCGAGGCGTCGCGCGACGCCACGAGCACGTTGAGAAACCCCTCGACGTTCACCTGACTGCTCGACACCGGATCCGCGATGGACCTGGGCACCGAGGCGAGCGCCGCCTGATGCAGCACATAGTCGGCGCCAGTCGTCGCCTCGCGCACCGCATTCAGGTCGCGGATGTCGCCCTCGACGAAACGGAACGTTCCCGGCGCACCGGCCGACATCGCGACGGCCTCGTCGAGGTTCGCGCGATGTCCGGTGGCGAAGTTGTCCAACCCCACGACATGCTGGCGAAGCTGCAGCAGCTCCTGCACGAGGTTGGAACCGATGAAGCCCGCGGCACCCGTGACGAGCCAGGTCCGCGGCGAGCCGATCAGCTCGTCGCGGACGACATCGTAACGCGTGCGGGACCCTGAAGACACCATCGAATCAGGCATGAGAGGAGTTTCAAGCATGAAGGTCCGGGGCATCTTCCATTCCCCAGACTCGGCTGGAAGGGCTCGCGTGTAACACTTTGTAGATCAACGTGTTATGAGCGCGCCATAAACATACGAACACATCGTGGTCCCCGACAGTGTCGCAAGCGTACTGCACATGTGTCGTCCGGAGTCCGCAGGAGCGCCGTACGGCGCGACTGCCGAGGAGCGTTACGGAACCAGCGTGACCTGCACGCCGAGCGACTTCACGCTTGGCAACTGTCCCATCTCCGCTCCACGAAAATTGGACGTGGAGAGCACGGTCTCGGGATCGATGTTCGGCGCGTTCGTCCACAGTGCCAGGTTCCGACCGATGAGAGAGATACGACCGCTCTGCGCGCGCAACGCCGAAATGAAGTCGAGCGGAAGCAGATAACTCGCCCGCACCTCGCGCAGCTTCACGAAGCTGGCGTCGTAGATCCACCGCTCCGCAATGGCGCCCAGCGCGCGATAGTAATTCTCGGTCGATACGTGCACGGTGTTTAGCGCCCCGGTGGCGACGTCGATTCCGGAGATCAACAGACCGCTGTCGGGGCGAACGGCGGTTTCGGCGAGCACTCCCGTGACCGCACCGGCGCGATTGCTCGCACTGAAGACCTTGCCGCCATGGTGCGTGTCGAGGAGCGCACTCAGCTCGATACCGTGCGACCGGAAGCTGCTGGACAGGCCGCCAATCCACGACGGCATGCTCTCGCCGAGGACGCGCGGCCCCGTAATGCTGTCCGGGAGTGGACGCCCGTTCCGCAACTGCAACACGCCACTCGGGTCTCGCAGATAACCGGTCCCCACGAGCACTCCGAGCGAGCTTCCGGTCCGGGCTTCGACGGACACGCCGCCGAACGCGGGAGCGAGCGCCAGCCGCGTCACACCAGCCGCCAGGGATTCCACCATGTTCGTGTTCTTCGCGAACGTGGCGCCGAACGCCCACTCCGATCCATCGGGGGCGCGGTACGGCACGATGGAGGCACCTGCCTCGACGCCGGAATTGGTCATCGACGCGGTGCGCAGGAACGTCGTGCCGTTCGGGATGACCAGGTTCTCGCTGCGATCGCCGTACGCGGTGAGATCGAGGCTGAGGCGCCGGCTCATCATCCGCATCGTCGCGCCGGCCTGCCATCCGGTGGTGAGCTCGGGCGTCGCCACCGCGGACACGCTGGTCGCCGGGATGACCGCGCTGAAGCCAAGCCGCTGGAGCACGGCCGGCGTCGCATCATTTCCGGTACGCGACCAGCCCGCGTGCACCACGAAGGACTCGACGGGTCCATGGCTTCCCGTATCGAGGCGCGCGAGATCGAGCGTCGCCACGACGGCCGGATACAACTGGGAGTTGCTTGCGCTTCCCGCCACCGACGAGGCCTCCTGCCGAGCCCCCACTGTAAGCGCCGCCGCGTCACGCACGGACGCCTCGAATCCGCCGAACAGATAGTTCGCGTTGCCGTTCGCGCTCCACGACACCGGAGCAGGCGTCGTGGTGTCGACGAGACGATCGGCGCCCCGAACGATCATCTGGAGGTCGTTGCTGCGCAGGCCGGCGCCCGCACTCAACGCCACGGCAATCGTGCTTCCCGAGGGCGGCGCCGCGCGAAACAGAACTTCCGCATTGGACGCCGATCGCGTGATGTCGTCGTTCTGGAACCCCCCGGTGGAAAAGTCCCCGCGGCCAGCGTAATACGGGAAACCGCCCATCCATCCGGACGCGACGGAGAAGCTCCGGGCATCCGATGAATGATCCAGTCCACCACGCGCCGTGCCCGTCAACCAGTCCGAGAGAGCAAACGTCGCGGTGCCGCCCGCGACGTACCGCGTGCGATCGTCGTGGTTCTTGTTCTCGAGCGCCGAGAACCACGGGTTGTTTCGCCCGTTGTAGTTCCAGCTCAATTGCTTGCCCGTGACGTCCCGCAGAAAGGTCTGGTACGCCGCCACGTCCACGGATCGCGGCATGTGCGAGAAGCCGGCGACCGCGTTGCTCTCGTCGAATCCCGAGCCCGGCCGATCCTGGCTGGCATCGCTGAAGTATTGTGCCGTGCCGCTGAGATTGACTCGCGCATTGGGCTGCGCACTCGCCGTGGCGACGGCAGAGCGATACGTCACCGACGTGGATGGGACGACGCCGTTGGTGTTGCGACTGCTGATCGCGCCGCGAACCTGGCCGAAATCGTTGCCACCGAGAAGCGAGATGCTGGTGGCCACCGTGCGGCCGCGCCGATAGTAGCTGTCCACGCTGCCCGGGTGCGCAAAGAATCCGCGAACCTCCGGGCGGCCCGCTTCGAGATGGCTGGCCTGAAGCACGGGCGTTCCGTCGAGCGCCGGTCCCCAGCTATCGTCGGTTCCATCGTTGATGCCGCCGCCCTTTCCGTCGAAGAAGGCAAACTTGCCGTCCCGCCCCTGCCCGAAGAAGTCCTGGTATGCGGGCAGGCGGAGCGCCGACGAGATGGTGATCTGCTGACTCGCTGCCGCCTCGAAGCCGTTGAGGCCACGCGCGCTACGCGTCGTAACGACGAGCGCCCCGTTCGCCGCGCGTCCGCCATATCGAAGTGCCGCGGCGGGACCCGTCAGCAACTGCACCGACGCGACATCTTCGGGATTGATGTCGGCGAGCAGCGTGCCGTAATCGAAGCCACCAAGACCGGCGCTCTGCTGAGTGGACGTGAGATTGCTGTTGTCGATGACGATGCCGTCGAGCACGACGAGCGGTTGCGTGACACCCACGATGGACCGCGGACCGCGTACGACGATGCTGGACGTCCCTCCCGGCGCAGAGGAGGACTGGATGTCCGCGCCGGAGAGTCGTCCCTGGAGCGCGCCCGCGAGATCGGTGGGTCCCGCGACGTCCATGAAGGCGGAGCTATCCACGACCTGCACGGGAATCGTGGCTCGCGCAACGCGACGGACGCTCGACACGCGCGACGTCGCCGGCATCGTCGGCTCGACTTGCGTTTGCCTCGGCGTCGGTGCCGTCGTGGTCGGAGGTGGGCCGGGCGAGGGTTTTTCGCTGGGCACCACGGACGGGGTCTTCGAGGGCGACACGTCGGTGAGCTCGAAGTCGCGCACGATCGATCCGCCGGTGAGATCGATGTCCACCGTCTGCGTCTTGTAACGCGGATACTCGACGCTGAGCTTCACGGTCTGCCCGCGCACGCGCGTGCTCGGGACGATGAAGCTGTAGCGGCCCTCGGTGTTGGTGACGGCGCCGAGGTCGAGTGACTCGATGCGCACGTTGGCGCCCTTCAGCGGCGTCGAGGCCGCGGACACGTGGCCGGTGATCGTCATGGCCGACTGCGCCGCCGCGGGCGCCGCCGGAATACAGAGGAACAGCAGACTGCCAATGCCGAGGCCGCGATGGCGACGCGTCATGTGCGGATCAGTGTCGAAGGTACGGGTCCAGCCTGCATCGCGCCGCGCTACGGCGTGACGCTGAGCACCATGTAGCGCGGTGTGAGACGGAACGTCGCGGTGCTGTCTCCCAGCTCACCCGCCTTGTTGAAACCCCAACATAGCACCGAGTTGTCGACCGCGGTCCCGCACGTGTGACCGAAGCCCGCGGAGATCGACTTGAACTTCACGGAGGTCACCACCGGCGTCGGATTCGGACGATACGTGGCCGTGCTGTCACCGAGCTGACCGCCGGAGTTGTCGCCCCAGCAGTAGGCTGTGCCGTCGGCCGTGAGCGCGCACGTGTGGAAGCCGCCCGATGTAATGCTGGTGAACGTGGGGGCCGAAGCGTATGTGCGCGGGGACGTCACGACCGATGACGTTCCTCCAAGATTGCCCCAGCAGTGCGCGCGACCCGTCGTCGTGAGGCCGCAGGTGAAGCTGTCGCCCGCCGAGATCTGCTGGAAGGTGAGGACGGTCGCAACGGCGGTGGGTGATGTGGCAGTCGCCGTCGTGCCATTCCCGAGCTGCCCATTGACATTGAGGCCCCAGCAAAAAACCGAACCGTCGATGCTCAGCGCGCAGTTGTGTCCGATGCCGGCCGTGACGGCGGAAAACTTGAAGCCTCCGAACACGGGCGCCGCGGCATACCGCTGCGGATTGGCGGCGCGATCACCCAACTGCCCCTGTGAGTTGTCGCCCCAGCAATAGACGTTCTGGTCGGTGGCCAACCCGCAGTTGTGTACCTGACCGGGCGCGATCTGCACCCACGCCAGCGGGCTCGGATACTGCACCGGCACGAGGCTCGAGAAGACTTTCGGCTTGCTCGCCGTGTCCGGGAGGGAGTTGGTACCCCAGCAATAGACGCTCTGATCGACCGCGATGCCGCACACGTGTCCTGTGCCCGAGCCGATCGACCCCGCCAGCGACGTGAACTTGACGTTGTGCTTCGTGGGCGTGGGACTGGCCGTGTTCTTCGCCGTGCTGTCGCCCACCTTGGGCTGTTCGCCCCAGCAACTGGCCGTGTCGTCGGTCAGGATGGCACACGTGACGGACTGGCCGGCCATGACGCTCTTGGGCGTAAAGTGAACGGGTGTCCCCGTGCCGGTGGCCGTGAGCGTCACGGAAGCAAACTCCACCTTCGCGATGAGCTGCTGCTCGCCCGGGATGTCGCCGAGCGTCCAGATGCCTGGCGATGCGACGCCGTCTGCGCCCGTGGATACCACCGACGTGGCAACGCGGCCTCCGCGGGTGGCCGTAAAGAACACGGGCACGCCGGGCCGCACCTTGTTCAGCGAGTCCACCAGGCGCACGGAGGGCTGAACCGGCAATCCGGAGAGAATCAGCCCGCTCTGCTTGTCGCCCGCGAGGGCGGCGAGCGCGTCGAAGGTCCGCAGCGAGAAGGTCGTGAAGTTCGGCGTGATGGTGGTGATCGGCTTGTCGTCCTCGCCGAGCGCCGTTGCCGTGACCGTGTTGACGCCGGCGGCGGGGCCGAGCTTCCACTCCGCGGATGCGATGCCGACGGCATTGGTGGTGGCGATGGCCGGAGACACCGCACCGCCGCCGCCCGTGACCGCAAACGCAACCCGCGCGTTCGCCACGAGCTGGTTCGAGGAGTTGATGACGCGGACGCGCAACGAATCGGGCGTCGAGCCGGGCGAATTGGCCTGCACCGGCGCATACTGAAACGCGTCGATCTTGTCGGGGCCGTTGTGGACGACCTTCACTCCGATCGGTGTGGACGTGACGCTCACGCTCGAGGCGACGATGGCCACCTGGCCCGTGTCGACGGCGAAGAGCTTGCCGTTGCCGTCGATCGTCACAACGTTCTCGTTGCTGCTGCGAAACACGACCGGGTAGTTCACCACCGTGCCCGTCCTGCTTCGCACGACGGCCGTCAGTTGCGCATGATACCCGCGCTCGATGGCGAAGCTCGCGCCGCTGATCGTGACGGAGCCGATGTCCACCTGTTGCACGGGCGGGGCAGAGCTACTGGTGCACGCCGCACCGAGGACGGCGAGGGCAAGCGCGCGAGCGAGGCTGGCGGTGCGAATGAGAAAGCCCGGTTGGGGCTGCGGAGGGAGATCGGAAGCGGTCACGATTAACAAAAGAGGGCGCTGGCGCGTTGTGGAAGTGTCAGCGCTGAAGTCGGACCGCAGAAACCACATGTGCCCTTTCCAGGCGACGATTCGTCAATCTGTACTACACTCAAGACGCGGCGCCGGTCCAGCCGGTCACGCAAGAGCACCAGAAATGTCATCGCGGGGCGAATGGACCTGTCGCGATCATGTATGGTACTCACATCTGTTGCGCCTCCGCATCACTCGCATTGCCCCAGGTCTGCTTGACCATTTCCGCCGGTCGTTAGCTTTACAGGCCGCATGCCGGACGTGCCGATACCCTTCGTGGTGCGGACGTCCTGCGAACGTTCCAACCTTACTGTAGCGACGAGCGCGGGTCATACGCCGCACGCTGGCACGAGCCGCACTCGTGCCGGAGCCCCAACACCTCGTAGCCGACACCCCGTAGTGGAATGTGCATGACGATGTCTTCCCAGCACTGGCTCCGCACGATCGCCATCGCCTGTATCGGAGTGACCGTCGCGTCGCGCAGTGGGCATGCGCAGGCGACCGCCGTGGACGCTGGCCCTGAACTGGAGTCGCGGTCCACGCTCGAAGCCGAGGCCGCGAAGGCCGAAGCCCAGCATCGAAAGTCGGAGGCATGGCTGCTGCGCACGCGCCTCCAGAAAGGAGATTTTCAGGACGGCGATCGCATCATCGTCAAGCTGCTCGGGCAGATTCAGCTCCCTGGAAACGACACGGTGACGGTGCGGGCGGGCAAGGTATTGCCGTTGCCGCAGATGGCCGACCTGCCGCTCGAGGGCGTGCTGCGGTCGGAGCTGCAACCGAAGCTGTCCAGCCACATCGCCAAGTATCTGCGCGACTCGACCGTCCGCGCGACGCCGCTGCTCCGCATGGCGGTGCTGGGACAGGTCCGGAATCCCGGCTACTACTATGTGCAGGCGGACGTGCTGCTCAATGACGTCGTGATGAAGGCGGGTGGACCGATTCAGACGGCGGACGTGGGCAACATGATCATTCGTCGCGGCACCGACATCATCTGGAACGCGCAGGACACGCGGACGGCGCTGGCCGACGGCATGTCGTTGGACCGACTGCATCTGCGCGCCGGAGACGAGCTGTACGTGGACGACATCAAGGGATCGATCGACTGGACGAAGATCGTGCAGTTTGCCGGTCCGGTGCTCGGGCTGCTCGTCACGTGGAAGCGCTTCTTTCCCTGATGGTGCCGCGGTCGTGGCGCGCGCCGACGCGGGCTGAAATCTCACCTGGGATCGTTCGATATGGCTGATGAATCAACGTCGATGCAGCTCGTACCAGAGGGCCAGTACGGTCCGCCGCCTCCGTTGGAGGGGTGGGGGAACGTGCCAACGCTCACGCCGCCGCATTCGCCGCTCGAACGACCGATTTCCGCCGTCCGCCGCTACAAGTGGATGATCGTCGTGGTGCTCCTGCTCTCCACGGCCGGCGGTGTCGTGTCCACCCGCTTCGTGAAGCCGGAGTACGAGTCGAAGGCCACGCTCTGGATCGAGTCGCAGACGCCGCAGAGTGGCGGCGGGCCGATCCGGTCGCGCGAGCTGCTCAATCCGGGCGCGTGGGTGGAGCTCTACAAGAGCTTCAAGATCTTCGACAACGTGGTCCGCAAGCTCGGGCTCTACATCAAGCCGGTGAAGGACAGCGACGCGCCGCTGCTCGCGACGCTCAGCATCGGCGACAAGTTCCTGCCGGGCACGTACACGTTTCGCGTGGAAAAGAAAACGAAGCGGTGGCGCCTCACCGTCGAGGATCAGCAGATCGCCGACAGCGGCAGCGTCGGCGATTCGATCGGGCGGGGGATGGGACTGCGGTGGCTGCCTGAACCGAAGGCGCTTGCCCGCGTGGCGGACCGCGACGTGAAGTTCGTCGTGGACCGGCCGCGTGAAACATCACTGGATCTCCTCACGCGCTTCGCGGCCACCATGCCGATGAAGAGCAACTTCATGCAGGTGACGCTGACGGATCAGGATCCGCGCAACGCGGCACGGGTGCTGAATGCCCTGAATCAGGAGTATGTCGTCACCGCGGGTGATCTGAAGAAGGCCAGCCTCACGGAGTTCTCGAAGATCCTGAGCCGCCAGCTCGATTTCGCGGAAACCTCGTTGCGCGAAGCGGAGTCCGCACTGGAAAACTTCAAGATCCAGACGATCACGCTTCCGTCGGAAGGCGGACCGATCACCCCCGGCGTGTCGGAGTCGCGCCTGACGGTGATGAACGCGTACTTCCAGAAGAAGATCGAGGCCGACAACCTCAAGCACGACCGTGAAGCGCTGGAAAAGGCGATCGCGTCACTGGAGGGCGGCACGCTCATGTCGGAGTCCATGCTGATGATTCCGAGCGTGGCCGTCGGACCCGGCGGTGAGCAACTGCGGCAGCACTTCGCACAGCTCTATCAGAAGCGGAAGGATCTGGCGACGCTGCGCGTCAACTACACGGACAATTATCCCGCGGTCCGTGACCTGATCGGCGAGATCGAAACGCTGGAGAAGAAGACGATCCCGACGACGGCCAACTCGCTCCTTCAGCAGCTCAAGGAGCGCGAGGCCGACTATTCGTCCCGCATCGGGTCGGCGTCGACCGACCTCCAGGCGATTCCCGCGCGTACCATCGAGGAAATGCGGCTGCATCGCACGGTCGTGGTGGCGGAGGGCCTCTACGAGACGCTCAAGAAGCGCTATGCGGAAGCCACGCTGGAAGAGGCGAGCTCGATTCCCGACGTGAAGGTGCTGGACTCCGCGGTCACGCCGCAGCGCCCAAGCAAGAACACCGCACCGCGCGTGCTCGCGGGCGCCGTGGTCGGCGGAATCGCGCTCGCGATCGGCCTCGCGATTCTCCTGGACACGCTGGACAAGCGCATCCGCTATCCGGACCAGGCGGCGAAGGATCTCGGCCTCACGATCAGTGGCGCTGTGCCGGAGCTGCTCAAGGGATCAGCGCAGAGCCAAACCCCCGAGCAGATCACGCAGCTCATCGAATCGTTCCGAACGCTGCGCATGAACGTGAAGCATTCGAGCGGGCAGCAGGTATCGCTGGCCGTGTCGAGTCCATCGCCGGGCGACGGCAAGTCGTTCATCGCCTCGAATCTCGCGATGTCGTTCGCGGATGCGGGCTATCGCACGCTGCTGGTGGATGGCGACACGCGGCGTGGCGCGCTGCACGAGATGTTCGGTCTGCCGCGCACGGTGGGGCTGACGGACTTCCTCTCGGGCGACGCAGAGCAGAGGGCGATCATTCATCCCACCGGACACGAGAATCTGTTCCTCGTGCCGACGGGCACCATGCGGCGGCGCAGCCCCGAGCTGTTGACGTCGCCGGCGCTGCAGCAGTTGGTAAACGATCTCCGCCGTCAGTACGACGTGCTGATCTTCGATACGCCGCCATTCGCCGCGGGGGTGGACGGCTACGCGATTGCTGCGGCGACTGGAAGCCTGCTGGTGGTGTTGCGCATCGGACAGACGGAGCGCCGCATGGCGGCGGCGAAGCTGCTGCTGGTGGACCGCCTGCCGATCAATATCGTGGGGACGGTGCTGAACGCGGCGCCGTCAAAGGGCGAGTACGAGTACTACGGCTACGTCACAGGCTACGACGTCGAGGAGGAGCTGGAGCCAAGCCAGCAAATCGCGGAGGTTTCGTCCTGACGGCAGGCCTCGGCCCGTGTTGAAAACGTAGCGGCGGATCGCAGTTGTGATCCGCCGTTGTCGTTCGGGGTTGCGCCGTCTGTTTGGCGGGGATGTGTTGCGAGCCCGCAGAATTCTGTAGGATGGGAGCAACAACCCCACAGGATCGCTTGGTGCTTCAAGGGTCGTGACGATCGCGTAAGTCGTTGTTTGACAATGGACTGTGCGTCGGCACGCGGACTCAAGTGGTGAGCACGGGGACTGCATTGGGGCTGGTTGCAACCGCAGCGGCATTTCCTTCCCGCCTGCTGCTTCACGCCACCCCCGGAGAGCACTCGATGCAGGTCGCGGTTTCGGCTGCCCTTGACCTCCCCATCAAACGGCGTCGCACCAGCCGTCCGACGCCAGCGGTTTCGATGGCGGCGGTACAGATCGAGGTCGCACGTGAGATCCAGCCGTTGTCGTTCGTGGATCTCGATGTCTCGCGCGTCGTCGTCGAGGACGTCGTTCCGCGGACGCGGTCGGAGACCATTGCGCGGGTGATGAACGTGACGGTCGCGATCCTTGCGGCCATCATTCTGGCGCCCCTGATCCTGCTCGTGGCGCTGGCGGTCAAGCTGACGTCGCCCGGTCCGGTGTTCTACACGCAGGTGCGTGTTGGCGTGGATCGGCGGTTCCGGGAGAAGAGCGCGTACGACCGCCGCGGCTACGATCATGGCGGAAAGCCGTTCATGATGTTCAAGTTCCGCACGATGCAGGTGAATGCGGAGGCGGACGGCCGTGCGGTGTGGGCGGTGAAGAGCGACCCGCGCGTGACGCGCATCGGCAACCTCCTCCGCCGCACGCGGCTGGACGAGCTGCCGCAGCTCCTCAACGTCATCCGTGGCGACATGAACGTCGTCGGGCCGCGTCCGGAGCGTCCCACCATCTTCGCCGATCTGCGCCGCACGATCCCCGAGTACTCCATGCGCCAGCGCGTGAAGCCGGGCATCACCGGTTGGGCGCAGATCAACCAGGCGTACGACGCATGCGTGGACGACGTCCGGCGCAAGGTGCAGTTCGACCTGGATTACATGAAGCGGCAGAGCCTCGCCCACGACATCCGGATCATGACCATGACGCTTCCGGTGATGGTCTTCCGCCGGGGTAGCGTCTAAGCCGAAGCGCAGGGTTGGGGGAACGCGGCGCGGTGAACAGCGGGAGCCCTTGTCGCAACGGGGGCTCCCGACGAGTTTCAGGGGGCGTCTGCGCGAGTCCGACCGACCTCCCTCACCTGTCTCCGACGCTGCCGAGCCCGATGAGACGCGCGCCGCTTCCAGGAGACGAAACCGCGGTGAGGATCGTCTAATTCCGTGAGCATCAACAGCAGAACGGCACGCATGGGCGCCGTGGCCCCGCCGATCCAGCGCCGGCCCGTGGCCGCAGGCACAGCACCGCGTCGGCTCGCGCCCGTAGATGCGACACGCGGTACGTTCCTCTCGAACCCGTTTTCGGGCGTCGAGCTGTCGCCGGCGTACGTCGCCTTCTGCGTCTACATCTTTTCCATCGTCACCTATCGCGTGCCCCTCGGCACGGCGTCGATGGTCGCGGCGATGGCCACGCTGCCGCTCGAGAAGCAATCGCTCAAGGTGCCACCGCTCGCGCTCATGACCTTCGCGTTGATCGGCTGGGCGTTCGTGGGCATGACGACGACGAACTATCCGGAAGTCGTCATCCAGGCTGTCAACGAGTTTGCCAAGATCGGCGCGGTGGTGTTCGTGGCGCTCAACGTGCTCTCGACGCGCGCGCGGTTCCGCGCCTTCATCGTCGGATCCACGATTGCGTATTGCTGCTTTCCCGTTCGCGGGACGCTGCTGGCGTACTTCATCTATCACGGCACGATGGCCGGCCGAGCGACCTGGAACTACATCTACTCCAACCCGAACGATCTGGCCGGTCTCACCATCCTTGCGTTGTCCGTGGCGCTCGGTGCGCTCGCGGTGGAGCGGCGCAAATGGGTCAAGACGGGCCTCACGGCCGGGGTTGGACTCATGGTGGTGGTCATCGTGCTCACGCAGTCGCGCGGGGCACTCATTGCCCTGGTCGCGTTCGGTGTCATCGGCGGACGAAAGTACCTGACTGACATCCGACGACTCCTGATGATCGGCATGCTGGGCGTCGTGGTGATGATGGTGGCTCCCGACGCGGTGTGGAAGCGCATGTCGACGATCAGCATGGCGACCAGCCAGGACGAATCGCTGTTCGATCCGGAGCTCTACGATCTCGCCACGCGCGCCGACCAGGCCTCGTCACTGCAGCGGCTTGCCATCTGGGAGGTCGCCAGGACGATCATCGCCGAGAACGCCATAACCGGTGTCGGGCTCGGTGCGTATCCGGAGGTGCACAACATCACGCAGCGGCGGCCTGGCTTCAGTTGGACCGCGCGCGGAAAGCGCGATACGCACTCGACGTACCTGAACATCGCGGCCGAGATGGGCCTCGTGGGATTTGCGATTTTCGTGAGCATGATCGTGCACGTGCTCCTCTACTCGCGTCGCGCCCGAATGAAAATGCAGTCCAAGTTCCCCGCCCTGGCGTTGCAGCAGTTCAATCTCGAGGTGGGTCTGTACGGATACCTCATTGCGGCCATCTGGGGGTCGTATAGCGGTTTCATCGCGACCTACATCCACCTGGTGGTGATGTATGCGGGCGCCAAGCTCCTGGAGAAGGAGAGCGTGGGGGTGGCGCAGCCGGTGCGGCGCCGCGGGGCGGCACCTGTCCAGGCGCCGAACTTCACCGGGCGGCGCCGCGTGGGGGCGATCGCGTAGGTGTGCGGCATTGCGGGGTATGCGGGCTGGCGGCGGTCATCTGACGTTTCGGAAATGGAGCTGGCGGCAATGTGCGCCGCCATCCGGCATCGAGGTCCCGACGACGAAGGGCATCACATCGGCCCGGGCGTGGCGCTCGGCATGCGGCGCCTCAGCATCATCGACGTCGCCGGCGGCAGACAGCCCATCTCGAACGAGGACGCCACGGTGCACGTGGTGTTCAACGGCGAGATCTACAACCATCATCATCTGCGCGCGCAGCTTCTGCCGCGCCACGTGCTCCGGTCGCGATCCGACACGGAGACACTCGTCCACCTGTACGAGGAGGACGGTCCGCGCTTCGTCGAGCGCCTTCGCGGGATGTTTGCATTCGCGATCTGGGACGAGAAGGCCGAGCGGCTGTTGCTTGCGCGCGACCGCCTCGGCATCAAGCCGCTGTACTACTGGGTCACGCCCGACGGCATCGCGTTCGCGTCCGAGCTGAAGTCGTTTCTCGCGCTCGACGAGTTTCCCCGCGAGATCGACGTGAGCGCGATGCACGAGTATCTGGCGCTCGGGTACGTGCCCGACCCCGCGTGCATCTTTCGCGGCGTTCGCAAGCTGCCGCCGGGTCACGTGCTCACATGGGATCGCGCGAATGGCGTCTCGGTGCAGCAGTATTGGACGCCTGTGCGCGGCGAGATGCCCGTGACGGATGAACGCGCGGTGGTGGAAGAGCTGCGGCGGCTCATCGCGGATGCGGTGGATTCGCACCTGGAGTCCGAGGTGCCGTTGGGCGCGTTTCTCTCCGGCGGAATCGATTCGTCCACGGTCGTCGCGCAGATGGCGCGGTTGTGTGCAACGCGCGTTCGAACGTTCTCGATCGGGTTTGACGAGCCGGAGTTCAACGAAGCGCCGCATGCGGCAAGCGTGGCGCGCGCCCTGGGGACAGACCACACGGAGCTCATCGTCCGGCCCGACGCCGACGAGCTCGTGGAAGAGGTGGTGGGCACCTTCGATGAGCCGTTCGGCGATTCGTCGGCACTCCCGACACTGCTCGTGTCGCACCTCGCACGGCAGCATGTGACGGTTGCTCTCTCGGGTGACGGCGGCGACGAGCTCTTCGGCGGCTACACGAGGTATGCGCGGATGGAAACTGCGCGTCAGCTTCCCACGCGAGTTGCTCGCAAGCTCGCGCGCGCCGCGGCATTGCGTCTCGGACATTCGACGTATGGGCGCAACAAGCTGCTTGATCTGTCCCGGGAGCGGCGCGGACGGTATGCGGCCACCGTCGCCCAGCCGCTCGCGATCAACGAGGGGGGAACCCTTCGGCATGTCGCGAGCGATCACTCGCTGGACGCACTGCTCGACCGCTGGTTCGAGCCTGCGGAAGGACGCGACTTTCTCACGCAGATGACGCTCGTGGACCTCGCCAGCTATCTGCCGGGAGACATTCTCACCAAGGTCGACCGGGCGAGCATGCGTGTTTCCCTGGAGGCGCGCGTGCCACTGCTGGACCATCCTCTGGTGGAGTTCGCCGTCTCGCTGCCGGGACATCTGAAGCGTCGTGACGGCACGGGCAAGTGGATTCTACGCGAGGCCATCAAGGGGCTCGTGCCGGATTCGGTCTTTACGCAACCCAAGCGCGGGTTCGCAGTGCCGCTTGGCCGCTGGATGCGCCAGCAGTTGCGCCACCGGCTCGAGACGCTCATAGACGCCAGCCGGCCGGTGCACGAGTACGTTGACCACGACAGCGTGGAGCGCCTGGTGCGGGAGCATCTGAGCGGCAGGCGTGACCACAGCCACTTTCTCTGGCGCCTGCTGGTGCTGGATCTGTGGCTCACCGCACTGCGGGACGCCTCGAATCGCACCATGCTCGTGTCGTGACCGCGCTTTCGTCCGTCAATCTGCTCCTGCAGCCCGGCCAGTGGCGCGCGCAATTGCGCCGCGCCGACCCGACCCTCCTCAAGGGGTCGATCAGAGCGTTCAGTCTCAATGCCGGCGGGCTGCTGCTCGGCCTCGTGACGCAGACCGTGCTCGCCCGAACGCTGGGGACGCGCGGATACGGCCTGTACGTGTACGTGCTCGGGTGGTCGAACGTCGCCGGACTGTTGTGCGCTCTCGAGTTCGCGAACGCGGCGGTGCGTTTCGTGAGCGCGTATGCCGCGACCGAGGATTGGGGCAGCCTTCGCGGGTTCATTCGGCGCAGCCATCAGATCGTAGTCGCGACCACGCTGACGGTCGCCGCCATCGGTGCGGGACTGCTGCTGTTCGCGCTCGATTACGACCAGCTCATCGAGTTCGCCTTTCTTGCCGTCTGCGCGCTGTTTCCGCTCACGTCGGTGGTGCAGCTGCAGGGCGGTATCCTGCTTGGCCTGAAGCGAGTCACGCAGTCGCAGGCGCCCTACCAGGTGCTGCGTCCAGCGCTATTCGCGGTGACCGTGATCGCGACGGCGCGTCTCCTCGGCTCGAACTTCAACGCGTGGCACGCCGTGACGCTGCAGTTCGTGGCGACGGGTGTCGCGCTGAGCGCGACGGCGTGGTTCCTCCGCCGAGAGGTGCCGGCGCAGGCCTATCAACATGCGCCGAGCTATCACACGATGGAATGGGTACAGGCCAGCGGGCACTTCGTGGCCATTTCCATCGCACAGCTCGTGCTGTCCACACAGGCCGACGTGCTGATTGTCGGCGCGCTGCTGGGCACGTCGCAGGCCGGCTTCTATGGAGCGGCGAGCCAGCTTGCGAGCCTCGTGGGCTTCGGCGCGACGGCGATCATGGTGATCGCCCAGCCCATGATCGCCGATCTCTTCGCGCGCGGAGAGCTTGCCGATCTGCGGCGGATCTCGACGCAGATCCTGAAGCTCACGTTCCTCCTCTCCACGCCGGTGTTCTTCCTGGTCGTGGCGCTGGGCAAGTCGTTGCTGCACCTCTACGGGCTTCAGTTCGTGCCAACGTATCCGGTGCTCGTGGTCCTGGCGACGTCGCAGCTCATTGCCGCGGTGCTCGGCATGTTGCTCGGGTATCTGTTCACCATGACGGCGCATCAGCACATCGCGACGCGGATCATTGGAATCAGCGCCGCGCTGAATATCGTGCTGACCCTGTTTCTGACGCCGCGATACGGGATGATCGGCACGGCGACCGCCACGGCGATCTCGACGCTCGTGCGGAGTGTCACTCTCGCGCTGGCGGCGCGGCGGATCTTCGCGCGTCAGCCCGTACGGACACCGCCGCCGACCGAAACGATCGTATGACCGATGGCGTGCCCGCCACGGCGGCCACGCAGCGCGAGACCATCCGGCTCGTGCTCGTCGGTCCATCCATGGACATCCTGGGCGGTCAGGCGGTGCAGGTGCAGCGCCTGCTGCGTCGCCTCGGTGAGCTGGATGGATTCGTCGTTGAATTCCTGCCGGTGAATCCCCGGCTGCCGGGACCGCTGCGGCTGTTACAGCGCGTGAAATATGTCCGTACGGTCGTCACGTCCATGGCGTACGTGATCTCGCTGCTGTGGCGTCTCCGGAGCGTCGACGTGGTGCATGCGTTTTCCGCATCCTACACGTCCTACCTGCTCGCACCGCTCCCGGCGATGGCGATCGGGCGGATGTACGGAAAGCAGATCGTGCTGAACTACCGCAGCGGCGAGGCCGACGACCACCTGGCGCGTTCGCGCTTTGCGCGGTGGACCATGCGACTGGCGCATGAGATCGTCGTCCCGTCCGGGTATCTCGTCGACGTGTTCAGCCGATTCGGATTACACGCCCGCGCGATTCTCAACTTCGTGGACCTCGATCGGCTCGACTATCGGGAGCGACGCACGGTACGTCCGCGCGTGTTGAGCAATCGCAACCTCGAGCCGATGTACAATGTCGCCTGCTCGTTGCGGGCGTTCGCAATCGTGCAGCAGCAGCATGCAGATGCGCGGCTGACGGTCGTGGGCGAGGGGAGCCAGCGGAAGGAGCTCGAGCGCCTGGCTTCCACGCTTGGCCTTCGCAACGTGACGTTCGCCGGCAAGGTGTTGCCGGACAGGATGCGGGAGTACTACTCGGATGCGGACATCTATCTGAACTCGCCGAACATCGACAACATGCCGAATTCGGTGATCGAAGCATTCGCGGCGGGACTGCCCGTAGTGAGCACCGACGCGGGCGGCATTCCGTACGTCGTGCGGCACGGCGACATCGGTTTTCTGTCCCGCTGCGACGATCACGAGAGTCTCGGCGGCCAGATGCTGGAGTTGTTGCGCGAGCCTGGGCTGGCGGCCGCGGTCTCCGCGCGTGCGCGCCGGGAGAGTCTCACTCGATACGTCTGGCCCGCGGTTGCCGTGGAATGGAAGCGGCTCTATCGCGATCTGACGCAGTTGACCGCATGACGACTGTTGGCGACTGGCGGTTCGCGGCCGTCCTGCGGCGCGCCCGGTCGCTTCGTGGCCGCTCGCTCGGCGAGCTGCGTGAGCGAGCGGCGCAGTTCGTGTCGGCCGAGCTGGAGCGACGCGGCATGTCGGTGGCGTCCCGGGAGCCGCGTGGCCGCTCCTTCGTCGAGCTGCTCGACCAGCGCGTGCTGCGCGGCGCGAGTGACGGCCCATCGCTCCGCGAGCATTTCTCATCCAGGTCGGAGCCCGCCTTCTTCGTTGGCATCCGTGACGGAGCCTCGGCGCGAGAGATGGAGACTCCGAGGTGGGCGCGTGCTCGTGCGTCTCTGATCGGCGCGGCGGAGCGCGTCCTCGCGGGACGATTCGACCTCCTTGGCCACACCGATCTGTGGTTCGGCGAGCCAATCGATTGGCACGTGGATCCCGTATCCAGCAAGCGAGCACCGGACGTCCACTGGAGCAGAATCCCGTATCTCGACCACTCTCTCGTGGGCGACCACAAGGTCGTGTGGGAGCTCAATCGTCATCAGCATTTCTTCGTTCTCGGCCGCGCCTATCAGGTGACGCGAGATCCGAGGTATGCGGCGTGCTTCGCGGAGCAGGTCGCATCGTGGATGGACGCCAACGCGCCGAAGAACGGCATCAACTGGGCGAGCAGCCTGGAAGTGTCGTATCGCGCCATTGCGTGGCTCTGGGCGATCGAGCTGTTCCGCGATGCGCCCGAGCTGACTGCCGCGCTGGTCGAGCGGATGCTGAGGTATCTGTACGTGCACGGTCGCCATCTCGAGCGGTATCTCTCCACGTACTTCAGCCCCAACACGCATCTCACCGGCGAGGCGCTGGGCCTGTTCTATCTCGGCACGATGCTGCCGGAGTTGCGGCGCGCGAGTGTCTGGCGAGAACGCGGTTGGCGAATTCTGGCGCAGCAGCTCGCCCGTCAGATCTACGACGACGGCGTGTACTTCGAGCAGGCAACCTACTATCAGCGCTATACGGCTGACATCTATCTGCACGCGGTGATTCTCGCGGACCGCAACGGCTTTGTCGTGCCGCGCCCGATGCGCGACCGTCTAGCGCTCGCGATCGACCACCTCGCGTTTCTCGCGCGTGGCGACGGGAGCATTCCCGTGATCGGCGACGACGATGGCGGCCGCCTCGTGCTGCTCGAGGAGCGTGGGCTCACCGATGTTCGCGCGGCTCTCGCCACGTCCGCGGTCGTACTGGATCGCGCCGAGCATGCCGCGGTGGCCGGTGGCGTGACGGAGGAGGTGCTCTGGCTACTCGGCCCGGCAGGCGTTCATGACGCCGAGTCACGCGTCGGTCGGCCTCCACCTGTCGAGACGTCGAAGCTGTTTCCCATCGGCGGTTATGCGATCATGCGGAGTGGGTGGGGCGAACACGCATTGCACGCCGTGATAGACTGCGGTCCGCTGGGCGCCCTGAACTGCGGGCACGCGCACGCGGACGCGTTGTCTCTCGAGCTCGCGGTTGGTGCGTGTCCGATCATCGTTGACCCTGGCACGTACACGTACACTGCGTCGGCGGAGGCGCGCGACCACTTTCGCCATACGGCCGCGCACAACACCGTCACTCTGAACGGCGAAGCGTCCTCGGTGCCGGCCGGCCCTTTTTCTTGGGAGCACCGCGCTGAGGCAACGGTGGAGCAGTGGTGGACGGGCTCGTTTACCGATTGGTTTGTGGGCCGCCATGATGGCTTCGGGAGGCTCGGAATCGGCGCGTCGCACCGGAGGTCCGTGCTGCACGTCCGGGGCGAGTATTGGATCGTGGTAGACACGGTGGACTCCGACGTTGCAAGCGACGCCGTGGCCCACTTTCACGCCGCGGAGGGGGCGACTCCGGAGAGCAGGGCGGAGCGCAGCCTCGTGCTACGCTTCCCCTGCGGCGCCGAGCGGCCGCGGCTATTTTTCGGCATTGCGGGCGACGTGGACGCGGTGGCTGTTGAGAATGACTGGATATCTCCCTCGTACGGCCGCCGCGTACGTGCCCCTGTCGTGCGCGTGGCGAGCCGTCGGAGCGGCGAGCGAACGATCGTGACGGTTCTCTGTCCGCTCGCGGAAGGTGAAACGGTCTCGGTCACCGACATCCCGGCGAGCGAGGGACGCGGGATAGCCGTCAGTCGTCCAGAGTGGTACGACCTGTTCGTTCTGGGAGCAGCGGGACGGGCGAAGGTATCCGGATTCGAGCTGTCGGGGGACGCCGCCTTGCTGCGCAGGAAAGCACCGGGCGCTTCGCTCATCAGCGTAGCTGTCTTCGGCCACGAAGCGAAACTCGCAGCGGATGGGGAGCTCTTCGAGGCGTCAGATATGGCCACGGAGGCGTTGCGCGGGGTGACCGGCTGGACGTCGACCGGCGGGCGGAAGGGGTAGGGGATTCGTCGTATTCATCGTAGCGGCGCGCGCCGCTGTTTTCATGAGGGTCCGGAACGACACATGTGCGGCATATGCGGAATTGCGTTCTCTTCGCGATCGGGTGCTGAGGTTCAGCGCTCGACGATCGAGCGCATGTCCGACGTGATCGCGCATCGTGGCCCGGATGGCGCGGGCGTCTTCGTGCGTGGGCGCATCGGCCTGGGACATCGGCGGCTGAGCATCGTGGATCCCGAGGCGGGGCAGCAGCCCATGGCGATTCACGACGGTGCCGTGCAGATCGTGTACAACGGCGAGGTGTACAACCATCCCGACATTCAGCGACGGCTCGAGGCCGAGGGGCACCGGTATCGCACGCACTGCGATACGGAGAGCATCCTCAGACTCTACGACAGGCACGGCGCGGGCGTGGCGGAGCGGTTGCGCGGCATGTTCGCCTTCGCGATCTGGGATTCCAGAAACGAGACGCTGTTCATCGCGCGCGATCGCTTCGGGATCAAGCCGTTGTACTATGCCCTGACGGCCGACGGCTCACTGTACTTCGGCTCCGAGATCAAGGCCATTCTGGCGAGCGGCGACATTGCGGCGCGATTCGATGACACCTCGCTTCCCGAGTATCTCTCGAGCCATTCCACCTTTGGCGCGAAGACGATGTATGCCGGCATCCGCCGGCTCGAGCCCGGTCACACGCTCACCTGGCGCGACGGTCAGGTCACCATCGAGCGCTACTGGGACCTGAGCTTCGCGCACGAGGGAGAAGACACGCGGAGCGATGCGGACATCGTTGCGGAGTACGGCGCGCGATTCCGCGAGGCCGTGCGGATGCACCTCATGGCCGACGTTCCCCTGGGCTCCTTCCTGTCAGGCGGCATCGATTCGGCGGCCATCACCGCCGTGATGAGCCAACTCATCGACGCGCCAGTGCGGACGTTCTCGGTCGCGTTTGCCGAGCGGGATGCAAACGAGCTGCAATATGCCCGCGTGGTGTCGAAGGCGTTCCGCACCGAGCATCGCGAGATCGTAGTGTCGCCCGCGGAGTTCTGGCGTGCGCTCCCAAGGCTCATCTATCACGAGGACGAACCCATCGCGCATCCGTCGAGCATTCCGCTGCACTTCGTGTCGCGGCTTGCCGTCGAGAACGTGAAGGTGGTGCTCACGGGCGAGGGCAGCGACGAGGTGCTCGGCGGGTACAATCGCTACCGCGCCACCATGTACAACATGCGCTTCGGCCGGACGTTCGAGCGCGCGGTGCCGCGTGCGGGACGTGCAATGGTACGCGGTCTCATCGAATCGCTTCCAGCGGGATCGCGCGTACGGCAGAAGCTCTCGCGCACTTTCCTGACGCTGCCGGCCGACATCACTTCATTGTACTTCGACAACTTCGCGGTCTTCGGACGTCAGTGGCTCGACAGCCTATGGTCGCGCGATGCGCGGCAGCGGCTCGGCGCATTGTCGCCGTATGCAACGTCGGAGCAGTACTGGGACGCCGGTGACGCGCACACGCTGCTCAACAAGCTGCTGTACGTGGACACCAAGACGTATCTCCACGAGCTGTTGATGAAGCAGGATCAGATGAGCATGGCGGCCTCCATCGAGAGCCGCGTGCCGTTCCTCGACCACGATCTGGTGGAGTTCGCCGCACGCATGCCAGAGCGGATGAAGGTGCGCGGGCTCACCACGAAGTACGTGCTCCGCCAGGCGATGGCGAAGGTCCTTCCGCCCGAGATCCTCACGCGGCGGAAGATGGGCTTTCCTGTGCCGGTCGGTCCGTGGCTGCGCGGACCGTATCGCTTCGTGCTCGATGATTTCGTGCTCGGTCCGCGGACGCGCGAGCGCGGGCTGTTCGACACGACGACGCTTCAGCGGCTCGTCGCGAGCCATACCTCCGGTGAGGCGAATCACTCGGAACGGCTCTGGTCACTGATCAATCTCGAGATGTGGCAGCGCATGCAGTTCGATGGCGAGGCCATCGAGGACGTGAGCCGGTCACTGGCGCGTCCATCACCCGTCTCCGTCGCCGTTCCGGCGTAGACGCCTCCCCACCATTCCCGAAATGTCGAATTCCGTCAGTGTCTTTGGTCTGGGCTATGTCGGTTGCGTGAGTGCCGCGTGTCTCGCGCGTGAAGGACATACCGTCGTCGGCGTGGACGTCAGCCGCAGCAAGGTGGACATGATCAACGCCGGCACGGCAACCATCGTGGAAAACGGAATCGGCGAGCTGGTGGCCGAGATGTCCGCATCGGGCCGTCTTACTGCGACGACCGATGTTGCCGATGCCATCGCACGGACGAGTATCTCTCTGGTGTGCGTGGGAACGCCGAGTCAGGCGAATGGGGGACTCGATCTCACGTACGTGCGACGCGTGTCGGCGGAGATCGGCGCGGCGCTGAAGCACAAAAGCGACTGGCACGTGGTCGTCATTCGGAGCACGGTGCTGCCCGGCACCACTGCCGAAGTCGTCGTTCCGATTCTCGAGCAGGAGTCCGGGAAGAAGGCGGGCGTGGACTTCGGCGTCTCGATGAATCCCGAATTTCTGCGCGAAGGCACCTCGATCAAGGACTTCGACGATCCGCCATTCACCGTGATCGGAGCGGGCGACGAGCGTACGGCGGCGTCGGTTGCGTCATTGTATGCGGGCCTCAAGGCGCCGGTGCGCGTGGTCGCCCTCGCCGTGGCCGAGATGGTGAAGTATGCCTGCAACAGCTTCCATGGGCTGAAAGTGGCGTTCGGCAACGAGATCGGCAGCATCTGCAAGGCGCTGCACGTGGACAGTCATGAGGTGATGCGGATCTTCTGCGAGGACACGAAGCTGAACATCGCGCCGACGTATCTGCGCCCGGGCTTCGCATTCGGCGGCTCGTGTCTTCCCAAGGACCTGCGGGCCCTGTCGTATCGTGCACGGCAGCTCGACATCGACGTGCCGGTGCTTACGGCCGCGCTCTCCAGCAACGAGAAGCAGATCGCGCGCGCATTCGACATGGTGCGGGCGACGGGAGCAAAGAAGGTGGGTGTGCTCGGACTCGCCTTCAAGGCGGGCACAGATGACCTCCGCGAATCACCCATCGTGACGCTCGTGGAGCGGCTCATCGGCAAGGGGATGCAGCTCGCGATCTACGACGGCCACGTCTCGAAGGCGAACCTGATCGGCGCGAACCGCGAGTACATCGAGAACGAGATTCCACACGTATGGACGCTCATGAAGCCGACCGTGCAGGACGTCGTCGGCTTCGGCGACGTCGTGGTCATTGGCAATGGCAGTCCGGAGTTCCGGGACATTCAGCCGTTGATCCGCGAGGGGCAGGTGGTCATCGACCTCGTTCGTGCATTTGGTCCGAAGACCTCGGATCGCACGTATCAGGGTGTCGCGTGGTGAGTGCGGCCGGTTGATGCGTATCGTCTGGCTCAAAGCCGGGAAGCTCCTGCCGGTGGATACCGGCGGAAAGATCCGCTCGTTCAACATTCTCCGCCATCTCGCGACGCGCCACGAGATGACTGTGGTGTCGTACTACACGGGCGCGGCCGACCACGCATACGAGTCGGCGTTGAACGCGCAGTTTCCCGGGGCGGAATGCGTCGCCGTCCCGATGGGCGCCGGTGCGGTGGGGCAGGCGCTGCATTACGCGCCGCGGTTCCTGTTCCAGCTCGAGCCGTACTCGGTGACGAAGTACACGTCGCCGCTGGTGACCGCGCGGCTTCGCACGGTGCTGACCAGGCGGACACCGGACGTCCTGATCTGCGACTTTCTCGCCGCGTCGCTCAACGTCCCGCGGGATGTCACGACGCCCTCGGCGCTCTTTCAGCACAACGTGGAGAGCGCGCTGTGGGAGCGGCAGGCGCGATACGAGCGGAATCCCGTCAAGCGCGCGGTGTTCGCGATCGAGGCCAGGAAGATGTTTCGCTACGAGCGCGCAACGCTCGCGCGATTCGATGAGATCATCGCGGTATCCGAGCACGACAAATCGCTGATGCATGCGATGTCGCCGGACGCGCCCATCACCGTGGTGCCTACGGGCGTGGACGTCACGCACTATCGACGGCCTGGCAACGCCGTCGCGTCGGCAACTCCGCGCGTCATGTTCCTCGGCTCCATGGATTGGCCGGCGAACATCGACGGTGTCGAATGGTTCTGCGACAGGATATGGCCCTCGGTGCGGGCGCGGGTGCCGAACGCTGAATTTCACGTCGTCGGGCGCAATCCGCCGGCGCGGATCACCGGACTCGCATCGGACTCCGTGAAGATCGTTGGCGGCGTGACCTCGGTGCTGCCCGACCTGCACGCGGCGTCCGTGTTCGTCGTGCCGCTCCGCATTGGCGGCGGTACGCGATTGAAGATCTATGAGGCGATGGCGGCATCACTGCCGATCGTGTCCACGGCCGTGGGCGCCGAGGGGCTGGAGGTCTCCGATGGGGAAGACATCGTGCTGGAGGACGATCCCAGTCCTTTCGCGGACGCGGTGAGCGCGCTCCTGGTGGACGAAGAGCGCCGCGCACGGATTGGCGCGGCGGCGTTGGTTACGGCGTCACGCTTCGATTGGTCGGTGATCGCGACGGATTTCGAGGTCGTACTCCGTCGCGCGATCGTCAGCGCTGAACGCCCACCCGTTCCGCAGTCGCCAGCATGAGGGCGATGGTGTCCATGTCCTTCGCGCCTACTTTCCCCGGCGAGATACGACGTTTAGTCACCTTCTCCAGCTCCATCAGCACCTCGATGAGCGCAAAGGAGTCCACGAGGCCCGACGAGACCAGTGGCGTCGTTTCCGCGATGTCGACGGACGGATCGAGGAGCACTTTCTTCTTCAGGTAGTCGATCAGGGCCTGCGCTTCGGGACTGCTCGCCATTCCTGCTCCTCCGTGTGTCACGCGCCACCGGTCATTGCGCTGAACCAGGCGGCTTCGGGTGAACCGTCTTTCATGGGGCTGACTTTGCGGCACGACGACACCACGATCTCCTTCTCGTCGGACGCGCGGCGAATACGGTAGTCGAAAGCGAGATCGAGCAGCCGCCCGTGCTGCGCGTCGGGCAATGCGCGCATGCGGGTCTTCACGAACACCCTCAAGCTATCGGTTGCCGGCGCATTTCCGTAGTACCCGACGCGCCGCTTCCAGGTGGATCGAGCGTCGAGCGCCGACGGCGGGATCTGATGTGGCAGGTCCGCCAGCACGCCGCGCTCGGACGCATCCAGAATGGAGATGAAGTTGGCGAAGTAGATGAGGCCCGCGCCGTTCATGTCGCGATCCTGGTCGAACGTGTAGTGGAACACGCGCTCGCCCTCGTACACATCCACATCGTCCGGCTCGGGCGCGAAGAATCGTCCCTCCGCGCGCGCGGCGCGGCACATGGCGAGCGAATCGGGCTGCTCGTCGAGCTCCGGAATTTCCGAGAAGTCCATGTTCGCCGGAATGGACATGGACAGCTTCGATGGGCCGCGCTCCTGATAGATGAAGACGTTGCTGCTGCGGATCCAATGCTGCGGCGTACCCGTCAGCACATGCTTTCCATCGAGGTGCACCTGGCGGCAGTGCCAGAGATCCGTGTCGAAATGCATCGTCTCGTTCTCACCATGCGCGGACAGCGGATGGTCCGGTGCGAAGTGCACCTCGAGAAAGAAGAACGTGGCGTACAGGCGGGAGCCCGCGTCGTCCTGAATGAGGGACGTCGGCACCTTGCCCGCGATCTCGATCTGCTTCCATCGGTCATTGCCGATGGCCTTGAACAGGGAGCTCTCGGACAAGTTGTTTCTGCCGAGATGCGGCATGCCGAGCTCGAGATGGAATTGCGATTTCATTGGCGCGGTCCGCGCATGACATTCTCGACGACGGGATAGAGTCCGTTGGCCAGCTGTTGTGCCATCAACGTGGCGCCCCGGTTGGTGAAGTGAACAAAGTCGGCGAAGTTCTGATGGCCGCCGGGCATGGATGCCGCGACGTCGATGAGCGGCACCCTCTCCTCCGCGGCCACGGCGCGAAGCGCGTCGTTCATGCGGCGCTCCATGTCCGCGAAGCCCTCCTCGCGAAGCATCGGATAGAACTTGCGCCAAGCGACGAGCTGCGCGCGATCCCGCTCCTGCCCTCCGTTACCGAAGAGATTTGCGTGCGTGACGATGACGGGCGCCACACCGCGCGCCTTCAGCGTCTGCACGAGATGGGCGACGTCGTCCCGAAAGCGCCGCACGTTCTCCTCGGGCAACCGGTCCATCACCGTGAACCCCGACTCCGCGATCCGCGTTTCCCGTGCGCGGAGACGCGTCTGAACGCGCTGTGGCAGTATGCCCTTGAGGAACGTGCGCAGCCGGTCGGCGATGCGCCACTCAAACGGTTCGGCCACCTTGGCCGCTCCTTCCCGCGCCGGCTTTGGCTTGAGAAACGGAAGCCAGATGTAGTCCGCGGGCGTCGGGTATACGATGGCTACGCGTGCATGCAGCCGATCTACGATCTCCGGTGCGCGTACGTCCGCGGTGTAGGCGGATTCGCCGGGATAGGCAGCGTTCACCACCTGCACGGCGTCACGCCCGATGCGCGCGTTCAGAAAGTGCTCGAGCTGCCGCGGATACTCCTGGCCCTCGTCCTCATAGAGCCCGAAGGTCTCCGAGGCGCCGAAAGCGAGGATCGTGAGCCTGTCCGGCTCGAGCTCGGGGCCGCGAAAGCCCGCCTCGTTGAGCCCCCACTTTCGATAGCGCGCATGCGGCTTCCCGACCCGCCCCAGCGTGTCCCTTGTATACAGGATCTCGGCGTTGTAGGGGCCGGTCAACGGCGCGCCGTACGTGAGATGATCGTCGAGACGTGCCCACCCCTCCAGCGCGAGGACGAAGACGGCCAGCGCGACACCGCCGCGAGCGGCCCTGAGTGGCGAGATCATCAGAACTGAAAATAGATGAACGACTGCGGCTCGGCGGTGTGGAAGAGCGCGAAATAGAAGATGCCCGCGTAGCAGGCGAACCTGAGCTCGATGGGCAGCCTGGCGAGCAACGAATGACTTTCTCCCTTGCGCTCCGCCCAGCCCTCGATCAGGAAATAGGCGACGACGATGCCGACGACGAGCACCACGAAGCTCACCGGGAGAACGGATGCGCCCGATGCGAACGGATTCACGGCGGAACGAAACAGGTCGCCGGCCTGCGACCAGTCACGCGCGCGAAAAAGGATCCAGCCGAGATTGATGGCGACGAACGTGATGGCCCAGGAGCTCACGCTCCCCATCACGCCACTGAACTGCACACCGTTGCGTCGCTGCCATTGCTGTGTGAGCCGGTGTGCGAGAAGCAACAGCCCCTGATACGTGCCCCACACGATGAAGAGGAGACTCGCCTTGTGCCACAGGCCGAACACCACCATGGACATGACGAGCATCAGATTCCGCCACCACACCTCGCGCCGCACGGTGGCAAGCGGAATGAAGAGATAGTCGCGAATCCAGAATGAAAGCGTCATGTGCCATCGCGTCCAGAAGACCGACGGCGTGGTGGAAAGATACGGGCGCCGGAAGTTCTCCGGCAGGAGAATGCCGAACGCCTGCGCGATGCCGATGACGACACGTGTATAGCCCGCAAAGTCGAACAGGAGCTGAAAGCCGTAGCCGATGAGCAGAAGCCATGTGTCGCCAAATGGGAGATGCGACGAGACGTGATCGAACCCCCAGTTCACGCCCTGTCCATTCCATCCGCCGCCCAGAAGCCGGCCGAGCGTGATCAGCAGAACTCCGACCCACACGCTCCGCGCACCGGCGACGACGTTCTCCCACGTCGCGCGTGATTCGTGTCGGAGCTGCGGCAGCAACTCCGGCAGGCGGCAGATGGGGCCCGAGAGAACCGTCGGCGCAAACCCCATGTACAACAGGAATTCCGTCAGCGACGGATCGAGCTGCTCGCCGCGGTACTGATCGAAGAGATAGCTGAGCCCCTGAAACGTCCAGAACGAAATGCCGATGGGCAGCGCGAGGTGCGCGACTCGGGCGGCCAGACCGGTTGAATCAGCGAAGACGCTGGCGAGGGATGGCAGGTACTTGAACACGCTCAGGAGCGCCACGTTCGCCACGATGCCGATCCAGAGCATCCTCGCCGTCGGCGTTCGTCGAATGACGCCGCCCCAGACGAAATTGAAGAGCGAGCTCGCGATCAGAATGACGAAGAAGCGCCAGCCGAACGTGAGATAGAACGCGTAGCTGGCCGCGAGGAACAGGAGTTGGCGGCCGCGCACCGGCCGCATGGTGCGAGCAAGCAGCCAGAGAGCGGGCAGGCCGAAGAGGAACCAGAGATACAGGCTCGTCATGACGTCGCGCTTGAAGAGTTCGGCTGCAGTGTCGTGCGTCTCAGGGGATCACGACTCCCGCGATCGCTGCGCTCACGGCATTCGCGTCGGCGCCGATGTCCTTGCCGTCCGTGCCACGGCCGCGTAGGGCACTCATCGGAGACAGCCGAAAATCGAGCGACGGCGGGCTGACGAAGCCGAGCATCTCGACTCGTTGCGGATAGTAATTCCCTTCGGGGTAGCCAGCGGCGCTGCCGAGTATGACCACGTTGTGCGTGAATGCTCCTCCGCGCATGAATGCCGCGATGGTCGCGTTCCCGCCGCCGAGACCGGGACCTTTCACGCCATAGGCCCCACCGCCGATGATGTTGTCTCGAATGACGAGCCGCTGTGGCGGGGTCTCGAGCGGACCGGCAAACAACACTGCCGCGTTCGATGGGCTCAAGATGGTGTTGTGCGCGAAAATCACATCCGATGGATCGCCCACCAGCATGATGGCGCGCCCGTCGCCGCCGAACATGGGCGCCACGTCGATGTTCACGACGATGTTGTCGGTGACCGTGAGCCGCTGGAGGTGCACTCGCGTGACGTTCGGATCCGGCGCTCCGGAGATGGCGAACCCCGAGCCGGTATTTCTGATGAGATTGAGCCGGAAAGTGACGTCGGAGGTCCCGCACCACGGACATGCGCCGTCCTGATTGGTGGACTTCAGCACGATGGCGCTGCCTCCCTGGCCGTGCTGCCAGTTGTTCTCGAAGACGTTGCCCTCGATGAGCACACGCGACGCGCTCTTCGTTTCGAGCAGATTCTTCACCAGCCACACACCCTTCCACGCCACCGGCTTGAAGAGGTGGTTATGACGGATCTCGATGTCGCTCGGCACGAGGTCGCGTATGCCCGGGTCCGCGCCGCCGAAGGAGACGTTCTCGGTGGACGCCTCGAGATAGTTGTTGACGATCTTGTATGGTCCCGGACCGTTCCAGCCAGCAATCGCCTGTGCGTCGGAGTTGGAATGACAGCCGGCGACATAGCTGTCGATGATTGCGCTCGCGCCGCTGTGAAGGTCGATGCAGCGACGTATGTCGACCGTGGTGCCCGCATGCACGTAGCTGCGATCGAGCACGATGTTCTGCGGCACCATGGCGTCCGTTCGCTGGGCCTGCGATCCGTCGCCGAATCGCACGAGCCGTCCGAGCTGAGTGACGGCGGGTGCCGCGGTGACGTCGAGGCCGATGAGCCGCCAGCCGGCCGTGCCAGCCGCGGTGCCCAACACCTCGACGCCATTCTGCGGCGTCACCAGGCGTGCGAGTGACGACGAGTCCCGTGGACCGACGCGCTTACCCTCGGGCAGGTTCGCCATCGCCGAGCTGCGTACGACGATGACCGGCCCGGAGCCGGGCATCCGCGCTCCAGTCTTCAGGGGCAGCGTGAAACCGCCGACATACGTCGCACCAGCCTGCAGCACGATCTCGTCCCCGGGCTGAGCGCGGTTGAGCGCCGTCTGGAGATTGTCGCGTGGGCCGACCGTCCAGCTCCTTCCCTGCACCAGGGGCATGCGGGTGTCGAGCAGCACTCGAGGGAGGGCAGCGACGGCCGCTTCGCCGGACGGTTGCGCGCCCGCCGCGGCGCAGAGCGCCAGCAAGCCACAGCCGAGGATGCGGTTGACGAACATCGGGTGGGCGGGATGTCTAGGAGTGAGACCGCTTCAGGCGAGAGCCGCTTCAGGCGCGGGTACGGCGGGTGCGGGCACGGCCTCCCGATCACCGAGGAGGTGCTCGCGAAGCTGCAGGAACGGATGCTCGATGAGAATGAAGCTGATTGCCGCCACTCCCGCCGAGATCCCGGTCCCGACCACGAGGCCCAGGAGAAATACCAGCGTGGGCGAAGGCAACAGCGGCCCGAAAGTGTGAATCGTCCAGGCCGTGCTGCCGTGGAGAAACCAGAAGTGATTGAGGTACATGCCGTACGCGAGACGCGAGAACGGATAGAAGAACACCGAGTTGAGCGGACGCGTGATGATCGACCGGTCGGCCAGCGTGAGGAACGTCAGCGACCCGAAGATGAGACCGAGCGCGAGAAAGGCGAAGATGTCCTTGTTCATCCGGTCGAGCGCGAGGCCGAGTGCCGTGCAGCCGACGAATACCGCCAACGCCAGCGGTGAAGTGCCCCAGCGCCCGCGCGCTTCGAACACGCTCTTGTAACGCGTGCTCAGGAGCGCGAGCAGGAGGCCGATGATCAGTGCCTCACAGTGGACGTGAATGGGGAAGTGCATCTGGTCCGCCAGCCGATCGGGCGACATTCCAACGGCCTCGAGATGCTGGCGCTGGAACACGCGCACGATGGGAATGGCGACGACCGCTCCAACCAGCGGCCACGCCTGTGCGCGCCGCGGAAGAAACCGCGTGGTCAGGAGCAGCAGGATCGGAACGGCAATGTAGAACTGCTCCTCGGTGGACAGCGACCAGGAGCGGCCATACCGCGTGGGGAAGTAGTTCGAGAGAAAGACCCAATCCGGCCACTCGAAGCGCATGCCGTGGATGAACACCACCCAGAACATCATGGCGAAGTACAGCGGCCAGATGCGGAATCCGCGGCGCAGCAGAAAGCGCGGCACGCGCACCGTTCCCGTGCGGTCCAGCTCGCGCCAGAGCTGTTTGCCGATGAGCAGCCCGCTCAGCACGAAGAAGAGATCCACGCCGGTCCAACCGAAGTTGAACACCGGATTGTGCGCCAACGCGATGTCCGGCGCCTTGGCCAGCGGCCATTGGCTGCCGGCGTAGTGCGCTCCGACGACGAGAAAGATCGCGAATGCGCGAAGCGCGTCCAGCGCAGGCACCTGCGAGGCCGGCCGGCGGGTCAGCTCATGCCAACCCGAACGAACGATGGAAAGGGGATTCACGATCAACCAGGGCTCAATGAGGCGCGTGCGGCGTGGCGCGCGGAGGACGTCGCCGGCCTCGAAAGCCGCGCAGCACCATGAAAAAGACGGAAATGAGCGATCATCCGTAACGCATTTCAGCCGTCATTTTGTGCCGCAGAGGCGCTCGTAGAGATCGCCCAGGGCCGGCAGGATGGCGGCGGCCGTGAATCGGCTCCGCGCCATGGCCCGGCCCTCCTGCCCGAAACGGCGGCGCAGCTCGGGGTCGCCGAGGAGGCGCTCCAGCGCCGTTGCGAGCGCCTGCGGGCTGCCGACCGGAACGAGAAGCCCGTTTCGCTCCTCCTCGACGGCGTCCACGATGCCTCCGACGCGGGTCGCCACCACGGGACGCTCGGCGGCCATCGCCTCGACGAGGGTGTTGGGAAAGCCCTCACTCAGCGAGCACAGCACGGACACGTCGAACAGGCGATTGAGATTCGGGAGGTTGGGCCTGACTCCCGCAAAACGCAGCATGGAGCCGACGCCGAGCTCCGTGCCGAGCGCCTCGAGGGCGGCCTGCTGGTCGCCTGCTCCCATCATCACCAGCACGAGCGAAGGAAAGCGGTCGCGAAGGAGGGCGACCGCCCGGATGAGCGAGCGGTGGTCCTTGATGACGCGGAGGTTGGCCACGGTGCCGACAATCGGCGCGCCATCGCGGAGCGACAACTCTTCCCGCATTCGCGCCAACCAGGCCGGGTCCGCCTCGTTGAATAGCGCGTCATCAACGAAGTTCGGGATCACGACGACCTTTGCCGGCGTCACGCCGTCCTCACTCACGAGTGACTCACCCACCCGCGTGCTGTTTCCCAGCACCCGATTCGAGAGGACGTACGCGAGACGATTGCCCACGGCGTGCAGGCGGGAAATGCTGCCCCAGCGTTTGCTCGTGATGATGCAGCGCGTGCCCGCCAGGCGCGCGAAGACCGCGCCGAAGACGTTCGCATACCTGTCATGCGCATGCACGATGTCGATGCGCTCTCGGCGGAGAAACGCGGCGAATCGCATGCCTTCGCGAATCATGCTTGCGCCGTAGAGACTGCGCACGGGAAACTCGTAAACCGGAATGCCCGCGGCGTCGAACCGGGGACGCAGCGCCCCGTTGGCCCGAAAGCACACCACCGACAAGCGAAATCTGGCGGGGTCCAGCCGCTCCGCCACGCGGACCGCGTTCATCTCGGTTCCGCCCACGTTGATGCTGTCGAGGCAGAAGACGACGTTGAGGGGCATTCCCGCGGCGTGAGTGGGCGGAAGGCGGAGGGATGCGACGGGTTCGCGCTCGGAAGCTAGCGCGTCGTCGCCGGCGCCGGTGGCGGAAACGACGAATCCGCGGGCACCGCCCGCGGATCGCCGGTCCATCATGCAGTGGTGCCGTCAGGGCACGATGATGTTCGCCAGAAGCGCGTTGATGGTGGCGGTGTCGGCGCCAAGATCGAGTCCGTCGCTGCCCTTGGCCTTGAGCGGGCTGCTGGACAGCAGCGAGTAATCGAATGCCGCGGTATTCGCGAAATTCACGGCTCCGACCGTCGCGGGATAGAAGCCGCCGGTTGGATACCCGCTGGAGCTCGACAGAATGAGCGCGTTGGCGAACCAGAAGCCTTCCGGCATGAACGCAGTGATACTCGGTGTTCCGGAGGTGAGCCCGGGTCCCTTCACGCCGAAAGCACCGCCGCCGATGATGTTGTCCCGAACGACCAGGCGGAGAGGCGGCGTGTTCTGCGGTCCGCCGAACAGCACCGCAGAATTGGTCGGATTGATGATCGTATTGTGCCGGAACGTGACATCGCGCACGTCCTGGTTGACCAGCAAGCCTCTGCCGTCACCATTGAACGTGGGCGGAACGTCGACGTTCGCGATCACGTTGTCGTGGATGGTGACGCGCTGCAGCGGGAACTGCGTGAAGTTCGGATCGGGATCCGCCGAGATGACGATTCCGGCGCCGGTGTTCTCGATCATGTTGTAGCGGAACGTGACGTCCTGCGTACCGCACCAGTTGCAGCCGCCACTCTGGTTGGTGGACTTCATGTTGATGGCGCTGCCGCCCTGGCCGTCGAGCCAGTTGTTCTGCATGAGGTTCCCTTCGACCAGCACGCGCATGGCGTTCTTGGTCTCGAAGAGATTCTTCACGAGCCAGACGCCCTTCCACGAGGTCTGCTTGAAGAAGTGATTGTGGCGGATCTCGATGTCGCTGGGCACGAGATTCGGCGCATCGGGATCCGCGCCGCCGAACGACACGTTTTCGGTGGACGCCTCGAGATAGTTGTTCACGATCTTGAAGGGGCCCGGTCCGTTCCAGCCCGCGATGGCCTGTGCGTCGGCGCCGTTCGCGTGAATCTCACTGATGTACGAGTCGATGACCGCGGACGAGGCGGAGTTGAGCGTCACCCCGCGACGGATATCCGCCACCACACCCGGCGTCCCCGCTATCCCGTGGATGTAGCAGCGGTCGATGACGAGGTTGTTGGCCGTCACGGCGAGCGACGTCTGGCCTCCGCCACCGCCATCTCCCAGCCGAACGAGCGCCGACGTACCGACGGTATTCCCTGGCGTGACGGTGACCTCGATACCGATGATGCGCCAATGGTGCGCCGAGAGCGCCGTGAGAAGCGCACCGCCGTTATTGGCGGTCTGGAGGACCGGCAAGTTCGCTGTCGCGGCCTGGGACGCGGTCATCCGTGAGCCCGGTGCCGGCAGGGTCGTCGAGCCACCCGTCGTCTGCGGACGGATGGTGATCCACTTGCCGTTGTTCGCGCCCTTGCCGGGCAGCGTGAAGTTCCCGACGAAGATCGTGTTGCTCTGGAGCTCGATGACGTCGCCGTAGGTGGCGTTCGTCAGGGCCGCGGTGAGCTGCGCCGCGGTCGAGACGCTGATGATCGCTCCGCCAACGTCAGGTGCGGGCGGCGGCGCCGTGTTGAGGAACACCTGCGGGAGCGCGGCCAGGGTCTCGTTGCCGTGACCGATGATCTGGATGGTCGCAGGGGGCGAAGTCACGCCGCCGGCGGTGGCCGTGAAGTTCACGTTGCCGAGCGTACTCGTATTCACATCGGTCACGAGCCCCGCCTGCGTCACGGTGCCCTTGGTGGCGTCGCTCGTGGCCCACACCGGCGGAATGGTGGTGACCGGATTGCCGAACGTATCGAGGATGAGGACGGTGAGTTGCGCCGTCTGCCCATTGAGCAGCGAGGCCGCAGGTGACGTGACCTGAACGCTTCCCACGGGCGGTACGACCGTGATCGTGATGGTGCCCGTCTTTCCCTCGCTCGTGGCGGTGATCACGGACGTCCCCGTGGCCACGGCCGTGACGAGGCCGGAGGCGTTGACGGTGACCGCCGCGGGGTTGCCACTGGACCACGTGACGACACGATTCGTTGCCGCATTGTTGCTCGCGTCGAGCAGCGACACGGCAATCTGCTGCGTCTGCGCCGCCACGAGGAAGGTCGTGGTCGCCGTGAGGTTCACCGTGTTGACCGGCGGGATCGTGACGGTGGCGCTACCCGTCTTGCCCTCGCTGGTGACGGTGATCTGCGACGTGCCGGACGCCACCGCGGTGACGAGTCCGGACGCGGAGACCGTCGCCGCGGCGGTGTTCGATGAGCTCCAGACCACCACACGGTTGGTCGCTGGATTGTTGCTCGCGTCGAGCAACTGAACGGTAGCCTGCGTGGTTTGGCCCGGCTGACGAGTGGGATTCGGCAGACCGACATTCACGGTGTTCACTGGCGGGACGGTCACCGTGAGGGTGCCCGTCACAGTACCGCTCGTCACGGTGATCTGCGTGGTTCCGGACGCGACGGCCGTCACGAGTCCCGTGTTCGAGACGGTGGCCACAGCCGTGCTGGTGCTCGACCAGGCGATGGGCAATCCCGTCATCACGGTGCCGTTGATGTCGCGGAGCGTCGCCGTCGCCTGCGTCGTTTGTGCGGGCTGCAGCGTGCTGTTCGGCGCCGTCACGGTGATCGTGGTCAGCGGCGGGGCCAGCACAGTCAGCAGAATGGTGCCGGTCTTTCCTTCGCTGACGGCGGAGATGGTCGTCGTCCCGACCGAGAGGGCGGAGACGAGGCCGGTCTGACTCACCGTCGCGACGCCCGTGTTGGTGGACGTCCACACGATCACGCGTCCCGACAACACGGTGTTTTGCGCATCGGTCAACGTGGCAACCACCTGGAGCGTGCGTGTCGGGTAGAGCGGTCCACCGGCGTTGAGCTGGACGTTGGCCACGGGGTTGTTGAGCGCCGGCGACACGGTGAACGTCGCGGTGCCGCTCTTGCCTTCACTGCTCGCGGTAATGGTCGTGGTGCCGACTGCCTGGGCAGTGATCAATCCGCCCTGCGTGATGGTGGCCACGTCCTGGTTGGAGCTGGTCCAGGTGATGACACGGTCGGTGAGCACGTTGCCCTTGCCGTCCTTCACCACTGCGGTGGCGTTCGTCGTCGTTCCGACGGCGAAGACCGTGGGATCGTTGACGGTGACGGTGATGGTTGCGATGAGAATGGGCGCGGGCGACACGGTCACGCTCGCCGAGCCCTGAACTCCGTCGATCGTCGCGGTGATGGTCGCGGTTCCCGGCGTCACGGCGACTACCGACCCGGTAGCGCTCACCGTGGCAACCGTCGCGTTCGAGGTCGTCCACGCGACCGCGCGTCCGGTCAGCGTGTTGCCGCCAGCGTCGAGGGCCGTGGCGGTCGCCGCCGCCACGTCGCCCACGATGAGCGCACCCTTCACGGATACGGACACGGACTTCACGGGCACCGGGATGACCGTGATGACCACGGCTGCGTTCAGCGTGCCGACGGAGCCGGTGATGGTCGCGGTCCCAGGCTTGATCGCGGTGAGCACCCCGGCCGACGAGATGGACGCGACGGTGGCGTCTGACGTGCTCCAGGTGACGGCGGCGTTGATCGGCTTCCCGGCGGGGTTCTTCACCACCGCGGACAACGAGATCGAGGTCCCCACCGTGATCGTCGCGGACGTCGGCGGCGTGATTTCCACGGATGCCGGCGTGTTGGTAGTGGTGCTGGTAATCGTGGTATCGACGGGCGACGTGATATCCCCGCTGCTGCACGCCAGGGTCAACAACCCGAACGAGAGTGCAGCCTTTCTCATCATCGTGCGCATCTCAACCACCGCCATTGCCTAGGGTACGTCGTAGGGCAGGTGCAACCGGACCAGCAGAATCTCGCCTTAACCGGGAAACGGCGCAATACAGTCAAAGACAATCGGTTACACGTCCGGTCACAATGCCTTCCAAATTGTTGCGCCAACGCCACATGCATGTAACGAGGTATTGCCTGAAAGGGTCGTGCGCCCGATGTTCACGGTCTCAACGCGCCACGTGCCGCGCGGACGCAGCCAATCGTCAGCGTAAGCAGCCCGATGCCGGGCGCGAATTCGGGCGACGTTCGGCCCTGCGACGCACAATTCAGCGTTTACGATCCTGTCCGTTCCTCCTGCCAGCAGAGCGCCCCACGCCGCAGTCGATACCGGCCGTCCGCCTGCCAGCCCCCCGCAACAAAAGACCGAGGCCTCCCGCGGCATGAACGCCGCCGCGCGGTCGGCGTTGTTCTATGCGTCGCCGACACCGGCGGCCCCCGGCGCTCCCCGGCTGCTGCTGTTCATCTACAACTTCCCGCCGGATCCGGCCGTGGGCGGCCTGCGCTGGCAGGAATTGGGGCGGTATTTCGCCGGCGAAGGATGGGCGGTGGACGTGGTGACTCGCGACTTCAGCGAGCTGTCGGGGAAGGATCCCCAACGGCTCGCCAGGCTGCCGGTGGGCGTGCGCGTCTTCTGCGTGCCGGACCGCGAGCCGCTCGTTGGGCGCATTCAGAAGCTGGTCTGGCCGATCCTCCGCCGGCTCGTTCCACAGCGGTCGTCGCAGAAGGTGGACGCGCTCTCACAACGAGAGATATTCAGCCAGGGGGGCCCGCGCTCGATCGTGCGGGCCTATCACGCATGGATGGAGTTCACCCGGGACAGCATCTGGGCGAGTGCCGCGGCGTCGCTCGGGCACGCCGTGCTGAATGGTGAGCCCTGTCTCGCGATCGTGAGCTCGGGACCGCCTCACATGGCGCACGAGGCAGCTCGCCTGGCCGCGACGCGTGCCGGAATTCCGCACGTGGTCGACATGCGCGATCCGTGGAGCCTCGTGCAGCGGCTCCGCGAGCCCATCGCCAGCCCGATGTGGATCCGCCGCGCCCGTGCGTACGAGAGCCGCATCGTCTCGTCGGCCGCGCTCGTGACGATGAACACGCAGTCCGCACGAGACGCCATGCGCGCGGCGTATCCGGAGAGTGCGCACAAGGTCGAAGTCATCCGCAACGGGAGCGACGACGAGCCGCTTCCGCCGGCCCGCCGCGACGGCTGCTTTCGCATCCGGTTTGCCGGGTGGATCTACATGGACCGCGATCCGCGTCCCGTGTTCCGCGCCGCGCGCCGCGTGATCGACCAGCTTCAGCTGACGCCGGACAACCTCATCATCGAGCTCGTCGGGCACGCGAACCGCTACGCCAACACGCCAACGACGCAGATCGCCGAGGAGGAAGGCGTGACCAGCTTCGTCCGCATCGGCGGACGGATGCCACGCCAGCAGACAATGGAATTTCTCGCGGGCGCTACCATGCTCCTGAGCCTGCCGCAGGACAGCGACTACGCCGTACCGGCGAAGATCTACGAGTACGTGCGTTTTCCCGCCTGGATGCTCGTGCTTGCGATGCCGACCAGCGCCACGGCGGAAGTGCTTCAGGACTCCGATGCCGACGTGGTGGATCCCACCGACGTGGAAACGCTGGCCGCGGTGCTCACAATGCGGTATCGGCAGTTTGCGCGAGGCGAGACGCCGCGCGCCATCGGCGCCGACGGCCGATTCGACCGCCGCGTGCAGGCGCAGAGGCTCATGACGCTCATCACGCGGCTCGTGCCGCCTGACGATCAGCGCGGCGAGAGCGCGACCGTCTCGCTCGGCTGATCCGAACGGCGGGAGCCTACGCCGGCCGGCGCTTCGCCCGGTAGAACGTGGGCCATATCCACCAGCAGACGGGCACCGACCTCGCGTCCGAGCCGCTCCGCATCAGCGACGGCGCGATCGAATACGGTCTTGTTCCCGAGGCTGCTCGCGCGGACGTACACCACGATCCGTACGAGCGCCTCCTCCGTGTGACCGAGAAGCGCCGCGTCCCGCAGCAGGTTCCACTTCACGGCGTATTCGCTCGCCACGACGCGACCACGCCCCTGATACCAGTAGTAGACGACGGACTGCAGGTTGCCGTTCTTGAGCAGGTACTTGTTTACCACGTACGGGCGGCCTCCGGCGACGACCGAGCCCGTGTCCGCGGTCATGATCTCCCAGCCGGCACCAGGCAAACAGTTGCGCGGGGAGTGCATGGACTTCCCCTGCGTCTGCCGGTCGTAGTAGCCCACGTACGTCGTGAACGCGACGGACGTGTCCCTCCAGAACGCGCGCGCCTGGTAGTCGGTCATGCCGACGATGCGCCGCTCCTCGTCGGAGATGCGCTGATTCGTGACGCGATAGCCCGACAATTGGGGCAGCACGGTCTGGAGCGAGCCAGCGAGAGGAATGGCGCTCTGCGACCGAGCGGACCACAGCAGGGCGACGCCCACGAGGAGCAGGATGGCTGGCAGGTATCTCCGCAACACGATTCTATCCACGGCTCACCTCGCGCGCCGAGATGATCTGCTCGACGCGCACGGCAATCCACGTCGTCCCGGCGAGCAATGCGAACGAGACGACAAAGAGAATCCATCCTTCGGTGAGGTGCATGAACCCCGTGCCGAGCTCCGGATCGATGTAGTAGACGAAGAATCCCGTGAAGAAGACGCGCACGCCATTGATGGCCACCGCCACGGGAACGGCGACGAGCACCAGGAGCGCACGCATGAACGGCCGTCTCAGCGCCAAACCGCCGAGCAACACCGCGAGACTCAGCAGCGCAGTGAGGGACCGGAGCCCGCTGCACGCCTCGGTGACGAACAACTCGTTGCCTGGAATGCGGATGACGTTGCCGGTGAGACGAACCGGGACGTCGCGCATGCGCAAGAGCGCCGCTCCCATCTGCGAGGCCTTGAATTGCAGCGGCAGCGCGATCGCCTGTGTAATCAGCTCCGGCAGCGGAATGCACAGCCAGAGGAGCAGGTACGGGAGCCACCAGGTCCGCAACTGTCGCGTGCCGAAGCGATAGATCGTGAGCCCGCCGAGCGCGAGCATCATGGACGCGCGCATGGTGAACAGCTCCGCGGCGAGGCCCGACATGTAGCGGAGTATCACGGCAACGACGAGCACCGCCGCGCCGAGCGTCACGTTGCCCTTCGCGTCGTCGCGCACGCCGGCTTTCACGGCCATCCAGATGGCGACCGGAGCGAGCAACAGGCCATGACCGGCCTCCGGCAGCGACCACCAATCGCGAACGAGCGTGTACATCGGCTGCCAGAAGAGCAGCAGGAACGCCACGAGCGTGATGGTCGTCGGCACCAGCTCCGACGCGGCATCGGCGTCGCGGATGGTGTGTGCGACACGGACTCCCATGCGGCGGGCGTCGAGAAGCAGACCGCCCTGGGCGGTCACTTCGGGCTGCGTCATCGCGAACCTTCCTTCACATCATCGCGTGCGGGCCGTTCGAGCACGCACCGGACGATGGAGGTGGTGAACTCCCGCGTCAAACGATTGGCGATGGGCCGAAACTTCCGGATCGGGACCGCCTCGAGGTGCACGAGCCTCAGCGGACTGGCCGCAACCAGCCGCTCGAAACGTCCGATGGTCATCTGATTCAGCCCGCCTTCGACCTCGCTGAAGCGCGTGGCGCCGTCGGCCCGAATGTCGGAGCGCCACCGCACCAGCGCGCGCTCGCTGAACACGAGATGCGCCCAGGGAAAGACGGAGAAGAGATGCCCGCCGAGCGGGTGATACCAGGTGGGGCCGAAGCTCGCGATCACCTGTCCGCCGGGACGCAGCAGCTCATGCATGGTGCGCAGAATGTCGTCGGGACGGCCGAAATGCTCGAACGAGTCCAGCGAGATGATCGTGTCGACACGGTCCACGGGCGGGACCGTGCCGAAGGTGCAGCGGTTCGCGACCCCTTCCTTCTGTGCAAGCTCGCGCGCCCTCTCGAGCGACTTGGGCAGGATGTCGAGCCCGAAAACGCTGCGCGCCACACGTGCCATCTCCACGGCCTCGACGCCGTATCCGCACCCGAAGTCCAGGACGTCTTTTCCGCGCACGCGCTCGAGCAGGTCCGCGCCGAGGAGGATCTGCAACTTGCTGGCACTGGCATAGGCGGCGCCGGTCATGCGCGACGCCCCTGCGGGCGCGATGCGCCGGAGAATGCGGTACTGGAGTGCGGTCAGCATCGGTGCAATGGCGGGTTCCTGCGAAGCGCAGCGGAAATGAACATCAGGTCCATACGTCCCAGCGTCCGCGCACGCCGTTCACCGTGGCGACCACGATCGAGCCTTGCATGGCCACGCCCCACGCGATCTGCGCCCGCAAGGCCCGCCGCGCGCGCGGAATGAGGCACAGAAGCGCGACGGCGACGACAGCGTCGACGAGTAGTGATACACCGTAGGAGCTCGCGGCGATGGCGCGCCCGGCCGTCCATGCAAGGCTGAGGAGCAGCAGCGCCGCGAAGTACGGCGTCAGGAGCCGCAGCAATTTGTGGAACACGAACTGGAGCCAGATCGGGTTGCGCAGCGGATTGAGCACCGCCGGCAGCCACGCGCAGACCTGAATGTTCCCCGTGAGCGTTCGCACCTTGCGACGGTATTCCTGCCCGGCGGCGAAGCGGCGAATGTCGCGCGCAATTGCATGCTCGGTGTAGGCAATGCGCCACCCATCCAGACCGAGGCGGAGCGGGAGATAGACGTCGTCGAGAATGAGGCCCGCCGGCAGCGGCTGCCAGAGCGTGCGGCGGAGCGCGTAGATGCATCCCGTCACGCCGACGCAAGAGTGTATGCGAGCCTCCCAGCGCCGGAGCCACCGCTCGAAGCGCCAGTAGTGTTCCGCGAGATTGCGAGAGCCGTTCGCCCCCGGAAGGTCGAGCATGCCCGACACTGCGCCGACGCGCGGGTCCTCGAATTCGGCGACGAGAGCGCCGATCGCCGCGGGATCGAACCGCTGCGCCGTGTCGGCAAAGACCAGGATGTCGCTCTTCGCGGCCCGTACGCCGGCATTCAGCGACGACGCTTTGCCACCCTCCGGATCGCCGCGCAGCACGGTCACGCGCGAATCGAGATCGCCGAGCTCCTCCGCGGTGCACTTCCCGCGGACGGCATCCAGCGCGACGGTCACGCGCACGCGGTCGGCCGGATACGTGCTCGCGAGAAGGTCGGTGACGCGATCGCGGATGGCGGCCGCGGTATCGCTGCTCGCCAGCACCACGGTGACCGTCGGGACGTCACCGCCCGGCGCGCGTCCCCGCCTGCGTCGCAGTCCGCCGAGCGCGCGAACCGCAAGCGGGTAGCCGCCCCAAATGGCGGCCAGCGCGAGCGCACTCATCAGTCCGAGTGCGATCACCGTTTCGTGACTCCGCCATCCATCAGCGATTCGAGCATGACGCGCGACAGGTACAGTTGTTCGCGTGCAGCACGCATCGTGACGACGGGAATCGGATGGTGAACAGGAGGTCTGAAGCTCGTACCTGAAGACGCCCGGCCCACCACTTCAGTCACCGGCTGGACTGGCAAGGTCGGGGCCAGTGCGGGATATAGGTAAATACTTGAGCCGCAATGACTTGCATATGTGATGCAGGTCCACTTCGCGGCTCTGTGGCGGCTCTGCTACACCGAATCGTCGAGGCAGCCCGACAGCTACGCCATCGCGTGCGCCGGGACGGCACGGGGCGCACCGGCGGCACCGTGCGCGACGATCGGCGACGTGCCCGAGAGCGCGACGATCTTCGCGCGGCCGGGCTGCGTCTTCGACATCGCATTTCTCGTGTCCACGATGAGCTCCGCGTGGTCGGCGATGCGCTGGTAATCCACGGACTTGTGGTCGGTCACGATCACCACGACGTCCGCCGCGCGAAGCACCGCGTCCGTGAGCTCCACGCTGTGCCGCAGCGCGCCCGATCCGCCGCCATGGCCGTCGTCGTCACGGATGGTGGCGATGTACGGATCGTGATACGACACCGACGCACCGTGCGACTCGAGCAGCCGGATGACGTCGAGCGCCGGGCTCTCGCGCACGTCATCGATGTCCCGCTTGTAGGCGACGCCCAGGATGAGGCAGTCGGACCCGTTCATCGGCTTCCGCGCCGCATTGAGTGCGTGCGCGACCTTTTCGACCACGAACGTGGGCATCGCCGTATTGACCTCGCCCGCGAGGTCGATGAAGCGCGTCTTGTAGTTGAGCGTACGCATCTTCCACGCGAGGTAGTGCGGATCGAGCGGGATGCAGTGGCCGCCAATTCCGGGGCCCGGCGTGAACTTCATGAAGCCGAACGGCTTCGTGGCCGCGGCGTCGATGACTTCCCACACGTCGACGCCGAGCTTGTCGCACACGATGGCCATCTCGTTGGCCATCGCGATGTTCACCGAGCGGAACGTGTTCTCCAGGAGCTTCACCAGCTCCGCGACTTCCGTGGAGCTCACCGGCACGACGGAGTCGATGCACGAGGCATACAGCGCGGTCGCGAGCTCCGTACACGCCGGCGTGATCCCACCGACCACCTTGGGCGTGTTCTTCGTGTTGTACACCGGGTTGCCCGGGTCCACGCGCTCGGGGCTGAACGCGACGAAGATGTCCTCGCCCGCCGTATATCCCGCGGAGGTCAGGAGCGGCAGAATGACTTCGCGCGTCGTTCCGGGATAGGTCGTGCTCTCGAGCACGATCAGGAGTCCCGGATGCGCGACCTCGGCCACCGTGGCGGCCGCGGCCTGGACGTAGCTCATGTCCGGATCGCGGGTCTTGCCGAGCGGCGTGGGAACGGCGATGGAAATGGCGTCCGTCGCGCGCAGGTCCGACGCATTCGTGGTCGCACGGAAGTGCCCGCTCTTCACGAGCGCGGCCAGGCTCTCGCGGGATACGTCCTGGATGTGCGACTCGCCGCGATTCAGCAGGTCGCAGACGCGTTGGCTGACGTCGAATCCGATGACCTTGAAGCCCGCGCGCCCGAATTCGACTGCGAGCGGAAGTCCGACGTACCCAAGCCCGATGACGCCAACGGTGACGCTCCGGTCGGCGATTCGGGCGAGAAGGTGCTCTTTCATCTGTGTGGCGGCTGCTGGCTGGGAGGTTACGGAACGTAACTGACGGCCCAAACGCGACCTAGTGGCGGGGGCCTGCCGGAACACGATTCAGCGGCAATGCGGGTCACGGGTTCTCCGCGGGCACCTTTGGAGCGCCGACGGATATATTTCACGATCACACACAGCCCCGGCCTCACCATGATCCGAAACGACAAGGAGCTCATCGTCGTCGGCGACCGCGTCCTCATCAAAGTGGAAGAGGGGGAGGAGCGGACGAACGTCGGGCTGTACCTGCCGCCAACCGCGCTCGACAGTCAGGCTGTGCAGGGTGGAACGATCATGGCGACCGGGCCGGGCACTCCGATGCCGGCCTTCGATGCGGGTGCCGGTGAGGAGCCGTGGAAGGATACGTCGCCACAGACGCGCTTCGTGCCGATGCAGGCGCGCAAGGGCGACTACGCGCTCTTTTTCCGCAAGGCGTCCGTCGAGATCACGTTCGAGCAGGAGCGGTTTCTCGTGGTTCCGCAGGGTGCCATTCTCGCGCTGGTGCGCGAGTCGTAGCGGCGCGCCGACTTTCAACGACAGGATCTGACATGATGTACGACGAGCGATTCATTGCGCCGATGCGTCAGGAGCTGACGCGGCTTGGCGTTGAAGAGATGCGGACGTCGGACGACGTCGACGCGAAGCTGAAGGAGGTAAAGGGGACGACGCTGCTGGTCGTCAACTCGATGTGCGGCTGTGCGGCGCGTAACGCGCGGCCCGCGGTGGCGGCGGCCTTGCAACACGAGGCCAAGCCGGACCATCTCACCACAGTCTTCGCGGGACAGGACCCCGAGGCGACGGCTGCGGCGCGGCGCTATCTCACGGGGTATGCGCCGAGCTCTCCGTCCATTGGACTGCTGAAAGACGGTCGGCTCGTATTCATGCTCGAGCGCCATCAAATCGAGGGACGTTCGGCGGATGCGATCGCGGAAGATCTGGTGGGAGCGTTCGACCGATACTGCTAGTTTCGCGTGAACGCACCCATTCGACCGACCCGCGGTTTTACGCCGCGGGTCGTCGTGCGTTCGGGGTCTCGTGGGCACGTCCTCTGCATTCATGTGTCGCACTCACGGACTCAAACGGTGGAGACGCATATGGAGCGCAACGCGAACGACACGGTCGGCACTCAGGACTCGGGCATCATTGGGACGACGGGCGCGGCGTCGTCCTCGGGGTTGGGCGCAGGGGCCACGACGTCGGGCACGAGTCAACCTGACGGCGGCATCGGGAGCGACGGCAACAGCGGCGCGGGCGGACTCGCCGACCGTGCCCGGAGCGCGGCCGGAGCAGCGGGTGAGAAGATTGCGTCCGTGGGCTCGGTCGTTCGCGACAAGGCGGGAACACTCAAGAATTCGGTAGCGGACGCGTTAGAGTCGGGGGCCGAGCGCCTGCGTCAGCAGGGTGCGGGCGGCGGACAGACTGCCGGCGCGGCCGCGACGGGAAACAGCGCCGCGATGGTTGCCGACGACAGCCGCCTCGGCCAGACGAGCAATCAGATCGCTGGTGGATTGCAGGCGTCGGCAGACTGGTTGCGGGACGCGGACGTCGACGGCCTCAAGTCGGGCATCGAGCGGCAGGTGAAAGAACATCCCGGACGCACGCTCGCGATTGCGGTGGGTGTGGGGTACCTGCTCGGCAAGGCGTTCCGTAAGTAGGGCGAGGACGCTCGCATGACGGTCGATCCGAGGTCAGACGGCCGTCGCGGAGTGGGCGCGTTGCTTCGCGATCTCGCGGAGAGCAGCGCGGGGCTCATACGCGCGGAGGCTCGGCTCGTGCGCATCGAGCTCGGTGATGCCGCCAGACTCGCCGGACGCGGCACGGCGTTCGTCGCGCTTGGCGGGGTGTTGCTGCTGCTCGGCGCGCTCGCGGCGCTGACGGCGCTCATCCTGCTGATTGGCGATCAGTGGCTGCCCCACGATCTGTACTGGCTCGGAGCGCTGCTCGTGGCGCTCATCGCTGGCGGCATCGCTGCCTGGCTCGCATTCCGGGCACGCACGGCGCTCTCGCCGTCCGCGCTCCTGCCGCGCGAAACGGTTTCGACGCTCAAGGAGGACAGGGAATGGCTGAAACAACGGCTGACGTGAAGCGGGACATCGAGCTCACGCGCACGCGGATTTCCGATACGCTGGAAGAGCTGGAGCAGAAGCTGAACGTCGCGCAGATGGTGCGCGACAACCCGTGGCCGGCGCTTGCGCTCGCGGTCGGCGCGGGGGTCGTGCTCAGTGGGTCCAAGGCGGACGTGAAGGCGGCGGCCGCCACGGTCGTGGCCACACAGGGCGCGAGCGGGCGAGTGGCCGCGGTGCTCGACGATCTCGTGGCGCATGTGCTCGAGGGCTTCCACGGCGCGGTGGAACAGCGCATCGACGCATTGGCCAGCGACGTGAAACGGGCGATCGGCGCGACTCCGGGCGTCGCGCGCAACGTCCCGGTGAGCGTCGCGCGGGATTCGGCGGCGCCACTAGGGCAGGCGTCAACCGCCCGTGCAGACTAGTCGCGGACACCGTTTCGGGGCGCTCGGCACAATCACGAGTAGCGTCTCGCCCATTCATCGTTCCGCGGACTACTTAAAGAGTCGTGATTACGAATGGACCACAGAGTCACAGAGATCACAGAGCAACAAGGCAAAGCTCTGTGTTCTCTGTGACTCTGTGGTTCATTAGCCGTTCACGTAGTGAACGGGGTTGAAAAGGGCGGAACCTCCAAACATCGAGTGCCCGCTCGCGTTCTTGCATGAGTCAGCCGGCATACCTGATCCAGCGCGCCAGCTCGGAGAAGCTCGGCCGCTTGCCGTACATGAGCAGGCCGACGCGATAGATGCGCGCCGACAGCCAGATTGCCGCCATGGCGGCCAGTGCCACTCCGCCGAGCGACGCCGCGAGCTCCCACCAGGGAACCGGGATGAGCGACATGCGCAACGGCATCAGAATGGGCGCCGAGAAGGGAATGAGCGACATCGTGCGTGAGAGCGTGGTGCCCGGTCCCAGCAGAATCGGCTGCATGAAGATGATCGAGGAGATCAGCATCAGCATTACGGGCATTGCGGCCTGCTGCACGTCTTCCTGACTGCTGACCATCGCGCCCGCGGCGGCGAAGAGCGCCGAATAGAAGATGAAGCCAAGAACGAAGAACGCGAGGATCATGAGCGCGGTACCGGGCGTGGGCAGCGCCGCGGTGATCGCGTCTGTAGGAAGCCCCTGTGCCGCCGCGCGTGCCCGCACGCCAGCCGTTGCGGCGTCGCCCGACATGCGGCTGAAGAGGATCGGTCCCAGATAGAACAGCATGCCCAGCGTGAGCGCGACCCATGCGGTCACCTGCGTAATGGCCACGAGCCCCGCCCCCAGGACCTTGCCGGCCAGAAGCGTATCCGGCGAGACGCTCGACACGACCACCTCGGCCACGCGAGTCGTCTTTTCCTCGAGCACGCTGCGAAGAATGTTCTGCCCGTACAGTGCGATCATCATGTAGAGCAGAAACGCGATGATGTATCCGAAGGCGAGGTTGCCGAACCCCCCTCCCGCCTCGCGTCCATTGTTGCCGATCTTTTCGGTCTTCGTCTCCAGCTTCTCGGCCGTCAGCGCGTTCACGCGCGCGGGGTCGAGTCCCGCGTTCTCGAGCCGCTGCGCGAGGATCTCGTGCTTCACGCCGGTCATGAGGGATTGGACGTCGCTCACCGAGCTCGCATTGCGGCCCGCGTAGCGCACGGATCGGTTCGCGACGGTGTTCGAGTCGAGTACGAGGAAGCCGTACGCTTCCTTGCGTACGACCGCGTTGACCGCGGAGTCCTCGGTGACGGCGAGCCGCGCTGGCTCGACGATCTTTACGCGCGGGCTCGGCGACGCGGGAAAGTCGCGCTTCAGTCCTTCGCTTACGCGCCGGCCGAGGTTCGTGCCGGTGGCGTCGATCACGATGACGTTCGCGAGGTCCATCGACGGACGCTGCCGCATGGAGAGGTATGCCGGCAACACCATCAACACGCCGAGGAAGACGGGGCCGAGCAGGGTTCCGATGAGAAACCACTTCGAGCGGACGCGCTCGAGGTATTCCCGGCGGAAGACGACCGCGAGCTTGCGGAAATCAACCTTGACCACTCATTCCCTCCTCGACGCCGCTTGCGCCGACTCGTTCCAGGAAGATCTGATGCAGCGAGGGCTGCACCAGCTCGAAGCGTTGAATGGCGGCGCCCGTCTGCATGATGCGATGCAGCAGGATCTGCGCGTCGGCGCCGGGCGCAAGCTCGATCTCGTAAAAGCGATTCTGATCGTCGGCGCGCGCGACCAGGGAGCGATCGGCAAGGACGGGTGTAATGGCATCGCGAGCTTCGCCGGCGACGGACAACGCCACGACGCGTGTGCCCGCACGGGCTTTTACGTCCGCGACGGCGCCGTCGAGCACCTTGTCCCCGTGCGCGATGATGCACACGGAGTCGCACAGGCGTTCGGCGTTGTCCATCAGATGCGTGCTGAAAATGACGGTGCGGCCGCGCTCCTTGAGATCGACGATCGTGTCCTTGAGCGCCTGCGCGTTGATGGGATCGAGGCCGGAGAAGGGCTCGTCGAGAATCACGAGCTCGGGATCGTGCAGCAGCGTCCCGATGAACTGGACCTTCTGCTGCATGCCGCGCGAGAGCTCGTCCACCTTCGACAAGCCCCAGTCCTTTTCGGCGGTCTTGAGCTCGAAGCGTTCCATCCAGTGTGCGATGCGCTTCTCGGCCTCGCGTCCCTCGACGCCCTTGAGCTCCGCGAGGAATTTGAGGACGCGCCGGACCTGCATCTTCTTGTAGAGGCCGCGCTCTTCCGGCAGGTAGCCGATGCGATTGGCGATGCCCGGCGTGAGGTGCGGTTCCCCGAATAGTGCGATCGAGCCACTGTCCGGAATGATGATGTCGAGGATCATCCTGATCGTGGTCGTCTTGCCGGCGCCGTTGGGGCCGAGCAATCCGTACACGGATCCGCGCGGGACGGACAACGACAGATCCCGTACCGCGACGTGTCCGGCGTAACGCTTGACGACGTTGCGGATTTCTATGGCGAGGTCGGGCATCGGGTGGGGTTGAGACGCTCCAATATACGGCTTGCGCCGCGCTTGGTTTCGGTCGCCTCGCCCGTAGATTCTCCAGGTGCGCTCCACTTTCCTGTTCGCGACGCTCGTCGTTGCGGCCTGCACGACCGATTCGCGGCGTGCGGCCGCACGCGCGGACACGCTCGTCGTGTATGATGCCGCGAGTCTCGCCGGCCCTATGCGACCGCTTCTGGATACCTTTGCCGCCAGAACCGGAGCGGTGGTCCAGGAGGAGCACGGAGCGTCCCTGGAGCTCGCGCGGCGGGTGCTCGATCTGAAGCGCGTGCCAGACGTGATCGCGCTCGCGGACCGCGACGTGTTTCCCGCGCTGTTGATGCCGTCAGCGACGGCCTGGTATGCGACGTTCGCCAGGGACAGGATGGCGATCGCGTACACCAGGGGCTCCCGCCATGCAGATCAGATCCGCTCGGACAATTGGCGCGAGATCCTTCAGCGAGCGGACGTTCGCGTCGGCCGCAGCGATCCGGTTCAGGCGCCGGCAGGGTATCGCACCCTGATCACGTACGCCCTGGCGGAACGGTTCTACGCGGAGCCCGGATTGGCGCGCCGATTGGCCGAGCGCACTCCGCCGTCGCAAATTCGCGGTAATGCCGCCGAGCTCACGGCCCTGCTCTCCACGGGTGAGCTCGACTACATCGTGGACTACGAGTCGGTCGCGCGCTCGCATGGATTCAAATTCGTGTCGCTGCCTGCGGACATCGATCTTGGGGATGTCGCTCACGCGGCCGCGTATGGCGGCGCAACGGTGAGTGTCCCGACGCGGAAGGGTGCCGTTGCGCATCGCGGTGAGCCGATTCTTTTTGCGGTGAGCGTGCCCCGCTCGGCCCCGCATGGGCGGACGGGAATTCGGTTTGTCCGGTTTCTCCTTGGACGTGAGGGGCGCGAGATGCTTCGGCGCGGCAACATGGATACCCACGACGGTCCTGTGTTTACGGGGGATACCATGCCAATGGCGTCGACCCCGCCGTGAGCGCGCGAGGCGCTGAGCGACTTGCGACCGCTGGAGTAATTGCCGGCGCGTCATTGCTATTGCTGCTGCTGGCCATTCCCATCGGCTCGCTGGTCGTCCGGGGCGGCGTGGCTGGCGTGAACGCGCTTGCGGCGGATGTGGAGCTGCGCAATGCCCTGCTGTTGACGGCAGCCTGCGCCACGGCGGCCACGTTCGCGACGATTCTTCTCGGCACTCCACTGGCGTATCTGCTTGCACGGGATCGCGTGCCGGGCGGCGTGGCCCTCGCCACGTTGCTGGAGCTGCCGCTGCTCATTCCGCACCCCGTCGCGGGAATTGCACTGTTGCTGGCGTTCGGGCGTCAGACCTGGATCGGCGGTGTGCTGGGGCGTGCCGGATTGGGAATCGTCGGATCATCGACCGGGATTGCGCTCGCCATGCTGTTCGTTGCCGCGCCGTTGTACATGAGTGCTGCGCGCGAGGCGATCGCGCGCGTGGACCGTCGCTACGAGGACGTGGCGCGCACGCTGGGTGATTCGCCGTGGCGCGCGGTCCGACGTGTGACGCTTCCGCTGGCCCGCCGCGGTATCGTTGCCGCGGCCATCGTGATGTGGGCGCGCGCCGTGAGCGAGTTCGGCGCCATCGTGATCCTGACGTACAATCCCAAGGTCGTGAGCGTCCTGAGCTACGATCGCTTTACCGCGTACGGACTGGATGCGGCGCTGCCCGTGGCGGCCGTGCTGGTGCTGCTCGCGCTCGTGCCGTTGTTGGCGCTGCGCTCGCTCCGAGCGGGTGCTTCCCCATTGGAGCGCTCCGGTTGATCGAGTGCGTTGGCGTCGGCGCCCGCATCGGCGCTTTCATGCTGGCGGACGTCACCTTTGCCCTGTCCCGTGGGCAATGGGGCGTCGTGCTCGGCCCGGCCGGCGCGGGCAAGACGACGCTGCTCGAGATCATTGCCGGCGTGCGCCGACACTCAAAAGGGCGAATCGCCCTCCGTGGCGCGGACGTGACGACCCGCCGCCCGGAAGCACGTCGTCTCGGCATGGTGTACCAGCACGGTTTTCTCTTTCCACATCTCGACGTCGAGGGCAACATCGCCTATGGAAGCAGCGCCGCCGCGGCGTGTGCGGCCGCGGAGCGCATCGGTGCCGACGCGCTCTTCGGCCGGAGCGTGGCAACGCTCAGCGGGGGCGAACGACAACTCGTGGCCCTCGCTCGCGCGCTCGCGACGTCGCCGGACATTCTCCTTCTCGACGAGCCGTTCGCGGCTCTCGATCCGCGCCGCCGATCGCTGGTCCGATCCGAGGTGGCGAGCATCCATCGCGAGCGCGGAACTACAGTGCTCCACGTGACTCACGATTTCGTCGAGGCGGGACTCCTCGGCGACCTCGCCATCGTTCTTCACGGCGGCGGCGTGGCACAGGTTGCCACTCCGGACGAACTGTTTCGCAAACCCGCATCCGGAATCGTGGCCGACTTCGTGGGAATCGAAAATGTCTTCCGCGGGATGATCGAATCGCGCGAGGGCGACACCGACGGCGCCGAAACCACGTTGCGCTTCACCGGCGAGGGCATCGAGCTGATTGGCGTTGGCCGGCCAACGTGCGGTCCGGGTCACGCGGTGGTCCGCGGAGAAGACGTCGTGCTCTCGCTGTCGCCGCTCGACGGGAGCTCGCCTCGCAACGTCCTTGCGGGCGTCGTCCGTGAGATCGCGCGAGACGGTGTGCTTTCACGCGTCTCGGTGGCAACGGGCGGGACCTCGATCACCGCTGTCGTGACGCGACGTTCAGTCGAGGAGCTCGGTCTCCGTCCCGACGTTGCGGTGACGGCGAGCGTCAAAGCCACCGCGGTGCACCTGTGCTGATTCTCACGCTCACGTTTCTCGGCATTCTCGTCCTCGGCCTCGTCGCCGAGCAGTCCGGGCGATCACCCGATGCGACGGAGGGGAAACTCGCGCGGATGCTTGCGTCGCGCGGCGTGGTGGTCGCGGTGTTTCTCGTCACCTTCCTTCTCCTGTGGTACTCCTGGGCTGCAGTGAACCCGATCCCGGTGGTTCACGACGAGATGGCCTACGTGCTCCAAGCCGAGATCTTCGCGCGCGGCAAGTGGGCGCTGCCGTCGCCGCCGATGCCGCTGTTCTGGGAGCAGCCGCACATCCTGACCGAGCCGACGCTCGCCGCCAAGTACTTCCCCGGTCACGCGCTCGCGCTGGTGCCCGGTGCATTCCTCGGCTGGCCCGCGCTGATGCCACTCGTGTTGCAATCGCTGTCGGCGTCGCTGCTGTTCGTCTTGGCGCGCCGAATCGCAAGCGGCGGCGTGGCATTCATGGCGTGGATCATCTGGCTGTTCTCGCCAATCGTGCTGTATTTCGGGCCGACATACTTCTCCGAGGCGACGACGACCGTGTGCTGGCTCGCCGGCTGGTATGCACTGCTCGAGTGGCGCGACTCGCGGCGACTCGGCTGGCTCGCCGCCGTGGCGTTCTTTACGGGGTGGGATGCCATCACGCGGCCGCTCACCGGCGTAGCATACGCCATTCCGATGGCCGCCGTAATTCTCCGGGACGTCGTGCGGCAACGTCGTTGGCGCGATTTCGCCATCGCGTTCGCGGTCGGTTCGGCCGTCATGGCCATCCTTCCACTGTGGAGCGCCCGCACCACCGGCGACTGGCGTCTCACGCCGCTGACGTTGTACACGCGTCTCTACATGCCGTACGACGTGCCTGGCTTCGGTCTCGTGTCGACACCGCCGGCGCACAGCATTACCCCGGATCTCTACCAGCTGAACAATGCGTACAGGTCCCCGCACGTGACGCATTTTCCGTCGACACTCCTGAACACTCTGAGCGATCGCACGTTTTACCTGTCCGTGAGCGTGTGGGGCACTACGGCGGGTGCATTGAGCGTTTTTGCCTTGCTGGGCCTTCTTACGCTTGGAGGCCCTGCCACGTTTGCGTTCGTGAGCGCCCTCTGCCTGCTGGCGTCGTATCTCCTGTACGCCACGCCGGCCCAGTGGACGCTCTACTACTACGAAAGCGTGCCGGTGTATGCGTACCTGAGCGCCGCGGGACTGGCGTGGGCCGCATCGCTGATCGGACGGCCGCGAGGAGCCCCCGGGTCACCGCGATTCATGTGGCGGTCTACGCGGTGGTCGACCGCCCTCGTTTCGGCCGCCGTGATGTTCGTGCTGCCGGGCCTCCTTTCGTTGCAGCTCCTTCACGCACAGCACATCAGCGACCGGCGGTTTCTCACGCCGTTCCATCGATTGCTCGGCTCCATCCACGACGCGCGCGCCGTGGTATTCGTGCGATATTCGAGGGCCCACAACTCGCACGTCACCTTCGTCCGCAATACCGCCAATCCCGAGTCGGAGCGACTCTGGGTGGTCTACGACCGCGGCGACGCCGAGAATTCGCGCCTGCTGTCGCTTGCGCCGGGGCGGAAATCGTATCTCTTCGACGAGAGCCAGAGGCGGATCTATCTCTACGATCCGGTCGCAAGGCCCTGACGTGGCGGGCGGCGTGACGGACGGCGTACCGCGAACGATATTCGAGACGACGATTCGACGGAGCTGATGTTGGACGCTCGGCGATCTTCCGGACGGCGAAACGTGCTGCCGCTGCACTCGGTCAGTCAGGCGCGCCTGAACGCCGAGGCGATCGTGGCGCTCGGGGTGACCGTGGCGCTCACTCTGGCGCTGCGCCAACAACTCGCCGAGACGCGGTTGCTGCTGTTCTGGGTGATGAGTGTTTTCGTCGCCTGGAGGAGCGGGCTCTGGCCGGTGATCGGCACGTCGGTGATCGGCGCCGCGCTCTTCGTGCTCGTCGTGCAGGCGGACGTCGAAGCGTACGGGACGGTGTCGCCCCCAGAGCTCTTCACGTTGGCGATTTACGTCGTGGTCTCCGCCGTGCTCGGAGTTGCCTTCGACTCGCTGCGCCGCAAGCGCGCGCAGGTGGCGGAAGCCACGAATGGCATGCTCGACGCCATGATGGTGCTGGATCCGCACGGCCGGCTGCAGTTTTTCAACGAAGCCGCTCGTACGCTCGGTGTCAGCATGGGTCTGGATCTGAAGGCCCTGCGCAAACGGGTGTTATGGGAGGCCGTGCCCGCGCTGGCCGGAACGGAGTTCGAGCTCGAGCCATTGCGCGCACTGAGCGAACAGCGCGCGATCGACTTTCAGGCGCGCTTCCCGGGAGCGAACGCATGGGTGCGCGTCCGCGCTGCCCCTACCAGCGAGGGAGGCGTCACTCTATTCGCGCACGACGTGACCGGCAAGATGGAAGCGGAACGCGAGCGCATGCGAACGGATCAACGCTACCGTGCACTGGTGGAAGCGAGCACGGTGATGGTGTGGAACACCGATGTGGACGGCACCGTGGACGTGCCCGCCTGGCATGAGATCACCGGACAGACCACGGCCGAGCAGCAGAGTGCGGGATGGCTCCAGGCCATCCATTCCGACGACCGCGCCAAGGTCGTTGCCCGGTGGAACGAAGCACGCGAACGGCAGGAGGCCTACGAGATCGAATACCGGCTCCGTCAGCGCGAGGGCGCCTACCGCTGGTATCGCGTACGCGCCGTCCCCATCCGTGAAGGCGATCTGGCGCGCGAATGGGTGGGAGTACTCGACGACGTCCATGAGGAGCGCGTCGCCCGGGAGCGCCACGAGGCGGTGGAGAACGCCCTGGCCGTGCTCGGCGTGTCACTCGACTACGAGTGGAACTTCGCCGCTGTGACGCGTCTGCTGGTGCCGACGCTGGCTGACTACTGTAGCGTCGACCTCGTAGATGTTTCCGGCGATATTCGGCGCGTCTCGTCGACGCACAGGGATCCGGAGAAGGAAGTGCTGTTGCGCGCGCTGTGGAACAAATTCCCTTATCGGGCGGGAGACCCGGGTGCGCCGGAAGTGGTCCGCACCGGCGTGGCACAGTTGAATCCGCGCATCCAGAGCGCGGAGATCACCCGCTTCGCGCGTACGGAGGAGCAGGCGGAGATGCTGGACGCGCTTGCCCCACGCTCGTATCTGTGCGTTCCAATGCGCTCGAGCGGACAGGTATTCGGCGCGCTCTCGCTCGTGTACTCGGATTCCGGCCGCGAGCACACGGCGGCCGATCAGGCGGCGGTCGAGCAGATTGCGGCGCGCGCGGCCACGGCAATCGAGAACGCGAGGCTCTACGCGGAAGCACAGGCGGCCAGCCGGGCGAAGAGCGACTTCCTGGCAACGATGAGTCACGAGTTGCGCACGCCGCTCAACGCCATCGCCGGATATGCGGACCTGCTCGCTCTGGGAGTGCGCGGGCCCGTGACGGAGGACCAGTTGCGCGACCTCGGCCGCATCCGCCAGAACCAGCAGCATCTGCTCGAGATCATCACGGACATTCTCAATTTCAGCCGTCTCGAGGCCGGCCACACTCGCTACCTGATGGCTGATTTTCCGGTGACCGAAGTGCTGGAGCGCATGGAGGGCGTGATCGAGCCGCAAGCCAGGGCGCGTTCGATCGAGTACCACTATGTCGCGCCGGCCGCCGATCTCGTCGTCAACGCGGATCGAGAGAAGCTCGAGCAGGTGCTCATCAACCTGCTCGGCAACGCCATGAAGTTCACGCCCGCGGGAGGGAGCGTGTCGGTCAGCGCGGTCGGGGTGGACACACGCGTTCGCATCATGGTGCGCGACACCGGCGTCGGCATTCCGGCGGGTGAGCTGGCGTCCATCTTCGAGCCGTTCGTGCAGCTCGAGCCGGCGCTGACGCGGACCATCGAGGGCACGGGACTCGGCCTCGCCATCAGCCGCGAGCTCACGCGAGGCATGGGAGGCGAGCTGCGCGCCGAAAGCGCGCCGGGCAAGGGATCTACGTTCTATGTCGAGCTTGCGAGAGCCGGAGGTCAGCCGTGAGCGCGCTCGTGTTGATCCGCCAGCTCCTGCAGCATGCTGCGTGGGCCAACGAGAAAGTGCTCGATGCGCTGCGACGAGCCGGCGGCGAGCACCCGGAAGCGTGGCGCGAGTATGCGCACGTCCTCGGCGCCGAGGAGGTTTGGCTGTCGCGGCTCGAAGGGCGCGAGAAGCGCGCGGGCGTGTGGCCCACGTTCACGGCCGACGAAGCGGAACGATTCGGGCGGACGCTCGCGGCCGACTACGACGCGCTGCTGGTACGGATGCAGGAGGAGGATCTCGAGCGTGCAGTCTCGTATGTGACCACCGACGGCAGGTCGTTTACGAGCGCGGTGAGCGACATCCTCGTACATATCGCGCTCCACGGGCAATATCACCGCGGAAAGATCAATCTCCTGTTGCGTCAGGGTGATGACGAACCGGGTCCTGCCGACTTCATCGCCTTTATCCGCGGAGCGCCGGCGGCAATCACGCCGCCCTGACCTGGCGCGATGCTACTCGACCAGCTGTGGCGATGCGAAGATCGCGCGCGCACGCTCGATCGCGCGGACGAGCGCGTCGACGTCGCGCTCTTCGCTGTAGACATAGAACGACGCCCGCGCCGTGGCGGGGACGCCGAGCCGCCGCATGAGGGGCTGCGCGCAGTGATGCCCCGCGCGAATGCAGACGCCGTCCTTGTCCAGTATCGTTGCGAGATCGTGGGGGTGGATGTCGGCCACCGTGAAGCTCACGACACCGCTCCGCTGCTCCGGCTGCGGACCGAACACATGAACGCCTTCCACCTCCGCCAGCCGGCTCGACAGAAGCCGTACGAGCGCGCGCTCGTGGGAGAGCACGGCGTCCATGCCGATGCCATCGAGATAGTCGCACGCGGCCGCCAGTCCGACGGCATCCGCCACATTGGGCGTGCCCGCCTCGAACTTGTGCGGCAGCACGTTCCATGTGGAGTAGTCATCGCGCACGAACTCGATCATGTCGCCGCCGAACTGATAGGGCGACATGGTTTCGAGGATCGCGCGGCGGCCCGCGAGCCCGCCGATTCCCATGGGACCGCACATCTTGTGGCCGCTGAAGGCGTAGAAATCGACGTCGAGTGCATCGAAGCCCACGCGCATGTGCGGCACGGCCTGAGCTCCGTCAACGACGACCAGCGCGCCCACGCTTCGTGCGATCTGCGCGATGTCGTTCACCGGATTCACGGTCCCAACCGCGTTCGAGACGTGGCTGAATGCCACCACGCGCGTCCGTGACCCCACGAGGCCGCGCAGGGCATCGAGGTCCACCCGCTGGTCCTCGGTGAGCGGACATACCCGGAGCGCGGCACCGCGTGCACGCGCCACCTGCTGCCACGGAACGAAATTGGCGTGATGCTCGAGCCCGGTGACGACGATCTCGTCGCCGGCTTGAACATTGGCGTGTCCCCATGCGGTCGCCACGAGGTTGAGGGCCTCCGTCGTTCCGCGCGTGAAGATGAGGCAATCCGCGTCGGCGAGTCCGATGAACCGTGCAACGCGCGTGCGCGCATCGTGATACCGCTGTGTCGCGCGTACGGACAGATCATACGCGCCGCGGTGCGGATTCGCGTTGTCGTGCTCGTAATAGGCGCGCATGGCGTCGAGCACGGCTTTCGGCTTCTGCGACGTCGCCGCAGAGTCGAGGTAGTGCAGCTCGGGATTCGCCACCAGCAGCGGGAAGTCTGCGCGGCGCGAGACAGTCACGAGCGCGTCTCCTCGACCGCTACCTCCGGCCCGACGAGAATGCGGCCATTCACCACGCGAACGTCGTAGACCGGCACGGGCCACTCAGCGGGGTGACGCTTCGCGGCACCCGTCCGGCAGTCGAAACGTGCGCCGTGCCAGATGCACTCGATGGTACCGTCGCCGTGGAGAACGCCTTCGGACAGATGAAACAGCGCGTGCGTGCAGAGGTTGCCCACCGCACCGATCGTCCCGCCGACATTGTAAACGCACACGGGCTGGCGCGTCGTCAGCTCCACGCCAAGCATTTCGCCATCGGGCAGGTCGACGACGGCGCCGACGTCCTCGAATTCGCTCACGGCGCGGCCTCCGCACTTCGCAGTGCGGACAGGAGCGTATGCCATGGCATGCTCGCGCACTTTACGCGGATCGGAAAACGAGACACGCCGCTGAAAGCCGCCATCTCGCCAAGCGTGCGGGCATCGCCCTCGCCCGGCACGAACTTGCCCGTCACGAGATCGTGAAAGCGGACGAAGATCTGTTCCACCTCTTCGCGCGACTTGCCCTTCACCGCCTGCGTCATGATGGACGCCGATGCGCGAGAGACCGCGCAGCCGGATGCCGTGAATCGCACGTCGTCGATCGCATCACCCGTGACGGACAGCTCGACCCGCACCTCGTCACCACACAGCGGATTCCGCCCCTCGGCGCTCGATGTCGCGTGGTCGAGCGAGCCGTAGTTCTTGGGACGGCGATTGTGATCGAGAATGATGGACTGGTAAAGCTCCTGCAGATCGCTCATGCGCGTTACCGGCTGCCAGCGTGCTCCGGCAACACGCCGGCCCACTGCCTCGTGTATCGCTGAAGCGTCGCGGCCTCGAGTCCCTCGCGCACCTCGGTGCACTCGATCGACTCCAGCACGTCGGCAGCGAAGGCATACGTCAGCAGATCGCGCGCGAGGCGCGCGTTCACGCCGCGGCTCTTCATGTAAAAGAGCGCTGTTTCATCCAACCGGCCCACGGTGGCGCCGTGCGTGCACTTCACGTCGTCGGCGAAGATCTCGAGCTGCGGCTTGGTGTCGATGCGTGCCTTCTCCGACAGCAACAGCGTGTTGTTCGTCTGCTTGCCGTCGGTCTTCTGCGCCTCGGGATGGACGAACACCTTGCCGTTGAAGACGCCGTGCGCCTCGCCGTCGAGGATGCCCTTGTACAGCTCGCGGCTGTAGCACCCGGGCGCGACGTGCTCGATGCGCGTCTGGTGATCGATGTGCTGATCCCGGTCGCCGATGTACAGGCCGTTGAGCGTGGCTCCGCACCCTTCACCACGCAGGGTGGTGTAGATGTTCGTCCGTGCGAGCGCTCCACCCGTGGCGAAGCTGAAAGAGAACAGATGGCTGTCGCGCGCCTGACGCACGTCTACGGTCCCAACGTGGAACGCGTCGGCCGATTCCTGCTGAAGCTTGAGATGCGTCAGCGTTGCGCCTTCGCCGACGACCGCTTCCGTGACGGCATTGGTGAAATACCTGCCAGGCGCGAGACCCGCATAGCTCTCCACGACCGTGGCTTTCGCATGCCGATCGAGGACGATCAGATTCCTCGGCTGGGCGACGCCGTCCGCCGCTGCGGCGTCGCTCACGAACAACAGGTGAATGGGAACGGCGAGCTCAACGTCCTTTCGGACATGGATGACCGCGCCGTCATTGATGAACGCGGTGTTGAGCGCCGTGAACGTATGAGCGTCGAAGGATGCGACGTTGCCGAGGTACTCATCCACCACGAGCGAAAGCTCGATGTACGCGCGGCCGAGCGGCATCACGTGAACGCCGTCGGGAAGCGCCGCACCGCCGGACAGGCCCGCGTCGTACCGCCCGTTCACGAACACAAGCGTGTGCCACTCCGCCGAGAAGCGGTACGGCGACAGCGCGCTCGCGTCCGGCGTGCGCGCCGACTTCGTCAACGGGGAGAAATCCGTCTCCGCGATCGGCGCGGTGGACGTGAAATGCCAATCCTCGTTCTTCGTCGTCGGAAAGCCGAGCGTCTCGAAGCGCGTGATGGCCGACAGGCGAAGCGATCGCACCGCGGGCGGCGCGCTCCCGCCGCCGTTCGCGGAGAATGCCTCGAAGTTGCGGAGGTACGACTCGATCATGCAGCCGCTCCCTCGAGCAGCCAGTCGTAGCCCCTGGCCTCGAGCTCCAGCGCGAGCTCCTTCCCACCGGAGCGCACGATGCGTCCCGCGGCGAGAACGTGTACCACGTCCGGCACGATGTGGTTCAGCAGCCGCTGATAGTGTGTGACGACGATGGTGGCGTTCTGAGGCGTTCTCAGCGAATTCACGCCGTTCGCGACGATGCGCAGTGCATCGATGTCGAGACCCGAATCGGTCTCGTCCAGGATCGCGAGCCTCGGCTCCAGCACGGCCATCTGAAGAATCTCGTTGCGCTTCTTCTCACCGCCGGAGAAGCCGGAGTTCACGGACCGCGTGAGCATCGCCCCATCCATCTCGACGAGCGCCATCTTCTCGTCCATCAGGTCGGCGAAGCTCATCGGATCGACCTCCTCCTCGCCACGAGCCTTGCGAATTTCGTTGTACGCGGCGCGAAGGAAATACGCGTTGCTCACTCCGGGGATCTCCACGGGATACTGGAACGCCAGGAAAAGACCTTTCTGCGCGCGCACTTCGGCGTCCATCGCAAGAAGGTCCTCGCCGTCGTAGGTCACGGTGCCAGCGGTGACCTCGTACGCCGGATGGCCGGCGAGCACCTGCGCGAGCGTGCTCTTGCCCGAGCCGTTGGGGCCCATGACGGCGTGCACTTCGCCAGCGTTGACCGACAGGTTGATTCCCTTCAGGATCTCTTTACCTCCGACGACGGCGTGGAGGTCCATGATTTCAAGCATCAGTAGGACACAGTAGGACGGTAGGACAGTAGGACGTTTGCCGTCCTACCGACGTACACGGCGTTAACCGACGGAACCTTCGAGTGTAATTCCCAGCAACTGCTGCGCTTCCAGCGCGAACTCCATCGGCAGCTCCTTGAACACTTCCTTGCAGAAGCCCGAAACGATCATCGACACGGCCTGCTCGGCGCTCAGCCCACGTTGCTTGAGGTAGAAAATCTGATCCTCGCCGATCTTCGACGTCGACGCCTCGTGCTCCACCTGCGCGCTGTTGTTGCCGACCTCGATGTAGGGGAACGTGTGCGCGCCGCACCGGTTGCCCACGAGCATGGAGTCGCACTGCGTGTAATTACGCGCGCCCTCCGCCTTCGGCAGAACCTGCACGCGGCCACGGTAGCTGTTCTGCCCATGCCCCGCGCTGATGCCCTTGCTCACGATGTTCGACTTCGTGTTGCGGCCGATGTGGATCATCTTGGTGCCCGTGTCGGCTTGCTGGTGATTGTTCACCACCGCCACGCTGTAGAACTCGCCCGTGGAATTGTCCCCCTGAAGGATCACGCTCGGATACTTCCACGTGATGGCACTGCCGGTCTCCACCTGCGTCCACGAGATCTTGGAGCCCGCACCCGCGCACTTGCCGCGCTTGGTGACGAAGTTGTAGATGCCGCCGCGACCTTCCTTGTCGCCGGCATACCAGTTCTGCACCGTGGAGTACTTGATCGTCGCGTCCTTGAGCGCCACGAGCTCCACGACGGCCGCATGGAGCTGGGTCGTGGACCGCTTCGGCGCCGTGCAGCCCTCGAGATAGCTGACGTACGAACCCTCGTCCGCCACGATCAGCGTGCGCTCGAACTGCCCGGTGCCTTCCTGATTGATGCGGAAGTACGTCGACAGCTCCATGGGGCAGCGCACACCCTTGGGCACGTACACGAACGAGCCCTCGGAGAACACGGCCGAGTTGAGCGCGGCGAAAAAGTTGTCGGAGTAGGGCACGACAGAACCGAGATACTTTCGCACGAGATCCGGGTGCTCGCGCACTGCCTCGCCGAGCGAACAGAAGACGATGCCGAGGGCGGCAAGCTCCGTCTTCATCGTCGTGCCGACGCTCACGGAGTCGAAGATGGCGTCCACGGCGACGCCGGAGAGCATCTTCTGCTCGTTCAACGGAATGCCGAGCTTCGCATACGTGCGCAGCAGCTCCGGGTCGACCTCGTCCAACGACTGCAGCGGCTTCACCGATCGTGGCGCCGAGTAGTAGGACTGTTCCTGATAGTCGATCGGCGGATAGGTGACGTTGGGCCAGTGCGGCTCCTTCATCGTGATCCAGCGCCGATACGCCTTGAGGCGCCAGTCGAGCAGCCACGCGGGCTCGTCCTTCTTCCCCGAGATCAGCCGGATCACGTCCTCGCTGAGGCCGGGCGGCAGTGTGTCCGCCTCGATGTCCGTAACGAAGCCGTACGCGTACTCGCGATTGACCAGCGAATCGATGGACGAGCTCATTTCCAGTCTGTTGCTCCCGTGTGTCCTGGATACTAGAGTAAAGTAGTCGGTATTACGGGTGGCGTCAACGCGCCTCCGATCGATCTAAATCCATGCCAGGCAATGGATTACGAGGAGAAACGGAGCCTCGTTCGCCACGGCCCGGACTGGTTCGCGACGCGGCGAAATGACATCTTGTCACGCAGCGACCACCCCATCGCGAGATCGCATCGATGATTCCGATGCCCGTATCCACCGACAATGCCCATCGCTACACCTGGGGGACCGGTTGTGACGGCTGGTACCTGGTCCGCGCACAGGGCATGAGCGTGATTGCCGAGCGGATGCCGCCGGGAACGCGCGAAGCGCGCCACTGGCATGCGCGGGCCATTCAGTTCTTTTACGTGCTGACCGGGTCGCTGCAGATGGAGGTGGAAGGTGCCGTTCACGACCTTCCTCCCGGATGCGGCATCGAGATCCCGTCCGGAACGGCGCACCAGGCGCGCAACACCGGCAGCAGCGATACGACGTTTCTCGTGATCTCCGCACCGCCGCATCAGGGCGACCGCCGCGAATCCGATACCGCCGAAATCTGACGCGTCGCTCAACACTGGCGCGCAGACCCGCTCGTCTCCTCCAATCACGCACCGCTCGTGACCGGACTCCCGCGTCTCAACGCCACGCGTTATGTGCAGCCGCTCCGCGAAGGGGGCTCGCTGCCTGCCGTCGTGGATACGGACGCCGACGGCCTGTACGTCGTGAAATTCCGCGGCGCTGGCCAGGGAGCCAAGGTGCTGGTGGCCGAGCTCATCGTGGGCGGAATCGCGTCGGCGCTCGAGCTGCCCATTCCGTCCCTCGGCATCGTCGACATATCCGACCGGTTCGGGCGGAGCGAGCCCGACCCGGAAATTCAGGATATCCTGAGACGCAGCCACGGCGTGAACGTGGGCATGCGCTATCTCGAGGGCGCCTTCAACTTCGACCCCAAGGCGGCCGGTGATCTCATTCCACCGGAGATCGCGGCGCGCACGGTGTGGCTCGACGCGTTCACGACGAATCCGGATCGTACGCATCGCAACCCGAATCTGCTCATCTGGCATCGCACGCCGTGGCTCATCGATCACGGCTCCGCGCTGTACGCGCACCACGACTGGGCTTCCGTGAACGCGGGGCGCGCGCGGAGCCCGTTCGCACTCATTCGCTCGCACGTGCTGCTCGAGCCGGCTGGCGACCTCGGTGATGCCGACACGTGGGCTGCCGCGCGCGTGACGGAAAATGCCATTCGTGACGTACTCGCCTCCGTGCCCGACGAGCTGCTGCTCGATCCCGTCTCCTCGATGGGCGAGTTTCGCACCGCGGACGAAGCCCGCGACCGCTATGCGCGGTACCTCCTCGAGCGTGTGAGCTCGCGGGATCGCTGGCTCGACGAAGCGCGGCGCGCGCAGGAGCAGGTACGGATCGAAGTGCCGCAACATCTGGCGGCGCGCCGATGAGCGATGTGGTCATGGTGGACTACGATTTCGCCGTCCTGCGCGTGGTGCCTCGCGTGCACACCGGAGCATTCGTCAACGTGGGCATCGTGCTGCATGCGCGCACGGCGGAGTTTCTCGGTTTCCGTGCGGTGACGGATGCCGGCGAGCTGGCACGAATGGCGCCCGGTGTGGACCCGGAGCTCCTTGCACGGTATCTCCGCTCGTGCGCCGCAATTTGTGCTGGCGACGCGTCCGCCGGCCCGGTGGCATTGGCGCCTCCCTCGGAGCGGTTTCATTGGCTCACGGCCCCGCGGTCCGACGTGATCCAGTCGTCGCCGGTCCACGAGGGGGTGTCCGCGGAGCCCAAAGCGGCCCTCGACGAGCTCTATGCCCTGTACGTGAGTGGGTGATCTTGCGCTAACTTTCACCGTCCTTCGCCGGAGTGGGTCGTGAACGAAGCTGAGCTGAAGAAGCTGTTGAAGAAGACACAGGCCGCGGCGGCCGCGAAGCCGAAAAAGAACAAGACGTACGATTCGACGCTGGATGCCACGCGGCCCGCGCAGTCGCAAGAGGAAGAGGCGGCCACCTCCGACGCGCTCGAGCTGTTCCAGCAGATGAAGAAGCGGGAGTTCTAGGCGGTGGCGTCCGCCGCAAGTGCGGCGGACGGTCTATTCTGCGGCGAGCTTCCGAATGGCGTCGCGGAGCAGGGAGGCGGCGAGCGTCACCTTGTACCCATTCTTCGACAGCGGCTCAGCGTCGAGCAGCGCGCGCTCGGCGAGTCCGACGATCGCGTCCTCATCGAGGCCGCCCGACATGGCCTCCTCCTCGACGGACGTGTAGACACGGTACGGACGCGGGGCCACACCGCCGAGGACGAGGCGGACTTCGCCGTCCACGCGACGGGCGGCGGCGAGGCTCACGAGCGCGAAGTCCCATGCCCCGCGCTGCATGAGCTTCGTGTATTGCTGCATTCCGCCCGCTGCGGCGGCGCCGAGCTGTATCGCCACGATCAGCTCGTCCTGCTGGAGGACCGTTTCCCCATCCATGCGTTCGCGCGGCGTGACGAAGAACGTCGCAATGGGAATGGAACGCGCGCCGCCGCGCCCATGTACTTCGACGATCGCGTCCAGCGCGACGAGTGCCACCGCAGGATCCGAGGGATGTACCATCCAACACGGACCTCCGTCGAGCACGGCGAGGTACTGATTCTCGCCGTCGTGCGCAGGGCAGGACGAGCCGCCGTTCTTGTGACACGGGATGCCGCGCCGGAAATACCAGCAGCGCGGGCGCTGCATCAGGTTGCCGCCGAGCGTGGCCATCTCGCGAATGGCCGGCGTGCCGACCTGCTCGCACGCCTGCGCGAGAGCCGGATACCGTTCACGGATCAGTACGTGGGATGCGACGTCAGCGAGGCGCGTGGCGGCGCCGATCCGGACCCCGCCGTCGGCCAGCTCACTGATGCCGTTGGCTTCCGGGACCGCACGGATGTCCAGCACGACATCGGGGGACGCGAGACCTTCGTCGATGGTGACGAGCAGATCCGTGCCGCCGCCCACGGGAACGTGCCCGGGGCGGGCGAGCTGGTCGAGCGTTTCCGCGAGCGAACGTGCGGTACGATACTCGAACGCTGACACGTTGCGCGGCGCCCGGCTCAGTGGGCTTCCGCTTCGCCTCCCTTCGTGTGGAAGCGGACGTCCGTGGGGTGCTTGTATGTCGTCTTGTGGACGTACGCCGCGCCGGCCGCCGATGCGACGGCGAGAAATATGACGAACAGTGCCGCGCCCCACCCTTCCTGCCTGAAAGGAATGTGGCGACCGCCGCCCGGGTTCGTTGGTCCTTCCTGCATTGCCGTCTCCGTTCGTGTGTCGAGCGCTGGAAAGTTATGCTGCCCGCCCCCGGCGCAACAGCGCGGGTTCGGATTCTGCAGAGCGTCGGTCGGCGGCCTATCGACTGGAGGAGAAGTGACGACAGCGGCTCGCGTTCGCTCCGTGACGGAGGGTGGAATTCCGCAGCGTCCGCTGGGGCGGACGGGCGTTTCCGTCTCCGCCATCGGACTCGGCGGATATCATCTGGGGCTCGTGGGCTCGGAACGCGATGCGATCTCCATCGTGCACGCAGCGCTCGACGCCGGCGTCACCTTCCTGGACAACGCGTGGGAGTACCACGACGGCAAGAGCGAAATCCGCCTGGGAAAGGCGCTCGCGGGCGGACGTCGAGCGCAGGCCTTTCTGATGACGAAGGTATGCACGCATGGGCGCGACGCGCGGGTCGCGATGCATCAGCTCGAGGAATCGCTGCGCCGCCTCAAGACCGACTACCTCGATCTCTGGCAGGTGCACGAAGTGGCGTATGCGGGCGATCCCGAACGTCACTTCATGAAAGGCGGTGTCGTCGAGGCGCTCGACAAGGCGCGCTCGAAGGGGCTCGTGCGCTTCGTGGGCTTCACGGGGCACAAGGACCCCGCGCTTCATCTGAAGATGCTGTCGTACGACTATCCCTTCGATACGTGTCAGCTGCCGCTCAACTGTTTCGATGCGACGTTCCGGAGCTTCGAACAGCAGGTGCTCCCCGAGCTCGCGCGCCGCGGCGTCGCGGCCATCGGGATGAAGAGTCTCGGCGGCGAGGGAGAAGCGGTAAAAAAGCGAGTCGTCGCGGCACGGGACGCGTTGCGCTACGCGATGAGCCTCCCCGTGGCGACCACCGTGAGCGGCGTCGATTCCATGCGCGTGCTTCGGCAGAACCTCGGTGTGGCGCGGGGCTTCGAGCCTATGTCGTCGCTGGAGATGCAGCGCTTGCGTACGCAGTGCGCCGGCCATGCGGTGGACGGCCGATTCGAGCTCTACAAGGTGACGGCAAAGCACGAGGCCGACGTCGGGCGCAGGCAGCATGGTTTTCCACTACAGGGCGAGCTCGGCGGCTAGGTCCAAGCGGATGCTCCGGCCCTAAAGCTTTTTCCTCTCCGGACGACACTGAGGACGTTGGCTCCGTGCTCCGCGGAGCGACGGAATTCCTTTTCCCGATCAGCATGCGTTCCAACGCCGCCGCCATCCTGGGTGCCCCGATTGCTTCATGGGCGCTGTATAGCTGTTTGTCGCTGGTGCCCATTTCAGCGGACGTGGCGGGGGTGCTCGCCGTGGCCTGGGGCGTCTTCTGGCTCGGTCTCGCGCAATTCAGCGCCGTGCGCAGCGTGCGCCACGGAATGCGGCCAACGCGGGCGGCGGCAATCTTCACGTCGCTCTTTCTGCCGGTACCGGTCTACGCGTTGACGATCGCGTCGGACATGCTCGAGTTCGTGCCAGTGAGCGTGGCGCTTCCCATGTTCGCAACGCTGTGCGCGAGCGCGCCGCTGCTGCTCTGGATCATGTCGTTCCGGCCGCGCGGCCGTCGGCGCGCGTCGATGCCGGTCGTCGCGGTGGAGTGGAAGCAGTACACACCGAGCGCGCCGAAGGGAGTGATACCGCCGCGCAGCGGCGGAAAGACGGTAGGTCAGTAGGACAGGAGGTCGGTAGGTCAGCAAACCCCGTTACCGCCCTTTACAGACTTACCGATCCACCGTCCTACCTTACAGTGGTGACGCCACCCCTCAGTCGCCAGTCAATCTGGCGATGCGCAAGCTCATTGCTCTGACGTTCGCCGCGACCGTCAGCGGCTGTTCCCGTCACCTCTATTCTTCCGCGGCAGCGCCAGTGACCGCGCCGACGCCCGTTGTGTTAGCGGGCTCGACGGGATCAGTCGCAACGCCCGAAAGCGCATCGAGCGCGGACGCCGTCGACTACCTGCTGATGCGTCGAATGCAGATCCCGGTAGCGGGCGTGTCCGTGTCGCAACTGCGTGACAGCTTCGACGAGGGACGCGACGGGGGACGAGTGCACCGCGCACTCGACATCATGGCACCGCGCGGCACGCCAGTCATCGCAGCGGACAGCGGACGAATCATGCGCGTCGGATTCAACGCGCTCGGCGGAAACTGTCTCTATGCGACGGACCCACTTGGGCGCATCGTATACTATTACGCGCATCTGGACGCCTTTCAGCCAGGGCTCGCGCAGGGCGCAATGCTCGTCCGCGGAGACACCATCGGCTTCGTTGGCACCACGGGAAATGCGCCCAAAGACACTCCTCATCTCCACTTTCAGGTAATGCGCATGGCACCGGACGGACGTTTCTGGGACGGAGAGCCCATCAATCCGTATCCATTGTTTCTGGTGACGCAGGGCGGCAACCGATGACGCTGACCTCTCGCGAGCGTGCTGCGCTCCGGGCCGAGGCGCATCATCTGAGTCCTATCGTTCATGTGGGGCATCAGGGCTTCACGCCCACGCTGTTGCAGACCATCGATGATGCGCTCCGCACGCATGAGCTGGTGAAGATCGCGTTGGCGCGAACCACGGACGTGAAGCCAAAGGACGCGTCGCGCGACGTCGCCGAGCAGCTCGGCGCAGACGTGGTGCAGACGATCGGGCGGACCTGCACGCTCTACCGCGAAAACCCGGACCTCAAGCGGAAGGCGGGGGCATTGCCCCCGTGGCGTTCCTGAGGTAGCCAGGACGAGTCCGAGCGGGCTCGTCGTTGACGAACGCCGGGCCAAGTTGTAGTCGTAGAAGCCCGGCTCTGGCCGCTCGGCGTCGCGGTTTTCACCCACCAGCATCTTCAGGCAGTCCATGCGCAGACTTCGCTCGATCTCCGCGGCACTTGTCGCCGCCGTACTGTTTGGATGTGGCGGAAGCGATTCTACGGGTACCACGACCCCGCCGCCTCCGCCACCGCCGAACACGACGGTGACGTCCATCGTGCTGTCGCCGTCATCCGTGCCCGCATTGTTGGTCGGTGCGACGACCACTCTGTCGGCGACCGCGAAAAATTCGGCGGGCGTGGACGTCACGTCCTCCGCCACGTTCACCTGGACGACGTCGGATGCGACCGTCGCAACGGTCTCGGGTGGCCTGGTGACGGCCAAGGGCGCCGGCACGGCGACCATCGCCGCGGCGGTAGGCACTGTCAACGCATCCGTTACGGTCACCGTGACGGCGCCTGCTCCGGCCGCGGTCAAGACGATCAATGTGACCCTCGCAAGCGCAAGCATCGTCGCCGGGGCTACCACGCAGGCGAGTGCCGTGGTCCTCGACTCGGCAGGCAATCAGCTCACGGGCAGAACGGTGACGTGGACGAGCTCCGCCACGGGCGTGGCGACGGTGACGTCGAGCGGCGTCGTCGCTGGAGTGGCGGCGGGCACGAGCACCATCACGGCGACGAACGGCACAGTGAATGGCACCGCGACGGTGACGGTCACCGCCGCAGTGGGGGGCACGAACGGCGAAACGTTCGCGACGCTGCCGCAGGTGTTCCTCAATACCACCGCGCCACCGGCACCCGATGCGGGCGGCCAGATCATCAGCGCCACGTCGAGCGCAGCCTTCCAGACGGCGCTGAACAGCGCCAATTACGGGGACGTCATCGAGCTGTCGAACGGCGTCACCTACACGGGCAATTTCACGCTGCCCGCCAAGGGCGCGAACAACGGCAAGTGGATCACCATTCGCCCCGCGACGCGCACGGGCATGCCGGCGGAGAACGCGCGCATGACGCCGACGCTGGCCGCGAGCGTGAACCTGCCGATCATCCTCAGCGCCAACAACGGCGGCGCGATCGTCACGGTCAACAACTCGCATCACTACCGGCTCATCGGCCTCGAGATTTCGGTGACGTCGAACAACCCCGGCAACACGGGGCTCGTGCGTTTCGGAGATGGTGGTGGCGGTGGACAGACGTCGCTCGCGGTGATGCCGAACAACCTCGTCATCGACCGGTGCTACATCCACGGCATCGCCGGTACTCCCGGCGTCGTACCGAACACGCGGCGCGCCGTCGCGCTGAACTCGGCGTCCTCGGCGGTGATCGATTCATACATCAGTGAGATTCACGAGCAGAGCGCGGACGCACAGGCCATTGCCGGCTGGAACGGCGCGGGGCCGTACAAGATCGTCAACAACTACCTCGAGGCGTCCAGCGAAAACGTCTCCTTCGGCGGCTCCGACCCCGACATCACCAATCTGATCGCGCAGGACGTCGAGATCCGGCACAACCACTTCTTCAAGCAGGTGTCGTGGAAGAACAAGTGGCTGGTGAAGAATCTCTTCGAGTCGAAGGCGTCGGCGCGCGTGCTCGTCGAGGGGAACCTGATGGAGAACAACTGGCTCGACGGGCAGGGCGGAAGCGCGATCAACCTGAAGTCCACCAACCAGAGCGGTGGCTGCCCGGGCTGCGGCACGATGGACGTGACCTTCCGCTACAACCTCATCAAGAACACGGGCTCGGGCATCGTGGTGTCGGCGAATCCCGATCCGAATCAGGTGAACTTCAAGCTCCAGCGCATCACGTTCTACGACAACATCATCGCGAATATCGACGTCGCACCGACGTTCACGGGTGACGGCCGCGGCATCCTGATCAATCAGGACATCATCGACGTCTCGTTCATCCACAACACGATCATCAACCCGTCGAACGCCGCCGTGCTCTTCGGCGGCCCGCAGACGACGCCTCCGCTCAGGCTCTCCATTCGCGACAACATCATTGGCGGCGGGGCGTTCGGCGTGAAGGGCCCGGGGCTCGTGTCCGGTAGCCCGTCCATCACCGCGTTCATGCCCGCCGCGAACTTCGTTGCCAACGTGCTCGTCCTCGCGAGCTCGAGCGGCTATCCGTCAACGAGCTTCTACGCCACCAGCGTCGGTAGCGTCGGATTCGTGGACCTGACGAACCTGGATCTACACCTCACCGCGTCCAGCTCGTTCAAGGCGAAGGCCACCGACGGCAAGGATCCGGGCGCGAACGTCGATCTGATCAACGCGGCCATCGCGGGGGTCATCGTCCCGTAAGGGCGTCGAGCACTCTCCACGGCGTCAACGGAATTTCCGCAATCTCGACACCCAGGGCATCCGCGACCGCATTGGCGATCGCGGGTGCCGTGGGGATGATCGGCGCCTCGGCGACGCCTCGCGCCCCGGTGTGATTTGCCACCGGATCGGCGCTCTGTACGAAGAACGCGTCGATGACCGGGATGTCCGCTATCGTGGGGATCTTGTAGTCGTGCGTGTTGGGATTGAGGTGCCTGCCGGTCGCGACGTCGAGCACGCGTTCCTCGAACACCGCGTAGCCCAGCCCCTGAATGATGCCACCGACGAGCTGACTCTCGGCGAGCGTCGGGTTGATGATCCTCCCTGAGTCATGGGCGCTCGTGACATGCAGCACGCGCACGATTCCGGTCTCGACGTCGACCTCGACTTCGGCAAACTGCGCGGCAAACGCGCTGATGGCCGTGTCCTGCGGATTCGCGCCCCGGCTTCCTTCGCCGATGATCATGACGTCCCCCAGCTTCCGGCCGATCTGTGCCAATGTCATCGATCGATCACCGTCGCGGACTCTGACGGAGCTCTCGCTGAGCTCGAGCTGCGCCACGTCGCTCTCGAGCAGCTCGGCGGCCGCCTCGAGCACGCGGGCTCTCGCCTGTAGCGCTGCGACCCGCACGGCCGGACCCACCGACGCCGTCGTCATCGAGCCCCAGGAATTGCCCGCGTACGGCGTTCGCTCGGTGTCGCCGAGGACGGTGCGGACATCAGTGAGGCGCGCGCCGAGTGATTCGGCGGCAATCTGGGCGAACACCGTGCGCGAGCCGGTGCCGAGGTCCTGTGTGCCGGTGAGGACGTCCACGGTGCCGTCGGGGTTGATGCGCACCGTGGCATAGGCTGGCGGCCCGCCGCCGGCGGGCCAGATCTGCGACGCCATGCCGACGCCGCGACGAAGCCGTCGTGCATGCTCGCGCGACTCGGCGGCGTCCACACGACGTTGCGTCCAGCCGAATCGCTCCGCCCCTTCGGCGTAGCAACGGTCGAGGTGCTTCGCGGAGTACGGACGTCGCTTTTCCTGATCGGCAGGCGCGTAGTTGCGACGGCGCAGATCGAGCGGATCGATGCCGAGCTCACGGGCCAGCGCGTCCATCGCGCACTCGAGTGCGAATGCGCCCTCGGTGTGTCCGGGTGCACGGAAAGAGTCCATCGCGCCCGCATTCAGAAATACGAACGTCTCGCTCGTGTGCACGTTCGGGCACTCATACAGCTCGTGAAAGATCTTTGCCGGACTCGCGAGCCATCCGCTGTAGCCATAGGCGATCGTGGCGTCGCACTCGATGGACACGAGGGTTCCGTCGCGGCGAGCGCCGAGCGTGACGTGGCAACGCGTCGCTGGCCGATTGCCCGTGTCGGTCTGTTCTCCTTCGCGATCCACCAGGCAGCGCACCGGGCGGCCGAGCTTTCGCGCGAGCGCCACCGCCGCGTAGGTGTGCGCCGCCGCGTAGTTCTTCGCGCCGAATCCGCCGCCCATGTAGTCCTTCACGACGCGGACCCGATTGAGGGGAAGCTTGAATGCGCGCGCGACATCCTTGCGCACCTGAAAGATTCCCTGCGTGCTCTCCCACACCGTCAGCGCGTCGCCCGTCCATTCCGCCGCCGCTCCGTGTGTTTCGATCGCGGTGTGAAGTACACAGGGCGTGCGATATTCGCGCGTGACGACCACGTCTGCCGCAGCCCGCGCGGCGGGCGCGTCACCGCGGCTTGCGATTCGGGGCTGGCCCTTCGGCGTATTTCCGCTTGGCCGCACTGCCGGTGCGGATGGGCCGAGGGCATCCTCGATGGTGACGGCATGCGGCGAAGTTTCGATGTCGACTTCCACGAGCGCGCACGCGTGGCGCGCGATGTCGGGCGTGTCGGCGCAGAGCGCCGCGATTGGTTGGCCCGCCCAGTGAATCGTCGTGTCGAAGAGCGGCGCGCCCTGATGTGAGATGGTCTGGACGTCCTCGGCCGTGATGACGCCGCGCACGCCGGGCAGGGCAAGTGCGCGCGAACAATCGAGCCGGGTGACCTTACCGCTCGCCACCCGGGCGCGCACGAATTCGGCATGAAGCATCGCGGGGCGCTGAACGTCCGCGGTGTAGCGAGCCTGTCCCGTCACCTTCTCCGGCGCGTCCACGCGTGGAACACGCTGCCCCACGACGGATAGCGCGGCGTGCTCGTCCCATGGAGCGGGCTCGAGGTCAGGGCGCTCGACGATCTTGATCTCCTCGCGGCCTTCGACCTCAACCTTCGTGGCGACGAACCGGCGGCTCATGCGCTGCGCTCCGCGACCGCGCAGATGGCCCGCTCGATGGCCGCGTACGTCCCGCAGCGGCACAGATTGCCGCTCATGGCCACGCGGATCTGCGTCGGCGTCGGGTGTGCCGTGTCGCGCAGCAATGCGACGCCTGCCATGAGCTGGCCCGGTGTGCAGAAGCCGCACTGGAGTGCGTCATGCTCGATGAAGGCCTGCTGGAGCGGGTGAAGGGCCTGCGCCGAGCCCAGCCCCTCAACGGTGGTGATCGGCGTGCTCTCGCAGCCCGCCGCCAGGGTGAGGCAACTGTATGCGAGGCGGCCGTCCACGAGCACCGTGCAGGCGCCGCATTCGCCACGGCCGCAGCCCAGCTTCGTGCCGGTGAGCTGCAACCGCTCGCGAAGGACTGTCAGCAGCGTCTCGCTGTCGACACACGGCACCGAATGCTCCTCGCCGTTCACGATCAACCGCAGTTGCCTCGACGCCATGCGTGGTTGCGGGAAGTGGTTTCAGCAGCCGGCGAATCGCATTATCTTAGCTTGACCGTCACTTCTCCGCAGGTTTTCCGAAAATGCCCTACGTCATCACCGAAGCGTGCATCAATACGAAGGACAAGGCGTGTGTGGATGTCTGCCCCGTGGACTGCATCTACGAGGGAGCGGATCAGCTCTACATCCATCCCGACGAATGCATCGACTGCGGTGCCTGTGAGCCGGAATGCCCGGTGACGGCCATTTTTCCCGAGGAAGACGTTCCGGCAAATCAGAAGCAGTACGTGCAGATCAACCGCGAGGTCTTCACGAGCGACAACCCACCCGGGCGCCCCACGCGCTGAGAGAGAAGGCGCGCGATGCTTCGCGCAGTGACGTTCGACTACTGGGATACGCTGTACGATGGCGGCCGCACCGCGGAGCGCGTGGCGCTGCGACGCACGGCGGTGGGAGCGCTGCTCGGCGCGTATGGGCGAGACATGCCCGAGGAGCAGCTTCGCGCCCTGTACGAGGAGTCGGGTCGCGAGGCTCAGCGCTGGTGGAGTGAAGAGAGTCGCGGCTATCGCACGGACGATCGCCTCCGCTGGATCCTGCGAAAAGCATCTGTGATGCCTCGGGACGAGTGTGAGCACGTTGCCGCCGCGGCCGATGCCGTGGACAATGCGCTGTTGATGCTGCCGCCCGCGATGTTCGCCGGAGCATGGCAGATGCTGCGCACCATGAGCCGCAAGCATCCTCTCGCCGTCATCAGCGACACCGGGTTTGCGTCAGGGCGCGCCCAGGACCGGCTGCTGGAGAAGGATGCGGCGCGCGGTTTCTTTTCGGCGACGATCTACTCGATGGACGTCGGTCATGCCAAGCCGCGTCCGGAGATCTTCGACGCGGCGGTTGCCGCATTGCACGTGGAGCGGGAGGAGATTCTTCACGTGGGCGACAATGAGCGCACGGATGTCCGTGGTGCGCTGGCGGCAGGCTTTCGTGCCGTCCGATTGGATGTCGCCCGCGACGGCGGTCCAAGTGAAGCGGAGTTCGTCGCCCGCTCGTTCGAGGAGCTGACGGAGTACCTGAGCGCGGCCTAGAAGGGCAGGCCGAACCGCTGCTTGGCGACGAAGAGCGCCGCGATCACGGCATACTGGAGAAAGGTCGAGATCTCACTGCGCCACGCCTCGCCCCAGTCGTGCTCGCCCTCGTCGTCGTCCGTGCCCGGGGGACGCGGAATCCAGCGTGGCGTGCGCGCCTTGTACGCCAGATAATCCTCGTCGAAGATGGACTCCAGCACGCCTTCCTCGTACCGCACGATGAGCGTGTACTCGATGGCGAAGAGGACGACCGCCACGGGAATGAACCAGAGCACGCCGGAAATGATGGTGAACCCGATCCAGATGAGAAAGTTTCCGACGTAGAGCGGGTTGCGCATCCACGCGAAGATGCCATAGGTGACGAGGCGCTGTACCGTACGCGAACGGCGGCGCGTCACCGTGCCGGCAGCGGCGACGCCGCACAGCCGGATCGCCTCGCCAAAGGCGACGAACGCCAGGCCGACGATCCAGCTCATCGCGTCGATGGTGCCGTGTGCCAGAAGCGGAACGAGCAGGAACGGCACCGGCAGCCACCCACGATGCCGAAAGAGCACGGCTCCCAGCCGCGCGCTCAGGCGCTGTTCCGCTTCCGAGACGGCCGGCTGCGGCGAATTCGCCGGGTCGGAGGACGTCGAGGTCATGGCCTAATGTAGCCGGGACGTCACTGTCCTCGGACCACGGGCTCGTCTGCGTCGTCTTCGGGCCAGTGCGGCAGCAGCGAGCGCCATTCGTCGGGCACGCGAACGGGTTTCCCCGAGCGGTCGATGGCCACGAACACGATGGACGCCTGCGCCACCAACACGCCGCTGCCCTTCTTCCACACACCCTGCTTCACGATGTAGCTGGTGTTCTTTACCGCGAGCAGTCCACTGCGTATCACGAGATCGTCGCCGGGCAGGGATTGCGCGAAATAATCGATGTCCACATGCCGAACCACGGAGTAGACCGGCACCGTGGCGAAGTCACGCACACCGCCGACCTCCTCCCGCTCGAGCAGCTCCCAGCGCGCACGCTCGAGAAAACCGAGCATCGTCGCGTGGTTCACGTGGCCCAGCATGTCGCAGTCGGCCGGGTACACGTGAAAGACGACTTCGGGCAGACGGTCAGTCATATCAGTATCCTGGTTGCGAGACTGGCGGTGCAGGCGATTCGGCCGCGGCGAGCCACCGCGCGTCGAACGTTAGCCAGAAAAGAACGCTGCCGTCACCCAACGCCTGCGCTCGCCGGAGGGCGACGCCGAACGCCTTGGCTGAGTACGTGGCGTCGAGCGTTGGGCCTCCGGCTTCGTGAAGCGCCAGCGCCGCCGCCTGTGCAGCCGGCGTCTCCCAGCCATAAGCGCCTCCATACGCACTCTCGTCGATCTCCAGGATCTCCGCGTCGCAGGGAGGGATCGTCTCGCCGGCGAGGCGCTCGAGCAGCCGTCGCGTGCGGCGGGCGAGACGCAGGACACGCGCGCGATTGGCCACGATTCGCGGAACGACACGGACCGCGACGAGGCGCGTTCGTACTCGGGCAATCGAGAGCCCGACGAGCAGACCCGCCGCGGTACCGCCCGTGCCCAGCGGAACGACCACATACGCCGGCATGTCGAGTCCATCGCGCTCGAGCTGATCCACGAGCTCCAGCGCCGCATTGACATGCGCGAGAGCGCCGCGTGGCACACTGCCGCCGGCCGGCACCCAGAAGGTACCGCGCCGAAACCGGCGCACCGTCGCGCGCACGTACGCTTCGACGACCGAGCGCGTACGCGTTACGGTGGCCGCCTCGCTCAGCCGCGCCGCCGTGCGCAACGAGATCTCGTTCGTCTCCTGCGGCCACGTGATGACCTCGCACGCCGCGCCCAGTCGTCTCGCGAAATGCGCCACCGCGAGCGCATGCGTGGATCCCTCGGCGCCGACGGTGAGCACGGTGACGTCAGGGCCGGCGCCCGTGAGCAACATCTCGAGCGCACGCGCCTTGTTACCGCCGAACGACGGCGTGCTCAGATCGTCCCGCTTGATGAGGATAGAGACGCCGTCTACTCGCCAGCGTTCGACAGCGGTTTCTCTGACTCTCAGGTCGACCCGCGAAAGCGCGGCAGCAAGTCCCGGATAGCGGGCCAGCAGCGAGCGCACGCGCTATGGGTGCGCGCCGCGCGCCGCGTCGAGCGGTTCGTCGAGATCCGAATTGAAGACCGGATACGTCCAGGTGCCTTCAGCCGGAAGCTGTTCCAGATAGAACATCTGTACGAACACGATGATCGTGGCGAGCAGCGGCACCGCGACCATGAGACCAATGAAGCCGAACACCAGCGCCAACAGCGTCTGCGTCACCACGGTCAGCGCCGGGGGAAGCTTGATCCCCTGCTTCATGAGCAGCGGAATGAGCAGGTGACTCTCGAGGAACTGGAGGCCCCAGTACGCGAACGCCACGTAAAGTGCCTTGTCCGGTGAGTCGAGGAACGCCATCGCGATGCCGGGCAGCGCGCTCAGGATTGGGCCGATGGTGGGAATGAACTCGAACAGGCCTGCCAGCACGCCCAACGCAAAGGCCGCTTTCACGTGCAGCGCCAGCAGCATGATCGTGCTGACGACACCCATCACCACCATGGCGATGAGCTGCGTCACCAGCCACCTCCGCAACACCTCCGCCACGCGATCCATCATGATCGTGCCGCGCGCCCGCTTCTTCGCCGGCAAGAGAGACAGCAGGCCGGCACGATAGAGATCCGGCTCGGCCGCGAAGTAGATGCTCAGGAAGAGAATGAGCAGCAGCCCGCCGATGATCTCGACCGTGGAGGCGATGACAGGGAAGAGATAGCGCGACATTCCGTGCATCTGCTCGCGAAGCTGATCCTGGAGACCGGGCGTGTGCGCCGTGGTGTCGGGCGCCACTGGCTTGGCGGCGGGACCTGCAATGGGCGGCTGGGCCGTGGCTGGCGCGCGTCCGTTGTCGAAGAACATCAGCCCCAGCACGCCGCCGCGACGTGCGTTGACCCACTCTTCCACGCGGTCGGCCGCCTCAGGCAGCTTGGTGCGCAGCTCCACCCCTTGCTCGCGCAACGTCGGCGCCATCCACGCACCGAAGCCGACCATCAGGCCGACGCAGCTCAGGACGATCAACGCCGCGGCGATGCCGCGCGGGATGCGGAAGCGCTGCAGCTTGTTCACACCTCCCGATACGGCGATGCCGAACAGCATCCCGAGGAACACGGCGAAGAAGAGGTGGTTCGCGACCCAGAACAGCCGCGCGCCAAAGAAAACCGCGAGGATGATTGCGGTTGCGCGCACGAGGTCGCGATTCCGCCAGCCCACCGAACGCCGCGCGCGCGCCTCATATCGTCCAACGGTGCGCATGGCAATGCTCGCGCGCGCCTGTTCCACAAGGCTAGGGCGCGAGGGGGCAGACGGGTCCTTGGAGTGAGGCGGCTCGCCGGTGGAGTGGGTCATTGCGATACATTACGCCCGGAACATTACGGACAACAGTGCAGCGAGGACGTGGCGTGGCCGAAGCTCTGAACGCACCACCGTTCGACTATCTCGACACTGCCGCCGCCGTCGACGGTTTCGCGCGCGAGATCGCCGGCGTCAGCGAGCTCGCCCTCGACACGGAGGGGGCCAGCTTTCATCGCTTTGTAGATCGCATCTACCTGCTGCAGCTCTCCACGCGCGACCGTCACGCCGTCATCGACCCACTCCCGATCGGTACACCGCCGGGACTCGGCGATCTCCTCTCCAGTGCGGACGTCGAAGTCGTCTTTCACGATGCCGATTACGACCTCAGGCTTCTCCAGCAGGACTACGGCTGGCACGTGACGAACATCTTCGACACGCGCATCGCAGCCCAGCTGCTGGGGTACACGGCCTTCGGTCTCGCCGCGCTCCTCGAGCGGTTCTTCGACGTCCGGCTCGACAAGAAACATCAGCGCGCTGACTGGTCCATGCGGCCGCTCACCACAGACATGCTGGATTACGCCGCGCAGGACACCCGCTACCTCTTGGAGCTGAAGGATCGGATGGCGGCGGAGCTGGCACGCATGGGGCGCATGGCGTGGGCGCGCGAGGAGTTCGCGCAGCTCGAGGGCACCCGTTGGGCGGACGAGGATGCCGCTCTCGCGTACCTGCGTCTGAAGGGAGCGCGCGATCTGACGCGGCGCGAGCTGGCCGTCTTGCGCGAGCTCGTCCCTTGGCGTGACACCATCGCCGCGAAGCTGGACCGCGCCACGTTCCGCGTGCTTGGCAACGAACAGCTCTTCACCATCGCGCGCACGCTGCCGCAGACGAAGGACGACCTCGCGCGCGTCAAGGGCATGCCGCGCGGCATTCTGGAGCAGTGCGGTTCGCAGCTCATCGACGCGGTGCAGCGCGCGCTCGCGCTGCCTGACTCGGAACTGCCAAAGTTTCCGAGAGCACCGCGCTGGGATCGTGACCCCGACTTCGACACGAGGACGTCCGCACTCAAGACCGCGCGCGACGAGGCGGCGCGACGACTGTCGATGGATCCGGGCGTCCTGTGCTCACGCGACCGGCTCGAAGCGGTCGCTCGGCGAAATCCAACGACCGTAGAGGATCTGGAAGACGTCAGCGAGCTGCGCGCGTGGCAGCGGGGAGAGCTCGGCGCGGCGTTCATCGAGGCGTTGAAGCCGCACAGAAAGACCGCCTAGAAACGCTAGAGTCCCATGTACGCGCGCACGCGGGGCTCGATGCGCTCCGGGCTCCACATTGGAGACCAGACCAGGTTGACGGCCACGTTGCCGGCGCCGGGAAGCGCCTTCAGCACGCGCTCGGCCTCCCCCATGATCTCCGGTCCGCTCGGACAGCCGGGAGACGTGAGCGACATGTCCACGACGATGGTGCCGTTCTCGACGCGAACGTCATAGACCAACCCGAGGTCCATGATGTTCAGGTTGAGCTCGGGGTCCTTCACCTTGCGGAGGGCGAGCCTCGCCTGCTCGACGCCGACGTCGGAGAATGCCTCCGCCGATCCCGGCGTGGGCTCGTTCGATTCCTGTTGGTCTGTCATGCTGCTGCTCCGCGCGTGTCCTCTGGAGTATCACCAGTGCGACCCCTTGCGGGCAACCGTGTGGCGCGGGCGGTCAGTGCGTCTTCGCGGACTTTGTCCGGCGAGAAGGCTTCTTCGACACGGGATGCTTGCCTGACTTCGACCGCGAGCGTGACGCCGCGCTCTTTCCCCTCCGGCTCTTGCCGTGCCGGGCGGAGCGCTCCGGTCTGTTCCAACCCACGGCGCGGTCGGCGCGAAACGCACGCGGCATGGCGATCGGCCCACCGGCGACGTCAGTCACGGCAAGCGCAGCCGCATCGGCCAGATCGGCGCGGACGTCGGAGATGACTTTCGCGGGCCGTCGCGCCCTCGCGGCGTGCACGCGATTCGTCAGCAGCACCACGAACATCTCGCGATCGGGATCGATCCACAGAGACGTGCCAGTATAGCCGGTGTGCCCATACGCGTTGACGCCAAGGTACTGGCCGCAGCCGCCGGTGCCGGCACACGTGTCCCAACCGAGCGCGCGCGTGCCCGCGGCGCGATGCGTGAAGAGCTGAACCGCGCTGTCCGAGACGATGCGGACGTCGCTGTACACGCCGCCGTTCAGGAGCATCTGGGCGAAGATCGAGAGATCTCTCACGGTACTGAAGAGGCCGGCATGCCCAGCTACGCCGCCGAGGGCGTATGCATTTTCGTCGTGGACTTCGCCGCGCAGGGGATAGCCGCGTGGCGGGGTGATCTCGGTCGGCGCAACCCGTCCGCGCAACGATGCGTCGGGACGGAAGTGCGTGTCCGACATGCCCAGCGGCACGAACACGCGGCGTTGCAGAAACGTGTCGAGCGATTCACCGGCAATTGCCTCGACCGTGAAGCCGAGCATGTCGGCGCCGAGGTCGGAGTACTCGTAGGTCTGTCCGGGGGCGGCGACGAGCGGCGTGGCGATCACCATGGCGCGCGCCTCTTCCGGTGTATGTGCGAGACGCCAGAGATCGCGGCCGGCCGGAAGTCCGGAGCGGTGCTCCAGCAACATCCGAATGGTGACGTTCTCCTTGGCGCCGCCGCTGAACTCCGGAATGAAGCGGGACACGGGGTCGTCGAGATGCAGCTTGCCCTCGTCGAAGAGGACCATGACCGCCGTGGTCGTTCCGACGACCTTGGTGAGCGACGCGAGATCGTAGATCGTGTTTTCAGCGCTGACGGGGCCCGATTCCGGCGTCCAGCCCAGGCGGCCGAAGCCCTTTTCCCACACCGCTGCGCCCTTGCGGCCCACCACCACGGCGGCGCCCGGATAGCCGCCCGCCTTGATGCCCCGCTCCACGACGCGATCGATGTTGGCGAGGCGCGCCGCGGACATGCCGACGGCCGCTGGCCGTTTGATGGGCAGGCCCTCGCTCACGGCCGCACGAGCCGGAGTGACCGGTATTACCGGATGCGCGACAACCGCCGCGGCGAGCAGGAGGTTCAGCAACTTGCTCCAGGCATTCTGTTGCGAGCACGTCCCGGATGTGACAGGGCAGGACGCATGCGCGTGGGACGGTGAACACGTGCGCCGGATCGGGGAGGGCGTTCGATCCGGCGATATCACTACTCGGGCAGGCTCCGGCGAGTTCCACGGCCGGATTGGGACAAGATGCCTCCTGTCCGCACGACGAGCAAGATGTTCAGCCGTAACGACCTACGCTGTACCGTGCGTCACAGGCGGGAAACTGAAGCTCCCGGGCGCGCAGGTGCGTAAGGAGAGGGTGGCAGGGCAACCCTTTTCTGTCTCGCTGTGACAAATTCGTTGGACGTCATGGACAATGAACAGCTCACCGTACAACGCGCCATCTCCGGCGATCAGGCGGCGATGCGGGCCCTGTGGACCCGCCACGCGCCGCACATCGACGTCGTCGTTCGGCGCCTGGTGGGGCACGATCCCGATCTTGCCGCCGACGTGGCACAGGAGGTCTGGATTCAGATCTTCAAGGCGCTCCCGGGCTTTCGTGGCGACGCGCAGTTCGCTACGTGGGCGCATCGCATTGCGGTGAACCGGACGCTGAACGCGCTGCGCCGCACGAAGCGCATGGCGGCGATGGAGGTTGCCGTGGAGGACGACAGCGCCTCGGTGGAGCCGGAGGCGGATCGGGCACTGCTCGCGGCGTCCATCGAAGAGGCGGCGGCGAAGCTCGCGCCGGGAGCACGTACCGTGTTCCTCCTCCACGACGTCGAAGGGTACACGCACGAGGAAATCGCAGCCGAGCTGGGGATCACGGCCGGCGGCTCGAAATCACAACTTTTCAAGGCGCGCGCCAAGCTGCGCGTATTGTTGGCTCATCTTGTCGATGCACCGTCGTCACATCGGATTCAGTCCCACACCGCTGAACATGCTGCACCTGCCTGTTGAACGTCTCGCCGCGCTGAGCGACGAACCGCCGACTCCCGAGGAGGACGCGCACATCGCTTCATGCGACGCTTGCGCCCGCGAGCGACACGCATACGCTGCGCTGCGCTCGCTGGCGTCGGCAGAGCGCGACGCCTTCGGACTTCCGCTCACGCGCTGGGAGTCCATCGCGGCTGCGCTCGCGAGCACGCCGCTGCACGTGGAGCAGGCAATAGCTCCGCGCCGCTCGCCACGCTGGATGCTCCAGGCAGCAGCGGGGCTGCTCCTCGTGGCTGGTGGCGCGATGCTCGGCCGCAGATCCGCCGGTGCGGACTTTCTCCCGGCGCCGGCCGCCGCACTGACCAGCGGCGAGACGGGTGGGACGTCGTCCGGCAATCCGGACTCGGTGTTCTTCGGCACGCTGGAGGAGGCGCGATCCGCACAGCAACACTCGGAGCTGCTGTATCAGCAGGCGACGGCGTATCTCGCGAAGTTCGATTCGACCAGCGCGGGTACGCCAGTGGCGTACCGTTCGCGGCTCGCCGCCCTCGATCGGGTGCTCTCCACCACGCGTGAGGCCCTGCGTTCGGCGCCGCACGATCCCGTCATCAACGGCTACTATCTCACCACCCTTGGCCAGCGCGAGGCAACGCTGCGGCAGCTCAGTACGGTGCTGCCGGCGTCGCTGCGCGTGAACAGCTTCTGATGCACCCCACACGCTTCCTTCTCCCTTCGCTCGCGCTGGCCGTTGCGTCGGGTCTCGCGCCGGCTGCGGCGCAGCAGGTCATTACCCGGCGCCCGCCGCGTGCCGAGACGGGTGACACCACGAGCGAGCGCGCGTTCCGCCGCCTTCAGATCCGCCTCGACTCACTCACGCACCTCTACAACGAGAGCGAAGACATCACCGCCGCGGAGCGCCGCCGCGTCGCGGAGGAGATTGCGCGCACGGTGGCGTACATCACCGAACAGATTGGCGACGAGATCGGTGTGCGGAGTGGCGAGATGCGGATGCGGCAACCGCTTGCCGCGGGAATGCAGCGAGTGATGCTGCGTGCGAACATGCTGCCCCAGTTCTTCAACGCTCCGCGCGGCTGGATCGGCATCGTCGTCGAAGGACCGGGCATTGAGCCGCGCGCCGAGGGGGGAGAGTTGATCGTTCGCTATCTGTCGTATCCGCGCATCGTGTCGGTGGATCCGAGCTCGCCCGCACAGCGCGCCGGCCTCGTGCCCAACGACACACTGTTGGCATATGACGGGAGCGACGTCCGCGAAAACGACATCTCGCTGAATCGGCTGCTGCGGCCCGGCGCGAAGGTGAGCGTGCGCGTCCGCCGCGACGGCCGTCCACGCGAGTTCGCGGTCACCGTCGCGGAGGCGCCCTCGCGCATCGTGCAGCGTCGCGGAGACGAGGCTCGTGATGACCGAGCCGCATACGTGCTGAGCGGCATTCCCGACGTGCCGACTGTGTTTCCGCGAATGCCGGCTCCATCTGCCGGCCCGGTGCGCGCGACTTCACGTACGCCGATGGCGGCGGCTCCGCCGCCCGTGCCGCCGATGCCGGCAGCCACTCCGTTCGTGTTCGGCTTCTCCGTGAATGGAGTGGCGGGCGCCCAGCTCACAACGATCAGTGAGGGGCTGGGCCGCACGATCGGCGTGAGCAGCGGCGTACTGGTGACGAACGCACCCGCCGGCTCGCCCGCATCGGAATCGGGGCTCACGGACGGCGACGTGATCGTGAAGGTGTCGGGCCAGCCCGTTCGCTCCGTGCTCGAGGTGCGGCAGCTCGTCGGCTTCGCGTATCAGAACGGCGAGCGGTCGGTGGAGATCGACCTCCTGCGTCAGAAGAAGCCGGTCAAGACGACGCTGCGCTGGTAAGCTTGCGCGATTCCGGCACGAGCGAGCGGTGAATTGCGAGCGCGGCAACGGCGCCGTCGCTCGCGGCCACGATCGCCAACTGCGGGCCGGGAACGATGTCGCCCGCAGCAAAGCAATTGCGCACGGACGTGTGATAACTGTCGTCCACGAGAATGTGCCCGCCCTTGTCCCGCTCGCAGTGGAGCTGCGCGCCCAGATCGTCGGCGGGATACTGGCCGATGGCAAAGAAGATCTTGTCCACATCGAGCTGAAGACCGTTCTCGAACTCGATCGCGTGCACGCGCTCCCCGCTGTGGCGTACGCACGTGATGCGCGACTCCAGCACCGGAATGTTCAACGCATCGAGTTTCTCGCAGTACTCGGCGCGGTCGAGCGCGGCCGGCGCGCCGTTCGTGCAAATGATGATGTCGCGAGTCCACGTGGTGAGGTCCAGTGCGAGACCGACGGCTTTTCGTCCCTTGCCGATCACCACGACTTTCTTGTCCTGGCACTCGCGGCCGTCGCAGTCCGGGCAGACGTGCGCATTCGCGCCATACACGTTTTCGATTCCGGGCAGGTTCGGCCACACGTCGCGCAGGCCGATGGCGAGAAGCAGGCGTCGCGCATGGACGTGTGCACCGGTACCCAGAATGAGCTCGAAGTGATCGTCATCGCGCTGCGTTGCGCGCTCGCACACCGCATCAATGAGCGTGACGCTTTCCGCACGCGCCTCCTGCCGGCCGCGACGTCGCAGCTCTTCAGGACGAACGGCCGGCAATCCGAGATAGCCGTTCACGCCGCGCGTTTCCCAATTTCGTGGGTCGCCCGAGTCGATGACCGCGACGCGGTGGAGATAGCGGGCCAGCCAGATGCTGGCGCTGAGACCGGCGGGGCCGCCGCCGACGATTGCGACGTCATAGTTCTGTTCGGCGGACATGCGGCGTCACGTCGCAAGTCCCGCGCTACTGACGCGGCGCGCTATTTCAGCGAGCCGGGAGGAACCAGGTACAACAGCCGCAGCGTGGCGCGGTCCGATGCCGACAAGGCTTCCGTCGCGGACTCGCGATACATGACGCTGCTTGCGTCGGCGGAGTGATTCAGGCCGAGTGCATGTCCCACTTCGTGGCGTACGATGCCGGCGACGACCACTGGGGACAGAAGGTGGCCCAGGCTGTCGTGATTTGCGATGGATATTCGGGCGCGCGTGATCTCATAGCGGCTCGACTGCAACCGCTCGGTGACACCAATGCGCTGTCCGTCCTCGAGTGGAAATCGGTTCACCCAGCGGACGGCGATGTCGGCAGAAGCGGTGTCGTCGATGAATGTGAATGAAAGCGGCGCGTCCATGCGAGCCCATTCGGTGAACACTTCGCGCGCCATGTCCGCGTACCGCGGGTTCCACCCTGCGACGGAGGACATCGGCTCGACGAAGACGCGGATTCGCATACCCGGCCGGTCCGGCCAGCGGTACAGCGCACTGTCCTGATCGGCGAGAATGTCTCCGATATAGGTACCGGCCTGGAGGTTCATCACGCGCCGGCGAACGCTGGCGGTGGGAACGGAAAGCGCGGCGAACGAGACGAGGCCGAGCAGAAGGACGCCCGGCACAAGCTCCAGCCGGAGACGAACTAGCGGACGCCTCCCGGCGGGAGCGAATACAGCAGCCTCGCCGTCGCGCGATCGGCGCGTGAGAGCGCACGGACGCGCACCCTCGGCGCCATGATGCTCGTCGAGTCCGTCGTGTGGTCGAGTCCGAGCAGATGGCCGATCTCATGGAGGGCCATGGCGTGCATCGCGTCGTCGTCGAGAATCGGCCCGTCGCGGTGATACACGGCGAGCGTGATGTCGGCGTCGGTGATCCACCAGTCGTCGTCGCGCGCCCACTTCGTGCGCCCGCTGATCTCTTCGTCGAAGTGATCGATGAACGCGACGTGGACGTCGGCGGATGTGGAGTCGGGGGTGAAGGCGAACCGCACGGGGAGATGCACGGCGTTCCACTCGAGAAACGCGTTGCGAACTTCCACGGCGTAGCTCTCCGCCCATCCGGGAATGTCGGTCTCGTTCTGGATCCAGATGCGCAACGGTGCCCCGTGCCGGTCGGGCCAGCGTGACAGCGCGCTGTCGCGCTCCACGAGCATGTCGTTGATGTACGTGCCGGCGCCACTCACGGCGAGACGGCGGCGAACCTCACTCGGCGCAGGACGCGAAGGGTCGCGCAACGCCACCGAGCCGCCGATTGCGCCGCTACTGGCGAGACGCGCGCGCGGCCGCCGGGCCGGCGCTGGGGACGCCAGTGGCAGAAGGGCAAAGAGCAGCGCGGCAAGCGCGGCTGCGCCTGGAAGGATGCGTCGCAGAGTCACGGCTGAGAGACGGCGAGACGACGGAGGTCAGGATCCCGTCGCGAGGAAGGACTCGATCCGGCTGAAGAAGAGGTGAGGGGCTTCCCAGAACGGCATGTGGCCGGCGTGCGGCAGGAGGGAGAGACGCGCGTTGGGCAGAAGGGCTGCGAGGTCGCTGGCCACGGATGCCGGCAGCGCGTCCTGCTCCCCATGGATGACGAGCGTTGGCGTCGAAAGGGCACGCAGCCGCTCGCGCCAGTCATACCCCTCGCGTCGCAAATGTGCCAGCACCGCCGAACCCGTGGCACTGGCGCCTGCCGGCGGCGCAAAACGCGCAGCCAACTCGGCATCCACGAACCAGGCGGGGTATGTTGCGCGCGAGTATGCGCCCTGCGCTTCCACGTCGGTCGTACCGAGGCGCGGATAGAGTTGTGCCGCAGTCTCACGGCCCGCTGGCGAGAGTCGCGAAAGTGCAATCTCATGCAACTCGGGCATCCATGCGCTGGTGGGTCCGACGGAATCCACGGTGACGAGCCGCTGAGTCCCGCCGGAGTCGCCGAGGACGCCGAGCATGGCAATGCCGCCGCCCCAGGAGTGGCCGAGCACGTCCCAGCGGCGCACGCCGAGCGCGCGCCTGAGGGCACCGATGTCCTCCGCGTCGTCCTCGATGCGCGCGTCCGCAGGCACGTGCGGGGCCTCCGATGCGCCACGCCCGCGCTGGTCATAGAGAATGACCTGCCGATTCAACGCGAGTGGCGAGAGTGCGGGCCACAACAGCGCGTGGTCGTAGAGCATGCCGCCGTTGACGAGAAGGAGCGGTGTCGCACGGCCCACGGGAGGAGACGTCCAGACGGCGAGGTCCAGGCCTCGCGCGCGAACGCGCATGCGATCGAGCGGAGGCGTGCGGCCCAGCGAACGGCGGAAGGAGAGGAAGTCAGAGTAAGGCATGTAGGACAGTAGGACAGTAGGACAGTAGGACAGCAAACTAGAACGCCGTTACCGTCCTACCATCCTATTGGTAACGTTCACTCATGAAATTTTCCCCTCGTCTGCTCGTCGGCGCGCTGTTCGCCGCATCATGCCAGGTCGCCGTTCGTCCCGCGCCGGCAGACAGCCCACCACCTTCGCCGCCTGAGCGCTGGAATGCGCTGATCGGCGACTATAGCTCGCCCGGCGTGGAGCGCATGGTGCTCGAGCGCGACCGGCATCTCGTCCTTCGCGTCGCACGTGAAGAGTTGGTGCTCACCGAGATCAAGGCGGATTCGTTCGTCACCGTTCGCGTGAGCAGCGACACGATGCCGGTCGTCTTCAGGCGCGATGGCACGGGCCGCGTGAAAACGATGAACTATCCGTCCATGGTGCTCGCTCGGACGCAGATGGGGCCCGAGTCGGGCAATCAGTTGCGCGTGACGCCAGTGCGCCCGCTCGACGAGCTGCGACGCGATGCACTCGCCGCGAAGCCACCAGCGGAAACGGGCTCCTTTCGACCCTCGGATCTCGTCGAGCTGGTGAAGCTCGATCCCACGATCAAGCTCGAGATCCGATACGCGACGAGCGACAACTTTCTCGGCACGCCGTTCTACACGCAGGCGCGCGCCTTCCTTCAGCGGCCCGCGGCAGAGGCGGTCGCACGGGCGAGCGCCGCACTCCGTCCACTGGGCTACGGACTGCTCGTGCACGATGGCTACCGGCCGTGGTATGTGACGAAGATGTTCTGGGATGCGACACCCGCGGACAAGCACATCTTCGTGGCGAATCCGGCAGACGGTTCGCGGCACAATCGCGGCGCCGCGGTGGATCTCACCTTGTACGAGCTGGCGAGCGGCAAGCCGGTGGAGATGGTGAGCACGTACGACGAGACGACTCCTCGAGCCGCGGCGGACTATCCCGGTGGCACTTCGCGGCAGCGGTGGTACCGACAGCTATTACGGCGCGTGATGGAGGCCCATGGCTTTACTGTGTATCCGGAAGAGTGGTGGCATTTCGATTACGGGGACTGGCGGAAATACCGAATCGGTAATGCGAGGTTTGAAGAATTGGCAGGACAGTAGAACAGCAAGCTCAAAACGCGTCGTATCTTCTGCTCCGTCTCCCAACAAGGACCAATGCGAGTTCGCATGCTTCCGTCCCGATTCCTTGCAATCTGCTTCGCCGCTGGCGTCGCCCTGCTGGTCAACACGCGTCGCACCGACGCACAGACGCAGACGCCCAGCGTCGGTGTGGCCGCTCGTGCAGCAGCGCGTACGTATCGCGAAAAGAACGAAGGAGCGATCGTCACCGAATTCGCCGAGCTGCTGTCGCTCCCGAATCTCGCCAGCGATTCCACGAACATCCGCCGCAATGCCAATCACCTGCTCGGCATGCTCGGCAAGCGCGGATTCGTCAATACCCGGCTGCTCACCGTGCCGAATGCACCGCCTGCCGTGTATGGCGAGCTTCCGGCACCGGGTGCGTCGCGGACGCTTGTGTTGTACGCGCACTACGACGGCCAGCCACTCGACCCGAAGCAGTGGTCGTCGCCACCGTGGTCGCCGGTGTTGCGCACCGGGGAAGTGACCACCGGTGGACGTATCATTCCGATTCCGGGCGACGGCGGGCACATCGATCCGGAGGCGCGCCTCTACGGCCGCTCAGCGGGCGACGACAAGGGCTCCATCATCACGATGCTCACCGCCCTCGACGCGATGCGCGACGGCGGCGTCAAGCCGTCCGTGAACATCAAGGTGTTTTTCGAGGGCGAGGAGGAGGCGGGGTCACCGCACCTTCAGAAGATCCTCGAGACATATGCCTCGCAGCTCACGGGCGACGCATGGCTCTTCTGCGACGGCCCGGTACATCAAAGCGGGCGACAGCAGCTGTCATTCGGCCAGCGCGGCATCACAGCCTTCGATCTTACCGTATTTGGTCCGACGCGACCGTTACACAGTGGGCATTACGGCAACTGGGCGCCGAATCCCGCCGCCCTCATCGCGAATCTCATCGCGAGCATGCGTGACGACGACGGCCGCATCAGGATCGCCGGCTACTACGACGACGTGAAGCCAGTCTCGCCGGCGGAGCGCAAGGCCATCGCTGCACTGCCGGCGTATGATTCCACACTTCGCCGAGCGTTGGGTCTCGCGCACACCGAGGCGAAGGATGCGCTGCTGGCCGAGCGAATCATGCTGCCCGCGTTCAACGTGCGGGGGATTCGGGTGGGCGGCGTGCGCGAGACAGGATCGAACACGATTGCATCGGAGGCGTATGCGTCGTTCGATCTCCGGCTGGTGCCAAACCAGACGCCAGAGCGCGTGCAGAAGCTCGTTGAGGATCACATCAGGAAGCAGGGCTACTACGTGACGCGCGACAGCGTCACGCTTGCAACCAGGCTTGCGCACGCGAGAGTCGCGCAGCTGACGTGGGAGCACGGTTATCCGCCGTCACGTGCGCCTATGGACGGCCCCTTCGGCAAGGCGGTCATCGCCGCAATGTCCGACGGTGCGGCTGAGCCGCCGCTCATCAATCCCACGGTCGGAGGCAGCGGACCCGCCTATCTGTTCGAGCAGATTCTCAGAGTGCCCATGATCTCGCTCCCGATGGCGAACTACGACGACAATCAGCACGCAGCCGACGAGAACCTGAAGATCAGGAATCTCTGGGATGGCATCGAGATGTACAGCGCGCTACTGGCTGACATCGGCAAATTCTGGGGACCGCGGCCGACACCCTGAGTGATCGAGCACGCTGTGCTCTGGCGACAGAGCTACGATCCGCTCGGCAACGTCGTGCTGTCGACGCTCGCTGCGGCGCTGCCGTTGGTGGTGCTCCTCTGTCTGCTGGCGTCGCGTCGAGTGCGGGCACATTACGCGGCCCTTCTCGGACTCGTCGTCGCGCTCAGCGTTGCGGTCCTCGTGGTGCGCATGCCGGTTCGAATGGCGCTGTCCGCGGCGGGACTCGGCGCCATGTATGGTCTGTTCCCGATTGGCTGGATCATTCTCAACGTCATCTTCCTCTATCAGCTCGCTGAGGGGCGCGGTCTCCTGAACGAGCTTCGGTCGGCCATCACGCACGTCACGCTAGATCCGAGACTCCAGCTCGTGCTGGTTGCGTTCTGCTTCGGCGCTTTCTTCGAGGGCGCGGCCGGTTTCGGGACGCCAGTTGCCGTTACAGGCGCCCTGCTCATCGGGCTCGGCTTTCCTCCGTTGCAGGCGTCGGGACTGTCGCTCATCGCCAACACGGCACCCGTGGCCTTCGGTGCGCTCGGCACGCCCATCGTGGCGCTTCAGGCGGTGACCGGTCTCGACCTGTTGCAACTCAGCAAGATGGTGGGCCGTCAGCTGCCCCTGTTCTCGCTGGTGGTGCCGTTCTGGCTCATCGCGGCGCACTCCGGGCTGCGCGGCATTCGTGAGACGTGGCGCGCGCTGTTGATCGCTGGCGTCACGTTCGCCGTGCCACAGTTTCTCGTCAGCAACTATCACGGGCCGTGGCTCGTGGACGTCGTGTCGTCGATCTTCTCCATCGTGGCGCTGACGTGGTATCTGCGATTGTGCGCGCCTCCCGTACCGGCGCCGCCGCATCCACGAGTCTTTGTCCGGGCATTCATGCCCTGGCTCGTGCTCACGCTGTTCGTGGCGCTGTGGGGACTGCCGGCCGTGAAAGCGGCGCTCAACGCGGTGTCGTCACCGAAGCTTGCGATGCCCGGTCTCGATCAGCTCGTGCAGCGCGTGGCGCCGGCCGTCGCGACGTCCGCTCCCGAGGCGGCCGTATTCAACTTCAACTGGCTCTCCGCGAGCGGCACCGCGATTTTCCTCTCCGCGATCGTGACGGGAGTCCTCCTGCGTTATCGCGCATTGGAGCTCGTCGCCATCTATCGGCGCGCGCTGCGTCTGGTTGCGCCGTCGCTGGCGACCATCGCGGCAATGCTCGCGCTGGGCTACACGACGCGGTACTCGGGGCAGGACGTCATCCTCGGGCTCGCGTTCGCCCGCACTGGCGTGGCCTATCCGTTCTTTGGCGCGCTGTTAGGATGGCTCGGCGTCGCGCTGACCGGATCGGATACGTCGTCGAACGTGCTGTTCGGTGGACTCCAGAAAATCACGGCGCAGCAGGTGGGTGTGAGTCCGCTGCTCATGGCGGCGGCAAACAGCTCGGGCGGCGTGATGGGCAAGATGATCGACGCGCAGAGCATCGTGGTGGCCAGCACGGCGACGCGGTGGTACGGGCACGAGTGGCGAATTCTGCGTTTCGTCCTCGTACACAGCATCGTGCTCGCTACGCTCGTCGGCCTGCTGGTGCTGCTCCAGGCATATGTACCGCCTTTCTCGGCGATGGTACCGAGGTAGGACGGTGACCGCAGACTATGACTACGTATTGGCCGTTCACTCTCGCCGTTCACCGTTTTTCATGCCGTTTCACTCCTCATTCTCAATGCCTCAGGCATTCCCGCATCGACCCACGCTAAGTCGACGGACGAAGGATCCTTCTTCCCAATATGGAATGGGACACGACCGTGTCCGGCGACACAGTGGCATGCGGCACGGATACGACGAGCCGCCTGGTCCAACCCAGATCCAACTCGACAATCCGGTGCTTCGAATCCCTCGTCATTCGCCACCGCTTGGGGCGAGACGAATCACCATCACGTGCAAGCATCGCTGCCTCCAGAATATCATCCGGCACGTCGGTCACTTCCACAAGCCTGCGACACGTGGCGCACGCTCTCGTTGCGCCCGACGAATAGTCCTTTGTGCAGACCGCACGTCCGCAGTTGTCGCACTCACGTCGGTGATCAACACAGGTTGCCTTCCCACAGCAAGGACACGACGCGGTACCGCTGCTCGTGTAAACTACATCATCGATGTGACAACGGCTCTGATGCCGAACACATGCGCTCGCACGCGGCCGATCTTTCACGGGCGCTAGATGGGTCAGACAATGGGTAAGTCCGTCCACGACACAGATTGCTGAGTGCGTGGAGCACGTGATGGTTGAACAGGTCGCACACGTCACAACTTCGTCCACTGCAACAATCGCATTCGGCTCATGTGCGCACCGCGCCCGATCCTTCTCGCAGACGAGTCGGCGTGAACGGTCGGTGCGCCTGAGATGCTTGGAACAGTGGATGCGCTTGTCGACATCGCAGCGGGCTTGATGCCGTTCACACACGACATGCTCGCAGCTGGCACACCCGGTGACTTCGTCCGGCCCGACGACTTCTCCGACGCCACCCTCGCATGCGCGAACGCAATTCGAGCACAGTCGTCGCGCACCCTTCGGTGCACTTGGATCACTGAGCGTGGCGTGGCGGTCACATACGATGCGCCCGCAAAACGCACAGTCGGCAAGACATGCCGCACACGCCGCATGTCCCGACTCATCACACAATCCATCGTGCGCGCTGCAGTGCGCACGATGGCAGGAGACGCAGGTTCTCGAGTGCTCCGAGCACACCGGGAGCGCGTCGATGTGACAGGCTGCCAGACCATGACCGCGACAAAAGCTATCGCGGCACACGGAGCAGTCGAGTGAGCACAGATCGCACGCGAGATGGTCGCTTCGGCAAATGACGCCTTCGCGCAGAGGCCCGGAGCACGTTGGGCAACGCAGCACCCATGCACCGTTACCAGCGAGTGAGCGCTGGGCCACGAGAGTACCGCGCCTGCCCGTGCCCCCTTCGATTGCCCACTCCGCCCTCTGAACGAGAAGCTCAAATTCCTGCAACTGAACCGGATGAACTATCGCGCGGACCTCGTGACGATCCGTTTCTTCGCGCTTCCGTCTGGAATGTTCCGCATGGTATGCCGCGCGAGCGTCCTTGGTCGTGATCTCGCTCCCTCGGCCTCCAAGATCATCCAGCAGCGATCGATAGTAACGCTCGATGCGCCCCAATTCGTGAGTCAGCGCTCGCTGGGACTCCGTCTCGAGCTTCTCGATCTCCGGACGGAGGCTTGCTTCCAGACTGTCCAGCATTCGAGGCACCATGTCAGTCATCGGCAACACACCCGAAACGGCTAGCGATTCCCAGACATCAGAGCGGTTCGCCAGGGCCGAGGCATCGCCAGCGCTTACGCACGCGCGAGCCACGTCATCAGTGAGGAGGGCTCCGCTGCTGAGGTCGAAGAGCGCGCTCTCAGCAAGGTGCTCTCGTACATCAGCACCTGCGCGGACCACGACCCGCGCGATTAGGGACCCGACGCGATGCCGTCTGACCGAAGCACTCGAAGCCGCAACCTGCCCGTTCCGGATCGGCACGGGGGCGGGCGGTGCGCTCGACAGGTCGCGATCTGTTGGCGTGACACGTCCCACGAAGTGCCGATCGCCGCGGCGACGTACGGCCTCGATCAACTGTGCCGCAAATGGACTTCCGATGATCGCCATCTCAGCGTGTTCATCTTCCTGCATCGCTTCAACCGAGAAGGCGATGCGAGCCACCGACCGGCGGCCGAATGCCCGCCGGTCACTCGCGGGGATTACCAGCTGATGAAGATTGGGAGCAAGCTCCGTCATCACGGCGCCGGACAGCGACACATAGCCGTCGAGGAGGCGGCGAACGTGTTCATCTGCGACACGTTCGTGTTCCTCTGTGCGGGCGATCTCCGGCTGCTCGCTCATGACGCGTTGCTCACGCCACAATCGGGTCCGCGTCGATCTTCACGAGCATTATCGGCAATCGGTCCGCCTGAACAGTGAGGTAGACTGCCCGTCCACGTCGCGTCACGCCAGTGATATCGACGAGCGGTCCATAGTCGGGCGAGCGCACACCATCCCGCACATCGGCCTGTTCGAGCGCTTCCATGATCTCGTGAACTTGAAGGAGTAGCATTTCTCGGCGCGCGTCCAGTCCCAGGACCATCTTCAGGTGTTTCGTCCCAAGCCCCAATCGTACGCGCGCTGGAATTTCGAGATTGACGAAGTCGCGCTCGAGCCGCATCGCGTTGTCGTCGCCGCTCAAGTCGGCGTTGAGGCGCTCCTGCTCCAGGCCCGCTTTGCGGCTTCGGCTGATCTCGTCACCAATGCTGTCGATGGCCTTCTCGAATTCGCCCTCGGTCTTCGCCCGCAGGAACTCATCGGTGATTCGCTGCTCCATCGTCTCGGCGCCGCCAAAATCGCCAAGAATGACGTCGAGTTCCCCGACGACGAGCTCGAACAGGCGGATCTTCTGATCGAGTAGCGTGAGGATGTGCGCTTCGATCGTGCCGCGCGCGGCAAAGTTGATGATGTGCGCTTCCCGGGTCTGCCCGATACGATGGATGCGTCCAATTCTCTGCTCGACGACCATCGGGTTCCACGGTAGCTCGTAGTTCACCAGCACGTTACAGAATTGGAGATTCAGCCCCTCGGTGCCGGCACGCGTTGCGATAAATACGCCATCGGTAGCCTCCTTGAAGAGCCGAAGGCGGCGCGCCCGCTCGACGCGTGACAAGCCTCCCTGATACAGAATCGGCCGACGGCCACTGGCACGGACATGGCGGTCGAGCAGCGCCAGAGTCGGAAGATGTTCGGAGAAGACAATCACCTGTCCCGTGTGTTCCTCCAGAACGCGCCTCAGCGCTACCAGTTTTGCGTTTGAGTCGATCGCGGCCGCATCATCGGCAAGCGCCACCGCGCGGTCGCGATACTCCGGCGTGATCAGCTCGCCCTCATTGAACTTCCGCAGCGAATCGGCGAGAGCGGCAGACGATGAGCATAGACGCTGGCAGAGGCGCATGATTTCGAGAGTCATGATGCCCTTGCCGCCTCGCCGTCGCTTGCGAACGGCGTCCTCCTCTATCTCATCATGAGTCGGCTCGTAGAATCCGCTCGCATAGAGCTCGCGAAGGAACAGCACGGTGCGATCATACAGATCCCGCTCCGAAGGGGTCAACACGACGACCGGATGCGTGGGGCGCCGAGGAGGAAGATCGATCGACTGGGCGACACTCGATCGCCGAGTCCTGATCATGACCTCCGACGTGAGCTCACGCACCGCGGCCGGATTCGTCACCTTGCGGCGGTCACCACTCGTGAGATAACGACGCGAAAAGTCGCGCCATGTTCCAAGCTGACCCGGCCGCAGAAGCGTCACGAGGTTGAACAGCTCGCGGAGGTCGTTCTGGAGAGGAGTCGCCGTCAGCAGGAGGATGTAGTTCCGTTGTATTTTGGCGACGAATTGATGAATGCTGGCCAGGTGATTCTTGACCTTGTGTGCTTCGTCCAGAATGACGAGGTCCCACGGCGTACGAAGAATGGCTTCCTGGTGTTGCTTCCGCACGGCACGATGATATGAAACAATCGCACGGCTGCATCGCCGCCAGTCATCACCATCCGTCGGCGTCTCGAATACCTCGAAGAATTTGGTCTCGAGCTCGCCGCACCATTGATCCACGAGAGCAGCAGGCGTGAGAATCAGAATACGTCGGGCGAGGCCGCGCACCGCGAGCTCCTTGAGCACGATACCGGCTTCGATGGTTTTCCCGAGCCCCACCTCATCGGCAAGGATTGCGCGGCCGCCCATTTGACGCAGCACTCGAAGTGCAACGTCGATCTGGTGCGGCAGCTCCTTGATCGTGTTGGAATCCAGCGTAATGAGCGAATCGAACCCAGGGACGAGCGCAAGGCGTTCCGCCGCGCGCCGCAGCGCGAACCATTGCGCGGAATCTGGCGGCTGCTGCATGCGTTCCATGAACACCTGCAGTGCCCGCTCGTCGACGTTCCAGATCGGCCGTAACGGGCGGTCTCCCGCGGATCCGCTGGCCATCTACGCCTCAGTTGGCTGACGTCAACGAAAAACGATCAGCCAGCCATCCGAGTTCCGCGTTGTCCACCACGGCGTCGTGCGGAATCATCACATACCGCCACGGCTTGCCGCCGTGTCCGGTGGAATAGGCCGTCGCATGGCCGCACCAGTCCCGTGCCACGGACTGCTTCGACACAACATCAGGATCTTCCAGATCGCGCCGTGCTTTCACCTCCACCATCAGGATCTCGCGATCCGTTTCCGCGACAAAATCGGGCTGGTACTCGTTGTGGGTCCCGCCGCTCCCGTAGAAAATCTGGAACTGGCCGCGCGCCGGCCTCATCCACTTGAGCGCGTCGCGCTCGAGGATCACCGCAAACTTTCGCTCCGGATCCGAATCGAACTTCTGAACGTCGTACAAACACCGCGTAAAGCCCGCGAACAGGTACTTGGCGATATTGCCCTTGTCGGTCGGCGTGAACCGATAGTCCACGACGCCTTCGCGAACCGTAGCGGTATACGCGCTCGGTTTCAGATCCGTCATCCCGCGGCTCACCACAACCTCATATCCGCCGGTCGACTTTTCGCGAAAGTGAGGAACCATCTGTGTGTGAACGAACGTCGCGATCTCGCGCTGGTGATAGCGAAGGACCCTTCGCGCATCCTCGTCTGACAGGTACGACTCGAGATGACGCACGACCTGCCCGGCCAGATCATAGAGCAAATCGGCGTGATCGTCGTACGAAACATCGTTGAAGCCAACGAGGCCACTGACCACATAGTCTTCCGCCCGCTTCTCCTCCACTCCACCAGGATTCAGCGCGAGAACGTCTGTTTGACCCGTGCGAAGATGTCGGATCCAGAGGTCCTCGGATACCGGTGGATAGCGGAGGTTGCTCAACTCCAGCTGAAACGGCTCGAAACGTGAACTGACGTCTCCTGTTGGCACCAGGAGAATGCGCGGAATCGAAATCATCCGTTGGCCGATGCGTTCAGCAGTCTTGGCCACGATCGCCACGACGTCCATCGGCTGGGTAGCAATGTCCAACTCGATTTGGCGCGGCGCGTACTCCGCCTCGACGATACGCGCGATTTCGGCGCGAATGTCCGCTCGCTCCAGATGTGCAACGTCGGGAAGCAGATCGGGCCGGGTCGACAAGCGCCGTATCACGGAATGGGTGATCTGTGCGACGCGCTGTTCTTCCGGAGAACTGAAGAGCGGCGTCGTTTCGACGCGGGCATCGGTTGCGAATTGCGCAACTTCCGCCGCCGGGGCCAGCCCCAGCTCGGCATCCAACCGCGACGGCGACGCCACGCTTGTGGTTCGCGCATCCAGTTCGCGTTCATCGAGCACGACACTCGTCATGCGAATCGGCGAATTCGGCCGGCCCGCTTCGTCCACGATCTCCTGGAATCGATCATGCGCCACGATGTTCAGGCGATCAACCGCCGGAACACCGGTGCGCACCCCATACGGAAGCCGCAGCCCGCGTCCGATCGATTGCTCGATCAGAGTTCGCGCATTCGCGGCCCGCAGTGGAATGATCGTGTAGAGATTCGTGACGTCCCAACCTTCCTTCAGCATGTTGACGTGAATCACAATCTCGGTCGGCTCGTCGGCGTGCTCGACGCGAAGGAGTCGCTCGATCATGACCTCCTCTTCCGCGCCGCTACGACTCGAATCGACCTGGATCGCCTTGCCGCAATACCGCCCCTCGAAGAACGCCTCGGACTCGATGTGTGCGAGCAATGCGGCGGCGTGGGTCGTGTCACGAGCGATCACGAGCACGAACGGCTTCACCACCGGCCGGTCCATCTGTCGGGCATACGTCTCCAACTCCACCTTGACACTCTCATGGAGACGGATGCCGTCTTCCAGCTTGAGCCGCTCGATCTCGTCCGCGCTCATCCCCGCCGCGTTGAAATTGCGACGCGTCACCACCGCCGGCTCCTTCACGAAGCCATCGGCCATGGCGCGACCGAGCGGGTAGTCGAGCACGACGTTCTTGAATTGCACCGGCCCGCGCGATGACTCCGTGAACGGTGTCGCCGTGAGCTCGAGGCCGAGCACCGGTTTCAGCTCGTTGATCGCCTTCACACCCGCCGATGCTCGATACCGATGCGACTCGTCCATGATCAGCACGAGGTCTGGCAACACCGCGAGGTACTCGAAGTAACTCTCGCCGATGTACTCCGACAGCCGCTTGATCCTTGGCGCCCGTCCGCCGCGCACTTCCGATGTGATCTTCGAGATGTTGAAGATGTTGATCTTGCAGCGGACGAGCCGGTCGAACAACGTCGAGGCGCGCATCTCGTAGTCGTCGCCAGTGATGATCTCGGGCGCAGCCGTGGCGAACTCCGCGATGCCCTTGAAGACGTACTTCGGGGTATTCGGCGTGAAGTCGGTGATGAGCTTTCTATAGATGGTGAGGTTGGGCGCGAGCACAAAAAAGTTGTCGATCCCATGCGCCAGATGCAGATACGTGATGAACGCACCCATGAGCCGCGTCTTGCCCACGCCGGCGGCAAGCGCAAAACAGAGCGACGGAAAGTCCCGCTCGAACTCGGTGAGTGAAGGATACTCGCTCCGGATGACCTGAAGTGCAGCATCGACATCCGTGGCTTTCGAAGGCGCCACAATCTCAGTGACGCGATCGAGTATCTCGAGCGCCTCGCGCTGCGGCGCGCGCAGACTCAACCGGCCGGCGATCGAATTCACATGCCGGCTCACTCCTTCTTCTCCTTGCCGGCCCGCGGCAACGAGCGCACCGCCTCGCTCACCTCGTCCAGATAGTCACGCTCAGCGATCTGTTCTCGCTCGAGCCGCCGCCGCTCCTCGAAGCGCGCATACTCTTCGCGCGCGAGCCGTTCGGCGGCATCGTGCGAGATGCTCCCGGGATTGTCCAGAACGCGCCGCTCGTTGAACCGAAGAAATTCGTCGAGCTTCGTAGCCCAGTCCTGCATGAACGTCTGCCGGCGTCGCCGCGCCTGATCTTCAGCGAAGTCGAGGAACATCACGACGATGCGATTCAGCTCGTCGATCTCGCCATTGCGCAGGTAGTTCTTGGCGATCACTACATCTCCCTTCCGGACGACGTCGCCCTTCCATGTCGACAAGCCCATGTTGGGCGCGGAGTGATCCGCGCGCTGGGCGATCAGCTCCGCGGCAGTGTGGCCGGTGACAGAGAAATGCAGCTTGTTCTGCACCGTCTGGAAGAGTCGCTTCGTCTCGGCGGCAGAGGGCTCGTAGTCGTTGGCGAGTGCCAGAATGTCGCGGACGCGGAGGTACATGCGGCGCTCGCTGGCGCGTATGTCCCGGATGCGTTCCAGGAGCTCGTCGAAATAGTCCGGCGTGCCCGGACCCGGTGGATTGCGCAGTCGCTCGTCGTCGAGCGTGAACCCCTTGACGAGATACTCACTCAGACGGGTCGTGGCCCATTGCCGGAACTGGGTTCCTCGCCTGGACTTTACCCGGTAGCCCACGGCAAGAATGGCCTCGAGGGCATAGTGCTTGACGTCACGCCGGACCTCTCGCGCACCCTCGGTTCGAACTATTAAGAAATCCTTAATAGTTGCGGTCGGGTCCAGCTCACCATCGTCATAAATGCTTGCCAGGTGGATGTTTATGTTCGCGACAGACGTCTGGAACACCTCGGCCATCTGCGCCTGGGAGAGCCAAACGGTGCCTCCAGCGAGCCTGAGCTCCACCCGCGTGCGCTGGTCCTCGGTCTGGTAGAGGATCAGCTCCGACGCCGGGACCTCGTCGTCCTGGCTCACTTCATTCGTCGCCGAACATGTCCTGCTGGCCCGCGGGCGGCGGCGCGGGGGGCAGGTTGGCGACTTCTAGGCTATAGTCGTCGCGACCCCACTCGCAGCGGGAGAGGACGTGCGTGGGGATCTTGCGAACGGTCAGGTTCCCGAAGCGATCGGTGTTGCCCCGGAATGCGGTGCAGAGGACGAGGAGCGTGCGGTCCGGCCCGACCTCGTCGCTCAGCTGCTGGAGTTGGCCGGGCCCGAGATTGGCGGTGGTGACGTAGAGGAAATCGCGCTCGGTGGAGCGGCCCTGCTGCCAGTAGACGGAATCGCTGGGCGCATACGTGAAGCCTTCGAGCTTGCACAGCGCCTCTGCGAGCATGGCGGCGTTGTATTCCGTGTTGATGACGGGGTTGCCCCACTGGTCGGTGGTGATCAACGACGGTGCGAGGCGGTAGTAGCGGAAACCGCCGCCGCCTTTCCAGTTCACGGATTCGGTGATACCGCCGGGATCTTCGCCGTCGATCACCTTCTTCATGCGCGGGATGATGTGGGTATGAGCGTGTTCGCCCATTTCGATCATGATCCAGCGGCGGCCCATTTTGTGTGCGACGGCGCCTGTGGTGCCGGAGCCGGCGAAGGAGTCGAGAACGAGATCGCCCGCACTTGTCGAAATCGTCAAGACCCGCTCAAGCAGTTCCTCCGGTTTCGGGGTGGCAAAAGGCTCAATTTCCGGAAGAAGCTTACGAAGATGATCGCGCTTCGCATCCTGATTCGAACCTACCTCTGATGCTGGCCACCAAGTTCGCGGTACGATTCCGTCCTGCACATCCGTGAGATACCGCTTGATGACGGGCATGCTGTCACCCTTCGCGCCGAAATAGACGCGATTGTCTACCAGAGCGCGTTGAAAGCTCTTTTCCGAGAAGCGCCAATAATTACCAGAAGGCGGTGTTACAATTCGGCCAGACGGCAACGTAACAGGAAAGCGAGCGGCGGCAGATCCGCTCTTAGCCGTGCCATTGTCACCTTGCAGCCATGGTCCGCGAGGGTCATTGTCAGGATTGCGATATCGAGACACTTGTGCTTCGGACCTTGGGAGAAGGTTTCTTCTTCTTCTCCAAATGTCTCTATCCCGTGCATAAAGCAGGATGTGGTCATGCGCCGATGAAATATCCGTGTCTCCACGCCTTCCTTGATCCTTTTCCCATGCAATGGATGACACAAAACTCCGTCGACCGAGGACCTCGTCGCAAAGAACCTTCAGGTAATGACATTCCGTGTCATCAATGGTGATCCACAACGAGCCATCGGATGCAAGGAGTTTCCCAAGCAACTCAATTCGATCCCTGAGTAGGGAGAGCCAAACCGAGTGTTCGACACCATCGTCGTAATGCTCAAAGGCACTTCCAGTATTGTACGGAGGATCAATAAAAATGCATTTGATCTTTCCCGTAAATTCCTGCTCGAGAGCCTTTAGCGCCAGCAAGTTGTCCCCAAAAATCAACTGATTGTCAAAGACGGTACGCAATCCAACTTGGTGCGGCGCATGATAGGATTTGTCCGGATCTTCCACTAGAATGCGCGGCTCAAGGAGCGGTCGAGTCTCCTTGCCAATCCACGTGAGTTCAAGCCGGGTCTGCCGCGTTGCCACGATACTGTACTTCTCCAGGTGAACGGAACGCGCCTGATGGAGTAGGCCGAAGACGATAATCTACGAGCCGAGCAGACCCTCAACAAACGTTGGTGGCGCTATGATACCAGAGTCCAACGCAATGCAAAAAGAGACTCCTTGCTCACAACCTGCTCCAGTCGCGACTCGATGTCGCTGATCAGGAACTCCCGTCGGCGATCAACCTCGTCCTGCGCATCGAACAGCCGCTTCCGCTTCTCGTTCCGCGTTGCCTCAATTGCCTTGACCTGCTTCTGAATTGCGAGCTTCTGTTCGAGGGTCAGGGCTGCACTTGACGACTTCTTGATCTCGCGGATCTGCCGATCCATGTCTTTCAGTTCGCGTTCAAGTCCCGTCTTCTGATCGTCTGCCCACGCTTCGAGCTTGGTTGCTTCCTCATCCAGGAATGTCGCGTTGTGCTCTGAGACGGACAACTGAATATCCGCCTCGGCACGCTTGCGCACCGTTTCCAGCGCATCGAAGACGTCGACGGGCACCCGGGCGGCACCCAGGACACGCGACGGGAGACGAAGCATCCGAAGCGGAGCCGCGGGATCCACCGGCGCACCTGAATCTGTCTGCGCGGCGAAGATCATGTGATCCTCCTCCCGGTCGAGCGACGACACACTGTACCGCGACACGCTCAACCACCCCGACTGCCCAATCAGCGGCTCGAGCACCACGGACCGGCCTTCCTTCACCGAGTACGTGAACTCCACCGAGACCGGCTCGAGGACACGCTCCTTGGCCGCGGTGATCGCCCATTCAGCCAACGGGTGACCGATTCTATATAGATGCGCTTCCCCGGAACGACGCGGAAGCTCATATCGCCCCGTCGCCATGTCTTCCGTTGGAGGAGCATGGAGATCGAACCCGCCCGCTCTAGTGAAATCAGCCCGGTCCCGCAGTTCGTGCTGCGTGAGGGCCATCAACAAGTCTTCGAGCCGGCTGCGCGCCTCGGTTGATTTCTCATTCGTCGCCTTCAGCCGGTCGCGCACCTCGTCGTCAAAGTTCTCCAGCAATTTGCGACGCGTGGAGGTCATGGCCTCGTTGATCTCGAAGCTCAGTTCGAGCTGGAGCGTGTCGAACTCGCGCTTGATCTCCGTTGGGTGGCGGCATGTCTGATAGATCGTCGCAATGCGCTTCTCGAAATCGACGCCCGCTTCGACTGCGCCGAGTACCTCGTCGCTTACGCCGAAGACACCTTCGAACAGCTTGAACTTCGACGACAGAAGCTCGAAGACCCGCACGTCGGCGGCGTTGTTCTGGTTGAGAAAATTCACGACGACGACATCATGCTTCTGCCCATAACGATGACAGCGCCCGATGCGCTGCTCGATGCGCTGCGGATTCCACGGAAGATCGTAGTTCACCACCAGGGAGCAGAACTGGAGGTTTATTCCTTCGGCGCCCGCTTCCGTGGCGATCATGATCCGCGCGCGGTCCCGGAAGTAGTCAACGAGCGCTGACCGCATGTCGGCCGTGCGGGATCCGGTAACCCGGTCCGTGCCGCGGTGTTGAGCAAGCCACGCCGCATAAATGGCCTTGGAACTCTCGTCCGTGTTCGATCCATTGAACAGGACGACGTCTTCGGCGGGAAATCCTCCATCGGCCAACACGCGCAGCAGGTATTGCTGCGTGCGTCGCGACTCAGTGAAGATGATCGCCTTTTCGTTGGCGCCAAGCGCGCGAATGGCGTGGAACGCCTTCTCCAGCGCACCGAGCAGTGCCTTCCCTTTGCCGTTATGCTCGATGCGAGCCGCCAACGCCGCGAATTCATCGAGGTCGCCGATTTCGCGCTGCAAGGCTTCGCGCGCTTCCGCGCTCAGTGCTTCGGCCTTCTCCGTATCGTCGCCCCACTCTTCGGCCGTCTCGGGCAGGGATTCGTAGTCAGCCTCGAGCGTCTCTTCCAGCTCTGTCGTCGGTGTGCCCACTCGGAGCTTCTCGCGAAGCCGGTTGGCCATCGTCTCCAGCGCTCCCGCGATCGCAATGTCGACGACGCGAGGAGCTTTCGGAGCACCAGCGTGAGGAGCGTCCGCTGACTGCCCGGCAGCGCCTGAAGATTGTCGCGGCGCAGGTACTCGGACACGAGCTCGTACAGCTCATCTTCGCTCTGGTCCGGCGTGAACAGCTCCAGGATGGCCGACCGTTTCGTATATGACACGTACGATGCGACTTGCCGGCGCAGGGTGCGATGACAGACCGGCGCGATGCGGCGCTTCAGGGATTGGAAGGCGGTGTCGTCATCGAGCACCGTGTATTGCTCGCGAAACGTCCGAACGTCGCCAAAGACATGTTCGTCGATGAACGAGACCAGCCCGTAAAGCTCCAAAAGAGTGTTCTGGAGCGGCGTGGCCGTCAGGAGAATCTTGTGCCGCTGAGCGAGTGCCCGCTTCAGAGAGTTCGCGATGACGTTCGACGTCCTGTAGACGTTGCGGAGGCGGTGGGCTTCGTCGATCACCACGAGGTCCCACGGCACGGCGGCAACATCGGATTCCTTGCTTCGTGCGAACTGGTACGAGCAGATCACGATCGAGCTATTGGAGAATGGGTTCTGAGCACCCTGTTTACGCCCAAGATTGAATGATCGTGCCTCGAAGATCACGCAGGGTACGAAGAACTTCTCAGTGAGCTCCTGATACCACTGCTTGCGAAGATTCGCCGGAGTGATGACCAGAATCTTTCGCCGCCGTTCGGCCCAACGCTGGGAGATCACGAGACCCGCTTCGATAGTCTTGCCGAGCCCCACTTCATCCGCGAGGAGAACTCCTTTGGAAAGCGGGGAGCTGAAGGCGAACAGCGCGGCGTCAACCTGATGCGGGTTGAGGTCGACCTGGGCATCCACGAGCGCGCCGGCCAGACGGGACGCGTCATCCGGAGGAAACCGGCGCGTCAGCTCATGCGCGAAATACTTGGCCTGATGATCCGTGATTCCCATGGTCGCCGATCGCATAAGCTGGTACTTTAGGCGCGAGCTCACGGAATCTGGTGAGCTGCCCGCCCTTCCGATACCAGCCCGCCCGCCATGACGCTCCCGCTCTCCAAATCAGAATACATGCAGGCACGCAGTTGTGGCGCGAAGCTGTACTACAGGCGACAAGGGTATCCGGACAACAAGAGCTCTAACGCCTATCTCCGTTTGCTCGCGCACGGAGGATACATGGTAGATGCCCTTGCGCGCGCAAAGTATCCTGAGGGAATTGCAGCGCCGAGTGGACATGATCCCATTGCAGACGCCGCGCACGGTCGCGAGCTGCTGCGTGCGGAGCACGTGACGGTCTTTGACGCCACCATTCTCCACGGCGGACGAATAGCGCGCGCCGACGTCCTCGTGAAGAACGGTGAGGCCATCGATCTCATTGAGGTGAAATCCAAGGGAATCGACGGCGCCGCCCACGCCCAGAGCCTGGCGAAAGGTGGCCGAGGCCTCCTTCAGAACGCGACGAAACCAGGAGTCGCGGCTAAATGGCGAGAAAAACTCGAAGACATCACGTATCAGACACTCGTGCTCGAGCGCATGCTGCCCGGCATTGTTGTTCGGCCCTTCCTGATGCTGGTGGATGCGAGCAAGCGGGCGAAGGTCGACAACGTGCCCTCGCTCTTTCGGGTGCTCACCGGCGGTCCGAACGGCGAACGAACATACGGTGCCCGGTTCATCGGCGAGCCCGAGCTGTTGGACAGCCTCGACCTTCTCACAATCCTGGATGTCTCCGCGGAAGTGGCCCTTCTCCGTGACGAGGTGGATGCCGCGGCGTCCGCGTTCGAGTCAATGCTTGACGAGCCGTTTGAAGCGGATTGGCGCACGATCGGCGCAGATTGCAGGAACTGTGAGTTCAGCGCTCCAAATGCGGCCGGCGAAAGCGGATTTCACCACTGCTGGGGTGACCTGGCGGACAAGAATCCGCACGTGCTGGAGTTGACCCATGCGGGCCAGGTGAAGACGCTCGATGGTGAGCCGCTGGTCGAGACCCTCTTCGCCGAAGGCAAGGCGTCCCTGTTCGATGTGTCCATCGCCTGCCTCGCGAAGGCCGACATGACGTGGGGTCCGCTTGGAATTCGTCAGCGACGGCAGATCGAGCATACGCGCAGCGGCACCGAGTGGATCGGGCCGACTCTTCGGGCCAACATCGGGCGCGTCGAGTATCCATTGTATTTTATCGACTTCGAGTGCTCACGCCTGGCAATGCCGTATCATGTCGGAATGCGGCCCTGGGGACAGGTGTCGTTTCAGTGGAGTTGTCATACGGTGGCCGAACCGGGCGCGCAGCCCGTTCACACCGAGTGGCTCAATGCGGACGACGTGTGGCCGAATCGGGCCTTTACCGTCGCGCTCCGTGATGCGGTCGGGGAGACGGGAAGTGTTCTGATATGGTCGCAGTATGAAATCAGCACGCTTCGTGAGACCGCCGAAGAGTTGCCGCGATTTGCCGCGCTGGATCCGGAGCTCCATGCATGGCTGAAGCGGCTGGAATTGCGAGCGGTGGACATGCACAAATGGGCGCAGAACGACTACTACCATCCCGGCATGAAAGGGCGAACGTCGATCAAGGTTGTTCTGGATGCGCTCTGGCGGTCCGACGCCGCGATGCGAGAGCAGTTCAAGCTCTGGGGAGGCCGCGATGTTCCCGCGGATGCCGACCCCTATCGGGCGTTGCCGGCCATCGAGATCAATGGCGTGATGCAGGACGTGCACGAAGGCACCGGTGCCATGACGGCATATCAAGCAATGATGTACGGCGTCGAACGGGATGATCCCGACGGCAGAAACGCGTGGGCACACCTTCTTCGACAGTACTGCGAGCTGGACACGCTCAGCATGGTGCTGGTGTTCGAGTATTGGCGGCGAGCAACGTCAGCAGGCAATTGATGAGCGGATGTGGTTAGTGCCCGGGCTGTGCCTTCTCGGCGCGTGCCGCTGCGACGAGCGCCTTCACCTCGCGCAGTAGCGTCGGCCCGTGGTACGGAATGCCGTCCTTGATCGTCCACTCCACTCCCCCGCCGCGCACGACCCTTCCGTCGCGCATCTGATCGACACCCGTCGGATACAGCACCTTGATGTTCTCCAGCGGATTGCCGTTCACGACGATCAGATCCGCGAGATAGCCCGCGCGAACGCGCCCAAGGTCTGCGTCGCGCCCCAAGATGCGAGCGTTGTTGCCCGTGACGTGCTGCAGCACCTTCATCGTTTGAAAGCCGGCCTCCTGCTGTAGCTCGAGCTCGCGAATGAGCCCGAAGCCGTACATCTGATAGATGAATCCTGCATCGTCGCCGGCGCCGATGAGCCCACCTTTCCGCTCGAAGTCGCGCAGCGCTGCCATCCAGATTCTGTAATTCTCCTTCCAGTACGCTTCGTCGGTCGATGTCCAGCCGATGAAGTACGAGCCATGATTGGCCGGATCGGGACGGAAGTATTCCTCGAGCGTGGGATGCAGGTAATCGACGAACCACGGCTGCGTCTGCGCGCGCTGCAGGTCGCGCGACGCCTCGTAGATATCGAGCGTCGGCACCCACGCGACCTTTGCCGCGACCAGCGTGTCGAGCACGCGGCCGAGCAATACAGGATCGGCCTCGCGCCAGAGGCGGCCTGCCCACCGGAAGCGATCGGTCTCGTTTCGATAGTTGTAGTCCGATGGAAAGTGCTGTCGCCCATCGAGAATTGCGGCGTCGGGAATGCCGTACCAGTGCTCGATGCTCGTGGTGCCGAACCGGGCGTCGTCCCACGCGTTTGTCTCTTCGACACCCACATGGTGTGCGACGCGCAAGCCGAGCTTGTGCGATTCGTCGAGCACTGCCTGCATGACGTCGCGATCGACGCCGAGGATCTTGATGCCGTCCGCGCCCATCCGCTTGAGGAGCTGAATGCGCGTGCGTGCGGCGTCCGGCGTCTGCGGCACCGGAGGATTCGAGAATCGCGCGTACACGAACAGTCTCGGTGAGGCGATCTCTCCGCGAGCGGAACGTTCGCGCAAGGTGATGATCTTCTCGGTGGTATCCGCGCCGACCTCGCGCACGCTCGTGATGCCGCAGGCGAGCCACAACTTGAGCGTGTAATCCCACGGCTGCGGAACGTGCGCACGCTCGTCCTGAAGATGCGCGTGCGCGTTGATCAATCCCGGCAACACGTACTTTCCCGTTGCGTCGATGTCCACGTCGGCCTTCGGGCGCTTCGCGAGTCCGGAGCGCACGGCTACCGGGTCGAGAAACGTCACGCTCGCAATTCGGTTGCCCTCGAGAAGAATGTCCGTGGGGCCGGAGGCCGGCGTCCCGTTGCCGTCGACGATGGTGGCATTACGGATCGCGAGCGTGGTGGCGCGCACACCGTGTCTAGCCGTGGTCTGTGCGGACGCATTCCCGACGAACGCCGCGAACGCCACGAGAATCAGTCTTGCGTGTTTCATCAATGGAGTCCTACCTGTCCTTTGACGGAGGCGAACAGCTTGGCGGAGTCGAATCCCACGCCGTTCCTGAACACGGTCTCGATCTTCTCGATGTCCGCGATGCGCGTGGACGGGTCGCCGTTGACGACGATGAGGTCTGCGCGCTTGCCGCCGGCGATCGATCCGATGCGGTCGGCGCGGCCCAGATAGGTTGCGCCATTGAACGTCGCCACCTTGATGGCCTCGAGCGGCGTGAGTCCTGCCTCGACGAGGAGCTCGAGCTCGCGCGCGTTGGAGTAGCCGGCGACGACGCCTCCGTAACCCGTTGGATCCGTGCCCGCCAGCAGGAGACCGCCCGCGCGAAGAAACGCGAGCTCGAAGCGCATCTCCTTCGGAAACAGACCGCTCCACGGCGAGGTGCTCGTCGAGATCAAGGTCCAGCGCCGAGTGTATTGGTCGCGCGATTCGGGCAGCATTGCGTCGAGTGCGCCCTGTGGCGCCTGCGGGCGTCCGGGCACGAACGTCTCGAAGACCGTGAGCGTGGACGTCAGCGCCACATGCTTTGCCACGAGATAACGGATGAGCGACTGGATGGGCTCGCCGTCGACATCCAGAGTGGCGAGCGAGGCGAGCACGCCTCCACCAGTGGTGGGGCATTCATCCGGTTTCTTGCCGGTGACGAAATCACTCGCGACCACGAGACCATGCTCGAGATTGTCGATGCCGATGGTCGCCGCTTCGCGGAAGGTCACGGAGCAGAGATGGCCGGTCACCTTCAACTTGCGGCGGTGCGCTTCCTTCACCACGGCCGCGAGCTCCGCGCGCGTGATCTGCATGTACGTCTTGAACGACGTCGCGCCGCGATCGGCCCAATGTGCGACCATCTGCCGCGCATCGGCAGTGTCCTTGAGCGCATGGACCTGGTAGATGGGCAGGCCGGGTCCATTCAGATACGGGGCCGTCGCATCGAGGTCGGGACCGACTGTGCGTCCGCTGTCGATCGCGCGCTTCAGCTCGAGGTCGGCGTAGCCGGCCATGTTGCCCGCCGTGCGCGCCGTCGTGACGCCGCCCGCGAGATAAAGCCGCGGAAAGCTGAATGCCTGCTCGTTGTAGATGGTCCCGCCCCCAGACGGATAGAACATGTGCTCATGCACCATGACGAAGCCTGGCAGCACCGACTTTCCGGTGAGATCGATGACGCGCGCGCCGGCCGGAATGGCGACCTGGCTCGAATCGCCGACGCCGCGGATGACGCCATGATCGATGAGCACGGTCTGATCGGAGCGAGCCGCCGCGCCCGTTCCATCGATCACCCGCGCATGCGTCAACGCCACCACGGGCGCGTCCACGCTCACGAATTGCTTGACCTGATCGGTCGCCTGCGCGGAGGCGACGACGGGAATGCAGAGCGCGATGACGATACGACGCATGCGGTGGTCGGCAGGAGGAGACAGCGGACGGCGCGCGCCGCCCGTACTAGCGCAGAACGTACCGCGCATGCAGCGTCACGGGAACGGGCGAAGAAGCCGTAACCCACGCCACTCATATCGGAACACTCCATGATCAGACGCGTCCCGACCGCATTCGCTGCCGCGCTGTTCGCGTGCGTGATGGTGCATGGCGTAGGCGCGCAGTCGCCCCGGCGCCTCCTCGCGGGCCGCGTCACCGAAGCGCAGCTCGGCGGCATCCTTGCTTCGCCGGATGCGTGGCATCCGTATCCCACAATTCGGGAGCGGGCACAGTGGGACGCGACGCCTGCGCCCGTGCGCGCCTCATTCATCTCGGCGGCAGAGAAACAGCTCGGCGTCGCCTGGGGCACGTTGCCGGCCACCGTGACGCTTCGTTTCAGCCGCGACGGCGATCGCAGTGAGTACGACCGGATCAACACCGAGCGACGACAGCGGCTGACGACGCTCGTGATGGCCGAGGTGTTCGAGAATCGCGGGCGGTTTCTCGACGAGATCGCCAACGGAATCTGGGCCATCTCCGAGCAGACATTCTGGGGCTCGACGGCGCATCTGTCCCTTCAGAAGGCTGGCGTAGGACTTCCGGACGCGCGCGAGCCCGTGGTCGATCTCTTTGCCGCGGAGACGGCAGCGCTGCTCGCGTGGACGGATTATCTGCTCGGCGCGCGACTCGACACCGTCTCGCCGAGGCTGCGCGAACGCATTCGTTACGAGGTCGATCGCCGAGTGCTCACGCCGGCGCTCGAGCGCGACGACTTCTGGTGGATGGGCTTTGGCGCGCGGAAGATCGTGAACAACTGGAATCCGTGGATCAACTCGAACTGGCTGGCGAGCGTGTTGATCCTCGAGCGCGACCCGCAACGGCGTACGCGCGCCGTGTACAAGATCATGCGCAGTCTGGATCGGTTTCTCGATCCATATCCGGCGGATGGCGGCTGCGACGAAGGACCGAGCTACTGGGATCGCGCTGGCGGCTCCCTGTTCGACAATCTCGAGATGCTGCGCTCGGCCACCGGCGGCAGGGTGGACATCTACGCCTCGCCGCTCGTCGGCAACATTGCCCGGTACATCTACCGTGTGTACATCAAGGACACATGGTTCGTGAACACGGGCGATGCGCCGGCGCGCGTGAATCCCGACGCGGAGGTGGTCTATCGCTTCGGCGCTCGGATCAACGATCCCGTGATGCAGTCGTTCGGCGCCTTCATCCGCCAGCGCGGGGCGACTCTTGGTCCCGGCGGCTCCAGTCCCGGACGGGTCATTCCAGCTGTGCTCCTCGCCAGTGAAATTGCCGGAGCGAAGGCAGCGGAGCCGCTGCCTGGCCAGGTGTGGTTGCCTGACCTTCAGCTCATGGCGGCACGTATGGCGCCGGAAACGCCGCGCGGGCTTTACGTCTCAGCCTGGGGCGGCCACAACGGACAGAGTCACAACCACAACGACGTCGGCAACTTCGTGGTGTTCTCCGACGGGCGCCCCGTGCTCATCGATGTCGGTGTGGGGACGTACACGGCAAAGACGTTCAGCCCACAGCGATACGACATCTGGACCATGCAGTCGGCGTGGCACAACCTGCCCACGATCAACGGCGTGATGCAGAAGGACGGCGAGCAATACGCGGCGAAGAACGTCGCGTTCGCGTCGAGCGGCGACTCCGTTCGGCTCGACATGGACATCGCGGCCGCCTATCCGGCTGACGCCGGCGTTTCGCGTTGGACTCGCAGCGTCACGCTCAGGCGCGCTTCACGCGAGATCGAAATACGGGATGACTATGCGCTTGCGCGCGTCACCGAGCCTATGCGACTCAGTCTCATGACGCCGCTGTTCACCGACGTGACGACGCCGGGCGAAATCCGGCTGCGAGAGACAGGCGGAACGACGTATGTGCTCCGCTACGATCCCGCAAAGTTCGCCGCATCGACGGAAGAGGTTCCGATCACCGATGCGCGATTGAAGGGCGCGTGGGGTGAGCGATTAGCGCGCGTGACGCTGACGGGCCGCGGCGCGATGCTGTCGGATCAGGTTGCAATAAAAATAGGACAGTAGGACGGCAAGCAACCGCTCTATGTCCTGCTCTCCTACCTCCTTATCGGCTTCAAAAGCAGGTCCTGAAAGTCAAACGAGAAATCCACCTCCGGCGACGCCGGGGCCATCTTCAATTGGTCGACTGTGCCGTCCGGATTAAGGGCGAACGTGGCGTACGCGTCGGCGCGCAACTCCCGATCGCGCCACTTCACGAGAAACGTGTCGTGCTGCCAGTGGGTCATGTCGCCCACGAGCTGCGGCGTGTGGCCGAATCGCATGACGAGACTCTTGTTCTCCACGGCGATGCTGACGTCACCGTACCACGCGTCCTCATAGCGTCCCGCGAGCTTTGCGAGCGGCAGCGATGGACCAGACAGGGAGTCGCGCGCCACACTTGCCTGCCGCGACTGCTGCGCCGAGCGCATGCGTACCGTGTCGCGCATCGCCGCAAAGCGCGTGACGTAATCGACCACCGGCGCGCGAAGAAAGTAGTCCACCGCCGCGAGCGTTAGGGCGTTATAGGCGTCATCCGACTCCTGATTGGTGAGCACGGCGACGCCCAGGCGCTCCGATGGAAACATGGTGACGAGCGAGACATAACCGGGCAGGCCGCCCGAATGCTGTAAACGAAGTCGCCCACGATAATCCGATACGCCGACGCCGAGTGCGTAACCGCGCAGGTTCGGGCGAAGGTGCTCGAATCCCGGAATCGATCGTCCGCGCACTGGAATCGGTGTCACGATGGACCACAGCTCGCGCGTGCTCGCAGGTGTAAAGAGTCGTCGTTCCGGCTGGCCGTTGCCCGCCGGCGCGATGCGACCCGAGTCCAGCTGCACCATCATCCACTTGGCCATGTCTGCCGCGGATGAATTGATGCCGCCGGCGGGATTGGTGTTGTCGCTGGTCAACGGCGCGATCACGCGCACGGTCCCGTCCATCTCCGCATGCGTGGTGGCGATGTTGCCTGCCGCGGTGGCGTCGGAATGACGCACCGTGCTGCCCGTCATGCCGACCGGTTGGAGAATGTGCGACGCGACGAAGTCCTCCCAGCTCTGACCGGACACGCGCTCGATGAGCTGTCCGGCCACGAGGTACAGCACGTTGTCGTAGGCGTATGCACTGCGGAACGACGTCGCCGGCTTGATGTAGCGGAGTCTCCGCGCAATCTCGGGGCGATTGTACGTGGAAGCGGGCCACCAGAGCAGATCACCAGCGCCCAATCCGAGGCCGCTGCGGTGCACGAGCAGGTCGCGCACGGTCAACTCTCGCGTGACGTACGGGTCGTACATCGCGAAGTCGGGCAGGTATCTGATGACCGGGGCGTCCCACTCGACCTTGCCCGATTCCACGAGGATTGCCAGCGCCGTTGCCGTGAACGCCTTGGAGTTGGACGCGATGCCGAAGCGCGTATTCGAGTCCACGTGTTCCGGCTTGCCGATTGTGCGCACGCCGTATCCCTTCGCCAGAACCACGCGACCGTCCTTCACGATTGTCACCGCGGCGCCGGGGACGTCGAAGGTCTTGAGCACCCGCTCGACGTACGCGTCGAAATCGGGTGGCGGGGTTACGCGCACTGATTGTCCATGTGCTGCTCTGGCGGCGAGCAGGATAACGGCGAATGCGGCGAGTCGAGTTGTCATGTGTGTGCCGAAGGTAGGTCAGTAGGACAGTAGGACAGCAGGCCGGAAAGCGGAACGGCTTGCCGTCCTACTGTCCTACCGCCCCACCTTGTGGTATTGGTAGATGACCTCGGTCAGGGACACGACCATGACGCACCGGCTCACACTCTCCGTGACGTGCCTCGCGCTTTTGTTCGCGACCCGCACGTCTGCCCAGGAGCACCAGCACCGCGCGGCCTCGGAACGCCTCGGCACGGTCCATTTCGCAACCTCGTGCGCCCCCGCCGTGACGCCCGTGTTCGACCGCGGCGTCGCCCTGCTTCACTCATTCGAGTTCGGGGCATCCATCAATGCTTTCTCGAGTGTGCTCCAGCAGGACTCGACCTGCGCCATGGCCTGGTGGGGCATCGCGCTCAGCATGTGGACGAACCCGATGTCGGTCGCCAACCGGTCGCCGGCATTCCTGCAGCGCGGACTCGACGCGGCGCAGAAGGCCGAGCAACTCGGCCGCGGGTCCACGGATCGCGAGCGGGGCTACATCGCCGCCGTCGGTCAACTGTTCACCGACGTCGCGCACCGCGATCAGCGAACACGCATCCTCGCGTACGAGCGTGCCATGGCGGATCTGGTCGAGAAACAACCGGCCGATACCGAGGCGGCGATCTTTCACGCGTTGTCGCTCGTCGCGGCGGCGCCGCCGAGCGACAAGACGTACGCCAATCAGCTCCGTGCGGGTGCGACACTCGAGGCAATCTGGGCGAAACAGCCGGATCACCCGGGACTCGCCCACTACATCATTCACAGCTATGACGTTCCCGCGCTCGCGTCACGTGCGGCGATCGCCGCGCAGCGCTATGCGGACATCGCGCCGTCCGCGGCGCATGCGTTGCACATGCCGTCGCATACGTTCACGCGAGTGGGGCGTTGGCAGGAGTCGGTGAACACGAATCGGCGTTCCATCGAGGCCGCGCAGAAGGAAGGATCGTTCGGTGAAGCGCTGCACGCGTCGGACTACATGGAGTACGCATATCTCCAGATGCGACGCCTCGACGACGCGAAGGCCGTGCGGGACGGCCTGCCAGCGCTGTCTGCGAAACTGAGTCTCACCGCCGTCTCTGGCGCGGCCCCACCGAGCGCAGGCGTGTTTGCGCTCGCCGCAATTCCGGCTCGGTATGCACTCGAGCGTCACAAGTGGGATGAGGCGGCCGCCCTCGTGCCGCGTACCAGCGCCTTTCCGTACGCCGATGCCCTCACGTGGTTCGCCCGTGCACTCGGAGCCTCGCGGATCGGCGACACCGTCGCTGCGCGCGTGGCCGTCGATTCGCTCGTCGTCCTCCGACAGCGCCTCGTGACGCAGAAAGAGGAATACTGGACCGAGCAGGTCGCCATTCAGGAAATCGCGGCGCGCGCCTGGATCACGCTCGCACAGCATCGTCCCGACGACGCGTTGGCGAAGATGCGCGAAGCCTCGGTGCGCGAGGACGCGACGGAAAAGGGCGCGATCACGCCCGGTCCGCTTGCGCCCGCCCGCGAGCTGCTCGGCGACATGCTGCTGGAGCTCAATCGCCCGGTGGAAGCGCTCGCCGAATACCGGAAGACGCTGGAGAAGGAGCCGAATCGCTACTGGGCGCTCGCGGGAGCGCGTGTCGCGGCGGATCGTTCCGGAGACGCCGGCACCGCGGCGCGATACGCCGCGATGCTCGACTCCCTGACGACGATGCGCATGAAGTAGCGTGGTCTCCAAGACCTGGCATCTCATCGGCTCGCCGGATGAGCTTCGAGCACGCGCGCCATTCAGCGTGGAGCTCGAGGGTCACAGCGTTGCCGTCTTTCATCACGGGGGCCGTTTTACCGCCATCGGAAATCGCTGCAATCACAAAGGCGGGCCCCTGTGTGATGGCCGCATGCGCGACGAGTACGTCGTCTGCCCGTGGCATGCCTGGGAGTACAGCGTGTTTACCGGAAAGGGGCCCGAGGGTTACGACGAGGAGCAGGTCCCGGTGTTCAGCGTCGAAGAGCGCGCGGATGGCGTGTACATCGCGACTCCACCGGCGATGCCGGGCCGGTTGCTGGCGCACAAACCGTCGCACCTGCTCGAGGAGCATCCTCGCGAACCCGGTGCGCCGCCGCGCGTGCTTGGGATCTCCACCACGGCGATGGACGACGCCAATCCGCGGTACTCCACGTCGGACGCACTACTCGATCATGCGCTCGCGTACGCGAAGGATGCGCTCGGTTGCGACATTCAACACGTCGCGCTGCGACAGCTCGCATTCAAGCCATGCGAGGGCAACTACTCGAAGCACGCGAGTGCGTGCACGTGGCCGTGCGCCATCACCGAGCGCGATGCGGACGATCAGCTCATCGCCGTCTACGAGGGACTCGTCCACTGGTGCGACGTCGTCCTCATCGCGTCACCCATCCGGTGGGGAAATGCGTCGGCCCTCTATTACAAGATGGCCGAGCGACTCAACTGCGTGCAGAACCAGGTGACCATTGGCGACCGCGTGCTCATCGCGAACAAGGTTGCCTCGTTCATCATCACGGGCGGTCAGGACAACGTGCAGGGTGTCGCCGGCGAGATGCTGTCATTCTGGGCCGAGCTCGGCTTTGTGTTTCCTCAGTTCCCCTTCATTGCGCACACGCGCGGTTGGGATGCGGAGGACATGGACGTCAACGTCCGCCTGGTGAAGGCGAGTACCGCGCTACGCGAGGCGTCAGCGGAACTCGTGACGCGCGCGGTGAATCAGTGGCGCGTCATTGATGCGCATCGCGACATGCTGCTCCAGCCCATGGAGCGCACGGGGCGCAAGGCGCAGCGTCTGTCGCACCACGGGGACGTACAGGTGCAGGCACATGACTGACAGGCTCGCGATCGCAAAGCGGTACGAAGCTGCGCTCTTTGCCGGTCGCATGGATGAGGTGAAGAGCTATTTTACAGACGACGCGACCTACTGGGTGATGGGCGCGCCTCCACTTGGCGGCGAATGGCACGGTCCCGCCGCCATCGTGCGCGCCTTCAGCAACCGCGAATTCGGGCTCGGCAAAGCGGATTGGGGCTATGAGGACGTGTGGCGCGAGTGGTACGAGGCGGACGAGCGCGTGATCGTGGAGATCCGTGAGCGAAGTTGGCTCAAGTCGTCACCGGCAGACGTCATGGATGTGCGCACCTGCGCCGTGCTCCGATTCCGCGGCGACCGCATCTGCGACATGCGCGATTACACCGACGCGGGGCGCTACGCGTCGTTTCTCGCAGCGCATCGTTCGGAGCTGCCGAAGTTCTCCTAGAGAAGCGCGCTCAATGGCGGATCAAGCCGCTTGGATGCCGACGTCCACCTGACGTAGCTGGGTGGCGCGTGAGTCTCACACTGACAGTAGGGCGATTGGACGTCTGCGAGCGACGCTGTATCTTCAGACGATCAACTCCTCTCTAACCAATGACCGCCACCGACGCGCTGAAGCGCCACCGAGCTGAGGTACTTCGTCTCGCCGCCCAATACGGTGCGACGGATGTACGCGTGTTCGGCTCCGTCGCGCGCGGGGAGGCCGATGAGTCGAGCGACATCGATTTCCTGGTACGGATGAGCCCAGGGCGGAGTGTTTTCGATATCGGCGGCCTGCTCATGGATCTCCAGGATTTGCTCGGCAGGCGCGTTGACGTCGTGACCGAGCGCGGGCTTCGCCCACGGGTGCGTGAGCGGGTGATGCGCGAAGCCGTTCCCGTCTAGCCGCTACCACTCGTGCGAAGCGATCGGGCGTGTCTCCTCGATATTCTCGACGCGATTGCCGGTATTGACAAGTATCTCTCGACGCGTGAGGCGTTCGACAGCGACGAACGGACGCAAGCCTGGATGGTGAGTCGTCTACAAATCATCGGGGAGGCGTCGCGACACCTGTCGCAGGAGTTTCGGGCTCGGCACCCGGAAATTCCGTGGCGACTCGTCATCGGTATGCGTCACCATCTCGTCCATGGCTATTTCGATGTTGATCCAGACATCGTATGGGCCGCGATTAGCGAACGTATCCCAGAGCTCAAGGAGCGTATCAACGTCGTGCTGGCCACCGAAAGCCCCGCTTGATCCGAAGGACAAGGTCTTTACTGCAACGTTGATCAGTACCCAGCGGCCATTCCGTCTTTCCGCGGATCCGAGCCCGCAGCATAGCCCTTCGGCAACCGGATGATCCCCTGCGCGCCGCCGAACCGCGTGCGCGTGCCGTCCACCACCTCGTGTCCCATCGCGGTGAGCTGCGTGCGTACCGCGTCCGTGATCGGCGCCTCCACCTCGACGGTCAGGCCAGTCGTATGCCGGAAACGCGCGGCGTCGATGGCCTGTTGAATGTCCATGTGGAACACGAACAGGTTGATGAGCAACTGCGCGTGTCCCTGCGCCTGCATCGCGCCACCCATGAGACCGAAGCTCATGTACGGCTCGTCCCCGTGACCGTCGGCCGTCGCGACAGGGCCCGGCTTCGTGACGAAACCCGGAATCAGGGTATGAAATGGCCGTTTCCCGGGCGCTATCGTGTTTGGTAGACCCGGCTCCATCGTGAATCCCGCACCGCGATTGTGCAGCGCGAAGCCCGTGCCCGGCACGACGATGCCCGACCCGAAATGGTCGTACAGGCTGTTGATGAACGACACCATGTTCCCCGCGCTGTCGGCCGCCGTGAGGTAGATGGTCTCCCCCGACACGCGTGGATCGCCCGGATCGACCCGCCGCTGCGCTCTAGTCTCATTGAGACGAGTGCGCTGGCCAGCGATGTATCCGTCGGCCAGCAAGCGGTTGGCCGGCACCACGAGATGGTCCGCGTCGCCGACGTACCGCACCAGGTCTGCATAGGCGAGCTTCTTCGCCTCGACAAGATGATGGAGATAGGGTGCGGACAGATGACCCATCGACGCGAGGTCGTAGGGCTCGAGAATCCTGAGCATCTCGAGCACGCCGACGCCCTGATTGTTCGGAGGCAGCTCCCACACGCGATAGCCCTTGAACGTCGTTGAAATCGGCGTCACCCACGTGGGGCTGTTCTTCCGGAGGTCCTCGATCGTGAGAAAGCCGCCCAGCTCCTGGCTCCGCTTCACGATCTTTTCACCGAGTGGGCCGCTGTAGAACACTCCGGTGCCGCCCTTGGCGATCTCGCGCAGCGTACGCGCGTAGTCAGGGTTGCGGAACCACTCGCCCGGAACCGGCGCATGACCGTCAGGCATATAGGTGCGCCGCGCAGCCGTGTCCTCTCGGAGCAGCGCCTCCTGCGATTTCCACTCATCCGAGATGACCGGCGTCACCGGAAATCCCTCCTCGGCGTAGCGAATCGCCGGCGCGATGGCCTGTGCCAACGTGAGCGTGCCGTACTTCTTCAGCAGCTCGTTCCAGCCCGCCAACGCGCCCGGCACGGTGACCGTCTCGATGCCGCGCGCCGGCATGTCCTTGCGTCCGCGTGCGAGGAGTGCCTCGCGCGTGGCGAGCGCACCGGCCCGCCCACTGGCGTTCAGCGCGACGAGCCGATGCTCCTTCGCGATCCACACCATGGCGAACATGTCGCCGCCGATGCTCACCATCATCGGCTCCGTGACGGTGAGGACTGCCGCCGCGGTCACCGCCGCATCGATGGCGTTGCCGCCGCGCTGAAGCACGGCGAGGCCCGCCGTGGTCGCGAGGGGCTGGCTCGTGGAGACGATGCCGTGCGGTGCGTACACGACTGAACGTCCGGCGAGGCTCGTTGGACGCTGTGCTGCGACAGTGGCGAGCGGAAGCATCAGGGCGAGGACGGGAATCTCGAGGCGCACGCGAGGGTAGTGAAGAAGGTGAACGGTTAACCTTCAGTCCATGCAAATCGGAATCTACACCTTCGGCGACATCGGCCCTTCCATCAGCGCCGAGCAGCGCCTGAAGAACTTGATGGAGGAGGTCGAGCTGGCCGACCAGGTCGGGCTCGAGATCTTCGGCGTCGGCGAGCACCACCGTCCCGACTATGCCATCTCCGCGCCCGCAGTCGTCCTCGCCGCCGCGGCGATGCGCACCAGAAACATCCGGCTCACGAGCGCGGTGTCCGTCATCAGCTCCGATGATCCTGTGCGCGTGTTTCAGGAATTTGCCACGGTCGATCTCCTCTCGCATGGGCGAGCGGAGATCATGGCGGGACGGGGCTCGTTCATCGAGTCCTTTCCACTCTTCGGATACGACCTCGAGGACTACGACGAGCTCTTCTCCGAGAAGCTCGACCTGCTGCTCATGCTGCGCGAGCAGGAGCGCATCACCTGGTCCGGAGCGCTGCGTGCGCCAATTCAGGGACGCGGTGTGTATCCGCGCCCCGTGCAGAATCCCATTCCTGTGTGGATCGCCGTCGGCGGGACGCCACAGTCCATCGTGCGCGCGGGGACGCTCGGCCTTCCGCTGGCGCTCGCGATCATTGGCGGACAGCCCGAACGCTTCGTTCCCCTCGTGGAGATGTATCGGGAGAGCGGCCGCCAAGCAGGACACGCCGAGGCGAGCCTGAGAGTCGGAATCAATTCACATGCGTACGTTGCGGCGACGTCGCAGCAGGCGGGCGACGAGCTCTATCCGTCGTATGCGGAGGTCATGACGCGCATCGGACGTGAACGCGGATGGCCGCCGACGACCCGGCAGCAGTTCGACGCCATGCGAGGCCCTCAGGGCGCGCTGCTCGTCGGCAGCCCGCAGGAAGTCATCGACAAGCTGCTATTCGAGTACGAGCTCTTCGGCAACGATCGATTCCTACTCCAGATGGCGCTCGGTGACATGCCGCACGCGTGGATCATGCGCGCCATCGAGCTGCTGGGCACCGAAGTCGCGCCGGTGGTGCGTCGCGAGACGGCGCCTCAGCCGCTGGCTCATCTGCCGACCCAATAGTTCACCTTCAGCAGAAAGATGTTGATCGGGCGATCGCGGAAGAGTGCGCTCGACTGATTGCGGACGTCGAGCGTGCCAGTCGCGTCCGACCCGCTCCGCTCCTGCGTCCACACGAGGAACACGGTCGATCCCGGACGATATTCCCACCGCACGACGGCATTGCCGCGCAGCGAGCGGAAGGTGAAGTCCGGGTTGCCGATGCTGAACGGTGCCGCCGGGCCGGTTCCGTCCGGATCGATGGTGTACTGTGACGCGGCCGCGCTGTAGCTGATGGTCCCGACGTCCTTCCCGAAGATCTGTTTGTCCAGCGTCCGCGGCGCCGAGAACTGCCGGAACTCTGAGTATGCGCCGCTGGCGATGAACGGCTGCGCGAACAGCTCCAGCGTCAGCTGTGGCGTGAACGTCACGTTGACGCGCGTGTCCATGCTGAGTGTCTTCTGGTGCAGCAGCGCGAACACGTAGCGCGTTCCGCCGAATGCGGGCACCGTGGCGTCCGAGATTGCCGTCACGTATTGCGTGTTTTCCTCTTCCGCGTTGTATGACGGTGCGAGGCTCACGAACACGTTCGTCGCCGGTTTGATCGCGACGGCAGGCTGGAGACGCAGAACGCGCGTTGGCGAGTTGATGCCGTGCGCTTCATCCACGCGCATGGACAGCACCATCGTTCTGCGCTGGTCGGTGCCCACGTACTGCGAGCCGTAGTCGTAGCCCGTTCGCACGACCACCGGCCCGCCGCGCGTCAGCGTCTCGTCCAGCGTCGACGGATGATGGATGTAGAACGCGTTGGCATTCCAGTAGTTCTTCAACGTGGTGAAAATGCCGTAGTGCTGCTCTTCGTCGTTCAGATCGCCGTCGAAGTTGTACTGGCGTTGCGCTCCGCCCGTAAAGTTGAGGTAGCGGAAGGGTCCCATCGGCGTCGTCCATTGCCGCGCGACGTTGGCAAGCATCCACTTGTAATCCGCTCGGCGAAGAAAGGCGAGGTCGTTCACCTCGAACCCCGGGCTGCGCCAGTTCTGTGCGGTCTCCCACAGCCAGTCACCGTTGTCCTTGGCGAGGCGCGCATAGAGCCCGTAACCGCGCAGGTTCGTTCGCGATGCATCGTACTTGACGCCGAAGAGACCATCCGTCGTCTCCCGCCGATCGATGCGCTGGAAGTAATGCGCGCTCGATTGCTGCGTCCGCGCGATGGCGGAATCGGAGCCGCCGACGTCGGACACCGCGAACTGCGCCATGAGCGAGTAGTCGCGCCGGCTCCAGGAATGCATCAGGTCGACGCCAGCGACGTTCGCGCGCGACCGAAGCCGGGTGGCCATCAATGAATCGTCCAGACGGCGAAGTGTGGAAGTGACGATGCCACCGAATGTCGTGGCACCATCGCGAAAGTCGCGACGGACGCGGCCGACGAAGTAGTTGCTGAGCGGTTCGACAGTCTGCGTGCGTTCCGGCGAACCGAGCGTCGAGCGGAAGCGTGCCGTTTCGCGGTTGGTCACCGCGTCGAGCAAGCCGACGGTGAAGTCACTTGCGCGCCCCGTGACCTTCGCGGCACCCACGATGCGCGTGTTCTCCGGGAGGTCTGCGTAAGCGGCGTTGTCGTCGACCCAGCCGTTCAACTGGGGCGCGCGTCCGATGCGACGGGAGTAGAAGAGGCCGAGGTTCGAGACGTTGTCGCAGAACATGCAGTTGAAGTCGCCGTATGCGAACGCCTGCCGGCCCGCGACGAAGAACGGCCGCTTCTCGTTGAAGAAGGTTTCGAACGCGCTCAGGTTCACCGTCGCGGGGTCCACCTCCACCTGTCCGAAGTCGGGATTCACCGTGGCGTCGAGTGTGAGGTTTGACGTGAGCAGAACCTTCGCGTCGCCCCCCACACGCACCGCGCGCGAGCTGCTGGTGTGAAAGGGGTCCACCGGGTCCGCGTACTTGTACTGTGCTCGTGACACGACGTACGGAAGCAGCTCGACCTGTCGCTGCCGTCCGCTCAGATGCATGCCCTCGATGTGTCCGAAGAACGGCGGGCCGCCGGCTTCATTGCGTTTCCAGAACGACCACATGTCCTGCTCGTTGAGCCGGTCCACGTTGCGCCAGATCTGCATGCCCCATGTCTGGAGCGAATCGCGTGAGAAGCGCAGCTGCGAGAACGGAATCCGCATCTCGGCCGTCCAGCCGAGCAAATCGATCTGCGCCGCGGCTTCCCAGATGGGGTCGAAGGACTCGTCACCGTTGAAGTGCTCGCCTTTTACGCTCGCCGGGTTCACCTCGAACCAGATGCGGTCGAGATGGTTGTGATAGGGGTCGAGCACGATGGCGAGCTTGTCGGTGGTGAGCTGATCGGAGCTCAACAGCTGATCGCGCCGCGCGAGCGGAGCGCGCACGCCCGCGGCGCCGAGCGAGTCGTACAGACGTGCGCCGATGTAGAGGGCGTCGTCATCGTAGATGATGCGCACTTCGGTGCGCTGCGTCGCGGGAGCGCCCTCGGTGGGCTGCGTCTGCCGAAACTGCGTGATTGGCTGGGCCGCCTGCCATGCCGCCTCGTCGAGGCGGCCGTCTACGACGACCGGGCCCGTGCGCCGCATGGCGACGACGGAGGGCGGCGTCGTCGGGTGTACCGACGATGATGCGTTCTGAGCGCGGCCGACGACGGGAAGGCCGGCGGTGAGAAGGAGAGGGACGAGGCGTAGCGTGCGCATTCGTTCGATCGGTGAGTGAGAGCATCTGCTCGCACTACGGGAACATCGCGACAGAAAGTTTCGGTCGTCAAAACGTGAGCATTAGTGGCTTCATCTGCTTGCGTGAGCAGTCGTACTGGACCGCACGCGGTTCCGCCACGCAACGCAGTCGCGCTTCTGACAAGAGCGCTGCTTAAGAAATTCGCGGCCATACACTACAATCCAGAAGCTCATCAATGCTCACCAGACGGAACTGGCCAATGGGACTCTGCATCTTGGCGACCGTAGCGGCGCTCGCGTGCCACGACTTGACCGAGCCGATCCACGGTCTCTTCTCGCCAGCGGTGAGAAGGGACCTGAATGGGGCAGGTGCCGTCGTGGTGTATCCAGGGAACATGCATGGCTGGGTCTTCATGGATCGCGCGGCCCGAGGCGTATGCACGAGCACGACGGCGTGCGCGATGGTCTCCGGACCAACAGGACAACCTCTTGGCTCTGGAAGCGCAGAGTTGGCTGCAGCGACGAATGACGGCGTACAGCTTCAGTTGGGAGACTATCACGGTGTCGTCTTGTCGCGCCTAACTCAGTTGGAGTACTACAGCTTTACGAAAACCCATGGAAGCACACCTGGAACGATCAGGCTCAGCATAGATGTGGACTTCGATCTGACGGACACTGATACCACGGCGTACGCGCTCAGCTTCGAGCCGCCGGGGGACACGAGTGTGCACAGCTGGCAGCACTTCGATGCCCGCTCGGGCGCTTATTGGTACTCCACAGCGACGACAGTGATCAGGGCGGGCGCAAGTGTGGCGAATCCCTGTGTCGCGGCAACGCCCTGCACGTTTGCGCAGGTCATTGATCATTTTCCCAATGCGGGCGTTCATGCGACACGCGGGCTGGTCTATCTACGCGCATCTGGGTGGGGGTTTGCGGGCTTTCGAGGAGACGTCGATGCTTTCTCGATCGGCATCGGTGGATCAACCACCACATTTGACTTTGATCCAGCCGCGCCAGTGCCGCTCATTCCGCCTGACAGCACTCCATCTACGCTGCTTGCGCAACTCGGCAATGTTTCGGGGGCCCCGCTTTCCGACAGCGCGTACAGGAAAAACATAGTGGTTGTTGAATTCACGGCGACCGCTACCCAAACGCAGAGACAGGCGGCGGTTGACTCCGTCGGGGGCACCGTGGTTGGCGGCCATCGTTTCCGTGAAGATACGACGAGCGGACGGTATTACGTATTGATCACCGGTGGGACGACCTCCGCGCTGGTAAACGCGGCCACAATACTGCGCCGCCAGCCTGGCGTGACATTCGCGGGGTGGCCGGTGTACGATCCAGCCGTACCTTCGTATCGAAAGCCCACTGACGGAGCGGGCTGGAATAACTGGCTCATCGATCCCAGCAGCCCTGTGTCAACGCCTGTCGATAGAGACTCCGCGAGCGATAATCGCCGACACGGCCGACGCGAGGCCGCGAGTGTAGCGAACCCCTGCATTGCCACGACGCCCTGTACTGTGACGCAGGTCATCGAGCGCTTTCCAAACGTCGGGGTCCATGCGACACGCGGGCAGGTCTACCTGCGCGCCTCTGGGTGGGGATTCGCTGGGTTTCGAGGAGACGCCGATGCCTTCTCCATCGGGATCGACGGCGCGACGACGACGTTTGACTTCGAGTTGGCGGGCCCTGTGCCGGCTTCAGCACCAGACTCCCTGCCACGCGCGCTGTTCGACTCGCTTGGCATGATCAACGGGGCACCACTGTCCCCGTCCGAATCGTATCGTAAGCGCATTGTGCTGGTCGCCTTTCGTACGGGTACAGCACAGCCGCAAAGGCAAGCCGTCATAGATGCGATTGGCGGCACAGTAGTTGGCGGTAAAGCGGGCCTGTTCGGCACTGAAGGCACCTACTACGTGCTGATTCAGGGGGAAACGACGCGTGACCTTGTGACCGCTGTTTCTACATTGCAACGCCAGTCAGCGGTGTCCTTCGCCGCGTGGTGGCAAATCAGCGACACCAAGCCGAGAATGTTTCGCAGGCCCATCGACGGAGGGGGATGGAGCCAGCATTGAGACCCGAATCTTCGTCGATGGCGGGAGGCATCGTTGCGCTAATTCATCCTTGCGACAGCGTAAGGACGCATGCGTATGGCCAATGCGCGTCTTCGCGCAGGAGCACGACTGCCGATTCCACTCCCGGTTGGCAGTGAGATCAGATCGAGCTCGCCGACCTCGGTGCGGAATCCGCGCAGTCGGCACGCTCTTCGAACTCGGCGAACGCGAGCTTACTCCGAGGACGGCTCGAGGAACTTGCGGAACAACCTCGCGAGGTCATCGACGCCGGGCTCCCACATCCCTTCGTTATGGCCGCCCGGCAGGTTGTGGATCTCGATGTCAGCCGCCCGGCCGCCCCAGCCGCGAAGGTCGTCCGGAACGGTCCCGGCGAACGCCTGCTCCGCGCGAATGTAGGTGATGCGCCCCGGCCAGAATGGTGGTGTGTATCGCTCGCTCACGCGGTGATGGGCAAGAAAGACTCTGCTGACGTTCGGCGGAAGAGGGAAATCGAGCGGCGGATTCTGGTGACGGAACCGTCGTAGCAGCCTGTTGCGTTGAAGCTCGCCACGCCACCAATCGCGCGTCTCATAGGCGCGCTCGCGGATCTTCCAGTAGAGGGAACGCCATTCGCGGAGCGGCACGGTGCCGACCGCAAACATCAACCACAGGCGGCGCAGCGTAATGTCTCCGTGCTCCGTCAGGTACCGATGCACCCGGCCGGCCATCGTCAGCCTGGGATACCCGGGACCGCTCGTATCGTACATCACGACGAGCTTCACCTCGTGACCGTGCGAGCGCATGTAGTGGGCGAGTGCGAGCGCCAGCATGCCGCCCTGCGACAGTCCGAAGAAGACGTACGGACCGGTGGGCTGAACCTTGAACACCTCCGCGGCATAGTACGCGACCATCTCCTCGACGGTCTCGTGTGGAAGCTGCGAGCCGAAGTTTCCGACCGCCTGGATGCCGTACACGGGATGGTCCGTGCCCAGCCGCTGCGCGAACCGCTCGTAGATGAGAACGTTGCCCATCGCGGCGTGCACGCAGAAGATCGGCTGTCCGCTCGTCGCGCTGGGGAATCGGACGATGCATTGCCACTCGTCGGCCGTCTCCGGTGCGCGGAGAATCTCCGCGAGCGCGGCAACGGTGTCGCGCCGAAGTATCGTGGCGAGCGGGATTGAACGGGCGAAGTCAGCATTGATTCGCGTGAAGACCCGCACGGCCGCAAGCGAATGACCGCCGACGTCGTTGAAGCGGTCGGTCACACCGATGTTCTTGTTGCCGAGTATCTCGTGCCAGATGCGCAGGACGCGGGCTTCGATCTCGTCGCGCGGGCCCAGCGATTCGGAGCGAGTGAGCTCCGTATCCGGCGCCGGCAGCGCCGCGCGATCGATCTTGCCGTTGACCGTCAGCGGAAGTCGTGCGAGCGGAATCACGACGGCCGGAACCATGTAGTGCGGCAGGCGGCTGCCGAGAAAGCGGTTCCATTCGACGCCGGCGACGTTCTCCGCTTGCACATACGCGACAAGACGCTTCATGCCGACGCCATCGTCCAGCGCGATGACCACCGCGTCGTCGACCGACTCGTGCTCGCGCAGCGCCGCCTCGATCTCGCCGAGCTCGATGCGATAGCCCCTGACCTTCACCTGGTGATCGGTGCGTCCCAGGAACTGAAGCCGGCCATCCGGGCGATAGCGCACGCGGTCGCCGGTCTTGTACACTCGGCCGCGGCGCGCGTCGAACGGGTCGGTCACGAATTTCTGCGACGTCATCTCCGGCTTGTTCAGATAGCCGCGAGCAACACCGGCACCGCCAATGTGCAGCTCTCCGGCGACGCCGATCGGAACGGGCTGCATGTGCTCGTCGAGCACGAACAGTCTCGTGTTGTCGAGCGGTCCGCCGATGGGCAGCACACCGAAGGCATCGTCCGTCGTCGCACGATCGGCCGCCGACCACACGGTCGTCTCCGTCGGCCCATACATGTTCCAGAGCTCACCGCCGGTTGCGGTCAGGCGCTCCGCGAGGGGAATCGACACGGCCTCGCCGCCGCAGAGCATCTTCATGCGGCGCGGATTGGTCCAGCCGCACTCGAGAAGAATCTGCCAGGTGACGGGCGTCGCCTGCATGATCGTCACGTTGGCGCGCTCGATCAGCGCAGCAAGCGCCGGCCCGTTGATCGCCGTTTCCCGCGGAGCAATCACCATGCGCCCGCCAACGATCAGCGGCAGGTAGAGGTCCGGCACCGCCAGGTCGAACGAGACCGTCGTGATGGCCAGCAGCACATCCGTATCCTGGAAACCAGGGCGGACCCGCATGCTATTGAGCAGGTTGACGAGGTTCCCATGCTCGATCTGCACCCCTTTGGGCCGGCCCGTCGATCCTGACGTGAAGATCACGTACGCGAGATCGGAAGGATCGCTCGACACGTCGAGGGGCGTGTCCTCATGTGCGTCGATCGCCGCGCGATGCGCGTCGAGCTGAACGAGCGCAGTCGGGATGTCGGGCAGGCGATCGAGAAACGCGCTTTCCGTCAGGAACACCGCCGGTGCAGCGTCCTCGATGATCTGCGAAATGCGCGCGGCTGGATATTCCGGATCGAGCGGAACGTATGCCGCGCCCGCCTTCCACGTCGCGAGGACGCTCACGAGGAGGTTGCGCGTGCGCTCCACGCTCACAGCCACGAGCGTTCCGCGTGTGACGCCCCGCTCCCGAAGATGACGCGCAAGCCTGTTCGCTGCCGCATCGAGCTCGGCGTAGGTGAACAGTCCTCGTTCGTCCTCGATGGCGATGCGCGACGGATGGGACCGCGCCGTCCGCTCGATCCAGTTGTGCGTACACCGGTCTGCTGGTGCGTCCGCGCTCGTGGCATTCCATTCGTGCAGGAGACGCGCGGTCTCGCCGCTCGAAAGGACATTCAGCTCACACACCTGCGCGCCAGGATTTCGTGCGACGTCGCGAAGCACGTTCAGGTAGTGCTGTGTAAACCGTGCCGCGCTGTCTTCGTCGAACAGATCAGTGTTGTACTCGAGCACGCCACGGATGTCCCGCTCCGTCTCGTCGATGAAGAACGTCATGTCGTACCGCGACACACCGGCATCGGGCGGCGCCAGCACGTCCGCGGCGATGCCCGGCAACCTCGGAACCGGATTCTCCCCGGCGCTCTGAAATGCGAGGAACACCTGGAAGAACGCCGTGCGCGACGGGTCTCGTTGCGGATTGATCGTCTCGACGAGCCGTTCAAACGGCACGTCCTGATTCGCGTACGCGCCCAACGTGTTCTCGCGGACCTGCGCCAACAGCGCCGAGAACGGGGCTTCCGACGCGATGCGAGCGCGGAGGGCAAGGATGTTCACGAACGAGCCGATGAGGCTCTCCGTCTCGCGCTGGTTGCGATTGGCGATCGGCGTGCCGATGACGACATCGTCCTGTCCGGAGTAGCGGTACAGCAGCGCATACAATGCCGCCATGAGCACCATGTACACCGTGACGTCCTGGCGCTGCGCGAGCGCTTGCAGACTCGCGAAGAGCGGCGCGTCGATCAGCACCGGCACCTTGGCGCCCGAGTTCGATTGCACCGCGGGGCGCGGACGATCTGCAAGCAGCTCCAGCGCCGCCGGCGCACCCGTGAGCTGCTTCCGCCAATAGGCGAGCTGCTCCTCCATGACCGCGTCCGTCATGGTCTCGCGCTGCCACGTTGCGAAATCGGCGTATTGTACCGGAAGCGCCGACACCGGAGCGTGATCGCCCGTCGAGAAGGCCGCGTAGAATCTGGCCAGGTCGTCGCAGAAGATGTTGGTGGACCATCCGTCGAAGACGATGTGATGCACGATCACGATCAACACGTGCCGCGTCGGCGACAGACGAAGGAGGCGGGCACGAATCAGAGGGCCGGCCGCGAGGTCGAAGGACGCTCTCGCCATGTCCTCGTAGATGCGGCTCGCTCGTGCATCGCCGTTCTCGCCGTCGACACTCTCCGAGGGCAAGTCGAGCACGAGCGCATCTTCGATCATCTGCTGCGGCCACCCTTCGACCGCGACGAATCGGGTACGCAGCGATTCGTGCCGCGCGATGACGCCGTTGAGCGCTCCGCGTAGCGCATCCGCGTCGAGCGCGCCGTCGAAGGACCACGCGAGCGGGATGTTATACACGGCGCTCGGCGCAACCTGCTCGAGGAACCAGAACCGCTGCTGCACGTAGGAGAGCGGAATGATCCCTTCGCGCTGTACGGCACGTATCTGCCGCGCCAACGTCACGCCACCCGCTTTCCTTCGATCCGAGAGCGTCGCGGCCAGCTCCGACAGCGTCGGTGCGGCGAACAGGTCGCGCAACGACACGTCGACTCCGAACGCTCGGCGAATGCGATTGAGCAAACGCGTCGCGAGGAGCGAGTGCCCGCCCAGCTCGAAGAAGTCATCGTGCGCCCCGATGTGTTCGCGCTTGAGTACTTCCGACCACAGCTCCGCGAGTGCCCGCTCGTCCGCGGTGTTCGGCGCCACGAACGCTCGGCGCGACTCTGCCGCATTGCGCTCCGGAGCCGGGAGTCGCTTGCGATCGATCTTGCCGTTGGACGTAAGCGGCCACGTGTCGAGCCAGACGATGACGCTCGGCACCATGTACGCCGGCAGAGAAGTCGCGACGGCGGCGAGAATGTCTGCGGAGCGCTTGTTCGCCGGAGGCGTACCGGCCGCGCTGATGCAATAGGCCACAAGTTGCGGCTCGCTTCCAGCGTCATCGCGCACGACCACGATCGCCGAATGCACCTCGGGCTGCCGTGTGAGCGCGCTTTCGATCTCACCGAGCTCGATGCGATAGCCACGAAGCTTGATCTGATGATCCATTCGCCCGAGGAACTCGAGGCGTCCGTCCGAGCGGTAGCGCACGAGATCACCGGTGCGATACAGCTTCGCATCGGTGCCGCTCTCGAACGGATTGGCGACGAACCGCTCCGCGGTGAGATCGTCGCGGCCCAGGTAGCCTCTCGCCACTCCCTCGCCGCCGATGAGGAGCTCACCCGCAACGCCGACTGGAACGGGACGCAGCTTCGCGTCGAGCACGTAAAACGTCGTATTGTCGATTGGTGGGCCAACGGGCACGATGGCGCCGCTTCGTGCGTCATCAACGCGATCGACCGAAGACCAGATCGTCGTCTCGGTCGGCCCGTACATGTTCCACAGCTCGGCACCCGTGGCATTCAGTTCGGCCGCGAGCGACGACGGAAGGGCTTCTCCGCCGCAGAGCATCCTGATGCGCGAAGGGTTCGTCCATCCGGCGTCGAGCAGCATGCGCCAGCTCACCGGTGTCGCCTGCATCATCGTCGCGCGCGTGCTGGCGATACGCTCGGCGAGCGCATGGCCGTCGATGGCAACGTTGCGCGAAGCGATCATGACGCGTGCGCCGCTCACGAGCGGAAGGAAGAGCTCCAGCGCGGCGATGTCGAACGACACCGTGGTCACAGCCAGCAGCGCGTCGGACTCCGTGATGCCGGGCGCCTTCCGCATGCTATTGAGGAAGTTCACGAGCCCGCGGTGCCGCAGCTCGACGCCCTTGGGGCGACCGGTGGATCCGGAGGTGAAGATGACGTACGCGAGGTCGTCGCTGCGAACGCGCACGTTGGGCGCGGCGCCTGATGCCGACGCGATGCGCGCCTGCTCTTCATCGAGGAACACGATGTTGGCAGTGCCTCCCGGGACCCGCTCGGCCAGATCTCGGTGACTGACGATGACACCCGGCCGCGAATCCTCCACGATGTCGGCGATTCGGCCGGCGGGATAGTCCGGGTCGAGCGGTACATACGCGGCGCCAGTCTTCCACACCGCGAGCATGCTCACGACGAGGTCGCGAGACCGCTCGAGACAGATCGCCACCAATGAGCCCGGCGTTACGCCGCACGCAATCAGATGGTGCGCGAGCCGGTTCGCGGCCGTATCGAGCTCGGCGTACGTCATCGCGCCCGCCGTGTCTTCGACGGCCACGCGATCGGCGTGGCGAGCGGCAGTTTGCTCGATCCACTGGTGTGCGCACACGTCCCGCGGAAAGTCGGCCGCGGTGTTGTTCCAACGTTCGAGGAGGACGCTCCGCTCCTCCGGTGTAATCAACTCGATCTCACCGAGCCGACCGTCACCATGATCGACGAGCGCCATGAGCAGGTGGGCGAGCTGGGGGAGCATGCGGCGTACGGCGCCATCGCGGATGCGCACCCGGTCATACTCGATGCGCAGCAGCATCTCCTTCTCGGCGTACGCGTGCAGCGTGATGGGGACGCTCGTCTGCTCCCTGACACGCAGACGGCTCAAGCGAGAGTCCACTCGCTCCAGCACGCGCGACTCCAGGCGGTTCTCGAAGATGACGAGCGTCTCGAAGAGCGGCGTGCCCAATGGCACCTCGGTCAACGACTGCACCATCGGGAGCGGCACCTGTTCGTGGGGCCGCGCCTCGGTCTGATTATGACGCAGCTCGTGCAGCCAGTCGATCACCCGTTGGTCGTCGCGGATGCAGACCCGCTCCGGAAGCGTGTTGATGAAGATGCCTGCCATCCGGTTTGCGGATTTGTCGCCGTCCAGCGCGGCGCGGCGGGCGGCCCTCGTCACGCCGTACACCACGTCATCCGTTCCGGCGTAGCGCGCGAGCAACAGCGCCCACGCGGCGTGTACCATGATGCTCGGCGTCAGCTTGTGAGCTACCGAGAACGCTGTCAGACGCTCTGTTTGTTCGCGCGTGAGCGTGACACGCTGTTCCGTATGGTCCGGCGTACCGACCGCCTCGCCGTCCGTGCCGACCTCGGGAAAGACCGGAGACGAGAATCCGCTGAGGATTGCGCCCCAGTACTCGAGCGCGGGCGCATGGTCGCAACCCTGGAGCCACGCGAGATAGTCGCTGTACGGACGAACGTCCGGAAGCTTCGATCCACGCCCCTCGCTCTCGGCGTTGTAGACCTCGAAGACCTCGCCGAACATCGTGACGTAGCTTCGGCCGTCCAGGAGGATATGCGGCATCGACATCGTGAACACGTGTTGCGATTCACCGATGCGGAAGTAGCCGAAATGGGCGAGGCGCAGTGCTCCGAGATCGAATCCGTTCCGCCGGTCCGTCGCGAGCCACTCCTCCAACTTGTCGTCCTGCGCGGCCGGAGACAGCGCGCTCCAATCCGCCTCCTCGAACTCGAGCGTCAGATCGTGCGCGATCTCCTGCACGGGCTCGTCCACATCCTGCCAACGGAATCGCATCCGCAGGATCTGGTGCCGCTGCACCATCGCCTGCCACGCACGCCGGAACGCCGCGATGTCGATGCCGTCGAGCGTGACCGCCAGCTGCAGGATGTCGAGGCCCGAGTGTCGATCCTGCAGCCAGTTGTACAGCATTCCCTGCTGTTGTCCCGTGAGCGGAAACACCCCTTCGATCGACTCGCTCAGCTCGGGAACACCGTACACACTGGCCGGCGATTCGATCGGGACGACCGCCTGATGCTCCTCGCCGTTCGTCATCGGTTGGCCCGAGCCCGGTGTCACGCGATGGGCTCCAGCAGCGACATGGAGGCGTTCAACTGCACGGTGCCCACGAAGTCACCAGGGCTCTGCACGTCCAGCATGATTGCCGGATAGGTCGCGACGTCCTTCTTGGCCGCGGGGTCCACGGCAATCACTTCCACGAGATACTTGCCCGGCGCAACGTTGGCCTGGAGGTCGATCCGCACGCTGAACTCGCCCACTCGCGCGATGTCGAAGCGAAGCCCCTGTGAGCCCGTGGCGTACAGGATGGTGCCGGTGACGAGGGAGCGCAGGCGAACACGCACGGGCTCGATCTGTTCACCGATCGGATTCGGAATGCGCCCTCTCACGAGGACGGCGAACCGCTCGCCGGAGACGACAGACTCCTCGGAAAGGCTGACCGAATCGAACACGATCAGTCCGGAGTTGACCGCCGCACGCCAGACGTCCGCCTGACGCACATACGCGGAAATCGCCTCTCTCGGTGTTCCGTGCGCCGCAACACCACCCTCGATGAGCAGAATGACGCTCGAGCACAACTCCGCGACGCGCTCGAGCTGATGCGACACCATGACGACGGGGATGCCGCTTCGTGTGAGGTCGCGGATGCGGCCGAATGCGCGCTCCTGGAACGACAGGTCGCCCACCGAGAGCACCTCGTCGATGATCAGCACCTCCGGCTCGAGATGCGCGGCAATCGAGAATCCCAGGCGTGCGTTCATGCCGCTCGAGTAACGCTTCACCGGCGTGTCGATCGCGTCGATGACGCCGGAGAACTCGACGATCTCGTCGAACTTCCGCACGATGTCGGCGCGGCTCATCCCCATGATGGCGCCCTGCAAGAAAACGTTCTCCCGTCCCGTGAGGTCGCCGTGAAATCCTGCCGACACCTCGATGAGGGCGCCGACCCGCCCGAAAATCTCGCAGTGACCGCGCGTGGGCTCGAGAATGCGTGTGAGCAGCTTGAGTGACGTGCTCTTGCCCGAGCCGTTCGGTCCGATGATGCCAAGGCACTGGCCGGGCATCACCTCGAACGAGAGGTCGCGGACGGCCCAGAAATCGCCCTCGCTCAGCTCGCGTTCGTTCTCGCCGCGCCCTAGCAGACGATTGGCGACGGCGGGAATGAGATCGCGAAGGCTGTCGTGGATCTGCCCGCGGTGGAATTTCTTCCAGACGTGATCGAAGACGATGCGGGAGACGGTCATGTGTCGCGCCCTCCCATCAGACCAGCTCCGCGAACCGGCGCTCGGACCGGTGAAAGAACAGCGCGCTCATGAACAGTCCGCCGATCGCGATGACGGCGACATACAGGAGATAGGCGGGCTGCCAGACGACGAATCCGGCGGGCGCGCGCACCGTCTCCAGCAACGAGTGATGCTCCACGACACTGAGGCGGAGTCCCTCCAGAATCGCGCCGACGGGATTCAGCATCATGAGCCGCGAGCCCGTCGGGCCGAACATCGCCGCGTCGAGCAACACGGGGGTGAGGAAGATGCCGAACGTGACGAATATCTGGACGAGATACTTCACGTCGCGGAAAAAGAGATTCGCGCAACTGAGAAAGAGCCCGGCCGCCAGCGCGAGGATCCACAACAGTGCGAGCAGCAGCGGCGCCCAAAGGATCTGGACGGACGCCGTCACCTTCAGGAACGGAAGGACCACCGCCACGATCACCATCGCGATGCTGGAATCGAAGGTCTGCGCGAGCACGGAGCCGAGCGGCAGCACCTCGCGCGGGAAGTAGATCTTCGTCACCAGCGCCTTGTTGGACACGAGACTCGGCGTCGCCGAATTGAGGCAGCCGACGAAGAAACCCCACGGCACTGCCTTGAGCGCCATGCCCGCGATCTGATTCATGGCGATGTGACGGCCGGACACGTAGGCGAAGGCGAGGCGCACGGCGAGACCCGCCAGCACCACGGACGCGGGTAGCAGCAACGCCCAGGCGAATCCGAACACCGCCTGCTTGTAGCGGATCCGGATGTCGCGCAGCGTGAGCTGATGAATGATGTCGCGGCTTTGCCGAAGCTCCGCCACGATCTCCGCGAGATCCCCGAGCATGGTACGGCGACGCTCGGGAGGCGGCGCGGCGCGTTCAGTGACGATGTCGGCGAGCGGCGGAGACGTTGCGGTCACGTGGACTGTGAAGGTGCAGAGGAGGATGGAGGAGCGGCGTCACCGCGCGCGACGCGAAGCAGCAGCGATTCATACTCGGCGCCCGTTCGGCTCCAGCGATAATCGCGGCGCACCCGGATGCCGGCGGCGCGGCCGAGCCGCTCACGTAACTGACGATCAGACAGCGCCAGACGCATCGCGACGGCGAGCGCTTCGTGATTGCCCGGTGGGACGAGAAGTCCCGTGCGGTCGTGCTCGATCATTTCCGGCAGCGCGCCGACCGCGGAGCCAATCACGGCTCGGTCCACGGCCATGGCTTCGGCGGCCGCGATGCCGAACGATTCCGAGCTCGACCGTGAGGGAAGGACGAAAAGCGTCGCCCCACGAAGCTCGCGGGCCACTTCATGTCGCTCGAGTGTGCGAAGGAAGTCCACGCGGCCACGAATGCCGAGCTCGCTGGCGAGCGCTTCGAGGGCGACTCGATCGGGACCGTCGCTGACGAGCCGGAGGCGGAGGGCTGGATGCGCGTCGGCCACCAACGCGAATGCGCGAATGAGGATGTCCACTCCTTTATAGGCAACGAGCGTTGCCACGGCGAGAACATATGGAGGTTGCGTCTCGCCCCATGGTGCCTCCGGGTCATATCCGAGCTCGTCCGGATCCACGCCGTTGGGTATTACATAGGTAGGGCGGCGGGTCAGGATGGGCCATGTCGTGGCGGCGACGTCGAGAAACGACCTTGATGGAGAAGCGAGGGCATCGGCCGCAGATAGCGCTAAATTGACGCTATGATGGCGCTTTGATGGCGCTATATTATAGGGGAGAAGGTCGGCACCATGGACTGACATCACCAGGCGCGGACCCCCCACATGTCGCGCAATCGCAAAGTGGAGGGACGCGGCGTGCGGGAAATGCACGTTGACGACATCGATCTCCAACTCTCGAAACAGCTTGCGAAGCCGCCACTGCTTGAGCGGCGCGTATGCGACGAACGCCGCGGGTCCGCGCAGGCCAGCTCCGGGAACGTGAATCGGGCGCAGATTGAGACGCACGGCCGGCAACCCCAATCGGCTCTCGCCCCACTGCGGCGTGTCGGACTCGCCGGGCAGCATGAGAAAGGCGCCATGTCCGCGTTCGCGCAGATGGAGAGCGACATGATTCACCACGCCGCACACGCCGCCGAGGTTGTCCCACGGGACGACAAGCAGGACGTTCATCTCGTGCCGGAAGACGGTGAGGGGGCGGCACACACGGCGACCCGCGCGACGAGCTCAGCGCGATGTAAATTGCCGGTGAGTCAACCTATGATAGAAACGGCATTTGGACGGCGCAACCGCACCGATTCCCGACCGTGACAGGGCCGGCTCACGTGCGTCATTATTGTAGCGGAGTCCCCGCGCCCTTCCAGCCACGAGTTTCCGGCTGTTTCGCCCCCATCGCGCGACCGTCCAACCATACCAGCACCGCACGCTGCGGTCCGGCGGTTACGCGGTTCGCCAGACAATTCCTCCCCACTCGTCCAGGTATTCGACCATGACTACGGCCACGAACGAGCCCATGCTCTCGCCGTCGGCTACGCCGGCTCCGTCCGGCGTGCGCGCGTACACTTTTGCGGAGGGCGCGCACCTTCCGCTCGTGCTCGAACCCACGGTCGAGGGACTCGAGCTCGCGAAATGGAACGCGGAGAATCGCGAGTGGATCGAGGCGCAGCTCCTCGTGCACGGTGGAGTGCTGTTCCGCAACTTCAACCTACCGAGCCCCGCCGACTTCGAGCGTGCGGCCAAGGCGATTTACGGTGAGCTGTTCGGCGACTACGGCGACCTGCCCAAGAACGCGGCCGGCGAGAAGATCTACGAGTCCACGCCATATCCGGCGGACCAGATGATCCTCTACCACAACGAGAGCTCGCACCTGCCGTCGTTTCCGAATCGCATCAGCTTCCACTGCGTCACCCCCGCGAAGGCGGGTGGCTGCACGCCGGTGTTCGACACGCGCGGCGTGCTGGCGCACATCGCTCCCGAGGTCGTGAAGCAGTTCCGCGAGAAGGGTCTCATGTACGTGCGCAACTTCTCCAAGGGCGTGGATCCGTCGTGGGAGGAGTTCTTCCACACCACCGACAAGTCGAAGGTGGAGCAGATGTGCCGCGACGCGGGCAGCGACTTCGAGTGGAAGGCGGACGGTGGACTTCGCGTCATCAACCGGACGAAGGGGATCGTGAAGCACCCGAAGACGAAGCAGGAGATGTTCTTCAACCAGGTGCAGATCCACCACATCTATTGCGTGGACGAAGACACGCGCGAAGGCCTGCGCGCGTTGTTCGACGAACAGGATCTCCCGCGTAACGTCTACTACGGAGACGGCTCGCCGATTCCCGACGAGACGATGCAGCATCTCGGCGAGACGTTCGAGAAGGTCGCCGTGCGGTTCAAGTGGCAGAAGGGCGACATGATCATGCTGGACAACATGCTCGTCACGCATGCGCGCGACACGTTCGAGGGTGCGCGGCACATCGTGGTGGCCATGGGCAACATGATCAACGCGGCCGACCTCCCCGCCTGATCGGCGCCTTTTCCAACGTGGCGGCCCCGGCGGCGACATACGGACTGACGCCGCTCCAGCAGGGGATGTTGTTTCATCACCTGCTGGAGCCGGCGGGCGGCGTGGACGTCGAGCAGCTCGTGTTCTCTCTGCCCGAGGCCGTGGATACCGGCCTCCTCGAGGCGGCCTGGGAGCATGCGACCTGCCGGCATGCGGCGCTGCGCACGGCGTTCGTCTGGGAACAGCGCGCCGAGCCCGAGCAGGTGGTGCGCGAGCGGGTGAAGCTGCCGTGGACGGAGCTGGACTGGCGCGCCACGGCGCGCGATACACACGAGGGCCGCCTCCACGCACTGCTTGCCGGTGATCGCACGCGCGGCTTCGATCTGGGCACTGCACCGCTCCAGCGCGTCACCCTCGTCCGCCTCGCGGACGACGACTACCGCCTGATCTGGACGTTCCACCACATCATCCTCGACGGACGATCGTTCACGATCATCCTGAAGGAGATCTTCGCCGAGTACGACTCGCTGACGGTGCAAACGGCGGAGCCGCCGACGTTCGCGTCGCACGTGGCGTGGGTGCGCGCACGCGACCTTGCGTCGAGCGAGCAACCGTGGCGAGAGCGGCTCCGCGGTTTCGCCGCGCCGACACCGCTGCCGATGGCGCTTCCCACGCCGCTCGCGGAGGGCGAGCACCGCGACGGACAAATCGAGCAACGACTCGGGACTGAGGCCACGCGTGTGTTGGCGACGTGGGCAGCCGGGCACGGCCTGACGCTGAACACCGTGGTGCAGGGTGCCTGGGCGCTCCTGTTGTCGCGCCACTCGGGTGAGACGGACGTCGTCTTCGGCGCCACGCGTGCGTGCCGGCGCTCGGTCGACGGCGCAGACGACATGGTCGGTTTGCTCATCAACACGGTGCCGATGCGAGTCGCGGTGAATCCCGACGCGACGCTGGCGGAATACCTCGGCGCCATCCGGGCGACATGGCGCGGACTGCGCGATCTCGAGCACACGCCGTTGGCGGCGGTACAGGGATGGAGCGAGCTGCCGCCGGGCCGCGCACTCTTCGACACGCTGCTCGTGTACGAGAACGTGTTGCTCGAGGATGTCCTGCGTGCCTCGGGAGGTTCGTGGGCGAACCGGCGCGTCACGGTCTTCGAGCAACCCAACGTACCGCTCACACTCGGCGCCTACGGCGGTGCGGCGCTGACGCTGAAGCTCGATCACGACCGCGCGCGGATCGATGACGCAACGGCGACTCGTCTTGTCGCCCAGCTCGTGACACTGCTCGAGGGCATGGCGACGATGCCGGACGCGCGCGTCGCGGACCTTCCCCTGCTGCCGGCCGCCGAGCGCAATCTCGTGTTGCACGAGTGGAATGCGACGTTCGCGCCGCGTGAGGCCGAGACGATTCACGGAATGTTCGAGGCTCACGCGCGCGCGCGGCCGAACGCCGAGGCGATCCGCGCGGGACGCGTGCGGCTGACGTACGCCGAGGCGGACGCGCGCGCATCCCGGCTGGCGACGCGCTTGCGCGCGCACGGGCTCATGCCCGGCATGATCGCGGCGATGTGCGTCTCCCGAACGGAGAATTATCCGTTGGCGATGCTCGCCATTCTCAAGGCGGGAGCCGCGTTCCTGCCGCTCGACCCGGAGCATCCGACTGCGCGCATGGCGCACATGGTGTCGGATTCGGGCGCGCACATGCTGGTGACGGAGCAGGCGCTCGCCTCGCATGCACCGTCCGCGCCGGTGACGGTGCTCGTCGATGCGGAGGACGACACCGCCTCGACGGACGGGGCCTTTGCGGCCGTGGATCCGCGCGACCTCGCATACGTGATCTACACGTCCGGCTCCACGGGCAAGCCGAAAGGAGCGCTGTTGCACCATCGCGGTGCGTGCAATCTTGCCCGGGCATACGTGTCGCTGCTCGACCTCGACGAGCACTCGCGCGTGTTGCAGTTCGCGTCGCCCTCCTTCGACGCTTCGGTATCGGAGGTGCTTCAGTCCATCTGTCTGGGCGGCACGCTGCACATGATGCCGTCGGACGTATTGAAGTCGCCGCACGAGCTGGCGTCGCGGATCACGGCGGAGGCCATCACATTCGTGACGCTGCCGCCCACGCTGCTGCGCGTGCTGGATCCCGCGACGATGCCGGGTGTGCGCGGGGTGCTTTCCGCCGGAGAGGCAATCGGCGCCGACATCATCGAGCGGTGGGGTCGCGGCCGGCAGCTCGCGAACGGCTATGGTCCGACGGAGACGACCGTATGTGCCACCGCCGCGCTGTGCGATCCGGACGACAGGCTTCCGCCCACGATTGGGCGGCCAATCGAGAACGTGCGCGTCTACGTGCTGGATGCGCACGGCGCACCGGTACCGATTGGAGCGCCGGGCCGCCTCTGGGTGGGCGGCGTGTGCGTCGGCTCTGGCTACCTGAATCGTCCGGAGCTGACCGCCGAACGCTTCGCGCGTGATCCGTTCGCCGCCGACGAGGGCGCGCGAATGTACGACACCGGCGACATCGCGCGATGGAGAGCGGACGGCAATGTCGAGTTCCTGGGCCGCGTCGATCATCAACTCAAGATCCGCGGCTTCCGCATCGAGCCGGGCGAAGTCGAGGCGGCGTTGCTGTCCACCGGCCGTGTGCGCGAATGCACGGTGATCGGCCGCGAGGACACGCCGGGTGACAAGCGGCTCGTGGCGTATGTCGTCGCCGCGCCGCGGGCGTCGCTCGACGGAGCCGCGTTGCTCGAGGTGCGTGACCTGATTGCGGCGCAGCTTCCCCCGTACATGATCCCTTCCGCGTTCGTGGTCATGGAGCGGCTGCCGCTCACCAGCAGCGGCAAGGTGGATCGTTCGCGGCTACCCGTTCCCGACGCGGCCAGTCTGCTGCGCGATCGGCCGATGGTGGCGCCGCGGACGCCGCTGGAACGCACGCTGTGTGACATCTGGCGAGGTGTACTTCGCACGGGCCGCGTCGGCGTCGAGGACGACTTCTTCACGCTCGGCGGTGATTCCATCCTGATGATCAGCGTCATCGCGCGCTCGAGAGAAGCGGGTCTGCGCTTCTCGCCGCGCGACGTGTACGCACATCCAACGATCGCAGCGTTGGCCGCGGCATTGCCGGCACTCATGGTGGCCGACGAGCCGGCGGACGACGTCGTCGTGGATCCGGCCAACGTGCCACTGACTCCCGTGCAACGCTGGTTCTTCGACGGAGAGACGGAAGAGCTGCATCACTGGAATCAGGCCTTCCTTCTTACCGTTCCGGCAGGGATCGACACGGTGACGGTGGAATCCGCCGTGGACGCGCTCGTGTCCCGACACGAGGCGCTGCGATTGCGCTTCACGCGCACCGCCGGAGGATGGCGGCAGCTCATCGCGGACGGCGCGCGTGCCGCCGTGGCCCGTGTGGACCTGAGCAACGTTGCAGATGCCGGACTGTCCGCCGAGATCCAGCGTGAGTGTCGCGCTGCGCATGCGTCGCTCGACATCGAGCACGGCCCGACCATGCGCGTGGTGCATTTCGATCTGGGTGCGGCGCGCACGGGGCGGCTGTTCGTCGTCGTACACCACCTTGCGGTGGACGGCGTGTCGTGGGGCGTGATGCTGCGAGAGCTGGACTCGTGGCTCGCCGGCGAATCGTCGGCGTCCGGCGGACGGCCGACGTCGTTCGCACAGTGGGCGGCTCGCATGGCGGCGTATGCCGGCAGCGATGCGCTCGCGCGCGAGCTGTCCTATTGGGAAAAGGTGGGGCGCACGACGTCGATCGTCCTGCCACGCGATCGCACGGTGGTGGCGGAGCGGGACATCGTGGAGAACGCCAACACGGTGAGCGTGTCGCTGAGCCAGGCGGAGACTGACGATCTGCTCCAGCGCGTGCCGGCCGCGTATCGCACGCAGATCAACGATGTTCTGCTGGCCGCACTGGCCCGGGCGATGTCGGGGTGGGCCGGCGATGGCGAGCTGCTGATCGATCTCGAGAGTCACGGCCGCGAGGACCTCTTTCCGGGACTCGACGTGTCGTCGGCCGTGGGGTGGTTCACCGCGATGTTTCCCGTCGCCATTCCCGCCAGCCGTGGCGACGTCGGGCGTTCGTTGCGCGAGGTGAAGGAGCGTCTTCGCGCCGTGCCGCGGCGCGGCGTGGGATACGGCGCCCTGCGGGAAATCACCGGCCTCTCCTCTCTTCGCGAGCAGAGCACGCCCGAGATCGCGTTCAACTATCTCGGCCAGATGGATCAGTTGTTGGCGGGATCTCGCCTCCTGTCCTTCGCACGCGAGGCGTCGGGAGCGTGGCAGGGTCCGCGTGCGCGTCGCCGGCATCCCATCGAGATCAACGCGATGGTGCGCGACGGGCGGCTCGAGCTCGAGTGGTCGTTCTCGCACCAGCGCTACGACGACGTGACGATCACTCGCGCGGCGGGCACCTACACCGCGGCGCTGCGGGAGATCATCGCGCACTGCGTTTCGGGCTCTGCGTTCGGGTACACGCCGTCCGACTTCCCGCTCGCGCATCTCTCGCAGGCGGATGTCGATCGGGTGATCGGCAGCGTGCGTGACGTGGAGGACGTCTACCCTCTCGCGCCTATTCAGCGACTGTTTCACGGTTTTCCGGATCCGGCAAACGATCCGGGATTCGAGCAGTGGCGGTATCGCATGACGGGCGCGCTCGACGTCGCGGCCCTGCGCGCTGCCTGGGAAGCGGTGGTTCGCCGCCATCCCGTTCTCCGCACGTCGTTCACCGGCGATGGACTGTCGGCACCGCTGCAGATCGTCCACCGCGCCGTGGAGCTGCCGATCGCGGAGCACGATTGGCGAAGCCTGAATGCCGAGGACCAGGCGGCGCGCATGCTCGTGCTGCTGGACGAAGATCGCGCGCGAGGATTCGACTTTGGGCAGGCTCCGCTGATGCGGCTGCACGTCGTGCGGCTCGCCGACGATCGGTGGGACGTCGTGTGGTCGCAGCATCACCTGTTGCTCGACCGCTTCTCTCTGCCCCTCGTGCTTCGCGAGGTGCGGGACGTCTATGTCTCCCGTGTTCGCGGCTCCACCGCGACGAGCGGTGACGCGACAAGGGTGGTCCCATTCCGCGACTATGTCGCGTGGCTCGCGCGGCAGGACGAGCATGTCGCCGAAGCGTTCTGGCGGGACACGTTCGGTGGCTATGTGGCGGCTCCCGCGCTCGCGTCGCGGATCGGGACGGACTGCGAATCGGTGGACGGGCTCTCCGTTGAGCACGACGAAACGGGTGATGTGCTCGTGCGGCTCAGCACGGAGCGGACGGCGGAGCTCCAGGCGTTCGCGTCGCGGTCCGGCCTCTCGCTCAACACGGTCATCGCGGGCGCATGGGCATTGTGGCTTGCACGGCAACTCGGCACGGAGGACGTCGTGTTCGGGCTCGCGGTGGCCGGTCGTCCAGCCGAAATCCCTGGCGTGGACCGCATGATCGGCGTAACGATCAATAACCTCCCCCTGCGCGTTTCGCTGGCCGGCGCCCCGACGGTACGGGACTGGTTGCGGGACGTGCAGCGACGCCAGGTGGATGTTTCGCAGTACGCTCACTCGCCACCGGAGAGCGTGCAGGCGTGGAGCGGCGTGCCGTGGCGGCTGCGCCTGTTCGACAGCATTCTCGTCTTCCAGCACGGTGCCGCGGACGCCGACAACGCGTCGTGGCTGGGCGACGCCGTGCGCGTCGAGCCCGTTCCGGCGGCGACGCATACGGCGTATCCGCTGTCGCTCGTGGTCGGCGGCACCGATGCGCTCACCTTTCGCGTCGGTCGGGATGCGGGACACGTCACGACGCAGCAGGCGGAAAGTGCGGCGCACGGACTCATGGCAGCCCTGACGGCGATCGTGGCGGATGAGGAGCGCGCAGTGGACGAGGCGCGAGCGACGCTCAGGACACCCCGCGTGTCGGAAGAGCTCCATGCAGCGCGAGCGACGCACCGGGAGCAGATTCCACCGCGTACGGCGACACAGTGGGTACTGGCGAAATTGCTCGGTGATCTGCTCGAGATCCCGGATGTCGGCATCACCGATGACTTCCTGGCGCTCGGGGGAAACTCGCTTCTGGCGACCCAGCTCGCCTCGCGCGTGCGCGACACGCTGCGCGTGGAGGTGCCCGTGCGGCTGGTGTTCGCGAATCCGACGGTGGAAGGGCTGGCCGGTGCGCTCGCGGCGCGCGAGACGGTATCCGGTCGGCTCGAGAAGATTGCGGGTGTCGTGAAGCGAGTGCAGTCGATGACGTTGGACGAAGTGCGCCGGGCCAGCGCGGCCGGTGCGGTGCTGACCTGAGCGGACGAGCGATGACCGGAGCGGATCTGGAGAACGAGCGACAGCGGCTGCTCGACGAGCTGCTGGCCGCCGAGGGGCTGAACGGGGCGGATGCGCGCTCGCAGCCCATCGTGCCGCGCGATCGCTCACGTCCCGCACCGGTGACGTTCGCGCAGGAGGTCCTCTGGCTGCTCGACCGCGCGACGCCCGGATTGACCGCATACAACTCACCGATCGCGCGTCGCATCCGCGGCGTGCTCGATGTGGACGCGCTCGAGCGCGCGGTGAGTGCGCTGGCGGCCCGTCATGATTCTCTGCGGACGATCTTCGAGACGCGGAGCGAAGGTACCGTGCAGGTCGCGCTCGATACTTCAGCCGTCGCCATTGAACGGATCGACGCCGGCGGCGCTTCGGCGGCCGAACGCGAAGCGCGCGCGATCGACGCCCTGCGTGCCATCGCGGACACGCCGTTCGACCTCGCGCGCAAGCCGGCGTTTCGCGTGGCGGTGGCGCGCATCGCGGCGGATGACCACATCCTGCTGCTGCTCACGCATCACATCGTCTCCGACGCGTGGTCGTACGGGTTGATCTTTCGCGAGCTGTCGAGTCTCTACGCCGACGCCGCGCGCGGCGCGCCACCGTCCCTGCCCGCGCCCGCGCTACAGTTCGGCGATTTCGCCGCCTGGCAGCGCGAGACCCTTCAGGGAGAGCGGCTCGCGGAGCGCCTGGCATACTGGCGCGAGCGGCTCGCCGGCCTGCCGGTGCTCGATCTTCCCACCGAGCGTCCGCGCTCCAGCCAACAGCAGTTCGGCGGCGCGCGAAGTGGGACAGCACTCTCTCCGGCGCTGTCGGCGGCGGTGAAGCAGACTGCGCAGCGCGAGGGCGTCACGTTGTACATGATGCTGCTCTCGGCGTATGCCACCGTGCTGGGGCGGTACGCGGGGCAGGACGACGTGGTGGTGGGATCTGCCGTGGCGGGCCGCACGCGGCAGGAGATGGAGGAGATGATCGGCTACTTCTCCCAGGCGCTGCCGATGCGAGTGCGTTTCGCGTCCGACATGTCCGTCGCGGCGCTATTGCACAGCGTGTCAGCGACCGTGCTGAACGCCTTCGACCACCAGGATGTCCCGCTCGAGTCTCTCGTCCTCGACCTTCAGCGCCAGGCGGGAACACCCAGTCATGCGCCGCTCTTCCGCGCGGTGCTCACGATGCAGGATGCCGGTGCGGCAGGTCTTCGTCTCGGGGACGCGGAGACGACACCAGTCGAGCTGGAGACGAGCGGCACGAAGTTCGACCTCACGCTGCTCGCCACGGATGGCCCGCACGGCATCGAGCTGTCGCTCTGGTATCGCACGGACCTGTTCTCCTCGCGATATGCCGAACGATTTCTCGCGCATCTGCGCCGCGTGCTGGAGCAGATGGTGGAGGATCCCACGCGCTCGCTGTCGGATGTCTCATTGCTCACCGCCGACGAGCGCGGCGAGATCGCTAGCGCCAACGACACGGCCACAGAGGTGGGAGACCCGGTCACAGTCGCGGAGCTGTTCGCGCGCCAGGCGAGCCGTGTGCCCACGCGGACTGCCGTGGTTGCCAGTGCGACGGACGGTAGTATAAATGAGACGAGCTTCGAATCACTGCGCGCGCAGGCCAACCGGATAGCGCATCGGCTGCTGGCGCTCGGACTCCAGGGCAATGCGCCCGTGGGGCTTCTGCTCGACCGCTCTTCGGATGCGATAGCGGGGTTGCTCGGCATTCTCGAGGCGGGTGGAGCGTACGTGCCGCTGTCCGTGGATGCGCCACCCGCGCGCCTCGCCACGCAACTCGGCGAGTGTGGCGCACGACTGGTCGTCACGACCGGGTCGCTCGTGGAGCGGCTGCCTGCGTCCGTGCAGAGTGTCGCGCTCGATCGCGACGCAACGCTGCTCGCGGCGCTGCCGACATCGGCGCCCGATCGCCGCGGATCGCCACAGGATATCGCGTACATCCTCTACACGTCCGGGAGCACCGGTACGCCAAAGGGCGTCGCGGTGACGAATGCCAACGCGGTGAATTACGCGCGTGCGGTGAGTCGCGTGCTCGCGGGCAAGGACGGGCTCGCCGCTGTGGATGGTTGGCACTTCGGCATGGTGTCGACGCTGTCAGCGGATCTCGGCAACACGAGTCTGCTGCCCGCGCTGTTGGGCGGCGGCACGCTGCACGTGCTCGGACGCGAGCAGGCAAGTGAGCCGGCGCGATTCGCGGACTACGTGAGCCTGCATCCGCTCGACGTCCTCAAGATCACGCCCAACCATCTCGCCGCGCTCGCGGCCGGCCGTCAGGGTAATGCGTTGGCCGCGCTGCTTCCTGCGCGTTGGGTGGTGACCGGTGGCGAGGCATTTCGCCTGGAGCTCGCCGAGGTTCTACTGGGCGCGCGCAGGTGCCGAGTGCTCAATCATTACGGTCCCACCGAGACCACCGTGGGCGCGTGCACGTTCGAGGTGACGTCCGAGTCGCTCGATGTGGCGCGGCGCGCTGGTGCGGGAACGGTCCCCATCGGTGGGCCGCTGGCGAACGTGCACGCGCATGTCGCCGACGTTCATGGCAACGAGCAGCCGCCGGAGATTCCCGGCGAGCTCCTCATCGGTGGCGCTGGAGTGGCGTCGGGATATTTCCGTCGCCCCGAGCTCACGGCGGAGCGTTTCGTCGCCTGGCGGGAGGAGAACGACACGGAGCGCGTTTACCGCACGGGAGACCGCGTGCGTCGCCTGCTCGGTGGCGCGATCGAATTTCTTGGGCGCACCGACGATCAGGTGAAGGTACGCGGCCACCGCGTGGAGCCGGGCGACGTGACGGACGCGTTGTGTTCGCATCCTGGTGTGGCTCACGCCGCCGTCGTGGCGTTGAACGATGAGTTGGTGGCGTATGCGGTGCCAAAGGCGGCTGGTTATGCCGTGAGCCACGGCGATCGCCCCAGCGTGGAGAATCTGCGCGCCCATCTCGCGGCACAGTTGCCGGAGTACATGCTTCCGCGCGCGATCGTGCTGCTGGACGCGCTGCCGCTGACGTCGAACGGGAAGGTGGACAGGTCGAAGTTGCCATCGCCGGACGCGGTGGCGGCCGGTGGGGATGGCTATGTCGAACCGCGCACCGACACCGAGCGCCAGCTCGCGGCCATCTGGACCGAGGTGCTGCGGCGCGATCGCGTCGGGTTGACGGACAATTTCCTTGCGCTCGGCGGACACTCGCTGCTTGCCATCCGCATGCTCGGAAAGATCAGCAAGTCGTTCGGCGTGCGCTTGCCGTTGCGTCTGCTCTTCGAGAACGCGACGGTGGAAGGGCTCGCGAGCGCCATCGAGCGCGCAAAGGCATGAGGACGCGAGCGAGATGACAGAGCACGGAGATTCGGGGATTCCGCGCCGGGCGACGGGGGACGTCGCGCCGATGTCGTATGCGCAGGAGTTGCTCTGGCTGCTCGACCGCGCGACGCCGGGCCTCACCGCGTACAACGTCCCGCGTGCCATCCGCATTCGGGGAACGCTGAATGTCGCGGCGCTGGCTCTGGCGATCGAGGACCTCGTGGAGCGGCACGAGATTCTTCGCACCACCTACGCGGCCGCCGCCGAGGGCCCTGTGCAGCACGTGCACCCGCACGCCGCCGTGCCGCTGCACGTCATCGATCTGACAGCCGAACCGGAGGCTTCGCGCGACGACGCCATCGAGCGCGTGGTGCTCGCGGACGCGCGCACGCCGTTCGATCTGTCACGCGACCGTCTGTTGCGCGCGACGCTCGTGCGATTGGCGCGGGACGATCACGGGCTCATTCTGGCGTCGCACCACATTGCGTCGGATGGGTGGTCAAAGGGGATCCTGTATCGCGAGCTGAGTGCGGCCTACGCCGCGCGTCAGAAGGGACACGCGCCGGCATTTCCGCCGCTCGACGTGCAGTACGCCGACTTCGCGTCCTGGCAACGCGACGCGATGCGCGACGCGGATCATGAGGCACATCTCGGGTTCTGGCGCGAGCATCTCGCGCCGCCCCTTCCGGTGCTCGACCTGCCGACGGTGTTTCCGCGACCGGCCACGCAGTCGTTCGAGGGCTCGCGTACGACGATGATGCTGCCCTCGGCGCTGGTGGGCCAGCTGCGCGCACTCGGCATGGATCGCGGAGCCACGCTGTACATGGTGCTCCTCGCCGCATATCAGACGGTGCTCCACCGTTACGGCGGACAGGACGACATCATCACGGGCTCCCCGATTGCCGGACGTGACCAGCCGGAGACGGAGGATCTGATCGGCTACTTCGCGAACACGCTGGCGATGCGCACGAGCTTCGCGGGAGATCCGACATTCGGCGAGCTGCTGGAGCGCATCTCGGAGTACGCCATCGAGGCGTACGAGCACCAGGACGTCCCCTTCGAGAAGCTCGTGCTGGATCTGCGCGACGCGCACGAGACATCGGGCCATGCGCCGCTCTTCCGCTGCGTGCTCACGATGGAGGACACGATCCCCGATCAGCTCGTGCTCGGCGACGCGGACGTGCAGCCCATTCTCGTGGATTATGGGCAGGCGAAGTTCGACCTCACGCTGTTGTTTGCGGAGCAGCCGGACGGCCTGCGTCTTACGCTGTGGCATCGCACGGATCTGTTCACTGACGCGTATGCGGCGCGCTTTCTGGGCCACGTCCGCTCGGTGCTCGAGGCTGCGGTTGGCGACGTCGGCGTGCGTATTTGGCAGCTTCCGCTGCTGACGCCTGAGGAACGCGCCGCATTGCATGGGTGGAACGACACCGCCGCCGACGAAGGTGAGCCGGCGACCATTGTCGCGCTGCTCGAGAACCAGGCGTCGCGCGCACCCGACAGCATCGCGCTGGTGAGCGGCACGACTCTTACGCGCGGGCAGCTCGAGTCGCGCGCAAATCAGCTCGCGCATCATCTCATCGCGCGTGGTGCCCAACCTGGGCACACCGTGGGTGTGCTCATGGACCGCTCGGCCGAGGCCATCGTGGCGCTCGTCGCCGTGCTGAAAGCGGGCTGTGCGTACATGCCGTTGTCGGTCGACGCACCACCTGCGCGTCTGCAGGTGCAGATGCGCGAGAGCGGGGCAGCGCTCATCCTGACAGCCGACGAGCATCTCGATCGCCTGCCAGCCGGAAGCACGGCGATCGTTCTCGGCGAGAAATTGCCCGCGATCGATGCGCAGTCGGAGGGCGCGCCACAGGTGCCGGTAACGCCGGACTCGATTGCCTACGTGCTCTACACGAGCGGTTCCACCGGCGTGCCGAAGGGCGTGGCCGTTACACACGCGCACGTCGTGCACTATGCGCGCGCAATTGCATCCGTCCTTACGGGACGCCCGCCCGCAACGGCGCTCGACGAGGTCGCCGGTTGGCAGTTCGGCATGGCGTCCACACTGGCGGCGGATCTGGGCAACACCAGCTTGTATCCCGCCCTGCTCGGCGGCGGCACGCTGCACGTGTTGTCGGCGGACATGACGACTGATTCGGAGCGATTCGCTTCGCGTCTCGCCGAGTATCCGCTGGACGTCCTCAAGATCACGCCGAATCATTTCATGGCGTTGGCGGGATCGAAACGCGGTGCGGAGCTGGCGTCGGTGATGCCGTCGCGGTGGCTGGTCACCGGCGGCGAGGCCCTTCGGCTCGAGGTTGCGCGTGCGCTACTCGCGGCGGGCAAAGGGCGCGTGTTGAATCATTACGGGCCCACGGAGACGACAGTCGGCGCCATGACGTTCCCCGTCACCGACGAGTCCCTCGCGGCCGTCGACCGGTTGGGTGCACAGACCGTTCCTGTTGGGCGCCCGCTGGCCAGGACACACGCCTATGTCGTCGATGCGCGTGGCAACGAACAGCCGCTCGACATTCCGGGTGAGCTGTGGATCGGTGGTGCCGGCGTAGCGATGGGCTATCTCCGACGTGACGACCTGACTGCCGACCGTTTCGTGGAGCACGCGGGCGAACGCGTGTATCGCACCGGCGATCGCGTGCGTCGTCTCGACGACGGCAGCGTGGAGTTCCTCGGCCGCGCCGACGATCAGGTGAAAGTGCGTGGATACCGTGTCGAGCCCGGCGAGATCGAATCGGCGTTGCGCGCACATCCGGGAGTTGCGTCCGTCGCGGTGCTACCGCGTACCGACGTCGCGGGTGATGCGACACTCGTCGCGTACGTAGTTCCGAGGCAGGCGGGTTACGCGGTGAGTCACGGTGATCGTCCCACGGTGAAGACTCTCGCGGAATGGCTCGCCGCGCAGTTGCCATCGTACATGGTGCCTGGCGAAATCGTTCTGCTCGACACGCTGCCACTCACGGCCAACGGTAAAGTCGATCGCGTCGCGCTCGCGGCGTTGTCCGTGCCGATTGCCGATGTGGACTCGTCTCGCGTCGCGCCGCGCACTCCCACCGAGACCGTGGTCGCCCGCATCTGGTGCGACGTGCTGAAACGCGACGAGATCGGTGTGACGGAGAGCTTCCTCGACGTCGGCGGACATTCGCTGCTCGCCATCCGCGTGCTCGGGCGTATCAGCAAGGAGCTGGGTGTGCGGCTTCCCCTGCGGACGCTCTTCGAGACGCCGACGGTGGAACGCGTGGCGGCGCTCATCGACGCGGAGATCAGCTCGCGTGCAGAGGAGGTGGCGCTGCGCGAGGCGCTTGCCGCCGTGGAGAGCATGTCGGACGACGAAGTGGCACAGCGGCTCGCCACCGAGCGGGAAGGCGGAAACTGATGGCCGGCGATCCGACGACGACGGACCTCCAGGCGCGACTCGCGCGGCTTTCGCCGGAACGTCGCGCGCTCCTCGAGCGTGCGCTTCGAGAGACGGGCGGCACAGTCGCTCCGGCCACCGAGTCGATACCGCGGCGTGTGGGGGACGGACCCGCGGTACTGACGGCCGGTCAGGAGCTGTTGTGGCAGCTCGACCGTGCGCTCGGCGGGCTCGTCGCCTACAACGTTCCTCGTATTTTCCGAGTCACGGGGCGCTTTGATGCCAATGCATGGCAGCGCGCACTCGATGCGCTCGTGGAGCGGCACGAGGTGCTGCGCACGAGGTTCATGCCGACTCCGGAAGGACCACGTCAGATTGTCGGCGCTCCGTACAAGGTCCCTTTCGAGCGGATCGATCTTCGGAGCGAGCCGGCGCAGAGTCGCGCCGCGGCAACGAATCGTGAAATCGTTCGCGGAATCCGCGATGGCTTCGACCTGTCCAGCGGACGTCTCCTTCGCTCGGCACTCATCACGCTCGGTGAGAACGAGCACGCGCTCGCGCTCGTGTCGCATCACATCGTCTGCGACGAATGGTCGCGTGACGTCACGCTGCGCGAGCTGAGCCAGTTGTACGACGCGTTCGAATCGGGACACGCACCGAATCTCGCGCCGTTGCCGATCCAGTACGCCGACTACGCCGTCTGGGAGCGCGACGCCACGCGCACTGGCGCGCTGGCCGAGCAGTTGAAGTTCTGGCGCGATCGGCTCGCCGGCATGGCCACGCTCGACCTGCCGACCGACCGCCCGCGTGGAGCGGTGCCGAGCTTCGAGGGAGCCCGGCTGCGACGCATGGTGTCCCGCGCGACACTGGACGCGCTCCGCGATATCGCGCGATCGCACGAAACGTCGCTGTACACGTTGCTGCTCGCCGCGTACTCGGTCGTGCTGGGACGACACAGTGGACAGGACGACATCGCCGTGGGCACGCCGATCTCCTCGCGCCGCTTGCCGGAGCTGGAGGGACTGATCGGCTACTTCCCGAACGCGCTCGTCATGCGCACGCGGCTGGACGGCGATCCCTCGTTCAGCGATCTCCTCCGCCGGACGCGCGAGATGTGTCTCGCCGCATTCGAGCACAAGGACGTGCCGTTGGAACAGCTCGCGCTCGAGCTGCGAGATGCAAAGCAGCTCGGGCAGGATCCCCTGTTCAACGTCTGGTTCCTCATGCAGGCGCCGCAGGCGGAGCGTCTTCGGCTTGGCGCGGCGTCGGTGGCGCCGCAGCTCACAGACTTCGGCACGGCGAAGTTCGACGTCATGCTCGGTGCTCGCGAGCAGGAGGACGGGCTTCAGCTCGGCCTCGAGTACCGCACGGAGCTCTTCGACGCAGAAACGATCGACCGCCTGGGCGAACACCTCGAGACGTTGCTTGGAGCGATTGCCGCAGACCCTATGCAACGCGTCTCGCAGCTCGCGCTTCTCGGTGCCGCCGAGCGCGAAACCGTCGTGCGGACGTGGAACGACACCGTGACGCCGATGCCAGCCGACGCGACGCTGGTGAGCTTACTGGCGGAGCAGGTGGCGCGGGCGCCTTCTGCGACGGCGGTGCGGGACGAGTGGCGTGCGCTGACCTACGGAGCGCTCGATGCGGAATCGTCTGCGCTCGCTCGTCGGCTGCGTGCCGCAGGCGTGCATCGCGGGTCGCTGGTTGGAGTGTGCGCGGAGCGATCCGTCTCGCTCGTCGTCGCGCTGGTGGCCGTGATGAAGGCCGGCGCCGCGTATGTACCGCTCGACCCGGAATATCCCGCCGAGCGTCTGGCGTTCATGCTGGATGACGCAGGCGTCGCAGCTCTCCTGGCCTCGCGTCAGGTCCATGCGTCAAGCTCGCTGCTCGCATCTGCCTCGCGTCCTATGCTCGTAATCGAGGACGACGCAAGCGTGTCGGATGAGACACCGTTCGACGCGCCGCGGCCGGATGATCCCGCGTACATGATTTACACGTCGGGCTCGACAGGAAATCCGAAGGGTGCGGTCAACGCGCACCGCGGAATCGTCAATCGTCTGCTGTGGATGCAGTCGGAGTACAAGCTCGCCTCCAGCGACGTCGTGCTCCAGAAGACTCCGTTCAGCTTCGACGTCTCGGTGTGGGAATTGTTCTGGCCGCTCATCACGGGCGCGACGCTCGAGATGGCGTTACCCGGCGGGCATCGTGACACCGCGTACCTCACGCGTGCTCTGTCAAACGGTGTCACCGTTTGCCACTTCGTCCCCTCCATGCTCCGCGCGTTTCTGGCCGATCGCGCCGCGGCGCAGTGCACGTCGTTGCGCGACGTCATGGCGAGCGGTGAAGCACTCGCGCCCGATCTAGTCGCGCAGTTCAACCGCACGCTTCCACAGGCACGCCTTCACAATCTGTACGGCCCTACGGAGTGCGCCGTGGACGTGAGCTATTGGCCATGCCCGCGTGATACCGAGGTGCCCGCCGTCGTGCCCATCGGTCGGCCGGTGGCGAACACCAGGCTGTACGTGCTGGAACCGTCAGGTGCACCTGCACCTATCGGCGTTCCGGGCGAGTTGTACCTCGCTGGCGTGCAAGTGGGCCTGGGTTATCACAAGCGGCCCGAGCTCACGCGCGAGCGATTCCTGCCGGATCCATTCGTGGCGGGTGAGCGTATGTACCGCACGGGCGACAAGGCTCGCTGGCGCGCCGACGGCACCGTGGAATACCTCGGCCGTCTCGACTTCCAGGTGAAGGTGCGTGGCTTCCGCATCGAGCTCGGCGAGATCGAGACCGCGATCGCGCGGCTTCCGGCGGTGCACGACGCCACGGTGATGGCCCACAACGACGAAGCGGGCGACAGCCGGCTCGTGGCGTATGTCGTCCCGAGCACAGATGCAGCCGAGTCCGCGGACGGTGAAGTCGTTGCGCGGTGGACCGACGTGTTCGACCGCGCCTACACCCACGCCGACGAAACGGGTGATGCCGTCGAATCCGGCTTCAACATCGCCGGCTGGGTGAGCAGTTACGACAAGCGGCCAATCCCCGCGGCCGAGATGCACGAGTGGGTGGACCGCACCGTGGATCGCATTCTGGATTTGCGTCCTCGCCGCGTTCTCGAGATCGGATGCGGCACCGGACTGCTGCTCTTTCGCGTCGCCCCGCACGTCGAGCACTACCATGGTATCGACATCGCGGCCAGTGGACTCGCGGGCATCCGGAGCGATCCGGCGTTTGCTGCCATTGCAGATCGTGTCAACCTCGACCTGGCTCGCGCCGACGAGATTTCGAGTCTGACAGCGGGCTCATTCGACACCGTCGTCGTGAACTCGGTCGTGCAGTACTTTCCGACCGCGGAATATCTCGTTCGCGTTCTGGAGGACGCCGTGCGACTCGTCGCGCCGGGCGGCACCATCTTTCTCGGCGACATCCGCCTGCGTCCGCTGCTCGAGACGCTGCACACCTCCGTCGCGCTCCACGATGCACCTGACACGCTATCCATCGCCGACCTGCGGGCGCGCGTGCAGCAGCGCATGTGGAACGAGACCGAGCTCGTGCTCGATCCCGCCATCTTCGATCATCTGCGGCAGCACCTGGGCGACATCGGCCAGGTGGAGGTCATGATCAAGCGCGGTCGCGCGGTGAACGAGCTGTCGAAGTTCCGTGGCGACGTGATGCTGCGCGTACGCGCGGCGTTGCCGCCCGTGACCGCGTCGTTGAGAGCAACGACGATCGACGACGTGCATTCACTGCTTGTCAGCGGCCCAGAGGCACTGCATCTCACCGAGCTGGTCGATGCGCGCATTGGCGGAGACCAGCTCGCGCGGGACCTGCTCGCCACCGCGCCAGGCCAGGGTACGGTCCGCGATCTTCGAGCGGCAGTTGCGGCGGCTCGCCTCGGAGGAATCGACCCGGAGACACTCGCGACGATTGACGACCGCTACGACGTACGCCTGCTCTGGCCGCAGTCGAACACGCCGGGCCGGTTCGATGCCATACTCAGGAAGAGAGGCACAGCGCGTCTGCAAACAGTGTCAGCGCTTGCGGCGGCGGAGATCGTACGCCCGTGGTCCGAGTTTGCGCACCAGGCAGCAGCAGAGGCGTTTACGCTCGATGAAGTGGCACGGCTACGAACGCATCTCGCGCGGACGCTTCCGGATTACATGATCCCGTCAACGTTCGTGCGGCTCGACGCCCTTCCGCTTACGCCGAGCGGCAAGGTGGATCGCAAGGCGCTCCGGCCGCCCGCCGTGCAGCGCTCCGAGCGAGGATTCGTCGCACCCCGGACGGAGACGGAGACCTTCGTGGCCGCGTTGTGGGGCGACGTCTTGCGGATCGAGCGTGTCGGCACCGCCGACGGCTTCCTGGAGCTCGGTGGACATTCACTCCTCGCGATGCGTATCCTCGGGCGCGTGCGTGGCGAGTTCGGTGTCACTGTGCCGCTCGACTCACTTCTGCGCGGCGATTCGGTCGCGCAGTTCGCAGCGCTCGTGGACGACGCGCGCCGCGCCACACCCGAACCGGACGACGACATTGCGCTCGTTCCCGTGTCGCGGGAGTCGTTCCGGCGTGCCGCAAAGGAGCCGGCGACATGAGTGCGCCCACGATCACCTCGCTCACGGCGCTGCACGGCGAGGTGCAGGTGATGCCTGTGTCCTTCGCGCAGCAGCGCTTCTGGGTGCTCGATCAGATCGAGGGCGAAGCGGGAGCGTACACCATTCCCTTCGCGCTCCGACTGGCCGGTGACCTGGACGTCGAGGCGTTTCAGCAGGCGCTCGATCTCATCGTCCAGCGTCACGAAGCGCTGCGCACCGTCTTTGCCCTCGAGGGCGACGATCTCATGCAGATCGTCCTGCCGGCGATGCGGTTTCCACTCGCCATCGAAGACCTGCGCGTGCTCGATGCCACGTCCCGCGACGAGACGGTCTATCTCGGCGCACAGGCTAATGCCAACGCACCGTTCGATCTCGCCGCGGGACCCTTGGTGCGCGCGCGGTTGCTCCGGTTGGGTGAGCGCGAGCATGTGCTGCTGTTCGCGATGCATCACATCGTCTCCGATGGGTGGTCGGTCGGCGTGCTCTTCGACGAGTTGGAGCGCGCGTACGTCGCAATCTGGGGAGGCGAGAGCCCGTCGCTGAAGGAGCTCCCGCTTCAGTATCCGGACTATGCCGTGTGGCAGCGCGGAGCGATGCAGGGCGGTGCCGCCCAGAGGCAGATCGCGTACTGGAAGAAGCGCTTGCAGGACCTTCCCACGTTGGAGCTGCAAACGGACTACGTACGGCCTGCCGTGCAGACGTCCAGCGGCGGAAAGCGCGAGCTGCTCGTGCCCAAGGAGCTCGTCGAAGATATGCGCGCACTCGCGCGCCGCGAGCGAGCGACGCCGTACATGGCATTCCTCGCGGCATTCGTCACGCTGCTTCGGCGCTACACGAGCCAGGACGACATCGTCGTCGGCTCCATCACGTCCGGCCGACGCAGGGCCGAGCTCGAGCCGCTCATCGGGCTCTTTGTGAATACGCTCGCCATTCGCGTGTCGCTCGACGGCGATCCCGCGTTTACCGATGTGATGCATCACGTGAGCGAACGCGCCCTCGAGGCGTACGCGAACGAGGACGTGCCGTTCGAGCAAGTCGTGGAGGCGGTGCAACCTGTTCGCGATCGCAGCCGCAGCCCCATCTTCCAGGCGGCGTTTCAACTGCTCGAGAACGTGTCGCGCGAGCTGACGCTCCCGGGGCTCAGGGTGACGCGTGTCGCCGGCGTGAAGGACACGACGAAGTTCGAGCTGACGCTCATGCTCAACACGGCGCCCGATGGCGCGCTTCGAGCCGTGTGCGAGTTCAACAGCGATCTGTTCCACGAGTCCACCATCGACCGCCTCCTCGGCCACTACGTGGTGCTGCTCGGCAGCATTCTCCGCGAGCCCTCCACGCCGATGTCGCGGCTCCCGCTGATGGACGCCGCCGAGCGTGCGCTGCTGCTGGAGGATTGGAATGCGACGTCGATGCCCATGCCCACGTCGAGTCTGCACGCGCTGATCCTCGAGCAGGCCCGAAGAACACCGGACGCCGTCGCCGTGGAGTCCGACGACGCGACTGGATACGTCACGCGCCTGACGTTCACGGAGCTCGTGGCGCGCGCAAGCGCGGTGGCTGGACTGCTGCGGCAGCGCGGTGTGAAGCCTGGAGTGGGCGTCGGCATCTGCATCGATCGGTCGTGTGATCTCGTCGTCGCCATGCTGGGAACGCTCGTCGCCGGCGGTCATTACGTGCCGCTCGATCCCGCCTATCCGGCCGACCGTGTGCAGTACATGCTCGGACAGAGCGGCGTGCCGGTGCTGCTCACAAATGCGGCCATTCGGCGTCGCATCGCCTTCGACGCTGAACGTGTCGAGGTAGTCTCGATCGACGCGCTGCCCTCGTCGTCGGCTGCCGTTGCTCCAGCCGAAGTGGACGCGGAAGATCTCGCGTACGTGATCTATACGTCCGGCTCCACGGGGCGCCCGAAGGGCGTGATGATTCCGCACCGCGCCGTGGTGAACTACGTGCGCTGGATGGCCGACGCGTATCCCGTCGGCGGCGGCGATGCAATTCTCCAGAAGGCGCCCGCAAGCTTCGACGCCTGCATCTGGGAATTCTTCCTGCCGCTCACCACCGGCGCGCGGCTCGTGCTCGCGCGCCCGAATGCGCAGCAGGATCCCTCGTACATCGCGGATGCCGTGGAACGGTTCGGCATCACGGTCCTCCAGCTCGTGCCCTCGCAGCTCCAGATGATGTTGGAGACGCCTGCTTTCGCAGCGTGCGCCACGTTGCGGCGAATCTTCTGCGGTGGTGAAGCGCTTCCGTCTGAGCTTCTCGCGCGGCTCGCCGTGGCGATGCCCGCCGTCGGCGTGGTGAATCTCTATGGGCCGACCGAGACGACGGTCTACAGCAGCCATTGGGCGCTCGACCGCGAGCATTTCGATGGATCCGCGCCGATCGGGCGCCCGATTGCAAACACGCAGGTGTATGTGCTCGACGGCCACGACGAGCCGGTCCCGATCGGCGTACCGGGCGAGCTGTGCATCGCCGGACGCGGCGTCGCACGCGGCTATCTCGGACAGCCCGAGCTGACGGCGGAGAAGTTTGTTCGGAATCCGTTTGCGGGCGGCACCATGTATCGCACCGGAGATCTTGCTCGCTGGCGGCGCGACGGATCCCTCGAGTACATCGGACGGCGCGACCATCAGGTAAAGCTCCGCGGCTTTCGCATCGAGCTCGGGGAGATCGAGACCGTGCTGGCGAAGCACGCCGGTGTGCAGGGTGCGGTGGCCATCGTCCGCGAGGACGAGCCGGGAGACAAACGCCTCGTCGCTTATGTGGTGGCCGTTGGCACAGTGCGGCCCGACGCGGCGGAACTGCGGTCTCTCGTGAAGTCGCACTTGCCGGAGTTCATGGTTCCGTCGGCGATCGTGTTCCTCGACGCGCTTCCCATGAACGAGAACGGCAAGCTCGATCGCCGCGCATTGCCGCGCCCTGAGGCCTCGGATGAACAGGGCTCCGCTTACGTTGCGCCGCGCACGCCACTCGAGGAACAGATCGCGGCGGTATGGGCCGACGTCCTCACCGTGAAGCGCGTGGGCGTGGAGGATGACTTCTTCGCCCTCGGCGGCCATTCGCTGCTCGCGATGCGCGTCATCGCACGCCTGACGACGTCGGTGCCCGTGCGCCTGACCATCGGCACGTTGTTCGAGGGTCGGACGGTGGCTGGCCTGGCGGCGCTCATCGATCGAAAGCTCGCAGAAGACCATGGCGTGGCGTCCGACCCGATCGAGCCGCGCGCGGCCGATGGACCGGCGCCGCTCTCGCAGGCGCAGGAAACACTTTGGCTGTTCGAGCAGATGCATCCCGGCACGTCGGCGTACAACGTGCCCGTTGCTCGCCGGCTTCACGGACGAGTAGATGCGGACGCGCTCGAGCGCGCGTTGAATCAGGTGATTGCACGTCACGATGCGCTGCGCACGTCCGTTCTCGAGGCCGCCGGATCGGTGGAGCAGGTGGTGTCTCGTGATGCGCCGGTCGAATTGCGCCGGTCCGACCTCATGCATATCCCTGAGAAGGATCGCGACGGCGCAGCGGAGCAACTGCTGCGTGCGACAGCGAGCGAGCCGTTCGATCTCACGAAGGCGCCGCTATTTCGGCCACTGCTCGTCCACGTGCGCGAGAACGAGTGGCTGCTGCTGCTCGTGGTGCACCACATCGTCTTCGACGGCGCGTCCATCAGCGTGATGCTGCGCGAGCTTGGCGAGGCCTATGACGCGGCATTGAGCCGTCGCACCTTCGCACCGCCGCTACTTGCCATTCAGCTCGCGGACTTTGCGGCATGGGAGCGTTCGACGCTCACCGGTGAGCGCCTTGCGGACGACGTCGCCTTCTGGAGGATGTATCTCGACGGCGCGCCTGGAACCATCGAGCTGCCAACGGACCGTCCCCGTTCCGGTGCGCGCTCAGGTCCCGCCGGTCGCGTCGTCGTAACACTTCCAGCCACTCGCCGCGACGAGGTGCGCACGTTCGCACGGGCGGCCGGCGCGACGCCGTTCATGGTGCTCCTGAGTGCATTCGAGGCAGTGCTCCATCGCTACTCGGGCCAGAAGGACCTCGTGGTCGGGTCGCCCCTTGCAGGCCGCTCGCGCCCGGAAACACAGGGACTCATCGGCTACCTGGCGAGCACCATCGTGCTGCGCGCCCGCTTCGACGACCGGCTCACGTTTGCCGGACTGCTGGCGCAGACGAAGGAGAGCGCGCTCCGGACGTACGAGCACCAGCTCCTTCCCGCCGAGCGGCTGGTGCGTGAGCTGCGCGACAGGCGGCCGAGCGAGGGCCTGTTCGACGTGATGTTCGTGCTTCAGGACACGCGCGTGCCGACGCTCTCGCTGCGCGACGCCCGGGTCGAGCCACTCGCGGCGGAAATCGGCTCGGCGAAGTTCGATCTCACGGCCGCCGTTTCGGAGTCCGATACGGGGCTGAGGGTCGCCGTCGAGTATCGCAGCGATCTCTTCGACGCCTCCACAATCGAGCGGCTGCTCAGTCACTTCGATACGCTGCTCGAGGCAGGCATGCGCGAGCCGCACACGGAAGTGGATGCGTTGCCTCTGCTGCCCACTCGCGAACGCGCACAGCTTCTCGAGGAATGGGCCGGCCCGCGCGTTCATTATTCGGGCGGCGAGACGCTGGTGGAATTGCTCGAAGCGCAGATGCAGCGTACGCCCGAGGCGATCGCCGTCGTGGATGAGACGAAGCAGGCGACGTACGCGGCGCTCGATGCGACATCGCACGCGCTCGCACGTCAGCTCCGTGCGCAGGGCGTTGGACCAGGCGTGCTCGTGGGCATCTGTGCGGAACGGTCCGTCGAGTTGGTGGTCGCGCTCGTGGCAACGGTGCGCGCGGGCGGTGCATACGTGCCAATCGATCCCGAATATCCACGAGAGCGCATCGCATTCATGATGTCGGACGCGGACGTCGCCGTCCTGCTCACGACGAGCGCAATCGGCGCAATGCTTCCCGCCACCAAAGCGGCGGTCATCCTGCTCGACGAAGCATGGACGCAGTCGGACGACGATTCGCCCATTCCGCTGCCTGCGCAAACGGACCCCGCTTACATGATTTACACGTCGGGGTCCACCGGGCAGCCGAAAGGCGCATTGAATGCGCACGCCGGCATCGTCAATCGACTCCAGTGGATGCAGTCGGAGTACCAGCTTGGGCCCGCGGACGTCGTGCTCCAGAAGACGCCCTTCAGCTTCGACGTCTCGGTGTGGGAATTCTTCTGGCCGCTCATCGCCGGCGCACGGCTCGTGATGGCACGCCCCGGAGGGCATCGAGACGCCGAGTATCTCGCCGAAGCCATTGGCCAGTACGGCATAACAGTCTGTCACTTCGTGCCGTCCATGCTGCGCGCGTTTCTCAGCGTGCCCGCTGCGGCTCGATGCGGAGCGCTGCGCGACGTCATGGCGAGCGGCGAAGCGCTGCCACCGGACCTGGTAGCGGAGTTCTATTCCGTGCTTCCCCGCGCACGCCTGCACAATCTATATGGCCCCACGGAATGCGCGGTGGACGTGAGCTATTGGCCCTGCCCCCCGCGTCCAGACGTCGTACCAATCGGCAAGCCGGTTTCAAACACGCGGCTGTACGTGCTCGACGAGCGGCTGTCGCCCACGCCGGTCGGCGTTCCAGGCGAGCTCTATCTCGCGGGCGTCCAGGTGGGGCTGGGCTATCATCGACGCGATGACCTCACGAGCGAACGATTCGTGCCGGACGCATACAGGCCGACCCACGAATCATCCGCGGCGCGCATGTACCGCACCGGGGACCGAGCGCGCTGGCGCGCGGACGGTACCGTGGAGTATCTCGGCCGGCTGGATTTCCAGGTGAAGGTCCGCGGCGTCCGCATCGAGCTCGGCGAGGTCGAAGCGGCATTGCTGAGACACGAGTCGGTGCGGGACGTGGTCGTCGTCGCGCGGCCGGATCGTTCGGGTGAATCGCGTCTCGTCGCGTACCTCGTAGCGGACGAAGCTGCTCGAGACATCGGAGCACTCCGAATGTTCCTCGCACGATCGCTCCCTGAGCACTCCATTCCTGGCGCGTTCGTGTTTCTCGATGCGCTGCCATTGTCGAGCAACGGGAAGATCGATCGCAAGGCCCTGCCAGAGCCGTCGGCCGTCGAGACTCGCATCGCCGCGATCGCGCCTCGAGACGACGTCGAACGAGTTGTCGCCGATGTCTGGGGCGACGTGCTCGGCTTCCCCGAGGTCGGCGTCGAGACGAGCTTCTTCGAGCTGGGCGGGCACTCGCTGCTCGCCACGCGCATTACCGCCCAACTTTCCCGCATCTTCCGCACTACGCTGCCGCTTCGTCGCTTTTTCGAGGCGCAGACGGCGGCTGGTGTCGCGCGCACACTCACGGAGCTCGAGCTGAAGCCCGGTCAGACGGCGCTGATCGCCCGGCTCCTTCTCAAGGCACGACAGATGTCGCCCGAAGAGCGCGAGCTTGCGCGCGCGGCGCCTCACGAACAGACGACGGCATGACGAAACAGGATTCCGGAGCCCGGTTCGACGACGATCTCGACGCCCTTGCGGAGCTGTTGGCCGCCGAGGGAATCGATGCGCCCGCGTCGCAACAGATCGTGCGACGCGATCCGTCGTTGCCGACGCCGATGTCGTACTCGCAGGAGCTGCTGTGGCTGCTCGACCGCGCGACGCACGGACTCACGGCGTACAACATGCCCGTGGCTCGGCGACTCCGCGGACCGTTGGACCTGCCCGCGCTCGAGAGTGCGCTCGCGACGCTCGTCGCGAGGCACGAGGTCTTGCGCACGCGTTTTACGGACGAAGGTGGTGGGCCGCAGCAGGTGATCGATCCGCCGGCGCCGTTCCACCTCACATCGGTCGACGCAACCGGCGCGACGAGTGACGCAAAGTTCGCCGACGCACAGCGCATCGTACGTGAGCGCGCGAGAACGCCGTTCGATCTCACGCGAGAGCATCTCTTCCGTGCGACGCTGGTGCGGCTCACCGCGGACGATCACGTGCTCGTGCTGGAAACGCATCACATCGTGATGGACGGCTGGTCGTTGGGCATCGTCTTTCGCGAGCTCGCACAGGCATATGCGTCGGCCCGTGCCGGTCGCGCTGACGGGCTGCCGGAGCCGGCCATCCAATACGGTGACTTCGCCGCCTGGCAGCGCGACCGCCTCTCCGGCCCGCGGCTCGAGGAGTTGCTCGCCTTCTGGCGCACGCAGCTCGGCGACGCCACCGACCCGCTGGCGCTTCCGACGGATCGCAAACGGACCACGTCCACCGGTTTTGCCGGTGCGCGCGAATCCATCACGCTCTCGGCGGCCGAGACGGCTGGGTTGAAGCGTTTTGCACAGGAGCGCGGAGCGACGGCGTACATGCTCCTGCTCGCTGCGTATGCGACCGTGCTCCACCGTTACACGGGACGCGAGAACGTACTCATCGGATCGGGAAGCGCGGGCCGGGCGACGCCGGAGACGGAGTCGCTCGTGGGGTACGTGAACAACACGTTGGTACAACGCGCTGACTTTGCCGGCGATCCGACCTTCGCCGAGCTGCTGGAGCGCGTGCGTCGGAGCGCGCTGGATGCGTACGACCATCAGGACGTGCCGCTCGAGAAGCTCGTGCTCGAGCTCCGGAAGGGCGACGTCCAGCGCGGCGATGCACCGCTGTTCGACGTGGTGCTCACGATGCAGGACACGATGCAGTCGGCGTTCTCCCTCGACGGACTCGACGTCGAAGGCTTCGGCGCCGATCTTGGCGCGACCAAGTTCGACATCACGCTGCTCGTCTCCGAGCGTGGTGGTGAGCTCGTCGTCACGTCACAATACCGCTCCGAGCTGTTCACGCCCGCGACAATGCGGCGCTTCCTCGGACACTTCCGGCATGTGATTCATGGAGGCATCGCGGCGCCGGCGACGCGCGTCTCGGAGTTGCCGCTGCTCACTGATGCCGAGCAAAAGGAGATCACATCCTGGAGTGCGACGCAGGTGAACGAAGGCACCCCTGCGACAATCGCGTCCTTGTTCGAAGCGCAGGCCGCGCGCCTGACGTCGCGGGCCGCGATCGTGGCGCCCAGCGTAGCGACGAATACCCTGACGCTCACCTACGCCGAGCTGAACGCACGGGCGAATCAGTTGGCGCATCAACTGCGGTCGCTCGGCGTCGGTCCGGACGTGCCCGTGGGGTTGCTGATGGACAATACCGCGGACGCACTCGTGGCACTCGTGGGCATCGTGAAGTCTGGCGGAGCGTACGTACCACTCTCCGTCGAGGCGCCTGCGGCGCGGATCGCACAACAGCTCCGTGAGTGTGGAGCGCGCGCCGTCGTAACGATCGCCGCGCTCCTGGAGCGTGTGCCAGAGACCACGACCACCATCGCGCTCGACCGTGACGACGACGTGGCGGCACTTCAGGCACAGCCGCAGACCGATCCGGTGTTAGTCACCTCGCCCGACGACCTTGCCTACGTGCTATTCACCTCTGGCTCGACGGGCACGCCGAAGGGAGTGGCGGTGACGCATGCGAACGCCGTCCACTATGCGCGTGCTGTTAGCCGGGTTCTGGCCGATGTCCCGCGGGGCGTAGAGGGCGATGGCTTCGCGACCCTGGACGGGTGGCAATTCGGCCTTGCCTCCACACTTGCCGCCGATTTGGGAAACACCAGCCTCCTCGTCTCGTTGCTCGCGGGCGGGACGCTCCACGTACTCGGAAAGCAGGTGACGACCGAACCGGAGCGCTTTGCGTCCTACATGACCGCGAATCCGCTCGATGTGCTCAAGATTACGCCGAACCATCTCGCCGCTCTGGTGACGGGGAAGACCGGCACGGAGCTCGGCGCCATACTCCCGCGCCAGTGGACGATCGTCGGCGGCGAGGCGCTCCGGCCGGACGTCGCGCGCGCGCTGCTCGCGGCATCGCCCGGCCGTCTGCTCAACCACTATGGTCCCACGGAGACCACGGTGGGCGTGTGCACTTTCGAGGTGACGGCGGACTCGCTCGCACAGGCGGAGGCGCTCGGAACACAGACGGTGCCTATCGGCCATCCGTTGGCGAACACGCGCACGTACGTCGTGGACACGAAGGGGAACGAGCAGCCGGTGTCGATTCCCGGTGAGCTGCTGCTGGGCGGCGCCGGCGTAGCGCGCGGCTATTTGGGCCGCGTCGATCTGACCCGGGAACGCTTCCTGATGCATCGCGATGACCGCGTCTATCGCACCGGCGATCGCGTGCGACGGCTCGAGACGGGCGCCATCGAATTCCTCGGCCGCGCCGACGACCAGGTGAAGGTGCGCGGCTTCCGTGTGGAGCTGGCGGAGATCGCTCATGTGCTGCGGGCACACGCTGGCGTAAGCGATGCAGTTACAATTCTTCGGCCTGACCATGGCGGCGAGCCTGGAATCGTCGCTTACGTAGTGCCTAAGAGCAGTGGATACGCCGTCAGTCATGGCGACAGGCCAACGCCCGAGACGCTCACGGAATGGATCGCCGCGACCCTTCCCGCGTACATGGTGCCGTGGGCCATCGTCCTTCTCGACGCGCTACCCCTTACGCCGAACGGCAAGGTCGACACGAATGCGTTGCCTGCGCCGGAGACGGCAGGAGTCACGACGCAGCGCGTGGCCCCACGCACCGATACCGAAAAGCGCGTGGCCGCCATCTGGTCCGAGATACTCCGCAACGATGACATCGGTGTCACGGACAACTTCATTGCACTCGGCGGACATTCGCTGATGGCCATTCGCGTGCTCGGGAAGATCAGCAAGTCGTTCGGTGTGCGGCTCACGCTGCGCTCGCTGTTCGAGGCGCCCACGGTCGAGCAGCTTGCCACGGTGCTCGACGCGGAGGTGGCGAAGACCGCCGCAGCACCCGCAGCCGGCATCGGCGCGGTATCGCGAGACGCATATCGCATCAGCAAAGCGCCGTCGCCGGCGGGAAGCGATGGAACGGGAGGCGCAGGACGATGACGGGTACGACCACGGAGCCCACGCTGCTGGCGGCCGACGCGCAGGACGTCGTCATGCTCCCCGCGTCGTTCGCGCAGGAACTGCTCTGGGCCATCGACCGCGCCTCTCCGGGCGGCGTGGCGTACAACGTTCCGCGGACCCGCCGGCTGCGCGGTGCCCTCGACGTCGACGCGCTGCGTCGCGCATTCGATGCGCTCGTCGAGCGTCACGAGATTCTGCGTACGACCTACGCGACGCACGAGGATCAGGCCGTGCAGGTGGTGCACCCACCTCGCGCCGTCCCGTTCGAGATCGTTGATCTTTCGAGCGTCGCACCGGCGGAGCGCGACGACGCCGCGGCGAAGGTGATTCGCGATCGCAGCGCTCGGCCGTTCGATCTGTTGAAGGACCTTCTGCTCCGCGTCACCCTCGTGACGCTCGGCGACACGGAGCACGTGCTGCTGTTCGAGTCGCACCACATTGCATTCGACGGCTGGTCGCGCGATATCGTCTTTCGCGAACTGTCGGAGTTGTATGCCTCCTTCGCGGCTGGCCGCGCACCCTCGCTGCCGCCACTGCCAATCCAGTACGCGGACTTCTCCATCTGGCAGCGCGAACAATTGCAGGGCGAGCGGCTCGACGCACTCCTCGGCTGGTGGCGTACCGAGCTCGGCGACGCCGACCATGTGCTCCGCCTGCCGACGGATTTTCCGCGGCCGACGGTCTCGCGCTTCGAGGGCATCACGCGGTCCGTCACCGTCCCGGGCGAGCTACAGCAGGAGCTGCGCGCCCTCGGTCAGCGATTCAGCGCAACGCCATACATGGTGCTGCTCGCCGCGTACGCCACGGTGCTGCATCGCTACACGGGACAGTCCGATGTGCTCGTTGGGTCGCCGATCGCCGGACGCGCGCGTCCGGAAACGGAAGGGTTGATCGGCTACTTCGCCAATACGATCGTGCAGCGCGCACGCTTCACAGGAGATCCCTCCTTCGCGCAACTGCTCCAGCGCCTGCGCGACAGCGCGCTCGGCGCGTACGATCACCAGGACGTACCGTTCGAGAAGCTGGCGCTGGAGCTGGAGGGACGCGCGTCGCTCGGCCAGTCGCCACTGTTTCAGGTCGTTTTCACGCAGCTCGATTCCTCGCAGGCGCCGGAAGCGCGCATGGGCGACGTCGTGCTCGAGCCCTTCGCGCTCGACAACGCCACGACGAAGTTCGACCTCACGCTGTTCATGTCGCAGCGCGCCGATCGGCTCGAGCTCTCGCTGCGCGGCCGCGCCGATCTCCATCGGGCGGATACGCTCGAGCGCACGCTCGGCCACATGGTCAGCGTGCTCGCTGCAGCAACACGCAATCCCGATGTTCTCGTCTCCACCATCGATCTCGCCCAACCGGACGAGCGTCAGTGGCTGGATGCGGCGAACGACACGAAGGTCGACGAGGGGGCTCCCGCAACAGTCTCCGAGCTGTTCGAGCAGCAGGCGGCGCGCGTTCCGAACCGTGCCGCAGTCATTGCGTCGCCCGCGGCTGGAGGCGACGAAACGTCGCTTAGCTACGCGCAGGTCAACGCGCGCGCAAATCAGATCGCGGCGCGGCTGAAGGAGCTCGGCGTGCGGCCGGGCGTGCGCGCGGCACTGGGACTTGACCGGTCCCTCGAGGGTCTCGTCGCCATCCTGGCCATTCTCAAAGCGGGAGGCGCATATGTCCCCGTGCCGCCGGAGCTTCCTCCCGCGAGACGGCAGCAGCTTCTGAAGGAGTGCGGTGCACGCGTGTTGATCGGACTCGCGTCCGACACGTGGGACCTTCCCGCCGATGTCTCGCTTGTCGCGCTCGATCGCGACGCGGCGGCTCTCGACAAGCAGTCTGTCTCCAATCCGACAACCTCGGCGTCGCCGAGCGATGTGGCGTACGTCCTTTACACCTCTGGCTCCACGGGCGTGCCGAAGGGCGTCGCGGTCACGCATGCGAACATCGTTCACTATGCGCGCGCGGTCAGCCGCGTGCTCGGCGACGTGCCCGCGAGTGCGCCAGGCAACGGCTTCACCGCGCTCGACAACCTGCACTTCGGCATGATCAGCACGCTCGGCGCGGATCTCGGCAACACGAGTCTTTTCCCAGCGCTGCTCTCCGGGTCCACGCTGCACATGCTCGGAAAGGCGGTGGCATCTGAGCCTGCGGCGTTTGCGCGCTACGTGTCTGCGCACCCACTCGACATCCTCAAGATCACACCGAATCATCTGAATGCGCTGTCGGCGGGCAAGACCGGCGGCGAGCTCGCGGCCATACTGCCGAGACGCTGGCTGGTGCTCGGTGGTGAGGCATTGCGCCCGGAGCTCGTTCGCACACTGCTTCGCGGCGCGCCGTGTCGGATCCTCAATCACTACGGGCCGACGGAAACCAGCGTCGGCGTGCTCACCTTCGAGGCCACGTTCGAGTCCGTGGAGGCGGCGCAGGCCGCGGGCGCGCAAACAGTCCCGGTTGGACGGCCGCTCGCGAACACGGCCGCCTTCGTGGTGGACGCGCACGGCAGTGAACAGCCCGTCGGCATCCCGGGCGAGCTGTTCATCGGTGGAGACGGCGTCGCGAAGGAATACCTCGGGCGTCCCGAACAGACAGCCGACCGATTCATTTCCTTCCGTGGGCAGCGCGTCTATCGCTCGGGTGATCTCGTGCGACGTCTGCCCGACGGCGCCATCGAATTTCTCGGCCGGGTCGACGATCAGGTCAAGGTTCGCGGCTATCGTGTGGAGCTCGGCGAGATCGCTCAGGTGCTGCGCACGCATCCGGCAGCGCTGGATGCGTTCGTCATTCTGCGCAGCGACGAAGGCGCCGAGCCGCAGTTGGTGGCGTACGTCGTCCCGAAGAAGGAGGGATACGCCGCGAGCCACGCGGAGAAGCCGACGGGCAGGACCATCACCGAGTGGCTCGCGGGGAGGCTGCCCGAGTACATGGTGCCGTCGGCGGTGGTGTTGCTGGAAGCGCTCCCGCTGACCGCCAACGGCAAGGTCGACCGGAATCTTCTGCCGGCGCCCGAGGGTGATGCGGACGACAGCAGCGCGCACGTCGATCCACGCGACGACACCGAGCGTCAGCTCGTGCTGATCTGGCAGGAAGTGCTGAAGAAGCCCGTCATCGGCGTGGCGGACAACTTCTTCGACCTCGGCGGCCACTCGCTGCTCGCCATCCGCATTCTCGGCAAGATCAGCAAGGTCTTCGGGCAGCGGATGTCGCTCCGCACGCTGTTCGAGTCGCCGACCATCGAGTTGCTGGCGAAGCAGGTCGGCTCTCCCCTCGTGGAGTCGCGCGAGCCGACTGTGCTGCCGCTTCAGGAGGAGGGTACCGGAGCCGCCATCGTCTATCTGCATGGCGACTGGACCGGCGCGGGATGGTACATGCGACGTCTCGCGCCGCTGGTCGCGCCCGAGTCGCCGTTCTACGTGCTGCCGCCCAACGACGCCGACGAGTCCGATTTCCCGTGGACCATCGAGGCAATGGCGGAACGGCACATTGCCGAGCTGCGGAAGGTCCGTCCACACGGACCGTATCACGTGGTGGGCTACTGCGTAAACGGACTCGTGGCGTATGAGATCGCTCGCCAGCTTCGCGCCGCGGGCGAGACCGTCGAACGCGTGGTGGCCATCGACAGCATTCCGCTCAATGCCGGGCTGCGCGGCATGCGCTCGCTCATCACGCCCCTGCTTCCAAAGGGAGACGCCGACGCACGACTCACGCGCGAGGCCGAGCTGATGAAGAAAGCCCGCTGGGCGAGACTACAGTTCAGGCAGTTCCGCCAGCGCTCGCTCGCGGGCAAAGTGACATGGACCGCGCGCAAGGTGGGACGTCTCACGGGTATCGTGGCTTCGGAGCAGGTCGTGGATGCGCCAAAGGCACCCGTGTCGGACGAGCCGGAGCAGATACCCGACGAGCGCGTGCGCACCACCCAGCAGCGCGCTGCGTCCGCATACGTCCCCGGCCCCTATGAGGACATCGTGGATGTAGTATGGGCTGTTGGGCCGAAGGGCGCACCGCCTCGGCCCAGCCCGATTGCGCGATGGAACCTGCTCGGCAAGACCCGGCTGCACACCATTGAGTCCAATCACATCGGGCTCATTACCAACAATCTGCACATGCTGGCCGACGTGCTTCGCGGCATTCTTGGAATGCGCGGCGCGTGACCGCTTGGCGGCCACCTCCGCCGTCCGCGTTGGAGACCGGGGCCGTGCATGTCTGGCGGATACGCCCCGCGCGGCACGACACGAGCACTGCCTGGGCCGTGCTGTCAGACGCCGAGCGTGAGCGCGCCGGCCGTTTCATCTTCGAGGAGCACCGGAAGTTCTTCGTGGCGACGCATGCCATCGTGCGCCGAATTCTGGCGACGTATATCGGTCTGCCGGCGGATGCGCTGCAATTCGCGGAGAGCGAAGCAGGCAAGCCGTCGTTGCTTCGCGGCCAATCGGAGACACACGTCGAATTCAACCTGAGCCACTCCGGTGATCTCGCTCTCCTCGCCGTGAGCGCGGCCGCGCGCGTCGGCGTGGACGTCGAGCGCTGGCATCGCCACACCGAGCATCTCGAGTTGGCAGAGCACTTCTTCTCGGCTCATGAGCGAGACGCGCTCAGAGCGCTTGCCGCGCACGACGCTGACCTGGTGGCCGGCTTCTTCGCCGCGTGGTCGCGTAAAGAGGCGTACCTCAAGGCCACCGGCACTGGCATCACGCAGGGGCTGGATCACTTCAGCGTGTCGCTCAGGCCAGGCGAGCCGGCGCGGCTCATTACCGACGAGCGTGACGCGATGGCGTCAGAGCGATGGTACTTCGCAGCGCTCGACGCGGGGCCGGAGTATTCGGCGGCGCTGGTTGCCGAGCAACCGGTAAGCCAGGTGCTGTTGCTCGATTACCGTTGAACGATGTGCAGGCTCGGCGTCTCGGGCGCCTGCTCGAGCTCATCCGCCAGCGCTTGATCAGGCGCCGCAAGAGCGTACTCCAGGTCGCGCGCCAGCATCTCCACCATCGGCTCGTGCATGAGATCGCGATGGGCGCGTAAATCGCCCGCGATCTCTCTCAACCGCACCTCGCGCTGCGTGTAACGCTCCCATCCCAGTGAGGGCTGCGGATACCGTCCCTTCACCGTGTACACCAGGATGTCTCCGGGAAACATCGTCGTCGGGACATAGCTCGTCTTCGCCATGTGATTGTTGAACGCGATGTACGTCTTGAGGAGCCTGAACACGCGCGGCACGGGCCCGCCGCGTCGGCGCTGATAAGCGCGCAGCATCTGGTTACGCTTGTTGATGAGGGCTCCGAGGGCGCGGCGGAGCACTCTTCCCGTCCAGTGTGCGGGCGTGGCGCTCCACGCCTGTCCCTTCGGTTTGAACCACGGCGCGAGTCCATCAAACGACGCGAGCAGCGCGACCTCCTCGCCGGCGTCCGTCAGCTGCATCGCCATCTCGAACGCGATCGTCGCACCGAGACAGAAACCGGCGAGCCGATATGGTCCGGCCGGCTGAACCGTGCGCATCTCCCGGATATAGTGCGCGGCCATCTCCGGAATCGACGCGTGCGCCGTCTCCTTTCCGTACAGTCCCTGAGCCTGGAACGCGTACAGCGGCTGATCTTTTCCGAGCGCCTTCGCCAACGGATAATAGAACAGCACCGTGCCCATGCCGGCGTGCAGGCAGAAGAGTGGTGGCCGCTTTCCTTCCGGCTGAATCGGCACGAGCGACGTAAGCTCTTGCCGCTGCTCGGTTCGCGTGCTCAACCGCGCGGCGAGCTGCTCCACCGACCCCGCCTCCAGCAGCAGCGTCGGGACGAGCGACCTGTCGTATCGCCGGCGAAGCTGCGCGAACAGCGCGACTGCGCCCACGGAATCGCCGCCGAGGTCGAAGAAATTGTCCGTGATGCCCACGTCTTCCGTGTGAAGCGCGCGCTGGAACGCCGCGACGAGATCGCGTTCCGTGTCAGTGCGAGGTGGAACGAGCGTCCGCGCCGGCGCCGCCGGTGCCATGCGTCGAACGTACGCGCGTATCGCGGGCAACAGATCCGCTGGCGTCGCCCATTCAGAGCAGATCTTCGCCAGCGCGTCGTTCATCGACGAGCCCGTCGCCGCGACAGGTGCGGCGTCGCCGGCGTCGTCTCCATCCGCCGCGATGGATGCGTCGAACGGCAGTTCCGGTGCCGCGAGCGCCTGTTCGACAGATACCACGAAGCGGTGATCCGCCTCGATCGCGTTCTCTTCCACACCAAGAAGGTTGAGGAACGCGAGGATTGGCGCATTCTTCTTGCTTTTTACGTACGGCAGCTCGATGCGCTCGGCGCCGCGCTCACGGGCAACCTGGCCGAGCATCGCGAGCATTCGGTGCTCCACACGACGACTCAGCGCTCGGCAGCTCAGCAGGAACGTGTCCGCCACGAGGCGCTTCCCCTCGACGCTGAAGAGCAGGAGGCCCACCGTGCCGTAATCGCCGAACCGATCACGCACGTTGATGATGCGCGCCTCGAGCGCGCCCGACGCGAGGAGGGCGGCCAGCTCCTGCTCGGTACGCCGGATCGTGGAGAGATTGAACTGATTGGTGCGAAGCGTCATCTGCGCCGCACGGGCCAGCGCCGCCGCGCGCGGCGGCAGGACGTCCACCACCAACTGAAGGCCGCGCAGAAAGTCCTCGAGGCTGCCCGACTGCTGGATGGCGTCGCTCCGCTCGAGCTGTTCGCGATAGGTGGCACCGCGCCGGCGGTCCGCATCGGTGACGGTGAGTCGATCGGACCACCAGCTCGCACGCAGGAAGCGCTCGACGTCCTTGTCCGCGGATGGCAGATGAAGCGCGAGGACCTCCGGCGCGTTCTGACGGACCTCCGCGATCTCGTACGCGGAGTCGTCGATGAAGACGAAGCTGTCGAGCCCGAGATTGAGCTCCGACGCCAGCGCACGCAGGTTCACGGACTTTGGCTCCCAGTTGATTCGCGACCGGACGATGTGCTCCCACTTGAGCGGCGTGTCGCTGCGCGTGCGGAACACCTCCTCGACATCCGCGAAATTGTTCTTGCTGCAGAGTACGAGCAGCATGCCCGCCTCCTGCTGCGTCACGAGAAACTCCTGGAGCCGGCGGGCCGCATTGTCGATCTCTACGCCATCCGACCCGAGCTCGCCGACCACGCCGCGCCAGAGTGTATTGTCGCAGTCCAGCGCGATGACTTTGTGCGGCGGCGCGATCAGCAGCCGTACGTGCCGTGCGATCGCAGTGGCGAGTGAGACGAAGAACAGCTCCGTGTATGGAATGTCGCCGAGCGCTTCAGTCTCCGGATCGTGCCAGGGCGCGTTGCCGAGCGGTGCGAGAACGTCGCGCGATCGCAGCACCGTGACCTGCCCGCTGCCCGCGAACGCGCTTGCGAGCTGCTCCTCCATGTGTGCATTCGCTGTCGCGGCATCGCGCTCGCCGGGCTGCGTTGCAGGGCAGCACACCACGAGCATGGGCTGCGCCGTCGCAGTCACGGCGTCACGCAGCGCGGTGATCAGCTCATCGAGGATAGTCCCGGACTGCCTGGATGCATCCGCGCGCGCGAGACGATCGAGCCTGACGAGGAGGACGTTGGCGCCGCCGCGATTCTGGCGCAGGCCGCTGCCAGGGTCGAGTAGCTGCTGAAAGATCTGGTCGTACGGCGCGAATTCGACGGTCCAGGGCAGTTGGAGGCTGTCGAACCAGAAGGTCAACCCGGTCGACAGCGGATCCGCCGTGAAATTCGAGACGACGTAAACGGTCCCTTGAGCCATCGCGCTATTCCGTCCGCCACATGTACCAGAACTCGAAATATAGACGCCAGAGTGCACCCTGAGGAAACCGGGCTTCCGTCGTCCGTCCGCGAAGGTATCAGTGTCGTTTCAGGGCCCTACGGCGGAGGCGCCGTCGCCTCGAGCGACGCCACCCGCCCACGCTCACCCAGCAGCCGCCGGCCAAAGTCGATGCACGGCTTCTCGACCAGATGGTAGGCCGCATAACACCCGACGGTCAGCACCGCAGCCGAGATGAGCAACTGAACCGCCACCATCTGCCCCGTGAACACGCCGAAGCCCACGCGCAGCGCCAACTGATGGATGAGGTAGATGCCATACGAATACGTCGCGATCGTGTGCGCTGCTCGCGTCAGCATCGACGGCGCCGTCTCCACCACGCACGGAATGCCAACGCCGATCACCACGCAGAACAGCGCGCGCATCCCCCAGTTGGGATACAGGGCAAATCCGTACGAGAGAATCCAGACGTCCCCGAGCACGATCGGGATCCACGTCCACGACGGCAAACGCGGTACGACGCGCCGGCGCAGCATCCAGTATGCCAACACGCCCATCAGGAAGCACGGGATGAAGCGCAGCACCGGAAAGCGCCACATCGACGGAATGCGGTGCGGCTCGTGAATGCCGTACGTGGACAGCGCCGCCAACGCGCATCCCGCGACGAGCATCGCGATCATCGGCGCCGCCGACCTGCCGCGCGCGACGACGAAACAGAGCGGCAGCAGCACATACATCTCGATCTCGAGCGGTAGAGACCAGAGTACCGGAAGCACATAGTCCCGGCCCGTGATGTCCTGGATCATCGCGAGGTTCACCAGGACGAGCGACGGCGTGAACTCCGTTTCCTTCGTCGTGAACCCCGCCTTCACGTGGAACAACACGACGATGCCGACGATGACCCACGCCAGCGGGTAGATGCGGAACGCGCGGCGCAAATAGAAACGCGGCACCCACGACGATCGCTCCGGCGCACCGTCGCGCTCCAGCGACGCCATGAGAACGAGCGAAGTGTGGACGAAAAAGGCCTGCACGCCCGCTTGCCCGGTCCAGAAAACGAATCGCGTATGAAAGCCAAGCGTCGCAGCCACGTGATTGAAGACCACGAGGAGCACCGCGATGGAGCGCAGGATGTCGAGGTTCCGCTCCGGCAGTCGGGTGAGTGCCTTCATTCACCTTCTCCGCGGCGATGCGCGAACCCGCGCAACTTGCCCCACGAAGTGCTGGCGGTGATCAGGTCACCCATCCACTCGGTTGGATCGCGGAACCACCGCGTCAGACGGTAGCGCAGCTCGGCCTCGAGCGCGACACGCCAGAGCCAGCGCGGCCGCCCGAGCAGGGTGGGGAATCCATCCATGAGCGTATGACTCTCGTAGCGGCCGATGTACTCGCCGTCCGCATCGAAGTATCGGCGAAGATACTCCAGGGTCTGCCGGTCGGGAGGGATGTAGTGTCGTACGCGGGCGGTGGGCACCCACCAGCCCTCACCGCCGGACGTCAGCGCGCGGCGTATCACATCAATCTCCTCCCCCCCCATCCGGCTTCCCGGACGGACGCCACGATTCGGATCGTACGCGAGCACACGCTGGCGATCCATCCGAAACGCCACGTTCGCGCCGAACGGGAGACGTCGATCGTCAAGCCGAACCTCCGCGTCACCATGATTGATGCAGGCAAACGCGGCGAAAACGCTCGGCCAGACCTCGGTAAGCCATTCGGGAGGTGTATTGGGGAACCACGGTTCCACGGGGCCGCCAAACACCACGCCAGCCGGATGACGCGCGAATGCCGCGACGTATTCCACAAGCCATGACGGCGACACCAGTACGTCATCGTCCGTCCACAACAGATAGTCCCCCGTCGCCTCACGCACGGCGTGGTTGCGGGCGTTCGACAAGCCCGGCTCCGGCTCGAACAGCCGCCGAATCGGCAGACGGCCGCTGAAGCGCGCGATGACGTCGTCCGTATCGTCGTTACAATTGTTGTTGACGACCAGCAGCTCCCACGTCACCGCGGGCGGCACGACCAGATGCTCCATCTCGTGCAACGTCTGCTCGAGCAGGGCGCTGCGGTTCCACGTACAGATGGCGGTCGTGATGCGTGATTCGGTCATGCCTTAATCGGTTGTGCCGGCGCGTGCCACGACGGTGTCACGGGCAGGCGCTAGACGGACGATCGGCTGGCGCGCCAAGGGTTGCGATGCGATGATATCTGACGTCCTGCGACGCGAATTCGTCAAACCGCCGGTCCCCCCTCAGCCGCGTCAATGCAGACTCCGTATACGTCCGTCATTCTCATCTCCTACCAGCAACGCGATCTGGTGGCGGATGCCGTGCGCTCCGTGCAGGAACAGGATGACCCGTCGTGGGAGATCATCGCCGTCGACGACGGTTCCACCGACGGCACGCTCGCCGTGCTCCAGGAGCTTGCCGCAAAGGACGCACGTATCCGCGTCATTGCAAAGGACAATACTCGGCTTCCGAGCATCTCTCGCAACGTCGGTCTCGCGGCCGCCAGAGGCGAGATCGTCAGTTTCCTCGACGCCGACGACAAGTACACGCCCGGCCGGTTCAGCCGCATCCGCCGGGCGTTCGACGCGTGCCCCGACGCGAGCGTCCTCTTTGGCGACTACAAACCGTATGGGCTCCCCAAGTGGGACGCCATCGATGGCGGCTATCTCGCGCACCTCGGTCATGCCTTCGGCTACAGTCTCCTCTCCACCCACCCTCAGGGCACCGAGGTGTGCCTGAACGGTCGCGCGCTCCTTCCGCTGCTCGTCTGCGAGTTTTTTGGCGCATTCACACTCAATGTCGCCATCAGAAGGAGCGTGATCGAACAGCGGCGCCTTCGATTCGACGAGACGCTCCTCATGGCGGAGGACCACGACTTCATCGTGCGGGCGCTCGAGGACGGCCAATGCATCTTTGTCCCCGAAGTCCTCGGCCTGTGGCTGCGGCAGCCATCGACCATTTCGTCGGCCCCACCCGCCAAGGGCCACCGCGACGCGTACGAAGTGCTACGTCGCCATTTCAACAGGGTGGACACGCGGACAGTGCCGCGGCCGGCACTGCGGCTGACGCGGCATCGCCTGGCCGAGCATGCGTTCGAGTGGGGCTACGCAGCGTCGCGTCTCGGACAATTCGCTGAAGCGCGCCGGGCCTATCGGGAGTCGTTCCGCTTTCGCCCCCGCGTACGCACCCTGGTCAGCTACCTCAAGGCACTGCTTCACGTGTCTCGCGTACGCTGATGCAACCAGCCTGCGCTATAGCGTCAACAGCAACGCGGTGTAAGCGAAGTTGATGCTGGCGTTGGGCCCGGACTGATCGATGTACGCTCCGGGAAAGAAGTGGCTGAACCCGCCGGTCAGCAGTGCGTGGCGGATCACAGGGTACCGCATCGTCAGGTCGAACTCGGCACCTACCGCCTTCGGCAGCGTGCTCAACGTGCCGGTCCGCCCGGGAATCACCCCGCCGAGCTTGTTGTAGATCTTATCCCCAGCACTCACTCGGCTGTAATTGTGCAGATCGAGTTGACCCACGAGGTCGCGCCACACTCTCATAGCCGTGCCCACGCTCAGATCCAACGCGTTTGGCCTGCCGATGACGTCCTCGTACCCGAGATAGGCATGCGGATTGGCGAAGAGCAGGTTGTATGTCTGCACGTCGCCGCCCGCCATCTCGTCGCCGCTCGCGTAATCGATACCCGCGTAGACCCGCGGCGCGCCCTGAACGCCCGCGAACGTGTAGCCCGCTTGGCCAGCGACCATGTGAGCGCTGATGTCGTTCGTGCCAAGCGTTCCGGTCTGGAGCGCGGCTTCGAGATCGTAGTCGAACCGGGATGATCCGGGCCGGACCGGACCCCACGCCCGCCCGCCGAAGGTCTGTCGATCTTCGGGTCCCGTCGTTCCGTTGAAGGTGGCGGCTCTCCTCTGGAGCCCCATCCAATAGGCATCGAGGCCGACGTTGGCTGACGCAAACCGCCGCGTCCCGTATGCGCCATAAAAGACGGTCGCCGAGTCCCTGACGTTCGACGTATACGGCTTCACGATGACTGGCCGCACCCAGAACGCCGTGAGACTTCGATCCGGCGCGCTCGCCGCCACGGATCCTCCGTCGAACGTCTGCCGGACGTTCGCCCAGTCGAGCGAGCTTACCAGCCGCTCACGCCCCGGAGTCATCTCCATGCGCCCAAGACGCACTGTGAGTGCTTTCCCCTCGGAACCCGGCAACCGAGCTTCCGCGTAGCCCTGCTGAACGGCAAGCTGGTCGACGTCGATCGGCCGTCCGAGCGTGCGGTCCGTCACCATGGAGCTCTTGTACTGAAGAAACACGCGGAAGTCGTCGCCGAGATGCAGGTCGCCGCTCGCCATCGCTCTGGTGAGCAGGAAGCTTGCGTCCTTCGCTGCCGGATTGAACCCGAAGTTGAACCCGTTCCACGTCTCGAATCGCTCGCGGAGCGAGCCGTCGAAGCCGATCCAGACATTCCCGTCTTCGCCCAGGACGACGCGCTTGAAGGGGTCCGACCAGTCCCGTCGTGCGACCGGGCCGCCAGGACTCTGTCCTCCCACAGGCGCTGCATTGCCGACGATCGAAAACAGGACTACCGCGAGCATCGTGGTGCGCATCGGAATGGCGTCGTTCATCCCAATGCCGACCCGGCGGCGTGCAGCTCCTCCGCGGTGATGTCCTCCAGCCGCCGCTGACGCGTCTCCACGCCGAAGACGGCGAGCAGAATCACCGCGGCGGTCATCGGAATCGCGCCGATGAGCGCGACGGTCGCGATGGACGGATTCGCGATGCCGAGCACCACGAACGCGATGATCGCCACTCCGCCGAATTTGCTGGCGCCGGCCGCGAATCCGGTTCCGCGCGAGCGAATTCTCGTCGGATAGATCTCCGCGCTGTACACCGAGAGCACGGCGACGACGGCGCTGATCCCCCAGACGGGGATGATGAGCAGCACGTAGAGCAGCGTACGATTCTGTACGATGGCGTCACCGGCCGCCACGAAGCCGAACAGCGCCGCGGCCGTGAGCGCCGTGAGGCCGATGATCGTCTTCTTGCTGCTCCAGAAGCCGTACAGCCACGCCACCACGAACGACAGCGGAAATCCAATCATCGACGAATTGCGCAGAATCGCATCGGCTTCGGTGTAGCCGAGCTTTCGCAGGTTCGTGGGAATCCAGAGGTTGAATCCGAACAGCACCAACCCCGAGCCGAGCGCAAGAAGCCCGATGACGAGCGTGAGGCCGAGAAATTCCCGGCTCGCGAGCTGCGACCACCGGCTGGCCACCTGTGCCTCCACCAATTCGCTCTCCGGCGCCTCCACGATCGTCGCGCCGTACCGCCGCATCACCGCACGGGCCTCCTCATCTCGGCCATTCGCCAGGAGAAATCGTGGTGATTCGGGAATCCACCGGTTGAGGAGAATGAAGAGCACGCCCGTGGGAAGACCGACCAGCCACAGAATGCGCCAGCTGTACGTGGGCACCAACGCGGAGGCGAGCCAGCTCGTGAGGACGTACGCGCCGGCGATGTCGGCACCCACGAGGATCATGAGCCAGCTCCGGTGCCGGGCGGGAATCGTCTCGGCCAGCAACGCGTAGCAGAGCGGCAGCATGCCGCCCACCGTGACGCCCATGAGAAAGCACATCACGAGATTCCACGAGTAGCTCGGCATGGCGCCGCAGATGGACGTCCCGATGAACCCGATGCCGGCGTAGAGGATGGAGGCGCGACGCCCGATGCGGTCGCCCAGCCAGCCCCACATGATCGATCCGAGCACGGTACCGGTGATGCCCGAGAGCGCGAGCGTCGCCGCGGGAATGTGGCCCGTCGGATTCAATGGGCTCTTCAACCCGTACTCCTTCGTGATCCCCGGCATCACGAACGCCAGCGCCGTGGGCTTCATGATGTCGATGGTCACGGCGATGGCCATGGCGACCAACAGCCCGATGTGCGCCCACGAGATCGGCGCGTCGTCCAGCGCCTTCACGTGAAGTCGCGATACCGCCGCCGTATTGGGACCAACCGTAGGATAGAGTCCGTAGAGGCTCGCCCCGAGCCCGACGATGATGGCCAGCATCCCCATCTGCATGCCGACCCCCATTGGCATGCCGGCGAGACGATAGCCCGTCGCACCGCCCATCAGATACATGGGCAGATGCAGCAACGTGCCCGCCGTGACGGCGATGACACCAAACCAGAACGCTCCCGCGTGGTGGAACGTCACCCCACCCGGAATCATATTGTGCTCGTGCTGTCGCTCTGACATGCTGGTCTCTTCGGGATGTTGCAGGTGAAAGGCGACCCCGGCATAGTACCGTCCGGAAGCGCAGGGTCGCTGTGCAAACGAGTTCAAACAGAGGGAGCGTGCGATGGCGCAAGCAACACTCAACAATCAGCAGAAGATCATCGCGGGCCACGCCGTGATCGTCGCGAACCAAAAGAAGATCCTTCGCAATCAGGAAGACCTTCGGCCCATCCTCGCCAACCAGGCGAAGATCATTCGAAACCAGGAGGCGATCCTGAAGAATCAGAAGAAGATCCTGGCTGATCACGCCCGCCGATTCCGCGAGATGGCGCGCCGGCCGAAGTGATTCAGGCGGCCTGCGCCTGACGCGCCGACTATCGCTCGTCGATCACCCAGTTCACCGCGTCCGCGTAGAGACGCCAGTTCTCGACGTCTTTCGCGAGCGCGTGCCGCCCGTCAGTCGTGAGATGGTAGTACCTCGCGATTCGGTTGTTCTCCGTCGTCCGCCAGTGTGAGTTGACCCACCCCCGCTTCTCGAACCGGTGCAGCGCGGGGTACAGCGACCCCTGGCCGATCACGAAGACGTCATGCGACATCTGCGCAATGCGATGGCTGATCCCCCACCCATGTGTGGAGTCCAGCGAGAGGGCCTTGAGAATGAGCAAGTCCAACGTGCCCTGCATGACGTCCAGCGATTTCGTCAACCAGTCGCTCCTGTCGAAGGTTGACGGGAGTATCGGGTCCCACCGCAGCGCTGCGCAAGGTGACGAGAGCCTGGCGCCGCCAGTATGTGGGTGCAACTCGCGATGCGCAACATTCACTTTTCGTGAATGCTTCCCTTTCACTTCGACAGGAGCAATGAAAATACGCCTACCGCCAGCTCACGTCTGACGAAACGCGGCAAACGCATCACGACTTCGTGTGCCGAACATGGATAGTCCGACCAATCACCGAGCCCGACCACGGTCGCGGTCGCCCGTTCTCAGCCAGCCGGTTGCTGATCGCCCGCATCCGTCCCATGTTCCAGAGGCCCCGTCGGCGCAGGGGCTCACCAGCCAACCGCGCCACGATACACATGCGCACTCCGGACGTCGCACCAATCACGGTGCAGCAGAAGCCGCGCGACGACGAGATCGACGTCTACGGCCTGTCACACACTGGGCTGGTCCGCAGCGGAAACGAGGATCACTTCCTCCTCGCGTCCATTCACAAGCGCGTACAGGTGCTCCAGACCAACCTCGCCGAAATCGAGCGGCTGCCGCTGGAGGACGAGCGCCTGGCGTTTTTCGCGATGGTCGCCGACGGCGTCGGCGGTGCCGACGCGGGCGAACAGGCCAGCGCCATCACGCTCGAGGTCGCGACGCACTACATGGCGCGCAGCACGGACTGCTACTACCGCGACGACGGCACCGGTGAACAGTTCATCAACGTCCTCCAGGACGCCGCGATGAAGAGCCACGAAGCGGTCCAACGGATGGCGCGCGAAAACGGCGACGGACGCACCATGGCCACGACACTTACGCTGTGGATGGGAGTCTGGCCCTGGTTCTACCTGCTCCAGGTCGGGGACTCACGCTACTATCTGTTCCGCGACGACCGGCTCACCCAGGTGACGAGGGATCAGACCATCGCCCAGGACCTCCTCGACCAGGGCGTGTTTACGCGGGCCATGGCGGAGCGCTCACAATTCTCCAACGTCCTCTCGAGCTCCATCGGTGGCGACTCGGCGGTGCCCGTCGTGACGCGCATACGGAACGACTGGATGAGCGTGCATCTGCTGTGCACGGACGGGCTTACCAAGCACGTGTCGGACGAGCAGATCGCGCACCGGCTGCGACACATGACGTCCGCGCGAAGCTGCTGCGAGCAGTTGCTTCAGGACGCCCTCGATGGCGGAGGCACCGACAACGTCACGGTGGTGGTCGGACGCTCGGTGCCGCGGCGCTGAGCGTCCGCGGCGACCGACGCCGCGCCCACCACCTCGGCGCGACGCACTGCTCCCAAAGATGACCTACTTCGTCGAGAGGTCGCGGACCGCCTTCGCTAGCAACCTCACGCGCGGTGCATCCTTCGCGCCGCCGGCGTCCCGGTCGATGGTACCCGCGAGCGACTGCAACGCCGCGCGGCGCGCACCGCCGGATGTCTGCTCTGCGGCGGCGAGCGCACTCGTCACCGCGTCGCGCCGGGCGGCGCCCAGTCCGTCGTTGCGCACGAGCTGATCCAGATAGGCACGCGCAAGGCTGAAGGTCGCGGGCCACACGATCTCCGGCTGTGCCTGCGGATTGAACTCGCTCCAGCGCACGGAGATCGCCGCGTCGATCTCGTTCTGCGAGATGAACTCACTCGGCGCCAGCTTCAGGATGTCCAGTCCACGGCCGATCTCCGAGCTGTAGATGTTGCCGTTGTACCAGTACGCGCCCCACGAGCCGGCAATCAGCATCTTCGCCGGATCGATCGGCCCGCGGTCGAAGAACGCGATCTCCTTCGGGTGCGCGGCATCCGTGAAGTCCACAACCGAAACGCCGCCCTGATACCAGCCCTGCGCCATGACGTCGCGGCCCGGAATCGGAATCAGCGATCCATTGTGCGCAACGCAATTTTCTTCCGGCGTCTGCGGCACTGGAAGCTTGAAGTAGCTCGCGAAGGTCATCCGGTGCCCCTCGCGCGTGAAGATCGCGTCCGCGCCCCACTCCGGCCTGTCAGTCACGCGGCAGCGCGGCTGTGTTCCGCCGCCCCATTCGTCGGTGTACAGCACCTTCTTCGCATCGTTGCTGAACGTCGCGGAATGCCAATAGGCGAAGTTCGGGTCGCTCACCTCGGAGATGCGCTTCGGCTTCACCACGTCGCTGACGTCGAGCACGATGCCGTTGCCCGAGCAGGCGCCGGCCGCCACATGCTTCGCCATGTAGATGGTGACGTCATGACACTGGTTCGTGACGCCCGTGGCCTGCGTGCCTTCGCCGTGCGCGCCGCCCTTCCAAAGACCCGCAATGTTGCCAGCCGAGTCCGAGAAGATCCGTGGCGAGGCCACCACCTTTGCGGCCTGTGGACTGTCGAGCGGCACCTTGATGATGTCGATGCGGAACAACGACGTGTTGGGATCCTCGGCCGGCTGCTTGCCGGAACACCCGGCGAGCTCGTTCGGCGAGCGCACCGAGCTCGTGCCGCTCACATAGACGTAGATGTTCTTCTTGTCGTTCGGATCGACGGCCAGGGTGTGCGTGTGCGAGCCGCGGCACGTCTGCACGGCCGCGATCTGCTTCGGTTGCATCAGGTCGCTGACGTCGAAGATGCGCACGCCGCGAAAGCGGTCGAGGCTGACGGTGTCCTGCACGCCCTGCTTGCCGCAGTCCACGCGGCCGCGTGTCTCTTCCACCGAAATGAAGAGCAGATGTCCGTAGATGCTCGGATCGCCCTGGCCGCCCGGACAGGGGAACAGGAGCTTGAGTTGTGGCTTGGCGGTGTTGGAGACGTCCCAGATCTGGAACCCGTTGAAGCTCCCCTGGAACACTGTCGTGCCCTGGAACGCGAGGTCCGAGTTCAGGAATGCGAAGTCGCCGAGGTTCGCGGGGTTGTAGAAGCTCGCCGGCTTGTCGCTGTGTGAGACGAGCTCGAGGTTCCTGATCGCGCTCGCGGCATTCTGAAAGCCGCCGGCGAGTCCAACGCGAGGATCCTGGGCGTGGAGATTGGTCGCGCCGAACAGAAGCGCAGCCGCGAGCGTGCCGATGCTGGTGCGTGCAGTCATTGTTGGTGGCTGGAAGGACGATGGGTTAATGGTGCCGCGCCGCGCGTTTTCCGTCCAGCAGCCGGCGCATTCGTGCAATCTCGGCCCGCTGGTCGGCGTCGATGTCCGACGCGAACTGAAATACCTGTGATTCCTGCGCGGCACCGCGCTGCGCGAGAAGCTGTGCCACCATCGTCAGTGCTCCCTCGTGGTGGCGGATCATGCCCTCGAGAAAAAGACGCTCGAACGCCGCGCCCCTGGCCTTGTCGAGTTGCGCCAACTGCGCGGCGGTCAGCATGCCGGGCATGATCATGCTCTCCATGTGGTGATGCGCGACGGCCGTGTCGGCATCGTGTTCGCGGAGCCAGCGTTGCATCATCGCAATTTCGTCCTTCTGCGAGACGTCGATACGCTCGCCCAGCAGACGCATGTCCTCGCGCGTCGTTCGCGCAGGGATGAGCGCGCTCATCTCGATCGCTTGCGCGTGATGGGCGATCATGTCCCGCATGAACGTCGCGTCCGCCTGGGAGCCGCGCTGTGCGGCACCGCCCTGTGCACGCAACGCAGACGCGACGGCGCACGCCGCGAGAGCACTCCGGACCAGGTGCGATGAAAGCCGTCCCATGCATCAAATGTATGCGTAGCGTTGGACTGGCCACGCATGCACCTTTCCAGACCGGCACTTCGCCCGTCATACACCGTGTCCGACGCCACCGCCTCCACCGACATCGCGAATTCCCCGACGGACTTCGTTCCGTCGTCGCCGAGCGCCCCTGAGCGCCGGGCCTACGACCGCTCGATCGTCGAAGGGCCGTTGCGGCCGGCGGTCTGGAAGCTCGCCTGGCCGACCATGCTCACCAGCATCATCGGCGGACTCCAGGGCATGGTGGATCATGTCCTCGTCGGTCACCTGGTGGGCTTCAAGGGAAACGCCGCCATCGGCGTATCCATGCAGATCTTCATCATCGTCATCGTCTTCATCAACTCGCTGTTCACCGGCATGAGCGTGCTCGTCGCGCGCTTTGCCGGTGCCGGCGAGGCCGACAAGGTGGACCGCACCGTCTATCAGGCGTTTCTCACCGCAATCTTCCTGTCGCTCGGCGTCATGGCCCCGATCGGATACTTCGGGGCGCCGACGCTTCTCGACTTCGTCCACGCGGCACCGGACGTGAAGTCCGAGGCGCTGCCGTTCATCCGCATCCTGTTCCTGTTCAGTAGCGGCCTCCTGATCTTCTACATGCTGAGCGGCGCACTGCGCTCGGCCGGGGACGCGCGCACGCCGATGGTGCTCGGCATCGTCATGACCGTGCTCAACCTGGTGCTGAACGTCATCCTCATTCGCGGTCTCGGTCCCATTCCGCGGTTCGGCACGGCCGGGTCGGCGATGGGAACGTCAATCGCCACGGGTGTGCTGGGGCTGTACTCGTTCGTGAAGCTCTGGCGTGGCGATTGGGTGGTCCGCTTCCCTCGTGGCCGCGGGCTCAGGCCGGACTTCAGCATCATCCGCGCGCTCTTTCGCTTCGGGCTGCCCTCGGGCATTCAGGGCATCGCCATGAACATCGGCGGCGTGTTCATGCTCGCGTTCATCGGCTCGCTCGCGCAGGGAGCGGCGGCACAGGCGGCATTCGCCGTGTCGTACACGCAACTGTTCTCGCTCATCACCTGGACGTCGCTCGGCCTCATGGGTGCGTCTGCTGCCATCGCCGGACAGAATCTCGGCGCGGGGCATCCCGAGCGGGCCAAGGCCGGCATTCGAGTCTCCGCGAGCCTCGGACTCACCGGTGCTGCGATCATCGGCTTCTTCTTCCTGTTCTTCCCGCGCCAGCTTCTCGCGATCTTCGGCATGAACGATCCGACCGTGGTCCAGATCGGCAGCCAGCTCTTGCGCGTGCTCAGCGTGTCTGGACTCTTCATCACCGTCGCGCTGGCGTACACCGGCGGTCTTCAGGGCACAGGCGACACGAAGAGCCCGCTCTACATCTCCATCGTGTCGCAGATGGTCGTGCCGCTCGGCATCTGCTTCGTGATGCAGCGGGTCAGCACGCTCACGCCGCTCACGATCTGGATCGCCATTCTCATCGGGCACGTGACCCGGTGTATCCTGAGCGTCCTGCGCTTCAATCAGGGCAAGTGGCGCAATATCGCCGTGGACATCGCGCCGCAGGCATCGTGAGTCATCGCTGCCACGGCGGCCGCGCAATCGCATAGTTTTGCGCGCATGGCATTCCACGACAAACCCCGTTTCCCACTGGGCTTCCGCTGCGCCAGCCGCAATGTCGGCCTCAAGCCGACGGACAAGGACCTGGCCCTTTTCGCGAGTGATGTAGACGCCGCGGCCGCGGCCGTGTTCACCCGAAATCAGTTTCCGGGTGCTCCGGTGATTCTCGGGCGCGAGACCATGCGTAAAGGCACGCTCCGCGGCATCGTCGTGAACAGCAAGGTCAGCAACGTCGCCACCGGCGCCGCCGGCGTGGAGCACGCACGTCGCATGGCCGCCGCCGCCGCGCGCGAGTTGGGCACGACGGCGGGCCGTATCCTGGTCAGCTCGACGGGTGTCATCGGCGTCCCGCTTCCGATCGATCGGATCGAGCAGGGTATCACCGGCATGAGCGCCAACCTTCAGGACGATCCCGTCGTCGGAGCCGAGGGCATCATGACCACCGACACCTATCCCAAGGCGTTGTCGTGCGACGTGCAGGGGGCGGTCATCACCTGGGTGGCGAAGGGCTCGGGCATGATCGAGCCCAACATGGCGACGATGTTGTCATACATCTTCACCGACGCCGAATTCGATGCTGCAACGCTCGATCGCATGCTACGCCACGCGGTGGACGTGAGCTTCAACATGCTCAGCGTGGATGGTGACACGAGCACATCGGACACCTGCGTCATTCTCGCCAACGGGCACGCCGGCGCCGTGGACGAGATCGGGTTCTTCGAAGCACTCGTCGAGGGATGCGTCCGCATGACCGAGCTGCTCGCGCGCGACGGTGAGGGCGCTCAGCATCTCCTGCGCGTCGGTGTTCGCGGCGCCGCGGACGACGAGGACGCACGGCGCATCGCCAAATCCATCGTGAATTCGCCCCTCATCAAGACCATGGTACACGGCGCCGATCCGAACGTGGGCCGCCTGCTCATGGCCGTGGGCAAATGTTTCGACGCGACGATCCATCCGGAGACGACAGACGCCTGGATCAACGGACACCAGGTGGTGCGCGGCGGAACGCGTGTGAGCTTCGACGACGCTGTCGTCCGGCAGGCCCTCTCGGTCGAGACCGTGGATATCGTCGTCTCGCTCGGTGTCGGTGAGGCCGAGGCCACGGCGTATGGTTGCGATCTGACGGCGGGCTACATCGAAGAGAACGCGGCGTACTACTCGAGCTGACCGCCACGCGATGGAATTCACGACCCCGCCCTCCAGCAAATTCAGGCAGACGCTCGTTCGCGTCATGACCGTGCAGGTCGTCACGCTCGTGCTGCTCTGGCTCATGCAGCGCTCGTTCACGCCCTGACGTGCACTGGATCAACTGGGCCATCGTCATCGGCTGGCTGTCTTACGTCGCCATCGACGGGCTGCGTCGCGCGCGCGGCACAAAACATATCGAGGGGTACTTTCTCGCGAGCCGGAGCCTCCCGTGGTGGGCCGTAGGACTTTCCGTCATGGCCACGCAGCTCTCCGCCGTGACGATGATTGGCACTACCGGACAGGGCGCCGTGGACGGCATGCGCTTCGTCCAGTTCTACTTCGGGTTGCCGCTCGCGATGGTCATCCTCGGCGTGACGATCGTGCCGTTCCTCCACGGCGCGAAGGTGTTCACCGCCTACGAGTATCTCGAGCGGCGGTTCGACGCGAAAACCCGCTCTCTGGCCGCGTTTCTGTTTCTGCTCTCCCGTGGCCTGTCGTGCAGCACCATACTCGCCGCGCCGGCGGTGGTGTTCTCCGCCATCTTCGGTTGGCCGCTCTCATGGTCCGTGGCCGTCATGGGCGTGCCGACCGTGTTGTATACCATGATCGGCGGCGTGCAGGCGGTCACCTGGGCCGACGTCAAGCAGATGGCGCTCGTCACCGTGGCCGTCACGTCGATGGTCGTCGTGCTGCTGCTCCGGATTCCCGTCTCGCCATCGGACGCGTTGCACATTGCCGGCGCGGCGGGCCGACTGCGCGCGTTCGACTTCTCCTTCAGTCTCACGAACACCTACACGTTCTGGTCCGGCCTCATCGGCGGCACGTTTCTCATGCTGTCGTATTTCGGAACGGACCAGAGCCAGGTGCAGCGCTATCTCACCGCACGCTCGGTCGACGAAGCGCGCAGCTCGCTCCTCATCAGCGCTTACTGGAAGATCCCGCTCCAAGCGCTGGTGCTCATGGTCGGCATTCTCGTCTTCGTATTCTACCAGTTCCAGGCGCCGCCACTTCTGTTCAATCCCGCGCACGAGCGCGTCGTGAGGAGTGCCGCGCCCACCGAATATGCTGCCATCGAATCGCGCTATGGCAGCGCACTCGCTGCACGACAGACTGCCGCGCGCGCGCTCGGCCACGATGGGCGCGACATGCGAATTGCGGCGGTCGAATATCGCTCCAGGGACTCGGCTGTCAGCGCCGCGCGCACGGAGGCGCTGGGCTTGGCGCAGCGGACCACCGGAGCTCCGGCGAGGGACGTGAACTACATCATCCCGCGATTCGTACTCTCCGAGCTGCCCCTGGGGCTCGCGGGATTGTTCATCGCCGGCGTCATGGCGGCCGCCATGTCCGCCGTCGCGGCCGAGCTCAACTCACTCGCCACGGCGACGGTGATCGACTTCTATCGCCGCTGGGTTCGTCCCGAGGCGAGCGACGCACACTTCCTCGGTGTGTCAAAGGCCGCGACGGCGTTCTGGGGGCTGTTTGCGTGCATTGCCGCGACGTATGCCGCCACGCTCGGCTCCCTGATCGAGGTCGTGAACCGCTTCGGCTCATTCTTCTACGGCTCCATCCTGGGCGTCTTCATCCTCGCGATGATTCCCACTTCCCGAGCGCGCGGGGCGTTTGTAGGACTCATCGCAGGGATGGCCGCCGTTGCCGCGGTGAACTTCGGGGCGCCGCAGGTGTCGTTCCTCTGGCATAACGTCATCGGCGCCGTGACGGTCGTGGCCATAGGGCTGCTCCTGAGTGCTGGTGGTGGCCAGCCAACGGCGGTGGACGCCTAAGAAAGGGCAAAACGAGCTGGCGCTTCCATTGTTTTCACGCATATTGTCGGCGGCACCATAGTTCCCCACCGAGCAGCGAGTGCTCCCCACCGCTGGCGCACCGACGACGCCGGCCACGCCTCGCGACTCCCGCCAACGCGCGTCGGAGCGTTCTTCAGCGTGCACACCGCACGCGGAGACGCGCATGTGCGGCTTCGTCGGCTTTTTCGCTACCAGTCCCGGTAGCGCACTCGCACCTCACTGGATCCGATCGCTCATCGACATCCTGGCCCACCGCGGTCCGGATGACGAAGGCGTTCTCGTTGAACCTCCGTTCGGACTCGGCTTCCGTCGCCTCGCCATTCTGGATCTGACGCCAGCAGGGCACCAGCCGATGACGAGCGACGACGGAAGGCATTCGCTGGTCTTCAACGGCGAGATCTACAACTACGTCGAGCTGCGCGACGAACTGCGTCGCCTCGGTCATCGGTTCCGGTCGTCGGGCGATACCGAGGTACTGCTCGCGGCGTACCGCCAATGGGGCGAGCAGTGTGTGGAGCATCTCGCCGGAATGTTCGCGTTCTGCGTCGTCGACCACCGGTCGAATACGATGTTCGTGGCCCGCGACCGGTTTGGGATCAAGCCACTGTTCTTTGTGCGACACGCCACCGGCGTGTTGTTCGCCTCGGAGCTCAAGGCCATTCGCCGATCCGGACTCTGGAACGGACGCCTGAACGTCACACGCTTTGCGGAGTTCCTGTCGGTGGGCCGCACCGAAGAGGTGGACGAGGACGAGAACACCTATCTCGACGGCGTGGGCCAGATCAAACCCGCGCACTCGTGCGTGGTGCACTTCGACGGATCGATGGAGATGCGCCACTACTGGACGCTGCCCGATGCGTCTCCGGTGTCCTCGCGTCAGGCGCCCGAGGAATTCCTCGGCGCATTCGACGAGTCACTTCGCATCCACATGCGCTCCGACGTACCAGTTGGCGTGATGTTGTCTGGCGGCATGGACTCGGTCTCCATCGCATGCAGTGTTGCACAACGCGGTACGAATCGTGGCATGCACGCGTTCTGCTACGAGTCACCCGAGTTCGATGAAAAGCGGCAGGTGAGGGACACCGTCGAAGCAACGGGTGCCACGCTGCACGTTACGCATGGGCTGGCGCCTGAGGACTTCTGGCAGACACTGCGCCGGCTCGTCTGGCATCACGACGAGCCGATTCACTCGACGAGCGCCCTCATGGGCTTCGAACTGTATCGCATGGCGGCCGAGCAGGGAGTGAAAGTCGTCCTCTGCGGCCAGGGCGCCGATGAGACGCTCGGCGGATACCATCACCTGTTCGATCACATGCTCGTGAGCGAAGCCATGCGTGGTCGACTTCTCTCCACGGTCCTGCAGGCGCGTGCTGCTTCGCGCACGACCGGCAGGAGCTCGCGCGCATTGTTGTTGCGCTGCGCAGCTCTCGTACGCGCCCACGTGCTTCGCAACAGTTCCACCTATCGCGCAGACGCAGCGCGGCGGCGCCTCCTCCGCGGGGAGGGCCGCCAATATCTCGTTCCCGAGTTTCGCGACCTCGCGTCGGTGCGTCACGAGTCACCGGCCGGACAAACGCTTGCCGTCGCGCTCCGGCGTTCCACCATGCAGAGTCCATTGCCGCATTACCTCCGCGCCGAAGACCGGAATTCCATGGCGCACGGCGTCGAGGCGCGCGTTCCCTTTCTCGATCACCGGCTCGTTGAGCTGGCCATGCGCCTGCCCGTTCAATGGCAGATGTCCGACGGTTGGAACAAGCGGGTGCTGCGCGAGACGATGCGCGGACGCATTCCGGAGTCCGTGCGCGCGCGCCGAGAGAAATTCGGCTTTCCCACCTCGGCTCCTCAGTGGTTCGCAGGACCACTCGCGAACGGATTGCGTGAGATCATCGAGGATGGGATGGTGATGCGCAACGGATGGTTCGACCGCGATGCCGTGCGGACGGCGCTGAACGAACACATCCAGGGGCGCAGCGCGGCCAAGCTGCTGTTCAACGTGGCGCAGCTGGAGGCATGGATGACGCTCAACGCCGACGGCTGGGCTGCCGGTGCGAATGCCGCGCGGGCGAGCTTGCCGAGCAGCCTGCACTCGACAGGAGGGCTGGAGCTGCACACGGTCTGACGGGCGGGCCGTCGTGCGCAGATATTCAGCTCTCCCTCACACGCCCTCCATCATGAACGTGCGTCCGCTGCTTCTCGCGCTGGCCGTTGCCAGCGCCGCACCGCTCTCCGCACAGACCTCGTACTCGCTCCCCCGCAGCACGCCCGAGCGCGAGGGAGTCTCGTCATCCGCGATTCTCGCGTTCGTTCAGGCCGCGGACACCGGCGTGGACGCGATGAACAGCTTCATGCTCGTGCGCCACGGGCATGTCGTCGCCGAAGGGTGGTGGGGACCGTACGACGCCCGCACGCCCCATGTCCTTTACTCGCTGAGCAAGAGCTTCACCTCCACCGCCGTCGGTCTGGCGATCGCCGAGGGGAAACTGAGTCTCGACGACGAGGTGCTGAAGTTCTTTCCGGAGGAAGCGCCGGCGCAGCCGAGCGCGAATCTTCGCGAAATGCGCGTGCGCGACCTGCTGCGGATGAACACGGGTCAGGTGACGGAGCCGTCGATCATGACTCCGGCGGACTCCACGCTGCGCGACGCGACGTGGATGAAGCGCTTCCTCGCGCACACGGTACCGTTCAAGCCGGGCACGCACTTCCTCTACAACTCGCCCGCCACCTACACACTGTCGGCGATCGTGCAAAAGGTGACGGGACAGGCCGTGCTCGATTACCTGCGGCCCCGACTCTTTGCGCCGCTCGGCATCGAGAGCCCGACCTGGATGGCGAGCCCGCAGGGAATCTCGGCTGGCGCGTATGGGTTGAACGTGCGCACGGAAGACATCGCGCGCTTCGGACAGCTCTATCTCCAGAAGGGCATGTGGAACGGGCGTCAACTGATTCCCACCGCGTGGGTGGATGAGGCCACGGCGCGACAGACCTCCAACGGTTCCAACCCGCACAGTGATTGGGACCAGGGCTACGGCTACCAGTTCTGGCGTTCGCGCCATGGCTTCCGCGGGGACGGTGCGTTCGGACAGTACATGCTGATCCTCCCCGAGTATGATGCCGTGGTCGCGATTACCAGCGGCGTGCGCGACATGCAATCGGTGATGAACATCGTCTGGGACAAGCTCCTCCCGGCGATGTCCTGGGCGCCGCTGCCCGAAGATCCGGCCGCGCGTCGCGCGCTGGAAGCGAAGCTCGCGAAACTGACGGTGAAGGTGCCGGCCGGGCGAATGACATCGCCGCTCACGGCGAAGGTCTCCGGTATCTGGTACGACCTGCCCCCGAACGACCGCAACATTCGGGCGGTATCGCTCGATCTCACCGCGCGCGCGCCTGCGCTGCTGGTGCGCACGGCGTCGGGAGAAACGCGAACACCGATCGGACTCGGCTCATGGGTGCGAAGCTCCAGCGGGTTTGCGAACGGCATCGAGCGTTCGCTCAGCGTACCGGCGCAGCCCGCGGTGGCTGCGAGCGGCGCGTGGACGGCCGACAGCGTGTTCACGCTGAAGATCGTAGCACCGGAAACGCCGTTCTACTCCACGCTGAACTTCCGATTCGACTGTGACCGGCTGCTGATCGACTCCGAGCAGAACGTCAGCTTCGGCGCGACGAAGCCCCAGCGATTGGAAGGGAGGGTGACACCAATCCGGTGAAAGTGCACACAGGAGCGAACTCCCAGACAGGAGCAAACAGCCAATTTACGACAGGAGCAAACAGCCAATTACCACAGGAGCCAAACAGCCAATTACCACAGAGGGCACAGAGAGCACAGAGCAGCTACAAAAAAAGCGTTGGCGGATTTTGTTGATCTCTGTGATCTCTGTGTCCTCTGTGGTTAAATGCTGCTCTGCGGTTTAATGCTGCTCTATGGTGAATGCTGCTCTGTGGTGAATGCTGCTCTGTGGTGATGGCGTTCCGTAGTGATGTTCTGAAGTAAATATTCTATCTGGCGAAAGCTCTGTTGCGCGGTGGCCGCATTGACACTTTCGATGAATAGTCCCTCCCCAGTCGCTATGGGTTCCCATGACCGCTCTCCGATCTCTTTCGCTCGCCTTCGCAATCGCGCTCGCCTCTGCCGCTGGCGCCCAGTCGCCGCTTACACCTTACCAATCACTCGGGCACGACCTCCTGCGCGAGCTCGTCGAGACGAACACCACATACTCGGCGGGCAGCACGACCAGGGCTGCGGAAGCACTCGCGGCCCGCTTTCGCGCGGCCGGATTCGCCGCGGTCGACGTTCAGATCGTGGGACCGGACAGCGGACGCGATGCAAAGGACCGCAATCTCGTCGTGCGTTACCGCGGCAAGGGAACGCGGCGACCAGTGCTGCTCATCGGTCACCTCGACGTCGTGGAGGCGCGGCGCGAAGACTGGGTGCTCGACCCGTTCGCGCTCACGGAACGAAACGGCTACTTCTACGGCCGCGGCACTCTCGACATGAAGAATGGAGACGCGGGGTGGGTGGTTGCGTTGCTGAGGATGAAACAGGAGGGAATCGTACCGGCGGGCGACTACATCCTCGCGCTCACCGCCGGCGAGGAGGGCGGCGGCGGTTACAATGGCATCGCATGGCTCCTCGCGCACCGTCGCGATTTGATCGATGGCACCTACGCGCTGAACGCCGATGCAGGAGGAGGCGAGCTGCGCCAAGGAAGGCCCATCGCCATGGACGTGCAGGCAGCGGAGAAGGTGTTCCAGACGTATCGACTCACCGTCCGCAATCCTGGAGGGCACAGCTCCCTCCCTGAAAGGGACAACGCGATCTACCGCTTGTCTGCCGCACTGGGTCGGCTTGCAGCGTACGAGTTCCCGCTACAGACAAACGCCATCACGCGCGCGTACTTCACCCTGACTGCGCCGCTCGGCGAGGCGCGGCTCGCGTCCGACCTGAGTGCCGTAGGTTCGAGTGCCGTGCCCGATAGCGCGGCAGCGTCGCGGCTGGCTCGTGTGTCACCGTTCTTCAACGCACAACTCCGCACGACCTGCGTCGCCACGATGATTCAAGGCGGCCACGCCGTGAATGCCCTTCCGCAGCGCGTGACCGCGACGGTGAACTGCCGAATCCTGCCGGACGTGGACCCAAAGGACGTCGAGCGCGCGATTCGCACAGTTGTGGCGGATACAGCAGTCGCAGTAAGTCGCGCCGACACCGCGACAGCCAGCCCGCCCTCACCGCTGCCGGCGCATGTGGAGCATGCGATTCGCGACGTGACCGCATCCATGTGGGGACCGCTTCCGATCATTCCGATGATGGAAACGGGCGCCACCGATGGACTCTTTCTGCGGAACGCCGGCGTTCCGGTGTACGGGGTGAGCGGGTATTTCGTCGATCTCAACAACTCCGCCGACGTTCGCGCGCACGGGCTCGACGAGCGTATCGGAGTGAAGGCATTCTACGACCAGATCGAGTTCACGTATCGGCTGTTGAAGGCGCTCTGAGCGAGTCAGCGGTGAGGATGACGTGCCTATGGCCTTCGTTCATAGCCCTTCCAGAGCCACTCCAGCGCTTCGGGTAGGGTCTGCTGTTTGGTCGCACGATCACAATGTCCTGCGTTGCGCGCGAACACGAACTGGTAATGATAGCCTTTCGCGGCAAGCACGCTTGCCATTCGTTCATTTGCCACGACCCAGTCGTGCATGTCGTCGCGCATTACGTTCGGATTGAGCAGATCTCGGTCTCCGACCTCCATCCAGATGCGAATGGGCTTGGGCGCGTCGCTCGGAATCAGGCGGTCGTGAAACTCCCACGCGCCGCGCGGAGTCTCGGCACTGTGCGGCCACTGCTGATTCACGTACGTGCCCGAGTATGTCAGGACGCGGTGGTACAGCTCGGGGTGATACCACGCCATGATCAACGCCGCCGACCCGCCGGAACTGCAGCCCATCGTCGCTCGGCCGTCTGGATCGCGAGTCAGTCGCACGTTGAATTGCGTCTCGACGAGCGGCAGCACCTCCGTCTCGACAAACTCCGCGTAACGTCCCGACATGGTGTCGTATTCCAGTCCGCGCTCGCTGCCCTGCGCATCTCCGCTGCCGTTGCCGATGGAGATGGCGATCATCGGCGGCACGCGTTGCTCGGCGATGAGATTGTCCAGCGCAGCGAACAGTAGGTGATCGGGTCCGTCCGCGCCGACGATGAACGGCCCTGGCGTGCCCACGACATACTGTTTGGGGACATAGACCGTCACACGCCGAGTGTAGGCGGCGGGATGGCTGGTCGTCACCACCAACCTGGCAGGATCGGCGGGATCGACGACCCCGAACGTCCCCGCCTCGCGTGCAATTCCGGGAAAGATTCTGCTATCGGCCGAGCGCATCGTGAGCTCGTAGACCGTTCCATGCGGCACGCCGTCGATGACGACCATCCGTGGTGCGGGATCGTGCGTCGGGCCGATGATGAAGTTTCCATCGACATCAGGCGACGGAACGGCGCCGTCAGGCAGCTCCCTGGCGGCGACGAAGCCCGGTGCCGTGGGGTCGCGCGTCGGAGGCGCACGACGTGTCGTGGATGCCGTCAACGGCTGTACCTGCTTCACCGGCTCCCCTGATCCGCTCTGGGCAGTTGCTGGTCGTACAACCGCCAACACTCCGAACGCGACGCTAAAACACAGCCGTGATTTCGCCATTCCGGGCGCCAGTTGTTGGAGGCGATGACAACCTACCACCCGCTCGCGGAGAGCGCAGTACGAGCGTCAGCGCCGCACGAAGGCGAGCAGCGGGGAGAAGTCGCCACGGTCGGCAGCTCTGAGGGCAACCAGGTAGTCCGCGCGCGCGTCGGTCGCGCGTGCGAGATCACTACCGCCCCAGGAGAATCGCGTCTCATGCTCGGCGTGCAGAAGCACGTCGGCCATCAGGCGCGACCAGCGGCCGTTTCCGTTGGGCCACGGGTGAACGAGCACGAGTTGGTAGTGAAGCCGCGCGGCGATCTCGTCGAGCTCGTAAACCCGCTCGGCACGCCAGAATGCTGCGTCGTCAAGGCGCTCACGCAGCGCAACGCGCACATGGCTCGCGGGCACACCGATGTTCTTGCCCGTCCGTCGATAGGTGCCCGCCCACATCCACGTCTCGCCGAACATGCGGCGATGGAGCTCCGCAGCGAAGTCGGGCGTGAGGACAGTCGTCACACGACGACGTCGGCGCGACATCGCCCAGCGGTCGGCTCGCGCGATGTTGAGTTGCTCCCATGCGTTGAGCTCGGCTTGGGTGGTGATGTGCAATGGCAGGAGCCCCTCGACCTCATTCGGATCGAGGGGTGTAGCGTCTGCCTGGCCTTGCGCCCATGCGGGCGTGCTCCCGCCGCTCACTTCGGTCGCGTGCGCCTGATGACCGGGTCATGTCGATTGGGCGCGACGACGTCGGGCTCCCACAGATGCCGCGGCGTCTCAGCGATTGCGGCCGCGCGTTGGACGATCTGATACTGCATGTCCGAGGCGCTTACCGCCTGATCCTCGAGCGCCATGGTATGCGCAATACGGTTGAGCTCCGCCGTGGCGACGTCGCGCGCGCGCGCCTCGATCAGTGCGTCGAGCAGGTTGTCCCCAGCCTCCACCGCCGCGTGCCGCGGCACGACTGCGTAAATGAGCTCGCAATCGAGCGCGTCGGCCGCTCGCCGGAGGGCGCCGAGCGAGATCGTGTCCTCGCGTTCGCGCTTTTCCAAACGGACGACAGTGGACGGTGTGACGCCGAGACGCGCCGCGAATTGGCGGACCGTCATATCGAATGCCTTGCGGAGGGCCGCAATCCAGCCATCCCGTGGCCGCTCCGTGCGTGAGGCCTCCACGTAAGGGCCGAGAGCTTGAGAGAGCTGACGCCGGGCAAGGTGTTGAAAGCTGGCGTCCATGTAGAGGTCGGTTTGAAGTGAATGTTGATGCTCTACAATGCAATAACAACATATATTCTATTGCTCTATAACGCAACATCAACAGTCATTGTGTTGCTCTATAGGACATCAATATACCGCCGCCTGCCGCCGACGTCACCCGTGCCCTACTTCCCGTTCGACGGCGCCACGAAGCGTCGCGACTGCCGTTCGTACGCGTGCGCCAACGCCAACACGCGCACGTCCTCGCCCGGCAGCCCCACCACCGACACACTAAGCGCCGGCATTCCATCTACACCCAGGCCGGCCGGAACAGATACTTCGGGCAGGCCTAGCCAGTTGCCGTACCCGAGCGCGGTGCGGATGTCCGGCCAAGGATCGACGGCACGCGGCGCGTTGAAGGGCATCGTCGGATACACCATCGCCGCCATTCGCGCTGCGCGCATGGAAGCCGCGAGTGCCGACACAACCTCGGCGCGCGACCGCGCAAACGATCGGCCTGCCGCGTCATCCGCCATGGGCTGATCGAGAAGCGGCTCGCACTCTTCGAACGTGGCAGGGAGAACATCGTAGAACGCGCGGTACGCCGCATATCCGCGCCGCATGGCCGCGCGCGGGTCGTCCGTGCGCCCGGCGAAATAGCGAAAAAGAGCGTTCGCCGTGGGAGCTGGCGATCTTGAATCGACGGCAACGTCGCCGCGCGCGCGCGCCGCGGTGGCAAAGGCGTCACGGAAATCGACGCGGCTGACCGCGGGCGCGAAGGACTCGACGGTAGCCCCGGCCGCACGCAAGTCGCCCACCGCGCGATCCCACACCGCAAGCGCTTCGGTGCTCATCTGCGCGCGAGGGACGTGCGCCTCGACAAGTCCGAGCCGCACTCCGGCCAGCGCATCGTCGCGTAGCGCGATGGGGAGTGCGCCGTCTCGTGTCTCCGTCAACGCGAGAGGGTCCGACGGATCCGCGCCCGCGATGACGGCGAGAAAGAGCGCCGCGTCGGCCACCGTGCGCGCGAGTGGACCATGCGTGTCGAGGTACGGCCACGTCGGGATCACGCCGGTGCGCGGCACGAGCCCGAACGTCGGCTTCATCCCCACGACGCCGGTGAATTGGGCCGGGATGCGGTTCGATCCGCCGTCGTCGGTGCCAAGCGCCGCGAAGGCCATCCCCGTCGCGACCGACACGGCTGAACCCGCGCTCGACCCGCCCGGCGTGCGCGTGCCGGTGCGGTCGTGCGGGTTGAGCACCTGTCCTGTGTGACTGCTCGTGCCATTGCCGCGATAGGCGAAGTCGTCGGCCGCCGTCTTTCCGAGGACGATTGCGCCGGCTGCACGGAGCCGAGCCACCTCGAGTGCGTCGCGCCGCACAGGCTCGGGGAAGAGACGCGCCCACTCCGCACTCGACGCCGTCGTCGGGAGCCCATCCATGTCGTAGATCGACTTGGCGAAGACGGGCACGCCGTCGAGTGGTCCGCGCGCTCGGCCAGCGCGTCGGCGAGCGTCGGCGGCGCGGGCTTCGGCCGGGGCAGTATCAGCGAGTGCGTCGATGGCGCGCCACTTCATCCCATCGGAACGGCAGCGGTCGAGCGCGCGGGCGGTGACCTCCACGGCTGTCCACGCGCCGCGACGACGGCCCGCCTGATAATCGGCGATGGTGCCATGGAGCGGGTCACTGCCGAGGGAAATCCACCTGGGAAGCGGGAGTGCAATGAGAGCGGCGAGTTGCGCGATGACTTCGCGGCGAGTGGGCGACATGGGTGTGGTAGGGGATTCTTCACCGATGCTGACGATGCGTGCGCGTATCGACCGGAATGGAAAGGCCGTCGACTGGATGGAGAAGGTGAGCGACGAACGGTACCAAGTCACGCCTGCCTGATGACCCGGTAGCCTAATCGAGGGGGCGAAGCGATCTTGCTCGGACGTGATCACGCGTCCAGCCGGTACGCCAGCCGCCACCATCCGCCCGGCAACAGCCGCGGACCTTCCGGCCATGGGTGTGCTCGGCGCCCTTCTCGTCCGGACGCACCATGACTTCGATCCGCAGCGCTTTCTTGCTGCCACGCCGGATACGGAACACCGGTACGCCTCTTATCTCGGCACGCAGCTCGAGAAGCGCACAGTCGTCCTCCTCGTCGCAGAATCGGACGGCAAGGTCATCGGCTACACCTATGCAGGCATCGAGGGCAACGATTACATGTCGTTGCGCGGGCCGGCTGGCGTGCTGTACGACATCGTGGTCGATCCGGCCCACCGGGGGCACGGCGTCGGCCGAATGCTGCTCGACGCGACGCTCTCGGCGCTCGAGGTCCGCGGAGCGCCGCGAGTCGTGCTCTCGACGGCGGAGAAGAACAAGGCCGCGCAGCGTCTGTTCGCCCGTGCGGGGTTCCGGCCGACGATGCTCGAAATGACGCGCGAGCTCGACGACCTGCCAGGCGGATAGGACCAGGTCACGGCCGCCCGACCTCTGCGCGCCCATCCCCGAGCGGAAGCGCGGTGATCTGCCCGTTGGTGAGCGCTTGTGAAAACGTCCACCGCTGCGAGAGAATCGCCGCCACCGGCTGTGCCACCGTGGTTGCCGCCCGCGCGTCTCGCGCCGCTTGCAGCGTCGCGTGATCTCCTGCGAGAACCACGAGCGACATGGTGGCTGGGTTGCCAGCCAGTGCTTCTTCGGGAATCCGCAATGTCGCTCGGGCACCGGGTTCTACACGGCCGAGCAGCCACTCACGTCGCTCGCCGATGAGATAGACGCGTACGTATTCACGGGCCTCGTTGTCGAATCGGATGGCGAGCAGAGTCCCGTCCGTGGGGGCGGGTGCATCCGACGCATGGTGCGAGCTGGCGCTCACGCAGGCACCAGACGCGAGCGTGACGGTGAGCGCGACGGCGAGTGAAACAAGAGAGCGGATGCGTGGCGTAGTCACTGTATCCTCCATGAGCGGGAACGGCGCGCACGGCGCCTTATCTCGTAGCGCGCAGAACGCGGTCAAACCCGCTCATGGGTGCTGGTGTCCAATGGCGGAGACCGGGTTTCCCCTCAGCATCGAGCGACAGTGCCCAACACCCCTTTGCCTGCGCCCACTGTCACCGAGCTACTGCGGGCGTGGGGCGCGGGGGACGCCGAGGCATCCGAGGCGCTCATCCCGCTCGTGTACGCGGAGCTTCGGCGCCAGGCGCGCCGCGCATTGCGCCGCGAGGGCGAAGGTCACACGCTCCAGGCCACGGCACTCGTGCACGAGGCGTGGCTGCGCCTCGACGACCAGCATGAAGCGCGTTGGGAGAGCCGCACGCAGTTTCTCGCCGTCGCCGCGCAGATGATGCGCCGGGTACTCGTGGACCACGCGCGCACGCGCCGCGCACTCAAGCGTGGGGGCGGCGGGATGCAGGTCACGCTCGGCGACGCGGTCAACGCGGTCGCGGTCTCCGACGCGGTGGATGTCCTCGCATTGGACGACGCCCTCGCGCGGCTCGCGATCCTGGATCCGCGAAAAGCGCGGCTGGTGGAGCTGCGCTATTTCGCCGGGCTGAGCATCCCCGAGGCCGCGAGGGCGCTCGGCATTTCGCCAGCGACGGTTGGTCGGGAGTGGGTCATTGCGCGCTTGTGGCTCCGCCGTGAGCTCGAGGCATGACGTCGCCCACGTACGCGTCGACGGGCAGCCCTCCACCGCCGATGACGCCTGAACGGTGGCGCCTGGTGGACGCGATTCTCCAGGCTGCGCTCGCGTGCGAGCCCGAGCAGCGGGATGCCGTCGTCGCCGCCGCGTGTGCCGGCAATGAGGCATTGCGAATCGAGGTATCGTCGCTCCTCGCAGTACACGTGAGCTCGGCGGACGACTTTCTCGAGCGCCCCGCGGCGGAATCATTCGGCGCGCCGGACGTGCCGCTGCTGGCTGAGCGTCTCGCGAGTGCGCTCGAAGGACGCTACGCGATCGAGCGCCAGATCGCGCGCGGGGGGATGGCCAGGGTGTTCCTCGCTCACGATCTGCGGCACGGGCGCCGCGTCGCGATCAAGGTGCTACGCGAAGATCTCGCCGCGGCGGTGGGCGCAGAACGATTCCTCGCCGAGATTCGTGTTACGGCATCGCTGCAGCATCCGCACATCCTTCCGCTGTTCGACTCGGGCAGTGCGGACGGCCTGCTGTGGTACGCGATGCCCTTCATCGAGGGCGAGACGCTGCGCTCATATCTCGCACGGGAAGGGCCGCTGCCGATTGGCGAAGCGGTACGTCTTGCGCGCGAGATAGCGGAGGCGCTCGACCACGCGCACGTCCGCGGCATTGTCCACCGCGACGTCAAACCGGAGAACGTGCTGCTACAGGACGGGCACGCGCTGGTGGCGGACTTCGGAATCGCGCTGGCGCTCGAACAGGCGGGCGGTGAGCGCATCACGCGCACGGGTCTCACGCTCGGCACTCCGCAGTACATGGCGCCCGAGCAAGCGGCGGGCGAGCGTGTTCTCGACGCGCGCGTCGACGTATATGCCCTCGGTGCTGTATTGCACGAGATGCTCGCTGGCGAGCCGCCGTTCGCCGCGCCGACGAGGCAGGCCGTTGTGCGGCGAATGATGCACGATCTACCGCCGGCGCTGGTCACGCGACGACCGGACGTGACGCCCGTCGTCGATGCCGCAGTGCGGAAGGCGCTGGCGAAGCGGCCCGATGATCGGTTCCCGAGCGCGGCGGCGTTTGCGGCAGTGCTCGTGGTGCCGCTGGACGGTGGAGCAGCCGCGCCCGCGTGGGATGGTGGACGCATTGAACCACGCGGCCGCACAGTGTCCGCGCGAGCCGCGCTGTATGTCGCCGTCGCTACGCTCGCGGTGGGGCTCGCCGGCGGCCGCCTGGTCGATCCATCGTCGCTCGTCCAGCGTTGGACGGTCGCTGCGCCGCCACCGACCGTGGTTTCGCCGGCGAACAACGCCGGCGTCAGTACTGCGGGAGTGACGACAGACAACGTGACATTGTCCGTCGTCGACCGCTCCGGCCATCCGCTCCGCGAGATTCTGGTGAACCGTCCGTGGACTCCGCGCTTTTCGCCAGATGGGCGCCGCGTGGCGTACGGCGCGTTCGGCGCCGGACGGCAAACGAGCGACATCTGGGTGACGGATGTCGACGCCGGGACGACGAAGCGGCTCACCGACGACGACGCGGACGCCAACGATCCGCAGTGGAGTCCCGACGGTGCGAGCATCGCCTACTCAGTGAGCGCGCCGGGTGGAAAGGATGTGGCGGTGCGCTCACTTGCCGGCGGCGCCGCGCGCATGCTCGCGTCACGCGACGGCCCGCAGTTCCCGAGCGACTGGGTGCGCGACGGCAGCGCGTTACTCGTCACCGAGGAGACCGGGCCCAACCGACACGACATCCTCGTGCAGCCGGCGGACGGTTCGGCGGCGTGGCCGTACGCGGCGACTTCCGCGGACGAGACGGCCGCTCGTATCTCGCCCGATGGGCGCTGGGTCGCGTATACGTCGGACGAGTCCGGACGGGCGGAGGTGTACCTCAACTCCTACCCGAGCCCCGGGCAGCGCATGATGATTTCCTCGGGCGGCGGAGTGCACCCTGTCTGGCGCGGTGATGGACGGGAGCTGTACTACTGGCGCGACGGTGCTCTGTTGGCGGTGCGGCTCAGCGGGACGGAGGGCGCACGGCCCGTGCGCGGTGCACAGACGGTGTTGTTCGAGGCGCCGTATCAGATGAGCGTCAATACGATGTACGACGTGTCTCCGGATGGGCAGCGGTTCGTGATCGTGCGCCAGCCGTGAGAGCGTTCTCCTACGACGACTTGCCGAGCCACACGCGTTACTCCAGCGGAGGAATCACCACGATGAAGCGCTCAGCAATCCTGACGGCAACCGTGTTTGTGTCCCTGACTCTGACGCGGCCGCTCGCCGGGCAGGCAACGCCGCGACTGGCGCTGGAGCTACAGGATTACGTCTCGCTCCCCGTGACCGCGGACAATACGAATGAGAACACGCGCGCCCAACTGGCTCGTGTCAATTTCCTGCGCGATGAGCCTGGCGGCCGCCGCTTCTTCGTCAACGACCTCAACGGTCCGCTCTACATCCTCGACAAGCGAACGAAGACCGTCACAACCTATCTCGACTTCAACGGCGCAGGCGGACGGCCGGGGTTGTTCTCGAAATTCACTTTCGAACGAAACTTTGCCACCGGCCTGACGAACTTCCTCTTCGATCCAGACTACGCGCGTAACGGTATTTTCTACACCCTCCACATGGAGGATCCGACCGTCAACGCGCCGGCACTTCCAAAGAGTGGTGTCGTCCCCGGCCTCGACCTGACCGATTACACCACGACTCCGGCGCTCCAGACGCCGACCGTGAATGGAAGGATCGAGCGTGAGGTTGTCCTGATCGAATGGACGGATCGGAATCCGTCAGACAACACCTTCGAGGGGACCGCCCGCGAGCTCCTGCGGCTACAGGAGCCGCTGCCGATTCACCCGCTCGGCGAGATGACCTTCAATCCCGCTGCCCGCCCCGGCGATGCCGATTGGCGCGTCATGTACCTCGGCTCGGGCGACGGCGGCTCGGGCGAGCAGCGCGACAACCGCCGCCTGAACCCGCAGCGGCTCGACACGTATGTCGGCAAGATCCTCCGCATCATCCCGGACCTTCGCGAGCACACGACCACGAGCACCGTCAGCTCGAACGGTCGCTACCGAATCCCGAACGACAACCCATTCTCGATGGTCGACGGCGCTCGCAAGGAGATCTGGGCGTCCGGCCTGCGCAATCCGCATCGGTTCTTCTGGGATGTCGACCCAGCACGGCCACGCTCGCCGACGCTCCTGGCGTTCAATATCGGGCTCAGCACGTGGGAAACGGTGGTCGTCATTCACAAGGGGGCGAACTACGGCTACCCCTTACGCGAGGGCACCCAGAGCATGTCGCCCACGAACGGAATAGGCCCGCTGCCCGAGCGCGATATGATCCCGGTTCAGATCTCGGACACCGTTGCGCGTGGTGAGGTCAGGCCGACGTATCCCGTAATTCAGTACCCCCATAGTCGGGAAACGGGTGGTGATGCCATCGCCAACGGCTTCGTCTACCGCGGCAAGCTGATTCCACGCCTTAGGGACAAGCTCGTCTTCGGCGACATCACGACTGGCCGGATCTGGTATGCGAATCGGTCCGACGTGCTCGCGGCCGACGACACCAACCCGATGACCGTCGCTCCGATCTACGAAATGGACGCGGGCCTGCGTCGAACGGCCGAAGAGGCGTATCACAAGCGCGGCGGTCCGGGACAGGCACTCCCAGGATCTGGTGCGATTGCGGGCCGGGGCCGAGTGGACCTTCGCTTTGCGCAGGACAACGACGGAGAGCTGTACATCCTGACCAAGAGCGACGGCATGATCAGAAAAGTCGTCGGCGCCAGGGTTGCGGCGGGCGCCCCGCTCGCAGCGGTCGTTCCCGCTCGGGCTCCTGGACAGAGTGTCACCGGCCCGCTGGCTACCCCTTCCAGAAATCTCATTGCATCCACGCCTGCGTCGATTGCCATCGGGAAGCGAGTCTACCAGGCGAACTGTGCAGCCTGTCATGGCAATGCGGGTCAGGGAGCGACAAAAGCCGGCATCACGATCTCCGTCATCGAGGAACAGCAAGGGAGGCAGCCGCCGGATCTCGCTGACGACCAATGGGATCACGGCTCGAGCGATAGCGACATCTTTCGCGTCATCAAGCGCGGGCTCCCGCCGACAATGATGGCGGGATTCGATGGGCGTATTCCGGACCGCGATATCTGGAACATTGTCAATTACCTTCGCACGCTCCATCCGGGCAAATAGCGCCGAAGCATCCTACGGTCCAGCCACTGATCGGGCGGACGCGATCGCGATCCTCCGTGCGGCCGTCGAGCGCGGCGTAACGCTCTTCGACACGGCAGAAGCCTATGGTCCCTTCACGAACGAAGAGCTCGTCGGCGAAGCGCTCGCGCTATTCCGCGAGCAGGTACACGTGGCTTATAAAGCACACTTGTCAGTTATAAACGACAAGTGTATACTATAAACGACAGAACAAGCCTATCGCCTCACGCTCAAAATCCATGCGTCCTCCAGCCACGCCGCAGAGTGCCCGCAGGTATCCACTCAATGCGATTCTCGGCACCGAGGCAAACGTACGCCTCCTACGCGTCTTGATTGCGGCGATGGGGCAGCCACTCGCTTCCGGGGAGCTCGCAGCCCGCGCAGCCCTCGCGCGCACCAGTATCTACCGCGCGCTCGATCTGCTTGAACAGACGGGCATCGTGATCTACATCGGCGCAGGCCGCCAGCGTCAGGTCCGATTTCGCCGCGACCACTCGCTCGCGCCAGCTCTTGAGACGCTCTTCACCGCAGAGGCCAACACCTACGCAGAGTTCCTCGGCGCACTGCGCGAGACCGCAGCAACCATCCCCGACGCGACCTCTGTGTGGATCGAGGGCCCTCTCGCGACCGGAACTGACACGCTAGGCGAGCCGTTGGCGTGCTTCCTCATCGCAGCGCCTGACCGACTGCCGAGCCTGACGACGGAACTCCGGGACGCCTTCGCTCCAATCGAACGTATGTACGACGTAACGATCCCCATTCACGGACTGACGCGAAGCGAGCTCGCAATGCGTGCTGAAGGAGGCGTGTCAGCTCTCACGGGCGCGATCCTCCTTGCGGGCACTCCCCCTGCCGCATTCCACCCCATCGCCCGAGAGCGATTGGCACGACAGCACCGCATCACGGGGCATGGCGATCATGATGCCCAGGCCTTGGCGACCGCAGCGGCCCTGGCGGATCTCGTGGCGAAGGACCCGAGCATTATTCCGCGCGCCCTACAGGAGCTTGAGCGCCAGATGCAGAGAGCATCCTCAGGCGAACGACGCGAACTGAAAGAGTGGGCGCACATACTGAGTACTACGACTCCGCGCCGCCTCCGCAATCTCTTGGTGCATCCCGGTGAGCGCATGACGCGACTCCGGCAGACCATGCCGTTCGTGAGTCTCCTTTCGCTTGAGGACCGCGCACGGCTCAGTGTGCGGGCAGCCCAGGAAACCAAGCCGTGATGCTACAGTCGCATGTCTGGGCGCCCCACGCGCCGAAATACATCTCGCTCGGCCGTCAACAGCCGATGTTGCCCAGGACGACGGCGGCGTTGCGGCGCAATCCGCGCAGCTTCGCGCGCTTCATCGGTGAACCCTTGAACGCGACCGAGAACTCGGGTTGCGACATTGAGAGCAGCTCGGTGGCCAGCGCTCGAGCGTCCTTGCCTGCCAAGGCTTCGCGCGCCGCGAACGGCGACTCCGCAAACAGCGTCCGCGCGAACTTCACGTTCCACGGGCACACCTCCTGGCAGATGTCGCAGCCGTACAGAAGCTCTCCGATGGGCGAACGGAATTCGTCGGGGATCTCGTCCTTCGACTCGATCGTGAGATAGGAGATGCACCGCTTCGCGTCCAGTGCGCGCGGCGCGACAAACGCATCTGTCGGACAGGCATCGAGACATCGCGTGCACGTCCCGCAGCGATCCGCCTCGAAGGGCGCGTCCACCGCGAGCTCGATGTCGACCACGAGTACGCCGATGAAGAAGAACGAACCGAGCCGCGGATTGATCAGATTCGTGTTCTTGCCGAACCAGCCGAGTCCTGCTTGCCTCGCGAGATCGCGCTCCAACAGCGGACCGGTGTCGACATACGCCTTGCCCGCCACACTCCGCCCCGCATCGGCCGCGATGCGTTCGTGCAGCCCGTGCAGCTTGTGCTTCATGACGTCGTGATAGTCGTCGCCGCGCGCGTAGCGCGCCACGGGCCCACTCGGCTCGCGTCCGCCGTAATCGAGGCCAACGACGACAGCGTGCGTCGTTCCGGGTAGCGCGCGGCGTGAGTCGCGCCGTTTCTCCGCGCCGCGAGACAGATAGTCCATCGTACCCGCGTACCCCGCATCGAGCCATTCGTCGAACGCTGGTGCGGTGTCGGCTGGACCGAGCGCGGCGATTCCGGCAAGGTCGAAGCCGAGCGCGTACGCGTGGGCCTTCGCGAGCCTCGAGAGCTCGGAGGCCGAGCGTACCGATGTGGCGACGTCAACTGTCATTGCGCACCGCCCAGCGCGCATAGCGCTCGACATCGTCGGCTGGCGGTGTGATGTCCTCGTCCCCGTACGCGGTGTACATGCGCCAGCGCACGTACTCCGACGCGGGAAGCGGAAGAAAAGGAAACTGCCGCCACCAGTGGCGTCGCCGAAGCCGCCAGCCGACGCGAATGAGAGCGGCCGCGGTCGCGGGCCGGCGGGCGCCGCGAAGCGTCAGCGCCATGATGAGTCGTGTCCATCGCACGACTCAAAGGTAAGTGAAGTCCGGCCAATGCTGGAGCATGCACGAAAGCCCGACGCGGCAGCTACGGAGATGCTGCCGCGCCGGGCTTCCTAACGAAGTATCGGATCGTCAGCTAGCGACCGCCGTCATCGTCATGGTCGTCCCGGTTGTCGTCGTGGAAGGCGCGGAACGAGCGCGCGATGTTGGCCGCGATGATCGCGTTCGCCGAGGTGCCTGCTGCGGCGTTGGTCGGATCGATCAAGGTGCCGGACGACGTCTTGAACCACGTGGCGGCGTCGACGTGCACGGTCAGGTTCACGCCCTTGTCCGCGATGACCACCGGCGGATTGAATCTGGTCTCGAACTCCGCATGCGGCGAACCGACGAACGTGAAGGGTTTGCCGTTGAAGGTGCCCTCGATGCGAACGCTGACATTGGTGAACTCGGGATGCGCCGCCAGGAACGCGGTTGACGCCGTTCCCTTGCCTTTCACGGGGCGGATCTTCGCGTCGAGCTTCGAGTACGTTCCAGCTGGTACCGTCACGCTGAGTGCGGTGATCATGCTACCCGTCACCGGCACGTCGACGATAGTGGGCGCGAGCGCGAGCTCCTCGCATTCATGTTCGTCGGGGTGGTCGTCGCCGGCGTCTTCGTCGCTGTTGCATACGCCGCTGGCTGGTTCGAGCTCCATGCGCGCGACAACGACCTGTGCCTTGTTGATGACGAGCACGTCGGTGCCCGACGTCGCGGTGATCGACCGCAGGGCGCTGCTCGTGTCACTCAACGACGCCGCGGCCGCCGTGCCGGCGCTGAAGGAGACCGTCACGTTCTGTCGTCCCGCGCCAGGTCCAGTAGAATCCGCGGCGCACGCCGCCACGATCGCGGTCATGCCGAGAATGGCACCAAGGAAAACGGTTCTGCGCATCGTCTGCTCCATCGGATGTGGACGCGTAATCGGCGGGTGCCGATCGCGCTCCTGAATCTCGCATGGTTCGCGCCGTAACTTGGTGACTCGAATCACCCATTGAGGGTGAGCGTCGAATGGTCGCGCCAGCTAAGAGGATGAGAGAAATGATCTCCCGTCCACGCGTGCCGGTACCGCGATACCGAGTGCGTCCAGTGCGCTTACAAAAACGTCCGCCGTCCTCCTCGGCTCGCGCGCCGGCTCTCGATTCGTGAGCAGAGGCACCAGCATGTGATCGCGATGCAGCGCTCCGTGCGCGCTGCAATGGGGAATCGGCTCATAACGCGCCCGGAAATCCCAGCCCGGTGTGGCCGAGAGGATGATGTCCCCGGATCGTGCGGCGCCCGCGAGGCTCGTGATCTGCACGATCGCATCGGGATACGGCGTGTGCCGCGCGGCGTCGTATGCGACGTCCGCATCACCGGCCACGTCGCATCCGATCTGCAGCGGGTCACCGCTTTCGCGCACGTAACGGTACGTGGCGCCGTCCAGCGATACGTACGCCGTCCCGAGCCGCGCGCTCCGCACTTCGCAGTGCGCGGACGTATGAGGCAGCAACAGGAGATCGGTTGCGGGCCGTTCGAGCATCAGTCGCACCAGTGACGACCACCGCGCGCGCAATGCCGGCCAGCCGCGACGCACTCGCTCATCGAGCCCCAGATACACGTGCGCCATCGCGTTACCGCTCACCATGACCGCGACGTCCGGGTCGATCGCGAGCGTGAACGGATGCGAGATCGTGCGCGCGCCCGTGTCCGCCACAAGCTGCGCCAGATCGTCGTGCGCGTCCAATCGGCTGTGGCCGTGGTCGCTGGCGATCCACAGGTGCGTCTCGTCCCACCATCCTCCACGTTCAGCGTCGTCGCGAATCCGGGCCGCCGTTGCATCTACGAGCCGGAGCGCGTCGCGCACGAGTCGGCTGCCGTGGCCGTGAGCATGCGACGCCTTGTCCACGCCGACCATGGCGGCGAACACGAACGGTGGACGATCTTCGCGAAGGCGGCGCGGAATGGTCTCGAGCACTTCGCGGTCCATGTCCAGCCAGCGGTCCGCGCGACCGAGAAAATGCGTCATCGCCACCCGGGCTGCGGAGCGGGGAGTCAGCGTCCCGTAACGGTTGCTTTCGCTCAGGCCACGCGTGATGACGCTCATCGCGCCCACGCTGCCGGGCACGAGCTCGAAGATGGTGGGCGTCGCATCGTCGAGATCCTCGTCGACTCGTCCGAACTGATGGCCAACGTAGCTCCGTGAGTAGTCCGGCCAGCCGCACGCGACGCGTGAGCGGTCGAACCAGCGGATGCCCGGCAAGCCGACGGCGCCCGGAAACCGCCCGGTGAGGAATGGCGTGTAGGCTGGCCCCGTGACCGAGGGAAATACGCTCGTGATCGCGTGCAACCCACCCTCGTCGCGCAGACGTCGCAGGGCGGGAAGGTCCTCGAGCGCTCCCTGTAACGCGTCCAGGCGCGCACCGTCGGCGACGAGGACCACTACCGGCACGGCGCTCCCCAGGAACCTGACATGCGCGAACAGTAGCGCCGTTCGTGACGCGAATCATTCCGCGGGTCGCTGGCGCCGGAGCGCACTGCCCGGCTACACTCCCACACCATGGCTACCCAGAAACGAGTCTCCAAGCGGGCGGCCCGCGAGCGCCCCGCGCCAATGCCGGCGCCGGCTCGGACGAAGACGCCGCGCACCGCGACCGGCAAGCGCGGCAATCCGGCACAACTCGCGGCGGCCCAGGCCGAAGCACAGGAGGGCCTGCGCGAACGGACGGAAGAAGGCCATCGCGCCGCTGGCCGAACGCCGCCATCACAGAAGAGCAACAAACGGCAATCGGGCGCAGTCCGGAAGATCGACGAGGACATCCGCGATCTCGTCGGCCCGGTCACGGAGGACGCCAAACTCCTTCAGGGCCCTTCGGAAGAGCCGTCACACCTCGCGGATTTCACCCGCACGGACACCTGGCGCGTGTTGCGCATCATGGGTGAGTTCATCGAGGGCTTCGACAACCTCGCCAAGGTCGAGCGCGGCGTCTCCATCTTCGGCTCCGCCCGCACGTCCCCCGACGATCCCCAATATCTCGCGGCCGAGCAAACCGCAAAGCTCCTCGCCGAGGCCGGATTCTCCATCATTACCGGGGCAGGCCCCGGCATCATGGAGGCCGCCAACAAGGGCGCCAAGGAAGGGGGCGGACGATCGATCGGCTGCAACATCGAGCTTCCGTTCGAGCAGGGTGCCAATCCGTACGTCGACACGCTCGTGAACTTCCGGTACTTCTTCGTCCGGAAGACGATGTTCATCAAGTACTCGAGCGCCTTCGTCATCTTTCCGGGCGGTTTCGGCACGCTCGATGAAGCGTTCGAGGCCCTGACGCTGATCCAGACGGGAAAGATCTATCAGTTTCCGGTCGTTCTCTTCGGGCGGCACTATTGGGCTGGGTTGCTCCGCTGGTTGCAGTCCCGCGTGCTCGTCGAGCAGAAGATATCCGCCGGCGACCTCGATCTCCTCCTGGTGACGGATGATCCGGCGGAGGCGGCGCACGCCGTCATCGAGGCATACAACGCGACGCGGCAGTAGCGTCGCCACAACACCGTTTCTCGTTTCATGGCCAGCAAGAAGAAGAAGGGTGGCAAGCAGACGAACGACGCCCGCGAGCGCGGCGGATTCAAGGCAAGCCGCCACGGCACCGGCAAACGCGCATCCGCCGGAGGACCGAAACACGCGCAGAAGCGCGCGGCAGAAGAGCGTGAGCGGTCCGGTGGCCAGCACACGACGCATGAAACCTCGCAATTTCTGCGCGGTGGACGCATCGAGCCGCGTCGCATCGATGGAACAGAGACCGTCGCCGAGCTGATCGACGGCGTGTTCCTCGCCTACAACAGCGCGCGGCTGCGAGAGGCCTGCCAGCTGTTTACATCGCGCATGCTCGAGAGCGACGTGACGATTGGCATGACGCTCACGGGCGCGCTCACGCCGGCTGGCCTCGGAATGGCGGCGCTGATTCCGCTCATCGAGGCCGGTTTCGTGGATTGGATCATCTCCACAGGCGCGAACCTTTATCACGACGCGCACTTCGGACTCGGTTTGTCAATGCATCGCGGCAATCCGCTGGCCAGCGACACCGTACTGCGCGAGGAAGGCATCGTCCGCATCTACGACATCTTCTTCGACTACGACGTGCTGCTCAGCACGGACGCGTTCTTCCGCAAGATCATACAGGGCCCGGAATTCCAGCGGCCCATGAGCAGCGCGGAATTCCACGCACTCTGCGGCAAGTACATCCGCGAGCGCGAAAAGGCGCTCGGCATCGGCAACAAGTCACTCCTCGGCGTCGCATACGAGTGCGGTGTGCCCATCTACACGTCGTCGCCCGGAGACTCGAGCATCGGCATGAACGTCGCCGCCCTCGCCCTCGAGGGTAACAAGTGCGTCATCGACCCCAACGCCGACGTCAACGAGACGGCGTCCATCGTTTTGTCCGCCAAACGCGGTGGAGGCAAGAGCGCGGTGTTGATCTGCGGAGGCGGCTCGCCGAAGAACTTTGCCCTCCAGACGGAGCCGCAGATCCAGGAAGTGCTCGGCATCGACGAAAAGGGACACGACTACTTCCTCCAGATCACGGACGCGCGGCCCGATACCGGAGGACTCAGCGGCGCCACGCCGGCAGAGGCGGTGAGCTGGGGCAAGATCGATCCCGACCGTCTTCCCGACGCGGTGGTCTGTTACATGGACGCGACCGTCGCGCTGCCATTGCTCACGTCGTACGCGCTCGCGAAACACAAGCCGCGCAAGTTGAAGCGCCTGCTGAGCCGTCGCGAGGCCAACATGCGAGCATTGCGACACGAGTTCACTCTGGCCACAGGCATTCCGTCGGAGCCCGACACGACGGACTCGAAGCTACCTATGCACCGCTGATCATTTCACCGAACGGTCCCGCACATGCCAATCGCCGATCTACTGCTGCCGGAATTCGATCAGGAGATAGCCGTGACACGTCGTGTGCTCGAGCGGGTGCCCGACGGGCCGGGCAAGGGTGAGTGGCGGCCGCATGAGAAATCGTTTCCGATGGCGCATCTCGCGCAGCTCGTCGCTCGACTTCCCGGTTGGGTGCCGATGGTGACCGAGCGTGATGAGCTCGACATCATGCCGAAGGACGGCCCGAGGTATCCCGGCTATTCCATCGAGTCGACTCCCACGCTGCTTGCGGAGCTCGAGAAGAACGCAAAGGCCGGCCACGATTCGATCGCCCGCACGTCGGATGAGGAATTCGCCAAGCCGTGGCACTTCAAGCGCGCCGGAGAGACGCTCTCGTCATTCACCAAATACATGGCGCTCCGATCGACGGTGCTCAATCACCTCGTGCATCATCGTGCGCAGCTCGGAGTGTACCTGCGGCTCGTGGGCGAGAAAGTTCCGGGAATGTACGGCCCCACGGCGGATGAGCCGTGGGGGAAGCACTCTTAACGCGGCTCGTCGGTTTCGCCGAGTACTGCCTGCACCAACGCGCGTCCTGAGTATTCACCGAAGCTCACGTAACCTACGAGCGCCTCCGGTCCCAGCACGCGTCGCTGAATCTCGCGCTCAGGCAGCCCGCGGTCGGCGAGCGACATGATGTTGCCAATCGTGTCCTCCAACCACACAGCCTTTGCGAGCAGCAGAGCGGTCGCCTCCTGAAGGACGCCGCGATGCGCGTCCAGTAGCACGCGAGGATGCAGCGCCGCCATTGCCCGCAACGTACGCACGAGCGTTCGCGGCCGTTCGACGCGATGTGCCACGCGCACCTTCACGCCGAGAAAGAGATCGCCGCTCGCGAGAATGCCGCGTTCGTCGTCGTACACGACGAGGTGATCCGCGGTATGCCCCGGAGCTTCGATGACGCGCAGCGGCGACGGGTCGAATGCCAGCAGCGGATCTCGCAATGCGGAAGGACGCCCCCATACGATCCGGCGATACGCGCGAAGCTTCGGGCGCTCCCGCAACGTCTGCTCGCACGCCGGGTGCATGCGAATCGGAACACTGCGGGCGGCAAGAGCCGGCGCATTTCCCGAGTGATCCTCGTGCCAGTGGGTAATCACCGCACCTCGCGGCGCCAGATCGGCCACCGCCCGGAGTAGCTCGCCCCGCACGCGCGCAAACCCTGAATCCACGAGCACGCCGCGAAGGACGTACGCATTCGCGGAATAGCCCGCAGCCCGCCCCTGCCAGGTGCTCATTCCGATCCGTATGACGTCACCTTCGACGCGCGACAGAGTAAGGGTCACCTGGCGCCGCTCACGATTGCCCAGGAGGGTCGCACTGGATAGAATGAAGGGAGTGACGTGGCGCCCGACCCATGGTCGGGCGTCAACTTTTTTATTGCCGGCCGGACCAAGATGATCGAAGCGCTAAAGCAGAAGCTCGGGGACGAGGTCGAAAAACTCCAGTACGAGCTCAACGTTACCCTTCCGAGCGAGATCCGGCGGGCCGTCGAGATGGGCGACCTGCGCGAGAACAGCGAGTACAAGGCTGCTCTCGAACGGCAGCAGTTCGTGCGTGCGCGCCTCGGACAGCTTCGCGAGCGCCTGAGCAAGCTCTCTTCCATCGACGTCACGCAGATTGCCACTGACGCCGTCGGTCTCGGCTCCCAGGTGACCGTCAAGGACGAGAAGACCGGTCTCGCGGAGACGTATCAACTCGTCTTCGGTGACGCGCTGGAATTCGAGGAAGGGCAGGTCACCATGTCGTCGCCCATCGGGCGCTCGCTGCTCGGCAAGAAGGTCGGCGACGTCGCCGTGCTCAAGCTGCCCACCATGATGCGCCGGCTGAAGATCGCCGAGCTGCGCACCATTCACGATCTGTCGGAAAACGACGTCTGAGCCGCGCGATCAGTCGATCGTGAACACGCGCGCGGTTTCCGCCTCGTAATCGGCCAACGCTCGCGCACTCCACGAATCGTCCGCGCCCAACCACGCGGCCACGCGTGGCGCAACGGCACGTGCGGCTGAGCGGCCGTGATCCGGGGTCTCGAACGCGATGGGTGTTCTGCGGATGAGGAGGTCGCCCAGCGAGCACGCCATCTCGTCCTGCACCGCATAGCGGAGCTCGGCGAGGAGGTATGGACGCTCGGGCGTGATGCGCGAGCGCAGCGACAAATCGGCATCTCCTGGCGCCCATACGGAACGCCAGCGCGAGCCATAGGCACGCACCAAACGCGTGGCAACAACGCCATCACCCGTTTCGTTCGTCGCCTCGCGAATTGTCGCATCCAGGTCGGACAGATCGCCGCCAGGAAGTGGAACGACCGACGTCTGACAACGCGCTCGATGCGTGCCGAGCGCTGATGTGACGACATCCACCACCTCGCTTGCCATGGCGCGGTAGGTCGTGAGCTTCCCGCCCGTAACGCGCACGAGTCCCGGTACCGCCTGCTCGATGGCGTGCTCCCGCGACGCCGACACCGGCGTCGCACCCTTTGCGCGTCGCGCGGCCAGCGGACGAATGCCGGCCCACGCCCCGACGACGTCCTGCCGCTCCAACTGCGCGGTCGGAAAATAGTGATTCGCCGCCTCGAGCAGATACTCCACGTCCGCTCGCGTGGCGCGCGCTTCCGCTGGCGAAACCGCATCGAACGTGTCCGTCGTCCCGATGATCGTGAACGCGCCCGCGGGGAGGACGAACATCACGCGCCCATCCTGCGGCGCCGTGATGGTGATCGCGCTGACGTTGCCAATGCGGGTGCGCGGCACCATGACGTGCGCTCCCTTGCTGCCTCGTACGCCCGCCTCCGCCGCGTGCGCGAGAGACTCCACGCTGTCGCTCCATGGTCCCGCGGCGTTCACCACCAGTCGCGCGGACACACCGACCGACTCGCCCGTCGGGCCATCTTCAATCATCGCGCCGCACACACGCCCGTCGCGCTGGTGGAGCTCGACCACGCGCGCATGATTCAGCACCGCCGCACCTTTCTCACGCGCAGCGATCGCGTTGGCCAACGTCAGCCGGACGTCATCCGTCGACGCATCCCAGTAGCTCGCGCCGCCCAGAAGATCTCTCGTGCTCAGCGCGGGCTCGAGTCGCTCCACGGCACGCCGCGTGAGCCGCCGATGACTGCCGACGTTGCGAAACAACGCCAGCGAATCGTACAGCGCGAGACCGACGTCGAGCTTCCAGCGCGGAATGCGGTCTCCCGCGTACACCGGCCAGGTGAAGGACATCGGACGCACGAGATGCGGCGCGATTCGAAGCAGCGTTCGCCGTTCGCGGCTGGACTCGAAGACGAGCGAGAGCTGCCCGTGCTCGAGATAGCGCACCCCGCCGTGCACGAGGCGCGACGACCGACTGGAGGTACCGCTCGCAAAATCGTCCTGCTCCACGAGCGCAACGCGAAGTCCGCGCATGGCCGCATCGCGCGCGATGCCGCACCCCGTGATGCCGCCGCCGACCACGAGGACGTCGAAGGTCGTGCTCTTCAGCGATTCAATCGTCCGTTGACGCCACATGGTCTCGCCTGGCCGCACCTGAAAAGTTCCCGGTGAACCTATGTCGCGGCACCATGCGCGCGAGCCGCTCACCCGGTAGCTTCCCCGCATGCCACCCCTCGGCGCACCCGGACGGCGGGTTGCCATTGTCGCGGGCCTCCGCACGCCGTTTGCCAGGTCCGGCACAACGCTGAAAACGCTGTCCGCCATCGAGCTCGGAAAGCGCTGCGTGGCGGAGCTCATCCAGCACACTGAGCTGGACGGCACGCTCGTCGAGGCCATCGTGTATGGCACGGTGATACCGTCCGTGCTCGCGCCGAACATCGCGCGCGAAGTCTCGCTGATTCCGCTCCTCCCCAAGGGCGTACAATCGTTCACGGTGGGACGCGCGTGCGCATCGGCCAATCAGGCCATCACCGACGCGGCCGATCAGATCGTGCTCGGCCATGCCGACGTCATCATCGCAGGGGGCGCGGAGTCGCTGTCGAACGTCCCGATCCTGCACTCGCGCGGCATGAGCGACGCCCTCGTTGCGGCGTCGAAGGCCAAGTCGTTCGGCGGACGCGTTCGTGCGTTGGCGAAGGTGAGGCCCCGCGACCTCGTGCCCATCACGCCGGCCATCGCCGAGCCGAGCACGGGCGAGACCATGGGCGAATCGGCTGAGAAGATGGCGAAGATCAACGGCATCTCGCGCGAGGCGCAGGATCAGTTCGCGTTGCGCTCACATCGCCTCGCCGCCGCCGGAACGGAAGACGGACGCCTCACCGCAGAGATCGCGCCCGTCTACGTGCCGCCGTCGTTCGACGCGATGACCAGTGACAACGGCATCCGCGTCGATTCGTCGCTCGAGGCCCTCGCAGCGCTCAAGCCGGTGTTCGATCGCAGATATGGAAGTGTCACGGCCGGCAACTCGTCGCCGCTCACCGATGGTGCGAGCGCCGTGCTGCTCATGAGCGAGGAGCGCGCGAAGACACTGGGTTACACACCTCTCGCGTTCATCAGAAGCTACAGCTACGCCGCGCTCGATCCCGGTGAACAGTTGCTCATGGGCCCTGTGCTGGCTGCGCCGGTCGCACTTGCCCGCGCTGGTCTGGCCCTCGGTGACATGGATCTCATCGAGATGCACGAGGCCTTTGCCGCGCAGGTGCTGTGCAACCTGGCTGGGTTCGTCTCGAAGGATTGGGCCAGGCGCGCGGGCTTCAACGAGCCGGTCGGAGAAGTGGACCGGGCGAAGCTGAACGTCATGGGTGGATCGGTTGCCATCGGACACCCGTTCGGCGCGACCGGCGGTCGGATCCTCACGACGCTCTGCAACGAGCTCGCGCGGCGCGGCGGACAGTTCGGTCTCATGACGGTGTGCGCCGCCGGCGGCATGGGGCACGCCATGGTCATCGAGCGAGCCTGATGCCCGCGCTGACCATCGAGCACGTCGGCGGCATCGCCGTCGTCACCATCGACCTGCCGGGCGAACCGGTGAACAAGGTGACGGCGGCACTGCGCGCCGAGTTCGCGGCGGTATTCCAGCAAATCGCGGGCGATGCAACGGTCCGCGGCGTGGTGCTCGCCACCGGCAAGGCCGACACGTGGCTCGCGGGCGCCGACATCGATGAATTTCTCACGTTGCAGAGCGCGGCCGATGCCCAGGCGCTCAGTCGCAGTGGACAGGCGCTGCTCGCGCGGCTCGAATCGCTCACGGTGCCGGTCGTCGCCGCGATACACGGCGCATGTCTCGGCGGTGGACTCGAAACCGCGTTGGCCTGTCACTATCGCATTGCGAGCGATCATCCGAAGACCGTGCTCGCGCTTCCCGAAGTGCAGCTCGGCCTCATTCCGGGTGCGGGTGGCACGCAACGGCTGCCCCGCCTCATCGGATTGCAGCGCGCACTCGACCTGGTTCTGACCAGTCGGAACGTGCGCGGAAAGCGCGCGCTTCAGATGGGACTCGTGGACGAGCTCGTCCATCCGGCCATTCTTCGCTCCGTCGCCATCGAGCGCGCAAACAGTCTCGCGGGCGGCGCACGCGAACGACGCTCGCCGAAGGGGAGGGGTGCGGCTGCTCTTCTGCTGGAGGACAACCCCATTGGACGGAGCGTCGTCTTCAGAAAGGCCCGCCAGGGGGTCATGGAGAAAACCAGCGGACACTATCCGGCGCCGCTCGCCGCCATCGAAGCGGTGCAGGCCGGCTACGACCGCGGCGCGGAAGCCGGATACCGCGAAGAGTCTCACCACTTTGGCGAACTCGCCGTCTCGGACGTTGCGCGCGAGCTCACCTTCCTCTTTTTCGCCACCACCGCACTGAAGAAGGATCCCGGCGCGCCATCGCCCGCACCTGATCCTGTCATTGTGGAGACGCTCGGCGTCGTCGGCGCGGGATTCATGGGAGCTGGCATCGCGTCCATCGCCGTGCAGCAGGGTACGGCGGTGCGCCTCAAGGACACGGACACGAAGCGGGTCGCACGCGGGCTCGCAGCAGTCAGCGACGTACTCCGCGAACGCTTGAAGAAGAAGCAGCTCACCCGGCTCCAGTTCGACGACGCGCTCATCCTCGCGGGTGGTACCACCGACTACTCGGGATTCGGCAAGGCGGAGCTGGTCATCGAGGCCGTCTTCGAGGACCTGTCGCTGAAGCACAGGATCATACGCGAGGTCGAGCCGTTGCTGCACGAGGGTGCGGTCCTCGCTTCGAACACGAGCACCCTTCCCATCGGCCGCATCGCGGAGGTGGCGCAGCGCCCCAACCGCGTGCTCGGCATGCACTTCTTTTCGCCGGTGCACCGGATGCCGCTGCTGGAGGTCATCGTGACGCCGGCAACGGACGCCGATGCCACGGTCACGGCGGTGGCCTACGGCAAGACGCTTGGCAAGACGGTCATCGTCGTGAACGACGCTCCGGGCTTCTACACGACGCGCACCCTCTCGGCGTACATGAACGAAGCCGGCCGGCTCCTCGACGAGGGTGCGTCCATCGAGGCTGTCGATCGCGCGCTGCTGGCGTTCGGTTTTCCCGTGGGGCCCATCACGCTCCTCGACGAAGTGGGCATCGACGTCGGGGGAAAGGTCGGCGAAACGCTCTTCGGCGCGTTCGGCGCGAGGATGTCGCCCAGCGAGTCACTCCGTCGGGTGGTCGAGTCGGGGCGCACCGGGCGAAAGGGCAGCCTGGGCTTCTATCGGTACGACGCGGAGGGCACGAAAGGCGACGTCGACCCGTCGGTGTATGAGTTGCTACCGCATGGCGCGCAACGGCGGGAGATCGAGGGCGACGAAATCACGCAGCGCTGCGTGCTGGCCATGGTCAACGAGGCCGCTCGGTGCCTGGAGGAAGGCGTGCTGCGTTCGCCGCGCGATGGCGACGTCGGTGCGGTGTTCGGCATCGGATTCCCTCCCTTTCGTGGCGGGCCGTTCCGTTACGTGGATGCGCTGGGCGTCGAGCAGGTCGTGGACGAGCTGGAGCAGCTAAACGGGCGTTTCCCCGGGCGCTTCGAGCCCGCGGATCTCCTGGTTGACCATGCCCGTGCCCGCGCAAGGTTCTATCCGCCAAGGGGAAAGGGGCCCTAGATTCAATGGTGAGCGGTTTACGGTGAACCGTTACTGTCTGGCAACTGTCCCAGTGACTTCAGGTGTCTACAGTGGGTCTTGCGGGTATGGAGAGCTCGGATGCGGAGCTCGTTACGCGGGTGTTGCACGGTGAGGTGAACGCGTACGGCGCACTGGTCTCGCGCTATCGGGACCGTTATGCGCGCTACGCGGTACACATGCTGGGCAATCGAGAGGACGCGGAGGAGGCGCTTCAGGATGCCTTCACGCGGGCGTATCGCTCCCTGGAGCGGTGCGAGGAGCCAGAACGGTTCGGCGCGTGGTTGTTCCGCATCCTGGTCAACCGGTGCCGTACGAGTGGAGCACGCCGTGTGCGTCGTGGGCAGACGTTCGTCCATGACGAGGGGGCGCTGCTCAATGCCTCCGAAGAGCATCCGGCGGAGCAGACGATGTGGCGGGAGGAGATCGAGCGTGCCGTGGGCGAGTTGAGCCCCGACCAGCGCGAGGCGTTCCTCCTGAAGTACGTGGAGGAGCTGGGCTACGACGAGATGTCGGAGATCACCGGTGTCGGTGTCTCGGCACTCAAGATGCGTGTCATGCGCGCATGTGATCGGTTGAGAACATTGCTGAAAGAGGTTCACAGTGGCTGAGTGGGGTCGGACGACGCTCGAAATGATCGTCGAGGAGCTTCAGCGGCCGGTGCGGTTCGATCAATCATTCGATCGACGCCTCATGGTCCGCGTGCGCCGCCTGTACCGTGAGCAGCGCAAGCGCCGCGGTTGGCTGGGCGCCGCGGCGTCCATCACGCGCCATCCCGCATGGGCCGCCGCGCTCGCGGCGAGCCTCATCGGCATGGTGACGTTCGGTGTCATCCGGGTTCGTCAGGGCGAGCGCGTCGTTGCCACAAATGGTCTCGAGCCCGTGCAATTCGTGCTCGTCGCGCCGGCCGCGCGCAGCGTGGCCGTGGTCGGCGACTTCAACAACTGGGGCTTCGGCGACTCCGCCCTCGTCGCCACGAATCATCATGGCGTATGGAGCGTCACGGCGCCGGTGCGCGCCGGCGTGCATCGCTACGCGTTCGTCGTCAACGGCAAGCAGTGGATGGCCGATCCGAATGCACCGCACTCCTCCAGCGACGACTTCGGCATGCCGAGCAGCGCGCTGGTGGTCGAGGACAGCACCAAATGAGTACCGCGCGCGCCGCGCGTGGCCTGCTGTTGATCGGTGCCTTCGCGGCGCTCGTTTCGCGCGCCGGTGCGCAGGATCCGCGCGCGAGCCTTCGGCTCGACGCACCGTCCAAGGCGGCCCTCGCGGCAGTCATCGACTCGGCCCGCGCCCAGGGGCTCCCCACGGAGCCGCTCACTGAAAAGATCTATGAGGGGCTGGGCAAGGGTGCCGATGGTCCGCGCATCGTTGCGGCGGTACGCATGCTGGTCCAGGACATGACGAACGCGCAGCGCGCGCTCGGAACGGTGGCGAGCTCCGATGAAATCAAGGCGGCCGCGTCAGCAGTGCACGCAGGCGTCCCCGCAGTGGAGCTCGGGAAGATGAAGAAGCGGAGCGGTCTCCGGAGGTCGCTCACGCTGCCCTTCACTGTCGTCGCCGACATGGTGTCGCGCGGCGTACCGGTCGGCACCGCGGTGGATGCAGTCAGGTCGCTCGTCGGCGCTGGCGCAAAGGACAAGGACATCAACGAGTTCCAGCGGAACGTCAAGGAGGACATCCAGCAGGGTGCCTCTCCCGCCGCCGCGGCTGAAACGCGGGCGAAGACGGCCGGTGGCACGAAGCCCGACGGCGAGCTCGATCGCTGACGCGGCGCGCGCCGCGACGACCTCCCGGCGCGCACGATTCCACACCACGCGGTCCCCGGCTCGCCGCCGCAAGGCAGGCACGGTTCGCCTGCGCCCGGCGCGAAATTACATTCCACGCTTCCCGCGCCACCGGCTCATGTTGCGTAATGCGTTGCTGTACCTCTCCAGTCAACCGCGCGTCTTCCGTTTCGTCCGCAACAACAAGCTGGCCAAGGGGCTCGCCAACCGCTTCGTCGCGGGCGAGACGATCGATTCGGCCATCGCCGCCGTCCGCGAGCTGAATGCAAAGGGCATCACCGCTTCGCTCGACCTGCTCGGCGAAAGCGTCCATACGGAGAACGAAGCCCGCGCGGCGCGCGACGAATATCTTGGGCTGCTCGACCGCATCGCCGAATCGAAGGTCGACGCCAACGTCTCCGTGAAGCTCACGGCCATGGGGCTCGACATCGATCACGAGCTCTGCGTCGTGATCATGCAGGACATTCTCGCGAGGGCGCAGCGCTATGGCTCGTTCGTCCGCATCGACATGGAGTCCAGCGAGTACACCGACGCGACGCTGAAGCTGTTCGAGGAGCGGCTCTATCCCACGTACAAGGCCAATGTCGGCGTGGTGCTCCAGAGCTATCTCTACCGCACCGTCGGCGACGTGCAGCACATGAACGCGCTTCGGGCCCGCGTGCGCATCTGCAAGGGCGCGTACAAGGAGCCGCCATCGGTGGCGTATCCTGAGAAGAAGGACGTGGATGCCAATTACGTGAAGTGCGCAAAGGAGCTGTTGCTTCACGGCAACTACCCTGGCATCGCCACACACGATCCGGCCATGATCACCGCGGTCAAGCGGTTCGCCGCGGCCGAAGGCATCGCGCCCGATCGCTACGAGTTCCAGATGTTGTACGGCGTGCGCCGCGACATGCAGGAGTCGCTCGTGAAGGATGGCTATCGCGTGCGCTGCTACGTGCCATTCGGCACGCAGTGGTATCCCTATCTCATGCGCCGTCTCGCGGAGCGCCCCGCAAACGTCGCCTTCATCACCGGCAACGTGCTCCGTGAGGCGTTGCACGGACGCCGCTGAAAGGCTCACGTGCCCGGACAGCATCTCCCTGCGGACCACTCGCGCGGCGACGCCAACACCATCGGCGGCTACGCAGCGGTGCATGGGCGGCCGGCCGCATTCGAGGGCACTGACGGAGTCTCCTACAGCGTCGAAATCGTGACCGCACTCACGGGCGACTCCGAACGGCCATGGGGCGCATATCTGCTCTTCGTGCAGTGGACGCGCGTCGGCGCCACGACGCCGAGCGGTCACCTCGAGACGGAGTTTCTTGCCGAGTCCGACGATGAGGTCGAGGCGCGCGCCCTCGTTGGCGCTCTCTCGCTGAGCCAGGTCCGCTCAGCACTGCACGAGTTGATCGCCGCAAAGGCTGGCGGTCCGCCGCCGCGTCGCTGGTATGATGCGATGAACGAGGACTCGCCCGCGGACGACGCATGAGCGAGCGTCAAATGAAGGGCGTTGTGCTCAGCGGGACCGGCGGCGTGTGGCGCGTGCAGCGGGAGGACGGCGTCATCCTCGAGGCGTCGCTGCGCGGCCGCGTGAAGAAATCGAATGCAGGCCGCCGGCCGGACGGCTCGCTGCGTCGTGATACCGTGGAGTCGGCCGCGGAGACACTCAAGCTCGCCGTCGGCGACCACGTGGTGCTCGAGCAGGAGGAGCAATCGCCCACCGCCGCGATTTCGGAGATTCTGCCGCGCACGTCGCGACTCGCACGGCGCGCGCCCGGAGGCGGGCAGGGGGAGCGCATTCTGGCGGCCAACGTGGATCAGGTCGTCGTCGTCTTCGCGGCGGCGAATCCGGATCCGCACCCGCGGATGCTCGACCGCTTTCTCGTCATCGTCGAGGCGAACGACCTCGTCGCACGCATCGTGATCAACAAGGTCGAGCTCACCGGTGGACGCACGGTGGAGCAGGAGCGTTGGCGTGACTACGAGCAGGCCGGCTATCACGTGCACTACACCAGCGTGAAGGAGCGGGAAGGGTTGGACGAGCTGCACGATGCGCTCGCGGACAAAGTGAGCGTCCTTACCGGTCCTTCTGGCGTGGGGAAGTCGTCGCTGCTGAACGCGATGTTTCCGGGGCTCGAGCTCCGGATCGGAGAAATCAGCGAGTCCGTCAACAAGGGGCGTCACACCACGGTGGGCGCGTATCTGCATCCGCTGCCCGGTGGAGGCTACGTCGCGGATACTCCCGGGCTGCGCGAGGTGGGCATGTGGGCGTTGCTTCCCACGGAGCTCGACCAGTGCTACCCGGAGCTCCGTGCGCATCGCGACGAATGTCGATTCGCCGATTGCACGCATCGGGTCGAGCCCGATTGTGCGGTGCGCGCGGCGGTCGAGCGTGGAGAGGTGAGTCGGCGGCGCTACGAGAGCTACGTGAAGCTCAGGTCGGAGCTGGAGGCGAGCGCACCAGCCTGGTGATGGGGGCTCTCGCGACCGAACGCATCGGGCGCCGACTGGCGCGCGTCTCGGCGGAGGAACTCGTTCGGGTCGTCGAGGGGCTCAACGAGATCGTCGGAAGCTGAGTCCTCGCGCTTGGTTGCGCAGTAAGTGATCATCGCTCGCTCAACGCCAAAGTTGACCTGCAAGCGAGACAAACAAAAAACGCCCGCATCAGCGGGCGACATCCACAGCGTTAGTTGGCAGTGCCAACACGTTAGCCAGCGCGGCGCTCGATCTCTCCCTGCATGCCGGTCAGGACGAGATGCTCGAGCTGGACCTTGCGACTCGCATTGTCGATGTCGATACCCACAAGGCTTCCCTCAGCGTCGTAGTCAAGAACGACGCCCTCTGAAATCTCGCGGCTCTCGACGCTCAGATGCTCCGACAGATCGATGTAGAGCGAGTCTGTGTCCGAATGGTAGGCAAGCTTCATGGCGTGAATCCCCGGTCGGGAAACGCATTGTGAATCGTGAGCCGGTCCGAAAGGGTCACCACTCGAAGATATCGTCCGCCTAGCTCCGGCACCACACCCCAGAACCGTACGCGGTTGTCCTCCTGAGCCTCAACCCGGCTTGGCTGCTCAATCACTGCGATGCACCATTCGCGTCGCAGATAGGGCCGCTTGCGCAGGACTTCGCGCTCGAAGTAGTTCGTGAACCGATACTCAGGCATGACAAAGATACCTAATACCGAGAATCGGCTCGGATGACCTGGCAACGCCCAAGTTGAGCTGCGCGCGGATCAAATCAATGCGAGCGCAGCGAGCTTCCACCGACTTGAGCCTTGGATCACCGCTTGACAAGAAAAGTTGTCAAGACTACCATCCCCTCATGCTCGACATCCAGGTCATCGATGATCCGGCGGCGGCGGCGGTAGCCATGGAGCCGATACGAAGCCGACTCCTTTCCGAACTGGCCGCGCCCGCCTCGGCGGCGACGCTGGCTACGCGCGTCGGCGTGGCTCGGCAAAAAGTCAACTACCACCTGCGCGCGCTGGAGACGCACGGGCTGGTGCGGCTGGCCCAGGAACGCAAATGGGGCGGGCTGACCGAACGGCTGCTCGTCGCGACGGCCGCTTCCTATGTCGTTTCGCCGAGCGCGTTGGGCCCGGTCGCTGTCGATCCGAATCGGGAAGTCGATCGGCTGTCCGCGAGCTATCTCATCGCGTTGGGCGCACGGCTTGTTCGCGAGGTGGGGGATCTCGTTCGTCGCGCGAACGCGTCTGGCAAACGCCTCGCGACCCTGGCGGTGGATACCGAGGTTCGCTTCCGATCGCCGACGGACCGGGCGGCGTTCAGCCACGAACTCGCCGGCGCCATCACCAAACTCGTTTCGAAATACCACGACGAATCCGCTCGCGGCGGCCGCGCGCATCGCCTGGTCGTCGTGGCGCACCCCCTACCGCTGAAATCGAATCCCAAGGAGACATCATGAGCGTGAAGAAAGAAGCTTCCGGACGCCGTTCCGTTCAGGTCGAAGTCGAAGTCCCCGGCACCCCGGAGGAAGTTTGGCAGGCCATTGCTACGGGGCCTGGTGTCTCGTCCTGGTTCGTGCCGACGGAGTTCGAGGAGAGCGATGGAAGGCCCGTCGCGGTGAAGTCGAATTTCGGACCGGGCATGATGGCCCGTTCTTCAATGACGACCTGGGATCCGCCGCGGATGTTTGCCGCGCAGGGCGAGGGCTGGGGTGGCTCGCCGCCCATGGCAACCGAGTGGAGCGTCGAAGCGCGCGCGGGTGGTGTCTGCCTCGTCCGTGTGGTGCACAGCCTCTTCGCCAGCACCGACGACTGGGACAACCAGCTTGAAGCCACCGAATCGGGCTGGCCCGGCTTCTTCCGCACCCTGCGGATCTATCTCACGCACTTCCGCGGCCAGCGCTCGGCGATCATGCAGTTCGTGGCTCCCGTCGAGGGAACGGAAGCGGAGGCCTGGGAAAAGTTGACTGCGGCATTGGGACTGAAAGGCGTGAGCGTCGGGCAGCATTGGGCGTCGCCCGCGGATGTCCCGGCGCTCGGCGGCGTGGCGGAGTACGTCAGCGAGGGTCCGTACGACGCCCTGCTGCGGCTCGACAAGCCGGGGCCGGGCGTAGGCGCCCTTGGAGCCTTCAGCATGGGCGGCCAGAGCATGGTTGCGTTGACCGTCTACCACTATGGCGATCAGGCGGCCGGAACCGCCGCCCGCGAGACACCGCTGTGGCAAGCCTGGATGCAGGAACGCTTCCCGATGCCGGCGGAGATCAAATGAGAAAGCTCAAAATCATCGAACACATCTCGCTGGACGGCGTGATTCAGCACTCCGCCGATGACGGCGACTTCCCCTACATCGACTGGACCGCGCCCTATCGGACCCCCGCCGGCCGGGAGTTGGTCATGGCCGCGCATGGCGAGCGCTTCGATCTGCTGCTTGGCCGTCGCACCTACGATATCTGGTCGGTCTCCTGGGGGAAGGCGCCGAGCAGTCCGATAGGGGATCGCATCAATGCGGCAACGAAGTACGTGGTGACCCACCGTCCGGAGAGTCTTGAATGGGGGCCATGCGAGGGCGTTGGACCGGACCTCGTCGAAGGCGTTCGCCGCATCAAGTCGCAGGATGGCCCGGGCCTTGTCCTTTCCGGTAGCTCTACGCTGACGTCGACGGTGCTCGAACATGGGCTTGCGGATGAAGCCGTGCTGATCGTGTCTCCGGTTTTGTTGGGGACGGGGAAGCGGTTCTTTGCCGAGGGAACCCCGGCACGCGCATTCGAGCTCGTCAGCACGACGGCCACGCCGACCGGCGTCCTCCTCAACACGTACAAGGTCTTAGGGCCTTTGAAGACCGGATAGTTCGAGCGTCACAACACCTGGAGTGCTGCATGCATGTTCGTTCTGCCGTCTGACGTTCGCTCTGCCTCGCTCGCGGCACCCGCGCTCCGCCGGCGGCAGACACCGTGTGGCCGCGGACTGCGCGGGCGTACTGCGCATCCGCTCTTCCGAACGCGCACATCACCGCCGCGAGTGCCGTTCAGTCCAACAACTCGCTGCGCGTCCTCTGTAACGCGCGCTATGCCGGCGGCGCGCCGGAAGCAGCGGGCGGATGGCGGGTTACGGGCTCTACTATCAGCGCGGGCACCGGACCGCCCGTGGGCCGCTCGAGCCTGCGGCTTGACCACTGAACATAGCCGGCACGACCGATTGTGAGACGCTCGGCGGAGACGAGGACATCTTGTGGCTGGGCAATCTTGAGCAGGATCGGTCTTGCATCCGGCGTAGCGTGGAGCCTGATGAGGAGACCGACGCCAAGGCTTGCGATCGACTCGACATAGAACGGACCGTCGGACGCCGGGAGCGGCTGCCCCCAGGCGACGACGCGCACCCGAGTGCCGCGGAGGAACTGAAGGGAGCGCGCCGCTCGGCCAGCGATACTGAACGCACTGCCGACCAGAAATATGGCGGCGAACAGAAGCACGACGCTCCCGGTACGAAACGCGGGAAACCATGACGCCACACCCGCGGCAGCAAGACACAAGACCGCAATGAGCGCGGCACGCCATGGAGTGATCAGAGAGTCACCGACGGAATCACCGTGAACCTTCGGAAGGTGGTTGCGGCATCGAACGCCCCAGTTCAGCGGCTGCCGCGCAGCGGATCGTCCGCTGCAACGATTGTTGGGCCGCCCTCACTGACGCACATAGCGCAAGTGTGTGGCAGCTGGACCATTAAGAACCTTTTCAATGCGAAACTGCGGCCCGGGCTCGCGTAGGTTCTCGAAGAGACGCCGCCCGCCGCCGAACAACACGGGTGCCAAGGCGATTTCCAGCTCGTCAACGACACCCAGGTTCAGGTACTGCTGGATCACATCCGCTCCACCCGCGATACGAATATCACGGCTGCCTGCGGATTCCCGAGCCAGCTCCAGGGCACGCTCCGGCCCGTCATTGATGAAGTAAAAGGTCGTCCCACCGGGGCGCGCCCAGGGTTCGCGTCTCTCATGGGTAAGAACGTATACCGGTGTGTGAAACGGAGCCTCCTCTGGCCAGGCGCGCTCGCCTTGGTCGAACATTCGCTTGCCCAGAATGTTGGCACCGATGCGCTCCGTGGTGCTGCGAAGCAGGTCATTGACCGGGCCGGTCTCTCCCCCTGGTCCGAGCTTGAGGTTCTCGCGGAAGTACTGTTGATTGAAGATCCAGGCCATCAGCGCCCCCCACTTGGCGCCCCAGTTCTTGTACTCAGGCTTGTCCATGGTCATTCCTTCCGGTGCCATGTAGCCATCGAGGCTAAGCCCAATGTTGACGAATACTTTGCTCACGATGTTCCTCTCGCATGTTCGAATGTCGGCCTAACGCCCAAGTTCACCAGCAAGCGCCAGCGGTTAGGGCCTGGTCAGCAGCAAGCGGGTTAGGCCGCCGAGCGTGGCTATCCGCTACCGATGCTGCGCGAAGAGCCATTGGACCAAGGTGCTATCGGCATACGCTCGCGATGGGACGCCTGAGTGAGTGACCGCTGCTAACTCGGTGTAGTGCACGTCTGCTCTCGCGTGCTGCAGCGCCGAGACGAGCTGTCGCGACTGCGCGACCGGCACCTGTTCATCAGCGTCGCCATGGACAATCCAGATGGGAATGTGTCGGATGCCAGCAGCGAGCGCCGCGAACGGATCGGGCGCCGTGACGAACGCATTGGTGCGCCGGTCGGTCTCACTTTCAATCGCTGCATATCCGGCACCGGGTTCTACGCGACCTGCGACTGTAACGAGCGCCGCAAAACGCGCGGGCCATTTGAATGCCAGCCGGTAGCTCCCCGTCGCACCCATCGAGTAACCGGTGAGGTACACGCGCGCCGCGTCGATGGAGAACTCGGCGATGGTCCGATCGAGCTCCGCGATGACCAGTTCCTGCATCTCGGGATATAGCCAGCGCGTGCCAACCTTCCCCTGTGGGAAGACGACGATGGCCGGGAAGGGCCCGCGATTGTCTCGAATGCGGCGGGCGAAGGCCGCATTGGTCTGGTACATACCGTCGCTGCCCTGGTCTCCGTTGCCGTGCAACGAGACGATCACCGGCCACTTGGTCTGCACCGTGTAATCCGAGGGGACATAGACCTGATACCGATAGGTCTCGCCGTGCATCGTAATGGCGCGGTCAAGAAATCCCGTTTGGGCAGGCAGGGGTGAGGCATTCAAGAGCACGATTGCAACTAGCCAGGCTTTCCGCACGAGTCTCCGAGGTGTAATTGTGGCCGTCGGCGCTCAAGTCACTGACGTCGTGTCAGCACGACGTGGGTTGCTGCGGCAGTGGGCACATGGGTGGTGCACTCGTAGCCCAAGGCCGTGAGATCGAGGCCGTAGAAGAGATGCTCGCCGGACCCGAGCAGCCTTGGCGCGATCGCCACGTGCAGCTCGTCGATGAGCCTCGCTTCGAGGTACTGGCGGATCGTCGCCACACCGCCGCCGATCTCCACATCCTTTCCCTCAGCTTCCGCCGTCGCTCGTTCCAGCGCCTCGCGGATACCGCCCGTGACAAAGTGGAAGACCGTGCCGCCTTCCATCTGAATCGGCGGGCGGCCGTAATGCGTCAACACAAATACGGGGCCGTGGTACGGCGGGTTCTTTCCCCACCAGCCGCGCCAGGCATCATCGGGCCATGAGCCACGAATCGGGCCGAACATGTTGCGTCCCATGATCCAGGCGCCGACGCCCACCCCAAAACGCGCCGCGATATCGTCATCGACGCCGGTGGTGCCGCCGGTCTTGCCATTGATACGCTGGAACGTGCGGGTCGGGATAAACCATTCATGCAGAGCTTCACCCCCGACGCCGAGGGGATCCTCACGAGTCTGGTGCCGGCCAGCGCCGTAGCCGTCGAGCGAAATCGTAAAGTTGTGCACGCGTACACGGGCCATTGTGTGCTTCCAGGCAAGGGTGGCGGTCGGAGAGCTGCGGCTTCTACACTGACGTCGAACAACAGGGAAGGAAATAGACAGCGTGTCGTTGCCGCGCATGCCGCTCCCCGCGCCGAGGAGCCGTCATCGATGGCTATCCCTGAATGAAGCGGAGCGTGTTTCCGTCAGGATCCTCGACGTAGAACTCGCGCGTGCCCCATGTCTGGTCGATCGGGCCTTCATGCACATGCTGCGGCGCGTCCGGATTGCCCGGGGTCTGAAGTCCCCGCGCCCGGAATGTTCGAAATAGCGCATCGATGTCGCTCGTCGTAATCGCGACCACGGAGCCGAAGACGCCATCGCCACGATGGCTTGAGAGATACAGGTGGCTGCCATCGCGGGCGAGAACGCTGAACGACGGGTCGCTGAGCTCATCATCGCCATCTACGCGCTCGAAATCGAGGACGCCGCTGTAGAATGCAAGTGACTGCCGCATGCTACGGCAGCGGAGCGATGGAATGATTGCCATAGAGCCTCCTCCTTCAGACTTCTCTTGGTGTTGCCGTCAACGCCCAGTTGAGCTGCAAGCACTCCAATAGACGGCGCTGGCGCAGCCAACGCCACTCCGTATCGCGCCCCGGCTTGTGCAGCGACGCGTTCGACTGGCGGTCGCGTGCTCTAACTTTCGACCCGCCGCTCTGTGAGGCGTTCGGCCAAGCGGCGTATGCCTCTGCGCTTCGTCCATGCGGCAAGTCCACCAACGATGACACCGAGGCCGACGGGCACGTCCGGCGGGATGCCTGCTTTCAGCGCGATCGGGATCAGTACCCAGCCCAGGAGCGCGGCGGCGAGGACAGTCAGACCTGATGATGGCACCTTGATACGTCGCAAGTCGATGGCGCCGATACCTAAGCTGGCGATCAAGGGGCGGCGGGTTGCCATGAGGGCGCTTCGATAGCGCGGCCGGCTCGTCGTTCGTAGTGAATAGATCGGCTGCCTCACTGAGAACCAGCAGGTGCTCAAGCCACTCCAGCATGCAAGTCCTCCTGGTGTGGGCGCAGCCTAATGCCCAAGCTCACCTGCGGGTGCTATCTCAACCTGGGGATACCCTCGACCGGTCCGCGATAGTGATCGCGCGCGATACCGGATGCTCTCCGCGCTCCGTCAAGTCCAGCGCCTCGTTAGGTGGGCCGCTCGTCGCCGCTCGCCCGAGTGCCGAGCAACTGAGTCGTGGCCCGGATCTGGGCATTGTGACACCTCGTCCTCGTTAGGTGGAAGTGTCCACGAAAGTGGTGCAAGTACCCGCGTCGGCTCCACTCCAAGGTTAGGCCGTTCGACTCTCGCTATTACGATCTCTCAAAGAGAACGAATACCGCTTCGTCGTTCACCAAAAGGTCCTCTTTCTTGGACTCTCGTGTCAACACGCTTAGAAATAGCAACGCGCCGCTCGCCACGGCGGCTCCCATTCCGACAGCCCACCAGACACACTGACCGGTCCGCAGATGAAAAGCCCATTTGAGCCCGACAAAGAACCAAGATGAAAAAACAAACGAATACACCAGACTTGACGTTACCTTGTCATTAACGAGACGCGCTAGCGGATGCCTGATTGTGCCCTGATAGCACGCAAAGTGGCGTGTTTCATCGCAACGCGTGAATTGACCGCGAATGCCCATCGCTGCTTCGAGGCTCGCGCCAGTGACTGAATAGTCATGGCACATCAGCAGGCTACGCACTTCGTATCCGAATAGTGCGAGAGTCAGAATGCCAGAAAAGATGCCGATGTATCCAACGACTTCTGGTTGAAGCTCCGGCTGCGGCGACGTTGGCAAAGCCTTGCCCAGCGCGACCAACCCAGCGACTGAGGCAATAGGGAGAAACCCGAGAAGTTTCATCCGGAAGTTGTGCAATCCCTGATAGCTGCGGCAGAGCTCAGAGTATGTCGTCGTTAGGAAGGACGGCGCGATTGGCGAGGGGACGGACCGAGGCGCTGTGTGGCTCACAATAAAATCTCCGCTGAACTCGTTCGCTCCCGCACACGGGGGGCCGGTACGCGGCGCCTCCCTGTCCCGGCGTAGCGGAAATAAAGAAGATTCTCGCGTCGCCTACGCTTCGGCCAATCCGGCTTGTGCGCGACGGCACGCCTATACGAAACCACGTTCTGAAGACGACAATGCATTGAGACTTCTCCCGATCGGTCAACGCCCAGGTTCACTCGCAAAAGAATACATAAAGGCGAGCGCAGCGGGCTACCAAAAGCTCCTCTGACAAGTGCAACGCGTTAGACATCACACGCTGCGATCTCGCCCTTCGGACGGGCTACCAAGCGCGCGACCCGCTGTCATGGGCAACTTAACTTTCGTAACCGGAACCAACTTCTGCCTTCCGGCTGGCTTCAAGACACCCTTCCAGACGCTGACTGCAAGACCAATGGTATCGACGAACATAGCACCACCGGCTGAGTTAACAACGGTCTGAGAGAATGCGCCAGCATGAAAAATGATCCACGATGAGATGACGAGGATGGCCGCCAACAACCCAATGGATGCATAGCCCATTGCCAGCTTAAGTATGAACCAGCGGTTCTCGTGTTGCTTTTGCTGATCAAACGTCTCGCGCTCTTGGCGGAGTTGCTCCGTCGCGCGTTCAATGTCGATAGCCGAAAGTGCCGGTGCGCTCATCGCGTACTCTCCCGTTCCGACTCTCGACTAGCACGCCGAAGTATGAACGTCGTCACGAGACTCGTTGTCATGGAGGCCAGAATAGTGAGTGCCGCCCATACCAATTCCGTTTTGTGAAGCCATTCGGTCCAGGAGCCGCGAAACACTAGGAGACCTGAAATGACGCCGACCACAATGGTCACGCTTCCAAGCGCTGCCACTAGTAGCTTGCTCCGCTCGATCAGAGAGACTCTGTGATGCTCCTCGGCTGCATTCAGGCTGGCACGTTGAATTTCGAGCGCCTCCAAGCGCCGACGTAAGGCTTCTTGCGTGTCCTGTTGCGTGTCCGGAGCCGCCTTGATGGCCTCGACGAGTCTTGGAAGCGCGTCGCTGAACCGCCTGACAGTCGACATGTCGAGATAGACGCGGTCCCGTAAGAAGAATGGAAGGTCCGTATCCGCGTCCGCCAGCACAGGGTACACCCGAAAAGTGCCCTTGTGCTGTTCGGTCGCTAGCGCCATTGCTACCTCTGTCGCAACCCACTCGCTCTTCTCCGAGCGAGGCGAGAGCACAACGACGAATGCGTCCGCGGAATCGATGCCACGTGTTACTGCGTCCGATATAGCGTCGCCGGGCGCGATGGAATCCGTCACGGTCGTCGTTTCAATGCCCGATCGCTTGAGATGCTCGCGTAAGCGGGCAACAAATCCATGATCAGCCACCGCAGATGAGATGAATACTCTTGGCATGGTCACTAAGGGCGGGGCTGGCGTCTGGGCACTGCCGAAAATACACCACAGCTTGGGTGTTGTCTAACGGATATTGAGAGCGCGCCCTTGCTGCTACCATGGAGTTGTCGAGAAACCATGGGCCACAGCAAAGAGGCGCTCTCATGAGACGCTCCACCAAGTATGTCGCGCTCGATGTGCACCAAACAACCACCGTCGCGTCGGTTCGTGAGGAGGGTGGACGGGTGATCGCACCGACCATTCTACCGATGGAGGCCGGACCACTGGTGGCGTTCTTCCGCGGCATGCGCAGGTCGCTCCACATCACCTTTGAAGAAGGCACGCAGGCGCAATGGCTGCACGATATCCTGTGCGTGTGGTCGATCGCGTGATCGTGTGTGATCGACGAGGCCGTTCGGCGCAGGGACACAAGAGTGACCAGCACGACGCGGACGAGTTATCCGACTTGTTGCGCTGTGGCACACTGCGCGCGGTCTATCACGGCAGTCCCGCGCGGGCGACGCTCAAGGAGCTCGCCCGCACGTATCAGCATCTGGTCGAGGACTCGACGCGCGTGATGCTTCGCCTGAAGACGCTGTTCCGTGCCCGTGGCATCCGCACGCCGGGGCGAGCCGTTTACGATGCAGAGCAGCGGCCCTTAGCCTCGCGCATGTCGCTAAAAAGGGCCGCGCCTCTGGCGAACTGCGTCGTAGGCGCTGCTGCAACCACCAGGACTCAGCCTGATCACAGACGTGTGCACCGGACCGCCCTCACCAAGGCGGCCACTGGCAGGCTACCAGCTGCCCCGCTCCCCCGCGACCTCGATGACCTTGCCGATACGATCGGCCGCATGGCGCCAATTCGTTTGCACGGCGAGCTGCGCCGCATCCGACTCGCCGCTGTCGATGGCATCGATGATCGCGTCGTGCTCCGCCACCGACGCGCGGATGTCGCTCGTGAGCATGCTGATGTACATCCGAATGTACCGCTCGGCCTGAGGCTTCACGCTGTCGTGCATCGCGATCAGCCGCGGGCCGGCACACGCCTCCACGATCCGGCGGTGGAGACGCTCGTCAGCCTCGTACAGACGTCCGTGGTCGATCGGCGCCGTACGTCCCGTGCGATGGAATTCGGCGTTCAACGCCTTTAGATCCTTCGCGAGCTGCCGGCGTTCCGCGGGCGGCAGGGTCGCGGCCCACCGTGCTGCGAGCCCCTCGAGCTCACCGACGATATTGAGCAGCTCGTGCACGTCTTTCCTGGTCAACGGCGCGACGGTGAGACGCGCCTGCTGCGCTCCCGGCGCACCGACGACGAAACCCTCTTGCTGCAAGCGCTGGAGCGCCTCGCGCACAGGCGTGCGGCTCACACCGAGCCTGCTCGCCACTTCGGTCTCCACCACGCGGCTGCCCGGAGCGAGAAGCCCCTGCACGATCAGCTCCCGCAGCCGCTGATAGACCTGCTCGGGCCGCGATCCATGCGGCGCCGCGGACGCATCGCCATCGCCCTGACGCGCGCCGCGAGGAGCGCGCGGCGCGACGGAACGCGGCGAAGCTGGCGTGCGGCGAGCAGGCATCGATCGGTGGGATGGAGTTCACCAGCAATATACGAGAGACGCGCTCTGCATGCGCCCCTGTATGCATCCCGTGACGCAAAAGCTGCCTCGACATGCCGGCGCCCGCGCGGCATCCTTGGCACATGCGCGACCTTCCGCACATCCGCCAGGACCTCTCGGCGTCGGTGCTCACGATTACGCTGGATCGTCCCCAGCGTCTCAACGCCGTCAACGACGCGCTTGCCGCTTCATTGGCCGACGCCCTTTCCGACGCGGCGACCGATGACGCTGCGCACGTCGTCGTCATCACAGGCGCCGGCCGCGGATTCTGCGCGGGACTCGACCTCTCGGAGCCACCGGTTCTCCCGTCGGCCACGCGCGCCGAACGGCTCGATCCGTTCGCGTGGGTCGGCACATGGGTGCACCGTGTCCTCGCATGCGAAAAGCCTGTCATCGCCGCGGTCAACGGGCCGGCCGCCGGCGCGGGATTCGGCCTCGCGCTCGCGTGCGACATCAGGTTCGTCGCCGCGTCGGCAAAGCTCACCGCGGGCTACGTGCGCCGCGGTCTCAGTCCCGACGCGGGCGTCTCGTACCTGCTTCCACGCCAGGTGGGGCTCTCGCGTGCATCGGAGATTCTGCTCAGTGGCCGCGACGTGGATGCGGACGAAGCGCTCAGGATTGGTCTCGCCGCCGCGATATTCCCCGACGACGCCTTCGCCGATTCGGTGCGCGCGTACGCAACGACAATGGCGCAAGGCGCACCGGTCGCCCAGGCGCTGACGAAGCGCCTGCTGGCAGAATCGCTCGACAAGCCGCTCGACGCCGCGCTGCGAGACGAGCTGACGTACATCAAGCAGTGTTTCACCACTGGCGACGTGGCCGAGGCCATCACGGCGTTCAGGGAGAAACGGCCGCCGGTGTTTCGCGGTCTCTGACGCTCAACGCGCTCGCGCCACCGCAAGCACGTTCCACGTCGTCTCATCCGGCGGCGCATCCTCCTCGCCGAACGCGCGCAGCTCGAGCAGCTCCAATCCCGCATCCTCGAAAACGAGCGACAGCTCCTGCGGAAAGAAGAATCGCATCGCGTGCGTCTCGGTCATCTCCGCCACGACCTGCTTGTCTCGCAGGCGCCACACGCGATAGCGCACGTCGGCGCGCTGCGCGAGCGTATCCAGCGACGTTCGCACCGAGCGGATGATCTGTCCCCCAGGGGCGTCCACCACCTTGGTGCGCTCACTCGGCCGCACCGACAGCACGGCCGGACCATACCACACGTCCGCCACGAGCAGCGAGCCCTCGCGGAGATGCGCACGAACGGTCGCGAGCGCGGCCCGCACCGCCGCATTGCTGACCTGATACCCGAGCACTGCGAACATCATCAGTGCCGCGTCGTAGGGCTCGCCGCCGAGCCGGATGCCTGTGACGTCTCCCTCCACGAATGCCGGCTGGGCGATGGTCTCATCGAGCGTCTGCTCGGCCTTTACTCGCGCGATGGCGAGCATCTCGGGCGATCGGTCGACGCCGGTCACGTCGTATCCGCGGCGCGCGAGGCGTATGGCGTGCTGTCCGGTGCCGCAGCCGAAATCCAGCACGCGGTTGCCGCGTAGGGCATGCCGCTCGAACACTCGCTCCAGGAGTGCGACCTCTGCGTCGTAATCCTTGTCCTGATAGAGCAGGTCGTACTGCCGCGCGTACTCCGCCCCGAACACATCGCTCATGCCAGGCACTCCTCCAGCACGTCGCACACACGCGTGAGCTGGATCTCGGTGAGTCCCGCTCCCGACGGCAGATGGATGCCGCGTCTCGTGAGGCGCTCCGCAACAGGATAGCGCTCGCCGGCAAAATATCCGCGCTCGAGCAGCGCCGGCTGCTCGTGCATCCCCACGAAGAGCGGCCGCGTCTGCACGCCACGCACGGCGAGCCGCGCGGCGAGCTCTTTCACGTCCACGCGCGCATCCTCGCGCAGCACCACGCCGTACATCCAGCACGAGCTCCGAGCCCACGGCTGCGGCGCTGGAAGCTCCAGGCACGATACGCTTGCAAGTCGCTCGGCATACGCCGATCCGATCCACCGTTTACGCTCGAGCAGCTCGCCGATGCGGTCGATTTGCGGCAGCGCGAGCGCCGCCTGAAGGCTCGTCATCCGGAACTGATGCCCCAACTCGGTGTGGAGGTATCGCCTGTCCTCTCGAAAGGCGAGGTTCCGCTGCGAGCGCAATCGGGCCGCGGCAACGGAATCGTCGGTGACGACCATTCCTCCTTCGCCGCTCGTAATGAGCTTGTTCGCATAGAAGCTGAACGTGCTCATCGCGCCGAACGAGCCGCAGCGCCGCCACTTCGCCGCATCGCTCCCTCCCATGCGACACTCCGCTCCGTGCGCTTCGGCAGCATCCTCCACGATGGAGAGGCCACGCTGCTCCGCAGCCGAGACGATCGCCTCCATGTCGCAGGGATGACCGTCGATGTGCACGGCCATGATTGCGCGCGTCCGTGGCGTGATGCGCGCGAGCACGTCGTCCGCGCGCATGCACCAACAGCTCGGGTCCGCGTCCACGAGCACCGGCGTCGCTCCAGCGCGGACGACGGCGAGCGCGCAGGAGATGATCGTGAACGTCGGCATGATGACTTCGTCGCCGGGCTCGAGAGCCAGCGCCTCGATGGCCAACTCCAACGCGGCAGTCCCGCTGCTCACCGCTACTCCGTACGCGCGATCGCAGTATGACGCCCACGCCTGCTCGAACCGCGTGAGGTACGTGCCCGCCGACGAGATCCAGCCGGAACGGAGCGCGTCCATGACCGCCTCCATCTCCGGCACACCGATGCGCGGCTCAGACACCGGGATGTGCACGAGATCGCGCATCAGAACAGCGCCTTCTCGGTTAGGCCCGTGTACGGTCCCTGCTTCACCTCCAGCAGCACCGTATCCTCGAGCATGCGGAACCCGTGGCCTCCGCCCACCATCAGCATGAGATCGCCCGCACGGAGCTCGCGCGTCGCCACGAGGTTCCGGGCGTCGTCGTAGACGTCGAGCTCACACCGCCCACGACGAACGAGAATCACCTCCGACGTCCCCACGAGGTGGCGCTCGAGCGGCAAGTGCACATGCCGCGTGATCTCTCCGCCGGCGGGATACACAACGAAGCCCACCTGCTGCGTGAGCTCGCTCGGCGTGACGAAGGTGGTGGCTGCGGGCGCGAAGGGGGCTCGAATGATGTACGCCAGTGGACGACCGCTCGAGGTGATCTGCTCGACGTGGTCCATGATCTACGCCGCGGCGCGCGCCTCGCTCTCGATGGAGACGTCCCGATCCCGCGCGATCGTGATGATCGCCACGCCGGACAGGATGATGGCCGCGGCCGCGAGCGTCCGCAGCGTCACGGACTCGTGGCCGATCACCCAGCCCAGAAATACGGCGACGACCGGGTTGACGTACGCATACGTGGACGCCTTCGCCGCGGTGGTGTGATTGAGCAGATACACGTACGCGGTGAATCCCACCAGCGAGCCGAAGGTGATGAGATACAGCATGCCCAGCAGCGACCGTGTGGAGACATGCGCTGGATCGAACGTCGCAATCTCTCCTGCGAGCGATCCGACAACGGCGAGAGACAGCCCACCACAGATCATCTGCGTCGCCGCGCCGCCGAGGCCACTGCTCGCTCTCGGCGCATGCTTCGTGTACAGCGAGCCCGCCGCCCAGGAGAGCGATGCGAACGCCAGCACCAGCGCTCCCGTGAGATTCACGCTGCTGTTTCCCGCTCCGCCCTCACCCACCAGCAGACCGAATCCAGCCAGGCCAAGCGCGAGACCAACCACCACGAGCGCGTGCGGGCGGCGCCCTCCCGGACGCAACCAGTCCAGCAGGACCATCAGCACCGGCACGATCGCGACGAGCACCGCGGTGATCCCCGACGGAACGCGCTGTTCGGCCCATGCGACACCGCCATTTCCGCCCACGAGCAGCAGGACGCCGCTCACGAAGCCGGTGCGCCAGTCTGCACGCGTGGGCGACTGTCCACGCGCGCGTGCCCAGAGCAGGAGAATGAGCCCGGCCGTGGTGAATCGCGCTCCGGCCATCAGCAGTGGAGGCAGCGTCTCCACGGCGAAGCGAATGGCGAGGTACGTCGATCCCCAGACGAGGTAAACGGCGGCAAAAGCGGCCAGTAGTCGCGCTCGCATCGGGACAACATAGCTGGGGGTAGGATCTTGCATTTTCGGTTCAACTGATGTATAGTTAACACGTCAACTAATCAGTCTTGCGATGACTACGGCTACAACCGCCACGCCACTGTTGCCCGGAGAAGAATCCGGCGCCGACGGCGTGGCATTTGATATTCCTCACGAGCCCGCGCTGCTCGGTGACCCGAAGCGCGACGCGGAATTTGCGCGTGATGCACTTCCATGGCTCGACGACGTCTATCGGTTCGCGCTTTCCCTCACGCGTGATGACGCCGATGCGGACGACGTCGTCCAGGAGACGTATCTGCGAGCGTATCGCTCGTGGCACACGTTCATCCAGGGGACCGATTGCCGACGCTGGCTCTTCACGATCTGTCGCAACGTGTTTCTTCGCTCGCGGGAGCGTCAGCGTCCGACCGTGGACCTCGAGGATGGCGAGCAGGACGCGGTGGCTGCGGGGTCGGTCTATGCCGCCGCGCGCGAGCGGGGCTATGATGACCTGTATGCCCGGCTCGACCTGGCTCCGGCACTTCGCACCGCGCTCGACGAGCTCGCGGAACCGTTTCGGTCCGCCGTGATTCTCGTAGACGTGGAGGATATGAGCTACGAGACGGCGGCGCAGATCATGGGTGTGCCCATCGGGACCGTGCGGTCGCGGCTGTTCCGCGGGCGCCGGCTGCTCCAGGAAAAATTGCTCACGGTCGCGGAAGATCTGGGTTTCGTCACGCAAAGCGCGGAGCAGGAGTCGTGAGCGCGCCAGCACACACGAAGCTCGAGGAGCTCGGGTTGTCTCCCACGTGCATCGAAGTCGTGCGGCATCTCTGGGACTATCTCGACGAGGAACTCACCCCGGTGGGCGCCGACCGTCTTGCAGCGCACCTCGCCACGTGTCCGCAATGTCGCGGCTACGAGGGCTACCAGCACTGCTTTCTCGAGGCGGTGGCGCGGCTCAAGGCCAACTTCGATGCGCCCGCAGACCTGCGGGAGAAGCTCGCGGCCAAGTTGAAGCGCGAAGGATGCGGCTGCTGGGAGCGCGCGCGGCAGAACCGCGGGATCACCGCGTCGGAGTGAAGATCGGCTGCCGAATCCGGCCGCCCTCCTCCCCATTCAGCACGACGACGGTTTCGACGACGATGTCGGGCGCCAGAGACGCGGCCACGGTGCAGTAGCGCTCGAGCGAGAGGTGCACCGCGCGCTCCGCGTGAATGCGCTCGATGTCCTTTCCGTCAACCCGAAAGTGCAGCACGACGTGCTCGAACCGCCGCGGATTCTCGGCGCGCCGTTCGCCCGCCACGTCCACGACGAGCGCGGTCACCGGAGTCTTTCGCTTGGCCAGGATGTCCACGACGTCTACGGCCGAGCAGGTCGCGAGCGCGCTGAGGAGCGCTTCCGGTGGTGACTGCGCTGCCACACCGTCGCCGTCGATGAGCGCCTGCGGCCCATCCGGCTTTCCCGTCTCATAGCGACGGTCCCCGCGCCAGCTGGCGCGGACGATGGCTGTCGTTCGCATCGGAGCTGCGGCTGGCTGCGTCATCGCTCGATCGGAGCGCGCACGGCGTTCCCCCACTCGGTCCAGCTTCCGTCGTAATTGCGCACCTTGTCGTAGCCCAGCAGGTACGTCAGGACAAACCACGTGTGTGACGAGCGCTCTCCGATGCGGCAGTACGCCACGACCTCGTCGCCCTTCGAGAGACCCGCTTCACCTTCGTAGATCGCGCGCAGCTCGCCGGCCGGCTTGAAGGTGCCGTCAGGGTTGGCGGCGCGGGCCCATGGGACGCTCTTCGCGCCCGGAATGTGTCCGCCGCGAAGCGCGCCTTCCTGCGGATACTCGGGCATGTGCAGCTTCTTGCCTGTAAACTCGTCGGGAGAGCGGACGTCGATCAAGCGTCCGCCGGCGTCCATGTGCTCGCGCACGTCACGCATGAAGGCGCGGATCTTCGCATCGTGGCGTTCTGGCGCTTCGTACGTGGAGCGCGCTACACGCGGAACGTCGGTCGTCATGTCGCGCTCTTCGGCTTCCCACTTCGAGCGCCCGCCATCGAGGATCCGTGCGTCCGGAAAGCCGAACAGCTTGAACACCCAGAGTGCGTACGTCGCCCACCAATTGTTCTTGTCCCCATAGAAGATGACCGTCGTCGTCTTCGAGATGCCCAATGACCGGAGCAGCTCCTGGAACTGCTCACGCGACACGTAGTCCCGCTGCACCGGGTCGTTGAGGTCGAGGTGCCAATCGATCTTCAGCGAGCCGGGAATATGCCCCATGTCGTAGAGCAGAACGTCTTCGTCGCTCTCCAGCACACGGACCGCGGGGTCCTCGAGATGCTCGGATAGCCATTGCGTGCTCACCAGGGCGCCGGCGTGCGCGTATCCCTTGGCGGCGATGTCCTGTTCGTTCATGATGGACGGCGAGTTGGATGGTGAGTCGGCACGGAATCAATCCCCGTAGCGGGCGGCGAGTTCTCGGTCCCGAGGGATGGGCGGCTGCCTTCGGCCGCGCGAAGCACCCGCGGCAGTGCCTCGATCCAGTCGAGAATGACGCCGGCCTCCTGCTGCCACCCCGGCTCCGCCAGGAGAAAGTGGCCGTGATTCTTCGCGATGTGCAGCGGCGCGTCGTACTTCCGCGCCACCTTTTCGGCCACGCGGGAAGGAATGAATCGATCGTGCTCGCAGCCGACCACGAACATCGGTGTGCGCACCGCGCGCGGCGGAACCTTGAACACACCGACTGCGGCTTCCCGCGCTGCGCGCCCGCTGTCAGCAACGAGCCGCTCGCGAATCGGCGCGCGCTCGTCCGGCGGAACGGCGTTCAACACCAGCGCGTCGATGTCGCCCGCAGCCGGAAGAAACGCACGCGAGAAGAGCATGGAGGGAACGTACCGCATCGTTCGCAGGAGCAATTGCGGAGTGAAGACGCTGATGCCGCGCGATGGCGCTGGCGAGATCAGCACCACCGCCCGCGCGAGGTTGCGGCCGGCCAGAATGAGCGCGACGAGGCCGCCGAGCGAATGTCCGATGATGATTGGCCGGTCGAGCGCACGGGCCGCGGCCGTAGCATCGAGGGCGTAGTCGGTAACCGACTGTCGCCCAATGTCGGGAATCGGCGGCCCGGGTGGATGACCTCGAAATGCAAGCGCGTGCGCGGGATGTCCGCGCGCGGCGATCAACGGCAGAAGCTGCTCGAATACCCAGCTGCCCGCGAAGAGGCCGTGCAGGCAGAGGACCGGCGCTCCGCTGACGTCCTCCGGGAGCACGGTGTCCACAAAGAGACCATCCGCGAATTGCGTCTGCATTGAAGGCCGTACTATCGGTGGTGGCGGGTCACGGAGCAATGGCTGAGTGAGTCCCGCGTGCGGCCGCGCCGCGATTACACTCCATGACCACCTCGTGTTTCGTTCACATGCGCATTGTTTCACCGCGGCTGTCAGCCCTGATGGATCCCTACGCGCACCACGTCCTGGTGTGCGTCGGTGGCTTCTGTTCGCCGAATCGTGAAGGACGCATGTTGTACGCGGAGCTCGCGCGTCTCCTCCAGCGCGAAGGGCTGCTCTTCGGACCTCGGCGCGTGAAGCGGGGTGAGACACCGTGCCTTGGTGTGTGCATCGGCGGCCCGATCGTGGTCGTGTATCCCGAAGGCATCTGGTATTCGGGCGTGACGCCCGCGCTGCTGGAGCGCATCGTGGTGGAGCACCTCCGTGACGGCCGCGTGGTGGAGGACGCGGTGTTTCACCGCCTGAGAAAGGACGCCGACTAGCGCGCGACTTGCGGCTGCTCCGCGCTGCCAGCAGAATCCGCTCGTGCCGGACGACTCGATTCTTTATTCGCGACTGCTGCCGCACGGGCCCGCGGTGCGCATCCGCCGAACCAGCGAAAAGGGCGCGCTGCCCGTGACGGCTGTGCTCGAGGTGGACCGCCGCGCGGGGACGCCGCGCGAATTCGACGGCGGATTTCCGCCGCCCCTCATGCTGGTGGAAGGCCCCTCCGAGTCCGACGTCCTGGCGGCCCTCGAGCCATCAGCGCGCGACGATCGCGTCGTTGCGGGACTCATGTACCAGAAGGGGCTGCGCTAGCGTCGCGCGAGCTCCTCGGCCAGCGCCCGAAGCGTGCGCGGCCACACGTGCGGCGCCGCGAACAGGAAGAAATTGCGACGTGCCTCGGCGTCGGCGCGGAGAAAGTCGGCGAGGCGAAGTCCGGCCTTGCGAGCGTTGCACGCCTCACACGCCGTCACTAAGTTGCCACCGGAGCGGTCACCGCCGCGCATTCGGGGCTGCACGTGATCCACGGTGAGCGCGCCCGCCTCGAATTGCGCACCGCAGTACACGCACCGAAAGTCGTCCCGCGCGAAGATCCGCTCCCGTCGCAATGAACAATCGCCTCCCGTCCAGACGCAATCTTTTCGAGGCCGCGCAGCGCTACCTGCTCGAGCCGGGTGAAGAACAGCTCGAGCGGGTCGCCGGCGAACCGCCGCGCCTTACATCCCAAGCCATTCAAAAGGTCCGCATGTCCCGCTCCCGTGAGCGCATTCTCGCCAATCTCGATGACATGTATCGCGAAGCCTTCGAGCGCGCGAAGACGTCGGGAGACGACACCCAGATGGCCTCGCTCGACTTCGCCTATCGGCGCGAGCAACTCTACTTCGAGATCCTCCTCGACGTTCGGGACGCCGTCGAGCGCCGCTAGCGATCATTTGGGCCGGAGCCGGTCGTTTCGGTCGCTGGCGCCCGCTCCGGCACGAGCAGCGACGCGATGATGGACAGCGCCAGCACTGCGAGCACGACACCCAACGACACCGTAATGGGCACGTGAATCCAGTTCTCGGCGAGCATCTTCGCGCCGACGAACGACAGGATGATTGCCAGGCCGTACTTGAGCAGGTGGAACTTCGTCACGACGTTGGCGAGCAGGAAGAAGAGCGACCGAAGTCCGAGCACGGCGAAGATGTTCGACGTGAACACCAGAAACGGATCGCGCGTGATTCCGAAAATCGCCGGGATCGAATCGATCGCGAAGATGAGGTCCGTGACCTCCACGAGGAGCAGCACGAGCAACAGCGGCGTCGCGAACCGGCGGCCCTCCTCGAATACCAGAAAGTGCTTGCCGCGATATCCATCCGTGACGGGCAGGTAACGGCGAATCAGGCGCACCACACCGTTGTCGTCGCCGCTGAACTTCTCGTCGTCGCCGAACATCATGCGCGCACCCGTGATCAACAACAGGGCGCCGAAGATGTAGATGACCCACTCGAAGCGGGCGAGCAACGCTGCGCCCAGCCCGACGAACAGGCCGCGCATCACCAGCGCGCCGAGAATGCCCCAGAACAGCACGCGATGCTGGTACTGCGCAGGCACTGCGAAATACTGGAAGATGAGAACGATGATGAAGATGTTGTCGACGCTCAACGACTCCTCGATGACGTAGCCGGTGAGGAACGTGAGCGCCGACGCGCGATCGAAGAGCGCCGCGAGTCCGGCCGCGAAGAGGAGCGCCAGGACGACCCACACCGTCGTCCACGTGAGCGCCTCGCGCGCGCCGACCACGTGCGGCCTGCGGTTGAACACGCCGAGGTCGATGGCCAGCATCGCGAGCACGAACGCGATGAAGCCGACCCAGAACCAGATGTTGGTCGCCAACATGCAGAAGGCTCGTCAGTGGAACACCGCAGCGTCAAGCGCCCTTTCGCCCGCGCGAGGGCCGTGGCAGTATCCCCCGCATGCGCCTTCCAGCCCGACTGCTTGCCGCCACGCTCTCCGCCGCACTCGTGACCGCCGACTCCGTCAGCGCCCAACGCGCAGCCATCGCGCCCGCGCCGCCGATGGCCGGCGACCTCGCCATCGTCAACGCGCGGGTCTGGACAGGTGACGTGTCGCGCCCCTGGGTGGACGCGGTGCTGGTGAAAGGCGATCGGATCGAAGCCGTTGGCTCATCCGCCGAGATCCGCAAGCGTGCGGCGGGCGCTCGCGTCATCGACGCGAAGGGCCGCATGGTCACACCAGGCTTCATCGACGCGCACGTCCATTTTCTCGACGGTGGGTTTGCGCTGTCGTCCGTGAAGCTCCGGGATGCCACCACCAAGGCGGAGTTCATCCGCCGCATCAAGGCGTTTGCCGCCACCGTGCCGAAGGGGACCTGGATCTTCAACGGCGACTGGGACCACACGAACTGGGGCGGCGAGCTGCCGCAGCGAAGCTGGATCGACTCCGTCACGCCCGACAACCCCGTGTGGATCAACCGGCTCGACGGACACATGCAGCTCGCCAACGCGCTCGCGTTGAAGGCGGCGGGGATCACGCGCGACACGAAGGACGTCGCGGGCGGCACCATCGTCCGCGAGGCGAATGGCGAGCCCACCGGCATCTTCAAGGACAACGCGATGTCTCTCGTGGGACGCGTTGTTCCGGAACCGGACATCGCGATGAACCTTCGAGCGCTCGATACCGCGATGACCTACGTCGCCGAACGGGGTGTCACCAGCGTGCACCACATGGGCACGTGGGCCGATCTCGCCGTCTTCGAGCGCGCCCATCGGGATGGCGCGCTGCGCACGCGAATCTCCGCCGCGGTGCCGTTGCGAACCTGGGAGCGTTTGCGCGACACCGTCGCCGCGCGCGGCCGTGGCGACGCATGGCTGCACATCGGCGGGCTCAAGGGATTCGTGGACGGATCACTGGGCTCGCATACAGCCGCCATGCTCGAGCCGTTCAGTGACGCGCCCAACGACCGCGGCCTCTTCGTCAATACGCCGGAAAATCTCTACGCATGGACGAAAGGCGCTGACGACGCGCATCTCCAGGTGATGGTGCACGCCATTGGCGATCGCGCCATCCGAACGCAGCTCGACATCTACGAGCGCGTGGAAAAGGAGAACGGAGCGCGCGACCGCCGCTTCAGGATCGAGCACGCGCAGCACATCGCTCCTCCGGACATTCCCCGATTCGGGAAGCTGGGTGTCATCGCCAGCATGCAGCCGTACCACGCCATCGACGACGGGCGCTGGGCGGACAAGGTCATCGGTCCCGAGCGCGCAAAGGGCACCTACGCGTTCCGCTCGCTGCTCGACCACGGCGCTACGCTCGCGTTCGGCAGTGACTGGTTCGTGGCGCCACCCACACCGCTTGAAGGGATCTACGCTGCGACCACTCGCCGCACGCTCGACGACAAGCATCCGGGCGGTTGGGTACCGGAGCAGAAGATCAGCGTCGAGGAGGCGTTGCGTGCTTACACAAGGGGAGGTGCGCGCGCGGGATTTCAGGACCGCGATCTTGGCGAGCTCAAGGCTGGCCAACTCGCCGACCTTGTCATGATCGACCGCGACATCACACGCATTCCGCCAGAAACCATCCGCGAGGCGCACGTCGTGCTGACAATGGTTGGCGGCCGCGTCGTGTATCAGGCGAAGGACGCAATCCAGTGAGCGCAGTCCGGATTTCGCGAGGCGCATCGACCGCTCTTGCTGCGGGAGTCATCCTGTCAGGCGTCATCGCGCTGACCGCAGCGTCCTGCTCGGCGGTTGGTTCACCTTCTGCCGGCGCGGCGGAGGACACGGCTTCGTTGCGCAAGGCAGTCGTGCAGCTCGAGGCCGACGCACGCGCGCTCGCGCGCGCGGATGGATGTTCGGCCGCGAACCAGTGCAGAACTGCGCCGGTCGGTAACCGGCCGTGCGGCGGTCCGCGCACCTATCTCGCCTATTGCGCGGCCACGACGGACAGCGTCGCCCTGTTCAGGAAGCTCGACGCGCTCAAGGCGGCAGAGACGAAGTTCAACCAGGCGTCGAACATGGCTGGCACGTGCGAGTTCAGAATGCCGCCGGCCGTGGGACTCGACGGCGGAAGCTGCAAGTCGCAGGCGACGGGCGCGTCGCCGTGACCGCCTCTAAAAACCCGCGATGTCCTCGATGGCGCGTTTGAACGTCTCCACCTGCGGCAGCGTGGCGTCCTCGAGCTGCGGAGCATAGCCGACGAAGGTGTCCGTGCTCGCCACGCGCTTCACGGGCGCGTCGAGCCACGCGAAGCAGTCATCCGCGATGCGCGCCGCGATCTCGGCGCCGTAGCCCCAGGAGATGGAGTCCTCGTACGCCACGATCACGCGATTGGTCTTCTTCACGCTCGCGTACACCGCGTCCTGATCCCACGGCGAGAGGGACCGAAGGTCGATCACCTCGGCGCTGATGCCCCGCTCGTCCTGCATCTGATTCGCCGCGGCGAAGGCGCGCTGCACCGTGGCGCCATATGTGACGATGGTGACGTCCGTGCCCTCGCGCACCGTGCGCGCCTTGCCGAACGGAATCATGAAGTTCGGTCCGGGATACGGCGCCTTGTTGTACGTCTGGCGGTAAAGATGCTTGTGCTCGAGGAAGATCACCGGATCCTCGCAGCGGATGGCCGTGCGCAGGAGCCCATTGGCGTCGAGCGCGTTGGACGGGCAGATCACCCGCAGCCCGGGGCAATGCGTGAACAATGACGCGCCGGTCTGCGAGTGGTAGATGGCGCCGCGGATGTATCCGCCATACGTGACGCGCACCACCACTGGCGCGGCAAACGTGTTGTTCGAGCGCCAGCGCATCGTCGCGAGCTCGTCGCGCAACTGCATGTACGCCGGCCAGATGTAATCGAAGAATTGAATCTCCACGACGGGCTTGAAGCCGCGCAGCGCGAGGCCGATGGCGCGCCCCACGATGGTGGCCTCGGCGAGCGGCGTGTTGTAGACCCGCGTGCCGCCGAATTCCTTCTGGAGACCCCACGTGACCTTGAAGACGCCGCCCTTGCCCTTGACCTTGCCGAGGTACTCCTCGCGCGACACGTCCGCGACGTCCTCGCCGAACACCACGATGCGATGATCGCGGCGCATCTCGTCCTTCATGCAGGCGTTCAGCAGATCCACCATCGTCGTCTCGTTCCCCGAGAACTGAGGATCGTCCTCGGTGTCGAACTGCTCGCTCGCCGGATTCACGTCGGGCGAGTAGACGTACTGCATCACCGTATCGGCAGCCGGCTGTGGCTGTGCCAACGCGTCATCCGTTGCCGCGAGCACGACCGCGTCCACTTCCTCCCTGATCGCCGCGATGTCCGCCTCGGTCGCATGTCCCTGGCTCACGAGCCAGCGAGGAAACTGCGTTACGGGATCGCGCGCCGCGTCCGCTTCGCGCTCCGTCGCTGGGCGATACATCACTTCGTCGTCCGAGAGGGAATGCGAGTACGGGCGAATGACCTTCGCGTGCACCAGCGCCGGTCCCTTCCGCTGCCGCGCGTAGTCCACGGCCTTCCGCATCGCTGCATGGCTGGCGACCAGGTCGCAGCCGTCCACTTCCTGAATGAACAGGCCGGGGAATGACGCGACGAGCTTCGAGATCGATCCGCCCGCGGTGTTGACCTCGACCGGGACGGAAATGGCGTATCCGTTGTCTTCAACGAGGTACACGACCGGAAGCTTGAGATTGCACGCCGAGTTGAGCGACTCGAAGAACTCGCCTTCGCTGGTGGTGCCGTCGCCAGTCGTGACGAGCACCACTTCGTCACCCTGGAATCCTTCCGTGATGTCCAGCAGCCGTGCGCGAACGGACGCCTCGGCGCTGCCGACCGCCTGGAGAAACTGCGTGCCGGTGGGCGACGACGTGGAGACGATGTTGTAGGCCTTGTGTCCCCAGTGGCTGGGCATCTGGCGTCCGCCGGAGCTTGGATCCAGTGCGGCGCCCACAGCCTCGTACAGCATTTCATTGGGCGTCACGCCGAGCTGTAGGCAAAGGGCGCGGTCGCGGTAGTAAAGGAAGAACCAGTCGTACGCCGACTTCAGCACCAGGCCCGCGGCGGTGAGGATGGCTTCATGGCCGGCGCCAGAGATCTGGAAGAAGATCTTGTTTTGGCGCTTGAGCTGGATCTCCTTGTCGTCCAGCCGGCGCGACAGGAGCATGGTGCGGTATGCCGCGACCAACTGTTCGCGCGACAGGGTGTCGGCGCTTTTTCGGTCGGCGCGGGTCTGTGTGGCCATGCGGGAACGGTCTCGGGTGCGCGTGGTGTGCGGCAGCAATGAAAGATAACGGGGCGGCATTGGTGGGTCACCCGCATCCGCCGCACCGTTGCGCGTGGTGTCTTCGACTGGCATCTCCTGTGCACGACGGAGCGCCGCACTCACGCTCGAGGATCCATGCCCAACGCCTCCCATCTCGCCTGTACGTTCTGCGACATCATTCGTGGCGCGGGCGAGGTCTCCATGTGCTACGAGGACACCGAGGTGGTCGCCTTCCTGGACGTGCAGCCGGTGAATCCCGGGCACGTCCTGGTCGTGCCGCGCGAGCACTTCGAGTCGCTGGAGGACATTCCCTATGTGCTCGCGATGCATCTCTTCGACGTCGCGATGGAGCTCGCGCCCGTTGTGAAGCAGGTGGCCGGCGCCGGGGGGTTGAACGTGGTGGTCAACAGCGGTGCTGCGGCGGGGCAGGACATCTTTCACTATCACGTGCACGTCATTCCGCGGCGCGCGGAAGACGGCTTCGACATCCCGCTGCCGTTCGGGGGCTCGGAGATGCCGGACCGCACGGTGCTCGACATGAACGCGGCGCGGATCATCGCGGCCTTTCGCGACCCCGTGAACGTGCGGGTGCGGTCCGAGCGCCGGTCGGGGTCGACGGACCGGCGGGTCACGGATGAGAAACAAATGTAGGCATATCCGCAAACAGACTCTTGCGCGTTCGCCGCGTCATCACAATAATGCTGCCGAAGACCCCAGCGCTCCCGGAGCCCGATTGAGCACAGCAGCTCGACATCGGATTTCAGAACACCACACGCGACTGCGCCTTGCGCGGCGCGTGATCCGGGCAGCCGGCGCAACGCCGACCACGATGTGCGACACCCCGCGACAGGAACCTCGTCCTGCGCGGGGTGTCGTCTTTTCTAGCGAGGTGCAATGCCCGCTCGACACGGTCACCGCGTTTCCCTCCCACGTTCGCCGCGCGTCGTCCGGCGCGTCCGGCGACTTCTCCCGGCGCAGCAGAAGCGGGCGTTCAAGCTCGCGGCCATGCGCGACTGTGGTCGTCGCTGCGTCTACTGCGCGGCATCGCTCGACTTCGCCCGGGCGACCCTCGACCACGTCTATCCGCTGGCGAAAGGGGGCGCCCACGCGCCCGGCAACGTCGTAGCGGCCTGCCCCTCCTGCAACCGCCTGAAGGCGGACATGCTTCCCTCGGAGTTCTTCATGCGCTATCCCTGGGCGGGCAGCAACTTCATCCACCACGCCCGTGCCGTGCACCGCGCGCTCAAGCGGCAGGCTCGCCGCGCCGTGAGCCTCGCCTTCGCGGGAGTACGCGCGGCCGCCTGACTCAAATGCGACAGAACATTTCTTCTGGCACGACCTGGGAACCCATTGTCGGCTACTCGCGCGCCGTGCGCGTGGGCCAGGTCGTGCAAGTGTCGGGGACGACCTCCACCGATGCCGCGGGCAAGCTCGTCGGCGTCGGCGACGCCGCCGCTCAGACGCGGCAGACCATCGAGAACATCCGCCGCGCGCTCGAGCGCGCGGGCGCCCGCCTGGAGGACGTCGTCCGCACGCGGATCTACGTCACGGACATCACGCGGTGGGAAGCCATCGGACGCGTGCACGGCGAGTTCTTCGGCGCAATTCGACCCGCTACGTCGATGCTCGAAGTCCGGAATCTCATCGATCCCAACATGCTCGTGGAGATCGAAGCAGAGGCGATCATAGAACTGTCCTACTAGGGGTTGATCGGGAACGGCGCATTTCGAATGACCTGACCCGGCGTTCTCCAACCGCCCGGCGGCTCACGCTGCGTGGACGGCATCGGAGCGCGAGGCCTGCCCTGCGCAGGCACCGCCTCCGGCGCACGATCCACGCTCGGCACCTCCGCTGGAGCGACATCGGCGGCTCGTTCGGTCGGCTGAGCGGGAGCCGGCGACTGATGACGCACGGACGGGGCGATGCCCTGACTGCCGTGCCGCACTGATGGGGCGCGCGAGACAGCGGGCGCCTTCGGCGACGGCGTCGGACTCGGCGTGCGCTCGCTCGCGGAGACGACGTCCACGCGATTCGCGCTCGATCCAGCGAGCTGAACGTCTCCGCCGCCCACGCGCGCGAGATCGCGCTTCAGATCGTCGCTGAGCTGAGGTTGTTCCGCGGAGCGTGAGCACCCCGCGGCAATGGCGAGCAGAACCGTACTGGCTGAAAGTCGAAGGGTGTGTCGCATGCCGAGTATTACACCGGTTCCGCGAAAATGATCTGCAAGATCAGCGGTTGGAGCGCCACACCCGCCGTCCCGCGGCAATCTCCTCCATGGTCCGCTTGGTCGCGACGGAAGTTCGGATGTCTTCCGTGACGTCGCGCTTGGAGTCCGCATACTCGTCGCGATGCTTGATGAGGAGCCACTGGGGTCTGCCCGGCCGTTTCATGCGCACGAGTACCCACGACCCATGCAGGCGCTTGCCGTGGAGGATGAACTTGACGTCGCCACGGCGGTAGCCCTCCCGGAGCGAGGTGACGCCACCGCCGTCCTCGGCCTCGTATGTCCCACGATCCCACAACATGACGGTGCCACCGCCGTACTCACCCGCGGGAATGGTTCCCTCGAATGTGTTGTACGCAATCGGGTGATCCTCCACCTCCATCGCGAGTCGGCGCATGGACGGATCGAGCGACGGCCCCTTGGGAACGGCCCACGACTTCATCACGCCATCGAGCTCGAGACGGACGTCGTAGTGGAGGTGACTTGCCGCATGTTTCTGTATGACGAAGCGCAGCGCTTTCGTGCGTGTTGCCGGCACGCGCCCCGCAGGCTCACGCGTGAGCGTGAAATCGCGTTTTCGGTTGTATTCACCAAGTGCGCCATTCTTCGTCGCCGTGGCCGCCTTGCGGGCGCTGGGCCGCTTCGCGGACTTCGGCGTTGTCACACGCTTACGCGTCGCTCGCTTCGTTGCCATATGACGCCGACGTAGCGAGGAGCGTGCCCTCGCTCATCGCAGCTCAGTAATCGACCGGGCGGAGATAGCTCTCGCCGATGGTGGACGAGCTGAGCATGGCCACCGTGGGCATCCGCCGCTTCCAATGCGTCGATGCGAGTCGCTTCATCACGAGCGCGACGTCCTTCTCGTCGAAGCCGCGCGCGACGAGATCGGCCTCGCTGTAGCCGTTGAGCATCCAGTTGAGCAGCTCGTCGGCCTTCTGATAACTGATGCCGAGGTCTTCTTCGTCGGTCTGTCCGACCACGAGATCCGCCGTCGGCGGTTTTCCAACGACCTCGTTGGGGACGCCGAGATGCTTGGCGAGAGCCCAGACCTGCGTCTTGAACAGATCGCCAAGCGGATTGATGGGCGGCGAATCGTCCGCATGCCACGTGAAATAGCCGAACAGGCGCTCCGTCTTGTTGCCGGTGCCAAGCGGAATGGCGCGGTGCTTGGCAGACAGATCGAACAGCGTGATCATGCGCATGCGGGCCATGACGTTGCCGCGGCGCGAGGCATCGGCGTCCGGCTCATGGCCCAGATATCCGTCCACCGCATCACTGATGTCGATGGTGCGGCCTTCGATGCCGAGCGACTTGATGACGAGCTCGCCGTGCTCGCGGCTTTCCTTGCTCGACGTGCGGTAGGGCATGCACAGGCCGATGACATTCTTCGCGCCGAGCGCTCTGACCGCGAGGCTCGCGGTGACGGCGGAGTCGACGCCCCCCGAGATGCCCACGACCGCGCACTCGAATTGCCGCCGCGACATCTCGTCGCGGAGGAATCGCACCAGCCACTCTTCCACGAGCGCGCAATCGAGTTGCAGCGAGGGAGGCCTGCCGCCGAGCGATTCCGTCACGACCTTGATCTGCGGTCCCTTTGGCTTTTGGGCGCGCTTGACCTTCGGCTCCTCGATCGGCTCGGTGGACGACACGAGCTCCATGCCGTCGAAGGAGAGAATGTGCGGTGCACCGGTGTCTACCTTGCGCATCGCGTCCTGGAGGTGCGGCAGCATCGTCTCCAGATCGGCGATGAGCGGCATGTCGGCGCGAGCACGCGTGACGTCATCCAGATCGATGGTCGCGACTACCAGGGCTTCTTCCCACAGTGGACCGCGGGCGAGGACGTCACCCTTTGGGCTCGCCAGCATGGACGCGCCCGGAAACTGCTTGCCGCCCTCGCTGCCCACGAGATGCGCGAGCGCGACATAGAGCCCGTGTTCGTCCGCCATGTCGCGCGCCAACCGCTCCCATCGTGCCGCACTCGCCGGTCCGGGGACGTCGTCACTCCGCGGCCACGCGCCCCGCGCCGGCGGGGCGGTAGGACAGATGATGAGCTGCGCGCCGTCGAGCGCCGCGATGGTGCCGCTCAGCGAATGCCACACATCCTCGCACACGAGCATCGCGACGCGGCCCCACGTGGTGTCGAACGCGCGGATCTCGCGGCCCCGTTCGACGAAGCGCTCCTCGTCGAACAAGCCGTACGTGGGCAGAAACACCTTGCGATGGACGTGACGTACGAGTGGCAAGGCCTCGCCGAGCGAAACGTACATCACGCTGTTGTAGAGCTTGTTGCGCCAGACCTCGTAGAAGCCGACGCTCACGTCGATCGGAACGTTTGTGCCGTACGCACCGTGCAGGTCAGCGGCGAGCCGGCCTGCCGTGACGGCATGCTCGCGCACGCCGCCCTCGAGGAAGTAGCCCGTGAGCGCCGTCTCGGGAAAGCAGACCAGACGCGGACGCGGGTCGAGCGCCGCGGCGCGCGCCAGAAACTCGCCGATGCGTGCGAGGTTGCCCGCATAGTCGCCCTTGCGGGGCTGAAATTGCGCCAGTGCGAGCGTGACGAAGTGGCTCATCGGACTTTGAAGATCATCCGCGGTCGAGCGCGAAACCAGTGGGCCAGCCGGCCACTTTTCCGAACGTCGCGTGTACTGTTCCCGCATGCGCCTCCCAGTGCTGCTGACGGCGGTTCTTGCGCTTGCTCCACTGCACGCGCAAACGGGCATTACAACGGGCGAGCCCTGGCAGATCGTGCCGCAGCGCCAGTCGTCGCTCGTGTTCGCCCGCGACGGCGCCTTCATTGGCGAGATCGGGACGGAGTCCCGCACGACTGTTCCTATCCGGAGCCTGCCCAGGTACGTGGGGCAAGCGTTCGTGGCGGTCGAAGATCAGCGCTTCTATCAGCACGACGGCGTGGACCTCATCGGCGTCGCCGGCGCCATCAAGGGGCGCATCCTGGGCTCCATCACCGGTGAGAAGCGCGGCGGGGCGAGCACCATCACCCAGCAGCTCGTCGGCAACATGCATCCGGACCAGATCGACCGCCGCGACATGAGCCTCGCGCGCAAGCTGCGCGAGCAGCAGGCCGCGCGAGAGATGGAGCGGCACTACTCGAAGGAGCAGATCCTCGAGGCGTACATCAACCAGATCAACTTCGGCCACGGCTGGTACGGCGTCGAATCGGCGTCGCGGCACTACTTCGCGAAAAGCGCGTCGACGCTCACGCTCGCGGAGGCGGCCACGCTCGCGGCGCTTCCGAAGTCCCCGGTAGCGTATGATCCCGCGCGCTTTCCCGACCGCGCCAGGACGCGACGTGATCTCATTCTCGGCTTGATGGCCGCGCAGGGCTTCGTGTCGGCAACGGCTGCCGGTCGCGCGCGCACGGAGCCGGTCACCACCGCGCCAAATTCCGGTGCGGCCGCGCCATCGGAATACTTCGTTGATGCGGCCCGACAGTTCGCCGAACGCGCGGGCGTGAACGTGGCCGGCGGCGGATATCGCATCTACACCACTGAAGACCCCGCGCTCGAGCGTGCAGCGGTGCAGTCGCTCACGGAAGCCACACTCGCCGTCGAGCGGCGACCGGACTTTCGTCATCGCACATGGGCCTCCGCCAAGGGGGCCGGCCCTCTTCTCGAGGGCGCCGTCGTGGCGATCGAGCCGTCTACGGGCGACGTCCGCGCGCTCGTCGGCGGACGGAGCTGGGCGATGGCGCCGTTCAACCGCGCGACGCGCGCAATGCGCCAACCGGGCAGCTCGTTCAAGCCCTTCGTCTACGCGAAGGCGCTCGAGGACAGCCTCACGGCGGCCACCATCGTGCCCGACACGGCGCTCGCGATTCCGCTCGTCAACGGCGACGTCTACAGCCCCGAGAACTCGGACAACAAGTTCCTCGGCCCCATCACTTTGCGCGAGGCGTTGACACACTCGCGAAATCCAGTCGCCGTGCAGCTCGCGCTACGCGTCGGCCTGGATTCCATGGTGGCGATGGCGCACCGCGCTGGCATTCCCACACCGGTTGCGGCCGTGCCCGCGAGCGCACTGGGCGCGTCGGTCGTTCGGCCGTTGGACTACGTGGCGGCGTACGCCCTGTGGGCGAATTCCGGGGGCACGGTGGAGCCGCGTATCGTCACGCGCATCGAGGACGCGACCGGGCGCGTCGTGTATCAGCGTCCTCCGAGCGTACCGCAGCAGGTGATGGACGCACGGATTGCGTTCATCGTGCGCGACATGATGCGCGACGCAGCGGAGCGGGGGACGGGCACCGCCGCCCGAAAGACCGTCCCTCCGGAGATAGCCGTCGCCGGAAAGACGGGCACCACCAACGACAACGTGGACGTCTGGTTCATGGGCATGACGCCCGATCTCGTCGCGGGCGTCTGGCTCGGCTTCGACAGACCGCAGACGATCACGCCCGGCGCGGCCGGCGGAACGCTGGCGGCGCCAATCTGGGGAGCGATGATGGCGCGCTACTACGCAGGACGCGCTGCTCCAGCGCCATGGACACCACCACCGGGTCTCGTCACCGCGGAGCTCGATCGACGCACAGGACAGCTCGCAGATGACACCACACCATCCGAGCAGCGCTACACCGAGTACTTCATTCCGGGGACGGAGCCCGAGCCACTGCGGAGCATTCCCTGGAAGGCTGGAGTATTCGGCACCCTGATTTCCTGGTAGTCACGCCGCGGACAAAAAAACAGCGCCCCGCCGTGAGGCGGGGCGCTGTTTCCGTTCGTTACCGTGTTAGCGGCCGAGCTTGACGACGTTCTCAGCGGCCGGGCCCTTCGCGCCCTGAACCACGTCGAACTCCACCTTCTCGCCTTCGGCGAGGGACTTGAAGCCGTGGCCCTGGATGGCGGAGTGATGGACAAAGCAATCCTTGTCCCCGTTCGCGGGCGTGATGAAGCCGAAGCCCTTCGTGTCATTGAACCACTTCACGGTGCCGGTCGTACGCATAGCAGAAACTCCTCAAAGAATGATTGTGGTCGGGAGTACTGAGCTACCGTACGTACCGACTACATGTTGAACGTGAATGACGCCCTCACGCGGGGGCTCGCTCATGCTCGCGCGACACTGTGCCGATCGAGCCGCGACGCTGAGCGAAACGAAAAAGGGACCCGCGATGTGCAGGTCCCTGATTCTGGAACTCGGTCCCACAACTACGTGGGGTTGCGTCGCTGAGGAATAGTAGCGCTCCAGGGACGCAATGGCAACACGGAGTTCTAAACGCCCGCTTCCTGCACCTCCAGAATCTGCGGCCGAGCCGCCGGACCCGACCCATTCGACCCCTCGGGAAGCAGCGCGATGGCGAACGCCTCGTCGAGCGTGCTGACGGGGTGGAAGTGCAGTTGCTCGCGCACCTCCTCGGGAATGTCCTCGATGTCGGCCTCGTTGTCCTTGGGCAGGATGATGTCCGTGATACCCGCGCGATGCGCGCCCAGGACCTTTTCCTTGAGCCCACCGATCGGGAGCACGCGTCCGCGAAGCGTCGCCTCGCCCGTCATGGCCACGTCGCGACGAACGGGACGTCCCGACATCGCGCTCACGAGTGCCACCGAGATGGCAACGCCCGCGCTCGGTCCGTCCTTGGGAATGGCGCCGGCCGGCACGTGCACATGCACCTCGATGGATCCGAGACGGTCCTCGGGAATCCGGAGGTTCGACGCATGCGTCGCAGCGTAGGTGAGCGCGGCGCGAGCACTTTCCTTCATCACGTCGCCGAGCTGTCCGGTGAGAATGAGGGACACGTTGCCCCAGCCGCTCACCTGGATCTTCTGATCGTCGACGTCGGACGAACGCTGCGCGCCGTGCAGCCGCCGGATGGCGGCCTCGACGAACATGATGTCGCCACCCATCGGCGTGTAGTACATGCCGGCAGCGACGCCGATCTCGTTCTGCTCGTTGGCACGTTCCGGATGTACACGCGGCCTGCCGAGCAACTCACGCACGTCGTCCGGCGTGATCGTCAGGTCGGCCGCTTCACCGGCGGCCAGCTTGCGCGCAACCTTCCGCGCGACCGCACCCACCTGACGCTCGAGCTGACGCACGCCACTTTCACGAGTGTAGTTGGAGACGATCTTCATGACCGCCTCATCCGTGAACACGACGTTCTTGCTCTTGAGCCCCGAGTCCTCGAGCTGACGGGGAATGAGATACTTCTTCGCGATCTCCGCCTTTTCGCGCTCCGTATAACCCGCGAATTCCACCGCTTCCATGCGGTCGAACAGCGGCCCCGGAATGTTCTGCGCAAAATTCGCCGTAGCGATGAAAAGCACCTCGCTGAGGTCGAATGGTACGCCGAGGTAGTGGTCGGTGAACGTGTCGTTCTGCGCGGGGTCGAGGACTTCGAGCAGGGCCGCGGCGGGGTCGCCCTGGAACGACGCGCCGAGCTTGTCCACCTCGTCCAGGAGGAAGACCGGGTTGCGCGTCTTCGCCTGCTTGAGGCCCTGGATGATGCGGCCAGGCATGGCGCCCACATACGTGCGCCGATGGCCGCGAATGTCCGCCTCGTCGCGGATGCCGCCGAGTGCCACGCGGACATACTCGCGTCCGAGCGACCGCGCGATGGATTTCGCGATGGACGTCTTGCCCACGCCCGGCGGGCCGGAGAACAGCAGAATCGGGCCCTTCGCCATGGCGCGGGCCTTCGCCTCCTTCTTGTCCGTCACGGCGCGGTGCTCGTCCGTGACCATGAGGCTCGGCGTTGCGTCGCCGCGATCGATGTTGAACGCCGCCACGGGAATCTCGCCCGCCTGCTCCACTTCCTGCGCCAGCTCGAGCGCGCGGAGCTGACGCACCGCGAGGAACTCGAGGACGCGATCCTTCACGTCCGGGAGCCCGTAGTGATCTTCGTCGAGCACCTGCTGCGCGCGCGAGAGGTCGAGGTTGTCGTCACTCCGGGTGTTCCACGGCAGCTCGGCGATCCACTCGAGATACGTGCGGATGACCTGTGCCTCCATGGACTCGCGGCCGGCGCGCTCCAGACGTCCGAGCTCGCGCTCGACTTCGGTCTTCGCCGTCGGCGGCAGCTCGAGCTTCTCGAGCTTCTGGCGCAGCTCGCTGATCTCCTTGCTCTGATCGTCGTCGCCGAGCTCCTTCTGGATGGCCTTCATCTGCTCGCGCAGGTACATCTCGCGCTGCCGCTCGCCCAGCTCCTCCTGGACCTGCGACTTGATCTCCTCCTGCATTTCGATCATGCCGATCTGACGCTGGACGTGCACGAGAACGCGCCGCAGGCGGTCCTCCACGGAGAGGTTCTCCAGCAACCCCTGGCGTTCGGCGACGGGCAGCTCGATGTAGCCCGCCACGAGATCGGCGAAGCGTCCCGCGTCGGTGACGGCGTCGAGCACCTGGTGGACGACTTCCTCGGGCAGGCCGCGGCGCTCACCCAGCTCCGCCGCGCGCTCGCGAATCTCCTTGTAGAGCGCGACGAAGGCGGGATCCTTTTCGTCGAGCGGCTTCATCTCCTCGACCGAGGAGACGATGGCGCTGAGGTAGTTGTCCGCGGGATTCGTGACGTACTGGAGGGCGGTCGCGCGCTGCTCGCCCTGAAGGAGCAGTTGGACGCCGCCGAGCCCGCGCTGGACCTGGCCGATGCGGGCGATGACGCCCATCGAGTACAGGATCTCCGGCGAGGGCTCGTCGGTGTTGTCGCGCTGCGCCACGGCAAAAACGAGACGATCGCCCTTGAGGGCCGCTTCGATGGCGCGCAGGGTGCCGGGCCGGCCCGCGGCGATGGGCGCCGTGAGGCCTGGAAAGATCACCGTCCCCCGAAGTGGGAGGACGGGAAGCGTTTGACGCTGAGCCATGTTGGTTCCTCGTGGAAGAGTGGCTCCGGACGACTCGGACCAGCCGCAGACGCCGAGGCCAAGGCGGATGGAAAGCGCACAGTCCATTCCATGGTCGATGCGACATGGCGGCAGCGTCTGACACTAATCACGGTCATCGTGACGTAGTGTCCCTGCCGCCATGGCGGTTGTCCTTTCCCATGCGGCGCCGCTGTGCTAAAATGACGTCTCTCGGACTCCTCCTGCCTACCCGCCGTCGCTTGCCCGACCCGCTCGCCACATCTGCGGACGACGAGCTGCGCGCTCACGTCGAGCGTGCCCTCACCGCTCATTACGAGCTCGACTGCGAGATCGGACGAGGCGGTATGGGCATCGTGTACCGCGCGCGCGACAAACGCTTGAAGCGGCAGGTGGCCATCAAGCTGCTGCCGCCCGAGCTGGCCTTCCGCAGCGAGATCAAGTCGCGCTTTCTCCGTGAAGCCGAGACGGCCGCGCAGCTCTCGCATCCGAACATCGTCCCCATCTATACGGTCGACGAACAGGAACAACTCGTCTTCTTCGTGATGGCGTACATCAGCGGCGACAACCTCGCCAAGCGGCTGCACGAGCGGGGCGTGCTCACGACCGACGAGACGCGACGCGTGCTTCGCGAGGTGGCTGACGCCCTGTCCTACGCGCACGACCGCGGCGTGGTGCATCGCGACATCAAGCCGGACAACATTCTGCTCGACGCCGTAACGGGCCGCCCGATGGTCACGGACTTCGGCATTGCGCGCGCGATGGACTCCACAGGCGACAGCCGCCTCACGGCCACGGGGATGGCCATCGGGACGCCGGCGTACATGTCGCCGGAACAGGCGGCGGGCGAGCGGGAAATCGACGGCCGAAGCGACATCTATTCGCTCGGCATCCTCGGCTACCAGATGCTCGTGGGCGAGCCGCCGTTCGCGGCGGGCAGCACGCCGGCGATGCTGGTGAAGCACATCTCCGAGCGTCCCATCCCCGTGCAGCAGCGCCGCGCCGACGTGCCGGTGGATCTCGCGCGCTCGGTGATGATGATGCTGGAAAAGGACCCGGTGAATCGGTTTCCGAACGCGGCGGCGCTGGTCGCCGCGCTGGATGCGCGCGAGGCGCCTCCGTCGCGCACCGAATCGCCGCCCGCACCGGCACTCGGTACCGTTCCGCCTGGCTACAATCCGCCATCCGAGCGGTATTCCGGCATGACCGACCGTCAGTACGGGAGCATGCCGGACCGGTCGTATGCGCCCGCCCCGTACGGAAACGTCGATCGGCCGTCGCTCATGTCGGCCCATCAGGCCACATACGACGAAGTGCGGCGCTGGGATGCGCCGCCGGTGGTTGCGTTCCGACGCAAGCTGGCGCCCTATCTTTTCGTCAACGGCGTCATCGTGCTGTTCGCGGTATTTGGCGGCAAGGATCTGCTGACATTTACCGTGCTGTGGAGCATTTTCATCGCGTTCAAGTACGCGAAGCTCTGGAGCGAGGGGTATGATTGGCGCGACGTGTTCAGACAGCCGCGTCATCGCGAGTTGATGGAGGTCATCGAAGCGGGCGGCGAGCAGGTCAAGGCATTGTTCGACCGTGGTACTCGCGCGCGGCTGCGCGCGGAGCGCGCGCAGCGGAGACTCGCGTCGCCCATGGCGTCGCCCGTGCCCGTCGGCGGAGGCTCCTACGCCGCCGCAATGCTCGAGGGCCCGCTGGCCGATCGCGTCCGTCAGGCGTTCGCCGACCGGGATGAGATATTTCGCCGACTCGAGTCGTTGAGCGGCGCCCTGCCCGCGGCGCAGCGCGACGAGATTTCTCGATCCGCCATGGCCCTGGCCGACAAGGTCCAATCGCTGGCGGTCGCCGCCGATGAGACGGCGAGGATGGACGTCACCGGCGCGCGGGAGCATCTCGAAGGCGAGATTCTCACGCTGGAGAATGCCGCGAATCCGCTGGAGCGGGAGAGCGAGGATCGTGTGCGCCGCCTCGCGTACCTCAAGCGCCAGCGCCGTGCACTCGTCGAGACGGACCAGCGCCGGCAGAGCGTGTCGTCCAAGCTCGAGACGTGCGCGCTCGCCCTCCAGAACATGCGCTTCGATCTCATGCGCCTCGGCGCGAGCCCGCAGATGCACCAGCACATCACGGGGCTCGCCAATCAGGCCATGAGCATCGCCGACAACGTGGACGAAGCGCTTTTCGTCGCGGATGAGATGGGCCGCCTGGGCGGCCGCTCGTCAGGCGCGCGCCGCCCTCAGGAGCGAGGGTGACGGATCACCTGCTCGACCGCCTCGTCAGCGCGGTCGGCCTGCAGTATCTCGTGGATACCGAGATTGGCCGCGGCGGGATGGCCGTCGTTTACCGCGCGACTGACCTGCGCCTGCACCGGCGCGTCGCCATCAAGGTGCTGCCGCCGGAGCTCGCCTTCAACGGCGACGTGCGCGAGCGGTTCCTGCGCGAAGCGTCGACCGCCGCGCAGCTCGCGCATCCGAGCATCGTCCCCATCTACACCGTGGACGAGCGCGAAGGCATCGTGTACTTCGTCATGGCCTACGTGGACGGGGAGAGCCTCGCGCAACGCCTCGCACGCGAGCCGCGACTCCCGGTGGAGGATGCACGGGCAATTCTCGCTGGTGTGGCCGACGCGCTGGCCTACGCGCACTCGAACGGCGTCGTGCATCGCGACGTGAAGCCGGACAACATCATGCTCGACAGAACGAGCGGCCGGCCGCTCGTGACGGACTTCGGCATCGCACGCGCCGCGCAGGGGGACACGCGGCTCACCGTCACGGGTGTGGCCATCGGGACGCCGGCGTACATGTCACCGGAGCAGGCCCTCGGCGAGCGCGACGTGGACGGCCGGAGCGACATCTATTCGCTCGGCGTCATCGGATATCAATTGCTGGCGGGGGAGACGCCGTTCAAGGCGTCGAATACGCCCGCAATGCTCGTGAAGCATGTCTCGGAGACGCCGCGGCCGCTCTCGACGCTGCGTCCGGACACACCACCGCCGCTGGCGTACGCGATCGCGCGCGCCCTCGCAAAAAAGCCCGAAGAGCGGTGGACGGACGCCACGGCGTTTCGCCTGGCGCTGCTGGCGACCGGTCCCGTGTCACCACCGCCACCGCTGCCGCGATCGCAGACGTTCCCACAGCAGCCGCCAATGCCGATTGCGCCGCCGCTGAGCGCGTATGCGGATCAACTCCGGGACCACATCACGTCGCAGGTCTCGTGGCAGCTCCAGGCTCCCCCCGCGGCCGTTTGGCCGCCCGCGCCGGTATGGGGGAGCAAGTCGGAGTGGCGGCAGTGGAAGCGCGATCGAAAGGAGTGGCAGCGCGCGCAGCGCCGCGGAGCCGACCACGATGACGAAACGCTGTCGGCCGATGAGCGGATCGTGCGCTTTCGCCGCAACGCGGTGGGCAGCGTGCTCACCATCGGCACGTTGGCAACGATCAATCTGACGACGTCGCCGCACTTCTTCTGGTTCCTCTTTCCCGCCTTCTTCATGACCGTCGGCGTGCTGAGTCGCGTGGGGCGACTCTGGGCCGACGGCGTGCCACTCACCAGGGTCTTCAGCAGAATCCGGATTCCGCCACGCGAGCGCGCGCTACCCGCGGCGGCGTCGTGGCAGTCCATTTCTGCGGTGGTGCATCGCCTGGCCGGACAGGATGTGCTCGACGGCCAGTACGGCGAGCACGTGCGTCGCGCGGCGAACGATCTGACCGCGGTGAAGGAGACGCTGGAACGACTGCCCGAAACGGAGCGTGCGCTGATTCCGGACGTCGCGCCGACCGTGGATGCCCTCGCGGAGCGCGTGGGCGCGCTTGCGACGACGCTGCACCGGCTCGATGCAGACGTGGGCGGTTCTTCGCTCAAGCTGCTCGAGGCGCGTATCGCGGCGCTTCGTGTCGAAGCGAAAGGATCACCGTCCGCGGAACAGGAGCGCCGGATCGCGCTGCTCGAGCGGCAGCGCACGTCCATCGCGGAGTTGTCCGGCCGGCGCGCCGCGCTCGTGTCGCAGCTCGAGAGCGCCGGCCTCGCGCTGCAGAACCTGCGCCTTGACCTGCTCAAGCTGCGCTCGAGCGGGCTCGAGAGCGCGATGGGCGACGTGGCGAGCGCGACGCAGGAGGCGCGAGCAGTATCGCGCGAGATCGGCAACGCGATCGATGCACTGCGAGAGGTACGCCGGCTCTAAAAAGGCAGTAGTGAAGGCCAGTACCCGGTACTCGGCACTCGGTAAACGAGCGTATCCGGTATGGACCCATCGAGGCGGCTGGGGAGTCAGAAACCACACCGCATTAAATCAGTACAACAGCGAAATTGAGACAGAGGACGCGAGACACAGAGAAAGGCAAAGACCGTTGTTGTGCGTCTCTGTGAGCTCTGTGACCTCTGTGGTAAGGAGCAGTGAACTCCAGAAACCGCGAATACAGCAGGGATCACGAGTGAAACACCTCCAAGTCTTCTCGTGCACGACGCTGATCGCGCTCGCGTCGTTGGCAGGACACGCACAACCCGCTGCACGCACCTATGCGCCCCTGCCGCGTCCGGACACCGTGCGCGGTCTCTACGTGAATCGCTGGGCGGTGCTCGATCAACGCGTCTGGCGTCTCGTGCAGGTGGCGGAGACAACGGAAGTCAACACACTCGTCATCGACGTCAAGGACGATCGCGGTTACGTGTTGTATCGCTCCAAGGTGCCTCTGGCTCGCGACATCGGCGCGGACACGACAAATCCGGTGCCGGCTTCCCGCATCCGCGCGGTGCTCGACACAATGCGTGCCAACGGCATTCACGCCGTCGCGCGCATCGTGGTGGCGAAAGACCCGCTTCTCGCGCGGGCGCGTGACTCATGGGCCGTGAAGCGGAAGGCCGATGGCAAACTGTGGCTCGATGCCAATCAGCAGCCGTGGCTCGATCCGACACACCGCGAGGTGTGGACGTACGCCGCGGACCTCGCCGCCGAAGCAGTGGCGATGGGATTCAGTGAAGTCCAATACGACTACGTGCGCTTCCCCGACGACCCTCGGCTCGCCCGTGAAGCGACCTTTCCGCTTGCCAAGCGGCGCGCTCGAGCGCGCGTCATCCGCGATCAGCTCGCATATCTCAAGAAACGCACGTCGGCGATGCAGGTACCCATGGCCATCGACGTCTTCGGGCTCACGACGTCGGACACGACGGACATGGGCATCGGCCAGTCGTGGGAACAGTTCGCGCCGCAGGCGGACATCGTGCAGCCCATGACGTATCCGTCGCACTATTCAACGGGCATGTACGGATTTCCGAATCCCAATGCGGAGCCTAACGGTGTCATCGATCACGCGCTGAAGGATGCGCTCGCGCGCAACGCGAAACTGGCGCACCCGCCGCTCATCGTCCCCTGGTATCAGGACTTTACACTTGGCACGCCGAGGTACGGACCCGAGCAGGTTCGTGCGCAGATACAGGCCGGATACGACAACGGCGTGGCAAGTTGGCTGCTCTGGAATCCGGGCAGCTCGTATACGATCGAAGCCCTGCTGCCGAAGTCGAAGCCGTAGCGGCGCGCTAACGCTTGAGCAGCGCGTCGAGCACGTCGGCGATGACGCGAGGCGCGTCCTCTGGCGTGAAATGACGCGAGTCGGGCGCAATGTCGAACGTCGCACCGATCGTTGCCGCGAGCCGCGCGCCGAGCGATAGACCCAGAAACCCGTCATGCTCGCCCCAGATGACCGACGTCGGCACCTGAATTCCGGCGAGTCGTGAGCCCAGTGCCGCAGTCTCGCGCTCGTCGAGCGCCGCGAGATGACGAAGGAGAGTGTTCCGCCCCTCGTCGCTCACGAACGGCCGCTGATACCGGCTGATGGAATGCGTCGCGCGCGCCGGCTCGTAGTAGCCGCGCTCCAGCTCCGCGCGAACGATGGGCAGCAGCCAATGTGTCGGAATCTGTCGCACGAGAGGCAGCAGCCGCTGCGCGAGGCGCACGTCACGCGGCCGCCACCCGGAGAACGCGACGCTGTTCACGAGCGCCAGGCGCGAGACACGTGAAGGCCAGTCGAGCGCCAATGACTGCGCCACGCCGCCACCAAGTCCGTGGCCCACGATGCAGGCGACGTCGATGCCCAGCGCATCGAGGAGCCCGACGACGCGTTCCGCGTGCGCACGCAATGAAAGAGAACGCGTGCCCGGTGGATCGCTTCGTCCGTAGCCGAGCAGGTCCGTGACGACCAGGCGATGGCCGGGCGCCATCTGCGCGACCACGTCGCCCCACAGATGTCCCGACGTCAGGAAACCATGCAGGAAGACGACGGGCTCGCCGGCTCCACGCGTGCCGGCGGCGTAGTAGTACAACCGCGCGCCGCCGACGTCGATGAACTCACCGCGCACGCGCGCAGGGGCGGAAGGAAGGACTCTGGGCGTGCATGCGCGCACGAAAATGGGGTGCCGGTGCAATGCACCGCCACCCCATTGCCGCGACGGCAGGACGTCAGATTGCCGGCGGCGGAGCCTGTCGCGTCATGCGCTTTGCCATTTCCTCGAGGTTCTTGTCGAAGACCGCCTGCTGATCCGGCGTCAGGACGGCGCGGATCTCCGGCTGCATCTTCGCGCGGAGCTCGCCCATCTTCTTCATGGCGCCCTCGCGGTCGGACTGCATGAGCTCGCGCACCGCCTGTTGCTCGGGCGCGTACTTCTTCGTGATGTCCTCGATCTTCGTCTTCTGTTCAGCACTCAGCGTGCTGTCGATTCCCATCAACATCATGTTGCCGCGACGGCCGCCGGGCCCGCCCTGCTGTTGCTGGGCGTGGGCGACGGTGGTGCTTCCGACGAGGAGTGCGACGCCGAGCGTCGCAATGCGAATTCCCTTCATGTTACCGGCCTCATGGAGAATGATGAAAGTACCATTTTGATAACTCGTTGTCCTGTAACAACTTAGATAATACCCTCTAGCGTCGGCCCGGTATTTCGCTAAGCTTACCCGCCTTCCGCGCGGGGCGTCTTGCCCAGCGCCGCCATTCGACTCTGGCCTGACCGCAAGCCCGCGATCCGAACGTGACTCTGCCGTCGCCATCGAGCAGTACCACCACCGCCGTTCCCGCTCCCACCGTCCCGCCACCGGTCGCTCCGCCCCCATCTCCAGTGCGTTTTCCGCTGGACTGGCTTCTGGAGCATGCGGCGGCACCGATACGCTACCGGTCCATGATCGACGTGGCCCGGGTCGGCGCTACGGATGCCGCAAAGATTGCGTCACTTCCATTTACATATCCACCCGCGTTGCTGTTGGCCGTGCTCCAGTCGGGGGATGGCATGTGGAATCGGAGCATTCTCACGCTGCCGTCATCGCGCGCCGAGCACTTCGAGGGAGTGGGCACCGTTCCGGCCGTCCGGCGGCTGCTCGAATACGGCTGGGACAAGGACACACCGCCGCTGCTGCATGCACGTCGCATTCTGTTCCGACTGCTCGCCGAGGACGATGATCCATCCTTTCTATTCGAGCTCGGCGGAAAGCACGTGCCGGACGAAGAGACGTTGAAGCGCGGGCGCATGCTGCTGCGCGAGGCGGCCGCGGCGACGCTGGCGCAGGCGGGCTATGAGGGCGATCCACGCCTGCGCGGCGCGGCACGGCGCATCGTACTTCGCATGGGCGACTACCTGCGCTCGCCGCTGGCGCAGAAGCCGTGGATCCGCCAGGGCAACCAGCACATGCTGGCGGCCGAGGCGTGCCCGCCGTCGATCTTCGCCATCGAGATGCTGGCGCACATGCCGCTCTTTCGCGCCGAGCATCATCGCGTGATGGATGCGCTGTATACGCACGTCACGCAGCCGCAGCCGCGGCAGGAAGCCGTGCAGCTCTGCGGCAAGCACGCCATTCCCGTTCCGCATCTCGTCCTCGGCGACCCGCTGCCACATCGCAACGCGGTGGACAACGACGTGCCGTTCGCGCTGCATTGGATCGAGCTGATGGCGCGTCTCGGATATCTCCGGAGGAACGACAACTGGTCGCGGCTGTTCGAGCGTTTTCTCGAGGATCGCGATCGCGACGGGGTGTGGCACCCGCACAAGGGCATGGCCATGGTGCGCGGGTCGAGCCCGTACGCGTGGCCATCCTATCCGCTCGAGGCACAGCTTGCCGGTGAGGAGCGGTGGACGGACGTGACCTTCCGTCTCGGTCTGATCGCGCGGCTGTCGGGTCGCACGATCGAGATCGTCTGACCGCGACACGCGGCCGCGAAGCACGCCTTCGCGGACGGATCGCGCCCGCGGAGATGTTTCCCGCGGGGCGGTCCGATGTGGCGACGCGCGCCGTTGACCTTGCCGGTGGCATCACGCTCCGTGTGGCCGAATCCGGCAACCGTGACAGTCCCGTCATCCTGCTTCTCCACGGATGGGGTGCGTCGATCTACATGTGGCGGGACTGGTTCGCGCCGCTGGCCGCGGCGGGTTATCGGGCCATTGCAATCGACCTGCCGGGTCACGGGCTGTCGGAGAAGCCCGACGGCGTGGAGTGGTACACATTGTCGGGGATGGTTGGCGCGGTGCGCCAGTTCCTGGACGTGGATGAAATCGTGCACGCCGACGTGGTAGCGCAGTCGATGGCCGGCACGATCGTGTTGTCGTTGGCGCAGTCGGACGCGCGGCTGGGCCGCATGGCGCTCGTGAATCCCGCCTGCTTCGGCCGCATCCGATTTCAGCCGTTTTTCCGGCTGGCGCGGCCGCCACTGCTGGATCGTGTGCTGCCGCGTCTTGTCGCGCGATGGATCGTCGCGAGAGCGCATCGTCTCGTGTACGGCGACGCGTCGCGCCTCACCGCGCGCGACGACGACGAATATTGGGCTCCGTCGCAGTTTCCGGCCTATGCGCGCGCGATGCGACGACTATTGAATGCCTTCGACTGGCGACGCGCCAATCCGGACGCGATGGCCGCGAACCTGCGCGCGCTGGCTTCGCGTCTCCTCGTCATACTGGGGACGCGCGACCGGCTGGTGCTCGATTCGCTGCCGTATGCGAGGGCCCTGAGAGAACGTTTGCCGGCCATGCGGCTGTACGAGATCGAGGGCGGCGGCCATGCGGTGAACGAGGAGCGTCCCGAGGACGTGGTTCCGCTCGTGCTGTCGTTCTTCGAGGTGCTGTCCTAGTAACGCACGCGTCCAAGTCGCGACACGAACACCGTGTTGGCTGCAACGCCTCGCCTGGCGATGAGCGCAACGTTGGCCGCTCCATAGCCGAGCCCGCGGACGTCGAAGGCGATGGAGTCGCGCGTGGCCGAGAGCGACACGCCATAGGTGGTCCCCAATGGAGCGCGTGCGAGCGATCCCGTGCGCGTGCGGAGGTCGAGCACGGCCGCGCTGGTGTCGATGCGGAGGGCCACCATGGTCTGCTGTGATATGGATTCGTCCCGTGCCCGTGCGATCAATTCACCGGCGGCTCTCGCGGCGCTGCGCGTGGCGACGCGATCGAGCACGAGCTGCACTTGCCGCAGCATCACCAGCGTCGTGAGACCGATGATGACGAGGACGAGAACGAGCTCGATGAGCGTGTGCGCGGATCGCGGACGGGACACCATGCATGGAGTCTTTCCGTCGCGCGCCGGGCGTGCGTGGTCGTTCCATTGCACGGTGTGCCGCAGGAGTGCATCGTCACCGAGTCACACCGCCGTCAGAACGGAGTCCCGAACATGAAACCGACGGTCCGTCAATGTGCAGTGCTTGCGTGCGCGATCTCCCTGGCGGGGTGTCGCAGCCCAATGGCGGATGCGCAGATGGTGGAGCAGATGCGTCAGCTCGGCGACGAGCTCAATGGGCTGCGGCAGGATGCTGCACAGGCGCATCAGCAGGTGGACTCCCTCCGCACCGTCGTGGCCCGGCAGGATACGCTGCTTCGGCAGCTTGCGGGGATGGCCGGCGTGCGAGTGGCGCCTTGAGTCTTCATGCGCGCACGACCGCTGATATATTCAGGGCATGAAGATCTCGATCGAGTATTGCACGCTTTGAAACTACGAACCGAGGGCCGCCAGGCTGGTGGCCGAGCTCAACGAACATTTCCCCGGAGCCGAGGTGACGCTGGTTCCGAGCTCGGGGGGGCGTTTCGAGGTTCTCAAAGACGGTGTGCCGTGTACGAGAAGTCCAAGACGGGACGGCACGCGGCGCCGGGAGAGATCGTTTCGCACCTGAAGGCATCCTGAGCACCGCACTGATTTGATGCGTATCGCCATCTCGACGGGCGGCGGAGACGCCCCCGGCCTCAACGCCGTCATCCGCGCGGCCGTGCTCACCGCTGTCAATCGCGGATGGGAAGTCATCGGCGTCAAGCGCGGCTTCGCCGGACTGCTCGGAGAAGACGAAGTCATTCCGCTCACGAGAGAATCGGTGCGCGGCATCGGACACCTTGGCGGAACCATCCTCCGGGCGTCCAATCGTGGGAATCCGTTCTGCTATCCGCGCAAGCAGCCCGACGGCTCGTACGTGGCGGTGGACCGGTCGGACGAGCTGATGGAGAACGCCCAGCGGCTCGGCATCGAGGCGGTCATCACCATCGGCGGCGACGGCTCGCTGGAGATCGCCCGCCAGCTCTGCCACAAAGGCATGCGCGTCATCGGCGTTCCCAAGACGATCGACAACGACGTGAGCGGCACGGTGACCACGTTCGGCTTCGACACGGCGGTGAACACCGCCATCGAGGCAATCGACAAGCTGCACACCACCGCCGAGAGTCACGATCGCGTGATCGTGATGGAGGTGATGGGGCGCGATGCGGGATTCATCGCGCTGCACTCGGGTGTCGCGGGTACCGCGGACGTGATTCTCCTTCCCGAGATTCCCTATGACATCGGGAAAGTGTGCGAGAAGATCCTGGCTCGCGACGCGGCGGGGCGGCATTTCTCCATCGTCGTCGTCGCGGAGGGGGCATATCCCAAGGGCGGGGAAGTACACCTCATTGGCGAATCGCTTCCCGGGCAGGCGAAGCGGGTCGGCGGCGTAGCCGAACTGATTGCGCGGGAGATCCAGGCAGTCACCGGCAAAGAGACGCGCTCACTCGTGCTCGGGCATCTTCAGCGCGGTGGAATGCCAACCGGCTACGACCGGTTGCTGGCCACGCGCTTCGGCGGCGCCGCGGTTCGCGCGGTGGCGGATGAGAAGTGGGGCCATATGGTTGCCCTCCAGACGCCGCACATCGTCACGGTTCCCATCGATGACGTGCTGAAAGAGAAGAAGCGCGTGGACGTCGCCCACGATCTCGTGCAGACGGCACGAGAAATCGGGATCTCCTTCGGCGATTAGTTCCGCTGGTGTTGGACGTGCTAACAACGAGTGAATTTGGATACAATCGCAGCGGACGCAGCCTGACGTACGTCCCGCGTGGCGGAACTATACTTGGCCGATGGGTACAAGGACGGTGAGCAGGCGGCTACACGCCTGCGCTCCCCTGATGGACGGCGACGGGGGAAGTGCGCCCGCCACCGGAGACACGCGAGAATGATGCTGCGTACCGTATTTCTGACCATTGCATGCACGGCGGGGCTCGCCGGCGTCGCGCGCGCCCAGAAGGGCGACGACATTCCGAAGTCCTATCGGCCGCCGCCAGGCATGTGCCGCATCTGGCTCGACAAGGTGCCGCCCAAGCAGCAGCCCGCGCCCACGGATTGTCCCACCGCGGTCAAGAACAAGCCGCCCAACGGAAGGGTGATCTTCGGTGACGACTACGTGGAGAAGGGAAAGAAGCCCGAGGACAAGGAGCTTCCCTTCCTCAAGAAGTTCGGCGAGGACCGCAGCAAGCCGCAGGACTGACACGCCGCGCGCACGAAACTCGCCACGCGCGAGCCCATGCGCGGCGTAAGAGACCAATACCTTCCGCTCGATCACGACGCCTTCGTCCGGTCCGAGCCGGTCACGGGCCGCGTGATCGTCATCGCGCCCACGCGCGCGGCCTGCGAGACGATCGAGATCGCGGTCGGCCTGCACATCGAGACGTATCTGGAGAAGCACTTCGGGGGCCGCGTGCGCGAGCTGGCGCGCGCGCACCGGGGCTTCGGCATCGTCGCGGGCACCGGATCGGGAAAGACGCTCGCCATCCGTCCGATGGCGGAAGAGCTGCTCGGCACGACGGATCTGCGCGTCGGCGTGATCAACCGCGAGCGCGAAGCCACACCCGATACGCCGGAATGGAATGTCATCATCGTCACCACCGGCATTGCGCGGCGATGGTTCCAGGACGGTGACATCCTGCCTGCCGACACGCTCATCGTGGACGAAATTCACCAGACGTCGGCCGAGCTGGAGCTGTGCCTCGCGCTCGGCAAGCGAGTCGGCTGCCGCTTCATCTGGCTCTCGGCTACCGTAGACCCGACGTTCTATCGCAACTACCTCGACAGCGCCGATGTGCTCGAGGTCTACGCCTTCGATCCGCAGAAGGCGGCGAAGGTGGAGGTCGTCAACAAGGAGCCCTCGGAGTTTCTCGACGACAGATTTCTCCAGCGCGTCTACCGTGAGAAGCGCGGTGTCGGGCTGTTCGTCCCCACACGCAAGGGCGTCGAACAGGCCGCGGAGGACGTTCGCATCCGCGCGCCGCGAATCAATACGGCGCACTATCACGGCGGCGAGCCGATCAGGGTTCTGCGTCCGTTTCTCGACGGCGAGGAGCGAAAGCCCTTCTTTCTCGCGATGACGGCGGCGGGCCAGAGCGCGTTGAACGTACACGGCCTGGATACCGTCGTCATCGACGATACGCGCTTTACGTCCATCGTCGAGAAGGGGAAGAACGTCCTCACCCGGCTGCACCTCGGCGCAAACGAGATTCTGCAGATGGCGGGACGCGTGCACGGCCGCGTGGCGGGCGGGCGCGTGTTCATTCTCAGTGACCGCGACATCGATTTTGCGTCGCTCAAGCCGACGGCGCCGGAGTTTCAGCTCGCCGGCGATTCGGAGCGCGTGGCGATCACCTGCGCGGGACTCGGCGTTGCAGCCGATGCACTCGAGCTGCCGGTGCCGCTCGATCGGGTCGCGTACCAGCGTGCCGTGCGGTTTCTCGAGAGCAGAGGCATCATCGAGCACGGGCGGCTCACGCGATATGGGCGGGCGGTGGAGGCGATGCCCGTGGAGCGCGAATGGGCCGAGCTGCTCGTCAACGCGGACGATGAGCTGGTGCCGTACCTCGCGGTGATGAGCGGCATCGAGTCGCTGCATCGCATGACGCGCGAGGAGAGGAACCTCGAGGGGCTCATCGTCCCCGGAAGCGATCATCTCACCGCGTACAACGTGTATGCCGAGGCCTATCGTGTGGCGGGCTACGTCGGTGAGGTCTACGGTCTCGCGCGGCACCTCTTCCACGCGGAGGAGATTGCGGAGTGGGCCGAGGACCGCGGTGTGCTCGTGAAGTCCATCGAGGATGCGGCGCTGGGAATGGCGAGCGTGTATCGCGGCCTCAACATGCGGCTGCCGGCCGACATGCGTCACGCGCACGAAGGCACGCGCCGGAAGTTTGCGGAGGTGCTCGCGGAGTACATGCCGTTCGATCTGGTGATCGACGAGGAAACGGCGTGGGGTGAGGAGGCACGCGTCAGCAAGACAAGCGTCTGCGGAAGTTGGGGAGCAATTGCCGGCGAACTGCGCTACTTCGCCGACAAGTTCGGCCGCCCTCGTGCCGCGATCGAGGGCACACAGCTTCCAATGGATCTCGTGCGACGATTTGCCACCGGCGGCGAATCGCGCTTCGTGTACGATCCCGAGCGGCGAAAGGCGCCGCTCGTTCTGGAGCGACGAATCCAGTACCACGGATTCGAGCTCGAGCGCGAAGTGGAGGTCGTCGATGTCTTCCCGGCGGGCCGCGAGGAGGAAGCGCGCCGCGTGCTGGCCGAGGCACTGGCGCGGGGAGAGGCTCGGCATCATTCGGTTCCGCGCAATACCGCGCTCGTCGAGGCGGTGCGCGAAGCCTGGCGTCGCTCGGGGGGAATTCTGCCGCGCCTCTCACAACAGGAGCTGGCGGCGCTCTATGCCGAGCGACTCGCCGGTGTCGCGTCGATGACGGCGTTCAAGCAGGCGGATCTCGATCTGTCGGACGCGATCGAGGCGCTCAGCCCGCGAGCGGAACGCGCCCGATACGATTCGCTGCCCACCCAGGTGACGATTCGTGACCGCGACGTCGAGATCGCGTACGACGTCGAAGAGGAAGACGACCGTCCGATCGCCGTGGCGCGACTCCGACTTCCGGAAAAGCTCGCCCGCAACCTCACGGAGTCCGAGCTGCCCGTGCTGGACCGGCCCCTTCGCTTCAGTGTTCTGCGCGGCCAGCGCGGACAGACACGTGCGCGGACGCTGGAGGAGCTACAGCACCAGCTCGACGCTCCCTGGACGGACGACGAGGTCGCCCGCTTCAATCGGAAGCGCGACGAGCAGCGCACCACCGCGAAGGATCGAAAGCGCGAGCGGTTTCGCGAGCCGAAGGGCTCAGGCGGCCGGCGTGGGGGCCGCGGGCGGCGACCCGGAGGCGGACGATTCCGCTGAGGCAAGGATCGTGGTGTACCGCTCCTCACGCACGATGACGAAACCGCGCGCGAGATAGTTGGGCAGCGCCTGCGGCGCGTCGAGCGTGCAGGTGTTCAGAATGACGCGCTCTGCGCCGAGGGCGAACGCCTCCTTGACGGCGCGCGTGAGCATGAATCCGCCGAGTCCGCGGCCGATGAACGACCGGTCCAGTCCGAAATACATGACCTCGACGCGCGCCGCATCGAGCCGCTTGAGCTCGAAGAATCCGGCGAACTGGCCGTCGACGCGAAGGGCAAACACGCGGACGTCCTTCGACGACAGATATCGATCGAGCTCCTGGGTGGTCCACGCGAGACGATCGCGCCAGCCCCATGGTCCTCCGACTCTTACGTACGCCGCGAGATACTCCGCCGCGGTGCGCGGCTCGAGCGCGGCGATGACGGCGCCAGCCGGTGTTGCACGAGACGGCCGCAGCGCGGTGCGCGAGGGAAGCTCGAGGTACGTGCGAACCGCCTCGACGGTCTGCCGGTGAGCTACCATTTGCCTGGCACTCCGCGATGCTGCACCGGCTCAGCGATGCAGCTTCATCCTGTGACGCGCGGCCTTCGCCCTGTTGCCGCAGGTTGCCATGTCGCACCAGCGGCGGCGGCCATTCTTCGTCTCGTCCTGAAACACCCGCCCGCATCGCGGATCGGCACACCGGCGCACGCGCACCAGCTCGCCGAGGATGAGCGCATCGGCCGCGCTCTCGACCACGGAGATCAGAATGCCGGCGAACGCATCGCCGACGGGCACGAAGGTGCGGACGAAGCCTCCGTCGGCCTGCAGCTCGACGCGGCGCGTTCCCGCACTGCGCCCGAGTACACGATTCAGCTCGGCGAGCGCGTCACTGCGGATGGTCGACGACGACGCTCCGCGCTCGGCCAGTGCACGAAGCACGTTCCGCACGCGGCGGGCGTCTCCGAGCACGGCCAGGGCGCCGGCGGGCTGTTGTTGGGAGCGGCGCAACATGGAGGCGGCGCGCTCTTCGTCGAGGAGGTGCGCGGCCTCGAGCCAACGCACGAAGCGGTCGAAGTCGCTGAGCGCATCGTCGCCTCGCGCGACGCGGTCGGAATTCACGAAGTCCAGCCACAGGCGTTCCGCGACGAACGCAAAAGCGTGTCGTTCACGCGGCTCCGTCGCCGACGCCGATCTGGTGAGCTCCAGAGGTTGCGACATCGGCCCTAGCATATCCCCCGTGGCGGAGGGCGGCAACCTGCCGCCGCGAGATGGGCACGCGGAGATTCGCTGGCTGTGCAGACGCCGTTTCCCGAGGCATCTTCACTCGATATGACGACAGACCTCTCAGCGGTCCGGTCCATCGCGGTCGGATCCACGAACCCGGTGAAGATCGCGGCGACGCGCGATGCACTCATGCGCCTCATGCCCCATGCACGCGTTGACGGCGTGGCGGCGGCCAGTGGCGTGCCCGATCAACCCTGGGGAGACGACGAGACGATTCGTGGCGCGGTGGCGCGCGCTCGCGCCGCCCGCGTTGCGCTCGACGCGGATTTCGGCGTCGGTATCGAAGGAGGCGTCGTGGATGCCGCGGAGGGCAGGGTGCGTACGTGCGCGTGGGCCGCGGTCGTCTCGCGCGACGGACGCGAAGGCGTGGGCGGATCGCTCTCGCTCGAGCTGCCTCCCCAGGTCGCACGGCTCGTGCGCGACGGCATGGAACTCGGTCACGCGATGGATACCGTGACGGGAGAACAGAACGTGAAACAGGGCGTCGGCGCCGTGGGAATCCTCACCAGAGGACTCGTCACCCGACAGCAGGCCTACGAGGTGCTCGTGGCCTACGCGTTGGCCGCGCACATCAATCCGTAACGACTTCCCTCGCGATGGACGGCAGCCCCGGAGCACGCGCATGGCGGCGTTGCAGGCGCTGGAGCCCGTCGTAGGCGGCGTACTTGTACGCGTCGGCGAGCGACGGAAAGTTGAAAGCGGCCTGGATGAAATAATCGAGCGAGCCGCCGAACGCCATGACGGTCATACCGACATGAATCAGCTCGCACGCACTCTCCCCGACGATGGTGACGCCGAGGATGCGCTGATCTTCCGGATGAAAGAGGAGCTTGATGAAGCCGTCCGTGTCCCCGAGGATCTGGGCGCGTGGATTGATACGGTAGCTCGAGCGCCCGACCTCGTACGGCACCTCGCGCGCGCGCAGTACGTCCTCGCTCTCGCCCACCGTCGCGATCTCGGGGATGGTCCACACGCCGTACGGAAGCACATCCGAGACGGCGCGCTTGTACTTGAGCTCGAAGGCGTTGCAGATGGCGACGCGCGCCTGCTCCATGGATGCCGAAGCGAGCGCGGGGAATCCGATGACGTCGCCGGCGGCGTAGATGTGCGGAACGGCCGTGCGGTACTGGCGATCCACGATGATGTAACCGCGGTCGTTCACCTTCACGCCGATCCGCTTGCAGTCGATCGCGGCGGAATTGCCGATGCGGCCCGTGCTCACGAGCACGCAGTCCGTGTCGAGCTCGGTGTCGTCGGTCAACACCACATGCGCGCGCCCGTTATCCACCGTCACTTCTTTCACCTCGGCGTCGCCATGTACGGTGATGCCAAGGCGCGAGGTCATGGACTGGCGCAGCGCGTCGCTGACGTCCTTGTCGAGGTGCGCGAGGAGCCTGTGTCGCGAATTGATCAGCGTAACGCGGACGCCGAGTGCCGCGAAAATGCACGCGTATTCGCAGCCGATGACGCCGCCGCCGACCACGATCATGGAGGAGGGAATCCGCTGCAACGTCAGCAGGGAATCGCTGTCCACGATCACCTCGTTGTCCAGCTCGTAGCCCACGGGCGCCATCGGCGAAGACCCTGTGGCGACGAGAATCACATCGCCCTGAATGAGCCGAGTGTCGAGTCCGAAGCGCGAGACCTCGATGGAATGCTCGTCGTGGAAGCGTGCCGAACCTTGCACGGTGACGATTCCATGCTTCTCGATGTTCTCGGCGATGAGCTTCCATTCGGATTCGATGACCGCGCGCTCGCGGTGCATGAAGTCGCCGATGGTGATGTCCTGTTTGACGCTGACGTCCACACCATAGAGCCCGCGCTGGCGCAGGCCGGAGAAATAGAGCGCGGTTTCGCGCAGCGTCTTGCTGGGAATCGTGCCCGTGTTGACGGCGGCACCACCGGGCTTGGGCGCCTTCTCGATGAGGCAGACGCGCTTGCCGAAATACGCCGCCTGCGCGGCTCCCTTTTCGCCCGCGGGGCCTGAGCCGATGACGACGAGGTCGAAGTGCTCGGGAGGCGTCACTACGCGTGGAGTGGCGAGGGAGGCGAGAGCAGGGCGTCTTCGTGGTAGACGATCCAGCCGGTCTCGTCCTCGGCGACCAGCTCGACCTCCGTACCAAGAGGCAAAGTCAAGTTAGGATTCTCGTGGCCGGCGGGAAAGTCCATGAGGACGGGAACGCCGAGATCGGAGACCAGATCGAGGACGAAATCCTCGAAGTCGTCCTCTTCGCTGCGATCGAGCGACAGGTGGCCGAACACGATGCCGCGCACCTTGCCGAGGAGTCCCGTGGCGCGAAGCTGCACGAGGCGCTCGTCGACGAACGACATGGGATCGCGCACCTCCTCGAGAAAGAGAATCGCATCTGCCGTGTCGATCTCATAGGGCGTTCCGATGGTCTGCTGCACGAGCGCCAGGTTGCCGCCCACCAATCGACCGACGGCACGGCCAGGCCGCACGGTGCGCGACGCGTCCTTGCCGATTCGCGTCGTCGGATGCGGTGTGGTCAGTGCGGTGAGCAGCGACGCCGTCGTGACGTCGCGCGCGCTCGGAATCAGATCGTCCACGGTGGGCCCGTGAAACGCGCGCAATCCGGCGAGACGCATGAGCCAGAGATGCAGCACGGTGATGTCCGAGTAGCCCACGAATGCCTTCGGATTGGCGCGGAAGATCGTGGGGTCGAGGTGTGGGAGCATGCGCACGGCGCCGTATCCACCCGTCCCGCCGATGAGGGCCTTCACGCGTGGGTCGATCCACATGGCGGTGAAGTTGTCGGCGCGGCGCTCGTCTTCCGCGCGCAGATAGCGGCGCGACACGTTGAGCTCGGGATCGAGCAACACGTCGTAGCCGGCGCGCTCGAGTGCGCGTACGCCGCGCGCGAGCCATTTTGGCCGCGGCGAATAGGACGACGCCACGACGCCGATGGTGTCGCCCTTCTGAAGTGGCGGCGGGCAGAGCAGCGCGGACGCGTCAGGCACGCGCCGCGGGCACGCCGTCAACGGGTGTGTCGCTGTCGTCGTCCTCGAAGACTTCGTTCGACGGAGGATCGGCTGTTTCTGCGATCAGCGAATCAATCGTTGTAGTGGCGTCGATCATTCCATCGATCTGCCGTGCGACGTCGAGCGCGGCCTCGAGAGACGCGGTGACGGATTCGATGCCGGCGCTCCCCATGTGCAAGCGGAGCAGATCCAGCCGGATGTTCTCGATGGCGCCGACGGTCTGCGCGAGGCGAAGCGCGGATTGCGAGCGGGATTCTCTCAACTCGGCCGCAATCGCATCACGCCGAGCGTCTTTGAGCGATTCTCCGCCGCGCTCGAATCCGGCGAGTTGATCGTCGATGGCGTCGATGGACTCGCGAATGCGGGTTGCGTCTTCGGAGAGCTGCCGTACGGCCTCGGGAAGGGCTGACAATTCGCGGCGAGTGTCGCGCGGGAGTGCCTCGAAGAGGTGATCGGTTGCACGGCCGAGTGCGACTTCGGTGAGTACGGGCATGCCGAGCGCGGGGCGCGTTGCAGGAGTCTCGCCGAGGGAGGCGAGCTTTGCGATGCGGCGTCCCCAGCGACCCTTCCAGAACGAGATGCTCGCGTTGGCGATGCGGCTGGCAAGTCGAAAGCGGATGAACTCACCGGCCAGGGGCACTCCCGAGATCGTGAGCAACACGAGCGAAGGAAAGAGCACCAGCAGGCTTTGGGGGCGTCCCAACGCCACGGCAGTGGCAGTATCCCAAATCCCATTGCCGGATTGCGAGGGTAAGAGCCGGTTCGCGAAGACGCTCGCCTGGTAGTACATCCAGCCACCCATCGCCGTGCCACCAATGCTTGCCCCGAGCAGCGTTCGAAACACGGTGCGCGATCGCGGCGACGTTTGTCTCCGCTCGTACTCGAGCTCCTCCGCACGCACGAGCTGATGCTCGCGTAACGCCGCATGCAGATCGTCAGGTGTGTAGCCCTCGCCGATTATGCGGCGAAGTCGCGTCGTCCACGGAATGGCGCTGATGATCGGCATCACCGTGAATGGCACGAAAAACGGCCACGTCAGGTTTGTAACCGCAACGAGGGTGATGCCCGCCGTCGCCCCCATGCCGAGCATCGCGAACGCCGCCGGCAACTCTCGCTCATTCTGCGCGATCCACGAGCGGAGAGGCGCCGGAATCTCCTTCGCATGCTCGAACGCCAGGTCAATGGCCTCCGCGAAACTCTCGGCGCTCCGATAACGGCGAATCGGCTCCTTATGGAGGCATCGCTCCACCGCGGCCGCAAGGCGCGGGGGAACCGACGGCGTCACACTCGCAATCGAGGGTGCAGTCGCCGTGAGCTGCTGTCGCACGACGTCCGCCGCCGTCTCACCATCGAACGGAAGTCGTCCAGTGAGTGCATAGAAGCCCGCGATCCCCAACGAATAGAGATCGCTGCGCGCGTCGAGCGGCTCGCCAGCGGCCTGCTCCGGACTGAGATAATGCGCGTTGCCCATCACGCGGCCGTCGTCATGCACGGCGGCGGTCCGCATCGCGCTCGCGATGCCGAAGTCCATCACGATGGCCCGCTCGGTCCCCCGCTCCAGCATGATGTTCTCGGCCGAGACGTCCCGGTGCACGATGCCGGCGGTGTGCGCGTACGCCAGCGCCCACGCCACCTCGCGGAGCACACGTGCGGCCTGACCCGGCAGCAGCGGACCGCGCGTGCGGATACGCTCGCCGAGCGTCACGCCATCCACGAACGCCATCACGAGATAGGTGAATCCACCCCGCTCGCCCGCCAGGTACACCGGCACGATGTTGGGGTGGCTAAGCCGTGCAACCGTCTGCGATTCATTCAGGAATGCCGTGCGCCACGTGGCATTCGACGCGACTTCGGGTGGCAGCACCTTGATGGCGACCGGACGGGCGAGCCGCACGTCGCGCGCGAGGTACACGATGCCCATACCGCCGCGGCCGAGCTCGCGGTCCAGCGAGTACTCGCCGGCCAGCGCCTCCTGGAGCGCGATGAAGTCCGAGTCGGGGGCCGCGGCCATAGGTCAAGCTAGGGCGGCGGGCTCGCCCTACGCTAGATTTCGTAGTATGGCGCCGCCCCCAGCCGACCCCCAGCCGACGTATTTCCGAAAGGGTTTCGGCCTGAAAGCTGATGTCCAGGACGAGCTGACGTCGGATTACAACGGCCACATTGTGGACGTCCTGCGCGAGCAGGACCACACCCTCACGGTCGAGGACGTCACCATCCGGTTGGCGCAGGAATTCGGCTTCTGCTACGGCGTCGAGCGCGCGGTCGAGTACGCATATCAGACCCGTAAGAAGTTCCCCGACCGGCGCCTGCTGCTCGTCGGTGAGATCATCCACAACCCGCACGTGAACGCGAAGCTGCGCGGGATGGGCATCGAGATCCTCGAGCGGACCGAGGCAGGAGAATTCGACTTCAGTGGAATTCGCGCTGAAGACGTCGTCATCCTCCCCGCCTTCGGCGTGACGATCGCGGCCTTCGAGGCACTCCGGGACATCGGCTGCGTTCTGGTCGACACCACCTGTGGGTCGGTGCTCAACGTCTGGAAGCGCGTCGAAGCGTATGGCCGCGACGGCTTCACCGCGCTCATTCACGGGAAGTACCATCACGAGGAAACCCGCGCGACCGCGTCGCAGATGCTGCGGTTCCCGGGTGGCCACTACATCGTCGTGCGCCACATGGACGAGGCGCGCATGGTGTGCGAGTACATCGAAGGCCGTGGCTCGCGCGACGAGTTCCTTGCGCACTTCGCCAATGCCGTCTCGCCTGGCTTCGACCCGGACGTCCATCTCCAACGCGTCGGCGTTGCGAATCAGACGACGATGCTGGCGCGCGAATCCCTGGCTATTGCGGAAGCAGTTGGCGCATCGATCGAGCGCGCGCGAGGTGTCGCCGCCCGAGCTGACTTCCGCACATTCGACACCATCTGCAGCGCGACCCAGGAGCGGCAGGACGCCGTGCTCGCGCTGCTCGAGGAGCCGCTCGACGCGATGGTCGTGATCGGCGGCTTCAACTCGAGCAACACCATCTCGCTCGCTGCGCTTTGCGCCGAGCGCGTGCCGACGTATCACATCGAGGACGCAAGCGGCATCGATCCGGAGGCGCGCACCGTGCATTTCCGAGTCGCCGGCGTACAGCACGTCGAGGAGACGAAGGCGGACTGGCTGCCCGCGGAGGGACCGGTGCGCATCGGGCTCACCGCGGGAGCGAGCACGCCGAACAACAAGATCGGCGAGGCGGTCGCGCGCATCCTCGCGACGCGCGGGCTGGCGTTGCAACCGGCATAGCGGCCAACCGGTGCTGCCGTTCTTCACACGGTACGTCGCCCTCGGCGATTCCATGTCCATCGATCTCTATCCGGCGCTCGACGCTGGCGAGATCGACGTGGCGGTGGCATTGGAGCGCGACACCCACGCGGGTCGCGTTGCTCCGTTGGGCGCGGCGTCCCTCCTCTACCAGAACGACGACGCGCGACATCCCGAGTCGCAAGGCGAAGAGCTCAATGCGCGCTATCCGGGCATCCGCTTTCAGAACCTCGCACTGGACGGCGCGACCATCGGCGACGTGTTCGGTGAGCAGCTGCTCGCGCTCGAGGACGACAGCGGCCCGACGCTCGTGACGCTCACCGCCGGCGGCAACGACTTGCTGAGCGCCATGGCGAATCGTCCGCGCGCTTCACTGCTCGAGTCGATCGGGCAGGAGGTCATGGCTGCGTACGATTTTCTCGTCGCATCCATCAGGCGCGATGTTCCCGACTCCGTCATCGTGCTCACGTCGATCTACGATCCGTCGGACGGAACGGGGCGCATCCCCGGCGTTCTCGAGGGCGTGGGTGTGTTGCCGCTCCACGTTCTCGATGCAATGAACGCGCACATCAGGTCACTGGCCGACGACGACGTCGTTCTCTTTGCCGACGCACACGCCTGGTTCCTCGGACACGGCGTCTCTGCGCCCGAGGCCGAGCGATGGTACTGGCGACGCTCGCTCGTGGAGCCGAGTGCAGCGGGTGCGGACGGGTTGCGCCGCCTCTGGTTGTCCGTGCTCGATGCCGCCGATTCCGCGCCATGATCGCCGGTCTCCTGTTGGCGGCGGGATACGGCCGTCGATTCGGCGGGAACAAGCTGTGTGCAAAATTGAATGGAAAGGCGATCGTGCGATCGAGCGCAGACGTCCTGGCGCCGACGGATGCGCTCTATGTCGTGGTACCTCCCGCAGCGGATCAACTGACACAGGCGCTCGCACGGCTCGACGCGACCTTCGTGGTGAATCTCGCGCGAGGTGAAGGCATGGCGAGCTCCATCCGCGCAGGAATCGCGGCACTGGCCGAGGACGTCGAGGCAGTCGTCATCGCCCTTGGTGATCAGCCGCGCGCGGATGCTGCGGTGACGCGCGCGCTCTGTGAGCGGTGGCGCGCCGGCGAGTGCGACGCGGTCGTGCCGCTCTATTTGGAGGGGCAGGGAACGCCTGTGTTGTTCGGACGCACATGTTTTTCGGCGTTGAGCGCGCTTCGCGGCGACGTCGGCGCACGCGGCGTCCTCGAATCCGGACAATTCACGGTGGAGCATGTACACACGGGCCAGCACATGCCGGTCGACGTGGACACCGTGGAGACACTGGACGCGCTGCGCGAGCACACGCACGACTGACGGGCCCCGCTTGCGGCAGCGGGCCCGCCTGATGATGCTTCGATGATCACTTCTCGCCTGCCGCGAATGCATCCTCGCCTCGCCGAACTCCTCGACTATCTGGACGCTGCGCGCGCGCGCGTGCTTGGAGAGGCGGCGCGACTGCCGCGAGATCGCTGGGGCATTCGGCCTGAGCCCGACCGCTGGTCCGTGGCGGAGGTCGTCTGGCATCTGCAGCGCGTCGAGCGCGGCATTGCGAAAGTGATTGCCCAGCGCGTGGGTGAGGCCCGCGCGAGCGGACATCCGACGGAGAGCGACACGGCCTCCATGATGCACGCGCTCGATGGCCGGCATGTGGCCGATCGTACCGTGCCGATCGTCGCTCCGCCCCGCGTCTCGCCGCCGGAGTCTGTCGATCCGGCGGACGTGGAAGTGCAGCTCGAGCAGTCGCGCGCGTTGCTGCGCGCCGCCATCGCCGACGCGGACGGCCTGGCCCTTGGCAGCATCACGCATCCGCATCCCATGCTGGGCGAGATCAATCTGTATCAATGGATTCTCTTCGTCGGCCAGCACGAAGCCCGCCATGCCGGACAGATTGCGGAAGCCGCGCAGGCCGCGGTCGCCGCCCACTGACCGGCATCACCACACTCAGCCCGTTCGGCAGGAGCACTTCATCATGATTCGTCGCACCGTAATCACGGCGTCGCTCGCGTTCGCCGTCGCCGCACCGTTGACCGCACAGATGACCCACGATCACGACGTGAAAGTCGAGGGCGCCGGGGCGCTGCCCAAAGGCTGGATGGGCCGCACCGACAACGCCACGGCCAAGATCGAGGACGCGAAGTTCGTCGCCATGGGGAGCGGATTCCACGTGACCTCCGGGCCCGCCGCCATCTACTGGAACGACAAGAGCGCCACCAAGGCGCCGTTCACGGCGAGCGTCACGATTCGCCAGACGAAGAATCCCGCGCATCCCGAGGCGTACGGCATCTTCTTCCAGGGCCGCAACCTCGACAAGCCCGATCAGAACTACGCGTATCTCCTCGTGCGCGGCGATGGGAAGTTCCTGCTCAACCACCGTGCCGGCGCCGACGTCCACAAGATCATCCCGTGGACCGACAACGCCGCCGTGCACAAGGCGGACGCGAACGGCGTGGCGACCAATACCGTCACCGTGGACGCGACGAAAGCGGATTCCGTCCGCTTCCTGATCAACGGCACGCAGGTGGCGGCAGTTCCGGGCGCGCACCTCGGCAGCACCGATGGCATCGTGGGCCTCCGTGTCAATCACAACCTCGACGTGCACATCAGCGACTTCGTCATCACGCCGGCGAAGTAAACCGGCCGGCGCCGGACGGGTGACTCATCCATCCGTCCGGCTCGGCTTCAGTCCGACATGAGAACGTCGAGCGCGGGGCTGGCGGACCAGCGGCACTGTATACAATATTGTACGCTGGCTGACCGCCTCCCACCATGATCGCACCCACCGTCGCTCTCCTCACCGCGCTCGCACTTACCGCGACGCCTGCCAGACCGCGCGCCCGACAACGGCCCGCCACCCAATCCGTCTATCACGGACGCAGCAACCAGCTCCGTGTCCGGCCGCCGCGGCTCGAAGAAACGGGCAGCGTGGACGGCGCCCTCGATGAGCCCCAATGGGCGCAGGCGGCCCTCCTCACCGGTTTCAGCCAGTTCTCGCCACAGGACGGGGTGCCCGCCGAGGATTCCACCGAGGTCTACGTGTGGTACTCGGCCACGGCCATTCATTTCGGCATCCGCGCGTTCGAGCCGCACGGAGCGGCGCGCGCGACGCTCGCCGATCGCGACCGCATCGGCAGCGACGACAACGTCCAGATCCTCCTCGGCACGTTCAACGACGGGCGGCAGGCCACCGTCTTTGCCGTCAACCCGCTTGGCGTCCAGGCCGATGGCACCATCCTCGAATCCAATCAGACGCTCAAGAGTGGATTCGCCGGCAGCACGCTCGCGAGAGATCCTGCGGATCTCAATCCGGATTACGTGTTCCAGTCGAAGGGACGCGTCACCCCCGAAGGCTACGTCGTCGAGGTGCGGATTCCCTTCAAGAGCCTCCGCTATCAGGATGCGGATGTCCAATCATGGGGACTCAACGTCGTGCGTCAGGTGCAGCACTCGGGACACGAGGATAGTTGGGCGCCGGCGCGACGCTCCGGGCTCTCCTTTCTCGCGCAATCCGGCGTGCTCGAGGGGCTCACGGATCTGCGCCGAGGGATCGTGCTGGATGTGAATCCCGAGCTGACAGAGCGGACGCCGGGCGCTGCACCACCAGGCGGCATCGGCGCGTGGCAGTACGACCGTCAGCGGCCCGAACTGGGTGGCAATGCGCGCTGGGGCATCAGCAGCAACCTCACGCTGAACGGCACCATCAATCCCGACTTCTCGCAGATCGAATCCGACGCAGGCCAGTTCACGTTCGATCCGCGGTCGGCGCTCTTCTTCGCCGAGAAGCGCCCGTTCTTTCTCGAGGGGATCGAGCAGTTTTCCACGCCCCACTCGCTGATCTACACACGGCACATCGTACAGCCGGTGGGCGCCGCGAAGCTGAGTGGAAAGGTGTCCGGCACCAACATCGCGCTGTTGAGCGCCGTGGATGGCACCGCGTCATCGGCGACGCGCGTCGAACATCCGATCTTCAATCTCCTCCGCGTGCAGCGTGACGTTGGCCCGTCCTCGAAGATCGGCATCACCTACACCGATCGCGTGGAAGCCGGCGGATACAACCGCGTCGCCGACGTCGACGGGAGCTACCTGTTCGGCGGGATTTACAGTCTCCAGGCGCAATACGCGAACAGCTATACCAAGCAGGGCGCGGCCGTACGAAACGCGCCGCTGTGGCATCTGGGGCTGAACCGAAACGGCAAGCAGTGGTCGGGGACGTACTCCATCGACGCCGTGCATGAGGATTTCATCGCCCAGAGCGGTTTCATCAATCGGCCGGGCGTCGTGATGGCGACCTTCGATAACCGCTACAACGTGTTCGGTGCGGCCGGCGGCCTGTTCGAGGTGGTGACCATCAATCCCGGATATTTCAGCACGTGGCGGTATCAGAGCTTCGTGCATCAGGATGAGGCCATCGAGAAGAAGCTGCACTTCGTCGTGAATGCCACCATGCGCGGCGGGTGGAATGCGGCCGTCGGCTACTTCGTGGAGACATTCGGTTTCGACCCAGGTTTCTATGGGAACTATCGCGTGCTCGGCCCGCAGGGCGACACGTTGCCCTTCACCGGCACGCCACGAATTCCCAACAGTGAAGCGCTCGTGTCGTTCAGCTCTCCGGTTGGCGCCAGACTATCCGCCAACGCTTTCTATCTCTGGGGACACGATGAGGATTTCTTCGAGTGGGCGTCGACGAACCTGATCGTCGCGACGTACGGACTGAACTATCGGCCCACCGACAAGCTCCGCATGGAGGCGACGTACAACATGCAGAGCTTCGCGCGGCGGTCGGACGGCAGCAGCGTCGGCAACAATCGTATTCCGCGGCTGAAGGTGGAATACCAGCTTGCCCGGCCGCTGTTCGTGCGGTTCGTCGGCGAGTACGATTCCTTCTTTCGCGACGCATTGCGCGATGAGGGACGCACCGGACGTCCCCTTCTCGTGAATGGCCGTGCCACGTCGAGATCGATGTCCACCAGCTTTCGCGGTGACTTTTTGCTCAGCTATCGGCCCAACCCTGGCACCGTCGTCTTTCTCGGATACGGCGCTGGCTACCTCGACACCAGGACCGCCGCGCAGCCTTTCGAGTTTCCTTCGAGCCTCGGCTTCCGCGGCTACAACCGCACCGATGATTCCTTCTTCATGAAGGCCTCCTACCTGTTCCGGCTCTGAGTGCCATGGTGCCGGCCGTGAACGATGGAGAGCCCGCGCGCGGCGATGCCCATGAGCTGAAGCGCGCACTCGGGCTGCGCGATCTGGTCCTGTTCAACCTGGTCGCAGTCGTGGGTCTGCGGTGGCTCGCCACCGCCGCGAAGGCCGGTCCCGCCTCTCTCGCGCTCTGGGTGCTCGCTGGTCTCTTCTTCTTCGTGCCGCAGGGACTCGTGGTCATCGAGCTCTCCTCGCGCTTTCCCGAGGAGGGAGGGATTTATCAGTGGACCAAGCGCGCGCTCGGCGAGAAGCACGGCTACGTGTGCGGCTGGTGCTACTGGATCAACAACGTCCTGTACTATCCCAATCTCCTGATCTCCTCCGCGGTGATTGCGACGTACGCCGTCGGGCTCGGCGACACGAGCCTCTCGAGCAACTGGACGTACGTGTTGACTGCGACGCTCGTGTGTTTGTGGCTTGCGGTGCTCCTGAACATTCTCGGCGTGGGCACCGGCAAGTGGCTTCAGAACGCGGGAGGCGTGGGCACGTTCATCCCCGGCCTCATACTCATCATCCTCGGCGGCGTCACGATGGCGATGGGACACCCCGCGGCGAACACGGTGACGCCGGCCAACGTGGTTCCCGATCTGCGGCATCTGTCGGGGCTGAATCTGTGGGCGTCAATCGCCTTCGCGTTTGCCGGTCTCGAGCTCTCGAGCTCACTCGCCGGCGAGGTGCGCAACCCGCGTCGTACGTTGCCACGAGCCATCCTGATCTCCGCGCCGCTCATTGCCGTCGTGTACGTGCTCGGCACGGGAGCGCTGCTGCGTCTCGTCCCGATCAAGGACGTGAACATCGTCTCCGGCTTTGCGCAGGCGACGGCAGTCGGTGCACGTCTGATCAGCCCGGCGCTCTGGTGGCTGCCCGCGTTCAGTGCCGCCGCCTACACCATTGGAAACGTGGGCGGAGTGGGCGCCTGGCTCACCGGTCCGGCGCGCGTGGCGTTCGCCATCGGACTCGATCGATACTTTCCGCCGACGTTCGGGCGCGTGCATCCCCGGTGGAAGACGCCATACGTCGCGATTCTGGTGCAGGCGTCACTGGCCACCGTGTTTCTCCTCGTGAGCCTTATCGGGCGCGGCACCACCGTCGAGAAGGCATATCTGATTCTTCTGGATACGATGCTCCTCGTTTACTTCGTTCCGTATGTCTATCTCTTCATCTCGTTCCTGTTGCTCCGTCGCGGCGCAGTGGATGTGGGGACTTTGCGCGTGCCGGGCGGCCCGATTACGGCGGCGTTGGTCGGCGTCAGTGGATTGATCGTGACGCTGCTCGCGATGGGCGTGGCAATGGTGCCGCCGTCGGACGACGCGCACCCGATGCTCTTCGAGATCAAGGTGGTCGGCGGCGCGCTCGGCTTCATTGCGCTCGGCGGTCTCGTCTACTGGCGTGCCAGTCGCGCCACGAGCTCCCGAGCCTTCGTCGCGCCGCAGTTGCCGTAACAGTTGTTGAAGAACACGATGGTGCGCGTGGCTTCCTCGGCGGCCGATTCGACGAGCGGCCGTTTTGACGCGCAGAGGGCGCCTGCTAGCTTCGAGAGGTGAGCGACACGGACGCGGTCCTGAAAGAGGGCGAGTTGATCGACTCGGAGCCCTCGCAGCCGGCGGGCGAGGAGCCGAAGGACCTCGGTTTCGGCTCCATGGTCGGCGGCGCCAACGAGCGCCGGCTCATCGAGCGCGACGGCCGGTTCACGGCGCGCCGCGAGGGCTTCTCGCCGCTCACGTATCTCAACGGCTATCACGCCCTGCTCACGATGACGTGGCCGCGCTTTCTCGGCGTGGTCACCGTGTCGTATCTGACCCTGAACGCGCTGTTCGGCGGGCTGTTTCTGCTCTGCGGGCCGGGCGCCCTGGCCGGGATGACCAGTCCGAGCATGGGCGGCACGTTTCTCAGGGCGTTCTTCTTCAGCGTCGATACGTTCGCGACGATCGGTTACGGGAACGTCTACGCGGTTGGCGCGCCCGCGAATCTCATCGTGACCATCGAGTCACTGATCGCGATCCTCTTCATCGCGCTGCTGACCGGTATCGTCTTCGCGCGGTTCGCGCGTCCTGTCGCGGCGCTCATGTTCAGCGACGTCGCCGTCATCGCGCCGTATCAGGGGAAGACCGGGTTCATGTTCCGCATCACCAACGCGCGGAGCAACCAGTTGATGGAGCTCGAGGCCAAGGTGCAGTTCACGCGACTCGACGGCAGCGGGCGGCGCTACACCCAGCTCAAGCTCGAGCGCACGAAGGTCGTCTTCTTTCCTCTGAGCTGGACCGTCGTGCATCCCATCGACGAGACGAGCCCGCTCTGGGGCTGGACGCACGAGGACTTGATGCGAAGCGATGCCGAATTTCTCATCCTCATCAGCGGCATCGACGAGACGTTCGCGCAGACCGTACACGCGCGGTCGAGCTACAAGGCCGAGGAGATCCTGGTCGGAAAGAAGTTCTCGAACATCTACAATCCGGTGGACCGCGACGGCACCATCAGCATCGACGTCTCGAAGCTGAGCGACGTGGAGGATGCCGCGGACGACGAAGCCTTCCGTCACACACAGACCTTCCGGCATACCGGTCATTTCACCGGGTTTGCGGCGCCTCGCACCACGGATTCGAAGAAGCCGTAGTGCCGGCTATTTGGCAGGATTACGCGGCTTTCCTACCGAGAAGCCTTGATCCTTCGCACCCGGCTTCGCGGCCCGCTTCTCCGCCTCCTCCTGCGCGTACTCCTCCTTCTCATGGGCAAGGAGTCCCGATTTCTCGCGCGCCATGTCGTGATCGGCCCCGCCAGATTCCGGCCGGTCGCTCTGGAAGTTGTTGCTCGGCTTGCTCCCCATACTGAAAGCTCCTTTGGATGGCGCCGGTCGAAAGGGGCATGAAGCACGCCGTCGTGACGGCTCTCGGACCTACCGCAGCCCTCGTGGGTAGAGGCACGCTCTCCCGGCCGTATATTCAATCCATGCGTCTGCTTCGCCCGATTCTACCGCTCGTCAGCGGGCTCTTCGTCGCCCTACCTCTCGCGGCCCAGAAGGCACCCGTCAGGCAGCCGCCGAAAACGGCGGCGCCAAAGGAAGCCCCCGCCAAACCTGTCCCGGCGCCGGAGGTGCCAAAGTTCGCGTACCTCCAGGGCGTCGTGTTCGACAGCATTCACGGCGACCCGCTGGTCGGTGCACTGATTCAGGTGGAGAACGCCGGCCGGCTGGGGGCGAGTGATTCGCTGGGACGCTTTCTCGTGGACAGCATCCCGCCAGGCTCGTATCGCGTCATCGTCGATCACCCGCTGCTCGACACGCTCGGAATTGCCCTGGTTACGGCGCCGATGACCTTCGTCGTCAACGAGATCACGCACTCGGTGCTCGCCGTGCCAGACGCCGAGCGTTTGACGGGCCTCTTCTGTCCGGCGGCCCGTCGCCTGCTTGGTCCGGGCGCGCTCGTCGGGCGTGTACGTGAGCCGGACACGGACGAGCCGGCCGTGGGCGCTCGCGTCTCGTTCGTATACTACGATCCCGATCCGCCGGGGCTACCCGCGCAGTTCAAGGTGAAGAAGCAGGCGAAGCTCCGCGAAACGACCGTTGGGGCCGATGGCACATATCGTCTCTGCGGTCTTCCCGCCACGTTCGACGGTAAGCTCCAGGCACAGCGGCGCGATGGCGGCGCAACCGCCGAAGTCCCCGTGCAGCTCACCGAGGGAACACTGGCGCTGCGGAGCATGAGTGTCGCAGCGCTTCCACGCGTTGCCGGCGCTGACAGTGCGCAACCGCAACAGAAACCTCCGCGCGTCGCGCGCGTCCTCGGGCGGGTCTTGAGCGCTACCGGTGCGCCGGTGGTCGGCGCCCGTGTCGAGCTACAGGGCACCAGCGCCGCCACGCGTACCCGAGCTGACGGCAGCTTCGTGCTGGATTCCCTGCCCTCGGGTACGCAAGCCGTTGTCGTCCGACAGCTAGGCTTCAAGCCCATCGAGCAGACGGTGGAGCTCACGGCGCGAACGCCCGCTCGCCTCACGGTGAAGCTCGGCGTGTTCGTGCCGGAGCTCACGCCGGTGGAGGTCGTGTCGCGCCGCGACGAAGGGTTGCAGCGCGTCGGATTCCTCGATCGCAAGCGCATGTCGGCGGGCGGCCACTTCGTGGATCCGGAGACAATCGAGAAGCGGCATGCACAGCTTCTCACGGACCTTCTGCGCACCATCCCGGGCATTCGCGTCTCCTCAACGAACGGTCAGGCGCAGGTCTACTCCACGCGAACGGCGTCGCAGGACGGCTGCGTCACCATCTACGTGGACGGCGCGCCGTGGAGCTCGCTCGAGCCGGGCGATCTGGATTCGTTCGTGCGCCCCAACGAGGTCGCGGCCATCGAGGTGTACAACGGCACGTCGGTTCCGCCGCAGTTCACCACGCCCGGCCAGAGCTGCGCGTCCGTCGTGGTGTGGACCAAGACCCGTGTCCAGACCCGGAGCCGTTGATGCCGCATCCGATCATCCACCACCCGTTCGTCATCTCGCTCGGCACCTGGTCTCTCGGTTCGCTCACCATCGGACCGATTCAGATCACCGGCTTCGGCATCGCGATGATGGCGGCCTTCGCCACGGCGCACTGGGTGGCGCAGAACGTCCTCCAGCAGCGAGGCGATGATCCGGAGATCATGAACGACGTCACCTTCGCCGCGCTGGTCGGCACGATCGTCGGCGCGAAGGTGTATTACGCGATCTTGCAGGGCAGCATCAGCGCTCTGTGGGGACGCGCGGGCTTCGTCTTCTGGGGCGGTTTCATTGGGTCGGTAGCGCTGTGCGCCGCCGTCATTCGCTGGCGTAAGCGCTCGTTCCTGCGCATCGCTGACGGCGTGGCGCCCGGCATTGCAGCAGGCTACGCCATCGGACGGACCGGATGCTGGGCCGTGGGCGACGACTACGGCCGAGTGTACAACGGCCCGCTGGCGGTCGCGTTTCCGGAAGGGCTGCCGCGCACGCTCGCCGGCGTGATGAACTCGCAGTTTCACGCGAATCTTCCGCCAACGATCGCACCGGAGACGGTGATCAGCGTCTATCCGACGCAGCTCTTCGAGGTCGCGCTCGGCCTCGTGATGTTCGGCATTCTCTGGCGCCTGCGCTTCAACCGTCACGCGGCGGGCTGGCTGTTCGGCATGTACTGCCTGCTGGCGGGAGTCGAACGTTTCGTCATCGAGTTCTTCCGGGCAAAGAGCGACATGATCGGTCCGGTCACCTCTGCACAGCTCGTGGCGCTCGGCGTCGCCGCGGTGGGTGCGGTGCTTCTCACTTCGCGTCGCGAGCCGCGGCCCGAACTCGCCACCGCCACCTGAACGGAGTGATATGACGACGCCTCGTACGCGCCCCGATGCCGCGGAGTATCCCGCGTTCTTTGCCGGCTACATCGCATCCGTGCCGGACGACGACGTCGTGGAGCTGCTGAGAAGCACCGGGCAGCAAGTGACGGACGCGCTGTCGCGCATTACGGAAGAGCGCGGCGGCTATCGCTATGCCGAAGGAAAGTGGTCGATCCGCACCATGCTGGGCCATCTCATCGACACCGAGCGTGTCTTCACGTATCGGGCGCTCCGCCTCGCGCGTGGCGATACCACTCCGCTACCAGGCTTCGACGAGAAGTCCTTCGCGGCGTCGGCGGAGTCCGATAGTCGCACCATGGCCGATCTGGTGCGCGAATTCTCCGCCGTCCGCGCGAGCAGCGTGCTGTTGTTCGAGACACTTCCCGACGCGGCATGGACGCGCAGTGGCACGGTAAACAACGGCAGCGTGTCGGTGCGCGCGCTGGCCTACATCACGGCAGGTCACACCGCGCACCATTTACGTGTGCTGCGCGAGCGATACGACGTGACGACAGCCTGACCGTCCGACGGGACGCTCGAGCGTCCCGTCAGCGGTCAGTCGTATCGTTCAGGTTCCTCCGTCGATGCAGCATCCCGACAAGCATGAGTACCAGAGGGGCGAACCGCCTCCTTGCAGCAGCAGTCCAAGCTTCACGAGGGAGTCTCGCCGAGTGGCGGTCTCGGCGCAGGTCTTGAAGTCCGCGCGAGCGCCCGGCGTCCATGGATGACCGCACCCAATGAACTTGCCAGCGGCGATCTGCGTGTGCGAACGTTGCCCCTGCGTCTTATCCAGCTGCTCGAGGTGCCACCGCATGCCTGCGGCTGAATCCCCCGTGATGAGCACGTAAAACTCGAGGTGCGAACCGGGCTTCATGTGATACCGCGCTTCCTCGGCGTCTCCTTTGTTGATCGCCCGGCCATAGATGACGCCGTATTGCGGTACGGTGCCTGGAGACAGCGAATCCTGGGTGGCGACGGCTTCGATCATCACCTTGATCTTCTTCGTCCCTGAGTCGCAGGCAGAGTCGCCCTTGCAGTCACGGTCGCGTTCGTGGCCCCCGACGTAGGTCAGCTTCTGGACGAAATCGTAAAACTCGTCGCCGGTGTAACTATCGATGGACTTTGTGAGCGCCCCTGGCAGCGCCCGAGCGGGTGGCCGCTCGCTCCGCGTGCATGCGGCGAAGATCGCTGCCAGCGCGATCAGCACCGTGCCGACTCGATGGATCCGGTTCACGTTCGTGCCTCCTATGCAGGGCGGCGTCAGCGCCGTTGGTACTGCGGGTGGCACTAGTCTGCCGTTACGACGGGCGTGTGGCAAGCCTCCGCATGCGGGCAAGCGTTGGCGCAAGCGAGGGGTCGCTCTTTGCCCACAGCGTTAGCACGCGGCCCGCCCACAGCGCGGCAGTGGCCGCGTCGCCCCGCCGCGAGGCAAGCTCCGCGCGCAAGACCATCGCACGCCCGACCGCCGCAGCCATGCCAGGCTCGTAAACCACGAACGATGAAAGCGTCGGCAGCGCTGTCAACGTCAGATCGAGTTGGTGCATGGCCGCCGTGGTGTCGTGGAGCGCCGCCCGAACCCACGCCTCCGTCACCGTCAAGTCCAACGAAATCTCGCCTGGCCGGTAAAGAGCCCGGGCAGTTTGGTTAGAATCGAGCTGTACGCGGGCGCGAGCGGTGTCGCCCCGACCCAGCCATTGAAGAACGGGGCCGAGCGGAGCGGCGAAATCATGGAGGGCGAGGGTCGCCGGGGGGCCGAAACACTGGACGCCCAGCGAAAGCGGCCTCGCGAGAATGCTCTCGCTCGCTTTGGCGCGCTGCGCAGGATTCACGTAACTGTCGAGCAACACGTCCACGCGGGCGCGAAGCGCGCGGAGCGAATCGTCGCAGACGCCAAGTGACGCGCGCACAAAGAGGGCCGCGGACACGTCGTCGAGCAGGGGCATCGTCGGTGCACCGGTCAGGCTCACGGTCATACCGCTCGCCCGCAAGCTGCGGACGGCGAGATGTTCGCGGCCAAGAAGGGCGGCGATGCCAGCACGACTGAGCGCGATCTGGCCCGTCGGTTGTCCCCCGATGTTGAGGATCGAATCACCGAGGGCAAAGCTCCGCGCGAAATCGCCGAGCTTGAGATGGAGTCGAACATCGCTGGCGCCAAGTCGCGCGCGCTGCGTGGAATCCTTCGAGAGGACGATGGCACGCTCGAGCGCGCTCAGCGCGGAATAGCCGCCATTGGGCGTGCCCGTGATTTCGTCGCGGGCCTCCAGCACGCGCGCGAGGCTCTCGAACACCTCGGCGTTTTCGGGAAGCCGTTGTGTGAGCGCCACCAGTGTCGCAAGAAAAACGTCGCGATTCCTGCGGATCGCACGATCAAGAAACGGGGACACGACGCTACTTGGCGCACCGGCGAGGATCGTGGCGCCGGGAAACGCGGCGTACGCGATCGTATCCTCAACGAGGTCTGGGTAGCCACGATATGCCGCGCTGTCCGCTCCCACGCCGTTCCGCAGCCGGTTCGTCTCGAGCGTAAAGAGCCACTCCAGTGAACTGAACGGAAGCGTGGCGAACGCGCCTGGTGCAATACGCAGCGCTTGCGTATACGCCCGCTGCGCACCGGCCATGCTTCCGCGAAATGTCCAGCCGGATCTGCTGTGTACGTTGCGAACGACGATGCGGTCAAACGCTCTACAGTATGTCAGGCCTATCCAGGCCACGGCGTCGAGCGAGTCCCGCATTCGCAGCGCGTCGTACGCCCTGCATGCGTTGTCGAAGTGATTCGCCTGAATCTGCTGTAGAGCATCGGTGAGGCTCGCCTCCCGCACTCCCAAAGACGCACGGTTCCGGAGGGCTACGCTCAGGTGAGGCGCCCATCGTGTGACCGGCTCTCTACGCCATACTTGTAACTGCGAGAGCCATACCCGTGGATAGGCGTAGTCTGCGTCGGCCATCGTCGCGCGCTCGAAGGCCGCCATCGCGCCTTCCAAACGCCAAGCGGCCAGCTCCCGCTGACCCTCCTGATAGGCATGCCATGCCTCGAGACTCCGCGTCCCGACGTCGCCGCTGCGGGCGTCAGCGGGAGTATTCGGCAGGCGCAGGAGATCCGCCGCGAGCGCACGAATGGCGCCGGGTTGCGACGACAGGAGGGTGCGCGGCCCAACCAGCTCCTGCTCCTTGAGCGATGTCCCGTCGATGGCGTCGTACACGCCCGCGCGAATCCGCAACGAGTCCTTCGTCACGAACACCCGCCCCCACACCAGCTTGCCCGCCCGCACACGCCGCGCGGCCGATCGCGAATCCTGCAACGAGCTGTCGCCGAACGACCGGATCGCATCGCTCACGCTGAGATCCGTCGCGAGGTGCAGCCCATTCCACTCGCGCATGGCCGCGTAGAGCCCCTGTGCCACAGGCTCCTCGTCGCCCGGCGGGGTTTTCGCGTTCACGTACTGGAACGGCACCACGGCATACTGCGCGGTGTCGATGCGCCCGGTGATGAGATCGAGCTTGTCCCGGCCGCCCGGCGTCGCGACTGCCGTAACAGTCGTGACGACTGCGACGGCCGCCGCCCACATCCAGGGATTCTGCGACAGCGGCCTGCGCTGCTCCTGTCCCGTGCGCAGCTCGCCGGAATTTCCCACCGCGGTCGACAACGCAGCGCTGAACGCGCGCGCATCGTCGAATCGGTCGTCGGGCGACATGGCCAGCGCCTTCGCGATCACGGCTTCGATCGGAGCCGGCACGTCGTGCCGATACTCGCGAAGCTTCGGCGCGGTCTTCGTCACGCGCTGGGAGAGCAGGATCTGCGGCGTGTCCCCGAGGAAGGGCGGCACACCCGCCATGGCCTCGTACAGCACGCACGCGAGCGAGTATACGTCGCTTCGTCCGTCGAACGCGCGATCACGTGCCTGCTCCGGACTCATGTACGCCGGCGTGCCCGTGATCGTGCCCTGCTGCGTGATGGTCTCGTGCGCGCGGTTGATCGCGCGCGCGATGCCGAAGTCCGCCAGCACCGCATGCCCGCCGGAGAACAGGATGTTCTCGGGCTTGATGTCGCGGTGCACGATGCCGTGCTCGTGCGCATACGCGAGTGCGCCCGCTACCTCGCGACCGATGCGCACCGCCTCCTCGATGGACAAGCGATTGTCCGCCGAGAGCCGCTGGCGCAGCGAGTCGCCCTCCACGAACGGCATCACGTAGAAGAGCTGCCCGTTCACCTCGCCCGAATCGTGGATCGAGAGGATGTGCGGATGCTGGAGCCCGGCCGTCAGCCTGATCTCGCGCAGGAACCGCTGTGCACCGAGCGCGGTGGACAGCTCCGGATGCAGCAGCTTCACTGCGACGAGCCGTTCGTGTCTCGCGTCGTGCGCGAGATACACGGTGGCGGCGCCGCCGCGACCGATCTCTCGCTTGAGGACGTACTTGCCCGCGAGAGTCTCGTGCAGGTGCTGGGGAATCTCGAGCAAGGCTGTCCGATGGTGCGCGGGTGGGGCTAGACTAGTCGAGTCCGGACTGGATTCGACACCGGATCCGGTCGATCTCATCCTATATTGACGATGCTGGGGGGCCCTTCGCCACCGATGCCAGAAGTGAATTTGACAGTGGAATTTGCGTTTCGGTTGGCCACGGTGGAGGACGTTCCCGTCATCCTCCGGTGCATCCGGGGCCTGGCCGACTACGAACGCCTGCCACACGACTGCGTGGCCACGGAGGACCTCCTACGGCAGAGCCTGTTTGGCGCCGACCCAGCGGCGGAAGTCGTGCTGGCGTTCGCCGGAGACCAGCCTGCCGGATTCGCCCTGTGGTTTCGCAGCTATTCAACCTTTCTGGCGCGTCCGGGCATCTATCTGGAGGACCTCTTCGTGTTTCCCGAGTACCGCAGCCTGGGACTCGGCCGCTCGCTCCTGCGGAGGCTGGCACAGACGGCAGTGGAACGCGGGTACGGAAGGCTCGAGTGGGCGGTGCTGGACTGGAACGAGGACGCGATCCGCTTCTACCAGTCGCTCGGCGCGGTGGCGATGATCGACTGGACGACCTATCGCGTCACGGACGGCGCGCTGGCGACGCTCGCTGCGGGCGAAGCGAACAATCAGTGACGGGTTGCCGCCGCCGGAAGGTCCGTTGATACTCAGGTGGTGCCGACGAGGTGATGGGCATGCTGCGCATCTGGCTGCAGTCGGTGGTGAAGGCGCCGGCGATGGGGACCAGCGCGACGATCAGCATAGTGACGCACGCTGTGTTGATCGGCGCCGCGGTGCAGGGCACGGCCGTGCACACACCCGAGCTGGCCGCCGCCATCACGCAGAGCATCCACTATCTTCCGCCGCCGGACAGAAGGGGAAGTAGAGAGGCGTACGTCGAACACCTGCGGTTCGTGGACATCGGCTCGGGCAGTCCGGTCGCGGTTGGCATCGGCGAGCCTCAACCGCGGGGCGCTCCGGCCGATGCCCCTCAGACCGGCGGCGATGCGGGCCACGACCCGCGAGCCCAGCAGCCCTCGGTCGCCGAACCGTCGCCGGATTCCGTGTATTCTGTCCTCGAAGTCGAAGAGAGTGCCGCGCGAAAGGAAGACAGCGCGGCGCCCGCATACCCTCCCGATCTCATGAAGAAAGGCGTCGAAGGCGCAGTGTCCGTCCGATTCGTCGTGGACACGTTGGGGCGAGCCGACTCGTCCAGCGTGGAAGTGCTGCGCGCGACCAACGCGAAGTTTCTCGACGCCGTCAGCACCGCGATCCCCGTCATGCGCTTCACGCCGGCCATGATCGGCCGCAAGCGAGTGCGGCAGACGGTGGAGCAGACCTTCCATTTCCGGATGGTGCAGCCGGCGCCGGCCGAACACACGCGCGCCATCGCATCGCCGTGACGGAAGCCGAATTCACCGGCTTCCGTCCCGCCGCACTCACGTTCCTTCGTCGCCTGCGCCGCAACAACGAACGCGAGTGGTTCGAGCGCAACCGCGGCACGTACGAGGGCGAATTGCGCGCCCCAATGGCAGCGTTGGTGGAGGATGTGGACGTACGCCTTGCGACGATGGCCCCGGAGCTCGTGGGCGATCCGAGACGCTCCCTCTTCCGCATTCATCGCGACGTGCGCTTCTCGAAGGACAAGTCGCCATACAAGACTCACGTAGCGTGCTGGTTCTTTCATGGCGACGCGGGGCGCGGCGTCGGCACGACCACGCCGCACGGGGGCGCCGGCTTCTACTTTCACATGGAGCCGGATCGCATATCCATTGGCGGCGGGATCTGGATGCCGCCGCGGCCCACCTTGCAGCGCATCCGCGACGTCGTTGCGGAAGACCATCGGCCACTGGCACGAGTGCTGGCGGATCCCACGCTGAAGCGCCGCTTCGGGACACTCGCGGAGGAGAACATGCTGTCGCGCATGCCGAGAGGTTTCTCCGACCAGCACCCGGCCGCGCAGTTGCTGCGTCATCAATCCTTCACGGTCGGGCGCGAAATCACGCAGCGCGACGCCTTCAGCGCTCGCCTTCCCGATCTCCTCGCGCGCGATTATGCACGCATGCTGCCGTTGGTACGATGGATCAACGGCGCGCTGGGACTCCGGACGCTCGCGCGTCGGTGATGGCCGCCGTACGTTGATCGCATGACGATGGCACTCATGGGTGTGTCCATTCGCCGCGCCGACATGACCGACGCCGCTCGGCTCGCCATGCTCGCGCGTCAAACGTTTGTCGATACGTTCGGCCCGGACAACACCGCGGCGGACATGGCGTCGTACACGGCGCGCGCATTCGGCGAGGACATCCAGCGCGCGGAGCTTTCCGACTCACGCATCATCGTTTTCGTGGCAGAGCAGAACGGTGAGGCCGTCGGATATGCGATGTTGCATGAGGGGCCGGCACCGGACTGCGTCAACGCACACGATGCCATCGAAATCGCCCGATTGTACTCGGTGCACCGACTTCTTGGGTCGGGCATCGGGGCGGCGCTCATGCAGCGCTGTCTCGACGAGGCGGAGTCTCGCGGCAAGGACGTGGTGTGGCTTGGCGTGTGGGAGCACAACGCCCGTGCAATCGCGTTCTACCGTCGCTGGGGTTTCGCAGATGCCGGGACGCAACCGTTCGTGCTCGGGCGAGATCGCCAGACCGATCGCGTCATGTTCCGCGGCGTGATCGGGTAGAGCGGTGCGGCACACCGTTCGGCTGCACGGCGTCATCATCGGCCACTCGGAGCTCGAGCACGCCGAGCCGGAGCTGCGTCGCGCGTGGGGCGTGTTTCGTCCCGGCCTCGGGTACGATCTCGTGGAGCCGGTGTTCCAGCTCTTTCGCGAGGCGGTCCCCATGAAGGGCGGTGAAGCGATGGACGAGATCAAGCTCGCCCGGTATCACGCCGCGCGCGACAAGCTGGGCCTCGAGCTGGTGAACGCGGAGGGACGTCGCATCACGACGAGCGCCATCCACATCGCCGACTATCCGGTGGAGAAGGGCGGCCCCGAGCTCGACGTCCTCATCAGCGACGACACATACTGGGCGCACCGGTAGCGCTCAGTGGAAATTGTGGCCTCGGGCGAACTTCACACCGACGGCCGCTTGCAGCGCGTTGAAATAGGGACGCTAATACCGAAAAAAGCCGAAGCACACTCGAAGCCCAGCGTTTTTGCCTTACTGCGGAGGCGACTTCCCCTTCTTCGGGTCGGGGGTGGTGAACCACACGAAGGCGGCGCCGCAAATGGCGAACAGGAATACGGCTACGAAGCCGAAGATCGCGGGAGTTCGCATTTTTTTTCAAGCCTCCTTTCCACAAGGACACTGAGCAGAAACACAAACAGGCCCAGGGCAAACAACACAGCGACAATCGATAGTGCTACGTCATTGATCGTACCATCCAACGGCCCAAAGGCCATCAACAAAGTACCAATCTCTCGTATTGCATCCAATACTCTCTGCCGGGCCTTTCCGATCCTTATCTCGGAACTTTCAAGTTGGGGGATCGTCACGGCGTAAGAACGTACGCGCCGGACGAGCCGTCAATCAAAACGCGCGACGAGGCTTTCGTTGCGTATTTTTGTCCAATCTTCCTCGAACGCGCCCGGCAAATGCCCCTGCGGCTCACCCGCCTCGTCCTCGCGCTCCTGCTCGGCGTCGTCGCCTTTACCCTCGTCATCATCATCACCGAGGATCCGGGCCCTGGACTCGATCCCGATGCCCAGGCCTATCTCGGTGCCGCCGAGTCGCTGGCGTGGAAAGGGTCGTACTGGATTCCGAGCGCGAAGTGGACGAGCCCGGACAGCACCGAAGCGCTCGCACACTTTCCACCCGGCTACTCCACTGTGCTCGCGCTGCCCATCCGCTTCGGCATGGCGCCGCCGCAGGGCGCGCGGCTGATCCAGGCGGTCGCCGCATTCGTCACCGTCGGCGTGCTGGTACTGCTCGTGAGCTCGGCGACGTCACTCGTGGCTGGTGTGTTGCTGCCTATCGCGCTGTTCGCCATGACATCGATGCACGAGGTGTACGTCTCCGTACTGAGCGAGCCGCTCTTCTTCGCATGCCTGGTCGGGACACTCGCGGCGATGGTGTGGTGGCCGGATCGTCCGTTGCGCGCCGGCCTGCCCGCGGCCGCCGGTGTGATGACACGCTACGCGGGGGCCGCGGTCGTCGCCGCGCTCGCGCTCTGGATGCTCGTCCAGCCCGGCACGTGGCTCGTGCGCGTGCGGCGCGCCGCCGTCGCCGTGGCCCCGGCCGCGCTGCTGGAAGTCATCTGGATCGTGCGCACGCGGCTCGCCGCCGGCCCGGGAGAAATTCGCCAGTTCGCCGTGTATGGCCACGTGGGACCGACGCTTCGTCAGGGACTCGCGACTCTCATCGCATGGTTGGCTCCTGACATTCCCGGCGCCCCGAGCCCAATGTCGCACCGGGGCCTCATCGCACTGGCCATGGCGATCGCACTGCTTGTACTGATGACGATGGCTGTCACACGCGCGAGGCGCGATGTGGAACGCGCACCGTTCGCATGGCGCATCGTCGCGGCATCGGCACTCATCGTCGCGTGCTACTTCGTGGTGGTCGCCGCTTCACGCCTGCTCGCGGATCCGGACATTCCGCTGGACGAACGCATGATGTCGCCCGCACTGCTGCTGCTCGCCACGAGCATCGCGACCCTCCTCGGCGTCTGGTGGCGCGGTGCACCGCATCGCGTGGCGCGTGTGGCCGTTCTCGTCATGCTGATGGCGTGGTGGCTGGCTGCCGCCCGTGCGGTGCGTGCGAAGGCGCACTACGCGCTCACGTGGGGATCCGACTTTGCGGGACAACAGTGGCGGAACAGCGAGGTTCTCTCATGGGCGCGCACGGAGGGTGCGAGCTCTCCGCTGTACTCCAGTTGGCCGGCAGCCGTGTACTTCCATTTGCACCGGCCGGCTCGCGAGCTGCCTCGGCGGTCCGACGCAGCCACGCTCGCGGCGTTCGCGGACACCGTGCGCTTGCGCCGCGGCTATGTGCTGATGTTCGGCATTCCGAACAGGCTGTATGCGCCGAAGGACTCGCTCTTCAAGGCGCGCGGCTTCGAGATCGTCGAGGAGCTGAAGGACGGATGGATCCTCGCGCCCAAGTCCTGATCGTCGACAAAAAAAGAGAGCGGCGCTCTTGCGCCGCTCTCCCGAGGTCGGATGGACCTCTCTCTTACTGAATGGTGATCGTCTTGTACGGGACGCCGAGGAACTTGATGGGATAGACGAGCTGCGCCACCGCGCCGTCGCCCACCACCTGGATGTACAGCGTACCAGGTGTAGACGGTGCCGTGAACGTCGTCGTGAAGATTGCGATGCCGGTATTCGGGTCCAGCGTGACCGTCGCGGCGGCCGTCGTGCCGCTCAGGTCCACCCCATTCGACGACGAGTAGTACACGCGACCGGCCGGAGCGTGCGCCGGGAAGAAGCTGAACGGCTGCGTCGTCTCGTCGAAGCTCCACGTGACGGTGATCTGCGAGTTGACGCCCGTGGTCGCCGGCGCCGTGATGGTCGCCGTGTATGGTTTCATGCCGATGGACACCACCGAGCTTGGCGGGCCGAGGGTGACAGGGGTCGGCGTCGTCTGCGCGCCGAGCTGCAGGGCGATGCCCGCGAGCGTGGCGCCGACGCGGTTCGGGTCGCCCGACGTGCTCGTGCGGACCCGATACGATCCCGTGGACGTGACGAAGTTGAAGCGCGTGACGGTGTCCGTGTCGATCAGCTTCGAGAATGTCGCGGGCGACGTCGCGTTCGGAATGTCGATGGACGCCGTGGAGAAGTCGCCCGGAATGCCGCCTCTGCTGGCGACGTACAGCCCCGAGTCCGACACCACGTAGAGATTGACGCTCGCGCTCTTGGTGCCGCTCGTCGCCGTGACGGTGACGGGTCCCTGTCCGGTGGCCGTGGCGAGACCAAAGTCGTCGAGCACCGCGACGTCCACGTTGGACGACTTGTACGTGATCGGACGCTGGAGAACGTTGCCCGCGCTGTCACGTGCCGTGGCGACGATCTGCTTCGGAAAGCGGAAGTGGAGAATGGTGTCCAGTGGCGGCGTGATGACGACCGCGGCGATCGGCACTGGAACGACCGTGACGGTCGTGGTCGCGATGATCGCGGTGTTCGTGATGCCCTCCGCTGAAATCGTCGCGGTGCCGGCGGATACGCCGGTGACCACACCGGTGGATGACACCGTGGCGACGCCCGGACTCCTTGAGGTCCACGTGATGGTGCGAATGGCGACGGAAGCGCCGGACGAGTCCTTTCCCGATGCGACGATCTGACCCGTGCCGCCGACGAGGATTGGATTTGCCGGTGGCGTGAGCGTCATCGAGAAGAGCGACGCGTCGGTGGAGACGATGGAGAGAGTTCCCGTGACGCCATCCGTCGTGCCGGAGATCGTCGCGGTACCCGGCCCTGCAGCCCGGACGACGCCTGCCGCGTCCACGGTGACCGCGGCGGTGTTGCTCGACGTGAAGGCGAAGGTCTTTCCCGTCACCGTCACACCGGCGGCAGTGCGAGCCGTGGCCTTTACGGTATCGGCGCGTCCCACCGTGAGCTTCGCGGGTCCGGTCAGCGTTACGGATGCCACCACGGGCGGTGGCGGCGGAGGTGGCGGCGCCTTCGTGGTGTCGACAGGCGGCGTCGTGGGCGTATCGCCGCCGCAGGCGATGAGGAGCGCGGTAACTCCGACGGCAAGTATGGAACGAAGCTGTGTCATGTTTGATGGGCAGGAGGAGTATTCCTAAACGTCCCCAGGAGCGAGGAGCAGGTCAAGGCGCGCTATCGCTAAACTCGTGCGCGGCGTCCTGCGTCACCTGGCGGGCACGACCGAAGGGGTAATGCCGTCAGTGCGTTTGCTCGGGAAGGACCCGGACGCCGACCAGGAGTCCGCCGGTAGAAGGCGACGGCTGAGGCCGCACGAAGAAATCGGCGTAGTGTGCGTCACGGCTGATGCGAAACAGGTGCAACGCCGCAATGCCTCCGTAGATGTACGTGATGTCCGTCTTGGAGAGCGAGGAGGTTCGCGCCATGAAATCCACGTCGCTCACCGCGGCGGTCCGGCCGATGGTGACGTAGAACACCGCCGTGGCGAGTCCGCTCGCCAGCATCCCGCGCTCGAAGGCGGAGCCCCGCTCATGCGGCGCGTCGAGAATTCCTTCGTCGAGCGCGGCCTGCGCGTTGAGCCCCATGCTCGAGAACAGGAACTGCTTGCGCGGCTCACGCACGGCATTGAGCCCCGAGTACACGGTGGGACGCCCCTTGTCGAACCCGATCCATGGGTGTGAGCCGACGGCGTAGGCCGTGATGATGTGCGCGCTCTCGTGCGCCAGGAGACTGGCCGCAAATCCGGCGGTGAAGTCGCGCCAATAGTGCGGGGGACGCACGGGCTCGTGCACGGTGTCCGATGCGACGCCCCCGGCTGACGTCTGGGCGTGCAGCGACACCGAGGTGACGCACAGGCCAACGAGCGCGAGCGTGACGACCGTGCGTGCGCTACTTTTCATGCTTCTTCTCACATCAGACACCGGGCTCCATGCCTTCTCGTCTCTCCGATCTCGAGATTCAGCGCGCCCTCGGTTCGCTGCCGGGATGGGCTCGCCGCGCCGACGTCCTCACGAAGAGTTTCACCTTCAGCACCTTCGCCGACGGCATCGCGTTCGTGAACCGCGTGGCGAAGGCGGCGGACGACGCGAACCACCACCCGGACGTCGACATACGCTACACGCGGATCGTGTGCACGCTGTCGACGCACGATGCAGGGGGAATTACCCAGCAGGATCTCGATCTGGCTGCAAGAATAGAAAAGCTCGCGAACGGTTCACCGTAAACGGTTCACCGTTCGCCGGCTCTTCAGCCTCTCCTTCGCCCGCCGCCGAGCAAGCTCACGATGGCCAGGAAGAGATTGAGCAGGTCCAGATAGATGTTCACCGCGGCCGGCACGTAGTCGTCCGCCGTGTACTGCCCCGACCGGACGATGCGCGCCGTGTCGAACACCAGCAGGCCGCTGAACACCAGCACCGTGCCGGCCGCTATCCACAGCGACGCCAGCGCGCTCTGGAAGAAGAAGTTGAGCAGCGATGTCGCGATCAGCACCCACAGGCCGATCATGAAGAAGCTGCCCCACGCGCTGAAGTCGCGGCGGCTCACCACGGCGTACAGGGACAGCACGCCGAACGTGGACAGCGTGAGAATGCCGGCCTGGCCGATGATGCCCGGCGAGCGCGTTTCCGCGTACACCAGGAACGGCGCGATGAAAATCCCCTCGATGAACGTGAAGATCAGCGTGAGGATGATGTTCTTCGGGTAATCGCGGCGCGCCTGCATGGCCATCCAGAGCGGCGCGAACATCGCGATCATCGTGATGATCGGATGCTGAGCGGCAGCCTGAAAGACACTCGGCGTGCTCATGCAGAAGAGAACGCCGAGCGCGGTGACGATGACGCTGACGAAGACGAGGCCGTATGTGCGGCGCACGAGCGTCGCACGCTCCTCGCCACTGAGAACGAGTGTGCCTGGGTACGACACGCCCATTAGAAGGAGCTCCGATGAGGGGATGCCGAAATATACCCCTCAGCGGCAGCGATGAGCCATCCGTCTAGCGCTTTCGCAGCTCCACGTTGCCGTTCACGGTCGTCAGCTTGATCCGCCGGCCGCCCTTGCCGAGCGTGGCGCGGAGGTGCCGGGGGTCGATCCGCCCGGTGATGGTCACCGGCCAGTCGGTCTGAAACCGCCCGTTCACGGTCGAAAGCTCGATGTCCGCATCGATGTCGCCGGAAAATTCGGCGACGATGGAGCCGTTGACGGTGGTGAAGTTCAGGTCCTCGGTTCCGTCCAGACGTCCCATCGACGCCCGGACGCTGCCGTTCACCGTGCTTGCCTGCACCGGGCCACCCGTGCTGATGGCGTCCACCCCGCCATTCACCGTGCTGGCGCGCACTTCGCTCGTGACCCCGTCCACGGTGACGCTGCCGTTCACCGTCCAGACGCCCACCTTCACGCCCTTCGGCACCCGGATCTCGAATTCGACGGAGACGTCGTTGTTGCGGTCGCGGTCCCACCGGCGGTCGCTGTGGCTCGAGTAGCTGTCCTCGGTGCAGGTGGTGTTCGTATCCACCCAGATCGCGCACACCAGGATGCTGCCATCGGCGCTCTTCTTCGTCTCGATGGTGACGTCCTTCGGATCGCCACGCCGCCACGACTTGGTCGCGATCACCTCGACCTTGTCGCCGCTCGCGGATCGAACCCGCATCTCGCCGTTGACGTTTCGGACGCGAATCCAGGCGCCCTGCGGAACGTGCTCGGAGAGCGTGAAGTCGTGCTGGGTCTGCCGACCCTGGGCCAGGAGCGCCGCGGGCATCGCCAGCAGGATGCCGGCGAGTGATGCCGCGAACCGTCGCGTCGTCGCGCGTGTGATGAGTCTCGTCATAGTCGTCTCCTTACCGGTGACGCCGAAGCGTGATGTCGCCGCTGAAGGTCTCGGCGACGATGCGCGCCGTGCCCCGCCCGACAGTGAAGGTGAGCCGCTTTGCTCGTGCCGCGCCGATGCCGTGCGTCCCCATGGTCAGCGTGATCGGAAAGTCACTCTCGATGCCCCCGCTGAACGTGGCGATGCTCAGCTCCGCGCCAATGTCCGCTGGAAGAGTGAGTCCGATCCCCCCCGAATGCGTATTGAACTCGTAGCGGCCGCTCTCGAGGATCGGGCCCTGAAAGGTGACCTCGCCGCTGGTGGTATGCGTGCGAACCTGCTTTGCGATCACGTCGCGCAGATCGAGGTCGCCGCTCACGGTCTCGACCACCACGTTCCCCCGCGCGCCGCTGAGCGTGAGGTCGCCGCTGATGGTATGGATGTTCGACTCCCCTCGCACGCCGGAGACCGAGACGCCACCCGACAGTGTTTCCACGTCGAGCCGGTCACCGGCATCGCGCACTTCCACGTCGCCACTCTGCGAGTGGACGTCGATCTCGCCATGCACGTTCCGTACGGTCACCGAGCCGCTCCACGTGCTGGCGATGACTCGCGCGCCCGCTGGAACGGTGACGTCGAATTGTCCGTCGGAGCAGCCGCGTCCCGACGCCGGCTCGAGCGTGGCGCGCGTTCCGCTGCTGGAAAAGCGGATGGCTCCGTTCTCGCTGCGCGCATGTACGCGAATCTCGTTGAGTGAGGATCCCGTCACGGTCACGCTTCCGCCCGGACAGGTGACCGTCACCGCACCGCGCGCATCGAAGGCCACGGTCGTATCCAGTGATCCGGCCCGCTCCCGCTCCGCTCGCTCGCGCGCCCGCTCCCGATCGCGCTCGGCGCGCTCCTGGGCCCGTTCAGCGTTCCGCTCCCGTATCTCGCGATCACGCTCGATGCGCGCCTGCTCGCGTTCCCGATCTCGCTCGGCGCTCGATTGCGCGAACGCAGCAGCAGGCAGCGCGAGCATCAGTGCGATCGCCAGCGGTCGCAGACGCCGCGCCTCGCTCCTCACGCCTTTCCGGAACAACAGACCATTCATGACAGATATCCTCAGGTGCCTGCGGGAAGCTGCGCTGCAGTCCGCAATAGATCGACCTTCTTCTCGAGCGAACGATTGAGCTGTGTGGCCAGAAACGCGCTCGCCGGATCACGCGCCAGGGCGGCGCGGCTCTGCACGATGGCCGAATCGATGACGGCGATGCTCTGCTCGAGCACCGCGATGGTACGTGGGTCCAATTGTGCGCGACGGACGCGCACGATCTTCCGGAGCGCGCTGATCTCATTCTCCAGCACAGGCTCTCCGGCCTCCGCCGCGGCGCTCGCGAAACGCACCGGGGTCACCTTTGCGGGCGCCACGCGGGACACCGAGCCGGGCGAAGCGGTGGGCTGCTCCACCTGCGTGGAGACGATCCGCGCATTCGGCTCGGCGGGCAGCGGCGCCTTTGCCACGGCGACCACAGGACCGGGCGCCGCCGGACCGGACAGCGAAGCCCGGGTGAGATAGTGCGTCACGCCGGCTGTTACGACGACGAGCGCCGCCGCTGCCGCGGCTGGGACGTACCAGCGACGTCGCACCGGCGCGATTGTCCGCTTCGCATCCAGCGGCAACACACGCGCCTCGAGACGCGAGGCGATTCCGGCCCACAGATCCCGCGACGGTTCGAGCGACGGCAGCGCCGCCGCGTCGACGCGAATTCCGTTCAGATCGTCGAGCAACTGGCCGCACGCCGCGCATGACGCCGCATGCGTCTCCACCGCGGTCCGCACCGCCGGCGTCGCGTCACCCTCGAGGTAATCCGCGAGCACACTCGCAAAGCCGTCGCAATCCAGAATCATCGTAGATGTCGTCATCTCGTCAGTGCCTCCCTCAACAGCATCCGCGCCCGGTGAAGCTGCGCCTTCGTCGCTCCTGATGTCACGCCGAGCATCTCGGCGATCTCTTCGTGCTTGTAGCCTTCCACGTCGTGCAGCGTGAACACCCGTCGTGCTCCCTTCGGCAGCGCTGCGATCGCCTTCTCGAGATCCATCCTGTCGCCCGGTGAGACCGGCCTCGCCGCCAACCCTTCTACGCCATCGCCTTCCTCATCATCCTCGAACCTCGATCGCTGCCGCCCCTCCGTCTTCCGGTCGTTCAGCACCACGTTCACCGTGAGCCGGTGGAGCCAGGTGCCGAACGCACTTTCGCCCCGAAACAGGTGGAGCTTCTCCCACGCCCGCACGAAGACGTCCTGCGTCAGCTCCTCGGCGCGCACGCGGTCCGGGACCATGCGCGCGCAGAGCGAGAACACCCGGTTGACGTGTGCATGGTAGAGCCGCTCGAACGCGCGACGGTCCCCGCTCGCCGCGAGCGTCACGTCGGGGTCGGTCGTCGTTGGGTCGGTCAGGACAGGTTCAGGAAGTGCCACTGCCGTCATCGATCGTCCGGGAACCCCGTTCGGTGCACTGAATGGGATACTCAAACGGCTCAGAAGGTTTGAACGCCGCCCGCCCGCTCGGCCATCCGTAGTACAGCCTCGGGAAGCTCCCGGACAGCGTCGATCACGAGGTCGGCTCCGCTCGCTTCCAGCGCCGCGCGCCCGAAGGCGCCCCATGTGACGCCGATCGTCGCCACGGCGGCTCCGCGTCCGGACGCGATGTCGTGCGGGGAATCACCGACGTAGATCGCGTTCGAGGCCTGCGCCTCCAGCAGCGCGAGACCACGCTCCACTGGCTCAGGGTGCGGCTTGTGATTGACGCACGTGTCGCAACCAACGAGCACGGGGAACAGTGCGCTCATTCCGACGTGATCGAGCGCGCGTCGCGCGAGCCAGTCGGCCTTGCTCGTGACGACGGCCAGCGGATGGCCCGCCGCGGCGAAGCCGTTGAGCACATCGAGCATGTCGTCGTATGCGTGAAGAAGCCGGTCGTGATGCTGCAACTGGTACTCACGGTATCGCGCCAGGAGGCGTTCGGCCTCGGCGTCGTCCTGTGCGTACTCCCGAATCACGCTGAGCAGGGGACGACCGATTTCGGCGCGCCATTCGTCGTCGGTAGGCGCGCGTCCGGCAAACCCGATGAAGGCATGTCGGGCTGAGCCGAGGATGAGCTCGATGGAGTCGACGAGCGTGCCGTCGAGGTCGAACAGGAGTGCGGAAGGCATTCAATGAATGATGTCGAGACAGGCAAGCGAGCGCGAGAATGCGCAGGTGACCCGCATCACACGCGAAACGGGCCTAAGTCACAGTACCACAATGGCTTAGACATTGCAACGGAACGGTCTGAAACGATCGAGTGTAAGCCTCATACATGTTCCCTCCATTGCATTCGCCACGCGCAACGCTCGCCACATTCGCGCGTCTCGCGCTACTCGTTGCCGCTCCTCTGCATGCGCAGATGATGCGCGGCGAAATCGGCGTGAGCGCCGGCGTGGCCACTGACCAGCGCGGCTTCAGATCGAACGCCATCACGTTGTCGCCTTCGGTCGTGCTGGCGCCCGATCCACGTCTCACGGCGGGCCTCGCGCTCAGCGGCACGCAATTCGGCTCGAACGCACGCGCGCTCGGCGGAACGGCGAGCCTCGGCACGCGGCTGCCCATCGTCACGGGGGTCGCGCTCGGAACGTCCGCGAGCGGCTCCGTGACCCGGACGTCCTTCGATGCGACGTACGGAAGCGTGGATCTCACGCCGACGCTCGAGGCGTCGCTGGCGAACGTCACGGTCTTCGCCGGCGGACACCTGGCCAGCGGGTCCACGAGCATCCGCGAGCCGGTCACCACGCCGGGCGGCGTAGTGGGCGCGCCAACCGTTGCCACGCGCGACATGACCGTGTCCCACACGAGCGCCGGTCCAGTGTTCGGCGCCGTGATGAACGTGGCCGGCGCGCGGCCTGGTGAGGGCGGGATGGTGAGCTACCGCGAGGAGCACGCGCGCGTCACCGGAGTCAGCGTTGTCGATCGCGTTGCGTCAGGGATGCTCACGAGTGGCCCGATGTCGTTCGGCGTGAGCGGCGGCTTTCGCGATGCGCCCGACGAGCAGAAAGGATTCGGCGGTCTGAGCGCCACATGGTCGGTTGGGCCGTCGTTCGCCATCCAGGGGGCTGCCGGCAGCTATCCGAGCAATCGGATCTCGGGCACGCTGGGCGGCAATTACGCGAGCATCGGCGTGTTGCTGCACGGGCTGCGTCGTCTCGACGATTCCGCGCCAGCACCACTGCGCGGCGCGCCGGCCGTTCCCGCCGGCGCTACGAGACTCGCGATCCGCGCACCTGGCGCCTCCCGCGTGGAGCTTGCCGGCGACTGGAATTCGTGGACGCCGATTCCCGCGACGCGGGCCGGCGACGGCGTGTGGTACGCCGACGTGCGGCTCTCACCGGGCGAGTACCGGTATGCGTTCAAGGTCGACGGGAAGGAATGGATGGTCCCCGATGGCGCGTCTGCTGTAGACGACGGATTTGGCGGACGCTCAGCGCTGGTGAACGTGCGTTGACCGAACGTCGCAAGACCTCCCGCGCGCGTGGGTGTGCGCAGGAGCACGAATCAACTCCTCAAGGAGATCTCGAATGATGAAGTCAATGATCGTTGCCTCGCTCGTTCTCGCGCCCGCCGTGGTGTTTGCGCAGACGAGCGCCCAGGTGCAGTCACGAACCGAAGTGAAGACCTCGGGGTCGGCAAACGTTGGAAATGGTTCGGGCCACCGCCTCTCGGCCGACGCGCAGAATCAGATCGAGGCGAACGTACGCGTCGCGCGCGAGCGCAAGCTGCCCGAGCAGCCGATCCGGCGGCGTGTCGCCGAGGGTGAGGCGAAGGGTGCGACGGAAGCGCAGATCGTGGCGGCGAGCCGGCGCACGCTGGTGGACCTTCAGACGTCGCATGACGCGATCGTTCGGGCGGGACACACTGCTCCAAGCGATGAGGAAGTGTCGCGCGGTGCACAGTTGATGGCCCGCGGCTACACGAGCGCACAGATCGAAGCAGTGGCTGCCAAGGCACCGGGAGACCGCTCGCTCGTGGTTGCGTTCGACGTGCTGACGTCGTTGCAGACGCAGGGCAAGTCGACCGCGAATGCCGTGGCGCAGGTGGAGGCACAGCTCGCGTCTCATGCATCTGATGCACAACTCCGCGGCATCGCCGTGGACGTCAACTCCTCGAGCGCACTGAATGGCGCGGTGAACCTCGGCCGTTCAGGCGGCAGCGCCTCCGGATCGACGAGTGGGAGCGTCGCAGGCAGCTCCTCCACGACGTCGGGTGGCAGCGCTGGCACCGGGTCGGCGAACGCGGCGGGCAGTGCGGCGGCAGGTGCAGGTGCCGCGGCCTCTGGTGCGCTCACCGGCGCGCGCGGCGGCGTAACCGGCGCCGTGAGCGGAACGGTCAGCGGCGCACTGGGCAAGAGGCCGTAAGCCCACACACGCCGCGGGAACTAGCGGCTGGGGCATCATCCGTGTAGTAGGTGGGTGGAGATCCTCCAGTCACCTACTGCACGGACTCATGCCTCTCTACCGAAAGACAGCCGCGGCCATCGCTCTGGTGGCCTTTACCGTTGCGTGTCACGGCGGCGCGAGCGCTGGCGCGACGGCGGGCAGCAGCACGATGCCACCATCCACCGGGCCCGCCATGCAGGCTGAGAGTATGGAGCAGGCAGGTGAGTATCTCACTATCGTCGGAAGCTGCAACGACTGCCACACGCAGGGCTGGGTGGAGTCCAAAGGCAAGATTCCGCCGGCCGACCGCTTCGCGGGGCTGAACGTCGGCTTCAGGGGCGAGTGGGGCACGTCCTATGGCAAGAACCTCCGCACGATCACGCAGCGGCAGTCGGAGGATCACTGGGTGGAGGTGCTCAAAACCACGGATGGTGGCGACGGCCATCCGCCGATGCCGTGGTGGAACACGGCGCAGATGAACGAGCGCGACTTGCGCGCGATTTATCGGTACATCAAGTCGCTCGGACCAAACCCGAAGGGCGTTCCGCGCTCGCTTCCTCCGGGCAAGGAGCCCACGGGCCCATGGATCTGGGTCGCGACGAAGACAGGCGCGCTCTGACGTAGCTCGGGCGCGCCCGCCAGCCGTGGTCCGTCAGCGGACGATGATCGCGCCCTTCTGACGCTCTCTCAACGCCTTGAGCTCGGCGCGATGGCCGCGCAGGAACTCGGCGTTGGGTCTGAGCGTGGCCGTGTGCACTGCGGCCGATGGATCGCCCATGAAACGCTCCGCCTGCGCAATCGCGATGGCGGCGACGAAGTAGTCACGCACCGACATTCCCGTCGACGTGATCGCATTGCTCACCGTCGCATTGTTCTGGAGCCGCTTGAGCCCCGCGTCGATGTCCTTCACCTGGATGTCGCTGCCTGCGTCGGTGATGTTCGCGTCGAGGAACGATCTCACGCTCGAGTCGCGCGCGCGAAGCGACAGCACGCTGTCGGTGGCCGCAATGAACCTGCGAAAGTTGTCGTCCGTCAGCTTGTATTTGCCGGCGGTAGAAACGCTCTTCTCGTCCGTCGGAGTGAGCTTTGCGACTCCGCCCTCGGTCGGAGTTACACTCAGTGCATTTCCCGTATCCACCGTCATGGCGCGCTCGGCCGTGACGTTGCCACCCGCTGAATCGGTCCGCGCGTTTTCAGCGCGTCCGCAGTCCGCGAGCACGACGGGCAGGACGAGAAACAGGGCGGCGTAAGCGACGTGAGGTCTCATTGCGTGCACTCCAGTGACAGATCATGCCAGACAATCCGCAGAGCACGTGCCCGCCATGCTCACCAGTGCCGAATCGTGTGCGGCTCGGGCTGGCTCGCCGACCGGCTCATCCGTAGACTTCGCGCTTCAACGCTTCGCGCCGATCACGTTCAGAGAAGTGTCATGACAACGCGTCCATACATTCTGGCCGAGAGTACGTGGAAGCTCGTGGATGCGACGCCGTACGAAGTCGCCGTGCTCCCGTGGGGCGCCACGGAGGCGCACAACTACCACCTTCCGTACGCCACCGACAACATCCAGTGCGAGGCGCTCTCGGCCGAGTGCGCGCGCATTGCGTGGGAGCGGGGCGCGAAGGTGATCGTGCTGCCGTGCGTGCCCTTCGGCGTGAATACGGGACAGCTCGACATCAAGCTGTGTCTCAACATGAACCCGGCCACGCAGGCGGCGCTCCTCAGGGATGTCGCGCACGCGCTCGAGACGCAGGGCATCCGGAAGCTCGTGGTGTTCAACGGCCACGGCGGCAACGATTTCCGCCAGATGATCCGGGAGCTTCAGGCGCACACGAGCGTGTTTCTGTCCACCGTCAACTGGTACAAGGTCGGCGACCCGGCGAAGATCTTCACGGATCTCGGCGACCATGCCGGCGAGCTGGAGACGAGCGTGATGATGCACGTGGCGCCGGAGCTCGTGCGTCCCCTCGACGAGGCGGGCGACGGACGCGAGCGCCGTTGGAAGATCGATGCGCTGCGCAAGGGGTGGGCGTGGGCGCCGCGCCGCTGGACGCAGATCTCCGCGGACACGGGCGCCGGCAATCCGTCGCTTGCGACACCTGAAAAAGGCGCGCGCTACGTTGCGGAGCTCACGCAGACGATCGGACAATATCTTGTGGATCTCGCCAGCGCGGACGTCGATGACCTGTACACAGACGCGTGATCGCGCTGGACGCGTGCGTCGCCGCGCGACAGCATTGGTGATGCCTCGAATTGCTTGCGTCGCGATGCTTCTCTGTCTGGCGCTGCGCGCTGAAGCGCAGGATGCCCCGCATGAGCCGGTGACCGGCCTGTTTCCGGCCATCGGCATTCACTATGGAAGTCCGCTGCGAGCCTCAGCCGCGTTGGGCATGCTCGTGGACCGCGTGGACAAGGGGAACGACGGCTTCATCGCGATGTTGGAGATAGGCCAGCAGGGCTTCGGCGCAAATGCCGGCTACTTCCATCTTTTCGGCTCGTTCGGCTCGGGCTATTCGCTGCGTGCGGCGATATTGCGCACGGGAGACGAGCCCTGGACCGCGGCCGAGCATACCACGTATGTGGGCGTGCAAGTGCACGGGATGTTGATCTTCGGCGTGGGCGGGCGAGTGGGGTTCATGCGCCGTATCAGTCACGCGGACAACACCCAGCACGACACGATCGTTCCGGTCGGACTCTCCATCGGCTACTGACCGATGGTCGTCTCGATGAGCTTCGAGTGGCCGCTCGCGATCGAGCTCGCGCTCGTGTTCGTGGTCCTCACCTACGTGCGATGGCGCTTCCTTCGGTCACGCCTGCGGCGTCTGCCCCCGCGGCCCAGGACGCCGCCCGACGGCGAGTAGTCGCTACGCCTCCAGCGGAGGAATCGGACGCGGCCGCGACCGCGCCTGCGTTCGCTGCAACTCCTTGTTGGCGTCCTCACTCGTGGAGCCGAGCGCCGCCTGGTGCTCCTGGAGAACCTCGGAGGTCGCCGCCGCTGTCGGCGAGAGACGCTGGCGGCGCAGCCGCACATAGTTGAGCCGCAGCAGCCAGATCGCGCGCTCCGCGTCGTCCTGCGTGATCGGATTCAACATCGCCCAGGCGGACGTCGCCGCGACTTCATCGAGTGGTTCCGCGAGGTTGCCGCGGATGACCGCCTCCTTCAGCGCCTTGGTGAGTGCCAGATGCAGGGCACAGTCGCCGTGCAGGTGGCCGACCTGCCGCCCGTAGAGCCGGAACTCCACGCCGTCAGACTCCCCCGCTTCGTGAGGGCTGGCGTGCGGCCGCATCTCCACGCCCGGCCAGCGGCGCACCTCCTCGATTACCCGCAGCGCGAATGCTTCCCGTTCGCGTCCCGTCAGCATAGCGTCCTCCGATGGGTCGTGACCGGCCAAAGGGCATAAGCTGTACCTTTGCGACAGCCTCTGCCGTGCTACCCGAGCCGAAAGGATCCCGCATGTCGCTGACGTACGCAGGCGTTGTGATGCTGCTCACCGTGGCGCTCAGCGCATTCTGGACGCAGCAGGACAGCGGAACCACGAACGAGCTGCGCGGTTTGAGCGTGGTCTCCCCGAGTGTCGTCTGGGCGAGTGGAACCCACGGCACCATTCTGCGCACCACCGACGGTGGAGCTCACTGGCGCGCCGATACAGTGCCGGGAGCGGCTGCGCTCGATCTTCGCTCCATCGCCGCGACGTCGGCCACGGTGGCGCACGCGATGAGCATCGCGGACTCCGGACGAGTTTTTCGCACGACCGATGGCGGACGAACCTGGTCGGTTCGATTCACCGGCCTGCGTAAAGGCTCGTTCTTCGACGCCATCAAGTTCTGGGACGCGAAGCATGGCATCGCCATGAGCGATCCCGTCGACGGACGCTTCCTGGTGATCACGACGTCCAACGGCGGCGACACGTGGGAGGAGACTCCCGTCGAGGGAATGCCCGTGGCACTCACGGGCGAAGGTGCCTTCGCGGCGAGTGGAAGCTGTCTGGCGGTGCAGGGAACCCGAGACGCCTGGTTCGTCACCGGCGGCGCCACCGTGGCGCGCGTGTTTCACTCCGGAGACCGCGGTAAGAGCTGGACCGTGCGCGACACACCGATCCGTGCCGGCGCCGCATCTGCCGGCATCTTCTCGGCGGACTTTCGCGACCGGACGCATGGCATCATCGTCGGGGGCGACTATCAACGTCCGGAATTGGGTGGACGCAACGTCGCGCTGACGGCCGACGGTGGAAAGCACTGGACGCTCGCGGACAGCGCCGCGTCGCCTCAGGCCTACGAGTCCTCCGTCTCGTTCGTGCCGGGTACGAAGGGTCGTACCATCGTCGCGGTGGGACTGCGGGGCACCGATCTCTCGCGCGACGGCGGCCTCACGTGGACACGCACCGACAGCACCGGCTACAACTCGGTGGCCTTCGCGTCGAGTACCGCCGGTTACGCGGTTGGACCGCGCGGCCGCGTGGCGAAAGGAGCGATCCCGAAGTAGCGGCTCAGTGCCCGAGAATCGGGTGCGGCTTGTAGGGCGCCTCGAGCTCGGCGATTTCCTCGGGGGCGAGGCTGACGTCCACGGCGCCGATGGCGTCCTCGAGCTGCGGCAGCTTCGTGGCGCCGATGATGGGTGCCGTGACGGCGGGCTTGGACAGCAGCCACGCCAGCGCAATCCGTGCCGCGCTCACGCCTCGATCGGCGGAGATGCGTTGCACCGCGTCCACGATGCCCCAGTCCACGTTGTTGGTGTACATCTCCTTCTGATAGGTGTCCGTCTCCGCGCGAGTCGTGACGGCCTTCGTGTTCTTCGGCCGCGGCCGCGCGAGAATGCCACGCGCCATCGGTGACCATGGAATGACGCCGACGCCCTCCTTCTCGCAGAGGGGAAGCATCTCCCGTTCCTCCTCGCGATAGAGAAGGTTGTAGTGGTTCTGCATGGAGACGAATCGCGCCCAGCCGTTCCTCTCCGATGCGGAGAGCGCCTGCGCCATCTGCCATGCGTAGCCCGAGCTCGCACCGATGTAGCGCACCTTGCCCTGGTGCACGAGGTGGTCGAGCGCCGCCAGCGTCTCCTCGATGGGATAGGAGTTGTCGAGGCGGTGGATCTGGTAGAGGTCGATCGTCTCGATGCCGAGGCGCTTGAGGCTTGCCTCGCATGCCTGCACGAGGTGTTTGCGCGAGAGCCCGGACATGTTCGGCTTGTCGTTCATCGGCCAGTACGCCTTGGTGGCGATGACGATCTCGTCGAGCTTGGCAAACTTGCGAAGCGCGCGCCCGACGATCTCCTCGCTGACGCCGAGGGAGTACATGTCGGCGGTGTCGAAGAAGTTGATGCCGGATTCGATGGCGACGCGGAAGAACGAGCGGGCGGCGTCTTCGTCGAGGACCCATGAGCGCCAGGCGGGGTCGCCGTAGGTCATGGTGCCGAGGCAGATCCGCGAGACGGTGAGTCCGGTGTGTCCGAGTCGGGTGTAGCGCATGTGGAGCCCGTTCAGTTGGAGAGAACCGGTCGAATATAGCAATCCGGGCGCGTTGGGGACCCGTCGGACGAGATTGTCAGAGGCAGATCGATGCGGTCGGCGATTTTGCGGCCAGGCGCTGATCTGCATCCGGGCTCTCGAAGAGGATAAGCGAAACAAGCTCGTGCCTCTCCTTCGGCAACTGTTCGCATGGTATTTCGTCTGCGATGGCGCGAAGTGCTCCGGCGGCATTGTCCGTCGTCTCCAGGGTTTGCATGCGTCGCAGGAAACGTCTCTCGAGTCCGAGCGACATCGGTCGACCGAGCATGAGGCGCAGTTGCGCAATGGCCGGCGCAGCTCCTGCTCGCTCGTGTCGAGGAATTGTTGCCGCAGCGCGGAGCAGCAATGCGAGCGCATTGTCGCGCGCTACCGAGGAAAGAGGAGACGCCGCGGTCAGCTCGCCGATCAGTAAAGCCGCTCGCCACTCGTCGAGCTCGCGCAGCGCCTGCTCAAAGGCTTCTGGGCATGGTTGCACAGACGGCGCATTTGCCTGTCGCAAGGCGTCAAGAACCATTCGCTCGCCTGATGTATCGCCCGACAGGCGTGCGACGAGCGTGCCATCGGACAGGGCGGCCAGCCAGCCCGTTCTATCGCTCGATACTGCGGCGAACACGGGAAGCTCGTGGATGGGCAGCGCCGCATCATTGCTCCATCGCGCGATGCACGCGTGCATCTCACCTCGCGCCTCCGCATCCAGGTGCATCGCCCGGCGCCCATCCACGCGCGCGAGCGCGGCATCTCGAGACAGCGCTGGCAATACATCGAACGTCGTGCCCACAAGCGTGCGCGACGTCGCAAGCTTGCGGCGAAGACGTGCCTCGAGCGCAAGGAGTGACGCAGCGCGGGCTGGTGGCGCAAGCACATACGTTCGCACATACGCCACGCCGCCGGGACGTCGCACCCGTCCCACACGCTGAGCAAGCCGCGCCGGATTCCAGGGCAGATCCAGATGGAGCACGATGCCGGCGTCCTGAAGATTCATGCCCTCGGCGAGCAAGTCGGTCGCGAGCAACAGCGTTACGCGCTCCCGCTCATGCGGACGACGCGCTCCTTGCGCAAGCGGCGCGAATCGCTCGAGAAGCTCACTTCGCGAAATGTGGCCGGACGCAATGCGCGCCGATCGAGCCGTGAGAAGGCCGACTCCGTCGAGATCACGAAGCGATGCATGGTGCGCCGCAACCGTGCTGGAGAAGTTGCTGAAGGCCAGCACGGGGACATCCGGATTCGCCCGCACGAGAGCCCGGATCGCCTGGCAGCGCGCGACATCGGGGTCGGGGAGCTCGCGAAGTAACGACGCGAGGCGGGCAAGGGCTTCCAGCTCTCGCGTGATGCCCTCACGGAGCTCACTGCACCGCCGAACATCCACCGCATCGTCGATCAGGAGCGCCGCGAAGCCGAGTTGGATGTCGCGATCGATTCCGGTCCACGACCGCACCTCGCGTCGCGATGGCAGACGCTGCTCGGCAAGCCCCTGCTCGACGGCGGTCGCCACGCGGCGACGAGCACGAATGCGATCGCGGAGCGCGGCGCGGCTCGACGCCCACGCGCGAACGAGAGAGATGGTGCGCAGCACGTCGGCGGTGCCGCCATCACGTAGTGCAACTGATGCAGGCAAGCCCAGAATGGCATCCAGCACCTCGCCGTCATTGGCATCGATCTCGAGCCATTCGGGGGCTGCGACGACAGGCATCGCAGCACTCGGCGGCTCCGCGTTGCGGAGCACGAAACGAGAGAGATTTGCCTCGTCCATGTGAAACGCGGCTTCGCCGAGGAAAAGGGCCACCTGTGCAGCGAGATCTCTCGCGCGATTCTGGACGGGCGTGGCGGATAGCAGAACGATCGGCACGCGTGCGGCCGTGAGCTCGACGAGGATTTCATACCGTCGTGTGCTCGTCGTTCTGTAGTGATGCGACTCATCGACGATGACTCCGTCGAACATCTCGCCTGGCGTGGTGCCGCGACTCAGCGATTCGTGCGAGATGAAACAAGTGGTCACGTCGGCGCGAGCGGAAGCCACGCGCCACGTCTCGCGAAGAACGGCCGGCGCGACGACGAGCGCACGGCGCCAATCACGCGCCAGCGCCAGCGCAACGAAGGTCTTTCCTCGGCCTACCTCCTCGGCGATGACACAGCCTCCACAGGCGGCAATCATCCGCGTCGCGCGACGGATCGTGTCGCGCTGATCCTCGCGCAGCGTGATCCCACCGAGGCGCTCGCGCGGCAACGGACCGAGGCACGCGTGCGCCACTACGGCGCGCGCGCGAGTCAGCCGATCGGCGGGTGATGGCACCACGCGAGAAGGGGCGCCACATGAGCTGAATGCAGCCGATACGCGCGGCATGTGGCGCTCAGCAGTTCGGCGTCCGTGGGCGGTGCTCCACCGATGGCGCGTTCCGCGAGAGGCGCCAACAGCTCGCGGGCCCGGTCCCAGTCCGCGGGAAGGGGAAGAAGTGACATCGTCCACGCGAGGTAGCGATGCCAGCCACCGCGCGCCGGCTCCGCGATGGCGTTGAGGGGTTAAGAGATAAGCCCCCGCCAACTTCACCCCCCCTCACACAAATCTGCTCTTTTGCCGCCGCTCGGTCGGCAGCGGACCGTCGCTCGATTGGCACCCGTTCATCACCTCTTCCCGTCTGTCGCCTTGCTCATTTGCTGAACCTTGCGCAGCAGCGTTGCCGCCTTCGGCCCAAGGCGAATGAACTTCATCCCCTCGTAGTTCAGTGAGTCCGTAACCGTCCGGCCATCGACTAGTCGCGAGACGGACTCCCGGTTGGCGGATCGGGTGCGGACACAGAACTCGAGATCGGCACCACGGGCGCTGCGCACGAGGACCAACGACTCCTGAGATCGGTTGATGGTCAGCTTGTCGCTCATGCACGTGCTGTTGCTGCGTGCCGTCAATTCTTCGTTGTCCCACAACTCCACGGTGTACTCAATCTCATCGGTGTACAAGTTTCCCATGAGGACGTAGGCGACCGTTTCGCGGCACACGCGAAGATCGTGGTAGCACCAGATGCTTGAGGTTTGCCGCGGGGGATCGGCTGGCGACCAAGTGCCCTGCGCATGAACGCTTCCGTAGCTAGGCGCCGTCCAGTTGCTTGTCCAGACTGTTAGATCGTGGAGCGCAAATGGCACGAACGAACGATCTGAGGAGTACTTAAGTGCGAGTTCCATCTCAGCGGAGAGCGAATCTGTCAGTGGCACGCCATGGCGCCGGGCGAACTCCCTGAACGCGCGCCGAGTTGGTGCGTCGAGCTCACCGGAAATCGCGATCCCGTAGCCGAGCCGCCCGAGCGTCTCCTGTGCCTCGATGAGTCGCAGTGGCTTAAGCAGAGCGACGAACTCACGCGCAGCATGCTCGCCCTTCGCGGTATCGGGAAGGCTCAACGCCGAATCCGTCATCTTCCGTTCCGCTCGAAGCTCCCGGACTTTAGCGGTATCGAGCGAGATGTGCGGGCCTTCGCTGACCGCGCCAGCGTCCGGGGAGGCCTTTGTGCAGGCCGCGGCAACCAGCGCCACGGACGTTGCGAGCGCGAGGACCGCGCGGGACCGAGACACCGTACCCTCCCGAGAAAAACACCTTGGAATGGAGCTGTGCTGCTGCTGTCGCTTGGGAATAGACGGAGGTCGCGGACAGACCGCTAGGCAACAAGACCCAGAAAAACACACAACCCCTGACGGCTTCACCCCAGCACCCCCCCCCCCCCGGCCACGCGGAGGGTAAGGCTGACGGTGCTATGTATACGCTGTAGCCCCGTGCGCTCCGCGCTCGCATTCTCGGTTGCATGACCCGGAGGCGACTCGTGAGACGCAAACATCACGCGTGGGAGCAGGGGGAGGGTAAAGGCGGAATATTTCTATTTTGCTCGTGCTGTGGCAGGCGTCTCGACCGTCGTCGCACAGGCGATTGGAAAGACGCGATTCTCTCGGTCTGCGAAGGGCTACCCCTCGCGACACGTCCGCGTGCTCTGGCCCGCGGTCGGCTGGTGGTGATTGCCCCCCCGACGCCCTCGCCCCTTTCGAGCGGCCGGCGCTGACACTTCTGAGCGGGATTCGCCGAGCGCGCCGAATGGCTGCCTCAAGGGTGTTACCTCTGTGCGACTCGTATTCAAATCAACGAGATCATCTGGTTAGTCCTCGCTTGCGGTGAGGCTGGCCATGTCAACGGTCGAACTTGTTACGGGCATGTTTGAATAGCCAGCTGAACAAAGCCGCTCTCGAAAGTCGGCATCGATTTCGTCGGTGCGACGCGGGCCTGAAACCGCACAGACGAAGGGACTAGTCGTTCCGGCCCCTACCAGCGGCAAGGCTCTACGCTCAGGATGCGGAGCGTCTAGACGTGGATACGACTGCCCATCGTGTTCCATGTACACATACCGACATTCACGTTCGGGACTCAAGTACAGGTGCTTATAGGCCTGAAGAAGCATGTTGGCGAGTGCCGTGGCGTGGGGAAGGAGCTCGGCCCTTTCCTCGGCGGGGAGGCTGACCGAGAGAGCATCACACCGTTCCATTAGGTTTGCGAACAGGTCCAGCTGCGCGGAGGGCGCGTAGATACACGGGGCAGCAATGACTTTGAGGTCGCGGTTGACCAGTTGCGAGTCAATAATGAGTGCTACGCCGTTGCCGTCGTCCCCGTACGTCCGCCACATGTGCGGAGAATCGGTATCCACGCTTAGGCAGGCGGCAAAGAATCTTGGGGCCAAGACGGGATCTGAGAACTGGTCGGACAGCGCCTTGCGAAACGGAGCGTTCGGCTCCGGTCCCGTTTTTCGATACAAACGCACGGCTTCGGCGGCGAATAACTGCCGATGTCCTTCAACATGGCGGGGATCAAACGTGGCTGTATCGGTGGCCCACAGCTGGCCGGTCTGAAGAATCTGCGTGGCGGCAGTGGCGGTCGTGTAGTGAGCCAGATAGCGGGCCGGCTCCTTGAACTGGAAGTGGGACGCAATTGAGTCCCAGAGGTCCTTGGCAATGCGAGTATTTACGGAGTTCATCTGCTCTGAAGCTCAAGGACGCTAGCTGTCGCTACCGGAGAGGTTGTTTCGCGGCGATTTCTGCGCCACTCTCGCACCGTTCGGACGCTCACATTCCATGCCTTCGCGAGTGTCGCCGCAGACGCCGCAGTAAGTAGTTCTATCGGCGGTGCGTTGGTGGTCGTTCGGTCGCCGTACGTGCTCAGAATGCGGTCCCAATCGCCAATGAGTCCCGCTCCCGCTGCCTCAAGGGCGTTCGATTCCTTGCCAATGAGTCGCAGCTCGCTTGGCATGATGTGACGTCGGAATAGCAGCCCGCGCGCACTCGCGCCCGCAGGTTCGCCCCTCGCGGTCGCGCTCTTGACTTCGCCGTGGGCGAGGAATTCCGCCAGGACGTCCGCGAATGACCGGACGCGCACCACACCCGGTCGAACGGTCAGGCTGGTCGAAATGGCGTATTCCGCCCCGGAATACGTGTCCGTCCACAACTGGCGCGCCCATTCTTTCGGATTGGCCGTAAATGGCGCGACCAAATGAAACGCGCGCGCATTTACGCCCGCCGGATGTCCGAAGCGCGCCACGTGCGCGCTCACCAAGAAGCCGAACGGCTTAATACGCGCCGAATATTCCAATTCCGCCCAATTGCGCAGAAACCCGCGAAAATAGCGCGGCGTGCTGACCGAAATGCGCGAAATGGCCGGATAATTGAGGAATTGCGGGCTTTCGCACGGCAGCCCGAATTCCCGGTGGAAGATGATGTTCCAGAGCATATCCGGCCATTTCTCAGCGCTTCCCTTCGGTAATGGGCTCAATAGGTGCCCAAGGCCGTGCTCCGAGCATTTTTCGAGCTGAATTTCGCCCGTGTCGGTCCGTGAATAGAGCGCATAGCGTTTCGCAGACACGACATACGCGTATATCGCGCGCTGTCCCCGGCTGGAATAATTCAGGTCCTCAATATTCAAAATGGTCGGAATGACGCGCGGGTCGTACGGATTGAGCGCGTCAAATTGTGCTTGAATGGCGTGCACGTCCGACCACGACAGCGCGCGCACCGCTTCCATGCGGTCAGTCACGTCGGCCATTCCGCCCTCGCATTCGATCAATTCACCGCGTTCGGTCGCAACAATGGCCATCGAATCGGTGTCACAGAACGCGTACGTTCCGCCGCGGTCGGTGACGCACCGTTCCAAGAGCGCGAGCATGAGCCGCGCAGCGGCCACAATGAGCGCGGCCACGGGCGGGAAGCAGAATTCGCCGCTGTTCTCTGGCGCGGTCGTTTGCTGCGCAAATGGCGCGGTATGGCCGAATACCGTGACCGTTTCCGTGTCGTCGCACGCTAATTCGTCGCGGTTCATTTCGGCGAAAATGCCGTAACTCCCGCTATTCGCGACAATCTTGAGGAGCTGCGCAATGCGGTCGCGCTCGGCGGGCGGATAGTCGGCCGATGATTTCACGCGTACGCGTTCCTCAATGACCGTGCGAAAGAAATCCATTTCGCGCGGATTCACCGGAATTCTGCCCGCAAGCGCGACCGGGCGTAAATCGTCCTGCGTGCCCTCGCCGCACAATTGCCACGCGTGCCGAATGCGCGGCGCTTTGCCGGTCAATAGGGCGGACGCGTACACGTCCGGCCCGGCATAGGTCATCGGGACGGGCGACGTGAGGCGATTGACGCCAATATTCAGCCCCTCGCGCGTCTGTGCGTATTTCCCACGCACGGGCAGGATATCATCGTCCGGTTCGATCTCCGCAAAGCAACACAAACGCGGCCAGGTTGCCGGATCAAACGCCGCGTCCAATGACGCGGCCGCGACCAGCGCGCGAAACTCGTCGGTGCAGTCACGAAACGTGATGCGGGCAGCCGTCACTACGCGCCACAAATCGAGCAGACAATTCACGGTCGGGTACATGGACCGGAAATCGACCGTCACGACCGGCACCGGGACGCGCCGAATCCGGCATTCCGCGCGCCCGCCATAAAACGCGGTCATGCACCGGCCGAATTCCGCGTCCGAAATGCCGGGCGCTTTGGTCCGAAGCGGTCGAATCCCGAACGCGCGCAAATTCGCCTTGGCAATGGACGCGGGCGAATACGCGCGCATTGGGGCGAGGGAGAGGCCGAGCTGGTCAAATTCGACGCGCAGTGTCACCAGTAGTTCTTCCGTGGCCAGCACATCGCGCCGATTATAGTCGATGTAGTCGGCCGTGACGCGCCCGTGCTCCTCAACGGTCAACTTGCCGTGCGCCACGCCGAACGTCGCGCACGCGGACGCGAGGCTATGGCTTTTCGCACTGAGCGCGAACGCGAGCGTGCGCGCGTCCAGAAAATGCCCGCGAAAGGCGCGCGCGTTGGGTTCGCCCGTGGTCATTGGTCGTGAAAAGCCAATAAAGGCGCGCTTGCTGTCGAGGCTTTTCACGCAGATGCGCGGCCGATAGGGATGCTCGCGCCATTCGCCCGTGGCTGCGTCCTGATAATCCCACAGCGTGAACGAAAACCCGCCCCGAAACTTGTTGCGCGCGTCGCCCGATTCAATTGCAATTCGGGACAGGTCAAATGGGAGGTTGAACGCGACGACCATCCCGCGCAGGTCAATGGCGACTGGCTTGAACACGCGCGTCATAAATTGACGGCGCGTCAGCAACGTCACGCCGCGCGCTGTCGCGTACGCGTCCAGTTCACGCAGTGCGTCCGGCTGCGCGGTCGCGAGGTCGTCCGCGTGAAAGAGTCCCTCCTCAATGAGCACGAGCGAGCCCCCCGATTGCCAGCGCGAGACCCGGTAACTGCCGAACGTGAGCGACTGGCGCGCGTCCGTCGTGGTTTCGGTATCGAACACGAGCACGTGACGCGGCCAGCGCGGTTCCGCGCGCCCCGTGCGTGCACGCTTTGGGACGTCGAGTGCAGCCTCAGCGCGCGCGCTCGACGGCGCGTCCGGTCCCGTGTCTGTGCCGCGCACCGTGTGCGCGCGCAGGGCGACCGGAATGAGCGTCGGCGCGGTCGATGCCGCGTCTGGAATCAGCGCGCGCGCCATGTGACCACGCGCGCGATGGCGCGCCAGCTCGGAAATTCGCGATCGAGCAGCGCAATGAGCTGACACAGCGCATCAGCTAGGAGTACGCCGCGGTGGCCAAGGTCGATGAGGAGCGCGCTTTGCGCGCGCAGGATCGCCGCGAGCTGATGGAGTACGGTCGGCGGACGGTTGAGCGACACGCCCGCGTCCCGATAGCGCTCGGTTACGACCGCATGACAGTTCCGGCACAGAGCGACCGTCAAGTCTTCATCATTGGCGCGGCCGACCACGTGATGCGCTTCGAGCACCCCGCGCTTGACCGCGATGAGGCTGTCAATCTCTGCCAGCCCACATCGCACGCACGCGGGACTGTCTCCGAGTAGGCGCTCGCGTTTCGCGCGGCGTGCTTCGCTCGCAATCGGGTCGCGTGCCGGCGCGGTCATTTCGTTTCCCCAGTCGTGAGCGCGTAGAGGTCTTCAAAAGCCACTTCGCCTGCATAGGCGAGGCGTTCCAGCGTGCTCGGATTCGTGACGTAGGCGTGCGCGGTTTTGCCGGACTTCACGGACTTGCCGCGAAACGCCGCGAGCGGCCCCTGATCCCCCGTTTTCAAGAACTGATCGACCGCGCCCATATACCGCGCGAGGTCACTAGCCGCGCGCGAATCGCGAAGAATCAGGTCGATCACACCGTTCTCCGTGAGGAATCGCATCGTGCGTGGAATGCGGTCCCATGTGGTCGGGGCAAACCGGCCGTCGTCGCGCTTCTTGAGTGCGCGGCCGACATGGCGCTGCATCGTGCGTGGCGTGGTGCCCGCCTGCGCGGCCGCTTGGGTGAGCGAGAGGCCACGCGCGCGCATGCGCTGCAACCCGTCTAGGCTGCGTTGCTGCGCGAGCTGCGCGCGCAGGTCCGTCCGTGCCTTCCTGCGCGCGTCCGTTCGCGCTGGCGGTGCCTTCCCGCCCGATGTCGTGCGCTTGGCGGGCATGCACTACCGCCGACCGCCGTCGCGGTTTGGTGCGCGTGCCGCGCGCTTCGCCGTGTCGCGCATTGTCGCGAGGCGTCGGACTTCGCTGCCGCGATAGAGGTGAATTCCGCCCACCGTGATTTCCGCCACGGCCAGCTCGCCGCGTTTCTGCATGTTGCGCACGGACGCGGGCGTCACATCGAGAATGCGCGCCGCATCGGCGCTACTGAGGAGGGGGTCGTGCCGATCCATTGCCTATCTCCGGAATCGAGCCGCAAGCAGCTTCGTGCCATGTTTCGCGCACCGATGTAACGGCAATTCCGTTACTGCGCTCTCCTAAAATCACATGACTGCGCCAGCCTTCTAGCAGGCCGACGCGTACCGATGTAAGTTGAGGTATGCCCGATGCCTCAGCCGTCAATTGGTCGAAAGAGGACGTCCTCGCGTATGCGGCGGAGCGGGGGCACGCGGTCACACTCTCGCAATTCGACCGTTGGCGAAAACGCGGCTTGCTTCCGTCGCCCGTGCTGCGCGGCCGTGGTCGCGGGTCCGGCATGCTCGCGAGCTATCCGGAATCAGCCGGGCCTCAGCTCGTCGCCGTTGCCGAACAACTCGCAGCGAATCGCAGCGTCGAGGCTGCGCTCTGGCGTCTCTGGTGGAACGGGTTCCCGATTGAGGCAACCCGCATTCGCGCCATTCTCGAAACGGCACTCGCTGACATTGAGGAGCGCAGTCACGTCGCGGAACGTTTGTACGCGGAGGACAGCGACGACTTCGCGGCCGCGTTTGAGGCCCGCGCACTGTCTCGTGTGACAGATCGCGACCTCGGACGCCTGCGTCGCCGGTTAGGGAAGGCGCGCTATGCCACGTTTCACGCGTTGCTCTTTGAAATCGCGTCGGGCGCGTACACCAGCCACGACCGAGCAGACGCGGCACTCCTGGCGAAGGGCCTTGGCGTTGAGCGCGCGACGTGGTTCACGCCGCAGGCAGCACACGCGATGAGTCGTGCTGTTCAGCCAGATCGACTGCGGACAGCGTTCGACGGCGCGCAGTCGGCCGACCTGTCCAGCGCGCGAGACGAGTTGCGCGTCTTGCTCGAACGCGCATTGCCCCTCGTGCTCCAACAACCGGAAGAGTTTTTCAATGCCGAGATGGACAAGGGCTTCGCCCACGTGCTCGCGGAGGGGCTCGACGACTTGCAACCGACTATGGTGCTCCTCTGGCTCCCGGTTCGGTCGCACGCGCTCTTCCCGACGCTCTTTCGTGCCTTCTCTGGCTTACTCCAACGTCCGGTTGCCGAGTGGCCGGACGACGATCTTTCTACCTTGATCGCATCCGCATGACAGCAACAGCATTGAAGGCACGCACGGGTCACGGTGTGGTCGCGGTTGACGGTTATGGCGTTCGCATCGTGGTCGAACGCGGACATCTCGTCATCGAGGACGGTCTCGCGCGGTCGCGGCGCATGCGTCGTTTCGCGCGCGTCGCGCCCGATGTGCAACGCGTCGTGGTGCATGGTCATACCGGCACCGTCTCACTCGATGCGCTGCGCTGGATGTCCGATACCGGCATTTCCTTCATACAGCTCGACAACGACGGTCGCCTCATTGCGACCAATGTGTCTCGCGCGCTCGACGATGTACGTGTTCGGCGCGGTCAGGCGCTTGCGTCGGCGCTTCCGCAAGGCGTTGACATTGCGCGCTCGCTACTGCTAGGCAAGGTCAACGGTCAATGCGAGGTGCTGCGCGATATGGGCGGAAAGCGCGACGCTGTGCGTGTGCTTCAGGGCGCGAGCGAAGCGCTGGCCGACGCGAACACGATGGCGGACCTGCGCTACATCGAGTCGCGAGCAGCGGCGGCATATTGGGACGCGTGGAACGGCATCCCGATGCGCTTCGGCTCGCGGGATTTGGCGCGCGTCCCGTCGCATTGGCTCGCCTTCGACTCTCGGCGTTCTCAGCTCTCGTCGTCGCCGCGCAAAGCAAGCACGCCAATCAACGCGTTCCTCAACTATCTGTATGGCATTTTGGAGGCGGAGTCGCGGCTCGCGTTGCAGCGCGTCGGATGTGACGCGGCGATGGGACTAATTCACGCGGATAGGCCGAATCGGGAGAGCTTCGCCACGGATGTCATGGAGCCAGTCCGGCCGAACGTTGACGCGTTCGTTCTCCGAATGCTTGAGGAGCGCACATTCCTCAAGGCGGACTTCTTCGAGAATCGTGACGGCAATTGTCGCTTGCTTCCGCCGCTCACCTCGGCGCTTGCTGAGACTGCCCCGCAGTGGGCCAAGGCGCTGGCTCCCGTCGCGGAGGACGCGGCGTGGGCGTTCGCACATGTTCGGTTGCCAATCGGCCCAATCGTGCCGCTGACCGAGACAACGCCTCTACGGTTACGGACACCGCTCACACAGCGCAATCGCATGCGGACAGAAGACACCGCGAAGGCCGTAACGCTCGCGCCGCGTTGCAAGGAATGCGGCCAGACGTTGAACAAGCCGACGCGGACATATTGCGACGCATGCCTTCCTGCGCACGTAAAGCGAGCGGCACAGAAGGGCGTCGCAATCCAGCGACAACTCCGGGCGATTGGCGAGGATCGCCGCATGAGTCCTGAAACGCGCGAAACGCACCGCCAGAATGCGAAGCGACAGCACGTCCTCAACTCGACTTGGGAGGCGCATCAGAAAAGCATTCCGAGTCCTACACTCTACAAGCGCGAGATATTCCCGTGCATAAGGGGCTTACCCGCTCGTGCTCTTGTTGCGGTAACGGGGCTTTCTTTCAGCTCATGCAAGCACATTCGCACGGGCCGAATGACCCCGCATCCGAGACACTGGGACGCATTGAAACGACTCGCCGCGAAATGATGACAGTGCGGCCCGGCCCATTTCCTAGCTTGGCCGAGTATTCATCTGGCAGCAAAAAAAGCCGCCTTCATTTGGGGGCCTATGGCGCCGACGTGCTGTCAAGCGGATAGTAGCCATCAGGTGCCCAGACTGAAATGCCTTTGAAGTTGAGGACGTCGAGGTAATGACGCCTGAACAGCTCGGTGCTGCGGGCGATGGCGTTCAGTCTCGATATGATGATAGCGAGTTCGATGACGATAATGGCGCCCAAGAGGATAAGCATTGGCCCCTCTGCACAAGTTGAGAATCGAGGTCTATTCGCACGTGCCTATTTGGCAATCTCAACGACTATACCTACAACGGCAACGAGGAGCAGTAGGAACGTCGCGCGCCGGAAGCAGAAAACTCGTCCAAGTTCTTACGGGCCTCCCTCTCATCATGCCAAGCGCCGCGACCGATTTGGCCCGCGCGATCCATGAATGAAGCCATTGCGGTTCCTCGTGTAAGAAGGTGATAGCTCCTAGTCCCGGGAGAGTCCAACATGGCCAGCTGTCGCGGACGAGCAAGCAATCGAGTTGACATCATGATCAGACCCCCTCATGCTCAAGGGCCGTCGTGACCGATCATACCTTCCCCTTAGCACCACTACGTCGCTTTGACCCGAACGGCATTGTCGGCGATGTCGAGCGCAACGATCTTCAGGCATTCATTCTAGCCCTGGCGGCGGCGTTCAACGACCTTAAGGGGCTGATTATCTGGCAAGGCATGCTCCATGAATGGAAGAGCCCCAAGGCCGCAGCAATCACTGGCCACAATGGGCAATATACCGGACTAGAGATTCAAACCACGCGTCTGGTGCTGGCCCAACTCCATGAACTACTTGTGCTGATTGCGACCTTTGAGACTGAGGCGCGCGGAGCGGAGATCACAGCCATTCTGAGTCACGCAGTGCCGCAGACACGACGCGAGTGGAGGGAGTTGGTAGACGTCGCGACAGACAAGGGCGGTGGTCGGGATAGGGCGCTCACCAGCATGCTTCGGCGCATCCGCCATACCGCTGCCTATCACTACTACCAGCCCAAGGCTCTGGTAAAAGGTTTCCGCAGACATTTCTATGAAACCGCGAAAGGTCCGCACAACGAAGTCGCTTACGCGTCTACGGGGACAAACATGGAGCGCACGCGTTTCTATTTTGCGGATGCCGCGTATAGCGCTTTGCTACAGGAGTTAGGCGAATCCGTAGGCACAGAACAGTTCAGTCGAAGAGTTAGACGACTTGCCGACACGGCTAGTCAAACAATTGCGTTCATCGTGTCTCGATACATCGCGGCAAGCGAGAAGTAGATAGAGAGCGATGCCGTCTCTGACTAGCGCGTGCCGGACGGTGGGGTTCGCGTCCTGTTCAACGCGTCTGGAGTGTCGTAATTAAGGGCGCCTCTTCGCTTCCTGTGTGCGAAATGCCAAGAGACTTAGCATGGAGATGTATTCTATCGCTCTTTGCTCCGGTCCCTCCGGAAATGAGTGCCCGCCGGGATTCCGAATTGCCATTACTGCGCCCTCAAACAGATGCATCATGCCCTCCTGTTCGTCCTGGTCCACCTGATCTTTTTGGTCATTGAAAGCCAATATCGGAGCGTTCTTTGAGAAAACCGTGCGGATCAATGGCGCGCCGTCTAGATCGTGCTTGCCAGACCGTTCTTTGACATAGTTAATGAGTGCCTTCGAGGCCGCAAAAACTGCTTCCCAGTGATACCCGTCGAGGAAAAGTTCTCTTGCTACGTCAGCGATGCGGGGATGCAGATTCAGACGTTCGAAATAGCTAGCGGGCGATTTGCCCGTGTCCTGAAGTAGGTCCTCGCCTTTTTCACGGAGACGCTTGACTAGACCATGCAATATTGTTCTCGCCTGTGAACGACCGCGTTCCAGAACATTGTCGCGCGGCGTGCCGACTCCACTCCCACCCCAAAGGTTGAAGTGCTGATGCTCGTCGAATTCTGGGGAGTTCGGACCGAATACTTCTCGAATTGAATTGCTAATGTCGCTCGCCAAGACCTCGTCGGCTCCCGTCCGAAACATGGCGGTCGCCATCGGATTGAAGCTGTTCACGTCGTCGATACGTCGCTGCAATTTCCTGACAGCTTGCTCGATCTCCTCGACGGTAGCGAAGACCTTCACTTCGAGACCGGAGGGAGTCGGACGACGGTTTGGCATGTCTAGATCATCTCTCTGAAGCGCGTTGACATATGCAAGTCGCGAGCGTTGCTCGTTATCGCCCCCCCGATCACACAGTCGAAACTAAAGGCTTTCCGCCCGGAGCCTAGCCTTTGGGGGGGGGTGAAGTTCCGGGAAGCTTCTCTCTTAACCCGCGATGGCGTTGAGCCATGCGGCGGCAACGGCGCTGTTCAGCAACGCGGTGAGCGCCAACGCGTCGCTTTCGTCGTCGCACTGGACGACATAGCAGCTGTTCAACGGCACCGTCCGATCTCCCCTCGGCAGCAGCGCAGCTCTGGGCGTGCGGCCGAAGTCGTTCCAGACGACGCGCGTTTTCGACGAATCGGCGCTCTCCGTTCGAAACAGAGCCCACCATGCCCGAGTGCCGCGAAGATCGGTCCGATCGAGCAACCGCCGTCGCCACGGCGCCAGCCAGTGCGCGGCGCCGGGTGGAAGAGCACGCAGGGGTTCGTCGAAGTCATCGTGTGTCCAGATGATGGCGTGTCGCCCTCGCTGGATTTGCCAGGGCGTGACGTGGTCACCGCGCAGGAGCGGACGAAGCAGCTCGCGCTCGATGTCACCGTGGCGCCCCTCTCGCTCTATCGTGACCAGCGCCCCCCGAACCTCGACAGCGTCGACGATGAACGCATCGTTGCATCCGCACTTCACGCCGAGGATCGCGCGCCTGAACCTGCTGTCGCCGAGCGCGGGACCGCATCCGGCGAGTCGGTCGAAGACGCGGCGCGCGTCCGGCGGCAACAAAAGCAATGGACTCGCGGCGTCATGTCGCAGATAGCGGAGATCGCGCGCGCTCGCGCTCCATTGCAGCTCCATCGTGCGACGGTGCACACCGATCACCGCATCGCGACGGTCGCTGCTACGCGACGCGACGAGCGCGGACGGATACACCGCGGCGTCGAACGTGGACGGAGCCTCGGACCAGTCCTCGAGCGTGCGGAGCGTGAGATCCTGTGTCACGAGCCGCCTCACACCGCCGCCGGCGAGCGACCGCCACAGCTTGGCCGGCACGAGCAACGCGATGCACCCATGCGTCGACGCGAGCTGCGTGCTTCGTTCCACGAACAGCGCGGCGAGATCGACCTGCGATGAGAAGCCCCTCGCCGCATGGCCGGCGCGTGAGCCGAGCTCCCAACCAGCCTCGCGATACGTCACGAACCGGGCACGTAGACCGGCGCGCGCGGTCGGCGTGATGTTGTGCAGCCGAACCCACGGCGGATTGCCGATCACGAGATCGAAGCCGCCGCGCGCATGTGCCGCGCCGAAGTGACTTGGAAACGAGAACGGAACCGCTCCTCCATCAGCGAGGCGACGTCGCTCGCGGCGCAGCGCGGCGGCGCGAAGTCGCTGACTCCGCATCTCCATACGTTCGTCTCGTCCTGGAACTGCTCGCTCGCCGAAGAGGTCCGCAGCCCGTCGCACGACGAGGCGCTCACGCCGCACCGAGGAGATCGCGGTGAGCTCGCGATCGATCGTTGCTACGGCGCGACGACGTTCCTCCCGCGCCAGCGCGCGGCGGAGGGGAGCTTTGCGCGGACCTGTCGCCCGCACATACCGCTCATGCAGTCGAACGAGGGTTGCACTCGGTCCCATCAACGCCGGCGGCTCGAAGAACGCCGCACCAGAAAGCGCATCACCGACGCGAATATTGCCGTCGAGATTCGGAAGGGCTGGGACAGCGGACATGCGCTCCTCCGTGCTCTCGATGACCACGGAGAGCCAGAGTCGAAGCTCGCACAGCCAAACCGCTGTGGGATTCACGTCCACTCCGTAGATCGTTCGTGCGAGTACCTCTCGCCGAATGGCCGAGATGTTCCGTGAATCGCCGGCTGCCTTGCGCAGATCGGCAACGCGCTCGAGCACGTGGACGAGGAACGCACCCGAGCCGCACGCCGGATCGAGCACCGCGAAGTGCTTCAGTCTCGCACATAGCGTCTCCGCATCCTTCGGCGACAGCTCATCACCGCCCAGCGCAGCCTCCACGCTCGACTCGGCGAGCGTGTCGTCGCCGAGTGCGACGACCAACGCGCGACGTGTGACGCGTGCCACCAACTCCTGCGGCGTGTAGAAGGCGCCACTAGTGCGCCGCTCGCGCGCCGCCATGAGCGACTCGAAGGCACGTCCAAGCATTTCGGGATCGATCGACGCCTCTCCCCAGTGCTCCTGGTTCTCCCGAGCCGTGAAACGAAACGCTCCAAGCAGATCCCCGAATACCTGCCCGATGGCTTCGTCGCTGAACCGCGCCCTCGCATTGCGGCGTTCGATGGGCGCACGCGAGAACAGACCGCCATTCAGGAATGGGATGGCGCCGAGGCGCCTCGCCTCCGGCGCACGTCGAGACATGCGCGTGTTGAGCGTTCCGAAGAAGAGTGGAAGCAGGACCCGTTGGTGGAATCGTCCGCCACCGGCCATGCAGCCATCGAAGCTCGCGGAAAGGAAAGCGCGGTCTCCGTTCAGCCATTCCTTCGCCTCGAGGAACGAGAGGAAGAGCAGACGCGACACGCATAACAACGCGAGCTCGCTGCGCTCCGAGGCAGGCACACCGGTCAGCGACTCGGCGAGTGTACGCACTCGCGATTCCAGAATGCGATAGAACTTGCGGGATAGCGCGCCGCACCCGAGGAGCTCGCACCAGCGCGTGTAGACGGCGAGGTCGTCGACGTCGGTTGCCGCAGCGAGTGCGCAGAGTGATTCCGCGTCGCTCGCGACGATCCGCGCCCGCTGAGCGACGAGCGCGACAGTGCGGCTGCCGCGTGCTCCGGGTTGCCAGCACGCGATTCCGATTTCGTCTCCGGACGCCGACGAGGCGATGACCGTCCACAGCACGTGCGCCGATCGCGAACCCAGTGGCGCCGCGAGCGACGTAAGGAGCTGGCGTAGCGACTCCACCTCAGTGGAATCGATCAAGAGCGCGCGCAAAGCACCGACACCGGCCACGAGCGTGGCAGCACGTACTGTGATCGGAAGCCGCAATCGCTCCCGCGCGACGGCATCGAGCGTCAACGCCTCGCCGCGAAATCCCAACTCGCGCGCGACGGCGAGCCTTCCGTCGGGGGAATTGGCTGCGTGAAGCAGCTCGGCGGCACGGCGAAGTGTCTGCACACGCGCAGGCTATCAGGCAACCTGCGCACGGTCGTCATCGTGCTATTGCAACAATGAGCAGATCACGCCGCGAGGTACTCGCGTCCCTTCCAACGAACGCGACGTCCCCGCACGATGGCCTTCGCGGTGATGTACAGCATGACCAGCGCACCGAGCGGACTCGCCACCGTGTAGCCGACAGCACGCACCAGTCCGAAGTCGAGCCACAAGTACACGAGCAGCCACCACACGAGGTTGGCTCCCAGCGCAACCGTCGCCCACAGCGCCGCCTCACTGCCGACAACCCCGAACGCCGCGAGCATCATCATGAGCGGCGGCGCCAGCCCGACAATCGCGGGAAGCAGAAGAAGCAACGGATAGATCGCCTGACCGGCCCGCCCGCCGCCGATCGTCTCTCGTCCCGCGGCGAAGACATTCTTGCCCCAGCCCTCCAACAGCGTACCGAGCGACGTGTACATACGCGTTGTGAACTGATCGAGCCCGAGCACGAGAAAACACTTCCTCCCCAATAGAAACCACCGCTGCGCCAGCGCGAGATCCTCGGCGGGACGGTCGCGCACGGCTTCGTGGCCTCCCGTAGTGTCGTAGGCATCGCGACGCATGAAGATGCATTGACCGTTCGCGATCTTGTTCTCCGCCAGCGAGGACCTGTTCACGGTCTCCGTCCCGCCGAACCGCGCGAGCATCAGCGCGAGCATCTGCGGCTGCACCACGCGCTCCCAGAATGTGCCGAGCGCCTGCGTGCCGACCACGCTGAGAAAATCGGCCTCGCGTGCGCGCATCGCATTGATGCATCGCGTCACCAGATCGGGCTCCTGCCAGGTGTCGGCATCGAAGAACGCGAGGACGTCTCCCCGCGCCGCGCGTGCACCGGCAGTGCACGCCCACTGTTTACCGAACCAGTCATCGGGAAGCGGCGGAGGAACTACCACGTGAAGCCGCGAATCATCCGCTGCGATCGCTGCCAGTAGCGCACCGGTCGCATCGGTGGAGTGATCGTCCACCGCGATCACCTCGAGCCGCGGATACGTGGACGAGAGCGCCGAGCGAACGCAGCGAACGATGTTGTGCTCCTCGTTCCGTGCGGGATCACGATGGAGACGAACGGCCCATCCACCGGGGGGACGTCCGACTCGTCGTCGAGCGAGCGGGACTGCCGCGCGCGAATCATGGTGACGAGGGGCGTCACGACCCAGGGAGCAGCGGCAAGCAGGGCAACTCGCACGGACATGGCGGGAAGATGCGAGGTCAACACGGTACGCGGCCACCGTCACGCCATGGGAATGTTCGTCACACCATGGGAATGTTCACGCCATGGGACAAAACACGAAGAGCGCCCCGCGTGGAGCGCCCTTCGCGTCCGGAGACCGATCAGCGATTGCTGCTGCCGCCCGATCCGCCGGAGCTCCCTGAGCTTCCCGAACTGCCCGACGAGCCGCTCTGCGATCCCTGGCGCGACGACTGCCCGCCCTGACCTGGGCTCTTCATCCCGCCAGGGTTTTCGCCCTGCGTGCCCGACGAGGATCCGCCCTTCTGCGTCCCGCCATTTCCGGAGCTGCCGCTCATTCCACCCGAGCTGCTCTGCCCGTCGCCCTGCGACGACGAGTCGAGATCGCGGTTGGTCGAGGAGGCATTCCCGCCGGTGTTCGAAGTGTTTTTCTGATCTGCCATGTGTCCTCCGATGTATCAGCAGTGGGCTTTCCGCATGGGCCGAGCTTGCATTCGCGCTCCCCCAGCGTGTGCGCAAACATTCGCATAAGGAATGCCCAAACATCCGGGCACAACCGGCGCTCGGTTGCACCGCTCACGAGCGCTCTCTACGTTGCGAATCCATGCGATTTCCACCACCGCTCGGCCGCGGCGCCCGTGTCGCGCTGGTCGCGCCAGCCGGCCCATTGCGCGATGCACGCGAGCTGGAGATTGCGCGCGTTCAGGCGGAATCGTTGGGATGGGAGCCGGTCATCGGCGAGCATGCGCTCGCGCGAACCGGTTACCTCGCCGGAGACGACGCCGAACGCGCGCGCGACTTCAACACGGCGCTGCGCGACGAGCGCATCGACGGCATCTGGTGCCTGCGAGGCGGTTACGGCACCATGCGTCTCCTCGAGATCGTGGACTTCGACGCAATGCGCCGCCGCCCGAAGACACTCATCGGGTACTCGGACATTACGGCGCTCCATTCGGCGTTCGGCCGATGTGCGGACGTCGTCACGTACCATGGCCCCACGGCGCGCTCGCCACTCAGCAATTTCTCGCGGCAGTCACTCGTGCATGCGGTGACGGACCATCGCGACTCGTGCGGCGTGGCCGATGCGGCGCAGGTGTTGCGCCCCGGTCGCGCGGAAGGCCGGCTCGTGGGTGGCAACCTGGCGCTTCTCGCCGCGCTCTGCGGCACGCCGTACTCGCCGGATTACACGGGAGCGATCCTCGTGCTGGAGGACATCGGCGAAGCCACGTACCGCATCGATCGCATGCTGCGTCAACTCCACCTTTGTGGTGCGCTCTCGCGCCTCGCGGGCGTCGCGTTCGGACAGTTCACCGGCCGCGAGGCCGAAGACGAAGGCGTCCCGGCGCTCGACGACCTGTTTCGCGACGTGGCGGACGCCGCCGGCGTACCTGCCCTCACCGGCATTCCACTCGGCCACATCGACGACCAGTGGACCATTCCACTCGGCGCCTCCGCAGTGCTCGACGCGGACGCACGCACGCTCACCGTGACGTCAGCATAATCGCGAACCTCGACCTCCTCTCCAATGAAGAGCGGCACCGACCTCATCAACGAATCCAAGACGCGCATCAAGCAGGTCGACGCACGTCAGGCGTTCTCGCTGCACGAGCGCGGGGACGTCGTCTTTCTCGACGTGCGCGATCTGCCCGAGGTGAATCTCGGACGCATTCCGGGCGCGGTACATGTTTCGCGCGGAAACCTCGAGACGAAGATCGAGGCCGCCGTGCCGCGCGATGCCGAGGTCGTCATCTACTGCGCGAGTGGAAATCGTTCCGCGCTCGCGGCCGACACGATGCAGCAGATGGGGTACACGAACGTGTGCTCGCTGGCCGGCGGCATCCGCGGCTGGGTGGAGGCGGGAGGCGACGTCGACTGACGTGGAGACGGATCACGTAACGTCGGAGCTGGACCGGTTCGAGCAGCACCCGCTGATCCGGCATTTCATCAATTCGTTGCGGGAGCGGCCGGGCAGGATCATGGAGACCGACGTCGCCGTACGCCGCGCGGCCATTCTGCTCCTCCTGCGCGCTCGGCCCGATGGGGAGCCCGAGCTGCTGCTGATCAAGCGCGCGGAAGCCGAGGGCGATCCGTGGAGCGGGCACATCGCGTGTCCGGGCGGACGCATGGATCCCGGCGACCGGGACCTCGAGATGACGGCGTTACGCGAGACGTCGGAGGAGACGGGCATCGACGTGGCGCGCGACGGACGCGTGCTTGGCCACCTGGATGATCTCGCGCCGCGGTCGCCGTTGCTTCCTCCGCTCGTGATTCGCCCGTACGTCGCATTGGTGACGGCGAACGTCGACGTGGTGCCGTCGCCCGAAGTGGCGAGTGCGTTCTGGGTTCCGCTGTCGGCGCTACGAGAGCAGGCGGCGTGGGGAACCGGGCTCGTGAACATGCACGGCGGGCGGCGGCGCGTGAGCCTGTTTCAGCACGGCGAACACACCGTGTGGGGGCTCACCGAACGGGCGTTACGCCAGTTCCTCGACTACATGGGCTGCGGTGTCGACGGTGATTCCATCGACGAGGTCCACGGCTAGCCGAATCGACCTACGCGGGCTGCGGCGGGCGTACCTCGGACATCAGCGCGAGTGTGTTGCCGTCCGGATCCCGGAACTCGCACAGCCAAAGATCGTGGTCGGGCATTTTCGCGATCAGATGCGGCTCGTTGGCGAACGTGACCCCCCGGGATTTCATGGCCGAGTGTGCCGCGGCGATGTCGCCGACACGCAGATAGAGCACCGAGCTCACGCCCGCCGTGAACCTGCCTTCGGGCGGCGCGAGCATGAGCCGGACGCCGCCGATGTCGAAGAACGCGAGGTTCGGTCCGGCGGCGAAGAGAAATCTGAGGCCGACCGCATCGCGGTAGAACGGCGTGCTCTGCGCGACGTCGGACACCGTCAGCGCAATCTGGGCGAGACCGCTGACGTCCGCGGGCGTGGTGTCTGGCATGGCCGGAATGTAGTGATGGGCTTGTCTATCTGCGCCTCATATTATATTTAGGGTAACCTAAATCAAGCCCGATGAGCGCACGCCGCGTCGAACGGCCCCAACCACCCGATCTCCAGCCGCCTGACGCCGGTTGGCGGCATGCGCGCGTCGCCCCCAGCCTCGCCGAGGTCTATCGCAGCGTCCCGGTCGGGAGCCGCTCGGTGTGGCGGAAGCTGCTCGCCTTCGCGGGTCCGGGATATCTGGTGGCCGTCGGCTACATGGACCCCGGCAACTGGGCTACCGACCTGGCCGGAGGGTCGAAGTTCGGCTACACGCTGCTCAGCGTCATCCTGGCCTCCAACCTCATGGCGGTTCTGCTCCAGGGACTCGCCTCCAAGCTCGGCGTCGTCACCGGCCGCGACCTCGCGCAGGCGTGTCGCGACCATTTCAGCCGTCCCGTGGTCTGGGGGCTCTGGGTACTCTGCGAGATCGCCATTGCCGCCTGCGATCTGGCCGAGGTGATCGGTTCGGCAATTGCGTTCAACCTGCTGTTTGGCATTCCTCTGCCGATCGGCGTCCTTATCACCGGCTTCGACGTCCTTCTGCTGCTCTATCTGCAGAATCGGGGGGTTCGCGTCCTCGAGGCGCTGGTCATCACGCTCATCGCTACGGTCGGCGTTTGCTTCGCGTTCGAGCTGGTGCTGGCTCGCCCGGACGTGCTGGCCGTTGCGAAGGGGTTCATTCCTTCGCCGCAAGTCGTCACGAACCCCGCCATGCTGTACATCGCCATCGGCATTCTCGGCGCCACCGTGATGCCGCACAATCTCTATCTGCACTCGTCCATCGTGCAGACGCGGCGATACGAGGAGAATCCGGAGGGGCGGCGCGAGGCCGTTCGCTACGCGTTCATCGATTCCACCATCGCGCTGACGATGGCGCTGTTCATCAACGCCGCCATTCTCATCGTCGCGGCGGCAAGCTTTCACACGAGCGGCCATGCGGAGGTCGCCGAGATCCAGGACGCGCACAAGCTCCTCACGCCGCTGCTCGGAGCGGGCTCCAGTACGGTATTCGCGCTGGCGCTGCTGGCGTCCGGCCAGAACTCCACCCTGACGGGAACGCTCGCTGGCCAGATCGTCATGGAGGGTTTTCTGGACATCCGGATCCGTCCGTGGCTGCGCCGGCTCATCACGCGGCTCATCGCCATCGTGCCGGCGGTCATCGTCGCGCTGATCGGCGGCGCGTCGGCGACTGCTAAACTGTTGATTCTGAGCCAGGTCGTACTCAGCCTCCAACTCTCGTTCGCGGTCTTTCCGCTCGTCATGTTCACGTCGGAGAAGGCCAAGATGGGCGAATTCGTCAATTCGTCGTGGCTCAAGGGATTGGCCTATTTTGTGGCGGCGCTCATCGCCGTTCTGAACGTCTGGCTGCTGGTGCAGGCGGTCCGCGAGTGGCTCGCGTAGCCTCGCTGGAGCACATTTCCCATCTCATGTACAAGCGCATACTCGTCCCCCTCGAGCATACGGACTACGACGATGCCGTCGTCGCGCACGTGCGCCTGCTCGCGCTGCACTGCGGTGGCTCGTCGGTGGTACTCATTCACGTCGCCGACGGATGGGCGGCGCGGAACCAGCATCAGCTCGTGCTGCGCGAGAGCGACGAGATGAAGCGCGACCGTGCATACATCGAAGCGCGCGCCGACGAGCTGGCGTCGGCCGGCATCGCCGTGGAGTGCGTGTTGGCGGGTGGTGACCCCGGGACCGAGATCGCCGAAGCGGCGGAGCGGGAGAATTGCGATCTCGTGGCGATGAGCACCCACGGCCACACGGGCGTGCAGGATCTTCTGCTCGGCAGCGTCGCGAATCAGGTGCGCCACCGCACCACCGTTCCCGTGCTGATGGTGCGCGGCACGTCGCGGCGCGCACGCACGCCATGACGCCGGCGCACGCGCCGCCGGTGCTGACGGCTCCCGTCGAGGACTACCTCAAGGTCATCTACGATCTCGAGCGACTCGGACAGGCCGCCACCACGAACGACATCGCGGACCGGCTCGACATCTCGCCGGCATCGGTGAGCGGCATGATGCGGCGTCTGGCGGAGCAGGGGCTGATCCTGCACGAACCGTATCGTGGCGCGCGTCTCACGGGCGGCGGGAGACGCGCGGCCCTCCGCACGCTGCGCCGGCATCGCATCCTCGAGTGCTATCTCACCGAGGTGCTCGGCTATCCGTGGGACCGCGTGCACGAGGAGGCCGAGCGGCTCGAGCACTCGGCGTCGGAGGAGCTGATCGAGCGCATGGCGGCGTCGCTCGGCAATCCGAGACACGATCCACACGGTGCACCGATTCCGACCCCGGATGGCCGCGTCGAAGAGGGACGACTTGCTTTGCTGGGCGACATGTCGGAGGGCACGAGCGTCCGAGTGCGCCGCGTGCAGGACGAGGATTCCGCCCGACTGCGATATCTGGCCGAGCTCGGCATTCTGCCGGGCGCGAAAGTGCGGATTCTGGGGAAAGCGCCTTTCGACGGACCCATTACGCTGTGGGTGGACGGCCCTGCGGGGGGAACGACGCGCGCCATCGGCGTCTCGCTCGCGAAACAGGTACATGTGGAGCTCGACACGGAATAGCGCAGTCCGGAACGCTCCTTGCGCCCGCGGGTCGTGTGTCTGATTCCGTCGAGACCATGACTGCGCGATCCATCACGACCGATCCCGATGTGGGCGTTCCCGATCTCGTTCGCCGTCTGCGCGACGACTCGAAGCGCTTGGTCGCGGACGAGATTCAGCTCGCGAGACTCGAGACGGCCGACAGCGTGTTCCGCGCGACGCGCGGCTTGCTCTGGCTGGCGTTGGCGTTCGGCGTGTCGGTGGTGATGATCGTCGCGCTCACGATCTTCCTTACGACACTGATCGGGCGGATTGCGAACGGCCACATGTGGATCGGCGCAACCGTCACCGGGGTCATGGAACTGGTGACTGGCGCCTGGCTCGCGAAGCGTGGACTGGCTGAGATGCGATTAGTGGTGAACCGTAAGCGGTAAACGGTGAGCGGGAACACCCACCGTTCGCGTTTACGGTTCACCGGTCACGTCACGGAAGGTTTCGATCCACGATGTTCTGCATCGACTCCGCCGTTCTCTTCGCGCCCGTGTCCACGATCGAGCGGCCGCGCTCGTAGCCCTCGCCCGCGTAGCCGCTGATGGACTCCCAGTCCCCGAACCGCTTGGCGTTGTCCACCGACCATCCACGCTGAAGGTCTTTCGACACCTCCTTCCAGCTGCGGTTGCGATAGTCGGGATTGTGCGCGGCGAGATGTCCGAGCATGTAGGCGGGGCGCACGTCGTCGTAGGACCGGTCGGCGAGGCGATTTGGCGACTGCTCGTAGTGCCCGCGGTAGTACTCGTCGTCTTCCTTTGTGAGGGTGCTTGCCGCTTCGGTCACCGCGCGGCCCGCCCACCATCCACCCACCGCGCCGGCGATTCCACCGACGATGGTGCCGATGGGACCCGCGCCGGACCCCAATGCCGCGCCGGTGAGCACGCCACCGATGCCGCCGACGCCTTCGGCCGCTTCGTCCACGTGGCTCGGGTTGCTGTCATGCTTTCCTAGCGCCACATCCTTCGCGCGCTCGACCTTTCCGTCGGTCGAATCGAATCGGGGATCGCGATCGCTCATGATGTCTCCTCGTCTGGAGTTACGCGTCACGCATCGAGCAAGTTCAGGACCGGTTAACGCGGCAGCCGCGCTCGCCGCCATGCCTCGCTTGACATCGCGGGCTCATCGGCGCCCATTCTGCGCATGAGCGCGCCGATTCGGCTTGGTACGCAGGGCTGGAACTATGATGCGTGGGTGGGACCGTTCTACCCGGGCGACACGCGGCCGGCGGACTACCTCACGGTCTATGCGCGTGCTTTCGACACGGTGGAGGTGGACTCCACCTTCTACGCGGTTCCGCCGGTCAGGACGGTGCGCGGATGGTATGAACGGACGCCGCCGGGATTCACGTTCGCGCTCAAGCTTCCCCAGGAAATCACCCACGAGCGGCGGCTGCGGGACTCCGCCGATCTCGCGGAAGAATTCTTCGAGCGCGCACGCGAGCTATATGACAAGCTTGGACCCGTGCTCATCCAGCTTGCTCCCGATTTCGGCCCGAGCGAGCTGCCCGCCGTCGCCAACCTGCTTCCGGCGTTGCCGCGCGACATCCGATTTGCCATCGAGTTCCGCCATCGCGGGTGGATCAACGACGGCGTGATTGCGCTGCTGGCAGAGCATGGCGTGGCGCTCGCCGTGACCGACGCTCGCTGGATTCCCCGCAAGCAGATGCTGGCGCTCGCCTCGCGGCCAACGGCGAACTTTGCGTATCTCCGATGGATGGGCGCCAACCGCGACATCGTGGATTACTCGCGCATTCAGATCGACCGCACGCGCGAGCTGGAGGAGTGGGCGGACGTGATGACCACGCTGTCGAAGGTGAACGTGAAGGTCTACGGTTACGTGAACAACCTCTTTGCCGGTCACTCGCCGCAAAGCGCGCGAGAGCTCCAGCGCATGGTCGGCCAGGCTCCTGTGAATCCGGAATCCCTCGGCGAGCAGATGTCGCTGTTTTGATCGAGTGCGTGCACGGCTCATACATTTCGCGCGATGCCGCGTCGAATTCTCGTCTTCTGTGCACTTGCCGCCGTGGCCGCGGCCATCTTTCTGCGGCTCGGCTTCTGGCAGATCGCGCGCCTCAGGGAACGCCAGGCCTGGAATGCAAACTTCACGCGGCAGCAGACCACACGCCCGGTCGACTTTCGGCAGCTTCCGCGCGACTCGGCCGAGGCGCACTACCGCGGAGTGCGGATATCCGGACGGTTCGACTATGGCCACGAACTGATCCTCAGCCCGCGGACTCGCCGCGGGTCACCAGGTGTGGAGCTTCTGACGCCCGTCCGTCTCGACGGCACCGACACGGCGGTAATGGTGAATCGCGGCTGGGTCTATTCCCCGGATGCGTCCACCGTCGACCAGCCGCGCTGGCGGGAGGGTGATTCTGCGAGCCTGCTGGCATACGTGCAGCTCTATGCGGCGGATACCGCCATGGTGAAAGCGGCGAATCCCCGAGTCATCCGGCGCGTCACGCGGGCGGAGCTCGCGGCCAGACTGCCGTATCCGGTCGCGCCGTATTTCCTGATTGCGGTGGGAGACACGGCCGATCTCTCGCATCCGGCGCGGCGCGAGCTACCCGCGCTCGACGAGGGGCCGCATCGTGAATACGCGATTCAGTGGTTCATCTTCGCCGCGATTGCCGTCGTGGGAGCGGGCATCGTCGCCTGGCGCGACCGCTCACGTGTCACGGCTGTGCACCCCGAAATGCCGCGAGCTAACTTGCAGCAATAGCCACAGGACAGGGTCTATGCCCGAGCAGTCCGCCGGACTCGCCTCCGCGCAGGAAGCACGCGACGTCGCCGAAGCGGCACGCGAGAGCGAATGGTCCGGACCGAGCTTCGTCCGCGAGCTCTTCCTCGGCCGCTTCCGCCTGGATCTCGTCCACCCGCATCCGCGGCACGAAGACGCGGACGAACAGGCGCGCGCGCAGGCGTTCTTCCCGAAGCTCCGTTCGTTCCTGGAGCGCGTGGATTCCGACATGATCGACCGCACGGGCGAGATCCCCGAAGAAGACGTGCAGGAGCTGCGCGACATCGGAGCGTTCGGCATCAAGATTCCGCAGGAGTACGGCGGGCTCGGGCTCTCTTACGCCAGCTATACGCGTGCAATGGCCATGGTGACGAGCAAGGACGGTTCGCTCACGGCACTCCTGTCTGCGAGTCAGTCCATCGGTCTCCCGCAACCGCTCAAGCTGTTCGGCACGCCGGAGCAGAAGCAGCGCTTCTTTCCCCGGCTCGCTCGCGGCGCCATTTCCGCGTTTGCGCTGACCGAGACGGACGCGGGATCGGACCCCGCGAACATGCGCACCACGGCGACGGCGAGCGAGGACGGCACCTACTGGACGCTGAATGGAACCAAGCTGTGGTGCACCAACGGCACGCGCGCGGAGCTGCTCGTCGTCATGGCGCGCACGCCCGACCAGGTCGTGAAGGGCAAGCCACGCAAACAGATAACGGCATTCATCGTCGAGGCCAACACGCCCGGCATCGAGATCGTTCATCGCTGCCGCTTCATGGGGCTCAAGGCCATCGAGAATGGCGTCATCCGCTTCAACAATGTGCGCGTCCCGAGCGAGAACATTCTCTGGGGCGAAGGGAAGGGGCTCAAGCTCGCGCTCGTGACGCTCAACACGGGACGCCTCACGCTGCCGGCGAGCAGCATGGGCGGCGCGAAGGCGGCGCTGGAGGCGTCGCGATGGTGGGCCGGCGAGCGTGTGCAATGGGGTCAGCCGATCGGCAAGCACGAAGCGGTCGCGCAGAAGCTCGCGCTCATGGCGGCGAACACCTTTGCGATGGAAAGCATCGCGGAGCTCACCGTCGCACTCAACGAGGGCGGCAAATACGACATCCGCCTCGAGGCGGCCGTCGCCAAGATGTGGAACACGGAAGCCGGATGGCGCATCATCGACGACGCGCTCCAGATCCGCGGGGGGCGTGGCTACGAGACTGCAGACTCGCTGCGCGCCCGCGGAGAAGTCCCGATTCCCATCGAGCGCGCCATGCGCGATTTCCGCATCAATCTCATCTTCGAAGGCACGTCCGAGGTGATGCGGCTGTTCATCGCGCGTGAGGCGGTTGATCACCACTTCAAGACGGCCTTCGCATTGGTCGACAAGCATGCGTCCGGAGCGGAAAAAGCAGCCGCGCTGGGGCGCGCGGTCCGCTTCTATCCCGCGTGGTACGCGTCGCGATGGTTCGGCAAGGGAAGCGTACCGGGTGCATTCAGCGACTTCGGATCACTCGCGCATCATCTGCGTTGGGCGGAACGTGCAACGCGCCGGCTTGGACGCGCGCTCTTTCACGCGATGGCGCGCTTCGGGCCCGGCCTCGAGCGGCGACAGATGGTGCTGTTCCGCGCGGTCGACATCGGCGCGGACCTGTTCGCAATGACAGCCGTTTGCGTCCGCGCGAGCATGCTCGCGAGAGACGGCAATCACGAGGCCACCGAGCTCGCTGACCTGTTCTGCCGCGAAGCGCGCGACCGCATTGGCCAGCGGTTCGATGCGTTTTACGGCGCGCACGACAAGGCGACGTACCGCGTGGCACAGCGCGTCCTTGCGGGCGAGCACGAATGGCTGGAGCAGGGCATCGTGGGGCTGATGCCCCACGCGTCGACGAACGTCTCCGGCTTGCCGGACGCGGTGCTATCCCCGCTTGCTGCCTCGAGCGTGCGCTAGCTGGAGGACGATCACCGCGCTCGCGATCAGCACTCCGCCGACAAACGTGCGCGGTCCGGGAACCTGTCCCAGCACAGCGCCCGCCAACAACGCCGTCCAGAACGGTTCGATGGTACTGATGATCGCGGTGCGCACTGGTCCGATCACCGCAAGGCCGCGCAGAAACGCGATGAATGCGAACACCGTGCACACGACCGCGAGGAGCGCGATACACACGAGCGCCACCGGCGTGAAGTGCAGATTCAGCGGCCCGGCCGCAAGCGACGCCGCCAGGAAGATCGCCGCGGCGCCGACCGATGCGTACGTCGACGTAACCGCGGGCGAGAGATCGCCGCCGAGGTGCCCCATCATCGGGATGTACGCGGCGTAGATCAGGGCTCCCAGCAACGCGAGCGCCACTCCGGTGGGATTGAGGCCTCCAGCACCCGGTACTCCGACCATGAACGCCACGCCCGACAGCGACAGCAGGAGCGCGATGACGCGGACAGTGGTGAGCCGCTCGGTTCGCCGCACGGCCGAGATGGCCGCGACCCAGGCCGGATACGTATAGAAGAGAAACGTGAGCGACGCCGCGGGAATGTACTTGAGCGCCGACAGAGTCACGAACGCGATCGCCGCCTGGCCGCCGCCCGTGAGCACCAGCAGCTTCACGGTACGCGAAGGCCCAAGCCGGAATGCTCGCATTCCGCCGCTTACGGCGGCAAGGAGCACCGCCGCCACCGCGTAACGCCAGAGCAGAAGGTCGATCAGTCGCGCTCCACTTCGCGTTCCCAGTGTGATCAGGATGGCGATGGAGCCGAAGCAACACGCGCTGAACAGTACCAGCAGCGTCGCGCTCAGCACCGCCCGCGGCGGGCGGTCCACGTGCGGTTGCGTCAAAGCACCGGCAAGGCGCGCGTGTCCTCGGCGTCATCGAGCGAGTATCCCGCGCTCTCGACGGCTGCCTCCAACAGTTCGCGCGTTGCGCGTCCATCGTGCTCGATCACCGCACCACCGATGGACACCTGCGCCGAAACGATGCCGGGCACCGGCGTCAGCGCCGTGAACACGGCGTTCACACAGTGCTGGCAGCTCATGCCGCTGATCCGCAGACGCGTTATCATACGCCGCAATATCGCTCCCAACCGCACTCCCGTCATCTCATGAGCGTCCGGACCACCGAGTCCATCCGATCCGACTACCCGGCACTCGAGCGCCGCGAGCAGAGCCACCCTGTCGCGTACTTCGACGGACCAGGCGGAACCCAGGTGCCGCGCTCCGTCGCGCAGGCGATGACGGACTACCTGTTTCATCACAACGCCAACACCCACTGGGCGTATCCCACCAGTGCCGAGACCGATCGGTTGCTGGACCAGGCACGGGAAACGTTTGCGGCATTCTTCAACGCGGCGCCCGCGGACGTCTCGTTCGGCAACAACATGACGACGATCACCTTTCACCTCGCACGCGGTCTCTCGCGCCGATGGGGCCAGGGAGATGAGATCGTCGTCACGGAGCTCGACCATCACGGGAACGTCGCGCCCTGGCGCACCATCGCGAAGGAGCGCGATCTCGTGGTACGCACCGTTCGACTCGATCCCCGGACGTTCCGCCACGATCCCGATGACCTCGCGCGCGCCATCGGACCGCGCACCCGACTGGTGGCTATCGGCGCGGCATCGAACGCCCTCGGCACCATTACCGACGTCGCAGCGGTCTGCGCCCGTGCGCGCGACGTGGGTGCGGTCACCTTCGTGGACGCGGTGCACGCCGCGCCCCATGTACTGACGGACGTGAAGCAGATCGGCTGCGACTTCCTCGCATGCTCGGCGTACAAGTTCTACGGTCCGCACGCCGGCGCGCTATTTGGAAAGCGCGAGCTCGTGGACTCAATCGACATTCCCAGGCTGGATCCTGCGCCGACCGATGCACCCGAGCGCATCGAAACGGGGACGCAGAACCACGAGGGGATCGTCGGGTCGGCGGCCGCCGTGGAGTACATCGCCTCAATCGGCGGTGAGAACGGTAATCTGCGCGAGCGTCTTGTTCGGGCTTACGGAGCTCTACATCAGCGCGGAAACGAGCTCCTGACTCGCCTGTGGGAGGGCCTCGCATCGATCGACGGCGTTACGCTCTTCGGGCCACCGCCGGGGACGCCGCGTACGCCGACGCTCTCCTTCACGGTGCGCGGTCACTCGACCACCGACGTCGCGCGTCATCTCGCGACGCGTGGCGTCTATGCCTCCAACGGCGACTTCTACGCGCAGACGGTGGCCGAGGTGCTGGGTCAGGCTGCCGACGGTTTCGTCCGTGTGGGGGCCGCGTGTTATACGACCGCCGATGAAGTCGACCGGCTCGTGTCCGCGACGAAAGAGTTGGCGCGCACGTGAACTACTTCTTGCGCGACACCAGCTCCTTCTCGAGCGCCGGGACAAAGGGCTCGTAGCGCGACCCGGGATTCCACAACACCCAGCCATCGTACCCGGAGTCGTACACGGCCTTCTTCTGCGCCTCGATCTGTTCAGGTCCGTACGGCGGCTTGCCCAGCGTGAAGGCCTGCAGCCACGGGCGAATGTGTTCCGGTGTCTTGATGCCGAGCTTCTGGTCGCGCTGCTTTGCGCGGCCGACCGCGATGCTCACGACCTTGTACGGCTCCGCGTTCGGTACCGGAATCCCGAAGTCTCCGTGCGGATAGTGCGACGGATACACCATCGGCAGCACCACGTCCACGTTCGGTGAGATCTTCTCCCAATACTGGCCGACCTCCAACGGGCCATTCACCGTCGTCACGAGGCCGAAGATGTCGGCGGTGGTCCGCACTCCGAGCTTGTCGAGCCGCGTCGTGGCCTCCTTGAGGAACGCGGCGAGGAGATCGGGCTTCGACGTGTTGCCGCTGCTGGGAAAGACCTGTCTCGGCAGCGAAGGGTACGGCTCGGGAAAGCGGATGTAATCGAACTGGATCTCGCCAAATCCCATCTTCGCGAGCTCCTCTGCCACGCCGATGTTGTAGTCCCATAATTCGTGCTGATACGGATTCACCCACGCGATTCCCTTCTTGTCGCGCCAGATCGTGCTGTCCTTGCGACGGATGGTCCACTCGGGATGGACGTGCGCAGCAACGGAGTCCTTGAACACCACGAGACGCGCAATGGCGAGAATTTTGTGTGCGCGCAGCGTGTCGAGCAGGGCGGGCAGGTTCTTCACGACGCCCGCCGTCCCGGCGTTCTTCGCGAATGCTGGATTCGTCGTCGTGAAATTCAGTCCGAACTCGTCTTTCATGTCGATGACGAGCGCATTGATCTCGGTACTGTCCGCGAGCGCGACGAGTTTCTTCATCTTCCGGGCGCTCTGCGCCGCGAAGCGGTTCACGTACACGGCCCGCACGATGGGAAAGTCCGTGACGACGTCCAGGCGCGGCGCTTGCGCCAGCACGCACGGCGATTGAACGCGAAGCACGAGACCGAGAAAGGCAACACCCAACGAAAGACGCACGATTCAGACGGGTTGCATGGTTTTTGGACTCCGGAAGGGTAATCGCACTGACGTCCTCGCAGCTTTCACGCCGGAAATGAGCCTGCCGCGCGCTATATTCCCTCGAGCATGCGCCTGCTGGTCCTCCCGTCCGCCCTGTTCCTGACGCTTGCGCTCGACGCATGCCGCGACGCACGCCAATCCGCCACGCGCGGCTCGGCGAGGCCGACGGCCGAGTTTATCGTAGCTGCCGGCGACTCCGCCTACTGGGTCGCGAGCGACACCGCTGGACTCCGGGTGCGCGGTGCTCCGCTCGAGCTGGCCCGCGTCGACGGACAATTCGTCGAGGTGTACGTCGTTGACGACGAGCGCTCGTTCGGCGAGGCAGATCTCGTCGGTCAAAGCGTCTACAAGCGGGACCTCCGCAGTGGTGACTCCGTTCGCGTATTCACGGACAGCATCGTACCCGATATCGCTCGCCGATACGCCCGTGCGCATCCCGACGACCAGCCCCTCGCGCGAGGAGATGAGCCGAGCGACGAGCCGCGGTTGCGCGCGGCAGCGACGCTCGAGATCGGCGCCGCGCATGGGCCATTCGTCTCGTACTCCCTGCACACCGACGTCGAGCGTCCCAATGTCCCTCTCTGGCACACGAGCCGCGTTGGTGTGCTCGATCTCCGCACGGGCCGTCCCGCCTCGCTCTCCGACGTCGCTGGCGATGGGGCAGGATCCATCGAGCGGCAACGCGACCGCGCGCTGCGCGAGATGGCCGACTCCATTCGTGCGAGCCGCGACGAGCGGGGCCGTCGCGCATCGGCGATGCTCTCCAACTACCGCTTCGACGCGGGCAGCTTCTCCATCACCACTGCCGGAGGCGGACCTGCCATCGCGTACGCCGTTCCCGGCTCCGGCACGGGCGACGCCGGTCACGTGCTGCCGCTCGCGCCCATACCATTCGCCGAGCCGAAATGGTGGCGCGACGTCGCTCCGTCACTTCCGGTGACGTCGGCCAATGGAGCGCGCGACGTCTGGCGCCATGGCGCGTACTCGGTCGTCATTCGATACGATTCCTCAGGAGCCGGGCGGCTCGCGCTGCGCGACAGCGTTTCGCGTGAGTGGGCAGTGATGCCGCTGTCGGCACCGGCAACGCGCATTTACTGGCTCGACCGTCCCGCATTCGATGCCGCGACGCGGCATGCCCTCGTTCGCGCGTTCGAGGAAGCCGCCGCGTACGGAACGGAAACGCATATCGCCGGCGCATCCCGCGTCCGGCTCCAGCTCGCCTCCATGCTCCGATGACGAAAGCTCCCGAGCACCTTCGAACTCCCCACACGTCGGAAGCCATCGTCGCCGATCTCATGATGCCCCATCACGCCAATGGGCTCAAACACCCGTCGGTGTTCGGCGGCGTCATCATGAGTATGGTGGACCGCTGCGCGGCGCTGAGCGCCATGCGTCACTGCGGCGGACAGGTGACGACACTTTCGATCGACCGCATTCTCTTCAAGGAGCCGATCCGCGTCGGCGAGCTCGTGGAAGTGCGCGCGCGCGTCGTCCATGTGGGACGCACCTCCATCGCCGTCCTTGCCGACGTCTATGCGGAGCACATCGCTCGCGCTGTGCGGCGGCACACGAACGAATGCTGGCTCACCTTCGTGCACCTCGGCGACGACGGAAAGCCTGCCCCGGTGCCGCGACTTCACCTCGAGACAGACGAGGACCGGCTCCGGAATGCAGTGGCCGTGCGCCGGCGCGAGCAGGCGCTGGCGGAACGGCAGTGACGCTCTGTCCGTCGCAGCGGAGCACGTTAGATTGCGAGGCATGACGCTGTTCACCATCGATCACGCCAACCGCGCGCTTCCCCTGGTCCGGCGCATCGTCGAGGACGTCGTCCAGGAGCACCGCCGCTGGCAGGAAGCCATCGCCGAGCTCGACCTCCTCGGCTCCGCCGTGGCTCCCGAATTCCCCGATCCGCGTCTTGCCGCGCTCGAGCGCCGCATTCAGCAGATCGCGAGCGACATCGATGGCTATCAGGCGGAGTTGGAACAGTTGGGTGCGCAACTCAAGGACCGTCGCGTGGGACTCGTCGACTTCCCGAGCGAAATGGACGGACGGCAGGTCCTCCTCTGCTGGAGGCTTGGCGAGCCGTCGGTCCAGTTCTGGCACGAAGTGGACTCCGGGTTCGCCTCGCGGCAGCCTCTGTCGCCGACACTCGTCGGCTGAACACCCACACCCACACCATGAGAACGTTTACGACGCCGGACGGCATAGCATGGCGTGTCAGCATCACCACGCCAGGTTCCAGCAACGCGGTCATCTACTTCCGCCATCCCGACGGCCGCACGTCACGCCTCGACCGCTACAACTGGGTCATTACCAATGGGCCGGAATCACGCAGCGTGACCGCGCGTCTCGACGAAGATCGCGTGCTCGAGCAGCTCGATGACGCGTCCATCGCCAGGCTGTTCCTGCGCTCGATGCCGGTCAGCCGGCGCGATCCGTTGACGCAGGCTCCGGAGCCGACACCGGCGTGACACGGTAGGGGACGTCGATCTCCATGCCGTCCTTTCCGACTGCCGTGTTCTCGAACACCTCGCGCGCCTCCTTCCCGAGATCGCTCGCGTCACGCGAATAGCGCGCGGAAAAATGCACGAGCACCAGCGTGCCGACGTTCGCGTCGCGCGCCACGATGGCCGCCTCGCGCGCCGTGGAATGACCCGTCTCCACGGCGCGTTCCGCCTCCTCGTCGCCAAACGTCGCCTCGTGCACGAGGACGTCCGCGTCGCGTGCGGCGTCGATCGTCCCCTGACAGGGACGCGTGTCTCCGGTGATCACGACCTTGCGCCCTGCCCGCGGCGCGCCGACCAGCTCCGACGGATCGATGACGCGTCCGTCATCCAGCGTCACCGGTCGCCCGCGATGGATCTCCCCCCAGAGCGGCCCTTCCGGGACGCCAAGCTCGCGGGCGCGGTCCGGGTTGAAGCGTCCCTTGCGAATCTCCTCGACGACCGCGAAACCCAGTGCGCGCGCGCCACGATGATCGGCGGCGTAGGGCACGATCGCATAGTCCTTTCTGGCGACGTTCTGCCCCGGCTCCAGCTCCGTCACCTCGAGGGGAAAGGCGAGCCGGTCCACCGCGAAGTCCTCCGCACGCTTCAGCATGCGCGCCGCGCCGCGTGGTCCGAAGAGCCGCATCGGTTCGGTCCGTCCCTGCAGCGACATCGTGCGCAGCAAACCGATGACGCCGATCACGTGGTCTGCGTGGAGATGTGTGAAGAAGATGTCCGCCAAGCCGAACGAGACACCGTACCGCATCATCTGTCGCTGGGTGCCCTCGCCGCAGTCGAACAGCAGCGTCTCGCCCTCCCGCACCACGGCGAGCGACGCGACGTTGCGCTCCACGGTGGGTCGGGAGGCCGAGGTGCCCAGCAAACGGATGGAAAGCGACATGGCGGCGAAATATACGCGTTGCGGCCCGAGCTTTGCTTCTAAATCGAGCTCGGGCGAAAGAGGGCGCAAGCGCGCATGGGTCCGGGGTTTGCACAGTTGAACTCGTATGACGGGCCGCCCGCCCAAACTCTTGAGGAGGTAGCAGTGATGGCGATCAGACCGAACGATGACGAGCGCTTCGGCGCGGATCGGGAACGGCAGCGCGAAGTAGCGGACGAGAGTGGGCGCTTCTCGCGTCCTTCCAGCGGCGATGGGCTCGCCGCGCAATCGCGCGCGGCTTCGGCCAGCGGCCAGGGGTCTCCGCGTGCGCGTAGCAATCGCGGATTTGCCTCCATGGACCGATCCAAGCAGCGGGAGATCGCCAGCAAGGGCGGGCGTGCCGCGCATCAGAAGGGAACGGCGCACGAGTTCGACTCGAGCGAGGCGCGCGCCGCGGGCCGAAAGGGTGGCGTCACCGTGAGCAAGAATCGCGAGCACATGGCGGCCATCGGCCGCCGCGGTGGGGAAGCGCGCGGTGCAAATCGCGTGGCGCGGCTTCAGGATCGGGGCGGATCGGGCGGTTCCGAGAGGCTCCAGAGCGATCGCGAGGTCGGCATCGGGAGCAGCCTCTCCCAGCAGCAGCGGAACGCGAGCGCGAATCCTCCTCGGCCATCGGGTAGCTCGCTGGGCGGAGAGTCGCGGAACAGCGCACCAGCGGAACGCAGCATCGAGCGTCCATGACGCTCGCCGCGGCCTGACTTCGCGAGGGATCGGTCGTCACGCGACGACTATCCCTCGCGAGTCAGGTTCGCGCGGCCACCACGTCGCGCCAGCGCGTGTCGTCGATGTTGCCGCCTGACAATACAATCACCACCGGGCCATCCAGGCGCGCATCGGCTCGGCGCGCTGTCGCGACTCCTACCGCGCCCGCCCCTTCGACGCGCATGTCGTGCGCATTGGAGACCCACGCGATCGCGTCCGCGACCTCCGTCTCCTCCACGATTCGCAGCTCATCGATCGCGAACTGACCGATCGCCAGCCCCTCTTCGTCGATCTGTCCCGCGAGTCCGTCCGCGAGCGTCGGAACGACGGGAACAGACTCCAGCCGCGACGCGGCGAGCGACTTCGACATCGCGTTCGTCACCGCAGTCTGCGCACCCACGATACGCACGTGCGGCGTCTCCGCGCGCAGCAGTGCCGCAATGCCACCGACGAGGCCGCCGCCGCCAACCGGAACGACCATCGTCCGCACCGACGGCAGCGCGTCGAGCACTTCGAGCGCAATCGTCCCCTGTCCCGCGAGCAGCGTTGCGCCCGCGCACGGATTCACGAACGTGCAGCCAGATTCGGCGGCGTGGCGCAGTGCCAGCGCATGCGCACCGTCGTAATCCGGTTGCGACTCATCCACCTCGGCGCCGAGTGCCGCGATGCCCTCACGCTTCACGGCCGGTGCCGAGGAGGGCACGAAGACCCGTGCGCGAATGCCGAGCAACTTTGCCCCGAGGGCAATGCCGAGTCCGTGGTTGCCGGCGGATGACGCGACGACTCCGCGCTGGCGCTCTGATTCGGACAGCGTGGCGAGGACGTTGAATGCGCCGCGGAGCTTGAAGGATCCGGTGCGCTGAAGGTTCTCGCACTTGAGGTAGACCGGTGTCCCAAGCTCGAAGGAAAGCTCGGGAGAGGGCACGAGCGGGGTACGCTGCGTGATGCCGCGGAGTCGTTCGGCGGCGGCACGAATTTCGACGGGCGTGGGAATCATGGGGGACAAAACTATCCTATCCTCCTACAACAGAAAGCGCCGCGATCCGATTGGACCGCGGCGCCGGAGGATGCCACGTCACCGTCATTGGAACTCTACGTCCTACCGAACGGCGGCGGGCAAAAACTGCAGTTGGCTGAGCCAACGGAACTGCCTCGAGATGGAGCTGAGGGGGATCGAACCCCTGACCTCGCCGTTGCGAACGGCGCGCTCTCCCAGCTGAGCTACAGCCCCGCATGGTACGGGTTCGAGCGGCCGTCGCCGAACTCGAGGGTAGACAGAAACGGCCCCGCAACCGTGCGGGGCCGCCGTCACACAAAGAAATGTAACCAAGCATGCCCCACTGTCAACTGGACGAGCATGTGATTGAGAGCGTAACAGAAGACTCCGACCCTCATGGTCCGAGCACCGCGTGTGCATCATCGCGCATGGCGATGAACAGCTCGCGCAGCCACTGATTCTCTTCGCGCTCCGCGCGTCCGCCGAAGTCGTCCATGGCGGTGCTCGTCAACGAATTGATGAAGCGAAGAATTGCGCTCTCCTGCACGACCAGGCGCGACTGCCGCACCAGCACCGTCGGTTCGTCGCCTGTACCTGCGCGCACTCCCAGTCGGAACAGCGCGCCCTCGCCGGCGAACGGACGCCGCAACGGCGCCCGGATCAGGCGCGCCGTGATGAACGGAAGGTTCCAATGCGGCTCGCGACGTCCCGTCACCGTCCAGTCGCGCTCTGCCTCGCCTCGTGATGAGTTCACGAAGTCGAGTGACAGGTCATGAAATCCGACGTGCCACAACTTCACCTTCGTCGTGAAGTCGGCGAGGATGACGAGCGTGTCCGGCATCGGCCTCGGTGGCCCCGTCAGCGACACCAGATGTCCACCGAGTGAGCGCACCTTGATCGACAGGAACCGGTCGTGACCCTGCGCATCGAGGAACGGCGCGCCGCTCCTGTCCGTCAGCACGAACCGGAGCCGCGCGGAGTCCACGTATTTGCGCACGTATTCGCCGAACGCCGGCCACTTCTGGCGCAATTGATCGGAATGCACGCCGATCCCGAGCGTCACCAGCGTCGAGCCGTCGCCGAGCGCGAGCGGCCGGATGGTGTCGAGGGAGAAGAGGGCGCCGAGCACCGCGGACGAACGCGGCGCCGCTGCCGCGATTTCCGCGCGCGCGTCCTTCTCGGTGAGGCCCTCACCCGCTGCCATCAGTCGCGAGATCACCAGGGCGAGATCGGCGGGACGTATGCTGCCCAGCGCGAAGTCGACGGTCGTGTCCCATTGGTATTCCCCCTCCGACATGCGGCTGAGCGTCGTCACGTGCCGTCCGTCCGCCGGCTTTGCGGGCGCGGGCACGGTGCGGTGCGAGCTCATGACGTACTTGTCGTCCGTGTGGGTGCCGAACGTCTCCAGCACGCGGACCGCTCCGGACGATGCCGTCCATGCCGCCGTGTCGTCGTACACGCGTGACGGGGAGAGCGCTCCGCGCGAGAGCTGGACGCGCGCGTAGTCGTACTTTGCGTTGCGCACGATCTCGAGATGGCGGTTCGCGAGTGCGCCGTAGAACTGGTCGACGCTGGTTCGTGCGTGGGCGTCGGCGCCGAAGCCGGACTGCACCTGCCGGCATCCGGCGCCGAGGAATGGCAGGAGCGCGAGGAGCACGCGGGGCGACGCGACGCGGCTTCCGCAGTGGGGATGCGGTTTCAGAAGCGGCCTCCTGGCGGACGAGGGGTTGAAGCAAGTCTCTGACCCGGCTATTCTACAAGGGTTCCGCCCGCAATGCATTCGGTGCGCATTTCGGCGGTTTTTTTGCCCCTTGGTGTAACTGGCAACACGCCTGACTCTGGATCAGGAGAGTCCTGGTTCGATCCCAGGAGGGGCAACTCTAGGCGAGTCAACCGGTTCGGTTGGCTCGCCTTATTGCTTGGGGCGGCGACTCCCCCAGATTGGTCCCTGAAAATTCTCCTGATTGAGCCGAATGACGTCGAGGTCAAGGCCGGCAAGGCCACAACAGCCAAAGGCAAGAAAGAAATGAAAACTGCGACGGACACGAGCGACGACAACCATATGGCCCGACGAGATCGCTTGGGCGTTCTCACCCGATTCTTTTGAGAAGGGGCGCGTGCTGGCTCGCGCGTCACGTGACTACACCCCTAGCTCGTCAGTAGCTCATCGCTTCGTCCAGATGAGGATCACTCCGCACCCCCGATCGTATTCTTGCGGCGGCATATCGCCTTGCCGGAACGCCGCGAACGCTCCGATCAGGAGCGGGCTGACGTCGTTGATCGAGGATCCCTCGACGCCATCGATGACGACGTTCGTCTTGCACGGGCCGAGGGACGCACCGCGGTTGCTTACCACGTCCGCCATGATGCCATCACCGATCACCCGGAAGCCGGGGATCTGCTCGATCACGTCGCTCGCGTACACCGTGCGTTGCCGCCACTCCATGTCTTCGGGGCCGAAGAAGAGACCGATCGTGTGCTTTCGTACCTCATTGAACTCCTTGTAGCGCTGGCGCGTCGCGACGACGCGGATGGAGTCGAGGTTCACCACACGCTGTAGCCGCACGTCGCTCGTCGCCATGACGCCGCTCCGCAGCTCGACGGGCATCTCGGCGGCGGAGTATCCGACGTGCCGCACCTCGAGCATCTGCGTGCCGGCCGGCAGCCCCCTGAGTGCGTAGCGGCCGAGCGCGTCCGTCGTCCCCGTGGCGCGCGCGCCGCGCACTCCGACCCCCGCCGACGCGAGCGGGGCATCGCCCGTTCCGCGCACGATGCCGCTCAGCATCGCAGTCCCAGACAGGAGAAGGGCGGCGACGCTGTCCGTGGCTGCAGCCGATGTCGCGGAGTCCGATGCCGGACGCGCCGTGGACGCGTCGAACGAGAGGTGACGGACGGCGATCCCCAGCGTGTCATTGACGAGCGCGCGAATCACCGGACCCGTGCGGCCCATGTGCTGGAGCTGCATTGCGAGCCACGTGTCCGTCGGCACGCCGCACAGTCGGTACCATCCGTCGGCGTCGGTGATCGCCGATGCGGTGCGCTCTCGATTCACCGGACGCAGCGTGGCACGGTCGACGTCGCGCTCCATCCACGACAGCGCGAGCACGGCGCCCGGCACCGCGTTCTCGCTCTCCACGTCCACCACGTGCCCGAAGATCACGCCCGTTTGCGCCGGGAGAGTCACGTTCGGACACAGCGCACTGCGGAGCATCGCGGCGGGCGGAAGGGCGAGATCGATCGTCGCGGTCCGTCCTGGCGCGACAACGACCGTGCGCCCGGAGAGGTTGATCTCGAGGGAATCGAGGAGTGCGCTCTCGAAGCCGACCGCGTAGCGTCCGGGCGGCAGCGAATCGATGTGATACCTGCCTGCGGAATCGGTCGACGCGGCGCCGCTCATTGCCAAACGTGCATCCATGCTCACCACGACGACGCGTGTGCCGACGAGTGGGCGCGCGCGAGTACTGTCGATCACACGCCCCTCGAGTCGTCCGGTGCGATCGTCCTGTGCTTCGGTGGTGCGGGGCTGGCAGAGGACAAGCGCGAGGAGGGCGGCGAGGCGGAGAGACAGTGCGAGTTTCGAGTGTCGCAACGTCGGGATTGGTGAAGGTGAACGAGCGGCGACGTGGCGATCCGCGGCGGCCGGTCACGGAGGCTCGGACCGCTAAGGTGCGACTGGTTTGAATTGTATGCAATAGAGCGGGCAAGCGATGAGGTATGGAAGTGCGGCGATCGTTGGGTACGTCAGATGCGATTCGCCGGCGCGAACCGATTTCTGGTCCGCTTCAGCTACAGGGGCAAACGGCGCGTAGCCGAACCCTGTTGCCTACGATCGGCGGAATCGAGCGGAACCTGAACTTGATGGGTTGGAGCAGGCAGGCGGCAAGATCAAGTGCTTCACCGTATCGAGGATGTCAGGCGTACACGTCTTGGAGCAGACGTGTAATCCGCGCACGAGTGCGGATTGCTCTCCGCAAATGGCATGATTGCCTCCTCGTCCTATTCATCGCAAGAGTTCGGACACAGTCGCCATTACAGCAGCAATCAGTTTGGCAACCAGTGCTCTCCGGCCGCACCCTCAACATCTCACTAAGGTTCGATCCAGCAATGCGCGACTCGCGTCGCGTGGACCGCAGCAGGATGCGGAGCAACTCCATGAGAATCGCGCAAGTTGCTGGAACAGTGCCTGTGAGCCGTATCACTCTGGATCAGGAGAGTCCTGGTTCGATCCCAGGAGGGGCAACTAAAAGTCCGACAATCACTTACAGTGATGTCGAACTTTTCATTTTCAGCCCGCAAGGCCGTTGTGGGAGCATTTGGGAACCAGCTGGTACGGCTCGCGCAGCTGCCGCGCGGTCGTTGCAGCGCGACGAAGTTCTGCCCCTTCGCGTTCCAATGCGCTTGCTTGCGTTGCGCCTCGACGTCGATGCAATCAGCCAAGCGCGCGTTGCGGGAGCCAAAGAGTTTCAGGCGCCGAGCCGTCGAATTTCACGATGTCGAAAACACTCGACCACGTGGTCGTTGACCATTCCGACCGCCTGCATGTGCGCGTAGATGGTCGTCGTTCCGACGAACGAGAATCCACGACGTTTGAGATCGCGGCTGAACGCGTCCGATTCTTCTGTCGAAGCAGGAATCTCGTTCATCGAACGCCAACGATTCTGCCGTGGGCTTCCGTTCACGAATTGCCAGCAATACGCGTCGAAGCTCTCGAACTCCTCCTGAACCTTCAGGAATGCCTGCGCGTTTTTCACGGCGGCGCTGATCTTTGCGCGATTCCGAATAATGCCGCCGTCAGCGACGAGCTTGTCGATTCGCGCGTCAGTGTATCTCGCGACCTTGCTTGGATCGAACTGGCTGAACGCGCGCCGGTATCCGTCGCGCTTGTTGAGGATGATCGACCAGCTGAGTCCAGCTTGTGCGCCTTCGAGAACCAGGAACTCGAAATGCTTCCGGTCGTCATGCGTCGGAACTCCCCATTCCACATCGTGGTATTCCAGCATCAGCGCGTTCTCGACGTTGACCCAGGAGCACCGTTTCCGCGTGGAGTCTGGCATCCGTTACGTTTGCGCTGAAGGGCAGGCCGCGCAATGCTCGTGGGCGACGATGCGGCTACGCCGTTGCCGGCCGCGCAAAGGGACGCTGGCGTGAGACACGACCGCAACAGTCGACGTCTTCGTGGGCATGTTCCTCCACAACGTTGAATCATTCGTCCTTCGCCGACGCGGCCATTGCCTTACGAGCGGCGCCCACGAGATCAGCGTTCGTATGAGCGTGACCCCAGAGGCCCCATCCACCATCTGGTGCTTCGGTGAGTAACACCCATGTTCGCGGCTGGACCGAGGCATTGGCGGCCGCGGCGCCGGCGATCCGCGTGAGCTCCGCTACGATCTCGATCTGCTTATCGCGATTCAGCGCTCCTGCGTTCGTCAGCACCTGAACCCGGATGCATGCCTCGTCACCGTCAACATTCGAACAGTGGCCGGGCGGCAGCTCGTGCACGAACGCGGCGGTGTTCTGCCGGAACATCGCGATGGGCGGTACCTGCTCGATCCTCATGACCGCCGTAGCGAGGTCACGCGCCAGCTGGTACGTATCGTTGAACACACCGGCCGGCGCGTAGACGTCAATCATCGGCATCGGTTATCTCGCGGCGCTCTCGATGATTCGCGCGACTTCTGCGGCGTGCGATATGAACACCAGATGGCCCGAGCGGATTTCCGATACTTTCGCCTTCATGCGCGTGGCCATGAAGTGCGCGAGCTCTGGATTGATCGCTCGATCTTCCGTCGCGAGCACGAACCATGTCGGTGCCGATCTCCACGCCGGCTGTATGGTCAACGGCTCGCCAAGCGCGCTGCCGGCGATCGGCTTTTGCTCCGTGGCAAAAGCCCGGGCCTGCTTGTCCGGAAGCCCGTTGGCGAAGACCTTGGGATATTGCGCGGGGTCGATGTAGAGGAATCCGGCGGCATCCGGGCGCAGCGCGCCGCCCAGTCCAAGATCGGGGTACTTCTGCAACAGCCCTCCCAGTGCTTCACCCTGATCTGGCGCGAACGCGGCGACGTACACGAGCGCCTTCACATTCGGATTTCCTGATGCCGCTGCCGACATGACCGCCCCCCCATAGGAGTGCCCGACGACGACGAGAGGCCCTTGCTGCGCATCGATGAGACGCTTTGTCGTCTCGATGTCCGTCGCGAACGAGAACAATGAGTTCTGCACCGCGACGACGTTGTACCCAGCGTCCTGCAGGAGGCGCGTGACATCATACCAGCCAGTCGCGTCGGCCCAAGCGCCATGCACGAGTACGATCGTTGGTCCCATGGTGTGACTCCGGTTGGATTCGAGGCTCGCTTTCGTGGCTTTCGGCGAGGCTTTCCCAACTCGCGAGCCGCTGAGCTGTTGCTGTGCAACGCAGGGTGCCGCCGCCGCATGCATGATGCTCGCAAGGGCAACCATGATTCCGATCCTCAGCTGCTTCCGCATCGATCGCTCCCGAAAGAAGTCGAGCGCGGAAGATGGTATCAGCATCCCGCCACAACTATTCGTCGGTCGACCAGTCTTTCGCCTAACCGATTGGTTAGACGGATGCGCGATCGCCGCCGGTCGAGAGCTCGACGTGAATCGCGTCGCACAGTTCCAGTACTTCGACCAGGGCGAGTTCGTCCGTGTACGTGTCCATGTCATTGCCCGTCCACGGTTCGGTGCGGTTCATGCCCGTCGAGCGACTTCGGCTCGGGCCGAGATCCATGGGGTGTGTGACTGGTCGCGCTCGCCATGCAACCTGAGCACCCGGATTCCAGATCTCAGCTAGCCGTCCATGAGCGTTCCGAGCAATTCGCTGTACCGATTCTCCATGTCCCCCGGCT
>NGFI01000002.1:327405-655498 GCA_002215645.1 Gemmatimonadetes bacterium 2013_60CM_65_52 | reverse complement strand
CGATTGACGTATCCGTATCGTTCAGCGGTCTCGCCGTCGAAGTCGTTCGAACTGAGCACGATTTCGAGCGCGCGACCCCGGCCGACGAGCGGTGGAAGGCGTTCGGTGCCGCCGCCGCCGGGATGCACGCCCGAGCCGACTTCCACTTGCGCCAGGGCCGTGTTCTCTCGCGAGGCGAATCGCATGTCGCAGGCGAGAAGGAACTCGCTCGCTACACCACGGGCCCGGCCCCGGATCTTCGCGATGCTGACAACCGGAGACTTGGTGAGACGAACGAACGTATCCAACAGCGACGGAAGGCCGGACGGCCCGACAGTCTTAAGGAGGGTGAGGGTCCTCGCCGTGTCTTTCACCTCGAAGTGGGCGAGATAGAAGTCGGGATTCGCGCTCTCAAATACGACGACACGAAGGCTCGGGCTGGCGTCCATTCGCGCGAGCACGTCCTGCAGGCCCTCGAACATGTCGGCGTCCATGATGTTGAGAGGCGGATTATCAAACACCACTCGCCAGTACGCAGGCGTCTCCTCGATGACACGCAGGTGCGATGCTGATTCAGTCATGACTCTTACTCCTGGCTGCACCTGAATTACCTTCCAGGGCTACCCGTGACGGGCGACTCGGATCTGCGGGCGCGAATGCCCGAAGAGCGCGCGCCTCCACAATCGTTACCGACGCTTCGGACCTCGCTCTACGTCACACGCAACGGCGAGGCACTGTCCTGTTCGTCGCATGCACGATGCTCACGAGGGCAACCATGATTCCGATGCTCAGCTGCTTCCGCATCGATCGCTCCCGAAAGAAGTTGAGCGCGGAAGATGGTATCACCATCCCGCCGCAACTATTCGTCGGTCGACCAGTCTTTCGCTTAACCGATTGGTTAGGACGAACCTCCTGCGGTGACAAGCTGTTGCGGCACCCGGGACTGTAAGCTTCAGGGCATGAAAGTCCGGCGAGTCCTTCTGCCGTTCCTGGGTCTGGCGTTGCTGAACATCACACGGGGCGCCGCCGCGCAGAGTACGCGCAGATTGATGTCCCCTCCGCGGTTCACCGTCGATCAATGGACGACGGTGGACGGCCTGCCACAGAACTCAGTGAACGCCGTCGCCCAGACGCCGGACGGATATATCTGGGTGGGGACGTTTGGCGGAATGGCGCGCTTCGACGGGCTTCGATTCAACGCGGTGGAGCGGATGGACTCCACGGGGCGGCACGTCGATCGAATCACGTCCCTCGCTGTTGCGCCCGACAGCGCGCTGTGGATTGGCACGGAGGACGGACTGCTCCGCTACTACCACGGACGCTTTCGGCAATTCAAGGTGCCGGAGGGCTTGCCGCACAACTCTGTCAACGCACTGCATTTCGACCGCGCCGGCATGCTGTGGGTCGGCACCCAATATGGCGGTGCCGCGCGATACGATGGAACGCGCTTCGAGACATTTCATGGGCTCGACAGCGTGCCATTCAACGCGGTTCATTCGTTCGTCGAGGACGGCGCCGGAAAGCTCTGGATCAACATTGTCGGCGCGTTCTTGCCCGCGCTGCAACAAGACCACGTGTTCCAACGGCCGGACACGATAGGAAGCTACTCATTCAATCGCTTTCTGCTCGAGGATCGAGAGGGCAATCGGTGGTATCGGCTCCCGGACGGCGTTGGGCGTTTACACGCTAACGGCGGCCTCGACACTTTGCGGATCGGCTTCGGTCCGGAGAACATGGTTGAGCAGGACAGAGGAGGCGCGTTCTGGCTTGCTGACGTATTTCACGGGCTGGTTGAATTCCGGCCAGACGTACCTGACCCTGTTCAGAGGGTAAGCTCCTTCGGAGTTCGCTCCCTCTTTCGCGCGGGAGACGGAACGGTCTGGGCCGGAACGACTCGTGATGGACTCCTCCGAGCGAAACGAAATCTCTTTACCACGTATCGACAGTCGAACGGACTGCTGAACGACGCCATTACACCGGTCATGGAAACGCGGGACGGGTCGCTCTGGGCCGGAAGCAATTGTGGTGGAGTAAGCGTGCTCGATGCTCGCCGAACCGTCGTGCATACCTATCTGTCGGCGCCTGTGGGCACGCCGGACGGAGATCCCTGCATTGCTTCGATGGCGCAGGATAGCACAGGTGTAGTGTGGGTCGGCACGTGGGGTGGGGGCTTGAAGCGAATCGAGAAGGGCCATGTCGAACCCGTCTATGGACTCGGAGTGCTGGGCGACGGCCGAATGATGGCACTCTTTACTGATCGAGACGGGACGCTGTGGGTTGGCACGGACGCCGAAGGCCTCGCAAAAGTACGCGGACGTCAGGTCGTCCGCGTGTACAACACGAAACACGGCCTCGCCAGCAATAGCGTGCGATACATCACCCAGACCTCTGACGGCGCGATTTGGGTTGGAACACTCGGTGGCTTGAGTCGATTGGGCGCGGACGGCCGATTTACCTCGTACACGCTGCGCGACGGACTGTCGAGCGCGTACGTACGCGCGATCTACGAAGACGCCGACCATACGCTTTGGATCGGGACGTATGGCGGCGGATTGAATCGTCTGCGCCGTGGTCGACTCGTGCCGATCACGCAAGCCGACGGTCTCGCTGACAACATCGTGTCTGCGATTCTCGATGACGGTCGCGGCAATCTGTGGATGAGCGGCAACCGAGGGATTTATCGCGTTGCGAAAGAGCAGCTCAATCAGTTTGCAGACGGCGCGCTCCGTCGTGTGCACAGCGTACTGTACGGCGTCGGCGATGGACTCGTGAACGCCGAGACGAATGGGGGGTTTCAACCGTCGGCTTGGCGAGACCACACAGGACGCTTATGGTTTGCGACGATTCAGGGCCTGGCGTCCATCAATCCCGCCGAGGCGATCGACAACACCGGCCCACCCGCGGTGACGATCGATGAAATCTCGGTCGACGGTGAAGCGCAAGCCCTCGGCCCGGCGCTTCAGGTCGGACCCGGTCGACCCAATGTCGAGTTCCACTATGCCGCGGTAGAACTGTCGTCTCCGGGCAACGTGACCTTCCGGTACAAGCTGGAACCGCTCGATCACGAATGGGTGGAACCCGGTACGCGGAGAATCGCCTACTACTCGCGGCTCCCCGCGGGGCGTTATCGCTTTTTGGTCTCCGTCGCGAACCGCGAAGGAACGTGGAATCAGACTCCGGCGTTCACGACGATCGAAGTGCTCGCACCGGTCTATCGCCGATCGTGGTTCATCGCCGGCCTCTTACTCCTCGGCGGACTGATGCTGTGGGTTTTACAGGAGGCGCAGACACGCGCCCGAGTCGCGGCCATGCGTGACGAGCGAACGCGCCTCACCCGCGAGATTCACGATTCGCTGTTTCAGGGTTTTACCGGAATCGCGCTGGAGCTTGATGCTGCGTCCGCACGTCTGGCGCTGCCACCCGATAAGCAAGCGCTATTGGATCGTGTGCTACTCCTGATCGATCGAACCCTGGCCAAGGCGCGATTCGCGGTGTGGGAGATCAGGTCCACTGACGATGCAGCCACGCCTTTCAATCCAGTGCGCGAATGCGAAACGTCGTGCCAACGAATTTTGGGAGCGACATCAATCGAGTACAGCGTGACCTGCGAACGTCGACCACGAAGGATCAGCGTTGTCACGCGCACTGAGTGCATGCGCATTGTCGAGGAAGCACTCACCAACATCCGTAAGCATGCGGCGGCGCAGCACGCGTATGTCATATGGGATTTTCAGTGGTTTCGCTTTCGCGTTTCGGTGCGCGATGACGGCCGCGGCTTCGATCCGAGCCGGGACGCTCGACCCGTTGGCCATTGGGGACTGCTGGGCATGGACGAGCGCGCGAGCCGTATCGGAGCCCGCCTCACAATCGATAGCGAGCCGAACCAAGGCACGATCGTCATCCTGCAAGCGCCCTACACGCCCGGCCCAATTGGGCGTCGAGAGCCCAGGGCAAAGGACTAACCGAACGACGGATATCGCCGACCGTGAGCACCGGCCACCATTCTTTCATGGGCGCTCCAATTCGGGTGATGACGGTCGACGACCACCCGATTTTCCGCGACGGCCTCGCCGCAATGCTTTCGGTGCATGAGGATTTTGACCTCGTCGCCGAAGCTGGAGACGGCGCGGAAGCCGTCGAGAAGTTTCGTGCGCACAAGCCAGATGTCACGCTCATGGATCTCAGCATGCCTCGAATGAGCGGGGCGGAAGCGATCCAGAGAATTGTTACTGAGTTCCCGCAAGCGCGAATCATCGCCGTGACTACGTTCGTTGGCGATGCTGACGTTCATCGCGCGCTGGAGGCTGGAGCGCGCGGGTATTTGATCAAAGATGCCCTTCGGCATGATGTGGCGCAGGCGATTCGTGCCGTCCACAAGGGTGACAAGGTCCTACCGGCTGCAGTTGCGCAACGGCTCGCGGAATACACGCCGCGCGCCGATTTGACCGGGCGGGAGATCGAGGTGCTCACGCATATGATGGATGGTCTGAGCAACAAGGAAATCGCTGGCGCGATCGGTCGGACGGAGGCGACGGTGAAAGCGCACCTCCTCAACGTCTTCGAAAAGCTGGGCGCCAGCGACCGAACTGAGGCCGTTACAATCGCGCTGCGCCGAGGGATCGTTCATCTGCCGGACAAGTAAGGGTCGGCCGATAGGGATGGTCTACCGTGTGGTTGTGTCGGCCGCTCAGCCAGGAACGAACGTGTGTCGTTGAGCGATACCGATTTGTCGATTTACGGACCGCCGGTTCGACGTCTCAATGAGCAGCGCCGCAAACACATCATCACGGGAGCCCATGGGCAGGATCATCGTTACCGAGTTCGTCTCGCTGGACGGCGTCGTCAAGGCGCCCACCCTCGCCGCCTGAGTCGCGGCGGAGTGAACGATGGTTACGAGCAGATCGCCGTCGTTGGGTTGGCGAGATCCATCGTGCACCGCGTCGTGATGCCGTTCGTCGTCATCACCACGGCCACCTTGCTCGTGCCGTTGAACGTCATCTCCATGTGCGTCGCGTACGATACGCTGCCCCCGCCCGAGCCGCTCATATCCATCACCATCCTGCCCGAGGTCGGATACGCATTCGCGGCCGACACCGCGTTCGGCAGCGCGAGATTCTCCATCGTCATCGTCAGCGTGTATGACAACGGCTGCGTAACGCCGCCGGACGCAACTGTCCCCGACCCCTTCACGACTGACGTTCCGTTCATCACGTGCGTGCCCGTGAGCAGCCCGCTCAGCGTTTGATCCAGCGTCTCGTCGATGGTGAGCGTGGTGCCGGGCGACGTGAGCGTTCCCTTCGCCGTCATCTTCATGCGCACGGCAGCGATGGTTGTCGCGTTCCACACCGACTGCGGCACGCCCGCTGCGTCAAGCAGAATGTACGACTGCGTAATCGTGATCCCGCTGGCCGTCGTTGTCGGGCACACAAAGCTCTGCGTTGCCGAGCTGTACGTGCAGCTCGACGACGTTGGCGCACCGAAGCTGGTGCCGGCGGTTGGAGCGAGCGAGACGGCAACGCCCGACAGAGCCGGCAGCGACATTTCCGCCAGAACCTGATTCAGGTCCGTTGGCTTGCCGCTCGAGGGGCCGACGCTGGAATCGCCGGAGCAGGAAGTGATCAGCGCGCCAAGCGCCAATGCCACAATTCGGCGCCGATGTGTAAACGACATGCGAATCTCCTTTGCCCGTCGAACGATCACCTCAGTCTAACGTAACAGGTTGCGATTTTCGGACCTGTTCCGCAGTGGCCGCATTTGAGTGTTCGGTGACACTAAGCGCCAGTGCCCTTCTCGCCGCCGCCCTTTTGTTTCTCGCTGAAGTAGTAGCCGAGGATGAATGCCAACAAAGGGCCGAAGACGGCGGTGAGGAATTTACTCAGACTGTCCAGTATCGCGACCAAAGTATCCGCGAAGCGCTTCGCTTCTTCTGGCTTGCCGGTAACGAGCACGATAACGGCGATGGCCACCAGCACGAGCGCGATCGTGCCGGCGAACGCCGACACGATGATGCGCGCAACCCACGTCGCACTTTCGGCCTTCGCCTTCTCCGGATCCCATGGCTTGCTGGGGGGAGAATAGCCGTCGAGCGAGGTGGGTTGTCCAGGACGCGCTAGATCAAGCTCAACCGGAGCATTTGGCATGATCGGCGGATTGGCCGTGACAGAGCTACGGAATGACCAGCTGTTTCAATATCTTCCCGTCCTTGTCCGCAACGGCAAGGACGTGCGATCGATCCGTCTTCTCCTTGTAGGCAACATTCACCAGTCCAAGAGCGGTCCTCACAAGCTCAGTCATTGAACGACCGGTGGAGGCGGACAACTGTTGGAGTTCCTGAAATACTGGTTCTGGCAAGTTGATGTTGAGTCGTCGAACATCCTGCCCCGAGCTAGTTCCCGTGATGGAATCGGCAGTTTTCGTTTCGTCCATGAGGCCCTCCGACATTGATAAGATGAGTATAATATACTCATCTGGTACACGCAAGTTGCGACGCGGTTCTCGGGGCAAGCGCCGAAGTGCCCACAGGAGGTCGGAATTCGCGACATTGTCTCACGGTAACGCATTCCTCAAGTCCTAAGTCATGTCAATCACCCGCGTCGCCGTCATTCAGGCCGAGGTCTCCCCCGACCTCTCGACTGGGCTGGCACGCACTCGTGAACTGACCGCACAGGCAGCGCGCGACGGCGCAACGCTCGTCGTTTTCCCCGAGACATGGCTGCCCGGTTACCCCGCGTGGCTCGACGTCTGCCGCGACGTCGCGCTCTGGGATCACGCGCCCGTGAAGCGCGTCTACGCGCGCATGGCCGCGAACAGCGTCGTTCCCGCAGGAGAGTCCGGCCGCGCACTCGGCGACATCGCGCGCAAGAATACGGTGACGCTCGTGGTCGGCGTCACGGAACGCGTCGACGCGGAGATTGGACGCGGCACGCTCTACAACGCGCTGCTCACCTATGGCCCCGATGGCACACTGCTCAACCATCACCGAAAGCTCGTGCCCACCTATACCGAGCGGATGGTCTGGGGACCGGGCGACGCGACCGGGCTGCATGCCGTGGAAACGCCCGTCGGGCGGGTCGGAGGTCTCGTGTGCTGGGAACACTGGATGCCGCTGGCGCGTCAGGCGCTGCACGAATCGGGTGAAGACATCCACGTCGCCGTGTGGCCGACCGTGCACGAGATGCATCAAGTCGCCAGCCGGCACTACGCGTTCGAGGGTCGATGCTTCGTTCTGGCCGCCGGCTCGCTCATGCGCGCGGGCGCATTGCCGACCGAGTTGGAGACGCACACAGGGCGCGTGACGTCAGCGGAGCAGTGGGTCCTCCGTGGCGGCAGCGCGATCTTTGCTCCCGATGGTTCGTACGCCGCCGGGCCGGTCTACGACGAGCCAACCACTCTGATCGCGGACCTCGACCTCGGGCGCATACGAGAAGAGTCCATGTCGCTCGATGTCGCGGGGCACTATCACCGGTCCGATTGCCTGGACCTCCGTGTTACGCGGGTTCGCCGGTGAGCGGTCAGGCGCTCGGCTCCTGATACAGTCCAATCACGTTCCCTGCCGGATCTCTGAAGCGCGCCGTGATCTCCGGTGCATCGACACCAATCGCCTGGACAATCTCGCCTCCCTCCGCGATGACCGCGTCCACGGTCGACTGCACGCTGTCGACCATGACATAAACCAGAAGTCCAGCCGCGGTGGAGGACGAACGCCCCGTCACCCACGATCCACTGACTCCGCCCACCGCGTCGTCGAACGCGAGCGCGCCGTCACCTCGCCGGCGCGTCTGCCAGCCGAAGATGCGCGTGTAGAACGCGGCGGAGCGATCGACGTCGACGGCCGGAATCTCGAGATAACAGATCTTGCCGTGCGTGGACTGTGGCGACATGCGGGATACTCGGCGCGAAGTGATGTCGAGAAAGCTACGCGAGTGTCGAGGCCCGTCCACGCTTATCTTTCCTCCGAGAGTCCCGCCTCGCGGCTCACCCATTCCACGCTGCAATGATCGTTGGACACATAGGAGCCGCGTTCGCCGCACGGCGACGCTGGCCGCACGTGTCGCTCGCCATCCTGATCGTCGCGTCGCTCCTGCCCGACCTGTTGCGCGTCCTGTTTCTGCCCTTCGGACTCTTCAGCCAACAGAGCAACGTCTACACGCACGGCGTGCCGTGGATCGTGCTCATCGCCGCCGCCAGCGGCCTGATTGCATGGCGCGCGCTGCGCAGCACGTCCGCAGGCGTGGCGGTCGCGGTCCTGGTGCTCTCGCACGTCGTCCTGGACATGTCGTCGGGGACGAAAGAGCTCTGGCGCGGAGGGCCGCGTGGCCTCGACCTCGACGCATCGTACTGGCAGTACGAGTTCGCGCTCGAGGCGGTCGTCCTGTTCGCGGGATGGTGGTTGATGCGGGGCGGGGGCGTGGGGCGCCCCTGGCGCCTGTGGCGAGTGCCGGTGCTGCTGCTGGCGCTCGAGCTGGGCGTGATGGTGGCGGCGGTCTATGACCGCCCGTACGCGAAGCGCTGCTGGATCTACCCCTTCGCCCCCTGCGACGACAACAACCCGCTGGCGCACCGGTGGTGGGCCTTCTGGCAACCCGTGGATCTGACGGCTCGCCGCCCGTGAGGGGGCTTGCACCGTTACTGGAATCAATTATCTTAGTACTAAGATGAAAACAGCCACCCCTCCCGGCGAAGCGACCCACACGCGCCCACGGCTCGACTCCGAGACCGAGACGGCACTCAAGCTTTTCGTGGTCCTGGTCCGTGCGTCCACCGCCACCATACGTGCGGTGGACGGCGGACTTGCGGAACATGACCTCACACCGGCGGAGTTCGGCATCCTGGAGGCGTTGTACCACAAGGGACGTCTGCTGCTCGGAGATCTCCAGCGCAAAGTGCTGGTGACGAGCGGCGGGACGACGTATCTGGTGGATCGCCTCGAGGCAAAGGGGCTGGTGAAGCGTGAGGAGTGCCCGAGTGACCGCCGAGCGCGCTACGCGAATCTCACGCCGGCGGGCCTCGCGCTCATCAAGAAGATCTTCCCCGCGCACGCAAAGCGGATCGTGAACGCCGTCGCCGGGCTCAACACAAAGGATCGCGCCGAGGCGACGCGCCTGCTGCGTAAGCTCGGGCTCGCCGCGGCGCAGGCCCGAACGGACTGATCCCCAATCGCATGGCCTTGACCTCGGCGCCTGGCCATATATCTTAGTACTGAGCAACTCAATACTTAACTAATCTGGAGACTCCCATGACCACCTGGACGCTCGACCCCAGCCACAGCACAGTCGAATTCTCAGCCAAGCACATGATGTTCACGACCGTCAAAGGCCGGTTCGCGGACGTGCAGGGCACGGTCATCGCCACCGACGAGAACGACCCGCGCACGGCCACCGTGGACGTCACGATGAAGGCCGAGAGCATCGACACACGCACGGAGCAGCGCGATCAGCATCTTCGCTCCGCGGATTTTCTCGATGCGGGGACCTATCCGACGGTCACGTTCAAGAGCACCAAGGTCGATGGCGTGAAGGACAACTTTTCGCTCATCGGCGACCTGACCATCCGGGGCGTCACACGGCCCATCACGCTCGCCGTTACGTTCGAGGGAGCTGGGAAGGATCCGTGGGGCAACGACAAGATGGGCTTCAGTGCCATCGGCAAGCTCGACCGACGCGAGTTCGGTCTCACCTGGAACCAGGCGCTCGAAGCGGGCGGCGTCCTCGTGAGCAACGAGATCAAGATTCACATCGACGCGCAGCTCGCGCGCGCCCAGAAGGAGACCACGCAGGCAGCGTAACGACCATGCAACTGTCCGGCATTCATCACCTCACGGCCATCTCGGCGCGCATACGGGACAATCACCACTTCTACACGCGCGCGCTCGGGATGCGCCTGGTGAAGCGCAGCGTCAATCAGGACGACGTCAGCGCGTACCATCTCTTCTACGCCGACGCGAAAGGATCGCCGGGCACGGATCTCACCTTTTTTGACTGGCCCGCACCGGCCGAGCAGCGGGGGCGAAATTCGATCGCGCGGACGGCGTTGCGCGTGCAGGGTGTGTCCGCGCTCGAGTTCTGGCGCGCGCGTCTTCCAGAGCACGGCATCACCGCCGGTGAAATCGTCGAGCGGGACGGCCGGCTGACGCTCGACTTCGAGGATCAGGAGGGACAGCGTCTTTCGCTCGTAGATGACGGAGGCGTCGGCGATGCGCATCCGTGGACGGAGAGCCCCGTGCCGGCATCAGAGCAGGTGCGCGGACTCGGGCCCATCACGCTGAGCGTGTCGAACGCACAAGTCGTCGGCACGCTGCTGGAACGCGCGCTCGGCATGCGGCCGGTGCGCGAATATGCGTTTGGCAATTCCGCGCACAGGGTACAGGTGTACGAGATGGGCGCGGGCGGTGCAGGGGCGGAGCTTCACGTCGCGGAGCAGCCCGACCTCGCGGTGGCGCGACAGGGTGCGGGCGGTGTGCACCACGTGGCGTTCCGCACGCCCGACGCCGACTACGACGCGTGGGCGGATCGTCTCAACACGCTGGGCATTCACAACAGCGGCAAGGTGGACCGTTTCTGGTTCCGCAGCCTCTACTTTCACGAGCCCAACGGCATTCTGTTCGAGATCGCCTCGGAGGGCCCCGGTTTCTCGGTGGACGAAGACGAAGCGACACTCGGTCAGAAGGTGGTGCTTCCACCGTTTCTCGAGCCGCACCGGCAGGAGATTGTCAGCCGATTGAAACCGATCGACTGACCCGGCATTTCCGCCGGAGGGGTATCGCGACGTAAACTGCTCTCATGGCCGTCTTCCGTCGCGCTACCCACGCGATACGCTCGGCAACCGCGGTGACCGGTGCGCGGCCGGCGTACGCGGCGGGCATTCGGGCTTCCGTCGCTACCGTCATTCCGCTTGCGGCCGGACACCTGTTGGGTGATCCGGCCGCGGGTACGTGGATGAGCCTCGGCGGCTTCAACGGCGCGCTGTCGGATCGCGGCGGCAGCTACGCGTCACGCGCGCGCACCATGGCAATCCTGATGGCGACGGGCGCCGTCGCCGTGGCGCTGGGAACGCTCGTCGCCGGCCATCTTGCAGCAGCGCTCCTCGCGACGTTCGCGATCGCCTTCATCTCGAGCGTGTTTCGTGTGTGGGGAAATGCCGGCGTCAGCATCGGCACCGCCACGCTCACTGTTTATGTCGTGGCGCTTGCGATTCCCTCGCAACAGCCGGAGGAATTCCTTACCCGCGCGGGCTTTGTCGTGGTGGGCGCGCTGTGGAGCATGGTCGTGGCACTCGTGTTGTGGCCGCTACGTCCATTTCGGCCGGCGCGCGTGGCCGTAGCCGTGTGCTATCGCACGCTCGCGAGCTACATCGACGAGGTGGCGGCATCGATCCGCGCCAGGCACACCGCGGAATGGCCGGTGCAACACGCGCCGACAACCATCTCGAGCATGCGGACCGCGTTGGAGAATGCGCGCGCGGTGCTCGTGCAGCTTCGCCGGGGACGGCCGGGCTCGATGGACCGCGGCGAGCGGCTGCTCGTGCTCGGCGAATCGGCCGATCAACTGTTCGGGCACATCGTTGCGCTCGGCGAGATTCTGAGCGGCATGCCGGACGACACGGTGCGTCCCGCGCTCCACCAAACGTGCGTTGACATTCTGCACGCCGCCGCGATCACGGCGCGCGAGATTGCCACAGCGGTCGAGGCGGAGAGCGACGCAACGCCCGTGGCGGTACCCTGGAGCGGTGATCGGTTGCGCGCTGCCCTGCGCGCGCAGGCGGACGAATCGGCGCTGGAACCATACGAGTATGCTGCGGTCGTGCTCGACCGCGCGGCACAATTCGCGAGCTCCGCCTCGGTATCCGTGCAGGCACTCAACACCGGCCATGTCGAGCACGACGCCGAGAAGCTGCCCGTGCGGTCGCCTGTGGGCGAGGACGTCGAGGAGGAACAGTCGTTCCGCGATCTCGTGGTCGCGATGCTGTCGCCCGGATCGCTGCTCCTGCGGTTCGCGCTGCGCGTCGCCGTGGTGACCACACTGGCCGTTGCGCTCACCGAGCTGCTCGAGCTGAAGCGTGGCTACTGGGTGACGATCACCGTCGTCGTCATCCTTCAACCGTATTCCGGCGTCACGCTCACGCGCGCCGTCCAGCGCGTGATCGGCACCGTGCTCGGCGCATTGGTGGCGGCGGGACTTGGCGCGTACTTCCACGACGCGCGTGCGGTGCTCGTCATCGCCGCCATCTTCGTGGCCTGCTGCGTCGCATTGCTCCCGCTGAATTATGCGGCCTTCTCCGTGTTTCTCACGCCGACGTTCGTGCTGCTCGCGGAGGCGAGCGCAGGGGAATGGCACCTTGCAGGAACGCGCGTGGCGAATACGCTACTCGGTGGCGCGCTCGCCCTTCTGGGGGCGAGACTCCTGTGGCCGAGCCCCGAGTCATCGCGCTTTCCCTTGTTTGCGGCTCGTGCGCTGCGGGCAAACGCGGCGTATCTGAGCTCGGTGGTCGAGCGCTTCGGCGATCGAGGAGCGACTGCGAGTGAGATGATGCGTGCCGCGCGCCGCAAGGCCGGCCTCGCCAACGTCAATGCGGAGGAGTCGCTTCAGCGGGCGCTCGGAGAGGCGCACGGGGACGAAACCCGCGTCGCACCGGCGCTCACGGTGTTGGCCTATGTCAGGCGATTCACGGCCACGGTCGCGGCGTTGGCTGTCGCGCGGCACGCGTCGGACGCCGGAGAAACCGGCACGCTCGAGAATTTTCGCCGGCTGGTGGATGGCGTGCTTCTCGATCTCGCCGATGCGCTCGAGCGTGGCCGGCCGCCGATACCCTTGCCCCAACTCCGGCACGGCGTCTCGGACGACTCGCTGTCGCCCGTGATCAATGCGCGTCTCGAGCGGCTCTCACGCCAGGCACGGACGCTCCATGATGCCGTCGCGCGGATGATGCCGGCTCAGTCCCGATACGGGGAGTCGTGATACGGGGACTCGCCGTCACCCAGGAGATCGTCGAACGATTCCTTGATGCGTGGCAGTGGCGAGTCGTCGTCGGGCGCGAGCGCGCGCACGAGGTCGACGAGCATCGGGCTGAGGTGCGCGCCATAGCGCCGCAGCATCAGTGCTCTCGTCCTGTTGCGAAGCAGGAACGCCAGAATCGGCATGTCGGCTTTCAGGCCGTTGCACTCGGTGCACGCCAGGACCAGGTTGTCGCGCCTGTCGAAGGCGCTTTGCCCGCGCCGGGGCGCGACGTGGTCGAGCGTGATCGAGGTGGCCGGAACGCGCCTGCCGCAGTAGGCGCAGACAGAGCCGTGCTGTTGGATCAGCCAGCGTCGCGTTTCGGCATACGCGGTGCGGCTCGTCGAGCTCGACGTCAGTTGTGGTGCTGCCGTTCCGCGGCCTCGCCGGCGCGTGGATCGTTTTCGTGGTGTCGTCACAAATGGGGGAACGTATCGGCCTCAATGGCCGATTCCTGAGGGGAGCGTCGCTCGAAGGACGACCGAGCTCGCTGGACCGCCACGCGGGGGTGGCGGACCCTCACACATAATATACCCTGGTGGCGTCGCACGTTCCTGAGGCTGCCTGGGACAGGTGTGGCGCTACCCGGACGGCGGGGGTTACGATGAAGGACGGCATGAGGATATCCAACGGCGGAACTCCGAAATGGGACTGCGAGCGCAACCGCTCCTGACGCTGGCGGGATTGGTGGCCGCGTGTCATGGCGCGCCCAGCAACTCCTTTGTCGGAGCGCCGGTGCTCGCGCCGGCGTCCGAGGCGGAAGTTGCACACGACGAACTGCTGCACGCGGACCTTGCGCGAGCGGACTCCGTGGCGCTTCGCGGATTCGGTGCGGGGCTGGCGAGCACGTTCACCGAGGACGTCATCTACCTGCGCGGCGGCCTGCCGATTCTTCGCGGGAGCGCCGCGGCACGCGCCGTGGCATCCGCCGAGCCGGTCGGTCCTGGCGTGGGTGTTCGTTGGCAACCCGTGCGGGCGGACGTCAGCCTCGATCGAAAGAGCGGGTACAGTTATGGGTACGCCATTTTCGCCGTCGCGCAGGACGGAGCGCCGTCCGTGCACGTGGATCGGTATATCGCGTTCTGGCGGCGGGAGCCAGCCGGTTGGCGCATCAGCGGCTACGCGGAGACCTACGCGAGTCCGCCGTCCACGTTGACGTTGCCTGCGGGCGCCGGCGATGGCGTGTTGGCCGACGTTCCCATGTCTCCCCGGCGGGGTGCGCTCGACGCCATCCGAATCGCCGACGCCGAGTTCTCCCGCGAGGCGTCGCGGGTCGGCACCGGCGACGCGTTCGGCCGGTTCGCCGCGTCCGATGCGCAGATATTTTCTTCGGCAGGCGAGTTCATCACGGGACCGCGCGCCATCAGCGGTTCCTTCGGTCCGGCCACCGGCAGAAGCTCGCTCGTGTGGCATCCAGTGGAAGGCGAGATGGCGAGCAGCGGGGATCTCGGTTTCACCGTCGGCAACGCGGTGTTCAGCGACCTTCGCGACGACGGCACCGCGGCCGCGCGCTACTCCAAGTATTTCACCGTGTGGAAGAAACAGAAGGATGGAAGCTGGCGGTACGTCGTGGATGGCGGGAGCGCGCGTCCGCCTTGACTGAGGCGCACCGAGTCGCTGTATTGCCTCATGAGTACGCTGCCGACGCCGGGTGTGAAGACGACCGCGGGCGCCCGCGCGACGTGACGATGCGTCCCCGCAGCGCAAACCGAACTTGCAAGTGGAGAACGTGAAAGTGAACGCGAACTATCGTCGTGTCATTCCCGCCGCGCTTGCCGGGCTGCTGTTCGTGCATGCGCCGACCGTCGCACGGGCGCAGCATGCGGGCGTCTGGGAGCTTGGCGGGTTTCTTCAGCTCGACCGCATGGACGAGGCAATGCGCACGAAGCGTCTCGGCATCGGCGCAGGCGGCCGCATCGGCGTCTTCGCGACGCCGCGCTGGGAGCTCGAGGGCGAGGCGTCCTACTCACAGGCCGATCCGGACGGCCCGCGTCTCTCGAAAGCGCAGATCAACTATTACGTCGGGCGGCTCAACTACAACGCGCCGTTCGGCAGCCTGCCGGGCAACGCCGTCATCTTGAGTCTTGGTGCGGGCGCCGATCGTGTCGACGCGCATACGGATCTGATCGTCTCGCCGGCGATCGGATTGCGAACGCAGTTCAACCACTCGCTCGGACTGCGGTTCGACCTCTCCGCCATGGTTGCGCCGAATCCGAACAGCGCGACGTTCAAGTTTCCGCCAACGACTCCCGGCACGAATTCCGGCGCCGCGCAGTTGACCAACTATCAGGCGCGCGTTGGCCTGAGCTGGTTGCTTGGCAACGAGGGACACGCGCCCGTGGTAGCGCCGCCGCCCACGATCGATTCGTCGGCAGTGATCGCCGCGCGTGAGGCCGCGCGTGCGCGCGCACGTCAGGATTCCATCGATCGCGCCAACCGGTTGCGTCAGGATTCCATCGACGCCGCGAACCGTCGTGCCCAGGCGGAGCGTGATGCGGCCGCGAAGGCGCTCGCGGAGGCACGTGCGCTGGTCGCCGCGCCGATCTACTTCGACTACGACAAGTCGGAGATCCGGGCCGACGCCAAGGCGATTCTCGACGGCAAGCTGCCACTGCTGAGAGCCAATCCGTCGCTGAAGATCCGCATCGAGGGCAACACGGACTCGCGCGGCTCGAACGAATACAACATGGCACTTGGCCTCCGCCGCGCGAACGCGGCGCGCCGCTACCTCGAGTCGCAGGGCATCGAGGCGTCGCGCATCGAGGTGGTGAGCTATGGTGAGGAACGCCCGGTGGATCAGGGCACGACGGACGAGGCGTATTCGAGGAACCGCCGCGATGATTTCGTCATCACGGTTGGCGGTGATGCGATCTCGGTGCCGCGGTAAGTAACGAGCTCGTCACCAGGGCCGGCGCGCGGAGCTTGCTTCCGCGCGCCGGTTCTTTTTTGCTGGTGCCAGTTCGTCACAGCGATGTGCCAGCTCGTCACAGCGCCGTGACGAAGCACGGCGGCGAGTGGGTCGCCCTGATCGTTCCGTGCGGTCGGTGTACCCACCATCCAACTCTGAAACGACCATGAACGCTCGCAACTTCCCGGCATTCGTTGCCGCGGTGCTGGCAGCCTCGGCATGCGGCAGCAGCTACTCGAGTGCCACGGTGCAGAGCACGACCTACGTTGCCGCTCTGAGCGGTGCCAACGAGCGCCCCAATCCGACGACGAGCACCGGAATGGGCACGGCGACGTACACGCTCACCGGCAAATCGCTCTCCTATGTGATCACGCTCACCTCGGCGCTGACGGGACCCGCGACGTTCTCGCACATTCACGGGCCAGCAGCGGCTAGTGCTTCCGCGGGCGTGATCGTTCCTTTCACGATCAACAACGTCGCGATCGGAGCACTCGCGCAAGGCACGATAGACCTCAACGTTCCAATTACTGTCGGCTCCTCCACGGTCACTGGCGATTCACTCATCGTACTGTTGAATGCTGGCCTCGCGTACACCAACGTGCACACGGCCGCGTTCGGAGCCGGCGAGATCCGAGGGCAGATCCTGAAGCAGTAGGGTGCCGATCGCAACCGGCGCGCGGCATTGCACGAGCGCGCCGGATTGGCGAGCATGAACCGATGAGCCTCTCCTCCACGGCGGTCGCGCCGCGGCTGGTGCTTGCGCTGGCATTGGTAGGCATCGCATGCAGTTCGACCGCACCGGCGCGAGTGTCGTACACGGCCGCGCTTACGGGCGCGCGCGAGACGCCCTCGAACACCAGCTCAGCGACCGGTACGGCCACGCTGAACGTCGACGGGTCCACACTCAGCTACACGGTGTTTGCATCAGGTTTTGCGACGCCGCTCGTCGTCGGGCACATACACATCGGAGGCGCGGGCGTCGCAGGTCCCGTGATCGTGCCGTTCACGCTTCTCGCGGCGTCGGGAACGGTCACGCAGGGAACTGTGGACCTTTCGAGGTCTGTGTCCTACAACACACTCAGCATCTCCGGCGATTCACTACGTATACTCATGGATGCCGGGCAGACCTACGTGAATCTCCATACCGCCGCGTACCCGGGTGGCGAGATTCGCGGGCAGATCGTCAGGCAATAGAGGGAACTCTGGCGGGTCGAGGAGGTATCCCCGGGTTAGGGGTGGCGGACTCCTCCGCGACTCGTCGGCACACAGCGGAGTGCGGCATATGAAGCGGATCATCGGCACGTCCCTGCTCATGATGGCGATCGCCGCGGTCGCGCACGGTCAGTCGACCAATGAGGCGAGAAAGTCGGCGGTGGTGCCGGCACAGACACCGCATCCCCGCGTTGGGACGGCTGCGTCTCCCGCACCCGATCCGTCACAGCAGCGCGTCCAGCCCCTCTTTGCGCCACCCATCTTCTTTCAGGACGGCGGCGGCAACTTTCTCAGAGGGGCTCCGTTCCTCGTGCTCGGTGACGGCTCCGTGCTCGTCAATTTCGGCAACGGGTACGAGCGCGTGTTGCGTCAGTGCGCCGTGCCGGGGCAGCAAGCGAACGTGAATCCAAATGGACTCGACGTCCTGGGCCGTATTCAGCCACCGCCAGGCATCGCGGCACTTCAGGAAGGGACGCGAGGCCAGATGATGGGCGCGGTTCCGCACAGGAATGTCGGAGCGTGCTACACGCTCGACGCCCAGGGGCAGGCGTTGGTCGTTACCCAGTCGGTCAGCCGCTAACGGCGACGGTCAAAGCGCAGACGGTTGACCGGCTGCGACGCTCAGCTATCGCCGTTGCGGGTTGAGTCGGCAGCTCCGCCGAGCACGATGCGACGCACACCGCGCCACGCGCGCACGAGCGAGGAACTGGTGCGGGCGAGATCGCTCTCGATGACGCGCCCCGCGCCGCTGCTCGCGTGCACATAGCGTCCGTTCCCCACGTAGATGCCGATGTGGCTGATCCCGCGGCGCGACTTGCCGAAGGTCAGCAAATCCCCGGGGCGGAGATGCATGGTGTCCCGCTCGATGGACTCACCGAGTGACGCCTGCTGGCTCGCCGTCCGCGGCATGGAAAACTTCAGGCCGGACATGACGTATCGCACGAGACCGCTGCAGTCGAATCCCCGATCGGGCGACTGCCCGCCGCGAACGTACCGCCGGCCGATCTGAGCCCGGGCGCGAAGGACCACCGAGTCCCTGAGCGCATGCGCGGACGCACTGAAGGCGGAGAATGGCTTCGGGGCATCGAGCGACTCTGCGGGACCCTGCGCACCTGCCGACACCGAACAGGCCACCACGAGAGCACATCCCAGAAGGGCGTGCCCTGAGCGACTGCGAGATGCGGGCGCAGGCGAGAAGCTCATCGAATCGGACTGGAGGTACGAAGTGCAGGGGCCGGCATGGGAAGGGATCGTGCCACCGAGCCCAGCTCCGGCCGGGTGACCGGCCTTCGCGCATGGTATTCCCTGATGCAGGCGGAGGCAACAGTTACCTCACGTGAACCGCCTCATGAGATAACCGTCAAAGCTAATTATACAAGTTACTGCCGCGATCCGTCCCTTACCATTCACCGTTAACGGTGTCTAGCGTATTCCAAGCATCTTGTGCGTCTGCAAGCTCAGCCTCCACTGCGGATGCGCCAGGCAGTAGGCCAGTGCCGCCCGCGTGTGCGCGAGGGTCTCCTCCGGCGTGGGGCCATCCATTGGCTGAAGGAGAAACGCCCGGAAATTCAGGGACGCAAACCGCTCGGGCTGTGCGGCGGCCTGAGTCTGTGGAAACACCAGTTTAAGCTCATCGCCGCTGCTTACGAGGAGAGGGGCATCCGCCTTCGGGCTGACGCACAGATGATCGATCCCCCGTGGCACGCGCTGGGTGCCATTCGTCTCCACGGCCACCTTGAATCCGCGTGTATGCAACGCATCGATGGCCGGTTCATCGAGCTGGAGCAAAGGCTCACCCCCGGTGCACACCACCAGTGGGCAACCGCCCACGGCGCGCCGGTCGGCGACGCTCGGCCAACGCGCGAGCACCGCATCCGCCAGCGCCTCCGCATCGGAAAACTTGCCGCCATCGGGACCGACGCCGACGAACTCGGTGTCGCAGAACTGGCAGACCGCCTTGTGCCGGTCCTCTTCGCGCCCCGTCCAGAGATTGCACCCGCTGAAGCGGCAGAACACAGCGGGACGGCCCGCGTTCAGCCCTTCACCCTGGAGCGTGTAGAAGATCTCGCGGACGACGTAACTCATGCGTCGTTCACGCGCCCACGTATCGCGCCGGATCGTCTGCGCCCGCCTCGCTGAACCCTCTGAGGCGAAGGCGGCATGCGTCGCAATGCCCGCAGGCCACTCCATCGGGCGACGGATCGTAACAGCTGAGCGTGATGGCGTAGTCGACGCCGAGCGACAGTCCGAGCTGCACGATCTCGCGCTTGGTGAGATCCATCAACGGCGTCCGAATGCGGACGGGCGTCGTGCCTTCCACGCCACCGCGCGTGCCGAGGTTCGCCATGCGCTCGAAGGCGGCGACGTATTCCGGCCGGCAGTCGGGATAGCCCGAGTAGTCGAGCGCGTTCACGCCGATGAAGATGTCCGATGCGCCGAGCACTTCGGCCCACGCGAGGCAGAACGACAGAAAGATCGTGTTGCGTGCGGGGACGTAGGTGATGGGAATGCCTTTCGCGATGGCGTCGTCGCTGCGGTCCTTGGGGACGTCGATGTCGGCCGTGAGTGCCGAGCCGCCGAAGGTGCGCAGGTCGATGTCGACGATCACGTGATCGTGAACACCGAAATGCTTCGCCACACGGCGCGCCGCTTCGATCTCGGCCGAGTGACGCTGACCGTAGCGAAAGGTCATCGCGTACACGTCGTAGCCCTCTTTCGTTGCGAGGGCGAGCATGGTGGTGGAGTCGAGACCACCGGAGAGCAGGAGGACTGCCGTCGGCATCCTTGAAAGTTAGCTCGGCGCCAACAAACCACAGAGACCACAAACTGCAGAGACCACAAACTAAAGAAGAACACCGCATATGAACCACAGAGGACACAGAGGCTTGGCATTCCCTAGAAAGCGTCTGTGACCTCTGTGCTCTCTGTGGTCAATTCAAGCAGTTCCTGTTCTTCCAAGCTGAAGAACTTGCGGATACGGCGCGCCGCTAGTGTGCTCGCAGTGACCTCTGTGCTCTCTCTGGTCAATTCAAGCAGTTCCTGTTCTTCCAAGCCGAAAAACTTGCAGATACCGCGCGCCGCTAGTGTGCTCGCAGTGCCTCATCGAGATCCTCGATCAGGTCGTCCGGATGCTCCAGACCGATCGATAGGCGCAGCAGATTCTCCGGCGAGATGCTCGTCGGTCCTTCGACAGACCGCCGGTGCTCGATCAGCGATTCCGTTCCGCCGAGGCTCGTTGCGCGCGTGAACAGCTTGACCCGGTGCGTCAGGGCCATGGCCGCCGCTTCGCCACCGTGGAGCTGAATGCTCATCATTCCGCCGAAGTCGCTCATCTGTCGCATTGCGATTTCGTGTCCTGAATGCGACTCGAGTCCCGGATAGTGCACGGCCTCGACCGCGCGGTTCGACTCGAGGTAACGCGCGACGGTCATCGCGTTCGAGCAATGCGCAGCAATTCGCCACGGCAAAGTGCGGATGCCCCGCAGCAGCAGCCAGCAATCGAATGGCGAAGGAATGGCACCGCCCACACGCTGTGTGAGCCGCATCCGCTCGACGAAATCGCCGTCGCTCTTCGCGACGATGGCGCCGCCGAGCAGATCGCTGTGCCCGCCGAGGTACTTGGTGGTGGAGTGCATCACCAGGTCGGCGCCGAGCCCGAGCGGACGCTGAAGCACCGGTGTCGCCCACGTGTTGTCTACCACGCAGCGCGCGCCAACAGTATGTGCCAGGTCGGCGAGGCGCGCGATGTCCACGACGCGGACGAGCGGGTTGGACGGCGTCTCCACCCACACGACGCGCGTTTCGGGGCGCACCACGCGCGCGACCGCGTCCACGTCGGTCATGTCCACCGCGTCGTGCTCCAGGCCCCAGCGCGCGAAAATCTCGCGCAGTTGGCGGAGGGTGCCGTAGTACGCATCGTGTGGCGCGATCACGTGGTCGCCGGGTGAAAGCGCCTGAAACACTGACATGGTGGCCGCGGAACCAGACCCGTAGGCGATGGCCGTGGCACCGCCCTCGAGCGCGGCCATCGCCTCTTCGAGCGCATCGCGATTGGGATTCGACGTCCGCGCATAGACGTGTCCCGCGCGGAATCCACCATCCAGGTCGCGCTCGAACGTCGTGGATAGGTGAATGGGAGGCGTTACGGCGCCGGTGGAAGGATCGGCGGCGTGACCGGCGTGAACGGCGAGCGTTTCGATGCGCATGCGTGGTGCGAAAAGGCCGCCGGGCGCCGGCGACGCCGCAAGATATCGGGGCGTGTCTTGATGCGACATGCCGCGCCCCCTCTATCTTTCGGCCACCTTCATTTCCAACGCCACCACACGCATCGAGCAACACCGTGCATCGTCTTCGCTCCGTCTCGATTCTCGCAGCGCTCGCCATCGCACTGGTCGCCGGTGAGGCGGCCTTCGCGCAACGTGCACCCGCCAAGCGATTGCCGCTCAAACGCAGGGCGACGCGGACGATGGCGGCCATCACGGCGACGGACCTCATGTCGCGTCTGTATGTCTTCGCCGATGACTCGATGCAGGGGCGCGAAGCCGGCAGCGAGGGACACGCGAAGGCGACGACATACATCGCGGCGCAGCTCGAGCGACTGCACGTCGAGCCGGCGGGGGACAGCGGAACCTACTTCCAGTCCATTCCGCTGATCTCGCGCACGTTCAAGAAGTCGTCGACGATCACCATCGGCTCCGGCATGTACAACGCGTTCGCCGATTTCGTGGCGCTACCATTTCGCGGCGCGGCACCGCGCAAGATCGAGAACACACAGACCGTCTACGGCGGCGTGTGGGGCGATTCGACAAGACAGATCAGCGCGTCGCAGGCGCAGGGCCGGTTCGTCGTGCTCCAGGCGCCTGACGGGCTGACGCGCATTCCGCCCAATAGTGCGTTGAGCGGCGCGGCCGCCGTTGCCGTGGTGGGAGGCGACATGATGACCGCGGCGCAGATGGTGCAGGGACGTACGCCGTCATACGCGCTGCCCGCTCCCCCCAACGCGCCAACGACGCCGGTCATCCTCGTTGTCACACCCCTCATGGCGCAACGCCTGCTCGGCGCGCCGCTGGAGAGTCTGACCGTTGCGACCATTGGCACGACCATCACCGGCGAGCTCGAGTACGACGAGAAGCCCGCGCCGACGCGGAACGTCATCGGCATCATCCGCGGCAGCGATTCGCTGCTCGCGAATGAATACGTCGCACTCGGCGCGCACAGCGATCACTTGGGTTATCGCATTGCCGGGCCGCTCGATCACGACTCGCTGCACGCATTCAATGCGCAGCGCTATCGGATCATGGACAATCCTTCTGGCGCGCCGCTCACGCCGGAGGCGCGTGCCGAACGTGATGCACGAATCGCGGCAATCCGCGTGGACGTGAACGCCTTGCACCGTCGTCGGCCAGCGCGGCGCGACTCGATCTTCAACGGCGCGGACGACGACGGCTCGGGCACCGTGACGTTGCTGGAAGTGGCGGAAGCATTCGCCAAGGCGAAAGCCAAACCGCGGCGCTCACTGCTCTTCGTGTGGCACACCGCCGAGGAGAAGGGACTGCTCGGTTCCCGGTGGTACAGCGATCACCCGACCGTCCCATTGGATTCCATCGTAGCGCAGATCAATCTCGACATGGTCGGCCGCGGCGCCGCGCCGGATCTGCCTGCGGGAAGCGAGCGCTATCTCATGGTCGTCGGCTCGCGGCGCCTATCCACAGAGTTGGGTGATCTCGCGGAAACAGTGAACCGTTCGAGCCCGCAGCCGTTTACGCTGGACTACGCGTACGATGCAAACGGGCACCCCGAAAACATCTACTGCCGCAGCGATCACTACAACTACGCGCGATTCGGCATTCCCATCGTGTTTCTGACGACGGGTCTGCACGGTGACTATCACCAGGTGACGGACGAACCGCAGTACATCGACTACCCGAAGATGGCGCGCATCGGACAGCTCGCGTTCGCGCTCGCGGGGCGGGTTGCCGCGCTCGACCATCGTCCCGTGGTGGACAAGCCGCGTCCGGATCCGCTGGCGAGCTGCCGCCAGTAGTCGAAGCGGCGCGCCGGACTCAGTGTCGATGCGGCGACGCTACGGAGCAATGTTCGCCGCATCCCAGGCGGTAGCGATTCCGGGCGAACCATCGGTAGAAGCGATCGGCCAGCGTGCGGGCGAAGGGAACGTGGAACAGCCAGGAGATCAATCGTCCGCGCGGCAGAGCTTCGAGTAGCTGTTCGATTGCCGCGGCGCCCTGCCATGTGGTTCCATCCGCGGCGATCAATTGCATCGCTTCGCTGAACGCCTGGGCTGGAATCCACGAAAAGCGCGCCGTTACACCGGGCGCCTGCCACGGCACTATTTCAATGTTGCCGTCACGGCTCCATCTGCGCAAAACGTCGGCGGTGCGCCGACAGACGCGACACTCACCATCGTACACGACAGTGTATGCGTGTCCGGAGGCCTGCGTCGTCACGACGGCTGCTGCTGTGCGAGGCAGTGCAGTGTTCCGTAACCCCAGACGAGATCCACGGCGTGGATGCCGGTCACGCTGCGCCCCGGGAACACCGACGCAATGGTGTTGAGCGCGACACGATCGTTCGGGTCGTTGAAGGTGGGGACGAGCACGGCTCCGTTCGCGATGTAGAAGTTGGCGTAGCTCGCGGGCAATCGCTCGCCGTTCATCATCACGGGGCGCGGATACGGAAGCTTCACGACTTCCAGGGCGCCGGCGTCAGCGCCCGCGAGCTCGAGCCGGCGCAGGTTGTCCTCGCTGCGGCGATGATTTTCGTCGTCGGCGGGATCTTCTTCGTAGGCGAGTAGAACGCGACCGGGTCCGGCGAAACGGGCGACGTCGTCCACATGGCCATGCGTGTCGTCGCCGACGCAGCCCTCACCCAGCCAGATGGTGTGGCGAATGCCCAGCCACTCGCGGAACGCACGCTCGTACGCCTCGCGATCGAGCCCGGGGTTGCGCACCTGCTCGTGAGAGAGAAGCCACTCTTCCGTCACGAGAAGAGTTCCTTCCCCGTCGGTCTCGATGCCGCCTCCCTCGAGCACGAGCCGTCCGCCGCCATACGGACGCAAGGGCTCCACGCGCCCGAGTCCGGTGATGTGCTCGATCGCGCGACCGACCTCGGCGTCGAGCGCGAAGTTCGGATATTTCGCCCACGCGTTGAACATCCAGTTCATCAGCACGACGGAGCCATGCTCGTCACGCACGAACGTGGGCGCGGAGTCACGCAGCCACACGCGGTCGGTCGGGACGACGTGCAATCGAGCATTCTCGACGACACCGTGTGCAGCGAGGTGTTCCCGCGCCGCGGCCTTGACCGACTCGTCGTGACACAGAATCTCGACGCGCTCGTGCAGCGCGAGCACCCGCGCGATCTCGGCGTACACCCACGAGATGGCGGCCAGCTTTCCGGGCCAGTCCGGCTCGTGATGCGGCCACGCGATCCACGTGGCGGCATGTGGCGCCCACTCGGCGGGGAACGAATATGTGGTCATGCTTGGGCTCGTCCCGACGAGCTGCTCAGGCGCCGAGGTAGCGCGAGAGAATCGGCGCATAGGCGTCGATGCGGCGATCGCGCAGGAAGGGCCAGTTACGGCGCGTCTCGTCGATCAAGCGCGGATCGCAATCCGCAATGAGAATCGCCTCCTCCGTGCCCGCGGTGGCCAGAACGCGCCCGAAGGGATCCGCGATGAATGAGTTGCCAAAGAACTCGATGCCGCGCGTGCCCGGCTCGTCGTCTTCATGACCAACGCGATTAGGCGACGCGACGAACACACCGTTCGCGATGGCGTGCGAACGCTGAATCGTGCGCCACGCATCCACCTGCGCGGCGCCGAATTCGTCCTTTTCCGCGGGATGCCAGCCGATGGCCGTGGGATAGAAGAGAATGTCGGCCCCGAGAAGGCTCGTGATGCGCGCCGCCTCCGGGTACCACTGATCCCAGCAGATCAGCACACCGATCTTTGCGAAGCGCGTGTTCCAGACGCGGAAGCCGCTGGCCTGCTTGGCGATCTCACCGATGGCGTCGATGCGGTCGTCGTGGGCGGCGTCTCCCGGGACGAAGTAGTATTTCTCGTTGAAGAGCGGATCGTCCGGAATGTGCATCTTCCGATACACCCCGAGCAGCGATCCGTCGGCATCGATGATTGCCGCCGAGTTGCGATAGACGCCCGCAGCCTGGCGTTCGAAGATGGGGGCGATGAGTACGACGCCGAGCTCTGCGGCGAGCTTCTGCATGACGGCGGTGGTGGGACCGGGGATCGGCTCCGCCATGTCGAAGCGCTCGTACTTCTGCGACTTGCAGAAATACGGCGCGTTGAAGAGCTCCTTGAGACAGATGACTTGCGCGCCGCGCGCAGCCGCTTCGCGAACGCGCGCGACGGAGGCGTCGAGATTGGCTTTGGCGTCGGGCGATGCGGAATCCTGAATGATTCCGACGCGAAACGGTGCGCTGGTCATGGTGCAAAGATAACCGGCGCGTCTACGGCGAGCGCCGGCGACGCCTCACTCGATGATGCCGATGACGACGTCCATGACGTTCGTCCCCGTGGCGCGACGCGGAAACAATGAATGCGTGGCACCGAGCACCGCGTGCGATTCGTGCCGCTGGAGGGCGAGATCGGGATCGTAACCGCTCTCGCGGATGGTGGACCACAGGGATGCATCCGCAAATGCGCCGGCGGCGTCGGTGGTCCCGTCGCGTCCGTCGGTCCCTGCCGCGAGCAGCGTAATGCGCGTCGCGGCATCGCCGCCCTGGGACAGACGCCGCGCCGCAGCGAGGGCCAACTCCTGGCACCGCCCGCCGCTCGGCGGAGTGTCTGCGGCATTCACCGAGCCCGAGCCGTCGTGACCGAGCTGCACCGTCGTCTCGCCGCCCCACACGATGCACGTTCGTCTCGTGGCCGACGCCGCGCGCTCGATCAATGTCGTTGCGATGCGGTCGCCGCTCGTGGCCGCGTCGCCCGAGAGCGGAGCAGCGACTCGCTCCACGTCCAGATCGAGAGAGGCTGCCTGCGTGCACACGGCGTCCAGCGCGAGCGCGTTGCGGCCGATGATCTTCGTGCTGACGTGCGCGAACGCAGGGTGCGAGGGTTTGGGCGTCTCAGGAAGCACGCCGCGAACGACGCTCGCGAGATGGTCGCGCATTGCGGGTGCAATGCGTGAGTACAATCCGGCGCGTTGAAGCCGCTCCGTCACCTGGCGCGCCGTCACGACGTCGGGCGTGCATGGCCCGGAGCCGATGGAGGCCGGATCGTCGCCCGGTACGTCGCTCATGATGAACGCGTACGTCCGCGCTGGTGCGAGTGCGAGCGCGAGACGTCCCGCGCCCCAGCGCAGGAATCGCTTGCGCACCGCATTCATGTCGTGAATGTCGAGGCCGGAGGCGAGCAGAAGCTCGAACAATTGCCCGAGATCCGACTCCGCCATGCCGCGAAGCGGCGCGGCGACGAGACTCGAGACGCCACCGCTGAGGAGCACGATGGCGACGTCGTCCGCACGCATGCCGGTGGCCATCGCGCCGATTTTTTCCGCCGCCGTGAACGAGTGTCGTCCCGGCAGTGGATGATCCCCGCGCATGGCGACGACCGTCGCATACGGTGACGCCTCGATCTCTTCGCCGACGATGATGCCGCCGGCGATGCGCAGGAGCGCGCGCTGGAGCATGGCGGCCGCGCTCGCCGCCATGGGATAGGCGGCCTTGCCCAGCGCATACAGCCAGATGCGCTGTTCGGTACGGGCGGGAAAATCTCGCAGTGCCGCCGCCGTCACGGGGCCGGGAGCGGCACCTGTGACGGCGGCGTCATACAGCTCGGTGAGGACCGCGCGCGCGCGATCGGCGTTTCGCGTCAGACGAAATGCTGCGAGGGTGGGCCGAGTCGGGTCACTTCGCCGGCAAGGTCTGCCGCACAGCCGCCTCGAGCTCGTCGTACGCCGTTTGCGCGAGGACGTTGAACGGCAGCATGCGTTTCACGATGCGTCCCGATGGATCGATGACGAAGAGCGAACGGTTGTCCGACGTGCCGCTGACTGAACCATACAGCTTGCCGACGTGCTGGTCCGGATCGCTGCCATACAGTATCGGCGTCTGCTGATCCCGGGCCCATGCGGCCAGCGTCGTATCGGGATCCACGCTGACACCGAGGACCACGACGTTGCGTCCGTTGTTGAAGAGCTTGGCGTACTGATCACGGTACGCCTCCATTTGAATCGTTCAGCCCTTTGTCCGCGCCTTGAAGAAGAATGCGAGGACGACGGTCTTGCCCCGATAGTCCGAGAGGCGAACCGAGTCGCGGAGGACTCCATACCGCGTCGCACCGACGACGGCGAATTCGGGCGCCATCGCGCCGACCTCGGGTACGGCGGGACCTGCTGGCTGCTGGGCCGACAGGCGTCCCCCTGCGGCAAGGAGCGTGGCCGCGGCGACGACGGTGAGGATCCGCATCCGGTGAGGCATTGTTTCTCCAGGGATTTCGATGACGCGGCAAGATGCGTGTCCACGTCACCGCGCGCAACCCAACTTGCTGGCAGAGAAGCAGTTGGGTTCGCCGGTGCGAATGAACCGCAGAGCTACCTGAACCACAGAGCTAAATGAACCACAGAGAACACAGAGCACACAGAGAACTGCGATCTCAGAAAAAGGAAAAAGAGGCCCCCTCTGTGTTCTCTGTGGCCTCTGTGGTAAGAGGGCAGTTGCTCTACTTTTCTTCGTATCGCCAGCCTCCCCATATCTCCGCCGACGACGAGCTACCTGGCATTCTGTTCTTTCTCCAGGATACTCGAGCTCGCTGTAGCTCCGCGAGGACACCGCCTGCCCATCACATGGACGACTTCACCAGTTAAACATCCAAATCAGCACTTAACTCACGGTCCAGCACCTGCCATATCCCCTGTCGGGAAGCTCACCGACCACGGAGGAATTCATGCGCACATCCGGAATCGTTCTGTCGCTCGCGAGCGTCGCGCTGCTGGGAGCCTGCGGCCGCAGTGGCGACGCACGGCCCGACGATGCGCTGAAGAGCGACCTCGCGCTGGCCGCGCAGGTGCAACCGTATCAGGCGCAACAGTTCGTGTCACCCAACGAGCTCCAGCAGGGCGCGACGCGCGCGCAGGCGCCGCAGTACAACACGGCGGGACGTGCGCCGGTGTACCGCGCGCCGGCACCCGTGCGTCGGACATCCCGTGCTTCGTCACGCGCGAGCCGTGGTGACGGTGGCTCCTACCCGAGCGGCGGCTCGTATCCAAGCACGCCACGCGAGCCGGTGCGCCACACGCAGCGTGACGCCGCTATCGGCGCCGCCGCCGGCGCAGTGCTCGGCGCCTCCACGAGTCAGGACAGGGTCAAGGGTGGTCTGATCGGCGCGGCTGCCGGCGGCATCCTTGGCGGAATCATCGGACACACCGTTGACGTCCAGCATCCATAGAAGACCATAGTTCCCCCTACACGAACGCCCGCGCTAGCAGTTTCGCGCGGGCGTTCGTGTAGGGGTACGAGAGAAGCTCGCTCTACTTTCGCGCGAGTGAGCGGAGGACGTACGGCAGAATGCCGCCATTCTTGTAGTAGTTGAGCTCCTCCGGCGTGTCGATGCGACAGAGGACCGTGAGCTCCTTCGTGCTTCCGTCCGGCGACATCGCCTTCACGGTGAGCGTCGAGCGCGGCGCGAGCGAATCGTCGAGTTTAGAAATGTCGAACGTCTCGAAGCCCGTGAGCCCGACCGACTGACGCGTCTGCCCCTCGGTGAACTCGAGCGGCAACACGCCCATCCCCACCAGGTTCGAGCGGTGAATGCGCTCGAAGCTCTCGGCGATAACGGCACGAACGCCGAGGAGGATGGTGCCCTTCGCCGCCCAATCGCGTGAGGAGCCGGTGCCATACTCCTTGCCCGCCACGATCACGAGCGGCGTTCCCTGCTTTGCATACTCCATCGCGGCGTCGTAGATGAAAACCGTGGCGCCACCGGGCTGCGTCGTGGTCCACCCTCCCTCGCTGCCGGGCACCATCTCGTTGCGCAGGCGGATGTTCGCGAACGTGCCGCGCATCATCACTTCGTGATTGCCGCGGCGCGCGCCGTAGGAATTGAAGTCCTTCTTCTGCACGCCGTGCTCGATGAGCCATTTGCCGGCGGGACTCGCGGCGGGGATATTGCCGGCGGGCGAGATGTGATCCGTCGTGATGGAGTCGCCGAGCATCGCGAGGGCCTTCGCGCCCACGATGGGCCGGACGCCGGGCGGCTGCATCGTCATTCCCTCGAAGTACGGCGGATTCTTCACGTAGGTGGAATCCGGCTGCCACGCGTACGTCTCGCCGGCAGGCACATCCAGCTTCTGCCACTGCTCGTCGCCTTTGAAGACGTCCGCGTACTGCGTGCGGAAGAAATCCTGCTTCACGCTGCGCAGGATCTCGTCCTGCACCTCCTGCGCGCTGGGCCAGATGTCGCGCAGAAAAACGGGCCCCTCCGTTCCGATGCCGAGCGGCTCGCGGGTGAGATCGAGGTCGATGCGGCCGGCAAGCGCATACGCGACTACGAGCGGAGGGGATGCGAGATAGTTGTAGCGCGTCATCGGGTTGACGCGGCCCTCGAAGTTGCGATTGCCCGAGAGCACGCTGGCGACGAACAGCTTGCCCTCCTCGATGCCAGCCGCGATGGGCTCGGGAAGCGGCCCCGAGTTTCCGATGCACGTGGTGCAGCCGTATCCGACGAGGTTGAACCCGAGCTTGTCGAGGTATTCGGTGACGCCGGCGGCACGGAAATATTCAGTCACGACCTTCGAGCCGGGTGCGAGCGAGGTCTTTACCCACGGCTTCACGGTGAGTCCCTTCTTTACGGCGTTACGCGCCAACAAGCCGGCCGCGAGCATCACGCTCGGGTTTGACGTGTTGGTGCAGCTCGTGATGGCGGCGATGACGACCGCGCCATGGCGCAGTGTGAACGACTGGCCGTTGAACTTGCACTTCACCCCGCCGTACTCGTGCTGCGGCTGCGCGCCACCCTCCGCGTCCTCCACCATGACGGCGTGCGCCACCTCGGGCTCGGCGGCGACAGAGGGGGCAGTCTTCTGCGGCGCGGCGCCGGCGGTGCCACGTGACTTCTCCAGGTCGGCGCGCAGCGAATCCTGATACATCTGCTTCGCCAGCTTGAGCGGCACGCGATCCTGTGGACGTCGCGGGCCGGCGAGACTCGGCTCCACGCTGCCGAGATCGAGCTCGATCGTATCCGTGAATGCAGGATCGGGAGTGTCGTCGGTGCGGAAGAGACCCTGCGCCTTGGTGTACGCCTCGACGAGTGCGACGTGCTGTTCACTCCGGCCGGTGAGGCGAAGGTACTTGAGCGTCTCCGCATCCACGGGGAAGAAGCCCATCGTGGCGCCGTACTCGGGCGCCATGTTGGCGATGGTGGCGCGGTCAGCGAGCGAGAGCCCGGACAGGCCGGTGCCGAAGAACTCGACGAACTTTCCGACGACCTTCTTCTTACGGAGCATCTCGGTGACCGTGAGCACGAGGTCCGTCGCGGTAGCTCCAGCCGGCAACTTGCCATGGAGCTTGAAGCCGACGACCTCGGGGATGAGCATCGAGACCGGCTGTCCCAGCATCGCGGCTTCTGCCTCGATTCCGCCCACGCCCCAGCCGAGCACGCCCAGGCCGTTGATCATGGTGGTGTGCGAGTCGGTGCCGACGAGCGAATCGCAATACGCCTCGCCCGTCTCCTCGTTCACGAACACCGTGCGTCCCAGGTACTCGAGGTTCACCTGATGACAGATGCCTGTTCCCGGCGGCACGACGCGGAAATTCCTGAACGCGTCCTGTCCCCACCGGAGAAACACGTAGCGCTCGACGTTGCGCTCGAACTCGAGATTGGTGTTGAGGAGGAACGCGGCGTCCGTGCCGTACTCGTCCACCTGTACCGAGTGGTCGATGACGAGGTCAACCGGTTGGAGCGGATTGATCCGCTGTGGATTGCCGCCGAGCGCCGAGAGGGCGTCTCGCATGGCGGCGAGGTCCACGACGGCGGGGACGCCGGTGAAATCCTGGAGCAGCACGCGCGCGGTGCGGAATGCGATCTCCTTCTCGACCTTTGCGCGAACGTTCCAGCCGGCCATGGCCTCGATGTCGGCTTTCCGGACGAAGCCTCCATCTTCGTTCCGCAGCAGGTTTTCCAGCAGGATCTTGAGACTGAAGGGGAGCGTGTCGCTGTTGCCCTTCGATGACGCGCTGAGCGCGTCGAGACGATAGATCGTGTAAGACTTGCCCGCGACGTCGAGCGTCGCGCGGCTTCCGAACGAGTTGAGTGATGTCATTGCGGGTCTCGCCGTGCCGCCGCGGTTCCTCATCCGGGCGACGGTGGAGAACTGAGCCACTGCCATGAGCGAGCGCTCGAATGGCAGGCTCCCGGGAAGATAATACGTCGCGGCGTGCGATGCTGGCCGGCCCCCGCGCTTCGGTTGGCGCAGGTTGAGTCCAGGCCAGAGGAAAGCAAAAATGACCCCTGTCGATTCTCGACAAGGGCCACACGCTCTATCTAGTGAAGCATGTGGCGGAGGTTCTCGCGCCAACTACGATGCGAAATCAGGTCGCGTCGCTCCGGATCGTGGTACGCGGATGACCTCAACGCCCGCAACGAGCACGACGCCAAAGAGTGCAGCAACGACCGCAATGCGAGCACGCTAGCGGCGCCGTATCCGCAAGTTCTTCAGCTCGGAAGAACAGCAACTGCTTGAAATGACCACAGAGAGCACAGAGGTCACAGAGACTTTCTCAGAAAGCCAGTCCTCTGTGTCCTCTGTGTCCTCTGTGGTTCATTTGCGGTGTCCTTCTGTAGTTTGTGGTCTCTGTGGTTTGTTGGCCAAAACCGCACTGGCATCAAAAGGCTTCACTTTCACCGGCCTCGTAGTCAGTGTTCGTGCGTGATGAACGGCCCGCTCCCAGACGACGTCGCGACGCTCGCGGAATGGCTCGTGTCGTTCGACTCGACGAGCGGCCGCGAGACCGTGCTCATGGCCGCGCTGGCGGACAGCCTGACAGCCCGTGGCTGGCGGGTGACGCGGATTCCCGTGGACGCCGACCGGTTTGCGGTGATCGCCACTTCAGGCGACGGATCGCCCGTAACGCTGTCCACGCACCTCGATACGGTGCCGCCGTATATCCCGCCGCGGCGCGAGCAGGACGTCCTGCGCGGACGCGGCTCGTGCGACGCCAAAGGCATCGCCGCTGCGATGATCTGCGCGAGCGAGCGCATTCGATCGGCGGGGGAGTCGGTCGCCATGCTGTTCGTGGTGGGAGAAGAGACGACGCACGATGGTGCGCATGCAGCGGAACGGTGGCTCAACAGCACCGGTTTCCGCAGCCGCGCCCTGGTGAACGGCGAGCCGACGCAGAGCAAACTGGCCCTCGGCACCAAGGGAGCAATGCGCCTCACCGTGCGCACGGAAGGTGAAGCGGCGCATTCCGCGTATCCGCAACTTGGACGGTCGGCGACGAAGGCGCTCGTCGAGCTGCTCGCAGGGCTCGATTCGCTGGAACTGCCGCACGACGATCTCCTCGGCGCGACGACCATCAACATCGGCAAGCTGGCTGGAGGTGTCGCCGACAACGTCGTGGCGCCCAGCGCCGAGGCGCGACTCATGGCGCGGCTGGTGTCGGACGGTGACGAGGTCTGGCGCGTGCTCGAGCAGTGGGCGCGCGGAAAGGCGCACATTCAGCGGGGAATCGAGGTGCCGCCGATGCGCCTCGCGACGCTGCCCGGATTCAACACCGATGTCGTCGCCTTCGCCACCGACATTCCCGCCATGCCCTCGTGGGGAACGCCGTACCTGTTCGGGCCCGGGTCCATTCACGTCGCACATCGCGACGACGAGCACGTGTCGCTCGACGAGCTCCGGCTCGCCGTGGACGCCTACGAACGGATCGTCAGGCTGATTCCGTAGCGTCCGTGTCCGACACGTCCGCCGCAACTGGCGCCGCCTGTGGGGCGCTGATTCTCGTGCGACGGTCGATGTTCGTCGCGGTGATGGCGTTCGTCGGACATTCGTGGACGAATCTGCCGTCAGCGGGGGACCATTCGACGATGTGCGTCCGCGCGAACGCCTTGCCCGAGGCGTCCATCCCCATCGTCGAGGGCGCTATGGCGACGCACGTGCCGCATCCGGTGCATTTCTCCCGATCGACGTCCACCTGGACGCGCCGCCGCGGAAAAACGCTTCCCGGATTTCCGAAGTAGGAATCGAACCGCTCGAGCGCCCGCTTTGCGGCGCGATAGCCTTCCTGAACGTTGTCGGCCGTGTTGGCGAAGCTCAGCCAGTTCGTGTCGTCCACCTTGGGCCGGATGAGCACCATGGGCGGGCCCTGCCACTGCTCCAGCGGAAACTGCTGGAGCGCGTGCATCATCATGGTGGCCGCCCGCATGTAGATGGACGCGAATCCACTGGCATCCGCCCGCGCGCCCGCGAACGAATCCGAGCTGCCGACGTCCACGGCGATGAGCATGTCCGCGAAGTGCGCCGCGATGGAGACCGGCAGGTTGTCCACCACGCCGCCATCCATGCACCGCCGGTCACCCACCTGTGCCGGCGGAAAAAATCCGGGAAGCGCGCAGGATGCGTAGACGGCATCCCGCACGCTCACGTTCTCGAGCCCCGGAAGCCCCCAGACCACTCGCGTCCCGCGATCGACGTCGACCGTGTTCACGAGCAAACGCTTCGGCAGGTCGCTGAACGTGCCCTCCGGAATCGACGACTCGCAGAGCGTACGCAACGGCTCCTCCAGATAGATGGAGGGCGACCGCATGCGATCCAGCAGCATACCGAAATGATTGACGCGGAAGAGGTCCTTCCGCTTGAGCGCGAGCGCGCGCTCGGTCAGGTCCTCTACCGAAGAGCCAGCAAGGTATGACGCGCCGATGAGGGCGCCGATGCTGGTGCCGGCGATGAGATCGGGAACGATTCCCTTCTCCTCGAGGGCCTTCAACACGCCGAGGTGCGCGAAGCCCTTCATTCCGCCGCCGCCGAGGACGAGGGCGATGCGGCGCGATACGATGCGAGGGCCCGTCGCTGGCATTCGTTCGAGCTGTGTGCCGGCTACTGCAGGTATTGGTACAGGCCGATGAGGCCCACGACGGCGCCGCCAATGGAGATGGCGTAGCCCGCGCTGCCGCCCACGACGATGCCGGCAAGAATGGCGACGCCTCCGACGATCATCAGTGCCTCATCCTGGCCGAACCCACCGTGACGTCCCGCCGCTACGGGAAGCGCGCGCGCGTCCTCGCCAGCCGAATGCACCGCGACACGAGCCGAGGCCCGCGTCGGACCGGAGATGGAATGCGTGCTCGTCAAGCCGCTCGATGCCACGGACATGTCCGTCGAGGTGGTCAACGAGTCCTGGGCGCGAGCGTTGGTGCTCGCGAGAACCAGAGCAGCGGCGGTAACGAGCAGCGTGCGAAGTGAGGTGCGTACGTTCTTCATTGGAGTGCGGGTGCGAGTGTGATCCGCCCGAGAATCCGGGCGGAGGAACGGTGGCGCGCGGACGTCGCGCGGTCTAGTGTTGGGCTGAACGTCTGATGCGAACTCCGGGCCGCGACGCCAGAATCCCAACGTGACATCCTTCGCCGCGGTTCTGCTGTGACCGACGCCGCGCCCCCGCGACACGAGCCCATCTCGACGTCCGAGGGAAAGCTCCTTCGGGCGCTCGGCACATGGGGGCTGGCCGCCAGCATCGTCAATATCACGGTCGGCGGCGGCATTTTCCGGGCGCCTGGAAGTCCGGAAGTTTCGGGGCTTCTCGGCGCTGCCGCACCGCTCGCGTACGTCGCCTGCGCCGTGCTGATGGGGCTCATCGTACTCTGCATCGCACAGGCGGGAAGCCGAGTCTCGTTGACCGGCGGTCCGTATGCCTACGTCGAGGTAACACTCGGGCCGTATGTGGGCTTTCTGGTCGGCGTGCTGCTCTGGGTCGTCGGCTCGACTGCCATTCCCGGTGTTGCGACGCTCTTTGCCGATGCGACCGGGCGGTTCATCCCTGCGCTCGCGGGCTGGGGAGGGCGCGCGATCGTCCTCGCCGTGATCTTCACCGTGGTGAGCGCGATCAACGTGCTCGGCGTACGCCAGGGGACGCGGCTCAATTCGCTCTTTACGGTCTTGAAGCTGGTGCCGCTCCTCCTGCTGCTCGTCGTTGGCGCGTTCGCGGTGAACCCCGCGAATCTCGCGTGGCATGGCATTCCTCCGGCATCAGCGGTCTCACGCGCATCGGTGGTGCTGATCTTCATCTTCGCCGGTGTCGAGACGGCGCTGGTGCCGAGTGGCGAGGTACGAAATCCTGCGCGCACGGTGCCGCGTGCCGTGTTGCTCGCCACGGCATGCGTCACGGTGCTGTACATCGGACTGCATCTCGTGTCGCAAGGCGTGCTCGGCACCGCGCTCGCGGGAGACACCGCGCCGCTGGCGAGTGCCGCGGCGCGCGTGTTCGGGCCCTGGGGCGCGACGATGATCTCGGCGGGGCTGATGGTTTCCGCGTTCGGATACCTGAGCGGGATGATGCTCGCCGCGCCGCGCGCGTTGTTCGCATTCGCACGAGACGGATTGTTGCCACGCGCACTGGCGAGCGTGCACCCGCGCTATCGCACGCCGTGGGTCGCGATCGTCGTGCAGGGCGCGATTGCCTGGCTGCTGGCGGTGACCAACCGCTTCGAGTCGCTGGTCATCATCGCGAATGTGTCGGCGGCCCTCATCTACCTCGGCTGTGCGGCCGCTGCGTGGAAGCTCCAGGAGACACCCGTGCCGGACGGCGTGGAGGCGTTTCGCGTTCCGGGCGGCATTCTCGTGCCCGCGCTCACGTTTCTCGCGCTCATCTTTCTGCTGTCGTCCGTGACCCTGAGGGAATCGTCCGTTCTCATCGCGGTGTTGAGTACCGCGACCATCTTGTATGTCGTGGTCGGCCGAGCGCGTGGCCGCGGCCTCAACGTCGAACGCTTCGATGCTCCCCCCGACGCCTGATCCACTGCTGCGTTTTCGTGACGAGTTCCCCATCCTCGCCACGACGAACTACATGGTCTCGAATTCGCTCGGTGCCATGCCGCGCGCGGTATCGGAGCGGCTCGCGGACTATGCCCGTGAGTGGGCGACGAGCGGCGTCCGCGCATGGGCGCAGGGTTGGTGGGACCTTCCCATCCGAGTCGGCGACGAGATCGCGCCGCTCCTGGGCGCGAAGCCGGGAGAAACGGTGATGGTGCCGAACGTCTCCATCGCGCAGGCGCAGGTGCTCTCCGCGCTCGAGTTTGTCCCCGGAGAGAAGGACACGATCGTGATGACCGAGATGGATTTTCCCTCGGTCAAATACGTGACCAGCCAACTGGGCGAGCGATTTGGCGCACGTGTGGTCGTCGTGCCCAGCGAAGACGGCGTGTCGGTCGACGAGGAGCGGCTTCTTGCCGCGATCGATGAACGGACCGCGCTCGTCTCCGTGTCACACGTGCTCTTTCGCTCGGCATACATCGTGGACGTCGCACGTGTGAGCCGGCGCGCGCACGAATTCGGCGCCCTCGTGTGCCTGGACGCATACCACTCCGTGGGCGTCGTTCCGGTGGACGTCGAAGTCCTCGGCGTGGACTTTCTCACCGGTGGCGTGTTGAAGTGGCTGTGCGGTGGGCCCGGCGGCTCCTTCCTGTGGGTGCGCCCCGAGGTGAGCGAACGCCTGGCACCCGCGGTGACCGGTTGGCAGGCACACTCGCACCCATTCGCGTTCGATCCCGACATGTCGTTTGCGGCGGGAGCGTCGCGGTGGCTTACCGGCACGCCGGTGATTCCCGCGCTCTTCGCGGCGGCGGTGGGACCGCGCATCGTGCGCGAAGCGGGCATGGATGCGATTCGCGCCAAAAGCGAGCGACAGACAGCGCGGCTCGTGACATTGGCGGACGGCCGAGGATTCCCCGTAACGGCTCCGCGCGACGGCAGACGGCGCGGGGGTACCGTGGCGTTCGACGTGCCACACGCGCGTGAGGTGGCCCAGGCCCTTCTGAGCCGCGACGTCATCGTGGACTACCGGCCCGGAGCCGGCATCCGCGTGGCGCCGCACTTCTACTCGAGCGACGACGAAGTGGAAAGTGTCGTTGGAAACATCGACGAGATCCTCGCGCAGGAGACATGGAAGCGATACACTCTTCAGCAGTCGATCGTGACGTAACCGACCGAACCTGAACTCATGCCGCCAATTCCCTCCAAGCTCCGCAAGGCGTACATCAACCTCGACCACCCCTCCGTCACGCTGCGCTTCGAGGACGGACATGAAATCAGAATCGCCAAGGGCAAGGTGAAGACGTTCGACGCCTATGCCGGTGAAGTGATCAAGGTGGTCGCCATTTACGATCCCACGTCGGGCGAGCGCGATCTGCTCGAGTCCATTCGCGCGGAAGACCTGCCGGACGCCGATCCGCACGAGACGCGATGAACGCATCCGGGGGCCCGGCCAGCGTCGCCGCATTTCGGTGGGTTCGTACAGCTGGCGCACTGCTGCTCCTCTGCATGCCCGCCTGCGCCACCGGACAGGCGCGGCCGTTTGCGCCGACATCGTTCCAGCGCGCGGACACGGCGAAGCTGCACCACACGCTGGATTCGCTGGCCAACGGGCACCATGGTGTGGTGGGCTATACCGTCCACAACCTCGACACCGGCGAGCGGCTGGAGCTTCACGGCGATGAAACCTTCCCGACCGCCAGCCTCATCAAGGTGGCCATCCTCGTCACCGTCTACGATCTCGCCGAGCAGGGAAAGCTGGGGCTCGACGATCCCCTGACGGTGCTCAAGCTCGACAAGGTGGGGGGCTCGGGGCAGCTCCAGTTTCTGCACGACAACGCGGTCATCACGGTGCACGACGCGGCGTGGCTCATGACCACGCTGAGCGACAACACGGCCACCAACCTGTTGCTCGACCGCATCATCATCCGTCGTGTCTGGGAGAAGATGGAGAAGCTCGGACTCATGCACACCAAGGTGCACTCCAAGAGCTTTCTGCGGATCGCGAGCGTCGCCATGGACAGTTCCGTGAAGTACGGACTCGGCGTGACGACCCCGAATGAGATGGCGCGGTTGTTCGCGCTGCTCTCGGACGGCAAGGCGGTCAGCCCCAAGGCTGACAGCGCCATGCTCGACGTCCTCGCGCACAACGTGGCGTACGACAAGGTGCAGCGGTATGTCGAGGGGCTCGACGTTCCGCACAAGACCGGCGACACGGACCAGGTGCGCACCGATTGCGGATTGTTTCCGCTGCAGTCGCGTGTGGCGTACTGCGTTCTGACGAAGGAGAACAAGGACCAGCGGTACGAGATCGACAACGAGGCACACGTGATGATGGCGCACATGGGAGACGCGATCGTGCACGCGTGGCCACGGAAACCCGCGCCCCCGGCGGCTCCCTGAGCCGCGGATTCCGCGTCCGTGTCCCGTCGCCGGTGGCGGAGGCAATCGCCGCCGGACGTCCTGTCGTCGCACTGGAAAGCTCGGTTCTCGCGCAGGGACTTCCCACTCCGCACAACCGGACGGCCGCCGAACAAATGATGGCTGCCGTGTCGAGCGCCGGTGCCGTGCCGGCAATCACGGCCGTCGTCGCTGGCGAAGCGACGCTCGGACTGACGCCGCCCGAGCTGGAGCGATTTCTCGTTCGCGACGGAATACGAAAGCTCGCCGCGCGCGATCTCCCGGTGGCGATGGCGCAGGGATTGGATGGCGCCACGACGGTTGCGGCGTCGCTGTGCATCGCGTCCGCGGCTGGCATACAGGTGTTTGCGACCGGTGGCATCGGCGGGGTCCACCGCGATGCGCCCTTCGACGAGTCCGGCGACCTCGTGGAGCTGGCACGCACACCGATGATCGTGGTGTCGGCAGGCGCGAAGTCCATTCTCGATCTCGCCGCGACCCTCGAACGTCTGGAGACGCTTGGCGTCACCGTGGTCGGCTACCGGACGAGCGAGCTTCCGGGATTCTTTACGCGGACCACGGGGTTACTTCTTGGAGCGCGGGCCGACACGCCGGACGAAGTCGTCGCCATTTATCACGCCGCGCAGACACTTGGCCGGCGACAGGCAATTCTGGTCGTCCAGCCGCCTCCCGACGATGTCGCTCTACCAAGGGAGGTCGTCGATCGGGCGGTGGCCGACGCGCTCAAAGAGGCGCGCCGGACCGGCATTCAGGGTGCCGCCGCCACTCCCTTTCTTCTCGGGGCCGTCGTGGAGGCGACCGGCGGCCGGTCCCTCATCGCCAACCTCGGGCTCCTGGAGGCCAACGCCCTGCTGGCGGGGCAGATTGCCGCCCGGATGTTTGCAAAAAACCGTTGAACTTGTTGCTCACCAAATGGTACAATTGAAAAACCCTCACGGGCAGGAGGCTTTCGGACCCATGGCCACTCCGTTCCTGAGCTCCGAAGAGTACGACGAGCGCGCACATCAGCTCTACAACGAAGGGCAGTACGACGACGCGATGGCAGTGCTGCAGGAGGGACTGGCACTCTATCCGAACTCGGTGGAACTGCACATCGGTGTGGGGTATGCGCGGCTGGCGCGTGAGGAGTTTGCATGGGCGCGGCGGAGCTTCGAGGAGGCGCTGGTGCTCGAGCCGGAGCACGAGGACGCGCTGGCTGGCCTCGGAGAGACGCTCCTCAAGTTCGGGCTGGAGGATGCGGCACTCAAATGTTTCCGCCGCACGCTCGAGCTCGGTTACGCCGACGACCTGGATCTGATGCTCCAATCCGGCCGCGCCCTGTTTCGCGAAGCGTCCATGCGCGACCGGAAGGAGCTCTTTTCGGCGGCGATGGAGTTCTTCGAGGTCGCCACGCAGCAGGCACCGGACAGCGCGGAAGCGATTGCCTGCGTGGGTTACGCTCAGCACCGCCTCGGCAACGACGACGCGGCCGTCCAGATGCTTCGCAAGTCACTCCAGGCGGACAACGAGCATACGGAAGCGCGGATCTACCTCGCGAACGTCTTCTATGACCGCGGGGACTACGAGGCATCGCTGTACCATTTCGAGCAGACGGCCACCGAAGACCACTGGGACGAGCTCGGCATCTGGCGTCTCATCGAGCTCAAGCGCGCCGCCCACAAACTTGGCGAGCACGACCCCGAGCTGAAGCCGTGGGAAGACCGCCTGGCCGAGCTGGGAGGCGAGCTCGATTCCATCGACGAGCTATTCATCGAGGTGGATGGAGCCGTCGCATCAGAAAGTGGGGAGGTAGAGGTCGCACGGGGACAATTGGAGTTGTTCGGCACGCTTCTTTCCTCGCTCGCCGATTCGAGATCGCCGGAACCCGGGCTCGCGCCTGCCGCGAATCACGAGGTCGTCCTGCGTGATGGTCGTGCGTTCATCGGCTCGTGGGAGGAGATCGTGCGCTCGCTGCAAAACGACAATACTGAAGGGGGACTCGACACCTCCCTCGAAGCGTTCATGTCGCGCATGGCAAAGTTGACGTACCGCGAGACCGGCGTGCGCGTGCCGAGCCATGATGTGGAGCTGTTCGTGCGCGGAAGCGCGGACGCGGGACTGCTGCGCATCGTACAATGACCGCCGGCTCGCAGCGGGCCGCGCTCGACGCCGTGCATTCGGCGCGTCCGATCGTGGCTCGTCTGAGCGCGACGCGCGACAAGGAAGATCTCGCGGCGGACATCATCGAAGCGTGGAGTGCCGTCGAGACGGGACTCAGGTCTCTCGTCGGCGGGACGTCGCTAGGCGGGCAGGCACTGATTCGCGAGCTCCGCCAGCGGCAGTTCCTCTCGTTCGAGCAAGCGAATGCACTCGCCGAGTTCCATGCGGCGCGTGAGCGTGCCGGACGCACCGACTATTCACCGACCGAAGCGGACGTGAACGCGGTGCGCGACGCGTTTCTCAAGCTCGAGGCCGGCCTCATGGGGGATGCGGCGCCGGCAAAAGGTGCCGCGCCCGCGGTGGCGACGCCCGTGGATGCCAACGTTCCTCCGACGACAGAGCATCCCGCAACACGATCGCGACCGTCGTGGCTCGTTCCTGCGCTGGGAGCCGTCGGTCTCGTGATCGTCGTCGTGGTTGCGTGGATGCTGTTCGCGGGCCGGCGCGGCAACGCGGCGTACGACCAGGGTGTGCAGGCGTATCGGGAGGGACGGCGTGAGGCGGCCGAGGGTGATTTCAGAAAGGCGGCATCCGACGATCCCGCCGACCCCATGCCGCACGTCTACCTTGCGCGCATGGAGCGCGAGCGCGGAAACCTGAACAACGCCAACGCGGAGGCCGTGAAGGCCGTCCAGCTCGGACCGAACAACGGTGCCGCGCTGCGCGAGCTGGCGAGTGTCCTCTTTGCCCTCCAGAACTACGACGTGGCGCGCACGTTCTACATTCGCGCCATCAGGGCGGACAGCACCGACCGGCTGTCGCAGGGTTTTCTCGGCTGCTCGCTCGTGCGCATAGGGCGAGTGGACGAAGGACTCCGATGGATTCAACGGGCGGGCACCGGTGCGTGGACGAGCTGTGCACCGGCGTTGGGCGCGATTCAACCGGGCGCCATACCGTCGGCCAATCCTGCCGTACCGATGACCGTCCCGCGGCCCTGAAACGGCCCGGGACGCTCGATCGGGCGCCCCGCACGAACTCCCGTGATCACATTCGCGAACGTCACGAAGCGCTATCGCGCGTGGACCGGCCGTGCCGTCCTCGCTCTGGACGACCTTTCGCTCGAGCTGCGCGAGGGCGAAGTGTTCGGGCTCGCCGGACCGAACGGCGCGGGCAAGAGCACGTTGATCTCGCTGCTGCTCGGCTTTCTCGGTCCAACGAGTGGACTCGTCACCATCGGCGGCATGGATCCACGCCGATACGTGGAGCGCCATGGCGTGGGGTATCTCTCCGAGCTCGTCAACATTCCGCCAGGGTGGAGTGTCACGAGCGCGCTCAACCGCTATGCGTTGCTGTCGGGAGTGGACGAGACGCGCATCTCCGATCGCATCGAGCACGTGATCTCGCAGCTCGGGCTCGACGAACATCGGCACAAGCGCGTGCGACAGCTCTCGAAGGGCAACCTGCAACGGCTGGGGCTCGCCCAGGCGTTGCTGCGCGACGAGCCGGTGATCGTGCTCGATGAGCCGACGCACGGACTCGATCCCGTGTGGACGCAGCGGTTTCGCGACATCGTGGCCGAACTGCGCGCGCCGGGCCGCACGATGCTGATTGCGTCGCACAACCTGGATGAGCTGGAGCGCATTGCGGATCGCGTCGGCATCATCGATCGTGGGCGCCTCCAGCGCATCGTGGATCTTCGTGCAGGGTCGCGCCAGGTCTCGTCCGGTGCGCCGTACCGACTCGTGATCACGGACGGCGAGGACCGGGTGCGACTGCGTTTTCCCTCCGCGCGCGCCATCGGCGCCGGCGAGCTGGAGCTGACGGGCGTCTCTTCCGAGGAGCTCAACCAGGCCGTTGCGTCGCTCATCGGCGACGGCGTGCGCTTCAGCGCGATCGTCCCGCTACAGTCCGCACTCGAGCAGCAGTTTCGCGACGCGGTGGGTGCGGGGAGGTCCGAATGAGCTCCGCGCATTGGAGGCGCTACGCCCTGTGGCAAGCGCGCGACTACCTGATCGACCGTGGGTTAGCTACGGTGCTCATCACGGTGCTGTTCGCGTACCTCACGGCGGCGCCGTTGCTGCTGGGGATCGAGCGGACCATGCAGAACATGCCCGCACGCGTGATCGCGCGGTACGGAAGCATCGAGGCGGCGCGCGCGGCACAACTGCATGACGTCAATGCCATGTTCCTCCGGTCCTTCCTTGGTGTCGTGGTGTTTCTCGGTGCGATGATGGCCATGAACGGCATCGCCGCGAACGATCGAAAGCAGGGCTACTATCGCTTCCTGTTCTCGAAGGCGGTGTCTCCGCTCCGGTTTTACGGGCAGGCCTTTCTGGTCGGCTGGGCCGGCTTCGTCGCGATCGTCACTGCGCTCTCGCTGGTATACGGCGCGCTCGTTGCGCCAATTCTGACGCCGCAGCTCATACTCGCCGTCGCGGTGATGTTTCTCCTGTACGCCGGCATCATGTTCATGCTGTCGGCATCATTCCCGAGCGACTGGCTGCTGCTGGTGCTCTTCACCGTATTGGCCAGCTATTTGTGGGACCGGTGGGGAACGTCGCCGTCCATTTTCCACTACCTCCTGTACGTTCTGCCGCCGCTCAGCCGCACCGCGGACATCTACAGCGCGGTCGGAACGGGCGCGCCACTCGATGCGTGGCTGCTCGGCTGGTTCGGCGCGTACGGTGCGGCCTGCGCCGTCGCGGCGCTGATCGTGCTGCGATACCGGCGACTGGCAATTCTCTAGCGATTGTCCACGAATGACCACAGCGCCGGCCGCCTCTCCAGCGACCATCGATCCATCCACGGTCCGCCGAGTCGTGCTTCCGAACGGGCTCACCGTGCTCGTGCGTCGCGACACGTCTGCACCCGTCGTCGCCATCGTGACGCACGTGAAAGCTGGCTACTTCGACGAGACGGACGACGTCGTCGGCATCGCGCACGTCCTGGAGCACATGTTCTTCAAGGGCACGCCGACGCGAGGGGTGGGAGAGATTGCACGGGAAACGAAAGCGCTGGGCGGCTACCTCAACGCCGCCACGATCTACGATCACACCGTCTACTACGTGGTACTGCCATCGTCGGAATTCGAGAAGGGGCTCGACGTACAGTTCGACGCGTACGCCAACTCGCTGATCGATCGGGACGAGCTAGGGCGGGAACTGGAAGTCATCATTCAGGAGGCGAAGCGAAAGTCGGACAACCCTGGCGCCGTCGCCTCCGAGACGCTGTTCGAGATCCTGCACGATCACCACCGGATACGCCGGTGGCGCATCGGCAGGGAGCCGGGCTTGAGGAAGCTCACGCGTGATGACGTGGTGGGCTTCTATCGCAACTTCTACCATCCCGGCAACACCATTCTCACCATCGTCGGCGACGTCGACCCCGACGAGGCGGTCGCCAAGGTGGCGGCGCGGCACGGCAATCTGCCGGAAGGCACTCCGGTGCTGACGCCGGGTCCCGACGAAGTCGGCGGCCACGGATTCCGCTATCGCGAGTGGACAGGCGACATCGGGCAAACGCAGATCGCGATGGGCTGGCGGACGCCGCCCTCGCTCGACGACGCAACGGCCGGACTCGACGTCCTCGCAACGATACTCGGCACCGGCCGTGCGTCGCGCATGTATCGCGCGGTGCGCGACAGGAAGCTCGCGACCTCGGTTTCGGTGTACAACTACACGCCCACGTCACTCGGCGTATTCGTGGTGCACGCGGAAACGCCGCCGGAGCGCGCGCGCGAGGCCGCGCGGGCGATCTGGTCGCAGCTTCGATCGGTGCGGGAGCACGGCGTCAGCGACGCCGAGCTGCAGCGCGCCCATCGCGTGATCGAGTCGCGGTGGATACGCCGCCTCGAGGACATGGAAGGCCAGGCCAACTACCTGGCGGAATGGGAGGCACTGGGAGACTGGCGTCGCGGCGACGAATACCTGCAACGCCTGCTGTCGGTCTCCGCCGACGAAGTCACCACCCTGGCGCGCCGTTTTCTCGATCCGGACGAAGCGGGCATCGTGGTGTATCGCGCCGCCGGCGCGCCCGCCGTCGCGGACGACGCGCAGAACGCACGCAGCATGCTCGACGACGCGCCTCCCGCGGAACCACTCGAGATCGCGGAGCCGGTCGCACTTTCACCGGCCGTGCACACGCGGCTTCGCATCGATCGGGACGAAGGGGGCGTGCGCGTGTATCGCAGCTCCTCGGGCGTTCCCATTCTCGTCCGTCGCAAAGCGGGCGCGCTGGTTCATGCTGGTGTGTACGCGCTCGGCGGCGCGAGGGACGAGGATCCTGCCGAAGCAGGAATCACCGCGATGATGGCGCGCACGGCCGTCAAGGGCACCGAGCGACGCACGGCCACGCAGATCGCGGAGGAAGGTGAGCTCCTTGGCGGCAGCGTAACCGGCGGCGCCGCGGGCGAGAGCTTCGGCTGGTCCGTGAGCGTCCCGCTGCCGCACGCGGCGGAGGCCGTGGAGTTGCTCGCGGACGTCGCACAGCATGCAATCATCCCGGACGCCGCGCTAGAAACGGAACGCGCAATCGCGCTCGCGGATCTCGTTGCGCTGAGAGACGACATGTTCCGGTATCCCATGCGGCTCGCGACGGGTGCCGCATTCGCGGGACATGCGTATGGCGTCCCCGTGACGGGTGACGAAGACTCGCTTCCGCGCATCACGGCCGAGCGTGTGCGGGCGTGGCATCGTGCGCGTTTTCTCGAGGGGCCGACCGTACTCGGCATCGTCGGTGACGCGGAGCACGACGAGCTCGCGGCCATCATGGCGTCGCGGTTCGGTGAGCTGCGCGGCGGAGAGGTCTCGGTGCTGGACACCCCGGTGTGGCCAACCGGCATCATCGAGCGCAGCGAGCGGCGCGACAAGGCGCAGACTGCGTTGGTGCTGCTGTTTGCGGGCCCATCCCGCAGCGACGATGCACGGCATGCGGCGCACCTGATAGCCGGTGTCGCCAGCGGGCTCGGTGGCCGCTTCTTCGATGAGCTGCGCGACAAGCAGTCGCTGGCGTATACGGTGCACGCAGGCGCGGTGGAGCGGTCGCTCGCCGGTGCGTTCATGGCGTACATCGCCACGTCGCCCGAGCTGGAGGAGGTCGCGAGGGCGGGGCTGCTCCGCGAATTTGCCCGCTTGCGCGATGAACCGGTGACACCGCGCGAGCTCGAGCAAGCGCAGACCTACGCGATCGGCACCCATGCAATTCGCCAGCAGAGCGGCGGCGCAGTGCTCGGCGACATGGTGGATGCGTATCTCTTCGGCCGTCTCGCGGAGCTTACCGAGCACGACGCGCGCGTTCGTGCCGTGACGGCGCCGCAGATGCAGGCGATCGCGCGCGCCTACTTCGTCGAATCGTCTCGCGTGGAAGGCATCGTGCGCGGCGTCGGGAAGACTGTGTGACGCTCGCTATCCGCTGACCCGCTGCGCGCCCTTGAGCGCCGCGGGGGTGGAATCCGTTGCTGTCTCGCGGAGTCCCTTGATGGCGCGCATGATCGCGAACGCCACGCGGCGGAGGTGGCCGTCAGCGGCGCGCACACCGCGAATGGAGCCGTAGTCCCCCGCTTCGGCGACGATGAGTCCCTTGATGGCGGGCCTGCTCGTGGCCCACGCGAGCGCTGACCAGACCGCACGCTCCTGACTCGCCTCGCCATGTGCTTCCGGGAAGCCGCCGACGGCGAACACCCAGTGATCCTTCGTGGACCGCGATTCGACCATCCAGCGATCGGCTGCCCCGCGCGCGGCGTCGAGCGGGATGACACCGCTGGGCGACGGATAGAGCGTGAATCCGACGACGTCGACGGGAGACGATGGCGAGGCGGCCCAGGCATACAGCGCGCTGTCACGGCTCTCGTAGAGCGATGCGGCCACGCCAATGCGCACGCGCCGGTCCACGCGATGCGCTTCGGCGGCGGCGCGCGTGAGGTAGGTCTCCCAGAATTGCGGTGGCCGGACGCCGGCGGCAGCTGAACCCGCGGTGTACGGATCCTTGGCCGGAATGAGAATGTCGGGCCGCAGGTGGCGCACGATGGGTCCGATGGCGGCGAGGCGGCGTCGCTCGCTGAAGTTCCGGCCGGGCAGTGGGATGAGACCAGAGTGGTATCCCATGGTCACGATGAGCTGCGTGCTGTCGCTGCGCAGCTCGTCCAGCGTGTGCGCGAGCGAGTCGAGCGCCGCGCGGTCCATTGCCTCAGGCACCACGGTCACGCTGACCACGGTCACGCCGATCGAGTCCGCGAGCGCGATGTCGTTCGCGATGGCGACCGGCGGCGGCCCGCCCTCGAGGTCGGGGAACAGCTTGAGCCCGATGTCGAAGTCATTCGCGGGGCGCTCCTGAAGCTTCTCTCGCCGCGAGTCGTGCGCGCCGTACGAGTTCACCGCCTGATCGGCGGGGAACACGCGCGACAGGATCACGACGATCCACCCGAACGCGACGAGCGCGAGGAATACGCGAAAGGTTGCGGCGGAAGGGCGCAGCGCGGGATATGCGGGCGCCGTCATGGGCACGAAAAAGAAGAGCGGCGACGCGATGATCGTGGGCGAGACGCTCAGGAACGCGAACGCGCTGCTCGTTGCCGCGAGGACGACGAGCGCGGCTCCCGGAAGCGGCGTGCCGCGCGAGGCCACGAACCGGAGCACCGCGTCCGACGCGACGATGATGTCATAGAGCGCCACGAAGAATCCAACGAACGGATTCACGAGACGGCGCGCGCCGGCGTAAATGGCCTGCAGCGCGAAAAGCACCACCGTGACCGGCCACAGCCAGTCGACTGCGGTCACGGAGCGGCCCGTCACCGCATCGCTCGTCGCGAGATGGATGACCAGCGCCGGCACGAGCAGGAAGCCCGCGAGGCCGGTGAGGAAGACGAACGGGCGGGGCAGCGTCCGCACCTGCGCCATTCGTCCCGTGAGCACGACGTCCCAAATGACGACGACGCCATTGAAGATCAGCAGGACCAGCGGAAGAAACGCGAACATCTCAGCCCCGCTGGTGCGACTCGCTCGCCACGTTGGTTGGCGCCAGGCGCCGCACGAAGACGTCGAGCGCCTTCTTCGCTTCCGTCTCCGTCGGCGCGAAGGCATCGAGCAGCAGCAGCCCGCTCTCAGGCACCGTGTGCGCGCTCAGGTGGCAGGAGTCCACAAAGAGAAACACCGACACACTGCCGTCCGCGGCGACACGCACGATCGGCGCGCCGTGCGCGCTCAGGCCCCCGGCGCCCGCCGCAGCGATGAGCAGGCCGCCGAGGAGCGACGAATCACGTAACGCACCGGAGCCGACCCCCGTGAGGTTCGCGCTGAGGTGTACGATCGTTCGCGGGTCTGTCAGAACATGCTCATGGCGAGGAACGACCGCAGGGAGTCGTTCGTGCTCCGCAGCCGCGCCGACAGCAGCCGCGTGACGGACCACAGCACCTTGTACGCCATCTCGCGGTTGAAGTCGAGCAGCATCTCGAAATCCGGACGCGCGATGGTCAACACGGTCGTGCCGCCGTTCGAGATGGCATGCGTGGACCGTTCGCTGCGGTCGAACACCGCCATCTCGCCGAAGAGCGCCCCGGGCTTGAGGACGGCGAGCGCCTCTTCGCCGCTGCCTGGCACGTCGCGGCTGATTCGTACCTCGCCCACGACGATGAGGTAGAGCCGATTCCCGCTCTCCCCTTCGCGAAAGATGTACTCGCCGCTCTCGTACTTCTCCTCCTTGCACACCTCGGAGATCTCGGCGAGCTCGGACTCGTCCAGGTCCTTGAAGATCGAGACGTTCTTGAGCAGCTCGATGGTGTTGGGCATGCGGCGCCGCGAAGTGAGGAGACTGCGTCGAGCGATAGCTTATGCGGCGTCCGGAGGAGGGGCAAGCGTCATGCCCGCTGCGGCGAGGCTGCCACCCGGGACCACCGATTAGTATTCGAGGTCATGTCGTCGCGCGGAACGCTGGGCCGTTTGCCGAACCTGCTGTCTTACATGCGGCTCGCCTGTGCCGCGGGGTTCGTCGCGTCGGGCACCACGGACGCACGGGTGAGTCTCATCGGTGCGGCGGCGGTAACGGATTTCCTCGACGGATGGCTCGCGCGTCGCGTGCATGCGACGTCACGATGGGGTGCGCTCCTCGATCCGATCGCCGATCGCGTCTTCGTGTTGACCGTGGTCGGCACGCTGCTCTTCGAGGGATTCCTGACCACCGCGGCGTACTTCATTCTCCTCTCGCGGGACATCATGACCGCGGTGGGATTCCTGACCGCGCGCGCCGTTCCGTGGCTGCGGCCCGTCGAGTTCAAGGCGCGCATGCTCGGGAAGGCGGTGACCGTGCTTCAGCTCTTTACGCTGGCGGCGGTGCTCATCGCGCAGCCGGCAGTGCCGGTGCTGTTGGCGATCGTGGCGGCTACGTCGCTGCTCTCGATCGGGGACTACACGCTGGCGCTGTGGAAGGCGCGCGCCCGCTGAGCCGAGGGGCGCGAATCTGCGCAGGGCTGGCGGCAATGGCCCTCGCGCCGCTGGCGGCCGCGGCGCAGGACCTGGCGCTCGGTGCGCGTCCCGAAGTGCGTGCCGACGTCATCGCCATTGCGCGGCGCGCGAGTCTGCAGGTGGGCGGCGGCGCGGAGATTCCGGCCGGTTACTATGCGCGCATCGGCGTCATCGGCGCGGCGGGCGTGGACGTCGTCTCCGGCGCTACGGAGACGAGTGGACGAGTGGACCTCACCGCGCGGTTTCTGCTCGACCCATTCAGGCAGTCCCCATGGGGACTTTCCGGCGGCGCGGGTGTGAGTCTGCGTGCGCGGCGGCACGATAGAGTGCGGCCGTATCTCGTGGCCATGATGGACCTCGAGGGACCGCGATGGTCGAGCGGAGTGTCGCCGTCAGTACAGCTCGGGCTGGGCGGCGGAGTGCGTGCGGGAGTGGCGCTGCGCTGGTCCGGCGTGCGGACGCGCTGAGCGCCAAGTGAAAGACGCCCCCGATGTGATCGGGGGCGTCTCAAAACCCTTCAGGCTGCGGAAGCGGCGTCGGACTCGGACCGGGCCTTGGGAGGCTGGGCGAAGCGGGCACCGAGCGTCTTCAGCTCGGTCAGCTCACGCTCGCCGAGCTCCGGAAATCGCTCGGTCATGTACTTCATCGTCTCGGCGAACCACTCGTCTGCATGCTCGGGGTCCGCACCGACGACACCGCAACGCATGATGTGCTGGAACAGCTCGTCGCGGGCTTCCTCGAAGGGGGTCGGCTGCGCGGGTCCTGCATAACGACGTGCACCCGCGGTCTTTTGCGCTTTGGCCATGTATACGGATTAAAGGGGAACTCCAGAATCGAAATATAACCAGGAAACGAGCTGCATCACAGAGCGATACGCGAATCACGCGTGGAGCGCTGTCGCACCGATGAACTCGAGCAATAGCGAGACCACCGCTTCCGGCGCTTCCTCGGGAACCAGACGTCCCACGCCGGGAAGCCGCACGAGCCGGCTGCCCGGAATAGTCTCGGTCAGTCGCTCGGGAAACTTTGGTCCGACCCACGCATCCTGATCCCCCCACAGAATCAGCGTCGGCTGTGGCAGCGTTCCGAGCTCGGCGTCCTCCATGTCCTCGCCGTCCACGGAGCGCGCGAGGAGCAGCAGGTGCGCCAACCCCTCTTCGCCGACGTAGGGTGCGAGGTAGCGCGCGATGAGCTTGTCGGGCATGTGCTCCTCATTCGTCACGCTGCGGCGCAGCAGCTCGGTCAGGATGGGCGCGGCGCCCAGAATGCCCCGGCTCACGCGGAAGGCAAAGCGACCGGTATTTCTTTGTAATGTCTTGATGTCCTCCGCCGGCACTTCGTCGAGTGCGATGGGGTTGACGAGGAACAGCCGCTCCACGCGCTCAGGCCGATTCGCCGCGAGACGAAGCGCTATGGCGCCGCCAAGGTCGAGTCCTACGATCGTGGCTCTGGGGAGACGGAGCGCCGTCAGCGCCCGATCAACGAGCTCGGCCTGCGCAGCGATCCCGAAATCCGCGTCGAAGGGGCGGTCCGATTCGCCGTGTCCGAACAGATCGATCGCGAACGCCGTGCGATTGGCGAGCGCGATGTCCGGCGCGATCTCGCGCCACACGAAGCTCGACGTCCCGAATCCGTGCAGCAGGACGACTGGCGCACCGCCATGCCCGTACCGCTCGATGTGCATCGAGCCGGGTCCAACGGGAATTCGAAGCAGGTCGGCGTCCATGTCGAAATGAACCTTGGAGACGTTGCGGTGTCAGGAGTGCGGGCGGACAATGCACGGCGCGCGCCGTGAGGTCCAGAGCGGCCACGCGTTGCTCACAGTGGCGTAATCCCTCTACCTTTCGCCGCACACAAGCGGCTTCAGCGCGGGAGCATTCATGGCAAGGAAGGAAGTACGGGGGCGCGGCGGACCCGGCCGCGCATTCTGGATCGCGGCGGGCATCATCGCGGTGGTCGGGCTTGCCGCCCTTGGGTGGCAGGCCTCGCGTCCGAAGATGACGTCACGCACCATCGATCCGACGCTACCCAAGCTCAAGGCCGAGGGCTACGTGCTGGGCAGCGCCAGCGCGCCCGTGGAGGTTCTGGAGTTTGCCGACTTCGAGTGCCCGAGCTGCGGACAGTTCGCGACGGTCACGGAGCCGGACGTCCGCGCGCAGCTCGTGAATGCCGGAAAGGTGCGCCTTCGCTTTCTCGACTACCCGCTCGCGATGCACAAGAACACGTGGGACGCCTCGCTCGCGGCGGCGTGTGCCAACGAGCAGGGCAAGTTCTGGCAGATGCACGACCAGATCTTCGCCAATCAGGACAAGTGGAATGGAGAGGCTACGAGCCGCCCGCGTGGTCCACTCGCCGACGTCGCCAAGAGCATCGGGCTCGACATGACCCGATACAGCGCGTGCATGGACAAGGAGACATACCGGGCGCAGATCCAGGCGAATCTGCTGGAGGGCGAGCGCCGTCAGGTGAATCAGACCCCGACCTTCGTGATCGGCGACAAGCTCGTGCCCGGCGCGCTGCCGTACGATGCGTTCAAGAAGCTCGTGGACGACGCGCTGGCGAAGGCGCCTTCCGCCCCGGCGGAGTCGGGCAAGGCGAAGTGAACAAGAGGCCGCTCGTCGCGCTCGTCGCCCTGGGCGGCCTCTTCGTCGCGCTCTACCTGACGCTCTACAAGCTGGGGTACATCGGGACGCTCGTGTGCGCCGTCGGCTCGTGCGAGAAGGTGCAGACGTCCAAATGGGCGCGGCTGTTCAACGTGCCGGTGGCTGTGTGGGGCGTCCTCTATTACGTCGCCGTCCTGGGCGTTTCTCTCGCGGGGCTCACGAATGCGCTCTCGGAGAGCCGGCGCGTGTCGTTGGTGCTCTCGTGGATGACCGGATTCGGCGTGCTGTTCTCCGCATGGCTCACGTATCTCGAGCTCTTCGTCATCGACGCGATCTGCCAGTGGTGCGTCGTCTCGGCGATTCTGGCGGCCACGCTGTTCGTGCTGTCGCTGCTGGATCTGCGCGACGTGAGCCACCTGGAAGACGAGGTCGTAACCGACGCCGCGGCGATGCTTCGCGAAGCGCGCGTGGGTGATCAGATCAGCAATACCGGCGAAGTGAGCAGGCGCGCGATGCGTCCGGAGGAATAGCGGTCGAGCGTGTCAGGCGCGCTTGACGCCGCGCTTTGCCTCGGACGCCTCGTTGAGACGTAGGGGCGGACGCGATTCGTCAGTCGTCGCACCTTCGCGTGAACGCCTGCGGTAGGGCACGAGATCCTGGCCGAGCACCACGAGCGTTCGCGTGGCGACGGTGCTGGCCAGCGGCTCGGGAATGGACATCTGCCGGACGTACGAGTCGATGGCACGGTCGAAGGTCAGGTCTTCGGCGAGCGTGTCCACGAACATCAGCGCATTGTCCACGTGCGCGCGAATGATGGACTCTTCGGCGCGTGCCTGGGCGAGCCGGAGCCGCCGTTCCGCGCCGGGATCGATCTTTCTGGCGAAAATGTTTTCGGGGAAGAGGCGCTTGAGAGCGTTCCACATGATCGGCTGGGCTCGAGTCGGGGACAGCTAGCGCACAACACATACCAATCTAACTTGGGCCCATGCGTCGCCTTCACCGCAATCTGACCGTGCAGGTCCTCGTCGCGATCGGCATTGCCGTCGCGCTCGGCCTGGTGTCGCCCTCCACCGCACGGGCGATGAAGCCGGTCGGCGACACGTTCGTGAATCTGGTGAAGATGATCATCACGCCGGTGATCTTCCTCACGATCGTGCTCGGCATCGCCGGCATGCGCGATCTGAAGCAGGTGGGCCGCGTCGGAGGCAAGGCGCTCCTCTACTTCGAGATCGTGACGACGTTCGCGCTCGGCATCGGGCTGCTCGTCGTGAATCTCACGCGGCCCGGGGACGGGCTCGACGTCAGCGCGCTCGCCAAGGCAGACGTCTCCAGGTATGCAGAGGCCGGCAAGGCGCTCACCTTCGTCGAATTCGTCACTCACATCGTGCCGTCGAGCGTCGTCGGCGCGTTTGCCAGCGGCGACGTACTCCAGGTGGTGTTCTTTGCCGTGCTGTTCGGCGTGGCACTGGCGTTCACACACGAACAGGGACGTCCGATCGTCGAGTTCCTCGACCGGTTGCAGACGGTGTTCTTCCGCATCGTGGCGATCGTAATGACCGTTGCGCCGATTGGCGCGTTCGGCGCGATGGCCTACACGGTGGGCACGTTCGGCGTAAAGAGCCTGCTGCCGCTCGGACGCCTGATGCTGGACGTCTACGTGACGATGGCGCTCTTCATCTTCGTGGTGTTGAACGCGGTGCTGCGCGCGTACGGATTCTCGCTGTGGCATTATCTCCGCTACATCCGAGAGGAGATTCTCATCGTGCTGGGGACGTCGTCCAGCGAAGCGGCGCTGCCCAGGATGCTCGACAAGATGGAGCGATACGGCTGTGCCAAACCGATCGTGGGGCTGGTGATTCCTGCCGGCTACTCGTTCAATCTCGACGGCACGTCGATCTACCTTTCGATGGCGACGATCTTCATCGCGCAGGCATTTCACGTCCCGCTGACGATCACGCAGCAGTTGAGCGTGCTCGGCGTGTTGATGCTGACGTCCAAAGGCGCCGCCGGTGTAACGGGCTCCGGATTCATCGTGTTGGCGAGCACCCTTGCGGCGATGCGGGTGGTGCCGGTGGAGGGTGTGGCGATCCTGCTCGGCGTGGATCGCTTCATGAGCGAGGCCCGCGCGATCACCAATCTCATTGGCAACGGTGCCGCGACGCTCGTGATTGCGCGAAGCGAGAATGCGTTCGACGACGCGCTCCGCGAGCGTACGATGTCCGAGACGCCGGCCACGCGCGTGGCCGGCGTGAGTCCGGCTACACCCGCGTGATCACGCCGCAGGCGATGCGTGCGCCGCTGTTCCCGCTGGGATCCGTGCGCTGATCGTCCGGCAGGGCGTGCAGCACCACGGAGCTTCCATCGGCGTCCAGCAGCGACGTGGGACCAGGCGACAAGGTGACGCGCGGCGTTCCCGCGAGGAACGTCGCGTGCCCGAAGGAGTCGATGGTGATGGCCTCGAGATCGCCGGCGTGCGGCCCGTCCGGCGCCATCAGCCCGTGCTTCTTTGCATACGGGTTGAAGTGCCCGCCCGCGGAGCTGAACTGCGTCGCGGCGTCGCAGCTGCCGACGGTGTGAAAGTGGATGCCGTGTTGCCCGGTCGTCGCGCCCCGCGAGATCGTGATCTCGTACATGAGGCCCGACGCACCGGGCTGCTCCGTAAGGCGCACGTTGCCGACTTCGCGTCCCGCCGAATCGAGCAGGTAGGCCACGGCGCGGATGGCGTTGTCGTTCGGCGGCGCATGGTGGCACGCAGCGGCAACGGCGAGAGCAAGGGCGGCGGAGTACGACAGTACGCGAGTCATTGGATGAGCGGGTTCTGGTGATCCATCAGGTTTCCTGCGCCTCGTACGTCTCCTTGAGAGAGTTGACGACGTTGGGGTCGGCCAACGTCGTCGTATCGCCGAGTGCGCGACCCTCGGCAATGTCACGCAAGAGTCGGCGCATGATCTTGCCTGAGCGCGTCTTGGGCAGGTCCGCGCTGAACAGGACGTCATCGGGCCGGGCGATGGCCCCGATTTTCTGGGCGACGAAGTCCCTGAGCTCGTCACGCAGCGCTGGGGATTCTGCGTAGCCCTCGCGGAGCGTAACGAAGGCGGCGAGCGCCTGCCCCTTGAGGTCGTGTGCCCGCCCGACGACAGCCGCTTCGGCCACGGCAGGATGCTCCACGAGCGCGCTTTCCACCTCCATCGTCCCTATCCGGTGTCCCGCGACATTCAGGACGTCGTCGACGCGGCCGAGTATCCAGAAATAGCCGTCCTCGTCGCGTTTGGCTCCGTCGCCGGGAAAGTAGACGTCAGGCCGGTTGGGCCACTTGGAGAAGTACGTGTCCACGTAGCGCTGGTCGTCCCCCCAGATGGTGCGAAGCATCGACGGCCACGGCTTCATGATGGCAAGCAGACCACCGCCGACCTCGATTTCCTTGCCCTGGGCGTCCAATAGCGCGACGGTGAAACCAGGCATCGGGTTCGTGGCGCTCCCGGGGGTGGTGGCCGTGATGCCTGGCAGCGGCGAGATGGCAATGGAGCCGGTCTCGGTCTGCCACCACGTGTCCACGATGGGGCAGCGGTTGCCGCCGATGTGCTCGCGGTACCACATCCAGGCTTCCGGGTTGATCGGCTCGCCAACGGAACCAAGCAGGCGAAGACGCGAAAGGTCGTGCTTCGCGGGCCATTGGTCGCCCCATTTCATGAAAGCGCGAATGGCGGTGGGGGCCGTGTAGAGTATGGTCACCCCGTACTTCTCGCAAAGGTCCCAGAACCGATCCTTCTCGGGCCAGTCGGGGGCTCCTTCATACATCACGCACGTCGCACCATTGGCCATCGGGCCGTACGTGAGGTACGTGTGGCCAGTGACCCAGCCGACGTCGGCCGTACACCAGAAGACGTCGTCCTCCTTCAGGTCGAACACGATGTGCGTGGACGTCATGGCCCCGACGAGGTACCCGGCCGTGGTGTGCACGATGCCTTTCGGCTTTCCGGTGGTGCCCGACGTGTAGAGGATGAACAGCGGATCCTCAGCATCCATCTCCTCGGGCTCGCACCACTGCGGCGCATGGCGCATGAGCCGGTGCCACCACTTGTCTCGCCCGTCGCGCATGTCCGCGCCCGCCTCGTCGCCCGGTGCGCCCGGACGCCGCTGCACCACCACCACGTGCTCGATGGACGGCGTGCCTTCCAGCGCCTTGTCGGCATTGCGCTTGAGCGGCACGACCGAGCCGCGGCGGTATCCACCATCCGCCGTCACGAGCACCTTGCACGCCGAGTCGTTGATCCTGTCGCTCAGCGATTCGGGTGAGAAGCCACCGAATACCACGGAGTGAATGGCTCCGATGCGCGCGCACGCGAGCATCGAGATGACCGCTTCGGGAATGAGCGGCAGATAGATGGCGACGCGATCTCCTTTTCGGACGCCAAGGGACCGGAGGACGTTCGCGAACTTGTTCACCTGGACGTAGAGGTCCCAGTACGTCAGCGTCCGCGTGTCGCCCGGCTCGCCCTCGAAGACGAGCGCGGCCTTGTTGCGCCGCGCGGACCTGATGTGCCGGTCCACACAGTTCACCGACACATTGATCTTTCCACCGGTGAACCACTTCGCGCGCGGCGGCTGCCACTCGAGCACGCGCTCCCACGTGGACATCCACTCGAGCTTTGCCGCCTCGTCCGCCCAAAACCGCTCGGGGTCGGCCATGGCCTCGCTGTACTCGGCCGCGGAGATGTTCGCCTGTGCGCGAAAGGCGTCGTCCGGCTCGAACCTGCGGTGCTCCTGAAGGAGAACATCGATGTCGTTCATGACGTGATTCTGCCGAGGTGAATGCGCGGAATCAACTGTCTCTTGACTGGACGCCGCCGCCCGTAAGGTTAAGCGACCTCAAAGGCCCCTGGAGGCATGATGGCTTCGGCTCCTGTGCTCGAGATGACCCGATCCGATGTGCGCCGCGTGATTCTCGCGTCGTCCGTCGGCACGGTGTTCGAATGGTACGACTTCTATCTGTATGGATCGCTCGCTGCGATCATCTCGAAGCAGTTCTTCTCGGGCGTCGCGAACCCGACGACGGCGTTCATCTTCGCTCTCATGGCGTTTGCCGCGGGCTTCGCGGTCAGGCCATTCGGCGCGATCGTGTTCGGGCGCCTCGGCGACCTGGCCGGCCGAAAATACACGTTTCTGATCACCATTCTCATCATGGGCGCGTCCACGACGCTCGTGGGCGCGCTGCCGAGCTATGCGAAGATCGGCGTGGCGGCACCGGCGCTGCTCATTCTCCTGCGGTTGCTCCAGGGTCTCGCGCTTGGCGGAGAATACGGGGGCGCTGCGACGTATGTCGCCGAGCACGCACCGATGGGCAGGCGCGGAGAGTACACCGCGTGGATTCAGACCACCGCGACGCTCGGACTGCTGCTCTCGCTGCTCGTGATTCTCGGCTGCCGCACGGTGCTGGGTACGCCGGCGTTCGAGGCGTGGGGATGGCGAATCCCGTTCCTCGTGTCGCTGATTCTGCTTGGCGTTTCCGTGTGGATCCGCCTCACGCTCGGCGAGTCGCCGCTGTTTCAGCGGATGAAGGCCGAGGGACGCGGATCCCATGCGCCGCTCACGGAGTCGTTCGCGCGCTGGGGCAACCTCAAGCTGGTACTTCTGGCGCTCTTCGGCCTGACGGCGGGGCAGGCCGTCGTGTGGTACACGGGGCAGTTCTACACGCTCTTCTTTCTCACGCAGACACTCAAGGTGGATCCGCAGACCGCGAACCTGCTCATCGCAGCGTCGCTGCTGCTGGGCACACCGTTCTTCATTGTGTTCGGCGCGCTGTCCGACCGCATCGGCCGCAAACCGATCATCATGGCGGGCTTGTTGCTCGCCGTGCTCACGTACTTCCCGATCTTCAAGGCCATCACCCATTACGCCAATCCCGCGCTGGCCGCCGCGCAGGAAGCGGCTCCCGTCGTGGTCGTGGCGGATCCCGCAACCTGCTCGGTGCAGTTCGATCCGGTGGGCAAGACGAAGTTCACGTCACCATGCGACGTCGCGAAGGCCGCACTGGTGAAACGCGGCATTCCCTACACCAATGAGGCGCGTGCCGGCGGGCGCACCGAGATCCGCGTTGGCGCCACGAGCCTTCCGTCCTACGACGCGAGCGGGCCTCGCGCGAGTCTGGATGCCAAGTCGTTCGACGATGCGCTCAACGCGATGCTTACGGCGGCCAGGTATCCGACGAAATCGGTCACCGGACAGATGAACGTCGCGATGGTCGTTCTTCTGCTCTGGATCCTCGTCCTGTACGTCACCATGGTCTACGGCCCCATCGCCGCGATGCTCGTGGAGATGTTTCCGACGCGAATTCGCTACACGTCCATGTCACTGCCATATCACATCGGCAATGGCTGGTTCGGCGGATTCCTTCCGACGACCGCCTTTGCCATTGTGGCGTCTACGGGCAACATCTACTCGGGGCTGTGGTACCCGGTGGGAGTCGCGCTCGTCACGCTGGTCATCGGGACTTTGTTCGTGCGCGAGACTAGGGGCGTGGATATCGCTTCGTGACATAACGCGCGAGTCCATCCACGGTCATGCGCGACGGCGTGGCGAGCTCGTATGCCACGGCGAGCGTAGCGTCGCTGGTGTCCCGTACGACGTCGGCATCGTTTCGCTCGCGCAGCGATTGGGCGATCGCGTCGGCATCGTCGCCGAGCTCGAGACGCTGGCGGACCCACTCCGTCCATTCGTCGAGCCGGCGGCGCAGCTCGCCGAGGTGACGTTCGGGATCGTCGAAGCGACCGAAGTGCGTCATGAGGAGATGCTTTGGCGCCAGCGCCAGCATACGGTCGATGCTCGCATGCCAGGCTTCGACGTCGATGTCCGGAGGCGGTGTCGGCGGCCGAACGATGTGCGCGCCCGGAATCCGTACGCCGCCAACGTCGCCCGTGAACAGCAAGTCGCCCGACGCGTCGTGAAAGGCGATGTGGTGCCAGGCGTGCCCCGGCGTGTGGAGCGCGCGGAGAGTGCGCCAACCGCACGTGACGATCTGCCCGTCGGCGAGCAGGGTGACGCGTTCCGCCGGACACGGCTCGAATGCGCCCCACAGGACGTCCATACGGTCGCCATAGATGCGCGTGGCGCTACGAATGAGGCGCGATGGATCGATCATGTGTGGTGCGCCGACGGGATGCACGAGCAATCGCGCCTCGGGAACACGTCGGAGCAGAGCGCCTGCCGCGCCCGCGTGATCGAGGTGGATGTGCGTTACCACAAGCTGTGTGACGTCCTCCAGTCGTGCGCCCGCCGCCGACACTGCGTGCTCGAGCGCGTTCAGCGTCGAGCCCGGCCCCGTTTCGATCAGTGTATGACCCTGCGGTCCGGTGATGAGATACGAGGCGATCACACCCGGCTCGCCCTGGAAGTTCAGGTCGAGCAGCCAGAGGTCGTCATCCAGCCGAGTGGCAGGTGTGTAGATGCGTGTCATATCCCGTGCATTCTATGTGATCTCACGGTCTCGCGTCACCGCGCGCATGGCGGCGATGTAAAGGTTTTTCCCTCTCATGGCGACCGGCCTGTCGGTATGTTATCCGGATGAGCGCGCCGTCTCACATTGCCGACGATTCCGATGTCGCGGTCGAAGCCGAGTCGCTGGTGCGCGCGTTTGGCGGACGGCCGGTGGTGGACGGCGTTTCCTTCACGCTGCGCGCCGGCGAATGCCTGGCCGTGTTCGGGCCAAACGGCGCTGGAAAGACGACGTTGCTGCGCCTGCTCTCCGGTCTGTTGAAGCCGAGCGCGGGCTCGTGCCGCGTGGGCGGCGTCGTGTTGCGCAGCGGTTCGCGGGCGCGCGCTCAGGTGGGATTCGTATCCCATGCAGGCATGCTCTACAGCGCTCTCACCGCGAGAGAAAATGTAGAGTTCTCGGCACGGCTATACGGACTGCGCTCGCCGGCAGACGCGGCACGTCGTGCGCTGACAGCGATGCGTGTGGCGGATCGCAGCGAGACGCCCGTGCGCTCGCTCAGCAGGGGGTTGCAACAGCGCGTCTCAATCGCGCGAGCCATCGTGCATGAGCCGCGTGTGCTGCTCTGCGACGAGCCGTATACCGGCCTCGACGACGTCGGCTCGGCGGCACTCACTGAGGCGCTCACCGAACGGAGGGCCAGCGGGGCCGCACTCGTGGTGGTGACGCACAATCTCGGTGAAGGGCTCGCGCTGGCGACGCATGCCGCCATCATGCGTCGCGGCCGGTTTGCACGTTATGAGCAGCGCGGTGGCGTCGACGCGACGTCGTACGTCCGTGAGTATCGCGAGTTGGTGACGACCGATGCATGACGACGCGCGGCCACCGGGAATCCTGACAGCGTCGTGGCTCGTGGCGCGAAAGGATCTCGCCATCGAGTTCCGTACGCGAACGGCGTTTCTCGCGGCGGTCGTCTTCGCGCTGCTCGGCGTCACGATCTTCTATTTCGCATGGGACTCCACCGCCGTCGCCGCGATGGACCTCGCGCCCGGCGTGTTGTGGGTCATCTTCACGTTCAGCGCGTTGCTCGGGCTGCAACGCTCGTTTGGCGTGGAGCAGGCTGACAGGGCTATCGACGCGTTGCTTGCGGCGCCTGTGGAACGAGAGGCGATCTACCTTGGCAAGGCGCTTGCGAACCTCGCATTCGTCGTCGGCGTGGAAGCCATCACGCTGCCCGCTCTTGCGCTGTTCTACAATCTCCCCGTTGGCGAAGTATTTCTGCCACTTGCCGGCGTCGCTGTGCTCGCGGCCATCGGGATCGTTGCGGTTGGCACACTGTTCAGCAGCATGGCGGTGAATACGCGGCTCGCGGAGCTGCTGCTGCCGATGCTGAGTCTTCCATTTTTTCTTCCGATTGTCATGACGGCGGCACAGACCACCGCGCGGCTCCTCGCGGGCCGCCCGATTGCGGATGCGTGGCCATGGCTCCGCATCCTCGTCGGCTTCGACGTGGTGTTCATCGTCGCCTGCACGCTCGCGTATCCCTTCACGGTCGAAGAATGACGGACCGCATTCAGCATCACGGCGTCGATTCGCTCGCGACGTCAGCGCGCGGAACAGACTGGATTCTCCTCTCCGGCTTCGCCGCGCTCGCGGCGGTGTACGTCCGCGTCATCTGGTTCACGCCGATTGAAGCATCACAGGGTTCAGCGCAGAAGATCCTCTACGTGCACGCGACGTCGGCGTTCGTTGCGCTGTATCTCGCATTCGCGCTCATGGCGGTCGCGAGCGCGCTGTACCTCTGGCTCCGCGACGAAACGCTCGATCGTGTGGCGGAGAGCAGCGCGGAGGTCGGCCTCGCGTTCACGACCGTGGTGCTGATCACCGGGCCGCTCTGGGGCAAACCGATCTGGGGCGCCTGGTGGACGTGGGACGCACGGCTCACCGCCACACTGTTTCTGTGGCTCCTGATCCTGGGCTACCTGCTCATGCGCGGTGCCATCGACGACCGCGCGATGCGTGCCCGCTTCTCGGCCGTCCTGGGACTGCTGACAGCGCTCCTCATCCCCTTCATTCACCTCACCGTCTATCTCTTCCGCACGATGCATCCCATGCCGATCGTGCTGAAGCCGAGCCAGCCGTCCATGCCGCCGGAGATGCAGTGGACGTTCTTCCCCAGCTTTCTCGCGCTGACGCTGCTCTTTGCCGGGTTGCTGCGCGCGCGCTATCGCTACGCCACACTGCGAGACGCCGTACTCGACATGGAGAACGCGTCGTGACGCCCGACAACGCGGGTTATTATCACGCGGCGTACGTCGCGGCAGCAGTGATTTACGTCGGGTACGCCATTTCGCTGCGCGTGCGTCTTCGCCGCTTGGGCGCACGCGTGAGTCAAATCGTCGCGAGCAACGATCAGGCATGACGGCTGAGGCGCGCGGCCTCGTGTATCTGGTCGGGGCAGGGCCCGGTGACCCAGGCCTGATCACGGTGCGCGGACACCAGCTCCTCCGCGTGTGCGACGCAATCGCCACCGATGCGCTCGCGAATCCCGGCATCGTTGACGGAGCACGTCGAGCCAACCCGGCTGTGCAGGTGTACGACGTCGGGAAACGCGGAGGCGACCGCGCATCCTGGTCGCAGGACGACATCAATGCGCTATTGGTGCGTCTGGGGCGCGAAGGCAAGCGTGTCGTGCGACTCAAGGGCGGCGATCCCTTTGTGTTTGGCCGAGGTAGCGAGGAGGCCTTGGCGCTTGCCGCGGCCGGTGTCGCGTTCGAGATCGTGCCCGGTGTGACTGCGGGAATCGCCGCGCCCGCATACGCCGGCATTCCCGTTACGCATCGCGGGCTCGCGACGTCGGTCACCTTCGTGACAGGTCACGGGGATCCGACAAAGGATGAACCGGACGTCTCATGGGCATCGTTGGCGCAGGCAGGCGGAACGATCGTGTTGTACATGGGCGTGAAGACACTGCCAGGGATCTCTCGCGCGCTCCTCGAGGCAGGCATGTCCGTGGACACACCGGCGGCAGCTGTGCAGTGGGGCTCTCATGCGCGACAGCGGACCGTCGTCGCCACGATCGCCACGCTGGCCGACGCCATCATGCACGCCGGCCTCTCTGCTCCGGTGATCACCATCATCGGCGACGTCGTCGCGCTGCGCGATCAGATCGCCTGGTTCGAGCGCCGGCCGCTGTTCGGCAGGAGAATTGTCGTCACGCGTGCTTCAGCTCAGGCCGCGGGCGTGCGCGACGCCCTTCTCGAGCTCGGCGCGGAAGTGCTGGAGATGCCCGCACTACGAATCGAGCCGCTCGACGACGCGCGCGAACGCCTCGCCAGGACGACGTTCCAGGAATACGACTGGGTGATCTTCACGAGCCAGAACGCGGTGCAGATCGCGTGGGACGCGCTCCGCTCCGCTGGTCGTGATGCGCGGGCTTTCGCCGCTCTTCGAATCGCATGCATCGGCCGCGCCACGAACGACTCACTGCTCACCCACGGCCTCTCGGGCGATGTGGTTCCCGCGCGCTTCGTCTCCGAGGGATTGCTCGACGCACTCGCCGCGAGAGATGACGTGCGTGGCCGGCGCGTGCTCTATCTCGCCGCCGAAGGGGCGCGAGACGTACTGCCCGACGGACTGCGCGCACTTGGATGTGACGTCGACGTGATCTCGCTCTATCACACGACGCCGGACGAGACTGATCGCGAGGCGCTACGCAAGGCGATGTCATCGAGTCACGTGGATGCGGCGACCTTCGCATCGGCATCCGCGGTGCGTGGATTCCTGGATGCAATTGGCGCCGCGCTCGCGAGGACGGTGCCTGCGATCTCCATCGGGCCGATCACGAGCGACGCCATTCGCGAGGCCGGCATGACGCTCGCCGCCGAAGCGAACGAGGCTTCGGTGACGTCACTGGTGGAGACGACGCGCGCGTTCCTGACCGCGACCGAGCATGCGGCTCCCGGGCAGCACTGACCCCATCGTCGCCTTCGCGACGTCGGCGACCGTCGCCGACGTCACCGACGACGATCGCTTGCTCGCGCGCGAGCTCGAAGCCGCCGGCATGCGAGTCGAGCCGGCGGTGTGGGACTCGCCGGCGCTCGAGTGGAAGCGCTACGCGGCAGTCGTCGTGCGCTCGACCTGGGACTATCACCTCCGCCACGACGTGTTCATGGCCTGGGTCGGCCACCTCGAGCACATCGGCGTCCCCGTGCTCAATCCTCCGCGCCTCATGCGCTGGAATGCCGACAAGCACTACTTGATGGACCTTGCCGCCCACGGCGTGCCGGTCGTGCCCACGCGCTGGGTAAGGCAGCATGATGCCGCGCCGCTCGCCCAGATCATGGAGGAGGCGCACTGGGAGCATGTCGTCGTAAAGCCCGCCGTTTCCGCGTCCGCGCACCGGACGTGGCGCGCCTCGGTGTCGGAGGCACCGCTGCTGGAGGAGAACTTTCGCGCGCTCGTGGCAACGGGCAGCGCTCTCGTGCAGCCCTTCGTCGAAGCCGTCACGACGGACGGCGAGTGGTCGCTGCTGTTCTATGGCGGCACGTATAGTCACTCAGTGCTCAAACGGCCGCGGCATGACGACTTTCGGGTCCAGCGAGAACATGGAGGCACGTCGGCGCCATCCGAGCCGTCGCTCGACGTCGTGGACGACGCCCGCCTTGCGCTACGCACCGCCGAGCGCGCGCGTGGTGTGTCGTTGTATGCGCGTGTCGACGGCTGTGTGCTGGACGGACGCTTCGTGTTGATGGAGCTCGAGCTGATCGAGCCCGATCTGTTCCTCAGGTCGCACCCGGAAGCGCCCGGTCGGCTGGCAAGGTCGCTGCTCTCCATGTTGCACCGCGGCTAGCTTTTGTGACGTGAGCACCACGGCCCCCGTTCGCATCGGCACTCGCGCGTCCGAGCTCGCCCTCCGGCAAGCGCGGATGGTGCAGCGCGTGCTCGAGGCCGCGGACGTCGCCTCGGAGCTCACGACGTTCAAGACCGTTGGCGACAAGCGCCTCAACGAACCGCTGAGCGCCATCGGCGCGAAAGGACTGTTTACGAAAGAGCTCGAGCAGGCGCTGCTGAAGGACAAGATCGATCTCGCCGTGCACTCGCTGAAGGATCTGCCAACGGAATCGCCCGAGGGTCTCACCGTGCGGGCCGTGCTCGAGCGGGAGGATCCGCGCGATGCGCTCGTCGTGAACCGGAGTACGCTCGCGCAATCGCTGGATGACCTGCCGCGCGGATCTCGTGTCGGGACCTCGAGCTTGCGTCGTCGCGCACAGTTGCGCGCGCTGCGTCCGGACCTCGAGGTCGTGGACCTCCGAGGCAACGTTCCCACCCGATTGAAAAAAGTGGACGAAGGGCGCGTCCATGCGGCGATTCTCGCGGCGGCGGGATTGCATCGTCTCGACGCGCGGCAGCACATCGCCTGCTACCTCGACGCACCGGACTGGCTTCCCGCCGCGGGGCAGGGCGCGATTGCCGTCCAGACGCGCAGCGACGACGACCGCATGTGCACCCTGTGCGATGCCATGAATCACGCACCGACCATGCGCGCCGTGCGCGCCGAGCGCTCGTTTCTGGCCGCGCTGGAGGGCGGCTGTCAGGTGCCCATCGGCGCGCTGGCGATGAGCGACACGCTGTTCGGATTCATCGCCGACGTGGACGGCGTTCGCGTGGTGCGCGGATCCATCGCGCTGGACCCGGACGATCCCGAGCTTGGCGGCATTCGTCTCGCCAACCGGCTGCGCGGCGAGGGAGCGAGCGAGATCCTCGAGGGGCTGCGCCGTGCCGACCGAATTCCCTCGCCACAGCCGGAGTGAGCGCCGCACCAATGTCTTCCTTTCCCGCCTATCGTCCGCGCCGACTTCGACGGACTGCCGCGCTCCGCAAGCTCGTGCGCGAGACCGTGCTGGCGCCGTCGCAGCTCGTCTTGCCGTTGTTCGTTCGCGCGGGCACAGGTGTGCGCGTTCCTGTGGCGTCGATGCCCGGTGTCGCGCAAACGTCGGTGGACGAGATGATCAAGGACGCGCGCGACGCCGCATCGCTCAGCGTCGGCGGCGTGCTGCTCTTCGGCATTCCCGAGCACAAGGACGAAGAAGGGAGCAGCGCGTGGGACGACAATGGCCCGGTTCAGGAGGCGGTACGCGCGCTCAAGCGCGAGCTGCCAGAGCTGGTCGTCATCACCGACGTGTGCATGTGCGAATACACGTCGCACGGTCACTGCGGCGTCCTGCGCGACGGCGAAGTGGACAACGACGCAACGCTCGAGCTGCTCGTAAAGGAGTCACTGTCGCACGCGCGCGCGGGTGCCGACGTCGTTGCGCCGAGCGACATGATGGACGGGCGTGTCGGCGCCATTCGGCGCGCGCTGGACGAAAATGGATTCGCGCAAACCGCCATCCTCAGCTATTCCGCGAAGTATGCGAGCGCGTGCTATGGTCCGTTTCGCGAGGCGGCTGAAAGTACGCCGCAGTCCGGTGACCGGCGTGGATATCAGATGGACGTGGCCAACGCGGAGGAAGCCGTACGTGAGACCCGTCTCGACATCGAGGAAGGCGCCGACATGGTCATGGTCAAGCCGGCGGGCCCGTTTCTCGACATCATTTCGCGCGTCAAGGCGGAGACCGGCTACCCGCTCGCCGCGTACCAGGTGAGCGGCGAGTTCGCTATGATTCATGCGGCGGCGGAGCGCGGCTGGATCGATCTGGATCGGGCGATGATGGAGAGTCTCCTCGGCATTCGCCGCGCCGGCGCCGATATCGTGATCACCTATTTCGCGAGAGAAGCGGCGAAACGTTGTCCATGAGATATCGTACCTTCCCCAATACTTCCATCCGCGTCAGCGAGATCGGATTCGGCACGTGGACTGTCTCCACGGGCTGGTGGGGCGATGCGTCCGACGCCGACGCCATTGCGATGATGCGCAGCGCACTCGACGAGCACGGCGTCACCTTCTTCGATGCCGCCGACGCATATGGCAACGGCCGCGCGGAGCGACAGATCGCCGAAGCATTTCGCGGACGTCGCGACGAGATCGTCATCGGCACCAAGGTCGGCTACGACATCTACGATGAGGAGGCGCAACGGAGCCGTCGGGGCCAGCAGGAGCTGCCGATGCGCACGGACCCGGACTTCATCCGCATGGCCGTCGATCGCTGTCTCGAACGGCTCGGCACCGATTACATCGACGTCCTCCAGATCCACAACGCGAAGATGGAGCACGTGCGAGACGCGGAGCTCTGGGGGACGTTGCGCGAGCTCAAGAACGCGGGAAAGATTCGCGCGTGGGGCGCGGCGTTTGGCCCGGCAATCGGCTGGTTGTACGAGTCGGTGGAGCTCGTGGAGCGGGAGCCGGACGTCAACACCATCCAGATGATCTGGAACGTTCTCGAACAGCATCCCGGGTCGGCCATGATCGAAGCGGCTCGGCGGCATGCGCCTGATTGCTGCTTCAACGTGCGTGTCACGCATGCGAGCGGCATGCTCGAGGGGAAATACACCGTCGATACGGTCTTTCCCGAGAACGATCACCGGCGCCATCGTCCGCGGTCGTGGCTCGTGAACGGCGTCGAGAAGGTGAAGCGGCTCGAGTTTCTCACGCAGGGCATGACGCTGGGACAAGCTGCCCTTCGGTGGCTGCTCGAGGAGCCGCTCGTCGTCACCGCGCTGCCGAACATCTATGATGCCGATCAACTCGCGGAGTTCGCTGCGGCGAGTGAGCTGCCCGCGCTGTCGGATGAGGCAATGCAACGAATCGAGGAGCTTGACGCAATGAACTTCGGCGTGGACGAGGAGCCCATGAAATACAAGGGCGCCATGACGCGGAGCGAGGGCGCCGATATCGATCTTCAGGACGCGCGGAATCCCGTGTCGCGTCCCGTCGCCGGGGCTCCGTCCGGCCGTTGATGCGAAACCTGTGGCATGATCTCCCGGCGGGACTCCACGTCCCGGAGTGCATCACGGCCGTGGTGGAGATTCCGTCGGGCAGCCGCAACAAGTACGAGCTGGACAAGGTCAGCGGCATGCTGAAGCTGGACCGCGTGCTCTTTTCCGCGGTGCACTATCCCGGCGACTACGGGTTCATTCCGCGCACGTTGCACGAGGACGGCGATCCGCTCGACATCCTGGTGCTGGTGAAGGAACAAACGTTTCCCGGCTGCCAGATCGACGTCAGGCCCATCGGCGTGCTGAAGATGCTCGACCGGGGCGAGCCGGACGACAAGATCATCAGCGTGCCCCTGCACGACCCGTTTCAGCAGGAGTACTTCGACATCGCGGACATCACCCAGCACCGGCTCAAGGAAGTGGAGCACTTCTTCCGGACGTACAAGGATCTCGAGGGGAAGCGGGTGGAGATCATCGGCTGGGGCAAGAGCGACGAAGCGACGCGCATTGTCCTCGAGTCCGTGGCGCGTTACGATAGCTCCTACGGCAACGCGCGTCCGCTCGGGAGCGCGAAGAGCTGAGCGACCGTTTCCAAAGGAGACGTGAATCATGCCTGGGCATTCGCAGCAGGAAAGCGATCGTCGCACCTTCATTGCGACGCTCGCCGCAAGCTCCGCCGCACTCGCGGCGGGTAGCATCGCGCTCGGTCTCGACAGCAGACCGGCGCTCGCGGAAGGCGCTGACGTCACCAGCCCGATGTCCGAGGCGTGGCTCGCCAAGCTCACCGGGAAGCACAAACAGTTCTTCGACGCCACCTCGTCGAACCAGTTCGCGCCGGTGTTCGCGATGAACTTCCTCAACAGCAACAACGACACGTACAAGCTGCCGGACAGCAGCATCTCGGCCGTGGTCGGGCTGCGTCACTTCGCCCTGCCGATGGCGCTGACCGACGACATCTGGTCACGCTACAAGGTCGGCGAGTTCACGGGGACGATCGATCCGGCGACGAAGGCGCCGGCGCAGCGGAACATCTTCTATCACCCCCATGAGGGCGACATCATGTTCCCGACCTCCGCGATCGACAAGCTGATCGACCGGGGCGTGCAGTTCACGGCGTGCAACGTGGCGCTCACGGTGCTGAGCGGCGTGCTGTCGAAGAACGCCGGCGTGACGCCCGAGCAGGCGAAGAAGGAATGGGTGGCGGGGCTGATTCCGGGGGTCGTGCTCGTGCCGTCCGGAGTACTGGCGGTGAACCGCGCCCAGGAGCGGGGCTGTACGTACTGCAGCGGGGGCTGATCGGACGACGGTCTGAAAGCGGCCACGGCCAATTAACCACAGAGAGCACAGAGGTCACAGAGAACACCAGAAACGTGGTGTTTTCTCTGTGGCCTCTGTGACCTCTGTGGTTTATCCCAGGCTGTTTGCCTCTTTCTGCCCTCGAGAAATCATGTCCATCCCGCCCAGGAGCATGGCTGCACGTACCGCAGCGGCGGCTGATCGGGCGACGGCTCCTGGTCTGAAAGCGCCGGCCAATTAACCACAGAGAGCACAGAGGTCACAGAGAACAACAGAGACGTGGTGTTTTCTCTGTGGCCTCTGTGGCCTCTGTGACCTCTGTGGTTTATCCCCGGCTGTTTGCCTCTTTCTGCCTTCGAGGGGCCACGTTCATTCCGCCTCGCTTTATGATACAAAGCACTTGACAGAAATAGCGGGCGAGTGCATCATCCCGATGTCGCCTGGATCAGGGATCTCGAGATGACCGCACTCGCCCGACTGCTGTTCCCCGTACCGGCACTCCGCCGCTCGCCAGAGATGCTGCTGGCCTGGTGGGAGTCGCGCCGCCCCATGTACAACGTCGTCGTCGGCACGACGGGGTTGATCACGCTCGGCACCGTCACGCTCATCAGCTGGCTGCCGCCGCACGTGGACCTGCACGTCCCGATTCAGGTCGTGCTGGTCTACGGGCTCTGCGCCAACCTCTGCTACTCGCTCGGCTTCATGCTCGAGGCGCTCTTTGAACGCCTGTGGGGTGGCGAGGTCGCACCGGTGGGACCAACGCTCTTCAGGCATGGTCTCGTCTTCTCGGTGGGACTCACGCTGTTCCCCATCGGCATTGCGTGGCTGTCCTGGCTGTTCAACGCGGCGCGCGCCTTCCTCTGAGAGACGCGCGCCGCGTTCCACCTCAGGGCGACGGCTGCACCGGCCCATGTGACAGCGGCTCGCGGCCACGACGCAGGTAGAGCGTGTCGTACAGCAACCCCGCCGCGATGGCGCCGAGGATCGGCCCGACCCAGTAGACGATCTGCCCCTCGAACCACTGGCTCACGATCGCTGGCCCGAACGAGCGCGCCGGATTCATCGACCCTCCAGTCCGCGAGCCGATGGCGAGGATGTCCGCCGTCACCGTGAGACCGATGGCGAAGCCGCCCACCTTCGGCGCGCTCGGGTCCACGGCCGTACCGAAGACGACGAACACGAGGAAGAACGTAGCGATGGCCTCAGTGAGGATCGCCTGCGCCATGTTGATGTCGCCGCTCACGGACTGTCCGCCGAGGTGCGTGGCCGCTGCGACGCCCGCCGGAAAGACCGCCTTGAGCGCGTACGCCGCCGCCGCGGCGCCGGTGAGCTGTGCCACGATGTAGAGCAGCGCCATCGAGGGCTCGATGCGCCGCGTGGCCAGAAAGGCGATGGTCACCGCGGGATTCAGATGTCCGGAGATGCGCATCGTCGCCGACACGGCGACGGCCAGGATGATTCCGTGCGCGAACGCGGCGATGAGCAACGGGTTGAGATTCGACATGGTCGCCGACATGATCGACCCGCCGCCAACGAAAACCAGAGCGAAGATGCCGATGAACTCGGCCATGAAATGACGCCAGCTATCGCGCATGATGACGAGGGAAAGAGGGGATTCGGTGACCAGTCATACTCCATCGTGCCGCTTCAGCAACACCGCCGCGTTGATGCCGCCAAACCCGAAACTGTTGCTCAGCGCATACTCGACATCGGCACGCCGCCCGTGCTGCGGGATGTAGTCGAGATCGCACGCTTCGCCCGGCACCTCGTGATTCAACGTGGGCGGCAGCCACTTGCCGTCGAGCGCCAGCGCGCTGATCGCCAGCTCGATGGCCCCCGAAGCGCCGAGTGCGTGTCCATAGTAACCCTTGGTGCTGCTGACCTGTAGCCGGTGCGCGTGGTCGCCGAACGTCTGCTTGAGCGCCGTGGTCTCGGTCGAATCATTCAGCGGCGTCGAGCTGCCGTGCGCGTTCACGTACCCGACGTCGCCCGGCGAAACTCCCGCGTCGCTCAGAGCAAGCCGCATCGAGCGCGACGCCTGCGAGCCGTCCGGACGCGGCGCGGTCATGTGATGTGCGTCGTTGGAGCTGCCATAGCCCACGACCTCCGCATAGACATGCGCTCCGCGCGCCATCGCCCGCGACAGCTCCTCGAGAACGAGGACGGCGGCGCCCTCGCCCATCACGAACCCGTCGCGGTCGCGATCGAATGGACGTGAAGCGCCCGCGGGGTCGTCGTTGCGAGTGGACATCGCGCGAATGATGGCGAAGGAGCCGAAGCACAGCGGCGACAACGGTGCTTCCACGCCGCCCGTGAGCATCACGTCGGCATAGCCGTCGCGCACCACACGGAAGGCATCGCCCACGGCAATCGTTCCTGATGCGCAGCTCATTCCGTTCGTGCTGTTGGGCCCCTGCACGCCGAGCTCGATGGCGATGTTGCAGCTCGACGCCCCGATGAAGACGTTGAGCGCCAGCGCCGGATTCAGCGCACGCGTGCCTTCGTTCACATACACATCGTACTGCTCCTCGGCGAAGCGAATGCCGCCGAGTGCGCTGCCCATGCTCGCGCCGATGCGCTCGCGATCTTCCGCGGCGACGTTGAGGCGTGCGTCTTCCAGGGCGAGCTTCGCACACGCCACGGAGAAATGACTGAATCGGTCGAATCGCCTGGTTTGCCTGGACTCGAGAAAGTCGGCGGGATCGAAGTCGTCCACCTGCGCCGCGTTCTGGCTGCGCCACAGACCCGGATCGAAGCGCGTGATCGTCGTGACGGCGGAGCGCTCGCGCCGCAGGCCGTCCCACAGCCCCGCGCGTCCGAGCCCAATGGGTGTGATCGCTCCAATGCCCGTGATGGCGACCCGCCGGCGTTCAATCACCTCATCCTCCACATCAGCTAGTTTCCCGCGCCGATTGCGGTACGCTCGGCGTGTTCGGCCAGGCCCGCGAGTGTGCGGCTGGCAATCCCGTGCACGAACACGGGACCGATGACGAGCGTTGCCGCGGACGATCCCACGAGCGGTACGTCGGGACCATCCCACACGTGCACGATGCGTACGTGCGTTCCCCCTGGGGCTTCACGGAAGGTCCATTCGACCTCCATGCCGCGCGTCACGCCCTCGACGTGTGCAAACCTGATGCTAGCGGACGAGGCTGCCGTTGGGCGAAGCACCTGCATCTTCGATTTCCACGACGTGGGCCAGAGGACGACTCCAAAGGGCCGATTGGCGCTCATCTCCACGATACCGCCGCCGTCGCGGCGTCGCTCCACGAATCGGACGTACCGGTAGTGCTTGAGCAGTGCGGGCCACCGCTCCACGTCCGCCGCCAGCGAGAAGATCGTGTGCAGCGGCGCGCGTACGAGCTGTTCGTCCACCGTGGACATGCTCTTGCCGATGGGCAGCGGTCCGAGATCGAATGGCGGCAGGTCGCTCATGTCGCGGGCATCCAGGTGAGAGTAATGCGGAACGCAGGGTGTTGCCGCACCTCCGGCGTCCGCCCGGTGGCGCGGCTCACCGTTTCCGCCAGCTCGCGTGGCGTGAAGCCCCGCAACACGGACACGGTGCCATCGTGCCGAGTGATCCGGTGGAATCCCAGTGGCCAGGTCACCAGCCAGAATCCCGCCGCGGCCAGCCAGCTCCGCCGAAGGTCGCTGATGATCACCGCTCGCCGCGCAACGCGGTGGAGCTCGAGGATCACGGCAGCGAGCTCCGCGTCCTCGAAATGATGGAGCAGTTGGGAACAGGTCACGACGTCGACACTCGCGTTGGCGAACGGCAGATGCCGCACGTCGGCGCAGAGACTTCCGTCGAGCACTCGTATATTTCGCCGCGCCAGCGATTCGGCCTCGTCCACCCCGAAGGTGCGAAGGCGTACGCCGCGCCGCGAGGCCAGACCCGCCGCGCTCGACGGAATGTCGGCGAGGCCGGTCCCGACGTCGAGCAGCGTGACGTCGGTGCCGAGGCGCGGCAGCACTCGCGCCAGTTCGGAGAGGACCGCTCGTCGTCCGCCGAGCAACACGTTCGAAACCCGGACGTCGCGGAGCGACCGCTCCCGGGTGGCGGGATCCGTTCGAGGATCGTCGAGGTGCTCGACGCCGCGATGGCGGCGCGGAGTCAGCACGTTGCTAGCGCTCAAGCTGCGCGTAACCGCCGCGATAGTACAGCAGCGGGCGTGCGTCCCCCGCATCCGCGCGCTCCACGGCGCCGATGAAGATCGTGTGATCACCGGCTGAATGTCGTGACGTGATGCGACACTCGAGATGTGCGAGCGCATCCTCGAGCAGGACGACACCACTCTCGCCGCGCGTGAAGCCCAGCCCGTCGAACCGGTGCGACGAGTCCTCCGCGGCGAACCGGCGCGACAGAGCTTCCTGGTCGGATGCAAGGATGTTGACGCCGAACCGTTCCGCATGGCCGAGTGCTTCGAGCATGGACGCGCCGTGATCCACGCAGATGAGCACGAGAGCCGGAAATAGACTCACCGAACAGAACGCGCTCACGGTCATGCCTTCATCGCGCCCTTTCGCGTCCACTGTGGTCACGACTGTCACACCCGACGCGAAGCGGCCGAGTACGCTGCGGAAGGCATCGGGATCGAGCGTCATTCGTTGGGAACAGGTCGTCGAGCGAAGTCGGGCTGCCGAAAGAGATTCAGCAGATAGCCGGGACGCAACACCTCTCGTGCAGGCACGAAGTCGCCGGTGACGCCGATGAGCAGGTCGGCCATGTCCTGCCGCGCCTCGAGCGTGCGTGCGAAGTAGTTCATCGCGGGGGCGCTGCGGATCGCGGCGTTGATGAGTCGTTCCACGATCCATTTCCCGCGATACTCCAGTCGACGATCGCGGTCGTATGTGCGGAGTGCGGCGTCCTCGTCGCGCGCGCGCGCGGCGCCGAGTGCCTCCATGAGCCGCGGCGCGAGGAGTTCGCCGCCGCGAAGGGCAGAGTAGATCCCCTCACCGGTAAAGGGGTCGAAGAAGTCGGCGGCATCGCCGACGAGTGCCGCGCCCGGCGCCCACGCGCACGGGGCATGCGACGCAAAAGGTCCCGTCGCGACGACCGCCGATGCGCGGCGCGCACCCTTGAACCGCGGAGCGAGCTGTGGGCGCTGCAACAACCAGTTGTGGAGAAAGGCGCCGCGGTCTCCGCTGGCGCCGCGCGCGAGCTGCTCGGGGACGACGAGCGAGACGTTCGTGAAGCCGCCATCGACGGAGGCGAATCCTACATAGCCGACATCCTCGGCGACATGCATCTCGCCCCATTGCGTGATGTCGCCGACGTTCTCGTAGTGCGCCACGAGCGCGATCCGACGTCCCCACATGCGACGTGTCCGCGAGAGCTCCAGCCGCCGCGCAACGACCGAACGCAGACCATCGGCACCGACGACGAACGTGGAATGGAAGTCCTCGAAGCGGCCGTCCGCGCGGACGACGCGAAGGCCCTGCGCGCGACCTCCAGCATCGCGCAGCACGTCGGTGACGCGGATTCCCTCGCGAACCTCCGCGCCCGCTGCGCGCGCACGGTCCAGCAGAATGGCGTCGAGCAGCACGCGCCGCAGCGCGAGCCCCCGGTCGCGAAACGCGCTATAACCGTGCTCGGCCACGAAGTTTCCGCGGATCACCGCGCCGTTCGGCGCATGCACCACCATGCCGGCGAGATGCGCCGCACCGGCGGCCTCCACGGCGTCGAGCGCACCCATCTCGCTCAACAGGCGGGAGGCCTGCGGACTCAGATACTCGGCACACGGCTTCGAGCGCGGAAACCGCGCGCGATCGAGCACGAGCACGCGAGCGCCGGCGCGCGCCAGGGCGAACGCGGTGAATGAACCGGCGGGACCGGCGCCGGCAATGATGACGTCGAACTCCGGATGACGCTGTGTCATGTCGTACCGAGCATTGCTATCGCTGCTCCCAGAACAGTGGCAACCAGGTTGACGCCATCGTTATTCACCCAGACGCAGCCGCCGACGAGCACGGTAGCCGCGCCGCAATCGTGAATCCGGCACTCCGTATTCCGTTCGCACGTCGCGCACCATCGGCGCTCCTGTACCGTTGCGCCGAGGAGCGAATCGGCCAGCGCGCCGCCAATGCCGGCAATGACGAGAAGCGGCACTGACGTTGCGAGTCCGAGCGCCGCCGCCGACAGCGCGATGAACGTCGCTCCGGCGACCATCGCCACGGTGCCGTGGAGACTGATTGCGCCCGAGGTTCCCGCGGGCAATGTCCTCCACGTCGCAATTGACCGCGGCATTCCTCCGAACACGGTGCCGACCTCGGTGGCCCAGGTGTCCGCCGTCGCGGCGGCGAGCGCACCCAGCGCCGCGAGTGCGAGCTGCTGCGACGCCAAACCCTCGAGCGTGACGGATAGCACCGCGCAGAGCGCATACACGGCGCCGTTCGCGAGGACCTGCGCGGCGTCGCGCGTGCCTCCCTTCGCGATGATACCGCACGTGACGTCCTCTCGCCGTGCGCGCCGAACGCGCGAGAGCAGGGATGACGTGATGAAGAAAAGCACCAGCAGCGCGCCCCACCTCCAGCCGGATGTCATCGCCGCCGTGCCGACGATGATCGCGGCGAACGCGCCCGAACCGGACAGGGAGTGCGCGCGCCATGCAATCGCCGCAATGCTGGTTGCGACGAGGACGGCGGCGAGAAGATGCACGGGCAGCGAAACGGAAGGCATTGAGTGCCCCTCAGGTTCCCGTTAGCTTCACGGCTCACTCATCGCAAACCGGCCCGATGCATCGCTGTTCATGCTAGCCACCGTTGACGCCCTCCTTCCGCTCAGCCTCCTCGAGGCGGTTCGCGACGTCGACACGCCCGAAGGAGTGCTCGAGGCCGAATTCGTGGACGAGCTGCGCAACAAGCGGCTCGGACTCAGCGACACGGTGTATTCGCAGATCAAGCGGTACACCGAGGCCGTGCGCCGCAATCACAGAACGCCACAGGACGACGCCGTCGCTCTCGCACGCCTCATCGGTCGTCGCCCCGATGCCGAAGCGGTGCTGCGCGCCGCGGGCCGATTTCTGGCGCGCGAGGCGTACATGACCGTGTCGCCCGTGACGCGCGGCGCGCTGAAAGTGATGCCGTCCATGATCTCCAAGCCCATCGCGTTCCGCAAGACGCGTCGTCTCGCGCAACGCTACCTCAACGCCACCGTGCGTCGCGTCGGACAGTACGTTCTGCTCGAGGTGCCGCGCTCGGTGACTCTTGGCGTTGCACCCGGGAGCACCGGCTGCGCGTTCTATGAGTCCACGCTGCGCGAGCTGCTGCGGCTCCTCATCGGAACGACAGGGTCCGTGGAGCACACGCGCTGCGCCGGGCGTGGCGAAGGGAGTTGCGAGTGGCGCGCCGACTGGCGCGGCATCGATCGCGCGCGCACGGTCTGATCGTGCGATGCTGACGCCTGAACTGCTTCCGGCCCTTCAGCGGGCGCTTTCGGACGCGTCGCTCGACGGCTGGCTCCTTTTCGACTTCCAGGGCACGAACTCCGTCGCAGGCGGTTTCCTCGGCCTGCACGGCATGGTGACGCGCAGGATCTTCGTCTGGATTCCGCGCGAAGGCGTCCCGCACGCGCTGGGGCATGCCATCGAGCCGGGACCCTGGACGAGTTGGCCGGCATCCTGGACGAAATCTTCATACAGCTCGTGGCAGAGCCTGGAAGATTCCATCGCCGCCATGGTGCGCGGCAAACGGATCGCCATGGAATACTCGGCCGGCGACGCGGTTCCGTACCTCGATCGCGTGCCGGCGGGCGTGATCGAGATGGTGCGTGCCGCGGGGGTGACGAGCATTTCCTCGAGCGGCGAGCTGGTCAGTCGCTTCAACGCCGTATGGACACCGGCGCAGACCGCCGCTCACGAACGAGCCGCGGACGTCATCGCGCAGATTGCGCGGGACGCCTTCGCCTTCGCGGGCCAGCGAGCAGCATCCGCGGAGCCGATGTCGGAGTACGAGCTGATGGTGTGGATCCGTGCCCGCTTCGAGCATGCGGGGCTGTCCACGGACCATGGCCCCAACGTGAGTGCGGGCGCGAACGCCGCGAACCCGCACTACGAGCCGTCGGCGGAGCAGTCGGCTGTCATCACACCGGGGACCATTCTTCTCATCGACCTATGGGCCACCGAGCCCGAGGGCATCTACGCCGATCAGACGTGGATCGCGTCGCTCGGCGAGCCGAGCGCGCGCGCGCAGGACGTGTGGAACACGATTCGTGACGCACGCGACGCGGCCATCGAGTTTGTTCAGCGGGAAGCGGCCGCGCACCATTCGCCACGCGGTGCGGACGTCGACGACGTCGCGCGCCGTGTCATCGATGCGCGCGGCTTCGGAAAATACTTCACGCACCGCACCGGACACTCGATCGACGCCCGGTCGCTCCACGGCTCCGGCCCGCATCTCGACAACCTCGAGACGCGCGAAGAGCGGCTGCTGATTCCCGGCGTGGGGTTTTCGATCGAGCCCGGCATCTACATTCCCGGCGAGATCGGCATGCGCACCGAGGTGAACGTCCATCTCGAGCCGGGCCGTGCCGTGGTGACGCCCCCGGATTATCAACGGGAGTTGATCGTCGTCTGACGCTCGAACTCGCCTGTTTCGTGCCGGATTGCAGGTGGCTCGCGCCTTGCCCCGAAGCGGAGCGATGACCTCCTCATTGCCATCGACCTGCCGAGCGCTGACGGCCGGCGCTCTTGTGGTGCTGTCTGCGGTGACGGCCTGCACGCGCGAGGAGCCGAAGGCCACCGGGAAATCGCGGCCGGGCAAGCATGAACAAGCCGCCGCCGGCGACGTCGTCATCGGCACCGGGCATGCACCGTATCGCGTGATCAACGTGAGCTCGGCCGGCGCCGTCGCTGGAACCATCACACTGCGGAACGCGCCGCCGCTGCAGGCGACATCGACCGGGCCGCTCGGACCCGTGTGCGGTGGCTTGATCCCCGATCTCTCGGTGCAGCAGCAAGGAAACGGTCTCGCTGGTGCGGTGGTGTGGCTCGACGGCGTGGCCATCGGCAAAGCGCCCGGGGCCGAGCGACGACTGGAGCTCGAGAGCGATCACTGCAAACTGGTGCCGAGAGTACAGGCCGCATATGTCGGAAGCGCGGTGAACATCATAGGGCACGACGCATTTCTTCAACACCTGCGCTTCGCCGCGAACGGCGAAACCGCGCCCCGCGCGTCCATTCTCCTTGGCGGCGGCGAGCAAGTGATACCCACGGAATTGCCATTCAGGACGCCGGGCCTCGTGACGGTCAGCGATCCCGGGCACTCATGGACGAAGGCGTACCTCGCCGTATTCGACCATCCGTATTACGCCGTGAGTGCGCAGAACGGCGTGTTCACCATCGACGGGGTGCCGCCCGGAACGTACACGCTGAAGGTCTGGCACGAGCGCACGGGGGTGACGCAGCAGCCCGTGCGGGTGGCGGCAGGAGAGAAGGCGAACGTAAATGTAGAGTTGAGGTCCACGTCAGTCCCGTAGCTCCGCCCTGTACAACCTGCTGTAAATCCCCTCCGCATCCACGAGCTCGTCGTGCGTTCCTTCCTCGACGATGCGACCATGCTCGAGCACCAGCACGCGGTCCGCGCGTCGCACGGTGCGCAAACGATGCGCGATGATCAGCGTCGTGCGCCCGCGCAGCAGCTCTTCCATCGCTTGCTCGACGAGGCGCTCGCTCTCATTGTCCAGGCTCGACGTCGCTTCGTCGAGCACCACAACGGCGGGGTCCTTGAGAAACACTCGCGCGAGCGCGATCCGCTGGCGCTGGCCGCCGGACAGCTTCACCCCCCGCTCACCGACGAGCGTGTCCAGCCCCGTCGGTAGACGGTCGATGAACTCCGTCGCATGCGCCGCGCGTGCGGCCGCGAGCACATCCGCCTCCGACGCGTCAGGCCGTGCATAAGCGATGTTCTCGCGAACCGTGCCGCTGAACAGCGCGGGCTCCTGGGGCACGAGGCCCACCGAGCCCCGCAACGTGCCGAGTGAGAGTGTGCGCACGTCGCTGCCGTCGAGCGTGATGCGCCCGTCAGTGACGTCCCAGAAACGCGAGATGAGCGACGCCACCGTGGTCTTGCCCGCGCCACTTGGCCCCACCAGCGCGACAACCTCGCCGGGCGCGAGGCGGATTGAAACGTCCTGAAGCACCTCGGGTAGCTCGGGCGCATAGCGGAATCGGACGCCCTCGAGCGCGACCGCGCCGCGCACCGGCTGCGAAAGCGCGAGCGGCCGCGCGGGCTCGGCCACCGTTGGCGTCGTCTCCAGCAGCTCGAACACGCGCTGCGCGGCGCCGATGGCCTCCTGATAGCTCCCGAATAGCGATGCGAGCGAGCCAACCGCCGCCGCCACCGTGATCGCATAGAGGAGGAACGACACGAGCGCGCCCGGCGTGAGTGCGCCCTCGAGCACGAGGCGGCCGCCCTGCCACAGCACCGCTACCACACCGGTAAAAGCGATGAACCCCACGAGCCCGAAGAGCACCGCCCGCTGCGACGCGCGGGCGATCGCCGCACGCACCACGTCCGCCAGCAAGAACTCGTAGCGGCGCGTCTCCTCCGCCTCGCGCACGAAGCTCTGCACCGTGCGGATCTGCGAGAATGTTTCGTCCGCCATTGCCGTCGCGGTCGCAATGCGGTCCTGCACGCCAGTGCTCGCGCGCCGCAGACGACGCCCGAAGAAGAACGCCGTGCCGACCACCAGGGGTACCACCGCGAGCGTCGTCGTCGTGAGTCGCGGGTGGGTGAGCGTCAGCAGCACGACTCCGCCAATGAGGAAGAGCGATTGCCTCGACAGCTCGCTCACCCACGTGCCCATCAGCGATTGAAGAACGGCGAGATCCGCCGACAACCGGCTGGTGAGCTCGCCGGTCCTGCGCTCGGTGAAAAATCCCGGCGACAGGCGCACCAGATGCGCGAACACATCCTCTCGAAGCTTCGCGACGACCCGCTCCGCTGTGCTCGTCAGAAGATAGACCTGCACGAAGTTCATCACGCCTTGTAACGCGAAGGCGAGGACCAGGACGATCGCGATGTTGTCGAGCAGCGCGCGGTCGTGCTGTTGAAATGCTGCATCGAGCAGGCGACGGACCACCTGCGGAAATGCCAACGCGACCGCCGCGGCGACGAGCAGGCAGAGCGCGGCCACGATGAGCCGCGTCGCATATGGCCGCACGCGCGGAACGAGCGCCGTGAGCGCACGCGGAGTGGCCGGTTGGCGCGGCGCCTCGCTCACGCGAGAGCCCGATCCACCACCATCGCGGCAAACAAGAGGGCGAGATAGAGCAGCGAGAACTTGTACACCGCCCACGCGGGCTTCGCGTATTCCGATGCCCTCATCACCCGGATCACGCCGCGAAGCAGCAGGAGACCCAGCACCAGCGCCATGACGAAGTACGGAACGCCGAGCGCGCCGAACGTCACCGGCAACAGTGTCAGTGGCACGAGAATGAGCGTATACCACAACATGTTTCGCATGGTCTCGCGCTCGCCCCACACCAGCGGCGCCATCGGCACACCTGCGCGGCCGTAGTCCCGCTGCTTGTTGAGCGCGAGCGCCCAGAAATGCGGCGGTGTCCAGTAGAAGATGATCAGAAACAGGTACACGGCGAGCAGATCGACGCGTCCCGTGACCGACGCCCAGCCCACCAGCGGCGGAAACGCGCCGGCTGCACCGCCGATCACGATGTTCTGCGGCGAGCTGCGCTTGAGCCAGCGCGTGTAAACGAAGACATACGTGTAGAAACCACCGAGCGCGAGCGTCGCCGTTAGCACGTTGGCCACGTGTGCGAGGAGATACGTCGCGGTCGTCGCGCACAGAATCCCGAATGCCAACACCGTTTCCGCCCGCATCCGGCCGCTGGGAATGGGACGCAGCCGCGTGCGCGACATCCGGTCGTCGATGTCGCGGTCCATGTACATGTTCACCGCGTTGGCGCCGCCGGCCATCAGATAGCCGCCGACGAACACGGCAAGCACGAGCTTCCAGTCCGGCGAGCCGGCCACGTACATCGGCGCGATGGTGGTCACTAGCAGCAGCGAGATGATGCGAGGCTTGGTGAGCGCGATCAGATCGCGCGTGAAGCTCTTTTTCGCCGGCGTTTCCGCGACCGCGTTCACAGGTCAGCCCCGCGCGCGATGATCACCGCCACGCTGTGCTGCATCGAACCTGCCGGAATGCGTAGCGCGTCCCCGCCAACGAGATCGTCAGGGTTCTCTACGCGGGGCTCACGGACCCCGTGCCCGCCGCGTCCGAGATGCGCCAGGTACGCCAGCACGAACGTCGAGATCCAGATGCTGACGCCAGTGGCTTCGTGCAGCGAGCGGAGTACGGGAGGGAGGTGCAACCCGATCATCGCGCCCGCGAGGACGAGCTGCAGCACGCCCAGCGACAGCGCGATTCCGGCCGCCCGGCGGATGAGCGGCTCTTCACGCCGGCGCCGCAGACCCATGACGAAGCCGAACAGATGCAGGACGAGGAGTACGGCGAGGATACGGTGCGTCACCTGAACGAATACCGCTGCACGCGCCACGTCGGGATTGGTGCCGCACGACGGGAACGCCTGGCATGCGACAGCGGCGCCAGGATACTTTGCCGTGAGCCCACCCATCACGACGGTCACGAGCGCTACCGCCGCGGCGGCCATCGAGGCTCGCCGCGCGGTGCCTGAGACTTCGATCGCGCGCGCTTCGTCGCCGCCCAGCCCACCGGTACGGATCCACGTTGCAGCGACCGTCGCCACGAGACTCATGGCAACGGTCCAATGCGCGAGCGTCGCAAAGGGCGCGTTGCCGAGCTTCACCGTCAATGCGCCGAGCAGCGCGGCAGCGAGTCCCAGCACCAGAGCGAGCGCAGAGCTGCGCAGCACACCGCTCTCCCGGACACCAGGCTCGCCGCGCCTCCGCCATGCCGCCGCGAACGACACCACGAGCGTCAGGAGTAGCAGCGACGCGAGATACCGGTGCGTCACCTCGATGATGAGATCGGGGCGATCGAGCGGCGGGAAGAACGATCCGTAACAGCGCGGCCAGTGATCGCCGCATCCCATGCCCGATCCCGAAATGCGCACGACGGCGCCGAACACGAGATGGGCGCACGCCACGACAAAGGAGATCAACGCATACCGCCGGAGCATCCGCATCACATCCTCGCCGAGACGACCTGACTCCGTGCTCCGGTCCGATCGGCGCGTGAGTGGATGGCGCGCCACGTGAACGCGAGCAGTACGGCGAGAGCGAGCGCCGGAAGCACCGCCCAGAGCATTTCGACCGAGTGACGCGAGCGCGGCACGGCCGCCACCGGCTCGGGGGCGTTTCTCGTGGACTGGACCGACCGGATGATGAAGGTCTGCGCGATGGCGCAGCACGCCACGGACAGCCAGAACAGTCCGTCGGCGAAGGAAAGACGCATTCGGTAGGACAACTATGAGGGGAGCAAGAAAGGTCACCCACCCGCAGGTAGGGGTCAACCGGGCAATCCCTTACGGCGCACTCCCGCCTCCGTTTCCCGCGCCGTACCATTCCGCCATGACGACCTCGCCGGCGGCTCCCGAACGACTTTCCCTCCAGCGTCAGCTCGGCCTGTGGAGCGCGGTGGCCGTGCTCATCGGTTCCACGATCGGTTCGGGCATCTTCCGGTCACCTGCGGGCGTCACCGACAAGTTGCCCGGACCGCTGCCGTTGATGGCAGTGTGGGTTGCCGGCGGACTGTTCGCACTATGCGGCGCACTCACACTGGCCGAGCTGTCTGGCGCCTTCCCGGAAACCGGAGGCGCGTACGTCTTCATCCGCGAGGGCTGGGGACGCATGCCGGCGTTCCTCTTCGGCTGGTCCGAGCTCGTCCTCATTCGCGCCGCATCACTCGGCGCCATCAGCACCACGTTCGCCGAATACCTGCTTCGCGTATTGGGGCACGATCCTTCGGCCGCGCCATACAGCGATTTCGTGCACTACATCGCCGCCGTCGCCATCGCGCTCACGGCCACGTTCAACTACGTAGGGCTCCGGTGGGGCGCGCTGGTGCAGAATCTCACGACCGCGGCGAAGTACGGCGGTCTGCTCTTCATCATTCTGCTCGCTCTCGCCATCGGGTTGCCGCGGACGGGAGGTCACTTCACGCCCGCCGTACCGGCGGGATCATTCCACGTCGCTGCGTTCGGTCTGGCGTTGGTCTCGGTGCTCTGGGCGTTCGACGGCTGGGCGGACCTCAGCTTCGTGCAGGGCGAGGTCAAGGATCCGCGACGTACGCTGCCTCGCGCCATCATCATCGGCACGCTGGCAGTAATCGCGATCTACCTGCTGGCCAACGTGGCGTATCTCGCGGTGATGCCGGTCGACGTGATCCGTCACTCGAAGCTCGTCGCGGCGGACGTCGCGCAGCGACTGATCGGCGCGCCGGGAGTGGTGCTGGTCGCCGTGATGGTGATGGTGTCCACGTTCGGTACGCTGAATGGGACGCTGCTGACGTCGCCGCGCGTCTTCTTCGCCATGGCGGACGATGGGCTCTTCTTCAAGAAGGTCGCCTCGGTGCATCCGCGGTATCACACGCCCTACGTGTCGATCCTGCTTGTGACGGCGCTTGGCATCGTGTTCGTCCTCGCCCGCACGTTCGAGCAGCTCGCGGACACCTTCGTCACAGCCATCATTCCGTTTTATGCCCTCGCCGTGGCGTCCATCTACGTGTTCAGGCGCCGTGCCGACTATCAACCGCCATTCCGCACGCCGCTATACCCGGTGGTCCCAGCGCTTTTCATCCTCGCCACGTTGTTTCTGCTGGGCAACGCAATCATCGATCCCTCGTCGCGCTGGGCGACGCTCGCAGTACTTGGCATCATTCTCGTTGGCGTTCCGGTCTATCTCCTCACGGTAGGACGGAGATTGCGATGAGCAAGGACGCACGCACGTCCGATTCGATTTCGCGCCGCGAGTTCGTGCAGCGGTCGTCCGTCGCAGCCGCCGTTATGGCTGCTCCCATGATCATCCCCTCGCGGCTCCTCGGCGGCATTCACGCACCGAGCAACCGCGTTCGCGTTGGCCACATCGGCGCGGGGCGCATCGCGTCGGGGCACGATATGCCAGGCGTCGCAAACGCAGATCTCGCCGACGTGCTCGCAGTGTGCGATCTCGATTCGCGCCGGGCCGAGGCGGGCAAGCGCCGCATCGCGCGCCTGTATGCCGCGAAGACGTCGCCGCTGCCCGACGTGCAGGTCTACACGGACTATCACGAGCTCCTTGCACGGCCGGACATCGATGCGGTCACCATCAGTACACCCGACCACTGGCACGCACAGCTCGCCCTCGCCGCGATCTACGCAGGGAAGGACGTCTATCTGCAAAAGCCGATGACGATGACGCACGCCGAAGGTGTGCTGCTGCGCGACGCCGTCGCGAAGACGGGGCGCATCCTTCAGGTAGGAAGCCAGCAGCGCTCATGGGGACCGAACGAGCAATTCCGCAAGGCGGTGGAATTCGTTCGCAGCGGGCGCGTCGGCACCCTGCGCCGCGTGGAGATCGGCCTGCCCACGGATCCAACCGCGCCCGACGATCCGCCGCAGCCCGTCCCGCCGAATCTGAACTACGACATGTGGCTCGGCCCAACACCGCAGGTGTACTACACCGAGCAGCGCGTGCACTCACAGAAGACGGACGCCGCAGGAAACCCCGACGTGAACTCGCGGCCCGGCTGGCTGCGCAACGACGCCTATTGCCTCGGCATGATCACGGGTTGGGGCGCCCATCACTTCGATACGGCGCACTGGGGCATGAATCTGGAGCACACGGGGCCCAGCCGGATCGAGGGGCGCGGCGAGTTCCCCGCGAACAAGATCTGGAACGTGCACGGCGCGTATCACGTGGAGCTCACGTATCCCGGAAACATCATCATGACCGTATCGGACAAGCTGCCGAATGGCATTCGCTTCATCGGCGACGACGGATGGATTTTCGTGTCGCGCGACGCTCAGGCGGCAACCGCGAGTGATCCAACGTCCGCGCCGACGTCGCTCAAGCCGCTCGATGCGAGCGACCCTCGCCTCCTCGATCCGCGCGGTGTCACCGTGGAGCTGCCGCACAGCCTTTCGCATCACCGCAACTGGCTCGAGTGCGTGAAGTCGCGTCAGCAGCCGCTCGCGCCCGCGCCGATCGCACATCGCAGCAATGCGGCGTGCATCCTCAGTTGGATCGCCATGAAGCTCGCCCGTCCGCTCACCTGGGACGCCAGAGGCGAACAGTTCGCCAAGGACGCGGAAGCGAACGCGATGCTCTCCCGCGCCGAGCGTGCCCCCTATGGTGCGACGCGGCTCGCGGCGCAGCTGGCGAAGGCGTAACGCTATGCGGATCGGTATCCGTATCGTCGCCATCGCGGCGCTCGCAACTCTGGCGCTGGGCGTGAGCAGGACCGTGTCGCCCCGCTTCCGGCTCATCACACTGGATCCGGGACACTTTCACGCGTCGCTCGTGCAGAAGTTCATGTACGCGGACGTGGACTCCGTCGTGCATGTATACGCGCCGCCGGGTGAAGACGTGCAACAGCACCTCGCGCGGATCGAATCATTCAACCGCCGCGCCGAGCAGCCGACGCACTGGATCGAGACGGTGTACACGGGCGCCGACTACTTCGACCGAATGTTGGCGGAGCGCGCCGGAAACATCGTCGTGATCGCGGGCAACAACGCGCGAAAGACCGAGTACATCGTCCGTTCCGTCGAGGCGGGATTCAACGTGCTCGCGGACAAGCCCATGGCTCGCGTGCCGGAGGACGTCGGCCGTCTGCGCCATGCGTTCGACGTCGCAAGGGAGAAGGGCGTGGTCCTGTACGACGTGATGACGGAGCGCTACGAGGTCACGACGGCACTCCAGCGCGAGCTCGCGCGCCAGCCCGCGCTGTTCGGCACGCTCGTGCGCGGCACCGAGGACGATCCCGCAATCACCAAGGAGAGCGTCCACTACTTCTCGAAGATCGTTGCCGGTGCGCCGCTCAAGCGGCCGCCGTGGTTCTTCGACGTGAGGCAGGAAGGGGAGGGGATCGTGGACGTTACCACCCACCTCGTGGATCTGGTGCAATGGGAGGCGTTCCCCGATCAACCGCTCGCGATGTCCGACGTCGACATGCTTCGCGCTCGGCGCTGGGCCACCGCTATCTCGCCGGCGCAGTTTCGTGGCGTCACGGGGCTGGCGGAGTTCCCGGAATACCTCCGGGGCGACGTGAAGGATGGCGTGCTCCAGGTCTTCACGAACAGCCAGTTCGATTACACGCTCCGCGGCGTGCACGCGAGAGTGTCGGTGACCTGGAACTTCGAGCCGCCGGCCGGCACCAGCGATACGCACTTCTCACGCATGCGCGGCACGCATGCCCGGCTCGTCATCAGGCAGGGCGCGGAGCAGCGCTTCAAGCCCGTGCTCTATGTGGAGCGCGACACCTCCGTGCCCGCTGAGCAGCACGCCGCGGCGCTGCGGTCCGCAATTGCGTCACTTCAGGATCGCTATCCCGGAGTCGACGTTACCCCGGATGGCGGCGCGTGGCGCGTGGTGATTCCCGACCGCTACGACGTTGGCCACGAGGCGCACTTTGGGCAGGTCACCGAGAACTATCTGAGATACCTGCGCGATGGTGCGCTACCGGCGTGGGAAGTCCCGAACATGCTCGTGAAGTATCACACGATCATGCAGGCGTACCTGTTGAGCCACCGGCGCTGACGTCGAAGTTCAGCCGCGCAGTGCCGCTAGAAGATTCGGAGATTGATGTACTTCCTGGGGTTGGCCTTGAGGTCGGCCAGCACCGAATCCGCCTGCGACACCAGCCGGTGCAGGTCGGTGTAGAGCAGCGAGTCGCGCATCAGTTTGCCGATGTTTCCCTCGCCGCGCTCGATGCCGCCCACGAGCGCGTTCGCACGCCTGCTCGTGCTGTCGAAATTTGCCGCGATGCGCGTGAGCGACTCGCTCGAGCGGCGCATGTTTTTCAGCGTAGAGTCGATGGCCGCGGAGTCGATCGCGCTCGTCGCGCGGCGGAGAGACGCCATCGTGGCCGACAGATTCTTGTTCTGCTCCGCCACCACGCCACTGAGCTGCAGCGAGAGCCGCGAGGCGTTCTCGGAGAGCGCTGCGGCATTCGCCATCGTCCGGCGGATGTCTCGGATGCCGCCCGCCTCCACGAGCTGCGTGTTCATCGCGTTGACCATCGCCTGAACGGTCTTTCCGATCGAGTCCACGCGATTCTCGATGGCCTGCACGTCCGTTTCCGCAGCACCGACGGGCACGGTATCGCCCTCGGCGAATGCCGTATTGCTTGGCGCGGCGGGAGTGAGCGCGATGGCGGCGTCGCCGAAGATGCCGATGGGCCGCACGCTCGCCTTCGAGTTCTTCGGTACCTTCACGCCCTTGTTGACGCGCAGCGTCACGTCGAGAAAACCGTCGGGACGCAGCTTCACGTCCGCCACCGCTCCGACGTTGACGCCCGCGAGCAGGACCTGCTGGCCTTGCTTGAGGTTTTGGCCCCACGAGAACCTGCTGTAGAGCGGATAGCCGGACGAAAGCCCGCCGCGGACGAGCCACAGCGTCCCGAGTAGCAGGACCGCGAGGGCGACCGTGAGGAACGAGCCCACCAGGACTTCGTCGCGCCGTTTCATGTCTGTAGGTAAGGAGCGAAGAGCGCCGCCGTCAACGTGTCGAGCACGAGGATCGCCACGGAGGTGAACACGACCGCCTTCGCGGTGGAACGCCCGACCCCTTCCGCTCCCGCCTCGGTCACGTAGCCCTCGTACGAGCAGATGAAGGCGATGGCGCCACCGAACAGCGTCGCCTTGAGCAGGGAATAGACGACCTGAAACACGCCGAAGCCCAGCCGAACGCCTTCGATGAACTCCTGCTTGGTGACGTCCGTCGCGTACACGGCGACCACGTATCCGCTCAGAAGCCCCATCGTGTCCGCGAGCACCACGAGCGCCGGCAGCATCACCAGCGCCGCGAGCAGACGTGGCACGACGAGAAACGCGTACGGGTCGTACGAGAGCGTCTCGAGTGCGTCGATCTGCTCTGTCACCCGCATGGTGCCGATCTCCGCCGTCATCCGCGCGCCAACACGTCCCGTCAACACGAGCCCCGTGAGCAACGGCCCGAGTTCCAGCACCTGCATGAGCCGCACGGACAATCCGATGATGGAGAGCTGCACGCCAGGGAACAGCTGGTAGCGCGTCTGTAACGCGATCACGCCGCCGATGAACGACGCCACGATGACGGTGAGCGGTATCGACTCCACGCCGATTCCCCGCATCTGACGGATGGTCTCGGGCACGTACGTGCGTGGCTCACCGAATGCGCGACCGATGTCGCGCATGAAGTAGGCGCGCTTGCCCATCTCGGTGAGAAAATGGAGGAATCCATACGTCACACGCCGCGTGAATCGGATGCCCTGGCGCTGCACGATCGGAAAGGTCTCCGTCGGGCGCCGACCCTCGAACGGCCGGTCGATCTCACTCACGTGCGCACGCGATAGAGCAGCACGAGCCCCATCACCGCGAACGCGGCATTCGGCAGCCACGCCGCCGCGTCGGGCGACACGAATCCCCCCTTGCCGACGGCCTTGGTGAGCTGCACGAGCATGAGAAAGGTCACGGTGATCACGAGGCTGACGCCGATCCCCCACGCCGTGCCTCCGCGCTGCGTGCTCGTGGCAAGAGGCGCGCCGATCAGGGCGATGACGAAGCAGGTGAGCGGAATCGCAATCTTCAACATCCGCTCCACGCGCAGCTCGTTCGAGTCGCCACCCGAGCGCTCCAGCGACGTGATGAAGCGCGAAAGCTCCTGAAAGCGCATCTCCGAGGGGTCGCGCGGCTTCGCCATCAGGTCCGACGGCGCCAGCGCATTCATGCGCCGGTCGCGCATGGCGCCATATTCCACGGCGACGTCCGGCTGCGTATCGCGAATGATGTGCATCACGCCCTGCTGGAGGGTCCACTGGTGGGTGTCGCGTGAATACGCCGCCGCCGCCGCCGAAATCAATAGCGTGGGGTAATCCGCGCCCAGCCCCTTTCGTTCGATCTGCAGCCGGTCGATGCGGCCGGTCGTCACGTCCAGCGAGAGGGCCTTGTACACTCGCCCATACTCCCCCGCGTAGGCGAAGTTGGACCGCTGCGTGCCAGACCCGATCTTGCTCTCGCCGAGGAGGTCGTTGCGTCGCGCATCGGTGACCGGCACCATCTCGCCGACGAGGAGATCGACGCCGGACGCGAGCGCCGCGCCGAGCAGGATTGGCGCGACCAGCCGATAGAAGCTGATGCCCGACGCCTTCGCCGCCGTCACCTCCGAGTGCCTCGTGAACGTGCCGATGGAGAAGACCGTCGCGAACAGCACCGCGGCCGGCAGCGCGAGGAACATGGACTGCGGCACGTAATAGACGTAGCTCAGTGCGATGTCGCCTGCCGGAAGGTTCCGATCCAGATACGTCTGGAGGTGGTCGGTGACGTCGATGATGACGAGCAGGAACGGAAGTCCCAGCGCGGTGGAGAGGAAGATCTTCACCCACTCCAGGAAGATGTACCGGTCCAGCGGCCGCACGAGCGTCATGCTGCTGCTCCCGTTGCACCGCGACGACGCTCCTCGCGCCGCAGGCGGCGCTCCTCGAGCCACTCGCCCAGGCCGCCGCCACGTGCGCCGCCGGAATCACGTCCGATGCGGAACAGCATCACGAGGCCGGTCACCGTCATGAGCACGTTGGTGCCCCACATGGCCCAGAAGGGCGGCACGAGCCCATGGTTTGCAGCCGCCTCGCCGCCGATCAAGCCGACGTAATAGAGGGCGAACGCCATCAGGCTGACGCCGATCACCAGCCCCACGCCGCCGCGTGGAAACCGCAGCGCGATGGGCGGCGCAAGAATGCAGAAGATCAGGCACGCCGCGGCGAGCGAGAACTTCTTGTGAATCTCGATGTCGAACCGGTCGCGGGCGCGCTTCGCCATGTCGAGACGCAGCTTCGCGTCGCTGGCGCGCGATGCATTGGGGGTGAATCCGGGGTCTCCCGTCTTCGTGACCCTCCCCATGATCGCCGCCGCCGCTTCGGCCGCGATCTGCTGCTGCGTCTTGCCTCCGGTCGTTTCCGCCCGGACGATGGGGACTGCGGGCGCAACCGGCTTCACGCCGGCCGGCGTAGGCACGAACACCGGCGGTTTCGCCACCGTGTCCTGCAGCTCGCTGGCCTTCGCCTCCTTGACCGTGAAGACTTTCAGCAGCGTGCAGTACGCCCACCCGATGCCGTGCGGCTCTCGCGCGCGATAGAACGCCGGCAGATCGTCCGGCACCCGCTTTGGGTGCACGGCGTCCTCATACTCGCGCTGCGCCTGGAAGAGTTGCGTCTCCGCCACCCACAGTCGCCGCTGCATCTCACAGACGCTCATCTCACGATCCCCTTTCGACGCGGGATCGGTGCGGCTCGCCTTGAACTCATGCCCCACATTGCGCACGCGAATCCGGTCCCGGTTGTAGAACAGCCGATCGAGCTGGCCGGGCTTGTCCGTGGACACCTCCTGCATCTGTCCGTGATACAGGTCGAAGTCGAGGTCCACGTGATTCGACGCGAACGCAATGCGTCCGCTGTCGGCGTAGATCGTGCGCCGGCGCAGCGGGTCCGCGAGGTTGTACAGCACCACCTCGCGCATTCGTCCCCCGGCCTGATCGATCTTTCCGGCCCGCAGGTAGACGCGCCCCTCCGCCACCGTGTTGATGACCTGTTCCTTGAGCAGCAGCGTCGGCTTGGTTTGCGCGATATCGTCCTGCAGCGTCTTGAGCTCGTGATTTGCGCGCGGCAGCACCTGATCGTTGAACGCCAGCAGCAGCAGCGACATCACGACGCCGCCCGCCAGCGCCGGCGACACCAATGTCCACGGGCTCACGCCGCTCGCTTTCAGCGCGGTGATCTCGTTCTCCGAAGCCAGGCGGCTGAACGCGTACAGTACCGCGACCAACACCGACATCGGGATCGTCAGCGCCACCGTGAACGGAATCGAGAGCAGAAAGAACTGGCCGATCACGGACCACGGCAGCCCTTTGCCGACCAACTGCCCGAACTGCCGCGAGATGAAGTTGAGCAGCAGCAGGGACGTCAGCGCGGTGAACGCGAACGTCAAAGGTCCCGCGTGTTCCCTCAGGACGTAGCGGGTGAGTATCTTCAAATGAGGGCCCGGAGTGCGGGCGGCACGCGGAACTTCATGATTTGCACAGGGTTGTAGCGTGCGTCGCAGCCAGTAAATTCCGCTCGGCACGCGCGGAATTTCAAGTGTACCCCGCCTACCACGATTGGTGCGCGCTCACCGGCTTCTCGTCGCAATCGCGGCCATCGCAGGGCTGACGGCCCCTCCAGCCGCCCAAGGCCAGAACCCCACGAAGCCCGCGGTCCCGCGCGTCGACTCGGTGCGCGTGGACACGCTGCGCCCCGCCGCGGCCGATTCCGCGAAGCGCGTGGCCATGCCGAAGCCGCCCGAGGACACCACACGCAGACCCGGCCTCTTTGGCCCCGGAACGGACCTCGGACTCGACGTCCGATCACGTATCGAATACAAGGCAGACAAGCGCACCGACGCGCGGTGCGCGAACGGGCTGTTTCCGGGCTCGAACCTCACGTGCCAGAGCGCATGGTTGATCAACCCCGACGTGCAATTTTCCATGCGCAGCGTGGGAAAAGTGGGCGATCGCGTGCACGTCAACGTCGATTACGACACACAGCGCGAATTCGACGCCTCCAACGCGGTCAACATCTTCTACGAGGGAAAGACGGCGGATCGCCTGCAACGCCTCGAGGTGGGCAACGTCGCGTTTACGCTGCCGTCCACACGATTCCTCGCCAGCGGCGTGCCCAGCGGCAACTACGGCCTCCAGGCCACCGGCCGCGTTGGCCGACTGCGGTTTCAGGGCATCGCCGCGCAGCAGAAGGGTAACATCGTTCAGGATCGGACGTTCTACGTTGGCGCGCGCACCCTTCAGAGCGGCGAGCGTGAGGTGAAGGACAACGAAGTCGAGCCGCGTCGATTCTTCTTTACCGTCGATCCACTCCTGCTTCGCGGGGCATACCCCAACATCGACATCCTCAATCGCACGCAGCTCGCGTCGCTCGCCACGGCGCTGCCCGACACGCTGCGTCCGCGCCGAGTGATGCTGTATCGCGTGCAGTTCGGCACGCAACCGCAGAATCCGAACGGGCCACGCTTTCGTCTGCGGGACGACCCGGCGCGGGGCGCGCAGACCTACGACGTGCTCCGCGAAGGGGTGGACTACTATCTGGATCCGTCCCAGCTCTGGTTCGCCCTCGTGCGCCCGCTCAACCCGAACAACGAGCGGCTCGTCGTCGCCTACACGGTGCGTCTGAGCGGCCGCGATACCACCTATGCCAACACCGGCGGCACGCCCGATCTCCAGTTTACGGGGCGCGATCAGGTGGCCAATCTCGTCTGGGATCCGGACGTCCAGCCCGGTGCGCCGGCGTTTCGCCGAGAGATCCGTGCGGTATATCGCGTGGGTGGAGAGGAGCTCATTCGCTCCTCCACGCGCGTCCGCATCGTCAGCGGCGCGGGAGAGCAGGAGAAGCCCGCGGCGGGATCGTTCGCGACGTTCCTCCAGATGTTCGGTCTCGCGCAGTCCGTGAACCCCGCGGCATTCGATCTCGAGAACCGACTCTGGCCGCGTCCCAGCGATCCGAACTACAGCGCCGCGGCGGGAGGATCGGCCGGCCTCGCGAGCGCCGCATCGATGTCGTGGGCCACGATGGCGGGTGCATCGAGCAGCGGACGGATCATCCGCGATCACTTCATCATCTTCCCGTCGGTCCAGCCGTTTGCGCGTGCCGACTCGGGGCTCGTCGTTCCCGGAAACCCGAGCAATGACGCCATCTACGTCACGCCGAACGAATACCTCTATTCGCCGCAACACCCCGCCAACGTCTATCGGCTCAAGTTGGCGTACGAGACGGAGGCCACCGGCGAGGACGGCGCCGTCATAGTCGGCAGCGTGCAGGTGCGTCCCGGTTCGGAGCGCGTCATTCTCGATGGCCGTCCGCTCGTCCGCGGCGTCGACTATCGCCTCGATTACGATCTGGGACGCCTGACCTTCGCGCGCCCGGACACGCTCTTCAATCGGCAACGCACGGTCACCGTTCGCTACGAGGAGAATCCCACGTTCGCGCTGGCCGCGACGCCGACCACGCTGTTTGGCGTCACGAGCACGCTGTCCGTGGGTAGTGGTGAGCTCAACTTCATGGCCCTCCAGCAGTCGCAGAGCACGAGCTTCACGCGACCGCAGCTCGGGCTGGAACAGAACCGGTCCCTGGTCGCGGGCGTGAACGGGCAACTGGCATGGGAAGTCGGCCCGCTCACCCGCCTCGTCAATCGTCTTCCCTTCGTGGCGACGTCAGTGCCGTCGCGCGTCAGCGTGCAGGGAGAGTTCGCCACCAGCCGGCCGCAGGGCAACGCGAAGCAACAGGCGTACGTCGAGAGCTTCGAGGGCGAAGCCGGCGTCACCGTCAATCTCGCGGATCAGAACTGGTCGCTCTCGAGCCAGCCGGCTGATGGACACGTCATGCCGCGCCGGCTTGGCGCCAATCCCTTCGACCTGCGGCGCGCGGCCACCGTGGCATACCAGAGCATCGGTCTCAGCTTCGACGGCATTCCGCTCCAGATACGCGGCGACAGCATCGATCCAAATGCGAGCCTCTTCGGACCTGGGCTCACCAGCAACGAGCAATTGCTCTGGCTCACGCTCTATCCGCTGAGCGTCGGCGGCCAGTACAACACCGCGACGCGAAGCTACGCATGGTCCATCGGCAACCCGCTCCCCGGGCGGCGCTACCGCAGCGTGCAAACGGTGCTGAGCCCTGCCGGTACCGACCTTTCCCGCGCGGAGAATCTCGAGTTCTGGACCCTGGTGGATACCAGCGCGTTGCGTCGCGGCACGAATCCCACTCTCGTTTTCGACGTCGGAGAGATCTCGGAGAATCGCGTCGCGTTTGCCCCGGAGACGCTCACCGTTCGCGCGGGAGCGAAACCTGACTCCACGTATCGCGGGCGCAAGCTTCAGGGCTTCGACGTCCTCAACAGCGAGCGAGATCCCATTTCCCACGCGTTCAACGCGGAGGTCAACGACACGGGACTGCCGGGGGACGTCGTCGACACGCTCGTGGTGAACGACAACGGGACACCTTCTCGCGCGTTCAACGTTCCCATCTGCTCCGGCGCGACGCGCGAGCTCGTAAGACTCGGCGACACGCGCGCCAATTGCACCGTGCGGAACAACCGGCTCGACGAGGAGGACATCGATCTCGACAACGTGCTCAATCTTCCGAGCAGCGCGCGCGATCGAGAGCGGCTCTTGCGCTTCGTCGTGGACCTGTCCGATCCTCGAAAGTGGGTTCGTTTTGGGCGGACGTTCACGCAACGCCTCGATTCCCTCTCCACGGCGCATACGCTGCAGTGGGTGCTGGTGCGTGTGCCATTCCGTGCGGCCGACGACACCGTCAACGACCCACTGCTCCGGCGCGTGCGTGCACTAAGGGTGACCATCGTGAGCGGCGGTGCGGTCGCGGACGACCAGTTTACGCAGATTCCGCTCGCGAGGCTTCGCCTCATCGGCGCGCCGTGGGTCAAGCGCAGCGATCAGACGCTCGCTGGTGTCGCTGGAGAGGCGCCCGCCGGCGGATATACGCTGAGCTCCCTCATCGGCACCGCGGACCGGGGTACGCTCAACGGCGACGACTATCAGTCGCCACCCGGCGTCACGGACGAACCGGATTCCCGAGTCTCGCAGTTTGCAGCAACGAGCATCCAGATCAACGAGCACTCGTTGCGGCTTCAGGGAGGCAACCTTCCGCTCTATGGACGCGCGGAGGCCTATTACCGCTTTCCAAATGGTCAGCAGAGCTTCATGGGCTACCAGCAGCTTCGGCTCTGGGCGCGCGGACGCCGCGTCGGCTGGGGCCCGAACGGCGAGCTGCAGATGTACGTCAAGATCGGACGCGACGCGAACAACTTCTATCTCTATCGCACGACGGTGATGTCCGGTCCCGGCCAGGAAGCGTGGAATCCGGAAGTCCTCGTCGACTTCAATCGCTTCTTTGCACTGCGACAGAAGCTCCAGAACGCATATCTCGCCAATCGTGGCGACACGCTGCAATGCACCGGTGTGGATGCCGCTCTCGTCACCGCGTCGCGCGTTCCGGGCATCGTCGGCCAGCAGCGCTACGTGGCGTGCGACGGCGGATACATGGTATACACGGTCGAGCCGGGCGCTGCACCGCCGAATCTCGCCGCGGTGCAGGAGATGGCGGTCGGCTTTGTCCGCCTTCCGCCGTCGAACGGTGCGCCAAGTGCCATCGGTCCCGCGGACTCACTCGAGTTGTGGGTGGACGACATCCGGCTTGGCCAGGTGGTCAATCACGCGGGCTACGCGGGGCAGGTGAGCGTGGCATTGTCCGCCGCCGACATCGCGGACGTACGCGTCGGCTTCACCAAGCGAGATCCGTGGTTTCGCCAGCTCGCCGAACAACCGACGTTCGTGGACGACCGCGTCCTCGACGTCGTCGGCACGCTTCACATCGAGAAGCTGCTCCCCGCGGGACTCGGCGTCGCAATGCCGCTGACCATCACGCACGTCTCGGCGTCGAGTACTCCGATGTTTCTCAGCGGCACCGACATCCCGGGCGCAGGCGTACCCGATCTGCGCGCGCCGGGGACGGGAGTCACCACATATGCGCTGAGCGTTCGGCGTACCGCTCCCCTCGGCAACGCGATCCTCGGCGCGCTGGTGGACAACCTCGGACTGACGTCCACGTACACCACGGGCGACAGCAGAAACGAATACCAGCGCGGCAACAACGACAACTTTGCATTGACGCTGGACTACAACGTCGCCGCCGAAGCGCGAACCGCCTCCGTGCCCTCGATCATCGGGTTACCGCTCGGCCTGCCGAGAAGCTCGAGTGCGCAGGATACGGTGAATACGCCGCAGGTCTTCAGATGGAATCCCACTGTGATCCGCGTCTCCAGCGGCGTCGTGCGGAGCAGCGACCTCCGCTACTCGTTTCTCAAGCCTGCTGCGGCGGCCGATGACTCGGCCCGCATCGCGCGCGCGGAGCAGAATCTCTGGCGAAACGCGAGCACGCTCGAGCTCCGCCCCACGAACGAGCTCACCGCACGATGGGATTTCATCTCGTTGCGTGATCTGCGCGACTACGGTGACACCACCAGCGCAGCGCGCTCGGTCGCCGAGGGGCGCGCGCGACTCTTCGGCACGGACGTGGGAATGGAACGCGAGCGTTCACTGCTGACGTCCTTCGCATATGCGCCGCAGCGATCCGAGTGGATCAAGCCGCGGTTCGACTTTGGAACGCAATACGGAATGTTGCGCGACCCGAACCTTTCATCGTTCATCGCCGCCAGCGGCAATACGGTGACGAACCACATCCCGCACCGGCTCACGGCGTCGCAGACACTCGGTGGTGGCGTGTCAATCGACATCGGCCGCGCGCTCACGCTCTATGGCGCCGATTCATCGCTCGCCCGGCGGCTCGCGGGCGTCTTTGCGCCGCTCGACGTCACACTGAACCGGAGTCTGCTCTCCGCCTTCGACGATGCGCCGGCAGGCGCTCCGCTCGGATTTCAGCTTGGCTTCGGCGGCGTGGATGCGTTTCGTCGGGTGAACGAGCAACTGGCCGCCGCGACCGGCCTCACGAACGCGTTCGCCGCAAGTCAGACGCTGCGACTTCCCGGAAACGTGGCGCTGTTGAATCGCTTTCGGCGGACGACGACGCGAAGCTGGACGCGCCGCGCGGCGGACGCGCAGTCCGTCGCGGATGCTGGGCAGACCGTCTTCCCGGACATGAGCCTGCGCTGGAGCTGGCAGCCGCCTACCATGATCCAGCCACTCGTGAAGTCGCTCGGCGCCAACGCCGGCTTCGCGCTTTCGACTGGAACGATCTTTCTTCCCGCGGACGGACTCGATCAAGCGCCCGAGCTGCGCGCCAATCGCGTGCGCAGCATTCCGCTCAATACTACCATTGCGTGGGGATTCGCGCGGGGACTCACGACGTCAGCCGGATACAACCTCACGAGGCGAACTGATTCGCTGCCCGGTTCTCTCGCGGAGGGCCGGTCGGAGGACCTGAGCTTCGACGTGGGACGCCCGTTCCGGGTGCCGAAGGCGCTCGGCCTCACGACCACGAGTGACGTCCGTACGCATCTGTCATGGCAGCAGTCGCGCACGAACCTGTTCGTCAGCGACCTGGCGCGTGCCGGCACGAGCCGCCTCGCCGACAACGGGCGCAGCGCAGTGAGCCTGAATGCGGACACCGACCTCAGCGAAACACTGGTGTTCACGCTCCAGGGGTCGCGCGTGGTCACGTACGACAACAACTTCAATCGGCGCACCACGCAGTTCGTCCTGTCCACGGTGTTACAGGTGCAGTTCTTCGGAGAGCAGAAGTAGCGCTTTTGTTTTCTGTCCTACTGTCCTACCGTCCTACTTATTCTCAATGCGCCCCACGGTGCTCACAGCCTTGCTCGCCCTGTCGCTGACCGCATGCGACAAGCTTCCCACCAGACCGAAAACGGCGTTCAACGCCGACTCGGCGTGGTCGTATACGCAGCAGCAGGTGAACTTCGGGCCGCGTGTGCCCGGCACTCCTGCCGCCGCGAAGGCCGGAGACTGGATCGTCGCCATGATGAAGCAGCGCGCCGACACCGTCATCGAGCAACGGTGGGTGCACCGAACGGCGAAGGGCGACTCGCTTCCGCTGCGAAACATTCTCGCGCGATTCAGGCCGCAGGCCACGCAGCGAATTCTCTACGTCACGCACTGGGACACGCGCCCGATGGCCGACTCGGACCCCGTGCTCGGCAACAGAAACACGCCAATCCTCGGCGCCAACGACGGCGCATCCGGCGTCGGATTGTTCATCGCGCTCGGCGATGCACTCAAGAAGACGCCGCCCAACGTCGGCGTCGATCTCCTCTTCGTGGATGGCGAGGACTACGGGGCGAGCTTCAATCCACCGTACGTGGACGTCCTGCTCGGCTCGCAGTACTTCGCGACGCATCTGCCGACGCCGGACTACAAACCGATGTACGGCGTGCTCTGGGACATGATCGCGGACAAGGACCTCAATGTCCTGCAGGAAGTACGGTCGGTGAACGCAGCCCCCGAGGTCGTCTCACGCGTCTGGGAAAAGGCAAAGGAGCTCGGGTACTCCAGGTACTTCATCTCGAGCGTGGGCCAGGACGTCATCGACGATCACGTTCCATTCATCGAGCACGGCATGCGTGTCATCGACGTCATCGATTACGACTACGGCCCTCCCGCACCCAACGGCGGCGCGGAGCCGAACTATCATCACACGCTCGGCGACACCATGGAGCACATCAGTAAGCAGAGTCTCCAGATCGTTGGCGACGTGGCGCTGGCACTCATCACTCAGGGCTGATGGCGCGCATTCGAATGATGCGCAGCGCACACATTCGACGATGCTGTCATGTGCGGACGATCCATCTTCCGCGCATGCCCACACCATCAGAACAGAAGGCTCTCGCCTTCGTCGCCATCGTTGTCCTGCTCGGCGGAGCCGTGCGCGTGCTGCGCGCAAACTCCTCCCCTGAGCCCACTGTCGCCGAGCAGCAGGCGGTAGCGGCGCAGGCGCGCGCCGTTGACGTTGCATCCTCATCGGACAAGGCATCGCGAACGGGCCGGCGCGCGCGCTCTCAAAGATCTCGCGGCCGCGACACGATGCCCGTCGTCGTCGGTGGCGTGTCGAGCGTGGCGCCTTCGTTTGCGAGGCCCGATCAGCCGTATGCGAAGTCACCATACGGCTATCCAGCCGCCGGTCCGCGCATGGACGTGAATCAGGGCGCCATCACCGTGACGTCCAATTCATACCAGATGGGATCTGGGCGCGTACCACCTCCACCCGTCGCGTCCAGGAACTCGCCGCGACCGCCAGGCGAGCGCATCGACCTCGATCGCGCCACGGTAGAGGAGATCGACCGATTGCCACGAATCGGTCCGGCGCTCGCGCGGCGAATCGTCGCAAATCGTGACTCGTTGGGCCCGTTCGGCAGTCTCGCCAAGCTCCGCCGCGTCAAAGGCCTCGGCCCGGCAATGCTGTCCGCGCTCGATCCGCTGGTGACATTCGGTGCCCAACCCTGAATTGCTCCGTCCGGTGTCCCGATGTCCGAACCGTTCACAGCTCAATTCGCGGTTCACTCCTTGCCGGTTGCGTCCTCACCAAGGAGGCTCCATGCGTCAGCTCGCTCTGCTTCTCACTCCGCTCGCTCTCCTCGCCTGCAACCAGCGCGGACCGCTCAAGACCGACAGCGCGTCGGGCGCCGTCTCCACCGAGACCTCGCCCGCCGCGCCCGCCTCAGGCGTTCGCGCTGCGGACAGCACGTCCGCCAGCCCGGCGGCCGATGTCGCCGCCGTCGGCACTTACGGCGAAGACCTGTACGACCAGGCCAGGGCATCCAATTGGACGAATGCCAACGCACTGTTGGATTCCCTCGATCGCGCCGCAAAAGCACTTCCTACGAATGATCCCCGGCTCTCCGCGGAGACTCGGCGTCTCATTCCCGTCATCGATTCGCTGCGGCAGGCGGTCTCACAGAAGCAGCGCACTGCCGCCATGAAGGCCGCCAACCGCGTCACCTTCCTGTCCGCGAAAATGACGGATGCGTTCCAGCCCGTTACGCCGGTGCAGGTGCTCCTGCTCGACTACTATGGCCGCGAGCTCGAGATCTGGTCCGCCGAACAGAACGCGGCGAAGCTCGCCCAGGTGTCAGTGGACATACAGGACACATGGAAGGCGCTCCGTCCGTCAGTGGAAAAGCATCAGGGCGCGGTAGCGATGCAGCACACCGACTCGCTCGTCTCACGCATCAGAGCTGCGAAGGCGCCGTCGCAGTACGCCAAGCTCGCCACGCCGTTCCTCGATGAGGTAGACGAGCTCGAGAAAGTCTTTACGAAACAGTGAGGCGCATGCTGCTCGGCTGCACGCTCATGTTCGCGTGCAGCCACGCAGGGCCGGCAGGATCCGCGGAGGACAGCGGAGCTGTAGCGGCCTCGATTGCCCGCGGTGACACTACGGACGCGGAGTTCGAGGGCACCGACGACCGCGGAGTTCCTCACTACGCGCTCACGCGCGCGTTCTCGGCGGAGGACTCAGCCCTCCTGCTGCATGCGTACGGAATCGAGAACCCGCATCATCTATATGTCTCCGATTCCACCGAGGAGGGCATCCTCAAGTACGACACGGAGGTGAAGCGCTGCCGAACATGCTACGTCAACAGTTATCGCATCGGGTATGTGTCCGTTCGTCTCCCGGGCGAATCGTGGGAACAGGCCGAGCGGCGTGTTCGAGCCTCCAAGCCCAGTGCCTTCGCCCCGCAGACCGGCGACGCGGGAAGCACCTCGCTCGCCGATCTCGATCCCGAGGCGCGGCCGATCTTCGAGCGCATGCTGGGGGATGCTCGTGCTGCGGGATTTCACCTCACCGTCAAAACCACCTACCGTTCGCCCCGCCGAGAAGCCGCACTCATGGCGCGCGGTGGTGGACACACCCACACGCTCACCTCCAATCATTCCTACGGCCGGGCCGTCGACGTGGAAGTCGATACGCCAAAGGGAAAGCGCTCCCGACGCGTTTCGGATTGGATCGCGTTCCGCCGGTGGGTCGCGAAATACGAAACCGGCACGGGTATATCCTTCAAGCTTCTGGGAACTCCCGAACGCACCTGGGACTGGGGGCACGTGGAACTCCCCACTGACCAAGTCGGCTTTGGCACCATCGACGCAGCCGTCGGACGCGCCCGTGCGTGCCTGGCGGCCGGCAGCACCACTCCGTGCGATTTCAGGCCGAATCTGCCCGCAAGACTGCTTCCCTGAAGGGTTTGTTGCGTGCGGATTTCTTGACACGTCATCGACACAGCGCGACCTTCAAAATCCGGCTTTTCCAGCGGGACTTCCTGTCCCGTCGCTCGCGCTTTCCCTCCGCCGTCGCCCTTCAGATATGGCTGCTCCGGCCGCTTCCAGCGAACGCCTCGGCGATCTCCTCGTCCGCGAGGGGCTCATTACGCGCGAGCAGCTTGAAAAAGCGCTCCAGGAACAGCGCCAGAGCGGAACCCGGGTAGGGTACAACCTCGTCAAGCTCGGCTTCATTCCCGAGACTGAGCTGACGAAGATGCTGGCCCGCCAGCACAAGATGCCGGCCGTGGACCTCTCGAAGTTCGAGGTCGATCCCCGCATCGCGAAGCTGATCCCGGGCGACCTCGCCATCAAACACCTGGTCCTCCCCCTCAAGCGCGACGGCCGCACGCTCACCGTCGCCATGGCGGATCCGACCAATCTCGGCGTCCTCGATGACCTGAAGTTCATCACCCGCTACGACATCTTCCCGGTCATCGGCGGCGAGTTCACGCTGAAGACCGTCATCGAGAAGCTGTACGAGACCGCCGTCGACACGCAGGTCGCCGACCTGATGTCGGTGATTGACGACATGGGCGGCGAGGACATCGAGGTCCTCGAGGAGAAGGAAGAGGACGTCTCCGCCGCGGCCCTCTCGGCGCAGATGGACGACGCCCCGGTCGTCAAGCTCATCAATGCCATCCTCACCGACGCCGTGAAGCGCGGCGCGTCGGACATTCACTTCGAGTGCTTCGAGCACGACATCCGCGTCCGGTATCGTATCGACGGAGCGCTCCAGGAGGTCATGAAGCCGCCGATGAAGCTGAAGGCGGCGCTCATCTCCCGCTTCAAGATCATGGCGCAGCTCAACATCGCCGAGCGCCGCGTGCCGCAGGACGGGCGCATCAAGCTGAAGATGCCGAAGAAGGTCATCGACTACCGCGTGTCGACCCTTCCCACACTCTTCGGCGAAAAGATCGTGCTCCGGATTCTCGACAAGGGAAACCTGACGCTCGATCTCGAGAAGTTCGGCATCGAGCCCAAGGCCGAGAAGGACTTGATGGAGGCCGTGTCGAATCCGTACGGCATGGTGCTCGTCACCGGCCCAACCGGCTCTGGCAAGACCACCACGCTCTACTCGGCGCTCTCGAAGGTCAACAACATCGACGTCAACATCATGACGGCCGAGGACCCCGTGGAGTACAACCTCTACGGCGTCAATCAGGTGCTCGTGCGCACCGAGATCGGCATGACCTTCGCCGCGGCGCTCAAGGCGTTCCTGCGGCAGGATCCGAACATCATCATGGTGGGCGAGATCCGTGACCTCGAGACCGGCGGCATCGCCATCAAGGCGGCGCTCACTGGCCACATGGTGCTCTCGACGCTACACACCAATTCGGCGCCGGAAACGGTGACGCGCCTCATGGACATGGGGCTGGAGCCGTTCAACGTCGCGTCGGCGCTCAACCTCGTGCTCGCCCAGCGCCTCCTGCGCCGCATCTGCTCGAACTGCAAGGTGCAGTACACGCCGAGCGCGGAGGAATTCGACGTTGCCAAGGTGCGGGCCGATACCACTTTGAGGAGCCTGCGGTTCCAGCAGGAGACGATCGACAACGCCAAGATCAAGGCAACCAAGGAAGCGATGCCGTTGCTCCAGAGCGTGACGCTCGATACGCCGGTCATGCAGCTACCCTTCTTCAAGGGCAAAGGGTGCGACTCCTGCAACGGCACCGGAATGAAGGGCCGTCAGGGCGTCTACGAGGTCATGCCGATGAGCCCGAATCTCCGGAGACTCATCCTCCAGAGCGTCGGCGCCGCCGAGATCAAGGATGCGGCGGTGGACGAAGGGATGTTGACCCTCCGCATGGACGGATGGGTGAAGGTCATGAAGGGAATTACGACGCTCGAGCAGGTCGTTCGCGAGACCAGCGCCTAGTAGCGCGGGCGCGGATAGATCGTCTAGTGGCTGTGCGGTTTACCATGCGGTGTTGCACCGTGAACCGTGAACCGTAAACCGTAAACCGTCTCAAATGACTGCTCCAGCAACCGCACCCGGCATCAACCTTCGCGTCCTCCTCGAGGAAGTCATCGAGCGTGGCGCGTCCGATTTGCATATCACCGCCGGCGAGCGGCCCAAGATGCGTATCGACGGCGAGATCACGAACTCGAACGTCGAGTACGTGATGAATCCCAAGGACACGCTGCAGCTCGCGTATTCCGTACTGACGGAAAACCAGAAGAAGCGTTTCGAGATGGAGGACGAGCTCGACTTCTCGTTCGGCATCCAGAACCTCGCGCGTTTCCGCGGCAACTGCTTCAAGCAGCGCGGCTGTGTCTCGATGGTCATCCGACAGATTCCGTTCAACATCAAGACGTTCGACGACCTCAAGCTCCCCGACGTCATCCGCAAGATGGCCGAGCGTCCGCGCGGTCTCGTGCTCGTGACCGGTCCGACCGGATCGGGCAAGAGCACGACGCTGGCCGCGATGATCGACAAGATCAACAAGGAGCGGCACGGCCACATCATCACGGTCGAGGATCCGATCGAATTCATCCACCGCCACCAGGGTTGCATCGTCAACCAGCGCGAGGTGGGGACGGACACGAAGAGCTTCCAGGCGTCGCTGAAGTACGCCCTCCGGCAGGATCCCGACGTGATTCTCGTGGGAGAAATGCGCGACCTGGACACCATCCAGGCGGCGCTCACCATCTCCGAAACTGGTCACCTCGCGTTCGCGACGTTGCACACCAACAGCGCCGCCGAGGCCATCAACCGCATCATCGACGTATTCCCGAGCCATCAGCAGAGCCAGGTTCGCGCGCAGCTCGCGTTCGTGCTCGAGGGCATCGTGACGCAGACGTTGCTGCCCAAAGCCAAGGGACGCGGCCGCGCGATGGCCGCCGAAATTCTCGTCGTCACGCCTGCCGTGCGTGCCCTCATTCGCGACGACAAGATCCATCAGATCTACAGCACCATGCAGTCGGGCAAGAAGTTCGGCATGCAGACGATGAACGACGCGCTCTACAATCTGTACATGAGCCGCGAGGTGAACCTTGATGATTGCCTCCGGGCATCGCATGATCAGAACGAGTTCCTCCGCATGATCGGGCAGACTCCCGAGGACGAGGGAAAGCCCAAGCCGGCAGGCTCGGGCGGCGCCATGGCCGGAGCCAAGCGCTGAACGTCAGGATCCAGCGTCAGACAGCACTGAGGTAGACCGATGCCAGCATTTACGTACACTGCGCGCGCCCTCAACGGCGATCTCCGCACGGCCACCATCGACGCGCCAAACCGCGACGAGGTCGTCGCGCAGCTCAAGCGCCAGCGACTGAACGTCGTCAAGATCGACGAGGCGGCCACCGCAAAGAAGAAGAAGGGCAGTGGGAAGATCACGATGCGCGACATCGTCATCTTCACCCGGCAGTTCTCCACCATGATCAACGCCGGCCTGCCCCTCGTGCAGGCACTCGACATTCTGAGCAAGCAGAGCGAGAACAAGGCGCTGAAGGACGTCACCAATGCCGTCGTCTTCGACGTCGAGTCGGGACACACCGTCGCCGACGCACTCCGGAAGCATCCCAAGGCGTTCGGCGAACTGTACGTCAACATGGTCGCTGCCGGCGAGGCGGGTGGTATTCTCGACACCATCCTCATGCGTCTCGCCACCTTCATGGAAAAGAACGACGCCCTCATCCGGAAGGTGAAGGGCGCCATGATCTACCCTGGCGTGATCATGAGCGTTGCCGCGATCGCTATCGTGGTGCTGCTCATCTTCGTCATTCCCGTGTTCGAGAAGATGTTTGCAAGCGTGGGCATGGCTCTTCCGCTACCCACGCGCGTTGTCCTCGGCATGTCGCGTTTTCTCAAGAGCTACTGGTGGATCGTGCTCGCCGCCACCGCGGGGGGCGTGACCATGCTGAAGCGCTACTACGCTACGTCCAACGGCAAGCTCCAGATCGACAAGCTCATGCTAAAGATGCCGGTGCTCGGTGACGTGCTCCGGAAGTCAGCCGTGTCGCGGTTCACACGCACGCTCGGCACGCTGATCGGTTCGGGCGTTTCGATTCTCGAGGGGCTCGAGATCACCGCGAAGACCGCGGGCAACCGCGTCATCTCGGACGCCATCATGGAGTCGCGCGCCAGCATCGCCGGCGGTGAGACGATCGCTGCGCCGCTCCAGAAGTCGGCGGTGTTTCCGCCGATGGTCATCTCGATGATCGCGGTCGGCGAACAGACGGGTGGTCTGGACGAGATGCTGTCGAAGATCGCGGACTTCTATGATGAAGAAGTGGATGCGGCGGTGTCGGGCCTGCTGTCGCTGATGGAACCGGTGATGATCGTGTTCCTGGGCGTGGTGGTGGGCGGCATGGTGGTCGCCATGTATCTGCCGATCTTCGACATGATCAACGCGGTGCAGTAAGAACTTTGTAGCGCGTGCTGGACGCGGCACATTCTGTCGCCTTACGTCGAAACGTGCCCACTTTCGGACTGGGCCGCGAGTCGCTCGTCGTGCTCGAAGGCGTCGACGAACTCGTCGAGTTCCACGTCGGTCATCCCGAACTCCGCGCCGCGTGTACGCCACTGCGCCACCGCGGATTCCACCTCACCGAGCACCTGGCGCGCACGATCGAGCTTGAGCCCGAAGTAGGGCACTGCCGACATGAGGGCCTCGACGGACGCCGCCGGACCCGTCTCTTCGCTCACCCACGTCTTGAGCTCCCGCAGCTTGTCAGGGAACGGGTTCACGTCGAAGGCGGGGGCTAGGCGCCAGGTCTCACGTTCGACATGCAGGAAGCCGTGGTTGTGCAAGTGATCGTCGACGTTCGTGATGAGAATGGAGAAGGCGACGCGGCGCCACAGCTCCTCGATGTCCTCCTGCGGGGCCGCGCCGAAGATGCGGATGGTGTCGACCATCTCGGCGTACGTGTGCTCGGTGTGCCCACCGGCGGTGGCCCCCATGAGCGTGGCGGCGGAGAGATACATCAAGCGTTCGCCATCAACGCGGTCGAAGCGGCGGACGAGCGCCACGGGGATCCCGTCGCTTGACACAAGTCGCCCGTGCGCCGCCCGGATGCCGGCGTCGGCGGCGAGCGTCAGCGCGAGGATCTCAGCCTTCGTGACCGCGCGCTCGTCCTTCACACTCGGGAACTTGCCGATCGAGAGGCCGCCGTCGTCATCGAGCACGGTGCACTTCGGGCGGACGCCCTGGAGCGACGTGCCGCGCCCGCGCAGGTAAGCCAGGTCGGCTTCCGTCTCCGTGTTCATCTCGACGGCTCGGCTCGAGGACAGCAGGTGGTCGAGTTCGATCAACGGTGGGGCCGCGCGCCCTCCATCTTCGCGCGGACGGCGGAAGATGCCCGACTCGTCGTAGAAGCGGAGCGCACCGACCCGGCTGAAGTCATCGACTTCGAGCAGAAAATCCATCGCCCCGGCGAGCGCGGGGTGCGCCTCGCCGGCGGCCTTGGCCAGGGCACGGCGCTTCCCGTGATCGCGCAGGATGACCTTGGCTGCCCAGCCGTCCGGCTCGGAGTCGGCGATGGTGCCCGGGAAGATCGACCCGCCCTCGCGCCGCTTGTGGAACTGCGGACCGGCGACCAGCGGCAACGCTGGGTCGATGCGGAAGCGATCGGGCGCCGCGAGCCACTCGGCATCGTACTCGAACGACGCGCTTTCGCGCGCGCCATCCCCGTTATACCGCAGGACGCCCATGCGCCGGCCGCTGTTGCCGAGGGCTACCCCGATGGTGCGTTTCATTTGGGCTGCGGCTCTCGCTTGGGCCGGACGCGCTTGGGTAGGTGCTCGGACTCGAGCAGCGTCCCCGTCTCGTCCGCTCGGGGGTCCGCCAGATCGGCGACGGGCGTGCCGAGCCCAAGAACGAACAATGCCATCATGTACGTCCCGATGGCGACGCTCGGGTCCCCGTTCTCCAGGCGGTCGTACGTGGTGCGCGCGATGCCAAGTCGCTCGGCCATCATGACGGTCGTGATGCCACGACGTCGGCGCCCCACGGAGATGTCAGCGCCGAATTTGACGAGGGCGCGGCGGACGGGGCTGGGGAGCGTGTCGTTGGTCGCTGACTTCATAGCGCCTCATATATGCAGCATTATCTGACTTAATGTCCTATATATGCTACACTACTGTTTTTGTCCCGTCAATGATCATTTTCGTGCTAGTGTGTCATGTATGCTTCATTAGGCGTGTTAAAGTAGCATACATGATACACTATGCTCGGCGAGCCAATAGGGGGCGAGCCGCCGGCTGGCATCCTGCTGGATGTGCTGGTACGCCTTGCAAGGGCGAATGTGCTTGCAGGAGCGACATCCAAGCGAATTGCAGATGGGCTCGGCATGAACGTCAGCACAGCTCATAAGGGTGTGCGACGTTTGGTCGAGGCGGGGCTTGTCGACGCTTGGAGGCGCGTCAATCGACATGCATTTCTGGACTTCGTCGAACACGGCCTCCACTACGTCTTTCCAGCACGCGTCGAGGAGATGCAGTACATACCGCTCTCGATCAAAACCTTCGTCGCGGAGTGTACGGCAACACTGCTCTCAGATCCCGACGTCGAGGAGCTCGACGACGCCGTCCGGGGACCATCCGGTCTAGCCGCCCGTATCCTTCTTGCCAACTCTCTCCTTCGCCGAGCAGACTATGGCCATGCCTGCGATCCGACGCCGCTGGACGACCGCCGACGTTCGTGCTCTCACAAGCGAGGAGCGCGCGTGGCCCCGGTACGAGTTCATTGCCGGCGAGCTTCTGGTGACACCAGCGCCCGGCCTCATCCACCAGATTGCGACGACGGAAGTCTGGACCGTGCTCGAGGCGTATCTCGCCCGCGAGCCCATCGGCCTGGCGGTCACGTCGCCGTCGGACCTGGAGTTGAAGCCCGGCACAATCACGCAGCCAGATGTCTTCGTGATCCCCGCTGAAACCAGAATCATGGCGGACGTGCTTCAGTGGCCGGACGTCAAATCGCTGCTGCTCGCGGTCGAAGTGCTGTCGCCAAGCTCGCTCCGCGCCGATCGCGTGAAAAAGCGCGACTTCTACCTGGACAACGGCGCCGAGGAATACTGGATCGTCGATCTCGATGCGCAACTCTTCGAGCGCTGGCGACCTGCACAGGAGACGCCCGAACTGCTGCGCGACCGGTTCGAATGGGCGCCGCGCGGAGGTGAGCCGCTGGTGATGGATATTCCCGCGCTCTTCGCTCGCATCGACAGGAAGATGCGAATGTTCGTGCGGTGATACGACGCGTCAGAATACGCGTCGTTGGAGCCGACTGATCGTGAACTTGGCCGTATCCGCCACGGCCATCACCGTCATGACGCCCGCCTGAATCGGATCGGTCACCACGAGATCGGCGGCGTCGGGCACGCTCCCCGCCATGTTGAGACTCACGACGAGCAGTCCCTGCGCGCGCACCTCGCGGACGGCCTTCTCGATTTCCCCGCCCATGATCGACCCCGCGAGAACGAGCGCCGCGGCGCGCGGGAGCCGAGCCACTGCGCGCACTGCGTCGGCCACCGGCTGCTCACCCACCAGCGGGATGGTGTCAACCGAGATGCGCTCGCCACGGATGTTGTGCCGATCGGCTTCGGAGATGGCCCCCACGGCCACCTGCCCAACCTGGGCGCCCCCACCCATGATGATGATGCGTTTGCCGTAAATGGCACGCAGGGTGTTTACCAGCGTGACGGCATGCACGATGGAGAGCGACCGAATGTCCTCGATCAGCGGATCCGCGGCGCCAGGCAGGTCGATCTCGAAGTACACGCGCGTCTCGTGCGAGCGCTCTCCCTCGTCGACGATGTCGACGGACGCGATATCGCCCTCGTGTCCGGCAATCGCGCCCGTCAGCACGTGAAGGACACCCGGGCCGGAGTCGGCGCGGATCAGTACCCCGATTCTCTCCGTCATCTCGCCTGCGCTTTCCCGATGGTAGTCCGGGCAATATAGACGGCGAACGCCACTCGGCGGATTACGGAGCGGACCGCAACGCGAAAGTGAACGGCTCCTGCACGACCTGTCTCACGGCCCTTCCGCCGACGCGTGCCGGTACGAATCGCATTGACGAAAGTGCCTCGTGAACGGCCGCGGTGAAGGCAGGGTCCGCGGACTTGAGCACCCTGAACGTGGACGCGTCGGGAACTCCATTCGGATCGATCACGAACTGGGCGAGCACATCTCCCTCGCGCCGCGCCTGCCGCATGGCTGGCGGATACTTCAGCTGACCGGTGCCCTCGATCTGCCGCGCCTGGTTCTCCACCTGGAACTCGACGTAGGGTCCGTCTGTCTTCGTGGGTGCCGGGACGCGGTCGGCATTCGCGCCGGGACTCTTCTGCGCGAGCGGACCGTTCGGAGCACCCTCCGAGCAGGCGCCAACGATGGCGAGCACGAGGAGCACGAGGGCACCAACGAGGTGTGCACGACGAGGGCGCGTGAGACGCATGGCGATGATTCTCCGTTCGAGGTGTGATGGCGGAGCTGCGAGCATGGTCGCGAATGGGATCGCGCTTCGACGCTGCGCGGTCCAGAGGAGGAGTTGTCCGTAACGAGTCGGATCGGCGCCGGCGGCGAGCACTCTCGCATCACAGTCCATTTCCAGTGCGAGGTGCAGCCGCCGCGCGATGAACCAGAGCGCGGCGTTCCACGGGAAGAGGACGACGGCGACGCCAGTACCGAGGAGGAGCCAGGGATCTCGAGCCGCGCAGTGCTCCCGCTCATGGCGCAGCACCAGAAGACGCAGAGGTTCCTCGAGCTCGAGCAGCGTGCGCGGGATGATCACCGTGCGCCGACGCCATCCAATCGTGGCCGGCCCGATCTCATCGGTGACAAGCACGAGCACACCGTCGACGAACCGAGGCTCGGCGCCAGCTCGAAGTCGACGCAATGCGACGACGGCATACGCGAGTCGGCCGGCAAGCAACAGCGTAGCAAGCGCCCAGAGACCAAGCAGTGCGCGTCCCGCCATGTCCATAATTTCCGGACTGGAACGTCGTAACAACGCGGCGGCATCCGGCGCCACTAACATGGTGGGAAGGATCGCCGAGACAGTGTTGAGTTGGGGCAGGACAAGCGCTGCAAGTGGCGCCAGCACAGGCCACAGTGCGCCGACTGCCAAGGCCGCGCTCCAACTCCACCGGGCGGGCCATCCGAGCGCGCGGGCGATCGACTCCACCGACGCGGCACCCACAGCCACGCACGTGGTGAACAGGAGCGCCGAGAGCATCCAGGAGAGGATCATTTCTGCCCTCGCTTGGTCTTCTCCTGCTCGGAGAGCCGCTTGGCCATGCGACGCAATTCGTCCGGCGAAACGTCGTGGTCGTCGACGAGATGCGAGAGCAGCGCCTCCGGTGAGCCGAGGAAGAGTGTGTCGATGAGTTGGCGGAGCGCGCGCCGCCGTGCGGCCTTCTGTTTCACGCGTGGGAAGTACCGGTGCGCACGTCCCTCGCCCTCCCGCCGGAGAAACCCCTTGGTCTCGAGGTTTCTGAGGATCGTCAGAACGGTCGTGTATGCGAGCGGGACACCTAGTCCGTCCTTCACCTCGGCCACTGTCCCCGAGGCATTGGCCCAGAGCCAGGTCATGACATCGAGCTCCCGCTCGCCCAGCGATGCGTCGTCCATCGGCAGTCTCCGTCGCGGTAGTACTACTATCTACATAGTAGTATGGCACGAACGACGGCGGCTGTCAACTATGCAAATAGTACTTGCTGGGCGCGGGTGATCGGGTGTACACGACTGGTATCCGTCTCGCCCGTGCGCTCGACGACCCTCCGCATCTTCGTCAGTCGTCTGCCTTTGTCTCGTCAGATGGCATCGGCTTCATATGGTCGCGGAAGACTGCGGCGAGCTGCTCCTCCGTACAGTCTCCTGTTGCCATGCCAACCATGGTGCGCTCCAACTCCTCTCCTTCCAGATCCAAATCGTACGCGTTCAACTCCAGGAAAACCGCGGCGGTAACATACGCGGTGCGCTTGTTCCCGTCGTTGAACGCGTGCGATGTCGTCAGCGCGAACGCGTACGCAGCCGCGAGCGCCGCTAGGTCGGGGCTTTCGTAATGGTGCTTGTGTTGCGGTCGAGCGAGTGCGGTCTCGAAGGCGTTCTCGCCGCGAATGCCGAACGCTCCGCCGTGCTCCTTCAATTGCTCCTGGTGAATCATCTCAACGATGATTCTGGTCAGCCACACCGGTGTGGTCTACATGCCGCCGTCTATCGGGACAGGGCGGAGTGCCCAGCCATTGCGGTGACGGAGCTACTTCTTCGCAAGCGCCCGAAGGCCCTCACGATCACGCTTTGCAATGCGCTCATACGCTTGCATCGCCCGTGCAATCGTCGGGTCGTAGGGTGTGAACAGCACCCCATCTTCCCGCTCAACTGCAAATACTCGGTCACCGACGCCGAGATGAAAGCGCTCCGTCATCTCCTTCGGAATCGTCGCGGAGAGCGAAGTCCCCGTCTGCCTGATCGTGACGATCTTTACCATGCGATCCTGCTTGGATGTCGTGAAGGTTCCGATGCCCTATTATAAGCATAATAGTGCTTATGCATCAAGATGCATAAGCTTTTGGATAAGCACTTGACCCCCCGCCCATCTCGGCGGCCTGTTTTGAGCGCTCTATCCGATCTGGTATCGGTGGCGGCAATAGCGCTGGAGTAGCTCGTTCGGCTAGACAGTCTTCGGCAGCGACTTCATGTCGATCACGAAGCGATACCTGACGTCGCTCTTCAGCATTCGATCATAGGCCTCGTTGATCCTGTCGATCGGGATCGTCTCGATCTCGGATACGATGTTGTGCTTCGCACAGAAGTCGAGCAGCTCCTGCGTCTCCGCGATTCCGCCGATCAGCGAGCCGGCGAGGCTCCGGCGCTTCATGATGAGGTTGAACACGCCGGGCGACGGATGCGGCTCGGCCGGCGCGCCGACCAGCGTCATGACGCCGTCGCGCTTGAGGGCGACCAGGAACGGATCGAGGTCGTGTGGCGCGGCAACGGTGTCGAGGATGAAGTCGAGCGAGCCAGCGCGTGCCGCCATCGCGGCGGCATCCTTCGAGATCACCACCTCGTCCGCGCCGAGCGCGAGCGCATCGGCCGTCTTGCTCGGCGATGTGGTGAACAACACGACGTGCGCGCCGAGGGCGTGTGCGAGCTTGATCCCCATGTGCCCAAGGCCGCCGAGTCCGACGACGCCGACCTTCGTCCCCTTGCCGACCTTCCAATGCCGCAAAGGCGACCAGGTGGTGATGCCTGCGCAGAGGAGCGGCGCGGCTGCGGCGGGATCGAGCTTGTCGGAGATGCGAAGCACGAACTTCTGCTCGACGACGATCTCCTTCGAGTATCCGCCGTAGGTGACACCGCCGGTGTGCTTGTCCGGCGAGTTATAGGTGCCGGTCATCCCGTTCTCGCAGTACTGCTCGAGCCCCTCGGCGCAGCTCGCACAATGCTGGCAGGAATCCACCATGCAGCCGACGCCGACGAGGTCGCCGCGCTTGAACCCTTTCACGCTTGTCCCAGTCTCAGCGACACGCCCGATGATCTCATGACCGGGCACGCATGGGTAAACCGTTCCGGGCCATTCGCCGCGTGCCGTGTGGAGGTCGGAATGGCAGACGCCGCAGAACAGGATATCGATGCGAACATCCGTCGGACCCGGCTCGCGACGCGCGAAGGAGAATGGGCCGAGCGGCGCTTCGGGACTCGTGGCGGCGTAGCCGATGGTCTCGATCATGGCTCCTGTTGCAGTCATGGATACGGTCCTGAGCTTTGAGGTCTGGTGAAGATCGGCGGAACTGGGTCTATACTGCGGGTTCGTGAGAAGTTTCCTGGTGGCGGACTGGTGGCTGTGCGGTCCTGCCAACATACCTCACCAATCCCGAACATGACCGTCAAGCCGCGATGCGCGTGGGCCGAGAACGACCCGCTCATGCGTGCCTATCACGATGAGGAATGGGGCGTCCCCCAACATGATTCGCGCATGTTGTGGGAGATGTTGATGTTGGAGGGATTCCAGGCCGGCCTGGCGTGGATCACCGTCCTGCGAAAGCGAGAGGGGTTTCGGAAAGCGTTCGCCGGCTTCGATCCCAGGAAAGTTGCTGGATTCCGTGAGGCCGACGTCACGCGTCTCATGGCCGACGCCGGCATCATCCGTGCTCGGGCCAAGATCGACGCGACGATCCTCGGCGCGCAGCTCTACTGCGAGATGACGGATGCCGGCGAGGGCTTCGACGACTTCTGTTGGTCCTTTACCGATGGCAAGGTCCTGAAGAGCAACGGGCGGACCCTGCTCGCGTCGTCGCCGTTGTCGGAGAAGATCTCGCGAGAGATGAAGCGACGCGGCTTCAAGTTCGTCGGCCCGACGATCGTGTACGCCTGGATGCAAGCGGTCGGCATCGCCAACGATCACTCCGCAAAATGTTTCCGGCGCGCGCAGGTCGGATGATGAGGCACGGCTGATCAGGTGCCTCGCCGCAAGCTGCTCAACGAGCCCGCCTCGCGGGCCACGCGTCTCACCGCCCTCGACCTCCTCGACAAGGCCCGGCACGGCGCACGTCACTTCGAGAAGCACCGGAAGGACGACGACGACGCGCTGCACAAATTCCGGGTGGCCGTCCGGCGGCTGCGCAGCTGGCTTCAACTCTGGAAAACGGAGATGTCCGAGTCCGTTTCTGGGCGCCGCCGCCGGCATATCCGCGACATTGCCCGGGACACCGGACCGGCTCGCGACCTCGAGGTCCACATCGATTGGCTCCGCAAGGAGCGCCGCCGCCTGCGCGGGAGCGACCGCGACGCGATCGACACCTTGATCGCGCATTTCGAGGCCCGCGCGGAAAAGGCGCTCGATCTCGCCGCGGATGCCGCCGCCGAACTGGATGAAGTCCACGACGCGCTCTCGACCCGCCTCTCCCAGTATTGCGCCGCCGTGCGGGCAAGCTCGCCGCGTGATGGTGACCGATTCGACCACGCGCTCGCGGCGCACCTCGGAGAGGCCGCGGCCGAGCTACGTCGAAGTCTGGAAAAAATTCACTCGCGGTCGGATCACGAGGAAATCCACGAGGCGCGCATCGCCGCGAAGCGACTGCGCTACCTGCTCGAGCCGGTCACTGGCGAAGTGTACGGAGCGGGTGCCATCGTGAAGGATCTCGAGGAATTCCAGGAGATTGCGGGCGACTCGCATGACGTCCACGTGTTTCTACAAGAGATCGCGCCCTCGAGTGCCGAAGGCAAAACCGCGCCGCCGGTGCTCACGCACCACCTCCAGCAGCGGGGCAAGCGCGCGTACTCGTCCCTCAAGCGCGATTGGCTCGGCAAGGAATCGGACCCATTCTTCGAGCGCGTGGAGCGAGTCGCGGCGCGACTCATTTCAGCGATGAGTCGGCCCCAGCAATAGCAGCGCGGTGCGCGTAGGTTGGGAGACCCCAATCCCACTCGCATGACCCTTCGCTTTCAGCTCGCGGGCGCGCTCCTGGCCATCGCTGTCGCGGCGACGCCGATCGCCGCCCAACAGCGCCTCGATATCCTGATCCGGAGCGGCACAGTCGTCGATGGCACGGGCTCACCCGCGCGTCGTGCCGATGTGGGCATTGCAGGTGATCGCATCGTCTTCATCGGCGACGCACGCACGGCCCGCGTGACCACAGCGCGCACGATCAACGCGCGTGGGCTCGTCGTGGCGCCGGGATTCATCGACCCGCACACGCACACGCAGGGCGATCTCTCCGATCCGCGTCGCCGCGGCAACGTCAACTATCTCATGCAGGGCGTCACGACCGTCATCACCAACAACGACGGCGGCGGCACGCTCGACATCGGCCGCACGCTGGACGCCTGGCAACGAGAGGGCATCGGCACCAACGCTGCGTTGTACGTCCCTCAGGGAGACGTCAGACGCCGTGTGCTCGGGATGTCGGCCGCCGCGCCGACGCCTGCGCAAATGGATTCGATGCGCGCCATCGTGGCGCGCGGCATGTCCGAGGGTGCGCTCGGCCTCTCCACCGGCTTGTACTATGCGCCCGGCAGCTACTCCACCACAGAGGAGGTCATAGAGCTCGCGAAGGTCGCCGCGAAGGACGGCGGCATCTACGACTCGCACATGCGCGACGAAAGCTCGTATACCATCGGTCTCCTCGGGTCGATCAACGAGACGCTCCGCGTCGCGCGCGAAGCACACATCCCCGTGCACATCTCTCACATCAAGGCACTCGGCGCGGATGTCTGGGGGCAGTCGGATTCGGTCATCGCACTGGTGCGTGCGGCGCGGCGGGAGGGACTGACGGTCACGGCGGATCAGTATCCGTACAGTGCTTCGGGGACGAGTGTGAGTGCGGCGCTCCTGCCACGCTGGGCCGAGGAAGGTGGTGGCGACTCGTTGCGTGCGCGCATTGCTGATCCCGCCATTCGGCGGCGCCTCGTGAGCGACATGGAGCGGAATCTCACGCGGCGCGGCGGCGCAGCCTCACTGTTGATGACGTCGTCGCGCGACTCGTCGATCGTTGGAAAGACGCTGGCGGACATCGCGGTTGCACGAAAGGAGTCACCGATCGATGCCGCGCTCCAGATCATCACGAACGGCGGATCGAGTGTCGCGTCCTTCAACATGAAGGACGCGGATATCGAGAAGTTCCTCGTGCAACCGTGGGTGATGACAGGCTCCGACGGCAGCACGGGACATCCGCGCAAGTACGGAACGTTTCCACGCGTGTTCAGGGAGTACGTCTATCGTCGCAAGCTCCTCGCGCTTCCGCAGGCGGTTCAGCGTTCGAGTCAGTTGACCGCGGAGACGCTCGGGCTCCGCGGCCGCGGCGTGCTCAGAATTGGTGCGTTCGCGGACGTGGTGGCCTTCGACCCGAACACGTTCGCCGACAAGGCGACATACGTGCATCCCGAAGAGCTCGCGGTCGGCATGCGCTACGTATTGGTCAACGGAACGGTCGCGGTAGACGGCGGCCATTATTCGGGAGCACTCGCCGGACGTGCGCTTCGGCGTTCGGGATCCGGTAATGCGACGATCGACCACGCGTCGCACGTCGAGATCCGCCGGACGACGCACGGTGTTCCGCACATCAAGGCCGACAATCTCGCCGCCGCGGAGTTCGCCCTCGCATACGTGCAGTCCGAGGACTATGGCGCCCGCGTCGCCTTCGATCTGATCAAGGCGCGCGGCGAGATGGGACGCTGGTTCGGGCGCGACAGCATCGAACGGGACTTCGCGGCGCGCCTTGCGTGGACGCGTGCCGTCGAGACATACGCGCTGCTCGATCAGGAAACACGTGCTGTGTACGAGGGCTTCGCTTCGGGCGTGAATCGCTACGTCGAGTTGCACGCGGCGGAATTCCCCGCGCACTTCGTGCCGCGCTTCACCGGCTATGACGTCCTGGCGCACGATGTCTACGTCGCATCGCCGGCGCAGGCTGCCCGCGCACTTGCGTCGATCGATCCGTCGTTTCGTCGTGTTCGCACGCAACCGGATGCGGCCCAGGCGAGTCCGGCCGAAAGCGATGAACCAATGACATCGTGGCTCGATGTCCCGGACGAGGGATCGAACGCCTGGGCATTTGCGCCGAGCCGCACGACGTCGAAGCGCGCGATCCTGCTGCGCAATCCACACCTCGCGTGGAGTGCCGGCTACTACGAGGCGCACGTAGCGGTCAAGGACACGCTCGACTTCTACGGCGACTTCCGCATCGGCGGCCCGTTCGGCGTTATTGGCGGCTTCAACCGCGACCTTGGCTGGTCCACCACGAACAACGATCCACTGCTTGGACAGGTGTATGCGCTCGATCTCGATCGAGCGCGGCCGGACCACTATCTGCTCGACGGTGCGACTCATGCCGTTCTGCGCGACAGGATCAGCGTCGAGTACCGGAGCGGTGATTCCCTCGCGATCGAAACACGTGAGATCGCGCGCACACCGTATGGACCTGTCGTGCATCGCGACAGTACGAAGCTTTACGTCCTCCGCGCCGGCATGGACGGCGACTTTCGCGCCGGAGAGCAGTTTCTTCGGATGATGCGCGCGCGCTCACTGGCCGAGTGGAAGGGCGCCATGGGTATGCGCGCACGGCTCAACTCGAGCTTCACCTATGCGGATCGTGCTGGCAACATCCTGTATCTCTGGAACGGTACCGTACCGTCGCTTCCGCAGGGCAGGGGCTCGGACAGCGTCGTCGTACAGGCGCGCGGCGTGACGGACATCTGGACGCACTACGTGCCGTTCGACTCGCTGCCACAGGTGCTGAATCCACGGGGCGGATACGTCCACAACGAGAACGACGCGCCCTGGTTCACCAACATGCGCGAGCCACTCGATCCTGCGTCGTATCCGTCATGGTTCCCGTCGCCGCGACTGGGTCTCCGCAGTCAGCTCGCGATCTCGCTGATCGACTCGGATCGAAAGTTGAACCTCCAGGACGTACTGACCTTGAAGCACTCCTATCGCATGTTGCTGGCGGAGCGCGTGCGTGATGATCTCGTGTCCCTCGTTCGTGCGACGCATCCCGGCGGAGATACGCTGCGTGCGATCGACGTCATCGCGAAGTGGGACGGCACCACAGCACCGGACAGCAAGGGCGGTGTGCTCTTTGAGCTCTGGTGGCGGCGCTATGTGGCGGGCGCGCGCCCTGACACCATGTTCGCCGTGGCATGGTCCGCGTCCGCCCCGACGAGCACGCCGCACGGCATTCGCACTGCGAGCCGAGCGACGGACGCATTCTCCTGGGCGGTGCGAGAAGCGACGAAGCGGTATGGCGCGTTCGACGTTGCGTGGGGCGACGTCCATCGTGTGCGCGTCGGCGACGTCGATGTCCCGGTCGGCGGCTGCAACGGCGACCTCGGCTGCTTTCGCGTCCTGTGGTTCAAGGACGACCCTGACGGCAAGCGCTCGGCCACAGGCGGCGATGGGTGGATCCTGGCCATCGAATTCGGTTCTGATCGGCCGCACGCGTATTCGGTACTGGCATATGGTGAAAGCCCGCGTCCGGACTCGCCGTACCACGCCGACCAGGCGGCGATGTTTGCGCGGAAGGAGCTCAAGCCGGTGGCGTGGAGTGAATCGGAGATTGAGCGAAGCACGATTCGCCGTTATCGGCCAGGTATTGCGCCGTAACTCGTGCTTGTTGGAAAGACGAAGGCCCGCGACACTCGTCGCGGGCCTTCGTCGCATTCACACGCGACTACGGCTTGGTCGCGTCGCAGCTCTGTGCGTTCGCGTTGTTCAGCTCCGCCTGCGGAATCGGGAGACTGAGCTGCGTTCCGTAATTTCCGCCCTTGTGGAACGGCGCTCCCGAGCCGGGGAAGCTCGTCGTTGCGCGGCCGTAATCACGAATGCGACGGCGAAGATCGAATAGCCGCGAGCCACGCCCGAAATTCCAGAATGCGCGCTCGCGGAACAGCAGGTCCTCGCGCGCTGTCTGGGTGCCCGGATCGGCGAGCGGAGTCAGTCCCGCCACGCCGCCGCTGTTCGCGCCGGTGGCCGCACGCAGGTCGTTGAGCTTCTGCAGATACGTCGCAACGTCGCCGGCCTTGAGCGCCGCCTCCGCTTCGTCGAGCCGAGCCTCTACGCCAGACAGGAGCGCAACCGCCGTCTCACGCGTGGGCCAGATCTGCTGCGCGTCAAAGAGCGTCACTCCATCGAAGCCACGTGTGGTCGGCCGCGACGTCGGAACGCGCGGGTCCTTGGCCGAAACGAACGGAAGGGCGTTCGGGATGGCGGTACCCGCGAGAGCGCCGTTCCGCTCGATCGAATCCTGCACCGTGTACCGCTTGACGCTGTTGTTGAGCGCCCAGATCCCGTTGTCGCCCGAGACCTGGAGGTAGGTCTCGTTGAACACGAAGTTCGTCGGCACCGTGGCCACCAACGTTGCCGCACCCGCGTAGTTCTTCAACCCGATCTGCGCGCGTGCCTTGCCGAGCTTCGCAAGGTTGTTCACGAGCGCGCTGCCCGCATCCGTACCCGCGTTGGCGAGGGCGGAATCGAACGACGCCGACGCGAGTTGGAACGCTTGAGCCACCGTAATCGGCGACCCATACTGAATCGGTTCCGCCGTGGCGTCGCTGAAAATCTGCGCATCGCAGAAGTCCTGCGCCGACTGCAGCTCGGCAAATCCCTTCACGAAGAACATCATACCCACGTTCGACGCAGGTGCCGGCTTGTACTTCCGCAGCAGCCCGATGGCCAGCATCGACGACAGACGAGCCCGATGGATGAAGCGGAAGGCCGTGGTGATCTGCGCGTTCGTCGGATCGACGAGACGCTGATCCGTCTCGTCCCGCTGCTGAAAGGTGTCGCTGGACTTCCATTCGTCGGCGAAGAGTCCGCCCATGATCCAGGTACTCTCGTCGCCCGCCGTCATGGTCTTGAGCCGACCGATGGCGCCGACACGCGCCGCCTCGGCACCGTCCGCGTTCTGCACGTCGTTCGGATTGATGATGTCCGGCTGCGGCGCATCGAGGAGCGGGTCACTGATGGCGTGACACCCGCTCGCCGCGAGCAGCAGGACGCCGAGCATCGCTGCTGTCCGGCCGCGATGTCTGATCGAGATCTTCATGTGTCTGTATTCCTCCGCGGCGTCAGAAGCCGAGATTGAGTCGAACGGTGTAGAACGTCACAGGAGGTGACGTCTGGAAATCGCTCGGTGCGCTCAGCGTTCCGCCGCCGCCCGCGTCTGCATTGCTCTCCGGATCGATGCCGCTGTAGCTCGTCCATTTGAACAGGTTCCGGCCGGCGAAGGTGATGCTCGCCGTGCTCGCGCGCAGATGCGCCGCGACGATCTGCGGCATGTCCGCGGTGACCGACAGCTCACGGAAGCGCACGAAGCCGGCGCCCTCCATGTATCCGGCCTGCGTCCGCGACGGATCGTCGCGCAGCGCGACGACACGTGCCTGCTCGAACAGCGGCGCCGTCTGGTCGAAGAGACCGCGGCAGTTGTTGCGGTTCTGACAGCGAATGCGCTCCGTGCCGTTCAACAGCATGTTGCCGCCCTTGTAGTCGAACATCGCGTTGATGCGCACCTTCCGGTTGAACGTCTCGATGCCGTTGCTCAGCGTCGCTTCGTAGCGCGGAATGGAGTAGCCGATATACGAGAAGGCGGTGTCCACGACGACTTCGCTGGCTGTGATGATGCCGTTCTTGTCCTTGTCGTCGTAGCTCAGGATCTGACGCTGCCAGTAGCCGTTCAGCGGAAAGCCCGGCACCTGGCGAATGGTCGCGCCGACGATGGGCTGAATGCCCTCGCCGAGCGTCACGAGCTTGTTCTCGTTCATCGAGCCGCTCAGCGTGGTGCTCCAAGCGAAGTTCCGGCGGTCGACGAGCTGGGCATTCAAGCTCATCTCGGCGCCCGCGTTCTTGACGGAGCCGAGATTCTGCCGGCGCGTCGTGGCGCCGGAGCCCGCGGACGGCGGGATCACCGCGGAGATCAGCGCATCCTTCGTCACCTTGCTGTAGTAGGTCGCCTCGAGCGTGACGCGGCTATCGAACATCCGCGCGTCGAACCCGCCCTCGAACTCGCGAGCGCGCTCGGGGCGCAGGTCGGAGTTGCCGAGCGTCGAAAACTGCACGGCGGGCTGATCCACGGCGTTGATGTTTACGGTCGCCGGCGCGTAGAAGCGCAGCGCGTCGAGCGGCCCGGGCTGCACGCCCGATTCACCGAGCGCGGCGCGGAGGCGAAGCTCCGACAGGAAGCGAGGCTTGGGGAAGAACGACTCTTCGCTGATGAGATACGACGCGCTCAGCTTCGGGTAGACGACGCGCTGGAAGTTCGTGCCGAACGCGCTGTTCTGGTCCGTGCGAAGCGCGGCCGTGAGGAAGAGCCGATCGCGAAACGCGGCGGCTTCCTCGATGAACAGACCCAGAGTGCGGCTCGAGGACGTCGCCTCGTCGGAAAACGGCGTGGCCCCCGCACTCACCGTCTGCGTGCCCGGCGCGAGATTGCTGGTGCCCGAGCCGTTGCGGCCCGAGTACGCATTCACGTACTGCGCACCAACGGTGGTCTTGAAGTTCATCGATGCGGCCGGAGCGAACGTCGCCGTGCTGCCGACATCCGCCGAGAAGGTGTTGATGCTCGCGCGGTCGTCCTCGACCAACCCGAGCCGCGTGCTGCCGATGTCGGCACACGTCCCCCGGCGGCACAGCTGTTGATCCTGGCGCGCCGTGTAGTCGATGCCGACGTTGGCGCGGTTCGCCAGCCAGGAGATCGGACGCCAGTTCGCATTCGTGCTGCCGATGAAGCGGTTGATCTCCTGCGTCGTGGTGTTCTGGAAGATGTCGCCAGGCGTGGACGCGCGATAACCGTGCAATTGCGCCCCCGTCGAGCTGAGGTTGTAGCCCACGCTCGGCATGCTGACGAAGCCCGGGCCGCCGTACGCATGCGAAAGAAGCCCGAGCGAGTTGTTGTCCGTCTGCGGAATGCGCGTCGTGCTGTGCACGAAGCCCGTGTTCACCGAGACGTCGAGTGAGCCGCTCGGCGACGCGTTGATGTTCGCCCGAAGATTCTGGCGCGAGAGGCGATTGGGATGAATCCATTCTTCGCGGGTGCCGCCAATCGTGTCGAGCCGCGAGATCTCGTATGACGGAATCTGATAGACACCGATCTCGTCCTCGAACTGTCCCGACGAGAAGTAGCGGAGCGTCTCCGATCCTCCGCTGAGTTGCACGCCGCCCTGGCGGCGCGAGCCGCTGCCGATGGGAGATGCCGTCGGATCCGTGAACAGACTGTACGAGCGCAGCGAGTCGGGCGTGCAGGTCCCCGCCGCCTGCGCCGTGAGGCGACAGATCTGGCTCAGGGCCGTCGCACCCTTTACGAGGGTGGTGTACGCCGTCGGATAGGTGTTGCGATCCTTCAGCAGCCCGGTTTCCCCGAACGCCGTCCATTTTTGCGGGCCGCCGCGACCGTGCTTCGTGGTGATCACGATGACGCCGTTTGCCGCGTCGGTGCCGTACAACGTCGCCGCCGACGGTCCCTTCACGATCTCGATGTTCTCGATGTCGTCCGGATTGATGTCGAGCGCGCGCGTCTGCGTGCCGCGTCCGTCGCCGGAGCCGACGAAGATGTTCGGGCTCACGGAGCCGGTGGAGCTGGTCATGCGCACGCCGTCGATGACGTAAATCGGATCGCTCGACAAGGAGAGCGAGCTCGTTCCGCGAATGCGGACCCGCGCGCCCGACCCGGTGACGGATCCCGATGCGACCTGCACGCCGGGCGCCTGGCCGGCGAGCACGTCAGCGAGGCTCTTCACCGGCGCCGTCGCGGTGCGCTGCGCCGCGTTGATGTTACTCACGGTATTGCCCAGCTCGACGCGGCGCGCCTCACCCGTCGCCGTCGTCACCACTTCCGCGAGCTTGACCACGACGGCCGACAACACGAAGTCCAGTGTCGCCGTCTGACCGGCCGCCACGTCGACGCCCTTTTTCTGCTCGGCGAAGCCGACGCGGAGAACGCGGATCTGTTGCGCGCCATTCGGCACGCCGCGGAGGGTGTAGCGGCCGTCGGTCCCTGTGGTCGCCACGAGGCTCGTACCGACGACGAGCACACGTGTTTCGAGGATGGCCTCGCCGGTACCCTGAGCAGTCACCCGTCCGGTGATCGTGCCCTGGGCCGCAGCGAAGCCGGCGGTCGAGATCAGGAACAGAAGCGCAAACGCCACGGCGTTCGCCGCCATCCTGGCTGGCACCATTCGCATGAAAGGAAATCCTGTCTGGAGGAATGTTCGTCCGCTCAAACTGCAAACTGCCGCTCGAGGAACGCGACCTACGTACACACTCACCCGGTTTCGCGCGGATGGGTCACAGGCGCGCGCGGTACCGTGGGTGCGGAGAGTCGTTCATCGTAGCGGCGGATCTCGGCACGCGAAAGGGGAGCCACGAGCAGAAAAGCAGAACGGTGAACGGCAGCGTTCACCGTTCACCGTCCGTCGGTCGTCGAATCTTGCGATCAGTCGGTCGTCGCACTCACCCATGGATCATGTTGCAGCCACGTGGCATCGGGCGCGAAGAGAAACACCAGACCGCCATCCGCGAGCTTGGGCAGCAAGCGCTGCGCGCGCGCGGGCTCCATTGCGGGACAGCCCTGACTGCGGCCCGCTTTCGTCGCGGTCACGTACGGAGCGCCGTGCGCCACGACGCCGCGTGCAAGCGCCTGGTCGTTGAATCCGCGCGACACGCCCTGAAGTCGCATGCCGAGGGCGCTGTACGTTCCGCCGCCGGCGTGCCCGTGAAAGTCGTAGGTCGACTGCGCGACGTACAGGCCGAGCGACGTGGTGCTGCTTCCCGAGTAATTCGAGAAGCGCGTCGGGACACCGTACTGCGACACGGATGATCCGCGACCGTGTGCAACCGTGAAGGGGCCGTCGACGATCGTCAGCTTCTCCATGTCGAACACGTAGCCGCGCGGCTGCGTGCTGGCGAGGCCGTAATCGACGAAGTACAGATATGGTTTCCGCACGTCGTCGGCGTGCGCCGCCCTGAACGCGAAATAGCTGTGAAACGCACTCTCGAGGGCCTGCGGATGACTGAGCGGCCGAACCACGTTCGTGAATGCGACGAGAGCCGAATGCGTGACGGCGGCGACGCTGTTCGTGGGGTGTACGTTTGCAGATGGGCTTGCCGGCGGCGACACGAATGCAGCGGCGGCCTCGAGCACGGGCCCCGTCGCGGACGAGCTCGGTGCGACCTGCGCACCAGCAAAGATGAGGGCGCTCGTACCGGCGAGCACGTGCTGAAAGTGCCTTGATGGACGCATGGACTCCTTGTCGGCTGCGGCGCGATGGGCGCCAGGCGGGGACGTACGTCATACTCCGTTGGCGCTGAAAAGCGCCCGGCGAGCTTCAGGCGGGAGTCATAAAGCTAATAGGTCCTGCGTCGCATGTAAAGTGTTGTGGAGCAACGATTTATGGTCGCGCTCGGTAGGACAGTCGGGCTTGCCGTCTATTGTCCTAGCGTCCTGGGTCCTACCTCAAAACTGCTGAGTCTGTTCGCCCCATTCTGGACGGCACACAAAAGTTTCCGTATATAGTCAGGGAATCGGACAATAGTGTTCGGACGCGCAATTCAGTCGAACCACACCACGGCTGGAGCCTGCCATGACGACACCCGTAAAGCCGGACGTTCCGCTGCGCGACGAAGACGCCCTCAAGCGATTCTTCTTCGCCCAGCATGCGTCGCTCGGTGAAAAAGCCCGCGCCCAGCTTGGCGCGGATGCCTTTGCCCTTGCCCCGAAAGTGGTGGAAGGTGCCTTTGTCCGCGCGTGGGACGCCCGCGCGCAGTTCAAGACCACTGAGGAGCTGACCACCTTTCTCACGCAGGACGTGCATCACGCCGCCGCCCGCGCCCTCAGCCGACGCGCCGCGGCGCACCGCTTCGCGGGCCACGCGGAAACACACCACGCCAGCAGCGGTGCGATCAACCCCGACGAGTCGTGGCTGCACATCCAGCACGCGCTGCATGGTGAAGCACATGCACCGGGCACGCTCGCGGCCGTCGCCGCGGCGTCCCGTCACGAGGCCGCCGGCCACATCGCCAAGGTGGGCTCCAATCGCGGCATCGCCATCGCCGTTGGACTCGCCGTCGCCGCGGCCGTGGCCGTGCTCGGCGGGATGAAGGTGATGGATGTGGTCGCAGCCAAGGGCAAGATCGCCAAGGCCGTCAACGCCAGCGATGCGCGTGTCGTGCCGACGCCTCCAGGTCGCGCCGGCGAGATCAGTCTTGCCGACGGAAGCATCGCGCACGTCGCACCGGACTCGAAGCTCAGCATACCGAAGGACTTTGGCCCGCAGCTCCGTGGCGTGAAGATCGAGGGCGCCGCGACGTTCGACGTCGCACCAGGACTCAAGGACCCGTTCCAGGTCCATGTGCGGAACGCCGTCGTGGTGGCCACCGGTACCTCGTTCACGGTGCAAGCCTACGGCGACGACTCCACGAGCACGGTGGTCGTCGGCGAAGGGTCGGTCGAGGTACGTGTCGGCGATCAGCCGCAGGCGGTGAACGCGGGGGCGGGCGTCGTCATCTCGGCGTCAGGAACGCGTGCGGCCACGGCGGACGAGATCGAGGAGGTCACGGCATGGCGGAAGGGTTCGCTGGCCCTCTCGCATCGCACGCTCAAGGATGGCGTCGCGGCGCTCAAGCGCTGGTACGGGTATGACGTTCGCGTCGCGGACGTCGCCTTGCTGAAGCGGCCGGTGACGGTGAAGGCCTCGCTCGATTCGGCCATGCAGGCGGTCCAGCAGGTGGCCACGAGCGCCGGTCTCCGATTCGGCTACGTTGGCGAGAACATGGCATTCGTGGACACCGCGGACCGGAAGACGCGTCTGCGTTGAGAATGCTCTAAGAGATAGCCGCGTGCCCGGTAGATCCGGCATGCGGTACTCGTCGCAAAAGGGGGCCCGGCAAACCCGGGCCCCCTTTGCGATGTCCATAGTGTAGAAAGCGGTCTCGCCAGCCGACACTCAACGACGGTAATTGTCGTCATTTGAGTTTGCGGAAACCACCGCAAGTTTCCTACACAGGTTTCTTCGTGCGCTTTACTGAGTGGTTTCCGGCTCTTCAACCGCTTCGACGCAAGCTTCCGCTCTTGATCGCGGGGCTCATCGCCCTGGCCGTTGCGACGTTCGGCCTTCTGGCGAACCGCCAATTGCACATCGCATTCGAGGCCATGGCGACCGATCGTCTCCACGTCGCCGCACAGCGCCTGGGCAGCGTGCTTGCCGAACAGACCGGCCTCATTCGAAATCAACTTGCCTCACAGGCCGGCGATCCGATACTCGTCGCATCGCTCATGAACCCGACGCCGCAAACCGCCGCCGCGGCAGAAAGCCTCCTTGCGAAGCAGTTCCCTCCCCTGCAAGCGGCGTCGCGGGCGCTCTTCGCGAAGGATTGTCGCCTCGTCGCTTCGGGAGGCGAGATGAAGGAATCCGCGCTGCTCAAGACCTGTCCGGCCCACTCACCGCTCGTGAGTGTGAAGGGAGCGGGCCGGCAGGCCTGGGTTCAACCGTTCGTCATTCGTGGAGATACCGTCCTCTACGCGGTGATCGCGCCAGTCGTAAAGGGCACGGATACCCTCGGTACGTTGGTGCAGGTGCGCACGATCACCTCGCCGACCGGCGGGCGCATGATCAGTGCGCTGATTGGACGCGACGTCACCTTCATGCTCGGCAACGCCAAGGGGGCGCGCGTCTGGACGGACCTCTCGACACCGACGTCGGGCCCCGATCGCGCCAGGGTGTTCGGCGCCGCGCCGGCGTACTATGAGCCCGCCGGTGGCATCGAGCAGATGGGCGTCGCGCTACGCGTCGCGGCGACACCGTGGTTCGTATGGGTGCAGGTGCCGGTCGCCACCGCACGAGCGGGACAATATCGCGCGCTCCAGCAAATGTTCGGCATCGGCATCGCGATCATCCTCATCGGGCTGGTGTTCGCGATCGTCATCGGCAATCACGTGACCGGCCCGCTGCTCGAGCTCAGCAGTGCGGCGGACGATCTCGCCTCGGGCGACTACGGCCGCCGGGTCGGCACGACGCGAAGGGACGAAATCGGCCTGCTCATGACGTCCTTCAACAGGATGGGCGAAGAGGTCGAGGCGGCCAAGCACGAGATGGCGGCGCAGGGCGAGGAGCTCGAGCAGCATTACCGCGACGCGCAGGACATGGCGCACGAGCTCGAGATCTCCAACCAGGAGCTGCTCGAGGCTGCGGAAGAAGCGCGCACCGCGAACGCCGGACGGGAGCTCGCGCAGTCACAGCTGCTGCACGTGCAGAAGATGGACGCGGTCGGGCGGCTCGCGGGCGGCGTCGCGCACGACTTCAACAATCTGCTCACCGTCATCAGCAGCTACACGGAGCTGGCCCTCGAGGGGCTCGACGCCAAGGACGAGCTCTATCAGGACATGCTCGAGATCCGCTCGTCCACCGATCGCGCGGCCCGCCTGACACGCCAATTGCTCGCGTTCAGCCGGAAGCAGGTGTTGCAGATCGAAACGGTGAATCTCAATGCCGTCGCATCCGAGATGGAGAAGATGCTTCAGCGGCTCATCGGCGAAGACGTCGCCCTGGTCTTCGATCTCTCGCACGATCTCGGCGAAGTGCGTGCGGACCCGGGGCAGCTGGAGCAGGTATTGATGAACCTCGTGCTCAACGCGCGCGACGCGATGCCGAACGGCGGACGCCTCGTGGTGCGGACCGCCAACGTCACGGTGGCGAATGAGATCCTGCGCGACGGCCAATCCGTGCCGCCGGGCGACTACGTCACACTCAGTGTCGTCGATACCGGCTCAGGCATGACGCGCGAGACGCGAGACCACCTGTTCGAGCCATTCTTCACCACGAAGGAGCAGGGACAGGGGACGGGCCTCGGTCTTTCCATCGTGTATGGCGTTGTGAAGCAGTTCAGCGGCGAGATCCTCGTCGATTCGGAACCGGGACGGGGCACCACGTTCGACATCTACCTGCCACGCCTGCCACATTCCAACGGCGATTACACCGCCCGCCGTCGCACGTCGGGGCCTGCGCGCATCGGATCGGAGACCATCCTCCTGGTCGAGGATGACACGTCGCTTCGCTCACTCGCACGGCGCATCCTCTCGGACGCCGGCTACGCGGTGATCGAGGCAACGACCGCCGGCGAAGCGATCGCGATCGGCGAGAGCTACCGCGACAGAATTCACCTCTTGTTGACGGATGTCGTCATGCCGCAGGCCAGCGGCAGCGAAGTGGGCGCGCGTCTCTCCGCCACTCGGCAGGGCTTGCGAGTGCTGTACATGTCCGGCTACACCGACGACGACGTACTGCGGCGTGGAGTCGTTCAGGAGAAGATCGACTTCCTCCAGAAGCCATTTACACCAGCGCAGCTGACGAAACGCGTCCGCGAAGTGCTCGACGCGGCGGACTGAAGACCGCCGTTCGTCATTCGATGAGTCTGCGCTTCCGGTGCGGCAACACCTCCGCCTCGCGCCACAATCGACGCAGTTCCGTTTCCGCGAGCTCGTGCCAGCCGCCCGGAATCGGCACCAGCCGCCTTCGCTCGCTATCGGACTCGAAAGCCAGCCAGCCGCCGGCGAGCCCGGCCGTGAGAGCGATCCTGATTCCTCGCTTCTGGCGACGTTCGGCCTTACGGCGCTCGCCCGTCTGCATTGGAGGTCCGATGTCTTTTTGACGTCGCTGGAGGACGCGGCGCTCTCCCCAACTTGGGATTACGTCCCAGGCGTCGCACATGCTCGAATCCTCATTCTCAAATCGGCGGTGGGGCGTCATGGAGAGTTTTTCAGCACTCATCGTGCCCGTGATCCGGATCACAGTGCACCGTCGCGACCGCGGAGACTCAACCCCCGCAAGCGTTTGCGACCCGCCTAACAGCCGGAGAGTATGGAAACAAACGTTGCGCGGCGGCCACGTGCGGGCGCGCCTTCGCGCAATTTCCCCTCGCACCGTAGCGCTCGGCAATACGCACGTGGAGCCGAAAGCTTCCGGGATCGAGCGCTGAAGCACGTTCCAGGGCGCTTGCCCTCGTAGCGGTGGACGCAACGTTCATCGAGGCGACCTGGGCCGCGCTTCGCACGCCGGCCAGCCCGAAGGCGGCACAAACGATTGCACTGAGCATGAGCCGGCGGGGAACCGTCAGCGCGTATGAGCCGCGCTCACGACATGGACCGGCCAATGCGCCGAGCAGCGACCATGCAATGAGTGCGGGGGCAGGCAGCAGAAGGACGGCGTCGAACGCTCCGACGACGATCACGATCACGAGCGTGGAGAGCAAAACCGCCGCCCCAACCCTGCGCTCGGTCGTGGATTCGCTCGCGAGTCCGCGAATCGCGTCGAGCACGATCGCGGCGAACGCCAGCGCGAGACACAGCGTGGCCGCAATGCCTCGCTCCGAGAGAAACGTCACCCAGTCGCTGCTCGGCCACGGATTCGCCGTCATGCCGTCCTGCCCTAGAGACGGATCGTTGTCCGATGCAAACCGCGGATACATGACCGGCCAGTTGCCGGGCCCAACGCCAATGACCGGATGCCGGAGCGCCATGCGTGCACTGTTGCCGTACTGCACCAGGCGCCCGCGTCCGCTGCCGGCCTTGTAATTCACGATGCTTTGCGCGGTCTCCAGATACGGTGACTCGCTGCGCCAGTCCAGGGTGTTCGGCATGGCGAGTGACGCGCCGGCGCCAAGCAGTCCGGCGACGGCAAGACCCGTGAGTCTGGACAGCGCGACGGTTCCGTCGCGAGTGCGCATCGCCACGACGCCAGCGAGGAAGAGCACCGCGCCGCCGACGAGCAGCGCGAGCCACGCCGCGCGTGTTCTCGAGAGAATGAGCGCGGCGATCACCACCGCAAAGCCGAGGCACCATCGCATGTACGCGCCGCGCGAGTTCGCGCGCAGCGCCGAGTAGACGAGAGCGGGCAACGCGATTGCACTTGCATGCGCCATGAAGTTGCGATTGCCGAACGTGCCGCCTGGCGCGCGATTGAGGCTGAAGAGATCCGTGCGCACGCCGTACGCTTGCAGCAGCGCGGTTGCCGCGCCGGCAACACCGGCCAGCGCGAGCGCCGCGACGAGTGCGTGAGAGTAGCCGGCTCTCGAGAGCGACCGTGCACACCAGAAACAGACGAGGCCACCCGCAAACACCGCCACGGCGCGTTCCGCGAGCCAGGGATTCGTTGCGAAGCCGGCGGACACTCCGGTCAGCGCCATGGCCGCGATGAGGAATTGATCGGCCCGGCCGATCGACAAACGTGTCGCGCGCGAGATGCAGAGCAATGCGGTGAGTAGCGCCGTCACGGCGAGGACGAGCTCCTTCGGAGCGAAGAACCGGTCGAGCTCGAACGTCTTGTAGGGCGCGGCGGCGAGCACCACCGCGATCGCGCCAACCTGCATGATGCGCGTGGCCAGCGAGCCGGAGAGAGATCTCACGCCGCGTACGTCAGGGGACGACGTGTGTGGGATGGCAGCGACTCTCGCCGCGATCGTGAAATCCGCCCGGTGTCACGGGAATGAATTCCCAGCGATATCGGTCGGCGAGCAGTGTCAGCTTGAGGACGCCGAAATCCCGTGTCGAATGGGCTTCGCTGCCAGCGAGAAGCGCGCCCACGTCATACCGCCGCGCCCCGCCGGTGCCGACGACGAACTGGCGAACACCACTGCCCGGATCGGCGTGTCCTGCGGAGTCGAGCGGCGCGAATCGCTCGTAGATGTGATCGTGTCCCGCGATCGCGACGCTTACGCCATATCGATCGAGCGTGTTCCAGAGTGGAGCGATACGCTCGCGCCGCTCGTGCGGCCCCGAGCTGAATCTGGGATGGTGCATGTAGGCGACGGCGCAGCGGCCCGGATGCGACGCGAGGTCCGCGCGCAGCCAGCGCAACTCCTCCGAGGAGTCCGTGATCGCCGCGGCTGTGTTGAGCGCCAGCACGTGCCAGGTGCCGAGGTCGTAACTGTAGTATCCGCGCGGCGGCGTGGCTCGCGTGCCGAAGTACTCGAAGTACGGTGTCGCGCTCTCGCCGTCATAGTCGTGGTTGCCGGGCACCGGGCGCGTACGCGCGAAGTGGCGGCCCCACGTGGGCGCGTAGCACTGTTGAAAGGGAAGCGGATGCCGCTTGGTCACGTACGCCGCATCACCCGCGACGAACACCGTGCCGCGGATCGTATCGAGAATGCGCGCCGTGGCGTAGTCGCCTCCCGTTTCACAATTCGCGATGTCTCCGGCGCCGACCAAAACGGGCACCGTATCGTCGCGCATGGCGAGTGCCTGCCGATCCGCGTTGCTGCGCTCACGGCACGCCACCAGGCAGAGCAGCACCAGTGCGAGTCCTCCACGCCTCATGGGGACGGAAGTCTCCACGGACCTCGCAGCCGTTGGTACTCGCTGTCGGGAAGCTGGACGATCACCGGACGCCGAGCGCGCTCGAGCCACCGCACGAGCGACTCCATGTCGCCCGCCTCCATGGCCGTACAGCCGGCGGTCGTCGACGACGGGCCACCCCAGATGTGGAGAAAGATGCACGAGCCGCGACCCCGCGCCGGAGGCGCGGCGTTGTAACCCACGATCACACCGAGCCGGTATTGCGGGATCTGTCGCATTCGCTCCGCGCTGCTCCAGTCGATGGACGGCACGCGCGATCGGTCCACGACGGTGTTGTAGTGCACCGACTGCACGTCGTCCACACAGTCGCTGTCGTCGCGAAGCTGCACGTACGGGACGCGAAGCAACATCAACTCGCGCTCGGCAAATCCGAACGCGGTATCGAGAGGAAACAGACCGGCCGGTGAGCGGCCGTCACCCTCGCGCTTGATCGGCTGATCGAGTCGAGCCGCAAGTCGTGAGTCTCCCCACGCGAGACCGGTGCGTCCAATGACGACCGGCGTGGGCGCTCCGACGGGAAACCACTGAGCCGCGCTGGCGGCGCGCTCGTAGCGCCGCAGCCAACCGCTCGTCGCGTCCCACGACGGAGTGACGACGACCACCAGCTGTCGAGCCGACGCCAGTGACTCGGGCTCCGAGTGAGACTCCGGCAAACTCGCCGTCGCGCGTACGCAGGCGCCGAGCAGGAGCGCGAAGATGGAATACCTCGACATTGAAACACGGTTTGGGCTCATCGGCCTCTATCGCAGAAGGCGCGGACTGATACAATTGTCGCGTCAGACGGCTCCGAGGGGAACCGCCTGCGCGTCCTACGACTATTGAACAGCATGGCCGATCTCGTCCGGCGGAATCACTGGGTCGTGCGCGTCACGCATTGGGTCAACGTCGTCGCGATCATCGTGATGGCCGGCAGTGGCATGCGCATCTTCAACGCGCATCCCGCCTTCGCGCGGCCCGGCGAGCGCTTTCCACTGAATCCTTGGGAGGGCCATGCCATCCCGAAATGGCTGACGTTCGGCGCCTGGCTCGGCGGCGCTCGGCACTGGCATTTCGCGATGATGTGGATCCTCGTTCTGAACGGTTTGGCGTACCTGGTCTTCCTGTTCCTGCACGGTGAGTGGCGCGACGTGGTGCCCAGAAAAGGGGACGCGCGCGATGCGATCGAGATGCTCCGGTTCTATCTCTTTCTCCGGCGCGATCATCCGATACAGGGCAAGCACAACGCCCTCCAGAAGAGCGCGTATTTCGCGATGCCGGTACTCGGCGTCATCATCGTGCTCAGCGGGCTCGCCATCTGGAAGCCCGTGACGCTGGGCTTCATCACCGTGCTCTTCGTCAATTACAAGTGGGCGCGCGTGGTCCACTTTGTGGCGATGGTGCTGCTCATCGTGCTCGCGCTCATCCACGTGTTCATGGTGTTCGCCGTGGACCCCTACGCACTGCGATCCATCATCACGGGCTGGTACAACCGCGCGAACTCACCCGAGGCGCGCAATGCGCGCCCGTTCTACCATCTCGTTGCACCTCGGCGGTCCAGCGCCGAAAGTGAGACGGACGCGTGAGCATGGATCGACGCCGGTTCGTCACCATCTCCGCTGCGTCGCTCTCCGGCGCGTTGCTGGCCGCGTGCAACGCGAATCCCGAGAAGGCATCGAAGCTGCTCGCCCTCGCGGAGCACGGGAACGAATCGATCGAGCGGGGGCTGTTTCGCCACACGGCGATGGACAGTGTGCCGAGTGCCGCGGCGCTCGCGGGGAAGGACTTTCCGAAGTATTTCATCTCGGACCGAGTGCCGGTCTGGGATCCCGCGGTGAGAGGCGTGTGGCGGCTCGAGGTGAGCGGAGCGGTGAGGACGCCGCTGTCCCTTACGCTGGAGCAACTGGCCGCTCTGCCGCGCGTCGCACAGAAGGTGGATCACTTCTGCGTGGAAGGGTGGAACGCCCGCGCCGAATGGACCGGCGTCCGTGTGAGCGAGCTCGCGCGGCTTGCCGGCGCGACTGCCGATGCGCACTACGTGGACTTCGCAGGGTTCGACAACGACTACCACGAGAGCTGGGACATGGAGAGCGCCATGCATCCTCAAACGCTCGTGGCGTACGGCATGGACGGGCGCATGCTCGGTCCGGGACATGGCGCGCCCGCACGCGTGCATTCGCCCATCAAGCTTGGATACAAGAACACCAAGTATTTGACCAGGATGGTGTTCATGCCCAGCCGGAACGGCGGCTATTGGAGCGATCAGGGATACGAGTGGTACGGCGGCACGTGACGTCAGCCGAGCCGACGGTCGAGCGCCCCGAGCCGCGTTGGCCGGCCATCGTGGCGGCCCTATCGGCCGTCGCGCTGCATTTCGCTCTTCCGGCCGACCTTCGCATGGGACGCCGCTGGGTGGTCGCCATCGTCGTCGTGGCGCTCATCACCGCGGCGACCGGCGCCCGCCGCCTCGGGTATCATCGCGTCAATCAGCTCCTCGCCTACTCTGTGCTCGGCGTGCTCACCGCGGGGCTGGCGTTCGGCGTCGCGCAGCTCGTCGGAGGCGTGCTCCATCACAGCGTGAACGCCACCACGCTGCTGCAATCGGCCGGCGTTCTGTGGGTGACCAACGTCATCGTCTTCGCCTCTTGGTACTGGCGTCTCGATGCCGGCGGCCCGAACGCGCGCGAACGGCGCGACGCACATACCCGGGGCGCCTTCCTGTTCCCGCAGATGGCGTTTTTTTCGCCCAACGATGCCGACGTGACCATCGCGGAAAGCGAGCGGTGGCGCCCGCACTTCGTGGACTACCTCTTCCTGTCCTTCAACACGAGCACGGCCTTCTCTCCGACGGACGTGCCGGTCGTGTCGAAGTGGGCGAAGATGGCGATGATGATGCAGTCGCTGATCTCGTTCACCACCATCGTGCTCATTGCCGCACGAGCGGTGAACATCCTGCCGACGAGCTAGTCCTGCGCGCGGCGAGAAGGTGCCGGTGGGACCGTCGACGCCCGCATGCACCACCGCTCCAACTCGAAGATGGTCATGGTGCGCCAGTCGGGGGGATAAGGCGCCAGGCGCCGTTTGTCACCATCCTGCGACTCGAACACCAGCCAGCCACCCTTCCGCCGGTCGTGCTCCAGCACCCGCGCGAGGGCGCCATGCAGCTCGGGAGTGGCGATCTCGGACACCGTCCACTCGAGACCGACAGTATCCACGAACGTTCGGGAAGGAGCAGGCAGATTCATCGTCCGGAGACCGCTGAGAGCCATCGTGTGCCCGACCCTCTCACAATGGTCAATCACGCTCGCGTCCGCCAGATAGCGGGGCACAAAGAAGCGCTACTGGTACTGGACGTACAGCGGCCGGGGATTGAGGCGAAGGACCTCCGCCGGTGTCAGCAGCGGATCGCCCTTTTTCGTGTCGTTATGGAAGAAGAGCTTGAACCCGGTGAATTGCACGGGGTCTGCCTTCACGTAGTCGTGGTACGAGTCGAACTTGAGCCACGGCGGGCCCCACCCATCCATGTCCATCACGACCTGCACATGGGGCGCATAGCGAATCTCCCTGGCGTTCGTCACCATCTTTCGCGTGAAACGGTGGACGATCAGCACCTTCGGTGGAAGATTCTTCGTCCGGGCGATCTCGTCGAGGAATCCGACGGCCCAATTGACGTCCTTTGCGTCCAGCGTGCCGATCTTCGTCCCCGGAATGGCGCCAGAGGTCGCCATGGCGAATTCCGGATCGATGGCCAGATGGACGTCCGGATTCTCGAGGAAGGGACGCAGTCGCGGCACCTCCGCCTGCACGGTGCTCTTGCCGACCTGCACGTCGAGGAACAACAGCGCATGCTTCGCGCGCGCCCACGAATAGAGCTCGTTGACCATGGAGTCGCGCATCTGCAGCCGGAAGAGGCCTGCCTTGCCGGGCGTGCCCTGGGCGACGGTCACGATGAAGTGCAGCGCCGGCTGCACGGGGTGCGAGGGGTCGGCTTGCGCCCAGCGCGCCACCTCATGATCCAGCTTCGAGAGCATCTCCTCCTTCGGGTATTCTCCCAGGACTCCCATTTTCTTCGAGAGCGGATTCCCATAGAACGCGACGACACGCTTTTCGGGGAAGAGCGCTCCCGGCAGCTGCGCCGGCATTTTCACCGGCCATTTCGCGTCGTTCACGCTGTCCTTCTTCGACGTCATGCTGGCGAGCGCAACGCTGTCCCTGTGAGTCCGTTTCGGCAGCTCCCCCGACGTCGCCGCCGTATGCTTCGCAGCGTCCATCCCCGCGGCGGCGTCCGCCCGCGGTCTCACATTCACTTGACCTCCGGACGCGGCGACGGTCGCGACCTTCGGCGTGACTGAATCCCGCTTCGCGGCGCTGTCCTTGCCGGCGCCCGTCTGCGTGGTGGCGCCCGCTGGAACGTTCTTGTCCGCACACGACAGGGTCATGAGCGCGACGAGATACGCGAGTGCGACGAAGCGACTGCCGTGAAACATGGACATTGGGAAGCGAGTGGAGTTGTGGTGGCTCGGCGGATGCTAGCGGAGCAATGTGCAAGGGCCAAGCCCCGGCCGTCTCCCGATCGAACCGCTGGTGGTTGACTCAATCGCTTCGGCTCCCGTACCGTTCGACATGTCAGATTGCCGCGACGGGCCGAACCTGCCGGGCTGCGCACTCACGCTGTTGCTGCTCGACGCCGCGCGCGCCGTCGAGGCGCGCGCGGAAGCGGCGCTTGGCGCGGTCGGGCTCTCGCTCGCGAAGCTCGGTGCGCTGCGGCACCTGGTCCTGGCGCCTGAGCCTCTCACGCTGACGCAGCTCGCCGAGCGTCACTGCTGCGGCAAGTCCAATGTCACCCAGCTCATCGACCGGCTGGAGGCCGAGGGGCTCGCGGAGCGCACCGCCGATCCGCTGGACCGGCGCACGATTCGCGCTGCGCCGACACGAGAAGGCCGCGCTGCCTACGAGCGCGCCAACGCGATTCTGGCCGAGCAGGAGCACGCGTTGGACGAACAGCTTGGCCCCGGCATGCGGACGCAGCTCGCCCGTCAGCTCATGGCGCTGCGTGAGGCGCAACGACCCGCAGCGCGCCCGCTGGCGGATCGTCACGCGTCCTGAGCATCCACGCGTGCGATGAGCCATCACCACCATGGTCACGGCGCTGGCGAGCACCACGTGCACGCCGCCGAAGGGTCGCCATCACGCCGCCTCGCCGTCGTGCTGGCGCTCGCCGCTGCATACATGGTGGCGGAGGCCGTCGGAGGGTGGCGGGCGCATTCTCTCGCACTGCTCGCGGACGCCGGACACATGCTCTCCGACGTCGCGGCGCTGGCGCTCAGCCTCTTTGCCGCATGGATCGCACAGCGCCCTGCGACGCCCGCGCGCTCGTACGGATATCACCGCACCGAAATCCTCGCGGCGCTCGCGAATGCCTCCACGCTCATCGCGATCTCCGTCTGGATTTGCGTCGAGGCATACCACCGACTCGGCGCGCCACCTGTCGTGGCGGGTGGCGTCGTCATGGCGATTGCCGCCGGCGGGTTCATCGTGAACGTCGCGGCCATGCGAGTGCTGAGCGGAGGAAGTCGGAGCGCCAACCTCAACATGCGCGGCGCGTGGCTGCACGTGGCGACCGACGCCCTCGGCAATCTCGGCACGGTTGCCGCGGGCGCCGCTGTGGTCTTCCTCGGCTGGCGTTGGGCGGACCCGGTGGCGTCCGTGCTCATCGCGGGACTCGTATGCTGGTCCGCGTGGGCGCTGCTCAGCGAGAGCCTCGACGTCCTCATGGAAGGCACGCCGAGCGGAATCGATCCCGATCTGGTGCGGGCGGCGCTTGCTGCGATCGGCGGGGTGCTCGCGGTACATGATCTCCACATATGGTCCATCGCCAGCGGGCGCGTGTCGCTATCGGCGCACGTCGCCGTGGACGGCACGCGATCCGATCGCGAAGTCCTTCAAGCGATGTGCGTCTCGCTGCGCGAAGACTTCCGCATCACGCACGTCACGCTGCAGCTCGAGGAGGAGTGCGTGGCGCGCGAGACCCTGCACGCCTGAACGCCAGTCTCACTTCGTGCTGGCGTCCGGCGGCGCCTCGCCGAACAGACCTGCGATGAACGGTTTGGCGATGCAGTCGTAGAATCCGCGGCCGCCGCAGATCGACGTCGCCTGATTCGTGACGAAGGTTCGCACCTTCGTGGGATAGGTATGACACCGCGGCGTGTTCGTCCCTCTCACGCAGCCGTTGTAGTGCAGCAGCGCCGTTTGCCAGTCCGTCTGCGTGGTCCTGCCACGCAACAGCGGGCGGAAATACTGGCTCAGGATGAACACGCCGTACTTCACGTTGGTGGAGTCGCTCGAGAGGTCCCTGCCGAGCAGCGACGTCATCTCCTTCGTGAGCCAGATCTTCGGGTAGACCTGCATCAGCCCCACGGCGCCGACGTTGGACGTTGCTTTGGAGACGAACTTCGCGTTCTCGGTCAGCATCACGCCGAAAATGATGGCCGGCGAGATGCCGCGGACGTACGCCTCGCGCACGGCAAACGCGGCGATGGAGTCGGCGCGCGCCGAGTCCAGTTGCTTCAGCCGCATCAGATCCTCGTAGAAGTTGCGCTTCTCTTGTTGGTACCTGGGCGTCGCGAGAAGCCGCGTCACCTCGGAGCTTTCCTTCGGCGCTATCGTCGCGGCGATCTCTGGCGCGCGCTTGCGCAGCTCCTCGCCCACCGTTCCACGCGTCGTGTAGATGGGCCGCGTGTTCCGCACGGTGTAGATGATGACGAGCACGAGCACGACCACCACTGCGAGCGACCGGAGCACGTATCGCAGCAGGGACGAGCGCCTCCGTGCACCGCGCCGGTCGCTCGCGCCTTCGTCATGCTCACGGCGTCCGCCTTCGTGCCGGCGTTCCCCCGCGGGGTCATTCGGCGACATGGAGCAGCAGCTCGCTCATGTCCAGCGCACTCCGGAGGTCGGTTGGTCCCTTCCGGAGTGCAGGAGCCGTACCGAAGGGCGCGCCTCGGCTCAGGGCTGAGTGGAGGCCTCTGGCGCCGTGCTCCGCGGGTCGCGCGCGGCCGCCGCGGAGCCGCTCGCGGAGGCCGCAGCACTCTCTTCGGCGGCCGGGAAGTGAAAGCGCGCAGGATCCATGTTGTGTCCGTTGAGCAGAATTTCGTAGTGCAGATGCGGGCCTGTCGTGAGGCCGCTGGATCCCACCGTCGCGATGAGCGCTCCGCGTGCGACGGACTGACCCTGCTTCACGAGCACCGCACTGCAATGCGCATAGCGCGTCGTGATTCCACCCGGATGCTCGATCTCCACCATCAGGCCATACGAGAATCGCCGGCCAACGTACGTCACCCGGCCCGCGGCGGGCGCCGTGATGCGCGATCCGTACCGCGCGGCGACGTCGATGCCGAGATGTGGACGCACGAGATGGAGGAGCGGATGCTTTCGCGCGTAGCTGAATCCACTCGCGATGGCGCCGATGACGGGCAATCCTTCTATCGCGCTGCCATCGCCATCGAGGGCAGCGCTGGTTGACGACATCGTCGTCGACTGCCCGCGCGCGAGCAGTGCCCGGCGCCGCGCGGTGAGCTGTGCGACGCGGGCTCTATTCGCGGAGATGCCGAGCGCCGCGATCGAATCCCGCGCGATGGCTTCGGCTTCGGCAAGGGACGCGCGCGCAACCGTGAGCGAATCTTCCAGCGCAATGAGCCCGTCGCGCACGGCCGCGACCTCGGCGTCGCTGGGCGCGGCCTGCTGCTCGCGCACCGTCACGACAACCGCTACGACATCCACGACGGCGATGAGGATCAGCGCTCCGACCCCCCACACCGCGAGCTTGGCCTGCCAGCGCTTGATGTCGAATGCCCGTGTGGGCGCATCGGGCGTCGGCGGTACCACGAGGAGGCGCCACGGACGGCTCGCAAGCGGCACGCTCGGGCGGCGCGGCTCGGATACCAGTGGCGGTGACAACGACTCGGCCGACGGAATCGCACTCCGCGCATGGAGCGGGATGACGACGGAGTCGTCGAGCCCCGGCTTCTGGCCCGGCGGGACCAGCGGGTTGTCTCTCGGCGTGGGCCGCGAGAACGGCATTCTCAGCGGTGCCCCGGTGGAATGGCCAACTCGGCGCTGACGGCCGGCATTCCGGCTCTGGTGGACTGCATCTGCACCTGGCCGTTCACCACCCCGCCCTCCTGCACGAGCACCACCTGTGTGGTGATGTCTCCCGTCACGATGGCCGTGGGCTGCAATTCGACGCGTTCCGACGCGTGGACGTTTCCGGCGAGCGTTCCGCCGACGATCACTTCGCGCGCATTCACGTCACCGCGCATGGACGCGCCCACACCGAGCACGACCGTATCTGCTCGCCGAATCGATCCCAGCAGCACTCCGTCGATGCGAAGGGACCCGTCCGTATCGATATCGCCGGAGACGGTGAGCTGACTGTCGAAGAGGCTGTAGCCGGTGGCGGGAGCCTTGACTGGTCCGCTCGGACGTGCCGAGAAAATGCCCATGGGTACCTCGGGAGGGAAACCGCCCGCGCCCGGCACACCGGGGCGCAGAGGAAAGATTGGGGACGAACGGAGTCCGGCGCCAGACTCGGCGGTGGGGTCTCGGTGTGACGAAGGGCACTGCGGCGCCGGGACGCGTCCGATTCGGACACGGCAGTGGCACGCGGTCTGCCCAATAGACGATGCTACGATGCGAAAGCGCACACTTCAGGAGGCATAAATGCGCCACCGTCTCTCCACGATGATTCTTGCACCCGCGATCGTGCTCGCTGCGGCGTGCAGCAAGGACAAACCGGCCACGGATGCGTCGCTCAACAACGATCTGACGCTGGCGGCGCAGGCGCGTCAGAACGCGACCCTCGATTCGATCACTGCGGCGGAGCGGCTGAACGGCGGTACGGCGCGCGCTCCGGCGGCGCTTGGAACGACGACGGCTGCGGCGCCGGTCGCGACGACGCAGCGCCGGACGCACCGCGCCCGGAGTTCGAGTGGGGGCAACGTCTCGTCTGGCCACGAAGTGACGGTCAAGCACACGCAGCGTGACGCGGCCATCGGCGCCGTGGCGGGTGCGGCGATTGGCGCCGCAACGAGCCATAGCGTGAAGGGTGGACTCATCGGCGCGGCCGCGGGCGGCATCCTCGGTGGCGTCATCGGGAACAACGTGGACAAGCAAAAGAAGCGGGTCCCCTGACGCACGACTGACCGCGTAGGCGGAGGCCCACCGGCAAGGCCGGTGGGCCTTCTTCTTTTTTCAGGTGTCGCCACCTTGGGCTCTCCGCCGCGCACATACCGGATACGTTCGTCTACCGAGTGCCGGATACCGGGTACTGGTCTTCCCTACTGCTGTCCGCAAGCGACAAGATTTGACTCCTGTACCCACTCCCCCTAATATTCAGGGCTCCGCGTCAACTCTGACACGGACTACACCAAGGAAGGCGTTGCAGATGGTCGAGATTCATCTCGAGGAAAGCGACCGGCTCGACTGGGCTCTCAAGGCGTTCAAGCGGAAAATCGCCAAGGCGGGAATCCTCAAGGATCTCCGCAAGAAGCGGTATTACGTGAAGCCGAGTGAAGCCCGGCAGCTCAAGGCCGCCGCGGCTCGCCGCCGCAGCCGCACCGAGCGGTCCCGCTAGTCTTCCCGGATGGCGAAAGAAGACGCAATCCAGCTCGAGGGCTCCGTAACCGAGGTGCTCCCGAACGCCACATTCCGAGTGCAGCTCACCAACGGCCACAACGTCCTGGCCACACTCGGCGGTAACATGCGCAGGTTCCGCATCCGCGTGCTCGCGGGCGATCGCGTGACCATCGAGGTCTCTCCGTACGACCTCACCCGCGGCCGCATCACCTTCCGGCACAAGAACTAACCGCTCGACCTCAGCGTCGCAGCCGGTCCAGCGACGCTGCCCGGCGCGATCCGGGATACGGAACGCCCGGCTTCGTGGCCTCCCAGATCACCCGATTGAACAGGGCCTCGTCTGCCGCGTCCTCGACGCGCAGATCGAGCGTCTGCGACTCCCGCGCGCCACGCGTACCGCCCGGGTTGCGTTCGTCCAGCCGCTGTAACGGAACGATGGCCACGTAGGGCGACGGATCCGCCTGTGCGCTCCAGATGTCACGCAGCGGACGCCCGAAGTGATCGAAGTGCGACAGCGCGTCGAGGCCGAGCAGCTCTTCGATCGTGCGCAGCACGTCGGTGGTGTTGGCGAAACGATGGACGACTCCCGCTCGCGCCCATGACGAGATCACGAGCAACGGTGACCGGTGCGAGTCCACGTGATCGGGTCCGTTCTGCGCGTCGTCCTCGAGGACGAACACGGCGGTGTTCGTCCAGAATGGGCTGCGCGAAAGCGCGTCGATCATGCGCCCGAGCGCCAGGTCGTTATCCGCGACTGCCGCGCGCGGCGTCGGCATGCCGGCGGCAGCACCCGACGTATGATCGTTCGGTAGACGGATGATCTCGAGCGCGGGCATGACGCCGCGCCGCGAGAACTCCGCCAGCTCCGCAATCCAGATGTCGGCGCGCCGCTGATCCGGAATCGCCTGGCCGAATCCCGGAAAGCCCGTGTGCGTGTGGGCCGCGAGGTAGGGCTTGTCTCCGCGATAGCCGCGCGGAAGCGGATCGTCCGCATCGAGGCTGTCGGGGATCACGAACTCGCCATAGTTCCGGAACGTGATGCCCTTTTCGTGCGCGAGATCCCACAGGTAGCCTCGCGCTGGGGCGTTGACGTCGTCATCCATGATCACATACGAACTGCCCGACGCTCGCGAGCCCTCGTAGTCGTAGCTGCGACGCCGCTGCGAGTAGTTGAGCTGCACGGTCTTCTCGACGTAGTCGCTCGCGTACGCGGCAGTGGACCAGTTGTGCCCATCCGCGCTCACCTCGGCGTTGACGAAGAAGCGGTCGAAGATGCCGAATCGCTCGGCGAGTGCATGATGGTTCGGCGTCACCTGGCGGCCGAAGAGCGTAAGCGCGGTATCACCGTCCGCCGCACGCAGGTCGCCGAGCATCTGATCGTAGGTGCGGTTCTCCTTGATGACGTAGATGACGTGCTCGATGGGCGGGTACGCGCGCGCGGAGGCGCGCGGCGACGTCCACCCGTTCGCCTGTACGACGCGGCGCGTCAGCATGTCGAGCGTACCGGCGTCGGCGCGCGCGAGACGCGTGCGCATGAGCGCTCCGGTGAGCTGCGACAGGGTCGTATTTCCGTTGGCGATCTGCACGCGGTCGCGTGCTGACACCGGACTCGGCCCATCGGGATTGGCGCGCGTGCCGCGGCCCTTTGCGCTGGCGACGTCGAGCTCATCCTCCTGCGCGAAGAGCGCAGTGGGATACCAGCCGGTAGGAATACGTCCCACGAGCGCGTCACTGCCTGACGCGCCGGTGACACCGCTCGTGCTCGGCGCGAGATCGAATACGGCTACCGCGTTCGCATCGGCCTCAGCGACGAACAGCCGACGGCCGTCGCTCGAGAGCGCGAGCGCGTTCGGCGTTGCGCCCTCCGCGGGGCCGGCTGGCGGCGGATCGAGCAGCTCGCCGATCACGTGACGACGCGGGAGATCGACCGACACGACCCGATCCATGCTCGCGAGCGCCACGAAAACTCTCGTACCCGCGGCGTTGGACAGCAGGGCGGACGGATGGCGGCCGACGAAGATGTCTCCAGTGGACGAGAGCGAACCGTCCGCAGCCGGTTGGTATGTGCGGACATGATAGCCGCCCCAATTCGACACGACGACGCTGCCACCGCGAGTGGCGACCACGCCGTAGGGATACCGTCCCGTTGGCACCCGCTGGAGCAACCGGCCCGACTCTGCGTCGATGACCGCCAGCGAATCGGAGAGATTTTCGGCGACGTACAGCGTGCGGCCGTCGGGAGACAGCGCAAGCCCAGCCGGATATCGCGTTCCGAACGATCGCGCCGTGGCGTGATGCTCCAGCACGATGCTGTCGCGAAGCGTGGCACGACCATTGTCCCATGAGAAGACGTACACGTTGTCGGTGTTTCCGCCCGACGCGTACAGGCGTGATCCGTCGCGTGAGAACGCCAGCCCGAGAAACGCCGCGGGCAGCGGCACCGTTTGCGTCACGCGGCCGCTCGCCCGGTCTACGACCTGAATTCCGTTGTCGCGCCAGCCGTTCAACAGCAGCACGAGCTGCTCGCCACCGGGCGCCACGACCATTGCCAGCGGCATCTGTCCGACCGGCTGCAATTCCGCGGCGGGATCGAGGCGGACTCCGGTCGGCAACCTTCCACTCGCGTCATCGGATGCGGGTGTCGGCGTGCGATCCGGTGCCACGGCGCATCCAAGAGTCAGTGCCGATGCCGACACGAGAAGAATCGATCGCATGCGAATACGGGGATTGGGGCGTTCGATGTGCGTGATCAATGTTTGTCCGCTCATGGGTCGGTTGCGAAGTGCATCAGGTCTGCTTCAATCGTCGTCCGCGCGACAGGGCCGCGCAATCGCAGCCGGACGCGATAGAGCAACAGTGCGGCAACGACTCCGAGGCCGGCCACGAAACCCCACCAGAGACCGGCCGCGCGAAGCGGCGTGTAGAATCCGAGCGCGATGCTGACGGGCAGGCCAGCGAGCCAGAAGCCGGCGAGGTTGATGAGGAACGGCATCCGCGTGTCGCCCAGCCCGCGCAACACACCGGCGCACACCGCTTGAATGCCGTCGAACACCTGGAATACGCCCGCAATGGGGATGAGCGCTGCGGCAAGGCCCAGAACCGGTACGTCATTTGTGTATTGCGCGGCGATCGCTCGCGGCACCGCAAGAAAGGCAACCGCGGTCACGCACATGAATCCCACGCCGACCACGAGCGCGGCGCGCGACGATTCACGCGCCGCTTCGGCGTCCGCCGCACCCGCGGCGTGTCCAACACGCACCGCCGCCGCGGCGCCGACGCCGAGCGGCACCATGAACGTCAGGCTGGCGAGATTGATCGCGATCTGATGCGCAGCCATCTCGGTGGTGCCAAGGATTCCCATCAGGACGCCGATCGCGCCGAACACGCCGAACTCGAGCACTTGCTGAAGGCCGATCGGAAGTCCAAGTCGCAACATCGAGAGCAGCGGCGCAACGTGCAGCGACTCGGCGCGCCATGGCACGATCGCGTGATACAGCGATCGCGCGCCCAATGCGAAGAGCAGAAGAAACATGAGCCAGCGGCTCACGACTGTCGCCCACGCGGAGCCGGGCGCTCCCATCGCGGGACTGCCGAGGTGGCCGTACACGAACACCCAGTTCAGAAACGCGTTGGACAGGTTGGCGAGCAGGATGACGACGATGATCACCTTCATGCGCGTCAGAGCCATGAGACTCTGCCGCAATACGACGAACCCGAGAAAGGGCAGGACGCCGAGAATCGAGATCAACACGTAGGACGTTGCGATCGGAACCAGCTCGGGCGGTTGATGCAGCAGCTTGAGAATCGGATGCACGGGCAAAATCAGCAGGCTGCACGCGACGCCAAGCACCGCGGCGAGCAGGAATCCCCGTTGAACGCCGCGCGCGATGCCCTCGTCATCCCGCGCGCCGACGGCCTGCGCGACGACCGGGTCGAGCACCATCAGCGTACCCTGCGCGGGCACGATGAGCGTCATGAAATACAGGTTCCCGAGCGCGACGGACGCGAGGGCGACTGCCGACACGCGCCCCACCATGAGTGTGTCAACCACGCCCATCGCCATGAGTCCCACCTGCGCGACCACGACAGGCATCGCGAGGTGAGACATGGCAAGCAGCTCGGTACGGCTGGGGAGTCGCATGCAGAGACGAAAGGGGGGGCAGTGGTGTACGACAGTAAATTATGTGCATGACACTGCCTCGCGCTCTTGTCGCTTCGATGCTCCTGTTGACCGCCGACACACTCGTCGCACAGCATGCGGCGCACGAGATGGGCGGGATGCCAATGGACAGCACGGCGCACGCGTGGCACGTCATGGGTCAAGCCATTCCGCTGTTGACGCGCGCATCGCCGTCGGCGGGAGGTGTCACGAAAACGGAGGCCACGCTCACGCAGCCCATACTCATGGCACGCGGCCGGTGGCGCGAAACGCTCGCGTTGGACGCGACCTTCGACGCCGAGGGGCTGACGATGCGCGATGGCGAGCTGAATACCGGGGGTGCCGGGGAAGGCTTCGTCGACCGGCGACATCCGCACACCTACGTGCACGAGATCATGGCCTCTGCACTCGGTGCCATGGGTGCGATGCGCTACTCGGTGTCTCTAGGGCGTGGCTTTGCGTCCTTCGGAACCGACGACCCCATGATGCGCCCGATCGTAAAGTTTCCGCTCAATCATCATCTCGCGCAGATTCTGGAGCGGGGCGTGGTCGTCGCCGCGGTGCGCGGCGGGCCGGTCATCGTCGAGGCATCGAGCTTCGGGGGTGATGAGCCCACGAGCCCGTCGTCAGTGCCCGCCGCACGACGACTTGGCGACTCCTGGTCGCTGCGATCGACGCTGCTGCCGATGAAGGGCGCCGAGATCCAGGCGAGCTACGCGCGCGTCGCGTCGCCGGAGCAGGTGAGCGGCTTTGGGCTCGATCAGCGAAAGCAGAGCATGTCCGCGCGGTTTGCCCCGACATCGTCCGCATGGTATTGGCTCGCGGAATGGGCAAGGACGCAGGATCATGACTCGGCGCGTGCGCTCGACGTCTTCGCGTACGAGTCCGTGCTCGCGGAGGGGTCCGTCGCGCTTGGCCGCGCGTCGCTGTCGCTGCGACTCGAGCAGACGGAGCGGCCGGAAGAAGATCGCCTGGCCGATCCGTCTCGCACGCCGCGGCCCGCGTCCGACCTCAGCATCAACGGCATTACACGTTGGCGTGCGGCGACCCTGAACGCGACCGGTTCCCCGGTGACGGCGCGCGCTGTATCAGGGTTGCCCTTCGTGGAGGTCGCGCTGTTGTCGGCGTCACCGAAGAACCCGCGATCCCTGTTCACGCCGGAGCGGCTCTACGGCACCTCGGCGTTCACAATGATCACTGTGGGCATGCGCCTTGTTGCCGGCAGCCCACACAGACGCATGGGCCGCTACGGCGTAGCGGCGCTCTGATTCCCTCGCGCAGACAGAATCCGTGAATCCGATAGCACGCCGGTACCTCGCTGCCGCTCTCCTCGTCCTCTGTTCTTGTTCGTCCGCGGACACGCCGCCGACGCAGCCGGATCCCGTCGCCGCCTCCGGCACTCCTCTGACGATGACGGTGCAGGGGCGTGGAAACTTCCTTCCACTGACCACGAATGGCGGCCGTTACAGCGGCGAGATCGCGGTTCGCGGGACGACTGCCTACACCACCACGTGGAACAACTCGTCGGCGGTCGCGAGCGTATTCTATGTCTGGGACGTTTCCGCGGCGGCGCCCAGGCTCGTCGATTCGGTGAAGGTGGACAGCGCGACCACCCTCGGTGACATCCAGGTCAGCGACGACGGAACTCTCCTCGTAGTGGCCACGGAGTACACGAACGGCTCGATCGTGATCTACGACCTCGCCGATCCGCGGAAGCCGCAGCGCATCACGCGATTCAGAAACGGAAATACCACGTACGGTGTTCACACGGCGAAGGTCGGCCGCGTCAACGGGAAGCTGTACGGATTTCTCTGCATCGATCCGGTCGGTCCCGTCAAAGCACAGATCGTGATCGTGGACCTGAGCGATCCCGCCAATCCGAAGCAGGTCTATCAGCAGGCCATCGGAACGCCATACGTCCACGACACGTTCCTGCGCGACGGGATTCTCTTTCTCGCGCTCTGGAACGATGGTCTGGCCATCTGGGACGTGGGGGGCGGCGCGCTGGGTGGAACGCCAGCGGCGCCGAAAGAGATCGGCCGTGTGAAAACGGCGAACGGAAAAGTGCACAACGTGTGGTGGCTCAAGGATCCCGTCACCGGAAACGCCAAATACGCCTTCGTCGGGGAAGAGGGAGCGAACAACCTCGGAACGTTCTCGGCCGGAGACATCCACGTCGTGGACGTGGGAGACATGTCGTCGCCCAAGGAAGTCGCGTTCTTCACCACCGCCAACGCCGGCACGCACAATTTTTCGGTGGACGAGGCCAACGGGATCCTCTACGCCGCGTATTACAACGGAGGCGTCCGGGCCCTCGACGTTCGCGGCGACCTCTCCGCGTGCACGGCGGCGCAGCGATCGTCCCCCGCCAACACGACCCTCCAGCTCTGCGATCTCTTCAAGATGGGCCGCGAGCTGGGCATCGGCTTGCAGGATCCGGGCAACCCCGTACTCATTTGGGGCGTCCAATATCGGAACGGGCTTGTCTACGCGTCCGACATGATCAACGGTATCTGGAAGCTGACCGCGATCGCCCGTCCGTAGAGGCTGTTTTCGCTCCGTACGGGAACATTACCGCCCGAAACTGCTACATTTGATACGAGACCGGTGCGCATCTGTGCCTCCGGAGCCCTCATTCCGAGGTCGTCGATGTTTCGCCCACGCACCGCCGCCGTCGCGTCACTCCTGCTTCTGCCCATGGTGGCGGGAGGGTTCCTCCTTCAGGGGGCCTCCAAGAGCCCGACGCCGCGTCTGTTCGATCAGGTTCTCTCGATCGTCGCCAACCGCTATGTGGACTCCCTTCAGGGAGCGGCAATCTTCGAGAAGGCGGCCAAGGGTCTGGTGCGCGAGCTGAACGATCCCTACAGCGAGCTGCTCGCTCCCAAGGCGAACGAGGAGTTCAGTCGCGCCGTGGGCGGACGGTATGGCGGCGTCGGCATGCTGCTCGAGGAGCAGAGAAACGGCGGCGGACTTCGCGTCGTGGTCAGTCGGGTGTTTCCGCACACGCCAGCGGAAGAGGGCGGTGTGCTCGAGGGTGACGTCATCACGCGCGTCGACTCCCTCGTCGTCACGGGTGACATGAAGATCGACACCGTGTCCAACGCGCTGCGCGGCATTCCGGGCACGACCGTGCACGTGACATACGCGCGGCCCAGCGTACCCGAACCGATCAAATTGTCGTTCAAGCGAGCAATCGTTCACGTGCCCGCAGTCGCGTACACCGCCGTCCTCGGCGATCACGTTGGCTATATCCCCCTTCAGACGTTCAACGAGAACACCGCGGACGAGGTGACGGCGGCGACCGAGAAGCTCGTGCAGCAGGGCGCCAAGGGTCTCGTGCTCGACCTGCGCGAGAACGGCGGCGGCATCGTGGAGCAGTCACTCGCGGTGAGCTCGCTTTTCCTGAAGGACGGACAGCCCATCGTGAGCGTCCGCGGCCGGAATACGCCGGAGGAGATCGCTCGCGCGTCGAGCGCGCATCTCGATGCGCAGCTTCCCCTCGTCATTCTCACGGATGGCGGCACCGCGTCGGCCAGCGAGATCGTTGCCGGAGCGCTGCAGGATCACGACCGCGCCCTCGTGCTGGGCACGACGAGCTTCGGAAAGGGACTCGTCCAATCCGTCTTCCCGCTCGACGGTGGCTACGCGCTGAAGATCACCACCGGCAAGTGGTATACGCCGAGTGGCCGCAGCATTCACCGCGAGCGCAAGTTGTTGGCGGATGGGCGGCTGGTGGAGACTCGCCCGGATTCGCTGGAGACCGAGGTGCAGAAGAAGGCGCGTCCCACCTTCAAATCGGACGCTGGACGCACCGTGTACGGTGGTGGCGGCATCACACCGGACCTCATCGTCTCCGACGACACACTGTCGTCTCCCGAGCAGGATTTCATTCGGTTCGTCGTCGCACCCAAGACGCAGGCGTGGTTCACCACGCTCAATCAGTACGCATTCGAGCTGAGGTCGTCGCCGAAGGACTTCACAGTCACGCCAGCGTGGCGCACGGAGCTGCGGCGACGCCTCACCGCCGCCGGCGTCGTCATCGATCCAAAGTACGAAGCGGCCGCGCCCAAACTGCTGGACCGCGAGCTCGACCGCCGTGTAGCGCGCCTCGTGCTTGGCGATGCGGGCGCAAAGGTCCGTGGGCTGCGCGAGGATCATCAGCTCTCGCGAGCGGTGAATTTGCTGTCCACCGCATCGTCGCAGAATGCGCTGCTCGCCGCGGCGCACACCACTGCGATGACCTCGCCGCAGAAGTAGTCGCCATCAGCCCCGCAGTCCCGAGTCCGGGATGCGGGGCGATCCACGCATGGAGCACGAGCGTCCGGAGGCGGTGATCGAGGAACATCGCATCGTCGTGCCGCGCACGGCGCGGTACTACACGCTCGGGCCGACGCACGGTTTTCCGCGAGAGGTGTGGATCGTGTGCCATGGCTTCGGCCAGCTCGCGGCGCGATTCATTCAGTCGTTCGTGCCACTCGACGACGGTACGCGCCTGATCGTCGCGCCCGAAGCGCTGTCGCGATACTACCTCGACTCCATCGCGCAGCGGCGTGCCCAGGAAGCACCGCGTGTCGGCGCGACGTGGATGACGAAGGAATTCCGCGATGCCGAGATCGCGGACTATATCGGCTATCTCGATCTGGTCGCGACCGAGATACGGCATCACCTCACGGGTGCGTCGCCTCGATTCGTGGTGCTCGGTTTCTCGCAGGGCACGGCAACCGTCGCGCGGTGGCTCGGTGCGTCTGACTTCCGGGCGGACGAGTTGATTCTCTGGGGCGGCCAGATTCCACCAGAGCTGGAAGCATCAGCGTGGGCCGGCAAACTCCACGGTGCGGAAATCACGCTCGTGGCGGGGAACGAGGACAACTACATCACTCCGAAAGTGCTCGCCGCGGAAGCCGAGAAGCTATCGGAGGCTGGCGTTCCACATCATGTGGTGCGATTCGAGGGCGGCCACGCCATCGATGCGGCGACTCTTACGACGCTCGCGGAGCGCTTCGCGGCGCCCTGACATTTTCGGTCGACACAGCTCGTTCAGCTGCCCCGTTCGTCTCTGAGCCGGTCGAGCTCACGGCGATCGCGCTTGGTGGGCCGCCCCTTCTCCTCACGGACGAATACCGGCGGCGCCAACCGATGCTGCTCGGCGAGGTGTTCGCGCGCAGCGCGGCTGTCAGCCGTTTCCTCGTAGAGCTTCGCGGCCTCGGGCGCCGGCCCGCGCCGTTCCGACAGGGCGCGTACGATCACCACGTGGGTATATGCGCCGAGCCGCACGCGGACTTGGTCGCCCGCTTGAATCATTCGTGCGGGCTTCGCCGCTTCGCCATTCACGGTAATCTTTCCGCCGCGTATGGCATCGGCGGAGAGCGAGCGCGTCTTGAAGAAGCGAGCGGCCCAAAGCCACTTATCGATGCGCAACCGGCCGAAGTTCGTTTCGTCCTGGGACACGGATGCAAGATACCGCCGCAGGGGCCTGCCTTGCCGGCCGAGGCTCGGAGCGGGAACATCAGATTGACTTTGCTCCCGACGTTCGATATACTTTGATATCGAACTATCATAATTGTGCACAAATGCCGTCACATTACAAGGGAAAGCCCGACGAGATTCTGGCCCTCGATACGCTGATCAAGCTGTCGCGCAGCGTGAATGCCGTTCAGGGCAGTCTGCTCCCGTCGCTTCAGAGGGACTACGGCATCACCGAAGGCCAGCTCAGCGTCCTCGAGGCCCTCTACCACCTCGGCCCGCTATCGCAGGGGCAGCTGTGCAAGAAGGTGCTACGGAGCGGAAGCAACATGACCACCGTCGTCGACAACCTCGAGCGCGACAGGCTTGTGAAGCGAACGCAAAGCGAGGATGACCGCCGGGTCCACATCGTATCCATCACGGAGCGAGGCCGAGCCCTCATGATCCAGCTTCTGCCGGAACACGTTTCGCGGATCAGCGGAATCATGTCCGCTCTCACGAAGGATGAGCAGCGCGAGCTGGGCCGGCTGTGTCGAAAACTGGGGACCAGCGTAGCGCGCTGAGGCATGGCCGGGAACTTGTCGAGGCCGGCGTAAATACTTTCAAATCGAATATCACATTACAGAGGCTATATGAGCGCGAGCATCAGACCACAGGAGAGAAAGGCGAATGACGGCATTGCCAGAGCGGCAGAGCGGCGACGGTCGATCCGCAATTACGCGAGTGCAGCGATACCGGAGGCCGAGCTGCGCGACCTTCTGCGTCTCGCCGGGCGAGCTCCGTCGGCGTACAACGTCCAGCCCTGGCGCTTCGTCGTCGTGCAGACGCCTGAGCTGAAGCAGAAACTCTCGGCCGCGGCATACGGCCAGCAGCAGATCCTGCGGGCACCGGCTACCATCGTGATGTACAGCGACATGCTGAACGCACTCGAGCGCATGCCCGAGTCCGTGCATCCGGATTTGCCCGCGGACAAGCAGCAGGCCGCCGTGGACAGCTTCCGTGCAATGTTCGCGGCACAGTCCAGCGAGGATCGCGAGAATTGGGGCGTGGGACAGTCGAACATCGCGCTGGGCTATCTGTTGCTGCTCGCCGAGGCGAAGGGGTTCGGGACGTCGCCGATGTTGGGTTTCGAGCCGGAGAAGGTGAAGGAGCTCCTGGGGCTTCCGGCGCACGTCCGCGTGCCGGCGCTGATCTCCATCGGCTATCCTGGAGAGGAGGGCTTTCGCCCCCACCGCTTGCCGAGCGAGACGCTCGTCGAGTTTCGATGAGGTTCGATGACCATGGGTATCCATCATGTCACGGGCATTGCCGGTGACGCGCAGCAGAACGTCGACTTCTACGCCGGCGTTCTCGGCCTGCGGCTGGTCAAGAAGACGATCAACTACGACGATCCGCGCACGTACCACTTGTACTACGGCGACACGGAGGGAACGCCAGGCAGTCTACTGACGTTCTTTCCCTGGCCGGGAGCGCGTCGCGGCCGCGCGGGCGTTGGCCAGATTGCCGTGACGTCGCTCGCGATAGCGCCGGAGTCCATTGGCTACTGGCTCCATCGGTTCGTGACGAACGGAGTCAATCACGATGCACTCACACGCCCGTTCGGCAATGCCACCATTGCCTTCCGCGACCGCGACGGTCTCATGCTCGAGCTGGTCGCCACCGAGGACGCCACCGTTCGTGGCGCCTGGGCGGATGGTCCGGTACCGAGCGAGCACGCCATTCACGGCGTACACGCGGTGACGCTCTGGGAGGAATCGCTGGAGCGCACCGAGCAGGCGCTCGTGGAAGGACTCGGATTTCGCAGGGCGGACTCGGAGGACCAGACGACGCGTTTCTCTGTCGGAGACGGAGGTTCGGGCGCGTTCGTGGACGTTCGTGTCGTCGGTGGCTTCCTCTCGCCGCTGGGGGGCGCGGGCACGATCCATCACGTCGCGTTCCGTGCACGGGACACGGCAGAGCAGCTACAACTGCGAGAGAAGGTGACGTCGCTCGGTTTACATCCCACGCCGGTCATCGACCGGACGTACTTCCAGTCCGTGTACGTGCGCGAGCCCGGGAACGTGCTGTTCGAGGTCGCCACCGACGGACCAGGCTTTACGGTAGACGAGCCGCTCAAGTCACTCGGCGAGTCGCTGACCCTGCCGTCGCGACTGGCCGCTGACCGCGCCTCCATCGAGATGGTTCTCCCGGCGCTTCACCGTCCGCAGGCGACGCCGCTGCACGAGACGCCCGACGCTCCAAAGGCGAACGTATGACCGCACTCGACGTGCACGTGCATCGATGGGTGCCGCCGCGAGCGAACGGCGCGCCCACGCTCCTGCTGCTGCACGGCACCGGCGGCGACGAAAACGATCTCCTGTCACTCGGCGAAATGCTGCGGCCGGGAGCCGGTATGCTGAGCCCGCGCGGGAACGTGCTCGAGCATGGTGCGCCGCGCTTCTTTCGGCGGCTGGCGGAGGGCGTGTTCGACCTCGACGACTTGCGGCGCCGCACGGCCGAGCTCGCGGACTTCATTACAGCCGCCTCGGAACGGTATGGATTCTCCCTCGATTCCGTTTGCGCAGTGGGCTACTCCAACGGCGCCAACATCGCCGGGAGCGTGTTGCTGTCGCGTCCGGAGGTCATTGCCTCAGCCGTTCTGTTGCGTGCGATGGTCCCTTTCGAGCCGACCGAAGCGCCGTCGCTCGGCGGCAAGCAAGTCCTCATCAGCGCGGGGCGGTCAGATCCGTTGATCGCGCACGCTGGCACTGAACGTCTCGCGGCGATCCTCCGCGAGGGCGGCGCAGAGGTGGAACTCGCCTGGCAGGATGCATCGCACGGGCTGGTGCAGGCCGACATCCGCACGGCGCGCGTGTTTCTCGATCGGGTGCTTGCATCCGCGAAGGATTCCGAGTAAGTTACTGACCAGTCATTAAGGAACGGCGCGATTCTGGAACTATTCCAGAGTGCGCTTGGTTCATTGCTGACCTGGCGGTAACTTACTCATGACTGAAGCGACTACAGAGCCGCGCTGGCGGCGCCTCCCCGAGGAAAGACCGAAGCAGATCCTCGACGCAGCGATCGCCGTGTTCGGCGAGCGCGGACTGGCTGATGCGCGGCTCGATGACATTGCGAAGCGCGCGGGGCTCTCCAAGGGCACCATCTACCTCTACTTCCCCAACAAGGAAGAGCTGTTTCGGGAAGTCGTGCGCACCTCCGTCATCGCGTTCATCGCTCGCGCAGAGATGATCCTCGAGACGGAGCGCAACCCGGCGGAAGCTGTGCGGGCGTGGATGAGCGGCTACTGGACGTGGCTCCGGTCGCCCGTCTTTCCCGTGGTTCACCGGCTCGTGAACTCGGAGCTGCGCAATTTTCCGGATCTCGCAGCGTTTTACGCGACGGAAGTGATCGAGCGCGCGCAGCGGCTGGTGCGAGGCATGCTCGAGCGCGGCATGGACGCGGGCGTGTTTCGCCGGATGGACGCCGCCGTCGCGTCCCGCATGCTGAGCGCCGTGTTCCTCTCGCATGCGACGTGGTATCACTCGCGCAATTGTTTCAAGTCGATCGCGCAGGTGCCCGACGATGTGATTCTCAGCCAGATCAGCGACTTCTTCTTCAACGCCATGCGTCCCGATACTGCGGACGCGCCACAGCACGCCTGATAATGATTCGACCGTTCATCCGACTGTTTCTCCTTGCGCCTGTGATGGCGAGCGTCGCCGCGACCGTTCCGCTGCCCGCTCAGCAGGCGCCTTCTTCCGACACCGCGATCCGCCTGACGCTGGGTGGCGCGATTCGACTCGCGTCGCGTCAGAATGCCTCCGTCGAAGGCGCGCAGAGCCGCCTGGCCGCCGCAAAGGCACGGGTCACGCAGCGCCGCGCCGAATTCCTGCCGAATCTCTCGGCGGCGGTGGGCGAGCATGGCTCGACGATCAACAGCGCCACCTTCCCGATCGACTTTCCATCGGTGCCCGGGCAGCCTGCGCTATTCGATCCGCGCGGTTCGATCCTCGGACCCGTGAACGCGCTCGACGTACGCGCCCGGGTGTCGCAGACGCTCTTCGACCCCGCCGCCCGTACAAAAGTGGAGACGGCCAGGCTCGGCGTGGACGCGGCGAGCGCCGATGCGGCGAACGTGGCCGACCTGGCGGCGAGCGCGGCGGCGAACGCGTATCTCGCGGTCCTGCGCGCGGACGCGGTGTACGCGGCGCACCTACAGGACTCGACACTCGCGGCCGAGCTGGTCGGCATTGCGCAGGATCAGCTGAAGGCGGGTACGGGCATCGCGCTCGACGTGACGCGAGCGCGCTCGCAGCTCACCGGCGCGCGCGCCCAGCTCATCGCGGCTCGCAACGAGCGCGACCGCACCCGCGTCGAACTGGCTCGCGTGCTTGGCGTGTCGCAGGGACAGATCGTGCTCGCGGATACGTTGGCGGCTCTCTCCATGTCGGCGAACGCCGATGCAGCGGCGGTGCTCGTCCCCGCATTGCAAGGTAGAAAGGACGTCGCGGCGCTGGAGCTCCAGGCGAAAGCCGCCCGGCTTCAGGCTGGCAGCATTCGCCGGGAGCGCCTTGGCACCGTGGGTCTGTTCGCGGACGAGGGACTCTCGCAGCGCAATGGCCGCAGCTATCTCCCGACGTACGACTGGGGTGTTCAGCTGTCCATTCCGCTCTTTGACGGCTTGCGCCGAGAGGGTCGTGAGGAGGAGCAGCTTTCCGTTGCGCGTGAGCTGGATGTGCGTGCGAAGGATCTTCGCGAGCAGGTCACGGCCGACGTCCGCATCGCGACGCTGAATCTGCGTTCGTCGAGCGAAGCCGTCGGCGCGGCACGCGAGCGTCTCGCACTCGCGGAGCAGGAGGTCGCGCAGGCCCGCGAGCGTTTTCAGGCTGGCGTCTCCGGCAATGCGGACGTCATCACCGCGTCCCTTACGCTCAATACCGCGCGCACCCAGCTCGTGGATGCGCTGACGTCATATCAGTCGGCCCGTGTGGCGCTTGCGCGTGCACAGGGCTCCATCAGCACGCTGGAATAGCAGCACTTACCAGACAGCGATCATCGCGCCGTCCTTCACCGTTCGACAGACTCGACACATGGCAACCGCAACCCAACCGCAAGGCACCGCTCCTCGTCCTTCCGCCGTGGCTGACACGGCGCCCGAACCAGCGTCCAATGCACGTGGCCGGATCGTCATCGGTCTCGTGATCCTCGCCGCGCTCATCGGTCTTGGCTGGGGCGTGAAGCAGTGGCTGTACGGACGCGCTCACGAGAGTACGGACAACGCGCAGGTGGACGGGCACCTCGTGCCGGTGCTCGCGAAGGTGAGCGGGTACGTCATGGCCGTCACGGTCGCCGACAACCAGCGCGTGGCGAGCGATTCGACGCTCGTCCGGATCGACGAGCGCGAATACGCGGTGAAGCTCGCGCAGGCCGATGCCGATCTCGCTGCGGCGCGTGCGTCGGCGGGCGGGCGCGGCCTGGAAGGCCAGGCCGAGGCGCAGGTGCAGAATGCCACCGGACAGCGTGCGGCGTTGGACGCGAACATCCTTGCGGCTCGCGCAAACGCGACCAAGGCAGAGTCGGATCTCGCGCGCACGCGTGAGCTCGTAGCGAAGCAGATCGTCTCACGTCAGCAGCTCGATGCCGCACAGGCGGCGGCCGATGCGGCGCGCGCCCAGTTGTCATCTGCGGAGCGGACGGCGGGCGCTGCGGGCGCCGGCGTGAGCAATGCCCAGGCGGGCGTCCGTCTCGCGCAGGCGCGTCTCGGTGCGGCGCAGGCGTCGCGTGACAATGCGGCATTGCAGCTCTCGTACACGCGCGTTGCGTCGCCGGTGGCGGGCGTCATCTCGCGCAAGCAGGTGGAAATCGGACAGCTCGTGCAGGCCGGCCAGCCTCTTCTTACGGTCGTATCGGATACCGGCGTGTGGATAACCGCGAACTTCAAGGAGACGCAGCTCGCCGACATTCATGTCGGGCAGCCGGTGGAGATCGAGGTGGACGCGTACGGCGGCTCGACGGTGCAGGGACGCGTGGAGAGCGTGAGCGCCGCGACGGGCGCGAAGTTCGCGCTGCTGCCGCCGGACAACGCAACGGGCAACTTCACGAAGGTGGTGCAGCGCGTCCCCGTGCGTATCGCGATCGTCGGGGGCGTGGACAAGGCGCATCCGCTGCGTCCCGGCATGTCGGTGAACGCGCACGTCAGCACGAAGTAGTCATCGATGTCGGAGACCGCCATCATCACGTCCGGCCCCAGGGGCACTGCACGCGTGCACGTGCCCGCGGCTGCGCTCGCGGAGGACAAGTACAAATACAAGTACCTGATTGCGATCGCGGTGACCCTGGCCGCCGTGCTCGAGCTGATCGACACCTCGATTGTCAACGTCGCCATTCCCCACATGATGGGGAACCTTGGCGCGACGCTCGACGAGATCTCGTGGGTGTCCACGGGTTACATCATCGCGAACGTCGTCGTCATTCCGCTCTCGAGCTGGCTCTCCGGCTATTTCGGCCGAAAGCGCTACCTCACCGGGTCCATTCTGCTCTTTGTCGCCGCATCGTTCTTCTGCGGCGCATCGGGGTCGCTTGGAGCGCTCATCTTCTGGCGTGTGGTGCAGGGGCTGGGCGGCGGCGCCCTGTTGTCGACGGCGCAGGCGACGTTGTTCGAGGCCTTCCCGCCGAAGGAAGTGGGCATCGGCCAGGCCATGTTCGGCGTCGGCGTGATGGTGGGGCCCACGATCGGACCGACGCTGGGCGGCTACATCGTCGACAACCTGAGCTGGCCCTGGATCTTCTACATCAACATTCCGCTCGGCATCTTCGCGGCCTTCATGGTGTTCGAGTACGTGCGCGACTCGGCCCACCAGCAGCGCGCGAGCACCATCGATGGTACCGGCATCCTGTTGCTTGCGCTCTGTGTCGGCTCCCTGCAGTGGATGCTGGAACGCGGTGAGCGGTACGACTGGTTCGATTCGCGCTTCGTCACGGTGCTCGGACTCACGGCGCTGGTCTCGTTCATCCTGCTCATCTGGCGCGAGCTGACCATCGACGAGCCGGTGATCGACCTGAGCGTGCTGCGCAACCGCCAGCTCTTCGCGGGTGTCACGATGGGCGCGTTCCTTGGGTTCGCGCTGTATGGATCGGTGTTCGTGCTTCCGGTGTTTCTCCAGGGATTGCACGGCATGACGGCGAATCAGACGGGCATGATCATCCTGCCTGGGGCGCTGTCGTCCGCGTTCACGATGGCGATGGTGGGGCGAAACGCGCAGCGGCTCGATGCGCGCGTGACGGTGCCCATCGGCGCACTGCTGTTCTTTCTCTCGATGTACCTGCTGTCGCAGCTCACCTTCGACGCTGGCGCTCAGGATCTCTTCTGGCCGCTCGTGTTCCGTGGCGTGGGCCTCGGTCTCATCTTCGTGCCGCTCACCGGCGCGACCATGGCGGAGCTCAAGCCACATCAACTCGCGCAGGGAACGGGCATGTTCAACCTGACGCGGCAGCTCGGCGGATCGCTTGGCATCGCCATCAGCGCGACGCTGCTCTCCCGGTTCACTGCGCAGTCGCGGGCGCTGTTGATCGAGCACGTGGGCGCCAACGATCCGACGACGATCGCGAGAGTCGATGGGATTACGCGCGCACTCATCGCCAAGGGCGCGAACGCTGTCGCGGCGAAGCAAATGGCGCTGTCCATCATCGACCGGCAGGTCATGGGTCAGGCCAGCGTGCTGGCCTTCTCCCGGCTCTACTTGCTGAGCGGGCTCGCGCTGCTGGTGTCCATGCCCCTGCTGCTGCTCTTCCGGTCGGGAAAGGCGCGGGGACTCGGGCCGGGGGCGGCCCACTGACCGAGGGTCACTCTTCGGAGGAGTAGACCTCGACTTCCGCCGAGCCGTCGCGCGTGTAGCGCACGTACATGAGCCACGGGCGGCAGCACACGCCGCAGTCTTCGACGTACTCCTGCTCGCTCCCGCCGCCAGGATCGAGCGCGATTTCGTTCGGCTCTCCGCAGTGCGGACAGTTCACGATGGCCTCCGTCTCGGCGACACCGTCACCGAGGGGGAAGGCCTCCTCCACTTCGTCGTCTGTCCACTGGTCGTCGCCGTCGGGCATGCAGGAAAGTAGCTCGGCGGTCGAGTGGCCGGGAATGTCCCCTCGAAGTGAAACACGCGCGTCCTCCTGCGCGGACACTGCCGGACACTGTTCGCCGTGAAGTCGTTACACGGCCGTAGTTTGCGCGACGGACACCAGTGGCGTGGCAGATGCTTCGGCCGGTGATGAACGAACCGCACCGGAGCATGCCATGACGCATCGCAGATCTCTCATCCGTCGCGTCGGCCAGGTGGCCGGCGCTTTCCTGTTGCTCGGCGGGGGAGCGTGCTTCAGCAAGCGCGTCACCCGAATCGAGCCGTCGGCGGTGACCGACCTGTCCGGCCGGTGGAACGACACCGATTCGCGGTTGGTGGCCAATCAGCTTGTTGAGCAATCGCTCGCGTCCGGGTGGGCGACGCGATACGCCCAACTGCACGGCGGCGATGCGCCGGTGGTGATCGTCGGCTCGTTCGCGAATCGCACGCTGGAGCACATTGCCGTGGCCACGTTCGTGAAAGACATCGAGCGCGCGTTCGTCACCACCGGTGTGGCGCGCGTGGTCTCCAGCGGCGGAGAGCGCGACGCGCTGCGTGCGGAGCGGAAGGATCAACAGCAGAACGCCAGAGCCGACACGCGGGCGCAGCAGGGACAGGAGGTCGGCGCGCGGTACGCGCTCACCGGAACGCTGGAGTCCATCGAGGACGTGGACGGCCGCGAGCGAGTCGTGTTCTACCAGATCGACGCGTCGATCGTGGATCTCGAGACGAATACGAAGGTCTGGGCGGGCCAGCATAAGATCAAGAAGTATGTCGAGCGAGCACGCTTCGGGCTCTGACCCCTTCCCCGCGGAGAAACCATGATGTCCAGACACCGGATTCCACAGCTCGCGCCGACCATCTTCGTGACGGCACTCGCCACGGCATGCGCCAATCCCAAGCGAATCGATGAGGCGCCAATCGCGGTAATGCACAACGGCGATCGGGTCGCATCGCCGACGCACACGACTGACGCGGCGACCACGGTCGCGCTCGAGGTGGGCATTGCCGGCCGACAACGTCGTGATTCCCTGACGGCGGTCGCGCTCGCCTCGTGCGAGGCGTCCGTGTGCGCCGCATTGGAGCGCGGCGAGCTCGCCATTGGCATGACAGAAGTGCAGGTGCTGGCGGCAACCCGCACCACGGACGTCGCCTGGTCGGTTCGCAGGAGCGGTCACGGGGCGGTGCTCGTGCCTCGCGAAGCGGACGCTGTGCCGCGCGATGCCACCGCCCCAGTGGCCCTCGTGCAGCTCGCGGATGGCGTCGTGGCGGGCGTGACCTACCGGGAGCCGCAGGGCCTCCGCACCGTCACCAGCGCGGCCGATGCCGACAATGCTGGTGTCTCGCGCGCGGCGGCGCTCGTGCGCGCGGGCGATGCGATGGCGGTCATGGGCGACTTTACGGCCGCGCTCGACCGCTATGATCGGGCAAGCATCCTGACGCCGACGAACGCAGAGGTGCAGTACAAGATTGCGGCGACGCTGGACAAGCTGCTCCGTCCCGTGGAGGCGCAGCTTCGGTACAAGCTGTTCCTGCACCAGCTCGAGCTCCAGAAGATCGAGGCAGTGGGCACCGCGAACGCAAAGCTTTCGGATGCGATCGTCCACGCACGCGAGCGAATCGTCGTGCTGGGCGGAAAGCCCTGATCGTCCGAGCGATCATGCGTCTCTCCAGGCGCACTTCGGCCCAGGTATCGCACGGCCTCGTCGCTCTGTTCGGGATTCTCGTTCTGTGTCAGGGCTGTGCGGCACTGCGGGCCACGATCGCGGCGTACGACGTCGGTCCCAACGGAATCGCGACGCACCAACAGCGGCTTCGGGAGGCGCTCGCGCACCAGGACTTTGAGCGGGCGCTCGAGTGGGCCGAGGACGACCGGCTGTTGCGGGTGTTGAATGAGGGGGCGAGCGCGTTCTACGCGTCGCAGTACGCGCGTAGCGTCGCCGTGTTGGACTCGGCAGCGATGCTGGCCGACGATCGCATCACGAAGAGTCTCTCGGCGGAGGCGCTCGCGCTGGTGACGAACGACATGGCGCGCCCGTACGTGACCACTCGCACCGAGCGGCTCTTCATTGCGTATTACGCGATGCTCGCGTGCGCGCGCGAGGACCAGTGGGAGGACGCCGCGGTGGAGGCGCGCCGCCTAAGCGCCATGCTGCTGCAATTTGCGTCCGATCGCGCCGATGGTGAGCGCGTGTCGCACGCGATGATGCACTACATCGCCGGCGCGGTATTCGAGCGGGCCGACGAGCTGGATGATGCCCGCGTTGCGTACCGCGTCGCGCGTGCGCTGGCGCCGGAACTGGTGGATAGCGCTCGAGCATATCCGGAAGCGGGTGAAGGTGAGCTTCTCGTCGTCGTGGAGCGCGGCTTCGTGGCACACCGCGCGACCGAAGCCGTGAACGTGTTCGTCGGTGGCGAACAGAGTGATCGCCGATCTGGACGCGGCCCGCGGCGGCACGAGCACGAAGGCGATGTCGATGGCGACGAGGGCTATTGGGTATCGGTTGCCTTTCCAGTCTTTCGGCCTTCACGGCGCTCATGGAGTGGTGTCTCGTTGTTGGCGGACGACCACAGTCTGGACGGCTCGCGAATCTCGTCGGTGGTGGATGATGCGACCATCGCCGACGGGCAGCGTGAGCGGACGGCGCTACTCGCACGGGCAGCCACGCGTGCCGCCGCGAAGTATGTTCTGACCAAGGCCGTGAAGGACCGTAAGGGCGAAGTCGCCGGCCAGATCGTGAATTACGGCACGGCACTTCTGGAGCGCGCGGACATTCGCTCGTGGCATGTGCTTCCACAGGAGATCACCGTGCTGCGCGCGCACCTGACGGAAGGCCAGCATCACCTCGCAGTGAGTACCGGCAGCGCGGCCCTCGTGGATGCAGGACTCGTAACCGTGAAGGCGGGCCGGCTCACCGTGACGAGCGTGCGTCTCTGGCGCGATACGCCCAGTACGGAGCTCGCGGTTCGCCGATAGACAGGTGCGCGGCGGGCGACCGGGTGACAGTATTGCGCACCCCAGACGCCACGTCATGCATCCTTTCCTGATTCTTCTCGCGGGGCTTGCGGTCATTCTCGTGGCCATCGTCGGCCTGCGGGTGCACGCCTTCCTCGCCCTGCTCGGCGCGGCCATCCTCGTCAGCTTTCTCGCGCCCGGCGATGACCTCACGCGCATCAGTCGCGTGGCTGAGGCGTTCGGACGGATGACTGGCAGCGTCGGCATCGTGATCGCCCTGGCCGCGATCGTCGGAACGGCCATGACGGACAGCGGCGCCGCGGACCGCATCGTCGCCGCGTTCCTGCGCGTGCTTGGTGAGAAGCGTGATGCCGTCGCCCTGGGCGCGACGTCGTTCGTGCTGTCGCTCCCCGTGTTCTTCGATACCGTATTCTTCCTGCTCGCACCGCTCGCGCGGTCGATGCATGCGCGCACGAAGCGGCACTACCTCAAGTATCTGTTGGCCATGTGCGCGAGCGGTGTCGCGACGCACACGCTCGTGCCGCCGCATCCCGGACCACTCGGCGTGGCCGATACGCTCCACGTGGATCTCGGCCTCATGATCCTGATGGGCATCGCCATCTCGGTTCCTTCGTCCATCGTCGGCTTTGCGTTCGGGACGTGGATCGATCGTCGCATGGACGTGCCCATGCGGTTTCCAGTCGTTGAAGGCGCACAGGCGGCCGCGGAGAAGCGCATGCCGCCGCTCGTTCTTGCGGTGCTTCCGGTGGTGCTGCCAGTCATACTGATTGCAACGGGCACGATGGTTGAAGCGATGCGCGTGTGGATGCCCGCACGCATGGAGTTGTGGAATGCGTTGCGGCCGGTGACGTCGGTGCTCGGCAATCCGAACTTCGCCATGTTCATTTCCGCGGCATTGGCACTCATGCTCATGGTGCGCCAGCGTCAGTCGGGCGCTGCCGAAATCGCGGCGGTCGTGGATCGGGCGATCATGGGCGCCGGCGCGGTGATTCTCATCGTCGCCGCGGGCGGCGCATTTGGCGCGATGCTTCAGGCGGCGAAAATCGGACCCGCCATTCAGGTGTTGTTTGCAGGAGGCCGCGGGCAGCCCGGCCTCTCCGTGTTGTTGCTCGCGTTCGCCATCACGGTGGTGATCAAGGTCGCTCAAGGCTCGAGCACCGTGGCCATGATCACGACGGCGGGCATGATGAGCGCGATGCTCAGCGACGTCGTGCTACCGTTTCATCTCGTGTATCTCTGCACGGCGATTTCATCGGGTTCGCTCGTCGGATCGTGGATGAACGATGCCGGCTTCTGGGTGTTCAGCCGCATCGGCGGGGTCACCGAGCTGGAGACGCTGCGATCCTGGACGCCGCTGTCGGCAATTGTTGGACTGACATCGCTCGTCACGACGCTGACGCTCGCTACCGTTCTGCCCCTTCGATGAGCTCTTCGCCCGCGCTTCCCTCGCTCGATTCCGTGCTTGGCACCGCCGACGCCGTGCGCGCCGGCCGCATTTCCGGCCACGGTCCCGAAGGATCGCTTCCGCTTACGCCCGCGATGCTGAGGGATGCGCCGAGCGGTGATCTGTTCGGGTTGACGCAGAATGTCGGGATGGGATGGAGCCCGGCGCGGCTCGGTGGTCCGGAGTTCGTCATCATCAGTACCGTGGGCGGCCTCCGCGACGCAGACGGAACGCCGATCGCGCTCGGATATCACACCGGCCATTGGGAGATCGGTCTGCTGGTGCGGAGGGCGGCGGAAACACTTCGCGATGCGGGCGCGGTTCCCTTTGCCGCCTACTGTAGCGATCCGTGCGATGGCCGGACGCAGGGCACGACGGGAATGCTCGACAGTCTCCCGTATCGCAACGACGCTGCCATCGTGATGCGGCGTCTCATCAGATCGTTGCCCACCGCAGCCGGTGTGATGGGCGTCGCCACGTGCGACAAGGGATTGCCGGCGACGATGCTCGCGCTCGCGGGGGTGTCGTCAATGCCGGGAATCATCGTGCCGGGCGGTGTCACACTGCCCGCGGCCGGCGCGGAGGACGCCGGACAGGTGCAGAGCATCGGCGCCAGATTCTCACGGGACCTCATCACGCTCGACTATGCGGCCGAGATGGGCTGTCGCGCATGCGGGTCGTCCGGCGGCGGCTGTCAGTTCCTCGGCACGGCCGCGACGTCGCAAGTCGTGGCAGAGGCGTTCGGACTCGCGTTGCCGCACAGCGCGCTGGCGCCATCCGGCGAGCCATCATGGATCGAGTTGGCGGAACGGTCGGCGCTTGCGCTGCTTCGTCTGCGGATGTTGTCGATACCACTCTCGCGCATTCTGACCGCAAAGGCACTCGAGAACGCGATGCTGGTGCATGCTGCGTTTGGCGGCTCGACGAACCTGTTGCTGCACATTCCCGCAATTGCCCATGCCGCGGGTTTGACCCCCCCTGTGGTGGACGACTGGATTCGCGTCAACCGCGCCACGCCGCGTCTCGTGGATGCCCTACCGAACGGACCGAGGGGGCACCCAACGGTGCAAGTCTACATGGCCGGCGGCGTTCCCGAGGTGATGTTGCATCTGCGTGATCTCGGATTGCTCCACACCGATGTCGTGACTGTCACGGGTGAGACACTTGGCGCGACGCTCGATTGGTGGGAGCAGAGCGATCGGCGCCGCGCCGCGCGTGAGCGCCTCTCTTCCGGCGCGCAGATCGATCCCGACAACGTGATCATGAGCCCTGATGCCGCGCGGCATGCGGGTCTGGCAAGTACGACCGTGTTTCCGGTCGGCAACCTCGCGCCGGAGGGCTCGGTCATCAAGGCGACGGCGCTCGATGCGTCGGTCGTTGATCCCGACAACGTGTACCGTCACCTCGGGCCCGCGCGGGTGTTCACCGACGAGCGTGACGCCATCAGCGCCGTGAAGGGTGCCTCTGCGCGTCCGATCAAGCCTGGCGACGTCATCGTGCTCATCGGCAATGGTCCGTCGGGCACCGGGATGCAGGAGACGGCGCAGATCACGACTGCTCTGCGCTATCTACCGTGGGGCAAACAGGTGGCACTCATCACGGACGGACGGTTCTCGGGATTCTCGAGTGGTGCGTGTATCGGCCACGTGGGGCCGGAGGCGCTGCACGGCGGTCCGATCGCCCGGGTTCGCGACGATGATCTCATCGAGATCGTCGTCGATCGAAATACTCTTACGGGCTCGGTGAACGTCGTCGGCCTCGAGGGCACGCCGAAATTGCCCGCCGAATGTTCGGAAGCGCTCGCGACGCGAGACCCGCACGCCTCACTTGCACCGCATCCGTCGCTCCCCGCCGACACGAAGCTGTGGGCCGCGTTGCAACGAGTCAGCGGCGGCACATGGGCCGGCTGCGTCTACGATGCGAACAAGATCATCGCGGCACTCGAGCCGCCGGCACGATGACGTCGTATCGCTCGGGTGATTCCCACCGATCGGATTCCGCCGAACGGAAGAGCGCGTCGATGACGGCCATGTTGGCGACGGCGTCCTCCAGTGGCACTGGCACCTGACCGATTCCGCGTACCGCCTCGGAAAACCGCTCTGCCTGCAGATGGTATTGGTTCACGGCCGGGAACTCGATCGCCTCGGCGGATCGGCCGCCGAACTGGCTGCCGTCGTCGACGAAAATGCGGCAGCTCCGATCGGGCGGCGCATTGAACGGAATTTCCACGTCGATACGGCCCTCCGTGCCGAAGATCTGCATGCGTTGATGCGGTACGAGCTGGCCGGCGCACGTGAATACTCCCTGTCCGGAAGGAAAGCGCAGCAGTCCCGAGACCAGACGATCCACATCGAAGTCCGGATCACGCTCGATCACTGCCGTCACGGCGTCGGGCTCCTCGCCAAAGAGCCAGCGCGACAGCGTGATGGGATAGCAGCCGACGTCCATCAGCGCGCCACCGCCCCAATCCGGATTGCTGCGGATGTCCACGGGATCGCGGCGGAAATAGCTGAAGTGTCCCGAAACGACTCGCAGATCACCGATCCGCCCCTCGGCAATCAGCTCGCGCACAGCCGCCCATTGTGGATGCGCTCTCACCATGAAGGCCTCCGCGATGAGCACGTGCGCGCGGTCCCGCGCCGCGATCAGCTCCAATGCCTCCCGGGCGTTCAGCGCGATCGGCTTCTCGCAGAGAACGTGTTTACCCGCGTCCGCGGCGCGAACGGACCACGGGACGTGGAGATGGTTGGGCAGGGGATTGTAGATCGCGTCCACGTCCGGATCCGCGACGAGCTCCTCGTACGAGCCGTACGCTCGCGGAATGCCGAGTCGGCGGGCGGCTGCCTCGGCTCTCGAGCGGTCGCGCGACGCAATCGCCACCACCGGCGTGTGCGTCCCCAGTTGCATTGCGGGAATGACCTTGTTGACCGCAATGTTGGCCGCTCCCAGAACGCCCCAGCGGACTGGACGATCGGCAGTGCCGGAGCCCGGCTCAACGGTGGCGTGGCGCATGATTGAGTCTGGCGACGAACGCTGTCATCCGACAGGGCCGCGAAGGACGGACTCAAGATTGCACCGCCTCGCTCCGACACTACCCGGATCATCCCCTTCCTACCTATGCGATCCATTCTCGCTGGTCCTGCCGCGTTCATCGTGGCGATGTCCGCTCTCGCCGGACGCGTTGGCGCACAATCGAACGACGCCCACCCGTTCCACGTGCTCGCCTTCACGACCGGCGCCACCAACATGGCGGTGGACGCGCTCAACACCCAGCTCGCGGCGGCCCGCTTTTCCGGGCTCTCGAACCAGGGGATCAGCTATGGCGCGACCGGTCACTACGCGTTCGGACGCGCGCTCCTCGGCGCAGATGTCGCCCACACGACCTACGGTAATGAGTGGCTGGACAACGGCCGCTCCGACGACCTGAACTCGACGCAGGTCGCGGGCACGGCGTCGTACGCCATCTTCAGCGATCGAAACTGGACGGTATTCCCAACGCTTGGCGTCGGCGTCGGCAAGTTTGACGTGACGCTCCGCGACCGAAACGGCACGACTGGCACGACCGCGACGACCCCGACCTTCGCGGAGATCGCGCAGAATCCCGGCCAGTCGACGACCGTATCGGGAACCCACATGCTGTTCAACGTCGGCGGGGGCGCGGACTACCTGATCACGCGGAGCGCGCTCGGCACCGCCGGCGTGGTCTTCGGAGTTCGGGCCGGCTATAGCCTTGCGCCGCACAACACCACGTGGACGGCGGGAGGACGTACTGTCATCGCTGCGCCGGATGCGTCGTCCGGCGGGCCGTTCCTTCGCGTCGTGATCGGAATCGGCGGGCGGTAGGCTGAACCAACGGCCAGCGAGGGTCACGCGTAGTCCGGCGAATAGCTTGACAGCTTGACCTCCCACGCCGGGCACATGCCGAAATGGAATGCGGTGGTTCCCTCCGATGTCCCACCGCCGAAGGGGCCGTACACCCCGGTCGTGCGCGCGGGCGGCTTCATCTACGTCAGCGGTCAGACACCACGCGATCCCGCGACGGGCGAGCTCGTGGGAAACGACGTGGCAACGCAAACACGTCAGACGCTGTCCAACGTACGCAGCCTCCTCGCGCTGGCCGGTGCTGGACTCGAGGACGTAGTGAGCGTCACAGTCTATCTGGCCGATGCCGGTGATTGGGCGGCCATGAATGCCGTCTATACGGAATTCTTCCGGCCGCCGTTTCCGAGCAGGACGGCCGTGGGTGCCGAGCTTCGTGACATCCTCGTTGAAATCACCGTGGTTGCCTACGTGGGCGCTTAACGAAACCGGAGTCCCGACGTCTCCCCAACAGTTGGCGAGGGTGCGGCGTAAGACATTGTAGCGAAGGTTAGTGACCTGGACGCTGGTGGGGCGGCCAACACGAACCGGAGCGAAACACAAACGGGTTGGCAGCACGCTGCCAGCCCGTTTGTGCTATTATGGCCGCTCGATTTCGTCGCTCAAGAAGCAGAACGGTATCGCGTGGCACGAAGCGTGACACGCATCCGGCCCGATGCCTCGATACGACTGGCTGTTTTCCATTGCCGCTGCAGCGCTGTGTGCATGCGTCGGCACCGGTAACGACCGGCGCACAGCCTCCGGCGACGTGGACCTCGCTGGCGCGACACGGCCGGCCGTGCTCGCCGATTCCATCGTACAGCGCGCCGATTCCCTCATCCGGGCGGGGAGGCCGTGGCGGGCGACGCTCGTCCTGACGCCACTTCTCGTCACGCCGAATACCGCCTCACCCGAAGCACGGCTCGTCGGCGCTCGAGCCGCCGCCGCGTGGGACGGCTGGAGCGAAGTCCAGCGGCTGCTGCTCGGGGCGCCGTGGCTCGATCGGCAGCTCGGCGGCGAGGGACGTGAGCTGGTCGCGCGGAGCTTGCTGGAGTCGGGCGAAAGAGCCGTCTCCGACGCCCGCCTGGCCATGGAGAGCGCGCCCGACGAGGCCACGAAGCAGAGTCGCGAGGTTCTGCTGGCGCGCGCGCACGATCGTGCCAACGCCCGCGACAGTGCGGCTTTTCACTACATGGCCGCGGCTGGCAAATTGCCGCGAGCGGCCGATTGGCTGCGTCTTCGCGCTGCCGGTGTCACGGCCGACAGCGCTGCGCGAGCCGCGCTCTTTGCGAAGATCACCCTTCCGCCGGCGAGGACCCGCATTGTTCCGACGGATGCGCAGGCCCGCGAGCGAAGCGGAGATCTCCGGGGCGCGGCAGAAGCCTTTCATCGCGCGGGAGACGAGCCGTCCGCGTTTCGCGTGGAGGCGCTCGCTGCGAATGATGCATCATCGCGCGCCGCGCTGGTTCAGCGGATCCTGTCCTTTCTTCAGCGGTCGCCAAACGCAGCAGAAACGCGGCAGGCCATCGACGTTCTGGACCGACTCGTCCCTGACACGACTGGATCATTGATCGTCGCGCGGGCCGCGGCGGCCGCAGGCGTCTCCGCTCGCGCTGTCACCGCATTTGCGCGAGTCGCGTCTGCGGCACAGCTGACGCCACCGGACAGAATGTTGTGGGCAGGCGCGTTGGCGCGACTCAATCGACCCGGCGAAGCGGCCCGAGTGTACGCGACGCTCCTCGACGATTCCGCGTATGCGCCAGCGGCGTCGTATCAACGCGCGCGCATGCAGTTGCTCGGTGGAGACGGGCCGGGAGCGCGCTCGGCGCTGCGCGCAGTGATCGCGCGATATCCAACGGTGCGCGAAGCCGCGGCCCCGGCGTTTGCTCTCCTTGCGGACCTACAGATGGACGACGGCGATCTCAAGGGCGCCGCGCAGACGTTGCACGATCTCGTTTCCCGCCATCCCGACGCGACGCAGGCGCCGCTCGCCGGCCTGCGCGCAGCGCTGCTATCGCTCGGCTCTTCCGCGGCCGCCGCCGCGGCATCACTCGATTCACTCGCGTTGCGGTATCGTGCGAGCGACGAGGGTGCCGCCGTGCTCTACTGGGCTGGCCGCGCGCACGAGCGAGCCGGCCGAGCGACAGACGCGAAAGAACGATGGAAATCGCTTCAGCGAGAATTCCCGTTGAGTTATTACGCAGTGCGAGCAACGTCCCGGCTCCGGGAAGGCGAGTGGCGGCCACCGGCATCGTCGCCCGATTCAGCGGCGAAACAATCTCCAGCGCTCGATAGCGCAGTTCAGCGCATCGTCACCCTGCGTCGCCTCGGCATGGATGTCGAAGCGCGATTCGAGACGGACGCTCTTGCCGAGCGCGCCGAGCAGCCGCAGGCGGCTGCACCCGTAGCGCGAGCGCTCGCCGCAGCCGGCGAACCGTCTCGTGCCTTGCGCGTCGCGGCCGCACTAATGGAACGCGGAGCGAGCTCGCCGGCGTTGCTGCGCGTCGCCTATCCTATTCTGCACGAGGACGCGTTGCTTGAAGAGTCGCGGCGCAACAGCCTCGATCCGGCGCTGGTTGCGGGGCTGATCCGGCAGGAGTCGGGCTGGAATCCTCGCGCGGTTTCCGTTGCGTCGGCACGCGGACTCATGCAGCTCCTGCCGTCGGTAGGCAATTCGATCGCCTCGAGAAAGGGCTACCCGCACTGGAGCTCCGTGCTTCTCTTCGAGCCGGATGCGAATGTGGAGCTGGGTACGGCGCATCTCGCCGCGAGCTTGCATGGCGGCGTGCCGGTGGAGCAGGCGCTCGCGGCGTACAACGCAGGCGGATCACGCGTAACGAAATGGTCCACGAGGCCCGGGGCGGACGACCCCGAGCTGTGGACCGAGTGGATTCCCTTCGTGGAGACGCGCGACTATGTCCGCATCGTTACGCGAAACGCCGCCGTCTATCGCGCGCTGTATCGCCTGGGAGAGGGGCCATAAGGCGCCACCTACCAGCCTGGAACGAGCTGGATTCCGTACACCCAGTTCCGCTGCGGACGTTGGAACGGATGCGCCCAGTACGCCTCCAGTACCGCGTATCCGAGCAGATTCACCCGGGCAGACACGCCCGCACTGATCACCGGGATGCGGAACTGCGACTGATCGCTCGAGAGCGACGGTCCCGCCGCCTTGTTCCAGGCCTCGCCGGCGTCGACAAACGGCGCCACCGTGAGTGGCAGGTAGGGGAAGTTCAGCAGGCCGTATTCCGGCACGCCGAACACCGGGATGCGGATCTCCGCGTTGATGAGCGCGAGTCGGCTACCGAGCAGGCGGTCGAAAGCGGGACAGCTCGTGCGTCCGCATTCCGTCACATCGAAGGACCCATAGCTATACCCGCGAATCAGGCTCTCTTCGCCGAGGAAGAGCGGGTACATGTGCGTCGAATCCTCGCTGTCGCGCCCGTAACGTCCGTAGTGCAATCCGCGGAAAGCAAAGGTGATCGGCCGGAAGAACAAGTACTTCCGATAGTCGCCGAGCAGCCCGTTGTACGTGATCGTGCCCATTTGCGGCGCGAACTCGAAGCGGAACCGCGACCCGTCGATGGGGCCCGTAAATGCCGAGTATGACGCATCGCCCACATAAGCGACGCTTCCCGAGCCGAAGTACACCGATGGATACGAGCCGATGCTGCGTACGTTCTGGCTGATGGGATTCCCGAACGCGTCATACAACACGCTCTGAACCTGAGTGCTGTAGCCGATACGCGTTGCTGCCGCGGAGAACTCGATACGCCGCGTAGAGGAGAACGGATATGCCGTCGAGAGGCCCGCCTGGTCGTAGAAGATGCGTTGGATGACCAGGTCCTGCGTGAACACACCGTTCCCCGTGGCCACGTTGCCGTAGTAGCCGTACTGATACGGGATGTGCTGCACCACCGCCCCCCAGTTCCAGCGATTTCTCAGATTCGCGTACTGCACCTGCGCACCGATGTCCTGCACGGTGCCGTTCGCTTGCACCGCGACGCCGATCTGCCGGTCGCTCAACTGATCGCCGAAGAGGAACGACACTCCTCCCACGACGCCATTGCCGAAGGGACCGCCGACGGCAACGCCCACGGCGGGCTGGCCCACGGCGTCCAGCGAGAAGGCCGGGTGATAGTTGGTGACGGTGAAGTCCTTTCCGTCCGCGAGCCCGGTCAGCGGGTCGTGCAGGTACGGCGTCACAGTCGAAATGCCGGACTTGTCGCCGGGGGGCAGTGTGCCCGCGCTCGCGACGACCACGCCGGGAACGACGGGCTCACCATGCGTCCGCGAGGAATCGAGCGCGAATACGGCGTAGCCCTGATCCTGGAACACGGAGAAGAGCATTCGCCCGGTTGACGGAGCAACGGTGAGCGCGGGTGACGTGGCGGTAATGCCGCTCACCCCCGTTGAAAGCCGCGTGATCCGCGACAGCGCGCCGCTTTCGACTTCCATTCGGTAGATGTCGCAGAAGCCATCCTGGTCGCTGATGAAGAAGATGCTCTTGCCGTCGGGCGAATACTGCGGATTGAGATGCTTCCCATGCGGAAAGCCCTTCAGCACCGTGATCTTGCCGGACTCCACGTTCAGCGTGGTGAGCTGCAGATCCGAGAAGGTCATCGTCTCGAAGTTCGTTTCCGCGCCGCGATCGCTCGAGAACGCAATCGTCTTTCCGTCCGGCGACCACGTTGGCTGCATGTCGCCGTAACGGTCGTTGGTGAGCTGCCGGACGGAGCCCGCCTCGAGGTCGAGCAAATACAGATCAGCCAGGCCGCCCTGCTGCCCGGAGAACGCCAGCGTGCGTCCATCAGGCGACCACGCAAGGTTGGAGATGGCGCCGACGTTCGGCACGCGGATGCGCCGCTCGACGTTCGCGGTTTCGACGTCGAGCACGCCGATCTCGTGGTTGCCTTCCGCCTGGAGGATGAATGCGAACTTGCGGTTGTCCGGCGACCACGCACCCGAGGACGAGATGAAGGAGATCGCGTCGAAGTGCGAGTTGCTGGTCGGTCCGACGAGCCGCTTGATGACGTGACCGGTTTGCGCGTCTGCGACGAACAGCTCGATCTCGAACAGCCCGCGCCGCGCGAAGAACGCCACCAGCTTCCCGTCCGGGCTCACCTGCGGAGCGAGATTCATCTCGCCCGTCTTGCGATCGATCTGGAGGATGGGATCGCCCGCCTGGTTGGGACGCGTGCGTCCCTCGAGCGCAGGCAGATACGCGCGGCGCGACGCCGCGATCCAGTCCTTCGACAGCGAATCCGTCGAGATGCCCAGCGTGCGGCGAATGGCCTCCTCGAGTCCGCCGAGACGCAGCGACTGGCGATACACGTCGACGACGGCGCGGTCACCCCACCGTCCACCCACGTACGCCCACAGCGCCTGCCCGTACCGATACGGGAAGAAGCGCGGATCCGTGTTCAGTTGATGAATCGTCGGCAGCTTGTCCCGCTCCGCGGCGTCGCGCAGCCACATTGCCGTGAGCGGATTGTCGCGCCCAAGCGAGAAGTACTCGGCCATTCCTTCGATGAGCCACAGCGGCAGCGCATTGAGCCGCTGCAAACCTCCCGGGCCGGCTTCCGCCACGCTGTACTGGAACACGTGGACGAGCTCGTGGCCGAGCACGTGATCGTTGTCCGCGTACAGGCCGGTGAACGGCATGACGACGCGGGTACGGAGCCCCTCCGTCACGCCTCCCGTACCCTCGCTCAGCTCCTCGCTGACGACGTTCGTCTGCTGAAAGTCCGGCTGGTCGGCGTAGAACACCACCGACTTGCGATCGAACGTGTGCTTGAAGCTGTCGGAGTGGCGGGCGTACCACCGCTCTGCCAACCGCCCGGCGTCATGCGTGACGAGCGACTCGGCCGGATAGAAATACAGGTCGAAGTGCTGCGAGTGCATGACATGGAAATCGAAGTGCTCGTACTGGACCTTGTTGCGGCCGAAGTACTGCGCTCCCCCGCTCACAGGGAGTGCCAGGATGAGCGCACCGAACGACGCGGCGAGCGCCACTCGGCGGGAGGCGATACGGATCATCGTTCAGTCCCGCGGTCGAACCGCGACAGAGGATCTCCATGGCGACGCGACAGCGACGCCACATGCCGCAAAAAAGGGCAAAGATGGTGCCCCCTACCAAACCGTTGCCGCCTTACTGCCTGTAGTGCTTCGAACCGGTCACAGATCCGATGTGCGTGCCCCTCGAGCTCGCTATATGTAACCAACCGGACCGATCGTCGCATCACAAGCCGTTGCCGCGGCCATTCGTTGGGGACAATATCGAGACACGATGCGCACACCTCCCCCTGTGCTACCCGACGAGGCCGACCAGCCGCGTTACAAGACGACGTGGTTGGATCGCCATGGCACCGAAGGAGGCCTGAAGCTTCGCGCGATCGGCTATGGTCTCGTGGTGTTCGGCTCTACCGTGGGAGCCGCACTGCTGCTCCTCGCGCAAGGCGGCGCACGCGTCGGTTGGTTTCCGATCCTGATGCTGTTCGTGATCGCCGCGGTGTTCGCAATACTCGTGACCTGGTCGGGTTTGGCGATTTCCCGTGGGTCGGGCGCAGTGGCGAAGGCCTTCACGCTTCCTTCAGGCAATTCCACGCCGTACGAGGAGCAATTCTCGTATCAGGAGACGATGATTGCGCGGGGCAATCTGCACGGAGCGCTCGAATCGTACGAGGCGATCATCTCCGAGCGTCCGACGGCGGTTGCGCCGCGGCTTCGGGCGGCGGAGCACTATGCGACACGGGTACTGAATCTTCCGCGAGCCGCAGAGCTGTTTCGCGAGGCCCGATCGATCGAGGGAGTGACCACCCGCGACGAGATCTATGCCACCAGCCGGCTCATCGATCTCTACGACGGCCCGTTGAACGATCCCGGTCGCGCGCTGGTCGAGATGCGCCGAATGATCGAACGGTATCCGGATTCGCGCATCGCGATGCATGCACGCTCGGCGCTGCCGGCCATGAAAGCCCGACTGCACGGTGCCCCTGCGGACAATCGCAGGTAATCGCAGTGGGATCCAGTTACTCGCTGAACTCGTCGCGTCGCCCTCGCTTGATGTCGGATCGCTTCTGCTTCTCGCGGAGCCGAGCCTCCTTCGCGGCGCGCGACGGCGCCGTGGCCTTGCGGGCGCGAGGGATCACGAGCGCCGCGCGAACCAGTTCCGCCAGCCGATGCTCCGCGGCCGAACGATTCTGGCTCTGACTTCGACGCGCGCTGGAGACCACTCGAAGCCAGCCGTCGCCGTCGAGGCGCGTGGCGAGCTTCCGTTCCGCCCGCGCGCGCGACTCCGCGTCCAGCGCGCGCGTCGAACGAACGTTCCAGAGGAGCTCTATGCGCGTCGCCGAGGTGTTCACGTGCTGGCCGCCCGCGCCTCCGGCTCGCGTCGCCCGAAGCACCAGCTCCGCTCGGGGAATCGCGACCCGCGCCGATACTCGAAGTACCCTCTCCACGGTCATGCGTAACCCTCACTCTCTCAGATCGTCAATGCCGTGTAGTATGGCAGAATGCCAGACCGCCGGGAGGTCCCTGTCTCTGGCAGATTGCGAAACCCGCTAGGAAACGAACGTGCGATTCAGCTCCGATCATCGCGCCATCAGCATCAATCCGACCACCCTCCTGCGCTGGGTGTACGTCGCGCGGCTCTCGATTGCGTCGGCAATCTTTCTCGCCGCCGTACTTGCCTCGGTTGGACAGCAGCCCGTCGACGACAAGCTGCTGTTTGTTTCGCTGGTCTTCCTCGCGACGTTCTCGTTCACCGCCGCCTCTGTCCTGTACAGCCGATGGCTGAAGGGCGTCCAACCACAGACGTTCTTCTACATCCAGACCGTATTCGACCTCCTGTTGGTCACGGCCGTCGTGCACGTCACGCGCGATCAATCCGGGACGTCCCAGTTCGCGGCACTGTACATCCTCGTCATCGCCATCGCATCACTGCTCGTCACGGCGCGAGGCAGTCTCCTCATCGCGGCACTCGGCAACGTGCTGTACGTCGCCGATTCATTGTGGAGCCTCGATGCGATCAAGGTGAGCGTATGGCTCCAGCTTGGCGTCTTTGCGTTCGTGGCGCTCGGAAGCGCCTATCTGAGCGGACGTCTCCAGGAAGCGGGCGCTGGGTCCGAGGCGGAGCTTCAGCACGTGCGGCTCCAGGCGGCGGACATTCTCTTCAACATCCGGAGCGGCGTGATCACCGTGGATGCGACCGGGCGATTGCTGTACGCCAATCCCATGGCGGAGCATCTGCTTGGCATCGACCTGGAGTCACTGATCGGAAAACCGGTGCTGGAGGAGATTCGCCGAATCGCCGGTGCCCTTGCCGACGCGCTCGAGCGATCGGTACGCGCGCGTGTCAGAACGACGCGCGCGGAGGGCGTGATCGCCACCGTCGAGAAACGCTTTCCCATTGGCGTCACGACCACGTACACCGACGGCGACGGCCGCCGCACGGATCGCACGGCAACCGCCATCTTTCAGGACATCTCCGACCAGAAGCGCATGGATGCGCTCAGGCTTCGCGCGGAGCGGCTCGAAGGCATCGCGGAGCTCTCTGCGTCGCTCGCTCACGAGATCAAGAATCCGCTCGCGTCCATTCGGAGCGCCGTCGAACAGCTCGCGCGCTCGCCCATGACCGGATCGGATGAGCAGACGCTCGCGCGGCTGGTCATGCGAGAGTCGGACCGGCTGAGCCGCCTGCTGTCCGAGTTCCTCGATTTCGCTCGCGTGCGGGTCGCACGCCTCGAGCCCGTGGATCTCGCGACGCTCGTGAACGAAACGGTTCGTCTCGCGCTCGCGCATCCTGCGCGTACCGAGGGAATCGAGATTGAAACGCGCATCGACGTCGGCCAGCTTACCATCGAGGGGGACGACGACCTCCTGCATCGCGCGTTGTTCAACTTGCTCTTGAATGCCATCCAGGCATCCCCGCCAGGCGGCCGGGTGCACGTCGAGGTCTCAATTCCATCGCCGGAGCAGGTGGGCAGCAGTGCCACGCTGCGCGACGGCGCCGTCGCCATCAGCGTGAGCGACGAAGGCCCGGGCATCGCTCCAGAGAATCGCGATCGGCTCTTTGATCCGTTCTTCACCACGAAGCCGGGCGGCAGTGGCCTCGGACTCGCCGTCGTGCATCGCGCCATCGACGCACACCGCGGCCTCGTCTATCTCGACAGCTCCACCTCCGGCACGCGATTCACCATCGTGCTTCCCTGCCAGGTGCAAACCGGCGCCGACGATTCAGCCGGCGCGCCACTCTCACCCGCGTACACGTGAGCAACAATCGCACGCCTTCTGTTCTCGTCGTCGACGATGAGCAGGGCATTCTGGAATCGCTCGGCATCCTCCTGCGCAATGCGGGCTTCGACACGCACACGGCGCGCGGTGGCCGCGAGGGACTGGAGCGCCTCAGCGCGATCCAGCCGGACATCGTGCTCTCCGATGTCCGCATGCCCGACGTCGGCGGCGTCGAGATTCTTGCTGCGGCGCGGCAGCAGAACGCGGACACGCCCGTCATTCTGATGACGGCGCAGGCCACGCTGCAGAGTGCCATGCAGGCGGTGAATGAGGGCGCCTTCTATTACATACAGAAGCCGTTTCACAACGACGAGCTCCTCGCCATCCTCAAGCGAGCGGCCGAGCACCGCGAGCTGCGCGTCGAGAACAGGTCGCTTCGCCAGGAGATCAAACGCCGCGAAGGACCCACGGGTGCCCGTCCCGTCGGCAACTCGCGAAGCTGGCTCGATGTGTTGCGCCTGGCCGAAACGGTCGCCCCCACCGAATCGACCGTGCTGATTCAGGGTGAGTCCGGTACGGGTAAAGAAGTCATCGCGCGCTACATCCATGAACTGTCATCGCGTGCCGAGCGCTCGTTCGCGTCCATCAACTGCGGCGCACTTCCGGAGAGCCTGCTCGAGAGTGAACTGTTCGGGCACGTGAAGGGCTCGTTCACAGGCGCCATCAAGGACAAGACCGGCCTCTTCGCTGCGGCCGCCAAGGGCACGTTCTTCCTCGACGAGATCGGTGAGACGACACCGGCGACGCAGGTCAAGCTGCTGCGCGTCCTCCAACATCGTGAAGTGATTCCCGTCGGCGCCACCGATCCGGTTGCCATTGACGTGCGCCTCATCGCCGCCACCAACCGCGAGCTGGAAGAGGAAATCCGGCGCGGAGCGTTCCGCACGGACCTGTACTACCGCCTGAACGTCATAGCGCTGCATCTCCCGACCCTGCGGCAGCGCGCCGACGACATTCCCCTTCTCGCCGAACATTTCCTCGATCGCATCGCCGAGTTGCGGAAGGAGGAGCGGAAGTCGCTCTCCGAGAGTACTCTCGACGCGCTCGTGAGCTATCTGTGGCCAGGCAACGTGCGGGAGCTGGAAAACGCGCTCGAACGGGCAGTCCTCCTCACGCCGGGCAGCTCGATTCAGCCCAACGCACTCCCCGAGAGAGTCACCGCCCGTGTGAGTGAACCGCTCGTCGCCGACCGCGTGCCCGCCAATCCAACGCTCGAGGCTGTGGAGCGCGCATACATCATGTGGGTCCTTCAGAGCGAGGGCGGCAACAAGAGCCGCGCCGCGGAAGTCCTGGGGATCGATCCTTCGACGCTGTATCGCAAACTATCGCGCTACGGCGTGGAGACATGACCGGGCACTCTGTACCCGTTCGTCAGCAGGTCCATGTCAGTTGGCTCAGCGCGTTCCTGACAGTTCTGATTCCGGCGGCGATCGCAGTATGGGCGACGTCGCCGTATGTCATCGGAGTGTTTCACGACGATGGTGTGTACGCGCTCCTGGCGAGATCGCTCGCATCGGGCCACGGGTTTCATTATTCCCACCTCGTCGGAACGCCCGCGGCGACACACTATCCGCCGCTCTATCCACTCCTGGTGTCCGTTGCATGGCGCGTGTGGCCGGATTTTCCGGCTAATGTTTCCGTTCTGATCCGCGTCAATGCACTACTCCTCGGGATCGCCGCACTCGGCCTGTGGTATCTGGCGGTGACGCGCGCCTCGTGGAAGAGCGCATGGGCGGCTGCCGCCGCGATCGCCTGCACCATTTCGACGCCGACGCTCACCCTCGCGACGTCGCTGCTCTCTGAAACGCTCTTTCTCGCGCTGCTGTGGCCCGCGTTAGCACTCGGCGAGCGTGCGGCCGAGAGCGATGACACGCGTGCGTTCGTCGGTGCAGGCGTTGCCTCCGGGCTCCTCATGCTCGTTCGTGCGCACGCGATCGCCGTTCTTGCAGCGATCATCATCCTCCAGTTTTGTCGCGCGCGCTGGCGTGGTGCCATCGTCACGGCCTGCTCCGCCGTGTTGACGCAGGTCCCGTGGCTTGCCTTCACCGCCTGGGCCAGGCCGCGCGTAGCGCCGCCGCTCGAGGGAGCCTACGGGTCGTATCTGACGTGGTTCGTCGCGGGCGTGCATGAAGGAGGTGCGGATCTGGTGATCTCGACGGTGCGCGCCAACGCCGCAGAAAGTTGGCTGCTCCTCCAGGATCGCCTTGCCGCTGGATTCCCACCGGGCATCGCGTTGGCGACCTTGTTGATCGTGGCGGCCGCGCTCGTCGGCGGATGCGTGATTCTCGCCCGCCGAGCACCGGTGACCGTCGCGTTCTTCATCCTGTACGTCGCGATCATGCTTGCGTGGCCGTACAATCCGTGGCGCTTTGCGTGGGCCATCTGGCCGCTCGTCGGCTTCCTCGCGGCTACGGGAATTCGCGAAGCGTGGCTCGTGGCCGGCCGATGGCGGCCGGTCGTCGTTGCCGTCGCGATGCTTCCGGCGTTCGCCCTGCTTCGCGTGGAGCTCCACGCGTATGCAACGCGCGCATGGCGCGGTCCGGCCCAGACAGCTACCCACCAGATCACGCCCGTGCTCGATTGGATTCAACGAAACGTGCCGCCGGGCGAAACCGTGCTCACCGAAGGGGAGCCCGTCGTCGCGCTGTATGGCGATCGTCCGGCCTCGCCGCCGATCTCGTTCACCGCGCGAGAATATCTGTCTCCGCCCGGCGTCGCTGAGGGTGCCGCGCGCCTCTCGGAGATGCTTCGCGCAGTGCCGGCCCGATACGTGATGCTCCTCGCGCCGACAACGATCGAATCCGCCGACGCGCTGCGCGATCGCCATCCAGGTCTCGCGCGAATCGCATCCGTATCGGGCGCGGTTGCATACCGGGTCACGCCATGAAATGGACGTTGTCGGTGGCCGTCGTCGGCGTGCTGGGTCTCGCCGTCGGACTCCTCGTGCTCGATCACTACGCGGTCGGTGTGTTTCACGATGATGCCATGTACGTGATTCTCGCGCGCTCCATCGCGACCGGGCAGGGATACCGCTATCTGAATCTGCCCGGAACGCCGGTCGCGTCGCATTTCCCGCCGGGTTATCCGCTGCTGCTCGCGTTGTTGTGGCGTGTCGCGCCCGAATTTCCGCAGAACGTCGTGCTGTTCAAGGCGGTCAACGCGCTCCTGGTCGCGGCGTCCGCCACGCTCGTCGCGCAACTCGTGCGCGAACGGCTCGACAGTCGCGCGTGGGGGCTGACGCTGGGTGTTGCAACGGCAGTCAGCATCCCCGTGCTCATTCTGGCGGCGATGGTATTGTCCGAGCCGTTGTTTCTCGCGCTCGCGCTTCTCACGCTGCTGCTCGGAGAGCGCCTTCTCGAGCAGGGTGCGTCTCCGCGTCGTGCACTAGTCATCGGGCTGCTGATCGGCGCGGCCACGTTGGTGCGCGCCCAGGGAGTGGTGCTAGCGGTCGCCCTCGTGATCGCACTCATGCGTCGTGATCGTCGCCGCGAGGCTGCGGTCGCCGCTGCGGGCACCCTCGCGTTACTCGTGCCGTGGCAACTGTATCTCATGCTCAGCGACACCGCAGTCGCCGCTCCCTTGGCCGGCAACTACGGCTCGTACGCCAGCTGGTGGGTGCGCGGGCTCCACGACATGGGTGCGCGAATGATTCCGCTGACGCTGGCGCACACGGTGCCGGAGACCACCGCGATCCTCGTCACCTTGCTGTCGCCTTTCCGCAGCGCCGCAGGGCGCCTGGTCATCGTCCTCGCGCTCGGCGTACTGCTCGCGGCAGGCGGGGTGACGCTCGCTCGGCGCGCGCCGCTCACGGCTCTGTTTCTCGCCGGCTACGCCGCGATCGTCATTCTCTGGCCGTTTCCGCCCGCGCGCTTCATTTGGGGCGTCTGGCCCCTCGTGCTCTTCCTCGTCGCCGCTGGAGGATGGTCTTCCACGCAACGGGACGTCTGGCCAACGCCATTCCGTGCGGCGCTCGCGACGTCGTTCGCACTGCTCGTGCTGGGGCACGTCATCTATGAGGCCCGTGCGGTGGCGGGGCAGTGGTGGCAGAGCATACCGCGGGAGCAAAGCCTGCGCATCGAGACGGTTGTGGATTGGACGCGCCGCAATACCTCGCCCGGCGACCTTGTCGCGGCAGATGACGAAGGGGCAGTCTTCCTATACACGGGCCGGAAATCCATTCCGGTCATGGCCTTCACGACGGCTCACTATCTCGAATCGCGCTCCGCGGCAACCGAGGCAAACGACGGACTCGCGCCGCTGATCGCGCGATATCCCATCGGCGTGGTACTCGTCAACGGCAGGCGGACGCTGGATGCCGCGCAGTACCTCGTTTCGAAGTCCCCACCATTGCTCGTCCCTCGCGACAGCTTTCCCGGCGGCGCCGCCTTCACCGTCCTCAAGCGATGACCCTCACTCCCTCCATGGTTCCCGCGGTCAAACCGCAGGCAACGACGCTCGCCTCGACGCCCCGTGAGCTCACGCCGCTCGCCGCCGGGCGCATGACGCTGTCCGTATTGATACCGGTGTACAACGAGCGGAACACCATCGAGGCGATTCTGGAGCGCGTCCACGCCACGCCGATGCGGAAGGAGATCATCTGCGTCGACGACTGCTCCACGGATGGCACGCGCGAGCGCCTGGCCGAGCTGCAGCGGGCCGGATTCATCGACAAGCTCATTCTCCAGCCGATCAACGGCGGCAAGGGAAAAGCAATCCGCACCGCGCTCGCCGCCAGCACGGGCGACGTCGTCATCGTGCAGGACGCGGATCTCGAATACGATCCGCAGGATTGGCCGGAGCTCCTGAAACCCGTCATCGATGGCAAGGCGGATGCCTGCTTCGGCTCGCGATTCCTCGGCGGACCTCATCGCGTGCTGTACTACTGGCACTCCGTAGGCAACAGGGCGCTGACCACGTTCTCCAACATGCTCACGAACCTCAACCTCACGGACATGGAGACGTGCTACAAGGCGGTGCGCGGCGACCTCGCGCGCTCGCTGTCGCTCACGTCCGACCGGTTCGGGTTTGAGCCCGAGATCACCGCGCGGCTCGCGCGACGCGACGCGCGCATCTACGAAGTGCCCATTTCGTACGCGGGCCGAACCTATGCCGAGGGCAAGAAGATCAACTGGCGAGACGGCATCGCGGCGTTCTGGCACATCCTGAAGTTCAACCTGCAGCGATGACGTCCGTTGTGCGGCGGCGACTCGCCGTCGCGAGCATCGCGGTGCTGGCACTGCTCGCGACCGTCACGTCGATCGGGAGCGACTTCACGTACGACGACCGCGGCGTCGTGCTCGACAACCCGCGCGTGCAGTCGCTCTCACACCTGCCGCGCCTCTGGGGCGAGACCTACTGGCCGCCGAAGTACGGCGGTGACGGCTATCGTCCATTCGTGCTCTCGCTCTTTGCGCTGGAGTGGGCGGCGGACGATGGCGCCCCGCGGCTCTTCCACGCGGTGAATGTCGTGCTCGCCGTCGCGACGGCACTCGCGATCTACTGGTGCGCGAGCGCGATGCTGCCTCCGCTGGGCGCGTGGATCGCGGCGGCGCTGTTTGCCGTTCACCCGGTGCACGTGGAGGTCACCGGAAACGTCGTCGGCCAGTCGGAGCTCGTGGTGGCCCTCTGTCTGTGCATCGCGCTGGGCATGTATGTCCGGCGGCGTCGAGACGGAGAGCTCGGATGGCCAACGACGATCGCCGTGGCCCTCCTCTACGCCGTCGCCATCTTCACGAAGGAGCACGCGGTGGTGCTCCTCGGACTCATCGTCGCGGCGGAGCTCACCGTCATTCCCGGCGACTCCTGGCGCCGGCGTGTCCGCGCCGCACGGCCGCTGGTCCTGCTCCTGATCGCCGTCACGCTCGCCAACCTGTATGTGCGCGGCCTCGTGCAGCGCGACCTCACCGGATTCGTCGCGTATCCGATCTTCCGCTTTCTCCGCATGACCGCGGGGGACCGCATCGGCACGATGATGAACGAGATGCCGCGGGTCGCGCAGTTGCTGGTCTTTCCCGTGCATCTCAGCGCGGACTACTCGCCGACCGACGTCATTGTCGCGAACGGGTTCGACGTCACGGAAATTCCCGGCGCCATCATCTGCATCGGCACACTCGTGCTGGCGGTTGCACTCCGCCGGCGCGCTCCGGTGGCAAGCTTTGGTCTCCTCTGGCTGATCGTCGCCTATCTGCCCGTCAGCAACCTGATCGTGCCAGCGGGATTCGTGATGGCTGAGCGCACGCTCTTTCTTCCCAGCGCGGGGGTCGTGATCCTCGTGGGCTCTCTGGCGGAGCATGCGAGAACGGCGTGGTCCGGCCGCACACGCACGGTGTCGGCGGTGGCGCTCGCGATGCTTGCCCTGTGGTGGCTCGCGCGCAGCGTCGACCGGCAGCGCGTATGGAAGAACAACGACACGTTCTTCACGGCGCTCATGCGGGACGCACCCAACGGGTACCGTGCGCATTTCCTCTACGCGCGCCACGTGGGGTTGAAGTCGCGTCTGAGCGAGATGGAGCTGGAGTATCGCAGAGCCATTCGTCTCTTTCCGTACGACGCCGCGATGACGCTGGCCGTAGCCGATGCATATACACGCGCCGGCCTGTGCAAGCCCGCCGTCATCCTCTTCGAGTGGAGTTATGGTGTCGAGCCCGAAGCGCAGGACGCGCGCTACCAATACGTCTACTGTCTCGCGAAGCTCGGCCGCTGGAACGACGTGAAGCGCGATGGTCTGATCGGACTCCGATATGCCTGGCCGCGCGACGGACGGCTCATTCGCGAAGCCGTCCGGCAGGCCTCCCTGCACCTGGCGGAGGAGCGCTCAGCAGGGCTCCGCCCTCCCTGAGCCCCCGCGCTCCCCCTGTGGCAAACTGCTATGGAAGCCGCAAAATCCCACAGGGACGAGCCGGAATGCGCACGCGTCAACGAATCATAAAGCACTACAGCACAATGTGTTAGCTAAATCGCCGAACGTGGCCCGCACGTTGCCTGAATGCTCGGCGCGACTCTGTCTCGTCTGCACCAGCCACGACGGTTCATCAGCGCCGTCAACTCGCTTTCAGGAGAACACCAAATGTTGAATCGTTCCCGCCGCGGCTTCACCCTCATCGAGCTTCTGATCGTCGTGGTCATCATCGGCATTCTGGCCGCGATCGCGATTCCGAAGTTCGCCAACACCAAGCAGAAGGCGTACATCGCCGCGATGAAGTCGGACCTCCGCAACCTCGTGACGGCCGAAGAGTCGTTCTTCGCCGACTCGACGAAGTACGTCACGTACGACACCACGAAGTTGAAGTTCAAGCCCTCCACGGGCGTGAACAACCCGACGATCGTGCCGGGCGCGGGCTACTGGTCGGCGACGGTGACGCACACGCAGATCGCGAGCTTCAGCTGCGGCATCGGCGTCAACACGACGAACCCGCTGGTCTCCACGGCGGGCGACGGCGAGCCGGTCTGTAAGTGACGCACGCTCCGTCGGGCGCGCAGGCGCTCTGACGAATCGCAAGGAGAACGGCGCACCTCACGGTGCGCCGTTTTTCTTTGCACCCCGAGCGAATTCGATGACGCATGCTCCGGCGAATCCCCGAGATTCGGCGCATGCGCACGACACAATGCTCCCGCGCCGGACTCGGCGTCGTCGAAGTTCTCGTAGCGCTCATGATCGTCACCATCGCGCTCATCGGCATTGCCGGAAGCACGTCGCTGGTCGTGAGACAGACGTTCGACGCCGCCAAACGCCGAGCCATGGCGCATCGTGCGCATACGCGGCTGGGCATTCTGGCATCGCAAGGCTGCTCGGGCGCCTCCAGCGGAACGCTCACGAGCTCGGATGGCACCCTCGAACACTGGACTTTCGACACCGCACCGCCGGCGTTTGGCGTCGTGAGCGACACCATCACCTGGCGCAGCGGCGGCGGCATCCGCGTGGTCGCGCTGAATGGAGCGTTTCCGTGCTGAATCGCGTGGGACTCACCCTTGTCGAGCTGCTCGTGGCGTTGACGCTCGCCGCGCTCGTGCTCGGAACGGCCACGGTGAGTGTGCTCGGTCAGCAGCGCGCCCATACGCGCCTGCGCGCCGTGCTCGACGCCGACGCGCAGATCTCGGCGGCCATGACCGTGCTCGGCGAGCAGCTCGGCATGCTGAACGTCAGGCAGGACCTGATGTCGGGTGAAGCGCGCGATAGCGCGCTGCAGTTTCGCGCGCCGGTGGCAAGTGCCATCGCCTGTGCAGGGAGTGCGGGGCGCGCGACCCTCGTCGCCGACGCGGTGGGCAGCGTGCCGCTTCGCGGTGTCGCCTCGCTTCCACGAACGGGTGACACGCTCTGGTGGCTTGCCGACAGCGCATGGATTGGTGGCGCGATCACGGCGGTGACGAACAATCCGGTGACGTGTGCGTCCCCTCTGGGCGCCATGTCGGGTGAGCTGCAAGTGACCCTGGCCCGGCCCGACACCATCGCGTCCGGCACACCGCTCCGGATCACGCGCCAGACACGATACGGCGTCTATCGCGCGAGCGACGGCACCTGGCACCTCGGTTTCCGCGAGTGGAGCTCCAATCCGCCGGGCTTTCCATCCCCGCAGCCCGTCGTCGGCTCCCTCATACGGACCGGCTCACGACGCTCGGGATTCCGGTACTTCGACGACACGGGAGCGGAGCTTGCCCAGGGTACGTCCGGCGCCGATGTGACGAGAGTGGCACGTATTCGGTTCACCGCACACGCATTCGTGCCGGTCCATGACCGTGGCCGCGACAGCGTGCGGACGGATTCCATCGACATCGTCCTGCAGCATGCGCGAGGACCGTAAGTCCGCCGCCCGCGCGTCCCGAGGCGAACGACCGCGCAGGGGAACTGCTATCGTCCTGGCGCTGGCGCTCCTCACCCTCGCCGCGGCACTCCTCGCCGGCACCGCACGCTCGGCACATGTTGCCGCGCGGGGTGCGATTCGGCGGCAGGCGGCCATGCTTGCGGACGCGCAGTGGCGCGCCGACGCGGCCGCGTATCTGGGCCGATGGGGTACGCCGGAGGATGCGTTGGCGATTGGCGGCGAGCTCACCGTCGTCGTGGGGCCGCGTCCGCTTGGCGTGAATGGTGCGGTGGCCACCACCCGCATCAGACTCCTTCGCATCCAGACGCTGCGCTTCCTCGTGGGCGTCGAGGTGCGGATCGGGGAGGATGCCGCGCTGCTCGCCGTGCGCAGGGGAACACTTCTTCTCCAGCGCCCCGCGTCAGCCGACAGTGCCCTCGTGCTGCCGCCCGTTCCCGTCGCCCGATGGGCGCTGGCAAATAGTTATTGAAGTATCCGGAAAGAAAATTGTCCCACCCGTGACCCAAATCACCGGGTCCAGGACGGCGCCGTGTTACCATCGGCCCCGTCCGGTCGTGTGTTCGGTACGAGTGACCGGACGCGCGGCCACAATGCCCGAAAGACCCGGGCTGCCACACTGGTCTCAGCGCAGGTAAGTACAAGCAGGGTGGATTGCTAGATAGCCTGGCCTCAAGTGTATTGACCAGTGCCCGAAGCTGACTGAAACACGGCCTCGGATACCCTCAACTTCCTCTCGTTTCTGGACGCGCCGGCCGTCTGTTTTCCGCCGTGTCCTCGCTCGCCTCCCTCCGAACTTTCCATGGCTCTGTTCGGCCGAAAGAAGTCCACCGTCGGTCTCGACATCGGTTCGGGACTCATCAAGGTCGCCGTCATCGACCACTCGCGGAGCGAGCCTGAGCTCGTTCGCGTGTCGGTGGTACCCCTCCTCGCCGATGCCATCGTCGAGGGAGAGATCATGGACCCTGGCATCGTCGCGGAGGCCATTCGCGCCGCACTCCAGGCCGCCGATGTAAAGGGGACGCAGGTCGTCACCGCCGTCGGTGGGCGCGACGTCATCATCAAGAAGATTCAGATCGAGCGCGTGAAGGAGCAGCAGGCGCGCGAGTTGATGCGCTGGGAAGCGGAGCAGCACGTGCCGTTCGACATGGAGTCGGTCGAGCTGGACTTCCAGATCCTCGATCCCGAAGCCGACGGCGTCGAGATGAGCGTGCTCCTCGTGGCGGCCAAGCGCGAGCTGATCGAATCCAAGATCCGTATTCTCACCGACGCCGGGCTCGACCCTGCGCTCGTGGACGTCGACGCCTTTGCGCTGCACAACGCCTTCGAGATCAACTATCCGGACGCGATGCAGGGTGTCGTGGCGCTCGTGAACGTCGGCCACGAGGTCACCAACATCAACATCCTCGACGAAGGCGTGCCCATTCTCACGCGTGACATTACGCTGGGTACCCGCCGTTTCCGCGAGGATCTGCAGCGCGAGCGTGGCCTCTCCGCCGACGAAGCGCAGCAGCTCCTTCAGGGATACGACCGTTCCGAGCACCTCGACGCGGTCCTCGAGGGGCGTGGCGAGGAGATCGCGGTCGGCGTGGAGCGTGCCGCGGCATTTCTGGCCTCGTCCTCGCGCTCCAACAGCCAGGTTCGCGCGATCTACACATGCGGCGGGGGATCACGCATCCCCGGCCTGAGCGACGTGCTCGCGGAGAGACTGCGTGTCGCCGTTCAGCAGGCCAATCCGCTCGTGAATCTCAAGGTGCGCGACGGTGCGTTGACCAGTCTCGTCACCGACGAAGTCGCGCCGCTGCTCATGCTGCCGGTCGGGCTGGCGCTGCGACAGGTGGCATAGAGAGCCCGCAATGATCGAGATCAATCTCCTTCCCGGCGCACGGCGCAAGGCACGACGCGCAGGCCCCTCGTTCGACCTGGCGGGCTCACTCGCGTCAATCCGTGAGCGCATTCGCCAGCCCTGGCTCATCGGCTCGGTCGCCGTGGCGGTCATCGCCTTAGCCGCCATCGGCCTGCTGTACGTGCAGCAGACCCGTCGCGAAACGAAGATCAACGAGGCGCTGGAAAAGGCCGTGCAGGACTCCACGCGGTTCGCATCGGTGCTCCGCGAGCGCGAAAAGGCCGAGGCGCGTCGCGATACGGTGCTGCGGGCGCTCAATCTCATTCGCGCGATCGACGACGACCGCTTCATCTGGCCGCACATCATGGACGAGGTCAATCACGCGCTGCCGCCATACACGTGGCTCGTTTCGCTCGGCTACAGCGGCCTCGGTCAGGCGCAGACGGCCATCCAGACCCTCGCGCCGGCCGCCGCCAGTGATTCCGGCAGCAAGAAGAAGCGCAAGCCGCTCGGTACCGTGGTCATGCGCGACACCATCCGGCTCCGCGTCGTGGGCAACACCGTGGACATCCAGGCGCTCACCCGCTTCATGAAGCAGCTCGAGAGCTCCCCGTTTCTGGAGCAGGTGCAGCTCGCGAAGTCGGAGCGTTCCAGCGACAACGGCAAGGAAGTCACGCAGTTCCAGCTCGACATGCTGTACACGCGCCCCGACCCGTCGATGATCAAGCGCGTTCCGCTCGCCGTGTCGGTGAAGTAGCCATGGCACTCCTCCCTACCAACAGACGCGATCAGATCTTCGCGGTCATCGGCCTCCTGGCTCTCGCAGCCGCGGGCGTCTTCTACATGTACGTCTGGGATCCCAAGAAGACGGAGCTCGACACCAGTCAGGCCCGCCTCGACACGCTCCAGGTGATCAACCAGCGCGCCAAGTCCGAGCTTGCGCAGGGCAAGACCGCCCAGCTCAAGGCGGAGGCCGACAAGTACGCGCAGGACCTCACGGTCATGCGCCAGTTGGTGCCCACGAGCAACGAGGTTCCGGCGCTGCTCGAACAGGTCTCCACCGCGGCACGCCGCGTCGGCCTCGAGATCGCCGACGTGCAGCCGCTTCCGACCATGGCCGGCGATCAGTACGAGGCGTACAAGTATCGGCTGAGCGTGCGCGGCGGCTACAACCAGATCGGGCAGTTCCTCGCCAGCGTCGGCTCGCTCCAACGCATCGTCGCGCCCATCAACCTTACGCTGGCGCCGCTTCCCATCGACGCGAAGACGCCGCGGGCTGCCAAGATGCAGCCGCTGGACGCGCGTTTCGAGATCGAGACATACGTCGCGCGAACAGCGCCGCCCGCTCCTGCCAAGGACGCGGCCGCAAAGCCCGCGGGAGCCGCACAGTGAGCCGCTCACCATTCCGGTCGCGCGCAGCGAAAGCAGCGACGCTCGTCGTCGCGGCGCTCCTCATGGCGTCGCGCGCGAGTGCGCAGCGCATGCCCGACATCAACGCGCCCAAGCGCGCCGCGCAGAATGCCGTCAGAGCCGAGGATGCCCAGTTGTCGGCGCAGACCGGGCAGGAGGTTCGCCGCGGCGCGGCGCCCGCGCCCGTATCCGGACCGGCCAGCGCACCGGCCGCGAAGCGAGGCACGGCATCGAAGGCGGCCATTGCCGCATCGGTGGCGGCGGCGCTGCAACCCGTGACGCGTGAAGTGTACAGCTACGAGTCCTCCGGCAGCCGCGATCCGTTTTACTCGCTCATCCTTACGGAAGAGCTGCGGCCGTTGCTCTCCGATCTCAAGCTCGTCGGAATTCTGTACGCGTCGGCTGGGCGGAGCGTGGCCATCATGCGGGACCTGGTGACGAACGCGCAGTACCGCGTAGGTGCCGGCTCGACTTTGGGACGCATGCGCGTCGCGCAGATCAAGCCGCGTTCCGTGATCTTCACGATCGACGAATTCGGTATGAGTCGCCAAGACTCACTCTTCCTGGCAGACACGTCAAAGGCGAGGGTTAGATGAAGCGAGTGCTGTCGGTCATCGTTGCTTCGGCGATCGTGCTCGGGCCAGGTGCCCGGCCCGCCGCGGCCCGCCTGGTCGACGGGGCGGTCACGTCACTCGCCGTCGTCCCGGCAGCAGGGAAGGCGGAGGTCGTGATCGGCGTCGCTGGCGGAATCGAAGTGCGCGACTTCACGCTGCGGTCCCCGGATCGCATCGTGATCGATCTGAGCGGCGCGTCGCTGGGCATGTCCGGCGGCACGTACGATCACGTCGCGCGCGCGGGCATCTCGGACGTGCGGTACTCACAGTTCCGCCGCGGCACCGTGCGCGTGGTGGTGTATCTCGACGCGCCGCGCTCCTATCAGATCTCCCGCGCGGAAGGCGAGGTCCGGCTCTCGGTCACCGTACCGGCCGGCGCGCAGTTCGCGGCCTGGCATTCCGGCGCGGCACAGAACGCTGCCGCCGAGCCCCGCCCGCGGGGAGGCGACGTCCGCACCGCGGGCGAGCCATCCGGAGACCGTGCGATCGATCGCGCCGTCGCCGATCAGATGAACGACGCGAGGGACGCGCAGACCGTTGCGCCGATGCACACGAACGTCTCGCGTACGGCCACGCAGCAGCCGCGCTCTCAGCAGCCGCGCATCAGCGTCACGTATCAAGGGTCCGACATCCGCGACGTCATCGCGGCCTTCGCCGCGTTCAGCGGACGCACGATCATCCCCAGCTCGAACGTCGGCGCCATCAGAGTCGACGCGGAGATCAAGGATCAGCCTTGGGACGTCGCGCTTGCCGCCATTCTTTCGGCGCACGGCCTCGCGGCCACCGAAGACGCGAATGGCATCATCATCGTCGACACACAGGAGCGCATCGCCGCACGGGCCACCACGGAACCGCTCACGACGCGCGTCGTGCGACTGAATTATCAGCGCGCCACTCCCGTGGCAGAACAGATCCGCCAGCGCCTGCTCCAGTGCATCCCGAGCGAGCGCGCGCCATCGTCGTCGCAGGCTGCGGGTCAGCCGCCTGTCGCCGGCGCGCCGCCGGCCCAGCCGGTTGCGCCCACGAGTCCCGCCGGCGGTGAGACCTGCCGCGGCCGCGGCAACGTCAGCGCCGACGAGACCACCAACAGCATCAGCATCACCGCGCCCGTGAGCTCCATCGAGGATCTCGTGGCGTTCGCCAACACGCTCGACGTCCGCCAGCCACAGATCAACATCAAGGCGAAGGTCGTCCTCGTGAATCGCACGGACCTGGACGCGCTTGGCATCAAGTACGACCTCGGCTCGCCGCAGCAGTTCTTCAGCCAGGTCATCCAGCGTCCGGATTCCACCGGCAAGATCGGTACGCCCAACGACGCGCCGCGCGTGCTGCTCGGCGGCAATACGGTCTCGGCCATCGCGAACGCGTCAGGCAACGTGCCAGGCGCCGCACTCCGGCTCATCTACTCCACCGCGCTCGGCAACTTCGACTTCTCCACGTTCCTCGACGCGCTCCAGGACGTGAATCTGCTCGACGTCCAGTCCGAGCCGAGCGTCACGATCATCAACAACAAGACGGCCGATCTGACGTCGGGCGTGCAGGTGCCATTCGTGCCCCTCGTGAGCTCCGGCGGGAGCGGAACCACACTCACCGGCCCGGTGACGGTGGAACGCGTGCAGACCGGCGTGCACCTGCTCGTCACACCGAGCGTCACGAACAATCGCCAGGTGATGATGACGGTGGACGTGTCGAACTCCGACGTCAACTTCACGAACAACGGAACGCTGATCGACAACAACAGCGCCAAGAACACGGTGCTCGCGGCGGACGGACAGACGATCGTGATCGGCGGCCTGACGCAGACCAGCGTCCGCGTCACGAAGTCCGGAATTCCGCTGCTGATCGACCTGCCGTTCATCGGACGCCTGTTCGGATACACGACGAGACAGGAGCAACGCCGCGACCTGCTCATTCTCATCACCCCTCACATCGTCGATGAGGGAGCACAGCCTTCCGACGTCGTGCGGCCGTAGCCGCATGTCCGTGGAGTACATATGACGCATTCGAGATTCTCGATCCGTTTCGTCGCGCTCGCCGTTGGAGCCGTGATCGCCAGCAGCTGCGACACGCGGCTTCCGACGCAGGCGTCGAGCACGCTGGACGACGTCGCGCGACCGACGCTGGCCTTTGCCGTCGTCGGCGCGGTCAACAACGCCGTCGGGCTCGGCGTGCCCGTGACGGTCAACGTCACCGCGAAGGACGACAAGGGCGTCTCGACGGTTTCCACGACGGTGCGCAACGGCGCCGTCATCGTCACGACCGACACCGTCACGCTCAAGCCGACGCAGGTGTCGAGCACGCGCACGGTGGTCATCCCAGCGACATCGTTCAGGAAGGGCGACAAGATCGTCATTCGCACCACCGCGACGGACGCCGCACTGAACACCACGACAGATTCCGTGGTGGTCACTGTTTCGACACCGACCATTCAGATCCTCACGCCGCTGCCCGGCGCAAAGCTCAACATCGGCGACTCGGTGCTCGTCACCGCGAAGCTTCACGATGCCGCGGGACTCAAGGACGTCACCTTCCTGGCGTACACGCTGCGCGGCAACCCGTCGCTCGGCACGCAGGATACGATCGTCCGTTATCCGCGCATCGTCGCGCCAGCCGGAACCGGCTTCGCCGCGGGCACCAAGGATACGACGCTCACACGCTACCTGAAGGCCGCCGTACCGGCGGACACGCTCACGGACTCGCTCGTCGTCAGCGCGATTGCCACCGACGTCCTGGGCGGTGTGGACACCGCGCGCGTCACCATCAAGATGGTGCGCGGGCCGACCGTGACTGTGCTGAGCCCCGTCGCTGGTGATTCCGCGACGCCGGGAGCCGGCCTGACCATCACGCTTCGTGCCCAGGATCTGACCGGCGTGACGCGGCTCGGCTTCCGTCTCCAGAGCGACGCGACGTTCCCGACAAAGGTCGACACCACCGTCATCGCCACGTACGCCAACTTGCCGAAGGACGTGACGTTTACCGCCACCATTCAGGTGCCGGCCAACGCCCCCCCGCGCGGCATTCTCACGATCTCGCCGATCTCCACCAACCTCGGTGGGCAGGATGGCGCGTCCACACCGACCACTATCGCGATTCGTGCGGGCCTGCCGCCCGCGCCTCGCGTGTTCCAGTCCATCGCGACGCGGGTCGAGACCACCGACTCGCTCACGATCACCGCGCTGGGCAATGGCGTCACCTTCGTCGGCTATCAGTTGAAGGACACGTCGGGCACAGTCATCAAGCGCGACAGCGTCGCACTCGCGGCACCGTTCCCGTCGACGGCGGTCGTCACCATTGCGCTCAACCTGCCGAATAGCGCGCGGGGCAAGCGAATCACGCTCACGAGCTTTGCGTACGATCAGGGCGGACGCATCGGGTACTCGCTGCCGGCGAACGCCACGAACTTCCAGTCCAACGCCGCCGCGGCCTTCGTCGACTCGGCGCTCGTCGTGTTCGGCCACACGTATCCACTGCCGGCGTCTCGCGCCAGCGGGCTCATCGCCGACATCAAGGTGGATGGCGCCCGCGGCAACGTCTTCATGTCGAACATCAACAACGGCCGCCTCGAGGTCTGGCAGGGCGCGTCGGGCGCGTTCGACGGCGCGGGCATCGTGGTGGGATCACAGCCGTGGGGCATGACGTTCTCACGCACGGCGGCCGCCAAGGACACGCTGTACGTCGCCAACTCGGGCGGTACGAATCTCAGCCGCGTGTTCGTCGGCGGTGGCGCGGTGTCCTCGATGAAGGAGGATCTCACGAACCGTCTCGTGACGCGCGCCTCGTACATGTTCAAGCTCACCGAGACGCGTGACCCCGCCACGGGCAAGATTCGCCTCACGACGACGCCGCCGATCATCTTCTCCGACCGGCCGCAGTACGTGGAGCAGTCCATGAGCGGTCGGCTCTACATCTCCACCAAGCCCACGGTCCAGGCACCCGCTGGCACCATCCGCTACATGGATCCCAAGGCGGCGGCGCCGGACGAGCGCTTCATCCTCGACTTCGCCTTCCTCGGCAATGATCCGAATTCGTGGGTGGTCGCCAACCTGGATGACGTGGGCATCACCCCCGCTCCGGCGACGAGCTCCGCGAACGACATACTGACGCTGTGCGATCACGCGTCCGGCACCACGAATCCGAAGACGTGCGCCAGCAGCTCCGGCGGCATCCTCGCCACCATCGCCGCCCTTCAGGCCGCGGTGCCGACGACGGATGTCGAATGGGCTGTAAACATCGACTTCAGCTCACTCGGCATGACCGATACCACGTACGCCGCCTCCAGTGGCGACGGGCGGTGGATCACCTTCGGCGAAGGCAACAAGGCGCCAGTCGCACGCAACTTCATCCTGCTGGACGACGGCTCCGTGGCAAATCGCTTCACGTATGCCTCACCGTCGCTCAATGTCCTCGATCTGATGACCAATGGGTCGGACAAGATCTTCGGCGTCGCGCTGGACAAGACAGGCAAGACCATTGGCGTGCACGGAACGGAGACGGCGTTCTCCGCGGTCACCGTCCCGTTCACGCAGCGATTGCAGGGCAAGAAGTCCACGTTCTCCAATGGAGCCGGCATCGCGTTCCATCCCAATGCGGACGGAACGGGAACACCTCAGGACTCGCGCCTAGCATTCGTGTCGTCGAACAACGGAAGTGTGGAGGCCGTGGACATTGCCTACTACGATTTCAATCGCGGTACGCTCGTCACGAAGACCAATCTGTATGGACCGCTGCGCGCATCGTTGCCCTTCCCGTCGGACGGGCCGGGCGTCGTGCTCAAGCTGTTCGGCGTGTCGTCAAAGGGATTGGTCGTGATCGACGTAACGGCGAGCGACCTGCTTCCGGGCCCCTGACGTCCGCTCGTTTGAGTTGAGCGCGCGAGCCCGGCCGGAAATGGCCGGGCTCGCGCTACTTTGAGTAGTGTCGCAGTCCGGATGTGGCGCGGCAGTCCCACCTGTGAATGAACGCAATGCTCAGATTCACGACGGCAGGCGAATCGCACGGACAGGCGCTCGTGAGCATCCTGGAAGGGATGCCCGCTGGCGTTCCGCTCGTGGCGGAGCACATCGATTCCGAGCTGGCCCGCCGGCAGCAGGGCTATGGGCGCGGACGCCGCATGCAGATCGAGCGCGACACCGCCGAGATGCTGTCCGGCGTGCGCGCCGGTGAAACGCTGGGTGGACCGATCGCGCTGCTGATTCGCAATCGGGACTGGGCCAACTGGCAGGAGATCATGGACCCCGCGCCGCGCGAAGGGGATGCGGGCGGTGCGCTCCGGCGGCGGGCCGTTACGCGCGTGCGCCCCGGGCACGCGGATCTCACCGGCATCCTCAAATACGACCGCGACGACGCTCGCGACATTCTCGAGCGCGCGTCAGCTCGCGAGACCACGGCACGTGTCGCCGCGGGTGCGATCGCCAAACGGCTCCTCATCGAGCTCGGCGTCACCATCGGGAGCCATCTCGTTCACCTCGGCGGCATCGACGCGCGCCGCCCGGACGAACTGCCGGCAGATCTCAACGCCGCGGCAGATGAGTCTCCGTTACGCACGTTGGACGCAGAGGCCGAGCGTCGGATGGTCGAGAAGATCGACGTCATCAAGCGCGAGGGGAACACGCTGGGTGGCGTCTGCGAGGTCGTCGTGGACGGCCTTCCTGCCGGCCTGGGCTCCCATGTCTCCTGGGATCGGCGTCTCGATGGGCGTCTCGCTGGCGCGATGATGTCGATCCCCGCGGTGAAGGGCGTGGAGATCGGCATGGGGTTCGGCGCGGCCCGTGTCACCGGTGCGGAAGTCCATGACGAGATGGAGCCCGCGCCGGGCCGTACGAGGGCGGGCAACGTGCGGCGGCGGTCGAACCGCGCTGGTGGCCTCGAGGGCGGCATGACGACCGGCGAGCCTTTGGTGGTCCGGGTGGCGATGAAGCCGATCAGCACGCTCATGCGGCCACTCGCGACGGTCGATGTGGCGAGCGGCGACGCCGCAAAGGCTGTCGCGGAGCGCTCCGACGTTACGGCCGTACCCGCGATGGGCGTGATCGCCGAAGCGATGGCCGCGCTGGTGCTCGGCCGCGCCGTCCTCGAGAAGTTCGGTGGCGATTCACTGGGTGAAGTGCAGAGGAATCTCGATGGCTACCTTTCGCACCTCGCAGCCCGACTCGGCGGCTGATCCCGCCCTGCCGCACATTGTGCTTGTCGGCCTTCCGGGGTGCGGCAAGACGACCGTGGGCAGTCTGCTCGCCAAACGCCTGGGGCGCAGCTTTCTCGACTTCGATCACGAGATAGCGCGACGCGAGGGCATGACGATCGGCGAAATATTCGCGCAGCATGGCGAGCATCGATTCCGTCAGTTGGAGGCGGACCTGACGAGGGAGCTGCAGGAGTTCGGCAACATGGTCCTTGCGCCGGGCGGCGGCTGGATGGCTATCGAGGGGAACGTGGACCTTTTGCGTCCCCAGTCTCGCATCGTGTATCTCCGGTCGAGTCCGGCGGCGGCGCTGAAGCGAATGGGCTCGAAGGTGTCGGGACGTCCGCTCCTCATGCGCCCGAATCCGCTGGGAGAGCTGCAGCGAATGCTGGAGTTGCGGAAGGCCGCCTACGAAAAGGCTGACCGGGCGGTGGACGTGGATCGCCTTGATCCACAACGAGTTGTGGACAAGGTCGTCGGCGCGCTTGCGAGCTGAGCGTCGTCGTCGTAAACAGATGGTTACCCATCTGTTTGCGCGTGAGGTTGACTCCCCCACTACCTTAGAGCGTGTCCGTCGCCACCGTGCGACGATTTTCCGGTTCACGGGTATGAACGACCTCCGCCCTCAGGCGACGCGTGACGCGCCGTCCGGGCGGAGGCATGAGGGGTCATGACGATTCGCGTCCTGGGGCCGCACGAACGGGCCCGGTTTGCCACCGAGGCATGGGGGCATCTGCTGGCACTGGCTGGTGCGGGAGCGCTCAATGGCGCGGAGCTCGAGCAGGTGATCGAGCGCGCCATGCTGCAGTTCGACGGACGCATTGCACTCGACGATTTGCGCGCGATGATGGAAGGGGCCGGCTACGACGACCCCGGCGCCTCGCCGCCTACACAGACTGTTCACTAGAGAAATGGCTGCCAGAAAGTCCACCACAGCGAAAAAGACCACCGCCAAGAAGAGCGCCTCGCCGGCACGGAAGGCCGCCAGCGGCTCGCGCACGGCCGCCAGCGGCGCGCGCAAGACCGCGAAGAAAGCGGCCGTCGTCGAAGAAGAATTGCCAGACGAGCCGGCGGGCACCACGTCGCTCGTCATCGTCGAGTCGCCGGCGAAGGCCAAGACCATCGGCAAGTATCTCGGCCGCGGCTACCGCGTGAAGGCCACGGTCGGCCACATCATGGACCTGCCGGAGAAGAAGCTCGGCATCGACATCGAGAAGGGCTTCAAGCCCGATCTCGTGCCTATTCCGGGGAAGGAGAAGACCATCGCCGATCTCAAGTCGGCGGCGAAGACTTCACGCGAAGTCCTGATTGCCACCGACCCCGACCGTGAGGGCGAGGCCATCGCCTGGCACGTGGCGGAGCAGATCCGGCCCAAGCGCGGCGCTGCCGTCATTCCCATCAAACGCGTGCTCTTTCACGAGATCACGAAGGATGCGGTCCAGCGCGCCATCCAGCAGGCGGGCTCCATCGACGATAAGAAAGTCGAGGCCCAACAGGCGAGGCGCGTGCTCGACCGGCTGGTCGGCTACAAGGCGAGCCCGGTGCTCTGGAAGACCGTAAAGAAGGGAATTTCCGCCGGCCGCGTGCAGACGGTGGCGCTGCGTCTCATCGTGGAGCGCGAGCGTGAGATCAAGGCGTTCAAGCCGCAGGAGTACTGGACGATCGAGGCGCTCCTGGAGCAGGCAGGGCAACGCTTCACGGCAAAGCTGCACCAGATCGACGGAAAGAAGGCGGAGATCCACAACGAGTCCGAGGCATCCCGGATCATCGACGATCTCGCGGGGCGCAAGACGTTCGGCGTCACCGAGGTCAAGCGGCGCGAGCGCCGCAAGAATCCGTCGGCGCCATTTACGACATCCACGCTGCAGCAGGAAGCCGCGAAGAAACTGTCGTTCGGTTCCAAGCGCACGATGCGCGTCGCGCAGGATCTCTACGAAGGCGTGGACATCGGCGCCGAGGGCCAGGTGGGTCTCATCACCTACATGCGTACGGACTCGACGCGTGTGGCCGAGAGCGCCGCGACGCAAGCGCGCGACTATCTGCGCGTGCTGTTCGGCGAGGAGTTCCTGGCGAAGGGCATCCAGTTGTACGGCGATGGCAAGGCGAAGAACACGCAGGACGCGCACGAGAGCGTGCGTCCCACGGATCCCACGCGCCGCCCGGACGACATCCGCCGACATCTGACGCCGGATCAGTTCAAGCTCTACCAGCTCGTGTGGCAGCGCTTCATGGCGTCGCAGATGGCGCCCGCGGTGTTCGACACCACGACGGTGGACTTCGACATTCTGGCCGCCGAGCAGCCGCAGATCGGACGTCGATCATATCTGTTCCGCAGCACCGGCAGCATCATCAAGTTCCAGGGCTTCCTGGCGCTGTATCGCGAAACGCGCGAAGAAGGCGACTCGAAGGCGCTGGAAGACGAGCAGGCGCTGCCCGTCGTCGAGGTCGGACAGCAGGTGCCGGTCCACGGCATCACGCCGTCGCAGCATTTCACCGAGCCGCCGCCGCGTTTCTCGGAGGCCAGTCTCGTGAAGGAGCTGGAGCGGCTTGGCATCGGGCGACCCAGCACGTACGCCAGCATCATCAGCGTGCTCGCCGACCGGCGGTACGTGACGCTCGAGCAGCGACGCTTCTTCCCGACCGAGCTCGGCGACCAGGTCGAGCGCGTGATGGTGAAGCAGTTCCCCGACATCTTCAACGTCGGATTCACCTCCGAGATGGAGCTGGAGCTCGACAAGGTCGAGGATGGTGACCTCGGCTGGCAGCGCGTGCTCGGCGACTTCTGGAAGCCGTTCGACAAGTCGCTCAAGAACGTGCAGTTCGCCGACCTCATCGCCGAGGCGCACGATCTCTCGGGAATTGCCAACGAGCGGTGTCCCGACTGCGGCGGTGGACTGGAGCCCCGCGGCGGCTTCTTCGGGCCGTTCCTCGCCTGCGAGCATCACCCGAAGACGTGCAAGTACACGCGCCCGCTCAAGGGCGAAAAGGCGAAGCCGAGGATGACGGACATACCCTGTCATCTATGCGCAGCGCCGATGGTCGTGCGGCAAGGGCGCAACGGGGAATTCCTGGGGTGCAGCACGTTCCCCAAGTGCCGTGGAACGCGGTCCATGCCCACGGGCGTCTTCTGCCCGAAGGATGGCGGCGAGCTCGTGGAACGTCGCTCGAAAAAGCGGGGCACGGCGTTCTACGCGTGCTCGAACGAGGACTGCGACTTCGTCGTGTGGAACAAGCCGGTGGCTGAGACCTGCCCGGAATGCGGTTATGTCGGCGCGGAGATGAAGTCCACCAAGGCGCGCGGCGATTTCCGGAAATGCCTCAAGTGCGGTAACGAGTGGGACGTCGCACCACTACCGGAGGTTGTGGAGCCGGCCCTGGCCGTCTGACGGCCGGCTCGCACTCGACCGCGATCAGAAGATCGTGTAGATGAATGGCGCCAACGCCGAGCCCTGCGCGAAGACCAGCAGTGCGCCGAACGCCAGCAACACGACCAGGATCGGAAGAAGCCAGAACTTCTTCCGCACCCGCATGAATGCCCACAGCTCACTCAACAGCCCTTGTTGTGCCACGGGGTCACCTGAGTTCTAGAATTGATGTTCCATGCTCGCGCGTTGGTCGGTCGCGCGGGCGTGAGGTTGCCATCTCGTCTCCAACAGCTCGCGGCGCGTAATCGGTGAGGCACCGGCAAGCCTGCGGACCAAGCCGATAGGTGCGATGACGATGAAGTAGACGATTCCCATGAAGATGGGCGTCGTCACCTTCGAGATGAGATGGGCGAGGCCCATCCACGCGCGCTCGATCGGCCCGAGCCACGTCGGCACCAGGAGCGCCGCAATAACGAGCGTGCCACCGACACCGAGCACGACCTCGGCGCGCGTGATGCGGCCCCGCCAGAGCAGCAGGAGTCCGACGCCCACCAGGGCGAGTCCGACCGTGAGGCCGAACTTCCGCCCTTCGGCGGCGGTCAGTCGAGTTGAAATTCGCTTTGCCATGTCGCGTCCTCCTTCCACTCGGCCTGATCTGTCTTCTCGAGCAGAAATGGTCCAAGGACGAGACTATCGATGTGCGTGCGCATGAAACATCGGTAGGCGTCTTCCGGCGTGCACACGATGGGTTCGCCGCGAACGTTGAATGAAGTGTTCACCACCACGGCGCATCCGGTGAGATCGCGAAACGCGCTGATGAGGTCGTAGTAGTCGGAATTCGTCTCGCGACTGACGGTCTGAATGCGCGCCGAATAATCGATGTGCGTGATGGCCGGCAGATCGGACCGCACGATGTTGAGCTGGTCTATGCCCCAGAGCTTCTGTGCCTCCTGGAGCATTGGTATCCGCCGCTCCTTCCTGATGGGCGCGACGAGAAGCATGTACGGCGACGCACAGTCGAGATCGAAGTATTCCGCGGCGTGCTCCTCGAGCACGCTCGGTGCGAAGGGACGAAATCCCTCCCGGAACTTGATCTTGAGATTCATCTGTGCCTGCATGCGCGGGCTGCGCGGATCGCCGATGATGCTCCGCGACCCCAGCGCGCGTGGTCCGAATTCCATTCGGCCGTTGAAGAACCCGATGATCTTCTCGTTCGCGAGCTGCTCGGCCAGCTCCGTCATCATCGCGTTCCGGTCGAGGCGCCGATAGATAGCGCCCGTGCGCCGTAGAAACGATTCGATTGCCTCGGGGGCGAACGACGGGCCAAGGTATGCGCCTTTCATTGCATCCTTCCCCGGCGCGACGGTGCGCGGTCGCTGGAGATAGCGGTGCGCGATGAGCTGTGCGACACCGAGCGCGCCGCCGGCGTCGCCCGCAGCTGGCTGGATCCACAACCGCTTGAACGGCCCCTCGCGGAGCAGTCGCCCATTGCCTACGCAGTTGAGCGCGACACCGCCGGCGAGACAGAGATTCTCCAATCCGGTTTCCTTGTGAACCGAGCGGGCCATTCGCAGCATCACCTCTTCCGTGACGACCTGCACCGACCGCGCGAGGTCCATCTCCTTCTGCGTGAGATTCGTCTCCGGTACGCGAGGCGGGCCGCCGAACAGAGTGTGAAACGCCTCACTCGTCATGGTGAGGCCGCTGAGGTAGTTGAAGTACTGCTGATTCAGCGTGAACGAGCCATCGTCGTGAAGGTCCATGAGGAACTTGTAAATCAGCTCCACGTACCTGGGCTCTCCGTATGGCGCGAGCCCCATGACCTTGTATTCGCCCGAGTTGACCTTGAAGCCGGTGTAGTATGTAAACGCGGAGTACAGGAGGCCCAGCGAATCGGGCCAGCGGAGCTCGCGCAGCAACTGCAGATCCGCGCCGCGGCCCACGCCCGTGGCCGCTGTCGCCCATTCACCCACGCCGTCCATGGTGAGAATGGCGGCCTCCTCGAACGGCGACGGAAAGAACGCGCTCGCGGCGTGCGACTCGTGATGCTCGGCGTACAGCAGCAGCCCCTCGTAACCACCGAGCGCTTTGCGAAGGTCGCGATCGGTGAAGAGCTTTTCCTTCACCCAGAGGGGACCGGCCATGAGAAACGACCGAAACCCCCTCGGTGCTACGCCAAGGTACGTCTCGAGGATGCGCTCGAACTTGAGTAGTGGCTTGTCGTAGAAGCCGACGTGCGTGACGTCGGCAATGGAGATGCCGCCTTCTCGCAGGCAGTATTCGACGGCGTTCGCAGGGAAGCGCTCGTCGCCCTTCTTTCGTGAGAACCGCTCTTCCTGCGCCGCGGCAACGATCTCGCCGTCGCGTAGGAGACACGCTGCGCTGTCGTGGTAGTAAGCAGAGAGGCCGAGGATATTCTCACTTCTCATGGCGAGCGACGGCGGCCTCCAGCACAGGCCAGAATGCATCAACGATGGCGGGAATGGACGCTTCGGTGTTGTGGCCGATCTTGTCTACGTAAACCGTGGATGTGTCACCATCGAAAAGACCTGAGGCATTTACAAACCGCCCAGGCGCAAGCGTCGCCATTGCCGAATCCAGAAGCGGCGGTGCCGCGAGATGCACCTCTCGCCGGCGAACCGCGACCGGGTCGGCCAGAATTGTGCTCATCAAATCCCGTTCGGTCGCGGTGAGTCGTTTCTGCGATGAATAGAGAGTGGGTTGCCAGACGTAGATCGCGCGAAACCCGAATGCTTGCGAGAGCGCCTCCACAATGCGGACGTTGCTCACGTAAGCACGGATCATCGCGCGAGCGGCGGAGTCGGCTGGCAGTAGTTTCGCCGCCGCCGGATGTACGAGCGACTTGACGGCTGCCGTCGTGGCGAGGTGTCCGAGTCCCAGCCACGCCAGCCGAGCGAATCCGTGAAGGTCCTTCCGGAGCACAGTTCCGTTTCCGGCGTCCAGGAGCCGGCCCAGCTCGAATTCATTGACGCGTTTCCCTTCGTTCAGCGTGAGCCCCGCCACGCGATTCTCGAGCACGGACGAGATGTCGTTGATGCCATCGTAAAACACGACGACATCGGGCCGATTGCCCGCTCGAAGCTGGAGCATCAGCTCGATCAGCTCTTGCGTGAACACAAAGCCGGTTTCGCCGAAGTTCGCGACGTCGATGCGCTTGCCAGGACCCGCAACCGTTTGAAGCCGACGGACGGCCTCAGCAGCAATGGTATGATCGTCCCGCTGAAACCATCCCCACATCGTGGAGCCGCCGAAGAAGTACACCCGTGCGCTGGGCGCATTCGGCCCCTTGGGCTGCGGGGTGACGCGACGGCCAAGACGGTCGATGGTGATGTACCGGCCGTGAAAAGACGGGTGGCGTCGCCAGTAGATGTAGGGTGCCCAGCGAACGGGAAGGGTCGTATTGAACTCTCGCATGTATTCGCGCGACCACGATGCCGTCGCGAGATACACGGGCATTTCAATCCCCACCGGCTTTGCCCGCAAGGACATCGCCAGGCGAATGCTCCCTTCAAGGATCAGCAACAGCAGGACACAGACGCCGATCACGAGCCAGACTGCTTGCAGAGCACGCCATCCATTGACCACAGACCGACGCACGAAAGACATCATCTGGCGGATGGAGGAAGGATGACGAAACGACCTGTGGGAGGCGGACCAAGATTATGGCGGGCCTGTCGCAAACGCCACACATCCGGCACCCTGTCAGCTGGCGGAGGGTGCGGAGCGGCATCGCGGCGGTGCGACTTGAGGGGAATGCGGGCTGTTCGAGGAGCCAGCCAACGCAACGGCGGACGTCCGGCCGAAATAGCCGGGGCCTTACCTGTGGCTAGATTGGAGTCATGCAGCGTCCGGCCGCACCAACAATTCGCGTCATCGGTGGCGGCCTCGCCGGCAGCGAAGCGGCGTGGCAGCTCGCGGAGCGCGGACACGACGTCGTGCTGCACGAGATGCGCCCCGTGGTCGGCACCGAGGCGCACAAGACGGACCGGCTCGGAGAGTTGGTGTGCTCCAATACGTTCAAGAGCACGGAGACGTCCAACGCACACGGGCTGCTCAAGGCGGAGATGCGCCTCCTCGGCTCGATGATTCTCGAGTGCGCGGATGCAGCCAGGGTTCCGGGCGGCAGTGCACTCACAGTGGATCGCGACGTGTTCTCTGCCGCGGTGCACGAGCGCGTGTCGGCACATCCGCGCATCGCCGTTCGGCGTGATGAGGTAACCGACCTTCCGTCGCCCGGCATTGTCGCGACGGGACCACTGACGTCATCCGCGCTCGCCGAGCGGATACGCGAGCGCCTCGGCATCGACTCGCTCGCGTTCTACGACGCCATTGCTCCGATCGTCTCGCACGAGTCCATCGATCATTCGGTCGTCTTCCGCGCCTCGCGCTACGGCAAGGAGACGATGGAGGGAGAGCGCGACGGCGCGTATCTGAACTGTCCGATGTCGCGCGAGCAGTACGAGGCGTTCATCGACACGCTCACGCAGGCCGACCAGGCGAGCGCGCATGCGTTCGATGCCGTGCCGTACTTCGAGGGGTGCATGCCGGCGGAAGAGATGGCGCGCCGCGGACGCGACACGCTGCGCTTCGGGCCCATGAAGCCGGTCGGTTTGCGGGATCCACGCACCGGGCGTGAAGCCCACGCCATCGTGCAACTTCGCATGGAGGATCGCGCGGGTCGCATGTGGAATCTCGTCGGCTTTCAAACGCGGCTTCGCTACCCGGAACAACAGCGCGTCTTCCGGATGATTCCGGGTCTCGAGAGCGCAGAGTTCCTGCGGTTCGGCTCGATCCACCGGAACTCGTACCTCAACGCGCCGGCCGCGCTGGCGCCACATCTCGCGTCGCGCGACGAGCCACTGACGTTGTTTGCGGGCCAGCTCACCGGTGTCGAGGGCTACACGGAGAGCACGGCCACCGGCATCGTGGCGGCGATCAACCTCTCGCGCATGCTTGCGGGCGACGAGCCCGCACTCCCGCCGCCGACGACCATGCTCGGCGCGCTGTATCGGTATCTCCGCGAGGCGGACCCGGCGCACTTCCAGCCCATGAACGCAAACTTCGGCCTCGTGGACGACCTCGGCGTACGCGTTCGCGACAAAGCGACGAAACGGGCAAAACTCGCCGAGCGCGCGTTGGAGCACATGGCCGCGTGGCGTGATGCGCTGGTGCCGGCGGGGGCTCGCGGGTGATCCGTCCCGACGACGCCCGGCCGGGCGAAGTCGCCGAGTACCTGCGCCATCTCGCGAAGGAGCGGGACGTCTCTCCGAACACTGTAAAGGCCTATGAGCGCGACCTGACGGACTTCGTCGCCTTTCTCTCGAAGCACTACGGCACGGAGAGCTGGAGCTGGGAAGGTGTGGATCGCCTCGCGATGCGCGGTTTCCTCGCTCACCTCTCACATCGGGGCGCGGGCAAGCGCACGCTCGCGCGGACGCTCTCCGGCGTGCGCGGCTTCTATCGATGGATGCATCGCAACGAGCTGGTGGAAGCCAATCCCGCCAGTGCCGTCAGCGCGCCGAAGCTCGACCGCTATTTGCCGGCGTATCTCGACCGCGTGCAGATCGACCTGCTCTTTCAGATTGCGGAGGCGCGCGCAATGGAGGGCGCATTCGCGGGTGTTCGCAACCTGGCAATCCTCGAGCTGTTCTACTCCACCGGCATGCGGCTCTCCGAGTTGCAGGGACTCAGTCGCGGCGACCTCGATCTCGTGAGCCAGCAGGTGAAAGTGCGAGGAAAGGGCCGGAAGGAGCGCATCGTGCCGGTGGGCGACCACGCGGTGCTCGCGCTTCGCAACTATGAGGCGAAGCGTGACGAGCTGCTGCGGAATGCGGGGCCGCATGCCGAGCGAACGGCGTACTTTCTGGCGCGCACCGGCAGGCGGATGGGCGTGCGGATGATTCAGAAGGTCGTCTCCGCCTTTCTCGCGCAGATCGACGAGGACGCTGGCCTCTCGGCGCACTCCCTGCGACACACCTTTGCCACGCATCTGCTCGACAACGGTGCGGATCTTCGCGCCGTGCAGGAGCTGCTCGGCCACGCGTCGGTCTCGACCACGCAGATCTACACGCACACCAGCGTGGAGCGCCTCAAGCAGGTCTACCAGAAAGCGCATCCGCGGGCCTGATTCTCGCTTGGGACGCTGTCGTCCTCCTGTAGGAGTCACCGTGTTCCGCGTCGAAACCATTCCTCTCATCCTTGGCGTGCTCGTCGCAGTCCTTGGCGTAGCGATCGTCGCCGATGCGTGGCTGCCGGACGAGATGGCGTTCCGCAGCGACCGCCGCCGTCAGGAGCGCGCCGAGCGAAGCCCCGGCGCCGAGGGATGCATCGGACTGGCGGTGCTTTGCATGGCCGCTGCGCTGATCGGCCGAGACACCTGGCGATATGGCACGGTCGCGATGATTCTCGGCGTTCTGCTGTTCATGATGGGCCTTTATGGCAATCGTCACTACCTGCGTGAGCGCATCGTGAATCGAGGTGCGCTGCGGCGGGGCAAGGGGCGGCCGCCGGAGCAACCGCGCTAGAGGCGTCTCGGTCGGCATTCCGGGTACACGGGGATAGATTCCCCCGTATGTCAGAGCTTCCCCGGATACGCGCCACCACCATTCTCGCGGTGCGGCGCGGCGGTGCTGTCGCCATTGGCGGCGACGGCCAGGTCACCGTCGGCGAGACCATCATGAAGGCGAAGGCGCAGAAGGTGCGCGCGCTGAAGGATGGCCGCATGCTCGCGGGCTTCGCGGGCTCGGCGGCCGATGCGCTCACGCTGTTCGAGAAGTTCGAGGAGAAGCTCGAGCGGTATCCGGGCAACCTGTCGCGCGCCGCGGTGGAGCTCGCCAAGGACTGGCGGTCCGATCGCGTCCTGCGGCGCCTGGAGGCACTCCTTGCCGTGGCCGATGCGAATCACGGCTTCGTGATTTCCGGAACCGGCGAGATCATCGAGCCGGACGACGGCATTCTCGCGATCGGATCCGGCGGATCGTACGCGCTGGCCGCGGCGCGCGCTCTCGTGAACAACACGGACCTTCCTCCCGCGGAGATCGTGCGCCGTGCGCTGACGATTGCCGGCGAGATCTGCGTTTACACGAACACCAACATCACCGTCCTCGAGGCGAGCTGAGATGGCGTCACCTCGCACGCAGCAGGCGCTGGCGAAGCTTGCCGATCTGACGCCCCGTCAGATTGTGGCCGAGCTCGACCGCTACATCGTCGGGCAGGCGGAAGCGAAGAAGGCGGTGGCCATCGCGCTGCGCAACCGCTGGCGCCGACAGCGCGCGCCGGAATCGATCCGCGACGAGATCTCGCCGAACAACATCATCCTCATCGGACCGACGGGTGTCGGAAAGACGGAGATTGCGCGCCGCCTCGCGAAGTTGGCCGGAGCGCCGTTCATCAAGGTCGAGGCCTCGAAGTTCACCGAGGTCGGATACGTCGGCCGCGACGTCGAAGGAATGATCCGCGATCTCGTGGACAGCGCCATCGAGATGGTGCGACAGGAGCGCGAAGGTGAGGTCGAAGACCTGGCCAACGAGCGGGTGGACGATCGGCTGCTCGATCTGCTCCTTCCGCCACCCGCCGCTGTCACGGCACCGCCCAATGCGGATGAGCAGCCCACGCTCGCATCCGCTGGTGATGCCGGCGGTGTATTTGTCGTCTCTCCCGCCGGCGACGTGAAGCAGGAGGGCGCGAGCGAAGTGACGCAGGACCGCTACAAGCGCACGCGCGACAAGCTGCGCGGCCTGCTCCTCGACGGACAGTTGGAGCAGCGTGAAGTGGAGATCGAGGTGACGCCCGGCAGCTCGCCGATGTTCGACATGTTCGCCTCGCAGGGCGCGCCGGGAAACATGGAGAACTTCACGGACATGCTGCGCGAAATGATGCCGCAGCGGAAGAAGAAGCGCACGGTGAAGGTGTCGGAGGCACGACGCATTCTCTTGGAGCAGGAGTTCGACCGGCTCGTGGACATGGAGGACGTCACGGCCGACGCGCTCGAACGCGTGGAGACCCTCGGCATCGTGTTCCTCGACGAGATCGACAAGATCGCCGGCGAGAAGAGCCAGATGGGAGGGCCCGACGTTTCGCGCGAAGGCGTGCAGCGCGATCTGCTGCCGATCGTCGAGGGCTCCAACGTACAGACGAAGTACGGCATGGTGAAGACGGATCACATCCTCTTCGTCGCCGCGGGGGCCTTTCACGTCTCCAAGCCGTCCGATCTCATTCCCGAGCTGCAGGGCCGCTTTCCGATCCGCGTGGAGCTCAAGCCGCTCACCGAGGCGGATTTCGTGCGCATCATGACGGAGCCGGAGAACGCGCTCACCAAGCAGTACGCCGCTCTGGTGCAGGCCGACGGAGCGACGCTCGAGTTTACGCCGGACGGCATCGAGGAAATTGCGCGTATCGCGGCCACGGTGAACTCCCGCATGGAGAACATCGGCGCGCGGCGCCTTCACACCGTCATGACGACGCAGCTCGAGGAGACGCTGTTCGAGCTGCCCGATGGCGGCGACAAGCGCATCGTCGTGAATGCGGCGGCGGTCCGCGAGAAGCTGAAGCACATCGTGGATGACGAGGACCTGCGAAAGTACATTCTCTGACGCGTTCGCCGGCCGGCGCGCGCACCTTTTCCCGCACTCGATGACCGACCGCCCTCATCGCGACTTTCTCGCGATACCGGATTTTTCCACCCTCGAGCTGACGAAGCTGTTCGACCTCGCCGAGCGTATGCGCCGCGGCGAGTACACGAGCAAGCCGATCGCCGGCAAGACGCTGGCGATGATCTTCATGAAGGCGTCCACGCGGACGCGCGTCTCGTTCGAGGTGGGAACCTATCAACTCGGCGGTCACGCACTGTTTCTGTCGCCGCGCGACGTGCAGTTGGGCAGGGGAGAGCCCATCGCCGATACGGCGCGCGTGCTCTCCCGGTATGTCGACGGCATCATGATTCGGACTTTCGCTCACGCGGAGGTCGAGGAGCTCGCGCGTTACGCGGACGTCCCCGTGATCAACGGGCTCACGGATCTGGTACATCCCTGCCAGGTGCTGGCGGATCTCCTCACGGTCCGGCAAACCTTCGGCAGTATCGAGGGCCGGAAGATTGCGTGGATCGGCGATGGCAACAACATGGCCAACTCGTGGATCAACGCGGCCTTTCGTCTGGGCTTCGAGCTCGCGTTGGCGTGTCCGGAAGGCTACGAGCCGAATGCCGATCTGTTGGAGCGAGCCCGCGCGCATGCAAAGATCACGCTGACGCGCGATCCGCGCGAAGCCGTGACGGGTGCGCACGTGGTGAACACGGACGTGTGGGCGAGCATGGGGCAGGAGGAGGAGCAGACGAAACGGGAGCGCGACTTCACCGGTTACACGGTGGATGAGTCACTCATGCAGCGCGCGTCGAGTGATGCGATCTTCCTCCACTGCCTTCCGGCGCATCGCGGCGAGGAGGTTGCGGCCGAGGTCATCGACGGTCCGCGCAGCAAGGTGTGGGACGAGGCGGAGAATCGCCTGCACGTGCAGAAGGCGATCATGGCGGTACTGATGGGTGGAGAGAAACTCACCTGACGATTCAGGCTATCGAGCTACCCTGGACGTGCGGGAGTCTCAATTATGGACGTTTAAGAACGGCAGCGGGAGAGTTGTCGTGTTGCAACAAACAGCAACTGCGTTGAATAACCACAGAGGCCACAGAGTTACGACGTAAAAATCTCTGTGCTCTCTGTGTGCTCTGTGGCAAATATCTTCAAGGGTCCCGCGGAAAGTCAGCTTGGTGAAATTCCACCCACAGGCTAGGCCGAATCAGATATCCAGCTACAGCGCCGACGATGCCAGCGGCGCCCGCGCCTAGAGCTCCAACTATCAAGCCTGAATCAGGCTGCGTACGGAGGCGCACGCTCGTACCCGGTTTGATGTCCTGGCATGATGCGTTGGTTGAACAGAGTGCCAGTGCACCCAAGAGCAGTCCGGGTGTGATCCGCATGTGTCCTTCTGCCTCGAGTCGGGACAGTGCCATCCATGGTTCATGCCAACTATCCTCCGTGCAAGGTATTCTGCGCACATACCAGCCATTGGAAAGCCCAAATGCCTAGCATGAAAGCTGGAGACAAGGCGCCCGGATTCACGGCGCTGGATGACACCGGCGGTCGTGTGTCTCTCGCAGACTTCAAGGGAAAGCTGGTGGTCTTGTTCTTCTATTCGAAGGACGACACCCCTGGCTGAACCATCGAGGCATCCGGTTTCCAGGATGCCCTCCCTCGGTTCGAGGGACTCGGCGCGAAGGTCATCGGAGTCAGCCCGGACTCCGTCGCCAAGCATCAGAGGTTCAAGACGAAGCACGGATACGAGTTTCCGCTCATCGCCGACACCGACCACGCCGTGTGCGAGCTGTACGGCGTCTGGGGCGAGAAGTCGCTCTACGGAAGGAAATACATGGGTGTGAATCGGACGACCTTCGTCATCGGCCGCGACGGCCGCGTCGCACACGTCTTCGAGAAGGTGAAACCCGTCGGCCATGCGAACGAGGTTGCAGAGGTCGTGGCGAGGTTGTGAGCTGACGACCCCGCGCGTGCGTCCCATCGTTGCATTTCAGGGAGAGTCGGGTGCGTTCAGCGAGCGCGCCGCCATGCAGCTCGTGGAAGGCGCGCTCGACCTCCTGCCGTGCGACACCTTCGAACGAGCAGCGCGACTCGTGGTGGATGGACATGCCGATTTCGCGGCGATCCCGGTCGACAACCTGATTGCCGGTCCCGTGCACGCCGCGCTGGATGCCATTGGGAAGTTCTCGTCGCTCGAGCGCGTGCGCGAAGTCTCACTGCCCATCCAGCTCGCGTTGCTTGGGATCGGCGGCGCGACCGTGGACGACATACGTGAAGTGCTGAGCCACCCGATGGCCCTGCGCCAGTGCACGCGCTTCTTTGCGGCGCATCCCCGCATCCAGGTGGTCGAAGCGCACGATACCGCGGGAGCGGCTCGGCTCGTGGCCATCCGCCGAGATCCGACGGTCGCGGCGATCGCGGCGCCGTGGGCGGCGGCCCAATACGGCCTCGTTCAGCTCGCCTCAGGCCTCGAGGACCGACAGGACAACACGACAACCTTCGCGCTGATGCGCCGCCGGACGGCTGCGTCCGCCTGACGCCGGTGACCCGAGCACGGCTGCCGGGGTTCGGCTTGATGATGACGACACTTCCTCAGATTCGCGTGCTCGCGGCCGTCGCGACGGCTGTCGTCACCATTGCGTGCGCGGCCACGACGGCCGGCATCACGCCCGGGGAGGGCCCCATCGCGGTCGGCACGTGGGGCGGCGACAGCGGCGCGCTCATCGTGGGCGACACGGCGATGCATCTCCACATCGCCTGCACTTATGGCGACATCCATGGCCCGGTGACGCCGGACGCCAACGGCCGATTCTCCGTGACGGGGCAGTACTTGCTCCGCGCATATCCGATCGCGGTCGGACCGATGATGCCGGCGCAGTTCGACGGCCAGCGCGACGGGAACACGGTCACGATTCGCGTCACGGTGAACGACACGACACAGGGCAAGACCGTCGTTCGCGGCCCCGTCACCGTGGAGCTTGGCGCTACGCCAAAGATGATGCCCTGCCCGATCTGTCGCGATCCTTACGGCATGCTGCGCCGGAACCAGTCGGTGGCTCTGCTGCGTCGCCTCCGCTGACGCTCCTTTTGGCGGCGCGGAAGTAATCGGGGTGCGGCGTGGAGGAGGATGGATATATTCTCCGCCACCTTCACCTCGAGACTCCCCGCATGCGACGTACCCTCGCCATCGTAGCTCAGGTCACTGCCGCCGGGCTGTGCGGCGCCACTGTCGGGGCGCAGGAACCGGTTGCTCGCGAACCTGTGACGCCGGTGGTAATGGATTCGGCGCGCGCGCGAGCCCTGTACGTCAGCAACCGTCCTCAGGACCTGCCGAAGCGAAACGCCGCGAGAGATCTCGTCGCAAAGAAGGCGACCGATAGCATCTACGCGGCGCGCAGCGCGGGTGTGATGGAGTTCCGGAAGGTCACGTACCGGAGCCGCGTCGATGGACGAACGGTGCCCGCCTATCTCTTCGCGCCGCTCGCGAAGCGGGGCACCAAGGGACACGCGGCGATGGTGTGGGTCCACGGCGGCGTTCATGGCGATTGGGGCACGGCCATGTTTCCCTTCGTGCGCGAAGCGGTGCAGCGGGGCTACGTCATCATCACGCCCGACTATCGCGGCAGCACCGGCTACGGCGAGGAACACTACGCCGCCATCGATTACGGCGGAAAGGAAGTGGATGACGCCGTCTCCGCCGTGGACTATCTGGCCACGCTGCCGTATGTGGACATGGACCGTCTGGGCATCATGGGATGGAGCCACGGGGGATTCATCACGTCACACACGCTCTTCCGCTCCGAGCATCCGTTCAAGGCCGGTGCGGCCATCGTGCCGGTCACCAATCTCGTATTCCGCCTGTCGTACAAGGGCCCGGGCTATCAGCGCGACTACGCGCCGGAGGAGGGTATCGGCGGCTTGCCGTTCGAGAAGCGCGAGGAATACATCAAGCGCTCGCCTGTGTTCCACGTCGAGAACCTCAAGGTGCCGATGCTCGTTCACGTCGCCACCAACGACGAGGACGTGAATTACGTCGAGGACCAGCAGATGGTGTACACGCTGCGCGCGCTCAAGCCCGATCTCACGGAGACGAAGATCTACGTCAATCCCGCGCCGTGGGGAGCATCGGTGGGACACGCATTCAGCCGTCGAGTGGACCCGAAGACGCTCGAGCGCGTCGATTCTCCCGAGCAGATCGATTCCTGGAATCGCACGTGGGCGTTCTTCGAGTGGAACCTGCGCCCGTACGAGGATCGGTCGCGGCCGTTGCCTCCGGTGCGTACCGCTCCTTAGAGGCTGGGCGCCCACCCCTTGGCGTAGGTCCGCGACCAGTATTTACTCGCGTCTGGATCCTCGACCAACGCACCCGTCGCTGGATTGATCCGCAACTGGCGGCGGGTGTACTGCGCGATGTTGCCGAGGTGGCATAGATGCACGCTCTTCGCGCCGTCGGCGATCGGCGCGCGCAGCGTCTCGCCCGTACGAATGGCGCCGAGAAAGTTCCGCATGTGCGAGGCCGTCGCTCCGTCGTCGCCCGTGAGATCGACACCCGTGCCGCCCTTCGCCTCCATGTTCTGCTTCACCAACTTCTCCTTCACGTCGTACTGAACGTAGCCGTCGCGGTCGAGGACGATGCTGCCATCCGTGCCGTAGATGGCATTGCCCCGGCCGCGCTCGAACAAGCGCAAACCGTTGCAGCTCTGACCCTGCCACACGATCCGACGCCCGCCGTCGAACTCGAAGGTCACTTCCTGTGTGTCGGGAAACTCCCAGTCGTCATCGAAGTGATAGCGCCCTCCCGACGACGTCACGGACGTCGGAAAATCCACGCCGAGGGCGAGGCGGGCGATGTCGATCTCATGCGTGCCGTTGTTGCAGATCTCCCCGGTCCCCCACCGCCGGAACCAGTGCCAGTTGTAATGAATCACGTTGTCGCGGTAGGGCGTGCGCTCGGCGGGTCCTTGCCAGAGCTCGTAGTCGAGCGTCGCCGGCACCGGCACGGGCTTGCCATGCCCGATGCCGGATCGCGTATTGGCGTACCACGACCGCACCATGTACGGTTTTCCGATGGCGCCCTCGCGAATCATCTGGAGCGCCTCGATGGTCGTCGGCGACGAACGCTGCTGCGATCCCTGCTGGACGTGCTTGCCGTACTTCCGTTGCGCGGCAACGAGCAATTCGCCCTCGTGTGGATTGTGTCCGCACGGCTTCTCGACGTACACGTGCTTTCCCGCCTTCAACGCGAGAATCGCCATCGGCGCATGCCAGTGATCCGGCGCGGCAATCGAAATGACGTCGACATCCTTGTCGTCGAGCGCGCGGCGAAAATCACCGATCAGCCTCGGCGTCCGTCCGCCCAACGCGGGCGAGCTCGCCGCCTTTGCGAGCACGGCGGAATCCACATCGCAGAGATACGCGACCTCGGAGTTCGCGAGCTGGCTGAAGTTCTGCACGTGCACCATCCCACGTCCGTTCAACCCGATCACCGCGACGACGACCTTCTCGTTCGGCGATCCGGCGAATCGCGGTATGCCGATCGGCAGCCGGCTCATCGCGGCGGCTCCGAGACCCGCCGCACTCGTCTGCTTGATGAAGTCGCGTCTCGTCGTCATGTGTTCGTCTCCCGCTGGTGGCCCATGGTCTCGTCCACTTCTACGTCCCACATTTCACGTGCCTCGATCTTACGGGGCGTGTCGTCATCGTTCAACCGTGGTGTGATTTCATGACCGTCAGCCGTCGCGACTTCATTCTCGCCACCATCGGCGGCATGGCCGCCGCGTGCGCACGTCCAATCGTCGCTCCGAGCACCGCGACGCTGCGCGTCGGCTACTCCGCCATCACCTGGGGAAACAACGATCTCCTCGCCATCAACGAGATATCCGACGTCGGATATCCGGGCATTCAAGTGCGGAGCAACACCTGGCAGCATTTCTGGCGGCAGCCCTCGGTGTTTCGTGATCTGCTCTCGCAGAAGAAGCTGACGTTTGTCGCGCTGTCGAGTGGCGCGATCACGCTCGACGGCGAGCGCGAAGCACAGATGCTCGAGGAGCATGTGGCGCGCGCCCGCTTCGTGCGCGACACCGGGGGACTGTTCCTCCAGGTCACCGACGCACCGCCCGCCGGGCGCGCGCCCACGCCCGACGACTTCACCCGACTCAGCAAGCTCCTCACCACGCTGGGCGCGCGCACTGCCGCTATCGGTGTGCCGCTGGCGTATCACCATCACATGGGAACGCTGAGCCAACGGCCGGAGGACATGGCGCGGATTCTCGCGGACACCGATCCGCAAGACGTAAAGCTTCTCCTCGACACCGCACACTACCAGCAGGGCGGCGGCAACCCCGCGGAAGCGATCAGAACCTACCGCGACCGCATCGCGTTCCTGCATCTCAAGGACGTCGAGCCGTCCGCCAGTCACGATGGATACCGCTTCGTCGAGCTCGGCCGCGGACGTGTGAACTTCGACGCGGTCTTCTCGGCGCTGAACCAGATCGGCTTCAATGGATGGGGCGTCGTCGAGCTGGATGAGACGGAGCCGGGGCGGACTGCGCGCGAATCGGCGGAAATCAACCGTAAGTACCTGGAAACACGCGGTTTCCGCATCTCGTAGAGTCTCGGGGTGGGGACTGCCGTACTGGCACGCAGTTGTGCCATTATCTTCTTTCCTCCCTCAACCCCGTTCTTCGAGATGGCCGAGCAGACGACCCTCAAGCGTACTCCCCTCCGGGACGTTCACGTCGCCCTTGGCGCCAAGCTGGTGCCGTTCGCCGGCTACGAGATGCCCGTGCAATACCCCGGCGGCATCACGGCGGAGCACCGGGCCGTGCGGGAGTCGTGCGGTGTCTTCGACGTCTCGCACATGGGCGAGTTCTGGATCAACGGCGAGCGCGCCGTGGACTTCGTCAACTACGTCACGACGAACGACGTCGCCGCACTCGCGGCGGGACAGGCGCACTACTCGACCATTCTCAACGACCGCGGCACCATCGAGGACGATTGTCTCGTCTATCGATTCGAGCATCGCGTGATGATGGTGGTCAACGCGAGCAACGCGCCGAAGGACTACGCACACATCGCCAGGCATGCCAGCCGGTTCGGCGTCGACGTGCACGACGCCACCGATGACATGACGCTGCTGGCAGTGCAGGGCCCCGCCACCGCGCCCATCCTCCAGACGCTCACCGCCACCGATCTCTCCGCCATCAAGTACTACCACTTCGCCGAGGGCGAGGTGGCGGGTCGTCGCGCGATTATCTCGCGGACCGGATATACAGGCGAAGACGGCTTCGAGCTGTACATCGACAACGAGTCCGCCGTCCCCATCTGGGAGGCACTCATGGCGACCGGCCAAGTGGTGCCGGCGGGCCTCGGTGCGCGCGACACGCTGCGTCTGGAGATGGGAATGGCGCTGTACGGAAATGACATCGACGACACCGTCACTCCGCTCGAGGCCAATCTCGCGTGGCTCGTGAAACTGCCCAAGGGCGACTTCGTGGGAAGCGATGCGCTCAAGCGCCAGAAGGCGGAGGGCCTGAAGAAGCGCCTGGTGGGATTCACCATGACGGATCGACAGATCCCCCGGCACGGCTATCCCATCTACTACGAGGGACAGCCGAGCGGCATCGTGTGCAGCGGGGCGATGAGTCCTTCGCTCGGCATCGCCATCGGCACCGCGTACCTGCCCATGGCGGGTGCGAAGGAAGGCACCGCTTTCGAGATCGAGATTCGCGGCAAGCGCTTCCCCGCCACCGTTACCAGGCCCCCGTTCTACAAGAACGCCTCTCACCTCTAGGACAGCACGTGCGAATCGCGGTGCTCACGATCTCCGACGCCGGAAGTCGCGGCGAGCGACCCGACAGCAGTGGAGACGCTGCCGCGGCCTGGGCCGGCGACCGCCTGGTCGCCCGCGCCATCGTGCCCGACGAGACCCTGGCAATCGTGCGGCACCTCATCGACTGGTGCGACTACGACAAGGCCGACCTTGTGATCACCACCGGCGGGACCGGACTCGCCTCGCGAGACGTGACGCCGGAGGCCACCCGGTCAGTCCTCGAGCGTGACGCGCCCGGCATCGCCGAGCGGATCAGGTGGGTCACGGGACAATACTTTCCGCGCGCCGCGCTGGGCCGCGGCATAGCGGGCGTGCGCGCATTCACGCTCATCGTCAACCTCCCGGGGAGCACGAATGGCGTGAAAGAGTCGCTTGCCGCCCTCGAGCCCATCATCGAGCACGCCGTGCAGATCCTCCGCGGCGAGCCGGTCGATCACAAATGACCATCCTGATCACGCTGCACGACGTCGAGCCGGCGGTCCGTCTCAACGCGCGGCTCGAGGCTGACGGAGTCACGACCGCGCTCGTGAGTCCGCTGGACGACGTGCGCGCGGAGATCCGGCGCGCGAAGCCCGGGCTCATCGTCATCAGTGGCGATCTGGCAGATGCCTCGAACGTCGGCCTCATTCGCGAGCTGCTGTGGGAGGGAACGCCCGTCGTCGGACTCATGAACGGTGACGATGCGGAGCATCGCGAGCGGCTTCGCGCACTCGGGTACGTCGAGCTGTTCGTGAAACCCATCAACGTCGACGACGTCGCCCTCGGCGTGCGTCGCATCGTGGACCGCCGCGAGCTGCAGGAGGCGACCGGTCTGATTGGCGAGAGCGAGGCGTTGCGCGAAGTGATGGTGAAGGTCGAGCAGATGGCGCCCGTGAGCAGCACGGTGCTCGTGGAGGGCGAGAGTGGCAGCGGCAAGGAGCTCGTCGCGCGCGCGCTGGCCCTTCTCGGTCCGCGCCGCAACAAGCCCTTCATCGCAGTGAACGTCGGAGCGCTGCCGGAGACTTTGCTCGAGAGTGAGCTGTTCGGGCATGAAAAGGGCGCCTTCACGGGCGCGAACGAACGGCGTCTCGGACGGTTCGAGCTCGCCGATGGCGGGACTCTGTTTCTCGACGAGATCGGCGAGATTCCGCGCTCGACGCAGGTCAAGCTGTTGCGGGTACTCGAGGAGCGCGAAGTCACGCGCGTCGGCGGGACGCAGAGCATTCCGGTCAAAGTGCGCGTGATTGCCGCGACGAACCGGCCGTTGCGCGAGCGCGTGGAGGAAGGGGAGTTCCGCGCGGACCTGTACTATCGCCTCAACGTTCTCAGCATCTATCTCCCGCCGCTGCGCGCGCGGCCGGCCGACATCCCGATTCTCGTTCGCCGGTTCATCAGGGACTTCACGAAGCAGCACGACCGCCCGTTCCGCGGGATCTCGGCGGAGGCCATGGAGCTGCTCGTCGCGTATCCCTGGCCCGGCAACGTCCGCGAGCTGCGCAACCTCGTGGAGAGCATGGTCGTCCTGTCACACGGCCGGGAGATCGGCCCCGAGGACCTGCCGCGCACCATTCGCGAGGGAGGGAGCGCGCGTTTTCTGCCCGTGCCGGTGCCGTCGCTGGTGCAGGGAGCCGCCAGGACGGACGGGCGTGAGCTCGAGTTCATCCTGCGCAGTCTGCTCGAGCTGAAGCTCCAGGTCGAGGAGCTGCGGCGGCGAATGGACGACGGTCACGGATCGGCGGGGCTGGGCGTGCTGGGGCCCGGCCGAGGCGCATTCATCGGCGAAGTCGTGGCGCCTGGCGGCGGGGTGTTGGGGCCCGGATCCGTGCCCGGAATCGGCGCGCGTGACGAAAGCCCCCCGCCGAACGTCGTAACAGTGGCCCCGGGCACAAAGATGTCCGAGGTCGAGCGTGCCGTGATCGAAGCCGCGCTGAAGGAGACGCGTGGCAATCGGCGGCGCGCTGCGGACCTGCTGGGAATCGGCGAGCGCACATTGTATCGAAAGATCAAGGAATACCGGTTGCCGGAAATCGAGTATTCGCTTGACTAGTCATAGAGTGGATTAGAATTTTCTCAGCGTCGAACAGAGCGGTGCGTGCCGAGGCAGGCACGCCGTAGCGCCGGGCTCCTTCCTCCTGGCGCGTGCTGAACCAGGTAGCACCCAACCGTCCCACGTCCCCTAAAAATCCCTTGTTGACGGTGTCGGCGAAGAACGCTAGCGCCCCCGCCTCCGGCTCGTCGCGTGCCGTGGAGGAGCCTTCTCCCATCGCTGGGAGCCTGTTGCCGATTGCGCGGGCGGAGGAGCTGCTCGGCACGTTGCCGGGCGTGATCAACGTGCGGATCATCGCTGGGGATGACGGCGAGGTGTCCGAGGTGCACGTGCTGACGACGACTGCGGTGTCGCCGAAGCAGACCGTGCGAAACGTCGAAAGCGCGTTGTTGGCGCAACTCGGTATGCGAGTGAGCCACAAGAAGATTTCGGTTGCCACGAGCGAGGGCCCGGCGGCGGATGCGCTGCGTGCGGGCCGGCTCACGCCTGGTGCCGGGGTTGGGACGGCGGAGGAGCCGCCGCGGCGGTCGTCGAAGCGGACGGTCTACTTCGAGGACGTCGAGGTGCGGCGCTCGCGCGTGAGCGGTACGAGCTGTCGCGTGACGATCCGGCGTGGGGAGGACGTGTTCGTCGGTGAGGCGTCCGGCGAGGGCAGTGAGCGGCTGCGGATCGAGACGGCCGCGCGCGCCGCGGTGAACGCGGTGGTGCAGACGGATGTGGACAGCCGGACCCTGGCGTTCGAGGGTGCGCGGATGATCGATGCGTTCGAGCGCGAGTTCGTGTTCATCGCGTTGACGACGCGTGTGGGGCGTGAGGCGATTCTGTTGACGGGGAGTGCGTTGGTGCGGGACAGCGTCGAGACGGCCAGCGTGCTGGCAGTGCTCGATGCGACGAATAGGTGGGTGGATTAGGAATTTACTTGTGTGATGCAGGCCGACCCTTTTGCTGGAGCGAACCCTTAGCGAAGCGGAACTAGAGAACTGAGCGGAGCCAACACTTTTGGGCTGGCGTGGGCAACCACGACCTTCAAGATGTGGAGGTGACGCGAAATGACTGGTTTCCTTGGTGCACTATTCTCGTTCTGCTTTAGCGGCACGAACCTTTGGGCATGACGAACGAGTAGTTGGCAAGAGGGCGGTCGCATCAACCTAACGCGATGAGCATTAAGTCTTTCATTCAGCTAATCTGTGTCCTCGCCGCTGTTGCATCGGTGATGTTATGGGGGGTTGCTCCTCCTCCGAGCGACTACAGCGTCGGCACTGTTGGAGTACTCGCAGCTCTCGCATTAACTGCGGAGTTGATGGTCTTCTTGCTTCCGCGGGGTGCCACGGGATCGATTTCGTTTATCCCGTACATGACCGCGGTCTTGCTCGTGCCAAATTTCGCGGCCCTTGCTGCGATTGGATTAGCCAACGCCATCGCGGAAATTGCCAAGCGGCGCGGCGTCATCAAGTTCGCGTTCAATACAGCGCAGCTCATCGTTACCTACGCTATCGCGATCGCGGTCTATCGACAGCTCGGCGGAGTTACGTTGCTCGCGTTGACTCATACGTCTGCGGCAGACGCCACACTGAAGATTGGTATTCCGCTAATTGTTGCTTACGGGATTGTGTTCACGTTGAACACGCTGTTGGTAAGTCATGTAATCGCGCTTGCAACAAATGTAAGAACGTGGCAGGTTTGGCGCGAAAACAACCTTTCCACGGTGGGTCTCGACATTCTGGCCCTGCCGCTCGTGTTCGCGTTCGCTTGGGTTTATGCCAATTACGGGCCCATGCTGGCTTCTCTACTGTGGCTGCCGATTCTTGGTTTGCGTCAGATGAACACGACCAACCTCGAGCTTGCACAGACGAATCGTGAGCTACTCGAGTTGATGGTTAAGTCCATCGAAGCGCGTGATCCCTACACGTCTGGCCACTCTCGACGCGTAAAGGAATATGCTATAAAGATTGCGAAGCTCATTGGCCTATCAGGAGCCGAAGTAGAGAAGGTTGGTACCGCTGCACTCCTACACGATGTTGGGAAAATCTACGACAAGTACGCTCCAATCCTTGCGAAGGAGGAGCGCCTGACCGCCGAGGAGTGGGCAGTAATCAAGGAGCACCCGCAAGATGGTGCCAACTTGATCGCCACGATGACAAAGTTGCGCGAGCTCGTCCCAGCAGTTCGACATCATCACGAGAACTGGGATGGCACGGGGTATCCTGAGGGACTGAAGGAAACAGAGATTCCTTTGGCGTCCCGCATCATCATGTTTGCTGACACGTTCGATGCGATGACAACCGAACGGCCCTATCGAGGCCCGCTCGGCGAAGAGGTCGTGCGTTCGGAACTGCGTCGATGCCGGGGCCGACAGTTCGATCCGGAGATCACTGATCAGCTTCTTGAGAGCGATTTCTGGGCGTGGCTGTTCCCGCCGACGGACAGAGTTACCCCGCGGACCAGTATCCTGCGGCTTATGGCAACCGGCGGACGCAGATAGTCACGTCGTTCTCGTCGACAGGCGAGAACTAGCCTCCAATCGGACTCTCAAGCATCACGTCCTGCCACGCATCATCGGCAGAAGTGCGGTGTCGAAGCAGCCACTCAGGTGAGCCTCGCTCTCGCCGGTGGTGTCGGAGGTATTCGCTTAGAAACTCGGAGGCGCGTTGAGGGCCCTCACGGAGTAGAAGGGCGCACCAAAGTGCCTCAACGATTGAATCCTGACCGCCCAGAACTCGCCCGCGGTCATATAGCTCGCGCAGGGAAGCTACGAGCTCAGTATCGATATGATCACCACGTAGAACATTTAGACGAAGGCGTAGCGCAAGTCGCGAAGCTACGTAACGAGCGCAGCGCATTCGCGCGTCCTCATTCTCGGGCACTTCGATGAGACTCTCAGCCTCCTGATACCGACCTGCCAGCATCGCGAGAAGAGCGCCAGCATGGTAGTAGCCGGTAACCGGGACTGTGGTCGTGGAATTGCCCTGAGTCGTCATGCTCTTCATCACATCAAACCATCTCTCAGCGTCGCCGAGCTCCCCACGAGAAAGCGCTATGTCGCTGAGCAGCGACGCGATGAAAAGGGACTCGAACTTAAGGCCGCGCGTCGAGACGAAGTGGTAGTCCGCCAGTAACAATGACGACGCTCTGTCGAGCTCCAGCAATCTGCTTAACGCATACGCTGTATGCCGGCGCACTCGACGGCAGGCGGCGTCGTCCGTCGCTGAGGGAATCCGTTCGGTGATCTCCGTTGCCAATTGGAGAGCGCGCCGTTGATCGCCAAAGGCCGTCTGAAAGACGAGTTGCGCCTGCTGCCCCGCCAACGATGCAAGTGCAGTTGGTGAGGAGCGCTCAACAAGAAGGTACAACGAGTGAGCGCTCTCGACATCGTAGTCGGCGTCGGCGATGATCAGCATCTGGGTGATGGCTTCGAGCCGATGATGTTCTCCGCTCCCAGGATCGCTCACGATAGTGCGTAGGGACGTGAGCGCATTGGAGGTGTCAACACCGACAAAAGTGTCTGCTGTTACCAGACGAAGTTCGAGCGCGGCAATGTCCGCAGGAGGTTGACGGAGGTCCTTGGCAAGCTGGAGGCGGCGGCGAAGCAGCAATGGCACCGCCTGCTGCATATTCGCGGCGGCCGCATAACGAGCTTGATGGTCGAGGAGCGCGGCCTGATTGCGCGGTTTGAGAGCCGTTGTGGGCACCTTCGTCAGGAGTGTTACTGCCTCTGCCGGTTCGGCCAATGCAGCGATGTGAGTCGCGCATTTGAGAAGAACGTGGACGGCGGCTGCCTCATCTCCCGCCGCCAGCCAGTTCTCCGCCGCCGCCAACGCCAACGGCATCGAGTACCCCTGTGCCTCGCACTCCGCCGCCAGTTTGCTCGCCACACGCAATCGCAGGAGCCGCAGCACACCCGGAGGAATGAGCCCGAGGATCACCGCCTCCAACAGCGCGTGAGGGCCGCGAAGTTGATCGTCCACCAGGCTCACCACGCCGCGCTCCTCCAGTGTCCGGACCGCCCCGATCAACCCGATCTCATCGAGCTCCGTGATCGAGCGCAAACGCTCCAGCGTCGCCAGGCTGCCCAGTAGCAGACAGCTCTCTAGGACCAGCCGTGCCGCCGCATCCAATGAGAAGTAGGAGCTGGCGCCGAGGGACTGCACGTCGAACCCGTGCGATCCCGCCTCCCGCGCAGCAGGCTCCACGCGCGAGATCGCATTCAGATAGAACGGAATGCCCTCCGCTTCCCGCAGGCACGTCTCGAAATGCTCATTGCTCCAATGCAGATGCCCGGTCAGCTCCGCCAGCAACGCGCGGCTGTCCGACGCCTCGAGCGGCGCAAGCGGAAAAGATGCCGACCGCTCACTCGGCGCGAGAAGCTGCTGAGCCTCGGCCGTGGGACGGCAGCAGGCCAGAACCATCAGATGCGCGGAGTTCCTCGCGGTACTGAGTGCACGGAGAATTGCGGCGGAGCTGCGGTCGAGCAGATGCGCGTCGTCTACGATGAGCAGGAGCGGTGCCTCCGCGCTCACGGCCTCGATCACGTCGATCAACGCATCCTGGATCTCGGTCCGCAGCGCCTGAAGGGACTCGCCGCGCGGAATCTCGTAGGCGGATGTCGCGTTCGAGGGACGCAAACGCTCGAGCACGGCGACATGCGCGGGCGCCGCGCCGAGACTGCCGCGCTTGGCGCGCAACTCGGGGAGGACCTGTGCGAAGAGCGACAAGGGATACGCGCGTGCGCTCCCCTCGCACCGATGCTGAATCACGGTCACGCCACGCAGACGAGCCGCGGCCGAGAGCTCGTCGGCAACCCGGGTCTTCCCCATCCCGGGCGCGCCAAGAAGGACGACGAGGCGTGCGCTCGCACGACACTGCTCCCATTGGTCCCAGAGAAAGGCCATGCAATCCTGCCGCCCGTGCAGGCGGGGCTGAACGCGCGATACCGGCTGGCGCTCGATTCGCCCGCGAAACTTCTGGAGCTCGTCGCGGACGTGTGGAATAGCGGCGTTGCGGAGCGCCCGATCGACGACGTCGAGCGCCTCCTGCTGCCGACGGAGCATCGAAAGCGCCTCTGCGCGTGAATAGCTCGACGCGACGTGATCCGGCTCCAACTCGAGGAGCAGCCCCGCGAGGCGATTCACGAGCTGCCAGTCGGAGCCAGCCTTGGCACGGGTGATATCGCCCGTAAGACACTCGATCACCTGACGCCGTATCGCGCTGCGCCGCTCGTCAAGCCAGTCGACGAATGCTGGAGGTAGCTTCGGCGCCCATCCGGGAAGGGGAACGAGTGCGCCCGGCGTCAGTCCGCTTCGCTGTTCGGGCGAGCGTGCGCGAAGGAGCTGAATCGGCGTCACGGTGTGCGCGCCTTGGAGTGTGAGCACACCGCCACGCTCGTCGATGGTGAGCCCCGCTCGCCGAATGCGATACAATAATTGCCGCAGGTTGTGGGACGCCGAACGCCCGTCCGGGGACCTGAACAACAACGCCTGAATCTGCCGCCGACTGAGGCTCCCGGGGGGCTCGAGCGTCAATAACAGCATGAGCCCGAACAGGTGCGGCGCGCTGGACGTTATGCGCGCTTTCGGCGTGACGATGACGCTCTCGCCGAGAAGGCGGAGCTCAGTTGTGGCCATGAACGTGAGGCACGGAAGACCGCGTGGGGACGGCGTCGGCGCCGGTGCGTAAACACTGCAATCGTGGCGTCACTTGATCGTCATCGCAAGCCCCCGCCCGCTTACGCCATGTTTACCAGGCAATTCCGCTGACGATGCCCGTTCCGCGGGGAACCTACGCGGTCAGTCCGGCGATGATCGATTGCGCCGTGATTCCCTCCGCCTCCGCCTGAAAGTTCAGCACCAGGCGGTGCGTGAGCACCGGCGTGGCCATCGCGTCGACATCCTCCATGTCGGGCATCCCGCGGCCGTCCATAGCCGCCCGCGCCTTCGCGCCAAGAATCAGGTATTGCGACGCGCGTGGCCCTGCGCCCCAGCTCACGTACTTGCGCACCGCCGGCGGTGCTTCCGGTGAATCGGGACGCGTCCGACGCGCGAGGCTCACGGCGTGACTCACGACGCTCGGTGCCGCGGGCAGCCGCCGTACGAGATGCAGCAATTCCAGGAGCTGCGCGCCCGTGAGCACCGGACGGACCTCCACTGCGCGATCGCTCGTCGTCTCGTGGACGATGCGCTCCTCCTCCTCGCGGCTGGGATAGCCGACGGTGAGCTGCAGCATGAAGCGGTCGAGCTGCGCTTCGGGCAGCGGATACGTGCCCTCCTGCTCGATGGGATTTTGCGTCGCCAGAACGAAGAACGGCTCGGACAGCCGGTGGGTCGCGCCGGCGGCCGTCACCGCATGCTCCTGCATGGCCTGAAGCAGCGCGGCCTGTGTCTTCGGCGGGGCGCGGTTGATCTCGTCGGCGAGAACGATGTTCGCGAACACCGGACCGCGCACGAACTTGAACACCCGACGGCCCGTCGCGTGATCCTCCTCCAACAGCTCGGTGCCCGTGATGTCGCTCGGCATCAGGTCGGGCGTGAACTGCACGCGCGAAAACTGGAGATCGAGCGCTTCCGCCACTGTCTGGACGAGAAGTGTTTTCGCCAATCCGGGGACACCGACGAGCAGCGCGTGCCCACCGGCGAGGATTGCGGCGACCAGGTTGTCCACCACCGTTTGCTGGCCAACGATGCGGCGGGCAATCTGTTCGTTGAGCGCGGCGCGCGCACGCGCGAGGCCATGAAGCAGCTCGACGTCGCGCGCGTCGTCGCGAGAAGCGCTGATGTTGAGAGTGCTCGTCACGAAAGCCGGGAAGAGGATCTGAGATGTGGCACCGCGTCCAGCACGAAGGTTATCAGAGCGCGCAGCGGGCCAGAAGGTCCAGCACTTGATGCTGCGTGGCGTCGGCTTCGAGGCGAACGTCGCGTGCCCGCTTGTCGTCGCGCAGGCCGAGAAACGCCGGCTGGCGGAGCAGGCCGCCTTCGGTCATCTCGTTGTATCGGATCTGCGCCACCAACGTTGGCTTGACCCACACCATCGTCTCGCGTTTGGGTGGCGCGTCCGCGAACGGTGACGACTGGCGCCCCAGTGCGGCGAGCCGCGGTCCGAGCGTAGCGAGGGTCGCATGCGTATAGCCGGTGCCGACCTTGCCCGCATAGTGCAGCGCACCCTCATCGTCATAGTAGCCGACGAGCAGCGCTCCAAAGTGGTCCCGCGCCGCGCCCACCGTTGGCAGCGTGTATCCGCCGATGACGAACTCCTGCTCGTGCTCGAGCTTGAGCTTTCGCCACAAGGGAGATCGCCGCCCCGAGAGATACGGCGCGGCGGTGTGCTTGAGAATCAAACCCTCCCATCCGTCGCGAGTCGCCGCCGCGAGCATGCGCCCCGCGGCCGCGGTTCCGCAGCGCGCCGAGGAACTCAGCCGCACGAGCGCGCGCGCCGACCGTCGGAGCAAACGCTCGAGCCTCTTTCGACGCTCCGTCCATGGCTGTCGACGCAGGTCCACGTCGCCGAGCGCCAGGATGTCGAACGCAACGAATGCGGTTCGGACGCCGCGCGCGCCACCCGACGCACCGACATGGCGATTCTGAAGCGCCTGAAATCGGAGAGGCGCTCCGGCCCGATCGATGGCGACGAGCTCTCCGTCGAGCGTCATGCTGCCCGCTCGCGTCGACAGCGTTGCGAGTGCCCGAACCACCTCCGGAAATTCGCGCGCCTTGTCGATGCCGTTGCGGCTCCACAGACGAACGCCGGCCGGCGACACGTCGGCGATCACCCGAATGCCGTCCCATTTCGGCTCGATGGTCCACCCGTCGAGCGGCGGCAGCCTCCCCGTTGGGGAAGCCAGCATCGGCTCGGGGACGCGAGCCACGACGATCTACGCGGTCTTCCGCTTTCGCGTCGATTTCCGCGCGGCCGTTTTCTTTGCGCTGCGCTTCGCGCTCGCGGCTGCCGCGAGACTCTCCTGCAATCGACTCACCAGATCGACCACCTGCGTGTCCGGCCGCTCACCGATCGCCGGTGCCTCCACCTTCCTGCCGGCGGCCTTGGCCTTGATGATCTCACGCAGCTTGTCCTGATATTCGTCACGGTACTTCGCCGGGTCGAACTCCTGCGCGAGGTTCTCGATGAGCTTCACCGCCATCTCTTTTTCCTGGGGACGCACCTTCGCGTCCGCCGTGGTGGGCAGCTTCAGCTCGGTCGGATCCACCAGCTCGTCGTCGAAGCGCATCAGCTCGAGCACGAGGGCATCGCCCATCGGCTTCACCGCGGCGAGGTGCTGCTTCTGCCGCAGGGCAAAGGTCCCGATGCCCACCTTGTCGGTCTCGGCGAGGGCGTCGCGAAGCAACGCGTACGCCTTTTCGCCGCCCTCGCGCGGCACGAGGAAATACGGCGTGTCGAAGTACCGGGGATCGATCGACTCCGCCGGAACGAAGTCCGTCATCTCGAGCATCCGACTCAGCTCCGGCGCGACGGACTTGAAGTCCGCATCCGTGAGCGCGACGAACTTGCCCTTCGAGATCTCGTAGCCCTTGATGATGTCGCTCCAGGGCACCGTCTTGCCGTCCACCGTGGACACGCGCTCGTACTTGATCGGCTTGTGGTGCTTCTTGTCGAGCTGGCGGAACGACAGCTTCTCCGCGCTGCGGATTGCCGGACGCAGCTCGACGGGAATGTTCACGAGCCCGAATGCAAGGGCGCCTTTCCAGATGGATGCCATGTCACGCGTGGACGCAGGGCGATGTGGGGTCCACGACGATGCACAACACGTGCACGCCGCACTGGCCGAGCCCGGCGCACCGACGATCAGCGCACCGTCACCGTGGTCATCGCACGCGCACTGTGGGAGGCACTCGCGAGCGCACCATCAGCCACGTAATCACCGGGCCCGGGAGCGCGCCAGGTGGCCGAGTACTCGAGGCTGCCGCGCGCGGGAATCGTCTCCTGGCCAACCGTCTGCGCGAACGACATGCCTTCGGCCGAGCTCCAGTATAGTGCGCCGGTTCTGGCATCCGAGATGGTGAATGCGGCGCGCTGGCTGGTCGTGAACGCGATGCGCGTCGGGGCCTTCGACGGATTGCTGACCGCAAGCGTGAGCGTGACCACGCGATCGTCCACGGTCGCCGTGAGTGTGGCGGGGAAAGACGCGAGCGATGCGGGCACGAAACCGTGAGCCTGACGCGAGCGGCGGGCGCCGCGTCGTGAACTGCTACCGCAGCTCGAAAGCCGAGCTCTCCTTCATCGGAAAGTTCTTGCTGTGGAGCGTGGCGACGGCGACATAACGGCCTCGCGGGAGCGACGTCTGCGCGCGCTCCTCGATGCGCATGGTGTCGCCGCCGTCGAGATTGCGGTTCTGCACTGACTGCGTGAACATGCGGCCGGCGCCCCAGCGATAGACTTCGTGTCCCAGCGAATCGAGCACGCTGAAGTCGTACTGCTGGCCGCTGGGGAACTCGAGCTCGACGTTCTTGCGGCTCTCGTTGGTGAGATTGAGCGCGAAGTGCAGCGCGTGAGGCTCGATGTTGACGGCGAAGGTGCTGTTGACGCGCGGTGCGGTGATCGATTTGCTCGAATGTCGCGTGCTCGTGGTGGCCGTACCTTCATGCTTGGTGAGCGAACCGCACGCGAGTGCGAGCGCTCCGGCGCAGAGCAACGAGATGAGCAGGCGGGAATTCATGACACGAACCGGGAGAGGCGCGGACTCGGAGTGGAGCGCGCTTCCGCTCACACATCCGAAGGGCTGCGAACTTATCAACATGGGGACGAATAGTCAACGTGAGGCGTCACTTCGAAAGTTGGCGTCGGGACTGGACTTGCGGGGTTTGGCGCGATCTTCGGCCGCCATTCGGTTTTGAGGCCAGTTCGCTTGCGAAAAATTTCACAAGCGCTAAATTCCGCGTCGCATGTCAGGGACCCCAGAGGACCGCGCCGGGGGCTCGCCAACGACGTCCCGCGCGGACACCGGAGCCATCTCGCCGAGTCATTTCGCCGGACTTGGACTGCAGTTCGCGGTGTCGATCCTGGTGTTCCTCTACATCGGACAGTGGTTGGACCGGAAGCTTGGCACAGCGCCGTGGCTCCTCATCGTCGGAGTCTTCCTGGGCGCGGGGCTGAGCTTCTATAGCATGTACCGCACGCTCATGGCGGCGCAGGCGGCTGATGACGCGGCGCGAGCCGCCCAGCGGGACGCCGCGCGGTGACGCGGGAAGGAGTTGGCCGGGGAGTCGCGCTCTACGGGTTGGCGTCTTTGGTGGCCATCGGATTGGCGGCAGGCGTACTCATCCTTGTGTATGGATCGCCGGCCGAGCGGGTGGCGGTGATGTGGAGCGCGATGTTTGCGCTCGTGGTGCAGGTGGTGGCATTTGCGATTGCCCGCCTCCTCTCCGACCAGGGGAAGGGAATTGCGGGATGGGGACTCGGGGCGGCTATCTGCCTCGTTGCGCTGGTCATCTTTGGATTCGTGAGCCGGGCATTCGGGATGCCGCAAAGCGCGGCCCTCGTGAGCCTTGCGACTTTCTTCTTTCTGACCGAACTGATCGAACCGCCGCTGCTCAACGTATGAAACTCGGTTCAGTCCTTCTTGCGCTCGTCATCGCCGGGTCCACTGCGGGCGCGCAGCAGGTCGCAGAAGCGCCCCATGTGGCAGGATGTGAGGAGTACGCCCCCGGCGACTTCATCACGCCGCACATCAGCGACTCCCACTGCATCGACGTCCCCGGCTTCCCCCGCTTCTGGGAAGTGCACGAGGTCGTGCTGCCGCGCTGGACTCCCGTGCACATCGGCGGAGCGACGATCGACCTGTCGCCCACCAAGCACCTCGTGTTCTTGCTGCTGGCCGCTGTGCTGATCTCATTGATCCTCATCGGCGCCGCCCGTGCGCACCAGAATCACACGCACGAGGTCGGACGCCCGAAGGGTTTCGCGTCAGGCATCGAGGCCATGGTCCTGTACATCCGGAACGAGGTGGCAATTCCGAACCTCGGACCGCATGGCGAGGGCTACGCACCCTACATTCTGGCGCTGTTCTTCTTCATCCTGACGCTGAATCTGATCGGCCTCGTTCCATTCGGATCCACCGCCACCGGCAACATCTCGGTGACGGCGACGCTCGCGATCATCACGTTCATCGTCGTCGAGACGGCGGGCATCCGCGCGAACGGGCTGGGCTACCTGAGCACGATCTTCTATTGGAACAAGGACCTGCCGGTCCTCATGCGCGTTCCGATGTTCGTCCTCATGACGCCCATCGAGATCGTGGGCAAGTTCACCAAACCGTTCGCTCTCGCCATTCGATTGTTCGCGAACATGACGGCGGGGCACATCGTCGTGCTCGCGCTCATCGGACTCGTGTTCGCGTTCAAGAGCTACGCGCTCGGCGCGGCGCCGCTTGCGGCGGCCGTGGGCATCATGATGCTCGAGCTCTTCGTTTCGTTCCTCCAGGCATTCATCTTCTCGCTGCTTGCGTCCGTGTTCATCGGGCAGATGCGGGAGGGTCACCACTAAGATCCCACGGCCGTCGCTCCTCCGTGTGGAAAGTAGCCGGTCAGGTGGCCGGCGAGGTCCGTTGAGCCCCGGGGCTCGCTGACGGACGGCGGCGCAAGCCGCGGGCGCTGACGCAGTTCAACGTTCGATCCGGAGATTCACCATGGTTCACTCGATCTTCCCAATGCTGCAGGCCGCCGCCGACAACGGCCGTGGTCTCGTCGGCGTCGGCGCCGGACTCGGTGCCGGACTCGCTGTGATCGGCGCGGGCATCGGCATCGGCCGCATTGGCGGTCAGGCTGTCGAAGGCATGGCGCGCCAGCCCGAAGCCGCGGGCCGCATTCAGACGGCAGCGCTGATTTTCGCCGCGCTCATCGAAGGCGCGGCGCTGTTCGGCGTCGTCATCGCCTTCCAGATGCAGGGCAAGCTGTAAACCATTTCGGCCCGCCGGAGCCCCGGGGCGCCGGCGGACCGCCCTAAACCGTCGATCTCATTCCGATGCGCACTCTCGCTCGTTCGTTCGCGCTCGTCGCCCTGTCGGCCATGCCGGCTGCCGCCGAACCGGCGTCGAAGAATCTTCTCGAGCCCAACTACGGGCTCATGGTGTGGACGCTCGTCATCTTCGTCGTCCTGGCCTTCATCCTCGCCCGGTTCGCCTTCGGGCCCATCACGAAGGCGGTCGAGGCCCGCGAGAAGGCGCTCGAGGACGCGATCAATGCGGCCCAGCGCGATCGCGAGGAGGCGGCGCGCATCCTCGCCGAACATCGCGCAGCGCTGGACGCATCCCGCGGCGAAGCGCAGAAGCTCATCGCCGAGGCGCGCGTAGCGGCCGAGCGCGTGCGTGCGGAGCTCATCGAGCAGGCACGTGCGGAGCAGGCGGCCATGATCGCACGCGCCCGGCAGGAGATCGAGGGCGAGAAGACGAACGCCATCGCGCAACTGCGCAGGGAAGCCGTGGATCTCGCCATCGCGGGTGCCAGCAAGGTGGTCGAGCGGAATCTCGACCAGACCGCAAATCGCCAGCTGGTCGAGAGCTTTCTCGCTGGCCTGACGTCCGACTCCGTCGCGGCGAGCCGATAATCCATGCGCGACACGACGATCGCGCGGAACTACGCGGAGACGCTGTTCGCCCTCGCGGGCAAGGCGGAGGATCTGCAAGGGTGGGGCGCGATGATCGGCGAGGTCGCCGACGCGATGGCGGAGAACGCGACGCTACGGCTCTTCCTCGAGTCGCCTCGCGTGAGCACGGCGAGGAAGAACGAGCTGCTCGGTGCCGCGCTGTCCGAGGACACGCCCCGCGTGTTCCTTCGCTTTCTGCAGTCCATGGTGACGCATCGCCGGCAAATGCTCATCCCGGAAGTCGCGCGCGAATATCGGACGCTGGTGGATGAAGCCGAGGGCCGCCTGCACGCAAACGTGACCGTGGCACGCGAGGCGCCGGAAGAAGAGAAGTCGGCCATCGCCGCCCAGCTCTCGCGCGTGTTCGGAAAGGAGGTCGTCCCACATCTCACGGTGGATCCGTCCATCATGGGAGGTGTGATCGTTCACGTCGGCGACACGGTGCTGGATGGCTCCGTCAAGAAACGTCTCGCGACGTTGAGACGGCGGATGGTGGCTGGCCGTTAGGCACCCATGAGCGGACGCACGGAGGTTCGCCACGTTCCCAAGCCCTGGGGCCACGAGACCATCTGGGCGGCGAACGAGCTCTACGTGGGAAAGATTCTGCACATCAATGCCGGCCAGAAGCTTTCGGTGCAGTATCACGTGCAAAAGGACGAGACCGTCTACCTCCTCTCCGGTGAGATCAGGTATTGCGTGCAACTCGACGGGAGCGATACACCGCGCGACATGCAGTTGAAGGCGGGCGAGGCATTTCGCGTCACGCCGGGCACCATTCATTACATGGAAGCGGTCACCGACTGCGACGTCCTCGAGGCCAGCACGCCGCACCTGGACGACGTGGTCCGCCTCAAGGACGCCTACGGACGCGAGGGAACGAGCGCACCATGAAAGTCATCATTCCATTGGCAGGAAAGGGCACGCGGCTGCGGCCGCACACGCATCTGGTTCCAAAGCCGATGCTCAGGATCGCCGGCAAGCCGGTCATGGACTACATCCTCGAGGATCTGCAGCGGCTCGGCGGCGTGGACCAGGTCATCTACATCACCGGGCACCTGAAGGAGAAGGTCGAGGAACACGCGAAGACGAAGTTCGGGTCGCTGCCCTCGGTGTTCGTGGAGCAACAGGTGCAGGACGGTACCGCCGGCGCGGTGAAGCTCGCGCGGCCGTACATCGACCAGGATGTCCTCATCATCTTCGTGGACACGATCTTCGACGCGGACCTGTCGGTCATCAAGACCACGGACGCGGATGGCATCATCTGGGTGAAGGAAGTCGAGGACTACCAGCGGTTCGGCGTCGTCGTCACGGACAATGGCGGCAACATGACGAAGATCGTCGAGAAGCCGAAGACGCCGGTGTCCAAGCGCGCGAACATCGGCCTGTACTACGTGAAGAACTGGAAGCTGCTCAACGAGGGCATCGACTACGTGCTCACGCAGCCCAAGAACCAGGGCGAGTACTATCTGACCGATGCGTTCCAGTACATGATCGACAAGGGCGCGAAGATCAAGGTGGTGGAAGTCGAGGGCTGGTACGACGCCGGCAAGCTGGACACGCTGTTGGAGACGAATCGCACCGTGCTGGAGAAGGGCGCCGCGCGTCGCCCGAAGCAGATCGAGAAGAGCGTCACCATCCACGACCCCGTGTACATCGAGGATGGCGTAACGATGTCGGACTCAGTGATCGGTCCGAACGTCTCGATCGGCGAGGGCACGGTTGTAGAGGGTTCGACGCTGACCGATACGATCATCGGAAGCAAGGCGAAGATCCGGCGCGCGACGCTCCATCACTCGCTCATCGGCGACGACTGCGTCATCGAAGGCGTAGATGCGGAGCTCACCGTCACGGATCACTCGGAGATCCGCGGGCGAAGGTAGGTCAGTCTGCCGCCGCCAGCTCGGCGGCGGCGACGATGAGCGTCAGCGCGCGCGCAACACCGAGTGAGCCGTCGGTGTTGTCGTACCACTCGTCGGGCGTGTGGACGCCGCCCCCGCGCCCACCGGCGCCGATCGCGATCGCCGGCACGCCGAGGCTGATCGGCACGTTGGCATCCGTTGACGCCGTCGCGAGTTCCGCGGTGCGACCGATAAAGCTGGTCGCCTGAATCGCGGCCTGCACGAGTGGGTGCTCGACGTCGAGCTCCCCGCACGGGCGGTCGCCGATGACGTCGATGACGAACGAGAGGAGTGTCGTGCTCGGTGCGCGGCGCGAGTTCTCTTCGCGCAGCGCCGCACGCGCGGCGGCCTCCATTTCCGACATGCAGCGGTTCAACACGCTCGGGGAGGAGGAGCGCACGTCCACCTCGAGCCACGCTTCGCACGGAATGGCGTTGATGCTGATGCCGCCACCGATGCGACACACCGAAAGGGTCGTGCGAGGGGTGCGCGGTAATGGCACAGACGCCAGTCGTGCGGCGGCGGCGCCTGCCGCGTGTACAGGGTTCGGCACGCCGAACGATGCCCAACTATGTCCTCCTTCCCCGCGATAGGTGATGCGGCATCGTCGAGCGCCCAGCGCGCGCGTCACGATGCGCTCGTCGCCGGCGCCGTCGAGCGCGATGCAGGACGCCGGGGCACGGTCGAATGATTCAAAGAGATGCCTGACCCCGCGCAGGTCGCCCGATCCCTCTTCGCCGACCGTGGCTGCGAAGACGATCGGACGCCGCGTGCGCAGCGAGTGCCCGTCGATGGACTCGGCCACTGCAAGCATTGCCGCCAGACCTCGCGAGTTGTCGACGATGCCCGGACCGCTCAACTGGCGTCCGTCGCGCTCCACCGTGATCGCCGTGCCGTCGGGGAAGATCGTGTCGAGGTGCGCGCAGACCACGACCGGCTCGACGTCCTCGTCGCCTTCGCGCACGCCCACGACATTGCCCACCTCGTCGGTGCGCACGTCGAGCGCGAGCTCGCTGAAGAGCCGGGCGACACATGCGCCGCGCGCGGTTTCACTGCCGGTCGGCGCTGGAATCTCGCACAGCGCGATCTGCGCCGCGATCAATCGATCGTCCCGCGCCGCAAGTCGGCGCCGAGCCGGTCCGAGGCGCTCGAAGAGCCTGGCGAGGTCGTGGCAGGAGGACGCGCCATCGGATCGCATCCGTTATCTATGATGGCCAACTGCGTCCCACGCAAGGCGTGGGCATTCCCTCGCGAGCTTAGCCATGGCGACATCCGGGCAGCCCGGGCAGCACCGCCTGGGACGCAACGTCTTTGCGCTGGCCGCCGTGAGCTTTCTCACGGATGTGTCCAGCGAGATGATCTATCCGCTGCTGCCCGTGTTCATCAGCACGGTGCTCGGCGCGAATGCCAGCTTCATCGGCGCCATCGAGGGCGCGGCGGAGACGACGGCGGCGCTGCTGAAGCTCGCCAGCGGATGGTGGTCCGACAGGATTCAGAAGCGAAAGCCGCTCGTCGTGTTCGGGTATGCGCTCGCATCGCTCATGCGTCCGCTCGTTGCGATCGCACAATCCGCGACGCAGGTACTCCTCATTCGCGTCGCCGACCGAGTGGGGAAGGGATTGCGGAACGCTCCGCGCGACGCGCTGATTGCCGATTCGGTCGACCCGTCCATTCGCGGAAAGGCATTTGGCTTTCAGCGAGCCGGCGATCATGCGGGCGGCGTGCTCGGGCCGCTCATTGCCTTCGCGGTGTTGACGTGGCACTGGGCGGACATGCGCACCGTGTTCTGGCTGGCCGCAATTCCCGGCGTGCTCGCCGTTCTCGTGGTGATCTTCGCCGTGCGCGAGGTGCCGCGTGCCGTGGACAGCGGGACGTCGTCGGGCCCCGATCTCACGAAGCCGATGAGCGCGGCGTTCTGGCGAGTCCTGGCCGTGATTCTCATTTTCACGCTCGGCAACTCCACCGACGCGTTTCTCCTGCTGCGGGCCAATCAGCTCGGCGTCAACGTTGCGCTCGCGCCGATTCTCTGGGCGGCGCTACACGTCGTGAAGTCCGCGTCGAGCACACCAGGTGGCGCGCTGTCCGATCGGGTCGGGCGGCGTGCAACGCTGGTGGCGGGCTGGGCCCTCTATGCGGTGGTGTACTTCGGATTTGCGCAGGCGACGCAGGCCTGGCATGCGTGGGCGCTGTTCGGCGTGTACGGCCTGTTCTTCGGCCTCACCGAGGGAAGCGAGCGGGCGCTTGTGGCGGACCTGGTGCCGCGCGAGCGGCGCGGAACGGCGTTCGGCTGGTACAATCTCGCGATCGGCCTGGGCGCGTTGCCTGCGTCGCTGCTGTTCGGCTACGTGTGGGACCACTGGAGCGCGGCGCGCGCCTTCGAGATGGGCGCCGCATTCGCGTTCGTTGCGGCGCTGGGACTTTTTGCGGTGCTGCCTCGCGCGAAGCGGTGACACGAGCCAAGATTGGTGCCGGTCGGCAAACGCTGTAGTTCCCTCTTCCTCCAGCACACGAACGATGGCGCCTACTCTCACGCCCGTCAGCCTGTCGTGGATCGACTACACGATCATCCTCGTCTATTTCTCGTTCGTCCTCGGCATCGGCTGGCAGTTGCGCCGCGCGATGCGAACGAGCACGGACTTCTTTCTGTCGGGGCGCTCGCTGCCGGCATGGATCACCGGCCTCGCGTTTCTGTCGGCCAACCTCGGTGCCCAGGAGGTCATCGGCATGGGCGCTTCCGGTGCCAAGTACGGCATCGCGACGAGCCACTTCTACTGGATCGGCGCCGTCCCCGCCATGATCTTCGTCGGCCTGTTCATGATGCCGTTCTACTACGGCTCGCGAGCACGGTCGGTCCCGGAATATCTGCGACTTCGATTCGACGAGAAGACCCGCGCGTTCAACGCGATCTCGTTCGCGGTCATGACCGTGTTCTCGTCCGGCGTGTCGATGTACGCGATGGGCGCGCTGATGCACCTCCTGCTCGGCTGGAGCTTCAACGCGAGCGTGCTGGTGTCCGCGGCCATCGTGCTCACCTACATCCTGTTGGGCGGGCTCACCAGCGCCATCTACAATGAGGTTCTGCAGTTCTTCCTCATCGTGTTCGGATTCGCGCCGCTGACCATCGTCGGCCTCAACGAGGTCGGTGGCTGGGACGGCCTGATGGCGAAGCTCTCGACGCTTGCGGTGGCGCAGGGCCAGCCTGCGGGCGCATACACCCATGCCTGGCAGGGACTCGACTCGCCTGCGCACAATCTGATCGGTGTGGAGTGGTTCGGGCTCGTCATGGGGCTCGGGTTCGTGCTGTCGTTCGGCTACTGGTGTACGGACTTTCTCGTGGTGCAGCGCGCCATGGCGGCCGACTCGATGGACTCGGCGCGGCGTACGCCGCTCATCGCGGCGGTGCCCAAGATGATCTTTCCCTTTCTCGTCATCGTGCCGGGGATGATCGCCCTCGTCATCGGCGGCAAGGGAATCATTCCGCCAAAGATGGGTGCGGGTGGAATACCGCTCACCGACACGGCGGGCCGCGTGATCCTCGACTACGACCTCGCCACGCCGTCGATGCTGATGCACCTCTTTCCCAATGGCATGCTCGGCATCGGACTGGCCGCGCTGCTCGCGTCGTTCATGTCGGGGATGGCGGGCAACGTGACGGCGTTCAATACCGTTTGGACGTACGATTTGTACCAAACGTACATTCGCAAGGACGCGGACGACGCGCATTACCTGTGGATCGGTCGCGTGGCAACTGTCGTGGGCATCGCGCTCGCCATCGCGGCAGCGTATGTCGCCGCGTCGTTCAACAACATCATGGAGCTTCTACAGCTCGTGTTCGCATTCGTGAACGCGCCGCTGTTCGCCACGTTCTTTCTCGGCATGTTCTGGCGTCGCACCACCGGGCATGGCGCATTCTGGGGACTCCTCTCCGGCACGGTTGCGGCGGCCATCCATCATGGGCTCACGCTGCCCGCGGGCGCAGTGCCTGGCGTGAAGGGCGGCTATTTCGGTGTGATGCAGACCTTCCGGAGCGAGATGGGGCAGACCTTCTGGACCGCCATCTTTGCGTGGACGACGTGCTTCGTCGTCACCATCGTCATCAGTCTGCTGACCCGTCCCCGACCGGAGGAAGAGCTGCGCGGCCTGGTGTACTCGCTCACGCCGCGTCAGGTGAGCGCCGCGCGCGCCGTGTGGGAACGACCGGCGTTCCTCGGCGTCGTGACGCTGCTGCTCCTGATCGCTCTCAACCTCCTCTTCCTGTAATCCGATGAACGCCACGAACGATCTCGACGTCCGCGTGCCGATCGGTGCGCTGTTCACGCTCCTCGGGTTTCTATTGACGGTGTATGGATTCACCGAGCCCACGACCGCCGCACCCGCCTTCACGCGCCATGGTCAGATCAACATGTGGTGGGGGCTCGTGATGTTGGCTTTCGGCGTCTTCATGCTGCTCGTTTCGCGTCCAGCGCGCGCTCGCGCGGTGAACGGCAAACGCGGGTAGTCCTACGGCAGCTCGGCGTCGACGCGGAGGACGGTTTGTAGCAGCACGTTGGTGCCGTTCACGCAGTCTTTCGGCTTGGTGAACTCGTTCGGGGCGTGGCTGATGCCTCCCACGCTCGGCACGAAGATCATGCCGGCGGGGCCGATGTGCGCCATCTCCTGCGCGTCGTGCCCCGCGCCGCTTGGCAAGCGGCGTGTACTGAGTCCCAGCTCGCGCGCAGAGGCTTCGATGGCGACGCGCAGACGTTCGTCCGTCGGTGCGGGCCGGTTGGCGTTCGTCGCCTTGAAGATGAACGTGGTGCCGTTCTCGCGGCCGATCTTCTTTGCGTTCTCGACGATCTCGTCGTAGAGCGAGGCGATGACCGCAGCATCGAGGTCGCGCAGCTCGAGCGAGAGCACGACCTTGCCGGGAATCACATTCGGCGCGCCCGGGAACGCGGCGATGCGGCCCACGGTGCCGACCTGTCGCCCCGGTCGCGACGTCACCACGCGATTCACCATCAGCGTGAACTTCGCCGCGGCGATCATTGCGTCGCGACGCCGATCCATCGGCGTGGTGCCGGCATGGTTGGCGAAACCGTCGATCGTCACTTCCCACCAGTTGAGGCCGACGATTCCCGTGACGACGCCGATGTCGGTGTCTGTCTCCTGTAGAACGGCGCCCTGCTCGATGTGGAGCTCGAGATATGCGGCAATGGCTCCGGGCGTCCGGCGCACCGATGCGAGTCGTGACACATCGCCGCCGAGGATGGCGATGCCCTCGCGGATCGTCTTGCCGCTGCGCGTCACATTGGCGAGATCCTGCTCGGAGAGATCGCCGCTCCAGGCGCGGCTGCCGACCACGCCGCCTTCCTCGTTCTGGAAGATCACGACCTCGAGAGGGTGACGCGTATCGACATGGTGTTCCTCGATGGTTCGCGCCACCTCGATGGCCGCGAGCGAGCCAAGGTCGCCGTCGTAGTTGCCGCCCTCCGGCACGGAGTCGATGTGCGAGCCGAAAACGATGGGCTTTCGCGACGCGTCGGTGCCCGTGCGGCGGCCAACGATGTTACCGGCGGCGTCGATCTCGGTGCGGAGTCCCGCCTCGCGCACGAGGGACATCGTCCACTCGCGGGCGTGTAAGTCCGCCTCGGAGTAAGCCAGCCGCGTAACGCCTCCCTGTGGGTTCCTGCCGAACTCCGACAGCTTCGTGAGCGTGGCGTTGAGCCGTTCGCCGTTGATGCGAAGCGGCGACGATAGCGGCAGCGCCCAGAGCTGACGCGGAAGAATTGCCGCGGCACCTGCCAGCCCCAGGCGTCTCAGGGCTTCACGTCTCGAAGTCATGCGCAGTAGGAGGAAGAGTGAAGGGTGCGGTCAGCAGCAGCGGCTTCCCGGCCGCTCGTATCGTCGGGCAAGGGCGTCGCGGGCGAACTCGCCGCGCGTGAGCGGAACCGTATGCGGGTGATGCACGCGAATGTGCGAGAGGTAGGCCTCGTAGTCAGGCGCGCCGATCACGCGGCGAGCCAGGGCACCGGCCCGGCGCATGATGACGACGAATCGAGAGAACTGCGTCATCAGTCCCCGGCCAGCGAGGCGCGAGGGGCGAACGGCACTTCAGTCGACCGAACCGGCATTCCTCCGCGCAGAAGACCCCACCACACGCGTGCGCTATCCGCGAGGATCACGATGACGGCGAGCAGAAAAAACGCAGCGACCGCCGCATCGAGGTAGTCGTTGCCAACCATTTGAAGAAGTGTGCTCTGCGACGTCACTCCCGGCGGCAGTCGTCCACCGGATTGCGCGTCGAGAAGCATGCGCGCGTGCGCGAAAAAGCCGAGCTTGGGGAGCGGCGAGAACAGCTTCTCGAATCCGGCGGACATGGTGACCGTCACCAACCATGCGAGCGGCACGAGAGTGATCGGCGCGTATCGAGCCTTGCCCATGCGCATGATGATCGTCGTCGCCACGCACAGCGCGACGGCCGCAAGAAGCTGATTCGAGATGCCGAAGAGCGGCCAGAGCGAGTTCACGCCGCCAAGGGGATCGTTGACGCCCTGCCAGAGAAAGTGGCCCCACATGAGAACGATGAGAGCACTCGACAGCACGACGGCCGGCATCCATGCGGTACGCCCGAACGGCAACCACACGTGCTTGCCGAGGTCCTGGAGCATGAAGCGCCCCACGCGCGTGCCGGCGTCGAGCGTGGTCAGAATGAACAACGCCTCGAACATGATCGCGAAGTGGTACCAAAGGGCGGTCGCACCCGTGCCGCCGAGTGCGCGCGAGAACAGGTGCGCCATGCCGACGGCGAGGCTGGGTGCGCCGCCCGTTCGCGAGAGGAGGGAGCTTTCGCCCACCTGGCGCGCCAGGGCGTCGAGCTCCGCCGGCGTGACGACGAACCCCCAGTTGGCGATTGCGGCCGCAGCACTTTGCGTAGTCGATCCGAGCGCAGCTATAGGAGCGTTGATGGCGAAATACACGCCAGGCGTCAGCGCGCATGCCGCGATGAGCGCCATCACGGCAACGAACGACTCCACGAGCATCGCCCCGTATCCGACGACGCGGGCGTCGCTCTCGCGCTCGATCAACTTCGGCGTTGTGCCCGATGCGATGAGCGCGTGAAAGCCGCTCACCGCACCACACGCGATGGTGATGAAGGCGAATGGAAACAGCGCGCCGGCGAAGACAGGCCCCGTGCCGTCGATGAATCTGGTGAGCGGCGGCATCTGCAACGGCGGGAGGACGACGAGAATGCCCATTGCGAGCGCCGCCACGACGCCGATCTTCACGAACGCGGAGAGGTAGTCGCGCGGCGCGAGGAGAAGCCACACGGGAACGACAGACGCCGCGAATCCATAGACCATCAGCAGCAACGCCAGCGTCCGGCCGCTCAACGTGAAGGTCGCGGCGATGTCGGGACGCTCCGCAACCCAACGGCCGGCGAGCAAAGCCAGTCCGAGGAGTACGAGACCGATGGCACTTGCCTCGAGCACGCGTCCGGGCCGGATCCAGCGCATGTAGACGCCCATCAACATCGCGATGGGAATCGTCAGCGCGATGGTGACCGTGCCCCACGGACTCGACTTCAACGCGTTCACCACGACGAGCGCGAGCACGGCGATCAGCACGACCATGATGCCAAGGACGGCGACGAGCGCCGTGAAGCCGGCCACCGGTCCGATCTCCTCCTTCGCCATCTGGCCGAGCGACTTGCCGTCGCGGCGGATGGAGGCGCAGAGGATGACGAAATCCTGCACGGCGCCGCCAACCACGACGCCGACGATGATCCACAGGATGCCCGGCAGGTAGCCGAACTGCGCGGCGAGCGTGGGGCCGACGAGCGGTCCGGGACCGGCGATCGCGGCAAAGTGATGCCCGAACACGATCCACCGATTCGTCGGGACATAGTCTCTCCCGTCGGAGAGGCGCTCGGACGGTGTCCGTCTGGCGTCGTCGAGGGCAAATACCCGCGATGCAATGAACGCGCTGTAAAACCGATACGCGACCGCGTAGGTGCAGAGGGCCGCCACCAGCAACCACGCTGCGCTGATATGCTCGCCACGGCCGAGCGCCACGCGTCCGAGCGCGACAGCTCCGGCGAGTGCCACAAGGCTCCAGACGAGCGCGGAGGCGATGCGTCTGCGAAGGTTCGGCGTCCCGGAAGAGATCATGCGCCAAAGTGCTCGCGGGAGCGGTGAGGGTCAATGTGACGGCCGTCGCTCGGGCCGAGCAGCACGATTAGCTTTCGCGAGTCCCTTCACCTATGACGACCTGATGTCTCATTCTGCTCGCCTGCTCGCGGCGCTCGTCCTCCTGTCGGCCTGCCATGGCGGACAGAAGCCCGAGGAATCGTCGCCGGCAGAGCAGCCGATCCGCCCGCTGGCGCAGCTTGCCGCGCAACGCACCATCCTGACGCCGACATACTATGTGGCAGCGGGCGACGGACTCGGCTGGAGCGCGGCCATTCCGCGAACTCGGGAATTCCTTCGCGCGCTCGACGACGCCCTCGCCAAGGAGCTCGGCGCGCGCGGACTCAGGACGCAGTGGATCTATCCGGCCGATCTCGTCCGCGACACGAAAAGCAACCCAACCTACGCGGCCGATCCATATGCACTCGGCGTGAACGTCCTGCGCGATCCGAACATCGTGTCGGGCACGAAGATCGGCGATCCGCTCGTGACGCAGTTGCGTACCATGGTCGCGCTCGAGGAGAACGCGCGCGCCGTGCTGGTTCCCGTTGAGCTGAGCTTTCCGAGCGCGGGGACGGGTAAACAGGCGGCCGTGCTCCGCGTCGCGCTGCTGGATGGACGCCTCGGAGACGTACGCTGGGTCGGTGTCGTCCGCAGCGATCCCGCCAGCGCCATGACGCCCGCCGTCATTGCCAATCTGGCGACCCGCTTCGCCGACCTCGTCACTGCGCCCTGAGCCGGAATAGCACGAACATGGCAACATTGGTGACACTCATTCCGGGCGACGGCATCGGCCCGTCCATCTGTAGCGCGACTGTGCGCATTCTCGAGGCGGCGGGTGCGGACATACAGTGGGATACACAGTATGCGGGAATGGCCGGTGTTGCGCGCTACGGCGATCCCATTCCGGACGAGACCCTCGACTCGATCCGACGCACGCGCATCGCGTTGAAGGGCCCGCTCGAGACGCCGGTGGGAGAAGGCTTCCGCTCCATCAACGTGGCGCTGCGCAAGACGTTCGATCTGTATGCGAACGTGCGGCCGGCCCATACGATCGTGCCCGGCGGTCGCTACGAGGGAATCGACCTCGTGCTCATTCGGGAGAATACGGAAGGGCTGTACATCGGGAACGAGCACTACATCAGAATCGGCAGCGATCCGCGCGCGGCCGCGGAGTCCATTGCGCTCATCACCCGCGCCGGCTCGGAGCGCATCGTTCGCTATGCCTTCGATCACGCCGTGAAGCACGGGCGCCGCAAGGTGACGCTCGTCCACAAGGCCAACATACTGAAGTACTCGCAGGGGCTCTTTCTGGACGTCGGACGTACGGTGGCGCAGCAGTACTCGTCCATCGAATTCCAGGAAGTCATCGTGGACGCCATGGCGATGAGCCTGGTGCTGAACCCGGAGCGGTTCGACGTCATCGTCACGACGAACCTGTTCGGCGACATCCTCTCCGATGAGATCTCCGGCCTCGTGGGCGGCCTCGGGCTCGCGCCCGGCGCCAACATCGGCCTGGGCGGAGCGATCTTCGAGGCTGTGCATGGCACGGCGCCCGACATCGCCGGAAAGGGCGTCGCAAATCCCGGCGCCGTCATCCTGGCCGCATGTATGATGCTGGAGTACATGAACGACGGCGAGCGCGCCACACGCATTCGCCGCGCGCTCGAGAAGACCATCCGGGACGGACGCACCGTGACTCGCGATCTCGGCGGAACAGCGAGCACCGATCAGTTCACAGACGCCGTCATCGCGCAACTGTGACGACCGTCTTCCACTGCTCCGACCTGCACTTCGGACATCCGGCCGTGCCGGAGCAGTACGAAGCCATGGAAGCGCTGATACACGAATTCCGGTACGACGTCGTCGCGATCTCCGGCGATCTGTCCCAGCGCGCGCGTTCGGGAGAATTCCAGAGAGCCCGCGCCTTCATCAAGCATGCGGAAGAGACCAGCAAGGTGATCTGCATTCCGGGCAACCACGATGTCGCCTGGTGGAAGGCTCCCTTTGCGCTTGGCAACGAAGCGCTGCTGCTCGCCGCATATCGCCGCTACATCGACGAGGACATCGAGCCGGTGCTCCGTGTTCCGGGCGCGACGTTCGCGGGACTCAATACTTCGCACGGCGTAATCCGTCAGACCCTCACGTGGCGGCTCCGCGACATCTCCATCATTGGAATCGTCCGGCGGTCGCAGATCGAGCGCTTGCGGAAGACTTTCGCGGAATCACCCGCGGAGGATCTGCGCGTCATCGTCATGCACCACAATCCGGTGAAGGGAGAGCTCTCGCAGCGGCACGGCCTCAAGAACACCGCGCGCGCACTCGGGGCCTTCGCCGACATGAAGGTCGATCTGGTCCTCTGCGGTCACGACCACCAGGATGCGGTGCATTACATCGAGCACACGACCAAGGGCACGGTCATCTCCACCGCGGGCACCGTCTCGAACCGCATGCGGGGCGGACGGCCATCGTCGGTGAACAGCATTCGGCTCTCGCCCGAGCAGATCGAGATCTCCACACTGGTATGGTCGAGCTCGGACCGCGCGTTCGTCCCCGGACCCACCAAGTGCTTCAGGCGCTGAGACGCCTTCTGCAACGGGGCGGCGACAGCGCGCAGCTCGACCTCGGGCTCGCGCCTCAATCACCGCAAAACGAAACGGAGCTTCTGAACCGGCTGCGCGCCCTCGGCCTCGAGCGAATCGAGACGTTACGGCTCACGCGCAACCGGAACGTCATGGTCAGCTTTGCCGGCGAGCGGCTTCGCGTTCACGCGCAATTCCTCTCCGCTCCCGAACACGTGCATCGCGCGATCGTGACTTTTGTCCAGGGCCGGACACGTGCGGAGAAGCGTGAGGCGCAGAAGATCATCGTGTCTCATCCCGTCGTGCCGTCCGAGGCTCCAACGAGACGGGAGCGCACGCACAATGACGACGAGCCTGTGTCGGAGAAGCTTGCGAACTGGCACCGGCAGTTCAACGAGCGACACTTCAGTGGCACTCTCGCTCCCATCTCGGTGCGCATCTCACGCCGGATGAAGTCGCGACTCGGGCACTACTCGCCGGCCGCAGCAGGCCAGGGCGCCGAAATCGCGATCAGCCGGCGTCATCTCCGCCGCAATGGTTGGAACGAGGCACTTCAGACGCTGTTACACGAGATGGTACACCAATGGCAGGCCGAGACCGGCCGTCCGATCGATCACGGCGCGGAGTTCCGCCGCAAGGCCAGGGAAATTGGTGTCGCTCCGCGCGCGCGTCGCGTTCTGCGATGAACGCAGGTCGTCAGTGCACCATCGCGGTCATGCCGGTCTTGAGGTGCTTGTCATACCACGCCAGGAAGCGCTGAAGCCGGTCCACACGATAGCTCGGCACCGTGAGGCCGTGGAACTGATTGGGATAGATCACCAGTCCGGTCTCCACGCCGAGTGACCGCAGCGCCTGGTACATCTGCTCGCCGCCGATGATGGGGACGTTGAAGTCGCTCTGCCCGCCCATGAACAATGTCGGCGTCTTGATGCGGTCGGCGTGGAAGAATGGATAGGAAATGTCGATCCACTTCTGCTGCGCCTTCCACGGCGCGCCGATCTCGAGCTCGTACTGGCTGATGTACTGGTCCGTTCCGTACATCGAGAGTTGAAGGGCACTGCCGGCGCCGCTGACGGCGGCCCGAAAGCGCTGCGTCGTCGCGATGGTGTAATCCGTCAGAATGCCGCCGTAGCTCCAGCCGCCGATTCCAAGACGATTGGCGTCCGCGACACCCTGACGGACCGCCTCGTCGACAGCGCCGAGGATGTCCTGCACCTCCTTGTTCCCCCAGTCGGCGAAGATCGCTTTCTGATACACGGAGCCGCGCCCGCTTGAGCCGCGATAGTTCACCGCGAGCACCGCATAACCATTCGCCGCGAACAACTGGCGGTCGAAGTCGAAGCGAAAAGCGTCCTGACCGTTCGGTCCACCGTGGATGTAAACAACCAGCGGAAGGCGCACGCCGGGTGCCGCGTCGGCTGGCCGATAGAGCAGGGCGTGAACTTCCGTTCCATCCCGACTCTTCGACGTGAACGGCGAGACGGTTCCCAGCTTGAGCTGCGCGAACAGCGAGTCGTTCTGGTGAGTCACTTGTCGAAGTCCGTTGTCGCCCGTGACCACGGAGATTTCGGGTGCGCGCGCGGGCACACTCTCGAGCACCGCAATCCTGCCATCGGGCAGCGTGCTGTATGCGAGCACGGCTCGGTCGCCGCCGAGCAGCCGCGTCACGGTTCCGTTGCCGACGTGAATCTTCACGAGGGCGTCCATTCGATCGTCCGAGATGGTCGCCAGCACGGACTGCCCGTCGGCGGTGAACCGTGGTGAGAACACAGGCCGGTCAAGCGAGCCGCTCACGATTCTCGCAGGGGCGCTGCCGTCGCCCGGCACCACCGCAAGCTTGCTGAGGCTGTACGCCGAATAGCGCGGCTCGTCGCCGCGAGTAAAGGCAATCGACTTCCCGTCCGGGCTCCACGACGGACGGCCACCATCCGTTCCCTCGAACGTCGTGAGCTGCTTCGGCGTGGATCCCGCCCTGGCGTCCATGACCCAGATGTTCGAATCGCGCGTCTTCCCGGGCTCCGCGATCTCGGTTCGAACGAAGGCGACGCGCGTGCCGTCCGGCGACCATGACGGCAGATCATCCTCCGTCATTCCGGTGGTCAACGTGTCGAGCTTCTTCGTCGCGACGTCGAACAGCGCGAGGTGCGATCGCCTGGAGCCCAGGTAGCCCGTGATGTCGCGCTTGAAGTTGTAGCGGTCCACGACGATGGGCTTCGGTGTCTTGTGCTCCGCCGTGTCGCGTCGCGCGATCGAGTCCGTCTCCTCGTCGAGGACGAGGACCAATCGCTTCGCATCGGGCGACCAGGCGAAATCGGACGTGCCTCCCTTGAGCATCGTCAGCCGCTGCGCCTCGCCGCCCCGACGATCGAGCAGCCAGACCTGGCCGCCCTTGCCGTCCTGTCTGCCGGACGAGAAGGCGAGATATCGGTCGTCCGGACTCCACCTCGGCGTGCTCTCGGACTCGGGCGAGGACGTGAGACGAATCGTCGTCTCGCCATCCCAACTCGTCATCCACACGTCCGTATCGGACTTGTCCTTCGCCGAATCCGCCGACGACACGCTGTAGGCGATCCACTGGCCGTCGGGGGAGATCTGTGGATCGCCGACCGACCGGATTCTATAGATGTCGGTCGCCCGCAGCGGGCGTGGTGCGGTGGATTGCGCTTGAGCCGCTCCGGCGACGCAGGTGAAAGCGACAATGACAAGGACGCGGAATAGGGGCATACATGGTCCGGGCGAAGTGACGTGACGGGTACGACATCGGAATCTGCGGTCTGCATGGCGCTCCCGACATACCCTCCGAGGCCGCCGGGCAGCCATTAGCTTTCGTCACCACCGCCTCAGCTCCTCGATCAAAACATGCTCGATTTTTTCAACATCGACTCCGTCCTGTCCGAGGAAGAGCGCGCCGTCCGCGACAGCGTACGGCAATTCGTGGACGAGCAGGTGCTGCCCATAATTGGACACGCGTATGTGGAAGGCCGCTTTCCGAAGGAGATCATTCCCGGGCTTGGCGAGTTGGGAGTCTTTGGGGCAAATCTGCCCGAAGAGTATGGGTGTGCGGGGCTGAACAACGTGCAGTACGGTCTCATCATGCAGGAGCTCGAGCGCGGCGACTCCGGCGTGCGCTCCTTTGCGAGCGTGCAGGGCGCATTGGCGATGTATCCGATCTTCGCGTTTGGCAGCGAGGTACAGCGACGGACCTATCTCTCGCGCATGGCAGCGGGCGAGATCATCGGTTGCTTCGGGCTCACGGAGCCGGATTACGGCTCGAATCCGAGCGGCATGATCACCATGGCGCGCGAGCAGCAGGACGGTACGTGGGTGTTGAACGGCGCGAAGATGTGGATCACGAACGGATCCACCGCCGGCATCGCGGTCGTGTGGGCGAAGACCAACGGCGACCCGAGCGACGCCTCCATTCGCGGCTTCATCGTGCCCGCGGGCACGAAGGGCTTCACGGCGAAGGATCAGAAGGGAAAGCTGTCGCTGCGCGCGAGCGACACGAGCGAGCTGGTGTTCCAGGACGTGCATCTTCCCGCCGACTCGATCCTTCCGCAATCGGGAGGGCTCAAGAGTCCTCTCATGTGCCTCACGCAGGCGCGTTACGGGATCTCGTGGGGTGCGATCGGCGCGGCCATGGCGTGCTTCGAGGAAGCGCTGGATTACTCACAGAACCGCGTCATGTTCGACCGCGCCATCGGTGGGTTTCAGATTCAGCAGGTTCGGCTGGCCGACATGCTGACGGAGATCGTGAAGGCGCAGCTCGTCTCGCTGCACCTCGGCCGCCTGAAGGACGCGGGCACGTTCACGCCGCAGCAGGTGTCGCTGGCAAAACGGAACAACGCCAGCATGGCGACGGACGTCGCCCGTGAAGCGCGCCGCCTACTTGGTGCAAACGGCATCCTCGCTGAGTACGCCTCGATGCGCCACATGGCGAATCTCGAGAGCGTCTACACCTATGAGGGGACGCATGACGTGCATTCCCTCATTCTCGGGCAGGCTGTGACGGGGTTGAACGCTTTCAAGTAGGACCTCCGGGGCCGTCGCACACAGCAACAATTCTTTACAACACGTGGAAAGAAATTTTCCAACCGCTCAGGACAGAATGTCCGTGCGATCCGTAAAGCATTGTGTCGCAGCAACTTACAACGTGGTGCGGCGCTTGCTATTTGACCGACTCGCCCAAAGCGTGCGCGACGTAGCGCGGGATGGACAATGAGCGGCCTGGAGCAGCGGTTATGGCCTTCGACAAACGCGCGATTTCTTCACTGCTGATCACGTCGGCAGTCGTCCTGTGCGCGTGCACGGCTGACGTCGCATCTCGCCCCACCAGCTCGTCGCGCTCCCTGCTGAGCGGCGTCACGTCGCTGCTCACCTCCATCGACACCACGGTCACGGTCATCACCGTCGACCCGGCAGTCGCCGGGACGTACGACATCGGGCGCTCGAACAAGCTCCGCGTCGAGGCGGGCGGCATTTGCGATCTCGCCTCGACCTACGGGGTCGGTGAATGGACGGTACCGTGCCTGCCCGCGACGCTGCCCGTGGTCATCACGGCTCGCACGTGGGCTGACCAATCCGGGCATCCTCACGTCGATTTCTTTCCGCGCCTTCGCTTCGTTCCCCTCAGCGGTCTCGTACCATCGGCGGTTCTGTACCTGTACGATCCGGCCGCGTCGCGCAACGCGACGTCGAAGATCCTGTACTGCGACGCGGGTGTCTGTGTCGACGAAAGCCTCACGAACGCCGCGCTCGTCACTTCGCGCGACGCTCAGTCAGGCTTCGTGTACCGGCCTATCCTGCATTTCAGCGGCTATCAGGTCGCTACGTTCGACGGCAGCCCGCCGGCGGACAGCACACCATGAACGAACGCTCCTATCGCCGGGCCGCGGTCACGACGCCGGCTCGCTCGTCGCCCGCGCTGCGATTGATCGTCGCGAACGGCGACTCGCCGGCGTACGAGGAGCTCGTCGAGCAGGGGCTTCAGGCCGAGCGTGAGGGGCAGCGTGTCCGGGCACGCGAGCTATGGCTTCGCGCGCTCGAGTTGCTGCCGAACCCCAGGGCGCGAGAAGCATCGGCGCTCCTGCGGTGGATCGGACGCACCCATCAGACGGACGGCGACGGCAACGCCGCACTGGAGTGTCTGAACACCGCGCTCGAAATTGCCACGGAGCACGGCGACGTCGCTGCCATCGGCCACGCCGTCAACCTCCAGGCGATCGTGCATTGGCAGTCCGGCCGCATGGACGAGGCAGAGGTGCTCTTCAACGCGGCGCGCGACAACGCGGTTTCGGCAGGCGAAGCCAAGCTTGCCGCAATGACGGCGCAGAATCTCGGCGTCATCGCGAATATTCGCGGCGACCTCGATCTGGCGCTTCACCATTTCGAGACCGGTCTCCGCGACTATCGCGCGCTCGGCCTGCCTGCCGACGTCTGCAAGACGCTCAACAATCTCGGCCTGCTGCACACTGGCCAGCAGCGCTGGAGCGCGGCGGCTGCCGTGTATCAGGAAGCCCTGACGATCGCTGAAATCCTCGGCGACGTCAGCTCGCGCATCATGATCGAGGTGAACTACGCCGAGCATTTCCTGGCGCAGGGGAACTTCGAACGTGCCCGCCTCGTAGCGGACCTCGCGTCGGCGCTCGCCGCGGGCGCGAGCGACGCGCGCGCGGAGGGCGACCTCCACAAGGTGTACGGGATCATCGCGCGGGAGGCGGGCGACCTCGCCTCGTCCGAGGAGCATCTCCGCAAGGCGCAGGACATCGCGGAGCGGCGCGACGATCTGCTCCTGCTTGCGGAGGCCACCAAGGCGAAAGCCGATCTGCACCGCCGGCAGGGGCGCAATCGCGACACCTTGCACTGTCTCAACGCGGCGCATCGCATCTTCTCGCAGCTTCGCGCGCGACGCGAGCTCGCGGACATCGACTCGCGCATGACGCAGCTCGAGGGCGATTTCCTCGACGTCGTCCGGAAGTGGGGCGAGTCGATCGAATCGAAGGATCACTACACGCAGGGTCATTGCGAGCGCGTGGCCGACGTGGCTTGCGCCCTGGCGGCGCGCGCGGGCCTCGACGCGCAGTCCCTCTTCTGGTTCCGCATCGGTGCCATGCTGCACGACGTCGGCAAGCTGGTGATCGCGTCGGAGGTGTTGAACAAGCCGGGCCCGCTGACGCCCATCGAATGGGAGCTCGTGAAGCAGCATCCCGTGCACGGCGCGGAGATGCTCGCCGACGTGGATTTCCCGTGGGACGTGCGGCCGATCGTCGAATCGCACCACGAGCGCTGGGACGGCGAGGGCTATCCGCATGGTCTCGTCGGCGAGGAGATTCCGTTGACGGCTCGCATTCTGTGCATCGCGGACGTCTACGACGCGCTCACGTCGCAGCGGAGCTACAAGCGTCCGCTCTCGCACCAGGAAGCGCTGGACGTCATGCGCCATGACGTGGGCCATCAGTTCGATCCCGGGCTGTTCCCGGCGTTCGAGGAGGTGTCGGGCGAGCTGGCGCGAACGCGTGGTGGCGTCCGTGCGCCGGCCACTCGTCCGCGGCTCGACGGCGTGGGTGGCGGCGCGGAGACGGACGAGTTGACGGGCCTGCCACTGCGCCGCGCGTTCCTCGAGCGGGCACGCGCTGAACTGCGCTCGCGTCCCTCGGCCGTGTCTCTGCTGGTGATCGACGTCGATCACTTCAAGCTGATCAACGACACCTACGGCCATCTCGCGGGCGACGAGGTACTGCGCGAGCTGGCGGGCGTGTTGCGTCGCAACATTCGCTCGTCGGACTTCCTTGGCCGTTACGCCGGTGACGAATTCGTCGCGCTGCTCTCGAACACCCGGCCGGAAGACGCGATGATCGTCGCGGACTCGCTGCGCCGTGCGGTCCACAGTCTCGCGATGAGTCCTCCGTCCGACCGCCGGTCGGCGATGAGCACCACCATTTCGGTGGGTGTCGCGGTCGCGCCGGACAACGGTGCGACGATCGAGGAGCTGTTCGAGTCGGCGGACCGTGCGCTGTACGAGGCGAAGCTCGAGGGCCGCGACATCGCCGTGTCCGCGGGGCAGGCACGCACGGCCGGCCACGACCAGCCCCTTACGCAGGAGCGCTTCGTCGGCCGCGTGGCGGAGCGGCGCCGGCTCACGCAACTGCTCGATGAGAGCGTCCACTCGGGCGCGCGCCTCGTGGCGGTCGTGGGAGAGGCGGGCATCGGGAAGTCGGCACTCGTACGCGAGATGGCCTCCGAGGTCCGCATGCGGGCCGGCTCGCTGGTGCTCGGCCGTTGCGTCGACGCCGAGGCGCGCGCACCACTCGCGCCCTGGACGGCGGTGCTCCAGGCAATCCGGGTGTTGCGTGTCGTCGTCGATCGCCCGTGGCGGCAGTTGCCGCGCTTGTTGTCCGATGCGGGAGCCGCGGCGCCGCCGTCAGCAGACGGAACGCGCTTCGCGCTCTTCGAGGAGGTCGCCGAGTACCTCGCGCTTGCCGCCGCGGCGCGTCCACTCGTGATCGTCATCGACGACATGCAGTGGGCGGACGAGACGTCGTGGAGCCTGCTCGAGCACGTCATGACGCGCGTCGCCCGCGATCGCATCCTCTTTTGCGTGACGATCCGCGAAGAGGACAACGGCACCGCCAGTACCGATGCACTCGCGCGGCTCTCGCGGGACGAGCGTTTTTCCTTGCTGCGCGTCGCGCGGATGTCGGCGGCGGAGCAGCACGACTGGTTGTGCCAGGTGCTCAGCAGCCCGGCGGACGATGCCCTCGTGCAGTATCTGTATCGCCAATCGGAGGGCAACCCGTTTTTCTCCGTGCAGATGCTCCGGTCACTCCTGGACGAGCATCGTCTCCGCTGGACCGGGCGTCGGTGGGAGTGGACGACGCCGAGCGAAGGTATGCTTCCCGTCGCCGTGAGCGACCTTCTCACGCGCCGCGTGAGCCGGCTGTCTCCGCGGGCGCGCAGCATTCTCGCCGCCGCCGCAACGCTTGGACGCGCCATCGACGTGGAAGTGGTTGTCCGGGCCGGCATCGGCTCGGAGGAGGAAGTGCTCGACGCCATCGATGAAGGCATCACGCGATCGGTGCTCGACGTATCGGATGTGCATGGCGAAAGCCATATCGCGTTTGCGCACGCGCTTCTCGTGGACATCATGCGCGAGACGTTGAATCCCGAGCGGCGGAAGCGGCTCCATCAGCGTGTGGCAGAGGCAATGGAGGAGCTGCGGCCCACTCACGTTGCTGCGCTGGCACACCACTACGACGTCGCTGGCGTGCAGGAGAAGGCCTTCGCGCATGCGCGTGAAGCGGCGGAGCGCGCGGCGTCCGTGTATGCTCACGACGAGGCGATCGTTCAGCTCATCGCGGCGGAGCGTCACGCTTCCAGCCCCGTGCTCCTCGCCGGCGCGCGCATCCGCCGAGCGGCCATCACCGAGTCGGCGGGTCGATATCCGGAGGCAGAGACGATCTATGGCTCCGTCATCAAGGAATACGGGGCCTCCATGTCCGTTGCTCAGCGCGCGGAGGTACGCCGGGGAGTCACGCGCCTTCGCTCACTCCAGGGCGAGGCCGTGGACGTGACGCGCGCCTCGTGTCGCCAATTGTTGGCTGAGGCGGAGGCGCTCGGGCTCGATGACGAGCGCGCGGCGCTCCTGATGACGCTCTCGCAATCCCACAGCCGCACCGGCGAAGCGGATGTCGCGTGGAGCCTGGCGCGGGAGTGCCTGGCCATCACCGAACGTCGCGACGACCGATGGCCGCAGGCCGAGGCGCTCCTCCGGCTGGGATCCTCGATACTACAGGAACGGCCAGCGGAGGCGATGCTGCACTTTGGCCGGGCGCTGGAGCTGTGCGAAGCGCTCGATCACGCGCTCGGCCAGATCCGCTGCCAGATCAATCTCGGCGTTGGGCACACATATCTCGGCGCGCTGGACGAAGCCGAGAGCGCGTACCGCAGTGCTCTCGCACGTGGCCGCGACGTGCATACACCCGACTTTGCAGGACTGGCCGCCCTCAACCTCGGTGCGCTGTTCATGAAGCGGGGCCGGATGGCGGATGCGCGCGCGCAGCTCGAGGAGGCGAACGAGTTGTTCGAGACCATCGGGAACGAGCCGCACCGCGTCGCCGCCCTCTACAACCTCGCGCACCTCGCGCGGCAGGAGGGGAGGCGCGACGACGCGATTCGGCTGTACAGCGAGGTCTCCGCATTGGCGCGTGCAGTCGGACTGCACGAGGTCGTCGCTGGTGCCAGCGCCGGGATCGGTCTCATGGCGCTCGACGCGGGGGAGGAAGAGATGGCTGCCGCGTCGTGGCGTTCGGTGCTCGCCGTGCTTTGCGTGCTGGGCCATGCGTGGTTCCAGGGACGTGAGCTCGTCGAGGCGTTGGCGGTTCGCATGGCGCTCACGGACGGAGATAGTCCTCGGGCCCAGCGCTACTTCGAGTCCGGCGTGGACCTCGGGTGCGCACACGACGCATACGGAGTCGCATGGCTCGTGGCGACGTGCGCCCCATTGCTCGCCGATGGCTCCGCGCCGGTTTCGAGGTCCGTCATCCGTGATATCGCGACGGAATACGCGGACCGCGCTGAACGGATGGGAGCCGAGCCGCTATCGGCGCGGTTTGTCGAGTTGCTGAAGCACGGTCGGCTCGCGGTGACGCCGCACGACGGCGTGCCGACGCTGTTGGTCGGATGAAGAAGACCCCTTGTTGCAAGACCCTTTACGGAGAGCAGCGATGACGCGCATGGCCCGTCTCATTCCACCCCTCGCAGTCATCTCAGGATTGCTGCTGGCGTGTCGGGGCGCCGAAGGTCCCACAAGCCCGATGCGCGAGAGCACGCGCCTTACGGCTGTCGGTGCGCTCGCCGACAAGGGTGCCGCAAGCAATCAGTCGAACGGCAACAACGGACCCGGGCAGGGTCACGAAGACACGGTCGTCACCGTGAAGCGTCTCACACCGCTCTCGGCCCGGATCACGACGACGGCCTGGATCGGGCCGGCGGGCGGGCAGATGTGGCTTCCCGGCGCGGGCGTCGTCGTGACGTTCCCGGCGGGCGCGGTACCCGTGCGCACACTGATCACCGTCACCGCCAAGCCCGGCGACGACGTGGCGTATGACTTCCAGCCGCACCTGGTGTTTCCGGTGCCGGTTCTCATCCAGCAGGAACTGCGGAACACCTCGGTCCAGCAGAATCCGGCGCTCGCGCCTCTGCTGATCGGTGCGTACTTCGACACCGACCTCGATCGCAACTTCGTCGATTCAAAACACACGAAAGTCCGGGTGAAGGAGTTGCGCCCCGGCACCGTCAACGTTCAAAAGCGCAACTTCACCTTCACCGTGGACCACTTCTCGGGATACCTGATGTCGTCCGGACGCGCCGCCGACGATAGCTGAGCCGCGCGAGTCCCACACTCCACTGCGCAGCGCGACAATGACTCGCCACCGTCGCACCTCCCGCACGTTGGGTGAAGCGAGACGCTTCATCGAACGGGGTCGGACCGCCGAACGCGTCGGTTCGGCGGGTGAGGCGCTTGGCTGGTACGATCGCGCACTCGCGTCACTCATGCATAGCGAACCAAGCAACGATCTTGCGGACGTACTCCGCTGGAAGGGCACCGTGCACTGCGAATGTGGCGACACGGCCGAAGCCGACCGCCTGTATCGCCAGAGCGCGGACATCGCCCACACGGTTGGATACGCGCTCGGCAACGCACACGCCCTGAACTGTCGCGGCATCGTGGCCGAGCGTCGTGGCGACCTCGATCTTGCCGAGCAGTTGTACCGCGAAGCCGAAGAGGCAGCCGGGCGAGCGGGCGACATCCGGCTGTCCGCGATGGTGGAACGCAATCTCGGCGTTGTCGCGAGCATCCGCGGCCAACACGATGTCGCACTACAGCGATTCGGCGGCAGCCTCCGGAAGGCAGAGGAGATCGACGATCACGACGGGCAGTGCCGCTCCCTCAACAACATCGCGATGGTGTACATGGCGCAGCGGCGGTATCAGGATGCCGAGGCAGCCTTCTCCGTCGCGCTCGACCTCGCTCGGGACCGCGGAGATCAGGTCGTCGAATGCGTCTGCCGGATCAACCGAAGCGAGGCCATGCTCGCGGCGGATCGGCTCAGCGAGGCCGAGCGGGAGTGCAAGCTCGCGCTCGCCATCGCGGATCGGCGGGGCGACCGGTTGCGTCGCGCGGAGTCGCTGAAGCTGCTCGCCGGCATTGCTCGGCGGCAGGACCGGTTCGACGACGGCGAAGCCATGCTGCGTGAGGCGTTCGATCTCACGGATGCAGGGGAGGACGTGTTGCTTGCGGCGGAGCTTCGCCGGCAGATGGCGGAGATGTTCCGGGCGCGTCGCCAGTCGACCGAGGCGTCGCAATTCTATCGCGAGGCGCAGGATCTCTTCCGGCAGTCGGGCGCCGTCCGCCTGGCTGCGGAAATCGATGATTCTCTTCGGTCTTTGTTCGTGCCCCCGGTCACTGCGCCGCCTCCACCGCCAGCGTAGACTTGCTTCACGGGTGACTCCGGCGGCCGGCATCAGGCTTGCCGTCGTGTCCCGGTAGCGCGGGGCCGAAGACGGCCGCGCGGTTTCGCGTGCCTCGTCGCATCCCTCATGTCGCTGCAACCCCAGGGATTCACTTTCGACCGGGTCGTCGGTCGCAGCGTCGAGCTGCGGCAGGCGATCGACTTCGCGCGCCGGGTGACCCAGGCGCATACCTCCACCGTGCTGCTGCTGGGCGAAACCGGCACGGGCAAGGAGATGTTCGCGCGCGGCATCCACTACGAGGGCCGTAACGCGGCCGCGCCCTTCGTGGCCATCAACTGCGCCGCCATTCCCGATGCGCTGCTCGAGTCCGAGTTGTTCGGGCACGAAGCCGGTGCGTTCACGGGCGCGCGGGTGCGCAAGACCGGCCTCATGGAGCTCGCCGGGTGCGGCACGCTGTTTCTCGACGAGGTGCATCAACTGCCGTTGAACGTGCAGCCGAAGCTGTTGCGCGCGCTCGAGGAGCGGCGGATCCGCCGTCTTGGCGCCACGCAGGAAGTGTCGATCGACTGCCGGATCATGGCGGCCTCCAACGTGGCGCTCGAGCGCGCGGTGGAAGACGGGGAATTCCGACTCGACCTGTTCTATCGCCTGAACGTGCTACGCCTCGAGATCCCGTCGCTCCGCCAGCGTCGCGGCGACGTGGAGGTGCTGGCGCGGTACTTTCTCAGCGAGATGGCCCGCGAGCACGAGCAGACGCCCAAGACGCTCTCGTCCGATGCGCAAGCATTGCTGCAGGCTCATGCCTGGCCGGGCAACGTCCGCGAGCTCAAGAACGTGATCGAGCGCGCACACGTGCTGAGCGGCGCCAGCAAGGTCATCGAGGCCGCGCATCTGCTCATTCAGCGGCGTACGTCGCGATCGACACTCATGTCCGGCGCTCCGCTGGCCGGCGAAATCGAGATTCCGCTGTCGGGCAAGTCGCTTCGCGAGATCGAGCGGGAGGCAGTCCATCTCACTCTGAGCGCCACGGGCGGCAATCAGAGTCGCGCTGCCAAGCTGCTCGGTATCTCACGGCCGACGCTTGCGCGGATCGTTCGAGAGATGTCATCGGACTCGATCCGCCTGGTCGAAGCATCGTGACAGTGCGGCGTCTCCCGAGGAAGCGCGCCGCCGCCTGATTGGCACTTGGCTTGCCGCGATTTCCGCCGAGCAGTCAACACGGAGAATCGTATGGCCACCAATCAGCGGAACGCGCAGGACAAGCAGGAGAGCGGGACGAATCAGGCTGGTAACAACGCGACGAGCCACGCCACCAGCTCCACGGCCGACAACACGCCGGGCAAGCGCTCATCGACCAGCCAGAGTCCTCCGCGCGGCGATCAGCAGCGCACCGTCCCCATCGATCGCGAAAAGACGAGAACGACCGGCTCTGGAGGCTCGCCGGCCGCGCGCGATCGCGACATCACGGAGGACTGGCAGCACTACAACAGTCCGTTTTCGTTCATGCGCCGATTCGGCGAGGACATGGACCGCCTCTTTGCCGATTTCGGCTTTGCGCCACTCGGTGATCCGTTTGCGCCTTGGGGCGGCGCGCCGTCCGGCACCACGATTCGCTCGTTGGGCGCCGGAACGCCCCGCTCGGCGCGTGGCAATACTTCCATCGCACGGCGCGACGGCGGTGCGGCGCAGCGGACGAGCTGGCTGCCAGAGGTCGAAGTGCTGCAGCGCGGCGACGACCTGGTGATTCGCGCCGATCTGCCGGGCGTAAAGAAGGAGGACGTCACCGTCGAGGTCGACGACGGAATCCTCACGCTGAGCGGCTCGCGGCAATACGAGTCCGAGGAGGACCGCGACGGGTTCTATCACTCCGAGCGCAGCTACCGAAGCTTCTCGCGCTCCATCCCGCTGCCGAAGGACGTCGATGCGTCGCAATGCAATGCACGGTTCGACAACGGCGTGCTCGAGGTGACGATTCCGGTGCCAAAGGAATCCAAGCGTTCCAAACGCGTCGACATTCGGTGAATCGAAGCGGGGCCGACCACCGGCCGGCCCCGCACTTGCCTCCTGTGTTGGTGACAGGACATGGAGGAATCGTGACGGATACGGCGAAATCCCGGGTGCCCGCGCATCCGACCGAGCTGGACACCCGCGACGCGAAGGGCGCACCGGGCGGTGCGCGTCAGCATGTGCGAAGCGGAACGGAGCAGGGGGCTGCGGCGCGGCCGGGTGGTGCAACGCAGAATTCCGGCGGCTCCATCGCGGGCAATAGCGAGGAGCTCGGAACGGACCCCGGGCGCGGAGCGGACTAGCTTCGCGACTTCTCGTGAGCTGACGTCCGCGCTTACGACCTACCTCTCGTGGCGCCGTGGCCGTAAGTTCATGTGAATCTTTTCACATGGAGTTTGACGGTGAAAATTGCCGTCTGCATCAAGCGCACGCCCGACTCGGAATCGCGTTTTCGAATCGCCGCCTCCGGCGCCGCGATCGACGACACCGGTCTCAAGTTCGACATCGATGATTTCGCCGGCTACGCCGTGGAAGCGGCGCTCCAGATCAATGAGAAGGCCGGCGGCGGCGAGTCGGTCGTCATCGCCATCGGGCCGGACTCCGTGCAGGAGTCTCTGCGCAAGGCGATGAGCATGGGCGTCGATCGCGCGGTGCACCTCAAGGCCGACGCGGTCCCCGCCGACGGCATCGCGATCGCGAAGGCACTCGCCGCCGAGTTGCAGTCGGGTGGCTTTGACCTGGTCCTGTTCGGCAAGCACTCGTTCGATTCCTCGTCCGCAGTGGTCGGCACCGCAACCGCCGAGCTGCTCGGAGTTCCATGTGTGACGGCAGCATCGGAGCTCAGCGTCACCGGAGGAACGGGCGTCGCGCGCAGAGAGTTGGAAGGTGCCGCGGAGCTCGTCAGCTTCCCACTGCCCGCGGTGGTGACGATCGACGAAGGCGTCGCTCGCCCGCGCTATCCCTCGCTCAAGGGCATCATGGCGGCGAAGAAGAAGCCACTCGAAACGAAGCCGGCGCAACTCGGCGCCGCGCGCGTTACCGTGCAGAAAGCGCAACTTCCGCCGGAGCGGCCGGCCGGGCGAATCATCGGCGAAGGCGTGGCCGCGGTGCCGGAGCTCGTGCGCCTGCTCCAGACTGAAGCGAAGGTGTTGTGATGGGGAACGTTCTCGTATGGGCCGAGTCGCGCGGAGGGGAGCTGCGAAAGGTTGCGCTGGAAGCGGTGACGGCGGCACGCCGCCTCGCCGGCGCGACAGGTGGTGGTGAGGTGCATGTTGTGCTCGCGGGGCCTCCGGGCATTGCCGCGAGGTCGACCGATCTCGCGACGCACGGCGCCGACGTCATCTTCCTCGTCGAAGCGCCGGAGCTGGCCACCTTCGCGCGCGAAGCGCTCGCGGCCACGATCGTGGGGCGCGCGAGGGCAGGCGAGTATCGCGCGGTCCTGCTCGGATTCTCCGCCCAGGGCCGCGACCTTGGCCCCCGAATCGCCGCACGCCTCGATGCACCGATCGCGACCGACGTGCTCGACGCCACGCCGGCCGGGGACTCGCTCGTCGTGACGCATCCCGCTTACGCAAACAAGGTGCTGCTTTCGCTCGCCATTGCGGGACCGCTTGCCGTCATCAGCGTGCGACCAGGTGCCATCGCGGCGGTGGAATCGCCGACGTCGGCGCGGACGGAGGCCATCGCACTCGCCGCGGCACCGGCTGCCGTCGTCACCGTGACCGAAGTGAAGGAGGGAGCGAAGGGACGTCCGGATCTCGGCGATGCTCCAGTGATTGTCGCCGGCGGGCGCGGGCTCAAGGCGGCGGAGAATTTTCGAATCGTGGAAGAGCTGGCGGATGCATTCGGCAACGCGGCCGTGGGCGCCACTCGCGCCGTGACCGATGACGGCTGGCGGCCGCACAGCGATCAGATCGGGCAGACCGGCCGTCAGGTGAGCCCACAGCTGTACGTTGCGATCGGCATCAGCGGCGCCATTCAACATCTCGCGGGCATGCGCGCGTCTCGGACGATCGTCGCGATCAACAAGGACAAGGAAGCGCCGATCTTCAAGGTTGCCGATTACGGGATCGTGGGCGACGTCCTCGAGGTGGTGCCCGCGCTGACGCTGGCCGTACGTCAGGCGCGCGCGAGCGGATGACCGCCGGAAACGTCGTCTTCCTTTTCGTGCTCGTTGCCGCAACGGGCTTTTTCGCGCTGAACGTTCAGCGCCTGGTCCGATATCTCCGTCTCGGATACAGCGAGGATAGAACCGACCACCCGCTGACACGAATCAGGAACGTGCTCGAGATCGGCATCGCGCAGAAGAAGATCTTCCGCGATCCGATCGCCGGACCCATGCACGCCCTCATCTTCTGGGGCTTCATGGTGCTCACTGCCGGCACCATCGAGATCGTCATGGCGGGCGTGATCCCGGAGTTCTCCTTCGAGCTCATCCTGCCGCGCGCGGTGTATCTCGTGTATTCCGCGTCGCAGGACATCTTCGCGGCCCTCGTGATCGCGGCCGTTGCGGTTGCGCTCTATCGGCGGCTGGTGTTGCACCCACGCCGCCTCGAGGGCGACGATCTCGAGCACACGGATGCGATCATCATCCTCAGCATGATCGCTGGGCTCATGGTCACGCTGCTGCTGACGAACGGATTCCTGCTGGCCGCGGATCCTTCGGCGTTCGGTGGCGAAAAGCTCATCTCGCGCATGATCGGCCGGGCGATCACGCAGACGATGTCGCCGCGGAGCGCCTTGCTGCGCTATCACATCTTCTGGTGGACGCATGCGCTGCTGATCCTCGCGTTCCTCAACTACCTGCCGTACTCGAAGCACCTGCACGTCGTCACGTCGCTCATCAACGTCTACTTCGCGAATACGAGCGGGCCGGGCACGCGCGGTGCCATGCGCCCGATGGACCTGGAAGCCGATGTCGAGCAATTCGGGGCGAGCGACGTCGAGCACCTTTCCTGGAAGAATCTTCTCGACGGCTACTCCTGCACGGAATGCGGCCGCTGCACGGCGGCCTGCCCGGCCAACATCACAGGCAAGCCGCTGAGTCCGCGAAAGATCGTCGTCAACACTCGGCAGCGCCTGATGGAGAAGGCTCCGGCCGTGACAGGCGACCGCATGGACTTCATGCGATCCGCGCTGCTGCATGGCGGCGACGACGATTCATACGCCAGCATCGGAGGGGACGTCGCCGAGCACCAGCTCCTCGGAGCGTATATCACGGACGAGGAGCTGTGGGCGTGCACGAGCTGTCGCGCGTGCGTGGTAGAATGCCCCGTGTCCATCGACCAGCTCGACGTCATCAACCAGCTGCGTCGAAACCTGGTGCTCACGGAGTCGAGATTTCCTTCGGAGATGCAGCCGGTGTTCGAGTCGCTGGAACGCAACGCCTCACCGTGGGCGTTCGATGCGGGCGATCGCGGACGATGGGCGGAGGGCCTGCGGATCCCGACGATGTCCGAGATGGCGGAGCGGGGAGAGCGTCCCGACCTCCTGTTCTGGGTCGGCTGCATGGGATCGTTCGACGACCGCGCGAAGAAGATCACTGTGGCGTTCGCGCGCATCATGCAGGCGTGCGGAATCCGCTTCGCGATTCTCGGGCAGGAAGAGAGCTGTCACGGCGATCCGGCGCGCCGCATGGGGAACGAGTACCTCTACCAGATGCTGGCGAAGAACGCGATCGAGACGCTCGATCGCTACGAGGTGAGCACGATCGTCACGCACTGTCCGCACTGCTTCCACCAGATCGGCAACGAATTCCCGCAGCTCGGCGGCAACTACGAAGTGGTCCACCACTCGACGTTCATCGAGCGGCTGTTGGAAGATGGGAGCATTCCGCTGGCGACGGCCGAGGGCAAGCGGCTCACGATGGCATATCACGACAGTTGCTATCTGGGCCGATACAACGACGTCTACGATGCACCGCGCGAGACGCTCAAGCGGGCGCTTCCCGTCGTCACGCTCGTGGAGCCTCCGCGCACGAAGGACCGCGGCCTGTGCTGCGGTGCGGGCGGTGGTCGCATGTTCATGGAAGAGCGCACAGGAAAGCGGATCAACGTCGAGCGTACGGAGGAGCTGCTTGCGACGGGCGCCGATGCGATTGCCGTTGCATGTCCGTTCTGCATGACGATGATCTCCGACGGCGTCAAAGCGGCTGGCTCGGACGTGCCCGTACTGGACATTGCGGAGGTCGTGGCGTCGTCGCTGGCGGTTGTCTCCAACGGCGTGCACGCGTAAGGGCGCGCTACTCGCTCCGCCAGTGCACCCGGTGGAGCGTGATCGTCTGCGTGATCTCGCCTTCCTTGTAGGTGCGCACGTCAGGCTCAGTCACGAGACCACGCTCGCCGCACTCCTCGAGAAATGCGGGAAGCGCGATACGGCCCGGATCTGCAACGATCGCTTCCCCGCCGCGCACGAGTGTGACGGCGATGGCGTTGGCTACCAGCGTCGCGTACCGATGCTCGTACAACACGTCAGACGCGACGACGACGTCGAACCGGCCGAGGTCCTCCGGTAGAGCGCTCCAGTCCACGTGGCGCGCGGTGATCTCCCGACCGGTCGCCGCGTGGACGTTGAGACGGGCAAAGCGCGGTGCGTCCTCATAGTAGTCCGTCGCCGTCACGTGCGCGCCCGCCAACGTGGCGCCGAGCGCGACGACCCCAAGGCCGCAGCCCAACTCGAGAACGCGCTGTCCGCCGAGTCGCATGAGCGCGAGCTCGTTGGCAAGTATGAGTGACGATGGCCAGAGGTCGGCCCAGTATGGCAGACGTTCATCGCGCACATAATCGTCTTCGCTGATCAGGTCGTCCGCATTCGCTGGACTGAGCAGCGTGACATCCCGTTCAGCGACACGAATCGTTCGCGTCGACGTGCGAAAGCGACGAACGAGATCCGCTCGCTCCACGTTCGCGTCGTACGAGGCAGTCAAGAGAGGAAGCGCCCACTGCCACCCAGGTCGCCGTCCAGCAGCAGCGCGCGCAGCGTTGCTCCTGCGTCCAGCTCGAGGGGATCGGGCGGGACGACGAGCAGTGCATCCGCCGCCGACATCGATGTGAGCATGCCGGAGCTCTGCGCACCCGTGAGCCGCGCGAGTGGAAAGGGATGCCCGCTGTCCAGATGCACGCGAAGAAAATGTGTGAGTGGCACCGCGAGCTTCATGGGTTCCGCCAGTGTCACGGCAATCGTGCGACGATGCGGCCGCGCATTCCCGCTGAGCGCACGGACGAGCGGACGGCCAAAGAGCTCGAAGGTGACGAGCGCCGATACGGGGTTGCCAGGAAGGCCGAGCCAGCGTGCGCCGAACACGGTCCCGAAGCCAAGCGGCGCGCCGGGCCGCATTCGCACTTTCCACAGCGACAGCGTGCCTCCGAGCTGGGCGATGACGCCGCGCGTGTAGTCGAAGTCGCCCACGGACACGCCGCCACTGGTGAGCACGAGGTCACATCCTTCAGCGCGACGCAAGTGTTCTGCGAGCGCATCGGGCGTATCTGGTGCGATGCCAAGGTCCACGGGCTCTCCTCCGGCGGCGCGCACCGCGGCTGCCAGCGAGTAACTGTTCGACGAGACGATGCGATCTCCAGCCACGACCGCATCGAAGTCCGTCACGGGAACCAGCTCATCTCCCGTGGCGAGCACCGCGACACGCGGACGGCGATGCACTGGAACGGTCGCGCGACCGATGCTGGATAGTACGCCAATGTGCGCGGGAGCGAGCGCAGTTCCGGCGCGCATGACGATGGCGCCCGCCTGCACGTCTTCCCCTCGCCGCCGGATATTGCGAAGGGCGTCGCGCTCGTCGCGCACGAGAACCACGTCTCCCGACGCGTCCGTGTCCTCGACACGAATGACGGAATCGACCCCATCGGGAACGTACGCGCCCGTCATGATGCGGGCAGCTTCTCCACGTTCCACGCGTCGCGCTGGGCGTGCGCCGGCAGCAATCGTCTCGATGACGGTGAGACGCGCTGGTGCATTTCGTGTCGCGCCACGTACGTCCTCCGCGCGAACGGCGAAACCGTCCATGCTCGCATTGTCTCGCGGTGGAAGCGAGACCGACGACCCGGTGTCACGCGCAAGGACCCGGCCGAGCGCCTCAGCGAGCGGCACGTGCTCTTCGGCCAGCGCTACGACGTTCGCAAGGATGTGGGCACTCGCGTCCGCGACGTCGAGACGACTGAGTGTCACGTCAAGGCGCGAGTCGCATCGACGCGAGACGCGCACTCAGTGCGTCCGTGACGGCATCGACCCGCCGCGCGGGAACCATGAAGTTGTTGCACAGCGCGCTGAAGAGCAGGAGCCTGCCGTCCGCCGTGCTCACGTACCCGGACAGCGATCGCGCCTTGTCGATGGTGCCGGTCTTCGCATGCAGGTTGCCCTGCGCGGGCGTTCCCTTCATGCGCGATGCAATCGTTCCATCGACTCCGGCAATGGGGAGCGCGTCATAGAGCGCGCGGAAATCCTGAAAATGCGTGATGGCGTCGAGCACGCGAACGATGGTACGCGGACTCAGATAGTCGTGCCGCGACAGGCCGCTTCCGTCACGAATGACGAAACCGTCCGGTGCGGCGCCCCACGCTGCGAGTTGCCGTCCGACGACTTTGACTCCGCTATCGGCGCGGCCAACGCCGGTGATCTGCAGCGCCAGCGTCTTGAGCAGGAGCTCGCCGATCTGATTCTGCGATGGCTTCTCGAAGAACGGCAGCGTCTCGCGTAACGTGGGAGAGCGGACCGAGAAGAGAGAATCAGCGCGAGCGCTCGTGTCGCTGGCTGTGCCGTCCACGGCGATTCCGCCGGACGCGAGCGCTTCGCGAAGCGCAGCGAGATACGCTGCGGTCTGATCGCGATGGGTGATCGCAACGGTCACCGAATCTCCAGCCGCGATCGTTCCGGCGACCAGCACGCCCGCGTGCGATGAGTCCTGCGAGACTGTGATCGTGCTTTTTGCGCGCGCGCTATCCGCCGAGCTGCTGCCAGCGTGCACACCGGGGACGGTGTAGGCGCGGACGATGAGCGACGGGAAGGAAGCGGCAGGCCGCGTGCGAGCGGCGACCGCATCACCGGCGCGCGCACCACCGCGCACGACGACCTCCGAGAAGCCCTCGTTGAAGTACAACGCGTCCACGCCGGCGGAATACGGCTCGTCCAGGTCGTCCCACGCCCACCCATAGCCGAGGGGTGCGTCGACGAAGAGCGAGGGCGCGGCGACCACTCGTCCGCGAATGCGTGCGATCCCGCGCGCACGCAACGAATCCGCCAGGGCACGCAGCGGCACGAGGGCGTCACCACGTTGCATGTGCGTACTGAGGGACGGGTCGCCATTCCCGCGAATCAACACGTCGCCGATGAGAGCGCCGTCGCGAACGGCGCCGCGTGCGAACACCGTGGTCGTCCAGCGGAAGTCTCCGCCGAGCTGCGCGAGCGAGACCGCCGCGGTGACGAGCTTCATGTTGCTGGCCGGCATGAACAGCTTGTCGGCGTTGCGCGCGTACAGCGTCTCGCCGCGAGCGGGATCGACGATGAGAATGCCCCAGTGCGCGCTGCGAAAATCCGGAACGTCGATGAGCGAATCGACGAACGGCTGAAGGGCGCCGCGTCCGGAGCCCTCTGACGGCGAGGGTGTGACCGTCTGAGCCGGGGCATGAGCGCACGCCGAAGCGAGCGCGAGAAACAACAGGGATCGGGAGGACCGCATGCCATCAAAGATGACCGGCGTGACGCTCAGCGTCGAGGCAACTCGCCGCCCAGCTCCTCCAACTCCTCCGGCTCGTCGACGCTGAAGAAGATCCGCTCCGGCACGCCGTGCTCCACGAGTACGCGCTCGGGCACGGCGAGCGCGGACGGAAGTTGCGCGAACAACGCCCAGGCACGGCGCTCTCCACGGGCGAGCAGCTCGCTGCACACAGGAAGAGCGGACGCCGCATAGTAGGCGCACAGCGACTCGATCATCGGTGGATCGTCGTGGACGGGCGCCACGGCCTCGGCACCGGTGTCGCCGAGGGCGCGCATGCCGCGCAAGAGCGGTGCGGGGACAAAGGGCATGTCCCACGCAACCACGAGGACGGCAGCGCCATTCGCCGCACGCAGCGCAGTCTCGATGCCGGCAAGGGGTCCGAGACCCGGGACCGCGTCCGCGACGACGCGCATCGTGGGAAACCAGGATGGTGCGTCGGGATCGTTCGCGACGATGATGACGTCGTCGCTCGCAGCTCGCAACGCCGCGATCACGCGATCCGCGATGCGCATCTCGTCCACGATGGCGAGTCCCTTGGGCAACCCACCGAAACGCCGCGACTCCCCACCCGCCAGCAGTACTCCGATGCACTCCGGGCGCGCGCCGGCCACGGTCAGATGCGCAGGCCCCGTTGCTCCGCCGCCAGATCGAGCTCGAGCGTGATGGCGCGCTCGACCAGAAGCGACTCGAATCCGCGGCGAGGCCGCTCCTTGAGAAACCTGCCGCAGGAATTGCACATCACGAGATCATAGCCAAGCGCCGGATTCTCGATACGCGCGAGAACCGGGGCATCGACCTGGTAGCAACCGAGGCAGCCGGTACGCGGAGCGCGCCACTGCGCGTCGCAGCGGGCGCAGACGAGCGTCCGGTGTCCGCCACGCTCCAGCAGCGCGATGTCGGGCGAGCCGCCGCAGCAAGGACAGACGACACGCGTCCATCCGCGCCAGGTCGACGGGGCACCAACGCGCTCGGTGGCGGCGCGCAGCAACGCATTGGCGACGACGATCGCGGCCTGGCGCGCCAGACGCCGGTTCCCAGCGCGCGGAACCCGGTCCCCTGTAAACCAGCCGCTGACGAGGTCGTCGACGTCGGGCTCACCCGCAATGACCGACCGCCGTTCGTCGTTCGAGAGGATGCCGGCGACCTCGAAAGCGTCGAGCACGCGAGCGAGGCCAGGGCGCAGATCACCACATGAGGCGATCACGTGCAGCGCATCATACGCGATCTGCCCGCCCGCGATGCGCGCACGGGCCGCAGCGACGTCCACGGACGGCATGCACGCGCGCGCAATCTCACCATGCACTCGGAGTACAGGTGCAAGTTGCTCGGCCGTGGTGCTGCGCACGGACGCGGGTCGGGCGGGGGAGAGAGTTGGCACGGGAGAAGGAAAATGCGGGGGCAACAGGCCTCCCGCCGCGCCCCGCTACTTCCAAAGCACGACCAAGAATGCGGAACGTCACGGCGGATCAGTCTGGCTCGAAGGTCGCGCTGAGCGTTCCATCTTCCGCCACGGTAACGCGCGCGACCTGCACATGATCGCCCAGTGCGGCCTGCACGCGCCGGAAGATGTATCGCGCGAGATTCTCTCCGGTGGGCACGAGCCCGCCGTCCGCGAACTCCGCGACGTCCAGATTGATATTGCTGTGATCGAAACGATCGCGGACTTCACGCTCCAACACGGCGTCCAGCCGGCCCAGGTCAACGAGAAACCCGGTTACGGAATCGACGGCTCCCGTGACAGTGACGTCGCAGACGTAACTGTGACCATGGTAATTCGGCCGCGCGCAGGCGCCGAACGTCGACGCGTTGCGCTCGTCACTCCATTCGGCAATGCGATAACGGTGCGCCGCGGCGAACGTGACGCGACGGGTAAGGGACGTGGGCATTCGCGAAAGATAGGACTTGCCACGCGGACCTGTGAAGCGGATTGAGGGACCGCCGCGACGACGCGGAGTCCGCGCAGCTCCTTCGAGACGTCAGTGCGCTTCGCCCAGCTCGCCGCGCGACGCGTCCATCCCCTCGGGCGTGGGAGAGTCCGGGGGATTCCACGTTCGTCCGCTCTCCATGACCACCGTATAGTCGGTGGTGCCGGCCAGGTCGTCTTCCTTCTCGTCGGCGAGATGCTCCGCTTCGGGGCTCAGTGGCACCGGAACGTCCCCGAGCAGCGTGCCACTGCGCTCTGCCTCGTCCGCGAGATGGTCGTCGATGGCCTCCGGACTTTCGGCGCGGCGCAACGAGTCCACCACGAGATCGTTGGTGTAGTTCGTGAGCCCCAGCACGTCCGTCAACACGTGCTCCGCCACACGACGCTCGCCATCCGTGCCCACTCGGCCCGTGAGCGAGACGCAGCCGTCCTTTGCGAGCACGGTGATGTCGTCCACGTCCAGCGCCGTATGCTGCGCGAGCTGTTCGCGCACCAGATCTCTCAACTCACGATCGTCCAGCTCTTCGCTGTCGTGCAGGTTCTCGAAGTCGCGCGCCATGATTGCCGCCTCTGCTCGAGTGAGCGTCGGACCGGCGGTCAGCGCGCGAAGAGATACGACAGGCCCACCGTGAGTGCGGTGTGATGCGTATAAAACGATCGCGCGGTTGAGCTGCTCAGTACCGACGTGTTGTCGGAGGCGGCCCGATAGTACGCATCGGCGTAGTTCAACTTGAACAGCCGGTCCGTCAGGTCCACGCGCAACTGCACGCGTCCATTCGGCACGTACTTCACGCCGCCGCCGAAAGAGAATGCAAAGGGGGTGCCGAACGCGAAGCCCGTGGAGTCGTCGCTGGCGCCATTATGCACCACGCCGAGCCCCGTCCGCACCTGCGGCACCATACCGTGCCAGCTTCGTGCGCCCGTCAGGTTCATCACCAGGGCAAGATCCGCGGCAAACTCCTTGGAGCTCTGCGTGCCGATGTGGCGTGTCGCGGCTGGCCTGAGGGGATCGATGACGTCGCGATGCGTGGACCCGCCGAGGACGTCCGCGCTGAGCGCGAGCGGGCCCGTGAGCGTCCATTCATAACGCGCTCCGAGCATGGCAAAGCCGTTCGGCGCGATGCCCGCGGGATCGTGCCGCGCCTTCATCCAGCCGCTCAACAGCGTGAGCTCCTGGCTGTATTCGAGGTCCCTGTACGGGCTGCGCTCCGGCTCGTGGCCGACCTGCGCCAGCGCCGGCTGCACGAGCACCACCGCGCAGAGGAATGCCCCCACCACACGTTCAATCATTCAATCACTCGAGGTTGCGCGTCAGACGAGCCGCAGGTCGCGTCCCGTCATTTCGGATGGCTGCTCGAGGCCGAGCAGCGCGAGAATGGTCGGACCGACGTCGCACAGGGCGCCGCCACCGCGCAGCGCGCGGCCGGCATCATCCACGACGACGAAAGGTACCGGGTTGGTGGTATGGGCGGTGTGCGGACCGCCGGTGGCGGGATCGATCATCATCTCGCAGTTGCCGTGATCCGCGGTGACGAGCAACCGCGCCCCCACAGCACCAGCCGCTGCGACGACCCGCGTGAGGCACTCGTCGACCGTCTCGACGGCCTTGAGTGTCGCGGGGATGGAGCCCGTGTGTCCCACCATGTCGCCATTGGCGTAATTGCAGAGAATGAAGTCGTGCTCCCGCTCGACGATGGCGTCGCAGAGGACATCCGTGACGCCGTACGCGCTCATCTCCGGCGCGAGATCGTACGTCGCCACTTTCTGGCTGGGCACCAGCCGCCGATCCTCGTGCGGAAACGGCGTCTCGATGCCCCCGTTGAAGAAGTAAGTCACATGGGCGTACTTCTCGGTTTCCGCGGTCCGTAACATCGCGAAGCCGGCGCCCGAGACCACCTGACCGACGATGTTCGCCATCGATTGTGGCGGGAACGCGACCTGCACGTTGAAGGTCTGGTCGTACACCGTCATGGTGACGACGTGCAGCGCGGGCCGCGTCGAGACGTCGAAATCGTTGAAGTCCGGCTGCGTGAGCGAGCGCACGATCTGGCGCATACGGTCGGAGCGATAGTTGAAGCAGATGACCGCGTCGCCGTCGCGCATTGGACCGACCGGTTTGCCGGAATCGTCCACCACGGTCGCCGGCGTCAGGAACTCGTCCGTCTCGCCGCGCTCGTACGCGTCCGCCACGTACTTCCGAGGATCCCTCGTCGCGGGTCCGGCGCCGAGCACGGTGGCGCGATACCACTTCTCGGTGCGGTCCCAGCGGCGATCACGGTCCATGCCGAAATATCTACCGCCCAGGCTGGCTACCTTGGCGCGCCCTTCAGCCTTCCGAAGCAGCTCCTCGAGGTAACCCAGGCCGGAGCGCGGCATGGTGTCGCGGCCGTCGAGCATGGCATGGATGGCAACGCGAGGCACACCTTCGCGGGACGCCAGCTCGATGAGCGCGAGCAGGTGGGTGTCGATGGCGTGGACGCCGCCGGCGCCGATGAGGCCGACCAGATGCAGGGTGCCACCGCTCTCCTTCACCTTGCGGCAGGCGCCGACGAAGGCCTGGTTGCGGAAGAAGCTGCCGTCGCGAACCGCACTCGATATCCGCACCAGGTCCTGCAGCACCACTCGGCCGGCCCCGAGATTCAGATGGCCGACCTCGCTATTGCCGATCTGTCCTTCCGGCAGCCCGACGGCCTCGCCCGACGCGTGGAGCAGGGTGCGTGAACCGCGCTCCCATATCCGGTCCCATGTCGGAACCTTCGCCATCGCGATGGCGTTTCCCTCCGTTTCGGCGCGATATCCCCATCCGTCGAGCACCACGAGGATGACCGGAGCGGGTCGGGAGGGTTTCGCCATGAGTTTGTCGGGGTAAAGGAGAGGCGGAAATGTATCGGGCCGCCTTACGCGGACAAAGCGCACACCTACAACGGCAGTACACGGTATGAAGGCCAGTATCCGGTACCCGGCATCCGGTATCCTGAGTACTTGGTATAGACCGGGTTGATGGGTGAGCCATAAACCGGGTTGATGGGTGAGTAATAAACCGGGTTGATGGGTGGGCCGGCCGTTGTTCCGCATCGTACCGCGTACGCCGTCGTACAGAGTGCCGAGTTCCGGATACTGGCCTTCGTACTAAGTACTGATGTTGACTGGCCGGCCAGTCAGCATGCGTGACGATGGCGGCGCCGATTCGTCTTTCCTATGAATACATTTACCCAATACGCGCATCGGACCACGCGGGCCGATTCGCGCAGGGTCCGCCCTCCTCACCCTCCGAGGGCACAAGTTTCCGTGGCCGGTGTCTCAGCCTGCTTCGTCCGCCCGTCGTCTACAGGAGGCAAGTCCAATAGTGCAGGATTTCCGTCCCCTCGGCCCAGGCGCGGGCCTTGTAAGACACTCCCAGGGCTCCTGCGCCATGGGGTCCCAGTGAAGAGCGCCGCGGCCCGCGAAACGCCCGGCTCCGTGGGCGCTATCGGCGCAGGCGTGCTCTTCTGTCTCGCCACTGTCGCGGCGGTGCAGTTTCTCAAGCCGGGCGACATGGTTCCCACCACACCCCTGCGAACACTCGCCGCGCATGTCGCGACTCCCAAGCCGCTTGTCACCGCGAGCGCGGCGGCCGACGCCTTCGGCCAGAGCGGCAACGTAAAGGTCCGCTTTGCACTGCCGGGGCGCGACGTCGAGTTCCCGGTGAACGTGCCGAGCGCGAATGATTCCCTCCTCTATACCTGGGTTCCCGTCGGTGATTCGGGAGAGGTCGCACCGATGCGGCCCCTTACCGCCGGCCCGACCATCGCCCCAGCCCGTCCGGGCTTCTACCATTTGGCGCTGTCACACGGCGCCGAGCATCAGATTCTCCCCGAGCCGCTGCTGGCGGTGATGATGCCGTTCGACCAGAAGATCGCCGGCCGGCTGAACGGCTATCGCATCGGGACGTACCTGGCGGAGCGATTCGGCAGGGAAGATCGCGAGCACCCTCCAGGCTTCCTCGAGGTCCGACAGGCGGATCTCGATCTCCAGGTCACGCGGCACCTGCGTCTCGCGGCATTCGTGACGCACGACGAGCAGCGCGACGTGTGGCCGAAGTACGTGGCGCTGAATCCCAAGCTGCTCGACAAGCTGGAGCTCGTGTTCGCGGAGCTCGGCGGAAACGTGCGCGCGCAACTCGCCGTGGACATCCACTCCGGGTTCCGCACGCCGCTGCACAATGCGCGCGTTCCTCGCGCCGCCAGTGACAGCCGCCATCAATACGGTGACGCCGCCGACATCGCCGTCGACGCGGATGGGGACGGACGCATTACCATGACGGACGCCCTGCTCGTGACGCTCGCCGTGGAGCGCGTCGAGGACGCACATCCGGAGCTCATGGGCGGCCTCGGACTCTACACGAGCCGTCGTTATCCTTCCCCGTACGTCCACATCGACGCGCGCGGCACGCGCAAACGCTGGAAGGGGTGACGCGACGGACTCGAGGAGGCACGACCGATGAACACGTATCTGCGCGACAAGCTGCTGCAGAAGCTCGAGACCCTCTCCGATGAGCGAGGGTACCAGGTGCTCGACTACGTGGACTTCCTCGAGTCGAAGTACGCGGAGCGCCCCATGCCGGGTGCGACGACGACGAATCCACTGGGCCGGTTTGCCGACGCCGTCGAGGAAAAGCTGCGCGCCGGAAAGGTGAGTGCGACGACGATCGCCGAGACGATGGGCTTCATGAACAAGGCGATGGGCGTGCTGAGCGGCGCGGCCGCGGCGGGAAAGTCGGTCGCGAGCGATCTGATGACGGCAACCAATCGCGTGGTGGACGCCGCGGTGTCCGTAGGCCGCTCGTCTCCGCCGGATCAGTCCGGCGGCACGAGTGGTGCGAGTGCAGGCGCCACGCCGGACGCGGGCGGACATGCGCCCGGCTCGCCGCCGCCGAGTGGAGCGGGCGGCATCAACCCCTCGTAGCCAGCGGTGACGATGAGTTCCACGAGTCGGGGAGAGGCGCGCCGCGCGGCGGGTGGGCGCGGCTCGACAGGATCGCGCGCGACGACAGCGGAGCCCGCACCGCCCGCACCGCGCACCGGCGCCAAGCGCACCGTGCTCCACTACATCAGGCAGCTTCCGAACTACGTCCGTCTGCTGGGCGGACTCCTCATGGACCGTCGCGTCTCGATGGTGGACAAGCTGATCGTTGGAGGCGCCATCGCGTACATCGTGATGCCGATCGATCTCATTCCGGATTTCATTCCCTTTCTCGGCGAGGTCGATGACGTCTTCATCCTGGTGCTCGCGCTCCAGCGGTTGGTGGCGAACGCGGGGCGGAGCGTGCTGCTCGCACACTGGAGCGGCGCTGCGGAGGATCTTGCCGACCTGAATCTTCGCGAGGCGCTCGCGGCCGCTGCGTTTTTTCTTCCGCGTCGGCTGCGCAGGCGTTTGCGGGTGATCGGGCGGTAGCACGCGGAGGCCGTTCGGAGTGGCGCAGGACGCCCTGGCGGTTTACTTTTATCCATGGCGACAACAATCCGCTCGGCATCCAGAAACCGGCCCACTCAGCCCAGCGCTGACAGTGGGCCGTCGCGTTCCGAGGCCGTCAATGGCGCGGCGCGCGTGTGCGACGACGTGGCGCTGACGTTCGATGACGTGCTCCTCGCGCCGCGCCATTCGCTGACGCATCCGAAGGACGTTTCGACGACGTCGTGGTTCACGCGCCAGATCGAGTTGAATGTCCCGTTGGTGTCCGCCGCGATGGATACCGTGACGGAATCGGAGATGGCCATCGCGATGGCGCGCGCCGGAGGCATCGGCGTGCTGCACAAGAACATGTCCATCGACCGCCAGGCCATGCAGGTGGACATCGTCAAGCGCAGCGAGAGCGGAATGATCATCAATCCGTACACGCTGCCCGAGACGGCGTCGCTGCGAGAAGCCGCGAACCTGATGTCGCGCTTCCGTGTGTCGGGCGTGCCGATCGTGGACGCAGAAGGCCGGCTGGTCGGCATCATCACGAACCGCGACCTCCAGTTCGAGAAGCTGCTGGACCAGCCTGTGGCCGAAGCCATGACGAAGAACGGTCTCGTGACGGCTCCGTTGGGAACGACGCTGGATGAGGCGGAGCGCATTCTCGCGAAGCACCGCGTGGAGAAGTTGCCCGTCATCGACGCGGATCGGCGGTTGAAGGGCCTGATCACCGTCAAGGACATTCACAAGCGCCGGCAGTATCCGGGCGCCAACAAGGATCAGCACGGGCGGCTGCGCGTGGCGGCGGCCATCGGCGCGGCGGGAGACTATCTCACGCGCGCGCGGGCGCTCATCGACGCGGGTGTTGACGCGATCATCATCGACACCGCGCACGGCCACGCCGTGGGCGTGCTGGATGCGACGGCGAGAGTCCGTGAGGCGTTTCCCGACACGCAGCTCGTCGTTGGCAACGTGGCCACACGCGAGGGTGCCCAAGCGCTGGTGGAGCGTGGAGTGGACGCGGTGAAGGTGGGTGTGGGTCCGGGCTCCATCTGCACCACGCGTGTGGTGACGGGCGTTGGCGTGCCGCAGCTCACCGCGGTGTTCGACGCGGTGGAGGGCGCCGGTGACATTCCGGTCATCGCCGACGGCGGCATCAAGTATTCCGGCGATGCGGTGAAGGCGCTCGCAGCCGGTGCACGAAGCGTCATGATGGGCTCGATGCTCGCGGGTACCGAGGAGAGTCCAGGCGAGGCGTTTCTGCTCGAGGGGCGGCGCTTCAAGATGGTGCGCGGCATGGGATCGCTGTCCGCGATGCAGGACGGCAGCGCCGATCGCTACTTCCAGGAGGGGGAGCTCTCGCCGAAGAAGCTGGTTCCCGAGGGCATCGAGGGGCGCGTGCCGTACAAGGGTCCGGTGGCCGACGTCCTCTTCCAGATGGTGGGCGGTCTGCGCAGCGGCATGGGCTACGTGGGGTGCGGGACGGTGGACCAGCTTCGCACGGAGACTCGGTTCGTGCGCATCACGGCGGCGGGGCTGCGCGAGTCGCACCCGCATGACGTGACGATCACTCGCGAGGCGCCGAACTACAGCGTGTAGGTGGTCCGGGGCTGCTTGCTTTCGGCCCTGGCGGAGGTCTAATTCGGGGGTCCCATGAGGGGTGCGTTGACAACGCACCCCTTTTGCCGACATTTTTGTATGCAAGTTTGACGCGGCCGGGCTCGGCGGCGCCATGACCGACAAGAATTCAGACCCCAACCTAGGAGAACTCGCGTGGCGGGCTCACTCTTTCGAACGAAGTCCATAGACCGGCTCATCGCCGAAGGGGCGGTGGAGGGCGGGGAGCATGCGCTCAAACGGACGCTCGGCTCCTTTGCGCTCATCGCATTGGGCATCGGCGCCATCATCGGGGCTGGCCTCTTCGTTCGGACGGCCGCGGCCATCGCCGAGCGCGCCGGGCCCTCGGTGACGCTTGCGTTCATCGTGGCAGGGATCGGCTGCGCGTTCGCCGGCCTGTGCTACGCCGAATTCGCGTCCATGATCCCCATCGCGGGCAGTGCGTACACCTACTCGTACGTCACGATGGGTGAGTTCGTCGCGTGGATCATCGGCTGGGATCTGATCCTCGAGTACGCCGTTGGCGCGGCGACCGTGGCCATCGCGTGGAGCGAGTACTTCAACAAGGTGCTCTCGTTCGTGGGGCTTCAGGTGCCGTTCGCATGGAGCCACTCGCCCTTCGAGACGATGCAGTCGAACACCGCCGTGCACGGCATGATGAACGTGCCCGCGGTCGCCATTCTGCTGATCCTGTCGCTGTTGCTCGTGCGCGGCACGCAGGAATCGGCCTGGGTCAACAACCTGATCGTCATCACGAAAGTCACCATCGTCGTCGCGGTGATCATCATCGGTTGGGGGTACATGAACCCGGCCAACCATACGCCGTACATTCCTGCCGCGACGACGTACACGACGCACGAAGGGGTGACGCACCCGTACGGCGGCATCATGGGCATTCTCGGCGCCGCGGGTGTGGTGTTCTTCGCCTTCATCGGATTCGACGCGGTATCGACGGCTGCGCAGGAAGCCAAGAATCCGCAGCGCGACATGCCCGTTGGCATTCTGGGGTCGCTGGTCGTCTGCACGATCCTCTATGTGCTGTTCTCGCACGTACTGAGCGGCGTCGCCACGGTGGAGGATTTCCGCACGGCCGGCAAGGAGGCCTCGGTCGCCTTCGCGATCAGCAAGTACATGACGGGCTACGAATGGCTCTCGAAGTTCGTGACCGTCGCGATTCTGGCCGGATTCTCCTCGGTCATCCTGGTCATGCTCCTGGGGCAGTCGCGCGTGTTCTACTCGATGAGCCGCGACGGCCTGGTGCCGCCGGTGTTCTCCGAGGTGCACCCGAAGTACAAGACTCCGTGGAAGTCGAACCTGCTGTTCTTCGTGCTGACGGCGCTGTTTGGCGCGTTCATTCCGGGCGACATCGTCGGCGAGATGACGAGCATTGGAACGCTGTTCGCATTCATTCTGGTGTGTGCCGGCGTATGGATCCTGCGCAGGCGTCGTCCGGAGCTGCCGAGGTCGTTCAGGGCGCCGGCCGTACCGGTGGTATCCACGCTCGGCATCGTCGTGTGCGGCGCCATGATCTACGGACTCGGCTGGACGAACTGGCTGCGGCTCATCGTGTGGCTTGCGATCGGGCTCGTGTTTTACTTCTCGTACGGCCGGTCGCATTCGAAGCTGGTTCGAGAGGCCGCGTAGTCGCTGGTCGGTTTCCAGGAAGCAGAGCGGCGTTCCGATGGAACGCCGCTCTGCTTTATGGGGCCAGCGAGAGGGAATGTAAGGACATATGAAATTCGCAACAGAGCCACAGAGCCACAGAGCCACAGAGCCACAGAGCCACAGAGCCACAGAGCCACAGAGCCACAGAGAACACAGAGAACACAGAGTTCTTAACCGACCGTTGAGAACAGAAAGCATGCGTGGTCCAGCGTTGCCGAAGCCCTCAGTGTCTCAGTGTCTCTGTGTCCTCTGTGTCCTCTGTGGTTCATTGCCGTGTCTCTCCGTCGTTCATTCGCTGTTCCTCGCCGTTTCCGCTATTCCTCGCTGTTTCTCTTGTGATATCTTGCCCTGCACGCTGATCCGATTCCACGAGGACCTTGAGTGACCACTGATCTGTTGAGCGTTCCGGCCGGACGCCGCAATGCCATCGAAGAGTTTGCGCGGTCCTTCACGCCGGGCCGTCGAGTTGCTCTCAGCACGCATCTGAACGCGGATGGAGACGGCTGCGGCTCCGAGAGCGCGCTGGCCCGCCTCCTCTCGTCGCGCGGACTGCTGCCGCACGTCGTGAATCCGACGCCGTGGCCGGAGATGTTCGATTTTCTGCTCGAGGGCGTGGACGACCGGACGTCGCAGGGATCGAAGGCGTTGCGCGACGTCGATCTGCTGATCGTGCTCGACATCAGCGACGTGAAGCGGCTGGGCCATCTCACGGCGGCTGTCCGGGAGATGACGGTGGAGAAGATCGTCATAGACCATCATGCGGCGTCGGACGACCCTGCGGGGCATGTCGGCGTGTGCGACATCGCCGCGTGTGCCACAGCGGAACTGGTGTACGACACCGCCGTCGTGCTCGGCTGGGAGATCACGCCGCCGATTGCCCGCGCGATCTATACGGGAATGGTGACTGACACGGGCGGCTTCCGATTCAGCAACACGTCTCCACGATGTCTGGCCATCGCGGCACAACTGCTGGCGGCGGGCGTGGACCCCGAGGACATGTACACGCGCATCTACGCGTCCGCGCCCGCGGGGCGGATCCGACTCATGGCCGACGTGCTGGGGACGCTACAGGTGGACGAGCATCGCGGTCTCACATGGCTCTCGATGCAGGCAGACGCGCTGGAGAAATACCAGGTGAAGGCCGAGGACCTGGACGGCCTCGTGGAACATGCACGCTCGATTGCGGGGACGAGAATGGCGCTGCTGTTCCGCGACCTGGGAAACGGCAAGGTGAAGGTGTCGTTCCGCTCCACCGGAGCCACGGACGTGAACGTGTTCGCGCGCGAGTTTGGCGGCGGAGGCCACGCGCGCGCGTCTGGCGCGCTCGTCTCGGGTGAGCTGGCGGACGTGCGTGACAAGGTGGTCGAACGGGCGAAGTCGTTCCTGGCCGCTCCCGCTTGAGGTCCGTCTAAGGCTTCGCGATCACGCGAATCGTCTTCGAGGCGCGGATGTCTCTCGACGACGCGCCGACCTCGAGAGCGACGGAGTCGGGTTCCACCTCCCAGCGATGGTTCGCCGGGTTCCACCACGCGAGTGATGACGCGGGGAGTGTGAACGACACCTTGCGCGTCTCGCCGGGCCTGAGCGTGATTCGCCGAAAACCGCGAAGGTCGCGCAGCGGACGTTCGACCGCGGATTTCACATGACGTGCGTACAACTGCACGACCTCGTCTCCTGTGCGCGTGCCCGTGTTGCGTACGTCCACCGAGACGGTGATGGAGCCGTTGGACGGAAGCGTGCGGGCGCTCGTACGCAGATGGCGGTAGGCGAACGTGCTGTAACTCAAGCCGTGTCCAAACGGATACAGCGGCTTGCCGGTGAAGTAGCGGTACGTGCGCCCCGCCATTCGATAGTCGGTGAACGCCGGGAGGTCGGTGGTGTCGCGGTAGAACGTCACGGGCAGTCTTCCGCCCGGGTTGTAATCGCCGAATAGCACGTCGGCGATGGCGGTGCCTCCCGCCTGACCCGGGTACCAGGCCTCCACGATTGCCGGCACGTGATCCTGCGCCCAATTCACCGCCAGTGCGCTTCCGTTGAGAAGCACGAGCACCGTAGGCTTCCCGACGGCAACAACTTTCTCCAGCAGGTGCTGTTGCGGCGCGGGTAGGTCGATGCGGGTGCGATCGCCGCCCTTGAATCCGTCGATCTGCACGGGCATTTCTTCACCCTCGAGCCGCGCCGTGAGGCCGAGCACCATGACCACGGCATCCGCCTGTTGCGCCGCGCGCACGGCGTCCGCCTCGAGGGATTCCTGCGGCGCGGACATCATCATCTCGAGCTGTGCGTCACCGTACGTCTCCTGCGCGTCCACGCGCAGTGCGTAGTGTCGTCCGGCCTCGAGCTGCAGCGGAGCACTCTGCACGAGACGTGGATCGGGAAACTCGCCGTCGTGTGTCGGATACACGGAGCGAAACACCAGGGTGTCGTTCAGGTACAGCTGAAACTTCATCGTGCCAATGAGTCCCAGGCGGTACGTGCCTGCGTGCTGCGGCGTAAAGTTGCCGGTCCAGCGAACGCCGAAATCGTCCGGGTCGAGATCGGGTCGAGGCGCTCGCTCGCCCCAGTGCGAGCTGATGGTGGCGTCGGTGGACGTGAAGACGGCAGGCGCGTCCATCTTCGCGCTGGCGAAGTACTCCACCCGCACGCCGGGGGCTCCGTCGGGGCGCGCGAGCAGACCAGCGGAGACCGGCGCGAGCACGGGAAAGCTCTCGGCGAGATCCGATCCCAGTGCGTAGAGCACCTTCGTGCCCGGAGACACGGCTTCGCGGACGCCGCGCAACGGCGTGACGGGATCCGCCGGCTCGCCGTTGTAATTGCCGAGCAGCATGCGCGGCTGATCGGCGTTGGGACCGATGACCGCAATGGTTCCGAGCGTCTTCCTGAGTGGCAGCGCCCTGGCGTCGTTCTTCAGGAGCACGATCGATTCGCGTGCCACCTGTCGCGCGAGCGCGCGATGAGACGGCTGATCGACGACGGAAAAGGGGATCTGTGCCCACTTCACGTGTTCCGGCGCATCGAACATTCCAAGACGGAAGCGTGCGGTGAAGAGCCGTTTGAGTGAAGTGTCGATCTCCGCTTCGGTGATGAGGCCCTGCTTCACGGCATCCACGAGATTCGGGTAGACGCGACCGCAATCGAGATCGGTACCGGACTTGACCCCGCGCGCCGCGGCTGCCGCCGCGGTGGGCTCGACCTTATGCCGGAGGTAGATGTCGTCGATGGCGCCGCAATCCGATACGACGTAACCCGGGAAATGCCATTCACCGCGGAGGATGTCCTTGAGAAGGGGCTCGCTGCCGCAGGCCGCCTTTCCGGCTACGCGATTGTACGCGCACATCACCGAGTAGGCGCCGCCCTCGCGGATACCGGTCTCGAAGTGGGGGAGATAGCTCTCGCGCAGATCCCGCTCGCTCACGACGGCGTCGAACGTATGGCGGTCTGTCTCCGGCCCGCTGTGCACGGCGTAATGCTTCACCGTGGAAACCGTCTTGAGGTATTTCGGGTCGTCGCCCTGGAGGCCGCGAATGAACGACAGCGCGATGCGCCCGGTCAGAAACGGGTCTTCGCCGTACGTCTCCTGTCCGCGGCCCCACCGGGGATCGCGAAAGAGATTGATGTTCGGCGACCAGATGGTGAGTCCCTGATAGCGACCGTGCTGATCGTGCCGGAGATGCTCGTGATGTTTCGCGCGCGCCTCGTCCGAGATGACCGTGGCCATGCGGAAAATGAGACTGTTGTCCCACGTGGCCGCGAACCCGATGGCTTGGGGGAACACCGTGCCGAGTCCGTTGCGTGCGACGCCGTGCAGGGCTTCGTTCCACCAGTTGTAGGAGGGAATGCCCAGACGGTCGATCGCGGGCGCGACATCCTTCATCTGGAGGACCTTCTCATCCAGCGTCATGCGCCCGACGAGATCGTCCACGCGTTGGCTGATGGGACGCGACTCGTCGAGATATGCGGGACGTGGAGCCGCGGCCTGTTGGGCGTACGCGGTTCCGACGATCCCGAAGGACGCCAGGAGCACGAGCGGAAGGCGACGGCACATGGTGAGACGCGACCTTGCTGGTCTGAGGGGGAGGTCCACTAGCATATTGCACCATCGCCCGTCACGCGCACAACCAGATGACATATCCCGATCGAGCCTCGCCGTATTCCCCGCAGCGGCCCATCATCCCCGCCGACCGACAGCGCGTGGTGGAGGTGCTGTGTCTGCATTTTGCCGCCGACCACATCGCGATGGATTCGCTCGAGGCGCGGCTGGCGCTCGCCTACGAAGCGCCGACGCTGTACGAGCTCGAGCGGCTCGTGAGCGATCTGCCGGCATTGACGCAGACCTCGTACGATCCCGGCTCACCGACGCTGGCGCCGATGAGCGCGGTTCCCGAGCGTGGCGTCGTGATGGCGATGATGGGCGGTGCGTCGCGAAAGGGAAGCTGGGTCGTGCCGCGCAACCTGAAGGTGCTTGCATTCATGGGCGGGGCGGAGCTCGACCTGCGGCAGGCACGATTTGCGCCGGGCGTCACCGAGATCGAATGCACGGCGTTCATGGGCGGCATCGAGATCACGGTGCCGCCCGGCATTCGCGTCGAAACCATGGGCTCCGCCTTCATGGGCGGTTTCGAGTCGAGTGCGGGTGATGCAGGGAACCTCGATCCGCACGCTCCGGTGCTTCGTGTGAGCGGCATGGCCATCCTGGCGGGCGTGGACATCAAGGTGAGAAAGCCTGGGAAGCGAATGCTCGCGCGATTTCAAACCGCCATGCAGGCAGCGGGACTTCTCCCGCACGGCGAGGAGTAGGTGGCGCTGATCATGCGTCGCGCAGCGCTCGTCTTCTCCGCTGCATTCTGTTTGTTCGCGGCGTGTCATGGCGCTGCACCCGTGCCACCGATCGGCGGGGCGGCGCCTGTTGGAAGTCTTGAGCGCCTCGATCCGGCGTTCGATGCACTCGTTCCTCCGGGCGCAACCATCGACGTGCTCGCCGAGGGATTCGATTGGTCGGAGGGACCCGTGTGGCGGAAGAGCGGAGGCTATCTGCTCTTCAGCGACATCCCGAAGAACACGATCAACAAGTGGCGGCAAGGAAGCGGGATCAGCGTGTTCCTTCGGCCGGCGGGCTATGCGGGATCCACGCCGTTCGGCCGCGAGCTCGGAAGCAACGGACTGACGTTCGATGCGAGCGACCGCCTGGTCATGGCGGATCACGGCAATCGCCAGATTGCGCGTGTGGACGAGGCGCGGGCCACGAAGACGACGCTCGCGGATCGCTACGAGGGAAAACGGCTGAACAGCCCGAATGACCTCGTTTACCATTCCAGCGGTGATCTCTACTTCACCGATCCGCCGTATGGTCTGGACGGCATCAACGAGAGCAAGCACAAGGAGCTGCCGTTCAACGGCGTGTTTCGATTGACGCCGCGGGGCGAGCTCACGCTGCTTGCGAGCGACATCACCTTTCCGAACGGCATCGCCATCTCGCCGGACGGGCGCACGCTCTACATCGGAACCTCCGACGACCGAACTCCGTATTTGTTCGCGTACGACATCCGGAGTGACGGAACCATCGCGCGCAAGCGAATTCTCTTCGACGCGTCACCGTTGATTCGTGCGGGCCGTCCTGGTGGGCTCGACGGCATGAAGGTGGACCGCAACGGCGTGATCTTCACCACCGGTCCCGGCGGCGTGCTCGTCATCACGCCGGAGGGAAAACATCTTGGCAGCATCTTGACGGGCGACCGCACCGCGAACGTAGCCTTCGGCGACGACGGTGCGACGCTCTACATGACCGCCAACCACAGGCTCCTCAGGATACGCACGGCGACGCGCGGCCTCGGGTTCTGAGCCACCGGCGGAGGGCCGTCGTTATCTTGCGGCATGGCATCGACACTTCAGGAGCGCGTCGCGAAGACGCTCTCGAACATACGGAATCCACGGACCGGCGCGGACGTGTACTCGACGCAACAGGTGCGAGACATCGCGACGACCACCGAGGGACGCGTCCATCTCACGCTGCTGCTCACACAGGAGGATGATCCCGCGCTCGCGCGTACCGTGCGTCAGGAGGTGGAGCGTATCGATGGTGTCGTCGACGTGCAGCTCGAGGTGAAGCCGGTCACGCTGCCGGACTCGTCTCCTGCGCCGAAGGGCGCGTCGGGACGCACGCTTCCGGTAATGGATCAGGCACGCGCGCCCGCTCGACCGTCGGCTCCGACGCCCAAGCACTATCCCCAGCTGGGAAAGATCATCGCCATCTCGTCGGGCAAGGGCGGCGTGGGCAAATCGACGATCGCCGTGAATCTCGCGGTGGCGCTCGCGGCGAGTGGGAAGCGCGTCGGTCTCATGGATGCCGACATCTACGGCCCGAACATTCCGCGGATGATGGGCATCGTCGGCCAGCCGCCGGTGATCAACGAGAAGATCATCCCGCTCGAGGCGTTTGGCGTGAAGGTCATCTCGCTGGGAATGATGATCGAGCCGGATCAGCCTGCGATCTGGAGAGGCCCGATCGTGATGAAGATCATCAACCAGTTCCTTCAGGATGTTGCATGGGGACAGCTCGACTATCTCCTCGTGGACATGCCGCCGGGAACCGGCGACGCCCAATTGTCACTGGTGCAGGCGACGCAGCTGGATGGGGCCATCATCGTGACGACGCCGCAGGAAGTGAGCGTCGGCGACGCCTTGCGCGGCGTGAAGATGTTTCAGCGCGTCAGCACCCCGGTGCTCGGCATCATCGAGAACATGAGCTGGTTCGAGTGCCCGCACTGCGGGAAGCCGACGGCGCTCTTCGGCACTGGTGGCGGCGAGCGTCTCGCGAATGCGGTGTCGCTTCCGCTGCTGGGGCAGGTGCCGCTGGTCATGCGCGTGATGGAGGGCGGAGATACCGGTGCACCCATCGTGACGGCCGATCCGAATTCGTCGGCGGCACGCGCGCTCGGAAAGATCGCGGCGCGGATCGCGTCGATGGCGGACGCACCCCGAACAGCCTGATACTGTGGCACCATGCCACGCATCGTCACGCTCCTGACGGACTTTGGCACGTCCGACGGATACGTCGGCGAGATGAAGGGCGTGCTCATGTCGGGAGCGCCGGACTGTGTCGTGACGGACATCGCGCACGATCTCGTCCCCCAGGATGTCGAGGCGGGCCGACTCGCTCTCGCGCGGTACTGGCGACGTTTTCCAACGGGAACGATTCACGTCGCCGTCATCGACCCGGGCGTGGGTGGGACGCGCATGGCGCTCGCGGTGGAGAGTGAAGGACGATTTCTCGTCGGGCCCGATAACGGGATCCTCTCTCCTGCGATGCTGCACCCGGGCGCACGTTGCGTGTCTCTGCGGGTTCCACCGGGCGCTTCCGCCACGTTTCATGGACGCGACGTGTTCGCGCCGGCCGCGATTCGACTTGCCTCCGGCACGCCGCTCGACGCGCTCGGCCCACCATACGAGAATCCCATTCTGTTGCGCACGCCTGAAGCGATTCGCGACGCTGACGGAGTTGCGCATGGCGTCGTTCTCGGAATCGATCGCTTCGGCAACATTCTGACGAATCTCATCGCGCGCCGCGGGGCCAGCGTCGAGATCGCGGGACGCGTGTTGCCGGTTGCGCGCAGTTATGTGGATGTCGCGAGCGGCGAACTGTCAGCGCATACGGGGTCTTCCGGCCTCCTGGAGATCGCGTTGCGCGATGGCAGCGCGGCGACCCTTCTCGGCGCTCAGCGAGGGCAGGCGGTGCTCTTGAAGCATCGGGAACTGTAAACGGCCTTCGTTCCTACGATTTACCGCTCACCGGCTGGCCGTCACGACCTCGATCTGTCCAATCGCCGCTTCGGCGTGGATCTGGAGCTTGTGTGGCGCGCTGTCGTAGTTGGGCGTGTACCACGCGTCGCCGCGCTTCTCGAGACCCGGATGGTCGAACCCGGTGACGAAACGCTGCACCTCCAGCCGTAGGCCAACATCGGCCGGCACGCGCAGCGTGAGACTGCCCATCAGGAGCCGCGCATTCACGGCGAGGTCGTGCGTCCACACACCGCTGAAATCCAGATCGACGCTGCCGACGCCGCCGCGAATCCGCATCTGATCGGCATTCGCATTGCCGAGATGCACGGCAGAGAACGCGGCCGCGCCGACGTTGATGTCGAGATCGCGCATGCGGCGGCGGTTCGGCCGCGAGAACAGCAGCGTGGCGTCTGTCGCGCCGCACTCGAGCCGCACCGACTGCAGCGACATGTCGCCGAGGTCGAAGGTGGACTGCGTGCCTCCGAGGTCGAGATCGAGCTCCAGGGGAACATTCATCGGCAGCGTGAGGCGCAGCTCTCCCGCCTCGCGATTTCCCGACATCGCGTGAGTGCTCTGTCCGCCGCTTTCGAGTCCGAGGGCCACGGAATGCTGCTCGGCATCGTAGTGATGCAGGGGAACAGCCCGGCGCTCGTCGTAGCGCAGGTGCATGGAGTACAGCAGCGGTTCCGACGTCGGCCGGACATCGACTCGGCCCGCGCGGTACTGCACTCGGACACGCATTGGCTGCGTGTCGCGAAGTTGACGAGCAATGTCGACGCTGCGCCAGAGCGGAGCGCTCTGCGCACCAACCGACAAGGGGAGCAACCCGGCAAGCGCGGCCAGCCAGCGTCTCATGCGCATGACTATCGTCCCTCGCGCGTGCCGCCGACGCGCCGCGCGGCAACCACGCCGGTGACTGGCGTCGGGGTCATCCAGGACGCGAGCTCCGCGGGCCTCGTGCTCGCGGCGACCTTGCGATGGGTGCCAGCGCGCGAGACCAACGCCGCTCCCAGGCCGAGCGTCATTGCGACCCACGTGGTGGCCAACGCGGCGGCCCGAACCACCATCGCAGCCAACGGGGCCCAGGTGACGAGCGCGGCCACGAGCCAGAGAAAGAAGAACAGCGCCACTCCGATGCCGAGCGCGATCAACGCGTGGACGCGTGCAGGCGCCGCGGGGTCGCGATACAACGCGCCTCCGACCAGCCGAGACGTGGCGAGGAAGCCCAGCGTGACGAGGCCCGCGACGGCAATGGTGTACGCCACCACCACGAACGGAACGAGGAGAATGCCTATGAGGCTCAGTACCAGCCCGATGACGATGATCACGAGCGCAGGGAGCACCAGGAGCTGACCGACCACGCCGTACCAGAATGCCGACGCGAATCGGATCTCGATGGTGCGCACGACCTCGTCGAGATTGTCTCCGGCGAACAGCACCACGCCGATGGCGATGATCAGGAGCATGGCGAAGCACGCCGCGACGACACGGACCGCATCGAGCGTTTGCCGCGCCGGACTGCGCACGCCGACTGCGGCAGCCGCGCCCCGCAGAGTGGGGAGTGAACTCAGGGTGCGCATCTCGCCCTCTACCACGCCGCTGTCGGCCTTGACGCGTCCGCCGACGCTGATGGCGTCACCCGTGACGGTCCCGCCGCGATGGACGGTCACGTCGCCCGTGAGCGAAACGACCGAGCCATTCACGGTACCGAACACATCCACGGGGCCGCGAGCCACGACGGCGCCTTTGACCGTGCTGCCCGCGGGAATGCTTCGTGCGCCCGGTGCCACGCTGTCGGCGGGAGGGACTCCCGCCACGAGCTCGCCCTTTGAGAGGCGCTCGAGGTCGTGCTGAAGACTGGCGCTGGAGGTCTGCGCGGAAAGGGCGCGCGGGCCGATGAGCAACGCGAGCGCGAACAGGCTTGGCGCGGCGCGCATCCTAGCGCCGGCTGACGGTGGCGAGCCGCCGAATGCCGACGACGGTTCCGGCGGCGCCGAGCAGGAAGCCGCCGAAGAGCAGCGAGACGCCGATGGCGCCCGCGCCCTGGATGGCGCTGAGCGCCTGTTCGCCAAAGAGGGAAATGGCGACGTCACGGGCCGCTCCGACCATCGCGCCCCGAAGACGATCCCCAAGCAGCCCCGACACGAAGACTGCCGCATCGCCCTGGGCAGCGAGCCAGACGAGTGCGAGAGTGAACGCACTGGCGGCCGAAGCGAACACGGCCACAGCTCCTATGCGCGCCGGTCCGGCCTGTGGCACCCATCGGGCGACCGAATCGCGAGCCGCGACGTGCGCCGGCACGAAGAGCGGCACCTGCGCCATGACCCGCTCCGCCAACCGCGAATCAGGAGCGAAGTGGGGCAGCGCTTCGAGTGCATCGACCACGCTACGCGCCTCGTCAACGCGGGCGCGGCATTCCGCACACTGGTCGAGGTGCGCACGAAGATCGGCGACGCCGAATCCGGCTTCGCCGTCGACCAGCAGATCGACTTCATTCGGGAGCAGATGACGATGATTCACGTGGCCTCTTGCCCCAATCTACGGGCGGCTGGCGTTCTGGGTTTCAGACCCGGACCAAGGGTCAGTGGGTGACGTACGCTCATTCCCGGGAGTGCTCCAGCGCACGCCGCAGCTCGTGTCGTGCGCGGTGGATATAGGTCTTCACGGTGCCGAGCGGCAGGTCGAGGGTGCTCGCGATCTCCTCGTATGAGCGGCCTTCGACGTGGCGGAGCATGATGCAAGCGCGATACTCGGGGCGCAGCAGGGCGATTGCGCGCTCGATGGCGGAGCCCAGCTCCTTTGCCTCCATCTCGTCGAGCGCCGACTCGGCGGTGTCCGCGATCTCGAAGCGCGATGCCTCGACCGCGTCGGACGTCATCGCGTGCGGCGAGCCGTCGATGCTCACGGTGTCGAGCTGACGGCGCCTGAGGTGATCGATGGCGGCGTTGTTGGCGATCTTGAAGAGCCAGGACGAGAACTTGAAGTCCGCCCGGTAGCGATCGAGGTGCGAGAGCACCTTCACGAACGTGTCCTGCGTGAGGTCTTCCGCGAGCTCGCGGTCGCGCACCATGCGGAACACGAGCGAGAACACGGGCCGCTCGTACCGCTTGAGCAGCTCGCGATGTGCGGCCTCGCGCCCCTCGAGGGCGAGGGCGACGACGTCGGCGTCGGGAAGATTGGCGAGATCGAGGGCGCGGAGCATTCGGGAAAGCGGGAGCCGCGCTGCGGGAAGCGAGCGTCGTCGCGCGGCGAGAAAAGTATCGGGCCTCCCACCAGCGGGCCAGCGCCGCGCTTGCCGCCCCTCCGCCGTCCGACGACCTTTCGCGGATGGTCGAGACCGAGGATGTCCGCCGTGCGGAGCGCGCCGCCGAGGGGGGTGCGGAGAAACGTGCGTACGTTCGGACGACATTCGAGGAGCTCGCGCCGCGATACGACCTCCTGAATCACCTGCTGAGTCTCAACATCGACCGGCTGTGGCGGCGGCGCGCACTTCGCGAGCTCGACTGGGAGCGGCGGCCCGCCGGCCGGTATCTCGACCTGTGTGCGGGTACGCTCGACGTCGGGGCGGAGCTCGCCAGACAATCCGGTTTCCGCGGATTCATACTCGGCGCCGACTTCGCGATTCCCATGCTCCGTGCTGGCGCGGGCAAGGCGCCCGTGCAGCGTCTGGCGCCGGTGGCCGCGGACGCACTCGAGCTACCGATTGGCGACGAAAGCGTGGACGGCGCGATCGTGGCGTTCGGCATTCGCAATGTCGCGCAGCTCGATCTCGCGCTGCGGGAGGTGCGTCGGGTGCTCAGGCCGGGCGCGAAGTTCGTCATTCTGGAGTTCACGACGCCGCGATTCTGGCTCATGCGTCGAGCCTATCAATTCTACTTTCACCAAGTCGTGCCATTCGTCGGTGGACTCGTGAGCGGTCACCACACGGCCTATCGCTATCTGCCGAGCTCCGTGTCGCACTTTCCGGGCGAGCCGGAGCTTGCAGCACGCATGATGGCCGCGGGCTTTGCGAATGTGAGGTGGTCGTCGCTGACCTTCGGCATCGCGGCCATTCATGTCGGCACGCGCCGATAGAGCCGGGAGAATCTGACCTGTAATGCCACTCGATACACTCCGGCAATTCATTGACGCGATCGACGCGGCGGGCGAGCTGGTACGCGTCAGCCATCCCGTGTGCGCGCGACTCGAGCTCTGTGAGATTGCCGACCGCGCCATGAAGATGCCGGGTGGAGGACCCGCACTGCTGTTCGAGCACGTGATCCTCGACGATGGCCAGCGCTCTGCGTATCCGGTCGGCATCAACCTCTACGGCTCCATGAAGCGCATGGCGATGGCGCTGGGCGTCGAGCGCCTGGACGACCACGGAGCGCGCATCTCGACCTTGCTCGACCTCAAGGTCCCATCGGGAATCCTGGGGAAGCTGTCGCTGCTGCCGCGGCTGATGGAGGTGGCGAAGTTTCCGCCGCGGACGACGACGTCGCCGAGCTGTCAGGAGGTGGTGTGGCGTGGCGACGAGGTGAATCTCGACAGGCTGCCGATCACCACCTGCTGGCCCGAGGACGGCGGCCCGTACATCACGCTGCCGATGGTGATCACCACGGATCCGAAGCGCGGCATCCGGAACGTCGGCATGTACCGGGTCCAGAAGCTGAGCCGGAACACGTTGGCGATGCACTGGCAGCGGCACAAGGTCGGGGCCGCACACTGGCGCGAGATGGCGGAGCGCGGAGAGAAGATGCCGGTCGTCATCGCGGTCGGTGCGGATCCCGCGTCGCTGTACGCGGCGAGCGCGCCGCTACCGCCAACGGTGGACGAATTCATCTTTTCGGGATTCCTGCGGCGCGCGCCGGTGCAGCTCGCGCGGGCGTTGACGTGCGAGCTCGACGTTCCGGCGGAGGCGGATTTCGTGATCGAGGGCTACATCGACCCCGCGGAGGAGCTCGTCACCGAAGGGCCGTTCGGCGATCATACCGGCTTCTATTCGCTCGCCGATCTGTACCCGAAGGTGCACGTCACCGCGATCACCATGCGGCGCGATCCCATCTGGCCCGCCACGATCGTCGGCAGGCCTCCGATGGAGGACTACTACCTCGGCCACGCGACGGAACGAATCTTCCTTCCGCTGCTGAAGCTGACGATTCCCGAGATCGTGGACTATCACATGCCCGCCGAGGGCATCTTCCACAATCTCGTGTTCGTGAGCATTCGAAAGGAGTATCCCGGTCAGGCATACAAGGTGATGAATGCACTGTGGGGGCAGGGCCTGATGTCGCTTGCCAAGATGCTCGTGGTCGTGGACGAGTGGGTGAACGTGCAGAATCCGCAGGAGGCGTGGTGGGTGGCACTCAACAACATCGATCCGCAGCGCGACGCGCGATTCACGATGGGACCGATGGACGTGCTCGATCACTCGGCGCGCGCGTTTACATACGGCTCGAAGATCGGCTTCGACGCGACGCGCAAGTTTCCCGAGGAAGGTTTCACGCGTGAGTGGCCGGGTGTGATCGTCATGGACGAGGTGACAAAGGCGAAAGTGGACGCGATGTGGCCGGCGCTGGGGATCTCATGATCAAGGAAGGACAGACGTTCGAGGGAGGCACGCGCCTCTCCACGTACGCGAGCTTCGTCAAACTGCCGCACACCGTGTTTGCGTTGCCATTCGCGCTCGTCGGGGTGACGTTGGCGTCGTACCGGTATCCGCTCACGCTGCGCACCGTCGGCTGGACCGTGGTCGCCTTCACGGCCGCGCGCTTCGCGGCGATGGGGTTCAATCGCATCGTGGATCGCGAGTACGATGCCGCCAACCCACGCACGCAGGGGCGCGAGATTCCGCGCGGCGCCATGAGCGTTCTGGAAGCGAAGATCTCGGTCGCCGGTGCGTCGGTGCTGTTCGTGATCGCGGCGTGGATGCTCAACCCCCTGTGCTTCGTGCTGGCGCCGCTCGCGCTGGCGTGGGTGTTCTTCTACAGCTTCACGAAGCGCTTCACGCGCTTCGCGCACCTCGTGCTGGGTCTCGGTCTGGCGATCGCTCCGGTTGGCGGCTTTCTCGCCGTCGCTGGACATTGGAGCGCGCGCTGGTGGATGCTGTGCGCGCTCGCGCTGGCGGTCGCGAGCTGGGTCGGCGGCTTCGACATTCTCTATGCGCTCCCCGACACCGAATTCGACCGGGCGCACGGCCTGCACTCGATTCCCGCCGCAGTGGGCGTGCCGCGCGCAATCGTCGTTGCACGCGCGCTGCACGTCGCGACGGTGCTCCTGCTGATCGTTACGGGCCTGGGCGCAGGGAGCATGCACTTCTACTACACGGGCGTCGCCGTGGCAGCCGGCGTGCTGCTCTACGAGCACTCGCTCGTGCAGGCGGACGACCTCTCGCGACTCGACGCCGCGTTTTTCACACTGAACGGCGTGATGAGCATCGTGTTCCTGCTGTTCGTCCTCGCCGAGCGGATTTATGCCCAGGTGTGGCTTCAGGCGGCACTGGAGCGCGGGAGAGGGTTGTGAGTGATCGCGGCCCCCTCGTCATGGCCATCACCGGAGCTTCCGGAGCGCCGTACGCCGTGCGTCTGCTCGAGCAACTTCTCGTGGCTCGGCAGCGCGTGCAGCTCATCGTGTCGAGACACGGACTTCGGCTGCTCGAGACGGAGACCGACATCGGCACCATCGAGGGTTTGCGTACGTCGGTTGGCATGGAGCGGTGGGATGAGTTGGTGACCCTCTGCGACGACGACGATCGCGGCGCGGCACCCGCCTCCGGCTCTGCGCGCAATCGAGGGATGGTCATCTGTCCCTGCTCCATGGGGACGTTGAGCGCCATCAGCCAGGGCACGTCACGCTCGCTCGTGGAGCGCGCTGCCGACGTCGCGCTCAAGGAGCGCCGTCCACTCGTGCTGGTGCCGCGCGAGACGCCCTACAGCGCGATTCATCTCGAGAACATGCTTCGGGTCACGCGGGCGGGCGCCGTGGTCATGCCGGCCAGCCCCGGTTTCTACCATCGTCCTGCCACGGTGCAGGAGCTGGTGGACTTCGTGGTCGCGAGGGTGCTGGACCATCTGGGTGTGGAACATTCCATCGGCAAGCGATGGGATGGATCGGTTTGACCTCGGCATGGCCACGATCGGACTCATCTCGGACACGCATGGACTGCTGCGTCCGGACATTCATCAGGCGTTCGCTGGCGTCGAGCTGATTCTTCACGCGGGCGACGTCGGCGGAGACGAGATCCTCGACGAGCTCGCGCTCATTGCGCCCGTGTCGGCTGTTTACGGAAACACCGATGCATCGGACGATCCTCGCCTTTCTCCCGCCATCGAGAGGGTCATCGGCGGCTTGCGGGTGCACGTGTCACACGGCCACGAGCTGGGCTCGCCGACGCCGGAGAAGCTCCTGGCCGCCTACTCCGCCGACGTGATCGTGTATGGACACACGCATCGTCAGCTCATTACGCGAGCGGATGGCAGGCTGGTGGTCAATCCGGGAGCGGCTGGCGCGCGGCGCTTCGATCTGCTTCCGAGTGTGGTGCGACTGACGATCGACGTCGGCGCAGCCAGCGCCGAGCTCGTGCCGCTCAGCTACTAGACGACGCGAAAGTGCGAGGCGGGGTAGAGATAGTCGTCCCCCGAGTCGTCGAGAATGCGATAGAAGGCGCCGTCCGCTTCGACGCCGAGCATCTCGTAGATGCGTCCGAGCGTGAGGTCGTGGCATCCGCCTGGCTCGTCACAGCCTGGAAACGTGAGCCACGGTTTCAGGCTCACGCACTGGACCAGAGTCGAGGCCTGCCAGGAGGTCGTCATCGCGACGACAGAATTGCAAGACGCTCGCCATCATGCTGTGCGAGCCGTCACCACTTCAGGCAACAAATGCCGCTGCGGATTGCGAACGGTCCAGCTCCTCGGGGAAACGCCTGAACCATGAGGAGAGAAGCATCAACTCATCAATCTCGTGCGCGGGGACCTGAGCTGTTTCGCGTTCGACCGGTTCGAAGACATCGGTCAACATTTCCACGAGCCGATCGCGTTCCTCGTCAGTACGGGGCTGATGCATTTCTCCACGCACGCGCCCGCGTCGAATGAGATAGACGCGGTCGTCACCGCCGTGGCCAGGAACGGGATAGACGAACGACAAGGATTCCACCACGAAACGGAAGCGCATGAACTGCTCGCGGAGATCCTCCAGACGCTGCAGCTTGTCGCGCAGCATGCCGGCGCGCTCGAACTCCATTGCCTCGCTGGCCCGCACCATGTCGGCGCGCAGTGACTCGATGGGGCCGTCGCTCGAGCCATCGAGAAACGCACGGACGAGCTGCACGCGCTGGCGGTATTCCGTCGTCGTGCACCCGCCGACGCATGGCCCGAGACACTTGCCGATCTCGTAGCGGATGCATCCGGGCGTGCGCGGAAAGTTCTGAAACAGCTCCCGTTGATCCGAGAAATGCATCGGCTGCTCGAGTCGGCAATCGCGCAGTCCGAGCGCGTCGTTCAGCTCGCGGACAGCCTCTCCCACACGTTGCGCGCCGTGAAACGGGCCGTAGTACACCTGTGCGTCCTCTGCGCCGGCACCACGTACCACCAGAAGCTTCGGCGCCGCGCCGCGCGTGAGCTTGATGAACGCGAAGTGACGTACGTCGCGCTTCATCGCCACGTTGAGACGCGGGCGGAACTGCTTGATCAGGCGCAGCTCCTCCAGCAGCGCCGCAAACTCGCTTGGCGTGTAGTCCCATTCGATGCGCGTCGCTTCGCGGACGACGCGTGCGCCCTTGTCCTCGGGAAAGCTCGCGCGGAAGTAGCTGAGCAGCCGAGTGCGCAGCCGCTTGGCCTTGCCCACGTACACGATCTCGCCGTCATCCGACAGCATGCGGTATACGCCCGGACGATCTTCGGCCGTGGACCGGACGATGGCGCGCATCGCGGAGAGTTGCGCCTCCGGCGTCGGTGGACGCCGCAGGTCTACCGTTGACAGCGCGCGCACAGGACCGTCGAACGTCCGTCGATGGCGTGCGTCTCCACCAACCGCGCACCGCACCTGACACAGGGCTGGCCGCCGCGCCCGTACACCGCGAGCGAGGTCACGAAGCCTCCGGCTGAGCCGCTGGGGTCGATGAAGTCGCGGAATGACGTACCACGCGCAGCAATGGACTCGCGCAGCACCGAGACGATGCCCTCATGGAGCGCCGCCACCTCGTCAGCGCCGATCGAATCCGCGGAGCGTGACGGGTCGACGCCGGCCCGCCAACAGGCCTCGTTCGCGTAGATGTTCCCGACTCCAGCGAGCCGGCGCTGATCCATGAGCACTTTTTTCACTGCCTGCGTGGACCCCCGAAGAATTCCCGATAGATGCGCCGGCGTGAATCCCTGGTCAAGAGGCTCCGCGCCCAATCCACTCGTGTAGGCGGCAAAGCGCTCTTTTCCCATCAGACTCACGGTTCCCAGGCGACGAATGTCTCTGTAGTGGAGACGACGGCCATCGTCCAGGGAGAGATCGAGCGTCGAATACTGAGCCTCGTCCGGGGGAATTGGGCTGAGGAGCAGGGCACCCGTAAAGCGCGGCTGCACGACGAGTCGCTCGGTGTTCCCGAGATCGAGCACCACCAGCTTGGCCCGGCGCCAGACGCGAACGACGTCCGTTCCACGAAGGCGACGCCGAAGCTCCTGCGGAGTCACCTCGCGGAGCACGTCGGCTCGGCGCACGGCGACGTCGAGAATTCTCCGTCCCCGCAGCTCGCGATCGAGATCGCGGGCGATCGTCTCAGTTTCCGGAAGCTCGGGCAATCTCTCGCCAGCCGATGTCGGAGCGCCGCTGCATGCCAGCGAACCGGATTGCATCGGCCGCTTCGGCGCCGCGGCGGCGGGCGTCCATCATGGTCGCGCCGACCGCGCTGACCGCCAGTACTCGGCCGCCTGCCGTGACGAGCTGTCCGTCCGCATCGCGCGCTGTTCCCCCGTGAAAAACCACGACGCCCGGCGCCGCACTGCCGATGGAGATGACGTCGCCCATACGTGGCGTCTCCGGATAGTTCGCTGCGGCGAGCACGGTGGTCACGCACACACCCTGCGCGCGGGCGCGCGTCGGCGGAAGGCCGTCTCCTCGCGCCACGACGGTCATCAACGTGAGCAGATCCGGCTCGACGTCGAGCACGGGCATCAGTGCCTGCGTCTCGGGATCGCCAAAGCGACAGTTGAACTCCACCACCTTGAAGCCGTCCCGTGTGAGCATCAGGCCGGCGTACAGGAGCCCCGTGAACGGGCGCCCACGCTCGCGCAGCGCCGTGAGCGTCGCGTCGATGATTCGCTCGGCTTGTCCACTCGGCGCGTCGAGCGTTACCGGCACGTAGGCTCCCATGCCTCCCGTGTTCGGGCCTCGGTCCTGATCGAGAAGACGCTTGTGGTCCTGCAAGGCCGGAAGCGTCACGAAGCGCTCACCGTCGGTAATCGCGAAAACGGAGAGCTCCTCTCCCGACATGAACTCCTCGACCAACACCTCGTGCCCCGCTTCGCCGAAGCGATCGCCGCCGAGCATCTCCTCGATTGCGGTATCGGCCTCCTGGATCGTGCGGCAGATGATGACACCTTTGCCGCTCGCGAGGCCCGATGCCTTGATGACCATGGGCGAGCCGAGCGTTCTGGCGGCGGCCTTTGCCGCTCCCACCTCCGTGTGCACTTCGGCCCGAGCGGTGGGAATTCCGGCGTCGAGCATGAGACGCTTTGCGAACGCCTTGGACGTCTCGATCTCCGCGGCGGCACGCGTGGGTCCGAAAATGGGAAGGCCGGCCGCGCGAAAGTGATCGACGATGCCGAGGGAAAGCGGCGCCTCCGGCCCCACGACGGTGAGATCGACCGCGCGATTGCGGGCGAGCTGCTGAAGGCCCTCGAGATCCGTCGCCGCGACGGCGACGCATTCCCCCAATTCCGCGATGCCGGGATTACCCGGCGCCGCGATGAGCTCGATCGAGGGACTGTCCGTTTTCAACTTCCACGCGAGCGCGTGCTCGCGACCACCGCCTCCGACGATCAGAACGCGCATGGCGGAGAAATATACTGCGCTCCTCCGCCACGCCGGAGTTCACTCCGGCGAAGTTGGCGGCGGAGGCGGCGGAGGTTCTGTCGGCCCGCGGAAGGCATCGTTGAACGCGGCCTTCGCGCGATCGAGCGCGTCGCGAACGCTCGCCGCGGCATTCTCCGCTCGCCCGGAGTAATACGCCGCCGCGCGGTGCCAGTCGTCGCCGAGGTCGTGCTGTTCGGCACCGCGCCGCGCATAGGCGCCCGCGATGATTGCGTCGTACTCGCCGCTCGCGCGCCAGCGCTCCAGCTCCGCCGCGCGCACGGTGTGAAACGGGTGATCGCGGAACGCGGTGTTGAAGAGACGCAGCACCTTGTCCCAGGTGTCGCCGGAGGTGTCGTACGTGCCGGCCTGCGCCATGAACGCCTCGACACTGGAGGCATCCCCGAAATCGCGGCCGCCCGCGAGACGCAGAAATGCCCGCTGCGCGACCGTGCGATCCTGGAGCGCGAGCAGCGCCGCGCGGTCGCTCGAGAACTCGCTCTTCCGATGCCACTCGAGCAGCGCGAGCTGGAAGGGAAGCAGGGCGAGGCCCACCGGCAGAATGGCCAACGTGCCGAGCGTCATGATGACGAGCGCGATGGTGCGGTACGTCATGTGGCCGCTCATGATGTGCCCCAGCTCATGCGCGATGAGGAAGCGGCGCTCGTCGTCGCTTTCCAGCAGCTCGAGGGCTCCCGACGTCATGACGATGAATGGATCTGCGTAGCCGATGGCGTACGCGTTCACGGCGGGCGACTGCGTCACGTACAGCTCCGGACGCCTCTGCCAATCCATCGTGGTGAGCACATCGGTGAGCAGGGCGTCGAGCTGCGGCCGCTGCGCCGGTCCCACCAGGACGGCGTTCGCGAGAAAGATCTGCCTCACGCGGCGCTCGCTGAGAAATGTCGCCGCCTTCCGGATGATCTCCTCGAATCCCGGTATGGCGCGCAACGTCTCGAGGGCGGCGCGATCGGCGGGATGCTCCCAGGCGAGGGAGGAGATCTGAGGCAGTGGCGTAGGCATGGCTCCGTGCTCGCTGGCGGAAGATGACTGGTCCTACGCGACCGGGTTCCGGAAGGTGTCAGCCGCGGTGCCGGTCACACCACGTGGAATGCGTGTTCGAGATCGGCCAGAAGGTCGCCCACGTCCTCGACCCCGCAGGACAGCCGGATGAGTCCCTCCGTGATGCCCAGCCGGGCTCGGCGTTCCGGATCCACGCTTGCATGCGTCATCGACGCCGGGTGGCTGATGAGGCTCTCGACGCCGCCCAACGACTCGGCCAGGGAAAACAAGCGGCAGCGGGTGAGCACTTCGTTCGCCTTCTCCTTCGTTCCGAGCTCCACCGAGATCATGCCGCCGAAGCCCGACATCTGGGACTTGGCCAGGGCGTGCTGGGGGTGCGATGGGAGACCGGGGTAGATCACGCGCTCCTCGCCGAGGCGTTCGGCCAGCCATCCGGCGATCTGTCGGCCGTTGGCGTCGTGGCGCGGCATCCGAAGATGCAGCGTCTTCGTGCCTCGCAGCGCGAGCCATGAATCGAACGGGCCGGGCACGGCGCCCGCCGCGTTGAGAATGAACTGGAGCCGCTCGGCGAGCGAATCGTCGTTCACGACGACCATGCCGCCGATCATGTCGGAGTGGCCGTTCAGGTATTTGGTGGTACTGTGGTAGATGATGTCGGCGCCGAGCTCCAGGGGGCGCTGGAAGAACGGGGAGGCGAACGTGTTGTCCACGAGCAGGAGTGCGTCGTGGCGGTGTGCGATGTCGGCCGCAGCGCGCAGGTCGCAGAGGCGCATCAACGGGTTCGACGGCGTTTCGACGAACACGAGACGCGTGTTCGGCTGCATGGCGTCGGCGATGACCTGCGGGTCTCGTGTGTCCACCCAGGAAAAGCTCAGCCCGAAATGCTGGAGCAGCTTGTCGAACAGGCGAAACACACCGCCGTAGAGGTTCTCGCCGCAGACGATATGATCGCCGGCGCGGAACAGCTTCATGATCGAATCCACGCTGCCCATGCCGGAGCTGAACGCAAAGCCGTGCCGCCCGCCCTCCAGCGCGGCCACGTTGCGCTCCAGGGCCTCGCGCGTAGGGTTCTTGCCGCGCGCGTATTCGTAGCCCTTATTGTGCCCGAGAGCGTCCTGCACGTAGGTGGACGTCAGGTAAACCGGCGTCATGATGGCGCCGGCCAGGGGCTCGGGTCGCTGTCCCGCATGGATGGCCCGGGTTGCAAAGGCCGGGACGAGGTCGTCGTCGTATACGCGCGTCATGCCGATACTGCTTCCTGAGGTGAGGGCTCCGGCAAGTTAACCGGGGCGGTGGGGAGCGGCGAGCGCGCTTGCCGTCTCCTTTGTTGCGCGAACTTCCATTGCTCAACGGGTTCCATGCAAGCTGAAGGAAATCCGCCACAGTACTGTCTGATCGTGGACGACGAGCCGCGTCTGCGGCAGGTGCTCGTTCACCTCATGCGCAACGACGGCTTCGTGTGCGTCGAGGCGAGCAACGGCGAAGAGGCACTGGCGCAGCTCGAGCAATATCCGGTGACGCTCGTGATGAGCGATCTCCGGATGCCCAAGATGGACGGTCTGGAGCTGCTCCGCCGTATCCGTGGCCGCTGGCCGGACGTCGCCGTGGTGATGATCACCGCGGTGGCCGACGTGGAGGTCGCGGTGAGCTGCCTCGCCATCGGCGCGATGGACTATCTCACCAAGCCGTTCCACCTCGAGGAGGTCCGTGCGCGGGTCGCGCAGGCGCTCGAGAAACGGCGTCTGCTCGTGGAGAACCGCGGCTATCAGGAGAGCCTTCAGGAGAAGGTGGCGGTGCAGGCGCGGCGTCTGGAGGAGCTGTTCCTGGCGAGCATTCAGTCCCTCGCCGAAGCGCTCGAAGTCAAGGACCCATACACGCGCGGCCACTCGATACGCGTGAGCCACTACTCGGTGGTGCTCGCGCGCGAGCTCGGTCTCGACGGAGAGCTGCTGCGGCAGATCGAGCTCGGCGGCCATGTCCACGACATCGGCAAGATCGGCGTTCGCGAGGATGTGCTGAACAAGCCCGGCAAGCTCACGGATGCGGAATACGAGCACATCATGACGCACCCCGTGGTAGGCTGGCGCATCCTGGCGCCGCTCCTCGGAGAGACGCCGGTCGCGCTCAACATCGTCCGGTCGCACCACGAGCGGTTCGACGGCCGCGGCATTCCCGATCGCCTGGCCGGTGAGGCAATTCCATTCGAGGCGCGCATTGCGGCCGTGGCGGACTCGTTCGACGCAATGACGAGCGACCGGCCCTATCGCCCCGACGGCCTGACGCTGGAGGCGGCGATCGCCGAGATCGTGCGCTGCAGCGGAACGCAGTTCGATCCTCGAATCGTCGAGGCGACAGTGGCGGCGATCGAGAACGGCAACCTGACGCTGGTGCCGCGGGTACCGTCGTTCATTCCGGCCGGGGCGGCAACCTGAGGCGAAAGGCCGGTCCAACCGATTCGTTCTTGCGACCGATGGTCCCAACGAGCGCCTGAAATGCGTCGGGAGCACCCACGACAATGGTGATGTCGCCCTCGAGCAGTTCCGCAACCTTCGCGGGCTGAAATCGGTCCATCGTCGTCACGCGGGCGCCGCTCATCAACGGCGCTGATCCGCCGATCGTGAGGCCGACAGGCTGCGAGAACGGCAGCAACGTCAGGACATGGTCTTCCGGCGAGATCGCCAGCGCCTCTCGCGCATTGCGCGCACCTGCGATGAGATCGCGATGCGTGAGGATCTCGCGCGTTGCGGAGGTATAGACGACCACGGCCTCCTCATCGCGGCCGGCGACGTCGCGTTCCCCCTCGAGGGAAAGGCCGAAGTGGGAGCCGAGATCGATGGTTCGAGCGCGTCCGTCAAACAGCACCTGTGCGCTGCGCGGCGCGTCGTCCAGCAGCACGACGGGGATCTCGCCCGGAGCGCGCGAGACGAGTCTCGAAACCGTAAAGACTACCCCAACGCCGGCGTCATCGCACTGATACGCGATTTCCGCTGGCGCGGCCAACGGATCGAGAAGGACTGCGCCGCGGCCTTCACTCGCGGCCAGCGCGGTGACGAACAAGGGCGACGTCGGCAGCAGGATGGCCGAGCGCCTGCGGTTCAGGGCGCGAACGAGCGGCGCGCTGCGCTGGAGGAGCGTCACTCCCGCGGCGACGAGCTGCTGGGCCTCGAAATCGACGGACGCGCCCGCGGTGCCGATTCGTCCGCCGCCCGCGGCGAGTGCGAGAGGGAGCAGCGCGAGCGGATTACTCAAGCGCTCAGGTCTTGAATCGGCTGAGGGAACTCTCCAACCGTTCCGCGACCTTCGCGAGCTGCTGGCTGGACGACGCGACGTTCGTCATTGCCGCGGTCTGCTCCTGGACGACGGCGCTGACCTGCTGCGCCGTGGTCGCATTCGCCTCGGCCGACGAGGCGAGCGATTCGATCTCGTGCGCGAGCGCCTCCGCCTCACCGCGCTGGGCATCTGCTGCTTCGACGATGCGATCCACGGCCGCGCGCGCGCTCGCGATCTCCTTGTCGATCTGCGTCAGTGCCTCGGCGGACGCGCGGATGACCGATTCGCCGGTGGTGACCCGATCGCTGGCCTGGAGAATCTGCTCCTCGGTGCGGACGGCGCTCGTTCGGATCTCGGCGGCCAGCCGCCGGATCTGGCCCAGCGCGCGCGCGCTTTCGCCCGCGAGCTTGCGCACTTCATCCGCCACCACGGCGAAGCCCTTGCCGTGCTCTCCGGCGCGCGATGCTTCGATGGCCGCGTTCAACGCGAGAAGATTCGTCTGGCGGGCAATCGCGCCGATGACGTCGGTGATCTTGCCGATCTGCTGCGACTTCTCGCCGAGCTCCACGACCGAAGGAACTGCCGCGCCCGTGACCGCAGAGATCTCGGCCATCGCCTGCAACGCTTCACCCGCCGCGACGGTGCCGCGCTGCGTGGTACGTTGGGCGACATCGGCGGCCGAACGCGCCTGTTCTGCGTGGCTTGCCACGGCGGCTGCGCGCGTCGCAACCCGGCTGGACACGTCGGACGCCTTGTTGACGCCGCGCATTTGGCCGGCTGCCGCGTCAGCAATGGCCACCGCCGCCCCGCGTACCTCCTGCGTCGAAGCGCTCATCTGCTCGGCGCTTGCCGCAAGCTGCTCGGCCGTTGCGGCGACATCCACGGCGCTGGCGTCAAGCTCCGCCACCAGCCGGCGAAGCCCGCGCGTCATTTCCCGGAACGACGCCGCAACATGCCCGACTTCGTCGTCCGACTCGAAAGCAACCTCCGCCTGCAATTGTCCCTGTGCGATTGCCTCCGCCTGCCGAGAGAGCTCGAACATGCCGCGCGTAAATCGTCCGGCGCCCCAGAACGCGACGGTGATGGCGATGGCCAGCGCCAGCAGCGCGTAGGCGAGGAGGGAAAGCTCGGCTCGGCGTGCTGCCGCAAACACGGTGGCGGCACTGCTCGTCACAACCACTGCGCCCGCCACGCGGCGATCCGGCGTGATGATCGGCATGGCTGCCGAAATCACCGACTCGCCATTCACGTCGTAAAATCCCGTGGATGCTGCGCGGCCGGCGCTCAGCGGCTCAGCAAGTTCTGCCGGCGGTGTCCACTCGAGACCCGCTCCGCTCCCATCGCTTCGCGCGGCGACTCGGTACCGACCACCGGCGTCGCGTAGCAGCGTGATCACTTCCAGGTGCTCGTCCGCCGCCCCGGCGGTCTGCATGTTGTCGCCCCGCACTCGGCGCACGGGTTCCGCTGTGGCAGTCTCGAATGATTCGACTCTCGTGCCCACGGAATCGAGCTGGGTAAGAGACGACGCCGGAATCTGCTCGACCACGGCGCGGGCAATTGCCAGCAGCCGCTCTCCGTCCACCCGCGTCAGCGCCGTGCGCACACCCGCGTACCCCGGAACGAGCAGCACCGCGACGGTAATGATGACGGTACCGCCCGCGAGGGCGGCCATCTTGAGCCGTACGGGAAACCGGATGGCGCCGCGAGAGGCTATCAGGGTGCGATGCTGTCGAGAAAAGTGAAACGCCGCGCCGCGCGCGCCGCGTGACGAAGCTACCGATGCGGGACCATCACCGACAAGCGCCAAACGCGCTTGCCGGGTCAGGGGGCCAGAATACCTTTCGGCTTCCCTTTGACGGAGCGGGCATGGGGCAGCGGTCCGGCGGCTCGTTGATGGTCAGCGTTTCCGGGATTCGCGGGCGCGTGGGTGACTCGCTTACGCCTGACGTGGTGGCGCGTTACGCGGCCGCCTTCGGCGCGTGGTCGATCCGCCAGGGAGCGTCTCGGCGCATCGTGCTGGGGCGCGACAGCCGCGTGTCCGGTCCCATGTTCCACCGCATCGTGACCGGGACGCTGCAGCTTGCCGGATGCGACGTCATCGACATCGGCCTCACCACCACGCCCGGGTGCCAGCTCGCGGTGGAGCATCACGAGGCGGCCGGCGGGCTGATGCTCTCGGCCAGCCACAATCCGATCGAGTGGAACGCACTCAAGTGCGTGGGCCCGAGCGGGCTCTTTCTCGAGGCGGCCGAGGGCACGGCGATGCGCGCGCTCGTGGAGACGGGGATTCCGTTCGCCTCGTGGGACGAGATCGGCTCGGTGACGACGGATGACGGAGTCGCGAGCCGCCACATCGATGCGGTGCTCGCGATTCCGTATGTGGACGCGCAGGCCATTCGCGCGAGGAAGTTCAAGGTCGCGCTGGATTGCGTGCGTGGCGCGGGCGCCACGATCATGCCGGCGCTGCTCCATCGGCTCGGCTGCGAAGTCGTGGCCATCAATCTCGAGCCGGATGGCCGGTTTCCGAGGGAGCCCGAGCCCGTGCCGGCCAACCTTGGAGAGCTCGAGCAGCTCGTGAAGACGAGCGGCGCCGACATCGGGCTGGCCGTCGACCCTGATGTCGACCGCCTGGCGCTGGTGAGCAACGAAGGTCGCGCCATCGGCGAGGACTACACGCTGGCGCTCGCCGCGCGGCTGGTGCTTCGGCACCGGAAGGGTCCCGTCGTGACGAACCTGTCCACCAGTCTTCTGATTGATGACGTGGCGCGTGCCGCGGGCGTGGCGGCGGTGCGCGCTCCTGTTGGCGAGGTGAACGTGGCGGTGCGCATGCGAGAGCTCGGCGCGCCGATCGGCGGAGAGGGGAATGGGGGAGTCATCCTCCCCGAGGTACATTTGGGGCGTGATGCGCCCGTTGGGACGGCCCTGCTCCTGCAACTGCTGGCGGAGGAGCGTCGCCCACTGTCGGAGATCGTCGCGGACCTTCCGCGGTACGTGATCGTGAAGGAAAAGCTCGAGCGTCCCGATGCCAGTCTGGACGTGGTCTACGGCGCCCTTCGGAGCGCGTTTCCGGATGCGTCAGTGGACTCGCAGGATGGCCTCCGCTTGTCGTGGAAGGACAGGTGGGTGCACGTGCGGCCGTCGGGAACCGAGCCCATCGTCCGCGTCATTGCGGAGGCGCCGGATGATGCTTCGGCGCGGGAGCTGGTGCGTCGGTCGCGCGAGCCGCTCGACGCCCTGCGCCGCTGAACGGGAACTGTAGCAGGTCGATCACCCAAGGAACGTGACACATGTGTGGAATCGTCGGATACGTCGGGCCGAAGAATGCGACGTCGCTGCTCGTTGACGGCCTGAAGCGGCTGGAGTACCGCGGGTACGATTCCGCGGGCGTCTCGCTCATGAATGGCGCGGGCGTGGAAACGCGCAAGGCAAAGGGCAAGATCGCGATGCTCGAGAAGGCCATCGGTGCGCATCCGATCAAGGGGAACGTCGGCATCGCGCATACGCGGTGGGCCACGCACGGGCCGCCGAACGAATGCAATGCGCACCCGCACCACGACTGCACCGGAACGATCTCAGTGGTCCACAACGGGATCATCGAGAACTACTCGCCGCTGCGCGACATGCTCAAGAAGACGGGCCACACCTTCGTGTCCGACACGGACACGGAAGTGCTCGCGCATCTCATCGAGGCGGCGTTCGACGGCAATCTCGAGGAGGCGGTGGTCGATGCACTGGCGCTCGTCGAGGGAACGTACGGAATCGCGGTGATCTCCTCCCGCGACCCGGAAAAGATCGTCGCGGCCAGAAAGGGAAGTCCGCTCCTCATCGGGCTCGGCGAAGGCGAGAACTACGTTGCAAGCGATGTGGCGGCCATTCTCCAGCACACGCGTCACGTGGTGTACCTGGACGACGGTGAGATGGCAGTGCTGACGCGCGATGCCTATCGCGTCACCGACCTCAATGCGCAGACGGTCAAGAAACGCGTCAGCCGCATCGATTGGGATCTGGAGCAGATCGAGAAGGGCGGCTTCGCGCACTTCATGCTGAAGGAGATCATGGAGCAGCCGCAGAGCATCGAGAACACGATGCGCGGCCGCTCCGTGGACGAAGACGGATTCTCCAAGCTCGGCGGACTCAATCTGAGCAAGGACGAGCTGCAGCACTTCGATCACATCATCATCACGGCATGCGGTACGAGCTGGCACAGCGCGCTCATCGGCAAGATGATGATCGAGGAGCATGCCCGCATCCGGTGCGAGGTCGAGTACGCGTCGGAGTTCCGCTACCGGAACCCCATTGTCACCGACCGCACGCTGTGCATCGCCATCTCACAGTCGGGAGAGACGGCGGACACGCTGGCGGCCATGCGCGAGGCGAAGCGTCGTGGCGCGAAGACGCTCGGACTCGTGAACGTCGTTGGCTCGACCATCGCCCGCGAGGACGACGGCGGCATCTACCTCCACGCCGGCCCCGAGATCGGCGTCGCGTCCACGAAGGCCTTTACCAGCCAGGTGGTGGCGCTGACGCTGCTCACATTGAAGCTCGCGAGACTGCGCACGATGTCCGTCGTGCAGGGGCGCGACGTGACGCAGGCGCTGGAGCGGCTCCCGCAGCAGGTGCAGAGCATTCTCGATCGCGCCGCCGAGATCGAGCAGATTGCCGAAGCTTTTGTTGAAGCGAAGAATTTCCTCTACCTGGGCCGCGGCTACAATTTTCCGGTTGCGCTCGAGGGAGCACTCAAGCTCAAGGAGATCAGCTACATCCACGCGGAAGGCTATCCGGCCGCGGAGATGAAGCACGGCCCGATCGCGCTCATCGACGAGAACATGCCGGTGGTGTTCATCGCTCCGCACGATTCCGTATTCGACAAGGTCGTGTCGAACGTGCAGGAGGTGAAAGCGCGCGGTGGACGCGTGATCGTCATCACGAGCCGCGACGAGCCGTCGCTCGAAGGCAAGATCGACTACGAAATCCGCATCCCCGAGACGATCGACATGCTGAACCCGATTCTGGCCGTCATTCCGCTGCAGCTTCTGGCGTACTACATCGCGGCGAAGCGCGGGCTCAACGTGGATCAACCACGCAACCTCGCGAAATCGGTGACGGTGGAATAGCGAGCGTCACAGAACGTCGAACGCGCCGGCCACCAGGTCGTGCGATTACTCCTGCAACGCGTTTCGCGCGCCGAAGTGCGCGTGGGCACCCGCGCCACCGGGCGCATTGGGCGCGGATATCTGCTGCTCGTCGGATTCAAGCAGACTGACTCGGAAGAAACGCTCGCCTGGATGGCCGAGAAGGTCGTCGGCCTCCGTCTCTTCGCCGACGCGGAGGACAAGATGAACCTCTCGCTCGCCGAGGTGGACGGCGCACTGCTCGTCGTCTCGCAGTTCACCCTTTACGGCGACGCATCGAAAGGGCGGCGGCCGAGCTTCATCGACGCCGCGCGCCCGGATTCGGCCATTCCACTCTATGAGCGTTTTCTCAGCCTGCTCCGCGAACGTACCACGAAGGTCGAGTCGGGCGAGTTCGGCGCGATGATGGATGTCGAGCTGGTGAACGACGGGCCGGTCACGCTCTGGCTCGAGAAATGACGGCGCTGTCCGTCATCCTCGCATCGCAGTCGCCACGTCGCCGCGAGCTGCTGACGCTCGTCGGCATTCCGCATGTCGTCCAGCCGGCCGACGTGGACGAGCAGTACACGCCGGGTGAGACGCCGAGGGCACATGCCGAGCGGCTCGCACGTGAAAAGGCATCCGTGGTCGGGAGCGCGCATCCGGATGCGGTCGTCATCGGCAGTGACACGATTGTCGTGGTGGATGGCGACGTCCTCGGAAAGCCGCGCGACGAAGCGCACGCGGCCGAATTGCTCGCGCGCCTCGCGGGCCGTTCGCACACCGTCATGACGGCCGTTGCGGTGCAGTGGCGCGGCCGCGAGGTGTCCGCCGTCGAAGAGGTTGGCGTCACGTTTCATCCCATGAACGCCGGCGAGATCACCGCGTACATCGCCACCGGCGAGCCGATGGACAAGGCCGGCGCATACGGGATTCAGGGTTTCGGCGCCACCATCGTTCAACGCGTGGACGGCGATTACTTCGCCGTCATGGGCTTGCCGCTGCAGCGGTTGGTGCGCCTGCTCGGGCAGCTCGGGATCAGCTATCGGTTCGGGGCGCTCAGCGCGATGGCGTAGGTCGCGCGCCAGCGCTCAACGCGGTCCAGGACGTCTCGCACGGTGATCCGCTGCATGCGTCCGGGCCGGTTCTCCAACGAGATGGGATAGTCCTCTCCGGGATCTCCGTAGGCGTCGATGAGGAGATCGTGAAACCGCCGATAGGGCCCCACGCGCTTCGGATTCGTGTATCCCATCAGCGAGACGACCGGCCGATTGAGTGCCACGGCCATGTGGAGCGGGCCGGTGTCCGGCGAAAGTACGAGCGCGGAACCGTCCAGAATCGACACCAATTTCCGAAGCCCGCTTCCCAGGGCGGACACCACTGGAATCGTTGAACGCTGCCGGATGATGAAGTCGGCGGCCGCCTCACGCTCCGACAGTCCGCCCACGAGAAGGGGCTGCAACCCGAAATCGTGCCACAGCGCATCGCAGACGTCCGCCCAGCGCTCCGGCATCCAGTCCTTCTCCGGCTTGCTCGTGGCGACGACGATGGGAGCCAGTGGCCGGTCGAAGCCGGATAGAAACGTGTGTTGCCATTCGCGCTCGTTATCCCACGGGCCGAGATCCCACGTGACGGGCTCGTGCGGGATGCCCAGAAATTCGAGAAACTCGAAGTACTGGTCCTGAACGTGTTGTCCTTCGCGCGCGGGCACGCTGTGCGTGGTGAACAGCCAGTTGAGATCACGTGCGCGCGCTCGGTCGAATCCGAGCTTCACCGGCGCCTGTGCAAACGATGTCACGAGGCCGGCCTTGAGATAGACCTGAAGCGCCAAGGCGACGTCGAAGGGTCGCCGCGCCAATTCACGCCGAATGCCGAGATAGGCGCGCCACCCGCGCGAACGGTCGAACTCCACGATCTCGTCCACGTCCCGGTGTCCGCGCACGAGCGACGCCGCGCCCGGTTGAAGCACCCAGGTGACGCGCGACGCCGGCGAATGGCGCTTGAGGGCCGTGACGAGCGGCAACACGTGCACGGCGTCGCCCACCGCGGACATCATGATGATGCCGACGCGGTTCAGCGGTGTCGAAAGCATCCGAAAAAGTTAAGCGATGATCGGGCGCCAGGCCGAGGCGTGTCTCAGATCGCGAGCTCCGCCTCGTCGAACTCCGCCCCGCGCTCGTCTCGCCACTTTCGTGCGGATCGCCGCAGCCGCCCCACGTTGCCGACACGCACTCCCCGCGCATTGGGCCGCCCCAGCTCCACGCGGTCGACGTCGAGTACCCACGCCGCGACGCCGTCGCCCGATGGCGCGATGAGAATGTTCTTCACGTTCAGGTCATGGTGACGCGCGCCGACGTCATTCAGGGCGCGGACGAGCTCTCGGGCCGCTTCCCAGGCCAGCGCCCGCGAATCCGGCGGTTCACCTGGCAGCATGTATGTCGAGAGATCGCGGCCGTCCCGGATCTCGAGCGTCACCACGTCCACTCGCCGCCAGAAGTTCAGCACAGGCTCTGCCGCGAACATCAGAACGTCCGGGACGCGAACGCCAGCCGCCTGAAGGCGCCGTGTCACCACGAGCTCGTGCGCGGCGCGGGTCGGCGGGAGAAAAAGATCGCGCGTGAGCGGAGCGAGCAGGCCGCCGTGACGGTTGTGGCGCACCACCGCTCGTATGCGCGTCACGGGCAGCTCGATGGCGTAGGCGATGCCGCGGCCCTGCAACGGTCGCGCATCGGCGCTCGCCACCGCGGCATCGTACAACGACCCCTTGTCCAGCAGCGCTTTCGCGTCGGCGACGTGTGCCTCGCGGACCACCGCCACACGCTTTCCCGCCGTCAGGCGGCGGTAGCCGGCCGTGGCGCCGGCGGCCGTCATTCGTGTCGGACGCGAAACACTTTCACCGGCTGGCTCTTGTTCTTCAACTCCATGGGCGGACACTCGTCCACCGCCGGCGAGGACGAGAGCGCCTTGCACATCTCGTCGGAGATGAGAATCTCATCCGCCGCCGCGGCGCCGCACAGCCGGCTCGCCGTGTTGACCGTATCGCCGATGACGGTGAATTCGAGGCGGCGCTCGGATCCGATGTTGCCGGCGAACACCTCGCCGTAATTCAGGCCGATGCCGATGTGCAGGGTGGGCCGCCCCTCGCTGATCCAGCGGATGTTGAGCTTCTTGAGCTCCGCGATCATCTCGAGCGCGGCAGCCATCGCCTGATCCGCGTCGTCGGTGTTGCCGATTGGCGCGCCCCACTGCGCCATCACGGCGTCGCCGATGAACTTGTCCAGCGTGCCACCGTGGCGGAACACGCACTCCACCATCTCAGTGAAATATTCCGTAAGGAGCGTCGCCATGTCGTCCGGATTCATCGTCTCGGACAACGCTGTAAAACCACGGATGTCGCTGAACAGGACGGCCACGGGCCGCTTGTCGCCGCCAAGGCGCAACGCCTCCGGCGAGCCAGCGATGCGCGCGGCCAGCTGCGGCGCGAAATACCGCTCGAAGTTGCTGCGCACCAGACTTTCGCGGCGGATCCGCTCGGCGAATTGCGAATTCTCGATGGCCACGGCGGCAATACCCGCGAACGCCACGAGGAATTCCAGGTCCTCGTCGCTGAAGCGGTGCGTGATGCTCGGATTGTCCACGTACAGCACGCCGAGCACCTTGTCCTCGCTGCCGATGAGCGGCGCGCAGATGGCGGACCGGACCTGTTGCATGAGGATGGACTGCCCTCCGAAGCGCGTGTCTTCACCCGCGTTGTCGGAGAGCATCGCGATCTTCTCGGCCACCGCCTTTCGGGCGATCGACTGTGGTACGGCGCGTGGCGCGTCACCGCCGCGCTTGTCGCGTGAAATCTTCGGGGCGAGGTCGCCATGTGCGTCCACGAGCAGGATCGCCACGCGGTCCACCTCGAGCGTCTGATAGGCGTAATCCACGATCTTGTCCAGAATCGTGTCCACATCCACGGCGCGCGTGAGTCCCTTCGAGACCTCCAGCAGGGTGGCGAGCTTCTGCTGATTCTTGTCGGCCACGGATGTCGTCGGCGGCAGCATGCCGACGCGCGTCAAGCCGCCAGGTGCTGTGGGCGGCGCGCCAAGCGCCTGGAGGCCGGCGTTGGAATCGCGCATCGGGATCTGACGGACGATCGTCGCGCCGGCCGACGGCACAGGTGTCGTGTGCTGGACCTTTGGCGAGTCGAACGTGGTCAGGCGAAACGGGACCTTGCCGAAGGAGACGAGGTCGTCCACCGCGACGTTGGCCTGCTCGATCCGCGCCCCGTTGACGAAGGTTCCGTTGCTGGAGCCCAGGTCCTTCACCCGGAGCGACCCGCCATCCACGACGAGCTCCGCGTGCCGGCGTGAGATGGTCGGGTCGAAGACGGGCAGGTCGCACGTGGGTGCGCGGCCGACGGTCAGTGGGACGCCGTCGCGCAAGTCAAACGATTGCGTCCCATCGGGGCTGATCAGTCGGAGCGCCATTACTGACGAATATGTCCTCGTGGCAGGACGCTGCCTAGTCGCTGCGGCCTGCTCTCGCGGCGGCGTCGCGCACCCGGCCGATCGCCGTGAGCATCGCACGGGCCTTGCTTTCGGTCTCCGCCCACTCGCTCGCGGGAACGGAGTCCTGCACGATGCCGGCCCCGGTCTGCACCGACGCCGTGCCATTTGCGATGACGCAGGTGCGAATGGTGATGGCGAGGTCCATCCGCGCGCCGCCCGACGCGATGTATCCGACAGCGCCCGCGTATGGACCGCGACGTTCAGGCTCGAGCTCGTCGATGATCTCCATGGCGCGCACTTTCGGAGCGCCGGTCATCGTTCCGGCCGGGAACGTCGCACGGAATGCGTCCATCGCGTCCAATCCCTCACGCAGATTGCCCTCCACCTGACTCACGAGATGGAGCACGTGCGAGTATCGCTCCACCGTCATGTAGTCCGTCACGCGCACAGTACCGTATCGGGCGATGCGGCCCACGTCATTTCGGCCGAGGTCCACCAGCATGACATGCTCGGCGCGTTCCTTCTCGTCGGTCGAGAGCTCGGTGGTGAGCGCCGCGTCCTCCTCGGACGTTGCGCCGCGAGGCCGCGTGCCGGCGATGGGCCGCACGGTCACGCGCTCGCCTTCCACGCGCACCAGCAGTTCCGGCGAGCTGCCGACGAGCTCCGTACCGTCCAGCACGAGATGATACATGTACGGCGACGGATTGAGCGCCCTCAGCGCACGGTACAGAGCCGACGAGTCGAAGTCGTGCGGGACACGAATGCGCCGTGCGAGCAGCACCTGAAATGCATCGCCGGCGGCGATGTATTCCTTGATGCGATCCACGTCTCGCATGAACGCGTCGCGCTCGTACGTCGAGGCGCCCGTGGCTGCCGGCGCATCCGCTCGCAGGTCCAGCGACGGCAGCGTCATCGGAGCACGTAAGCGCTGAATCGTGCGATCGACGGTCATCACCGCCGCGTCATGGGCACTCCGAAGCGTCTGTTCGCTCAGGTCGTCCCCGAGCGGCACGCCGACCACGACTCGTGCCTGTGCGCGCAGATTGTCGACGATCACCAATGCGTCGGTAAAGACGAACAGCGCGTCGGCCGTGGCGTCTCCACGCGGTGGCGGTGACGGAAGCCGCTCGATCATCCGCACGCTGTCGTAGGTGAAGTAGCCCACGGCACCCGTCCAGAAACCACCAAGTTCCGGCACGGACACCAACGGATGCGCACGGATGAGCGCGTCGAGGTCGTCGAGTGGATTCGCCGGCCCGCGGCGGCCATGCCATCCTTTTGCCGGCGTCCAGTCTTCCACCACGCCGTCGCGCAGCCGCCATGCGGCGCGGGGCGCGCTGCCGAGAAAGGTGTATCGCGCCCAGGTCTCACCTCCGGCAGGAGCGCTCTCGAGCAGAAATGCGAACGGACCCTCGCGCAGCTTGGCGAATGCCGTGACGGGCGTGTCCGTGTCGAGCAGGCAATCGCGCCACACGGGCACCACGTGGTGCGCAATCGCCCGGCGGCGGAACTCGTCGAACGTCATGGGTGTCTCACACGAGCTTGTCCGACTTCTCTACGGCCGCGAACTTTCATTCAATGCATCACTCGGTCGCCGCGGCGGTTGCCGCCTGCGCAATGGGGTTGGCACTCGCCGGTGCTCCAGCGGGCGCACAGAACTGGAATGACGCGCGCGCGCGCGAGCTCGTCGAACGAGCCATGATGCGCCGCGCCCAGCAGCTCGCCGACACGGGCCTCCGCGACTACAAGGCCGTGGCGCACGGGTACGTCACCTTCCTCGCCCAGGTCGGCGAAGGCCTCGCCGAACCGCCGAAGATCGTGAAGGCCGACGAGCTGATGAACCAAGTGTATTGGCGCGCGCCCAACCTGAGCAAGCAGATCATCGTCGGGCGGCGCGACACGCTGCTGCTGCCCACCGACATCGCCTATCACCGGGACCACCTCGGAATCGTCCAGAACAACTTTCCGGCCATCATTCGGCTGGGCGACGGCGACGAAGTGGTGGACGTACCCCATCCGCTGTCGCCGGCAGGACTCTCGCAGTACGACTTCGCCATCGTCGATTCGTTGGCGCTGCAACTGCCGGGTCGCACCATCCAGGTACTGGAAGTCAGCGTGCGTCCCACGGACGACCGGCAGCCACGTATCGTGGGCGCGCTGTATCTCGATCGCGACGATGCACAGGTGGTGCGCATGGCATTCAACTTCACGCGCGCCGCCTTCCGCGACGAAGCCCTGGAGGACCTGTTCGTCGTCATCGAGAACAGCCTGGTGGACGGGCGCTTCTGGCTGCCCCGGCGCCAGGAGATTGAGATCAAGCGGGCGGGGACCTGGCTCGACTATCCCGTGCGCGGCATCATCCGCGGACGCTGGGAGATCGGCGACTATCAGGTGAACGTCGGCGTCTCGCCCGCCATTTTTGCTGGAGACGAGGAGATCGTCGCCGCGCCGCGCACGATCACCGACACGTTCCATTTTCATGGACGCGTGCTCGATTCGCTTCCGCCCGACGTCCGGACTGTCACCGACGCCGACGTCCGGAGAGTGCAGACGGAGGCCCGGTCGCTCGTGCGCATGCAGGCCATGCAGCGTCCTGAACGACTCACGTTGGCCATGTCGGGGCTATCCGAGTTCGTTCGGTTCGATCGCGTGGAAGGATTCGCCCTCGGCGCGGGCATCGCTTCGCGCTTCGGCGGTGGGTTTGGTGCACAGACGCGCGCGCGGTACGGTACCGACGACCGTTCCATCAAGGGGCTTGCCGGCGTCGATTGGCAGTCGGCCTCCTGGCGCGCGCGCGTGCACGCGACGCGCGATTTCCGTGAGGCGGGAGACATCATGGAGCGCTCGCGCCTGATCAACTCGATCGCCGCGCAGGAGTTCGGCAGTGACCTGAGCGATCCCTATTGGTCGCAGGGCGCGGGCGTCGGTCTCGACGCCAACGAGCTTGTCGGCCTTCGCTGGCACCTCGATGCTTCAATAGAGCGACAGCACGCGTTGAGCGTCCATGCGACGCCCGCGTTCGGCTCGTTCTCGGCGCCCGTTTCCGCGCTTGCATCGCGCGAAGTCCGCGTCGGCCTTGGTGTGGAGCGTGCGACGTCACTCTGGTGGCTCGGCAGCGAGTTGCGCGCGACCGCCGAAGCGCGCGTGGCGCGACTCACAGCGGACGAGCTCTCCGTTCTGCCGGCACCGATCACGGTCGTACGCGCGACGACGTCCGCCTGGCTCGAGCGCCCGTTTGAGACAGGCCGTCTGGCGCTGTTCGCGAGCGGGGGCGTCGTCGGCGGAACGGAGGGAGTTGTCGCCCAGGAATGGCTCTACTTTGGCGGGCCGATTAGCGCGCCCGGTTACGCGGTTCATGAGCTCGCAGCGAAGATAGGCGCGACTGCACGCGCCGAATGGCGGATGGCCATCCCGGCTCCTGCTATTTCGCTCGGCCGATTCGGCCGGATTCCGGGACAGGCCACTGTGGCACCTTTTGCGCAGGCCACGGTGATTCAGCGCGCCAGCGCGTTCGACACCGCTCACGCAAACGCGGGATACCCGAGCGTAGGCGTCGCCCTTCAGCCCTTCTTCGATCTCCTTCGGCTCCAGGTTGCGCGCGGACTGCGAGGTGGCCGATGGACGTTCAACCTCGACGTGACGCGAGATTTCTGGAGCGTCCTCTAGCGGCGAAATCGATACGGCGCGCGGTGCAGCGATGACGCTCGGGGCCTGACACCGGAGCAGCTTCGTTGCGTGGCAACCACTCTCACCGATCCGCCGCGCGCCGAGTTCGAGCGCATCGATCCACACGCCATCGCCCTCCTGGCCGAGCGGTGGGCTCGGCGCCATCACGTCATGCCGATTGCGGTGGAGGATGGAGCTCTCATTCTCGCAACCGCCAATCCCCTCGATCTCGACGCGGAACGGGCCGTGGCGTTTGCGACAGGCCATCGTGTGCGCTGGCAGATTGCGTCTCGCGAGGAGATTGCGCGCCACCTCGATGCCGTATACGCGCAGCCTGCGTCTCAGCCCGACAGCGCGACACCACCGGTCGAAGTACAGCATCTCGGCTTCTCCAACGATGCCGTCGCCGTTGGTGACATGGCGACCGATGGTGGCGCATCCATCATCCGCCTGGTCGATCACCTTCTCGCTGAAGCCATCAGCGCCGGTGCGAGCGACCTTCATCTCGAGCCGGAAGAGCAAGGCGTAGCCGTTCGCCATCGGGTCGACGGCGTGATTCGGCCTGTCCGGTCGCTCCCCCGTTCGCTGGGGCCCTCGCTCGTCTCACGGGTCAAGATCCTCTCCGCGCTGGATATCGCCGATCGCATGCGCCCGCAGGACGGCCGGGCTCGCGTGGCGGTACTCGGCTCCGTCGTGGATCTTCGTGTGTCCACGTTGCCTGTGTCTCACGGCGAAAAGGTCGTCGTGCGCGTGTTGGACGGAAACGCCGGACTCCGCACCCTCGAAACCATCGGTTTCGCGGCCACCGATCTTGCACGTATCCGCTCGCTGCTCGAGCAGCGCGAGGGGCTCATCCTGGTAACGGGCCCAACGGGCTCGGGCAAGACGACGACGTTGTATGCAGCGCTCCGGGAAATCCAGCAGCGTGGCGTCAACGTGGTCACGGTAGAAGACCCGATCGAGTACCGGCTTCCCGGCATCGTTCAGGTTCAGGTGCACGAGCGCGCCGGCCTCACGTTCGGTGCCGCGCTGCGGTCCATCGTGCGGCAGGATCCCGATGTCATCCTTGTGGGAGAGATCCGTGACCGTGAAACGGCGGAAATTGCCATACAAGCGTCCCTCACAGGACACCTCGTGCTCTCCACGCTGCACACCAACGATGCGGCGAGCGCCGTCACACGCCTCGTCGATGTGGGCGTCGCTCCCGCCAAGATCGCGACCGCGGTCAAGGGCATCATCGCGCAGCGTCTCGTGCGCCGGGCTTGCCAGCCGTGTGAGGCGGCCGGGTGTCAGGTCTGTCGAGGGTTGGGCTACCGGGGACGACGCGCCGTCGCGGAGATTCTCATCACGTCCACCGAGGTCGAGCGGCGCATCTCGGCGGGGGAATCCTCGGAGGCGATCGCGCAGGCCGCTCGGGCCGCCGGATGCGTGAGCCTGTGGGAATCAGGCCTCGCCCTGGTGAAATCGGGTGCCACGACGATGGAAGAGCTGCGGCGCATTGCCGCCGAGCCTGTGCGCACGGTCAAGGAGGCAGTCCGCGCTTCCGGGACTGACGACGTTGCAATCACGGTTCTCTGGACCGTGACACCTGATGCCGAAGCGCAACGGCGGCTCCGCGAAGCGCAGCTCGTCGCGTCGTTCCTCAAGGGACGCGTGCAAATTGTTCCGCTGAACGCGAGCAGGCCCATCGGCGCCGTGGAGCCGCATGCCATCGTCTGCGCCATCGGCGAGGCGGAGTCGTTGCGGGCCGCACTGCCAGCGACGCCTCCGGCACCACTGGTCGTCGCACTGGCGGAGCTCGCACCCGGGCATCACCATCTCTCGATGGTCGGCCGCGCCGCCGATCTGGTGCTTCCTCGCGAGTCGTCGGCGAGGTTCGTTCTCGCCACCGTGCTCTCGCTGCTCCGGTGGCGCTCTTCATGAATGCCGCGAAATCTCAGGTCATGGTCGACGTATCAGTCGGAACTGTCGAAGTGCACGTGATTTCACACACGTCTGTGGAGTGGCGCGTTCTCATCCTGCAGCGCGCTGCGGATACGCGGTGTCCCGGTTCGTGGGAGGCGGTGCATGGGCGCATCGAGGTCGGAGAGACGCCGGCCGCGGCCGCCGTGCGCGAAGTTCGCGAGGAGACCGGACTGGAAGTCCTCCGGCTGTACAACGTGCGGGTGCAGCCGTTCTACCTGCATCGGTCTCACACGGTCCAGCTATCGGTCGTCTTCGCGGCCTTTGCCGACCCGAGCGCACCACTCACACTCGGCACCGAGCATACCGCGGGGGAGTGGGTAAACGACGACGACGCGCTCGCGCGCCTGTTCTGGCCCGGTGACCGGCAATCGCTGCGAGAGGCTTTGACGCTCCTGGCCGATGGAACGGCGGGCGTTGCCGAAGACGTGTTGCGCGTGATTTAGCGGCGGCTCGGCGGTACGTCACCTGGGAACAGCGTGTCGCAAGAGTAGATCCGTATCTAGTGTGCTCACTCTGCGGTCTTCGATTGACTAAGCGGACGATGGACTGGAAAGGCCCACCTGCATTCAGACTGCGCTGAAGCAGCTTGCGTACCTTGAAGAGCGGGCGAAGAGCCGAGCACCGCGGAGCGTGTGCAGACGCCGGAGTAGGCAAAGGACCAAGGTGATCCGATTGCCGGTGCTTCCGCCTCTGAGCAGTTCTCCTGAGTGGAGATGGCCGTGACGCCTTCCCGTCCATGCATCACAAATGCCGTAGCGAACTACTGAGAACACTGCGGTGCGACAGTGCGGTAAGGCTCGCTGTTTAGGAAGGCAGGCTTGCAACTGTTTAGAGTGCACAGCCTCCCGGCCAGTCTTAGCTGACAGTCCAAAACGAAACGGTAGCCGCTCTTAGTCGCCCTACCACTACGAACATCGGGCTAACCAGACCGAGTCAAGCGACCTCATCTTCACCGTTGGGGCCCTCTCGTGCTTGCGATGAGCTCACGCCGTGTCATAACCGTTCCCGCGTCTACGCTACACGTCATTCCTACTCTAAGACATAGATGATTCCTTCCGCTGGTAGCAATGAGTCTAAACCACTTGGGCGCCACATTTCTCGACGTGGCCTCGTGCTCGTTGGAGCGATGGTAACGTTTCTGGTCGGATGTCACGATTTCGCGACCGCACCACGACTGGAGCCGCCACAAGCTGCGGCGCGGATGTTCTCATGTGATCCCAACTGTAGCTCGACTGAGACGCAGGCAGATGGGAGTTATGATGGAGAGATCGAGCTGTATTACGGCTATGCGAACGAAAAGCCGACGCCAACCGCGATAGTGAGGCACCCGACTTTCATGCGTGTGAAGGTCTCTGGTCTTGTAACGCAGAACCTCGCTGCGGGTTAGGGCGGCACGCCGATCACACGTCAGCCAACGAAGTGCCACACCTGCAGACTATATGGCGTCCTGGGCTTCCGTAGCGGTGGCGATCTATGGTGGGCAACAGACACGACGAGCGTCGTGCGCGTAGTAAACAATATCTACGGGCGGCGAAACGATGCGGGAGGTTCACCCGCAACGGCTGGCGACGCTACCCATTGCGGCTTGCAGGGGTACGTCGCGTGCTGGACGTGGACGGGCAGCACCCATCTCGACGTAACACGCATTCACGTCGGACTAACACTAACCCGCACACCGGAGAGTGCCGTCAATTCGTATGTGACGTTCTCGGCCGGCATGGAGCAGGAGTATTTCCCCGGCAACCCGAACCCTGTGGATATGTCTGGCCTCGAGTTCAAATGGGTACCAGATCGTCTCGGCAGCGCGGACACGGTATCGTGTCGAAGTAGAATCGGGCGAACGTGTACTAGAGAACTCGTGGAGCCCGGCACGATGCACGTGGGCGCCTATGTCAACGGCGAGTGGCAAGGGGACAAAATGCTGCGCGTTCAGGTCGATGATCCGTGTCATACGGGCCTTCCTTTTTCAAGATAAATACAGAAGGTACGCCCCCAGTGTGACGTCCCGTTAATTGCTTTCGCAAGGCGGGTGAGTTTCGCGAGGATCGAGTCGGCCGTCGCGGCCCACGCAAAGGGTGTTGAGGTGCGGTTGTATCGCGTGACGAAGGTGTCGATGCGCTGCACCAGTTCGCGGACGGTGCGGAACGACCCGCGGCGAATCGCGTGCTGGGTGATCAGACCAAACCAGCGTTCCACCTGGTTGAGCCACGACGCGTAGGTCGGCGTGAAGTGGACGCGGTACCGAGGGCGCCGGGCCAGCCACGCCCGGACCTTCGCGTGTTTATGCGTAGCGTAGTTGTCGAGAATCAAATGCACGTCGAGGTGTGCTGGGACGTTCGCGTCGATGTGCCGGAGGAAGGCGAGGAACTCCTGATGGCGGTGCCGGCGCTTACACTGCGCGAGCACGTCGCCGGTCTGGACATCGGGGCCGCGAAGAGCGTGGTGGTGCCATGCCGCGTGTAGCCGTGCGTGATCCCTTCCACATAGCCGAGGCCCAGCGGGAGATTGGGCTGCGTCCGCTCCAGCGCCTGGATCTGGCTCTTCTCGTCGACGGAGAGCACGAGCGCGTTCTCGGGTGGGTTGAGGTAGAGTCCCACGACGTCGCGCACCTTCTCGACAAAGAACGGATCGGTGGAGAGCACGAAGCCCTTGGTCCGATGCGGCTGGACGCCGAAGAGCGCGAAATAGCGCTGCACCGTGCTCTTACTAATGCCCGTCTGCGTAGCCACCGACCGCACGCTCCAGTGGGTGGCATTCGCCGGCGTCGTCTTGAGCACGGTGCGCAGGAGGCGCGCGACCTCGTCGTCATCGTGCGTGCGCGGTCGCCCGGGGCGCGGCGCATCGTAGAGGCCGGCCAATCGCTCGTGCTGGAAGCGGCGGCGCCAGTGCCCCACCATCGGATGGCTCAAGCCGATCCGCTTCGCCACCTCGGTATTCGCCAACCCGTCGGCGGACAGTAGAATGGCCTGGGCGCGCTGCACCAACGCATGCGGGAGCGACCGCGACGCCGCCCACTCGTGCAACTGGGTGCGCTCGACGTCAGACAACGTGAGGGCGAAGGTCCGTGGCCGGCCGATAGACATACAGGCTCCCGAGAAAGTATCCTCGGAGCCCCTGCAAGACTAATGCTGCTAATTAATGGGACACAATACGAGATGATATCGAAGAACTCCTCCTCAAGAATCGGCGTCGGCCCATTGCCATAGCGGCGCGTGCGGTCATCCGCGCGGGAAAGGGTCATCGATATTGGTCCTCCTTTCCACAAGAAGCGGCCAGCCGCATCGAAGCCAGCGCGAAAGAACTACACTCAGTTCTGTTTGAGCCAGAGCTTCGGCGTCCGATAAAACGTTGGACCTTCCGCTAGGTGGCTCTAGGGGTATTCGCACAGCGCTGTAGTTGCTGATCGATTTTATGCTTGTGGCTAATCGCAATCAGCAGGGCGAGCCGGAAAAAGTTGAGGAACAGGCCGAGGATGCCGACGGGAACGGTACTATGGAATCGTTGCGGCGGTCGCTTCGCCTGGCACGTCGCATCACCGGCAATGACGGCGGAAGCCTTGGACTGCATCCCGCCGTCTTTTTTTGCGGACCTAGTGGTGTTCGCTCGAATCCCATGTTCATGGGAACCGTCGCGCTCATTGGCAAACGACTCGCGAACAACGACCCGACGTTTTTCGACAAGTTCACGGCGGTACGAGCTGCCTTCGAAGCAGAGCTCATCGCGAAGAAGGACTTGATCGCAACCATCCTGCAGAAGCACTCAAGCCGAAAGCGCGTCGGTACGTATGAGCACCTATTGGGGGCATTGCTCATCCTCCTTGAAACGGGAGGCACGCCCACCGAGGAATGGCTAATTGAGCAAGCTGGCCTGAGAGGACGGGTCTTGGCCGGAAGCGCGCGTCAGCAAGGATCGCGCTTTTCCGATGAGGCCAGGAGCGAGGTATTTATCGCCCAAGCACTTTCCGGCGCGCCGCGATGCCCCATTTGCAGCGGCTACTTGGATCCCGAGAAATCGATGTCGTACGATCACATCGAGCGAGTTCGGGATGGCGGAGTGGGAGAAGCGGACAATTTGAAGTTGACGCATCCTTACTGCAATCAGAGCGTTCGCCAGTAAGAGTTGCTGGCGACGGTCAAGCAACAGTGGTCTCCGCAGGTGGGCGAAGCAGTAGGATGCGGACGGCGAAAAAAAAACAACTCCCCAACAGCGGCAGGCTGTTGGGATATTTCGTTGTCATCCAATGCTGGGATGATCGCTGCGGCCTTTTCGCGTCTTGAAAAAGACGACTACGTTGTCGATGATAAAATTGTCAAGCTCGTTGTCGTGCCCAAACAACTGCAATGCCGATTCGACGTGCAGAACATTTTGTTCCCTTAGCACATTAGACGGCACGAGCAACGTGTGAGCCTTCCAGTAGGGTAGGCGTCTATTATGGAACACCGGCGCATAACCAGGTGTTATACCGCCGGGGATGTCAGTTCCATTGATGCGCACGATGTTCCTGGCTGTCGGATCCGTCGTTGCCGAATCTTCAAGCGAGCCTGCCCTGGCTCCCAGTGTTTCGAACTGAAGGACGCCCAACTCCTTGGAATCAACGTTCTCACAGAGGAAGTGGTAGTCCTTCGATGCGCCAACGAAAAGCACTTCCGGTTCAAGTTTGATCTCCTCCTCGGAGATGGCGGGATCGTTGTGCATCTCGCCAAAGCGTTGCCGCACCGCTTGGATCACAGTAAAGTCGCTGGGCATCGTTATCCCTCGATGTAGTGGTCCGCTACATTAACGCCTCCGTCACCCAGCCCAATCATCGGTCATGACGGCCTGTGGCGCAAGCGACGTGAGTAGCGCGAGGGGTGAAGTCTCCGCGGACTTATCCCCTAACCCGTCAACGTGGTCACGGTAGAAGACCCGATCGAGTACCGGCTTCCCGGCATCGTTCAGGTTCAGGTGCATGAGCGCGCCGGCCTCACCTTCGAGGCCGCGCTGCGGTCCATCGTGCGGCAGGATCCCGATGTCATCCTTGTGGGAGAGATCCGTGACCGTGAAACGGCGGGAGGCGGTGCATGGGCGCATCGAGGTCGGAGAGACGCCGGCCGCGGCCGCCATGCGCGAAGTTCGCGAGGAGACCGGACTGGAAGTCCTCCGGCTGTACAACGTGCGCGTGCAGCCGTTCTATCTGCATCGGTCTCACACGGTCCAGCTATCGGTCGTCTTCGCGGCCTTTGCCGACCCGAGCGCACCACTCACACTCGGCACCGAGCATACCGCGGGGGAGTGGGTAAACGACGACGACGCGCTCGCGCGCCTGTTCTGGCCCGGTGACCGGCAATCGCTGCGAGAGGCTTTGACGCTCCTGGCCGATGGAACGGCGGGCGTTGCCGAAGACGTGTTGCGCGTGCTCTGACGGGCGCTCGGCCCCCCAGCTCATCGGGGAATGCGGTGCTCCGACGTGCGCAGAATCGTGGCCGGATCAGGCGCATTCGGCTTCACGCGCACGCTCTTCGCGGGAATGCCGACGTACACGTGGTACGGACGCACATCCTTGGTGGCGACCGCGTTGGCTCCGACCATTCCCTGCTCGCCAACGTGTACGCCAGCCAACACCGTCGCGTGATAGGTAATGCGCACGCCGTCCTCGAGAACGGTCTCGACGTTGGTGACGTCGCGCTGATCAACGATGCTGTGCGTGTGACTGTAAATGTTGGCGTAATCGCTCACCGACACGTTATTGCCGAGCTTGATGCCGCCGCGGTCGTCCAGCAGGACGTGCCGATGAATGACCACGTTGTCGCCCGCCTCGATGCGGTGCCCGAACGTGACCTCGACGTGCTGAAACGCCTTGAAGTTCTCACCGCACCGCTTGAAGATCCGCTGCGCCAACAACCGGCGTAAACGGATGCCCAAACCGACATTCTGGCCGCCCAGGGCAGTGCGATCGAAGGAATACCAGAGCCACAGCAGGGGCTTCACCGGCTGAAAAAGCGTATCGTCGCAGTCCGCGTAGTATTCCGGCTCCAGCGTAACGTTGCGTGGGTCGAGGGCGGAAAGCGCGAGCCGCGTGGCCCGGGACAGCTTCTCGTCGCTGACGGCAGTCTCCCAGTTGCCAGCGTACTCGGGGTAGACGATCGCCGTGAGTACGTCGCGGCAGAGCAGGGAACGGTCGGCCGCGACGTCGCGCGACGTGCCGCCCAGCCGGTCGGCGATCTCTTCGAGCCACGCATCGGCCAGCGCGGAATTGCTCGTTGGCGGCAGCGCGCGAAGTGGAAGGAATGGCATCGGCATGAAAGTGGTTGCGATCCGCCTCGACCTCGGATCTACGGTGTTTGCAGGGATTGCTGCGCGCGGGCGCGAGCACGCACCAGCATGCGCTGCGCCTCGATCTCCCTCAAAATTGCGCTCCAACCTGCGGTTTGCTGCGTTCCCAGGATCACGGTGAGCGGCTGATTCACCTCGAGCGCGTCCTCGAACAGGTACAGCGCCGCCTGCCGCTCTCGCGGCTGGAGTCGCTGGTTCCCGAACCCACTGCTCAGCGGCACGACTTCGAGCGGCCGGAATTCGCGGCCGGCCACCGTGATCGTGAGATCGAGCGGCGAGAAGTGCGCGTCCGGCGCGAGGCCGAAGAATGACACGTACCACACGCTGCCGCGCTGCAACCCATGCTGCGATGCCAGTCGCGCCAGCGTCGCCTTCCGGCTGTCGAGCTGGTCCCGAAGCGCGCGATAAGAGTCAGGCGAGAGCGTGCGAATCACGTTCTCGTTCATCGGCATGAGACTGACCATCACGTCGGGGAGCTGCAGCTTGAGCGCGATATCGTCCTGCCGCAGTTGTCCGAATCCGGCCGGGATCAGCTCCGTGGCGCTGGTGTCCGGCGCAGATGTCGCAGGCACGGCTGATGGGCGCGGCACGGGTGACGCGTTCTGCGCGCAGCCGATGCTCGTGTGAAGCGTCGCCGTCGCGAGTACCACCAGCAGGACGCGCCGGCTCATGCGCTCGACGGCTCGGCGGGCTGTGGCGTCGTCGCGGCGCGCCACGACGGCTGCTCCACCAATGCGACCACGGCCTCCGCGAGCTCGTCGCGGCCTGCGTTCGTAAGCGCGCTGAACGGAATGACCTGGTCGTGCTCCAGTTCGAGCGACGACGCGATTTCCGCCACCCGCGATTCGACCTCGCGCGCGCGCAGCTTGTCGATCTTCGTCAGCACGACGACCGTGGGCGCCTCCAGCTCCGCGAGGAACGCGAGCATGCCGCGGTCGTCCTCCGTCGGGTCGTGTCGCACGTCCATCAACAGCACTACTCCGCGCAGCGCCGGGGAGTTCCGCAGGTACCCCTCGATGAGCGGCTGCCACTGCGCTCGTCGCTCCTTCGAGATGCGCGCGTAGCCATAACCGGGCAGGTCTGCCAGAACGAAACGATCATTCACGCGGAAGAAATTGATCTCGCGCGTCCGGCCCGGGGTCTGGCTCACCCGTGCCATCGCCTTGTGACGGACCAGCCGATTGAGCAACGACGACTTGCCCACGTTCGATCGCCCAGCGAACGCAACCTCGGGTAACTCGTTCACTGGCCGCCAACCGTCTACCGACGCCATTGGCCCTATGAATTCCAGGCTTCGAATGACGAGCGGATCCTTTCCGCGCTCACTCAATGCGTCACCATGGCGGCGGGCTGTTCCTCGCGTGCCGGCATCGCGTGCGCCAGCGCAAGTGCCAGCACCTCGTCCATCGAACGCACCGGATGGAACTGCAATCCGGCTTTCACCTCATCCGGCAGCTCGTCGAGATCGCGTGTGTTCTCGTGCGGTATGATCACGTGTGAGATTCGGTTGCGCAGTGCTGCTACCGCCTTCTCCTTGAGTCCGCCGATCGGCAACACGCGTCCACGCAGTGTGATCTCACCCGTCATGGCCACGGTTCCACGGAGCGGAACGCCCGTGAGCGCGCTGACGATCGCGCACGCGATGGCGATGCCCGCGGAGGGGCCGTCCTTCGGCGTTGCGCCGGCGGGAATGTGCACGTGCAGGTCGCGCGTGCGCAGAAACTCCCGCTCGAGGCCGAGAGCTGCCGCGCGCGCCCGCGCATACGAGAGCGCGGCGCTCGCCGACTCCTTCATCACGTCGCCCAGCGTACCCGTCAGCTGCAAACGCCCGCGGCCGGGAACGACACTGACCTCGATCTCCAGCACGTCGCCGCCCACGCTCGTGTACGCCAGCCCCGTTGCCACACCCACTTTGTCCTCGATGGGATTCGCTTCGGGATCGAACGGGGCAGTGCCGAGCATCCCGTGGAGCATGTCGGCCGTCACGAGGTCGTGCTCCGTCGCCGCCGACGCAGCCGAGAGGGTGCGCCGCTCGGCGCGCGCGCGCGCCAACTTACGCGACAACCGGGCGAGCCGGCGCTCGAGATCGCGCACGCCGGCTTCACGCGTGTATCCATGCACGATTGCCGGAATGACGTCCGCCTCGAGCGTCACCGACTTCGGCTCGAGCCCGTGTTGTCGCAGCTGCCGCGGCAACAGGAACTGCCGCGCGATGGCGTACTTCTCCTGGTCCAGGTAACCGGCCAGCCGAATGATCTCCATCCGGTCGCGCAGCGGCTCCGGAATGGTGGCCAGCGAATTCGCCGTGGTGATGAACAGCACCTGCGACAGATCGTAGTCGGCCTCGAGGTAGTGATCGTTGAACGCGCGGTTCTGCTCGGGATCGAGCACCTCGAGAAGAGCCGCTGAGGGATCGCCTCGGTAGTCCGATCCGAGCTTGTCCACCTCATCGAGCAGAATGACCGGATTCACCGTCTCGGCGCGACGCATGGCCTGAATCAGACGCCCCGGCATTGCCCCGATGTACGTGCGCCGGTGTCCGCGGATCTCGGCTTCGTCGCGCACGCCGCCCAGCGACATGCGCACGAACTTCCGTCCCAGCGCGCGCGCAATCGAGCGTCCCAGCGACGTCTTGCCAACGCCCGGAGGGCCCACCAGGCAGAGAATCGGCCCGTCGAGCCGCTCCACGAGCGCCAGCACGCCGATGTAATCCAGCACGCGCTCCTTCACGTCGGCGAGTCCGTAGTGATCCTCGTCGAGTACCTGGCGCGCGTGCGCGACATCCAGCACGTCATCCGTGCGCTCCGTCCATGGCAGCGCCGCAATCCATTCGAGATACGTCCGGGCGACGCCCGACTCCGGCGACATCGGCGGAATTCGCTTGAGGCGACGCAGCTCGCGTCGCACGCGCGCACGCACCGGCTCGGGCAACTGCCGCGCCTCGAGCTGCGCGCTCAGCTCCTCGGTGTCGTCGGCCTCCTCCGAGCCCAGCTCCTTGTGAATCGCCTTGAGCTGCTCCTGGAGGTAGAACTCGCGCTGATTCTGGAAGAGCGAGCCTCGAACGTCGTCGTCGATCTTCCGCTCGAGCTTGAGCAGATCGGTTTCGCCCACCAGAGATTCACCGAGCGCCCGCAACAGGGTCGCGAGCTCCGGTGCCTCGAGGATGCTCTGTCGTCGCTCGAGCCGGGTACCGACGTGCGCCGCGACGCCGAACGCCTGGCGTGTCGGCGAATCGGAGCCCTGGATCAGGGACACGAGCTCCGCGGGCAGGCGGCGGTGCACGCTCACGTACTCCTCGAACAGCGAGATCACGCGGCGGAGGAGTGCCTCGGTCTGTGAGTCGTCGTCGAGCGTGAGCGCGGGCATCGGCTCGACGACGGCCCGCAGCGTGTCGCCGCCCGGCACGTATCGCGTCACGCGCGCGCGGGTGACACCCTCCACGAGGACGCGAACGGTCCCGCTCCCCATGCGGGACAATTGCCGCACTCGGGCAATCACGCCGACGCGATATAGATCGGCGGCAGCGGGCTCCTGCGTTTCCGCGTCGCGCTGGGCGACGAGCAGGAGCAGGCCGTCAGCGCCTCCGGCGGCGGTGAGTGCAGCGAGCGATGCCGCGCGCCCCACGAGGAGCGACATGGCGACGTATGGAAACACCACGACGTCGCGCAGCGGCAGCACGGGCAGGCGATCGGCGGTGGTGATGGTCTCGCCGTCGACGATGAAGGAAGCCATGCCTAAACATAGCCCAAACTACCGCCAGTTCACGCTTCCTTCTTTCGCTTCGTCGGCGCCAGCTCCAGCAGCGGCGCGGTTCCGCTCAACACGCTCGGCTCCGTGATCTTCACCTCGACCACGTCCTCGCGCGTCGGCAGGTCGAACATCACGTCCGTGAGCAGCTCCTCGAGAATGGCCCGAAGTCCGCGCGCACCGGTGCCCCGCTTCAGTGCCTTCTGCGCGATGGCCCGCAGCGCGGAGCTCTCGAAGGTGAGCTTCACCTCCTCGAGGCCGAACAGCTTCGTGTACTGCTTCGTGAGCGCGTTCTTGGGCTCCTGGAGAATCCGCACCAGCGATTCCTCGTCCAGCCCCTCGAGGGGAACGGTCACCGGGAGGCGGCCCACCAGCTCGGGGATGAGGCCGAAGCGGAGCAGGTCGTCCGGCTCGACCTCGGAAAACGCGTTCTTCGACAGCGTCGCCAGCTTCACCGGGTCCGTCTCGACCTTCGAGAAACCGATCTGCCGCCGCCCCGTACGCGCCTCGATGATCTTCTCCAGCCCGTCGAACGCGCCGCCGCAAATGAACAGGATGTCCTTCGTGTTGATCTGGATGTATTCCTGCTGCGGATGCTTTCGTCCGCCCTGCGGCGGGACGCTGGCCACCGTGCCCTCGAGGATCTTCAGCAGCGCCTGCTGCACGCCCTCGCCGCTCACGTCGCGCGTGATGCTGGGATTTTCCGATTTCCGTGCAATCTTGTCGATCTCGTCGATGTAGACGATACCTCGCTCGCACTCGGCGACGTTGAAGTCGCCCGCCTGGAGCAGCCGCACGAGAATGTTCTCGACGTCCTCGCCGACGTAGCCCGCCTCCGTCAGCGTCGTGGCATCGGCGATCGTGAACGGGACGTCGAGAATGCGCGCCAGCGTCTGCGCGAGCAGTGTCTTGCCGACACCCGTCGGGCCGATCAGCAGAATGTTCGACTTGTCGAGCTCGACGTCATCCTCGCGCCCGGAGGCCGAGTTGATCCGCTTGTAGTGATTGTAGACCGCGACCGCGAGCGCTTTCTTAGCGCGCTCCTGCCCGATGACGTACCCGTCGAGCGTGTCCTTGATCTCCTGCGGCGTCGGAACCTGGGTGATAGCCTCCGCGACCTCACGCTCCTCGTCTTCCGCGAGGATCTCGTTGCAGAGCGCGATGCACTCGTTGCAGATGTAGACGGACGGACCGGAGATGAACTTCCGGACCGAGTCCTTCGACTTCCCGCAGAACGAGCAGCGGAGGTGTTTGTCGTGCGACATGGCGGAGACTCAGCAGGAAACGCACACCCGGACACGCCGGGACAGGGCAGGTACCGAGAGTTAACGCGAGCGGACTACCCGGTCAAGAAAAGAGACGATCGGACCCCGTTCTGGCAAATCACTGACCCGTCGGGCGCGCCACGCCGCGCGCCCGCCCCGGCTACTTGACGCCCGCGGCCTGCGCCGCAATCACCTGCGGATCGATGATCTCGCCACGATTTGTGATCACGTGGTCGATCAGCCCGTAATCCTTCGCCTCCTCCGACGACATGAAGAAGTCGCGGATCATGTCGCGCTCGATCTGTTCCACCTGCCGTCCGGTGTGCCGGCTGTAGATCGTATTGAGCTGATGGCGCAGGAACAGAATCTCCTTCGCCTGAATCTCGATGTCCGCCGCCGTGCCCTGCGTTCCGCCCGACGGCTGATGGATCATGATCCGCGAATGCGGGAGCGCGCTCCGCTTCCCCTTGCGACCCGCCGCGAGCAGGAACGAGCCCATGCTCGCCGCGAGACCCATGCAGATGGTGTTCACGGGCGCCTTCAAATATTGCATGGTGTCGTAGATGGCCAGCCCCGCCGACACCGTGCCGCCCGGCGAGTTGATGTACACGAAGATGTCGCGATCCGGATTGTCCGCCTCGAGGAAGAGCAGCTGCGCGATGATGATGTTCGCGACGTCGTCGTTGATGGGCGTGCCGAGGAACACGATCCGGTCCATCAGCAGGCGTGAGAAGATGTCGTACGTGCGCTCGCCGCGGCTGGAGCGCTCGATGACATACGGCGGGTAAATTGTTGCCATGGGTCCGCTCATTTGATGATTGGTCACGTCGGTTGATTGGTCACGTCGTTCCGCTGCAGCAACCACGCGAACACTTTTTCCTCGGTGATGCTGCGCTCGATTTCGGGCAGGCGCCCCGCTTTCTGAAGCGACGCATACACCTGCCCAGGGTCGGTCTTGCGCTGTTCGGCGACACGCTGGACGCGGTCATCCACATCCTGCTCCGTGGCGGCGAGCGTCTCGCGTTGCGCGAGCGTGTCGATCAGCATGTCGCGTCGCACCTGCTTCTCGGCCACCGATGCGAATTCGGCGGCGAAGGCCTGGCGCTGGTCCTCCGGAATCTGATACGCCTGCACGTACGCGTCGATCATCCGATGCACCCAGCTCGGCGGCACATCGAAGGGGTTTGCTTCCGTGATCTGGTCGATGAGTGACTGCCGAACGAGCGCGTCGGCATCGCGGGTGGCGTGCTCCTCGAGGTCCGCGCGAACTGCCGCGCGCAGCGCCTCCAGGGAATCGAAGTCGCCGACGCTGCGCGCGAACGCGTCGTCGAGCTCCGGGAGCGCCTTCCGCTTCACCTCCTGCAACGTGACGCGCACGTTCTTCGACGCACCGCGCTGCGCCTCATCCGGAAAATCGTCCGGCCACTTCACCACGCGCTCCTTCGTCTCGCCCGGCGAGAGCTCCATGATGAGCTCCTCCACGCCCGCGATCGCCTGGCCGCCGCCGAGTACGATGTTGTACGGCTTGCCCTCCGGCATGTCACCGCCCGGTGCGTCTGGCGTGGCCAGCAGCACCTGCACCATGTCGGCCTCGCGGGGCTGTCCATCGGCCGGCGACCACGTAGCCTTTTGATCCCGCAGCGCCTCGATCTGTTCGGCGACCGTCTCGTCCGTCACGTCCTTGACCGAGCGGGTGATCCGAAATCCCTCCGTCCGCGCCAGCACGACAGTGGGCTTGACCTCGAGATGCAGCTCGAACGTGAGCGGCTGCCCTTCGTCGAACTTGACGTCATGCACGTGCGGCTGCGCGGCGACGTCGAGCTTTTCGCGCTCGATGACCTCCTTGAAGGCCTCCTGCACGAGGTTCTCGAGGACCTGCTGCCGAATCGCGTCCTTGAAGCGCTTGCGCACCATCGCCGCGGGGGCCTTTCCCGGGCGAAAGCCGGGAAGCCGTACCGAGCTCGCGTAGCGCCGCGCTGTTTTTTCCTCTTCGTGCTGCACCGTGGCGAGCGGAACGGAAACCTCCAGCAGGCGTTCCACGCCGTCGCTCTTCTTCGTGGTGATCTGGATATCCATGGCTCAAATCTAACCCGACGGCGCGACGAAAAGATCCAGCTTGGTGCGCCGTTCTTCGGGTGTTCTACTGTCCTACCGTCCCACTGTCCTGCCGCTTTACTTTCGGTAAATGAGTTGCGCGCCCGTCACAGTCTCGAGCACCACGGCGCCTCCGGCTGCCGTGCCCGTGTACGTCTGGCCGTTCCTCGTGTCGTTGAAGGACATGAGCGCGAAATCTCTCACCATCGACCACGTGCCCTGACGCAGGCCGATCTGCGACGTGGCCGCGCCCACGGGCGACGTGAGCGTGAAGGACAACGTCTCCGAGAACGTGTGGTCCGCACCGATGACGAGGGACCCCGACATGAGTCGGAGGATGCCCGTCGAATCCGTGCGCACGATCGCGGGGAGCGCGGCACCCTTGTACTGGGTCAGCGTGTACGTGCCAGCGACCTGCTCGGGGCGGGTGCTCTGATCGTACTCCTTGGAGCAGGCGACGCCGAGAATGAGGCACAGCAATGCGGCGGCCGATCTCATGGGTGTCTCCGGTCGAGAAGTGGGTGCAGCTCCCAGCATGCGAGAGGGGGGACTCGAACCCCCAAGCCTTTCGGCGCCAGATCCTAAGTCTGGTGCGTCTGCCAGTTTCGCCACTCTCGCGACGTCGGGTCAACCTAAGATGGAAGTCTCGAATTGGTAAGCGCTTAAAGCATCTGCTGCTGGCGGTGTGGCCATGCCGCATCGGTTGTTGCGGCCGTGCAACGGACATCGCAGGTTTGGTGTGACCCACCTCACAATTCCCGGTGTCTGTTTAATTGCGTCAAGTCGTTATGGGCAATGCACTTAAGGCTGATTTTCTACCCTCTCAAACGATGAGCCAGCCGTGCGCACGTGCCTTGCGATTGCCCCTGCCGTCTAGCCGCACAGCGCGGCGCCCCAAACCTCCTCGAAGACAAAGGCCCATGAAGATGCGCGTTCGGTCTCTCCTCAGCGGTGCGGCGACCATCCTGACATTGGTCTCCGCGGCTCCGCTTGCCGCGCAGCCTGTGTTGAGCGGCGCGCCGCAACCCAAGAGCCTGAAACAGGGCTTCGGCAGCCTGAGTGACAACTCGGTTGTCGGAAACCAGCTCCCGGCCTTCACAATGGGCGAGTATGCCTGCGCCAACAGCACGCTGGGCATGTTCTTCGGGGGCAGTACGGTAATCTCCAACCTCACGGGTTGGGGTACCTCCTGCAACGGCGGCTCCACCACAGTGTATCCCGCGCTGACATTTCTCTTCAATCAGCCCATCGCGTCATTCGGGTTCATGCAGCTCTCGTTGAGCAATAACCTGACAGTTACGACCAACAACGGATCCGTCACGACGAGCGTCGTACCTTACGGACAGACGTTCGCGCCCCAGTTCGTGGGCATAACGGACGTGTCCGGCTTCTCGGAGGTGACGATCAGTGGCGATGGTAGCGAAGCGCTGGCAGTCGACGACGTGAGCTTCACCTTGGCGGCCCCGGAGCCGGCTTCAGCAGCCCTCTTGGCCACTGGACTCGTCGGCATCGCGGGCTTCGCGCGTCGCCGCCGGAAGACGAGCTGACCCCACTCTGTTGGGAAAGCAAAAGCGGCCCTCGGCAATCGCCGAGGGCCGCTTCGCTTTCCTGCGAACAGTGACCTACTGAACCCGCACGGTCACCGCGCGCGTTGACCCCTGCTGACCCTGCGGCGCGATGTCGTACACGAGAAACGTCACGAGATCACCTGCCTTCAGCCGCGACAACACCGCGTCCAGATCCCCCGTCGTGTGCAGCACGCGACGCGGACCGGGATTCAGCACCTCGTACAGCACCGTCTGGTCCGCCGTGAGCTTCCGATATGACGGACCCATGGCGCTCACGTCGCTGACGACGAGTCCGCGACGATAGGGCTCCGCGACGACGGCACGCAGGCCGGCACTCACGGGCTCAACGGCAATACCAACCTTGTCGAAGCGACGTGACTCGCTCGGTGCACCTTCATCCACCGAGCTCCGACTTGCCGACGCCACCGCGCGCGTCTCATCGGGTGCCTCCACGAGCTTCACGCGATAGGTCTTCTTGCTGCCGAAGCGCATGACGTCGAAGCTCACCGTCTCGCCCGGCTTGTGGCTCCGGACGATGCGCTGAAGCGTGCTGACGCGATCGATGGGCTTGCCATCGGCCGCGATGATCACGTCACCAGGCTCTATGCCCGCATTCTTGGCCGGGCTCACACTGTCGGCACCGTAGCTGTAACTGCCGACCACCACACCGGTCACCTGATCGAGTCCGGCCGCCTTGGCCTCCTCGGGCGAGGCCGGGTTGATCGCGACGCCGATGACGGAGCGCCGCACCTTGCCATAGGCGAGGAGGTCGTCCATCACCTGCTTCGCCAACGTCACGGGAATCGCGAAGCCGTAGCCGGCGTACATGCCGGTCTGGCTCGCGATCGCACTGTTGATGCCGATGACTTCACCGCGGATGTTGACGAGCGGCCCTCCGGAATTGCCGGGATTGATCGCCGCGTCCGTCTGGATGTAGTCCGTGATGGCGTACCGCCCCGCCGTCGGCTCGAGAAGCCCTGGCAGCGGACGGCCCTTGGCGCTGATGATGCCCGCCGTCACCGTGAAGTCGAGGCCGAGCGGGTTGCCGATGGCCACGACCCACTGGCCGACGCGGGAGACGTTGTCGTCACCCAGCGACGCGACCGGCAGGTTGGAGCCGTCGATCTTGATGACTGCGACGTCCGTGGTGGGATCGCGGCCGATCACCTTGGCCGTGAAGGTCCGCTTGTCGAGCAGCGTCACCGTCACCTTGTCGGCGTCCGCCACCACGTGGTTGTTGGTGAGAATGTATCCGTCCTTCGAGACGATGAAGCCGCTGCCGGTGCCTTCCTGCGACTGCTCGCGAGGAGGTCCCTGCTGCTCGAAATTCCGGAAAAAGTCCTCCATCGTGCCCGGCTGGCGCGGATCGCGCCCCCGGACTTGCCGCACCCGTTGAATCTGGATCGAAACGACACTTGGCGTGACGTGATCCGCGATCGCCTCGAACGCGTTGCCTGTTTCCGCGAGCGACTGCACTTGCGCCGGCGCGACCTTCGTGCCCTTGCCCTCCTGGGCAAAGCCGAAGCGCGTCAGGTCGATGCTCGACGCGAACAACAGACCGCACGCGAAGGCGGTCGCGACCGCCGCGCCGAGGCGCATGCGTGAGAATCGTGTAGACATCGTTATTCCACCTGTCCTGATTGAAGTCTGTGAAGTCCTGCTAATTACATACACTCGAACGGGCACCGCGTGTTCCATTGAGACACATGCGCCGCCCGTCCGGTTTCCACTCGCTGTCTCCTGCCACTTACGACTACTTCTTCTCGTCCACGATCTCGTAGTCGGCTTCGACGACGTCGTCCGCGGGACGAGCACCGCCGGTCTCACCGCCAACCGGACCGGCCTCCGGGCCGGCGCCAGGTGCGGCTGACGCCGCCTGGCTCTGGGCATAGAAGGACTGACCCGCCTCACCGAACGTGCGGCTCAGCTCCTCCTGCGCCGCGCGAATCTCGTTCATGTCGTCCCCGCGAAGTGCCTTGCGGGCCCGCTCCACCGACGCCTCGAGCCGCGTCTTGAGGTCGCCCGGCAGCTTGTCCGACCACTCCTTCGCGTTCTTCTCCACCT
>NGFI01000002.1:0-327396 GCA_002215645.1 Gemmatimonadetes bacterium 2013_60CM_65_52 | reverse complement strand
CTCCCGCCGCTTCTTGTCCTCCTCGGCGTTGCGCTCGGCGTCCTTCACCATCCGGTCGATCTCATTGTCGGTGAGACCGCTGGACGCCTCGATGCGGATCTTCTGCTCCTTGCCCGTGGCCTTGTCCCGGGCCGCGACGTGCAGAATGCCGTTGGCGTCGATGTCGAAGGTGACTTCCACCTGCGGCATGCCGCGCGGTGCGGGCGGAATTCCGGTGAGCTGGAACTTGCCGATCGTGCGGTTGTCGCGGGCCAGCTCGCGCTCACCCTGGAGCACGTGAATCTCCACCGTGGTCTGATTGTCGTCGGCGGTGCTGAACGTCTCCGACTTCTTGGTGGGGATGGTCGTGTTGCGCGGAATGAGCACGGTGGTCACGCCGCCGAGCGTCTCGATGCCGAGCGACAGCGGTGTCACGTCGAGCAGGAGAACGTCCTTCTGTTCGCCCGTGAGCACGGCACCCTGAACCGCGGCGCCGATGGCCACCACCTCGTCCGGGTTCACGCCCTTGTTGGGATCCTTGCCGAAGAATTTCTTCACTTCGTCCTGGATCTTCGGAATGCGCGTGGACCCGCCGACCAGCAGCACCTCGTCGATGTCCTTGGGCTCGAGGCCCGCGTCCTTCAGCGCCTTCCGCATGGGCTCGAGCGTGCGCGTGATGAGGTCGTCCACGAGCTGCTCGAACTTGGCGCGGGAGAGCGTGTAGTTCAGGTGCTTCGGCCCGCTCTGGTCCGCGGTGATGAAGGGCAGGTTGATGTCCGTCGTATTGGTGCTCGACAGCTCCATCTTGGCCTTCTCCGCAGCCTCCTTCAGGCGCTGGAGCGCCATGGGATCCTTGGAGAGATCGATGCCCTGATCGCGCTTGAACTCGCCGACGATCCAGTCCATGACGCGCTGGTCGAAGTCGTCGCCGCCCAGGTGCGTGTCACCGTTGGTGGACTTCACCTCGAACTGACGCGAGCCTTCCACGTCATAGAGCTCGAGGATGGAGATGTCGTACGTGCCGCCGCCGAGGTCGAACACGGCGACCTTCTCGTCCTTCTTCTTGTCGAGACCGTACGCCAGCGCCGCGGCGGTGGGCTCGTTGATGATACGGAGCACCTCGAGGCCTGCGATCTTGCCCGCGTCCTTCGTGGCCTGCCGCTGTGCGTCGTTGAAGTACGCCGGAACGGTGATGACGGCCTTGGTCACCTGCTGACCGAGGTAGTCCTCGGCGGTCTGCTTCATCTTCTGGAGGATCATCGCCGAGATTTCGGGCGCGGTGTAGCGCTTGCCCTGGACCTCCACGGTGGCGACGTCATTGGGTCCCGGAACGACCTTGTACGGGACGCGCTTGGCCTCTTCCTGGACCTCGCTCATCTTGCGTCCCATGAACCGCTTGATCGAGAAGACGGTGTTCGTGGGGTTCGTCACGGCCTGGCGCTTGGCGACCTGCCCGACGAGCCGCTCACCGTCCTTGGTGAAGCCGACAACCGATGGGGTGGTGCGGCCACCTTCGGCGTTGGGGATGACGACCGGGTCGCCTCCCTCCATGACAGCGACGACGGAGTTCGTCGTGCCGAGATCGATGCCGATGACTTTGTCAGCCATTGCTTCCCTTGAGGTGTGATGGGTGGCGCGGCGCTGCCGCAGATGACCGGTGCTAAGGCAAGGACAGGACCCTACGGAGAGTGCCACTCTGGCAGGCGGAGTCGTCGGCCGGCTGACCATCGGATGACACGGTGGCGTAGTGACCGCCGGTATGTCACGCCGGCAGGGGATGGGCCAGCGGGCCTCCAATCGCCAGATTCCCGGACGTGATACCGCTCAGCGACGAGAACCCGACGCTCAACACGCCGTGGATGACGTGGGTCATCATCGGCGTCACCATCGCCGTGTGGTTTCTCGTTCAGGGTGCGGGAAATCCACCGTCCGTCGCCGTGTCCGTGTGCGAGCTCGGCATGGTACCGGGGGAGCTCACGCGGCAGGCGCCGGTGGGCCTCGCGCTCCCGCTCGGGCCGGGTCTCGCGTGCGTCATCGACCGCGATCCGATCAACGTGTTGACGCCGCTGATCTCGATCTTTCTGCACGGCGGCTGGGTGCATCTCCTCGGCAACATGCTGTTCCTCTGGGTGTTCGGAAACAACATCGAGGACAGCATGGGACCGGGCCGGTTTCTCACCTTCTATCTCCTCTGCGGGCTCATCGCCGCGGCCGCACACGTGCTCGTGGACCCAGCATCGCCCGTTCCCACGGTGGGCGCGTCGGGAGCCATCTCCGGCGTGATGGGCGCGTATCTCGTGCTCTATCCACGGGTCCGCGTGAACATGCTTTTTTTCTTCCTGATCTTCTTCAAGGTCATTCCGCTACCGGCGTGGCTCGTGCTGGTGTGGTGGTTCCTGCTCCAGGTGTTGGCCGGCGTCCCGCAGCTCTCTGCTGTCCGGCCGGATGTCTCCAGCGGCGTCGCCGTGTGGGCTCACATCGGTGGGTTCATTGCCGGAGTCGTGCTCATCAAGGTCTTCGAGAACCCGGTGCTCGTGGCCCGAAGGGATTCGATTCGCATGATCCAGCATCCGGTGTGATCGTTCCTGGGGCGAGCGCAACTGTTCGCGCAAAGTGTAACGGTTGCGTGACAAACCAGATGCCGAGGATGGGGAACGTTTGCAGCGGGTTCGGACCCCCCGTACCTTCATGTGCTGCGTTGCCCGCCCGATCACGCCCCTTGAACCGCGCTCATGCTGAGCCGTCTTATCCCGGCCGACGAGGAATTCTTCGGCCTTTTCAATCAGCTTGCCGAGCATCTTCGCACGGCGGCCAATCTCCTCGACGAGCTGTTCGCCGAGCCACACCGAACCACTGAGCTGGTCAAGAAAATCAAGGACGTCGAGCACCTTGCCGACCAGCTCACGCTCTCGATCAACGTCCGCATCGACAAGAGCTTCATCACCCCGATCGACCGCGAGGACATCCATCTGCTCGCGTCCCGGCTCGACGACGTGATCGATCGTCTCGACGGCACGGCGCGCCGCATGGTGATCCTCCACATCAACGAAGTGCGCGAGCCGGCCCGCAAGATGGCGCACGTGATCCAGAGCGCGGCGGAACACATCGCATATGCCGTGAAAGCCATCAAGCGTCCCCGCGAGGTGGCGGCGCAGGCGGCCGAGATCAAGCGGCTCGAGGAGGAAGGGGATCAACTCTATCACGAGGCCGTCGGTGCGTTGTTCGCCGGCACGCCCGACCCCATCGAGGTGATCCGCTGGAAGGAAGTCTACGAGACGCTCGAGATTGCGATCGATCAGTGCATGGGCGTCGCGAACGCGCTGCATAGTATCTCCATCAAGAACAGCTGAGCCGTGGTCTGGTACGTCGTGGCGATCATCGGGATCGCCTTCCTGTTCGACTTCAGCAACGGCTTCCACGATTCGGCGAATTCCATCGCCACGATCGTCGGCACGCGCGTGCTGAGTCCGTTGGCGGCGGTGGTGTGGGCGGCATTCTTCAACTTTGCGGCGCTGTTCACGGGCGGCGTTGCCGTCGCGAAGGCGGTCGGCGCGGGGATGATCGACCAGAGCATCGTCGATCCCAACGTCATTCTCGGCGCGCTTCTCGGAGCGATTCTCTGGAACGGCATCACGTGGTACTACGGGATCCCGTCCAGCTCATCGCACGCGCTGATCGGCGGCTACGCCGGGTCGGCCATTGCCAAGGCGGGCTTCGGGGCGGTCACGTGGGGTCAGAAGTGGATTCAGACCCTCACCTTCATCGTCGTCTCCCCGCTAGTGGGTTTTCTGGCGGGCTTCGCGCTGATGCTGTCGTGCTACTGGCTGTTTCAGCGGCTCAATTCGGCGCGTGTCGATCGCGTGTTCAGGCCGGCGCAGCTGCTGAGTTCGGCAATGCTATCGTACTCTCACGGCGGAAACGACGCGCAGAAAACGATGGGCATCGTCGTTGGCCTCCTGGTGGCGAGCAAGGGCTATTTCGCCACACAGACGGGGTGGCTTCACATCATGTATCTCCCCGACTTCAGGGTGATTCCGCGATGGATCGAGATCTGCGCCTACTCGGCCATCTCGCTGGGAACCCTCTTCGGCGGGTGGCGCATCGTCCACACGATGGGATCGCGAATCACCAAGCTCCGCCCCATGGGGGGCTTTGCGGCAGAGACCGGTGGCGCGATTGCCATTCAGATCGCCACCCACTTTGGCATCCCGGTGAGCACCACCCACACCATCACGGGGTCCATTGTTGGCGTCGGGGCCACCAAACGCCTGTCGGCCGTCCGCTGGGGCATCGCGGGACGGATCGTCTGGGCCTGGGTGCTGACCATCCCGGCTGCCGCCCTCATGTCGATGGCCTCGTATCTGCTCCTGGCGTCGATAGTTCACATGTAAACTATCATTGTGACCCGCCCGTGACGGCGGCCCGGGCGACGCCATTAAATTGAGTGCTCCGCGCGGCCGTGTGTCCGCACGGACGCATTGTCTCACGGGCCGAATGTGACGATCGCAAGTCCTCCCGTACCTGAGTCACCGTACTTCAACCGAGAGCTGAGCTGGCTCGCGTTCAACGAGCGCGTCCTCCGCGAGGCGGGAGACCCTCGTGTTCCGCTGCTCGAGCGGTTGAAGTTCCTCGCGATCTTCAGCTCGAATCTCGACGAGTTTTTCATGGTTCGGGTGGCTGGCTTGAAGCGGCAGGCGGCGGCCAAGGTGTCGACTGCGCCTCCGGACGGCCTGTCCCCGGTCGAACAGCTGGACGCCATCAGGAGCAAGGTCGCGCAACTGGTGACGGAGCAGCGTGCGCTGCTGGCCCAGGTGCTCGAGGAGCTGGCGCCGCGCGGCGTGCGGATCGCACGGATGGACGAGCTCTCGCCGGTCGAATGCGCGGCGCTGGACACGGTCTTCGAGTCGCAGGTGTTCCCCGTGCTCACGCCGCTGGCGGTCGATCCGGGGCATCCCTTTCCGTATCTCTCCAATCTCTCGCTGTCGCTGGCGGTGGAGGTACGCGACCCGGAGCGGCAGACGGTGCACTTCGCGCGCGTGAAGGTGCCGAAGTCGCTGCCCCGGTGGATCCCGATCTCGGGCCGGATGAACACGTACGTGCCACTCGAGAGCGTCATCGGCGAAAATCTCGATGCGCTGTTTCCCGGCATGGAGGTGCTGGGTTGGTACGTATTCCGGATCACGCGCTACTCGGATCTGGAGCTGCCGAACGCCGAGGAGCCCGAGGATCTGCTCGCGGAAATCGAGCAACAGGTGTTCAAACGCCGCTTCGGAGAGGTCATCCGTCTGGAGGTGCAGGACGACATGCCGGCGCACCTTCGTGCGCTCCTGATCGAGGAGCTCCAGGACTACGAGGAGCCGGCCATGCTGCTCGGCGAATCGGACGTCGAGGAAGCGGGCACGCTGCTCGATCTCAGCGATCTCCAGGCGCTCGCGTCGCTGGACGTTCCCGAGCTCAAGGACCCGCCGTTCACGCCGAAGACGCCAGTGGAGCTCCAGGATCCGGACCGGTCGATCTTCGACGTCATCCGCGAGCGCGATCTCCTGGTGCATCATCCGTTCGATTCCTTTCCCGCCACCGTCGAGCGGTTCCTGGAGACGGCGGCGACGGACGATCAGGTGCTGGCGATCAAGCTCACGCTGTATCGCACGAGTGGTGATACGGAGATCGTCCGCGCGCTCACGCAGGCGGCGCAGCGGGGCAAGCAGGTGGCGGTGCTCGTGGAGCTCAAGGCGCGCTTCGACGAAGCCAACAACATCACGTGGGCGCGGCAGCTCGAGAGCTTCGGCGTGCACGTGGCGTACGGCTCCGCCGCCTTCAAGACGCACACGAAGATCGCGATGGTCGTGCGGCGCGAGTCGGACGGAATTCGCCGGTACATCCATGTGGGTACCGGCAACTACAACTCCAAGACCGCGCGCCAGTACACGGATCTCGGCCTGTTCACGTGCAGCCCCTCGATCGGCGCAGACGTCAGCGATCTGTTCAACTCCCTCACGGGTTACGCGCGGCAGCGATACTACCGAAAGCTGCTCGTGGCGCCGTCGAACATGAAGGACCGTTTTCTCGAGCTGATCGAACGCGAGACGACACATGCCGCGAATGGGAAGCGTGCGCGCATCGTGGCCAAGATGAATGCGCTCGTGGACGCGGAGGTGATCGACGCACTCTACCACGCGTCACAGGCCGGCGTGGACATCGATCTCATCGTCCGCGGCATCTGCTGCCTGCGGCCGCGCGTGCCCGGCATGAGCGAGCGCATTCGCGTGGTGAGCGTGGTCGGCCGCTTTCTGGAGCACTCACGACTCTTCTACTTCCACAACGCCGGCGCGGACGAATACTACCTCGGCTCCGCGGACTGGATGCCGCGCAACTTTCTGCGCCGCGTAGAAGCGGTGGCGCCGGTGGACGATGCGACGCTGCATTCGAATCTCCGCTCGCTCGTGGACACCCTGCTGGTGGACAATCGGCAGGCGTGGGATCTACGCGCCAATGGCACGTGGGTGCAGCGGCAGCCGGAGGGAGAAACCCGGTCGACGCACGCCATCCTGCTCGCCGACTCGTGGGGCACGCAACCGTCGTCGCGTCCACTCGAGGGTGCCTACGCCGACTCCCGCACCTACGCGGAGCGGCTGGGAGACTGAGCGCTATTCGTTGGCGCCCGCCTCGACGGCGTCCGACGAGAAGACGTCGCCGTCCGGGCTGACGATCTCCACGGGGATACCGGCGACTCGCGCGAGCAGCTCGGACTTGCGGTGCGCGCCCCAGATGTCGAGCCGAATGTTGTCGGCGCCTGGTTGCGCGACAGGCGTAATGCGAATGGCGCGCTTCATCCGCCGCACCTTGAGCTCTGCAACCGCGCCGATGTGACCGCGATCGAATCCGTCGGCGACGCGAAGTAGCGCAGCGAGCTTGCGAACGCGGCCGCGCATGGCGGGCGACAACTCACCGAAGTTTCGGTGCTTGCGCTTCGGTTCCGCTCCACGATGGTAGCGGGCCACGTTGGCCATCACCACCTGCTCGGCGGGCGCGACGCCGAGCAACTCCGCATGCAGGATGAGGTGGTATGCGTGTTTGTGGTGGCGGTCGTAGCTGATGTGGTACCCCACGTCGTGCAGCAGGGCGGCGTCGCCGAGCAGCGTGCGGTCCTCGTCAGAGCAGCCGAGCCGCTCTCCGAGCGCGTCGAAGAGGCGGAGCGCCAGCCGCTGCACCTGTTGCGCGTGCGGTGCTTCGTAGTGGCACCGCTCGGCAAATTCGCGCACCGACCGCTCGCGCGCCTCACCCGGATCGGCGGCTGTGGCGCGCACGCGAGCGGTCTCGAGCAGAATGCCTTCCCGGATGCCGTAGCGGGAGACGACGAGGTCGCGCGCGTCCACCCGTGCCAGCACTTCCGCCGCGACGGCGACCCCGGCAACGATGATGTCGGCGCGCCCCGGATTGAGTCCGGGCATTTCGCGCCGCTCTTCCGTGGACATCGACGCCATCGCGTCGAGCAGGTGCTCGACCTCGGTGCGCGGAATCTTCGTCGCATGGACGTTTCGCGCCGCAAGCATTTTCTGCCGCGCGAGGTGCATGCCGCCGAGATTCGTGAACGTTCCTCCGGAGCCGATCACCTGCGCGCCACGCCAGTCGCGCGTGGAGATGACGTCACGCACGGCGCGTCGCACTTCCTTGCGAAGCTGCCGCAGTGCGCGCGGCGTAACGCCGTCGCGGAAGTATCGCTCCGTGAGGCGAAGGGCTCCCAGGGGCAGCGACACCAGCTCATCGAGGACGCCGTCGGCGCTGAGGGCCAGCTCCAGCGAACCGCCGCCGATGTCCATGATCACGGAACGTCCCGCCGCGAGATCGAAGTGCGCGAGCGCGCTTCGGAATGACAGGCGTGCCTCGTCCTCGCCGCGGAGTACCTTGACGCGAAGCCCGGTTTCCTGCCGGACGCGCGCGATGAATCGCTTGGCATTCTCGGCGTCGCGCACCGCGCTCGTTGCGACGGCTTCGATCCGGTTGGCGCCGAGTTGTCGCGCGAGGGTCGCCATCCGCGCGATGGCTTCCACGGCGCGCTCGATGGCGTTCGCTCCGAGGACGCCGGTGTCCTCCAGATCCGCGCCGAGGCGCGGTGCCGCCTTCATTTCGTCCACGACGCTGATGGCGCCGTCGGGCGTCACGTCGGCCACGATCTGCCGGACCGAGTTCGATCCGATGTCGATGGCGGCGATTCTCGTTTCCGTGCCCGCGCGGGGCTCGCGCGTCTGGCGCGGACGGTCGGGGCTGCGTCGCGCTGCGGTCATGAGGTCGAGGCTGCGGGGGCGGGCGATGCGTTGCCGCGGAAACTATCGCCGGGTCGTCGTCCTCACATGGGGGGGACCGGGAAAAGACGCCTCAGCCACTCAACGCACTCGTCCGCGGCGCCTCTCCGCCGCCGTGCTTGATGTTCTTCCCTTCGGCGAGGAAGACTGCGTCCTCCGCGATGTTCGTCGCGAGATCCGCCACGCGCTCGAGGTTCCGGCTCACCAGGAGATACTCGAGCGACGGATTGATCGTGCGTGCGTCGGCCATCATGTGCGTGAGCAAAATTCTGAACACTGACTCGTGCAGCGTATCCACTTGGTCGTCGCGCGCGCACACATCGCGGGCGAGCGAGCCGTCCGCGCGAAGAAATGCGTCGATCGCGTCGCTGAGCATTGCCCGCGCGCGCCGCGCCATGTCCTCGATTTCCGGATCCGGATTGATGTGTGTGCGTTGGGAGATCAGGCGGAGCGCGGCCTGCGCGATGTTCACCGCATGGTCGCCGACGCGCTCCAGGTCGCTCGTCACCTTGATCGCGCTGACGATGAAGCGAAGGTCGCGCGCCATCGGCTGCTGGAGTGCGAGCAATTCCAGTGCGTCGGCCTCGATCTCCACTTCCATGATGTCGAGCTCACGGTCGGCGTTAATCACCGCCTCGGCCTTTCCCTCGTCCAGGCTGAGCAACGAATCGACGGAGAGATCCACCAGCGATTCCGCTCGCTCCGACATCGTGAGCAGACGTCGATTCAGCGCGGTGAGCTGGTCGTGGAAATGGCGAAATGGCAGGTCTGGGCTCATCCGAATCTCCCCGTGATGTAGGCTTCCGTCTGGTCCCCACGCGGGCTCGTGAACAGCCGCTGCGTCTCTCCCACCTCGACCAGCTTGCCGAGATAGAAGAACGCCGTGCGATCCGAGATGCGCGCCGCCTGTTGCAGGTTGTGCGTGACGATGACAATCGTCAACTCGCGTTTCAGCTCGTAGATCAGCTCCTCGATCTTCTGTGTCGCGATGGGGTCGAGCGCTGACGCCGGCTCGTCCAGCAGCAGCACCTCCGGCTCGTTCGCAAGCGCGCGGGCGATGCACAGGCGTTGCTGCTGCCCGCCCGAGAGCGTGAGCGCGCTGTCTCGCAGCCGGTCCCTCACCTCGTCCCATAGTGCGGCACGTCGGAGCGCCGACTCGACGATCGCGTCGAGATCAGCGCGCTTGGGCCGCACGTTGATGCGCGGACCGTAGGCCACGTTGTCGTAGATGCTCTTGGGAAACGGATTCCATCGCTGGAAGACCATCCCCACACGCTGCCGAAGGGTGACGACGTCCATCCCGCGCTCATAGATGTTCTCACCGTCCAGCCGGATCTCGCCCGACCCGTGCGCACCGGGAATCAATTCGTTCAGCCGGTTGATGGATCGGAGAAACGTCGATTTGCCGCAGCCCGACGGGCCGATCAATGCCGTCACGGCCGACGGCGGAATCGACAGGTCGATGTCGAAGAGCGCCTGGGTCGCCCCGTACCAGAAGTTGAACCGTTCGACCTCGACGCTGCCGCTGCGCGCCGGCTCGGGGGCGCGTGCAAGCTCCTGCGCGGCGCTCATCCGAACCGTCCGGTGATGTAGGCTTCCGTTCGCGGATCGCCGGGCGTCGTGAACATGTCGCGCGTGGGTGCCGCCTCTACCATCTCGCCGGACAGCATGAAGACGGTGCGGTCCGAGACGCGCGCCGCCTGTTGCATGTTGTGGGTCACGATGACCACGGTCATCGTCCTGCGCAGCTCATAGACGAGCTCCTCGATCTTCTGCGTACTCATGGGGTCGAGTGACGCGGTGGGCTCGTCGAGCAGCAACACGTGCGGGGACGTCGCGAGCGCGCGGGCGATGCAGAGCCGCTGCTGCTGGCCACCGGAGATGCCAGTCGCGCTCGTCCGCAGCCGATCCTTTACCTCGTCCCACAGCGCTGCTTCGCAGAGCGCTCGCTCGACGACTTCATCGACCTGCCGCCGCGAGAGCGCTCGCTCGGGCTGGACGCACAGCCCCGCCGCGACGTTGTCCCGGATGGACATCGTCGGGAACGGGGTGGGACGCTGGAACACCATGCCGACGTGCCGGCGGAGTGTGATGGGATCGACGTCGTCCGCATAGATGTCCTGCTCATGCAGCAGCACGCTGCCCTCCACGCGCGCGCGGGGCACCGTCTCGTGCATGCGATTGAGGCAGCGCAGCAGAGTGGATTTGCCGCAACCGGACGGCCCGATGATCGCCGTCACTTCGTTCGGCGGAATGTCGAGCGTGACGTCGCGCACGGCGTGCGTGTCGCCGAAATACGCGTTCAACCCCATGGTTTGCACGGCCATGACCGGCCCGCTGCTCGAGACGGCTGTCGGCGGCCTTGCCTCGTTGCGCAGTTCCGCGAGGTCAGTCATGCCCACCTCCGAAGCGCGCGCGCGTCACGAGTCTCGCGATGACGCTGATCACCAGCACGAGCCCGATCAGGACCGTCGCACCCGCCCATGCCTGCGCATGCCAGTCGTCATACGCACTGTTGGCGTAGACGTAGATCTGGAGCGGCAGTGCGGCGATGGGCTGCGTCAGCTTGAGGGACCAGAACTGGTTGCCGAAGGCGGTGAAGAGCAGTGGGGCCGTCTCGCCCGCGACGCGCGCGACGGCGACGAGCACCCCCGTCACGATGCCGCCGAGTGCAGTCCGCAGAACGATCTGTAGGGACGTGCGCCAGCGCGGATAGCCGAGCGCCAGCGCTGCCTCCCGCAGCGACTGGGGCACGGTGCACACCATCTCCTCGGTCGTCCGCGTGACGAGCGGGATCATCATCGCGCCGATGGCGGCGCCACCGGCCAGCGCAGAAAAGTGTCCGAACGGCCTCACGAGGAATTCCCACGCGAAGATGCCCATCACGATCGACGGGAGCCCGTTCAGCACATCCGCGAGATAGCGCACGAGATTCGCGAGGCGCGAGCCGCGCTGCTCCGCGAGATACAGCCCCGCGCCGATGCCCACGGGAAGTCCGACCGTGGCCGCGATGCCGATCAGCACCAGCGTGCCGATGATTGCGTTGGCCATGCCGCCGCCCGGCTCGCCGACCGGCGCAGGCATGTGCGTGAAGAAGCTCAGCGAGAGCGACGCGGCACCCTTCCTGAGCAGGTAGCCCAGTATCGCGATGAGCGGAACCACCGCGATGGCTGCGGCGACGCACGTGAGCGACACCATGACGACGCTCGCGATGCGGCGTCGCATCAACCTCTTCGTGCTTCCGCCCTGGCGACCCGTCGACGACAGCGCGACGCTCACACCCGCACCTCGGAGACGCGACGCACCAGGAGGCGCGCGATGGCGTTGACGACGAGCGTCATGACGAAGAGCACGAACCCCACCGCCATCAGCGTAGCCTTGTGGAGATCGGTCGTCGCCTCGGTGAACTCGTTCGCGATGAGCGATGCCATCGTATAGCCGGGCGCCAGCAGCGAGGCGGAGAGCTCGTGGCGGTTGCCGATGAGCATCGTGACCGCCATCGTCTCACCGAGGGCGCGCCCCAGCCCGAGGATAACGCCGCCGATGATGCCGGTGCGCGCGTACGGAATGACGGCACCCGCGATCGTCTCCCAACGAGTCGCGCCAAGCGCCAATGCTGCCTCGCGCTGCGACCGCGGCACCGCCACGAGCACTTCGCGCGACACCGCGGCGATGTACGGGAGCACCATGATGGCGAGGATCAGCCCCGCCGCGAGGACGCTCGGACCATAGATCGGCCCGGAAAAGAATGGCGTCGCGCCGAGATGGAGCGTGTCTCTGAGAAACGGCATCACGCTCGTTCGGAGCAGCGGCAAGAAGAAGAACATGCCCCAGACACCGTAGACGACGCTCGGTACGGCCGCCAGCAGGTCCACGAGAAAGGACAAGGGCTGCCGTAGCCATGACGGCGAGAACTCCGAGAGAAAGATCGCGCCGCCCAGCGCGAGCGGCGTCGCGACCACCAGGGCGATCACGGAGGTGAGGACCGTGCCCACGATCGCCGGCGCCGCGCCGAACAGACCGTTCACCGGATCCCACGCGCTCGACGTCAGGAACGAGAAACCGAAATGGTGCAGCGCCGGCCAGCCCGCGCTCCCGACCACGACAAAAATCAGCAGGAGAAGAGCGGGGATGCAGAGGGCGAAGAACACCAGCGTCAGCCGGTAGACCCGATCGGCGATCACGGTACCCTGGATCACCGGCGCGCGGCGCACCGTGCCGGACGACGCGTCCGCGCTCCCGGTGGGCGGGCCGGGATGCCGAAACGACCTCGGCTCCTGCGACGGCCCGGTCGTCGGAACTGGAAGTGGCGTCATGTGATGGGAGAAACTGACCGGTTCGCGTATCGAAAGCCCGCGGCGACTGTAACGGTCGCGTCACGACCATTTCATGGCAGAGCGTCGGGGCCGCCGTTACACAACCGCAACCACCTCATGTCACACCCGTGATCAAACGGCTGGACGTTGCGTGCGGTCACGTACGCCGGTGGCCGCTCCCACGAACTCTCCCTTCAGCCAGACCACACAATGTTTCGTGCTCGTCCTTCATGGCTCCGGTCGGCCGTTCTCCTCGCACTCGCTGTCGGCGCTCCAGTCGGGGCACAAAGCGCGCCCGCCCCGTCGCCGCTGAACTTCTCTGGCATCATCTTCGGAAGTTACAACTTCCAGGAGTCGGTGAACGGAGCACCGCTCAATCGCCAAATCGACAACCAGTTCATCGTCGATCGCGCGTATCTCACGTTCCGCATGCCCGCGGGTGATCACACGAGCATCCGGATCACGACGGACGTCTATCAGACGTCGGAAGCGACACCAAACGCGTATACCGTACGGGCGAAATACGCATACCTCGAGTACGCCGGCTCCAAGATGGACAACGGCTTACAGGTCACGGGGCGCATCGGCATCCTGCACAACGTCGTCATCGATCATCAGGAGTCGTTCTGGCCGCGGTACCTGAGCCAGGTCGGCGTGGAGCGCGCTGGGTACTTCTCGTCAGCCGACGTTGGCATCGCGTCGCAGATCGCGCTGCCCGACAAGATGGGCGAAGTGTACGCCACGGTCACGAACGGACCGGGATACACCTCGCGTGAGACCGACCGCTTCAAGGACTACGCCGTCCGTCTCTCGCTTACGCCGCTGGCGAACAACAAGGACCTGCCGTTGCTCCAGACCTTCACGATTACGGCGTGGGGATACAAGGGTGCTACCGCTAGCGCCTTCGTGAACGGTGGCACGGGACAGAACGGTCCCATCGGTGAGGCACTCGATCGCAGCCGCGCGGGCCTGTTCGTCGGCATCAAGGATCCCAAGCTGGTGCTCGCCGGCGAGTTTGCTCAGCGTCACGAGAACGGAGAGCTCGGCGCGAACACCGCGGCAAGCCCGCGCGCGCTCACCGAAACGACTGGCCGCCTGCTTTCGGCCTACACCGTCGTTCGGCCGCTCGCATTCGCGGACGCCAGTGGCAAGTCGCCATTCGGTTTCGTCGCGCGGTACGATCGGGCAACGCCGACCTCGAGCACGGTGGGCTTCACGACTGTTCCTGATCCCGGCAACGGATACCACACGGTGATCGGCGGCGTGTTCTGGGACCTGTCGCAGAAGGCACAGATCGCCTTCGACTACCAGGAGTCACTCGCGTCGTCGAATGGCGTCTCCAACGCGCCGCCCGCGCCGAGCAAGACGATCTTCGCGCACTTCGTCGTGAACTTCTGATCTCCGCGCTCCGGCGTGACGAATCCGTTACACCGGGGCGACGGGACGGACATCCGTCCCGACCATCGTCATCGTGTCAGAACTTCCCATCAAACCCCACAGGAGTGACATCGTGAATCTCCTCGCCAGGACAGTGCTCGGCGCCGCCTGCGTTGCCGCGGTCGCCATGCCGAGCGCCGCACAGGATCTCACCGGCGCAGGCGCGACCTTTCCGTATCCCATCTACAACAAGTGGTTCAGCGACTACGCTGCGAAGACCGGCGTGAAGATCAACTATCAGTCGATCGGCTCCGGCGGCGGCGTGCGCCAGATCTCCGAGCAGACTGTGGACTTCGGCGCCAGCGATGCGCCGATGTCGGACGAGGAGCTCGCCAAGGCGAAAGGCGGGGCGCTCCTGCACGTTCCGACCGTGCTTGGCGCCGTCGTCATCACGTACAACGTGTCTGCGCTCAAGCGGCCGCTGAAGCTCGACGGCATCACGCTCGCGGACATCTACCTCGGCAAGATCACGAAGTGGAACGACCCCCGTATCGCCGCGCTCAACAAGGGCACAGCACTGCCTGCCTCTGACATTCTCGTCGTTCATCGCTCGGATGGCTCTGGCACGACCTACGTCTTCACCGACTATCTCTCGCGGGTGAGCACCGACTGGGCCACCAAACCCGGCAAGGGCAAGGACGTCCAGTGGCCGGTCGGCTTGGGCGCGAAGGGGAACGACGGCGTTTCGGGACAGGTGAAGGAGCTTCCTGGTTCCATCGGCTACGTCGAGCTCGCCTACGCGAAGCAGAACAAGCTTGCTTACGCGGAAATGAAGAATGCGGCGGGTCACTTCGTCGAGCCGACGATCGAAGCGGTCACGGCCGCAGCCGCCGGCGCCGCGGCGAGCCTGCCGGCGAACACGGACTACCGCATCTCCATCGTCAATTCGGCTGGCAAGAGCGCCTATCCGATCTCGTCGTTCACATGGCTGCTCGTGTACCGCCAGCAGGCCGACGCCAAGAAGGGCAAGAAGCTCATCGACTTCGTGAAGTGGGCGCTGACGGAGGGCGAGAAGTCCGCCGCAAAGCTCGACTACGCGCCGCTGCCACCGGTCATGGTGAAGGCGCTGATCAAACATCTGGACACGGTCACGCTCGCTTCGAAGTAGTTCCTCGTGACCAGAGTCCGCCGGGCCGTCTCATGCGAGATGGCCCGGCGGACTTTGTTACACGCCCGTGATGTTAGCGAGACATGTCTACATTGCGTCGAGGTCTGGCCCCCGCCATCGTTGAAGGGTCGAACGGAGAGAAACCAGACATGAGGACATATGTGGAGCCGTCACCGAGGCCACTGCGGCCGCGGCAAGATCGGCTCGAGGCCGCGATCGGAGCTGTCCTCCGTACAGGTGGCACGCGCAGCGAACTCCGGCCGCTGGTGGATCAGCTCGCGGATCTCTTTCGTATGCAGGGGATATCCCTCGAGCGTGCGCTCGACACGATTCGTGCGCTCGGTTCCCGGGCTCGCCCAGTAAGAAACGACGCCGAACCAGCCGTTGGCGACTCCGCGAGCGAGCGGCTGGCGCTGATGGAGCGCTGGTGCGGTGCGCGCTTCAATCGCGGCGACTGACCGCGCGCGACACACGGCTCAGACCTTGGCCGGCGCGGGAAAGAAGACACTGATCGTCGTTCCCTCGTTGAGCGTGCTCGCAGCATCAACGCGCCCATGGTGCGCGTCCACGAGATGCCGAACGATGGCGAGACCGAGTCCGGTGCCACCTTGCTCGCGCGAGCGGCTCGCGTCGGCACGATAAAATCGCTCGAAGATGCGCGGCAAGTGCTCCGCCGCGATGCCGACCCCAGTATCGATCACGTCGATCCAGATGCCGCCCTCCCCGGCGCGCGCGCGAACCGTGACGCTACCTCGCCTGGTGTACCTCACCGCGTTCTCCACCAGGTTGGTGAGGATCTGACGGAAGGCCGTCGGATCGGCGTACGCGGTTTCAGCACCCGGGGCAATGTCCGCCGTCAGCTGGAGCCCCTTCGCCGCTGGGCTGGCGTCCAGCGTCGTCAGGAGGTCGCTCACGTTGCCCGACACGTCGACCTCCACGAGCATCGGCTGCCATCCACCGCTCTCGATTCTGGAGAGGTCCAGCAGATCGTCCACGATGCGCTGCATCCGGCCGGCGTTGTCGCGAATGGTCTCCACGAATCGCCGCCGTTGGTCAGAGGGGATGCTGTCGTCGAGAAGCGTCTCGGCGAACCCACTGACGGCGGTCAATGGCGTCTTGAGCTCGTGCGAGACGTTGGCCACGAAATCGCGGCGGATGGTCTCGAGCTTCCGCAGCACGGTGAGATCGAGCAGGGTGACGACCACGCCCGCGGGCGGCATCGGACGCGACGCGATCGAGACGGTGCGATCGAACAGGGTGACTTCGGCCGGAGGGGTGCTCTCTCCAGCGAGCGCGTGATCGATTGCCGAACGAATCGTATGCTCCCGCGGCAGGAGCTCGCGGCCGAATGGCACCGGCGCCGCGACGTTCAGCAGCGTTCGCGCACGCTGATTCATCCGCACGACCGAGCCACGCTCGTCAAACGCGAGCACGCCTTCCTCGAGCGATTCGAGGAGCGCGATCATCAGCAGGTCGTCGGCCTGGAGCGCCTGGAGTCGATTGCCGAGCTGCTCTGCCATCCGATGCAGCGCCGTGGCGAGGTCACCGATCTCGCCGGGAGCGGACAAGGCGGGACGCCGCTCCAGATCGCCGGCAGCGATCGCCCGAGCGACGTCACGCAGCTCGACGACCGGCTGTGAGATGCTTCGCGCGAACAGGACCGTCAGCACCAGGGCGCCAAGGAGAGCGATGAGACCGCTCACGAGCACGTCGCGCTGTGCGCGAACGACGATGTCGTCGAGATTCCTCGTGGCGAGGGAGACACGGACGTAGCCCATTGGATGCTTCAGGGCGACATAGACCTCGTTGTCGCCCGCCGACACGCTCAGGCGCCGAGAAGTTCCGCGTCCTGTGCGCCTGGCCTCGGCGACCTCGGGGCGGTCGTAATGATTCTCGAGCCGGCGTCGCGAGACCTCATCGAATTCCGAGTCACCGATGACGACGCCATTGTCGTCGATGATGGTGACGCGATGTCCGAGCGCATCGCCGGCGCGCGCGGCAAGGGCGGCAACGTCCACACCCGGCTTCCACTCCGTGGAAAGGAGGCGCGCCTCGTGCTCGAGCCGGCTGGTGAGCTCATCGTCCAGGTGCCGGCGCAGCCGCCCGCCAGCGATGATGACGATCGCCGCGACGAGCGCCACGACGAGCACCAGCGAGCCCGCCAGCAGCCGCCGCGCGAGTGTCACGCCGGACGATTTTGCGGAGCGCGAATACGATATCCGAATCCGCGCACGGTCTCGATGAGATCGCCGGCGGCACCCAGCTTGGCGCGCAGCCGCTGGACGTGCATGTCGACGGTGCGGGTCTGGATGTCCGGAGCGGCCTCCCAGACGGTCTGCAGCAGATGTGCGCGCGCCTGCACGCGTCCACGCCGCTCGGCGAGCGTCAACAGCAGCTTGAACTCCGTCGGCGTCAACTCCACCGGCTCTCCGTCCACCTGCACGAGGTGCGCAGCGAGATCGATGGAAAGTGGGCCGATCTGGAGTTGTTCTCCGCCCGACCCACCGCCTGCGCCGACCCGGCGCAGGATGGCGCCCACGCGGAGCACGAGCTCCTGCGGGCTGAAGGGCTTGGTGAGATAGTCGTCGGCGCCGAGGGAGAGACCCTGAATGCGGTCGGGCTCTTCGCGCCGCGCCGTGAGCATCAGGACGGCGATGTCGCGCGTAGAGTCAGCGCCGCGGAGCTGCTCCAGCACCTGGTAGCCGGAGATGCCCGGCAGCATGAGGTCGAGGACGATGAGCGCAGGGCGATCGCGTCTCGCGACTTCGAGCGCCTCCGGCCCCGAGCTCGCCGTGGACACGCGGTAGCCGCTCTTCGCGAGATGGTATGCAACGAGCGCAACGATGTCCGCCTCGTCGTCGACGACGAGGATGCGTTCGCCTGTTGAGGGAATGGTGGTCGTCATGTGATGGCGGACTGCAGTCGTCGCGAGATCTTGGCGACGATCATCTGGATGGCGACAGGATTGTGGCCGCCGCGAGGGACGATCACGTCGGCGTAGCGCTTGCTCGGCTCCACGAATTCAAGATGCATGGGTTGCACGGTCGAGAGGTATTGCTCGAGGATTTCGTTCAGCGGTCGTCCGCGCTTCGCCATGTCGCGGCGGATGCGACGGATCAGCCGCTCGTCCGGGTCGGCGTCGACGAAGACCTTCACGTCGCAGAGCTCGCGCACTCTCGCATCCACGAACAGCAGAATGCCGTCGATCACCACCACATCGGCGGGAGGAATCCGTACGGTGTCCACGCTCCGCGCGTGCTCCAGGAAGTCGTACACGGGCTTGTCGATCGAGGCGCCCCCCGCGAGGCACCCCAACTGCTCGACGAGCAGATCCCAGTCGAACGCGTTCGGATGATCCCAGTTGACCTTTCGTCGCTCTTCGATGGAGAGATGCCCCTGGTCCAGGTAGTAGGCATCCATGTCGATGAACGCCACCGACGCGTCGCCGAGGGACGCCGCGACGTTGCGCGCCACGGTGCTCTTCCCGGAGCCTGTTCCCCCCGCGATGCCGATCACGAGCGGCTTCATGCGCGGACCCGACAGTGATCACCCACAACGCGTGAAACATCGCAACGGTCGCGTCTACGGCGCATGGGCTCGTCTGTCACAGTCGTGTCAAGTCTCGGAACGTGGCGCCCACGCTCGAAGTGTGTCCGGCCGCGGCGAACGCGTCAACCGTATCCTCCCGTGGCCGCGCATGGCCAGATTAACTTCACTCATGCGATTCCGCTCTGCTCTGATCGCCACCGTATTGGTCGGTGTCGGGTGCGCGCCTCCCGCCGCCCTGATCGCCGGCGACAGCAGCTTTACGCTCGTCATCGCCGGGACGACCGACGTGCATGGCCGCGTTCGAGGCTGGAACTACGAGACCAATCGCGCCGATCCGGCCCGCGGGCTGTCACGCGCCGCCACTATCGTCGATTCGGTCCGGCGCTCGGCGCCCGGGCGCTTCCTCCTGCTCGATGCCGGGGATCTGTTGCAGGGTAACTCCCTGACGTACATGGCGGCTCGTGTGTCTGGCGCCGAGGTGCCGCATCCGGTCATCGCAGCGATGAATGCGATGCACTACGACGCGGCCGCCATCGGCAATCACGAATTCAATTACGGATTGCCCTTTCTCAATCGCGCCATTGCCCAGGCGCAGTTTCCGTTTCTTGCCGCCAATGCGCGCCGTCTGGATGGCCAGCGTGCGTATCCCGCATGGACGATCGTGGTGCGCAACGGCGTTCACATTGGGATCGTGGGCGCCACGACGCCCGGTTCGATGGTCTGGGACCGCGACAACCTGACTGGCCGCCTCCTCATCGGTGACATCGTCCCAGCCGTGCGCGAGGCTGTCTCCGAGGTGCGAAGCGCGGGCGCCGACGTCGTCGTGCTCACGGTGCATTCGGGACTGGACGGCGCTTCGAGCTACGACACCGTGCGCACGGGCGTGCCGAGCGAGAACGTCGCCGCGCGCGTGGCACGTGAGGTGTCCGGGCTCGACCTGATTCTCTACGGTCACTCGCATCAGGAGATCGGGGACACGCTGATCGACGGCGTGCTTCTCTTCCAGCCCAAGAATTGGGCGACGTCGGTCGGCGTCGCCGAGCTCGTGATGACGCGCGCCGGAGGCCATTGGGCGGTGGGGCGGAAGTCGTCGCGCGTGATCCAGGCGGCGAATCATGCAGAAAGCGCGGAGGTGCTGGCCACGACGGGCGAGGCGCATCGTGCCACGGTCGCGTGGGTGAACCAGCCACTTGGGCGCACCGCGGTGAAATGGAGCGCCGACTCCGCGCGTGTCGCCGACACGCCCCTCGTCGATTTCATTCTCGAGGTGGAACGCCATGCGGCGGGAAGCGACTTGGCGTCCACGGCGGTGTTCTCCACGAATGCGTCGCTCGACTCGGGCGTCGTCACGGCGGCGCAACTCCAGGCGCTTTACCCGTACGACAACACGCTGCGCGCAGTCCGTATCTCAGGGAAACAGTTGCGCGACTATCTGGAGTGGAGTGCGCGCTACTATCGCACGGCGCCTGATGGCAGCGTCAGCGTCGATCCCACTGTGCCGGGCTACAACTTCGACATCGTTGCGGGCGCCGACTATGTGCTTGATTTGTCGCGGCCGATGGGCGACCGCGTCACCACACTGTCATTCAAGGGCGGGCCCGTGGCGGCGACCGACAGTTTTACGATGGCCTTGAACAACTATCGGCAGACGGGAGGGGGTGGCTACTCGATGCTGAGTGGCGCCCCTGTGGTGTATGACCGACAGCAGGAAATCCGGCAATTGCTCATCGACGAGGTTCGACGAAAAGGCACGATCGCTCCGCAGGATTACTTCACACGCAACTGGAGCTTGAGGCCAGCGACAGCGGTTTCGTCGCTGTACGCTCAACTTCGCCGCGAGAATCGTGAGGATGCGCACGCAACCGGTGTCGCGACGCGCCGCGCGCGACCCTCCACGCATCTGCGCGTGATCGGGTTGAATGATTTTCACGGCGCGCTCGAGCCCAGGCCTGATGTCACGGGACGGATGAACGGCGGTGCCGCGTATCTGGCGACCGCAGTGCGGACGGCAGCAGCTTCGTGCGCGCCGCCGGCCTGTGAGTCGCTGCTTCTCGATGCAGGCGACGAGTTTCAGGGTACGCCGGCTTCCAATCTCGCCTACGGCCGCCCCGTAGTTGCCATCTTCAATCAACTCGGCGTCGCAGCGGCGGCGATTGGCAACCACGAGTTCGACTGGGGACAGGACACACTTCGTGCCCGCATGCGGGACGCACGCTACGCGATGCTCGCTGCCAACGTGCGCTACGCCGATGGCCGCCCCGTACCATGGATTCGTCCGGACACGTTGATCGTTCGCGGTGCTATGAAGGTCGGCATCATCGGCGTCGCGACGGTCTCGACGCCATCCACGACGATGGCGGCAAACGTCGCAGACCTTCGCTTTCTCGCCCCGGCGCCCATCGTGGACAGTCTGGCGCGCGCGCTGCGTGAACGCGGCGCGGACTACGTGATCGTGCTCGCACATGCGGGGGCATCCTGCGATCGCGACGCGACATCACATTGCGCTGGCGAGATCGTGGATCTCGCACGGGCACTGCACGAGCCGGTGAGCCTCATCGTGAGCGGACACACGCACACGCTGGTCAACACCGTCGTGAATGGAATGGCCGTCGTGCAGGCACGGTCAAGTGGAACCGCCATCGAGACGATCGACATCGGTCCGGAGGGCGCGACCGCACACGTCCTCGATGTGATTCCGGATTCGCTGTCCGCAGATCCGGCCGTCGCGGCAATCGTCGATGACGCGGTGACCCGCGTGGCACCGCTCGTAAATCGGCCAATCGCGGTCTTCGCCACAGATCTCAATCGAACGGGCAATCAATACGCGCTCGGCAATCTCCTCGCCGACGCGCTCCGCAGCGCCGGTGGCGGCGACGTCGCGGTGGTGAATAACGGCGGCATTCGCGCGAACGTTCGCGCGGGGCAGGCGACGTACGGCTCGCTGTTCGAGGTGGCTCCCTTCGGCAATGTGCTGTACCGCATCACCGTGACGGGGCGTGCGCTGCGTGCGTATCTCGAGCGGCTGGTCGTCCATCGGCCGAACGTGCACGTCAGCGGCGTGACGCTCACGTACGACTCCACGCGCACCACGGGGCCGCGTCTCGTGTCGGCACGTTTCGTCGATGGACGCGAGATTCGCGAGGACGCGACCTACACGGTGATATTGACTGACTTCCTTCTCGCCGGCGGCGACGGACTGGGACTCGGCGCGACCGCCGTCCGAACCGAAGCCCTCAATATCGTGGATCTCGACGCGATCATTCGCTATGTGCGGTCCCTCCCACAGCCGGTGCGCGCACCGGGAGAACCGCGCATCGTTGCCGCGGCGCCGGCGCCGTGAGTGACACCGTGCGGGTCTTCGTGAACGGTACCGGCCTCGATGCCCCCAAAGGCGGCACCGCGCTCGATGCCGTGGCGCTTCACTCGGCGGATGCGGCGCGATCGGTCCGCGCTGGCACCATGATCGTGACCGACAGCCGGGGCATTCCGATTCCGGCGGACACCGCGGTGTTCAACGGTGCGCTGTTCCGGCTCGTCCCGAACCGGGCTCCGGACGGCGCCGACCCGGCAGCACAGTTCGAGAGCTGATGACGACCGTTTCCCGCGACATCCTCCTTCGGTTGCCGAAGGCGGAGCTCCACTGCCACCTCGACGGCTCCGTACGTCCGCAGACGATGATCGATCTCGCCCGTGAGATGGACAAGCCGATGCCGGCGTGGGAGGAGGACGCGCTGCAATCGTACATGACCGTGGACGACGCGCGGCACCTCGAGGATTACCTCGAGCGGTTCGCTGTCACGCTATCCGTGATGCAGACCGAGGCGGCTCTCGAACGGATCGCGTACGAGCTCGCCGAGGATGCGATGCGCGACGGAGTGCGGTACATCGAGACGCGGTTTGCGCCGGTGCTTCACGTGCGCGAGGGACTTCCCCTGGAGAATACGGTCGACGCGACCCTTCGCGGTCTGGCGCGGGCGCAGCGAGAGCACGGTGTGATCGGCCGCGTCATCGTCACGGCCCTCCGCAACATGGCGCCGTCGGTGTCGGAGGAGCTGGCCGAGCTCGCGGTCGCCTATCGTCACCGTGGCGTTGTCGGATTCGATCTCGCGGGAGGTGAAGCGGGTTTTCCGGCGGAGGAACACGCTGCCGCTTTCGCCATTGCACACCGGCACGATCTCGCGTGCACCTGCCACGCAGGCGAAGGCGATGGGGCCGACTCCGTGCGACAGGCACTGCACGCCTGCGGTGCACATCGCCTGGGGCACGCGACCAGACTCATCGAGGATACGTCGCTCACCGACTATTGCAACGACCGCCGGGTGCCTCTCGAGATCTGTCTGACGAGCAACGTACAGACGCGCGCTGTCGACTCGTACGTCGCGCATCCGCTGCGTGAATACTTCGATCGCGGCCTCAACGTCGTGTTGAACACCGACAATCGTCTCATGAGCAACGTGACGCTCACCGACGAGTTCCAGCATGCGTCGCAATCGCTCGGCTTCTCGTTCGACGAGCTCGCTCGGGTGGCGCTCAATGGGTTCGAGAGCGCCTTCCTGCCGTGGGACGATCGCCAGCGCCTGATCGCCGACGTCGGCCGCGACATCGCTGCGTTGCGGGCGAGCGCATGACGAGCGGGTCTGCATACGGCACCGAAGCGGCCACGCGTGCGGCGTTGCACGTCGCCGCGGTGCTCGGTTCGGAGGCTCCCGTCGCGGCCATCATACTCGGCTCGGGGCTGGGCGGTCTCGTCGAACGTTTCGCCGATTCCCGCGCGATCTCCTTCAAGGACGTTCCGGGCTTTCCGTCCGCGACCATCGTGGGTCATTCCGGGAAGATTATTTCCGGGAAGCTGGCTGGCCGGCCGGTGATCGCGCTCGCGGGCCGCTTTCATATGTATGAGGGGCACGATGCCGCGCTCGCGGGCTTCCCGGTTCGCGTGCTCCATGCGCTGGGTGCCCGCACGCTGTTCGTGTCCAATGCCGCCGGTGGGATTCGTCGGACCTTCCGCGGCGGAGAGCTCATGCTCATCCGCGATCACATCAATCTCACTTTTCGCAATCCGCTCATCGGCTCGCTCGAGCAGGGAGACGACCGGTTTCCGGACATGAGCGACGCCTACGACGCGCACCTCTGCGATCGGTTGCGGGCGCACGCACTTGCATTGGGTACTGCGCTCGAGGAAGGCGTCTACGGTGGGCTGCTGGGCCCTTCATATGAGACTCCTGCAGAGGTCCGCATGCTGGCCGCGCTCGGTGTGGACGCGGTTGGTATGTCCACCGTGCCCGAGGTGATCGTTGCACGGGCTCGGGGAATGCGCGTCGCCGGTGTCAGTTGTGTGACGAATGCCGCCGCCGGCTATGCCGGACATCCCCTCTCGCACGAGGAGGTCCTCGGCGTCAGCCAAAGCGTCCGCGAGCGTTTCGAGCCCCTCGTGGAACGATTCGTCGCGAACCTGTAGACTGGGACAAGGTGCGACCTTGTATCTAGCCGTCGCCATGCAGCGAGACGACGCGACGACGACCGCGGCTGTGCCTAACGACTTCTCGGCGTCGGAGACGGCGGCAGCATCCGGATGCGCTGCTTGAACGTCTGGTAGTTGCGCGAGTCGGTGGGCAGCGAGCGGATGATCGCCGGGTTGTACTGCGCGATGAGCTCCTCCGTCGCCACGATGCGATCCTCCTCGAGCGGGTGTGTCGCGAACATCGCTGCTACCGCCGAGGGATTTGACTGCCGCTCGGCGATGAGGATCTTGAACATCTCAGGTATTCCATTCGGACTGATGCCGGCGCGCACGGTATTCGTCACGCCTTCGGCGTCGGCCTCGGCTTCGTCCTGCCGGCTGAAGCGCGCGAAGATCGCACCGCCTCCCACCTGGATCGCCGCCTGGCCGACCTGGCTGTTGCAGACGCTCGTGAGCACACAGGCGAGGGTCACGCCGATGTTCGCGCCCTGCTGCTGCTGCATCTGCTTGATCGAGTGGCGACGCACGACGTGTCCGATCTCGTGTCCCAGCACACCCGCGAGCTGATCCATTCGCTGAGTGCGCTCGATGAGGCCCCGGTTGACGTAGATGAAGCCACCGGGGACGGCGAAGGCGTTCACCTCCCTGCTGTCCACGATGAAAAACCGCCAGGAGTTGGCCTCCGTGAGATCCGTGCGCGAGGTCAGGCGGGCAATCGAGTCGCCGATCACGTTGACGTAGCGATTGAGCTCGACGTCCTGCACGATGGGGAGCTGCTGGTTGATCTGCTGGGCGTACTGCGAGCCCATCTCGACTTCCTGTTGCGTCGAGACCCCGCAGCCCGTCAACGATACCGCGAGCACCACGCCCGAGACAAAGCGATTCATCGGTTCTCTCACGAAAAAGTCCGAGGCGTATTGCGCAAGACCCATTCCTCTGACGCGCGATTCTAACATCTTGAAGCTGCTGACTTTAGCTCGCGACCTCCGTCGCCGGAAGTCCAGGGAGCATCAACACCTCTTCACCGCGGAAGGCGTCAGGGCGGTCGAAGAGCTGCTCCGTTCGCCGCTGACGGTGCGCGGTGCGCTCGTGGCGCCGCATCTCGTGCACGACGCGCGGGGCGAGGCCCTCCTGGCTCGCCTGCGGGCCGCCGGCACGCAGATCCTCGAGGTCACCGAGCCCGAGTTCGACAGTGCGTCCGATACGGATTCGCCGCAGGGCGTGCTTGCGATCGGCGAGATCCCGCGTCTCACGCTCGATACTCTCGAGCTCGGAGGCAAAGCGCGCGTCGTCGTGCTGGACGCCGTCCAGGACCCCGGAAACGCCGGCACGATCGTCCGCACGGCGGCCGCTCTGGGTGCTTCGGCTGCCGTGGCTCTTCCAGGAACCGTTGACCTCTGGAATCCCAAAGTCGTCCGTAGTGCGATGGGAGCGAGCTTCCGGTTCCCGACACTCTCCGGAACCTGGGCCGAGCTCGACGCCTTTCGCCGGCGGCATGAGATGCCCCTCTGGGGTGCCGATGCCGGCGGAGCACCGCTCGACGCTTCGCGTACGCCGGCCCGGCTTGCGCTCGCGGTAGGAAACGAAGGCGCCGGACTGTCACAGGACGCCCGGCAGCGCGCGGATCTTCTCGTGGCGCTGCCGATCGAAGGCGGAGTGGAGTCGCTCAACGTCGCCGTCGCAACGGGAATCCTCCTCTATCAGCTTCGCTCGTGACCCCATCGACTTTCTTCACATTCTTCGCGTTCATCGTCGGCCTGTGTGTCGGGTCGTTCCTGAACGTCTGCGTCGCCCGCTGGCCCCGTGATCTCAGCGTCGTGCGCCCTCGCTCGCGCTGTCCGCACTGCGGCCACCAGCTCGCGTGGTTCGAGAACGTTCCCGTCATCAGTTGGCTGGCGCTGCGTGGCCGTTGCCGCTGCTGCGAGGAATCCATCTCGCTGATCTATCCGGCCGGTGAGCTGACCATCGGTCTCTTGTGGGCTCTATGCTTCGGGCACTTTGGGGTGACGTTCACGGCACTTCGCGTGGCGGTCTTCCTGACGCTGCTCACGGGCGTCGCGATGACCGACCTTCAGCACTATCTCATTCCCGACGGCTTCACCGTGAGCGGGTTGCTCTGGTCGCTCGGCACGGCGGCGCTCGCGCCGTTCGTCGGAGACTCCGTGCTCTTCGCGGGTCCCTATGACGCGCTGGTGGGTGCGTGCGCTGGCGCCGGTCTCATCGCTGTCATCGGATGGCTGGGTGAGGCAGCGCTGAAGCGCGAGGCCATGGGCATGGGCGACATGACGCTCATGGCGTTCGTTGGCGCGGCGCTCGGACCAACGCGCGCCATTGCCACGGTCTTTCTCGGCGCCACCATCGGCGCGGTCGCATTTCTTGCAATTGTCTATCCCATCGCGCTCCTGCGAAGGGGACGAGTTACGCCGCAGACGGAGCTCGCGCTCGGAGGCGGCGCCGCTGCGCCGGTAGAATTGCCGCTCGTCCCCTTCGGCGTGTTCCTGGCTCCGGCCGCCGCCATCATGCTGATCTGGGGGGACCACATTCTCGGAAGGGTGTTTCCGTTTTGAGGATGAAGCGCCGTGCCCGCACCGCTGCCTTCGTCGCTTCCATGGGCGCGGCTGTCACCATAATTCTCAGCCGGCGAGGTCGTCCGGTTGGCGAAGGGCCATACGCGCGCGAGATCGCCGACGCAGTGCCGCGCATCGAGGCGGCAACCGGGCTGAAATACAAGCGGCCGCCGAAGGTCGAAGTGCGCACGAAGGAGCAGGTGCGCGACTTCCTGGTGAAGAAGTTCGAGGAGACGTCGCCCGCGGCGGACATTGCGGGCGAAGAGGCGGCGTACAAGATGCTCGGCATGCTGCCCGACTCGCTCGACCTCCGCAAGTTCTATCTGGCCGTGCTCACGGAGCAGGTGATTGGCTACTACGACCCGGGTACGAAGGTGCTCTACGTGGTGAAGGGTGCCGATGAGAAGACCGTGAACATTACGCTGACACACGAGCTCGTCCACGCGCTTCAGGATCAGTACATCAGCCTCGATTCACTTCAACGGACGACATCCGACAACGACCGCCTGAGCGCGGCGCAGGCCGTGGTCGAGGGTGAGGCGCAATTCGAGCAGTTGTCCATCATGGTCGGCGGGCCCACCAACGTCGCGCTGCGCGTGGGCGGCCGCGACCGCATTCGCGAGATGATCCGTGAGAACCAGAGCGCCATGCCCGTCTTCGCCACGGCGCCGATGGTCATTCAGGAGTCGCTTCTCTTTCCATACCTCGCCGGCGCGGACTTCGTGCAGCGGTACAAGGAGAAGCGCGGCAAAGCCAACATCTTCGCCGATCTTCCGACGTCCACCGAGCAGATTCTCCACACCGATGCGTTTTTCAAGACGCCTCGTGACGAGCCGAGCGTGGTGACGCTTCCAGCGCCACGCGGTGCGCGCAAGGTGTACGAGAACGACCTCGGCGAGTTCGGCGTTCGGCTGTTTCTGTACCAACACCTGAAGGACGAACAGACAGCCGCCCGCGCCGCCATGGGGTGGGATGGGGACCGCTACGTCGTGGTGCAGGGTGCCAGTGGACGCGGCATTGTTTGGGCATCCGTCTGGGATTCCACGATGGAGGCCGCAAACTTCTCCGACGCGCTCATAAGAGCCACGGGTCGACGGACGGGGATGCAGGAGCGTCGCGAGGCTGCCGGCGGCGCGACCTTCCATCCTGAGGGACGCACGGTGTCGGTCTTCCCGCGCATCATCGGCGGGCGGGCCGTCGTTCTTTACAGCGACTTGCCCGCGGGACTTTCCGGCGTCATCGATCCGGCCGCGATTGCTGTGACTCCGCGCTGAGCGTCGCCGGCGCCACACCCTCGCGTACCACCGGTACAGGGGCCGCGGTCTCGGCCGGCACCTCGTTACGCGGCTCCTCCTGCGGCGCCGAGTCGGACTCCGTGGGCAACAGTGCCAGCCGCAGGACCTCGTCCATCGTCGCGACGAACGTAAAGGATATCTGTTTCTTCACTTCCTCCGGCACGTCGCGGAGGTCCTTCTCGTTCGACGCCGGGAGGATGAGCTTGCGCAGCCCCGCGCGATAGGCGGCGAGAACCTTTTCCTTCACGCCTCCGATCTCCAGCACTTTTCCGCGGAGCGTAACCTCGCCGGTCATTGCGAGATCACGCCGCACCGGACGCTGGGAGAGCGCGCTCGCGATGGCGAGCGTCAGCGTGATGCCCGCGCTGGGGCCGTCCTTCGGAATTGCGCCGGCCGGCAGGTGCACGTGGACGTCGTACTCCTTGAACGCCGCGTCAGGAATGCCGATGCTCGACGCGCGTGAGCGCACGTACGAGTGCGCCGCATCGACGCTCTCGCGCATGACGTCGCCGAGCTGTCCCGTGACCGTGAGGCGCCCTTGGCCGGGCATCCGAAGGGCTTCGATCACCATGATGTCGCCGCCCGTCGCAGTCCAGGCGAGTCCGGTGACCACGCCGATTTCCGGAATCATCTCCGCCTCTTCCACGGCATAACGCGGAATGCCGAGATACTCCTCGACTTTCTCCGCATCGATCACCCACGCGCCCTCTTCACCCTCGGCCTTTTTTCGCGCGCGCTTGCGCATGATGGCGGCGAGGTTGCGCTCGAAGTTGCGGAGCCCCGCCTCGCGAGAATAGCGATTGGAGATGAACGACAGCGACTCGTCCGTGAACTGGATGTCCGTGTCGGTGATGCCGTGCTCCTCGAGCAGTCGCGGTAACAGGTAGCGCCACGCGATCTCGACCTTTTCCTCCACCGTGTAGCCCGCAATGCGGATGATCTCCATCCGGTCGCGCAGCGGGGCGGGGATGTCGTACAGGTTGTTCGCCGTGCAGATGAAGAGCACGCCACTCAGGTCGAACGGCAGGTTGAGGTAGTGGTCGACGAAATCGTCGTTCTGGTTGGGGTCGAGCACTTCGAGCATTGCCGCGGTGGGATCTCCACTCGGTCCGCCCCCGGACATCTTGTCGATCTCATCGATCATCAGTACGGGATCCCTCACCTGCACGCGACGCAGAGCCTGGATGAGCAGCCCGGGCATCGCGCCAACGTAGGTGCGCCGATGACCGCGGATCTCCGCCTCGTCGCGCACGCCGCCGACGGATATCCGATAGAACTCGCGTCCGATCGACGTGGCGATGGCTTCGCCGAGCGATGTCTTGCCGGTGCCCGGCGGTCCGACGAAGCAGAGGATCGGTCCGTGCGGATCGCCGCCGCGCAACTTTCGCACGGCAAGGAACTCAATGATGCGCTCCTTCGCCTCGCTCAACCCGTAGTGCCGGTCGTCGAGCGCGGCCTCGACCTTTATGAGCGCGATCTCCTCGTCGCCACTGCGCTTGTTCCACGGAAGAGAAAGCACCCAGTCGAGATACGTGCGGATCACCTGGTATTCGCTGGACGCATTGCTCAACTGGCGAAGCCGCTCCGTCTCACGCCGCGCTTCCTGCGCCACGCGATCGGGAAGCTTTGCGTCCTCGATCTTCTTCAGGAGTTCGACGGCTTCCTTCTCCCCGGGGTCGGTCTCGCCGAGCTCCGCCTGAATCGCGCGCAATTGCTGGCGGAGATAGAACTCGCGCTGATGCTGCTCGATCTTGATCTCCGTCTGGCGCTTCACGTCCTCCATCACCTTTGCGCGCGCTACCTCCCGCTCGAGCCGGTTCAGGATGAACCGAAGTCGCTGGCCGACGTCGAGCCGCTGGAGCACTTCGTCCTTGTCGGCGATGCGGAAGTTCATGTTCGTCGCCGCCAGGTCTGCAAAACGTCCTGGATCGGAGACATTCATCTTGAGAATCGCGGGCACCTCGTCCGGAATGCGGTCCACCAGCTCCGCGAGGGTTTCCGCGGCGGAGATCACGCGAGCGACGAGGTCGTCCAGCTCCGCCGGTTCCGGCGGCGTCTCCTTGGTGGGCCGAATGGCCGCGACGGGATACGGCTCGTTCTGATCGATTCCCTCGACCACGATGCGGCGCAGCCCCTGGAGGGTGATCTGCACCGTGTCGCCAGGGAGGTTGATGCGCTCGTGCACGCGCGCCGCGACGCCCACGCGGCCGATGAACTTCTGTGAGTCGATCGGATCGTCGTGATCCCCGCTGGCGACGACGAGCGCGACGACGAGACCCGGCTCGTCGTACGCGCGCAGCAGCGAGAGATTCTCCGGCGCGCCCATCTGCACGGCGATGGTGCCGAGCGGATAGACGATGGTCGAGCGGAGCGCCATCAGCGGGAGCGATGGCGGCAGCTCGGACTTCAGGATTTCCTCTTTGCGCTGGGGCTTGGCCATGGGTGCGGAAGATAAGGGCGCAGAGGCGTGTCGCGCAAACGCCGAGTTGACCTAAGCCTCACGCTCACTTACGTTTAACGGCTATGTTCGATCAGCTCTCCGAAAGCCTCGAGGCCGCATTTGCGAAGCTCCGCGGGCGCGGCGTCCTCACTGAAGCAGACATCAAGGAAGGTCTGCGTGAGGTCCGTCGCGTCCTGCTCGAGGCGGACGTCAACTTCGCACTGACCCGCGAGTTTCTCGAGCGGGTCGAAAAGCGCGCCCTCGGCGTTGCCCAGCTCCGGACCGTCTCTCCGGCTCAGCAGCTCGTCAAGATCGTCCACGACGAGTTGACGCACATGCTCGGCGAACGGCGCGAAGGCCTCAAGCTCAGCACTGTTCCACCCACCGTGGTGATGCTCGTCGGCCTCCAGGGCTCGGGCAAGACGACCACGGCCGCGAAGCTCGCGAACAAGCTCAAGGGCGAAGGGCGACAGACGCGCCTCATTGCGTGCGACGTCTACCGTCCAGCGGCCATCGATCAGCTCGAGACGCTCGGTCGGCAGCTCGACATTCCCGTCTACGCCGAGCGCGGCGAGCAGGACGTGGTGAAGATCGCGCGCGACGGCCTCGATCAGGCGCGCCGGGCACGCGATCGGGTCGTTCTGGTCGACACGGCCGGTCGTCTCCAGATCGACGAGACGATGATGGCCGAGCTCGAGCGCCTCAAGGCGGCCATCAAGCCGGACGAGATTCTGCTCGTGGCCGACGGCATGACGGGTCAGGACGCCGTGAAGATCGCGCAGGGATTCGACGAAAAGCTCGCGGTCACCGGCGTGATTCTCACGAAGATGGACGGCGACGCACGAGGCGGTGCAGCGCTCTCGATCTACGGCGTGCTCGGGAAGCCGATCAAGTACATCGGCGTAGGCGAGAAGACGGACGCGCTCGAGGACTTCCATCCCGACCGCATGGCCGGCCGCATTCTCCAGCAGGGCGATATCGTCTCGCTCGTGGAGAAAGCGCAGTCCACCTTCGACGCCGACGAAGCGAAGAAGATGGAGCGGAAGGTCCGCAAGGAGGGCATGGACCTTCAGGATTTTCTCGGGGCAATGAAGCAGATCGAAAAGCTTGGACCGCTCGAGGGGCTGTTGAAGCTCATGCCGGGCGTCAACACGAAGATGCTGAAGCAGGTGAAGGACGCGGATCCCAGGCGGATGAAGCACCTGGAGGCGATCGTCCTTTCCATGACGCCGGCGGAGCGAAAAAAGCCGGACGTCATGAACGGCTCACGCCGCGCGCGCGTGGCGAAGGGCAGCGGACGTCCCATCAGCGAAGTGAACCGGCTGCTGGAACAGTTCCGCGAAATGCAGAAGATGATGAAGAAGGCAGCCGGTGGAGCAGGTGGTCGGATGAGGATGCCACCGCTTAAGTTCAGGTAGGACCGTTCAATCGGGTGCGACCCGGAAATGCCGGGTACGCGAGGAGCCCGAAGCAGGAAACCCAGTCAGCAGAGAGACCCATGGCCGTCAAGATCCGCCTTCGCCGCGTTGGCAGAAAGAAGGCACCGACCTACCGTATCGTCGTCGCAGACTCCAAGAGCCCGCGCGACGGAAAGTTCATCGAGATCGTCGGCCAGTATGCGCCGCGGATCGGTGAGCAGGCGCTCAATCTCAAAGCCGAGCGCGTCAACTACTGGCTGGACAACGGTGCGCAGCCCACGGACACCGTCCGCTCGCTCCTCCGCAAGGCGGGCGTGCTGAAGCAGCGACACGAGGGCAGGCTGGCCGCGAAGCTCCAGAGCAAGGCCGTGCCGCTCGCCGAGAAGGGCGACGAGGCCTAGCGCCGACGCGAGTGCCATGACAGCGCCCGAGTTCATCATCGTCGGGCGGGTCCGCAAGGCACACGGCATCCGCGGGGAACTCGTCGTGGAGCCGATCACCGATGCGCCGGACGTCGTCTTCGCGTCCGGCCGTCGTGTCTTTGCCGGCACCGTCACGGGCGATCCCTTGCCGTCGCGGCTGGAGCTGCGCGTGCAGTCGTCGCGCCCGTTCAATGAGGGGCTGCTGATTCGATTTGACGGCATCGCGGATCGCACTGCGGCAGATACCTGGCGCGGACGGTATCTCCTCACTCCCGCAGGGGAGCTTCCGCCACCGGATGAGAACGAGATTTACGTGCATGACCTCATCGGCATGCGCGTGACGCATCCGTCCGGCGAGGTCGTCGGCACTGTGGAAGAGCTGTACGAGCTGCCCCAAGGACTCGCCATCGACGTCCGACGCACGCCTCCCCGCGATGCGGAGACGGTGATTCTGCTGTACGATGATGCGACGATCGCGTCCGTCGACAAGGACGCACGCACGATCGTCGTGACACCGCCGGAGGGGCTGCTCGAGTGAAGATCAACGTCGTCACGATCTTCCCGGAGTTCTTTGCCACGCCGCTCGCGCTGAGTATTCCGGCCCGCGCATCGGCCGCGGCGCTCGTGTCGTACAACGTCGTCGATCTCCGCGACTTCACGCACGATCGTCACCGCACGGTGGACGATTACCCATACGGCGGCGGGGCAGGGATGATCATGAAGGCCCCGCCGTTCTTCGAGGCCGTCGAGTCGCTGGACGTACGCGCGCCGATTGTCCTCATGAGCGCCCGTGGCCGCAGGTTCACGCAGGCCGACGCCGTGCGCTTCGCCGCGGGCGACGAGCTGACGATTCTCTGCGGTCACTACAAGGACGTCGACCAACGGGTCGCGGATCATCTCGCCACCGAGGAGTTGTCACTCGGCGATTTCGTGCTGACCGGCGGCGAGCCCGCTGCGCTCGCCGTCATCGATGCCACCGTGCGGCTTCTGCCCGGCGCGATGACCGATCACGAGAGCGCATTCAGCGACTCGTTCTGGGAACGCGGATTGTCCGCGCCAAGCTACACGCGTCCACCAGAGTTTCGCGGCCATCCGGTGCCTGACGTCCTGCTGAGCGGCGATCACGCACGCATCGCCGAGTGGCGTGAGCGCGAAGGACTGCGGCTGACGCGAGAACGCGGGGCGAGCGACTCGACGTGAGCCCCGGCGAGCCGTTTGCCACGGCCGCGATGCTCACGGCATTCGGCGCGCTGCTCGCGTCCAGTGTCGTCCTGAGCCGCGCGTCGGCGCGATTCGGCGTGCCAGTCGCCCTGCTGTTCCTCTTCGTCGGCGTCGCCGCGGGCACCGAGGGACTCGGCCACATCGCGTTCGACGACTATCACTTCGCGTTTCGCGTGGGCACGGCGGCCCTCGTCCTGATTCTGTTCGACGGAGGGCTCAACACGCCGGTCGGCGCCGCGCGCGCGGTGCTCGCGCCCTCCATCGTGCTCGCGACGCTCGGTGTGCTGGCCACGACCGGCCTCGTGTCGGCCGCTGCGCACGCCCTCGGCATCGCCTGGACGAAGGCACTGCTGCTCGGCGCCATCGTGTCGTCCACGGACGCCGCCGCCGTATTCTCCGTGCTGAAGGCCACGGGCACCCGGCTTCGGCAGCGCGTGGGACACACCCTCGAGCTCGAGTCGGGCTTCAACGACCCGATGGCCGTCATCCTCACCACGTCGCTGACGGCCGCGCTCATCGGAGGCGGCCATCTCGCTGCGCTTCCATTGGCCGGCGAAATCGCTTTGCAGCTTGCCGTGGGAGCGGCGGTTGGTTTCGCAGCGGGCATCGCGGCGCATTGGGCCATTCTCCGCATCCGCCTGCCCGCCGCCGGCCTCTATCCCGCGTTCACACTTGCCATTTGCTGTCTCTCGTTCGGCGTCGCGACGCTGCTTCGCGGCAGCGGATTTCTCGCCGTCTATCTCACCGGCATGACGCTCGGCGCCCGTACCCTGCCGCACGCGGTCGGCATCAGGCGCGTGCACGATGCACTCGGATGGCTCAGCCAGGTGTTGATGTTCCTGTTGCTCGGCCTTCTGGTGTATCCGTCGCGGCTGCTGCTGGTCGCGGGGACCGGGCTTGCGCTCGCCATTTTCCTCGCCATCGTGGCGCGTCCGCTCGTGACCGTGTTGTTGCTTGCGCCGTTCCGCTATGAGTGGCGCGAGTCCGCGTACGTCGGCTGGGTGGGGCTGCGCGGCGCAGTCCCCATCGTGCTCGCCACCATTCCCGTCATGGCGAGGTTGCCCGGCGCGCGCGAGCTCTTCGACATGGTGTTCTTCATCGTGGTTGCCGGCGCGGTGGTGCCGGGTGCCACGGTCCCATGGGTGACGCGAGTGCTCGGCGTCCGTTCGGACGCACCTCCGCCGCCGAAGACATCCATCGAGGTGGACGTCCGTTCGCATCTCGGCGACGAGCTACGCAGCTACTTCGTGTCGCCGCAGCTTGCCGTGAGTGGCGCGCATATTCGCGACGTACCGTTTCCGACGGGCGCCGCCGTCAGCATGATCGAGCGGGGAGGGGCACTGATTGCGCCGTCGGGCTCCACGCGCATCGAGCCCGGAGACTACGTGTACGTCATCGCGCCGGAGGAAAGCAGGCCCGAGGTGGAGCTGCTTTTCGGCAGCGCGGAGGAGCATTGACGAGCAAGTAACGACACAACAGCAGTACCCGGAGGGAACACCAGTACTCGGAACTCGGCACTCGGTATTGGAGTATTCCGTAACTGCGTTTTCGGGTCGGGCGTCGCTGTATATCATTCCGCCGTTGGCAGCCACGCGTTGGTGGTCGTACCAGATACGCTCGTTTACCGAGTGCCGGATACCGGATACTGGTCTTCACTACTGGTCTTCGCAGGCTATTCGGGCCCTGCCAACACTGGACGTCCAGCCCGAATCCGGCTAACTTCCCCAGTCTCTATCAGTTAGCCTCCAACCGGGCCCTGCCCCGAGCGTCATATGCATGCCTTCATCGAAACCCAGAAAGAGTGGCTCCGCGACGTCCCTCCCTTTCGCGCCGGTGACACCGTTCGTGTCAACGTTCGCGTCAAGGAAGGTGAGAAGGAGCGCATTCAGGCCTTCGAGGGCGTCTGCATTGCGCGTCGCGGAGCCGGCGTGAGCGCGACGTTCACGGTCCGGAAGATCTCCAACGGTGTAGGTGTCGAGCGCATCTTCCCGCTGCACAGCCCCATGCTGGCAGAGATCGACGTCGTGCGCCGTGGCCGCGTGCGCCGCGCCAAGCTGTACTACCTGCGCCACCTCACGGGCAAGGCCACGCGCATCAAGGAAATGAAGGCCAAGACCGCGCCCGTCGCGGCCGAGTAAGCGCTCGAGGCACGGCCTCGTGCCGCGGGGCGGTGGCCGCTGGAGCCGGATCGAGCGCGAGTTGCGCGACGCCCGCGGGCCGCTTCTCGCGGGTGTCGATGAAGTCGGACGGGGCCCTCTCGCGGGCCCCGTCGTCGCATGTGCGGTCGTCATGCCGGCCGATGCGCAGGCCATCCGCGGAGTGGACGACTCGAAGGCGCTTACCGCGGCGGTGCGCGACAAGCTCGCCGTCCGCATTCGTGAACGCTGTCTCGCGCTCGCGATTGGCGCTGCCAGCGTGCGTGAGATCGACCGGCTGAACATCTACCATGCGTCGGTGCTCGCCATGCGCCGCGCGATTCAACGGTTGTCCGTGACACCGGATCACGTGGTCATCGACGGAAACCGCATCCGCACCCTCGGCATCGAGCACACGGCGGTCGTCGGCGGAGACGCGCGCTGTCACTCGGTGGCTTGCGCGTCGATCGTGGCGAAGGTGACACGCGACCGACTGATGCACGCGCTCGCGAAGCGGCACCCATTTTATAGATGGGACACCAACGTCGGGTATGGCACTCGCGATCACTACGCCGCGGTGAACGCGCGCGGCCTGACCTCCCATCATCGTCGGTCGTTCCCCGTGCTACAGCAGCTCACGCTCGAGCTGTCGTTTGCGCCATCTGACAAGGAGCCTGCGCTGTCGGCGGCACTGCTGGATGCGCTCGAGCACAACCACGCGCTCGACCCGGAGCTTCTGGCATGACCGAAAAGTTTCCGCCGGCGCAGGACGCCGGCGTTTTTCGTCCGGGCCTCTTTGAGGGACAGGTAGCGCTCGTCACCGGCGGCGGCAGCGGCATCGGGCTCGGCATCGCGGAGCTGCTCGCGTCCCTCGGCGCCCACGTGGTGCTTGCGAGCCGCAAGCTGGAGCGTGTGGAGGCGGCCGCCGCCCAGATCCGTGCATCAGGAAGAAGGGCGAGCGCGATTGCGGTGGACGTTCGCGACGTCGATCGCGTGCAGGCGATGGTGGCCGAGGTGAAGGCCGCGCACGGGCGCATCGACCATCTGGTGAACAACGCCGCGGGAAACTTCTACGCGCCGTCGGAGTCGCTGTCGCCGAACGCGTGGCGGAGCGTGATCGAGATCGACCTCTACGGAACCTTTTTCTGCGCGCAGGCTGTGCTGCCCGTGATGCGGGAGCACGGGGGTGGCTCCATCGTGAACATCTCGATGACGCTGCACTATCGCGGGTGGCCGCTGATGGCGCATGCCACCGCCGCGAAAGCGGGGATCGATGCGCTCACGCGCACGCTGGCACTGGAGTGGGCGGCGTACGGAGTGCGAATGAATGCCGTCGCGCCGGGTCCGATTCCGACGGAGGGTGTGCGCAAGGCGTTCACGCCGCCCACGTCGTCCGGCGTGCCGGACGTATTCGCGATCGAGAAGGCGATGGACAGCCATGCGCGCACGATGATTCCGCTACGGCGCTTCGGTTCGCCGGCGGACATCGCGAACATGGTGGCCTTCCTGAGCTCACCGGGTGCGTCGTGGATCACGGGCGCCATCATGGTGGTGGATGGGGGGGAGTGGCTCGCGAGGCCGCCGCAGGGCCGGCCGGAATAGCGCTTGTGGCGCGCCTTTTGTTCGCGCGGCGACTTTTTTCCCGACCCATGTGACGGTTGCGGGCATTGTGGGGTGAGCCCTAGCGGCGCCGTCCTGCCGGAAAGGGGACGCGTACTGCCGCTCCCGCGGCTGCGTGCGAGGGCTCGGTCAAATTCCGGGTGCGGACACGGTTCTGGCCTTCAAATCGGCGTCCTCCTGGACGCCGCGGGCTTTGTTGGACTCTTCCTCCTACGGGAAAAGGACTATGACATCGTTTCGACGGAGTAGTGTGGTCGCCAGGCTGCGAGCCGCGCTCGTGACTGTCGCGCTGAGCGCTCCTGCGCTCGCCGCGGCGCAGTCCGGCACGATCACGGGCCGCGTCGTTGCGGCGAGCAATGGACAGCCGCTCGCCGAGAGTCGCGTGTTCGTGGTGGGAACGCAGGCGGTGGCCACAACGAACGCCGATGGGCGGTACACGCTGCGCACCGCACCCGGCACATTCGAGGTTCGCGTCATCCGCGTGGGCTTCCAGGAGCAGAAGAAGCCCGTGACCGTTGCAGCCAACGGAAGCGCGGTCGTCGACTTCTCCATGGCAGTGGCCATCGTGAAGCTGACGGAAATCGTCACGACGGCCACCGGCGAGCAACGCCGCATCGAGCTCGGGCACTCCGTGCAAACGCTCGGTGACATTGGCAACAAGGTCGAGACGCAACCAGTGACCAACCTCGCCGACCTGATGGTCGCGAAGGCGCCCGGCGTCGTGGTGCTCCCCGGCAACATGACCGGCTCCGCGCCGACCGTTCGCATCCGCGGAATCAAGTCGCTGTCGCTCTCGAGTGAACCGATCTACGTCATCGACGGCGTTCGACTGAATTCTTCGGCGTTGGCACTCGGGACGGGCGGCACCACGGTGAGCTTGCTCAACACGCTCAACCCCGAAGAGATCTCCGACATCGAGATCGTGAAGGGTCCCTCGGCTGCCACGCTGTACGGCACCGATGCCGCGAACGGCGTCATCGTGATCACGACGAAGAAAGGTCAGGCCGGCGCGACGCGTTGGACCTGGCACGGCGATCTCGGTTCGGTGCAGGATCGCAACAAGTATCCGACGCAGTATGCGCTGTGGGGCCACAACGCCGCCGGCGCGCTCTCGCGCTGCGTGCTCGTGACCGTTGCCTCTGGCGCGTGCACGGCGGACAGCATCACCTCCTATAACCTGCTTGCCGACGAGCAGGTGTCGCCGAAGTCGCATGGCCTTCGGCAGCAGGGCGGCGGACAGGTGAGCGGCGGCACGGACATGGTCCGTTATTTCATCAGCGGCGACGCGGAGCACGAGCGTGGGCCGCTCGAGATGCCGGCCTTCTATCGCCAGTACTTCGACAGCCTCGGCCAGAAAGTCCGCGAGGAGTGGCTGCACCCCGAGAGCTTCAAGCGGAATTCGATGCGTGCGAACGTGAACGCCGTCCTGACGCCGAAGCTCGACGTGAGCGTCAACGCGGGGTACACGAAGACCGACCAGCGCCTGCCGCAGGTCGATAACAACACGTTCAGCTACATCTATCAGGCCTTCAACAACCCGGGCTTCAAGCCCACGGTCGGCTGTCAGACCAACTCGGCCAGCTGCCTTGGATACACGAACAAGGGCGGTCTGGGCGAGATCCTCGGCGGTTTCGTTCAGTTCACGCCGGGACAGCTCTTCCAGGTCTTCAACAATCTCGACGTCGATCGCTTCATCAACAGCGCCACAGCGCAGTATCGTCCGATCCCCTGGATCTCGGTGAACGCCACGGGTGGCTTCGACTATGCGCAGCGCGATCGCTTCCAGCTCTGCCGCTTCGCCGAGTGTCCCGCTTCGGGCACTACGCGCCTGGGCTTCGTCGGCGACACGCGTGCGAGCGATCGCAATCTGTCGCTCAAGGCCAGCGGTGCGTCGACCTGGCAGCCGCGGGCGACGCTCAATTTGCAGACAACCATCGGCGCCGACTATGTGAACCAGCAGTCGGAGTTCGCCACGGCGAACGGCAACCAGCTTCCCCCGGGCGCACAAAACGTTGGACAGGCGGCCATTCAGACTGCCGACAGCCGTCTGCCGCAGGCGAACAAGACGCTCGGCTACTACGCGCAGGAGCAGATCGCGGTGCGTGACCGCCTGTTCCTCACCGTCGCGGCGCGCAGTGATCAGAACAGCGCATTCGGCACCAAGTTCCAGAGCGTGCTGTATCCGAAGGCGAGCGTCTCGTACATCATCTCGGATGAATCGTTCTTTCCGCGCATCGCGTTCCTGAATTCTCTGCGCCTGCGCGGCGCGTACGGCGCCTCCGGTGTGCAGCCCGGCGCCACGACTGCGCTTCAGACGTACGCGTCGCAGACGGTGAACATCGCCGGATCGACCGTGGCCGTCACCGGCACCGACTCTCCCGGTCTCCGCGCCGACTCGCTCGGCAATCCCGACCTCAAGCCCGAGCGCTCCACCGAGCGTGAGTTCGGCTTCGAGTCGCGGATGTTCGGCAGCCGCGTGAACCTCGATGTCACCTACTACAACAACGTGACGAAGGACGCGCTCATCAATCAGCCGATCGCAGCGTCGGCTGGCGCTTCAGCATTGGCCGTGACGCGCAACCTCGGCTCGGTGCGCAACAGCGGCATCGAGGCGACGGTCACCACGACCATTCTCGACACCCGCAACTTCGCGTGGGACATGACCGTGGGCGGCTCGCACAACTCCAACATCATCGAGTCGCTGGGTCTCGATCCGACCGGCAAGCCGAACCCGACCATCGGAACCGGTGCGAACCGCGATTCGCTCGGCCTGCCGATTCGCGGCGTGTTCGCGCGCAACTTCACGTACAACGACGCGAACAACAACGGCATCATCGAGCCCAATGAAGTCACGGTGGACAATTTCTTCACCTTCCTGGGCTATTCCGTGCCGCGCGACATCGTCACCGTGCAGAACGGATTCGATGTGTTCCAGCGCAAGCTGCACCTGAGCGTCCTGCTGGACTACAAGGGAGGCTTCAGTCTCTTCAACAACACCATGAGCTTCTACTGCCAGCAGTCGAATCTCTGCCACGACGAGACGAACAAGGACACGCCGCTGGAAGATCAGGCGCGCAGCGTGGCGCAGCGCTATGCGAACCCGACGGTTCCCGGCGCATTCACGACGAACCGCGGGTACTGGGAGAACGGCCAGTTCTGGCGGCTGCGCGAAGTGGGCGCGACGCTCACCGTGCCGCAGGCAATCAACGATGCGCTGCGCGCTCGCGATGCGTCGTTGACGTTCACGGGGCGCAACCTGCACGTCTGGACCGCCTACAAGGGCACCGACCCGGAGTCGAACTACTCCACGGGCAACGTGCAGACGGATTTCTCGACGACCGCACCACCGACGTACTTCACGGTGCGCCTGAATCTCCACTACTGAGCCAACCCCGACGAGGACGATAGACATGCATACCAGATATTCAGGTCGTGCTCGACGGGCAGCTGGTGTGAGCGCAGTGGCGCTCGCCCTGCTGGCGGTCGGAGCGTGCGACAATCCGCAGGACGTGTTGCTCGAGCAACAGCAGCCGCAAGTCATTCTCCCCGGCGACGTGCAGAATCCGACAGCGGCTGTGGGACTCTACACCGGTGCGCTCGGCCGCTTTCGGTCGGCGCTCAACGGCGGCAACAACAACCAGGAGACCATCTGGAACTTCGCCGGTCTCATGACCGACGAGTTCAAGTCCGGTGACACCTTCTCGCAGCGCAACGATGCCGATCAGCGCGTAACGCAGAGCAATGACGGCGTCATGGCGTCCACGTACAACGCCGTGCAGCAGTCGCGCGGCCGCGCACGCGACGCCATCGTGGCCCTGAAGCAGTACGCGCCCACCGAGACCGTCAAGATCGCCGAGATGTATCTCGAGATGGGCTTCATGGAGATGACCCTGGGGCAGGACTTCTGCAACGGCATTCCGCTTGGCGAAACGGTGTCGGGACAGCCGGTCTACACGGATCCGCTCACGAACGCCCAAGTCTTCACGACGGCGATCGCGCGGTTCGACTCGGCGTTGGCATCGCTCGGCAGTGATGCGAGCGCAGCAGCGACCCATATCCGCAACGCCACGCTCGTGTCAAAGGCACGTGCGCAGGTGGACCTCGGCCAGTTCTCCGCGGCCGCAACCACCATCGCCGGCGTCGCTACCGGGTATCAGTATCTCGTCACCTACTCGCAGACCACGCAGAGCAACGAGTGGTGGCAGATGAGCACCAGCACCAAGCGGTATGCGGTAGGCGACAGCGTGGACATCACCGGCATCGTGAAGAACTCGATTCCGTTCGCGTCGATGAAGGACCCGCGCGTAAAGGCTGTGGCGAACGGCACGAGGTCGTTCGACAACCTCACGCCGTACGTCGAGCTCCAGAACTATGCGCGTGAAGATCCGATCGCACTCGTTTCCGGCACCGATGCGCGGCTCATCGAGGCGGAGGTCAAGCTCCAGTCGACTGGTACAGACATCGCCGGTGCATTCACGATCCTCAACGCGCTGCGCGCTGCACCCCCGAAGATCGGCAACTATCAACCGGCCGCAATGGCTCCGCTCACGCCGCCGGCCACGCTGTCCGCGGCGGTTGACGTATTTTTCCGTGAGAAGGCGCTGTGGCAGTTCGGTCGTGGCGAGCGCCTCAGCGATCTGCGCCGTCTCGTGCGCCAGTACGGGCGGACGCAGGACAACGTCTATCCCACCGGACCGTTCCATAAGAACGGTAACTACGGCACCAACGTGACCTTCCCGGTACCCGATGCGGAGTTCAGCAACCCGAGCTTCCACGGCTGTATCGATACGAAGGCGTAGAGAGAACGCTGGCACAAAGAATGGCCCCGCACCGATGGTGCGGGGCCTTTCTCTTCTCATTCGGAGATGACCGGAGTGGGAATCGAACCCACGACCTGAAGATTAAAAGTCTCCTGCTCTGCCAACTGAGCTATCCGGTCCCGCCGCTAAAGATAGACCGCCGCGCGTCTCCAGAAAGTAGGTGTGGAACGCGCGCCAGCTCATTACGAGCCACGTGATGCCGATCAGCAGCCCACCCACCAGATCCGTGGGCCAGTGGACTGCAAGGTACAACCGCGAATAGGCCGTCGTCGCCATCACGGCCACCGTCACCACGAACGGCCACCGCCAGCCATACTTCCTGTACAACATGAGAGAGATCGTGAAGTACAGCGCTGGCGTCAGAATGAGGTGGCCGCTCGGATATGCCTCCCACGTCCACATGCCGCGCATGGGATAGAGCGGCGGGCGCGGACGCGCCAACAGGTGCTTCATCGTGGGATTCAGCGAGAGCGAGCCGAGCGCCACGACGATTAGCTGGATGGCTACGAGCCGCGCGTGGTAGCGGCGCCAGAGCACGAAGCCGACGACAAGAATCAGCGGCAACAGGGTGAGATTCGTGCCCGCGTACACCACCGCGAGCATCAGCGAATCGAGGAACGGAGGAAGTGGACGATCGTGGATCCACGCGAGCATCGAGTGTTCCCACGCCGCGCCGCCCTGCCATATACCCATGCCCTGAAGCACAAGGCCGAACCCCACGCCGATGGCCCAGGCGGCGAGGTAGCCGACGCCAACCCCAACGATGAGTCGCTTCCACGCCTCCGTCGCTGGCGCCGCCACCGAGTCAGGCGGGAGCGCCCGCTCCACCGCCGATCCAGCGCTGCACCTCGGCGACGACCGCCCGCGGTTCCACTGGTTTTGCGAGGTACGCGGAGAACCCGATCTCGGCCGCTCGCTCGCGATCGTCGGGCAGCGCATGCGCGGTCAGCGCTATGATGGGAATGTCCCTGAGCTGGGGATCACGCCTGATGGCGCGCGTCGCCTCCCAGCCATCGATCTTCGGAATGGAGATATCCATCAGGATCAGGTTCGGCCGCGATGCACGTGCGACCTCCAGGGCCTGCTCGCCGTCCTCCGCTTCCAGCACGTGATATCCGACATGCCGAAGCACGGTCGAGTAGATGATCCGGTTGTCCTCGTTGTCTTCGACGAGAAGAACGGTATGTCCCATGGGAGCTGATTTTTCCACAAAACGTGTGGACAAGGCGGGGCAATGGCGACGACGTCCATTGTATCGCAAAGCTAGTGCCCGCGGTTGAGTGCGCCATTGGAAATGCGCTCAGGCCAAGCCGTCCTCCATCGCCTGGACCTTGCGGAGGCGCCGGCGGTGGCGCTCGAGCCCCGAAAAACGCCCGCCGAGGAACGCCCGGACGAGTTCGGCAGCCAACTCCTCACCGATGACCCGCGCACCCAGGCACAGGACGTTCATGTCGTCATCCTCCACGCCCTGCCGTGCGGAAAACGTGTCGTGACACATGCACGAGCGGATGCCGCGCACCTTGTTCGCGGCGACAGCGGCGCCGACGCCGCTCCCACACAACACGATTCCGCGATCAGCGCGCCCGTCGACGACCGCGGACGCAACGGCCGCCGACCGATCGGGATAGTCGTCGCCCGGCTCCATGGCCGCGGGACCGCAGTCTACCGGCTCGTGGCCCGCGCCCGCGATTTCCGAGAGGATGCGCTGCCGGAGGGGCCATCCGGCATGGTCGGCCGCGAAGGCCACTCTCATTGTGCCCGCACCGTGGCGATGGACGGCCCCATCACGTGCGCCCACACGAGCCGCGATACATCCGCGATGAGCGTGCGCGCGGTGGCTTCCTCCGGAATCTTCCTGGTGAGTACCACGAGTACGTAGGGCGCGTGTCCCGGCGGATACACGATCGCGGCGTCGTGAAGCGTCGCCGTGATGGATCCGGTCTTGTGCGCCACAGGCGTGCCTGGAGGCAGTCCGGCCGGAATCTCATCGTTGAACTCCTGTCGGAGCAGGATGTCCTTCATCAATCGAGCATTGGGACTGCTGAGCGCGTCACCACGCTCGATGCGCGCGAGGAGGACGGCGAGGTCCGCGGACGTCGTGGTGTTGTTCAAGCCCGCGGCGTACGCTTTGCCATCCTCGACGCCTCGGAGGACTCGAATGTGCGTCGCGCCGAGGGCGTGCGCCGTGGCGTTTGCCTGCTCGGCGCCGACCAGCGCGATGAGCGCGTTCGTGGCAAGGTTGCTCGACCGCACGATCATGCGCCCGAGCAGGTCGCGCACGGGAACGCGGCGCCCGACCATCGTGTAGACGGTCGAATCGCTGTCGTCACGCGGGTCGAGGGCGTACGGCGAGCCGTCCACGATGGAGTGAAAATGGTTGACCAGAAGGATCGACTGATCGAGCGCGAGACGTCCCGCTTCGGTGGCACGAAGCACCTCGAGCATGACCGGAATCTTCATGGTGCTCGCGGCGTGGAAGTCCACGTTCGCGCCGATGTCGAGGGAATCTCCGCCGGCGAGATCCCGGAAACTGACCGCCACTTCCGCGCCGCCGACACGCGCGACGCGGGCCCCGATGCGATCGCGCAGCCCGTTGACGGCGGCATTTTGCGCGTGCGAGGACGCCGGCGTCGCAGACCACGCGAGGAAGGTGACCATCGTCACGGTACGGAGACGCCCCATAGGAGCGAATATAGGGAGGGCCTTGACGGCGCCAAGATCGCCGTTGCCTTTTCTGCAACTCATTCGTTACTCACCTCGGGGCGACGGCGCTCCGGAAATGCCGGCACGCTGTCCCACACCGAGATGGCAGCAGATGTCCACCATGCATAAGAGTGGCCCCGCCCGCCCGATGACAGCCGTCGTGGTCAAACAGGAACGGCTCCGATTCCGGAACTTCACGCTCTCGCGTACCACCTCCGGCCGCGTCGCGTGCGAGGTGACCCTGGAGTACGGCGACGAGCTCATCGCCGGCAGCCAGACCGGCCAGTCGAGCCCATCGGGCGACACACGCCTTGGCGCCGACGCCGCGCTGCGCGCGCTCGAGACATTCACGTCGCGCGACATCACGTTCGAGCTCATCGGCGTCAAAGTGGTTCGCGCGTTCGACGCGCACGTCGTCATCGTCTCGCTGCATCAGCACGGACACGACGGCCCGGAACGCCTGCTCGGCTGCTATCTCACCGATGGCGATCTGGTGCGAGGCGCTTCACTCGCCGTGCTCAACGCCACGAACCGCACCATGAGCTCGTACATCCTGAACCGCTGATCCCCACCTGCGGCGCCAAAGGCGCCGCCGTTTCCCGGCAGCACGTGCGGCATACTTCGCTGATTCTCGCCACGACCGTGCTGGCGCTCGCTCTTTCGCCATTACCGTCGCGGGCACAGACGAACGATACCTCGCGCCACAACGTCGTCCCCGCGGGCGTCACGCGCGGCGACGTCACGAAGGGCTCGGTCGAGATGCCGGGAGACTTTCTCTCGACCAATCCCGCCAAGCCCGACTCGCTGGCGCCAGTGCCAGCCTGGGACATGGACGTGCGCGCGTACGAAACGCGCGAACGCGTGGCGCATTACGTGACCATGTTCACCGGACGCGCCAGGGAACGCATCACCGACCGTCTCGAGCGCGGCACACGGTACGAACCGATGATCCGCGCTTCGCTCCGCGCGGGCGGCCTGCCGGAGGATCTCTACTACCTGGCGCTCGTCGAAAGCGGGTTCGATCCCAATGCCTACTCGCGGGCCGCGGCGGTCGGGATGTGGCAGTTCATGACATCCACCGCGCGCGGCATGGGCATGCGCGTGGACGGGTGGGTGGATGAGCGCCGCGACCCGGTGAAGTCCACGACCGCAGCAGTGCGCTTCATACGCGGCCTGCGTGATCAGTTCGGCTCTCTCTACCTGGCCGCAGCCGCGTACAATGGCGGACCCGGTCGCGTGGCCCGCGGCATTGCACGCTATGCGGACGACGTCAACGGCGTGGATGTCGAAGACGCCTTCTTCGTCCTCGCGGACAAGGACTACCTGCGGGCGGAGACGCGAGACTACGTGCCGCAGTTGATCGCGGCCGCGCTCATTGCGAAGGAGCCCGCCCGATACGGGATGGAGCTCCACGTCCGGCCACCCTTCCAGTACGACTCCGTGTCAGTGCCCGCGTCGACGCCGTTGGCCGCCGTGGCTCGCGCGGCCGGTGTGGAGACGGCCGCCATCACCGAGTTGAATCCGCACCTGTTCCGGGGGATGACGCCGCCGAAATCCACGACGCTGGTCCGGCTGCCGCCGGGCACGGCCTCTCAGTTCGATTCCGCCTTCGATGCGTTACCGCGCGACGCTCGCGTCGCCACGCGCGACGTCGAAACGAAAAAGGGCGACACGCCCCGTCGCGTAGCCGACCGGCATGGAATTCCGGTCTGGGCCGTTCGCGCGTTCAATCCCGGCATGCGTGTGTTGAGGAGCGGCAGATTGCCCACCGGCCAACGGCTTTTGGTGCCGACTACGGCGGTCGTGGAAGCAGCGCGCGACGTGCCGGATCCGTCCATCGAGCGTCACGCCAAGAGCGCGCGCCACGTGCGCGCTCACAAGGCCAAGGCTCACAAGAGCTCGACGAGGCGGAAAAAGACGCCCCCCGCCACGAAGAAAGCTCGCGACGGGGGACGCCGAACTACCGGGAGCCCGAAAGGCTAGTTCACGACGCCCTTTCCGCGGTACCCTTTGGTGACGATCCGATCGTACCCGTTCGACGGGTTGTCGCCGTTCGCACGAGACTTCGCGACAGCTGCCGGACCGCGATTGTAGACCAGCAGCGCCAGGTGCATGTCTCCGTGGTACTCGTTGACGAGCCCGCGCAGATAGCGGAACCCGATTCTGAGGTTCTGGCCGGGCTCGTAGAGCCGCTGGACGCTGATGCCCTTCTGATAGTACCTGGCCGTGCTGGGCATCACCTGCGTCAGGCCGATGGCGCCCACGGGGCTGGTGGCGTGCGCGTTGAAGTCACTCTCCAGCTTGACCAAGCGGAAGGCCAGGTCTGGATCGATGCCTTCGGCCCGGGCGACATCGACGATGGTGCCGGCCAGGCCAGCCCCGATTCCGTACTGGGTGGAATACGAGATGATCTTGTTGGCCCGCTCGAGCTGTGCTTTCGCCAGATCCAGCTCTCCGCGGGCGGAGTCAAGCTGAGCCGTCAGCGACCGATTGGTGCTCAAATCGATGTGAAAACCGGCGCCCCTGGACACCGGGGCCGCCTCCGCCGCCGGGGCGGCCGGCTCGCGGTTGCCAAGGAGCAGTCCCACGGTGACAAAAAAACTCGCGGCGAGCACCATTTGTTTTACGCGGGTGCGCCGCCGCATTCGATCTCCGCGATGCACGTACGTGCCTCGGAGTGTTTTCATAAGTTGAACCCTGGTAAAGGGTTAGCTTCTCAGGTACAGCTCGCTGCTCCTTCAGCATACTGCGCAACGGCCGTGCCATCAACCCCTTGAAAACGGGCCGGAACCTCCACCTGTTTTTTGGTCCAGAACGATACCCAGCAGGGTCATCTCGCGGTCCATGGATTTGGCCATGTCGTACACCGTCAGCAGTGCGACGGAGACTGCCATCAGGGCCTCCATCTCGACGCCGGTGCGCCCGACCGTCCGCGCGACGGCTTCGGCGCGAAGTCCAGGCAGGGCGGGGTCTGGCCGAAGGTCGACCTGGACGTCCGTGAGCGCGATGGGGTGGCAAAGCGGGATGAGGTCGGACGTGCGCTTGGCTGCCATGATCCCGGCCAGGCGGGCCGCGGCCAGCACGTCCCCCTTTTTCAGTGTGTTGGCGAGGATGGCCTCCAGAGTCTCCGGCTTCATGCGAATGTGGCCGCTGGCGCGCGCCGTCCGATCCGTTTCGGGCTTGCCCCCGACGTCCACCATCCTGGCTGTTCCGTCGGGCGCGACGTGCGCGAGGTCTTCGGCGTCGCGCTTCACGCCACGTGCTCGGCGAGCTGCCGAAGCAGCTCGCTCGTCACCAGCCGTGGATTGGTGTTGGCGGCTGCGCGCTCCTTCGCTGCCTCCACGGCGTCGAATGCGCGCGAAGCGGAAGCCGCTGCCGACAGGTGGCCGCGTTCGATCGTGGCCTTCAGCCGCTCGTGAAGAAGGCTGGTCAGGGCATCCAGCGCGGTACTGAATGCTCCGCGTGACCCGGTGGCGCCCTGCTGAAGCGCCGTCTTCATCTGCTTGCGGCGGTCGTGACTGCCCGCCGCATCCAGAATCCGTTGCGCGCGGGCGATGGCGTCGCTCCATTCGCGGCTTCCGAGGAGGGAGCCCGGCGCTCCATTCGCAAGGCGCCGCTGTTCCGCGAGCCCCTTGGGGCCGTTCGCTTCCTTTATCGCTTCCTGCATTGCCGGCTCCTGAAGCACGGCGTCGACGTCCCGGTCACCGAGCGGTGGTACGCGCACCGCGACGAGGCGCGATCGGATGGTCGGAATCAGCGCGCCGGGCTCGGCGGTCGTGAGCACCACGGTTGCGCGCGGTGACGGCTCCTCCAACATCTTGAGGAACGCACCGGCGGCTTCCTCGGCGTCCTCGCGCACGACCATGCGGTCGGCTTCGCCGATGAGATAGATCTTTCTCGCACCGAGCGCCGGGTTCATGGCAGCCGATCGGACGATGGCGCGAACGGTGGACACGAAGATCGCTTCCTCCGGCGGCGGCGGGGCATAGGCACCCGTCGCGATCCGATCGGCGACAGCTTCGCGCAAATCATCGTCGATTCGCGAGGGGGTGGAGTCCGCGTCTCGCGGGCGTGGACGCGGAAAATACCAGTGAATGTCCGGATGATTTCCGGCGAGCGCGTACCGGCAATGCTGACAGGTTCCGCATGGCCGCGGCTCGGCTCCGGTGCAGAGCAGCCGCTGCCCCAGCCAGAGCGCAAGCCGCTGCTTGCCCACGCCTGCCGGCCCGTGAAGCAACAAGGAGCCGGGAAGGACGTCGCGACGAATTGCGTCGTCGAAGCGGGCGCGGAGCCCGCCGTGGCCGTGGAGTGGAAGAAGCGGCACGGGAGATTTCGTGTGGTGGCGTGTGCAGATAAGGCTGTGTGGATGAGCGGCGCAACGGTAGTGTGCGGCGGCCGTGAACCGGCACGGAACGTGAGGCGACGATTGCAGCGTCAACGACGAGGTTGCACATGAATGCCGATCTGAAGCAGAAGAGAGTGGCGATCGTCGCCACGGACGGTGTCGAACAGATCGAGCTCGAGGAACCGAGGCGCGCGCTCGATGCGGCGGGAGCGATTACGCACCTGATCGCCCCAAAGGGCGATTCCATTCAGGCGATGAATCACGACGACAAGGGCGCGCGCATTCCGGTGGACCGGGTTCTCGCCGACGTGAAGGTGGCGGACTACGATGCGCTGTTGTTGCCCGGGGGCGTTGCGAATCCGGATCGCCTGCGGACCGATCAGGCGGCGGTGCAGTTCGTCCGTGAGTTCATGCTGTCCGAGAAACCTGTGGCGGCGATTTGCCATGCCCCGTGGATGCTCGTGGAGGCGGGCGCCGTGGCTGGCCGCACGCTCACCTCGTGGCCATCGCTTCAGACGGACATTCGCAATGCGGGTGGAAAGTGGGTCGATTCGCCGGTGCAGGTGGATGATGCGCTCGTGACGAGTCGGAAGCCGGACGATCTCCCGCATTTCTGCGCGGCCATTGTGCGCGAATTTGCGGCGCGCATTGAGGACCGCCGTGTGGATTCAGTCGGCGAGCAGAGCTTTCCCGCGAGCGATCCTCCACCTGGCCCGACAGCCATTGGCGGTACCGGCGCAGCGAAGGGTGGCGATTCGGCGGAGGATCATCCCGTCTAGCTTTGTGACATAAAGCACTTGACAGAACGGGTCTGCGACGCCAAACTTCCCGTCATGTCGCGTGTCCTGCCGTTCCGTCCTACCGACCCGCCCGAGATGCAGGCGCGGGCGATGGACAACCTGCGCTACATCCGCCAGACGATGGAGGCCGCCGGGACGTTCACGGCCGTCTCCGGCTGGGGTACGGTGTTCATTGGCGCCACGGCACTCGGCGCTGCCGCATTGTCGGCCGCGACGCACAGCTCGGCCCGCTGGATGTTCATCTGGCTGGCAGAAGCGTGTCTCTCGATCGTCATCACCTTCTATGCGATGATTCTGAAGGCGCGGGCCGCGCACCTGCCGCTGTGGTCGGAGCCCGCGCGAAAGATGGTGTTCAGCTTCGCGCCGCCAATGATGGCCGGCGCGTTGCTCACGCTCGTGTTCTACGAGCATGGCATGCTGAGCCTGGTACCGGGCGTGTGGATGCTTCTCTACGGCGTCGGCGTCGTCGCCGCGGGCACGTTTTCCGTGCGCATCATTCCGGTGATGGGATTCGCATTCATGGGTGTGGGTTCGCTTGCGCTGTTCGCTCCGTACTCGTGGAGGACGGCAAGCATGGTGGTTGGATTTGGCGTCCTCCACATTGTTTTCGGAACCCTCATCGCGCGGAGGCACGGTGGTTAAGCCGGGCGCGGCCTCACGAAAGCCGAATGATTCAGGCGACGAGCGCGGCAAGAACGCCGCGGGCCTTCGGCGTGTCAACGGAGAAGCAGGCGTTGCTGCCGGCGAGGGCGGTGCGCTCGCGCTGGACCGGCTGATTCACGAGCGGCTTCGCCTCGGCATCGTCAGCGCGCTTGCCGTGAATGAGTCTCTCACCTTCAATGAGCTCAAGCGGCTGATGAACACGACTGACGGAAATCTCAGCGTGCACGCCCGCAAGCTCGAGGATGCCGCGTACGTGACCTGCACCAAGTCGTTCGAGGGCCGCGTTCCCCGCACCGAGTACCGCATCACGCCGGTGGGCCGGCGGGCGCTCGAGCGCTACCTGGATCACATGGAGGCGCTCATCCGCGCCACGCGGGATCGCTGATCGGCATGTCCATCGCACGTCACGGCAGCTCGAGCGCGCACGCCGCGTTCGCTGGACCACACGTCGCCATCGTGATGGACGGGAACGGCCGCTGGGCGACGGCCCATGGCCTTCCGCGCCCGGCCGGTCACGAAGCCGGCGTACGCACCGTGCGCGAGATCGTGGAACGTGCAGTGGAGGAGGGTGTGGGCACCCTGACGCTCTACGCCTTCTCGTCCGACAACTGGAAGCGGCCGTCGGCCGAGGTGAGTGCGTTGATGCGGCTGTTTCGGCGGGCGCTCGTCAACGAGGCCAAGCGCTGCCTGCGAAACGGCGTGCGGCTCACCGTGCTCGGGCGACGCGATCGCCTCTCGTCATCGTTGCGCGAGACGATCGACCAGGTAGAAGCCGTCACCGTGGCGGGGACGCGGATGCATCTTCGCATCGCCATGGACTATTCGGCCCGCGATGCGATGGTGCGAGCGTCCGCCGCGTTGCGCGGCGAGAGCGTGTCGCGTGAGGCGTTCACCGATCTTCTGGCGCGGGTGGATCACGACCTGGTGCCGGCGCGCGACGTGGACCTCGTCATCCGCACGGGCGGCGAGCAGCGGCTCAGCGATTTTCTGCTCTGGGAGTGCGCCTACGCCGAGCTGCTCTTTCTCGACAAGATGTGGCCGGAGTTCGTGGGAGATGATCTGGCCGAAGCGCTCGCCGATTTCCGTGGGCGAAACCGCCGTTTTGGATTGGCGCCGGAGCAAGTCGCGTCCTAGGTCGTGAACGGTGCGCCGTTCACCCACGTTTGCCTCTCTGGACGGATCGGCGCGCTGGCGGCAGAATTAGCCGCACTCACCCGGGGTAATTCATGCGCAGAGTGGCAAAATGGCTCGGCTATCTGGCCGGCGGATTGGCGACGCTCGTGCTCCTGCTTGCCGCAGGCGTCTACGGCGCGTCGGAAGCGAGATATCGCAAGGAGTGGCCGGTCGTCGCCAAGCCCGTGACGGTGCAGCGGGATTCCGCCACGATCGCGCGAGGCGCGCATGTCGTGCATGCTCTGGGCGGCTGCACCTCGTGTCACGGCGACAACCTCGCCGGCACCAAGATGATCGACGATCCGGCGTTCGGTCGCATCTACGCCTTGAACCTCACGCGCGGAAAAGGTGGCGTCGGCTCGACGCTGAGTGACGCGGATTTCGATCGCGCCATCCGGCACGGTCTCGCGCCGACGGGGCGGGCGCTCAAGATCATGCCCTCAACCGACTACGCGAATCTGTCGGACGAGGATTTGGCGGCGGTCATCGCATTCGTTCGTTCCATCCCACCTGTCGACAACGAACTGCCGCTCTCGACGGTGGGTCCGGTGGCTCGCGCGCTGATGGTCGCGGGCAAGATTCCGCTGCTCGAGGCGGAGCACATCGACCATGAGCGTCTCCACGTCCTGTCGGTCTCGAGGACGCCGATGGCGGGATACGGTGCGTACCTCGCTAGCGTGTCCTGCAAGGGCTGCCATGGTCCCAAGCTGAATGGTGGCAGGATAGCAAACGGTCCGCCCGAGTGGCCGCCGGCGGCGAATTTGACACCGGCGGGCCCGACGAAGACCTGGACGGAAGAGGACTTCCGCCGACTCTTGCGAGAGGGCAAACGCCCCGACGGCTCAGCGGTGAACGCGGCCATGCCGTGGAGGCACTTCCGGAACATGACCGACGACGAGATCACGGCGATCTTTTTCTATCTGCGGACGGTGCAACCGGTAGCCACCTGAGGTGCGGGCTTGTGAAGACCAGTAGTGAAAGACAGTACCCGGTATCCGGCACTCGGTAAGACAGCGTATCCTGTACTTGACGCCCGATCGAAATGGCGACGCCTCAGCGTCATTTGACGTGGTCGATTGCCCACGTCCAGAAAATCACTTCCTCGGCGCTCATGCGGCCGTATGGCGCGACGCGCGCATCCGCGTAGCCGTGCTGCCCGATGTCCACGAGATATTGTGCTCTGCTGAGCAGCGTGCCCTGGCACACCCGATCGGTCGGTGTCGTCGAGCGTAGCGTGGCGTAGCGACTCGCGAGATCGTCGAGGATGCCTGGCGGCAGGGACGCCGCATCGCTCGGATACGTGAAGGAAAAGAGCAGGAGATACGCGTACAACAGCGGCCAGTGCGGCCCGAATCGCTCGCTCAAGCGTCCCCAGTGAATGTCGCTCGCGCGTGAGCGCAGGATGTGCATCACGTCCGCGCCATCGTAACGCTCGCGCTCCATGACGAACGACTTCTGCCACAGCAGCTCTTCACAGGGCACGATTTTCACGGGCATGCCGAGCACCTGACTCTCGACGGCGTGCTCGAACCAGACGTCGTCCACGACGCAGACGCCGTTGCCCGAGCTGAAGACGAGATCCACGAAGTCTTCGTTCTGCCACGCCTTGCCAAGCCAGTGGGGAAAGGTCAGCTCCGTCCGGTAGCCCGCGTCGCCGAGCGCGCGCATGGCCCGATCGAGATCGGTGCGGCGCAGGAAGACGTCGAAGTCCTTCGTGTTGCGAACGATGCCCGTGTATTCCAGGAACGCGTGCGAGCCGCCGACCATGAACGGCACCGCGGCGTCGCTCAGCACGTGCAGCGTCCGCCGATAGAAGTTGTTGGTGTCCTGGGACAGAAGCTCCAGCGTGGATTGGCCGGACATGATGCCTGATCGGTGACAGCCGACCTCGCTCTGGAGCAAGAGTGGGGCTAGGGAGGGGCACGCTGGCCCGAATCCTTCAGTGCATGGGCGCAACTCTTACAGAACTCCATGCCGTCACGCGACACCGTTCGCATCGCCGCCGTCAGCGACGTCCACTACGGCAAGACGTCGCAGGGAACGCTGCAACAGCTATTCGCCGAAGTCACGCGGCAGGCGGACATCCTCGTGATCCCCGGTGATCTCACGGACTACGGATTCGCTGAGGAAGCGCGCGTGCTCGCGCGGGATCTCACGTCGACCGTGAAGATTCCGATCGTCGCGGTGCTCGGCAACCATGATTACGAAAGCGGCGAGGCGGCGGCGATTCACGGCATTCTCACCGACGCGGGCGTGCATCTGCTCGATGGTGATTCCATCGAGCTGCTGGGCGTCGGCTTCGCGGGCGTAAAGGGATTCGGCGGCGGCTTCGGACGCGGAGCGCTCGGCCCGTGGGGCGAGGAGTCGATCAAGCGGTTCGTCCAGGAGGCCGTGACCGAGTCGTTGAAGCTCGAGACGGCGCTCGCGCGGCTGCAGACGACTCATCGCATCGCAGTGATGCACTATGCGCCAATTCGAGAAACGGTCGAGGGCGAACCGCCGGAGATCTTTCCATGGCTCGGCTCGAGCCGCCTCGAGGAGCCACTGACGCGGTTCGACGTCAGCGCCGTATTTCACGGACATGCGCACAAGGGCTCTCCCGAGGGCCGCACGAGCAAGGGCATTCCCGTGTACAACGTGTCGCTCATGCTGCTCAGGGAGCGGTATCCCGATCGGCCGAGCTTCCGCCTATTCGAGCTGCCGCGCGAGTCTGCGTCACCCCCGGGCGACGAAGGCGATCGCCGTCACGGCGGACGACGCGCGAGGGATCGGGAGAACGAGGTGACGCAGGTGCCGTCAACCTCCTAGGCGACTGGCGTGGCTCCCGGCGTCACGATGACAGGAATTTCCGCGGCGATCTTGTCGACGACGGCGGCTGGAATCTGCGTCTCGAAGGCGCGGAACTCGCTCTCCAACTCGCCGCTTTCCCCGTGGCGCACAAGCGCGGCAAGCGCCTCGCGCGTGCCGCTCGCCGAAACCCGGTAGTCGATCGCGACACGCACGCAGGTGCCTCCATTCTCGGGACTGAAGCGGAGGACTCCGGTCGTTTCCACGGCCGAGCCAGGCACACTGCGCCAACCGATGACGGAATTGGTGACGAACTTCGTGGTGACGGCATCCCACTCGAGCGATCCGCCACCCGGTGTCCTGGCGCGCCAGTGCGAGCGTCCATCCCGTGAGTCCACGACCTCGCGCAACGAGCCGATGAACTTCGGAAAGTTCTCGAAGTCGGCGCAGAATGCGAACACCTGCTCGACGGGGCGATCCACGGTGAAGGAGAAGCGGAGATGCGCCGCGCGACGGCGCGTTCCGGCGCGACGTACGGAAGATCTCGCCGATCGATAGAGGGCGAAGGCGGCGAACGCTCCGGCCGCGACACGCACCGCGGACCGCGCGAACGAGCGGTCGTCGCTTCGAGAACCGAGGAGAACTCCGGCCACGATTGCCGCAACGAGCCGGTCGACGTGATGGGAGGATTGGGGAGGAGCAGGCACCGCGACGTCGTGGGGCATGCCAGGCGCAGCGGCAAACCAGGTGCCGCGCGCGCGGCCGGGCTCGCTACAATCGCGCTGCGGCTCGCTGGACGCGCTCAAGAGCCTGCTGCGCCGTGTCCCCGATCGCGGCGAGATGCCCCATCTTGCGTCCTTCACGCGGCGTGTGCTTTCCATAGAGAAAAAGACGCGTGCCCTCGACTTCGAGTGCGCGCGCGAATGCCGGCGTCCGCCCTTCGAGCCACAGATCGCCAAACAGGTTGACGATCGCGCTGGGACGCGCGGGCGTCACGTCGCCGAGAGGGAGATCGCACACGGCACGCACGAGCTGTTCGAACTGACTCGTGGGACACGCAAGCTCGGACGCGTGATAGGAGTTGTGCGGCCGGGGCGCCAGCTCGTTCACCAGCAGCTCTCCGCTTCGCAGCACGAACATCTCGACGGCCAGGATGCCCTCGAGCCGCACGGCGCGGGCGATTTCCTCGGCCATGCGTTCGGCGTGCGCCGCGACGTTTGGCGGCAGCTCGGCCGGCAGCACGCTCCACGCAAGAATCTGCCGCTCGTGCTGATTGAAGGCGGCCGGGTACGTGCGCGTATCTCCCGACGGACGCCGCGCGACGAGCACACTGAGCTCGAGCGCCAGATCGAGTCCCTGTTCAGCCACCGAGCGTCGATTGCCGAGCAGGGCGAACGCATCGGCCGCGCTCTCCGCCGCGCCAAGTCGAACCTGGCTTCGTCCATCGTATCCGCCCTCGCATGCTTTCACGAACAAGAGTGGACCGAGGTCCCGCTGCGCAGCGGCCAGATCGTCCACGCTGCTGACGACTGCGTATCGCCCGATGGGAAATCCCTGTGCGGCGAGCCACTCCTTCTGGAGCTGCCTGTCGCGGATGATGCGGAGTGCCTCGGCGCCGGGCCGGAGCAGTGCATGCGCAAGGACGGCCTCGAGGGCAGCGGGGGCAATCTGCTCGATCTCGAGCGTTACGACCGCACACTCACGTGCCAGCTCCGCGGCTCCGTCAGGATCGTCGAACCGCGCGGCGACCACCCGATCGACGACAGGGCGCGCCGCGCAGTCGGCCAATGGATCGAGCACCTGTACACCGTAGCCCATCTGCCGTGCCGCGAGGGCCGTCATACGCCCCAGTTGTCCGCCGCCCAGGATGCCGATACTCGACGGTGGGAGAATCGTCATCAGCGACCGGGCGTCGAGAGATCCGTGTCCGCGAGTACGGCCGCGCTGCGTGCCGCGCGCCACGCGCGGAGTCGCTCTCTCAGGTCGGGGCGACCCTCGGAGAGTATGGACGCGGCAAGCAGCGCGGCGTTCGCCGCACCTGCTTCGCCGATGGCGAGCGTTCCCACGGGAACGCCTTTGGGCATCTGCACGATGGAGAGGAGCGCATCAATGCCGTTGAGCTGTGTTGCGGAAATAGGGACGCCGAGGACCGGAAGGATGGTGGACGCGGCAACCATTCCGGGCAGGTGCGCCGCGCCGCCCGCGGCCGCGATGATGACGCGCAGCCCGCGCGCTTCCGCGGAGCGCGAATACTCGAACATCCAGTCGGGCGTGCGGTGCGCCGAAACGACGCGCACCTCGTGCGGAATCGCGAGCTCGGTGAGCAGCTCGGTGGCGGCCGTCATCACCGGGAGGTCGCTGCGGCTGCCCATGATCACGCCGACGAGCGGCGCGTCGCTCGAGGCGGCGGAGGTGGATGTGGTCGGCACGGGTGGTGTGTGCGATGGGATTGTAGCGCCAAAGATAGCCGTTCACACGGCCACCTGCCGGTCGGAGCCACGCGCTGTCGCTTGCGCCCGTGCGCACGTGTGTCATACTGTTGGCGGGCGACGCCGCCCCCGCTTTTTGCACCGCCGCATGGCCGTTCCGTCCCACCACCTGCGCAACTCTCTCCAGACAGGCGTTCTCGTACTCAGTCAACTTCTCCTCGCCGGCTGCGCTCGTCGCGGTGATGGCGGAGGAGAAATCGGCATCGGTGTCGCCCTCGATCCGCACCGCGCCGGCATGCAGTCCATCTACAACGGAGTGCAGCTCGCCGTCGATCAACTGAACGCGCAGCGGGAGGGTCATGCGCCGGCGCGCATGATCAAAGGCGCGCCCGACGTGAGCGATCCGATTCGCATCGCCGAGACCCTCCGCGACAATCCGGCCGTGGTCGGCGTGGTGGGGCATCCCGAGAGTGGTACGACGCTGGACGCGATCGGCGAGTACGCGGACACCAAGAACGGTGGACGCAATGCGGTCGTCGCCATCACGCCGACGGGGACGAGCGCCGCGCTGTCGGGCGCGAATCACTGGCTCTTTCGCCTGTGCCCGAGTGATGCGTACACGAGCCGCACCCTCGCGCAGTTTGCGCTCGACTCGCTGCGTGCGATGCGCGCGAGCGTCATCTACCGCAACGACGCGTACGGGCGCGACTGGTCGAAGTCCTTCAGCGATGCCTATCGACAGGGGAAGGGAACGATCGTCGAGCGAGATCCCTATCTGGCGGGCGTGACGCCGTGGGATGCGTACGCGGAGTACGTCAAGAAGCTGAAGCCGGACGTCGTCCTGTTTCCGGGGAGCACGGAGGACGCGGTCGCCGCACTGCGCGCCATGCGAGCCGTGGGCGTCTCCACGCCGCTCGTGGGCGGTGATGCGACGTCGGGCCTCGAGGCCAACGCCGCGGAGTTTCCCAACGCACGCTACGTGGCGTTCTTCCTCGCGCGCCGCGCCACAACGCCCAACGCCAAGGCGTTCATCGCAGCCTACAGGGCGGCCTTCAAGGAGGACCCCGATCAGCGCGCGGCTCTCGCATATGATGCCGCGATGATCATCGCGCGCGCGGCGATGGACGTTGGTCCGGATCGCGCCAAGATCCGCGACTACATCGAGTCCATTGGCGGATCGCGGCCCGCGATGGATGGTGTGGCGGGAACGATCAAGTTCGATGAAAAGCACGATGCCGTGAACAAGCCGGTGGTGGTCGTGCAGGTGGGCAAGTGAGGCTCACCACCATTCGCGGACGTCTCCGCGCGGGCTTCGGCGTCACCCTCGCTCTCATTCTCACAGCCGGACTGCTGGCGGCGCTCGGTCTTCTGCGCGCCGGCTCGCGCAACGAAGCGCTCGTGGCCGAGATGCGGCTGCAGCAGGAGACAATGCAGCAGGTGGCGTTTCGCATCCTGCGCGAGACCGCGGCTGGCATGCGCTACCTGAACACCGGGAGTCCGGCGGACCAGACGCGATACGACGTGCTGGCGGACGAAGCGGACCGCCTGCGGCGCGATGCCATCAAGCTGGAGGCGCTCAGCGCCGTGGAGCGCGAGAAGCTCAAGGACCTCGGCACGTTGCAGGCTACCGTGGAAGCGGGAATCGGCGCCGCGCACGCCTATCAGGCAGTGGGACGGTCCGCGGACGCGACCGCGATGCTGGGCCGCATCGCGAGCGCGCTCGACCAGGTCGACAAGACGCTCGAGCTGCTGCGACAGGAAGGGGCACGTCGACTGACCGACCGGCAGGCGGAGGCCGCGGTCCTGCTCCGGCGTAATCTCGTGTTGCTCGCCGTTGCCATCGTCGCGGCACTCGCCGTTGGCATCTTCTCGAGCATCACGACGTCGCGCGCCGTGACCCGTCCAATGGCGGCGCTCACGCGGGACCTGCTTGCCATCGGCCGCGGTGATCTTCGGCAGAGTGATCTGAAGCGCGCGACCATGGGCACGGCGGAGTACGAGACGCTCGCGACGGCGTTCGATCAGGCGCGTGATCGTCTGCGCGGACTCCTCGGCGAGATGAAGCGGCAGTCCGACGACGTCGCAGCGGCGGCGGCGGAGCTTGCGGCGGCCGCGGGGGGCGCGTCGGGCAGCACGCAACATGTGGCCACCGCGGTGACGGAGATGGCGCACGGCGCCGGCCTCCAGCTCGACGTGCTCGGATCCGCCAGCTCGGCGGTGACGCAACTTTCGGAAGCCGGCCGCACGATTCAGGAGGCGGTGCGCGAGAGCCAGCTGCGCGGCCGCGAGATCAAGGAATCGGCGAACAGCACCGCACTCGAGATCGGACGTGCCGTGGATACGCTATTGGCGGCACGCGAGGTGTTCGATCGCAGCGCGCGAGAAATCCAGGGCCTTCGCGAATCGCTTGGCGTCGTGGACGAGTTCGCGACGACGATCTCCGAGATTGCGTCGCAGACGAATCTGCTTGCCCTGAACGCGGCCATCGAGGCGGCGCGAGCGGGTGACGCCGGCCGCGGATTCGCGGTCGTGGCAGAAGAGGTACGCAAGCTCGCCGAGCAGAGCTCGCGCGCGGCGCATGAAGTCGCGGCCAACGTGGGCCGAATTCGCGAAGGCGTGCAGGGGACGTCGCGCGCTGTGGAGAGCGGTACGACGCAGATGCGCGACGTCACCAAGGTGGCCGATTCGGCGCGCCAGGCACTGGCGCAGATTCAGGCGGCGTCGGAGCGCGTGGATGACGCGTCGACGCGCGTGTCGGAGGCGGTAAGCGACAACGTGCAGGCCATCGGCCAGGTGGAGGAAGCCATCTCCAAGGCTGCCGACACCGCGCAGAGCCATGCGGCGTCGGCTCAGGAAGTGGCGGCTGCGACGCAGGAGACATCGGCGTCGGTGCAGGAGCTTGAGGCCACGAGCCACATGTTGAACGACTCGGCGCGCCGGGTGCGCGAGCGGTTGACGGAGTTCGTGGTCGAGTAGACGTGCGAGCAAAAAAAACCGGCCGCGCAACGGCGGCCGGTGGAGCTCCCCAGGTAGGACTTGAACCTACGACCCTCCGATTAACAGTCGGATGCTCTGACCAACTGAGCTACTGGGGAATGATGTTCCGATACAGACCATAAAAGTTAGCCGGACCGGCCGGATGGGTCAATTGTCAGGACGCGCGAGCTCTGCGTCGGGCCGCCGACGCCACCGCGTCGAGACCGCCGTGCGCGGCACGCCGTGCACCCTCAGGCGCATTCCAATCGGGCAGCACGGTACGCAGCCAGTGCCCCGTATGCGACCCCTCGTAGGCCGCCACTTCTTCCGGTCGGCCCATGACCACCACGTCGCCGCCCTCGCTGCCGGCTTCCGGACCGAGGTCGACGACCCAATCCGCGAGCTTGATGACATCGAGATTGTGCTCGATGAGCAGCAGCGTATGCCCGGCGTCCACCAACCGGTCGAACACGCCGGCGAGGCGGCGGATGTCCTCGAGATGCAGCCCCGTGGTGGGCTCATCCATGATGTAGAGCTTCCGGCCGGGGCGCTTCGCACCGAAGGCGAGCTCGCGCGCGATCTTGAGCCGCTGCGCCTCGCCGCCCGACAATGTCGTTGCAGGCTGGCCGAGCCGAAGGTAGCCGAGTCCGACCTGCTGCAACTGCCACAGCGCCTGGCCAAGCTTCTCCTCGTACGGAAAAAAGCGAATGGCCGCGTCCACGGTGAGATCCAGTACGTCGGTGATGCTCCGACCGAAGTACTTGACCTCGAGGACCTCGGGCTTGAAGCGGCGGCCGCCGCACTCGTCGCACGGCACGTACACGTCGGCCATGAACACCATCTCCACCTCGAGGTATCCCGCACCCTCGCAGGTGTCACAGCGGCCGCCGGCGACGTTGAAGCTGAAAGTGCCCGGTGTGTAGCCGCGCTGCCGCGAGATCGGCAGGTCCGCGAAGATGCGCCGGATTTCGTCGAAGGCCTTCACGTACGTGACAGGATTCGAGCGCGGCGACTTGCCGATGGGGCTCTGATCGACGAGCACCACATCCTGAAGCGCTTCATATCCGGTGAGCGTATCGTACGCGCCCACGCGTTCGCCGAGATGCTGTTTGGCTGAGTGCTCGCCCGTGAGCTTCGTCTCCAATGCGCGCATGAGCACATCGTGAACGAGCGTGCTCTTGCCACTGCCGGACACGCCGGTGACCGCGGTGACGGCGCCAAGCGGAATTTTCACGCTGACGTTCTGGAGGTTATGCTCGCGAGCGCCGGTGAGCGTGAGCCATTGGGGGCCCAGCCGTCGTCGCGACTCGGGAACCGGGATGCTGCGCGTTCCCGTGAGATACGCGCCCGTGAGCGGACTCTCCGCCACACGTGACATCGGTCCGCTGAAAACGACCTGCCCTCCGTGCTCGCCACTTTGTGGCCCAAGCTCCACCATGTAGTCGGCCGCGCGAATGGCGTCGAGGTCGTGCTCGACGACGAGCACCGTGTTGCCGCCGTCGCGCAGCCGGTGCAACAGTCCGAGCAGGCGGGCCATGTCGCGCGAGTGCAGTCCGATCGACGGCTCGTCGAGGACATACAGCGTGTCCACGAGGCGAGATCCCAGCGAGTTGGCCAGCCCGATCCGTTGTGCCTCTCCGCCGGACAGCGTGCGCGTCGCACGATTGAGCGAGAGGTAGGTAAGCCCGACGTCGCACAGGAACTGCACGCGGTCGCGTACTTCGCGCAGAATGTGGGCGGCGATTTCCTGCTCGAATGCGCTCAGGGTCAATGCGTCGAGCCACGCCGCAAGAGCGCTCACGGGCAGCTCGCAGACCTCGGCGATGCTTCGCCCTGCGACCTTCACGCGGAGAGACTCGGGACGCAGCTTGGCGCCGTGGCACTCCGGGCATTCCTTGGCGGTCTGATACTGCCGGAGGAAAACGCGGATGTACTGCTTGTACCGCTTCTCCTCGAGATCCCGGAGAAAGGGCAGGATGCCCTTGTAGCCTTTGACCTTGGCGTTCAGCAGCCGTTCACGGTGCCTGCCCGGAAGGTCGCGCCACGGGACGTCCATCGGGATGCCCTCGCGTGAGGCGAATTCCGCGAGCGCACGCCGCTTGTTGTCGTAGCGTGGCTTGGTCCACGGATCGATGGCGCCGTCGCGCAGCGTGCGGTCGGGGTACGGGACAATCAACGCCTCGTCGTACTCGAGAATGGCACCAAAGCCGTTGCAGCGCGGACAGGCGCCTCTGGGCGAGTTGAACGAGAACAACTGCGGCGTCGGTACGGGCGCCGTGGTGCCGTCGTTGGGGCACTGGAGCCGTTCGGTGAAGCGAAGACGAGTGACGTGTGCGCCGTCGAGCGAGGAGACGACGGGCTCTGTAAAGAGAACGACTGCGTCGCCGTCTCCATCGCGAAACGCGGTAGCCACGGAATCCGCGATGCGCCCACGTGCGTCCTCGGCCACGACGAGCCGGTCGACGACGACCAACAGCTCCGTCGCGAACGTGACGTCCAGATTCCTGGTCTCGAGCTCATCGAGGTGCATGACCACGCCGTCGATGCTCAGGCGCACGAATCCCTGCTCGCGGAGATTCTCGACGACGACCTCGTGCGAGACTTCGTCCGACAGTATCAGCGGTGCCGCGACTGAGAAGCGCGTGCCAAGGGGCAGGCTCAGCAGGGCGTCTGTGACGGACTGCACCGTATCGGGGCGTAGCTCGCGGCCGCAGATGGGGCAGGTGGTGTGTCCCACGCGGGCCCAGAGGAGGCGCAGGTAGTCGTAGATCTCGGTGGCGGTCCCGACCGTCGATCGCGACGTCTTCGTGGGATTCTTCTGCTCGATGGCCACGGCCGGCGAGAGGCCATCCACATGGTCGACGTCCGGCTTTTCCATGCGCTCGAGAAACTGCCGGGCGTACGCGGAAAGCGACTCGACGTAGCGGCGCTGTCCTTCGGCATAGATGGTATCGAAGGCCAGGGAAGATTTGCCCGAGCCGGACGGGCCGGTGATGACCGTAAACGCCCGCCGGGGGATCTCGAGGTCGAAGCCTTTGAGATTATGTTGTCGCGCCCCGCGGACGATGATCCTGTCCTTCATGCTGCAAGATACTCAGGGCGCTCTTGCATCACCGCAATCGCGCCCTGAGCGGCCCGCCTGCCGTGCGCGGGCTCTGTGGAACCGTGCCGGCTGTACGCTGCCGGCCGTATGGTGCACCTACAGCGGTGTCGTCGTGCGGTTGCGGGTCGTGAGACGATAGACCCAGAGCAGCAGCATCGCGCCAATGACCGCGAGGAGGATGCTCCAGAGCGAGAACCCGTTCAGGCCTGAGCCGGTGATGGCGTTGCCGATGAATCCGCCGATGAACGCGCCCACGATACCGATCAGCATCGTTACGATGATGCCTCCGGGATCCTTCCCCGGCATGAGCGCTTTGGCGATCGCACCGGCAATCAAGCCGAGCACGATCCAAGCGAGGATACCCATAGCACAGCCTCCAAGTGGAAGTGGACGACGGGCTCGTGTATCGCAACCGTTGTACCACGGGGCAGACGAGGACGCCATTTTCGGCGTCGCGCGCTAGCTTGGAATTGTGGCCGCATCTCTGTCACCGCACGCGAGCGACGAGGACTTCGGGGCGCGACGCTACGATAAACGTCTGGCGCGCCGACTGCTGACCTACGTCCGGCCTTACCGGACACTCGTGGCGGGGGCGCTCTCGCTGCTCATGCTCGAGGGCCTCCTTCAGCTCGTCGGACCAACGCTGACGCAGCGCGTGATCGACGTCGCATTGCCCGCGCACGACGCCGGCATGGCGATGCGCGCGGCCCTGGTGTACGCGGCGTCGCTGGTGCTCGCGTTCGTCTGCTCCTACGGAGAGACGATCCTGACCGCGATCCTCGGTCAGCGCGTGATGCGCGACCTGAGGCAGCAGCTCTTCGAACACGTGCAGCAGTTGTCCATCGCGTTCTACGATCGCACGCCGGTCGGACGACTCGTCACACGCGTGACGTCGGACGTCGAGTCGCTGAACGAGCTGTTCACCGCGGGCGTCGTCGCCGGCCTCGGCGATCTCTTCACCCTGCTCGCGATCGCGGTGATGATGATCGTCACCGACTGGCGCCTTGCGCTCGCGGCATTCGCCGTGATTCCCCTCGTCTATCTCACGTCGCATGTATTTCAAACGCGCGTGAGAATCGCATACCGGGAGATCCGCACCAGGCTCGCGCGCATCAACGCGTACCTCCAGGAGCGCATCACGGGCATGCGCGTGGTGCAACTGTTCAACCGTGAGCGCGCCGAGTCGGCCCGATTTGCCGCTCTGAATCGGGCGCATCTGGACGCGAACCTGCGCTCGATCACGATTTACGCCCTGTACTTTCCAGCGATTGAATTTTTGACGTCTGTAGCGCTGGCGATTCTGCTCGTCGCTGGCGCGCATCGAGTTGGCGTCGGATCGCTCACCGTGGGCGTCGTTGCGGCTTTTCTCCAGCTCATGCGGCGATTCTATCAGCCGCTTCAGGATCTGGCGGACAAGTTCAACACGCTCCAACAGGCGATGGCTGCGTCCGAGCGCATCTTCCTGCTGCTCGACACGGAGCGAGAGGAGCTGACGCGGCCGGAGACGCCCCACCATGTAGTGCCGATCCGGCCGGTGACCATCGCCTTCGAGGGCGTGTGGTTTCATTACGGTGATCGGAGGTCGGAGCCCACGTGGGTGCTCAAGGACGTCTCGTTCGTTGCACGGGCGGGAGAGACGCTCGCGCTCGTCGGCCACACGGGCGCGGGAAAGACTACGATCGTCAGCCTGCTGCTCCGGTTTTACGAGCCGCAGCGTGGTCGCATTACGGCCAACGACGTGGACATCCGCGAGATTCCGCTCGACGATTGGCGGCGGCTCATCGGCTACGTCCAGCAGGATATCTTTCTGTTTGCGGCCGACGTGCGGTCCAACCTCCGGCTGGACGCTCCGTTGACTGACGGCGACCTCATGGAATCCGCGGCCAGCGTTGGCGCGGACCGCGTGATCCGCCGGCTGCCTCGCGGGCTGAACGAGACGCTCGGCGAGCGGGGCGCCACGGTCAGCGTGGGCGAGCGGCAACTGCTCTCGTTCGCGCGGGCGGTCGCGCTCGATCCCGCCGTTCTCGTGCTCGACGAGGCCACGAGCGCCGTGGATAGTGAAGCCGAGGCGGAAATTCAGCGCGGGCTTGCCGCGCTGATGGGCGGCCGCACGACGATTGCAATCGCGCATCGGATCAGCACGATCATCGACGCGAACGAGATTCTGGTGCTGCACCATGGCGAAGTGCGCGAGCGTGGCGTGCACTCGTCGCTGTTGGCGCTGGGTGGGCTTTACTCGCGCCTGTATCGACTGTTGACGGGCGAAACACCACACGGTGCATCGCATTCCGCCACGCTTGCCAGCCCTTTGGGCGCCCGATAGCTTCCGCCGCTACCGGGTCCGGCGCGAAGGCGCGAGGGCCTTCAGCGTCGCTTGCGCCCCGCCGCCGTCCGCGCACCCTCACGCCATGCCCGTCCTTCAGCTCGACGATCAGCAGTTTCCGCTACGCGCCGGTCTCACCCGAATCGGTGCGGGCGGCGGAGCGGACGTGGTCGTTCCCGGTTATTCGGAGCTGGGGATCGAGGCCATCATTGAAACCGGCGCGACCCCGACGATTCGTAGAGCCGTGGAGGAGGCGCACGTTCGCGTCAACGGCGTGCTGTTGGGTGCGGAGCCGGTGCCGCTGATTCATGGCGACAAGGTGGAGGTCGCCGGGTTGGAGCTGCGGTTCGCGGATGACGCAAAGGGCGGTGCCACGCAGTATGTGAGCGCGAGCGAGATCGCGGCTCTGGCCGGTTCGAAACGCACGGGCGCTGCGCGAGCCACGGCGGCATCGGGGGGCCGCGTGGTGTCACTGGTGGACGGCAAGGAGTACGCGATCGCGGAATCGGGGCTCGTCTTCGGGCGCGACGCAACGTGTGACGTCGTGGTGGCACAGGCGGAGGTCTCACGTCGCCATGCCGAGATTGTTCCCGAGGAGCGGGGCTACGTGGTGCGCGACATCAGCGCGAATGGGCTCTTCGTGAACGGAGAGCGCATACAGGGCTCGCATCTGCTCGCGCGTGCTGACGTCATCCGGATCGGCTCAGAGGAGTTTCGATTCTATGCCGACATGGCGCCCGCGGCGAGAGCTGCAGTCGCACCGGCCGCACGGGAAGTGGCTGCACCTGCGGTTCCGGTGGCGACGCCCGACGTGATCCAGGTGGAATCGACCGCTGATTTTGCGGAGCTCGACTTACTTCCACTGGTCGCGGAGCCGGTGGCCGCGGCGCCAGTGGCCCCGCCCGTTGCGGCCCCGGCGCCACCTGCCGCAGCGCCGCCCGCACCGCCCCCAGCGCCAAAACAGCCGCCGCCCTCGGTTCCCGCACCTAAGGCATCTGCGCCGCCGCGCGAAGATCCGCGCCCCGTGCTCGCCGTGCTGGAGGCCCTGAACGAAGGCCCGGACAAGGGAAGGAAGCACGAGCTCCGGACACCGCTCGCGCACATTGGGCGAGGCGCGTACAACGACGTGGTGCTCACGGACGAAAGCGTCAGCGATGTGCATGCGAAGCTGCAGCGCCGCGAGGAGGGCTGGTTCGTCGTCGACATGGAGTCCACGAACGGCACGTACGTCGGCGGCACACGCATCACCGGTGAGCGCCGTCTCGAGGGCGCACCGGACGTGCGGTTCGGTGGTCTCAAGTTCCGATTCACGCCTGTGGGGGCTGCGAGCGAGGCAAAAGGAACCCGAGCCATCGCGGCCATGCGCCCATCGGCAGCGGCATCTTCACAGGCCACGGCGAAATCGCCAGCAGGCCAGCCTGCGGCAAAGGCACCTGCCGCCGCCCCGCCGGCGGCCGCAGCGCCATCCGAAGAAAAGAGCGGCGGAATACCGGCCGCGGTATGGATCGTCGTCGGGCTCGTGGTTGTGGCCGCCGTGGCGTTTTTCCTGCTCAAGAGATAAGCGTGAAGCTTCTGCATGCGGCTCGGACGGATGTCGGCATGATCCGATCCGGCAACGAGGACAACTTCACGGTCGACACCAATGTGACGCGCGGCATCTTCGTCGTCGCGGACGGCATGGGCGGGCACGCGGCGGGCGAGGTCGCGAGCGAGATGGCCGTGCAGATCATTCAGCGCGAGCTCGCAAGCGTCACGACATTGGAGAGCGACGACGTGGCGATGCTCACCGCCGAAACGCTGCGCAAGGCAAATCGGGCGATTCACGATCGCACGCTGACGGAGGTGGACAAGCAGGGGATGGGCACGACCGCATCGGTGCTTCTCATTGCGGCCACCCGCTATCTCATCGGCCAGGTCGGCGATTCGCGCGTGTACCTGATGCGAGACGGCGCGCTCACGCAGCTCACCAAGGATCACTCGTACGTGCAGGAGCAGGTGGACGCCGGCTTTCTCACGCCGGAGCAGGCGCGTTACCATCCGTACAGCAACGTGATCACGCGCTGCGTGGGCGCCAGTCCGGAGGTCGAGCCGGACATCTATCGGGGTGAAGTTCGCACCGGCGATCTGTTCCTCGTGGCCAGCGACGGCCTCACGGGCATGGTGGACGACCGGCGGCTGAGCCAGCTCCTCGGCTCGCGCGCCGATCCGGATCGCAAGGTGCACGCGTTGATCTCGGAGGCGAACGGCCGCGGTGGGCTCGACAACATCACCGCCATCATCGTCCAGGTGGTCGAGTCGGGCGAAGCAGTGTCGTCGGGCGACGACACGATGGAGGTTCGAGCGGTTGGCTGACGAATCGGTTGCGTCGCTCGCGCAACTCTACCTGGGCAACATCCTCTACGCACTCGAGCTGGCTGCGCTCTCCCTCGAGGAACACCAGCGGCCCGATGACGCGGCGTTCTATCGTGCCATCGCCCGCAAGTTGGCCACCGCGCATGGTCGGAGCACGCGCGACGACGGACCGCCCTCCACCGCCGGCAGCTAGGACAACAGCGCCGTGCCCGCGTCGAGGCGCGCGCGAACCTCCGCCGCCGGCAGGGATGCGAGACGAATTACCGCCTCACGAGAAATCGGAACTCGGCGCACGGCGAAGACTCTCAGCCATCGGGCGGTGCCGTACAACTCCTCGGAGAGCTTCGGGAGGTTGATGGCGCCTTCCCAGCCCGCCTCCGTGAGGCGACGGACGGAGCCGTCACGCCGCCGCACCGGCATGTCGAGGCCGAGCATCTTCGTTTTGACGGGGTAGTCGAGGAGCAGTTCGCCGGGACGCAATCCCATCTCGGCCGCGATACGATCCTCGGTGGAAAGTACGAGCACACGATCCTCCGCGATCCATTCGCCGACGTCGGCGGGAAGCTCGGCTGCGGGGCACTCGAACACGCGCTTGTACAGCCGGCGCTCCCGCAACGCGGCCAGCAGTGGCGATGGGGCGCGGCTCGAGAGCTCGTGCAGCAGTCCCTCATCCGTGAATCCGGCAAGCGTCTCCGCGGTGAGCGAGCCGGCGCGGAGCGCACCGTCCACGAGGCGCTTGTACATGGCCGTCGCGCTGCGCACGGCGTGATGCCAGTACACGTTGCGATACATCTGATACTTCGCGAAGAGCAAGGACTCCAGCGCGGACAGACCTTTTTCACTTACTCCTACGCCGAGTGTGCCGCGCTCCGGATCGCGCATCAGCGTGAGCGAGTTGAGGAGGCGATCCACGTCGATGTCACCGTAATTGACGCCGCACATGAAGGCGTCACGCTTGAGATACTCGATCTTGTCGAGGTCGAGAGAGCCCGAGATGAGTCCCTGAAGCGGGCTGTCGCTCTGCCCACGCACCAGGGCCATGATGCGCTCGGGCGCATCGTCACCGAGAGCGCCTCGCAGCAGGTCCGCGATCTCGCCCTTGGTGATCAGCGGACGCGCCACCTCCTCGTGGTGCATTGCGCCGATTTCCTCGAGCGCGTGCGAGAAGGGATAATGGCCGATGTCGTGCAGCAGCGCGGCGCAGCGCGCGGTGACGCACTCCGCCCGTCCGAGCTCCCGCGTGTAGCCGAGCTCGTCGAACATGGCGAGCGTGCGACGCGCGAGCTGATAGGTGCCGAGCGCATGCTCGAAGCGCGTATGGCTCGCGCCCGGATAGACGTAGTACGCGAGGCCGAGTTGCCGGACGTACCGCAGGCGCTGGAACACCGGCGTGTCCACGAGCTGGAGCGCCACGGGGTCCACGCGGATGTTCTTCCAGAGGGGATCACGGATGATCTCGTCCATGGCGTGCGTTCAGTCCGCGGTCATCCCTGCGGGCCGGCCGCGCGCACCGCGGCCGCCACACCGTCGAAGCGCTCGAAGTTCTTCCGGAACATCTCGGCGAGCTTGCGCGCCTGTGCGTCGTATGCCGTCGCGTCCGGCCACGTGCCGCGAGGATCGAGCACGTCGCTCGGCACGCCGTAGACCGTCTGCGGAACGGCCAGGCCGAACACCGGGTCGGTGCGCGTCTTCACCGTGTCGAGCTTTCCGTCCAGCGCCGCGTGCACCATGGCGCGCGTGTATGCCAGCTTCATTCGCTTGCCGACGCCGAAGGGGCCGCCGCTCCAGCCGGTGTTTACCAGCCAGACACGCGAATCGTGATCGGCGAGGAGCCGGCCGAGCATCTCGGCGTATTTCGTGGGGTGCCAGACGAGGAACACGGCGCCGAAGCATGCCGAGAACGTGGCCTGCGGCTCCGTGACGCCGCGTTCCGTTCCAGCCACCTTGGCGGTGTAGCCGGAGAGGAAGTAGTACATCGCCTGATCGTGCGTGAGTCGCGCGATCGGCGGCAGGACGCCGAAGGCATCGGCGGTGAGGAAGACGATGGTGCGAGGGTGTCCGCCACGGCCGCCCGGAACGAAGTTCGGGATGTAGTGCAACGGGTACGACGCCCGCGTGTTCTCGGTGATCGTCCGGTCGTCGAACCTGACCCTGCGCTGCTCGTCGAGCACGACGTTCTCGAGGATGGTGCCGAACATCTGCGTCGTCCGGTAGATGTCCGGCTCTCCTTCCGGCGAGAGATTGATGACCTTGGCGTAGCAGCCGCCCTCGTAGTTGAAGGTGCCGTCGCGCGACCACCCGTGCTCGTCGTCGCCGATGAGCGCGCGCTCCGGATCGGCGGAGAGCGTCGTCTTGCCGGTGCCCGAGAGACCGAAGAACAGGGCTGTGTCGCCGGCCTTACCGATGTTCGCGGAGCAGTGCATCGAGAGGACGCCCTGCCTTGGCATGAAGTAGTTCATCACGGTGAACATCGCCTTCTTGAGCTCACCGGCGTAGCGTGTGCCGCCGATGAGGATCGTGCGCTCCGCGAAGTTGAGAACAATGAACGTTCCGGTGCGCGTGCCATGGCGCGCGGGGTCGGCCTGATATTCCGGCGCGTGCAGCACCGTGAAGTTCGGCACGAAGGACGCCAGTGCCGCGGCGTCGGGACGCAGGAACATGTTTCGCACGAACGCCATGTGCCACGCGTTCGGTGACACGTACCGCACGGCGAGCTGGTGTGCCGGATCTGCTCCACAGAACAGATCCTGAACGAAGAGTTCCGGGAGTCCATTGAGGTAGCGCCGAACGTCCTCGCGCAACACGTCGAAGTGCGCCGGCGTCATGGGCTGATTGACCTTGCCCCAGTCCACATCCGCTTCCGAGCTCGGGTCCTTCACGACGAACTTGTCGTTCGGAGAGCGGCCAGTGTGCGGGGCCGTGACGGCGCAGAACGGCCCCATGTCCGCGAGACGGCCTTCGCCGCGGCGGACGGCGTGCTGAATGAGCTCCGGCGGGACGAGATTCCAGAACACCTCGCCCGTAGGGGACATTCCCTGCGCGGTGAGGCTCTGCTGTCGCTGCGTATCGATGCGCGGTTTGGTCTGAGTGGCCATCGCAGGTCGTCCTTATGAGTGCAGGGCCGCCTCGAGGCGGTCCGGCTGAGTCAGAGTCTGGAAAAAATCGCCGTCGCCGGCGTTCCCGCGGCGAAAGCCGGGTCCGCGGATTGCGAGCGCTCCTGCGCGTCCACCACGGCGACAGCGGCCATGTTGACGATGTCCTGAACGTCGGCACCTCGCTCCAGCACGTGCACCGGCCGACGCATGCCGACGAGGATGGGTCCGATGGCCGTCGCTCCGCCGAGATGATGCAGGAGCTTGTACGCGATGTTGCCCGCGCTCAGGTTCGGAAAGATCAGGACATTCGCCTGCTCTTTCAGTGTGTTGAAAGGATAGTCGCGGCGCAGGATCTCCTCGTCGAACGCCGTGTCCGCCTGCATCTCGCCGTCCACGACGAGCGCCGGATCACGTTCCTTCAGGAGCTGCGCGGCACGCGCCATCTTCTCGGCGTCGGGATGCTTGACGGACCCGAAGTTGGAGAACGAGAGCATGGCGATGCGCGGCGTAACGCCCATCGTCCGCGTGATGCGGCTGGCCGCGTACGCGATCTGTGCAAGCTGTTCCGCCGTCGGATCGATGTTCACGGTCGTGTCGGCGCAGAAGACGACATGCCGCTCGGTCACGAGCATGTACATCCCGCTTACGAGCTTTGCGCTGGGGTGTGCGCCGATGACCTGGAGCGCGGGACGGATGGTTTCGGGGTAATGCATCGTGACGCCCGACAGCAGCGCATCCGCGTCGCCACGGGCCACCATGCACGACCCGAAGTAGTTGCTGTTGAAGAGCTGCCGGCGCGCTTCGTCGAGCGAGAGCCCTTTGCGTTGACGCAACTGCCACATGAAATGCGCGTAGACGTCGCGGTTGTCGGAGCTTGCCGGATCGTCGATGGCGATGCCCTCGAGCGAGATCCTGCTTTCACACGCGATGCGCTCGATGGTCTGGCGGTTGCCCAGCAGAATGGGATGCGCGATGGCATCGTCCACGAGGATGGCGGCAGCGCGGATGATCTTCGGCTCCTCACCCTCCGGAAACACGATGCGCTTCGGCGCGCGCATCGCGCGATTGATGAGCCCTCGCATGATGCCGCGTGCGCGGCCGAGCCGCTCCTCGAGACGCTCGCGATATCCCTCGAGATCGATGAACTCGCGCGCCACACCGCTGGCGACGGCAGCCCAGGCCACCGCCGGCGCCACCCACAGCAGCACGCGTGGGTCGAACGGGAAGGGAATGAGGTAGTCGGCGCCGAACTTCACGTTGCGCAGCCCGTACAGCGCCGCGACCGAGTCCGGCACGTCCTCTTTCGCGAGGAGGGCCAGCGCACGCGTCGCGGCCATCTTCATCTCCTCGTTGATCTCGGTGGCGCGCACGTCGAGCGCACCGCGGAAGATGAACGGGAACCCGAGGACGTTGTTGACCTGATTGGGATAGTCGCTGCGTCCGGTGGCGATGATGGCATCGGCGCGCGCGGCGCGCACCTCATCCGGAAGAACCTCGGGGACGGGATTGGCGAGCGCGAAGACGATCGGACGCGCTGCCATCTGGGTGATCATCTCCCGCGTTACCGCGCCTGCGACGCTGAGGCCAACGAAGACGTCGGCACCCACGAGTGCTTCGGCCAGAGTCGTCGCAGTCGTCTTCGCCACGAAGCGCGCCTTGTACGGATCCAACTCCTCCGCGCTCCGGCCTTCGCGAATGACACCGCTCCGGTCGCACATGAGGATGTTCTCGCGCTTCACTCCGAGCCGGACGTAATGCTCCGCCGTGCTGATCGCCGCGGCGCCCGCTCCGGAGAACACCACCTTCACCTGATCGATGTCCTTGGCGACGATCTCGAGCGCGTTGAGCAGTGCGGCACCCGAAATGATGGCCGTGCCGTGCTGATCGTCGTGAAAGACGGGGATGCCCATCGTCTTCCGCAGCGTCTCCTCGATGTAGAAACAATCGGGAGCCCGGATGTCTTCCAGATTGATTCCGCCGACGGTGGGCTCGAGCAGCTGGCAGAAGCGAATGACGTCGTCGGGCGTCTCGGAACCGACCTCGAGGTCGAATACGTCGATGTCGGCAAACTGCTTGAAGAGATTACCCTTGCCTTCCATCACCGGCTTGCCGGCAAGCGCGCCGATGTTGCCGAGGCCGAGCACCGCCGTTCCGTTGGTGACGACGGCGACGAGGTTTCCCTTGGACGTGTACTTGTACGCGTCCTCGGGATTGGCCTGAATCGCAAGGCAGGGCTCGGCAACGCCGGGCGAGTACGCGAGCGCCAAGTCCCGCTGATTGGTCAGCGGTTTGGTCGGGACGACGGCAATCTTGCCGGGCCGTCCGCGCGCGTGGTAGTCCAGGGCGTCGTCGCGCTTGGTCATGAGAGACCCCAAAGATAGCCGGGGCGGGGCGCCAGCGCCCCTTGCTACATCTCGAATTCGTGCGCGAAGGCGACGGCGAAGGCGAACGTCTTGGCGCGGCTGCGCGTCTCCAGCACGTCGGCTACGCGCTCGAGCCGTTTGGGGATGCTGAGAATCTTCTCCTGCGCGCGCTTGCCGATCTCGTCGAGCCCCTCCATGGCCTCGATTGCCCAGAACTTGATCTGCTCCTCCACGATGGCGAGATAGTCGCGCGGCCCGTAGATGCCGGCGCGGCGGATGACGTCCGCCATCTCGCGAAAGTGCGGCATGTTCACACCCGGCATGTCGATGGAGGGCATGAGCTCGGCGGCCGATACGAGCGCGTTGTTCGGATCGCGTACGAGCACTTCCTTGAAGATGCGGCGGTAGAACGTGTAGTGCCGCGCCTCCTCCTTCGCGACGTTCTGGAGCACGGTGCCGATCATCGGCTCGGTCCTGCCCGCGAGCTTGCCGGTGTTGGCGTGGCTCACCTGCGTCGCCCGCTCCTGGAGCGTGGTGTACACGAACACGCGATATGGGTCCTTGTCCCACGAGGGCTCGAACCCCGCCTTCAGGTACTCGAACTGCATCCGCTCCAGCACCGGATTGTCGAGGATCCTGCTGTCGCGCGCATAGTCGTGCAGCACCGCGCCGTGCCGATCCTCTTCCGCTGTCCAAAGATTTGTCCAGCGCGCCCAGAACGTGTCGCCGCCTAGGTAGGTGGCCAGCAGGCGGTGAAAATGCGGCAGTCCCTCCTCGGTGAGGAGGTTGAGGGCCAGCGCGACGCGAGCCGGCAGGCTGATGCCCTCCGCGCGCTTCCGAAGATGGCGGATATGCAGATCGGGGTCCGTATCCGGCTCGGGCGACAGCAGCTCGCTCGGAAACCAGAGCACGCGCTTGGCCTCGTGTTGCTCCATGAGCTCGTGAACGACGGGCTCGAGGTCCGCGAGGACTTCGACCTTGGCGAGGGTGTCGGCTTCCTGAATGGGCATCCTGAAATCTGGCAGAAGTCGCGGCTATGGTCCAGCATCCCGGGGTGCCCGAACCGTGGTCAGCGCCTGAGGCGGGCGGGGCCGCCAGGACGAGTATCTACGTCGCGTAGCTCCGCAACCGAGCAAGCATTCGTGTATCGGTCGCCGTTGCGTCATCGAGTTTGGGCGTTTCAATCACCTTGGGTACGCTCGCGAGTCGCTGGTCAGTCATGACGCGGCGGAACGGCGTCTCACCCAGCGATCCCTCCGCGATGAGCTCGTGCCGATCGCGACGCGACCCGAAGGCCGTCTTCGAGTCGTTGAGGTGCATCACGCAGAGTCGTTCCGGACCGAGCGTGTCCGCGAAGCGCGCCATCACACCGTCGAAGTCGTTCACGAGATCGTAGCCCGCGGAATAGACGTGGCACGTGTCCACGCAAACGCCGACGCGCGCGCGAAGGGCAACGTCTACTCGACCGATGATCTCGGCGAGCTCCTCGAACGTGGCGCCAAGGGCCGTGCCGGAGCCCGCGGTGGTCTCGAGACAGAGTGTCGGCGCGTCCGGTACGGCCGCGAGACACTCGCTGATGGCGTCCGCGTTGCGCGCGATGCCGGACGGACGGTCGTCCATGTAGTTCCCCGGATGCGAGACGAGGAACTGGAGTCCGAGCGCCGCGCACCGACGGAGCTCGCGCGTGAACGACTCGATGGAGCGCGCGCGTAACACCGCGTCGGGAGACGCGAGATTGATCAAGTAGGAGTCGTGCGCCATGGTGGCCTGCACGCCGGTTGCCTGGAGGTTCGCACGAAACGCGAGGCGCTCATCGTCGGCGCAATCACGCTCGGCCCAGCGGCTCGCCATCTTGGTGAAGAGCTGCATTGCCGTTGCTCCGATGGCTTCGGCGCGTGCCGGTGCATTGGGCACGCCGCCGGCCGCGCTCACATGTGCGCCGAGCAGCAATGCCTAGCGCGCTCCCCGCAACCAGGTCTCCGGGTCCACCGCGCGTCCGTCCGGCGGCGTGCGAATCTCGAAGTGCAGATGCGGCGCCAGGTCGGGATCCGAGACACCGACCGTTCCGATGACGTCTCCCTTTCGCACCACGGCACCCTTGCGCACGGCAGCCGTGTTGAGCGACGCGTAGATGGAGAAGTAGCCGCCGCCGTGATCGAGAATCACCGTGAGTCCGTAGGTGCCGAGTGGTGCGGCGCTCACCACGGTGCCTGGCGCCACGGACCTGACGGCTGTTCCCACGGGCGCCGAGATGCCGACGCCGTTCCACCGCGTGGTCGTGTTGTTCGGGTTGATGACGCGGCCGAAGCGAAACAGGAATGCGCCGTCCACTGGCCAGTCCAGCCGGCCCAGGTCCGTCGTTCTGAGGGTGCTCGGCGCGCGCGATGCATTCGGGCGCGCTCCCTCCGCGCGGCGACGCTCGGCATCGAGTGACGCGATGACGCCCGACAATCGAGATTCTGACGCGCGAATGCGGGAGAGGCGGTCCTCGACCTGCTTCGTGGAGCGCTGCGCCTGCTGGAGGCTGGTCGAGCGCATGCGTGTCAGCAGCGCGAGGCGCTCCTCTTCACGCTGCTTGTCGCTGCGGTTCTCCTCCACCGCGTCGCGAAGCTTGATCAACTCGGTCCGTTGGCGGGCGATGGCGTCGCGCAGCGCTTCCACGCGGCGCATGACCGCGCGGTCGTACGCGGCGATCTCGTGGAGATATTTGTACCGCGCGACGAGCTCGCCGAAGGAATGCGCGGTGAACAGCGCCTCGGTGGAATAGAGCGGGCCGCGCTTGTAAATGTCGACGACCCGCTTCTGAAGCGTCGTGCGACGATATGTCAGATCCCCTTCGGCGAGCGCCATCCGATTGGTCGTCTCCGCGACGTCCGCGGTAATGGCCGCGAGCTGACGGTCGAGTGTCCGCAGGACCTCTTCGGTCGCGCGACGCTGGCGGTCGAGATTCGCGACCTCCTCGCTCAACTCGTGCACGCTTCCGCGGAGGTTGGCCATCCGTTGCTCGAGCGCGGCGCGCTCATGACGAATGCGTTCGAGCTCGTCGCGCTGGGCGCGAAGGCGCGCGTCGGCAGACTGAGCACCCAGCGGCGTCACGAGGATCAACGCGGCCACGTACAACGCCGCGAGCGCTGCTACACGCGGCGTAGATGCCTCCCCACCGAGATGGCACTGCCCATGAAGCCCAGCATCGCGCCAAAGAGCAAGCCGAGGAGCGCGACGCGACGATCGAAGAAGACGGTCTGGATCAGGTAGGTGTTGATGAGCGCGCGTGCGACATACGTCATGAGAAGCGCGAGGAGCCCGCCGAGCACGCCCTTGATGATCCCCTCGAGGAGGAATGGGCGGCGGATGAAGTCGTCCGTCGCGCCGACGAGGCGCATGATCGCGATCTCTCGTGCGCGCGCCAGGACGGCCATCCGGATTGTGGTTCCGATGATGATCATGGACACGCACGCGAACGTCAGTCCGAGGGCGATGCCAGCGACGCCGGCGACGTTGCGAAGCGCGTACAGCTTCTCTATCCAGTCTTCGCCGTAGCGAACGTCGTCGATGAACGTGAACGCCCGAATGCGTGCCGCCACGCGCCGCACTGCGGCGGGGTCGCGAAAGCCCGGCTTGAGCTGTACGTCGATCGACGCGGGCAGCGTGGCGCCCTCGAACACGTCGCGGAATTCACCCAGCTCCCGTTGCGCGCGGGCGAGCGCCTGCTCCTGCGTGACGAGCATCGCGCGCTGCACTTCGGGATACCGCGCCACGTCTCCGGCCGCCACGGCCATGGCCTCCGGCTCTGTTCCTTCCGCGACGAATGCCCGGATCTCGACACGCTCCTCGAGCCGGTTGAGCACGTCGCGGATGTTCAATGCCACGAGACCGAAGAGCCCGAAGGCGAACAGCGAGAACGCGATGGTGACGATGCTCAATGCGCTGAGCAGCGGCGAGCGCTGGAAGGTGATGAGCGCGTCGCGCAGCGTACGGGGCATCAGGGCGCCTTCGCGGCGGGGCCGTTGGACCCCTCCGCCGAATCGAAGACCACGGCGCCGCGATCCATCTCCACCGTGCGAAACTCCTGGCGCCTGATCAGCTCGAGGTTGTGCGTGGCCATCAAGACCGCCGTGCCGCCGGCGTTGATCTCGCGCAGCAGTTGGAAGATGCCGCGCGTGGCACGCTCGTCGAGATTGCCGGTAGGCTCGTCTGCGATGAGGACGAATGGATCGTTCACGAGGGCGCGTGCAATGGCGACACGCTGCTGCTCACCGCCGGATAGCTCGGGTGGATACGCGGTGCCCTTGCCGGCGAGACCGACCTCGGCGAGCACTCGCGCCACCTTGGATGGAATGGCCGACGGGGACGCGCCCGTGACCTCCAGCGCGAAGGCCACGTTCTGTTCGGCCGTGCGGTTCTCGAGGAGGCGGAAGTCCTGAAACACGATGCCGAGCTTGCGGCGCAGCGTCGCCACGTCTCGTCCGCGGGCGATGCGCGAGCTGGTGCCGCTCACGCGCACCTCTCCAGTCGTCGGCCGTTCGTCGAGGTACACCATCTTCAGCAGCGTGGTCTTGCCCGCGCCGCTCGGGCCCGTGAAGAACACGAACTCGCCCCGCGCCACGTGCAGCGACACGTCGTCGACGGCCGTTCCGGTGCGTGGATAGGTTTTCGTGACGTGCGAGAAACGGATCATTCAGCCGAAGAGACGATGTCCGGCTCTGCGCTCTCGAGCAGTTTCCAGGAGGAGCCCGCGGTGACCGTGTCGATGATGGCCTTCAGCAGACCGATGAGGATGGGACCGAGCAGGATGCCCGCGAGGCCGAACGTGTAGACGCCGGTGATGAGGGCCACGAGCATCCAGTAGAAGTTTAGCACACCGGACCGCTCTGCCGCGATCTTTGGCCGCAGGTAGGTGGAAATGAACACCGTGTTGACGATGGTGCCGATCGCGATCATGGCGAGCGCCGAGCCCACCGCGTCACGGAAGATCACCAGCCAGATGGCGACGGGCACGTAGACGCTCCACGAACCCACGATCGGGAAGAAGCCGATGATGAACGACACGACGGCGAGCGCGCCCGCCAAGGGGACGCGGAAGGCCAGATTCATCGCCAGGATGATCAGCGACTTGAGCGTCTGGGTGAGCAGCGTGGAGTAGATCGCTCCATAGAGCACGCCGCGCACGTTCACCTCGAGCGCCTGGCGCAGGCGTTCGTACCGCGGCGGAATCTTGCTCGCGAAATAGGCTCCGAGCGATTCGGCCTCGAGCAGGATGTAGTACGCGGTGAAAAGAAAGATCGTCGCCGAAATGGTGAAGTCTTTCAGGGCGGCGCGGATGAGAAGCGGCAGCCGCGTGCCATACGCCGTCGCGTCGGCAACGGAGCGTCCAAGCATGTCGCCGGCGCGCGCCGTGCCGAGGAATGGAATGCGCTGCATGGCGGCGTCCACCTTGCGCACGATGAACTCCTGATGCGTGCTGGCATACGCCACCACATCGGCCATCTCCTCGTAGCTGTACACGAGCACGGCCATCACGGGCAGGAGGACCCCCAGCAAGGTGAGGATCCCGGAAAGGCTGGGGCGCCCGGTCTTCTCCACGAGGTACAGATGCAATGGCCGCAGGTAGAAGCCGATGATCACGCCGAGCACCGCGGCAATGACCACCGACTTCACCATCCAGAGGAACAGCGACAGGACGGCGGCGCCGAGCAGCGTCGTGATGAGAATCCGACGCACCTCGGGGAGCGTCAGCTCCGCGATGGCGGCGTTCTGGCGTCGCTCGATCCGGCGTCGCTCGCGTTCCGCGAGGCTATCAGGAAGTATGATCTGGGCCATCAGTGCAGAGCCTGCTCGATATCCGCGATGAGATCGTCCGCATCTTCAAGACCAATGCTGAGGCGGAGGAATCCATCGGGAATGCCGAGCTTGGCGCGCTCATCGGCCGCGAGATCGGTGTGAGAGGAGTGCCGCGGCTCGCTCACGAGGGAATCGACCCCTCCGAGGCTGGGGGCATGGCGGATGAGCCGCAGCTTGCGGATGAAGCGGTCGGCCCCGCGTCCGCCCCCTGTCAGCTCGATGCCAAGCATCCCCCCGAATCCGCTCAAGTGAGCCTGAGCGATCTCGTGGTCAGGATGATCGGGCAGCCCGGGATAGCTCACCGCTCGCACCTCGCGGCGCTCGGCGCACCATTTCGCGATCCGCATTGCGTTGTGGTTCTGCCGTTGCACCCGAACGTCGAGCGTCTTCAGACCGCGCTCGAGCAGCCAGCACGCGAAGGGGTCGGGCGCCTGGCCCCACATGATCATCTTCTGGCGCACCTCTTCGATGTAGGGAGCCGTACCGAGGACTGCACCGCCAACGACGTCATGGTGACCATTAAGGAACTTCGTCGCCGAGTGAATGACGACGTCGGCGCCGTGCTCCAGCGGACGGAAGTTCACCGGGCTGGCGAACGTCGAGTCCACGACGAGCGCGATGCCGTTTTCCTGCGTCACATAGCTCACCGGCCGCAGATCGATCACGCGGCAGGTGGGATTGACCGGCGACTCGAGGAAGATGGCGCGTGTCTCCTTGCGCAAGCGGCGCCGCCACGCGCGCGGCTCCTCCGGATCCACGAGCGTGACGTCGATGCCGAGCGATGCGAATTCTTCCGTCAGCAGCCGCCGCGTGCCGCCGTAGATCCAGCGGCAGGCGAGCAGATGATCGCCAGGGCGGAGCAGCGCGAGCATCGCGCACGCGGTCGCGCCCATGCCGCTCGCGAGCAGGAGGCCGCTCTCCGCCTTTTCGAGTGCGGCGAGACGCTTTTGCACGATCTCCGCGTTGGGCGTGTTGCCGTACCGCGGGTAACGGACGGAGTCACTCCGCCCAATCTCGGAGATGAAGTTGACGCTCTGATACAGCGGCGTGACGACGGGAGCATCGGTGTCGTGCGGCTCCTCGCCCGCATGGAGGACCTGCGTCGGCAAGCTGTGTTGGCGCGGACGTCGCGGAGCGGCCACTGGGACTCTCGGAAGGGCGCGGACTCAGGCGAACAAGCCGCGGCGCGTATGCGAATCCAGGTCGGGCTTCACGACGCGCACGAGCTCCGAGGGCGCGGCGCCCGCCACGTCGCGCAGGCCGATGTCGCCGCGCTTCATCGTCAGGTCGATGACGACCGTGGCGAGCTCCTGGCGCCGCGGACCCTGCACCCACGCAAGCTCTCCGTCCACGAGCAACCGCGCGCGCGCGTCGTCGGGATTCAGGCGCACCTGCGGGCCGCGCTCGGAGTCCGCGACGCGCGTTCCAACGAACGACGCGACCCGGAGCATCCGATTGCGACTGTCGTCAGGCATCCGTCTCGCCGAGGCCGCCGACGGCGACGTAACCATCGTCGAGCCGCATGACGAGCCGCCGGCGGTGCAGGATCTCGAGGACCCGCTCCGCCTCCGAGGTTCCCGCGCCGAGCGCGATGGCGATGTCGGCAGGCACGGCACGTCCCAGCTCGTACACCTTCTCCCAGGCCATGCGCTCACCATCGTTCACCTGTCCCATGACGTGCGCGCCGTCGTCGGTCTCCAGCACGAGCGCGAGACTGTGACGCTCGAGCACCGTCTCGATGGCGTCCCAGTGATCGTCGGTCACGCCTCGGAACAGGAAGTACGCCTCGCGCGCGTCGGGGTCCTCTGCCACGTACTGCAGCAGGAGCTTGGCGACGACTTCATCCGCGCAGGAGAAATCGATCATGCCGACGTGCGAGAAGTCGATGACCGTCAGCGAATGGTCGAGTGTATCCGCCACGAGTGCCTCGATCTGCGTCCGCACGGCGGCTCCCGTGGGGCGCGTGACGAGATTGGAGTAGAGCTCGCACGACAGCGTCTGTCGGAGCACGGTGCTCACGTCGATGTGATTCATCAGCGCGGGCTCCCGGAGACCCGCTCGGGAATGATGACCTGAACCTGCGCTCCTGGAAACGGAGCCAGCTTCTCCTCGAGCGGAACGTCTTCGTCCCAACTCGGCACGATGGCAATTCTTGCAGTGCCGCTGCGGACCGTCAGCTTCCCGTCCCAGCGCCCGATATATTTTCTTACGCCGGCCAGCCCCTGACCGCGACCTGGATCACGAAAACGGCTTCCGCCGCGGATCACGGCTTCCTCGAGCGCGGCGGCGTCGTCCCACCGTTCGTCGCGCACGCGGCCCGGCAGACTCTCGAGCGACTGGCGAAACCCGAGCCCGGCGTCGCATACCGCGATGACGATCAAACGCCGATGTGGCGGCCGCTGTCGATACGTATATGCCTGCACGGCAACCCAGCCGCCGCGCCCCGCGTGCTCCACGATGTTCTGACAGATCTCCGAGAGCGTCATCGCGAACCCGACCGTCGCGCGCGACTCGATGTGCAGCTCCGTCGCCAGCATCTTCTGCGCCTTTTGCTGGATGCGGCCGACGACCGTGTGCACGTCGTCGCTATTCGCCACGGACGTCACCTCGAGCAACACGCTGGACTCGCCGCTCTTTGCCTTGGGCACCGAGCCGGAAAGCTCGAACAACTCCTCGGCATGGCGAAAGAAACCGGCACGCGCCCAGTACGAGGCGGTCTCCTCGGCCTCCGGCACCGCAAAGCCAGCCTTCTCCGCGCGTGATTGCCCGAGCGTCAGCAGGGCGGTAAGGCCGTAGGGCGACGACCACCGCGTATGCCTGGCGTCCACGAGCACCTTCGCGTCGGCAGGAACCGCCGCGAGTTGCTCCACCACTTGCTCGAAGGTCCGGTCATCAAGCGATTGGGGCACGGTGATGACGCTGGTCACGTGAGGCTGAGTTCTCCGCGCAGGTGATTCGCGAGTCCGGTGGCGCCCCGGTGTCCGACGTTCCGGGCCGCGGCCCGAGCGGCCGCGTTCATCGCGTCCGCTAACTTATCACCAACAACCATCCGAGAGAAATAGGTCGCGCCGTAAACGTCGCCACAGCCGGTCGGGTCGCCCGAGTCGTCCACATGCACCGCGGGCACCAAACCCGTGCGCACCGCACCGAGCTCACCCGTCGCTCCGCGGGGTCCCGTGATCAATCCCGTGCGAGGGGGAAGATCACATATCGTTTCGAAGCCCGGTGAAACCACATAGATCGCACCGCGCTTTCCCAACGTCACCAACAGGCAGGAAACGCCGGCCGCCATCGCCGTCGCGGACAAACTCATCGGATCCGGCGCGATCGTCGCCATCTCCTCCTCGTTCATCTGGAGGAAGTCGAAGCAGCCGCACCACTCGGCCACATTGGGAATCGCCTGAGGTGTCCGGCGGCCATCGGGCTGCACCGCCATCACCTTCATGTGCAGGTCGCCGTGTATGGGGCCGGCAAAGTGATGCCGCACCATCTGCGCCGTTGGAAGGTCCAACTCCCAACCGCTCAGGAAGTTGATGTACAGCGCGTCGAGCCGCGCGTCGTCGAGCAACGGCTTGAGGCCGACCCAGCTCCAGCCCGGGATGTTGCCCGAAAGGAATTCCGTGCGGTGCTCGTCGTCCTGATAGTAGAGGTTCACGCGGTGGCCCGCATACGGGACCTCGACGAGCGCCGCATCGGGCGCAATGCGGCGCAATGACCGCACGAACTGCGTGGCGCGCGCGGACAGGTCGTGCCCGACCTTCATGATGGGAACGATCTCCCACTCGTCGGTGAGCGCGGCGTCGAGGCCGGCGAGTGTGTACGTAATGCCGCCCCATTCCTCGACGGGAACGGCGCGCGCGTCGCGGCCGTGGATCACGTCCCACACGAACGTGCCGATGACGCCGACACGCTTCTTGCGCGGCGCCCCATGTCGTGCCGCGCCGATGCCCGCACGCAGGATCACACTCCGCCCAGATGTTGCTGCTTGAAGCTCGCGACCGCGCCCACGACGCCCGCCGTGCCGGACAGCTCACCCGCGACGATGCGTACGGCCTGCACCGCGGGACGGAACGCGCGCCGGCGCACTTCGGCACGCAGCGGAACGAACAACGCATCGCCGGCGGCGGTGACACCACCCGCGATCACGACGATGTCGGGATTGAAGATGTTGAGCAGATTGGCAACACCGACGCCGAGATAGCGTGCCGTGTCGCGCACGATCTCGTTGGCCACCGGATCGCCGTCCTTTGCGGCATCGTACACGATCTGCGCGGTGATCGCATCGAAGTCCCCGTTCACCATCGAGGGGATGCTGGACTCTCCCTCCTCGCGGACCAGCACTTCGCGAGCGCGAATGGCGATGGCGGGCGCCGACGCGTACGCCTCGAGACAGCCGTAATTGCCACACTTGCAGTGGCGGCCGTTGAGATCGATGGTCGTGTGACCCACTTCGCCGGCGACGTCGGATGCACCGTGGAACAAGGTGCCGTTCAGGATCAACCCGCCGCCGATGCCCGTTCCGATCGTGAGGCCCACCACGTCGCGGCCACCGCGCGCCGCACCGTGCCACCATTCACCGAACGTGGCGCAATTCGCGTCGTTGTCGAGCGTCGTCGGAAGATTGAGCCGGTCATGAATGCGATCGCGCAGCGGAAAATTCTTCCAGCCGAGATTCGGTGCGATGACGACGATGCCTCGCTCACGGTCCAACGGGCCCGGTGCGCCGACACCGATGCCGATGAAATCGCGATGCGTCGCATTCGCCTGTTCGATGGTGTCGAGAATGACACTTTGCACGAGGCCGACGATCCGGTCCACGACGCCTTCGTCGCCCACCCCGGGGTTGGTCGGGATGCTGCGCATCGCGAACTGGCGCGAGCCGTCGGCCGTCAGTGCGCCGGCAACGATGTTCGTCCCGCCGAGGTCCACACCGACGATGTATTGCGTTCGATCTGCGCTCATGGGGGTGAACGTAGGAAGAGAGGGGAGGCTGCGCTACCGGCCAGCCGAAAGCGCGAGCACGGCGTCCGCCACCTCACGGGCCGACACGTGACGCATGCAGTGATGATGTCCGAGCGGGCAACGCGCGGGGCCATGGCGGTCACACGGGCGGCAGGCGAGATCGGATTTTCCGACGACGATGGACGCCGGCGACAACGGCCCAAAACCGAATTCGGGCACGGTGGGTCCGAAGATGGACACCGTCGGCGTAGCCATGGCCGACGCGAGATGCTGCGGCGCCGAGTCGTTCGTCACCAGCACCGAGGCGCGCGCGATGAGCTCCGCCGAGGCGAGCAGGGAAAGCTGGCCCGTCGTATCGACAGCGTCGGGGACGGCCGCCGAAATAGCTTCGCCCAGGGTCGCATCGCCGCCACCTCCGACGACGACAATCCTCGCGTGCGGCCGCAACAGGGCCGCGAGCTCCGCATAATACGGCCATCGTTTGGTGGCCCACACGCTTCCCGGCGCGAGCGCGATGAACGGTTCCCCAGTTCCGCCGAGCAGCGTATCGACGCGACGACGCTCTGCCTCACCGGGGAACAGGGAAGGTTGCAGCTCCTCAGCGGCTGGCTCGCGCCCGTTTGGACGTGCGAGCATGAGCAGCCGCGCGGCATGGTGCAGATCCTCGCGGTAATCCACGCGCTTCGTGTAGAACCACCGTCCCGCCGACGTACGGAACCCGAATCGCGACGGAATGCCCGCGACGAATGCCAGCGCGCCACTGCGCAGCGACCCCTGCGCGAGAAAGGCGGCGTCGTACCGCTCGCGACGCAGTGCCCGCGCGATGCGGACAAAGCCTCCCAAGCCGCCGTCGGCACCGCGCTTGTCGTAGACGATGAGCGCGCGGACCGCCGGATGATTCGCGAGCAACGGCGCGGACTCCGGAGTAGTCACCACGTCCACCGGTCCGCGACGCGCAAGCTGCACGAGCAGTGGCGTCGTGAGGACGACGTCTCCGAGAAACGACGTCTGGATGACGAGCGACGACGGCACGCAGCCTTGCGGAGCTAATCCACCTGGAGGACGGCGAGGAAGGCCTCCTGCGGAATCTCGACAGATCCCACGTTCTTCATCCGCTTCTTGCCTTCCTTCTGCTTCTCCAGGAGCTTGCGCTTTCGCGTGATGTCGCCGCCGTAGCACTTCGCGAGCACGTCCTTGCGCAGCGCCTTCACCGTCGTGCGCGCGATCACCTTGGTCCCGATCGCGGCCTGAATGGCCACCTCGAAGAGTTGCCTCGGGATGAGCTCCTTGAGCTTGTCGGCAATCTTGCGCCCCCATTCGTACGCCTTGTCCTCGTGGATGATCACGCTGAAGGCGTCGATGGGATCGCCGTTGATCATCATGTCCAGCCGCACGAGATCGCTCCGGCGATACTCGAGCATCTCGTAGTCGAGCGACGCATAGCCGCGGCTGATCGTCTTCAGGCGATCGAAGAAGTCGAGGATGATCTCCGCGAGCGGAAACTCCCAGTCGAACTCGACGCGCGCCGTGTCGAGGTAGGTCATGTTCTTGTAGACGCCACGCCGTTCCGTACCGAGCGTCATGATCGGCCCGATGTACTCGGCGGGAGCCATGATGCGTGCCTTCACGTACGGCTCCTCGACGTAGTCGATGACCGCGGTGTTCGGCATGAGTGACGGATTCTCGATGAGCTCCATCGTCCCGTCCGTCCGGTACACCTTGTACTCGACGCTCGGCACCGTGGTGACGAGGTCCAGATCGAACTCGCGCTCGAGGCGCTCCTGCACGATCTCCATGTGCAACAGGCCGAGAAAACCGGCGCGGAAGCCGAAGCCGAGCGCCGTGGACGTTTCGGGCTCATAGTTGAGCGACGCGTCGTTCAACTTCAGCTTCTCGAGCGCGTCGCGGAGGGTCTCGTACTGCTGCGTGTCCGTCGGATAGAGGCCCGCGAACACGAACGAGCGCACAGCCTGGTATCCGGGCAGCGGCTCTGCGGCGTGATTGTCCGCGTCGAAGATCGTGTCGCCCGCCCGCGTCTCGCTCACTGACCGGACGCTGGCGACGACGTAGCCGACTTCTCCCGGGCCGAGTTGGTCGGTGGGCACCTGGCGGAGCTGGTTGTACCCGACTTCGCCGACTTCGTAGACGGCCTCGCTGACACCAAAGGTGATGTGCGTGCCCTTGCGGATGACGCCGTCCACGACGCGCACGGACGGAATGGCGCCTCTGTACTTGTCGTAATACGAGTCGTAGATGAGCGCGCGCAGCGGGGCATTTTCGTCGCCCCGAGGCGCCGGCACCCGTTCCACGACCTTTTCGAGCAGCTCCGGAATGCCGATGCCTTCCTTTGCGCTCACGAGCAGGATGTCGTCCGGATCCGCTCCGAGCAGATCGTGCAACTCCTGCTTGCGGCGCTCGGGCTCCGCGCCGGGCAGATCGATCTTGTTCAGGATCGGAATGATCTCGAGGCCCGCGTCGAGCGCGAGGAACAGATTCGAGAGCGTCTGCGCCTGAATGCCCTGGGATGCATCGACGACGAGGATGGCGCCTTCACAGGCCGCCAGCGACCGCGAAACCTCGTACGTGAAATCGACGTGTCCGGGCGTATCGATGAGGTTGAGCTCGTACTCCTGGCCGTTCCGCGCCTTATACGACATGCGCACGGCGTTCAACTTGATCGTGATGCCGCGCTCGCGCTCCAGGTCGAGCGTATCGAGGACCTGCGCCTTCATCTCCCGCTTCTGCAGCATCCCGGTCTCCTCGATGAGCCGGTCGGCCAGCGTGGACTTCCCGTGGTCGATATGTGCGACGATGCAGAAATTGCGGATGTGGTCGAGCTTCACGGAGCAAGGCCTGTACGAAGGTAGCCTTTCAATATAGATGGCGGACCGGACGCCCGGGTCATTCGGTCTCCGCTGTCCACTCATTACCTTCACCCGTACCAATGGAGTCGTCGCTCCGCGCTGATCTGCTCGACCCGGCCGCTCTTGCGTCGCTCGGCCACATAGAAGTCGTCGCCCGATGGATCGTCGATGGCTTCCTCAGCGGACTGCACCGGTCACCTCGCAAGGGGTTCTCGGTGGAGTTCGCCGATTTTCGTCCCTATCAGCCTGGGGACGACCTGCGCTTCGTCGATTGGAAGATCGCGGCGCGCTCCGACCGGTGGGTCGTGAAGCAGTACGAGGAGGAGACGAACCTTCGCGCAACGCTCGTCCTCGACGTCAGCCGCTCCATGGCGTGGCGCTCGGCGCCGACGCTGATCACCAAGCGCGGCTACGCCGAGCAGCTCGTGGCGGCGCTCGCCCTCCTATTGTTGCGGCAGCGCGATGCGGTGGGACTCATTCGCTTCGACGACGCGGTGCGCACCAGCGTGCCGCCGCGCGCGCGAACCACGCAGTGGCGGCGCATCGTTGCCGCGCTCGCCGACCCCGGTGGCGGAAGGGCCTCCGACCTGGCAACCGCATTGTCGCAGGCGGCGCGGCTCGTCACGCGGCGCGGCATGATGGTGCTCGTCAGCGATCTGCTCGTGGACGAAGGGCCGGTGCTCGCCGCGCTGCGCGGCCTGCGCGCGGCCGGCCACGACGTCGTCGTACTGCACGTCATGGACCCGGCGGAGCGCGAATTCCAGCTCGCCGGCGAAGCGAACTTCACCGATCCCGAATCATTGCTGTCGGTACCGGCATCCTCCGCGGACGTACGCACTGCGTACGGCGACACGGTTACCGAAGTGATTGCGGAATGGCGGCAGGCGTTGTCCGCGATGGGCGCATCATATGAGTTGGTCGTCACGGATCAGCCTTATGCCGTGCCGCTGCGACGAGCACTCGACGCGCGCCAGCGGCCGTGAGCTTCCTCGCTCCCTTTTACTTGCTGTTGGGCGCGGCTGCCGCAGTTCCGCTGCTGCTGCACCTGTTGCGCAAGCGCATTGCAACCCGTGTGGACTTCCCGGCGGCGAGATATCTCGCGCGCGCCGAGCGTGAGCACAGCCGCTCCCTGCGTCTCCGGAATCTTCTGCTCATGCTGTTGCGCGTGCTGCTCGTGCTCGCGCTGGCGCTGGCGGCGGCGCGCCCCTTCGTGCCATCGCTCGGTGTCGGCCATGGCCCAAGCGCGCTCGCCGTTGTGCTCGACAACTCACTGTCCACCACGGCGGTCGCGGGCGGAACGCCTGTCTTCTCGCACCTGCGCGCTGCCGCGCGCAAGCTGTTGCGGGCGGCCACGCCGGGCGATCGGCTGTGGCTCGTCACGGCGGATGGGCGCGTTCGCGGCGGATCGAGCGATGTGCTCCTCGCGGAAGTGGCGCGAATCACTCCGTCCGAGGACGCCGGCGATCTCCCACTGGCCTTTCGTCGCGCGGCTGCGGCGGTAAAGGGCAGTGCGCTTCCGTCGCGAATGGTCGCGGTGGCGACTGACGGGCAGGCGACCGCTTGGCGGTTCACGGCGCGCGCCGACGTTGCGGCCGCCGTTTACGTACCGGGCGGAGCGCCGCCGCGGAATCGCGCGGTTCTGTCGCTCGACGCGGAGCCCGTGCGGTGGACACCTCGCGGTACCATCACGGCGCGCGTTGATGCCGCCGACTCGGTGGGTTATCGATTCGTCATCGGATCCCGCACGATCGCGCGCGGGACGGCGGCGCGCGGCGAGCCGCTCCAGGTGCACGTCGCGCCACCGGAGCGCGGATGGCAGGCGCTGCGCATCGAGCTCGAGCCCGATGACTATGCCGCCGACGATGTTCGATGGGCCGCCGTGTGGATTGGAGCGCCGCCGGCGGTAACGGTCGATGCGTCTGCGGGAACATTCGTGGCCGCCGCCGTCGGCTCGCTCATCGCGGACGGGCGCGCGGCCAGAGGGGGCGATGTTGCGATCGTGTCCGCCGATGCAGCGTCGTCGCTTCCAGCATTGCTGCTGCCGCCCACCGACCCAGTGCGTCTTGGCGCGGCTAACAGATCGCTCGCCAAGCTCGGCGTCCCGTGGCGTTTTGGTCTCGCCGACAAATCGCTGAACATCGCGCGAGGCGACCGGATGGAGGGTGTCGAGGTGAGCACGCGACTTCGTCTGACGCGCGCGGGCACGGCATCATCCGACACGCTCGCCACCGCGGGAGGTGAGCCGTGGATCGTCGCCGGCCCGGGCTACGTGCTCACCGCATCCGCGCTCGATCCGTCCGCGACCAGCTTTCCGGTGCGCGCGAGCTTCGTGCCCTGGCTTGCCGACGTCCTTGCCCTGCGACTCGGCGCACCTGGCGCAGACGTCTCGGTGCCCGTCGTCGCGCGGCCCGGCGCCATCGTCAGGCTGCCAGCCGGTGCGGATGCCATTGAGAATGCATCCGGCGGGATTCGCGCAGTGACCGGCGAACGCATCGCGGCGCCGGCTGAACGTGGCGTATGGTTCGTTCGCCGAGGCTCGCGCCGGATCGGCGCGCTCGTCGTGAATTCGCCGGCGAACGAGTCGGTGCTCGCGCGCGAGTCCGCCGAGCGCCTCGGCGCCCGCCTGGCCGGCCGCACCGGCATGGCGACAAGCGATCAAGCGCGCTGGGTGAGACAGGCTTGGTCCTCCGGTACGTCGCGGCCCGCGCTCGGGCCCTTGCTCATCATCGCATTGCTGCTTCTCGCCGCTGAGACCGCAGCCCTCCGTTCACCCCGCATCACTGCCGCGTAGTGTCACTTCCGAGTCTGCTCGACGCGATCGAACGCCTGCCGGCTTTCGCGCGCGTGTTCAATACACTCCCCGTTCCGTCGCATGAGCTTCGCGTGGCAGGACTGCCAGGTTCCTCGGACGCGGCATTCATCGCCGCGCTCACGAGGCGTCTGCCCACGCGCTTTCTCGTCGTGGTGGCCGACGGTGTGCCGCTCGCTGAACGAATGCTGGCCGATCTGCACACGCTGCTCGACGAGGCGCCCGTAGCGCTTTATCCGCCACGTGAAGGCTTCGGCGAAGCGGAGCCGCACGTCGAGGTCGCTGGTGAACGCGTCGAAACGCTCGAGCGCCTCGGGCGCGGTGAGATTCGCGTCTTGCTCACGACTCCACGTGCGCTGCTGGAGCGCACGCGACTTCCCGGTTCGCTCGCGGACCTCCGCATCGAGATGCGAAAGGGCGACGTCCGTCGCCCGAAGGACCTCGTCGAACATCTCGAGCGCATTGGCTTCGAGCGTGTACCCATGGTCGAGGACGTCGCGCAATTCTCTTTGCGCGGCGGCATTCTCGACGTCTACTCGTTTGGCATGAGCGATCCCGTGCGCCTGGAGTTCTGGGGCGACGAGGTCGTGGACCTGCGCCACTTCGACCTCACGTCGCAGCGGTCCACGCGCGAGGTCGATCTCGCGGTGGTGTTGCCGGTGGCCGATCACGTCAGCGAGGAGACGCCGGTCGGCGAGCGCCTTTCCGTGTCCGCGCTCTTCCCTCCCGATACGCTGCTCGTCTACCCGACAGGTACGCACGTCGTCCCCGAGCTGCGCCGCACGTGGGACGAAGCCGCACACCACCTCGATCTCGCTCGGCGGCGCGGCGAGGACGTCGAAGCGCGCGACGTGTTGTTCGATTCACCTGAGAAGGCCACGGCGACGCTGGCGTCTCTGGGGCGGATCCGTCTCGTGGATCCGACGGCGGAAGAGGCCGACGTCACGTTCCCGCTGCGATCTCCGGAGCCCATCGACCGCGACATCAAGCGCCTGCGTCGGCTGGTGCGTGACGGACTTCCCACGGTCATCCTCTGCGACAACGAAGGACAATGCGAGCGCCTGGACGAGCTGCTCAATGAAGGCGTGCGCGACCTCTCGCCTGCCGCGCTCGTCGTCGGTGCGCTGGGCGGAGGGTGGCTCGTTCCCGCCGGCGATCGCGATGCCGGCCTGCGCATTCTCACCGACCATGAAATCTTTCGTCGCGAGCGTCGTGTCCGGCGCAGTCGGCGTTACGTCAGCGGAAGCCGGGACTCTCTCGCGCTCAAACCGGGCGACATCGTCGTCCATCTGGAGCACGGCGTCGGCATCTATCGCGGCATCGAGACGATCTTCGTCGGCCAGAGCACCGTCGAGGTCGCGGTCGTCGAGTACGAGGGCGGCGACCGGCTCAACGTGCCGTTGTACCGTATCGACCAGCTCGAGCGTTACCGTTCCGCCGACGACGTCAGCGAGGACGCTCCTCCACCTCGCTTGCACAGGCTTGGCGGAAAGCGGTGGGCGCAGCAGCGCGACCGCACGCGCGCGGCCATTCAGGAGATGACGCTCGAGCTCCTCGATCTCTATGCGCGCCGCAAGGTGGCGTCGCGGCCGCCGCACGTTCCGGATACCGCGTGGCAACGACAGCTCGAGAGCAGCTTCCTCTTCGAGGACACGCCCGATCAGCGCAAGGCCACGACCGACGTAAAGCAGGACATGGAGAGCGTGCGTCCCATGGACCGCCTGCTCGTCGGCGACGTCGGATACGGCAAGACGGAGATTGCGGTGCGCGCGGCGTTCAAGGCGGTGCAGAGTGGCCGGCAGGTGGCGGTGCTCGTGCCCACGACCATTCTGGCCGACCAGCACGCGAGAACGTTCACCGAGCGGCTCGCCGACTTTCCCGTACGCATCGCGGTGTTGAGTCGCTTTCAGACCGCAAAGGAGCAGACCGAATCGCTCGCCGCACTGGCGGAGAAGAAGATCGACGTCGTCATTGGCACTCACCGGCTGCTCAGCGCCGACGTGAAGTTCAACGAGCTGGGCATCATCATCGTGGACGAGGAGCATCGGTTCGGCGTGAAGCACAAGGAGCGCCTCAAGCAACTGAAGCTCGAGACGGACGTCCTCACGCTCACCGCGACACCGATTCCGCGCACGCTGCATCTGTCGCTCGCGGGCCTTCGCGACATGACGCTGATGCAGACGCCGCCGCGCGACCGGTCACCAGTCCTCACGTTCGTCGAGCCGATGGACGACGGGCTCCTCGAGGAAGGCATCGCGCGCGAGCTCGATCGCGGTGGGCAGGTGTTCTTCGTCCACAATCGCATCGAGACCATCGTGGCGCACGCGGACATGATCCGGCGCATCGTGCCACGAGCTCGCGTAGCGGTTGCGCATGGACAGATGAAGGAGCGGCAGCTCGAGGACATCATGCACCGCTTCGTCAACGGCGACATCGACGTCCTCGTCTCCACGCTCATCGTCGAGAGCGGCCTCGACGTGCCGAACGCGAACACGATGTTCGTCAATCGCGCCGACCACCTGGGCCTTGCACAACTCTATCAGCTCCGCGGCCGCGTGGGGCGCTCGCACCGGCGCGCCTACTGCTATCTCCTCGTGCCGGACTCGGTGGATCCGGATGCCGAGCGTCGCCTCCAGGTACTCGAGCACCACACGGAGCTTGGCGCGGGCTACAAGATCGCGCTCAAGGACATGGAGATGCGCGGCGCAGGCAACCTGCTTGGCGCGGAACAGACCGGGTACGTCCATGCCGTTGGGTTCGACCTGTATCTCCGCATGCTGGACGAAACCGTGGAGCGCCTCATGCGCGGCGACAGCGCGCCTGCTCCGCGGCCGGCGGACGTGTCCATGGACATTCCGGCCCACATTCCGGACGACTACATCGAGTCGCAGGAAGCAAAGCTGGACGTCTACAAGCGGCTGGCGCGCTTCGAGACGCCCGAGGAAATCCAGGCGCTCCGCGCCGAGATGCGCGACCGTTTTGGCGTGATGCCGCCACCCGCCGAGGCCATGCTCGCCATGGGCCTGCTTCGCATTCTGGGCGGGCTCCTGGGCATCGAGGGCATCCTGGTGCGTGGCGACGAAGCCCGTATTACCTTTAGGGATTCTGCGGTCCCGCGCATGAAGGGACTCTCCGCGGCGTTCCACGAGGTACAGTTTCAGGCAGAGGTGCGCCGCGCGCACCCCCTTTCACTCAAGCTCACTCGGCTCGGGGGCTCCCCGCTCCTCGACGGGCTCGTGCGCGCTCTGCGCGCGGTCGTCTGACCCCGCTCATCTTCCCGACGTTCTCTCATGAAACACGCTTCGCTTCTCGTGCTCGCTCTCAGTGGCTCGACGCTCGCGGCCTGCGAAGGCCTCAGTCAGGCATTCACCGCGCATGTCGACGTCGCCGCGAAGGCGGGCTCGCAGGAGCTGTCCGTCGTCCGGCTGGGGGACCTCATCGGCAAATCGAAGATCGGGCTTCCGGTCAACCGTGAGGTCGCAACGCTGGTGGCGCGCGACCTCTGGATCCCCTACCAGCTCCTCGGTCTGGCTGCCGGCCGCAACGATTCGCTGAACGATCCGAAGGCGATCGATTCGGCGACCGCGGCGATGCTCGAGAACACGCGCCTCCAGCGGTTCATGGAGCAGGTCGCCACGAAGATGCCGGTGGATTCGGGGTCCGAGACGGCGTACACCTCCGGTGCGGGCGACCTGTACTCCGCGCGACACATCCTCTTCAAGTTCCCCGACAATGCGACGCCGGCCGCGAAGGATTCCGTGCGCAAGGCGGCCGCCGCGGTGCGGCCGCAGGTGACCGACGCCAACTTCGCCGACATGGCGAAGAAGTACAGCAAGGACGCCTCGGCCCAGAAGGGCGGCGACCTGGGCGTGTTTCCGCGCGGGATGATGGTCAAGCCGTTCTCCGACGCGCTGGCGAAGCTCAAGCCGGGCGAGATCTCTCCGCTGGTCGAAACGCAGTTCGGCTATCACATCATCCAGCGAAACACCTGGACGCGCGCGAAGCCGGAGTTTCTGGTGCAGGCGAGTGGACGCAGCCGCCAGGTGGCGGAGAGCACCTACATCGCGCAGATGCAGGCCAACGCGAAGATCACCCTCGCCAAGGACGCGGCGACCTCGGTGAAGGAGATCGCCAAGGATCCTCTCGCGAAGCGTGGAGATACCCACGTCATCGCGACGTACAATGGAGGCACGCTCACGGCGGGCCGACTCGCCCTCGTCATGGCCGCGTCGCCGCAGAGCGGCCGCCTGATGCAGCAGATCCAGTCCGCGCCCGATTCGCTCGTCGGCATCTACGCGACGAACATGGCGCAGCGCGACGTCCTGCTCCGGCGCGCCGACAGCGCGAAGGTCGTGGTGAAGCCCGAGGAGATCAATCAGCTCCACACCGATTTCGCGCAGGCCGTCGCGCAGAGCTGGACCGCTCTGGGAGTCGACCCCAAGTCGCTCGTTGATTCCGCGAAGACGCCCGATGCGCGCGAGCGCCTCGCGGCCGCACGCGTCGAGGCCTACATGGACCGCGTGATGAATGGACAGGCGCAGCCGCTTCCCATTCCTGTGCCCCTCGTGATCGTCCTGCTGAACAAGTACGAAGCCAAGGTCAACGCGGCGGGCATCGATCGCGCGGTGGAGCGCGCTACACAGCTCCGTGCGCAGGCTGATTCGTCGCGCACGGCCGGACAGCCGAAGTCGGCGGTGCCGCTGCCAGGCGCGCCGCAGCCGATGCAGGCGCCCAAAGGCGCGGCGCCGGCGAGGCCGTAGGTCGGTAGGTCGGTAGGTCGGTAGGTCGGAAGACGGGAACCCGCCGTTACCGACCTACCGTCCTACAGTCCAAGTGCCGTACCGTCGCCAGTTCGCATATGGGCGGAGCCAAGGCGCTCTGACATATCGCGCAACGCGGTAAATCGCGCCGAGAGCAGCATGAACTGCTGCACCGTGGGATGCGCGCCAAGGCGCTCGATGGTGGACCACAGGCTGTCGTCATGCTGGGCGACGTCGGCGGCGCAGTCGCCCGCAAGCCACGCGGCCGCGTACACGTCGATGGCCTCGAGCCGCTCGATGGCGGCGTGAAACCGCCGCACGGCGTCGTTGTACTCACCGCGGCTCGCATGCATGCGAATCACCAACGACTCGAACAGCTCGCGCCCCTGGAACCACCAATCGTGACGCTGGCCGAGCGCCTCGTAGGCTGAGTCGAGCGATCCCTGCGCGGTGGACGTATCACCGAGCTTGAGCGCCGCCAGTCCACCGCCGGCGTACGCGCCGATGGCGATGTCTTCCGCACCGAGCTGATTCGCCAGCGCTGCCGTCTCCTTGTAGAGCGACAGCGCGATCTCCGCGTCACCGCGCTCGCGCTCGAGATTCGCGAGATTGTACAAGGCCGCCGTGCGGTTGGTGTTGTTCCGCAACGTGGTGTACAGACGGAGCGCGTCCGTGAGCGCGTCGCGCGCCGAGGCGAGGTCGCCGCCGCGCAGCCCGATGACGCCGAGGTTCATCGATGCCGTCGCGGCGAAGTCCAGCGCACCTGCCTCACGCGCCGTCACGAGCGAGGAGTGGAACGCCTCGCCAGCGGCCGGGTCGTCGCTCGAACGCATGCGCGCGACGCCGAGCGTCAGGAAGGCGCGCGCCACCATGACCTTGTCGCCGCGCAGGCGCGCACGCTCGATGAGCCGCAGGAGATGCGCGATGGCGTCGTCGAGGCGTGACTCGAACAGTGTGACCGCGAGACGATGCAGCGCCTCGTCATAGAGCGCGTCGTCCCCCGCGGCTTCGGCAATGCGGAGTGATTCCTCGGCGATGCGCGTCGCCTGCTCCAGCTCTCCTGCCCGTCCGAGAATCTGGACGAGAAGGGATCTTGCCTGCACGATGTTGGAGAGCGCCCCGACGCGCTCGGCCACCACGAGCAGCGCGCGACATTCCGCGGCGGTATCGCCGGCGCCCTGGCCGAGGCGCACCCTGGCTTGCAGGCGGCGCAGCCGCACGTGCAGCGCGCGCGTCTCGTCCGCGGCGATCGTGGACGACGCGAGAATCGCGTCGCACGAACGCTCCACGTCGGCCCAACGTCCCGAATGCTCCGCAGCCCGCGCCATTTCCTCGTGGACGGCCACGCGCTCCTCATCCGTGCGCGCATGCGCCAGCGCGCGCTGGAGAAAGTCGGACGCCTCCTCGAGTGCGTAGAGACCCATCGCGCGCGATGCCGCCCGCAAGCACCACGCATAGGCTTCGCCGCTGTTGGAGCTGCTGGCGTAGTGCGCCGCGATCCGGTCCACGTCGTCCGGATTCCGCCTGACGAGAATCTCGGCAATGCGCTCGTGCGTCAGACGTCGCCGCGCGGGGCTCACCGACTTGAGCACCGCGTCCACGAGCAGCGCATGCGCGAACTGATACGTGTCGTCGTCGTCGCCCGTCGGCTCCAGGACCGACGTTGCCAAGGCCGCGTCCACCGCGTCGAGCACGGCATCCGCCTTCGCGCCGGACGTCTCCGTCAACAGCGGCAGCGTGAACGTGCGGCCGAGAGCCGCGGCGGTCACCAGCACTTTCATCGCTTCGGGTGGGAGACGAGAGAGGCGCCGGCCAACGAGGTCCGTCATGCCCGCCGGCAGCACGAGGGTCGCCGGAATCGTCCACTCCCACGAGTCGCCCGAATAGCGGAACACGCCCTCCTCGGCCATCGTGCGAAGCAGTTGGACGACGAGGAACGGATTCCCTTCGGTGTGACGCAACACGAAGTCCAGCAGGTCGTCGCCCAGCTCGGTGCGGTGCAGGGCGCTCTGGAGCCACTCGGCGACTTCCGGCGGCGTGAGCCGCTCGAGCCGGAGCTCGCGAACACGCTCGTCGCGGGTGAGGCGCTGCCGGCGCTCGCGCACGGGCCCGTACGCAGCCTCCTCCATGCGCACGGTGCACGCGATGCAGATCCGTTCCGTCGTCAACTGCGCGAGGAGAAATTCGAGCGTATCCCAGCTCGCCGTGTCGCTCCAGTGCATGTCCTCGAGCACGAGCAGAAGCGGCCGCGCTTCGCTGGCAGCACGCAGGAACGCGACGATCTCCTGGCGGACGAGCGTCGCCTGCACGGACTCCGCATTCGGCTCCGTGGTGGAAGCGCGCCCCGTCTCGCGCAGTGACGGAACGAGGCGTGACAGTAGCGGCCACGAGCGAGTCGGGGCCAGTCCCAGCTCGTGGATGCCGGCGAGCAATTCCTTCCATGGACCGAACGGCATCCGCGTCTCGCTCTCGAGCGCGCGTCCCGTCACCACCGCGGTGCCGCGCAGCCGCGCTTCGGGCAGGAGCTGGCGCACGAGCGACGACTTGCCCACGCCCGCCTCGCCGGTGAGCACGCGCGTCTGAGGCTGTCCGTGCACGCTGTTGTCGAGCGCGGTCACCAGCGAGCGCATCTCCCGGGCGCGCCCCACGAAGCGGTTGAAGAGCAACTGTGGCGTTGCGCTCTTCGACGCGCCGGCGAGTGTCACCCGATCGCGCCCCTCGCGCTTGGACTCGAAGAGGGCGCGGTCCGCCGTTGTAAACAACGCCTCGAACGAATCTCCGTGGTCCGGCGCGGCGGCCACGCCTATGGAAAGGGTCACGGACATCCGCTGGTCGGGGCCCTCGCGGAGCGGAATGCTCATCGTTGCGACCGAGCGGCGGATTTCTTCCGCGATGACACCCGCGCTGTCGGTGTCGAGGCCGGGCAGCAGCATGACGAACTCGTCACCCGCATACCGGCCGACGTATTGCCCGGGGCGCGCCGCGTCGCGCATGATGCCGGCGACCAGCCGAAGCGCGTCGTCGCCGGCGAGGTGGCCGTACGTGTCGTTCACGTTCTTGAACTGGTCCACGTCGATCACGAGCAGCGAGACGATCGCTCCACCCCGCCTGCGCTCGGCGAGCACCGCCGACGTCACATCCACGAACGCCCGCCGCACGAGCGCGCCCGTGAGATCGTCTTCCTCGGAGATGGTGACCTTCGGCTGGGTGCCGGACTTTCGCATCGGTGTGCCGCGCTGCGCGGCGGAGGGCGCGTTCACCGTGCCGCGGCGCACGAGCTCCTCGAAACGCGCGAACAGCGCGGGATCGAATTGACGTCCGACCTCGCGCCGCATGATCTCGATGGCCTCGATCTGCGTGAAGGCGCGCTTGTAGCTGCGCTGCGTGGTGAGCGCGTCGTATACGTCCGCGATACAGAGAATGCGCGCGGGCAACGGAATGCGCTCGCCCGTGAGACCGTCGGGGTAGCCGTGTCCATCCCACCGCTCGTGGTGGCTGCGCACCATCGGCGCCACGTCCCAGGGGAACTGCACGTCGGCGAGGAGCTGCTCGCCGGCCGCGGGATGCTGTCGTACGAGTGCCCACTCCTCCTCGGTGAGCTTGCCGGGCTTGTTCAGCACTTCGGCGGGCACGATCAGTTTGCCCACGTCGTGCAGCAGTGCGCCGATGCGGAACCAGAACAGCGAGGGCTCGTCGAGTCCCGCGCGCGCCGCGAGCGCCCCCGCGAGATCGGCGACGCGCTCGCAATGACCCTGCGTATGCTGGTCCTTGGATTCGATGGACTCGCCCCACTTGCGCACGACGTCCAGGAAGTCGCCCTCGAGGCGCGCCATGCGGCGGCCGACGTCGGCGAGCTCGTGCCGCGACCGCAGCTGCGTGAAACAGCCATGGGCGCGGTTCAGCGCCTGGAGCGTCTCGCGGTTGCGGCCAAGGCGCCCATACAGCTCCGCCAGCTCGCGGTTCGCGCTGCCCTCCAGAGCAAGGTCCTTCGCGGCACTCGCCATGTCGCGCGCCGCTGCCAGGTGCTTTTCCGCGGCCGCGAGGTCGCCCGTTTCGCGCGCGATGACGCCGTAGATCTTGGATGCCTCGCCGTTGGCGCGCGCGTCGTCGAGGTGGCCGGCCAGCGCCATCGCGCGGTCGCAGCGGCGCTTGGCCTCCTCGAAGTTGTGCTTCTCGATCTGCAGCGCCGCGATGTTCACCTCGAGTTGCACGCGCGTCGACATACCGCCCAGGGCATCGGCGATCGTCAGCGCTTCGGCGAACGTATCCTCCGCCGCATCGTGCCGGCCGAGCGCCATGTTGGTGATGCCGAGGTTGTTGAGCGCGATGACGATGTTGTCGAGAAGCGAGTGGAGGCGTCCGTGCGACAATGCCTCCTGGAAGAAACGGAGCGCCTCGCGGAAGTCTCCGCGAATGCCCGCCATCGTGCCGAGGTTGGTCATCACGTCCACCTGGAGCCGCGGGTCGGTGGTCGTGGTGCCGCGCTCGAGCGCTTCCTGGAAAAGCTGTGCGGCGTGATCGAGGTCGCCTTGCCGCCAGCGGACGGCAGCGAGCACGTTGAGCGCGTGGCCGAGCGCGTTGCGGTCCTCTGCGACCTCGGCGGCGGCCACCGCCGCGGTGGCGCAGTCCTCGGCGGCGCGGTAATCGGCGTCCACCTCGTACGTCCGCGCGATCCACCGCATCAACATCGACGCCATCGATGGCGACGGGGCGGCGAGCGAGCGGAGCGCGGCCTCGTACAGCGCGCGGGCTTCAGCGCGGTGGCCGAGCTTGTCCAGCGCTCGTGCCTCCTCGATGAGCGTACTCGTGGTGGCGCCCCTCGCGGGCGCATCCAGAAGTCTCAGGTGGCGCGTCGGCGCGCTACTGTCGGTCATCGATGTTACTGCGGTAGGCGACACTCGAAGCTCGTATTGAAGTGACGCCGGGGCCGCGAAACCGCAACCCCGTCCCAAAGAGCGACGGCCGGTCCCGTGTGGGGCCGGCCGTCTAAGAGCTCAGCTAGAGGCGATGATGTAGCCGGATGTCCGCAGCACGATCCGCGCGTCATCGGCCCTCTGCGTGGTGAGTTTTACCTGTTGCATTGGAGTCTCCACGTGGTGGGGCGCCTTGGTGGCGCCATACGGTCCGATGAGTCAGGGAAGGACGAGGTCGTCCGGCGGCGTATCAGTGTACCCAGTGATGACGTAGCCACTGAAGTGCTTGATCCGGCGGAACACGACGTTTGCCGAGCGATCCACGTATGACGTGAGGCTCGGATCGGTCTTGGACTCGTCGACGCACGTGGCGGAGCCCGTTGGGCAGTACAGCATCAGCCAGTTCGAGGCGTCCTGCAGCGTTGCGTTCGGGACGTACATGAACAACTGCACGACCTTGGCGGGGTTGAACCGCATCGCGGGCTGGAACTCCACCGACGGGTGGTCCGACGCGGCGTTCTTGATGGTGACGGTGAGCGTCACATGCTGTGTCTGCGGCGTGCAGGGGGCATCCCAGTACTGCGATCCGTAACCCGACGTCAACAGATTGCAGACGGAGTTCGCCGGCATGTTGAGGTGATTGGGTCCCAGGTAGAACGCCTGGTCCTTTTTCGGGTCGAACGTGACGACGTACGTACCATCGGCCACACCGAAGAGCGCCTTGCTCGCCGCGTCGGGCACGAACATCGACGTGGCTTCGGGGGTGGTCGACCGGCGAGCGCTCGGCGCGGTGTTACTCTCCCCGCACGCACCGAGCAGTACCGCCACGGTGCAGAGCAGGGCGAGTCGCGCGGCAGTGGAGCGTGCCAGCATCGGCTTGCGCATACGGAGGTCCTCGAGCGCTGGGCTCGGAGAGAGAGAAGAGCGGTACACCGTTGGCACCCTCGCCAAGCGGCCGGTCTCGTTGCTGGCGAGACGCAACTACTGGTCTGCGATGCGAGGTGTCAAAGCAATGCCGGGGCCACCGTAGGCGCGGTCAATATGACGACAATATGTCCGCTCTCATGTCGGACGAATCAGTCATCTCGGTAAATGTGGCCTCGATGTCCTAGTACGTTTGACAGATGTTGCAATACTATGCACACTTGCATGGTGCGGTAATTATGGCAGAATGCAACGCCAGTGCACTTGCCTATCTCGCTAGAAATCCGCGGAAACGCCATCGCATCGAGCGGGTACCAACTTGGTGCGCGACCCCACCACCACATCCTTATACTTCTGCGCCATGCGTCTCTCTGCCCGATCCGCCGCCTCGGCGCTCCTCGTCCTCGCCCCCTTCGGCCTCCACGCCCAGGCGCCCGCCGCGCCGCTGGCTCTTCAGAAAAGCGATGCGCAGGCGCGTCCGCTCCCCCTGGACCGGATCGTCGCGGTCGTCGGCGACGTCGTCATTACGCAGTCCGGCCTACAGGAGCGGATCATCCAGAAGCGCCAGAGCGGCATCACCGTGCCCACGGACAGCGCCGCCTTCCGCACTTTCGTCAAGGCGATCGTCAACGAGCTCGTGGACGAGGAGCTGCTGCTCCAGAAGGCCAAGGATGTCAAGATCGAAGTCCCGGATGCGGACGTCACCAGCACCGTCGACAAGCAATTCAAGGACATCCGCAAGCGCTTCTCGAGCGACGCGGAGTTCCGCTCGGAGCTCGGCAAGGCGGGCTATGGCACGCCGGAGGAATACCGCCGCTTTCTGACGGACGAGATCAAGCGCAACGAGACCATCACGCGCACCATCCGCAAGCTGCGTGAAGAGGGCAAGATCGCGCAGGCCAACATCACCGACGCCGAGGTCGCCGAATCCTTCGAGCGCAACAAGGCGACGCTGCCGAGGCGCGAGTCCACGGTGGCGTGGAAGCAGATCATCGTGGCGCCGCATCCCTCGCCGAAATCGCGCGAGGCGGCGCGCGCCCGCGCGGAATCACTGCTGGTGGAGTTGAACAACGGCGCGGAATTCGAGAAGCTCGCCAAGCGCGAATCGGCGGATCCGGGCACCAAGGACAACGGCGGAGATCTCGGGTGGAACCGGCGCGGCAAGATGGTGCCGGAGTTCGACCGCTGGATGTTCTCGCTCCCGCCCGGACAGCTGAGTCCGGTCGTCGAGACGGCGTTCGGCTATCACATCATCCGCGTCGACCGTGCGAGTCCGTCCGAGGTGAAGGCGCGGCACATCCTCATCTCGCCGAAGATCGATTCGCTCGACGTGGCGGCCGCGCAGCGCGAGGCCGATAGCGTCGCCCTCGCGTTGCGTGCTGGCGCACCGTTCGATTCGCTCGCGAAGGCACACCACGACTTCAAGAGCGGCGAGGAGACGTCACTGCTCACGCCGTATCCCCGGGCGCAGTTGCCCACGCCGTACCAACAAGGGTTCGGCGGCAAGGCGCCGCGCGACGTCGTCGTCTTCCCGATTCCCGGCAACGCGAACGTGCCCACGAAGTTCGTGGTTGCGCAGATCGTCGCGATGGAAGAGGGCGGCGAGCTCACCCTGGCCGACGTCAAGGAGAAATTCCGTGCGCGGCTCGCGGAAGAAGGCGGTGTGCACCGGCTGATGGAGTCGCTGCGCAAGGGAACCTACGTCTCCATCCGCGACGACGCTCTGGTCATGGCGCCGCCGCCGACTACGCCCTGACACGCACGCCGATGCGCTCGCGCGCCCGGCTCGCCGTCACGCTCGGCGATCCCCGCGGCATTGGTCCTGAGATCGTTGCGGCGGCACGCGCGCGCGACGCGGGCGCGGACCTCGTGATCGTCGGGGCGGAAGGAACCGGCGTCGCGGTCGATGAGGCGGTGGGAGTGTGGAAGCGCGGCTCACCAGCCGCACATGCGGGCCGCCTGGCGGGTCAGGCGGTGGATCGCGCCATCGAGCTGGCGATGCGCGGCGACGTGGACGGTGTCGTGACGGCGCCGCTGGACAAGCGCGCCCTCCTCGCGGGAGGCTTCGACTTTCCGGGCCATACCGAGCTCTTTGCCGCGCGCACGGGGCGAAAGGTCGCCATGATGCTCGCCGCGTCGCGGCCGGCGCCTGGCACGACGAATCCGCTGCGCGTCGTGCTTGCGACGACGCACCTCGCGTTGCGCGACGTTCCCACGGCGGTGACCGCGGAGGCGATTGCGACGGCCGCGTCCGTCACGCGTGACGGCCTCCGCGAGTGGTTCTCCATCGAGTCTCCACGTATTGCGCTCTGCGCGCTCAATCCGCACGCCGGCGACGGCGGCCGATTCGGCAGCGAGGATGACGCGGTGCTCGGGCCCGCGGCTCGCGCCGCGGACATCGCCGGCCCGTTTCCCGCCGACACGGTGTTCGTGCGCGCCATGCGCGGCGCGTTCGACGCCGTCATCGCGCCGTATCACGACGTCGGAATGACCGCCATCAAGGTGGCCTCGTTCGGCTCGGCGGTGAACGTCACGCTCGGCCTTCCTTTTCCGCGCACCTCGCCGGATCACGGAACGGCCCTCGACATTGCGGGGAAGGGCATCGCCGATCCCTCGAGCATGATGGAGGCAATCGCCCTATGCGCGAAGATCGCCTCGCGTATCGGGCAACATCACTGACCGCTGCGGAGCGCTTCGCGCCGGTCGCCCACCGAGTGGAGGTCCACGGCCAACGTTTCGATGCGCCGGCCGGCCATCGAGCGGACCGTGAATACGGCGTGCGACGCGGTCACGCGATCGCCCGGCACGGGGACGCGGCCGAGGGCGCCGAAGATGTAGCCGCCGACGGTGGTGAACTCGCCCTCGGGAACGTCGAGTCCGAAGCGCTCGTTGAGCTCCCTGACGTTCGTCGAGCCGGGCAGGAGGACGTCGGCGTTCGGCGAGGCGGGAAGGGGTTGTTCGGCCTCGTCGTGCTCGTCCAGGATCTCCCCGACGATTTCCTCGAGCAGGTCCTCCATGGTCACGATGCCTGCCGTGCCGCCGTACTCGTCGAGAACCACCGCCATGTGGACCTTGAGACGCTTGAAGTCCGCGAGGACTTCTTCCACCTCCCGCGAGCCAGGCACGACGTGGACGGGTCGCATGATGCCCTGCACCGTGAACGATCGCGGGCGGTCGCGCGCAATGGGCAGCAGATCCTTCGCGAGCACGAGTCCGACGATGTTGTCGATGGACTCGTCGTACACGGGGTAGCGGGACCGTTGCGTCTCGATCACGTGGGCGAGCGCGTCGTCGAGCGACGTCTCGAGATCGAGCGCGTCGATGGCCGTGCGTGGAGTCATCACTTCCCGCGCGTTCTTCTCGGAGAACTCGAACACGCCCTCGATCAGTGCGGCGTCCTGCCGCTCGAGGACTCCGCCCTCCTGGCTCTGCTCCACGATGATGCGTAGCTCGTCGGCCGAGTGGACGTTCTCCTCCGGATCCCCGGGACGGAGGCCGAAGGGGCGCAGCACCAGCTCGGCTGAGCGGCTGAGCAGCCATGTGAACGGCTGGGTCAGCCACGCAAAGGCCACGAGCGGCGGCACGAGCCAGCGGGACATCCGCTCGGGATTGTTGATGGTGGCGCCGCGCGGCGCGAGCTCGCCGAACACCACGTGCCCGTACGTCACGACGGCCAGGGCGCACGCCGTTCCGAATCCAGCCCGGGCGCCGAGCTGGAGGGGGAGAGGCAGGTAGGTGAAGGCCTGGGCAAAGCGGGCGGAGAGGGCCTCCTCCGCCAAGGCGCCGATGCCGATACTGGAGAGAGTTATGCCGAACTGACTTGCCGAGAGGAGCCGGGCAAGCCGGCCGGACGCACGCAACACCAGTCTCGCCTTTGTGTCGCCGGCGCGCGCCATCGCCTCGAGACGCGAGCGGCGGGACCGGACGACAGAGAACTCCGCCGCGACGAAGAATCCGTTCAGGGCGAGCAACGCGACGATGGCCAACACACGTGCCAGCACGGCGGGAACGTAACGAGGTTCGCGCGCCCGACGCCACTGTGGACGCGCTTGACTGCGCGCTGGCTGACGCCGACACTCCTGCACCATGAGCGACTATCGTATCGAAAAGGTCCGGCGTCGCGTCGAGCTCACGCTGGCGTCCGGCGACAAACTGGCGGGTGATGTCTTTCTTCAGGCGTTCGCGCGCTATCGAGCGGGCCCCGAGGAGCCGTTCGACGTCCTGAACGAGCCCGATCCGTTTCTTCCGTTGGCGCTCGCGTCGGGCGAGCTCGTGCTCGTGCAGAAGTCGCAAATCGCCGTCGTCACGACCGAGCTTCCGGACCGCGACGACGCGGCCGAAACCGGGCTGGTGGGCATGAACATCACGCTGACACTCACGCGCGCTGGCACGCTGACCGGCTCGATCTTCCCGGAGGTGCGTTCCGACAGGCCGCGCCTCATGGACTTTCTCAATACGAATCCCTTGCACTTTCTCCTGTTGTTCTCCGCCGACCGGCTCCACATCGTCGGCACCGCGCACATCGCCTTCGCCAAGCCGAGCACCTGACGCATGGCTCAACTCGATCGACTGTTGTCCGTCATGATGAGCCAGCGCGCAACGGCGCTTCGGCTCGACGAGGAAGAGCGCGCGGAGCTGGAGATCGGTGGGGCGCCGCGTCCGGTGACCAAGACGCCGCTCACCGGCCCGCAGGTCGTCGCCTTGCTGCGCGAGATCGCGCCGCCGGACGCAAGGGCGTCGCTGGATGCGGGACGGCCAACGGAGTTCTCCTACACGTCGGATGACGGCGCATTCGCCGTGCGGACCGCGCGCGAAGGCACGCGGTGGCGCGCACGGGTCACCGTCGACGAGCTGGGTGAGCGCGAGCGGCGGTCGAGCCATCTTCGCGTCGCGACACCCGCGGAGGCCGAGGCGCCCGTGCCGCCTGCACCGCCGCCGTCCACTCCGACGCCGTCGCGCGGGACGTCAGTCGGCTCGCCGGGAGACGCCATCTCGAGCTTCGAGGGCAGCGAACGGGCGCGCGCGATGCTCGATGCGCTGCTCCGCACGACGGTCCAGCGGGGCGCGTCCGATCTGCATCTGCGCTGCGGCGAACCGCCGCTCATCCGGCAACACGGCGAAATGACGCGCATGGATCAGCCCGCGCTGGAACCGGAAGAGGTCGAGGAGATGCTTCGATCCATCATGCCGGAGCGCAACCGCGAGGAATACGCGTCGACGAACGACACCGACTACGCGTACGAGATTCCCGGGCTTGCCCGCTTTCGTGCCAACGCGCTGCGCGATCGGCGGGGCCCCGCCGCGGTATTTCGCCAGATTCCGGCGAAGGTCGTCACGGTCGAGGAGATGGGCATCAGCCCCGAGGTGCGTAAGCTCTGTCAGCTCAACAAGGGCCTGGTGCTCGTCACCGGACCGACCGGATCCGGCAAGTCGACGACGCTTTGCTCGCTCATCGATCTCGTGAACCGGTCACGCTCGGATCACGTCATCACGATCGAGGATCCGATCGAGTTCGTGCACCCCAACAAGAAGTGCATCATCACGCAGCGGCAGGTGGGCGTGCACACGCAGTCGTTCAAGAGCGCGCTGCGCGCCGCGCTCCGCGAGGATCCCGACATCATCCTCGTGGGCGAGCTCCGCGACCTGGAGACCGTGTCCATTGCGATCGAGACGGCGGAGACGGGGCACCTCGTGTTCGGCACGCTGCACACGACCACCGCGGCCAGCACTATCGATCGCATCATCGATCAGTTTCCGGCGGACCGGCAGGCGCAGATCCGCGTCATGCTCTCCGAATCGCTCAAGGGTGTCATCTCGCAGACGCTCTGCAAGAAGATCGGCGGCGGCCGTGTGGCGGCGCGCGAGGTGCTGCTCAGCATCCCGGCGATCACGAACCTCATCCGCGAAGGAAAGACGTTCCAGATCCCCTCGGTGATGCAGACGTCCAAACGCCTCGGCATGGTGACGTTGAACGATGCGCTGATGGATCTCGTGGATTCCGGCCAGGCGGAGCCGGCGGAGGCCTATCAGAAGTGCGTGGAGAAAACGGCGTTTGCCGCGGCGCTCAAGGGGCGCGGCATCGACACGTCCTTCGCCGACGCCGAGGCGCCGAAGGAGAAGCCAGCGGCTCCGCAACCACCAGCGCGCAGGTAGCGTCTGGCGGCAAAACACGAGCGGGACCCTGGTGGGGTCCCGCCGGTCTTGCCGATGCCTAGGTTCGTCGCGATTCCGGCGGTGCGTCGGAGTCACTCGCCGACTCGGTGTTCGCGCCGGCGCCCAACTCGCCGCGGGGGGCTTCGTACTCCTCCCGCATCGAGTATCCGTATCCGCCAAGAACTTCCCCGCCTCGCATGTAGTCGTGGCCGTAGCCGCGCCCGTGTGGATACTGGACGAGATCGGGGTCGTGCTGCTGGTGCATCGGACACCTCCTGCCTGGGTATAGGTGTACGTCACTACTCTGTCGCAGTCCGGTCCCACAGGCAAGTGGGTTCACGCCCGAGCTTGTTTGCGGTTCCCCAGTGCTGGTATATTTCCAGGCTATGCAGATTCGGAACATCGCCATCATTGCGCACGTCGATCACGGCAAGACCACGCTCGTGGACAAGATGCTCCGCCAGGCGGGCGCCTTCCGCGAGAACCAGGTGGTCGCCGAGCGCGTGATGGATTCCAATCCGCTGGAGCGTGAGCGCGGGATCACCATTCTCGCGAAGAACACGTCCATCCGGTGGAAGGGCACCAAGATCAACGTCGTCGACACGCCGGGTCACGCCGATTTCGGCGGTGAGGTCGAGCGCATTCTGCGCATGGTCGACGGCGTGCTCCTCGTGGTCGACGCCTTCGACGGCCCCATGCCGCAGACGCGGTTCGTCCTGCGCAAGGCGCTGGAGCTCGGCCGCACGCCCATCGTGGTGATCAACAAGATCGACCGGCCGGGCGCGGACCCTATGCGCGTGCACGACGAGGTGCTCGATCTCTTCATCGAGCTCGAGGCCGACGAGGCACAGCTCGACATGCCGGTCGTCTACGCGTCGGCGCGCGAGGGTGTGGCGACGATGGACATGGAGGTCACGGCCGTGGACCTCGCGCCCCTGTTCGACACCATCGTGGCCAAGGTGCCGCCGCCGCCGAGTGATGCCGCGTCGCCGTTCCAGATGCTCATCTCCACGATCGACTTCTCGCCATACCTCGGCCGGCTCGGCATCGGGCGGATCGAGCGCGGTATCGTGCACGTAGGCGACCAGGTGCTGCTGCTGCCCATGGACACGAGCCAGAAGGTGGAGCAGGCCAAAGTGACCAAGCTCTATGTGTACGAGGGGCTGGAGCGCATCGAGGTGCAGGATGCGCCGGCCGGCGAGATCGTCTCGTTGGCGGGGCTCGAGGGCGTCGAGATCGGCCTCACCGTCACCGACGTCGAGCATCCCGAGCGGCTGGCCGGCATTGCCGTCGAGGAGCCCACCATCAGCGTGGACTTCCTCGTCAACAATTCGCCGTTCGCGGGCAAGGACGGCAAGTTCGTCACGTCGCGGCAGCTTCGTGAGCGGCTGTACAAGGAGCTCGAGCGCAACGTTGCGCTGCGCGTGGAGGACACCGATTCCACCGACACGTGGACCGTGAGCGGCCGCGGCGAGCTGCATCTCTCCATTCTGATGGAGACCATGCGGCGCGAGGGCTTCGAATTTCAGGTGTCGCGGCCGCGCGTGATCCTGCGGACCGGTCTCGCCGGGGAAAAGCTGGAGCCGTACGAGGAGCTTGCCATCGACGTCCCCGAGGAGTTCCTGGGCGCGGTGATCGAGAAGCTCGGCCCGCGGCGCGGCGAGATGATCGAGATGAAGAATCCGGGGCAGGGGTTGGTGCGGCTCCTGTATCGAATTCCGGCGCGCGGGCTATTCGGGTACCGGTCGGAGTTTTTGACTGACACGCGCGGCACCGGCATCATGCATCATAGGTTTCTCGAGTACGGGGCCTGGGCGGGTCCGCTGGCGACTCGGTCACGAGGAACGCTCGTCTCGATGGAGAACGGCACGATCGTCGCATTCGCCCTGGCGGCGTTGCAGGAGCGGTCCACGTTGTTCGTGGCGCCGGGTGAGGCGGTGTACGAGGGCATGATCGTGGGCGAGAACTCGCGTCCGGGGGACATGGACGTGAATCCGACCAAGGAGAAGAAGCTCACGAACATGCGGACGACGAGCACGGACGAAAACGTGCGTCTGGAACCGCCGCGGGAGTTGACGCTGGAAGGCGCGCTTGAGTATATCGAGGACGATGAGCTGATCGAGATCACGCCGAAGTCGATCAGATTGAGGAAGCGCATGCTGGGTCAGAGCGATCGCAAGAAGATTTCACGCGAAGCCAAGCGCGAGCGGGCCGCACTGTAGCGCCGTCTTCCCCCACACCTGATTGGAGAGCACTGCAATGCCGGACATGTTCGAGATGTCGGAGTCGATCGGACCAGCCATGGCCGCCATCGATCCGCTCTCGCTCGCGAGCGAAGACGACGACGATCTCGACGGGGAGGATCTCGACGACGACGAGGACGATGATGACCTCGACGACGACGAGGATGATCTCGACGACGACGACGATCTCGACGACGACGATCTCGATGAGGACGATGAGGATGATGACGACGACGAGGATGATGAGGACGACGACGACCTCGACGACGATGAGGACGACGAGGACGAAGACCTCGATGACGACTATGATGGGGACGATGATGCGGAGGATGATCGTCCGGGGAAGCCGTTCGACGAGTAGAACTGCTCCCACTCTGAGAGTCGAGCGCCTGGGCGTCCGCGGCGGAGAGTCTCAGCGTGGTGACCTCTGATTCAGTTGACCCTACCCCTGGGCATGGCTAACTTTCATTGCTCCATCGGGTTGGGGCCTGTAGCTCAGGTGGTTAGAGCGCACGCCTGATAAGCGTGAGGTCGGTAGTTCAACTCTACCCAGGCCCATTTTTGGGAACCGCTTGCGTCGTAGCGAGAGACATCGCTGCGGCGCTTCGCTTTTTCTGCCGCAGGCGTATGTTCTGCGTGCCGCGTCTACTTCCGCACCGAGCGATAGCCGGTACGTTCAACGGCACTGCGGAGGCAGCGTGGCACACCTAAGAGTCCCGAGCGTTCTCGCCGTGCTGTTGGGCGCAATCCTGCCGACGGGAGTCCGCGCACAGTCGATTAACGGCCGCATCGTCACTGCGGATTCGAGCCGGGGAGTTCCTGGCGCGATCGTGGTCTTGACCGACTCTGTACGCAGGGAGTCGACGCGCACGCTGTCACGAGCCGATGGCCGCTTTGTGCTCCGCATCGCGGCACCCGGCACCTATGGCGTCCGCGTACTGCGGATCGGCTTTCGTCCGGATGACTTCGGCCCATTTGTCATAGGACCGTCCGCGAATGTGCCGGTAGTGCTCGCGCTGACGCAGCGAGCCGTCTCGCTCATGGCGATGAACGTGTCGGACCGAAGCGAGTGCCGAGCGTTGGATGACGGCGGCTCCGCACCTCTCGCACTGTGGGAGGAGGCGCGGAAGAGCCTTCTCGCCACCGTGCTCACGCGATCCACGCTCGCGCCCATCCTCACGATGGCCAGCTTCGAGCGCGTCGTAGACGCGAAGAGCCAACGTCAACTCGCCCTTCGTGTGCGGCGGCAAACGGGTGCCAGCACGCGGCCCTATGTCAGCCCGCTGTCGCCGGACGAGTACGCGGCGCGCGGCTATGTGGAAGCCGATGATGGTAGCGTCGTCTTTCGTGCGCCTGATGCCGACGTGCTGCTGTCCGAGTCGTTTCTCGTGAGCCACTGCGCGCGCATCGTCGCGTCGCCCCGAGATACATCAATCATTGGCCTCGGATTCCGGCCGACAAGAACCGAGCGCGGACGCGTCGACGTGGAGGCGGTGCTGTGGCTCGCGCGCTCGCCTGTCGAGCTCCGAAGCATCGACGTCTCCTACGTTGGCGTGTCGGACGCGGTACGTGAGGCTGGCGCGGGCGCGTCACTCATACTGAACCGGATTCCCGATGGTGGGTTGATCGTCTCCAGCTGGGTGATTCGCGCACCGCGCGTAATCACGGTCAAAGGCTTTCAGGCGTCGGTCCGATCGCTCAGCGGCCGAGCGGTGTCCCGCGACTCCATCGCCGACGTGTGGAACATCGGTGGAGCGGTCATGCGCGCGCGCGTCGGTGAAACCGAGGTGTGGCGCGGACCCGCGGCGCGGCTCGAGGGCCACGTGCGTGAGGACGAGACCGGGCGCCCGGTCGCCGGTGTGGGGCTCGTGCTCGTCGGCACGAACTACGCAGCGACTGCCGACTCCACCGGTGCCTTCTCGATTGCCGACGTGTTGCCCGGCGAGTACGAGCTCGTGGCGCGCTCACCCCAGCTCGAAGCGCTCGGCCTAGACGTCCCGACGGCCGCACGCCTCCAGCTCGGCGACTCCACGTCCACCGCCGACATCCGCATGCCGGCCGTGCGCAAGGCACTCGCGCGCGTCTGTGCCATGAGCGACACGCTCGGCGCAGTGCAGGGGCGAGTGGAAGACGCCGAGCACCGAGGGGTTGGCGATGCTCGCGTGGTGGCGCGATGGCTGACAACCGCGCGCGTCGTCACCGGCGTCGGAGTTCTTGGGCAGGGACCGACGCTCTCGATCCTCACCGATGCAGATGGCCGCTTCCGCCTCTGCGGACTGCCGCGCTATCACGACGTCGTGCTGAGCGCTGCGCGTGAAAACCTCGTGGCATCACCGCAGACGATTCGCATCGAGCCAGGCCAGGATCTCGCCGTCGTCACGCTCACTACTCATCGCTCCATGCACTTGGCGACTGCTGACGGTCTTGGGGCGGTGGACGGCGTGGTTCGAGACGAGTCGGGAACTCTGATGAAGGATGTCGACGTCGATCTGGTCGGTGTCAGTGCGGCGCGGACGGATTCCGTTGGCCGATTTTCTTTCGGCAGCCTGGATTCGGGAACGTTCCTCCTGCGTACGAGGCGTGTGGGGTGGTCGGCTCCGCTGACCCAGGTGAATGTGGAGTTTGGTCTTCGCACCACGCGCGACGTGGTGATGGGGCATGTCCAGGAGCTTTCAGGGATTACGGTGTCGGCGCCCGGGAGCGCGGACCTCGGCGGCTTTGCCAGGCGCAGGGCGGCCGGGCACGGGAGCTTCATTACGGAGGAGCAGATCGCTGCACGCAACGCTCGCACGACAGAGCAGTTGCTCGAGACCTTGCCCGGCGTCGCCGTGTTCGTGGGCAAGTTCGCGTTGGGCGCCTTCATCAGCGTCGATCGCGGCGCGATCACGCTCCAGGGTACTCCGTGCAAGGGGGTTGCGGTGTTCGTGGACGGCACCGAAGTCCCGGAGTCGTTCAACGTGGCGCAGATAAACCCGCGCGACCTGAGGGGTGTGGAGCTCTACCATGGAGTGGGCACGACACCGCCGGAACTGCGCTCGACGCGCACAGTGTGCGGTACGTTGGCGTTCTGGCTGAAGTAACGCGTTCACGAGAGGGACGCGCCAGTCGTGACTCCGGTTGATGTCTCTCCGACAGACCGGTTAACGGAGGAGCGACTCGAACAGGTCGAGGGCCCGTCGATCTCCGGTCTGCCCGAGCCAGAACAGTGCCTGACTCCGCACGTGTCGATCCGAATTCGAGCGCGCCACATCGAGCAGCGCAGGAACTGCCTCTTCTCTGGGAAGCTGTGAGAGCACGAACACCGCATGCGACTTGAGGTCATCCGCGTGCTCGTCGTCATCGAGCTCGTTCGGGCGACCAGCCGATGCGCTCGCTGCAAAGCGCGACAACCAGAATGCGGCGTCCTTCCGGACATGCTGCGACCGCGTTCGCTCATCGCGCACGACGGCCAGCAGCGCTGGCCACACGACCGCACTGTCTGCGAGGACAGCCGGAATGATGGCTCCGACGCTGGCGTCCGCGTCGCCGGTCCGCGCGAGATCGGTGAGAAACCGCGCCGCTTCAGTCGACGGCACCGTGCCGAGATCGTGAGACTGTCGATCGCGCGGTGCACCGACCCACGACTCCACACGCTCCGTTCTGCCCTCGCGCTGCGTAAGGCGCACTTCCACGGGGCCAGGCTCGCAAGTCCCCATGTGCCGGCCGCCATATGAGCCGAATGTCGAGTGGCCGAGGCGGACGTAGTGGCTTCCGTCGCCGCAGACGCCGGGCCTCGCAGCAAAGCGAAAGGTCACGGCGCCATCGCGCACCGCTGCAACGCGCTCGCTTATTGTTTGGGCGCCACCGCCGGCGGCGAGCGTCGTCTGTGCGATTGTGGCGAATGCCAGGAGCGCGGAGCGCATCTCACTTCACCAGAATGTCGGAGATCAGCTTCGTCACGCGCGGATCGTTCTTCTGCGCGAGCCAGAAGAGCGCCTTGCCGCGCATACGGCGGTCGTCATCGTCCCGGGCGATCTTCATGAGTGCCTCCGTGGCGGCGTCGTCCCCCCGCTGCGAGAGGACGAAAATGGCGTGCTCACGGAGCGACGATTCGCGACTCTCACGATAGACGGTCACGAGATCGGCTGTGCGCGTCGCATCTCGTTGGCCCGCCCAGAACAACGCTTTCTTCCGCAACTCTACCGGCTCCTCGGAGTCGCGCGCGCGCTGCACGAGCCATGCGCCTCCGGCATCGTCCTGTGCCATCGCCTGGAATACGGCGTCGCTCAGTCGATCGTCACCGAGACGCGGATACACGGAGCGCAGATACTGGAACTCTCGTGCGTCGGTGTGATCGCTGTTGCCAAGGGAGAAGATCGCGTGTGATCTCACGCGCGTGTCCTCTGACTTGTCCTCGATGACCTGGTGCAATCGGCGAATTGCGATGGGATCTCCGCTCTGCCCGAGCCAGAAGAGCGCCTCGCGGCGTATCTCCACCGACGAGTCGCGCGACAACCCGAGTACCGCGGAAACGCCGTCGTCTTCTCCGACGAGAACGAGCCATTGAATGGCCTGTCGGCGCGTTCGGTCCGTGCGATCGTGGTCGCGCGCGAGAGCGAGGAGCGGCGCAATAACTGCGGCATCGGCTGCGAGGACCGCGGGCAGAAGGATGCGGTCGCGCCCCGACTCGCGCTCGAGGGCCGGCACGTGCGAAAGGAAGTACACCGACGCTTCGCGCGACGACACGATTCCCAGATCGGTGACGTGCTCCTCGGTGACGGGCCACGTGCCGCCGACCTGCGTGCGAAGCCGAGTGGGCGCGCCGTGCGAAACCGCCATGCTGACGCGCAACGGTCCGGCGACGCACGCGACACCGCTCCACGAGCCCCATGACTCGAATGAACGGCCGAAGATCGCGTGCCGATATGCCACCACATCCCGCCCATTGCCGCACACGCCTGGCCGGGACGCGTACTCGAGGCGGACGACACCGTCAGACGACTGCGCGACGCGCGACGCGAGCGAGGATTGTGCGGTCGCCGGGATGGCGACGACAATGGCTGTGAGCACGAGCCCGAATCCGACACGTGACATGGCACTCACCCTTTGAGAATGTCGATGAGAATCTGCCGGATACGCGGGTCGTTCTTCTGCCCAAGCCAGAAGATCGCTTTCTTGCGCATCTCGGCATCCTTGTCGTGCTGAGCGATGTCCACGAGCTTGTCCGACGCGGCCCGGTCGCGCGAATCGGAGAGCACCCAGATGAGCTGCTCCTTGAGCGGTCGGTCCGTGAGCTTGTCGTAGAGCGCTACGAGATCCGACGCCGGGATGCCAGCCTGGCCGGCAGTCCAGAGGGCGTGTTTGCGTACGTCGTCGCTCTGATTGCGATCCAGGGCGACGCCGAGCAGCCAGCGGTCGTTCCCGACGCCATGCATCTGCGAGAGCGAGAAGAGCACCTGCTTGCGCAGGTCGTCATTTCCGCTCATTCGTCCAAAGAGGCCGCGCAGGAACTCGGCGTTCTCCGCCGACTGCCGCTGACCGAGCCAGAAGATCGCCTGCTCGCGCACACGTGAGGGCGTTTCAGCGCTTTCGGCAAGCTTTCGGATGACGGTGAAGCTCCGCGACGAGTTCTGCTCGTTGAGCGCGAAGATCGCCTTTTCACGGAGCCGAGTGTCCGTCGCCGTCAGGGCGATGTTCTCCAGGAGTGACGCGGCCTTGTCGGTCCGGACCTGTCCAAGCCAGAACACCGCCTCCTCGCGCACCGTGCTGCTGGGGTCGTTCTTCACGGCATCCATCATCAGCCCCTCGGTTTCGCTCGTCTGCTTCTGCGAGAGCAGAAAGACCGCCTTCTTGCGCAATGCCGTGGAGCATGCATCGCGCTGCGCGAGCACCTCCTTGATGATCGGTACCGCGCTCTGAGCGTCCATCTGGAGCAGGGTATTCATCACCTCGGCGCGAAAGTCGTCCTTTTCTTCTGCGTCTCCCGTCCGCGAACACTTGGTGGTTCCGGACGCGAGCGCCGTGACGGCCTCGGCACTGGAGACGTCGCCGCGTTTGGCGAGCGCACCGCGAATGCGCACGGCAAGCTGCTGAGCCTCGTTGGCCGTTCGCGCGTTGCCGTAGTGGCTCCGCTGCGTATCCAGCGACTTGACCGCCTCACGCAGGTCGGATTCGGCGCCGAGCTTGTAGAGGGCGAACGCGCGCCAGTACAGTGCGTCGCCGGCATAGGTCGAGCGCGGAAATCTGCTGGTGATGCTCGCGAAAAGACGCTCTGCTTTTCGATAGTCGTTGTCGTTGAGCGCCTGGCGTGCCGCGCGATAGAGCGAATCCGCGGGATCCTTCTCGTCCTCGCGGCGCGCGCTCGTATCGGGCACGAGCGAGACAGCGTGCGAAGGAATACCTGGAGCTCGAGCGCCGGCGAGGAACAGGATGCAGAAGACGGCGCCGCCGAAGCGGAGCAGAATGCGCGGGGTCGTCATATAAGTCCTCATCATTCGGTAGCGGGCGCGCCGGTGCCGGCGGGAACCGCGGTACGGATTCGTGGAAGGAGATCGCGATTCTTGAGGGCGCCGTCGATCAACGCGCGCTCGGCCGCGTCGAGCGGTGCGCCAGACAGCCTGATGATCTGCACCAGGACGAGCTCGAGGTCCTCGAGCAGCGGACGAAGCTGCGGGTCGTCGCCCGCGGGAGAGTCGATGAGCAGCCGCGTGTTGCTCAACACCTTGCGGCCCCACGACGTGAGCTCCCGCACGCGCTGTGGATCGCGCGACGCGGCGTCACCATCGTGGTACGAGGTGAGCAGCACCTCCGCCTGTGTGAGCGTCTGCACGGCGGCGAGGCGATAGAGCCGCACGGGGTTCACGGAGTCCGCCCGCGGAGTTGGCTGCGTTGCGACTGTCTGCGCAGCCCGTTCGGGCGCTCGCCCGCGAAGCACCACACGATCGATTCCAACGCCGAGCACCAGCGCGGCCGCGATCGCGGTGGGCCAGAGCCAGCGCCGGGCGCGCAGCGGAATCACCGCGGCGGGCGCGTGTTTACCCGCGGACTCGATTGCCTGCCACATCTCGCGCCGTGGAGTGGCTGGTGGATCATTGAGTGCCGGGGCGACGTCGGCAATCCACCGCTCGAACGATGGATCGACCGGAAGGGCCTCATCGGCCTCGCTGCCGAAATCGTACTGATGTCCGCTCAGCGGACGATCGCGATCACTCATGTCTGCCATGCCTCCGCCAAGTCTGCCAGCGCCAGGCGAAGCTTCGCGCGACCGCGTGAGAGCTGCGCCTTCGACGTGCCGGCCGTAACGCCGAGGGCCTCGGCGATCTCTTCGTGCGTGAAGCCTTCTGCGTCATGCATCATGAACACGGTCCGGCATCCCTCGGGAAGCGCCGCCACCGCAGCCGCGAGACGTTCCCGCAGAATCGGGTCGGAGAGTGGTGCCGTACTTCCTATCGTCATCGCTTCCTCCAATGGCGCGTCGCGCGCCCTGGCGCGCTTCTGTCGCCTCAACTCGTTCAGCGTCACCGACACGGTGATGGAATGCAGCCATGTCGAGAACGACGAGTCTCCTCGAAACCCCTCGATCCCGGCGAAGGCACGAACGAAGGTGTCTTGCGTCATCTCCCGTGCGAGCTCGTCGCGGCCGGTGAGCCGAAATGCGAGCCGGTACACCCGGTCGACGTGTGATTCATACAGCGCGCGGTGCGCGGATGCGTCACCCCGGCGCGCGCGATCGATGAGCGCCCGTTGGGCCGCGAGCTGGTCGGCTCGCTCAGGGGAAATCGTACGTTCCGCTTCCATTCGTGTCCGTGGGACAACGAGACTGACAATACGGTTGATCGGTCTCGGAGAAACGCGTCGTTGAGGCGTGGCGGCAGATGGAACTCGATACCAGTCGCTGGACTACCTGTGCCCAACTAGCCGTGCTGGCATGACGACGGCAACCATCCTGACGACATCCGTTCACCTCGAATCCCGATCGTGGAGCCTGGACCCGTAGCAAATCTGCTGGTAACGAATCCAGTGATGGCGGTTGGCGCCGTATTCATAGGAGGGGTGCTGACCAGTCTCACCCCATGCATCTATCCGATGATTCCGATCACGGCAGCCATCGTTGGGGGACAGTCGGCCACCCACACGGCGTCGAATCGGCGAACAGCATCGCTGACGTTCTCCTATGTCTTCGGGCTTGCACTGGCGTACGCGATCTTGGGCCTCATTGCCGGCCTCACTGGCCAGCTCTTTGGAGCCATCAGCACGAACCCGTGGCTGTACTTCGCGCTGGCCAACTTGCTCGTCGTGTTCGGATTCATGATGCTCGAAATGATACCTGTGCCGGTGCCGCGTGGTTTGCTGCGGCGCGCCGCGGCGCTCGAGGGCGGCGGCCGTATTGCGAGTGTGTTCGGAATGGGGGCAGCGTCCGGACTCGTGGCCGCGCCCTGCGGCGCGCCTGTCATGGCGACGCTGCTGACGTGGGTGAGCCTCACGAGGAGCGCTGCTCTGGGATTCATCTACCTATTCGTGTTCTCCCTTGGAATGTGCTCGCTGCTGGTCGTTGTGGGATTTGCAGCAGGTGGCGTCGTGCGATTGCCGCGCGCGGGCGCCTGGATGGTGTGGGTGAAGCGCGGCTTCGCAATCGTGATGTTTGGTGTCGCTGAGTACTACCTCGTGCAAATGGGCACGCTGTTGTCGTAGCTCACGACGATTCCCTCAAAGGATCCCCATGTCTGTCTCATCAAGCCGTTCACTGAAGGCCTCCCTCTTCCCGCTCCGGCCAGTTCTAACGGCCCTTTCGATCACGCTGCTTGGCGCGTCTGGCGTTGCGCACGCGCAATCTGCGGGTATTGCGGTCGGAACGAAGGCACCTGGCGCCGCGGTCGAATCGCTGGACGGTAAAGCGGTCGATCTTTCGGAGTTCGTCGGCAAGAAGCCCGTCGTGCTGGAGTTCTGGGCCACGTGGTGCCCGGTCTGCAAGAAGCTCGAACCGCAGCTCCAGGCGGCTCGTGACAAGTACGGCGACCGTGTGACGTTCCTTTCCGTCGGCGTCAGCAGCAATCAGACGCCCGAGAAGCAGAAGGCGTATGCTGCCGACAAGCATATCGGCGGCACGTTCGTGTTCGATCGCGACGGCAAGGCCGTGGCGGCGTACAAGGCGCCCCATACGTCATTTCTCGTTGTGGTGAACGGGGAAGGCAAGGTGGTCTACACGGGCGTGGGTGAAGAGCAGGATATTGAGGCAGCCGTGTCCAAGGCGTTCGCAATGAGTAGCGGAATGGAGCGCGGGAGCAAGTAATCGGAGGCGGTGTCAGTGATCGCGGACGGATCCGATAACGCCTCACGAGAGCACGAGGCACAGTTCGAGCTCGTGGCGCTGCCGTGGCTCGCCGATGTCGCACGCTTCGCGTTGTCGCTGACGCGCAGCCGCGCCGACGCCGACGACCTGGTGCAGGAGACATACCTTCGAGCGTTCCGCCACTGGCACACGTTCGTGCCGGGCAGCGACCCGAGACGGTGGTTGTTCACCATCTGCCGAAATGCGTTCGTGAAGTCGTGCCAAAGGAGGGTGGTGATCGTAGAGATGGACGAGGGCGACGTGGACGCCATGCCGTCTGTCATTGCTCACGCCGGAGCCGTTCGCGATGGATTGGGCAACCTCTTCGATGAAATTGACGTTCGGCCAGCCATCGGCCGCGCGATTGACAAATTGCCGGAGCCGCATCGAAGTGTGCTCGTGCTCGTCGACATCGAGGGCCAGACGTATGAGGAGGCAGGAGCGGTCTTAGGCGTTCCAGTCGGGACTGTCCGCTCGCGGCTCTTTCGGGCACGGCGCGCGGTGCAGGCTGGGTTGATCGAGCACGCACGTGACATCGGCGTCGGGCGGCGGCCCAGTGAGAGGAGTGATCAATGACAGATCGCGAAGAGGGCGTAACGACCAGACCGATTGTCTTTTCGCTGGATTGCGAGGAAACCGTCCGCGCACTCTGGGACTATCTCGACCGAGCCCTCGACGCGCCGACGATGGCGGCCATCGACGCGCATCTGGCGCGCTGTGAGCTGTGTCGCGAGCACGCACGGTTCGAGCGTGCGTTGATCGACCGCATCCGCGCGCTGCGACGTGAGCACGACGATGCAATCGCGCTCCGGGCGCGAGTCATGGACGCCCTCGTTCAGGCAGGGTGGAGGCGATGAGAGGTGCATTCAAGGTCCGCTATGGGAATCATCGTTTGCCGAGGTGCTGAATGTCTGTCGCGTTGTTGTATCTCGCTGTCTTTGCGGGTGGGCTTCTCGCCATCCTGAGTCCGTGCATCCTACCGGTGCTGCCCTTTGTGTTTACGCGAAGCGGCAAGCCATTCCGCGCCGAGACGCTCCCGCTGCTGGCTGGGCTGGTGATTGCGTTCGCCGCGGTGGCGGGGATTGGGACCGCTGGCGCTGCGTGGGTCGCCTCGGCCGCCGATGCCGGGCGTACCGCGGCGTTGGTCGTGCTCGGCATCGCCGGCGCGAGCCTGCTGTCGCCGCAGCTCGCAAGCCGTCTGACACGCCCGATCGTTCGTCTTGGGGCGCGCCTCGAAGCTGGTGCGTCATCCGGAGTCGCACACGACGGGCTCGATGACACTACCGCGACCGCCAGACCAGGCCGTGCACTCATACTGGGTGTCGCGACAGGCCTGCTCTGGGCGCCGTGTGCCGGCCCCATCCTCGGCCTTGTCGCGGCCGGCGCCGCCGCGGGGGCGCGCCCAGAAATCGCCGCGTCGCTGTTTGCAACATTTGGCGCAGGCGCCGCCGTCGCCCTCGCTGGCGGTGTGGTAGCTGGCGGTGCGGCGTTGCGCATTCTGCATCGCGTCGCCGGCAGCACTGGGGACGTTTGGGTGCGGCGCGGACTTGGAGTGGCTGCTGTCGGAACGGCGTTTGTCGTCGCACTCGGCTGGGACGCCCGTCTCTTCGCCGGACATGGCCTTGCGCAGACGGCGTCCGCCGAGGAAGTGGTACTCGGTCGACTCGTCCCCGATCGGCAGGCGACCATCAGTGGATTGGTCGCAGACCCGCATGGGCAAGCGCCGATTCCAACACCTGACGAGGGCCCGCTGCCGCCATTCGATGGCGCGACCGGCTGGCTGAACACTGGTGGGGTTGACCGCCCGCTCTCCGGCGATGCACTCCGCGGGAAAGTCGTGGTCGTGAACGTATGGACGTTCGCCTGCTACAACTGCCTGAACGCATTGCCACACGTCAAGGCTCTCGCCGCCAAGTACCGCGACCAGGATGTCATTGTGGTCGGCGTCCACACACCTGAGCTCGCGCACGAGCGTGTTCCGGGCAACGTTGCGGATGCGGTGCGACGTCTTGGCGTCACGTACCCCGTAGCGCTCGATGCCAATTACACCGTTTGGCGCGCCTTTCGAAACGAGTACTGGCCGAGCGTCTACATCGCCGATCGCAAGGGACGAATCAGGTTCCACCATTTCGGCGAAGGGCGATATGACGACGAAGATCGAGTCGTTGCGCAGCTGCTCAGTGAGCCGCGATAACGAGAGAGCGAAGGGCTCTTCAGTGTGATGGCGAAGGCGTCCGGCTCTTGATTAACCGAGGAATGGCTTATTTATTAACCTTGGTTAAACAAAACGAGCCCCTTCAGAATGCTGTCCCCGTCCGTCGAAGACTACGTCAAGGCCATCTATAAGGCCCACGCGGCGCGCGGGAACGTCGCCACGCAGGAGCTGGCCGAAGCCCTCCAGGTGAGCGCACCGGCGGTCAGCAAGATGCTTCGTCGCCTGGCCGAGCTCCGCCTCATCTCCCACACGCCATATCAGGGCGTGAAGCTCACCCGAGCCGGCGAGAAGATGGCGCTCGAGGTCATTCGTCATCATCGGCTGATCGAGCTCTATCTGGTCCAGGCGATGGGCTACTCCTGGGACGCGGTGCACGAGGAGGCCGAGCGGCTCGAGCACCACATCAGTGAGGAGTTCGAGGAGCGCATCGACACGCTGCTCGGCCACCCCGCGACGTGCCCGCACGGAGATCCCATTCCGACGCGAGGTGGCACGATCGAGCCGACGTCGAATCGTGCCCTCGCGCAGCAGCAGGAGCCGGCGCGCCTCGTCGTACGACGCGTGAGTGACGCGAGCGCCGAGCTGCTGCGGCACTTCCACGAGATCGGCGTCACGCCTGGCACTGCTATCGAATTCGTCGAGCAGGAGCCATTCGAGGGAGCGTTCGTCGTGAAGGTGGGCGGCAAGCGGGTGCGACTCACGCCGCATGCGGCCGAGCAGGTGTTCGTCGACCCGATCGTGAGTCGCGGACGCGGTTCTTGAGAACTGAGGTTCGGCGCGCATTTATCCTCGCGTTCGTGGCGATGATTGCCACGAAGCGAACGGCCACTGGTCAGGGCGCTAAGCAACCGGTTGGTGCGGTATCCGGAGTCGTGCGGGACAGCAACACGCGTGCACCACTTGCCGGAGCGATCGTACGACTTTCACGCGCGGATTCCCTCGTCGCCGTCGTGACCGCGGATGCGGTTGGTCGGTACACTGTGAGATCTCGCATCCTGGGAGTTCATCAGCTCACGGTCACGCTTGTGGGCTATCGTCCCGTCACGCGACGCCTCATCATCGAGGGCGACGTCGAAGTCAACGTGTCACTCGTTGCGAGCAGCGCATACCAGCTGACAGGAGTGCGAATAACCGCTGCAACGCCGGTCGCGGTGGATGTCCGCACGGGAGACCAGAGCTTCCAGCAGCGCGGCGCGCATGTCGCACCCACGGCGACCACCTCGCAGATCCTCCAGACCGCCATCGCAGGCGCGGCCCGCGCGCCGACGAGCGAGGTACACATTCGCGGGCAGCATGGCGAGTACACCTACTATGTGGATGGCGTCCCCGTTCCTTCCGGCATCTCCGGCAGTCTCAACGAATTGTTTGACCCGGCGGTTGTCGATCGGATCGACTTTCAGACAGGCGGATGGGATGCGGAGTACGGCAACAAGAACATCGCGGTGGTGAAGGTGGCGACGCGGACGCCCGCGGAGGGATTCCACGCCGAGCTCTCGGCATACGCGGGATCGTACGCGAGCAATGGACAAGCGCTGGTCGCGAGCTCGGGTAATGGAAGACTGGGCATTCTCGTTTCGGCTTCGCGTCAGGAGACTGCCATGCGCCGCGAGCCCGTGATGCACGTGCCGGCGACAGGAACATCGCTGAATTTTCACAATGAAGGGCGCGACGAGTTCGCGTTCGCCAAGGCGCAGTACACCGCCTCGAATCGTGACCGGATCACGGTGGAGCTCAGCGCGTCGAGGACGAATCTCTCCGTTCCGTTCGACTCGTCGGGTGGCGCGCGACTCGACGATCGCCAGCATGACACCAACGGCTTCGCGAACGTGGGTTGGTTGCACCGCTTCGATGCGAGTGCGGATTCGGCTGAGCGGCGCGAGCTGTTTGCAGGGATCTATCTCCGGCAAGGTGGCCTGAGGTACATCCCCGGACCCAGCGACATCCCGCAGTTCCTGTTCTTTCCCGACACGACTCGGCGGTACACGGTGCGCGAAGATCGGGCGGCGTCCACCACCGGGATGAAAGTGGACTACAGTTTGCCGGTGACGGCGCATGTCGCATTCAAGACAGGCATTGATGCGTCACTCGTCACGGGCCGCGAGGCCTTTCAGACCCGCGATTCGCTCGATCGTCCCGGGCCTTCTGTGGACTCACGTCTTCGTGGCGGCGACGTCGGCGCGTACGCACAAACCGTCATCGCGCCATCGGCACAGTGGCAGGTGCGCACCGGTATGCGTCTCGATCATCACGTAGCTCCTCTTGCCGGGGACGCGCATCAACTCAGTCCGCGCATTCGCCTCGTCTATTTTCCGGACGCGTCGACGTCGGTGTCGCTCTATTACGGCCGACTGTTCGTTCCATCGAACGTCGAGGACTTTCACGTGTTGGCGACTGCAGCGGGAGGCGGAGTAGTCGGTCTGCCGACTATACCCGAGCGCGACCATTACATGGAGGCCGACGTCGTACGCCGATTCGCGCCGGGCATCGTGGCGAAGCTGGCCGGCTATTACCGCGACAACGGGCCGGCGGTGGACGACAATACGCTGCCCGGTACCGCCGTGACGACGACCGTGAACGTCGCGCGCGTGCGGGTTGCCGGCGTGGAGTCAGTGATCCAGCTCCATTCAGGGGGCGAGCTCGCGGGATACATCAACGCGGCGCTCAGTCACGCCTCCGCGCACGGTCCCGTCACGGGCGGATTCTTTCCGACGGCATATCCCGAGGGTTGGTTCGACCAGGATCACGATCAGCGCCTTTCGATTCTCGCGAGCGGCGAGTACACACCGCGGTGGGGCTACGCGAGCCTGACGAGCGTTTTCGGTTCGGGTCTGACGAACGGCCACCCCGAAGCAGCGGCGAACGAAACGGGCCTGTTTGACTTCAACCCGCGAATCAAGGTGGCGCCGAGCCTGATCTGGAATGCGAGTGTCGGAACGTATTGGCTCGTCGGTTCGACGACGCTGCGGACATCAGTGTTCGTCGACAACGTGTTCGATCACCAGTACGTGCTGAAAGGCGCGTTCACGAGCGGTCCATCGATTGGCCGCCCGCGAACGGTGCAGATCAAGGTGAACGTCGGCGGGCCGTAGCACCCGTAAACCGTTCGCTGTCTACCGGCTCGTCGGTGTCTTCGCCGGCGATCACGAGGAACTGTGTGCGTGACGACATGTATTATTGTGAATTCTTTGCGTGACCGTCCGGGTCGGTGGACGTCACTCAGAGAGAAGTGACGTCCGTTCAACCGACGGCCCACCCTGGACAACGGTCACGCTCCTATGACTCGCTCGGCTCGTCTTCGCGTTGCTGCTGCGATAGCGGCGCTCATGTTCCTTGCCGGCGGCGTGATGGCCGCGCAGCAGCCGACCAAGGTTCCAAAGGCGCCTTCGCGAGACACCGCTGTTCGGCGGGACTCGACCGCCGCGGACAGCACCAGTGACGACGAGGAAGAGCCAGCGCGGACCATCACAACTGGTGTGTCTTTCGGCGGACTCAGCTATGACGGCGGTCGCTCGGAGCGAGCGACGAGTGCCATCGTCAGGTGGCGCGCGCTTCCATGGCTTTCCATCGGCGTCACGCCGACAGTTGCACATTCCACCCAGCCCAGCGTTACCGCGGCGAGGCAGACCACCACCGCCAGCGGTCTGACAGACATTCCGGTCGAAATCGGCGCCGATCACACGTTCGACGTGCCGCTGTCTCCCAGTCTGAGCTTCGGTGTCGGGATCACACTCCCGGTCGGCGACACAGCGAGCGGCTTCGGCGCCGGCAGCGTCGGGAGCTCCATCACCCTCGGCGGCGGCCTCTCGCTCACCGACAAGCTCGGCGTGCACGCCAGCGCCGGCCGTTCGTTGACCGATTTCACCATTCAGTCGAGTTTCAACGGCACGTCGTCCGAGTACGGCGACGCGGGCCTCTCGTTTCAGGCGAGCGACCGATTCTCGATGAGTGCGGGTGTGGACGGGGACATCGGGTCCGTGGATCCGGCCTATGGGCGTGCCGCATCCGTGAGCGGAGGGGTGAGCATCTCGCTGCCGTATGTGAGCTCACTGTCCCTGAACGCGAGCCGGGGCATCAGCGGCGCGACGCCCACCTGGAGCTTCGCCATTGGCGTAGGGACGGACTTTGCATCCGTCGGCCATGTATCGCTGCAGTCCGCCGCGACGATACTCCACCGTTCATTTGGTGGGGGAACGCACGGTCTGAGCGCCAAGAGCGCGAAGCAGACGTCGACCGCGAGAAGAAAGCACGGATAGCGGCGACGCCCACCCACCGCCGCGCGGGAGAGCGCATGGGGCCGCACAAAGAAATCACTAAGGGTCAGCGCCCTGGCTTTACGGCCGCGCCCCCTCTCGAGAGAGTTGACGACGCGCTCCGCAGCACACTCGTGCAGCGAGCCGTACACGCTTCGACAATGGCAAGCATCGCTTCGACCCGCACGCTGATTCGCGCGGGCGCCATTCTGGTCATCGACGACGAAGTCCATATCCGGCAAGCGCTGGCCAGTGCGATGGCACACCTGTGCGACCGCTTTCTGGCGGCGGGAACCGGAACGGAGGGACTCGCCCTCGCGTCGCGTGCGCGCCCGGATCTCATCATCCTCGATCTCGGGCTGCCCGACATGTCCGGCGTTGACGTCTGCCGCGAGATTCGGCGGTGGTCCACGAAGCCGATCGTGGTGTTGTCCGCACGGCACGCGGAACAGGAGAAGGTGAACCTGCTGACCATCGGTGCCGACGACTACGTCACCAAGCCGTTCAGTCTGGACGAGCTTGTCGCCAGGGTGCAGGCACAACTGCGCCGCTCGCAGCTCGCGCTGGTGGCGGCGCCGAGCGCGATCGAGTGCGACGGGCTCTCGATCGACTTCCTGCTGCGCGAAGTGCGACGTGATGGACGGCTCATTCGATTGACGCGGACCGAGTGGCAACTGCTGCAGACGTTCGCTGCCCACGCGGGTCGCACGCTCACGCACCAGCAGATCTTCGACGCGGTGTGGGCGAAGTCGTTCGGCAATCCGCAGCAATACCTGCGTGTGCACCTCACCAATCTGCGCCGCAAGATCGAGCGCGAGCCCGCGGCGCCGCGACTCATCATCACTGAACCAGGCGTCGGATACCGGTTCGCCGCGCTGGAACCGTGACCGTGGGCGCGCCGCTACGTGCGTGGATTACGTGGAGTCTGATCCTCGTCGCCGTCGTCGCCGGCCTGCTTCGTATACGCCAGGACGCCGACCAGGCGCAGATAGTCTTGACCATGCTGCTCGTCGTCCTCGGTGGCTCGGTTGCCGGTGGCCGTCCACTCGGCATCTCACTGGCCGTCGTGAGCACGCTCATCATCGATTACTACTTCCAGGAGCCCTACAACCAGCTGACGGTGCCGAAGCCGCTCGACGTCATCGTGCTGCTGGCGTTCGCGGCCACGGCGTTCGTCACCACGCAGTTGCTCGCGAGCGCACGACAGGAGGCCGATGCGGCGAGCGCACGTGCGAGTGAAGTCGAAGCCCTCTCTCGGCTCGGTGCGGAGACGCTGCGTTACGCGTCCACGAAGGAGGCATTCGATGCCATCACTGCGCTGGTCCAACGCGCGATCGGCGCGACGTCCTGCGCAATCCTGCCGGGAGATCTTCCGGCGCGCGGTGTGCGGTCGCCGACGAATCCCCACGCCGACGACATCACCGCGGGCGACGTCGCCGAGCGAGCGATCGAGCGCGCGCGAGAGACGGGCCGGCCCGTGGTCGTCTATGGAGACGGGACCATCCGCGAGCACGTGAGCACGGACATCGGGACGCCCGCGAACCTCACACTGCGTCCTCGCGCCCTGGCACTGCCACTCAGTGCGGAAGACCGGCACATCGGCGTCCTGCTCGTAGGCGGGGACCGGCCATTTGTCCTCGATGGTCCGCGTCGGCGACTCCTCGCCGCGCTCTCCTACTATGCGGCCCTCGGCATCGAGCGACAGCGCCTGATTTCCGAGGCGGCGTACTCGGAAGCGTTGCAGGAAGCGCAGCAGGCAAAGGACGAGGTGTTCGCCGCCGTCTCGCACGACCTGCGCACGCCACTGACGACCATCAAGGTTCTGGCGCAGAGCGGAATCGAGCGCTGGGAACGCTCATCGGCGGCGATCGTGGAGCAGGCGGATCGTCTCGCGCGCCTCGTCAGCGACCTGTTGGAGATGTCGCGCATGCGCGCCGGCGGTTCTACGCTCGTGCCCGAGCTGAACACGGTGGAGGATCTTATCGGCGCCGCCTTGCGCCAGGCAGAAGGCATTCGCAACGGCCGCACCATCGACGTCAGCATCGACTTCGAATCGCCCGCGCTGCTCGGCTACTTTGACTTCGTCCACACGTTGCGCATCGTGGGCAATCTGCTCGACAACGCCTTGCGGCATTCGCCGAAAGGCGCGCGCGTCGAGCTCCGCGCGGAACGGGAGAATGGCTCCATCGTACTCTCGGTGGGCGACCGTGGCGTCGGTATCCCACGCACGGAGCGCGAGCGCATCTTTCAGGCATTCTATCGGCCGGCCGATGCCACGCTGGATGGCGGACATGCCGGACTCGGTCTGTCGATTGCACGCTCTCTGGCCGAGCGGCAGGGAGGATCCGTGGAATACGTGGAGCGGCCGGGAGGCGGCAGCATCTTCGTCCTCCGCCTGCCCGCCGCCGACGTCGACGATCTCGGTTCCGAGCTCGCCTAGCGCCGTCCGCCGAGCAACACCGTGGTTCCGAGCCCGCGCTCGAGCGCCCGGTAATGAACGTGCTGCGCCGCCGCGACGTCTTCCACGGCGAGTCCGAGCGACTTGAACACGGTGATCTCCGTCTCGGATGCACGTCCCCCGTGCGTACCAGCGAGGACTTCACCAATCTCGGCGCGGATATGATCGTCGCCGAAGAGTCCCTCGCCGCGCGGAATCAGGAAGTCGCCGGCCTCGTTCAACGCGGATTCTCGTCGATCGACGAAGAGCTTCGCGCGCGCCATCGTGGCACTGTCGAGCTCACGCGCCGTCCTGAGCGAGGCGCCGACGGCGTTCACGTGCGCCCCCGGTTTGAGCCATTCCGAGAACAGCACTGGCTCGCGTGAAGCCGTGACCGTGCACACGATGTCCGAACCCTCCACCGCATTGCGCGCGTCTCCATGCACCTCGACCACGATGCCGTGTCGCTCATGTGCGTCACGTGCAAAGATCCGGGCGTTCTCGGCGTTGCGACTCCAGACGCGAACGCGGTCGATGCGACGCGCGAACAGCATTGCCGCCAGATGCGTGCGCGCCTGCACGCCCGAACCGAGAATGCAGAGATCCTTTGCACCCGTGCGTGCGAGCAGTCCCGTGGCGACTCCCGATACGGCCGCGGTGCGAATCGCCGTCACGGCGCTCGCATCCATCATCGCCACCGGCGAGCCATGCCCAGTCTCGAACAGGAGGACGACCCCCTGATGCGAATCGAACTCCGTGTCGTGGTTGCCGGGGAAGACCGTGATCACTTTGATGCCGAGTGCCTCCGGATCTCCGAGGTAGCCCGGCATCGTTGCGAGGATGCCGAGATCGCGCGGGAGGTGCAGCATCGTGCGCAGGGGCAGAAGTGCATCTCCACGGGCGAGCGACGTGAGCGCATCGGCCATCACGGCCATGCACTCGTCCATCGGCAGCAGCTCAACCACCTCCTGCTGGCTGATGATCAGCATGTCCGGTGCGCTTCGGCTACTTCACGAGCACGAACTCCAGCGGCGTGCCGGTCATAGTCATCTTCACGAGCCGGTGCGGCGCGGTCGTGGACACATAGAAGGTGAGTGGCTGTTGCTGGCCGGTCAGCTCGACGCGATAGGCCGGAAACGTTCCGGCGGGAACCGTCAACGTTTCCGTTCCGGTAACGGCGAGCGTCAGGTTGTTGAACGCGCCAGATGATGCGTCGAGCGCCGTCACGCTGAACTTTGCGGTCGGCGTCCACGGAAGGCCTGGAATGACTGCCGTAATCATGTTGTCGTCCAGCGTGCCCGGCGCGATCGTCGTGTCGATGGTGACCGTCTTCATGCCGGCGGCGCTCGGCGTCATTCCGGTGCCTTTCGCCCGCCCATTCGCGTACGCGACGTCCACCGCGAGGTCTTGCCCCTGTACCTTGCCGCGACCCTTGGTGGAGACAGGCTTCAGATCGGCGCCGAAGATGGTCTCGGCGCTCTGTGACATGATGGGTCCGATGACCATCGACGACCGATAGACGAAGCCTTGCTGGGTGCGAGTCAGCGACGTCTTCTGGTAGCCGAGCGGATTCCCCTGCACGAGCACCGAGAAGCTGTCGGCGCGCTCGCCGAGCTTGCTGACGTCCACCGGAAGGGCAGTCGCTCTCGTGACGAGATCGGCCGCTGTCATCGTCTCGCCCTGCGCATTGACGATTCGCGTCGGCGCTATTCGCGCGAGCTTCTCGTAGATCTGCGCGCCGTCACCCACGACGACGATGAGTGCGCGGTCGGCGCGCATGTACTGTTTCGCGGCGGAGCGCAGCTGCTCGGGCGTGACCGAGGCAAGACGCGGACGCAGCGTCCTGATGAAGTCCTTCGGCAGGCCGAGCATCGTGTACCGCCCGACCTGCTCGGCCACTCCCTGCGCCGTCTCGAGCTGAAGCGGCAGGCTTCCCACGAGCCCACTCTTGGCCGCATCGACTTCGTCCGCGGGCGCGACGCTCGTCCCCACGTCGCGAACGAGGCCGAGCAGCTCCACGAGCGCGGAGTCGCTGACGGCGTTGCGAACCTCCGCTGTCGCTTCGAACGTGCCGATGTCGCGGTTCCGCGTGAGCTGCGAATAGGCGCCGTAGGTCCAGCTTTTCTTCTCGCGCAGAATCTTGAAGAGTCGCCCGTCCGATCCGCCACCGAGCATGCGGCTCGCAACGCTGAGCGGATAGTACGCCGGACTCGATGGACGATACGTGAGATTGCCCGCCACGATGTTGCTCTGCACCGAGCCGGGCCGATGAACGAGCACGATCTCGGTGCGCGTTCTCGTGGGCGGCGCCGGTCGCGTCACTTCTGTCGGCGGGCGTCCCGTCCACGAGCCGAACGCCTTCTCTGCGAGCTCGCGCGCGCGCTGCAAACCGATGTCGCCGGCAACGACCAGCAGAGCGCCACCCGGCACGAGACGCGAGCGCTGAAACGCGCGAAGGTCGGCCGACGTGAGCGCTCGCACCGATGTCGCAGTGGGGCGCCGCGCATACGGATGCGAGCCAAAGAGTTGTGCGGCGAAGAACCGGCTGGCCAGAGAGGATGGCTGCGACTGCTCGAGCTGCAATGCCGACAGCGTCTGCGTGCGTGCGAGCTCGACTTCCTTTGTCTCGAACGACGGCCTGGCAACGGCATCGCCGAGCAGCTCGAAGGCGAGCGGCGCATCGTTGGCCAGCACATTGGCACGAACGGTAAGGAAGTCCGTGCCCGAGACGGCCCCGATGGAACCGCCGACGCCTTCAATGGCGGCGGATACCTGATCGGCGGTGCGCGATCCAGCGCCCTTGGTGATCACGCTGGCGACGATGGTTGCGACACCTTCTCGCCCGGTGGGGTCGTACGCATCTCCCGCGGGGAGCATGAGTGCGAGGGAAACGACCGGCTGACGTTTGCTCTCCACCAGGAGGATTCTCAGTCCATTCGCCAGCGTCGCTTCCTGAAATGGAGGAATGGTGGCGGGTTTGACCGGCGCGGGTGCGGGCGGCGACTTGGGCTGCTGCGCGGTTGCGATCGCGGGGAGCGCGAAGAGTGTCGCGGCGGCGATGCGCGTCAATGACGAGGCTCGAATCATGGGCGCGGGCCCTCTTTTGGTGCAATGAGGATGACGATGGAATTCTCGGCACGCAGATATTTCCGCGCGACGCGCTTGATGTCGTCCTGCGTCACCGTCAGGTACCGCTGAAGGTCCGTGTTCACGGCAGCCGGGCTGCCCAGAAACATGTTCGCGCTCTGAATCGCCTCCGCGACCGTCAGCGCATGCTGCCGTCCGACGATCTCCCCGGCACGGCGGGTGTTTCGCGCCTTGGTGAGCTCCTCGCCGGTAACTCCATCCGCCGCGACGTGCGCGATCTCCTTCGCGATCAACTTGTCGAGAGAATCCGTGGAGACGCCCTGATTGGCGATGGCGATGGCGGCAAACGTGCTCGGTCCGCGGTGTGGGCCAGTCACGTCCAACGCAACCTGCACCACGAGCGCCGCCTTGGCGCCGCGCGCGATCGTTCGATTCATGCGCGAGCTCTCGCCGCCGCCGAGAATCGTGGCGAGAAGCTCCAGCGCGGCGTGATCCGGGTTTGCGTACTCCGGTACCAGATACAGGCGAAGGACCGCCGGCAACGTGGCCTTGTCGTCCACGACGGTCTCGCGCCGTTCTCCCGCGTCGAAAGCCGTTTGGCAGACGACCGGCGGAGGGTCCTTCACGCGCGGGATGTCGGAGAAATAGCGCCGAATGAGGTCGCGCGCTTCGTCCGGCTCGAAGTCACCGACGACGGTGAGCGTCGCGTTGTTCGGCGCATAGTACAGGTCGTGGAACGCCTTCACGTCCTCCACTTTGGCCGCGTTCAGATCGGTCATCGAGCCCACGAGCTCGTGACCGTACGCGAAGCACGTCGTACTGTCGAACGGCTTGGTGACGCCCTTCAGGAACGAAGGAGTGTACGGCTGGTTGTCGATTCGGAGCCGCCGCTCCTCCTTTACCGTCTCTCGCTGATTCTCGAAGTTGGCTTGAGTTACAGCCAGCGACCGCATGCGGTCCGCCTCGAGCCACAATCCGAGGCTGTAACGGTTGGACGGCAGCACCTCCCAGTAATTCGTGCGGTCATCCTGCGTGCTGCCATTCAGCTGGCCACCGGCGCGCTCGATCAGCGACATGTGATCGCCCTTCTTCACGTTCCCGGAGCCCTGAAACATCATGTGCTCGAACAGATGCGCGAACCCGGTGCGGCCGCGCTGCTCGTTTCTCGCGCCTGCGTTGTACCACACGTTCACTGCGACAACCTGCGTGGAGTGATCCGGCGCGAGAACCACCTTCAACCCGTTGGCGAGCGCGAAGGTGTCGAGGTGGATCTTGCCTGGGTCTTGCGCGCGGAGAGTGCCGCGCGGGACCGTCGTCAGAAGCGCCGCGACGGCGACGAGAAACGTGAGGCGCCGCATGTGCGAATTCATGGAGGGAGGTTGGATCAGGGGACGTCCGAAGAACGTACCGCCAGGTCGACATCGCGCAATGCGCCGACCGACCGTTCGGAGATCACGGTAGTGCCGAGTCGCCGGCAGCCACGCTCCGCGATCCCGATGAGGTCGGGCGTCGCGGCCGCAATGCGAGGGTCCTCCCTCCCGTAGCGGCCGGCTCTGCGCAACAGATCCTCATCGGGCGGCCCGAGCAGCTCGGCAACCTCGTGCGCAGCCGTCTCGTCCGCGAGGCTCCCCGCAATCAGGGCTACGGCCACCGTGCGCGCCTGGGCACCGATCGCGTCGAGCGAGCGAATCTCCAGATATCCTCGCGGCCGCATCTCGGGAAACAGCGTGGAGAGATGCGCTTCGAGTGTTTCGTCGGACAATTGGTCGTCGCGCAGCGCGCCGAATGGCGGCGCCGCATCGTCCGCGAGAAACGCGCGCGCTCCGAGCGCGAAACGCGCATACTCGCCGACAGAATCACCGCCCGCAAACACTCCGGTGCGCGAGACGTCCACGCCCCGCCACGTTTCCGATCGGTAGCTCGCGCAAGCCGTATCCACTCCCGCGTAGCGTGACGAGTTCGCGAACAACGCGACCAGCCATGGTGCGATGGCGTTTGCCGCCACCCACCGTTCGCGAACCGGAATGCCACCGACATTCACCTGAACGCTCGCCGTCTGCCGCATCATGCGCGCGCCGTCGATGCCGATGGATGCGAAATAGCGGGCCATACGCGAATAGCGCGGAGCATCGAGCTGCAACGGCGCCGCGTCGGGACCGTTGAACGGATCGACGCCAACCGGCATGAGCAGCATGCCCCGGGCGTCGCCCGCTTCCGTCAACACCGTCTCGACGGCGCAGAGATCTCGCAGGAGGCCGTCCACGCTCAGATGTACGCCGCTCGCGTACTCCAGTTGGCCGCCCGGCTCGAACGTCAGCGCGCCACCATGCTGAGCGCGAAAGCGGGGAACGCCCTTGTCGGACACATGTTCCGCCCATCCAAGACGACTGCCGACCTCGCGCGCGAGATCGAGCGTGGCCCGCAGGCCGTTCGCGCCGGGAAAGATCGGCGAAATCGCATGTGACTCGGAATCGAACGCAAGCAACTCCAGCTCGGCGCCGAAAGTCAGTGGACCGGTAACCGCCCTGAAGCACCGCTCGGCCACGATCTCTTCAACCCAGCGGCACCGGGCGCGCGCGTCCATCATTCCACCGGCTCGGCCACTGCAAGCGCGAATTCCGGTGCCGCGCTGACGAACCACTCTGTGAGCTGAAAGCCGCCAGCCGCGAGCAGTGCTGTGGCCGACGCACGATCGTACTTGCAACTGATTTCCGTGCGAATCGACTCGCCGGCCACCAGCTCGAGACAGCCGATTCCGGGCACGCGCACCGTACAGTCGCGTCGCACGTCGAGGTGCATTTCGATTCTGGCGAGCGCCTCATCATAGATCGCGCGGTGCTCGAAGGCCTCGAGCGGGAAGTCCGCTCCCAGCTCGCGATTGAGCACGCGGAGCACGTTGAGGTTGAACTCGCGGGTGACCCCTTTGCCGTCGTTGTATGCCGCCTCCAGCACGCGCGTGTCCTTGACCAGATCCATCCCGACGAGCAGCCGGTCACCCGGGCGCAGCGATGTGCGAATGCTCTGGAGCAGCGCAACCGCCGCCGGCGTATCGAAGTTGCCTATGGTGCTGCCGAGAAAGCCGTAGAGCAGGGGATGTCGCGCCCCGTCCGCGCTGACGTCGTCGCGCATGTCGGCGACGATCGGCGCGACCTCGAGCGCCGGCAGGGCGCGGCGCAGCGCACGCGCTGTCTCGTCGAGGGTATGACCGTCCACGTCGATCGGCAGGTACTGCACCGGTCCGCGCGCCAGCATCGCCCGCAACAGGACGCGCGACTTCTCCGCGGTTCCCGCACCGAGCTCGGCGAACGCGCGCGGCGACGTCAGCTCCGCAATCGCGTCGGCATGCGTCTCGAGCAGCGCACGCTCGGCGCGCGTCGGATAGTACTCCTCGAGCCGCGTGATCTCGTCGAACAGCCGCGAGCCGCGCGCGTCGTAGAAGTATGTGGGCGGAAGCTCCTTCTGTCCGCGTCGGAACAGGCCGTCGCGAACGTCCGCCAGCATGCGCGTCCGCGCCGGTGTGGGCGCGTCAACCGCCGTGGAAACCGCCAGTGCATCATGCATCATGCATCACGCGCGCACCGGAAGCCGGCGAAAATCTGGCGGCGAATGGGATAGTCCCAATTGCGGAACGTCGCACGCGCCACGTCGCCCGACGTCGCCCACGAGCCTCCGCGCAACACCTTGTACTCGGACCCGAAGAACACCTCGGAATACTCCGCGTAGGGGAATGCCGCGAAGCGAGGATATCCCGTGAAGTCGCTGGACGTCCACTCCCAGACGTCGCCGATCATTCCGTAACAGCCCACGGGCGACACATTCCGTGCATATGCACCTACGCGCGCAGCGCCGAACCCGAGCTGATCGACGTTCGCAAGCGTTGGAGAGGCTGCCTCATCTCCCCATGGAGCGAACTGTTGCTGTCCCGTCTCCGCGTTCCACGTCGCCGCTGCCTCCCACTCCTGCTCGGTGGGAAGACGCTTGCCGACTGAGCGCGCGTACGCGTCCGCTTCGTGGTAACACACGTGACACACCGGCTTCAGCGGGTCGAGCGGTTCGTTGAGGTCCATCGTGCGCGCCGTCCACGCGCCCCGTGCGTCGCGTGTCCAGTGCTTCGGCGCGCGAATGCCCGTGTCGGTGCGCCATTGCCACCCCGCGTCGCTCCAGTGCTTGCGCGTATCATATCCCGCGCGCTCCACGAACTCGAGGAAGTCGAGATTCGTCACCGGCGTGACGTCGATGTCGAATGGCGCGAGCTCGACGTCGTGCGCCGGACGCTCGTTGTCATACGCCTGTGTGCGGTCGTCCGTGCCGATGCGCACGCGCCCGCCCGGGAATCGCACCATTGCGCCACGCGCAAACGTTCGCGCGGCCGAGGGCAGTGCCCAAGCGCGTGGTGCACGATATGGAGCGCCCTGCTTCAATTGCAGCGTCTGCAGAATCGTCTCCTGATGCTGCCACTCGTGCTGCGCGACCATGCTCACCACATACGCATCGCGCAGCAACGGCGACTCCGCGTCGAAGGAGAGCTCGCACAGGCGAGCCTCGACCAGCGCACGAACGCCGGCCAGCTCCGCTCGTTGCTCGTCGAGCGAGGGGAGCGGAAGCGCGCCGCGCGTCGCACGAGGATGCTCGAACGGATCGTACGTCCCCGGCATTTCGGCGAACTCGATCGGGCCGTCGATGTTGCGGAGCAGCCAGAGGCGCTCGAACGCCGCGATGTGTCCAAGGTCCCACACGATCGGGCTCATCAGCGGATCGTGCTGCGTCGCCAGGTCGGTGTCGTCGAGCGGCGACATGATGATCAGCGTGTGACGCCGCGCTCGCTCGAGCGATGCGATCGCCCGTTGTGCGTGCGCGCTGGCGACGATCGGTGACGTCACCGGTGTGACAGTGCCCCTCATTGCAGGTCTCTCGGGCGGTCGTGAGGTGAGAAAAACAGGAAACTCCCCTCAGACCTAACTTCGCTTACAGGAGGGGAGTTCCGGCACCCCCGCCCCGTAACGGGCCAACCACGGGCCTAGAAGACCCGGCGGCCGTCGCGCTGGCGGCTCACGTCGAAGAGCGAGCCAAAGGTGAGGACCACGAAGGGCTTGCGTGCGATGACCTCGTTGCGCAGCACCGGGAATCCAATGTCCAGGCGCGTGCTCGAGACGGCGCCGTTCGCCGAAAGGAGACGCAGTCGCGCGCCGATCACGCCCGCCTGAATCGGCCGGCCGCCATTGTTGTCCACGTCCCAGCGGTACGATCCCGCAATGAAGCCGCCCGCGTTGAGCACGGACGACGCGGCCACGTTGAATAGGCGAACGTCCCGATCGATCGAGCCGGCGACGGTATGGCGTGCACGGACGGCATACGAGCGCAGGACGGGGGTCGTGTAGTCTGCGAGCGGCATGAGGGACAGTCCGCGGCGGTCCGGATCGAGCTCGTACAGATCCTCCGCCGTGACCCGCACGCCCCAGAGTCCGCGGCTCGCGGCGGAGAACCATGAGAGCGAGGCGCGCGCAATCTGGTTGCGGTCGACGCCATGGCCGAAGTACATCGACGCCCACGCGTCCACCATCAGGATCTGACCACGCTCGGGGATGAACACGCGGCCGGTCCACCCGTCGACCTTGAGCGCGGCCGCCTGGGCGTCGCGCTCGTAGCCGCCGCCCATGACGGCCTCACCCTCCCAGCCCATCGGCACGTCCAGGAAGCCCCGGCCTGGAACGATCCAGCTCGCGGTGTCGAACTGCGCGGTTCGCTGCATCAGCCCGACGTCGGCGCCAAGAAAGCTGCGGACGTGCGCCTGTCCCGGCACGGCACTCTTGCGCTTCGACGGCGAGATGCTCGCCGCGCTGTCGAACTCCGCACCGGCCAGCAGCGTCAGCACCGACGTCGGATTGTTGTCGATGCGCCGCCCGACGAGCGTCATGGCGCTCACGGTGTGTAACGCGCGTTCGCCGATGATCGTATCACCATACGACGAGCGCGCGAAGTTCCCCTCCGCACGCCAGGTATCGAACACGCTGTAGTCGTGACGGAGCAAGCCCAGCCGCAACGCATGTCCACCCGCCAGGTTCGAGAGGCGGAAATGGCCCGACACGTCCTGTCCGAACACGAACGGATCGGTGAGCGCGAACGCCGCCCCGTTGCCGCGCAACGTCATCTCGCGCGTGAGCGACATCGAGCGTCCCGATCCAAGAAGATTTCGCTCCTCGATGCCGAAGGACAGTTGCGACTGCGACTTCATGCGCGCCGTGGGACGGAGCGTCCAGGTATCGCGCGTGTTGACCGACAGGGCGACGCCGCCGGACGGGTCGCAGCGCCGCGCCAGAATCACGGCGTCCGCGAAGAGGCGTTGCGCGCGAAGTCGCCGCATCGTCTCACCGACGAGCAGCGTATCGACCGTATCGCCCGGCGCGAAGAGAAGCTGCCGCCGGATGATCGACGCCTGCGACACGGGATGCAGCAGGCCGAACGCCGACGTCAGCCCGGGAAGCGACGGGCCGTCGCTGACGATGTCTACCGATGTGATGACGGTGCCGCTCAGTGAGCTGAGCGACGAGCGCGATTCGACGACCGCGCAGTCCGCGGATGCGGACGCTGGCTCAGGGAACAGACACGTGCTCAACGCCGAGCACGCGAGAAGTCGAACGACGAGGCGCAGCGTATCGGCGGTGGGAGCCGCAGGCGGCGATGAAAGTGCGTTGGGACGAGGGTGGGCCTCGTCCGGGGCAGCTGTAACATTGGAAATTCCGGACCAACTGACAAGAGGGAGTTTCAGAATCCCCTTGCGCCTGCTTGATGGGAGGCACACCCTCACCCCCTCCGCCGACCCCCTGCGATGGTCCACAGGCATCTCATCCCGCTTCTCGCCGCGGCCCTCGCATGTGGCCGCGATGTCGATTCCGTCGGCGCTCGTGCCCGGCCTCCAGCGGCTGCGCCCCCTCGCGCCGCACGACCGGACACCATCCTCCCCGACGGTCCACTCGGCGCCTCCATCAGAAGGGGACTGGCGCTTCTCGAGCACACGCCGGACTCGCTCGCGAGATACGCGGGCGGCAATCTCCGCTGCACGAGCTGCCACCTCGATCGCGGATTGCGCCCCAACGCCGCGCCGCTCGCCGGTGTCCACGCGCGATTTCCCAGGTACATGGACCGCGCCGACGCCGTGGTTCCGCTCGAGGACCGCGTGAACTACTGCTTCACGCGGAGCCTCGCCGGCAAGGCATTGCCATCGCGGAGCCGCGAGATGGTGGATATCGTGGCATACCTCGCGTTCATCTCACGCGGCCCCGCCGCGAGCGGCCAGGTGGCCGGTCTCGGCATGGCAAAGATGCCGGCGTTGAAGGGGGACAGCGTCCACGGCGCGGCAATCTTCACGTCCACGTGCGCGCGATGCCATGGAGTGGATGGTGCCGGCGTGGCCACGGTGCCAGCACTCTGGGGGAAGGCCTCGTTCAGCATTGGCGCCTCGATGGCGCGTGTCGAACGCGCCGCCTCGTTCGTGCGACACAACATGCCGTTCGACAAGCCGGGCTCCCTGTCGGACCAGGAGGCATTCGACGTCGCGGCATTCGTCAATTCTCACCCGCGCCCCGACTCCCCCGGCAAGGAGCTGGATTGGCCCTCTGGCGGCGCGCCCGCCGACGTGCCCTATGCCACGAAAGGGCACGTACCGTCGGCGCGCATACCGGTGCTGCCGCGACGCGATCCCGGTGCGTCGTTGGTCGCGCCTCCCGTCTCTGCACTGGCGCGCGGGGCGCGCTGAGGCCCCTCAGGAACCGAGCAGCTCGAATTCGCGCATCGTCGAGGCCGTCGCGCCGTCTCCGGCGCGGAGCGAGACGACGATTCGATATCGGCCCGCATCCAGATTGGTCAGATCGAGGGAAACCCCTCGTCCCGCCGAGGGGCGGGCTTCAGTCCAGACCATCCGGATGGGCGTGTCTTCCGGAGTCAGACCGAGCCTCTGGCGCGTGCTCCGAAGCCATCCGCGGTCTACGCGCTCGATGCTCACGGCGACGTCGAGTGACTCGCCGTCGGCCGGAAGACCGTACGTCTCCCAGAATATGCCGACCGGCAGGTTGCGCATCACGGTGTCGCCGGGAATTGCCCTCGGGAGCACCGACTCGAGGGAGGCATCGTCCCCCGCACCGCGATACATGAGCAGGTCCGACAGCGCGAGTCGCCCGCTATCGCGCGCGATTCGGAATCCGAGGCGGCTGCGCAACAGGAGGCCCGTGGCCGTGTCTGCGACGTCCACGCCGACGAGCTGCGGCGTCCCAGCCATCGTGATGCTGCCACGCGCCGTGCGCGTCGTATCCGCTGGACGGAGCGAGATGGAATCGGCCGCGTTCATCGCACCGACAATGACGGAGGGCGAGCGCAACGAATCGTCGGCTGCGGCATATGCGACCGCGATCAGGGTGCTGTCACCCCTCCGGAATCGGGCAAACTGTGCCGCGACGCGTCCCATGCGTCGCACGAGCAGGGGGGCATAGCGCGAGGGCGCATGTGTCTCGTCCGGCTCCCATGACCCCGGTTCCAGATCCGATGTCGAGTCGGCGACGCTGACCGAGGGGGCGAATGCGAAGCTCGGCGAAGGATCGTGGCCGATGACCGAAGGATCGGAGAGGCCGATCGACGAGGTTTCCACACGGCTCCACGCCGTGGGCCACCCATAACGCAGCACGAGCTCCTCGGCGTCGCTGCCCCACGTGAGCAGGTGCGGCGTGGCGGAGCGCGCCCCCAGCCAGACGATCACGCGCCGCGCATTGAATTCGTTCTTCCACTCGTTCGCGCCCGCCGACCAGCGCGGCCGACTGAGCTTCCAGTACCTCCGTTCGATCGCCGCGCGAGCGTTGCAATCGAGGTGCTCGTACGCATCGCGGTCGTCATCCCCAAGCAACGCCGCGATGTTGCGCCATGCGCACCGCGTCTCCTCCGGCATCCGCAGCGCGGATGCCGCAAAGGCGGAGTCCGCGCGAATCGCTTCGCCGCGGGTGTGCGCGGCATATCCAGCGAGCGCCGAGCACCACCAGGCGGTCGCGGCGCAGTGGGCCGCTACCGAGTCGGCGCCCGGCACGTTGTGACCATCGATTCGATAGTGAACGCGCGCCCCGGCCAGCCAGTCGTCGCCGGGATGTTTGGCCGCTGCGTCGTCGAGCGTCGCGATCAACTCGAGCCGCCGTTGCACGAGGGCCTCGCGCTCCGCGGGCAGGCGTGGCGCGATACCGTCGTACCACCAGCAGAACCGGCCAAGCCGCACGTCGCACCGCCCGCCGCTGCTCTGGCCGGGCGGCAGGAGCGACCGGCGACTTCGCTCGAACGAGACCTGGGCCGCGTGTGCTCTCGCGACCTCGCGCGCGCTGTCTGCGGCCGCGGCGATACCCGCCCGCGGCGCGCTCTGTGTCAGCGCCTGAATCGACAACAACAGCACGGTGACGTGCATCTGGCCGCGCTAGCGAAAAAAGTAGAGCAGCACGCCGAGCTCGATCGTCGCCGCGACGATGCCGAAAACGATGGCCACGCGAATGTCGCGGGCGGTTTGTTTCTGATCTTCACTCACGCCGGTTGCGCCGTCGGGGTTCTCGTATAGCCTACTGCCGGATGCATGCCCAGTCGAGAATCGCGCGCTTCGCCGGCCTTGCGGGCGTGGTACTGATGGGCGGCTGCGAGCGCCCAACCGCGCCTACGGTGCTCGTATACGCGGACCGGCCCATCATTCCCCCGGTCACGTCCCGTGGATGGGTTGCCGTGAGCGCGGGCGCCGCGCACACCTGCGGCGTTCGCCTCGGCGGCGGCCTCTATTGCTGGGGCGGCAATGCCAGCGGCCAGCTCGGTGTGGGTACTTCTCGCGGTCTCTGCACGCGCCGCGCGACGCCCTGCGAAGCGGGGCCGCGTGCGGTCGCCTCGACGCTGCGGTTCGCCACGGTCAGCGCCGGACAGCGCCACACCTGCGCCATTACGGTGGACCGGGCACTCTATTGTTGGGGCGAGAACGTCCAGTTCCAGCTCGGCGTCGAGCGTGAGGTATTTGTGCCTCGGCCGTCCGCAGTCCTTCCGGACGCGCGCTTTCTCGACGTCGGTGCGGGCGTGACGCACACCTGTGCCGTGCGCACCAATGGCATCGTGTATTGCTGGGGTGAGGGAACGCTGGGCGCGCTCGGGCGCGGAGACACGGCGTCCAGCGTCATTCCGGCGCCCATCGCGACGAGCCAGAAGTTCATTCGCGTACGGTCGGGCCGCCTGCGAAGCTGTGCCATCGCCATCGACGCGACGCTCTGGTGCTGGGGCTCGGAGTGGGAATCGTCCTCCGGCGGGTTCGACTATTTCCACACGCGCTCGACACCGCATCGCATCGACGGCATCATCGATGTCACTGACGTGTCGGTGGCGTCATCTTCCATTTGCGCTGTGACGCGTAGCGGCGCCACGCATTGTTGGGAGGCGAACGGATTCGCTCAGCTCGGTCTCGAGTCGTTGGAGGGGACGATGACGCCGACGCCCGTGCACTCGACACAGAGCTTCAGCGCCGTGACGGCTGGAATCATCCAGACCTGCGGCCTCGCCGTCACCGGCGCGGCGCTCTGCTGGGGCAACAACAGCTTTGGTCAGCTCGGAGTGCCCCGTCCCGGTGAGCACTGCGGTCCCGCCGCCCTCGAATGCAGCAGCCGGCCCATCGGTGTGTTCGGGCAGCTCCAGTTTTCCGCCATTACCACCGGCCCCGGAAACCACACGTGCGGAATCAGCACCGACACGTCGATACTCTGTTGGGGACTCGGCTCCGAAGGTCAGCTCGGCGATGGATTTACTCGTGACAGGCAGAGCCTCCCCGTTCCGGTTCTCGCCCCGTCGTCCTGATCCCGTTTGTGCCCAACCTGAATTGCCCGATGGTGCATGGTTATCGCGCATGATCGACTCGAACAGTTTCATCAACTCCGATGACGTGCATCTCCCGGCGATGGACCAGGCGTCACTCGACCGCCTGAGACGCTTCGGCGGCGGCAAGCTGCTCAGAGAGATGGTGTCCATTTTCCTCGAGACGACGCCCCAGCGTCTGGACGCGGCGCGTGCGGGCATCGGCGCAGGTGACGCCAAGTCCGTCGAAATGGCGCTGCATTCCCTCAAGTCGAGCTCCGGGCAGCTTGGCGCGCTGCGCATGCAGCGGCTCTGCTCCGCCGGCGAGGGCCGCGCGCGTCAAGGCTCCGCGGAGGGAGCGCCGGAGATCATGCGCGCGCTGGACGATGAATACTCGCGGGTGCGACGCTGGCTCGAGGACGCGCGAAACGCGGAGGCGTGATGGACAAGGTGGCGGTCGTCGAGGACAACCCGGACAACCGGTTGCTGTTACAGGCGATACTCGATGGCCTGTACGACGTGGTCGAATACGTCAATGGTGTGGATGCGCTCGAGGGCCTCGCTGCCGCTCCTCCGGACCTCGTGCTTCTCGATATCTCGCTCCCGGGAATGGACGGCAACGAGATTCTTGCCCGCATTCGTGCCGACGAGCGGTTGAAGAAGCTGCCCGTCATCGCGCTCACCGCGCACGCCATGTCGGGTGACCGCGAGAGGTATCTCGCCGCGGGCTTCAATGACTACATCACAAAGCCGATCGTGGACGAGACGCTCTTGCTGAAGGCGATGAAGAAGTGGATCGCCGTGGCGAGAGAAGAACGCGCGTAAGGCGCTGGAACGGCTCCACACGGTCGGTGTAATCTGTCGTGACGGCCGCGTCCATCGCGTCGTCTTTTCCATAACGGCGTACGATGGTCGTGACGCCGATCCCTCCGTCTGTCGTGTGTCTCACATGCCGAAGCTCTCACCTACCGTGCAGCGTCTGATTCTGGCGTTCACGACCGGGCTCTTTCTCGCCTGCGCGGCACACGTCAGCTCGCAGCCCAGCTCGGCGCCAATCGTCGTCGAGTAGTCAAGACGACGCAACAGCAGTATCCGGAGGGAACCCCAGTACCCGGTATCCGGCATCCTGTACGAATGCGTACGCAGTAAGGCGACCTTCGTCGTTCGGCATGATATTCCCGCGTTGCAGCCGCGTCCGTGTTGCTACCGGATACGTTGTTTTACCGAGTGCAGGGTACAGAGTACTGGTCTTCACTACTGGTCCTCGCAACTGCTCTCCGAATATCACGCCTCCCTGAGTGCCGCCGTCGGTGTCTCTCGGAACACCTCCTGTCCGGTGAGCATGCCGATGGACACCGAGATGGCGATCATCACCAGTGCCACGAGTGTTGCCGGAAGCAGTGCGGGGACGAACGGCTGCTTGAAGATGTAGTGCATGAGCGCCCATGCGCTCGCCACGCTGAGCAGCACGCCGGCCAGGCTCCCCAGGCCACCCAATAACAGATATTCCGCGAACATCACTCGGCCCACCTGTCGCTTCGTGGCCCCGAGCACCTTGAGCAGCACGCCCTCGCGCAGCCGCTCGCGTCGCGTCGCGCTGACCGCGCTGAAGAGCACCGGAATGCCGAGTGCGAGACTCAGCGCCGCCATGAATCGTATGGCGGCCGTCACTTTGTCGAGCACCCGGCCGATCGTTTGCTGCACGAGCGTCAGGTCCAGGCTGGCGACGTTCGGATACAATTGCACGGCGTCGCGCTGTAATCGCGCCACCGCGCCCTCGCCCCGCACGTCCGCGAGAATCACGAACTGTTTCGGTGCCTTCTCGAGCGCGCGACGCTCGAACACGGCAAAAAAGTTCGGCTCGAATCGCGACCAGTTCACCTCCCGCAGACTCGTGATCCGCACGGCCACGCGCACTCCCTGCACGTCCCACGTGATGGTGTCGCCGAGCCGTACCTTCAGATTCTTCGCGACGTCCGCGTCGAGCGACACTTCCGGCATGCGGTCGGGGCGGCTCCCGCCCGTGTGAAAACGTCCCGCCTTCACGACCTCCGACGGCATCAGCGAGTCGCGGAACGTGGACCGGAACTCCCGCCGCAGCGCCCACCCCTCACGCCGCCCGCCGCGTGCCGCGGAGTCGCCGGTCAGGAGACGCGTGCCCTCCAGAGAATTGATCGCGACGATCTTCATGGGCACGATCGGCGCGCGCTGCACGATCGAATAGCCGCGCGTACGGATGAGCGAATCCAGCGGACGCGCCTGATCCTCCTGCACGTCGAAGAAGAGCACGTTCGCGCGCGACGCATCGAGCTTCACCGACACGGTGCGCAAAAGGTTGTTCTGCACCTGATACACGGTGCTCATGAGAAACACGCCGAAGCCGAGCGCGAGGACCACGGCGCGCGTCTGATTACCGGGCCGGTAGAGGCTTGCCACACCCTGGCGCACCACGAACGGCCACGAAGGACGCACGACTCGGCGCGCCGACATGCTCACAAGCGCGGCCGCGCCATAGAGCAGCGACACCGCTCCGCCAATTGCCGCTGCGAATCCAAGCCCTTGCTGCACGTCCTGCGCGCGCGCGACGCCGAGGGCGGCGATGCTCAGCACCACCAGCAGGCCGACCACCACGCGAAACGGATCGAAGCGGGCGCCGCGCAGCGCCGCAGCGTCCGACTCCCGCCGCAGCGTTTGCAGGGGACTCACGTTGCGCAGTGCGATCAGCGGCTTGAGCGCGAACACCAGCGCAACCCAGACACCCACGAGAACTCCCGTGAGCAGCGCCGACGGCTCGAGCGAGACACGCACGTCCACTGGAAGAAAGTCGGCGAGCACGTGGGGAAGCCCGAGCTGCAACGCAATGCCGAAGACGCCGCCGAATGCCGCGCCGATGAGCCCCATTGCAACGGCCTGAAGGAGATACACGGTGAGCACCTGACCGCTCGTGGCGCCGAGACAACGGAGAATGGCCACCGTGTCGATCTTGCGCATGACGAACGCGTTCACCCCGCTCGCCACTCCGATGCCCCCGAGCAGCAGCGCGACGAGACCGATGACGCTCAGAAAGTCGCGAAGCTGGTCGATGGCCTGCGTGAGATTGAATTCCGTCTCCGCCGCCGTGCGAAAACGCACCTGCGCTTTCTCGAGGCGCGTCTTGAATCGGTAGATGAAGCGCGACGGCGGGAGCTCCGGCGTGAGCTTGAGCAGCGTGCGGTGCTCGGACCGGCTGCCGAACAACAGCAGCGACGTCTCATCGAGGTACTTTCGCGGAATGAAGATGCGCGGCCCGATCGTGGTCGCGACGCTGACGTCGCCCGGCACGCTCAACAACGTTCCGGCGATGGTGAAGCGCGCAAACCCGAGTGCGATGGTGTCTCCGATGTTCGCGTTGAGCGCCACGAGGAGCGCGGGATCGACAAAGGCAAAGCGCCCTTCGTGGAGATGGCTCCACGCACCGGCCGGCTTCGTGAGAATCTCGCCGTAGAACGGATACCCGGGCGACACCGCTTCCACTTGCGCGAGCCGCGTGAATCCCGTGCGCGGCGACAACGCCATTGACGTAAAGCTCGTCACCTCGGCGATGCCGACGCCTTCTCGGCGAAGCGAGTCGAGCCCCTTCGTCACCTCCGCCGGGTACGGCGAGCGCGACGACAGCGCGATGTCTCCGCCGAGCAGCGCGCGCGCCTGCTCGCGGACCGAACGCTGGGTGTTGCTGGCGAACGAATCGATGGCCACGAGTGCACCGACGCCGAGCGAGATGCTCGACATGTAGAGCAGCAGTCGGCGGCGCGCCGTGCGGCTCTCGCGCCAGGCGAGGGCGAACAATTGCGGCTGTCCCATCAGGTGGCGTCCGCCGTCGCCGGCGCGGCCGACACCGGCGTATCGCTGACTACGGCGCCATCCGCGAGCCGGATGATGCGCTGCGCACGATGCGCGAGCGAGAGGTCGTGTGTGACGAGCACCACCGTCGTTCCCGCCTCGTGATTGAGGCCCTCGAGCAGCTCGAAGATGTGCGCGCCCGTATCGCTGTCGAGGTTGCCGGTCGGCTCGTCGGCGAAGAGCAGTCGCGGCGCGTTGCTGAATGCGCGCGCGATGGCGACGCGCTGCTGCTCGCCCCCCGACAACTGATTCGGAAAGTGATGCTCGCGGTCGCCAAGGCCGACGCGTGACAACAGGTCGCGCGCGCGCTCGGTCGCGCCGTCGTCGCCGCGGAGCTCGAGCGGAACCTGCACGTTCTCGAGTGCGGTCAGCGTCGGAATCAGTTGAAAGCTCTGGAACACGAATCCAACTTTCTCGCCGCGCAGCCGCGCGCGCCGGTCTTCGGACAGTGTCGAGAGGTCGGCGCCGTCGAGGAGCACGGTGCCGCGCGTGGCGACGTCGAGCCCCGCGAGCAGCCCCAGCAGCGTCGTCTTGCCGCTTCCGGAGGGCCCGACGATGGCGACGAATGCTCCGTCGGGAATGAGGAAGCTGACGTCGCGCAGCACCGTGAGCTTGTGCGCGCCGGTTATGTATTCCTTGGTCAGCTGACGGGCTTCGAGCATGAGACGATTCGGGTGGACACTGATGCTGGCGGCCTGGTGGTCGTCAGCCTGTAGCGGGGAAAAGCGATCCGCGGCAACGGGGGGCGACAGTGCCGCCGTCGCGCCTCGGGCAGTGGAAGGTACCGCTGTGGCCACGTCACCCGTTGGCACGCGCCGTACCGTCATGTTCCTCGGCACATCCCTCACGGCTGGGCTCGGGCTCGACGCGGACAGTGCCTATCCACAGCAGGTGCAGCGGCGAATCGACGCCGCGCGGCTGCCATTCGAGGCGGTCAACGCGGGTGTGAGTGGCGAAACGTCCGCGGGTCTGTTGCAGCGGCTGGATTGGGTGCTTCAGCATCCTGCGGCGGTGATCGTGGTGGAGACGGGAGCGAATGACGGGCTGCGCGGGCAATCCGTTGAGGCCAGCAAGGCCACGATCGGCCGGATTCTGGCGCGAATCCGCGCCGAACGTCCGGAGGCGAAGGTGGTGTTGGTGCAGATGGAGGCGCCGACGAATCTCGGTGGCGACTATACGCGCGCGTTCCACGCGATGTTTCCCGCGCTGGCACAGCAATACGGCGTGGTGCTGATGCCGTTCCTGCTCGAGGGCGTCGCGGGTCGCTCGGATCTCAACCAGTCGGACGGCGTCCATCCGAACGTGGTGGGTGAGCGGATCGTCACGGACAATGTCTGGCGGACACTCGAGCCATTGTTGCGCAAGCTCGATCAACAGCAGTAGTGAAGACCAGTACCCGGGACCCTGTACTCCGTACCCGGTAGCGAGTAAAAGGCGTTAAAAGGCGTTACGAGTGGCCCGCCGCCGTCTGTCGTGGTGCCGGATACCCCCCTACCGAGTGCCGGGTCCCGGATACTGATCTTCACTACTGCTGTCGGGTGTTTGGTGGGTGGCCATTGCCAGTCCGTCGGCGTCCGGCTAAATTCAATGGCTGTCCTACTTTACGTTTGCTATCATCATTTCAGATCGGGTGGCTGTACCATGGCAGTTCCCGCTACACAAATTCGTCGCGGCATGGTCATCGTCTTCGAGGGCGAGCCGGTCCGCGTCGTCGAGTTCCGTCATCACACGCCGGGCAACCTGCGCGCGATGGTGCAGGCCAAGCTGAAGAGCCTCAAGTCCGGCGCCAGCTTCGATCATCGGTTCCGCGCGGCTGATTCCATCGAGCCGGCGTACATGGAGACGCACGAGCTCGAGTACATGTACGACGCCGGCGGCACGTATCACTTCATGAACTCCACCAACTACGATCAGATCGAGTTGGACGAGGAGTCGCTGGGGGACAACGCGCCGTGGATGCAGCCCGGCATGAAGATCCAGGCGGAGTTCTACGACGGGCGTCCCATCGGCGTCCGGCTGCCGAATTCGCTCACGCTGACCATCGTCGAGACGAATCCGGTGATGAAGACCGCCACGAAGACGGCGTCGAGCAAGCCGGCCAAGCTGGAGAACGGCGTCACGGTGAACGTGCCCGAGTTCGTTGCGACGGGAGATCGTGTGCGCGTGAATCCCACGACGGGCGAGTACATCGAGCGCGCCAAGGACTAGTCGCGTAGCAAATTGGAAGTCGTCGGTGCTGTTTGGCGGTTGCAGTGCGGTTGATTCAGCTGGTTCGGCTGGTTACACTCAATGCTCTCCGCGGCTCAGTTGGCGCGGGAGTGGCGTCGAGGCGGTGACCACGGTGACTGTAGCTCAATTGGTTAGAGCACCGGACTGTGGCTCCGGGGGTTGCGGGTTCAATTCCCGTCAGTCACCCCTCTTGCTGGTCTAGGTCCGTAGCTCAATTGGTAGAGCACCGGTCTCCAAAACCGGCGGTTGGGGGTTCGATTCCCTCCGGGCCTGTGATGACCGACGGAACGCTGGCGGTGGTGGATGCTCCGGTCGTCGTGGAGCGGTGAGACTGTGGTGTGGTATGTCGTTGGCGGTATCGTCTAGGGGACTAGGACACGGCCCTCTCAAGGCTGGAACACGGGTTCGAATCCCGTTACCGCTATGTGGTGCAGGGCCCGTTCGTCTATCGGTTCAGGACGGCACCCTTTCACGGTGCAGAGACGGGTTCGACTCCCGTACGGGCTATCAACCGTGAACGGTTACGAGGGATCAGCAGGTCCGCGGTGACACGCGGTGCAGGAAGGATGTGTGTGTTTGAGCCGTCAGCGTAAAACGGTTCAACCGGTGTTTTGGAGGGGCCGTAGCTCAGTTTGGTTAGAGCACTCGACTGTCACTCGAGAGGTCGCGGGTTCGAGCCCCGTCGGCCCCGTTCTGTAGGAAGTGTTGCCCTGGTGGTGAAACTGGTAGACACGCCATCTTGAGGGGGTGGTGCCGCAAGGCGTCGCGGTTCGAATCCGCGCCAGGGCATGCAGGCTCTTCGTCGCCACAGTAGCTCAGGGGTAGAGCACTCGATTCGTAATCGAGCGGTCGTGAGTTCAATTCTCACCTGTGGCTCTCCGCTCCTCTTATTGAGGTACGACGTCCACCGTGTCGTACCTTTTTGTTTGTCGTGCTGTGCACGTACTGATGAGCCTGCCATCCCGGGCGGAATATCTGTCGCCCGCTGTGTCCGCTTGTGACGCAGATCACCGAACATTTGCGGAGCGCGCCCTTGCCGAGTCCGCGAAGATTCCCAAGTATTGAGTCGCTCCCATTCCCGGGGCGCCGGACGCATCGTCCACGCCGGATGTTTGTCACGGTGCCTCGACCCTGAAGTGACTCGCTGAATGCCGTTGGCTCGCGCCTTGGCCACGACACTGACACCCCTCCGCCGCCTCGCCCTTTTCGGCGTGGCCGTCGCTGCGGTGCTCACGAGTTGCGGCCGCGAGCCCACCGCGCCAACGCAGACCGACGCCCGCTTCGCGCGCGGACTCAGCTTCGCCGCCGTCTTCCCGACCATGCAGCTCTCGGGCAGCGCCGCGGATCTCGTCGCCTTCAGCAGCGTGCACGTGGTGCTGCACCACTCCGACGGCACCGTCGCGCTCGACACCACCATCGCATTTCCGGCTGACAGCCAGCAGATCGTCGTCAGCCTCACGGTCAAGCTCGCGCCATCCGCGCCCGCCAGCGGCGAGCCGATGACGCTCGACCTCGGCTACCTCAACGCCCAGGGCGTCGTCGTGTTCAAGGGCGGCCCGGTCACCGTCGTTGCCGCGCCATCACTGCCCGGCTCTCCGCCTCCCACGCCCGTGCAGGTTCCCGTCGTCTACACCGGTCCCGGTGCAGGCGCCAAGAAAGTCGTGATCTCCCCTCGCTCGTTGAGCGTGAACGCCGGTGCGTCGTTCGCCTTCAGCGCCGCGGCGCTCGACGCGAGCAACAACGTGGTCCCGGGCACGCCATTCGTGTGGGCCTCGCTCGATCCATCAAAGGCGACCATCCCATCCAATCTCGTCGGCAGTGGAACCGCGCTCGCACGAGGCACCGCGCGCATCGTCGCGCAGCTCGTCACCGGTGCGGCGGACACGGTGCAGCTCACCATCCAGGCCGTTCCGTCCACGCTCGCCATGGTGTCCGGTTCGGGGCAGAGCGGTGTCGTCGCCAAGCCGACGCCCACCGTGCTCGCACAGCCGCTCGTGGTGAAGGTGACGGCGACGGATGGCCTCCCCGTGTCGGGTGTATCCGTGAGCTTCGCCGCCGCGTCGGGCAGCGGCTCGGTGTCGCCGACCACCGCCACGACTGACGCGAACGGCAACGCGCAGACGTCGTGGACCCTCGGCGGCACCGTGGGTGCGCAGACTGTCACCGCGACGTCCGGCACGCTCTCCGGCTCGCCGGTGACGTTTGCGGCGACGGGTACCGCGCCAGTGGCGACCAAGCTCGTGCTCAACAGCGGTCCCGCTGCAAACGCAAACATCACGTCGGGCGCCGGCATCGGCGTCACCGTGACCGCGGTGGATGTGGACGGCGACCCGGTGGTCGGTTTCACCGGACCGATGACACTCGCGCTAACGGGCAATGCCGCCGGTGGTACGCTGAACGGCACCACGACGGTGAATGCGGTCAACGGCGTCGCTTCGTTCACGGGCGTGAGCATCGCCAAGCCCGGAAGCGGGTACGTGCTCACCGCGTCGGCCACTGGTCTGACCGGCGTCAGCACCGCGGCATTCAACATCGTCACCGGGCCGGCATCGAGTCTGGTGCTCGTGACTGGTGGCGGTCAGAGCGCAACAGCAGGCGCGCAGCTTTCGCCCATCACGGTTGCCCTCACCGACGGCACGGGCAACGCGGTTACGGGCGCGAGTATCACCTTTGCGGTCGCGAGTGGTGGTGGCTCGGTGACGCCGGCCACCGCGGCGACGAACGCTTCGGGGCGCGCCACCACGACGTGGACGCTGGGGCCGACCGCTGGCACACAGACGATCACGGCCACGGCCATCGGTGTGCAGCCACTCACCGTGTCCGCCACCGCCACGAGCACACAGAACCACTGGGTGTTCTCGGCGCAGCCGACCAACCAGACGGCGGGCGCTGGCTTCTCGGTCACCGCACAGCTTCAGAGTCCGTCCAATGCGGTCGTGACGTCCTTCAATGGCGCGTCCACGATCGCCCTCAGCGCGAATCCCGGCGGGTCGACGTTGGGTGGGACGGCCACCGTGAACGCCGTGTCCGGTGTGGCGACCTTCAGCGGACTCACGCTCGACAAGGTCGGCACCGGTTACACGCTGGGTGTGAGCTCGAGCGGCGCGATCAGCGGTGTCTCGAGTGCGTTCAACGTCACCGCCGGGCCGGCGTCGGTGCTCGCGCTGCACTCCGGTAACAATCAGACGGGCACGCTCGGCCAGGCGCTCGCGCAGCCGATCATCGCGCAGGTTACGGATGCGAACGGCAACGCGGTTGCTGGCACGCAGGTGACCTTCACGGTCGCCAATGGCGGCGGGTCGGTGACGCCGCAGACGAACAATACGAATGCGAGCGGCCAGGTCAGCACGACGTGGACCCTCGGCGCGTCGGGAGCGCAAACGCTTACGGTGTCGTCCACCGGTCTCACCGGCTCGCCGATTACCGTCACGGCCACCACCGGACCTGGTGCGATCGTGAAGACCGTGTTGACGCCGAACCCCGATACGCTCACGTCCATCGGCGGGACACAGCAGTTGACGGCGCAGGGCCTCGACGCGAACAACACCCCGGTCTCCGGCACGTGGACCTACCTGAGCCGTAATACGGCGATCGCGACGGTCAATGCATCCGGCGTCGTGACCTCCGTTGCCAACGGCTCCACGTACGTGGTCGCGACCGAGACCGGCGGCTCGAAGGATTCGTCGCTCACCGTCGTGCAGCAGCGCATCGCCACGATCAACGTGACGCCGGCCAACCGGTCGCTGTACACGGGCGGAACGTTCACCTTCACCGCGCAGGCGGTGGACGGCAACAACGTCGCGCTCGCGACGCAGCCCACGTTCGCGTGGTCGTCCACGGCGCCCTCCGTGGCGTCCGTGAACGCCAGCACCGGCGTGGCCACCGCGCTGTCGATCGGCACCACGCAGATCAAGGCCACCTCGGGTAGCGCGACCGGCGTGTCGAACCTCACGGTCAAGTCGCCGATCCTCACCATCGACGTCACGTACGATTCCACCGGCGCGCCAGCGCCCGACAACTTCACGTTGACGGCGTTGAGCAGCGGACGTCCGTATCGCGCCATCGCGCGCGACACGCTCAACAACGTGATGACGGGCATCACGTTCACGTGGACCAGCTCGAATCCGTCGGTGGCCGTCGTCGATACGGCGCAGCCGCAGCGCGCGCACGTGACCGCGAGTGCGAACGGTACGACCGCCGTGCGTGCCACCGCGCAGGGCGTCACCGGTCAGGCGACGCTGAACGTCTCGCAGTCGCTCTCGAGCATCGTGTTGACGCCGGCCACCGCGACGGTGGCCATCAACGGGACGACGAACCTGCTCGCCCGCGGCAAGGACGCGAACGGCTTCTTCATCTCGGGTGGCAGCTTCACGTACACCTCCGCGGCGACGACGATTGCCACCGTGAACGCCACCAGCGGTCAGGTGACGGGTGTGGCAAACGGTACGACCACGGTCACGGCGGCGAGCGGGACGGTCACGTCCAACACCTCGACGATCAACGTGAACGCGTCGGGTCCGGCGATCATCTCCTTCGCGTCGCACACCATCGGCATTGGCCGAGGGACGTCGCAGTCGATCCCGATTCTGCTGAGCAAGCCCAACCCCAGCGGGGCGCCTGTAATCGTGAAGCTCGCGGTGCGCGACACCAACGCGTACTTCAGCACGGCGGCCGTCACGATCCCGGCGGGCCAGACCTCCGTGAATGCGACGCTGAATGCGAAGAACGCGGGCACGACCTTCATCTACGCCACGGATAGCTCGGGCACCGGGTTTGCCGGCGACACGGCGCAGGTGAACGTGCAGGCGAACGTCACGTTCACGAGCTACTCGTATTCGCTCGACGCCACGGATCAGCTGTCCACGCAGGTGCTGCTATCCGATCCGTCGCCGCCGGGCGGTACGTACGTGAGCTACACGTATGGCACGGCTGGCAGAGCCGTCGTGTCGCCCGATCCGGCGTTCATTCCGGCCGGCCAGCTCGCGGCGAACGTGGTCATCTCCGGGGTGGCTGGCGGCAACACACAGATCACGCCCACCGCGGCGGGCGTCAACGGTACAGCGACGACCGTCTATACCTCGGCGGCGAATCTCCAGTTGAACGCGTCGCCACGCGTGGGCGCCGGTCAGTTCCTCCAGAACCAGTACGTGTCGCTGCCGAACTCCCGGTACAACCCGCTCAACGTGACGCTGTCCAGCAGCGACACGAACGTGGCAGTCGTCCCGCAACTCCTGACCATTCCCGTCAACTCCTATTACTCGTATTTCAACATCAGCGGCCGCGTGCCCGGGCCGGCGACCATTACGGCCAGTGCGAGCGGCTGGACTTCCGCCACGTACGGCGTGGTCACCACCACGCCGAAGGTGACGGTGTGCTGCAACAGCACGCTCCAGACGACGTCGCCCCAGCAGACGGTGTACGTCTACTCGGCTGACTCGACGAGAAACACGCATCCGCGCACAAACTCGCTGGCTGTGCGGGTCAGCTCGTTCGATTCGACGGTGATGAAGGTGCTGGACACGCTGGTCACGATTCCTCCCGGCCAGTACTACACGACCGCGCGCATCATTCCGGGTGGCAACGGGGGTTCAACGTACCTCAAGGTGACGGCCAGTGGTCACACTGCTGACTCCGTGTCGTACACCGTGAACGGACCGGTGCTCAGTCTGAGCTACGGGAGCAACCGCGTGGGTGCGGGACAGCAGGATCAGAACCTCTTTGTGTACATCCCCAATGCGATTGCCACGCCGCTGACGGTGACGCTGACGCACACCGATTCGACCAAGGTCGGCGGCCCGCTGACAGTGACGATCCCCGCAGGCAACACGGGTTACTATCAGTATTTCACTCTGCGCGGTAAGGCCGCGGGCGTGGATACGATCACGTATTCGGCGCCGGGTTATACATCGGCCAAGGCCGTCTCGGTGGTCACGACGCCGAAGGTCCGCTTCTCCGGCGGCAGCTCGTTGAATGCGTACTCGACCGGGACGGCCCAGGTCTACAGCGCCGACTCCACGAACAACTCGCACTATCGCACGACGCCGTTGACGGTGTCCGCTCGATCCGCGGATACGAACATCGTCAAGATCGACACGACGGGAACGATCGCCGCCGGCACGTATTATCTGGGGACGGCACTCAACGTCACCGCCATGGGCGTTGGCACCACGTGGGTGTACGTGACCGCCGTGGGCCATTTGCCCGACAGCGTGCAGTACACGGTGCAGCCCGCGCAGCTCAGTATGTACTGGTACTACTACTACACGACCATCGGCAAACGGCAGCATCGGGGCCCGACCGACATTTCCGTCAGCATCCCGAACACACGTCCGGTGAGCGTGGCCGTCACCCTGACGCAGAAGAATCCGACGTCGGTGCAGTTGTCCACCACGACGCCCACCATCCCCGCCAACAGCTCCACGCAGTACTTCTCGTTCAGCGGGCTGACCCAGGGCGTCGACACGGTGACCGCCTCGGCGAGTGGCTATGTCTCCACGAGTACCACCGTACGCGTGACCACGGCGAAGCTCTCCGTGTACCAGGGCGCGACCTCGGCGACGACCACCTCACCGCCGAGCGGTGTGACTGTGTACGCGGCGGACTCATTGAACACTTATCACTACACCATGGACACCGTCACGGTGAAGGCCGTGTCGAGCAATCCGAGCGTGGTGCAGCCGGAGTCCACGTACTTCCACATTACGAAGGACTCGTACTACGCCTCGTCGCGTGTGCTCTATACCGGCATTGGATCCGCGACGATCACATACTCCGATTCCGCCAACAGCGGGTACCTGCCGGCGACCTCGGGCACGTACACCGTCACCGGGCCTGCGCTGACCATCTCAGGCGGAAACGGCATGCTCGGCATGCGGCAGCAGACGTACAGCACGCAATACCAGGTGTACACGCCGAATGCCGTCGGGACGCCGCTGACCGTGAATCTCGTCAGCACGGATACGACGGTAGCGACCGTGCCCGCGAGCGTCGTGATTCCGGCGAGCCAGAACTACGCGTACTTCACGATCACGGCGCGGGACACCATCGGCACGATCCAGATCCAGGCGACCGCGACCGGTTACAGCGCGAGCAGCGTCAACATGCAGGTCACGCAGCCGAAGTTCATCATGTATGCCGGCTCGACGTTGAATACCACGTCGCCGCCGTCGACCATAACCGTGTATGCCGCCGACCAGAACGGCAACACGCACCAGGTCTCGAAGCCGCTGACCGCGATCCTCGCGTCGTCGGCGACGGGTGTGGCCACGATCGATTCCAGCTCGATTACCATCGCGGCGGGTACCTACTACGCGCAGGCCGCGTGGAGTCCGCACGCGGTCGGCACGGCGCAGCTCTCGGCCACCGACTCCACGAGCAAGTACTACAAGTACTCGGGCGCCACGGCGAACATCGCGGTGCAGACGCCAACGCCGTCGCTTTCGTTCTCGACCTTGTCGCTCGGCATCGGCCAGTATGATGACCAGAACGTGCAGTTGCCCAACTACGTCACCGGCTCGCCGACGAACGTGACCCTGTCGCACGCCGTCACGCCGCACACGACGACGCCGGCCAGCGTCAGCGTCGCCGTCGGTTCGTACTACCAGACCTTCCGTGTCACCGGCACGTCCGCTGGCAGCGATACCATCACGGCGGCGCCCGCCGGCCACAACACAGTGAAGGGCTATGTGAACGTCGGGCTCGGACGCGTGGATCCCATCGGCGGCTGGCCGACCACGCTTCTGACCGGTGACTCCGTACTCGTGACCATCTACTCGCGCGACGTGACCACCAATACGCACTACGAGGCGGCGGCCACCACGTTCAACCTGACGTCGAACGGGAAGCTCAGCTTCGTGTCGTACGGTGGTGCCACGACAACGGCCATCACATCCATCGTCATCCCGGCGGACGCGTACTACGTGCAGTTCTGGGTGAAGGGTGTCAGTGCCGGAACCGGGACCATCACCATCACGAACGCGAACTACGCGACATACACCAATTCGCTGACTGTCCAATGACGCGAGTCCATCTCCTTCGTCTGCTTGGCGGGGCCGCGAGCGGCGTGCTGATCGCATCGGCGACATTGCGTGCGCAACAGCCCGCGACGCCGGCGGCGCCGCCGCCTCCGCCGACCGAAGCGGTGATTCCTCTGTTGCCACTGTCGGGTAGCACGTCTGCACCGGCGCGCATTGCACCGCGGCAGACATCCGTCCTCGCGTCGCCGGCGGCGACCGCGCCGGTCGTGCTGCCGATGCAGCGGCCGAGCGCTCCGTCCGAGTCGCTGCATGTGACGTCGATGTTCACGCCGATGACGCCGGCGCAGACTCCGCCGCCGTTGCCGATTCCCGCGCCTCCTGCGCCGAGTGTCACGCCTGCCGCGGCGGCGAGTGCGACGCCTGCGCGCGCGATTTCAGGGCCGCCGCAGGGCGCGACGATGTTGTGCAAGGACGGCTCGTACCTGAATGGCGCGCCGGTGGAGAGCCGGTGTGCGGATCGGGGTGGCTTGGCGTCGATGTTCCCGCAGCCTTTGGCTGCGCCGCGGGCGCCTGTTCGGCAGTAGGGCAGTGCGGGCGGCGTAGCCGCTTCGCGGGGGCCGCTTATATTGCGTTTGTCGGCGCGGCCGGCACTGCGGGCGTAATTCAGTTGGTAGAATGCCAGCTTCCCAAGCTGGACGTCGCCGGTTCGAGTCCGGTCGCCCGCTCTCCATAACTTGAGTATTTCGAGGGATTTGCAACGGCGGCCGAGAGCGTGACTCTCGGCCGTTTGCATGTGGGGTACACACTGGGGCACACGGTCAGGCTGAGCCGCTGCCCTGCTCACACCTCGCCAGCATGCACGTGGAGCCTGTCATGCCCCCGGGTGGGCGAACGACCGCAACGTACAGTCACATTATCGAGCGCGAGCCGCATCACGAGCAATTCGCCCCGTGAGGTGCAACATGTTTGCCGCGCGAGTGAGACATCGAGAACTCTGGCTTGTCGATCATGCGATCATTCGCGCTGCGCGAGTTCGCACGCGGCGTCGAAGGCCTCGACCGCTTCGTGCCCGGCGCGCCGTTGCGGCGGGTCCGCGAGCGCCTGTTCGGGGTGCTTGCACCCGAAAGCGAACCCGTCGATCCTCGCCTGTAGCCAGCGCTGCCGGCTGAATCACGCAGTGCTGTTCGGCGATCCCGAGACTAGTCGTCCACCAAATCTTCGTACCGGTCGAGCGAGTAGGGCCGCATTGCTTCACGCCAGTCAGTCGGGCCACGCCGGTCTCGATCCTGACGGATGCGTTCCTGATCCGGCGTTGGAATACTTCCGCAATGAAGCACCGTCAGGACGCGATCATAGGATCCAAGGCCAAGTGCCTCTTCTTCCACCGATATGACCGGGGCGCCGTCGAACCAATCGTTCAGCCACCCCTCGGTGCTCCGTTCTGCGCCCGCCGCTACGGCCTTCGAATCGCGCGCAAGGTATGCCGTCACACTTCCTCGCGGCGCGTTTTCGCCCTTTAGACCGCGCTTCCCCCACCAGTGCTCACGCATTTGCCCGGACGCGCACGCCCATTCCACCGTGCCGTTTCGCGAGAGGATGACTGCCACGGAATCGCCGGCCAGCTCCGCGTAGCGAACTGCCGCACAGCTCAGCGACGTCTCGAACTTGGCCTCGATGGCGCGGACGGCGGCCAAACCATGTCCGGCGGCGCGCAGTACCGGGTCGGCGAACGCCGTCGGCACGAGGAGTTCAGCCGCGAAGGTGTCTGCTTGAGTCTCAAACCAAGGCTTGCGCTGACCCCGGAACTGGCCGGCTTCGGAGAAGTGTCGATCGCCGCTTTCGAACAGCTCGTCGAGATGGCCGTCCAGGAACAAATGGCCGAGTTCGTGGCAGATCGTGAAGCGCCGGAAGCCTTCGTTCGGGCACGTGTTCGACACCAGGATCCGAAATGAATTGCCTTCCTTGTACAGGGCGCCGAAGGCTGCTGGCGGCATCGTGACGTCGTCAATGGGAAGCGGAAAACCGACAGTGGCCGCGACCTTGAATGGCGACACGGGACCGTTAGCGATCCCCGCGTCGGCCAACACCTCGCGCGCTTTCTGGCGCGCGGCACGGTCCAGCGCCTCGCGGGTGAGGGTCATCTAGTCACCCGTCCTTCGGCTTCTCGCCACGTGCCCGCTCCTGATCCGTGAGGTGTTTGCCGACGGCAGTGACTGCGTCGAAAGTGGTACCCGAGGCGCCCTCCAGTGTCCGCAGAAGCACGGCGACAGGCCCTCCGACTGGAGTCGGCACGTCCGTTCGACCTAGCAGGTAATCCATCGAAATCGACAGGGCGTTCGCCAGTTTGACGAGCGTCGCCGCCGATGGGTTCTTGCGGACGCCGGTTTCGAACTGGCTGATCATGACGGCCGGGATCCCGGACCTTTTCTCGAGCTCTGACTGGCTCCAATCCCGCTTGTCTCTGATCTCCTTCAGGCGTCTTCCCAAAAGGGTTGTCTTGGCCATTGCGTAGTGGGTATACTCCGCGCTATAGTTGTCCATAAGCCCGCTTCAGGGCGATTTTCTTTGCCGAGCGAGTGTACTCGACGCTATACAAATCCTGTACGCGGGAATGTGAACTCACACGCCCATTCGGGCAAGGGGAGACTATGGCGACAGCAGCGAAGGAGCAGCATGGTCGGGATCACGGCGGGCACGACGGTGAGGCGGTCGGTCAGGGCGTGTTTCACGTCAACGACCGCCAAGGCCACGTGAACGCTCGTGGCGAGGATGTTACGGGTTCGGAGATTCTCCGCCGCGTCGAGCTGACGTCCGAGCGGTATGAGCTGTTCACCGTTAAGGGCGGCCACGCCGACAAGCGGATCGGCCCGGATGAAGTCGTGCGGGTGAACCCCGGTGACCATTTCCGCGCGACTCTGCGGGGAACCGATTACTCGTCGCCGACAGGAGCGGGCCGCTCATGAGCCGGAAGCGCGTCTGGGACGATGCGGCAAAGCTCACGCGTCCGGGCAGCGCAGTTCGCTGCGTAGACGTCGGCGAGATGGTGGTGGTGGTGATTGAGCCGTTCACGCCGCCCGCCACCGACGCATTCGTCCCAGGCGAGCTCGCCGCGCTCGCCTTCATCGTCGCAGTCGGTTACCCCGATGCTGAGCCGGATCCGACCGGCTTCTACGTCCTCCCGCTGGACCTGAAACTCGCTGGTGGCTCCGAAAAGCCGAGATCCACGAGCGAGGCCGACCTGCTTGGCCGTCGGTGGCTCAAGTTTTCGTGGGCCCCGAAGGGCGCTCCCTGGGACCCGGCGAAAGACACACTCGAAACGCACGTCGCGAACATTGAAGGGCGCTTCCTCCGGAGGGACTAGGCCGTGACAGTGACAACGCGCCTTCGCGCGTCGATCGACGCCGCCATGGGAGCCGTGCTCGGTCTCGTGAAGACCATGACCCGCCGGGAAGGCCTGACGCTCAACGCCCGCATCGAGATTGCCTGGACGGGTGGGGTTCGAGAGGCCGTTTGGGGCCTGGCGCTTTCGGCCGCTCCGCGAGAGGGCGCGGTCATCGCTTTGTGCCGCGTGAGCACCGGCGCGTCGCGGCGCTCGCTGATCGTTCAGGATTCGCTACCGCCCCAGGATGGCGATCTCTCATACCATCGCGGTTATGTCGTGACGATAACCTCTCGCTACTGGAACCGGGTAATTGATGACCTTTCCGGACGCTCGGGCGAAACCGGGATCGCGGTTCTGCACACTCATCCTGGTCGCGGCAACCCCGTGTGGAGCGCCGACGATGACAACGCTGATCGCGAGCTGGCCGCTTTCCTCTTCGGTGAAGGGTTCCTCAAGGGATCAGCGCCGCTGGTCTCGATCGTCGTGAGCGAAGACCAGTTGCGCGCGCGTGAACTGCGCTGGACCAGAGACGCCGGCGTGACGATGCACGTGGTGACGCGATACCGGACCCTTAGTAGATCCCATTTCGAGTTCCGGCGGACGGCCGAAGCCGGGCCCGAAGCGTATCAGCCCCCATCTTGGGCCGATCGCTCCGTTCGGGTCTTCGGACGGGACGGCCAACGGCTCCTTGCTGAAGTGCACGTTGCCTTCGTCGGCACGGGCGGAGTCGGCTCGATCACCGCCGAGGACTCGGCGCGGATGGGCTTCGGCCGGATGAGCCTCTGGGATCCCGACGTCATTAAGACCGTAAACATCAACCGATCCGGCAGCTTCACGTTTTCTGACGCCCAGCGACGCGCCGGCAAGGCGGAGACGCTTGCAGCGATGATCGGGCGCGTCGCACTCGTGCGCGAGGTATGGGTTTGGTGGCGGAAGGCGGACGTACGGCATTCGGATGAGCTCGCTCGTCTCCTCGACGCAGACGTGATCAGCCTGGCCGTTGACGACGTGCGAGTCCGCAATTTCGTGAACGCCGTCGCCTATGCTCATTTCATTCCAGTGCTTGACGGGGCGAATGTCATTCGCTCCACTGCCGAGGACGACGTGACGGCGGATGCGGCGACGGTGGAAGCCGGTGGCGCCCGCGTGAGTGTTCTGGTGCCGGGCGGACCCTGCTTGTGGTGTTCGGGGCACATCACCTCCCGGAAACTGTCGTTGGCATATCGCACTGAGGCCGAGGTGGCGGCGGACCGTGCCCGTGGCTACGTCGAGCACTTGGGCCCCGAGCACGCGCCCAGCGTCATGCCAATGAACGCAATGACTGCCGCGCTGGTGGAACTGCGGTTGCAGGACCTTCTGTATGGACTCTCCAAGCGGCCGGTCTCCGAGGTGTACTACGACCTCGTTGGAGGCACTTTGGATGAACTCCCACGCGACCGTGTCGCCGGATGCCCTCACTGCGAGCTGGCGGAAGGACTTGGCGATGCTGCGGAGCTGCCGCACTCTGACCACTGAACGTTGGTGCCCTCAGTGCAACACTCCACGAGCGCCCTCGAGGATCGCGAGCGGCGGGCTCACGAGGTCGTGCTCGTAGCGGTGGCATCAGACAGCGAGCCCTAGGGACGGTCTGAAGTATGGGCATCTAAGAGGAGTCGGACCTGTGAACGCAGATTGACGGACGAGATTGCCGTGTGAGAGACGGTAAGAGGGAGTCTTCCTCCGGTCATCTCGCCTCATACCCCAGCATGACGGCGGTCCGGCCGACACGTCGCCCTACGCCGGGGCCCATCGGTGCCGTACCAGAAACAGGTTGGTGAGCGCGAAGAGCGTGAAGACCTGAGCCGTATTCTTGGCGAGTCCGCGATAGCGCACCTTCGTGTGCTTCCACTGACACTTCACCACTTGAAACACGAACTCGCTGCGCGCCCGGACCGACGACCGCGCGCGATTGATCTGCCGCCAGCGCTCGGACAGCGGATGGTGCGCCGTGCCGCGCCGAGTCATCCGGTACTTGATCCCGGCGGCCTCACATGCCTGCCGGTCCGCCTCGCTCCAGTAGGCCCGGTCACCATAGAGGGCGCGCTCGTCACCATGCACCAAGTGCGGCAATTGGTTGATTTCGCTCGCGGCGGCATCGGTGGTCGTGAGCGAGTGCACCACCCCGCGGCGGTCCGTCCCCACGTGGCTCGTGGAGCGTGTTGGGGCACAGTGGGGCACGTGGGGTGCAATCGGCGACAACCTGTGAGCGCCAATGCACATCGCGATCCGCTGAATCACGGGTTTAGAGCGCCGCCTGACATGGAGTTGAGTATTCTCCATGCTTCCCAAGCTGGACGTCGCCGGTTCGAGTCTGGTCGCCCGCTCTTTTGAATAGCGAGAGTCTCGAGAAGTTGGAAGCGGCCGATCACCAAAACGGTGACCAGCCGCTTTTTTGTGGTCACCCATGTGCCTCGTTCGATCCTAGAACCGCGCGGCGAGGGCGAACAGCGGGCCGACGAACAGAAACTGGAGCGCCGTAAAGCCCGTCTCGGTCGCGACGAACCGTGAGACGGACGTCATCGGGTGCTTTGCCGCGACGGCGAGGGTAGTGAACGTCCACGACAGGAGCGCGGCAGCCGCTGCGAAGCCCATTCCGCTCGCGATCGACGCAGGGTTCACGACAAGGCGCGGGTAGGCCACGGCAAAGATGATCCCCTGAATCAGCATCGAGGCGAAGCCGAACGGGATGATGATGTCTTCACGGTAGATGCGAAGCTCCCGGTAGGTGGCCTGGAAGATCTTGAGGTGCCAGGTGAAGCCGAGAGCGAAGGTCGGCACGAGATAGGCGAGCACGGTGAGTACAAAGCGAAGCATGGGGTCCTCTCTGGCGGTGCGGGAAGATAACTTGCAAATAGCAAGTGTTATCGGCAAGTCCGCAACTCGGTCACGGACTCTGGCGTAGGACATGTATTGAGGAGGCGTCCCTCGGATGACTCGGAAGGAAGCGCGATCGCGCTGCCCGATCGCAACATCACTCGACATCTTCGGTGACCGATGGTCCCTTCTCGTCGTGCGCGATCTGATGTTCACGGATCGACGGACGTATGGGGAATTTCTGGCCGCGGGCGAAGGCATGGCGACCAATGTGCTGGCCCAACGACTCGAGCATCTCGATTGCGCTGGGATCATCGCGCGCACGATCGATCCAACGGACGGACGACGGGCGATGTACCGGCTGACGCCAAAGGGAATGGACCTGGCGCCGATGCTGCTGGAGATGGTCGTCTGGGCGGCGGCGCACGAGGAAACGGACGCGCCGCCGAAGCTTGTCGCAGCGATGAAACGCGATCGCAAGCGGTTCATCGCCGGGCTCCGCAAGGTACATGGAGAGTGAATAGGGAACGTGGCGAGCGGCCATGCGAAGCTGCGCCGAGAAATGCGCGCGCGCCAACAGCGACGCCCATGGGTTTCTCAGGTGGCGGAGCCTCACACGCACGGCTAGGTTAGCTCGTCCCGAGCCCGCGTGAGGCCGCCTGCCCGTGGAGCTTCGCGACCACCTTCAATCGACCCTGGGTGATGCCTACGTCGTCGAGCGCGAGCTCGGCGGCGGCGGAATGGCGCGCGTGTTCGTCGCGCGAGATGTCCACCTCGGCCGGCGTGTCGTGATCAAGACGCTCGCGCCCGAGTTCGCGGCGGCGGTGAGCGTGGACCGCTTTCGGCGCGAGATCCGTCTCGCCGCGTCGTTGCAGCAGGCGAACATCGTTCCGGTGCACACCGCTGGCGATACCGATGGGCTGCCGTTCTATACAATGCCGTTCGTCGAGGGGGAGACACTGCGCGAACGGATCGTGCGCTCCGGTCGGCTCGGCATTCAGGAAACCGTCGGCGTCGTCCGCGACATCGCGCGTGCTCTCGCATTCGCGCACGCGCGCGGCATCGTACATCGCGACATCAAACCCGAGAACGTCCTGTTGTCGGGAAGCGCGGCTGTCGTTACCGACTTCGGGATCGCCAAGGCGCTTGCTGCCGCGCTCGGCGACGGCCCGGGCGCGGAAGCGCTCACGGTGTTCGGTACGGCGCTCGGCACGCCGGCGTACATGGCGCCCGAACAGGCCGCGGGCGATTCGGACGTTGATCACCGCGCGGACCTCTACGCACTGGGCGTGGTCGCTTACGAGCTCTTGGTGGGCGCGCCGCCGTTTGCCGGGCGCACCACGCAGGCGCTGATCGCCGCGCACATCGTCGAGGAGCCGGTCGCGATTGGCGACAAACGAAACGACGTTCCGGCGCCGCTCGCATCGCTCATCATGCACTGCCTCGCGAAGGATCCGGCGTTGCGCCCCGACTCGGCGGATGCGATTCTGGCCGCGCTCGACACGCCGGCCGCGGAGGGAATCCACAGTGCTGCGGCGGTGATCTCGGCCAAGGTCTCGATCGCGATCATGCCGTTCGTGAACGTCAGTCCGGAATCGTCGGACGAGCTGTTTGCCGACGGACTCACCGACGAGATCATCACGGACCTTTCGCCGATCCGCGCGCTGCACGTCATCGCGCGGGCGTCGATGATGCGGTTCAAGCAGACAACGAAGGATCCTGAGACGGTCGCACGCGAGCTCAAGGTGCGATACGTACTCGACGGAACGGTGCGGCGAGCCGGCACGTCGCTCCGCGTCACGGCGCGCTTGCTCGATGCGTCCGATGGCTCCGTGGTCTGGGCCGACAAGCTCGGCGGCTCCGTCGAGGACGTATTCGCGGTGCAGGAACAGATTTCGCGAACGATCGTCGACTCGTTGCGGCTGAAGCTCACGCCGCGCGAGGCGCGCCATCTGACCGAGCGGCCGATTCAGGATCTGCGGGCGTACGAATACTTCCTGCAGGCGCGGCAGGCGATGTGGACGTTCAGCCTGCAGTCGCTCGACCGGGCGGTTCAACTCCTGGACAACGCGCTCGAGATCGTCGGCGAGAATCCCCGCCTCCTCGCCGCGCTGGGCAATGCGAACTTGCTCACGATCGAAACGGGCCAGGTCGATGCCGCCGAGCGAATCGCCAGAGCCGAGGATTGCGCGCGCCGACTGGCGTTGATCGAGAGCGACTCGTTCGACATTCACTGGCTCGAGGGCTCGATCCGTTTTCGGCGCGGGGACATCCGCGACGCGATTCGATCGTTCGAGCGCGCAATGGAGCTCGATCCGAACAGCGCCGACGCTGCTGCCCTCCTCGCGTACGCCTACTTGCTCGCCGGCCGAGGCGATCGTGCTCGCTGGATCGCGGACCTGTTGGTCGCGCTCGATCCGCTCACGCCGCTGTTCCAATGCCTGCCCGGCATGTGCGACCTGATGGTGGGCCGCTACGACGCCGCGATCATGCACTACCGCCGCTTCTTCGACATGGATGGAGCGAATCCCGCGGCGCATTTCTTCCTCGCGTGGGTTCTGGCGATGAGCGGACGGAAGACCGAGGCGATCGTCGCAGCCGATGCGTTGGCCGCGACGTTCCCGACGACGGTATTCGGCCAGCTCGGCCACGCATATGCGCTCGCAGTTCGCGGCGACCTTGCCGGTGCGCGGGCCGCGATGACCGCGGAAATGAAAGCGTCGGCGACGCAGAGCGAGATGTTCGCCCGGCTCGTCGCCGATCTGCACGCCCAGTCGGGCGACCTCGAGGCGGCCGTCGATGCCATTACCGCGGCCGCGAACTTCGGGTTTGCGAACTATCCGTATCTGGCCGAGCACGCCGTGCTCCTCGCGCCTATCCGCGATCATCCCCGCTATCTCAGCCTGCTCGATGACGTTCGCGTCCGCTGGGAGCGAGGGGGTGCGTCTGTCCAAGACAATCGTCCGTCCGCGCCGTCGCCCGCTCTGTAACTTCTTGTGAAATATTCGTTTGCTAAAATGACCTGCCGAACTCGGCGGGCCGTTTTGCTGGTGCACAACGGCGACCAACGGTGACCAGACGCCATCCGCGCTCGAAAGTCGCATTATGCGGTGCAGAGGGTGCGAGCACTGCGCGCCCGACCCGAGCCCTACCCTCGGGACCGGACGCACATCGACAGACGAGCTATGCCAACAGTAATGGTTTTTTCTGGCCGGTTCGGTTGATGCTTTCTTCGGGGAAGACGCGTATTAAGAGGGGTTTTCTTTCCACTAGGGACGCGCCAGGACGATGACATCAAGTGGCAACCATAGTGCGCAGAGCCGGCCGTCTCCGCGTTCATCAGACGAAACCGCTATCGGGGTGATCGGCAGGGGGCGCGCGCAGGCGGCGCAGCTGTCGGCGGCGAGCGCCGTGCTGCAACGCTCTCTTGACCGCCTGGCGAATCTGTCGGACGTCCGGTTGTGGGCGAGTGAGGTGCTCACGTCAATCATCGAGGTCGCCGGCGCCGACGGCGGGGCGCTCCTCCGCTACGAGCCGACCACGCGTACCCTCGTCATCCAGTCGTACGTTCTGGGTGGAGTCGTCCTCGATAGTGCGAACAACGACCGGTTGGCTCAGAAGTTGGAGGTGATGCCGGCGGAGGGCTTCCCACGCTGGAAGGATATCCTCGCCGCAACGGACACGTTTGTCGCGTACGGCGATTGCGGGGTCCACCCCGCGTTCCCAGAGATCGTGCACCCCGACGTGCCCCGGAACAATGCGGGCTTGGCGCTACGGCGTGGCGACACGATCATCGGTCTCCTCATCCTTGTGTATCACTTGTCGGAGGAGTTACCCGCAGAGCGAATCCTGGCGACTCGCACGTTGACGCGGTACGCGGCACTCGTGCTCGAACTGGCATGGCTGGCCGACGAATCACGTGAGGCCGCGGTGATCCGCGCTCAGGTCAAGGCCGCCGAGGACCGCGCCGCGGAACTGGCGAGCGCGAATGCGGCGCTGAGCAGGTCCATCGAGATGCTCGCGTCCTATGAGGACTTGCCGCGGTTTACGAGTCAAGTCCTCCACGAGGCGATTCGGGCATCCGGCGCGGACAACGGCAGCGTGTCGCTGTTCGATGATGTGCCAGATACCTTGCGTCGGCTGGCTGTCTGGATCGACGGCGAAGCGGTCGATCTCGCTGCGGAAGCGGCAACGGAGCTCGCGCAACCGTTCGCGCTCTGGCCACCGGCCTGGCGCCTGTTGCGGGAAGCCCGCACCGGGTTCTGGGTCGACTGGGAAAGCCCGAATTCTCGCCCACCGGAGCTACGGGACGCACCGGCCCGGGCCTGCGCATTCACACAGCGGACGGGTGATCGTTTCGCTGCGCTCCTCCCCCTGGTGCTGCACGGCGATACCATCGGGTTCTTGACGCTCGGATTCCGGTCATTTACAGAACAACGCTGGCCACTCGTGCGGGAGATCTGCGGCGTCTACATGCATCTACTCGCGCTGGCGTTGCAGAGTGCGCGGATCGCTGAGTCGGTCAAAGCCGCCGCCGTCGCCGAAGAGCGCAACCGGCTAGCCCGGGACATCCACGACACCCTCGCGCAAGCGCTCGCGCTGATCGTCATGCAGTTGCAACGTGCAGAGTCGAGGCTGGGACCGGCGTGGGCGTCCGCACGGGAGCCGCTCGAGACCGTGCGACAACTCGCGGTCGAGGGGCTGGCCGAAGCCAGACGGTCGGTCAGCATGCTGCGTCCGCCGGTCACGCCTCATGGGCTTGCGCAGGCAGTGCGGGAGGTAGCTGACGTCCTACGCGGGCATTATCACGGCTCCCTCGAGGTGCGCGTGACTGGAGTGTCGCATGCCATCGAGCGATCAGTCGAGGAGGAGTTGTTCGCGATTGTGCGTGAGGCGCTGACGAACGCTGCAAAGCACAGCCGCGCAAGTCGCATCGATGTCGAGGTGGCGTACCCGGACCAGCGCAGCGTGCGCGTGGCCGTTACCGACGACGGCGTCGGCTTCGATCCCGATCAACCACGGAACGGACGGTACGGCCTGGTCGGAGTGTTCGAGCGCGCCGACCGGATTGGTGCGGCGCTGACGCTGGCCTCCGAGCCTGGCGCGGGAACCGAAATCGTGGCGGTGTGGCCGAATGATTGAGGCGGCCAGTTCGATTCGGGTCTTGCTCGCCGACGATCATGCCATCGTCCGCAATGGCGTCGCGCAGATCCTGAACGAGGAGCGGGGAATCAGCGTGGTCGCAGAGGCCGCGGACGGCCCGGAAGCGGTGGAGCTCTTCGCGCGCATCCGCCCCGACGTGGCGCTCGTCGACCTCCGCATGCCGACGCTGGAAGGCGTACAGGTTGTGGAGCAGATCCGGGAGCGGTTCCCCGACGCGGCGATCGTCATCCTGACGACCTACGATACCGACAACGATATCGAACGCGCACTGCGCGCTGGGGCCAAGGCGTATCTCGTCAAGGACGTGTCGCCGCAAGACCTCGTGGCCTGCGTCCGCGCCGTGCACGCGGGGCGCACGTGGGTGTCGCCAAGAGTCGCCGCCAAACTCGTCGCGCACGTGACGAACGTGCGTCTCACGCGGCGCGAGCTGGCGGTCCTTCGTCTCCTGGCCGCCGGCAACTCCAACCGCGAGATCGGCGATGCGCTCGGCATCAGCGAGGGCACGGTGAAGATTCACGTCACGCACTTGTTCGCCAAGCTCGATGTCACGAGCCGTACGGAAGCGATGACGACGGCGCTGCGGCGGGGACTCGTGCGGATCGACTGACCGCCGCTCTATACCAAAAGGCTGATATCGGCATATCCACCTGGCCAGACGCGCGCGCGTCTGGCGGCGGGTAACGTTCGCGGCGCTCCAACACCACAACCGCGAGTGAGCATGACAAGATTCAAAGCGCGCGGTCTGGCGCTGATCGCGCTCCTCGCTGCGTGCGAGAAAGCCCCGCCGCCTCCGCAGGCTATTCCGACTGTCGCCGTGGCGCCCGCGCTCCAGCGTACGGTCGGTGACTGGACCGAGCTGACCGGCCAGTTCTCCGCGGTCCAAAACGTACAGGTGCGTCCGCAGGTCGCCGGCTACGTGATTCGAGTGGCATTTCACGAAGGAGCCGACGCACGGGCCGGCGACACGCTTTTCGTCATCGATTCCCGACCGTACGCGGCTGCCCTCACGACGGCCCGGGCGCAGCTCGCGCGGGAGCGTAGCGCGCTGGGGCTCGCCGTCGCCGAAGCCGCCCGCGCCGAAACGCTTTTCGCCGCCAACGCCACCTCGCGAGACGATTTGGAAACGCGCACCGCGTCCCTTGCCAGAGCGCGAGCCGAAGTCGGGGCCGACGAGGCCGCCGTCGAGGCGGCACGACTGAATCTCGAGTGGACGGTCGTGCGCGCTCCAATCGATGGTCGCGTGAGCAATGCCGCCGTCACGCGTGGCAACTACGTGCAGAATGGATCGACGACTACGCCGCTGACCACCATCGTCTCGCAGGATCCGATGTACGTCTACTTCCCCGTCGACGAACAGTCCTACTTGCGCCGCGCTGATGGCGCCGGACGCTCCCAGTCGGTGGAAATCGGGCTCGCCAACGAATCGGGATATCCTCGCGTCGGGCGGATCGACTTTGTGGACAATCAACTCGATGTTGCCAGCGGCACCATTCGCCTCCGCGCGGTGGTCGACAATCACGACCGTCGGCTCGTGCCCGGAATGTTCGCGCGTGTGCGGCTCGCGGGTGGACCTTCCCGTCCGGCAACGGTCGTGGAAGACCGGGCGATCGGCACGGATCAGGATCGCAAGTTCGTGTACGTCGTGAAAGCCGATTCTACCGTGGAGTATCGTGCTGTGCAGATCGGTCGCGTCGATAGCGGCTATCGCGTCGTGCAAAGCGGAGTCGCCGCAGGAGAGCGCGTGATCGTCGACGGCCTACAGCGCGTCCGCCCCGGCATCAAGGTCGTCGCAAGGGCTCAGCCGCCCCGCTAGCTCCTCTTCTCGCGACCCGATATTGACTATGGGCCTATCCCGTTTCTTCATCGACCGTCCGATCTTCGCGGGCGTTGTCTCCATCGTCATTGTACTTGCCGGGGCGCTCGCCATCGCGGTCCTCCCAGTGAGTGAGTACCCAGAGGTGACGCCGCCCACCGTTCAGGTGATCGCCGCGTACCCAGGAGCGAGCCCCTCGGTGCTCGCTGCTACCGTTGCCACGCCGCTCGAGGAGCAGATCAATGGCGTCGACAACATGCTTTACATGTCATCGCAGTCGCAGCCAAATGGAAACCTCGCGCTCTCGGTGACCTTCAAGATCGGCACGAATCCCGACATCGCGCAGGTGCAGGTACAGAATCGGGTGTCACAGGCGCTGCCACGGCTCCCAGACGTGGTCCGCACACTCGGCGTGACGACGGTAAAGACCTCGCCGGACTTCATGATGGGGATCAGCCTGTTCTCGCCCAACGGCCGGTACGACGCACTGTACCTGCGCAACTATGCGACGCTGCAGTTGAAAGACGGCTTGACGCGCATCCCGGGTGTGGGTCAGGCGACGGTCTTCGGCGCGGGTGACTATGCAATGCGCGTCTGGCTCGATCCGACGCAGCTCGCCAGCCGCGGTTTGATGGCCAGCGACATCGTGAACGCCATCCGCGAGCAGAACGTTTCAGGTGGCTGGCGGCATCATTGGTGCCCAGCCGGTCGCCACGCCCACCGCATTCCAGTTGATCGTGAACGTCCATGGCCGTCTCGAGAGCGAAGACGAGTTTGGCGACATCATCGTCAAAACCGATGCCGCAGGCCGGACCACTCACGTGCGGGATGTTGCCCGAGTGCAGCTGGGCGCGGGGGATTACTCCATCCGCAGCGCCCTCGACAACAAGCAATCTTCAACCATTGGCATCTTCCAGGCGCCAGGATCGAATCAGCTCGCGCTCGCACACGCCATTGAGGCGAAGATGCGGGAGCTCAAGCAGGATTTTCCGCCGGGATTGGATTATGACATCGCGTATAACACCACCACAGTGGTCGAGGAGTCGATCGCCGACGTGGTCCGTACGCTGCTCATCGCAATCGGCCTTGTTGCGATTGTCGTCGTCGTGTTCCTGCAGACGTGGCGCGCCTCGCTCATTCCGCTTGCGGCGGTGCCGGTATCGATCATCGGCACGTTCGCCGTCATGCTTGTCGCGGGCTTCGCCATCAACACGTTGACGTTGTTCGGCCTGGTGCTCGCCGTCGGTATCGTCGTCGACGACGCAATCGTCGTCGTGGAGAACGTGGAGCGGCACATCGAAGAGGGGCTGACACCACGCGAAGCCAGCCGCGTCGCGATGGGCGAAGTGAGCGGGCCAATCATTGCGATCGGGCTCGTGCTCTGCGCGGTCTTCGTGCCAATGGCGTTCATCAGCGGCCTCTCTGGCCAGTTCTATCGTCAGTTCGCGCTCACGATCGCGTTCTCGACGGTGATCTCCGCGTTCAATTCGCTCACGCTCTCGCCCGCACTCGCCGCGCTCCTGCTGCGGCCGCACGGCGCCGAGCCGGATCGGCTTACGCGAATCGTCGACGCTGGCGCCGGATGGTTCTTCCGACCGTTCAATCGCGGCTTCCTCGCCGCCGCCAGTGGGTATCAGGACGTCGTCCGTCGCCTGATTCGGCACAAGGGCGCGCCGCTGATTGTGTATGTGGCTCTCGTCGTCCTGACGGTGGTGGCCTTCAGACGCGTTCCGGCGGGATTCGTCCCGACACAGGACAAGCAGTATCTGATTGCCGTGGCACAGCTTCCCAATGGCGCGTCGCTCGATCGGACGGATGATGTCCTTCACCGTATGACGTCCATCGGACTCACGCATCCGGGCGTTGCGCACGCATTCAGTATTACAGGACTCTCGATCAACGCGTTTGCCAGTCTTCCGAACGCCGGCGCGATCTTCTTCATCCTCAAGCCGTTCTCTGAACGCAAGGGCAAAGGTCTCTACGGCCTCGACGTCGCCCAGACGCTGAATCAACAGTTCGCCGCGATCCCAGGAGCATTCATCGCCGTGTTCCCGCCACCGGCAGTCAGCGGACTTGGCCCAGTCGGCGGTTTCAAGCTCGAGATCGAAGACAAAGCCGGTGTGGGAAGCGCGGCGCTCTATCACGCCTCGCAGGCGATGATGTTCCGGGCATATCAGACGCCCGCGCTTGCCGGCGTCTTCTCCACGTATGAGATCAACGTGCCACAGCTCTTCGTCGACGTCGACCGGGCGAAAGCGAAACGCGAGGGTGTGGCGCTACGCGACCTGTTCGAGACCCTCCAGGCAAACCTTGGCTCGGAATACGTCAACGATTTCAACAAGTTCGGCCGCACGTATCAGGTCGTCGCGCAGGCCGACGCGAGTCACCGCGCCATTCCGGAGCACATCACCCAGCTCAAGGTTCGGAATGCGTACGGCGTGATGGTGCCCGTAGGCACGATCGCGACCGTCCGGCAGACATACGGTCCGGCGCTCGTGGGGCACTACAACGGATTCCCGGCGGCCGACCTCACCGGAAATGCGGCGCCGGGTGTCAGCTCCGGCCAAGCCCAAGCCGCAATCGCGAAAATCGCCACCGACGTTCTACCCCACGGCGTTGGATTCGAGTGGACCGATCTCGCCTATCAGCAGATCATTGCCGGTAGCTCCGCCACGTTGATCTTCCCGCTCTCCGTGCTGCTCGCGTTCCTCGTGCTCGCCGCGCAGTACGAGAGCTGGACGCTACCGCTGGCCGTGATCCTCATCGTGCCGATGAGTATTCTTTGCGCCCTCACCGGCGTGCTGCTGACTCACGGCGACAAGAACGTATTCGTCGAAGTGGGCTTGGTGGTGCTCCTTGGCCTGGCGTGCAAGAACGCAATCCTCATCGTGCAGTTTGCGCACGAGCGCCAGGAGTCGGCTGGTGCGGATCGAGTGTCGGCGGCGCTCGACGCGGCGCGGCTGCGACTCCGGCCCATTCTCATGACGTCCTTTGCCTTCATCATGGGCGTCGTGCCCCTCGTCTTTGCATCCGGTGCCGGGGCGGAGATGCGACATGCGATGGGCGTTGCCGTTTTCTCGGGGATGCTCGGTGTCAGCTTCTTCGGTCTTTTCCTCACGCCGGTGTTCTTCGTAGCCATTCGCGCCATTGCTGAACGCTTCGCCCCGCCTGTCGCGACGACACACGCGCACGATCCGATGACTCCGATGATCGCCCAATCACAGGCGGGAGACGACTGATGCTGATTGCCTTTCTCGGGCTGATGGCGCTACAGGCGGGGAGCGTTCCGATTTCTCAGCCCGAGTCGATCTCAACCATCAGCCTGGCTGAGGCCATTCGGCGCGCCTCCGACGTGTCGCCGACTGCGGTTGCCGCCCGCGGACAGGTTGGGACGTTCACCTGGGCGCGGCGCGCGGCGGTCGGCGCGCTCTTCACGCCGTCACTGAGCGTCGGTGGCAACGTCAACTCGTTCACGCCACAGATCGTCAACTTCAATGTGCTGCCGCCGGGCGGTGCGTTCACCACACTGTCACCCACCTCCCACACCACCGACGCGAACATTCAGCTCTCGTATACGCTCTTCGGCGGTGGGCAGAGTCTCTCCCGTGTCAGAGCTGCGCGCGCGGCCGAGTCGGCGGCGCGCGCCAATGAGGACGCCGTGCACTCGGCGACGCGCATCGAGGTCGAGACGGCGTACTACGCGGTCATCGCCGATCAGGAGCTCCTGAGAGTTGCCGAAGAGCACGTACAAAATCTCACCGAGCAGTTGGCAATCTCCCGCGCGCGCGTTCGCGCCGGCGCCGCGACTCAAACGGACTCGCTCCAGGTTCTTCTCCTTCTCACAACCGCCCGCGTGTCCTTGCTACGCCAACATGCGGCGGTGGACGTGGACCGTCTCGCGCTCGGCCGACGTATCGGCCAGAGCACGCCAGTGGGTGCGCAGCCGCTCGATACGCTGCCCGCGCCGCCCCTTCCGTTCACTCTGAACGACGCGGTCAACGCGGCGCTTGCCTCGGGGCCAGCGTACATGCGCGCGCGGGCCGGCGAACGCGCGATGAGTGCGCAGCTGGCAGTCCAAGTGGGAAGTTTCATCCCATCACTCAACTTGACCGCTACACGGTTTGCGTATGGTGACGCAGTACTCCCCAACCAGCTCTATCGGAGTCAGTTCTCGCTGGGCGTCTCGTTTCCAATTCTGGATCAAGGCGTGCGGGAGGCAGGTGTCGTTTCGGCGCGTGCGTCTGTCGACAGTGCGCGCGCCGCGCGCGCTGATCTGGAGCGCGGTGCGGTCCAGGACGTCACAAACGCGTACGAGGCGTATAACACGGCGCGCGCGACCGTGGACATGCAACAAGTCTCGGTGCTCGTCGCGCGGGAGAATCTGCGCGTATCGACGCTCCGCTATCGGACCGGCGCGGAGAACATTCTCAACCTGCTCACGGCCCAGGTCTCGCTGACGCAAGCGGAGTCGGACCTTGTATCGGCGCGAAAAAACACGCGGCTCGCGCTCGCCAATCTCCAGTCACTCATGGGGAGAACGCTCAGTGCGGAGCAGCGCTGACCCCAGCCAGGCAGCTCTCCATGGCTATAGAAACCATCCCCTTCCCAACATCGAGGACACCTCACATGCACAACGACGCAAAGATGCGGCGTGCCAGCCGGGCAGTCGTGATGACTGTGCTGGCGACATCGCTGTGTGTCGCAACAGAAGCACAGTCCCAGACACTGCCGCCCCTTGAAACGCATCTCAAGCCAAGCGAAACCGCGCTTATTCTCGTCGATTTCCAATATCCGTTCACGGATCCGGCGGGCGACAGCTACGCCGTAGTGAAAAAAGACATTCAAGGCGGGATGCTGGATCGGACTGTCGCGTTAGTGAAGAAAGCCCGTGGGCTCGGCGTTTGGGTCATCCACGTTACCGAGGGCTACACGAAGGACTATCGCGAAATCGATCCGACCAATCCTGGCGGTTTTCATCGGTTTGGAATTCAAGCGCAGGGCTTCAAGACCGGGACGTTGAAGGCGGCCGAATATCCACCGCTCGCTCCCGGGCCGAATGACAAGGACCTCTTGTTGGCACCACGCATCCAGAGTTCGGCTTTTGGCGGAACCGGTTTGAATGAGATTCTTCGGTCACGCGGGATCAAGAACATCGCCGTTGCCGGGTTCACCGTCGACGTGTGTGACTATGCGACGGTGACGGCCGGCTACGATCTTGGCTATCACGTCTATGCGCTGAAGGAGTCCATGGCGTCGTATACGCAACCGCTGTCCGACATGATGCTGAACAGCGTGTACACCCTGTGGTCGAAGGTTCTCAGCAATGATGACTTCATTGCCATGGTGTCGCCAGCCAAAACGGCAAACCGTTAGCTCCCGCTCCAGGGAATGCACTCGTGCGCTAGAGTCGCTGCCTCTATGCCAAAAGGCCGATATCGGTCTACCCACCTGGCCAGACGCGCGCGCGTCTGGCCCGGGATATCGTTCGCGGCGCACGAAAGTCACCACCGCGGGAGATAGAGACGATGCCACATAAGATGTCCAGTGACGCCTCCGCGATGGCTCCATGGATGTCTGTCCATCCGCTCAGTCAAAGCGATTCCGTCGCGGCGAACGCGCTGCGCGCTGGCGTTGCGGCATTCAAGGGCCAACTCGCCGGAATAGCTGCACGCGCTCCGTTCGACGAAGTCATGGAGCGAGTCGAGGCCCGGGCGGACGTGACGTTCGAAGCAGACACCGTCGGAGGGGTCTCCGGATTATGGGCGAAACCCGCGCGGGCACACAAAGGCGCGGCGCTCCTCCACGCGCATGGCGGGTGGTTCAACCTGGGAAGCGCCAACGCGTACAGAAACCTGGTCGGCCAAATCGCGTCGAGCGCAGGAGCTGATGCTTTCATACCCGAGTATCGGCTCGCTCCCGAGCACCCCTTTCCTGCCGCGGTTGCTGACGTCGAGGTATGCTATCGCGGATTGGCTGCCAAAGGAATCAACAAGATCGCCGTGACCGGCGACTCGGCCGGAGGCGATCTGGCCCTCGTTCTTCTATCGATCACCTCCGCGCAAGGGTACAAGGGTGGCATCGCTCCAGTCGGCGCGGTTGCAATCTCGCCGGTTACCGATCTCGCACTTTCGGGCGACAGCTACGAGACGCGAGCGGAAGTGGATCCGTTCTTCACGAAATCCCAGGTTGCCGGACTAATCGCCTCGTATCTGGGTGAGACCGATCCGAAGCATCCTCTGGCGTCGGCGCTGTACGGAGATTTGAGAGGCCTGCCTCCAATCCGCGTGCACGTTGGAGATGACGAGCTGTTGCTCGATGACTCACGCCGCTATGTGGAGCGTGCCGTCGCGGCGGGCGTCGACGCCGAGTTGGGCGTGTGGATGGGCATGCCGCACGGATTCGTCGCGTATACACGCGAATTCGACGCTGCGCGGCAGGCACTCAGTGCAATCGGAGCCTTTCTCACCCAGCGCTTGTCGTAACCCGTGTCGCACTTCGACGGCCTGTGCCGTCCGAACCGCACACTACGCGAACTCAGGGAGTTAGGTGATGAGTGAGACAATCCGTCAGGAGACGCGCGTTAGCGCTCGTACTCCAGTGGCCGGAGTGCTCTGGGCGACGGCTTCGGCTATCGCGATCTGGGCCGTGGCGACCACGGCCGGCGCCGAGCTGACCGTCAGCTTCGGCCTCGGTCAGCCGATACAGAAAATCACGGTGGTCAACGTCGTGCTGACGGCTCTGGTGGGGTCGCTGGCCGGCTCGGGTCTGTTTATCCTTCTCCGCGCTTTCACGACTAAGGCGCGTGCGGTCTGGACCGTCACCGCGATTGTCGCGGCCCTGGTGTCCCTGGCCGGCCCGCTGTCGGCGATCGCGTCGGCTGGCACCAAGGTGTCGCTGGTCGCGATGCACCTGATCGTGGCGACTGTGTTGATCGTGGTCCTTCGCCGCACCACACCCAGATGAACAGGAGAACGGCGACGATAGATGTTGTGGCCTAGAAGGCCATCGGCAGGAACTTGTCGCCCACTGGTCTGAAAACGGCAAGACGCAGGTCGCACGGCAAAGATCGTGCTTCGTGTGGCCTAGAGCCGATGCAAACCCATCACAAGGAGAACGAACCGTGACTCCCGAGAATGCAGCAGCTTCGAAGGCCCGCGTCCTGCCCGACTATGCACCAGTCCCGAAGTCCTCGCTCGGCCCTGCGCTGAATGACAAGGGCTACCACGTCGGCCGCGTCGAGAAGAACCTCTATTGGGTCACGGACGGCGTCTATCAGTCGGCGTTCTTAACCACTACGGACGGTGTCGTGCTGCTCGACGCACCGCCCACCATCGGCGGCAATATCCAGCGTGCGGTCGACGAGATCGCCGCGGCGAACGGCGTGAGCAACAAGATCACACATCTCATCTATTCGCATCATCACGCGGATCATGTCGGCGCATCATCGCTCTTTGACAAGAACGTCACGCGCATCGGGCATGAAGAAACGCGACGCCTCCTCTTACGCGACAATGACCCAGCTCGCCCCGTGCCTGACGAGATCTTCCAGGATGTCCGCACGCTGGAAATCGGCGGCGAACGCATCGAACTGGCGTGGCGCGGCTCGAATCACACGCCGGACAACATCTTCATCCATTTGCCTGATCACGACACGCTCATGCTGATCGACATCGTGAATGTCAGGTGGGCACCGTTCGGCATCGTCAACTTGAGTGAAGACATACCGGGGTATATCGAGGCGCCAGCCACCGCGCTTGCCTATCCGTGGAAGCACTTCATTGGCGGCCATCTCGGGCGCCTGGGTACGCGGGACGACGTCGTCCTGCACCAGCAGTATATGGCTGACATCGTCGACAACGTGAAGTCCGCGATCACCAAGGTCGACTATGCTCCGTACGCCCAGCGATATGGCGACAACGCGTGGGCGGCGGTAAAGGGCTATCTCGACGAGATCACGGATATGGCTGCCGCGCCCGTCATTGCGAAGTACACCGGCGTCCTGGCTGCCGCTGATATATACACCGCCAGCACGACGTTCTGGGTCATGGAGTCATTGCGGCTCGACCTCGGCTTGGCTTCGTGGGTCCATCCCTGATGGCAACGGACCGTTGTACTCGTCAGCACGAACGCCATGTCCTCGGGCGTGCTCATGAACACTTTGGCGGTCGATGGTCGTGCCGACCATACTCCGCTTGACGGGTCCGCACCATGACCTTCTGCGGATGACATATCTTGGAGACATGTCTCCACGTAGCGCCACCGAGAACGGTCTCCGCCGCGAACGAAAGCTTGCATCGCCTCGGTTCAACGGTCGAGTCTTTCAGAATACCTATCCCGTATCGTCAGGGCTCAAGCCGGGCGTCGAGCGTCCAACGATGCGCGAGTTCCTCTGTCCCGACGAGGACCGCGTACCTTCGACACCATTGCCGCTCGTGAACCCCCTTCCACTCTGGGACAGACGGCCCGCGTCGGGGCTGCGCGTGACGTGGCTGGGGCACTCCACGCTACTCATCGAAATCGATGGCGCGCGCATCCTCACTGATCCAGTCTGGAGCAATCGTGCGTCGCCGCTGCCATTCGCGGGTCCGAAGCGATTTCACCCGCCTCCAGCTCCGCTCGACGCGCTACCACCGCTCGACGGCGTCATCCTGTCGCACGACCACTACGATCATCTCGATCGCTCGACGATCCGCTCGCTCGCCAAGATGCAACCCAGGATGCGGATCATCACATCGCTCGGTGTCGGAGAGCGGCTCGAGCATTGGGGGATCCCACCGAAACGCATCACGGAACTGGACTGGTGGGACGAGACCGATCTGAAGGGCGTCGCGATCACCGCCGCGCCAGCGCAACATTTCTCAGGGCGAGGGATCAAGGACCGCAACGCGACGCTGTGGTCGTCGTTTCATCTGCGCGGACCGCGACACTCGTTCTTCTTCGGCGCGGACACGGGACTCACGCCGGAATACGCGGATATCGCGCGGCGCCTCGGCCCCTTCGACATGGTCGCGCTCGAAATTGGCGCGTATCACCCGTCGTGGGGCGACATCCATCTCGGACCGGTCAATGCACTGAGCGCGTACCAGCAACTCGCGAGCGGCGCGTTTCTGCCCATCCACTGGGGGACGTTCAACCTCGCAATACATCCGTGGAGCGAACCGGCGGAAACGCTCAGCCGGCTTGGCACGGCGGCCGCTGTTCCGCTGATCATGCCGAAGCTCGGCGCGCCCGTGGAGCCGGCCCGGTCGAACGGCGTCGATCCATGGTGGCGCGCCATTTCGAGCACTGTTCCAGAGGCGCTTGCCGAGCGGGACGCGCCGGAGAGTACGATGGAAGTAGAACGGATGGTGGATTGATGGAGACAAGCCAGCATCCAATCGGCTCGGGATACGGCGAGCGTACGACCGCTCGTCAGGTCGCCGCCGTCGCCGACCTCACCGGAAAACTGGTCGTCATCACCGGCGGCTACGCCGGACTCGGTCTCGAGACGACCCGTGTGCTCGCCGAGCGCGGCGCGGAGATCATCGCCGGCGCTCGCGACGTCGCGAAAGCGACGGAGAATCTCGCCGGAATTCCAGACGTGGCGGTGCGTCCGCTCGATCTGGCGGACCGTGCTTCGATCGACCGATTCGCGGACGATGTGCTCGCGTCGGCACGCGGGATCGATCTCCTCGTCAACAACGCCGGGATCATGGCGACGCCGCTGACGCGCGACGCGCGCGGCTATGAGATGCAGTTCGCTACCAACCACCTCGGCCACTTCCAGCTCACCAACCGGCTTCTGCCGGCGCTCGAACGGCGCGGCGCGCGTGTCGTCTCGCTGACGTCCGCCGGACATCGCTTCAGCGCTGTCGACTTCGACGACCCCAATTTCCTGATCCGCCCATATGACAAATGGAAGGCGTACGGTCAGTCGAAATCGGCGAACTCGTTGTTCGCCGTTGAGCTCGATGCGCGCATGAAGGATCGCGGCGTCCGCGCGTTCGCGGTGCACCCGGGACGAATTCTCTCCACCGAGCTCGTGCGCTACATCAGCATCGAGGACCTCATCGCCGCCGGCATCCGGCGTCCCGATGGGTCGCTCGAGCAGAGCAGCACGAAGACGGTGGAAGAGGGCGCGGCGACGACGGTGTGGTGCGCATTGAGCGCACAGCTCGACAACCTTGGCGGCGTCTACTGCGCCGATTGCGATATCTCGCCGATCGTGCCGGACGACAGCAAGTCGCTCACCGGCGTTCGGCGGTGGGCGATCGACAAAGCCGCCGCGGAACGGCTGTGGGAGCTGAGCGAGCGGCTGTTGAGGGTTTAGCTAGCTACGTGGCAGCGGCGGCCGGCCGAGCCGACGGACGTCACGATAAATGAGTCCGCTGATTCCCGGACAGTCGCCCCTGAGCCCCTCCATATCACGATCGCCATCGCCGGGCGCCAGATTCGCTAAGTGCGGGAATTTGCACTTTTAGCACACAAATTAAGTCACTTAGCAAATTCAAGGCGCTATAACGAGAGTTTAAGTGGCGGTTTGTGCATTTCAAGCATAAAGCTGTTGACACCGTGCAATTTCGGTTCTACGTTGGCGCCGCACCCGTCGGCAGCGTCGCGATCAGTCGCGTGGCGTACGGCGCTGTGTGCAAAGGCCTGGCCGGTTCCGCAGACCTCCCACTCACCAGCGGACGAGGATCAACATGGACGCGCGCACCTTACGGACACGCTTGCGGACGGTGGCCCGATGAACCGTCATCCCGCCATCATCTCCGGGCTCCTGCTCGTCCTCGTGAGCAGCAGCATCGCAGCGCAGACGTCGGCGCCAGAGCCGAAGCTCGCCGGCGCGCCAGATTCGTCGAAGGCTGCGGCCGCGCCCGATTCTTCGAAGGCTGCTGCCGCGACGGTGCCCACGTTCCTCACCACCGCGCAGGCGAACGCCTTCGTCTCGTTCGCGTATCAGTACAACCTCAACACGCCCAGCTCGCGCCAGAACGGATTCCGGAGCTTCGACGTGGACGACAACCAGTTCAGCCTCGACGTCGCCGAGATCGTGCTCCAGAAGGCCATCTCCAAGCCGGGCGAGACCGGGTTCCGTGTTCAGCTCGCGGCGGGGACGGGTGCGCCGGCGCATGCGCAGGCCGCCGGACTTTCCCTCGGACCAAACGCGGACCTTCAGCAGGCGGTCATCAGCTACATCGCGCCCATGGGGGAGGGACTGCGCCTCGACTTCGGAAAGTTCGTCACGCCGCTGGGCTACGAGGTCATCGAGGGCTACGACGGCTACAACGACAACTACAGCCGCTCGCTGCTCTTCAACTACGCGATTCCGCTCACGCACACCGGCGTAAAAGCCGGATACGCGTTCAGCAGCACGCTGTCGGGCATGCTCATGGTCGTCAACGGCTGGGACAACGCCAAGGCGAACCACAGCGGGAAGTCCGTCGGCGGACAGCTCACGTGGGCGCCGGCGGAACCGGTGTCGCTCAATTTCAGCTACATCGGCGGCCCGGAAAAGACTGACACCAACGGCTTCGTGCGCCACACGTTCGACGTGGTCGCGAGCTGGAAGGCGACCAAGACGCTGACGCTCACGGCAAACGGAGACTACGGCACCGAGAACAAGGCGAGTCTCGTCAAGCCGGGCGACAACGCCGTGTGGAAGGGGGTGGCCGGCTACGCCAAGCTCGATGCGACGAGCGACTTTGCCGTCACGCTTCGCGGCGAGACGATGCGCGACGATGGCGGCACGCGTTTCGGCGCGCCCACCCCCGTGACGATCAGCGAAGTCACGCTCACCCCTTCGCTGAAGGTGAGTGACCGCATGGTCGTGCGCAGCGATCTGCGCTACGACAAGGCGAGCGAGAATCTGTTCATCAAGAAGCTCAACTCTCCCACAAAGAGCCAGACGACCATCGCGCTGAACGTCCTGTGGGTCTTCTAACTACTCCGCCATTCCGATGCGTCTCATGAACGTCACACCAGCACGGCACCACGGCACCACGTACGTCCACTCATCGCTTCGACTCGAGCAGGAGCGATGAAACTCATCAGCTGCATCATCCGTCCCGATCGACTTGCATCGGTCAAGGAAGCACTGTTCCGCGCCGGCATCACTGGACTCACCATCACCCGCGCGAGCGGTCACGGTGGGGAGCGTGACACGGTCACCGTCCGGCGAGGATCGAAGCTTCTCATGCAATTTCACGAAAAGATCAAGATCGAAATGGCGTGCTCGGAGCCCTTCGTTGCGGCGACCGTCAACGCGATCATCACCGCTGCGCGCACAGGCGCGGTGGGTGACGGGAAGATCTTCGTCCAGCCGCTCGAACAGGTCATCCGCATTCGCACGGGGGAACGCGACAACGCCGCGCTCACTCCCGTCACCGTGGCCGAAGTCCAGAAGCATTCGTTGGAGGCTCAACGCTAGGAGCTGACCCGAAGCCACAGCCCAGTCCGATCTCGATCCCTCTCTCGTAAGGAGTTCCGCGGTGACCAGCATGTTGCAAACTGTCAGCAGGAAGATTCGGACGAACTGGCAAGATCCTCTGGTTCGACGCCACGTCGGCCTGCTCTTCCTCGGAAAGACCATCGGGTTGGTGCTGGTACTGGTGTTGATCACACAGTGGCAGCGGCTCTTGCCGGCGATGCTCGGCGCCCAGGCTGCGACCCCGGCGGCGACACCCGCTGCGGCCCCGGCTGCGGCGCCCGCCCTCGATCCGCTGGCCGCGATCAACGCGATCAACACGGTGTGGGTGCTGGTGGCCGCGTTCCTTGTGTTCTGCATGCAGGTGGGCTTCGTCCTGCTGGAGGCCGGGTTCGCCCGCTCGCGAGAGTCGGTCAACATTCTGGTGGAAGGGATCGCCGACACCTGCATCTGCGGCGTCACCTTCTGGCTCTGGGGCTTCGCCTTCATGTTCGAGCCGGGAACGCCATGGATCGGCACCACGGGCTTCGCGTTACAGGGGCTCGCTCCGACCTACGGCACAACGGGCGTGGCGCTCCTGGCCTTTTGGGTGTTCCAGTTCGCGTTCGCCGACACGTGCTCCACGATCACCTCCGGCGCGATGATCGGCCGCTGTGGCTTTGTCGGAGATCTGCTCTACAGCGTCGGCGTGACCGGATTCATCTACCCGATCATCGGGCATTGGGCGTGGGGACCGGATGGTTGGCTCGTCACCATGACCATTCCCTTCCGGGATTTCGCCGGCTCCACGGTCGTGCACACGATCGGCGGCGCGATTTCACTCGCGGGCGCGATTGCCCTCGGTCCGCGGCTGGGCCGCATCTTCAAGCGCGACGGCGGCGGCCCGATGCCGGCCCACGATCTCATCATCGGTGCCGCGGGTGGTCTGATCCTGTGGTTCGGATGGTACGGCTTCAACCCCGGCAGCACGCTCTCCGCCCTCGACACAGCGGGCATCGGACGCGTGTCCTTCAACACGACACTCGCTGCCTGCTCGGCGGGATTGACGTCGCTCTTCTATTCATATGTGCGCACGAAGAAGTGGGATCTGGCGCTCACGACCAACGGATTCCTGGCCGGCCTGGTGGCCATCACCTGTCCCTGCTACTGGGTGGACCCGATCGGCGCGTTCTTCATCGGCATCGGTGGAGGCCTCGTCGTGGTCTGGGGCATCGATGCGCTCGAGTACCTCCGGATCGATGATCCCATCGGCGCCGTCCCGGTACACATGGTAGGCGGTATCTGGGGCACGCTGTCACTCGGACTGTTCGCGGCGGGCAAGTACGGCGCGTCCACGCCGACGGGGCAGGACATCAGCACGGTGGTGACCGGGCTCTTCTACGGTGGCGGGATCGGAGTTCTCAAAGCGCAGTTCATCGGGAGCGCCACCATCCTGTTGGCCACCTTCGTCTCCGCGATGGCGTTGATGTACGCCGTCAAGGCAACCGGCACGCTGCGGGTGTCGGCCGAGGGAGAGCTCGAGGGGCTGGACGTGCATGAGCACGGGTCATCGGCCTACCCCGAGTACATGATCAGCGGCTCCGAGAGCGTGATCCTCGCGGTGTCCGCAAAGGAGGAGGCCGCATAGCGGCAAGCCGATAGTACCAAGCGAAAAAGCAGAACCGCCTCGAGCCAGCTCGAGGCGGTTCTGCTTTGGACGCCAGACGGAACGCGGTCGATCAGACCGGAAAGAGCATCTCGCGATACTTGGGCAGCGGCCACAGCTCGTCCGACACCTTGAGCTCCAGCGTATCCGCATCGGCACGCACGGCGGCCATTGCCTCGGCACCCGCGCTCGTGAGCAGCTTGGCCTGCTTGGTGACGTCGTCGTGCATTCCCTCCGCCTTGGCGAGCACCTCGTCCAGCACCTTGTGATTCTTGCGCAGCGACTCGATCACCTTGCCGATCTCGTTCGCCGCCTCGATCTGCGGCACCGAGGTAATCCCCGCGGCCACGGCATGCGCCGCTGCCGAGGCCAGCGAACCGGCATGGGAAAAGGCTGCCGGCAGCACGAGCGTGTCCACGATCTCACGCAGCGTGTGTATCTCGATCAGCATGTCCTTCACGTAGCGTTCCATGCGCACGTGATAGCGCGACTCCAGCTCGGGCTTGGTGAAGACGCCGAGCTTGGTCAGCACGTTGCGCGACGACTTCGACAGAAGCTGCTCCAGGGCCTCGGGCGTGCGGCGCAGATTCGGCAGGCCGCGCTTCTTCGCCTCGTGTACCCACTCGTCCGAGTAGTTGTTGCCCTCGAAGCGGATCGGCGCGGTCTCCTTGAACGCCCGCTGCACCACCGCGAGTGCGACGTCTTCCACCGTCTTGCCGCGCTTCATGTTCGCGCGGATCTCCTCGGTGAGCTCGTCGAGCGCCTCCGCCACGGCGGAGTTCAGCAGCACGATGGGGAAGGCGATCGACGCGGAGGATCCGACCGCGCGAAATTCGAACTTGTTCCCCGTGAAGGCGAAGGGCGAGGTGCGGTTGCGGTCCGTGTTGTCCTTCTCGATTTCCGGCAGCTTTGCCACGCCGAGCTTGATCATCGCCTGCGAGGCCGTCGTCGAGCCCTTGCCGGCGGCGATCGACTCGATCACGCGCGTGAGCATCGAGCCCATGAACACCGAGATGATCGCCGGCGGCGCCTCGTTGGCGCCGAGGCGGTGCTCGTTGCCGCTCGATGCGATGCCGGCGCGGAGGAGACCGGAGTGGCGATGGACGCCCTTCAGGATAGCCGCGAGGAAGACGAGGAAGCGGATGTTCTGGTGCGGCGTCTTTCCCGGCTTGAGCAGGTTGGTGCCATCGAGCTCGGCGTTGTCCGCCGAGACCGAGAGCGACCAGTTGCAGTGCTTGCCGGAGCCGTTGATGCCGGCGAACGGCTTCTCATGCAGCACGGCCTGGAGGTTGTGGCGCAGCGCGACCTTTCGCAGCGTCGCCATGGCGAGCTGGTTGTGATCGACGGCGATGTCGGTCTCCTCGAACAGGGGCGCCATCTCGAACTGCGACGGGGCCACTTCGTTATGCCGCGTGATGATCGGCACACCGAGCTTGTACAGCTCGTGCTCCGCCTCGGAGATGCACGCCTGGATCCGCTCCGGAATGCCGCCGAAGTAGTGGTCCTCGAGCTGCTGGCCTCGCGGAGGCGGCGCGCCGACGAGCGTGCGGCCCGACATCACGAGATCGGGACGGTGCGCGTAGTGGCCCCGGTCGATCAGGAAATACTCCTGTTCCGGCCCCATCGTCGTGAAGACGCGCTGCACGCCGGTGTCGCCCAACAATTCGAGCAGCGCGATCGCCTTGGCCGAAAGGGCGTCGGAGCTGCGGAGCAGTGGGGTCATCTCGTCGAGCGCCTCTCCGTTGTAGCCGATGAAAACGGAGGGGATGCACAGCGTCCTGGTCTCGCCGGACTCGACGATGAAGACCGGGCTCGCCGGGTTCCACGCCGTGTAGCCGCGCGCCTCCCAGGTAGCGCGCAGCCCCCCGGAGGGGAAGCTCGAGGCGTCCGGCTCGCTCTGGATCAGCTGCGAGGCGCTGAACTTCTCCATCGGGTGCTGGTTGTCGTCGAAGCTCAGGAAGGCATCATGCTTCTCGGCCGTCAGCCCCGTCTGTGGCTGGAACCAGTGCGTGAAATGCGTCACGCCGCGGCTGACCGCCCACTCCTTGATCGCCTGCGCGACGACGGGGGCGATGTCGATGTCGAGCTTCTTTCCATGCCGAATCGCCGCCGCGAGCTTGGCCGAAACTTCCTTCGGCAGCTTGTCGCGCATCTGGCGCGCGCCGAAAGTGTTGATGCCGAAATAGGCCGACGTTGGGATCGGATGTCCGCCGTGCCCCTCGCCGGTTCCGTTGGAGGCGTTCCGTGCACGCGGCACGCGCGCCGAGAGATCGCGAAGCGCGGATTTGCGCGAGGAATGGGTCGGGGTAGGCATGGGCTGCGGGCTGAGGCTGGAAGCGTCCGCCAGCACGGCGGCCGCTCGATGACGCCGGAATCGTGCTGATCCTGCACGCCGGAGTGCTCAATATAGCAATCCAAAGAGCAGAAACTCAAGGAATGGCTAGATATTGTGCGCTTTCAGCACGAATCAACCTACCGCCGCCCGGTGTCGGACCTGCACAGGGCGGAATCCCCTAGGATTTCGCTTTCCTCGAAGGCTTCGACTTGCCTGAGCTGTTGAGAGCGACCGCCTGCCGCACGAGCGCCTTGAAGGCCGACTCGTCAATGTCTTCTCCTTCGTGAATGTCGATCGCGCGGCGTACGTTTCCGTCGAGGCTCGAGTTGAAGAGACGGGCGGGATCCTCCAGAGACGCGCCCTTGGCGAAGGTGAGCTTCACGACGCTCTTGTAGGATTCGCCAGTGCAGATGATGCCGTCGTGAGACCAGACCGGGGTGCCCGGCGACGAGGACTTCACCCACTTCAATTCCTCGGTGACGTCCGGGTCTGCTTCCTTGATGAGCGTGCGCATTCTGCTGAGGGTTTTCCCGCGCCAGTCCCCGAGCTCGGTGATTCTTTTCGAGATGAGCTCCGATGCGGACGGACCTTGGCTCGCGCCCGATTTTTTCATGGTCTCACCTGATCAGCTCTGCCAGCGGTCGAGGGCGACGATCTGGACCTTGTTGCCGCACGTGTCGTTCAGCATGGCGATGGTCGAGCCGGTCACCTTGGTCGGCGGCATGGTGAACTCTGCCCCGAGCGGTTTCATCCGATCGTACTCCTGCTGGACGTCGTCCACGTAGAACATGGCGGCTGGCTTGCTCTGCTCGAAGAGCGCCTGCTGGTAGGCCCGAGCGGCGGCATCGTCGTTGAGGGCCAGCTGCAACTGAGTGCCGTCCGGCTCCTCGGCTGATGCAACGGTCAGCCACCTGAACGGCCCTTGCGTGAAATCCGCCTTTTTCACGAAGCCCAGAACGTCGGTGTAGAAGCGCAGCGCCCTCTCCTGGTCGTTCACGTAAATGCTGGTGAGCTTGATCTTCACGGCGATGTCCTCTTCTCACATTGTGGGTGGATCCGTCGCTTCCGTGCCGAACTGCTTGGCGTACTCGGTGTTCAGGCGTCGCCATTCGAACTTCATCGCCTCGCCACCGACGATGCGGCCGATGGGGTGACCTTCCAGGAACCGGTCGAGCACGTCGAAGCAGATGTGCCACCCGGCCGCGCCCATCGAGATGAACTTCCGACCGATGTTGTGCCAGAGTGTGAGGCGAGTGCCGTTGGCCAGCGGTTCCAGCTCCCACCGAATGTCATTCTCGCCCCAGCTGTACTCGAGCAACCGCGGAGCCTCGGCCCGCTTGACGCTCGTTTCGGAGACTTGCGGGGTGGGCGTTCCTACCGTCGAGAGCTTCACAGGTCCGGCGGTGTCGAGGTTCCGATCGGCATCGAACGGCGCCCACTCGCGCAGGTGTTCTGGTTCGGTCAGGGCTTGCCAGACCTTCCGCGGTGGATGACGCAGTTCTCGAACGAGAACGAGTGTCCACTTGTCCCCGTCCTTTCGGACCTCAGCGCCAGCAGCGGCGCCCGGTGCGTACCGCTCACGGCTGGTCATCGTTTCTTTCCTTTCCGGGGACGCACCAGCTTCGTGCGATCGAGGTGACGTTCGAGCGCGTCGACGTGGGTAGACCAGAAGTGCCGGAAGGGAGCAAGCCAGGCGTCGACGTCCATGAGCGGTTCAGGTCTGATCCGGTAGACGCGCCGCTGCGCGTCCACTCGCGCCTCCACAAAGCCGGCCTCTCGGAGCACCCTGAGGTGCTTGGAGACCGAGGGCTGTGGCATCCGAAGTTGGTGCTCGATCTCGCCGACGGACCGCTCCGAGGACGCAAGGAGGCTCAGGATGGCCCGACGATTTGGTTCCGCGATGATGCCGAAGGCAGATTCCATGACACGTATATACCTGATAGGTTATATGCCTGTCAAGCCATGCATGCCGCTATAGCCTCAGTACGAGGCGGCGTTTCGTTGCATTTGCCGGCTCCAGGCGCCGAAACCCGAAGTCGAGGCGCTCATACCACGCAAGCAGCTTGTCGTTCTTCGGGTCGACAGCGAGGAAGACGCCCCCCGCCTCGTCACGCGCCTTCTTTGCCATTTTGATCGCCGCGGAGACCAGCGCGGAGCCGAGTTCCTGTCCTTGCAAATGCGACGCGACACCGAGCCTACCTAGCAGATAGCCGCCCACTGCGCGGTAAGGAACGGATTGAAGACCGAGTTGCGCGAGAACAGTCGGAGCGACGGGCACCGAGAGCGGCGAGAGCGTGAAATAGCCGGCGACTTGTGCGTCGGTGCTGTTCGCCTGCGAGTCGATTGAAATCCATACACTACTGAGGCCAGCAGCCTGCTCCGCGAGGGCGCTGGATCTCAGATACTCGTCGATGTCCTGCGCGCCTGGGTGATTGCCGCTACTGAACTTCCTGACGTCGTGGTGAGACGCGAGCTGGATGAGGGGAAAGCGCGGTCCAGAATGAGACGACATTGGTATTTCTCCGGGTACCGCCTTTCAGAACGCATGATGAGCGGCGAAACGTCGTGTCTCGCCGCTCATGCCATGTCACCCCGATATGACCAGCGTACTAAATGCCGAACAAATCCTCCGCGCGACGTGTCGCGGCTTGCAACGCGGCCGTCGACGGGGCAGGCGCGGCGAGGATACGCAGCAGCTCGGCCTGTTCGGTGGCGGTGAGACGCCACTCCTGAGTGCTGCCGATCTCGTTCGCGACTCGTTCGGCTAGTACGTCGACGACGTACTCCGAAAGCGATTCCCCCCGAGCCTTGGCGACGGTTTCTGCATGTCGCTTCAGGAGCTTGGGGAGCCGCGTTTCGAGTCGATCGTCCGCTGGCAAATCGAGATATGCCTGACCCACGTGCGCTAGCATCTTGCACTCCCGCTATGTGTACGGACAATGTAGTACAAGAATTGCTCAAAGTCAACTCGTTCCCGTCTCAGTGTATCCAGACTTCCGCGATAGGTCGAGGCATTGTACTTCGGCGTTTGTTCGGTATACTCCTCCCGGCCCTCCCTAGGTCCGTAACCGTTCCGAACGCTCATTGGTTCTCGTTGGTGCAACAACGTCGTGTCTGCCCAGCTTCTTGCTCTTCGACAGTTGCTGGAGCAGCGATTTCCAAACGCTGCCCCGCTCACACAACGGCTGGCAACCCCGGTCCCAACGGGTTTGCCACTGCTCGATCGCATCTTGCCGGGTGGAGGCCTTCCCCGCGACAAGTTGACCGCCTGGGCACCTCACGGAGGAGCGACCGCTGTCCTGCTCGCCGCGTGTCAGATGGCAGTTGCCGCGGGCGAGCGTGCCGCATGGCTCGACACGATGGGCACCATCGGCCCCGACTGGGAACGATGGCAGGATGGCCCTCTGCTCATTCGTCCCACGGAACCAAGACGCCGGAATGCGCTCCACAGCGCCGAGGTGCTGTTACGATCGGGGGGCATTGCCATGGTGGTGCTCTCCGGTGCCGAACCAACGGTCCCGGAGCGAGTTCGCTTGACGCGGGCTGCGCGCGAGGGCGGCGGAGCATTCGTCGTTCTCACTCAGAACCCGTCGCTGGCGACGCTCAGAATCGCGTCGCGCATTCTGCCGGACAGCTATCGCTGGGAGCGTGGGCCCTTCGCCAACGCTGCCGCTCCAGTCGAAGCGACACTGGAGATTCGCGCACGCACACTCGGCTGGAATGCGCACACCCGCGTGATACTGCCGGTCTCGCGCTATGAGCTTCGTCTGTCTCTCGATCCGGAGTTGGGCGACCGGCGAGGCATCAAGCGGCGCGACGGTCGCACGAAACCTCGCTGACGAGTCACGCCCCGACGATAGCATCGCAAACCGGATGCTGCGTCTCAGCACGGCGTTGATGAGCATCAGCCCTCACATCTGCGAGAAGGACGGGCTGGTGTGGATCGATGCGCGTGGACTCTCTGCCGGTCAGGTGGCCAGGGATGTTCTCGCCATTGCCACGCACCATGCGGGGAACGCGGTGCACGTCGGCGCGGCTCGCACGGCAATCGTGGCGGAGATCGCGGCGCGTGGTGCGGCGGACACTCCGGACCGCATACTCCTCGTACCGCCTGGAAGAGATCGGGAATTCCTTGCGTCCCATCCTCTCTCCGTCCTCGAGCCCCATGCGCGCGCCCCACGGCTCCTGCCAATGCTTGCCGACGTCGGCATCGAAGCCTGCGGAGATCTGGCTCGGCTCACAGGTGAAGCCGTGGAAGTTCGTTTTGGCCCGGACGCCGTTGCGGTGTGGAGGCTCGCCCGGGCTGACGATTCGCGACTGCTCTTTCCGCCCAATCGCCGGGCGTTTCCATCGGCGTCGATCGAGTGGGATGACTACGTCCTGCGCGATCTGGAGCGCCTCTTGTTCGTCGCCAACAACCTCACGATCACCGTCTGTGCCGAGTTGCGCGCATGGGGCGAGACGGCGCGTGCGCTGACGCTCGCCTTTCGACTGGCGAATGGCACGAGCGTGGAGTGTCGCGTTCATGCCGCGAAGGCAACGGCCAGCCGAACGACCTGGCTGCGCCTCATTCGAACGGAGCTGGAGCGCACCACGCTCCCCGATGCGGTCACGGGGATCTCGCTGCAGGTCGATGCGGCCTCCCCACTCGAGACTCCGCAGGGAGACCTCTTCGACGCCGGCTTTCAATCCGCTCACGCTGTCGAAAGCGCGGTGGCGCGACTGCTCGACGACAAACGTGCCACGATCGCCGGCCTCACGAGCACATCGCATCCTCTCGTCGAGCGACGCGCGATGTGGAATGCACGAACAGTCTCCGACGCGTTGCGCACCACTGAAAAGCGGCCAGCGATGTCGGCGCGGCGCATTGCGGCCGTGAACGACACGGCGTCCACCACGCTCTCGTTACAGCTCTGGCCGACACCGCGGCAGATCACCGTCACGACGCGACCGCTGCGAGGATGCGAGGTCCCCGTCTCCTATCGCGAGCAGTCAGAGGCAAGGAATGCACACGCTTCCGGGGACGTCGCGCTTCTCGTCACCACGGGACCGGACTGGATCTCCAGCGACGATTCAGGGACGCCGTACTCGCGTGAGTACTTCCATGGGCTTACCCACGACGGCACGCTCGTGCTGATGTATCGCGACGTCGCGCACGGCGGATGGTATCTGCATGGATGGTGGGACTGATGTCATCCCGGTACGTCGAACTGCGCGCGCACTCAGCCTTCTCCTTCGGCGATGGTGCTGTTGCGCCGGACAAGCTCGCGGCATGCGCCAGAATGTTGGGGTACACGAGTCTGGCCCTTACGGATCATGGCGATCTGGGTGGCATCGTGCGGTTTGCGGTTCAGGCCAGACAAGAAGGCATACGGCCGATCGCCGGCGTGGAACTGCTCGTGGACGGACATCCGGCAGCCTTCCTCGCACGAACTGCCGAGGGGTACCGGAACATCGCGGCTCTCGTCACACGTGCACGTGCGGGGCGGCTCGAGGATCTCGTATCGCTGCCTGAAGCCGATGATTCTTCGGTGAATGCCCACGTCTTTCCTGCCAGAGGCCGGCCGCTGGTGACATGGGCCGACGTCGCCGAACGGAGCGCGGGACTTTACGCACTCACTGGTCCGGCATCGGGAAGTCTTGCCTTGGCGTTGCGTCAGCACCGCCGTGACGATGCGGCGCGCCTGCTTGCCAGTTGGCGAGAGGTATTCGGCACACGACTCGCCGTGGAAGTCCAGCTGCATCACGCGGGGCGATTCGAGGAAGCCCTCGCCGGGGCGCTTGTCGCGCTTGCCGAGCGTGAGCGAGTGGCCTGGGTGGTCGCGGGAGATCCCCGGTACGTCGACGACGGCGGGCGTCTCGTCCACGATGCACTCACGGCTCTGAGCGCTCGTCTTACACTCGACGAAGCGGCGGATCGGGGTGTGCTCCATCCCAATGACAGCTGGAGACTCGTGTCGCCCGAGACCATGGCGGAACGATGGCGTGGCGCGGAGCGTGGCCTGGAGACGACCGCGGAGATTGCGGCCGAATGCGAGTTCGATCTGACATGGCTTCGGCCGCCGCTCCCGAAGTATCCGATCCCTGCCGGCTACGAGAGCGACGACGTCTTTCTGCGCGAGAAGACCTACGAAGGCGCTCGGGCGCGCTGGGGTGATTTGTCGGACGCGCAGACGAAGCAGCTGGAGCACGAGCTCACGATGATCGAGCGGCTCGGGTACGCGGGATTCTTTCTCGTGATGTGGGACGGGGTGCGCGAAGCGCATCGCCGGAACATTCTGTGTCAGGGGCGAGGAAGCGCGGCGAACAGTGCGGTCGCGTACTCCCTCGCCATCACCGCGGTCGATCCGGTGAAGCATGGGCTGCTATTCGAGCGCTTTCTCTCGGACGTCCGCGTGAATGGCCAGACGGAAGCGCCGGACATCGACGTCGACGTGGAGCATGACCGCCGCGAAGAAGTGCTCGACTACATCTATGGAAACTGGCGCAGGGAGAACGCGGCCATCACCTGTGTCGTGCAGATGTACAGCGCACCGACCGCCATCCAGGACGCCATGCGTGCCTATGGCTATCCGGTGGAAGTCGCGCTCGCGCTCTCGAAGCGCGTCCATCGGCACGATCCCGCCGCCGGCGCGGAACAGCTCAGAGACGAGTGGTGCGCCGAGCATGGGTTCGACGTCAACACGCCACAAGGCAATGCGCTCGTTCGTACCGTGGCCGCATTCGAAGGTCTTCCGCGCATGCGGTCCACGCACCCAGGTGGATTCGTCCTCTCATCCGCCCCACTCGGCGGCTACTGCCCCATCGAACCGACGACGATGGGACGCACCATCGTGCAGTTCGACAAGGATGATCTCGATGCGATCGGCATTCCCAAGTTCGACTTCCTGGGACTTGGCGCACTCTCCATGATCCGCCGGTCGTTCGACGCGATCGAGAAGCTGCGGCCGGACAAAAGGCGTCCCTCGATCTACGAGATGCCGCAGGACGATGAGAAGACCTTTGCGATGATTGCCCGGGGCGATACGCTCGGCACGTTTCAGATCGAGAGCCGGGCACAAATCGCGTCACTCGTGCATACGCGCCCCGAACGGATGTACGACATCGTGGTCCAGGTGGCCCTCATTCGCCCGGGACCGATCGTCGCCAAATTCGTACGCCCGTATACGGAACGGCGCCGTGGCCGAGCACGGATCGTCTACCCGCCGGGTCTCGAGAGCAAGCTCGGTCCCGTGCTCGACCGCACGCAGGGCATTCCGATCTTTCAGGAACAGGCAATGGCGCTCGCGATGACGCTTGGCGGCTACACCGCCAGCGAAGCGGACGCCCTTCGGCGAACGATGGGCAATGATCGCAAGCGAGCGAGGCTCATCGCCGCACTCGAACAATTGCGGCAACGGATGCTGGTGAAGGGAATTCCGGATGACGTGGCGACGAAGCTCGCCGAAGATCTCCAGAGTTTTGCCAATTACGGGTTTCCCGAGAGTCATGCGTGGAGCTTTGCGCTCATCGCGTATGCGACCGCGTGGCTGAAAGCGCATGAGCCTGCGGCGTTCTACGCGGGATTGTTGAATGCATGGCCCATGGGGTTCTATTCACCGGCAACGCTCGTCCACGACGCCAAGCGGCATGGCGTGGAGGTGCGGAGCCCCTGCTTCGTGCAGGGAGAGTCGTTCTGCACATTGGAGCCAACCGGCGACGTCGAGCGGCCGGCGCTCCGCATCGGATGGCGATTCGTGCGCGACATCGGAACGCCGGTGCTCGACCGGCTGATTGCGGCCCACGCCGCGGCGTCCTTCACGTCGATTGCCGACGTGGTGCATCGTGGCGCGCTCACGCGCAGAGATGCGGCGGCCTGCGCGCGCGCAGGCGTGTTCGCGGCGTGGCAACCCGATCGGCGGCGAGCCGCGTGGGAGGCATTGCGCATTGCCGGGGACGTTCTCCCCCTCGCGCCGGCTCGTACCGAGAGCGATGTGGATGAGGCACACGCCTTTGCGCCACGAGGGTTGAACAAGGCGGAGACCATCGTGCTCGACTATCGAACGCTGGGACTGAGCATCGAGGGGCACCCGATGGAACAGCTCCGGCCCTGGTGCCGGCGCATGGGCGTGCTCGATACGGCAGGAGCGCTCGAGGCCCCTGACAGGACGATGGTCGCGGTAGCGGGGCTTGTCACGGTTCGGCAGCGTCCTCAGACCGCGAAAGGAACGGTGTTCCTTCTCCTCGAGGACGAGCATGGATCGATCAACGTGATCGTGTCGAGAACGATGGACGAGACGCATCGCGACGTCGTGCGACAGGCGAAGTTTCTGGCGGTCTATGGCAGGGCGGAGCGCAGTGGACCGTTGGTGAACATCATCGCCCGGAAGTTCAAAGTGCTTGATGAGCTGACCCAGGAGTTAGCACATCGATCGCATGACTTTCGGTGAACGTCGGGCGATGGCGCCGTTGGGGCCGCTCTGGTGGCCAGAACCCGTCGAGGGCAAAAATGGGAGAGCGACAAAGTGGGCATAACCCATTATGGGTTGACCTGTCGCTGCTTTGCCTCTACCTTTCGACCTGAAACCGAGGGGGCGCAGGCCGGACGATGGGGGTGCCGGCGACATCTTTGTTGGAGGCAACAGCATGCAGATCGTCGCAGAAATGGACGTGAAGAAGGATGCACGGAACCGCGTCGTACTTCCGGCGGCCGAGTTCGAGCACTACCACGTCACCATGTTCGAGGACGGGCACGTCGAGCTGCACCCGCGCGTCCTGGCCGTTCCGACCGTCTCGCTGCGCACCCTCGGCATGATGGACAGCGCAATGGAGCACTTCGCGCGCGGTGAGGTGAGCGCCCCGGTGAACCCCGACGCCATGCTGGCTGTGCTCGGTGAGGACTGACGCAGGTGGCGCGAACGTCAACGGAGAGCGGTCCGCGCACGAGGCCCTCCATCTCAGGAGGGCCTCGTGCCGTTTGAGGTGCGCATGGGGATCCCCGAGATGCGTGACCTCTGGAACAGGCTCGAGGCCGGGGCCCGCCAAGGAACGCTAACCGCCAAGGAGAAGACGCTGGCGAAGAAGTTCGCCAAGGCCGTCAAGCACCTGCAGGCCAATCCGTTTCACCCGGGACTCAGTAGCCACGAGATCGACGACCTGACGAAGCGCTATGGCCAGAAGGTCTTCGAGTCCTACCTCGAGAACAACACCCCCGGCGCCGGCAGACTGTTCTGGGTCTACGGTCCTGAGCGCGGTCAGATCAGCATGATCGGTCTCGAGCCACACCCGGAGGACGCGAAGAGCGGAGCGTACAAGCGAATCAGGCTGTCAGAGCTGCCGAAGACCAAGAAAGAAGAAGCCGAAGAGCGTGCCGCCAAGGAAGCCGCAAAATCAAAGGGCGCAGCACACCTGGGTACGCGATCACCGGCGAAGCGTCCCAGGGGAAAGCGCTAACGCGAGCATCACGCTTACAGCAATCCGTAGACGACGACCCGGTTGGAGAACGTCGGCAGGTACACGCGTCCGTTCGCAATCACCGGCGCCGCGAATTTCGCATAGGAGCCCGCCGCGTCGCGCGGAGCATTCTGTTGATTGTTCCACAGCTCCTTGCTGACGTCATTCGCATCGAACGCCCTCAGTATGCCGGGCCTGATGGCATGTTCCGCATCACCGCTGGACGCATATGACGCCCACAGAATGCCGGTCCCATTCTGGGCGCCATTAGACGAAACCGACAGAATTGCCCCGTGCTGCCCGGTCGGTCCGGCTGCGCCGGACACCATCTGATCCTGTGGGGTCAGCATGTTGCTGGCCCGGTCGAACGGGATGGCACGTAATGGACTATTCTCCGACCACACGTAAACCAATTCCTTCGAGTTCGATCTGTAATACGCGGGCTGGCAATGCATGTTGGCGGCGCCCCCGATCGAGACGACCTGCTGCACCTGGTTGGAGGATGGCTGGTAACCGCCCATGTCATCCTTGTTCAGCAGATACAGGTTCCCGTCTTTGCCTCCGGTCAGGTAATAGCCGGAATTGGGAATCAGGAACGCACCCATCCCCCCGTAATCGATGTCGTCGTCATTGAGAGACTGGTAATTGTAGGGCGTGAAGTAGCTTGCCACCCGCAGCGCGGAGCCCGACGGGGTGAGCTTCAGGGCGCTCTCGCCGCGATTCCTCGGGCTCGTCGGATCACCGGGGATCCCCACCGTTCCATTGCCCGCCACGACATACAGGTTGCCCTGCGCATCGGCCGCCATGCCGGCTCCGCTCTCCCACATTCCCCCGGCATATCCGTCGGGGGTGGCATTGTAGACGATCCGTTGCTGCAGCGTCGCGGCGTCGTATCCCAATACCCATCCGTGATACGGTCCCCAATCGCAGTGGGATGCGAACGTCACGTACACGACACCGCCGAGCAGGGTCAATCCCTGTCGCTGGTTCTGGCGCAGGGCATCGAACGTGATCACGCCCTTGACGCTTCCGTCGCCATTTCCGCTGGCGGCGGCAGTGATCGCCATCGGGCTCCCGGCAATGTCACTCCCGTCCACGATGTTCACGGCATGCATGTGCTGAACGAACGTGCTACCCGTGGTACTCCGGGAGACGAAATACATCGTCCCTCTCGCCGAGTCGATCACCGGAGTGCCGACGATGCCGATGTTGCCGCTGAAATCCTGATACATGCCGCCACAGGCCCCAGTCATGTCGGTGTTTCTCGGCGACCGCATCCCCGGCGCGGTAAAGCTCTTCTGCCAATACAGCGTGCCGTCGTCTCCGTCAAACGCGTAGAGCGTGTTGTTGACGGTGGCGACGTAGACGACGTTGTGGAAGCCGCCGCCGATGGAGACGTGGCCGACGACCAGCGGCTGGGCATACACCTGGTCGTCCACCGGCAGCGTGAACACGTAGCCGAACTGCTTGACGTTGACATTGCTGGTGGTCAACGCGGTTTCGTTGGCGTTCCAGCCGGCCCGGTTGTTGTCGTTGTGCTGGGTGAGCACCGACACCGTCTGGGAATTCGGTGTCGGCGTCGGCTTCGGCGTCGTCCCGATGACGGGCGGCGTGTTGTCCGAGCACGCAGCGAGCAACAGAAAAACGAGCGACAGCGGCAGCTTGCGTAGTACCATGCGTAGTCGGTAGCGGATTCGTTGATGGAGAGACCTGTTGCTTGCCTTGCTCACCAAGGTACTATACCTTGGCAGACAAGGTAATCATGAACTACGATCGTGAATTCCTTACCGGCACTGTGGGCCTCCTCATCCTCTCGCTCCTGAGCGAGCGGGCGATGTACGGCTATGAGATCCTCCAGGAAGCGGAGCGCCGAAGCGCCAGCCAGTTCCAGATGAAGGAAGGAACGATCTACCCCGCGCTCCATCAGATGGAGCGCGCCGGGTGGCTCAAGGCGGATTGGCGCGAGAGCAAGTCCGGACGTGCCAGAAGATATTACGCGCTCACCGCCAAGGGACGCCGCCAAGCGACGTCCAAGAAGCGTCAGTGGGTCGCACTTTCCGTCGCGGTGCGCGCCATCCTTGGCGGCGCGCATGGTTGACAGGCAGACGGCGTTCGGCATCGTCGCGCACATTGTGCGGGAATCCGACGGGCGGGGCGCGTGTGCGCGTGATGTACTCCGTCGGGAGCTGCTGGACCACTTCGAGGATTCGGCGGCGATGGGCGCGGTAGCGGAGGCAGATGCCGTCGAGGGCTTCGGAAACCCAGCCGACGTCGCCGCTGGATTCCGCCGCGCCTATCGCCGCGGCCGGTGGTCGGGTGTCCAATCGGCGAGCCTTCACGCGTCGTTGAGGAAGCCGGTCATGCAGGCCGGCCGAAACCATCGAGACAAACATGCCGAAATACCTGTTCATCCAACGGAGCGTGCCCGGAGAGTCGCAGCGGCCCTCGCCTGCGCAAATGCAGGCGATGTTCGCCGCCTTCAACGCCTGGAAGGAGAAGTTCAAGGATCGCATCCTGGACATGGGCGGACCCCTCAAACCGGGAGGCAAGGTCGTGACGGGTTCCGGCACGACAGACGGGCCCTTTGTCGAGGCCAAAGAGATCGTGGGAGGATACATGCTCGTCGTCGCCGAGAATCTCGAAGCTGCGCTCGAGGTAGCGAGAGAGAGCCCGCCAACGATGATTCCTGGGTCGAGCGTCGAGGTACGGGAGATACGGGAGACTGAAAGCTCTTGATCGAGGGATTCGGGTCTGACGTTTCTCGCACCGGAATCACCGGCCCAGGACTCGTCGAGCATCTCTTCCGACGCGAGTATGGTCGTCTCGTGGCCGTGCTCACGCGCACGATCGGCGTGCAACAGATCGAGCGTGTGGAGGACGCGGTCCAGGACGCCTTTCTGGCCGCGCTCACGGCGTGGACGGTGCGAGGTCTTCCCGACGATCCCGGTGCCTGGCTCTATCGGGTAGCCTACAACAATCTCGCGGGCGAGCTACGACGGACGGCCGGTCGCCTCAGAATTCTGGAGCGGGCTGGCGACGATGCGCTTGCTGAACGCGCGGAAGATCCTGCGCCGTCATACTCCGCGAGTGAGGTGGCGGATGACATGCTGCGCATGCTCTTCATCTGCTGTGACGACGTCATTCCCCCGGAATCGCGGTTGGTGCTGGCGCTGAAGACGCTGTGCGGTTTCAGTGCCGCCGAAATCGCGCTGCGGCTTTTCACGTCGGAGGCGAACGTCTACAAGCGCCTGGCCCGCGCACGCGACCGGCTGCGCGCAGCTCCCTTCGGCGCCGAGACGCCTCCGCTCGACACGTTGGCGTCGCGGCTGCCGAGCGTGCATGCCGTGCTCTACCTCCTGTTCAACGAAGGGTATCTCTCCGCGCATGCGGAGCAGGCGATCCGCCGCGAGTTGTGCGACGAGGCGATTCGGCTCACGACGCTTCTCGCGGAGCACCCAGCGGGCGCGGTCCCGGAGACCTTCGCCCTGCTCGCCCTCATGCACCTGCACGCGGCGAGACTGGAAGCGCGACGCGACGGGATGGGAGGCCTGCTCCTCCTCGAGGAACAGGACCGATCCCTGTGGGACCACGAGCGGATTCGGCTCGGCGCGGAATGGTTGGAGCGGGCGGCGAGCGGCGAGGTGTTCTCGCGATTTCACGCTGAGGCTGGCGTCGCCGCCGAGCACTGCTTCGCTCCCTCGTTCGGCGAGACGCGCTGGAGCGAAATTTCCAACCTCTACGCGATGTTGGAGCGGATCGATCCATCGCCGCTGCACACCATGAACCGGGCGGTTGCCGTGGCCGAGTGGAAAGGGCCGAAGGCCGGCCTCGCTGTGGTGGCGACGCTCGCGCCGCCGGCGTGGCTGACTGACTCGTACCTATGGGACGCCGTGCTGAGCGATCTGCATCGGCGCGCTGGGGACTTGGGTATCGCGCAGCGGCACCGGGAGCGGGCGTTGGCCTCCGCGCCTACAGACGCCGTGCGGGATCTCCTCCGGCGCCGGCTGGCAAGCTCGATCTAGTCGGGAGCGTTCGGCGGTGTCGTTCAGAACACGAGCGTCTGAATGGAATGCGGCAAGGTGGTGACTTCCGCGGCGTTGCCGTCCAGCCAGAGAAAGTAGGAGACCTTTTGATCGCTCTTGTTCATGACCACCACCGACACTTTTCCATCGGGATTGATGAATGCGGTGGAAAGCAGCGCGCTTCTGCTCGGTGCGCAGGCGATTCGCCGTGCGCCCGGGCGGACGAACTTTGAAAAGTGTCCGATGTAGTAATACGAGTTCGTGTAGACGAGCTCACCCGTTTTCGTATCGGCGTGAACGGGGGCGAAGCAGAAGTTCCCGACGTGATTTGGCCCGCCCTGTTCGTCGAGTAACACATTCCAGTCGGTCCAGCCGACGGCACCGCTGTTGAAGTCATTGATCATGGAACGTCCGTACGCCTCGCCCAATCTCCAGCTGTTGAGATCTGCGGCCTTGAAGGCATCGACGCAGCCTTCGGTGAAGAGCAGGTTCTTGTTCGGGAACGTCTCGTGCACGACCTTCACGTTGTCGAACATCTGGTCGCCCCCGCTCCACGGCTCGTACCAGTGAAACCCAATGCCCCATACGTACTGGGCGGCTTTGGGGTCGGCGAGGATAGTGCTGGCTCTCTGGTAGATGAGATCGCGATTGTGGTCCCACGCAATGATCTTCTTGTCTCCGAGCCCTTCTCGCTTCATCGTCGGGCCGAGATAGTTCTTCAAGAAATCTCGTTCCTCCTCCGCGGAGTAGATACACGACTCCCACGTCTGCGTCGCCATGGGCTCATTCTGAACGCTGATGCCCCAGATCGGTATTCCTTCTCGCTCGTACGACTTGATGAACTTCGTGTAGTAGTTGGCCCAGGACTGATAGAACTCCGGCTTCAACTTGCCACCGTGCAGCATGTCGTTGTTGGTCTTCATGAATGCCGGTGGGCTCCAGGGGCTGCCAAACAGCGTGAGTTTTCCCCCGGCAGCGGCCATCGCCTGCTTGATGAAGGGAATGCGAAATTGCCGGTCGTGGTCGACGCTGAACGACCTCAGCGCCTTGTCGCCTTCGGTGACATAGGTATAGCTGCCGCTCGAGAAATCGCAGCTGTGGATGTTGGTTCTTCCAATGGTATAGCCGATGCCTTTGGTGGCATCGAAGTAGGCGTCCAGAATCTCCCGCTGTTTGGCGGAAGGCAGTTTGGCAAACGTCTCGGCGGAGGCATCCGTGAGCGCGCCGCCGATGCCCAGAATCGTTTGCGATCTCTTCGAGGGATCGACGAAGATGCAGACCTGGGTCTCCAGCGGCTGACCCATTGGCTTGAACGTCAGAGTGTCCGTTGGAGAGAGGCGGTAGCTGGTCTTGTCGGCGGTGGTGTAGACCGCCACCTCTCTCGCCTCGATTCTTCCGTCGATTGCGGCCGGCTCCGGAGTTTCAGGCGGCAGCCCTGGTGCGGCTGCCAATAGCCGAGTTTTCCCCAACACCAAGGCTGAAGACGACGCGAGCAGAAAACCACGGCGATCGATTGTCATAGTGCGGTATCGTTAGGATATTCGTAAACATTGGGCCGACGGTGTTCGCGCGCTCTCTGGAGGCGGGATGTAATGCTGTCTACATCCAGGGATTCAGGACCGAGACGCCGCGCCCGGAGCAATCGCGTTCGTTCCGCGTTACGAAGGTGAGATCGTGAATTCGTGCGGTTGCGAGCAAGAGACCGTCGGTTGCCGGAAGTTCTCGGCCGGTGGCACGACCCTCTGCGGACATTCGACCCCACTCGCGAGCGACCTCCGCATCGATCGACAATAACCTGCCGACGAAGTGGCGAGGCACGTCCTGCGTCACCCAGCTCTGAAGTTCGTCTCGCCGCTTTCCGTTCGGCGCGAGCTCAAAGCCCATCGTGAGCTCGCCAAGCGTTAGCACGCTGATGTAGACATCGAGCGGGGACTGTTCGCCAAGCCAATTCACGACGCGCCGAGCCGGGGAGCGTTTGAAGGGCTCCGAGATCACGTTGGTGTCGAGCAAGAAGCGCACGCTGTGACCTCGTTCGCGGCGCTGTTAGAAGTCGACGTCACGTGGAAGATCTCGGCGCCGCTCGAACGCATCTTCCGGCAGTTCGCCGGCGGCCATGGCCGCCGCTAGCGGCGAGTTCCGGAGGAAATCGAGGATGCCGGAGGGTGCGACCAGTCGCTCGTAGTCCTCCTTCGCCAGGACGACGACGGCGTCGTGGCCGCCGCGCGTGACGAATTGGGGCTCATGAGCCAACGCCCGACGAACCACCTCGGACAACTGGTTTTTTGCTCGTTCGAGGGTCCATGTGGTCATTGGCCTCTCCGCGAAGTCAGCCTTTGCTGTCTAGTCTAGCTAGTTTCATTGGAAAACTACGAGCTAGTTTGGCTAGGCACAAGGGGAATGGATGGAGGGGTTGGGCACTCGCGGTCGTCTCCCAAACGGTTGTTCAGCGGCGGCCTTCAGCAGACGAAGACGACGAAGGTCGACATCACCGTTCCGGCCGCTCCGAGCGGAGGCGCCACGCCGAGTCCGTGAGTGTCGGGATGACGTCCGCGGCGCTGTTTACCTCGCTGTCGAAGACGTCATCCCCGTAACAGATCCTCGATCCGCACCGGCAGCTCGCGCACCCGAACTCCGGTGGCATGGTACACCGCTGCGGTGATTGCCGCCGCCGTTCCAGCCAGCCCAATCTCGCCGACGCCGCGCGCGCCGAACTCGTTGAGCACCGGGTCCGGGTGATCGAGGAACGTCACGTCGATCGGCGGGGCATCGGCGTTGGTGCTCACGATGTAGTCAGCGAGGTTGCTGTTGATCGGCGCGCCATACCGCTTGTCGTATCGCGCCTCCTCGAAGAGCGCCATGCCGATCCCCATGACCACCGCTCCCTCGATCTGATTGCGCGCCGGCTTCGGGTTGAGCATGCGTCCCGCGTCGATGACGCTGACGAACCGCGACACGCGCAGCCGCGCCGTCTCCGGCTGCCACGACACCTCGGCAAACTGCGCACCGTACGAGTGCAGTGAGTACTTCTTGCTCTCTTCGCCACCGAGAGTCGTGCTCGACTGCCCGTCGCCCACCGCCGCGCGAGCGTTCGCCCGCGCGAGTACCTCGCCTATCGGAACGCCCGTCGACGGGTCGCGCTTCCGCGAGACCCGTCCATTGGCGAATTGGAGGTCCTCAAACTTTGCACCGGCGAACGGCGCGTTCGGCCCGGTCGTCGACATCGTGAGCAGCGACCGCACTGCAACGCGGGCCGCGTTGGACACGGCCGGGATCACCGACGCGGTCACCCACGACCCACCGGAGATCGGACCCGGGGGCAGGGACGTGTCACCGAGCCGCACGTCGATCTTGTCGAGCGAGATTCCGGTCGCCTCCGCGGCCACGAGCGCGAGCACCGTGTAGGTGCCGGTGCCGACGTCCTGCGTCGCGGTCGTGACCGTTACCGTGCCGTCGCGCGCGATCTCCACCGATGCCTGCGCGTCGGAGCGCATGGCGCCCCAGGAGCACGCCGCCATTCCCCATCCGATCGTCAGACCGTCCCGCTTCATCGCGCCCACCCGCGCGTCGCGCCGCGCCCACCCGAACTTTTCGGCGCCCACCTGCATGCACTCGACAAGGTGTCGCGACGAGAATGGCAGCTTCGATGACTCGTCCTGCTGCGGTTCGTTGCGGCGCCGTAGCTCGATCGGATCGATGTTCAGCGCGATCGCCAGCTCGTCCATCGCCGACTCCATCGCGAACAGGCCAGGTACGGCACCAGGGCCACGCATCGCCGTGGGCGTGCCGATGTTGCGATGCGCCAGCGCCGAGATCACGCGCACGTTCGGCACAGAGTACATGAAGGGCGTCGCCTCGCCGCAGTCCTCGCCGTAATCATCGAGGATCGACGTCTGGTTCAGATACTCATGGTGAAGCGACAACAGCTTGCCGTCGTGTCCCGCGCCGATGCGGAAACGCTGCTGCGTACGCGGCCGGTGTCCCACGGTCTGGAACATGGACTGACGCGAGACGACGAGCTTGACGGGCGCGCCGACCTCCCGCGCGACGCCGGCCGCGAGGATGGAATGAGTCCACGGCCATAGTTTCCCGCCGAAGCCGGACCCGAGAAAGTGCGAGACCACGCGCACGTTCTCCTTCGGCACGCCGAGCATCTGGTAGAGCACCTCGCGGTGGTTCATGATCGCCTGCGAGGTCTCGTACAGTGTGACTCTGTCACCCTCCCATGCCGCGACCGTCGCGTGGAGCTCGATCGGGTTGTGGACTTCGGTCGGCGTGACGTACGTCTGGTCGATCTTTACGGGCGCGGACTGGAATGCCGCGTCGGCGTTGCCGCGCTCGCTCTCCGTCCTGAACGGTTTCTCCGTAGCGAGATGGGGTTCGACATTGTGCGCGTCGGCGGCGTACCGCACGCGCACTGCGTCCGCGGCGGCCTTGGCCTGTTCCATCGTCTGCGCGACCGCCACGGCGACGTATTGGCCGTAGTAGCGCACGACGTCATCCTCGAATGGCGGCCGTTTCTCGTCGATCAGGCCACTGAAGCCCTGCGGCGGCGCGCTTCGGAAGAACGGCCGGAGGTTGCCGCGATAGTAGACGGCGCGGACTCCAGCCAATTTCCTGGCAGCGGCCGCGTCGATCGAGACGATGCGGCCGCTCGCAATCGTGCTCGGCACCGGCACGGCGTACAGCATTCCGTCGAGTGAGACGTCGGACGTATAGACGGCTCGGCCGCTCACCTTGAGCGGGCCATCGATGCGCGGCAGCTTGCCGCCGATCACTTTCGGCGCTTCGGGTGCCCCGGGAGCACGGGATGATTCTCGGGCGCGGCTCATACGGATGCCATCCCGGTCGCGAGACGCAGCGCGTGCGCGAGGCACCGCGTCGCCAGCTCGACCTTGAAGCCATTCTGGCTCTGCGGACGCGCGTCGCGGAGTGCGAGCGTCGCCGCCTGCCGGATCGTTGCCTCGTCGACGGGCGCACCCGTCAGCGCCTGCTCAGCCGCGGTCATGCGCCAGGGCTTGGTGCCGATGCCGCCCATCGCTAGGCGAACGTAGCGGAATCGCCCGCCTGCCACCTCGACGACGACGGCCGCTGACGCGAGAGCGAACTCGTACGAGGCGCGGTCGCGCAGCTTGAGGTAGCGCGAGGTCGTTCCCGAACGCGGCGGCGGCAGTGTGACGTGTGTGACGAGATCGCCGGGCTCGAGCACCGTCTCGCGATTCGGCGTGTCGCCCGGAAGGAGGTGGAAGTCCTGAAATGCGATCGCGCGTGTGCCCTTCGTGCCCTGTAGGTGGACCGTCGCCTCGAGCGCCGCGAGCGCGACGTTCATGTCCGACGGATTGGTCGCGATGCACTGCGAGCTCGTGCCGAGGATCGCGAGCGTCCGGTTCTCGCCGCCGATGGCCGAGCAGCCGGAGCCCGGCTCGCGCTTGTTGCACGCCATTGCCGTGTTGCGGAAGTACATGCAGCGAGTGCGCTGGAGCAGATTGCCGCTGGTCGTCGCGACGTTGCGGAGCTGCGCGGACGCGCCGGAGAGCAGGGCCTCCGAGAGCACGCGGTAGTCACGCATGACGGCGGGGTCCTGCGCGAGCGCGGAATTGCGCACGAGCGCGCCGACCTTGAGGCCGCCGTCGGCCGTACGCTCGATGGCGTTCAGGCCGAGGTGGTTGATGTCGACCAGGCGTGTCGGCCGTTCGACGTCGAGCTTCATGAGATCGACGAGCGTCGTGCCGCCGGCGACGAACCTGATCGGCGCACTCTGCTGCGCGGTCGTCGACTGCGCGGCGATCCCGATGGCCTCAGGGACCGTGCGCGCGCGAGTGTACTGGAAGCGTTCCATGGCTCAGCCCTCGCTCACGCGGGTGTTGCCCCGCACCTGCTGGATTGCCGCGACGATGTTCGGGTAGGCGCCGCACCGGCAGATGTTGCCGCTCATCAGCTCCTTTACGTCGGCGTCGGATGGTCCGCACGGCTCCTTCAGCAGCGCGACGGCCGACATGATCTGTCCCGACGTGCAGTAACCGCACTGGTAGCCGTCGTGCGCAACGAAGGCGGCCTGCATCGGGTGTAACGCCTCCGGGACGCCGATTCCCTCGATCGTCGTGATGTCGTCGCCCTCGTGCATGAGCGCGAGGCGCAGGCACGAGTTGACGCGCTGGCCGTTCACGTGGACCGTGCACGCGCCGCACTGCCCGTGGTCGCACCCCTTCTTCGTGCCGGTGAGGTGCACCGTCTCGCGCAGCGTGTCGAGGAGCGTGGCGCGCGGGTCGATCCGGATCCGGTGCGTCGTTCCGTTGATGCGAAGCGCGACCGGCACCGTCCCCGGAATGTCGGGCGCCTCCGGCACTGGAGCAGCCTCGGCCGCGCCGACGAGCGGCATCGCGGCGGCGACGCTTGCGACGCCCGCCATGCCGGCCTGCGTGAGAAAGCCGCGGCGTGTCAGCCGGTGTGGCGACTCGTCCGAATCGGGCGCGTCAGGATCGTGCATGACTGGCTCCTGGCAGGAGGTAATACGAGGCTCGTGCACTGCACTCTCCGCACCAGAGGATCTCCAGCCTGGGGGCCACGGGAGTCGCGCGGCGCCTTTCTCGTCGCGGACACGCGCCTCATCCTCTGAGTGGTATACCAAAGTGGTCTATCTGAACGGGGTCCCGCGCGGTACGTTTGGCGCCGCCCTCCACCTCGCGACCAAATGACTCCGATCCGTCTCCACTCGAGAACGACGCTGGGTCTCGCAGCGCTCGCCGTGCTCTCCTTCGCCCAGCAAGCCACGGCGCAAACCGGCGAGCCCTATCCGGGGCTCGACGCGTACATCGCCAACGCCGTCACGGTCTGGAAGGTGCCGGGGCTGAGCGTCGCCATCGTTCGCAATGACTCGGTGATCTACACCAGGGGATTTGGCGTCCTCCGCACCGGAGGCACGATGCCGGTGAACGACCGCACCCTGTTCGAGATCGGCTCGAGCTCCAAAGCGTTCACCGCGACCCTCGCCGCGATGCTGGTCAGCGACGGCAAGATGCGCTGGGATGACCGGCTCTCCACGTATCTGCCCGACTTCCGGCTGTACGATCCGGTGGCGAGCGACGGCGTGACGCTGCGCGACGCACTCACGCACCGCAGCGGCATCGCACGGGGCGAGTTGGCGTGGCTCGGCTCCGGCCTCAATCGCGACGAGGTCCTCCATCGCGTGCGGTTTCTCAAGCCCGAGTCGCCGTTCCGCTCGAAGTTCTCCTATCAGAACATCATGTTCCTCGCCGCGGGCCAGGCGGCGGCAAGGGTTGCGGGCACGTCGTGGGACGCGCTCGTCCAGCAACGGATCTTCACGCCGCTCGGCATGACGTCGAGCGTTGCGTCCTCGAAGGGTCTCACGAATGCCAACGTCGCCACGGCGCATGGCAGTACGCACGACACGGCGTTCACGAAGGGGACGTTCGACGCCGAGAACATCGCGCCGGCGGGATCGATTCTCTCGAATGCCGTCGACATGGCGCAATGGCTGCGCTTCCAGCTCAACGATGGTGTCGCGAATGGAAAGCGGCTCCTCAGCTCGGCGGCGCTACGCGAGACGCACACGCCGCAGATTCTCATTGGCGCCGCTCCCGGCGCGCGGGCGCCTGACGCCGATACCATCCCGGCGACGCACTTCAACACATATGGCATGGGCTGGTTCGTGGAGGATTACCACGGCGCGCTGGCCTGGCAGCACGGCGGCAACACACCGGGCATGACGGCGGCGGTCGGCATGCTTCCCGAGAAGCGGCTCGGCGTGGCAGTGCTGAGCAACATGCAGAGCGCCGCCCTGCCGCAGATTCTCGAGCGCTACATCTTCGACCGCGCGCTCGGCGTGCCGATGAAGGACCTGAGTGCGGAGGCATACGCGCGCTCGGCCGTACAGCGCAAACGAGCGGACTCGGTGGAAAAAGCGCAGGCCGGGGCGCACGTCGGCGGCGCCCAGCCCTCGCTCGCGCTCACGACGTTTACCGGCACCTATGCCGATAGCCTCTATGGCGACGCGGTGGTGTCCGTGAAGGACGGGCACCTCGAGATGAGGCACGGGGACTGGTCGGCCGAGCTCCAGTATTGGAATGCGACCAATTTCCGCTGGCTGCTTCCAGCCGGCACGCCGACCGGGAACATGTTCATCAAATTCGAGATCAGCCCCGAGAATACCGTGAGCGGTCTCTACTTCGGCCTTCAGGGCGATGCGAGTCTTCTCGCCAGGAAGGTCCCTCAGCCTATTGCGGCCGGAGCGCAAACTCGGCCGCGCTAGCCGCGGAGGCGCCCTCTTCGTAAGAGTACCATCCCACCCGCGACCAGGAGCGTGCACTCGCGAGCGATGCGGAATAGCGGCGGTGCAGCGCCGAAGCCTTCCCACCAACCGTCGCCGCGACCAGAGAGAGCCCCCTCGTGCTCACCTGCGGCTGACCGCCAAACACGGCGAACTTGGCGAGCGTGCGCAGGGCGCGGCGCGACGACGCCAGCTTTGTGTTGGCGTATCGCTGCAACTCGCGCATCTCGGTCAACGAGATGTTCGGATGGTTCCACACCAGGTGGCGCGAATTGTAATGTGTGAGCTCCTGATCGTGAATGCCGAATTGTCGCGCGATGGTCTCGCGTTCGCGCGTCTGTGGATACGGCGTCAGCACCTGCACCTGAACGAGGTCCACGTCGAGCGTGGCGAGCATGTCGACGTCCGCACGGATCGACGATGTGGTGTCCTGCTCGAAGCCAAGGATGTAGAAGGCCTGGACGAACATGTGGTGTCGGCTCATCGAATGAAGCAGTTTCACCGAATCGTTCTGTTGGATGCGCTTGCCCGCGCCTGACAGCGAGCTTTGGTTGAGGCTCTCCACGCCGAGGTGCGCCCCAAAGAGACCTTTCGATGCCCACCGGTCGAAGCTCTTGAGAAGGGTGTCCACGCGAGTGAGTGCGATCCATCGAAAGCGGTAGCGATGGAGGAGATCAACGACCTCGTCGGCGTGTCCACGAAAAGTGCCGAAGTTTTCGTCGAGGATGTTGATGCCGCGAACGCCGCGCGACTTGTACGTCCATAATACGCGGTCAATGGCCTCGAGCGAGATCTCCTGCGGCTTTCCATAAAACTGCGGCGTCTGGCAAAACGAGCACGTCCATGGGCATCCCCGCGAGGTAAAGAGCAGTCCCGACAGCATCATGCGGGGGAAGACATTCGTACCGATGGCACCATACATCTCGGGATGCACGAGGCCTGAGACGGGTAACTCCGCACCAATCGCGGAGGCAAGCTGCCGTTCACCCCACCCCGTGAAGGTCCTATCGAACCTGGCAGCCACTTCCGGCGTGTACGCGCCGTAGTTGCCGGCCCATACTTCCTTCACGCCGGCACGCCTTGCGTCGTCCATCATCCGCAACGCGATGCTCGTTTCGTTTATGTAGAACGAAATGCCGAGCACCTCCGGAGGATCGCGCAGGCTCTCGGCAAAGGCGCACGCATCCGGATACTCGAGTACATCGCACGGAAGATTGGCGCCCAGGAACGCAAGCCCAGGGTGACTGAGGAACGACATGGCGATACGCACATGCGCGGGCCGCTTATCCCAGCCGTAGACGTTCGGCGAGCAGCCGCCGATCGGCTGCACCGGCGAGGCAAGGAGCAACTTGTGGCGTGGCATACGAACTCCGCGTAAGCGTAAGGCTACGTGACGACGGGACGTTCGTGCTTGGAGAAGCGCGCCAGGCGACTACCTTTGTGGGGTAAAGACGGTAGGAGTAACACGCCAGGGACACTGTTAACAGTATCACCATACTGTCGTTAAGACCGTCTCGGCGCTAGTAGGGCTCGCGGTTGTGCAGCGTGGAGCGCACTGCCCGCTAGAGACCCGCTCCCGCGCGCGTACGACTACGTGCGCGGTGTGGCAAGAATTACCTGGCCGAAGTGATACGCCATGTGCGTGTTCCTGCTCAGCATCACGGTGTAGCGGTTCCGGTGAGGCTCGCGGAGAAAGTCCTCGTCGGAGACCGCGGTGTGCTTCTGCACCCACTCCGCCGCAGTCCATCCGCTGAACGCGCTCCACAGGGCGCCGTGAATCTCACGCCACGCACCCTCGAGCTCCGAGTGCGACAGCGTTGACGGTACGGCGCGGTCGGGATTGGCAATGAACATCGCGTCCAGCTCCGGATGGAGCCTTGGACCGATGCCGAGAAGAGGGAACAATGCGTCGTTCGCCGCAGCGAGATGGCCCCAGAGGTAGAGCAGACGATTCCGCCCGAGCGCGACTTCCTGCTGGAGTTGGTCCGCTGAGAGCGCGTGGAAGAATGTCTCGATCCTGTCAGCGTTGAACTTCCACGCGCGAAGGCCCGAGTCGATGAGCTGTTGTTCTGCGTTCACGGATATGTCCTTGTGAGAGTCGTTCGAACGAAGATGATAGTGCCGAAACTACCGAATCCGCACCGCCAGCTTGTCATCCACCGGCACCACGACCACGGTGAATGGCGTGCCGGCGTCATCAGATACCTGCGGTAGCGGCGATCCGAAGGCATTGCCACCGACCATGGAATTCTCGAAGTATGGCGCGAAGATCATCAGGTGTGGGTGCCACGCGTCGATTCCGGAGCCGAGGTGCTGGTGCGCGGACCACATGTACGCGAACGTGACGGCCTCGCGACGGGGCAGCCTTCCAGTGACATACGCCTCCTGGAGTGCTACGGTGATCTGGTCAGGCGTCCTTCCTTCCAACGCGAGAGCTGTACGGAGCTCGTAGTATGGTAGCGCCGTGCGGGCAGCCGGAGCCGTGAAGCAGATAGGGGCGTGAATGGTCGGGTCATAGACCAAGTCGCGGAATTGCGCCGGCGTATAGGTGGGAGCACTGAACCCACGCATCACGAGGCAGACATTGCCATTGTCGCCCAGCTGCGCCACCTCGAATCCGGACTTCTTCAACACCTTGATTGTCGCCCGATCCGAGATGTTTGCCGGCGCCGCGCTTTTCGCCAACGCGATCTCGGCGCTCGTCTCCATGATGTAGTCACGGATTGGCGGATATTTCGAGGACTGCGCGACGGCGGTCATCGTGGGAGCCATCGCGAGCGTCGCGAGCAACGCGTGCATGTATCGTGTCATCTTCAACATGTCTCCTGCTGAGGGTGGTCGTATCCCTTGATACGGCTGCCGCTCGACGCGGGATACGTCAGTCGTATCCCGCGGGCCGCCTTGTGCGTAACAGATGGTATGGATGACATGACGGACCTTCCCGACATCGGCGTCTTCGAGGCGCGCTATCTCGCCTTTCTCGCAACGATCGCGGAGCTGCGGCCGAGCCTGCACCGTTATTGCGCGCGGATGACCGGATCGGTGTCGGACGGTGAGGACATCGTGCAGGAGGCGCTGTTTCACGCGTATCGGAGGCTCGATACGTTCGACGATACACGACCACTGAAGCCCTGGCTGTTTCAGATCGCTCATCACCGGTGCATCGACTTTCTGCGCCGTCGCGACGTGCGGGAGAACGCAGAAACAGAGGCGGAAGCGGAGACGCCCGACGTCGTCACGCCAGCCGCGCCAGTTGGAGCGGAGCTCGGGCGCGCCGTCGAGTTCCTCGTTCTCACGCTGCCCCCGAAGGAGCGTGCGAGCGTGCTGCTCAAGGACGTGCTCGACTACTCACTGGAGGAGATCGCGGAGCTGATCGGCACGACGGTTGGCGGCGTCAAGGCCGCACTCAATCGCGGCCGCACAAAATTGGCGGCGTCGCCCGAGAAAACGCCGCCTCGCCGGGCAATCAACGCGGAAGCGGCGCGTCTACGCAACCTCTACGTGGAGCGATTCAATCGTCGCGACTGGAACGGTCTGCGCGAGCTGATCGCGGACGATGCCCGGGTGCTCGTTGCTGATCGCTTCGCGGGACGGATCGCCGATTCGCCGTACTTCGGCCGCTACCAGCGGCTGACCATCGCATGGCGAATGGCCGACGGCGAAGTGGATGGAGAGCCGGTCGTCATCTCCATGCACGAGGTGGATGGTGTCTGGACGCCACACTCGATCATCCGACTCTACGCGGTGGGTGACCGCATCGCGCGCATCGTTGACTACGATCACTGCGGATGGGTGCTGCCTGCCGCGGCCTCGGTTCTAATCCAGGGGGAAGTGACATGAAGCGACTGATGGTGCGATACAAGGTCAAAGCGGACCGCAAGTAGGCTCATACGTCGGTGACTAACGCACAAACGTCGCGACCTGCCCGTCGAACTGCCCCGTGGTCGCCTGGCTTCCGGGAAAGACCTGGACCTTGATCGTCGAGTCGTTCACCATCTGCACGAGCATGAGCCCGTACAGTGGCTTGAAATCGAAGATCCCGTAGAGCCGATACGCCACCAGCCCCGACGCCACCGAGATGTTTGCTGGCGGCGTGGCCGTGGAGTCGATTCCCCATACGCCGGCGGGCGCCACCGTGCCGCCGATCGAGATGCGCACCTGCGTCGGATCGAAGTAGTCGTACACGAACGACACGCTGCGCGTCCATCCATAAGGACCGGAGCTGCTGTCGGCAGGCATGCCTTGCAGGAACCAATCCCCCACGAGTCGTCCGGCGACGCCGAAGTCGATCTTGCCATCCTTGTCGGGTGCGGTCGGGGCGCGATACACGTGACTGTAAATCTGCGTCTGCAGCTCAGGCGTGAAATACTTCCACGGTGACACGCAGTTCAGCGTTTGTGGTCCGTACCGCGCCGTGTTCACGAACCCCGCGTTCTGCACGGACATGTCGAATGCGCCAAGGTCGACCGTCTGCCCGGGAAGTGTCTTTGCGATGCGCGTCCCCGCCTGAATCACCTGCCCGACGGCGATCGGCGAGGAGAGCACGATGTGGTCGAGGTAGAAATAGAAATTGTTCGTCGCCCGGAACATGACTTTGCTCTCGGGCGGCGTGATCGGGAGGATGAGGAACGCGGCTCCCGTCGCGGGCATGTAGACGTCGCGAACGTCCATCGACGATGGGCGGCGGGATGCGAGGTCCCAGTCGTAGAAGTACACGTGATCGGTCGGGAGCACGTGACCAGGTGGAGAGAGGTTTCCGAGTGCGGTCAGCGTGGCGCCTGCCGCGATGGAGACGGGGAGCACGCTGAATTGGGCGACGCCGTTCGGCGGTGCGGGGACGTTCGTAAAGTCATTTGGTCCCGTATTCCGCTGCGGCGTCGTGGCGTCACTGCCGCCGCCGCACGCGGAGGCAATCGCAAGACACATGATGGCTGCTCGACGTCCAATACACATGGTCGGCCCTCGTTCCTTTCTCGTGCGTGGTTGCACAGGCGCTATTGTCCGGCTCTACGCTCGATGCCACAGTATCGGAGATCAATCGGCCTGGCTGAACGTCCAGCCTTCACACAAGGTGCTTTCATGAGCCGTCGTACGGCGAGCGTTGGAGCAGCGACCGCAGTCATCCTGTTATTGGCCGCCGTGATCGCCGACGCGCACGACCTGTTTCTGCGGCCCCGCGACTTCGTCGTACGATCGGGAGGCGAGGTCCAGGTGCGTGTCTTGAACGGCACCTTCACCTCGAGTGAGAACGCGGTCGCGCGGAACAGACTGCGCGATCTCGTCGTGGTAACGCCGGCCGGCATCTCGCATCCTGACCGCTCGGGCTGGGCCGACAGTGGGAAGGAGAGCCATTGGCGCATCACGTTGCACGAGCCGGGGACGAACGTGCTGGGCGCCTCCCTCGAGCCACGAACCATCCGTCTCACGGGCACGCAGTTCGATGGCTATTTGCGCGAGGAAGGGCTGCCGCAGGTTCTCGCCGCGCGGAAGGCCGCGCGACAACTCGGCGACTCGGCCCACGAGCGCTACGCCAAGCACGTGAAGGCGCTGGTCCGTGTCGAGGGTGCTCGGGCGGTGCTCCCGACGGCGGACACAGCGTATCGCGTCGCCCTCGGATATGCGGCAGAGTTGGTTCCTCTGGACGATCCCTATCGACTCCGTGCGGGCGCGACGCTTCGTGTTCGCGCATTGGTCGATGGGCGCCCCGTGTCCAATCAGGTGGTACAGGCGGGCGGACGGACCACCAACGGTGAACGCATCGCGCAGCGTGAGGTGAGAACGGATTCGGTTGGGATTGCGCGCTTTCGGTTGGAGACGCGCGGCACGTGGTATGTAAAGTTCATCTCCATGCGGTCTGTTCCGGCTGCCGCTGGAGACAGCGTGAACTACGAGTCCAAGTGGGCAACGCTCACCTTCGGTCGACATTAGCCTCCGCCGTTACTCGCTGCGAAAGGCAGAACTCTCTCTCCCCCGATGCACATCCCCCTTGACGAGGGGTAAGATGGTAAGACATCTTACCTTTCATGAAACGGAAGCCTAGTGATGCCGCCTACTCCCTCGTGTCCGTGAAGAGCCAGACCGTGCTCCCCAAGCAGGTGCGGGAGGCGCTTGGAATCGCTCCCGGAGACACCCTCCGCTACCGCATCACGGGGCACGGTGTCGTCATCGACAAAGCGGTCCGCGCCAAGGATGCGGATGATCCGTTCGCCGCGTTTTCGGAATGGAACGGCCCCGCTGATGACAAGGCTTATGACGACCTCTGAGTCGCTCGAGGCGTACGATGTCGTCATCGTACCCTTTCCTTATGTGGACCGCTTCGCCGAGAAGCGACGCCCGGCGCTCGTGGTCTCGAGCGCCGCTCTGGCCACGTACGGTGTTCTGTGGGTGGCCATGATCACGAGTGCGGCGAACGACCCCTGGCAATGTGACGTGCGGATCGGCGATCTCGCGCGAGCGGGTTTGCCGGCGCCATCGGTGGTGCGCACGGCCAAGATCGCCTGCATCGAGCCCGGACGAATCGTGCGCCGGGCGGGGTCGCTGGACGCCAAGAATGCCTCACTCGTTGCCACGCAGCTCGGCCACTTCCTCGCGGCGAAGCGTGCACGAACGCGGTGATACGCCGCGCAGGCCTACGCTGACACAGCCGCTTTCGTGAAGTACGACTCGTTCGCCATGTGACAGGCAAGTGCCGCATGGTGACCGAACGTCGCATCCTCCACCACGGGACGCCGAGTGCGCACCGCATCGAAGAAGTTCCAGAGATGTGGCTTGATGTCGTCGAAATCCGGACCGGTGAAGGAGAACGATTCCCGCATCGAGCCCTTGGCAAGCCTGGAATCATTCTCAGCGTGCCACTGCTTGAAGTACTGATCGCGCAACGCGCGCGGAAAACTGTACGCGTAATAGCTCGGCGATTCATCCAGGCCGCTCTGCGGCGAGAAGGCGATGGTGCGGCCGCTGACCTCGAGAATGCCCTTCGAGCCCTGGAATCGGTACGTCTCCGGCGTCTCGGTGCCGAGGTTGAGGCGCATGTACACGGGGAGGTCACCGTAGTAGTAGAGAACGGCGTGGACGTCGGGCATGTTGCGCCCGTCATTCCAGCGTCGGATGCCTCCCATGGCCATCGCCTGCCTCGGCACCTGGTTCATGCCGGTCATGAACAGCATGCCACTCACGAGATGGACGAGGAGATCGCCCGCCACGCCGGTGCCGTACTCCTTCCACGCGCGCCAACGCGCGAACACCAGCGGATTGAATGGGCGCTTCGGCACGGTGCCCTGCCACGTGTCCCAGTCGAGATTCGCCGGCGAGAGATCCGGCGGTGGCGGGTACTGCCATGCCCCGTTGGGATCGTTACGGCCGAGCCACCCTTCGACGAGCGTGAGATCGCCGATCATCCCCTGTGCGATGAGCTCCTTCGCCTTGGCGCAGACTTGTGAGCTCACGCGCTGCGATCCGATCTGCACAATGCGGCCGCTCTTCTTTGCGGCATCCAGCATGGCCGCGCCGTCCGCAGGCGTGTGGGACATCGGCTTCTCACAGTAGATGTCCTTGCCGGCGCTCACGGCGTCGACGACGATCTGCCTGTGCCAATGGTCGGGCACGGCGGCCACGATACAATCGATGTTCTTGTCGTCGAGGAGCTCGCGATAGCGTCGCGTCACCGGTAGGTCGGGACGAACGATCTCGCGTGCCAGGACATGACGTCCGTCGTAGAGATCGCACGCGGCGGCGCACTCCACGCCATCCAGCCTGATGGATTGGCCGAGCAAGGCGGACCCTTGCATCCCGATACCGATCATGCCGAAGCGCACGCGATCGCTCGGCGCGCCCTTGGGTGGTTGCCAGGCAGCGTGCGGGATGGGCGCGGCGACCAGCGGGTTGCCCACGAGCGATGCGCCGGCGACGGCCGCGCCGACGCCAAGAAATTCGCGGCGAGAGAAGGTGTCCTTGCTCATATCCTTTCCTCAGGTGATTCGGTTTTCGGGTGCGGCAATGGGAAACAATTCAACTCCATCGTGCGTAAGTGCGGAAGGATGTTCTATCTTGCATCCTCCCACACCGACGACTGATGAACATGCAGAATGCCCAGGGCAGGGTCATCGTGGGACAGTCCTCTCCGGGCGCTATCATCGCGGGCCAGCCCGACGCCAAAGCCCCACCCGCACCGGCTGCGCCGCAGGCGCCGCCGGCACTACCGGCCATTCCAGAGGGCGGCGGACGGCTGATCATCGATCGTCAAGGCGACCGCACGACCATTACCAGCGCCTCGCTTCCGCCCGAGCTCCTGCCAATGGCGACGATGGCCAAGGACACGGCGCTCGGGCTCATGGGACTGCTCGCCGCCATCATCATTCTCGGGCCGATCACACGCATGATCGCTCGGCGCGTCGAGCGCCGCCCGGAAATGAAGGCGACATCGAACAACGCACAACTCTTGCAGCAGCAGATCCTCCATCTGCAACAGAGCGTGGATGCGATGGCAGTGGAAGTGGAACGCATCAGCGAATCACAGCGCTTTCAGAGCAAGCTCCTGTTCGAGCGCAAGACCTGAGGGGTTCTCCCATGCGTCGCTGTCTCCTGCTGGTCGTCGTTTTCTGCGGTGCCTGCGCGCGTCCATCGAGCCAGGCAATCGTCCCCGCAGCACCCTCGGGCTGGTTCGCCACGTGGACCGCGAGCCCGTACGATGTACCGCGCCCTCCGCGCGACTCGGTCGATCGCACGCCGACGCTGTTCGACCAGACGGTCCGCCTCATCGTCCATACGTCGATTGGCGGTGACGACACCCGCATCCGGTTGTCGAATGAATACGGAGATCGCCCGCTCGCCATCGACGCCGCTCACATTGCTGTTCGCGATTCCGGACCGGCCATCGACGCATCCACGGATCGTGCATTGACCTTCGGCGGGCGGTCGTGGGTGACGCTGCGGCCGGGCGCCGTCGCATTCAGCGATCCCGTCGCCATCCCGATTCCGGCGCTACGCGACCTGGCCATCAGTCTTCATTTTGCCGATTCGGCTCGCTTGATGACGCGCCATCCGCTTGCGCTGCAAACCAGTTACGTGCGGCGCGGCAATGTTGCGGGCGCACGCACCTTTGTCGCCGACACGAGCATCTACGTCTGGCCGTTCCTCGTCGGCGTGGACGTGACCAATCGTGCCGCGACGGGCGTGATCGCGACAATCGGGAACTCGATCACCGATGGTGCAGGCTCGAAGCGAGATGCAAACACGCGCTGGCCCAATGTTCTCGCCGCCCGACTGCTCGCCAGCGCCGAGCCGTTGAAGGCGGTGGTGAACGCCGGCATCTCGGGGGGGCGCGTGCTCACTCTCGGTGCAGGGCCGAGCGCGCTGGCACGGTTCGATCGTGACGTGCTGATGACGCCAGGACTGACGCACGTGATCGTCCTCGAGGGAATCAACGACATCGGCCGGAGCGCGACGGATGGCACGACGGCCGAGGACATCATTGTTGGCTATCGGCAACTCATTGCGCGGGCGCACGATCGCGGGATCGTGATCTTCGGCGCCACGCTGACGCCCGCCGGAGTGCGCGCATCATTCACCCCCGCGCTCGAAGCACGGCGTGCAGCGGTGAACGCGTTCATCCGCACGAGCGGGGAATTCGACGGCGTCATCGACTTCGATGCGGCGACGCGGGATCCCGCCAATCCACTGCAGTTTCTGCCGGCCTATGATTCGGGAGATCACCTGCATCCGGGCGACGCCGGCTATCGCGCCATGGGCGAGGCGATCGATCTCACCTTGTTTCGGCGGAGACCGTAGGCGCCTCCGGCGCACATGTTGCCGCGAATTACGCCGGCCCACCGTGTTCAACTCACGATCCTGCGTAAGGAGGAAGTATGGCAACGACGGCAAAGGAACCCTCGGCAACCTCGGCAACCTCGGCAGCTGAGACGCGCGGCCGATTCGTCTGGCATGAGCTCGCGACCACCGACCCGGCGGCAGCGAAGGCCTTCTACGAGAAGGTCATCGGGTGGAAGACCAGCGCGATGGAAGGCGGCGAGATCGACTACACCTTCTGGCTCGCTGGCGACACACCCGATTCGATGATCGGTGGCCTGCTGCAACTACCAGCCGAGGCTGCTGCGATGGGCGCTCGGCCGAGCTGGGTCGCCTACACCGAGGTGCCGGATGCGGATGCGGCCGTGAAGCACACAGTGGCGATGGGTGGCAAGGTGCTCATGCCCGCAAAGACAATGGAGAAGGCGGGCCGGTTCGCCGTGTTGCAGGATCCGCAGGGCGCGGCGTTCGCTGTGGTCACGAGCGCCACCCCCCCGCAAGCCGAGTCCGATCCCAAGCCGCGTGAGTTTTCCTGGCACGAGCTCACGACCAGTGACCAGGGCGCAGCGATCCGCTTTTACGAACAGCTTTTCGGCTGGGTGAAGAAGGACGAGTTCGACATGGGCGAGATGGGCAACTATTACATGTTCGGGCGCGACCGCTTCACGTACGGCGGAATCATGAAGAAATCGGCGCAGGCGCCGGGAACGTACTGGCTCCACTATATCCGTGTGGACGATACCGCGGACGCCGCGGCGGAACGGGCACAGAAGGCCGGCGCCAAGCTGATCTCCGGACCGATGGAGGTGCCTGGCGGCGACCGGATCGCAGTGCTGAGCGATCCGCAGGGCGCACAGTTCGCGGTGCACTCGAAGAAATGAAACGCGGGCCTTCCGGTGGTTCGGAGTGAACCGAACCACCGGTCAGCGCGAGAAGGGCGCTATCGCCGCCGGAATGCGATACCGCGCACCCGACCCGCATCGACGGTGAAGGTCGCGGCGTCCGCGGAGAAGTTCAGGATGATGCCGGCACCGCGAAACGTCCGCGCGTCGACCGCCTGAAGAGTGTCTGCCGGCCCGCGAGCTCGGCGCAGCACCAGGCCATTGTCTGTCGCGCCCAGGAGATAAACCGCGTCAAGCTCGTCGGAATAGAACGTTCCCCCGTAACGCGAGAGATCCGCCCGCGGAACGATGACGCCCACGGCTGGCGCCACGCTGGTTGCTTCGGCGCTTCGCATGCTGACCGCCGGCAGAGGGTCCACGAAGCGCGACGCGAGCACCACGTCGGCAACTCTGCGCATCAGCGTCGTCGGATCGGCGTTGCTGGCATTGCACAGGGCCACGAAGCTCGTGTGTAGAGTGGGAAACCGCAGCGTCTCGGCCCTGCATCCTCCCGTGCTGCCGCCGTGCTCGATGATCGGCAGGCCCCGATAATGGCGCAGCTCGAGTCCGTAGGCGTAGTCGAGCTGCTTGCCGTCGCTGAGCGCACCGAGACCACCGGCGGAACTTTGCTCCAGTCGCCGCCGGAGGTATGTTGAATCATGCTTTGTCGGCACCGGCGTCTGATCGCGACAGTGGCAAACCTCGTCCTGCTCCACGCGATGTGGGTTGGGAGCGGGTTCGCGTGTGTCATGGCGAACATATCGGGTTCGCAAGCCGAGGCGATGGTCGGCACGGACATGTCAGCTGCAACGACAAACGGCATGGACATGCCGGACATGCCACGTGGCGCCACCGAGAGTCACTCGAAGACGCCAACACATCAACACCGTCCGTGTGAGTTCCCCTGGGCGCCGGACGGGTGTCGAGTCGCGACGCCATGCTTGGCGCTGGCGATCACTTCGCCGGCGCAGGCCCTGCGTGTCGCCGCTGATGCGCCCGCTGCTGTTGCGATACTCCATGTCTTGATGCCGCCCTCGCGCGGACATCCGCCCGAGCCGCCCCCTCCGAGAGCGTAGTCCCTCTACAACTGCCTGTTGTAGTGCCGCTTCCGCGCGCCGGTCACAACGTGACGGTCGATGCGGGCGGTCGGTGCGCACGTGTTCGACTCCGATGAGCCGAGTGTCGACGTACCGTGGACTTCACTCGGGTATTTCATGTGTCACCTCACTCGCTTTGTTTGTGCCGCGGCATCAGCTATCCGCGGTTTGGATGGCCACGCCGGGCTTGGATTCTCGATCGGACTGTCAGCTCTTGCCACCATTGCTGATGTGTCGCCGCGAATCCTCTCTGCGCAGGCGCTCGACTCTGTCCATGTCATCCATGGACGTCCGCCCGCAGGCGTCTCGGCTGGCGGCGATCTCGATTCCCTGAAGGCTCGCGCGCTTCGAGTCAGTCCCGCGGTCCGCGCTGCCGCCGCGAGAGTTGAAGCGTCGCGACATCGCGCCATCGCCGCGGGAGCGCGGCCCGATCCGACCCTGATGGCCGGCATCATCAACCAGCCGCTTGGACAGGAGATGCAGACTCAATCCGCGCACGGTGCGCCAGCCGTTGGCGGACCGGATCCGATGACAATGCGCATGATCGGTATTGGGCAGACGATACCGTATCGCGGGAAGCTCTCCCTTCGCACGCAAGCCGCACAGAAAGAAACGGACGCCGCTGAAGCGGCCCTCGATGGCGCGCGTCGAACGGTCGCACGCGACGTGAAGGACGCCTACTACGAGCTCGCGTTCCTCGATCAGGCATTCGCGGTAACAACCCGCAGTGCCGACGTCGTCGGCACGTTCATTCAAGTGACCGAGGCGCGATATGGTGACGGCGTCGCTGGCCAGCAGGACGTGCTCAAGGCGCGCGTCGAGGCCGCGCGCGTCGCCGAAAGTGCTGTCACCCTGAAGGAACAGCGTCGCGCGGCGCTGGCGCGCTTCAACGCGATCCTCGACCGGCCAAGCAATACACCGGTTGATGCACCCTCGATACCTGACGCCATCGTCCGGGCCGCCGTCAACGACTCTGCACACGGTATACGATTCTTGTCGGTCGCGCTCGGCGCGCGCGCAGCCGATTCGCCGTTGCCGCCGGTGGACGAACTGCAAGAGATTGCGATTCGGCAGAATCCAGGACTCCGAGAGCACGAAGCGATGATCGCCGCGCAGGGCGTGCGGACCGAATTGGCGCGAAAAGATATGCTGCCGGACGTCGACGTCTCGCTGCAATACGGACTGAGGCCGGGATTGACGGACATGATTACCGCGACCGTCTCGATCCCCATTCCGATCCAGCGACGGCGCAAACAGGATCAACTCGTCGCGGCGGCCGACGCGGAGCTCGCGGCGTTGCACGAGGAGCATCGGAGCAAAGTCAACGAGATCAATGCCGACGTCGCGCGGCTCGTGTCTCAGCTCGAACGAGAGCGGACGCAGCTCGCGCTGTACACCAAGGCGATTCTGCCGCAGGGGCGCGCTGCGCTCACGTCTTCGACCGCAAGCTATCAGGCCGGGAAAGTCGAGTTTCTCACCGTGCTCGACGGCCAAGCAGCGCTGTTCAACTATGAGACGGACTACGTCCGTGCGCTGAGCGACTTTGCGAAAAACCTCGCCGAGTTGGAGCGAATCGTCGGTCAGGAGGTGCTACGATGAGGCGCCGCAACGTCTGGTTCGCGCTGGCGGGGGTGCTACTCGCCGGCATCGTTTGGGCGACTCTCGCTTCGCGTGGCAGCAAGTCGATTCCCCCCGCGACGCCCGCAAAGTCATCGTCGGCGAGTGCCATGTCGGGAATGTCCGGCATGGACATGGCCGACAACGGCTCAGCGAAACTGACCGCAAGCCAAATTCGACAATTCGGCGTGACGTTTGGCACCGTCGATGTGCGACGCCTCGTGACGACAGCCCGAACCACGGGTATCGTTGCCGTCGACGAAACGCGGCTTGTTCAGGTAACGCCGAAGTTTGGCGGCTTTGTCGAGCGGCTCCATGTGAACGCGACAGGCCAGCCTGTTCGACGCGGACAAGCGTTGCTCGACGTGTTTTCGCCGGATCTTCTTGCGGCGCAGCATGAGTTGCTGCTGGCCAGCCAACTTCAGCGGGAGCTCGGTCGCGGTGCAGTGCCTGGCGTTCCGGGCACCGGTAATGATCTAGTCGCCGCAGCAAGGCGGCGACTCCGGCTTTGGGACGTCACCGAGGCACAAATCGACGAGGTGATTCGAACCGGACAACCCCGTCGAACCCTCACGCTGTATGCCCCGGCGGGCAGCGTTGTGATTGGCAAGCAAGTGGTTGAAGGGCAATCGATCATGAGTGGCCAACCGCTTTACACAATCGCTGACCTATCGGCAGTCTGGATCGATATACAACTACGCGAGGCAGACGCGGCGGCCGTTCGGACGGGCACTGCCGCCGACATTCAGATCACCGGGCTCGTGGGACACCCATTGAGGGGTCGGGTGACCTACGTCTATCCGACGCTGGACAGCACGTCGCGAGCCATTCGCGCGCGCGTTGAGGTTTCCAACACCGGCGGTCTGTTGAAGCCGGGGATGTATGCCACGGTGCAACTCATCACGCCGACGCGAACTGCGCTCACGGTACCCAACTCGGCGGTGCTGCGGACTGGCGAACGAAATGTCGTGTTTGTCGATATGGGCGGAGGCTCGCTCATGCCGCACGACATCGAGCTCGGCGCCGTCACGTCCGACTACACCGAAGTGCTCGCGGGATTGGAGCCAGGGCAACGCGTCGTGACATCGGCGCAGTTCCTCCTCGACTCCGAATCCAACCTGGCCGAAGTGATGCGGTCGATGATCGGTCAGATGAATTCCGGCGTCGTGAGCCGGAAGCAGAACATGCCGGACATGCCCGGCATGGCGATGCCCGCCCCGGTCGTCGCGAAGAAGACCACTCCGAAGCCATAGGCGACGACCATGCTGCAATACATCATTGCGTGGTCGGTGCGTCACAAACTGCTGGTCATCCTCGGCACCGTCGCCGTGACGCTCGCCGGCCTCTGGGCACTGTTCCACACGCCCGTCGACGCCATTCCGGATTTGTCGGACGTGCAAGTAATCGTCATGACCGAGTGGCCGGGGCAAGCGCCGCAGCTCGTCGAAGACCAGGTCACCTATCCGCTGTCGACGGAGCTGCTGAAGGTCCCGAAGATCAAGTTCGTGCGCGGCATGAGCCAGTTCGGGTTGTCCGCCGTCTACGTCGTCTTCGAGGACAACACGGATCTCTACTGGGCACGAAGCCGAGTGCTCGAGTATCTGAACGGCGTGCGCAACAAGCTGCCGGAGGGTGCGCAGCCGACGCTTGGGCCGGACGCCACCGGCGTCGGCTGGGTCATGCAGTACATCCTCACAGACACCACCGGGAAGCTCAATCTCGCCCAAATTCGCGGGCTCCAGGACTGGACGGTACGACCGGCGCTCACGTCGGTGTCCGGAGTCGCCGAGGTCGCCTCGTTCGGCGGCTTCGCGAAGCAATACCAGATCGAGGTAGATCCTGCCAAGCTGCTGGCCTATCGGATTCCACTCAGTCGCGTCACCGACGCCGTGCGCAACTCGAACGCCGACGTGGGCGGACGCGTCCTGGAGATGAGCGGCAACGAGTACGTGGTTCGCGCGCGCGGTCGATTCCAGAATCTCGACGACATTCGCCGCGTGGCGCTCGGCGTGGGCACGGGGGGAACGCCGATCATGCTCTCGGACGTCGCGAACGTGCAGATCGGTCCGGACATCCGGCGCGGCATTGCGGACCTTGATGGTCGTGGGGAGATCGTGACCGGTTGGGTGGTCATGCGGTACGGCGGGAACCCGCTCGACGTGATCAACGGCGTAAAGGCGAAGATGGCCGAGATCCAGAGGGCGCTTCCGAAGGGCGTGGTGTTCGTGAACGGATATGATCGCTCGGGTCTTATCGAGGCGGCGATCCACACGCTCCGCGGCAAGCTCGTCGAGGAGTCGATCATCGTGGCGCTTGTAACCGTTCTCTTTCTATTGCACGCAGAAAGCGCGCTCGTCGCCATTCTTACGCTGCCGCTCGGCATTCTCATGGCCCTGCTCGCGATGAAAGGGCTTGGGCTGAATGCGAACATCATGAGCTTGGGCGGTATCGCCATCGCGATCGGCGCAATGATCGACGCGGCGATCGTCATGGTGGAGAACCTTCACAAGCACATCGAGCGCAACGAACGCGACGGGAGCCCGCGCTCCCACTGGGACCTGGTCGTCGACTCGGCGCAGGAGGTTGGGCCGGCGCTCTTCGTGTCGCTGTTGATTATAACAGTGTCGTTCTTGCCTGTATTCGCGCTCGAGGCACAGGAGGGGCGCCTCTTCAAACCGCTTGCGTGGACGAAAACTCTTTCCATGGCATCGGCCTCGCTGCTGTCCATCACGCTCGTGCCGGTGATGATGGGACTGGTCATTCGGCGGGGCGTGAGGCCAGAGGCGGCCAATCCCGTGAATCGCGTTCTGATTCGCCTGTACCGTCCGGTGATCGAGTTTGTGCTTCGCCACCGATGGCAGACGATCGTCGTTGCGGGCACGGTTCTGATCGCGACCATCTTCCCGTGGACACGGCTCGGCAGCGAGTTCATGCCGCCGCTGAATGAAGGCTCGATCATGGACATGCCATCGCTCTTTCCCGGTGTCGGCTCCGCGCAGGCAAAAATGATCCTGCAACAGCGAGATGCAGCGCTCGCGCGCATCCCGGAAGTGCGCATGGTCCTCGGCAAGATCGGCCGCGCAGAGTCGGCGACGGACATGGCCCCGATGTCGATGATCGAGACCATCGCGATTCTCAAGGACAGGAGCGAGTGGCGGCGCGGCGTGTCGTACGACTCAATCGTGGCCGAGGCCAACAACACCGTCAAAACGCCGGGCGTGGGCAACATGTGGTCGATGCCGATCAAGAACCGCCTCGACATGCTGACCACGGGAATCAAGACGCCTGTGGGCATCAAACTGTTTGGGCGGAGCCTCGATACACTGGACGCCCTCGGCAAACAGATCGAGGGACTTCTGCCGGCCGTTCCAGGAACGAACACCGTATTCGCGGAGCGAGCTGTCGGCGGCAAGTACCTCGACATTACGATCGATCGAGATGCGGCGGCGCGATTTGGCATGACGCCGGGCGACGTGCAGACGGCGCTCGCCACGGCCGCCGGCGGGATGGACGTCGGACAGGTCATCGATGGGCGGGAGCGGTACTCCGTGCTGGTGAGATACCCGCGGGAATTGCGCGACGATCCGCAGAAGCTGGCGGACATCCTTGTTGCGACGCCAGCCGGCCAGCAGGTGACGCTCGGGCAATTGGCCCGCATTCAGGTGACGAGAGGGTCGACGCTCATCAAGTCTGAAGACGCCTATCTGAACAACATCGTATACGTGGACGTGCTCGGCCGTGACGTCGGTAGCTATGTGGCCGACGCGAAGCGGCTCCTCGCTCGACGTCTCGTTCTTCCGTCGGGGTACCGACTCGAATGGTCCGGGCAGTATGAAGCACTGGAGCGTGCGACCCGAAAGCTCCGCGTGGTCGTACCGCTCACGCTCGCGATCATCTTCCTGCTGCTCTACTTCAATTTCCGCTCGGTAACGGAGAGCCTCATCGTCATGCTGTCACTACCGTTTGCGCTCGTTGGTGGTGTGTGGCTCATGTGGATTCTGGATTACAACATGAGCGTCGCCGTCGCGATCGGCTTCATCGCCCTGGCCGGCGTGGCTGCCGAAACGGGCGTGATCATGCTCATCTACCTGGACCACGCCTATCTCGAGCGGCAGGCCAGCGGTCCGCTATCCAACCGGCGAGATATTGACGCGGCCGTTGAACGAGGCGCGGTCGAACGTGTGCGCCCGAAGATGATGACGGTGATGGCGATCATGGCGGGCCTGGTTCCGATTCTCTGGAGCCAGGGTACGGGCGCGGACGTCATGAAACGGATCGCCGCGCCGATGGTGGGTGGCATGATCACGTCGACCGTGCTCACCCTTGCCGTCATCCCGGCAGTCTACTCGCTCTGGCGTGAGCGAGACATTCATCTACAAGATGGAGGCACGGAATGAAATCCTCGCGCACCATGGTCAGCCTGGTGACAGATGGCAAGACGGGAAAGTGATCAGCGAGCGTCAAAGTCATCCCCGCCTTCGCGCAACAGTTTGTTGCACGAGGCCGCTGGCCGCGCCGCGCTCGTGCGTCGAGGGCTATGGCTGTCCCGCATGACCCTCATTTACAACGCCGGGGAGGGGCTCGCGGCGATCATCACGGGGCTTCTTGCGGGCAGCGTCGCGCTCATCGGCTTCGGTGTCGACAGTATCATTGAGGTCGTGTCGAGCGTGGCCGCGCTTTGGCGGTTGCGCGCCGATGTCGACGCTGATCGCCGCGAGGTGGCAGAGCGACTGAGTCTCAGGATCATCGGAGCGTGTTTCATCGGGCTTGCAGTCTACATCGCGGTCGATGCGGGACATGCGCTTTGGTCGCGTGAGGCGCCCGCGAAAACCATTCCCGGCATTGTCGTTGCAGCTCTGTCTGTTGTCGTCATGCCGCTGCTCGCGCACGGCAAGCGACAGGTTGCCAGTGGACTCGGTAGTCGAGCGCTTCACGCCGATGCGGTACAGACGGACCTTTGCATGTATCTGTCGGCCATCGTGCTTGTCGGGCTTGGACTGAATGCGCTTCTCGGATGGTGGTGGGCCGATCCGGTGGCAGCATTGGTCATGATCCCAATCATTACTCGAGAGGGCATCGCAGGCCTTCGAGGAAAACCGCCGTGTGATGACTGTGCGCCGACCTGAGCACAGCACTGCGGGCCAGGACCACGCCGCAATGATGAGCGATCGCTCCATGGCCAAGGCGATGGAAGCCGACATGCGGCGTCGCTTCTGGCTAGCACTCGTCCTGACGATTCCGCTTGCGATCATGGCGGGCCACGTGCCGGGCCTGCCAATGCTGATCCACCCTCCTGTTGCGAGCTGGATCGGATTGGCCCTTTCGACGCCGGTCGTGTTCTGGAGTGGTTGGATCTTCATCGCTGGTGCCGCGAACGCACTTCGCAACCGTAAGCTCGACATGTCGGTTCTCATCGCGGTCGGCGTGCTCGCGGCGTACCTGAGCAGTGTGTACCTCACGATCATCGGCTATCCCGTTGCGTACTACGAGGCCGCGGCGATGCTCGTCACGTTCGTGTTGTTCGGCCACTGGATGGAGATGAAGGCCCGCCGCGGCACGTCGGACGCGCTGCACGCTCTGCTCGACCTCGTGCCGCCTCGGGCGCGCGTCGTTCGCGAGGGAAGAGAAGAGATGGTTCCAACCGATGCCGTCGCGGTCGGCGACGTGCTTCGAATTCTTCCGGGGGAGAAGATCCCTGTGGATGGCGAGCTCACTGAGGGTGAAACAGACGTGGACGAGGCGTTGATTACGGGAGAGAGCAACCCTGTCCACAAGCGCGCTGGTGACGCGGTCATCGGTGGCGCGATCAATGTAAGCGGCGCCGTGCTCGCTCGGGCCACGAAGGTCGGGAGCGATACGGTTCTCGCGCAGATCGCGAGTCTCGTCGAGCGCGCGCAGAACTCCAAGGCACCTGGCCAGCGTCTCGCCGATCGTGCTGCCGCGGTGCTCGTCGTCGTGGCCGTGGGTGCCGGCGTCGCGACGTTCGTGGGCTGGAAGTTCTTCGCACACGCGCCGTTTCTCACGGCGTTGACCTTTGCCATCTCGGCAATCGTGATCGCATGTCCGGATGCGCTTGGACTTGCGACTCCCACGGCGGTAGCCGTCGGAACGGGGTTAGCCGCCAAACACAGCATCCTGATCAAGGACGCCGCGACGCTCGAGGGCATGAGTCGCATTCAGACGATCGTGCTGGACAAGACCGGCACGCTCACGGTGGGCTCGCCCACGGTGACCGATATCGAACCGACCGCCGGCGCGCGACCTGAGGACATGTTGGCGATCGCGGCATCCGTATCATCGTCCTCCACTCATCCCCTCTCGGCAGCCGTCGTTCGCGCGGCGAACGATCGGAAGCTCACTGTCGCGAAGGCCACCGACATCGAAAACATCCCTGGCAAAGGCGTTCGCGGCCGCCTCGACGGCGATGAGGTGCTCGTCGGCAATGCAGCGTTACTGAACGACAAGGGTGTCGCGTTTGCAACCGTGAATGAAGTTGCGGCGCGCCTTACCGCTGCGGGCCAATCGGTCGTGTTCGTGGCGCGAGCGGGCGCCGTGCTCGGCGTTCTCGGAATTGCAGATGCCGTGCGTCCCTCGAGCCGCGCCGCAATCGAGGAATTGAAGGCGATGGGAACGGAGCCCGTATTGATCAGCGGCGACGCCAAGGCCACTGCCGAACGCGTGGCCCACGAGGTCGGGATAGAGAAAGTCTTCGCCGAGGTGCGGCCGGAGGAGAAGGCCGTTCACGTTCAGCGCCTTCAGAAGGAAGGGCGCGTGGTGGCGATGGTGGGCGACGGAATCAACGATGCGCCGGCATTGGCACAGGCCGACATCGGGATCGCGATCGGAGCAGGGACAGATGTTGCCGCTCAAGCAGCGCGTGTCGTCCTGATGCGATCAGACCCGGCCGACATTGCGAAAGCCATTCGGCTCAGCAAGGCGACCGTGCGGAAGATGAAGCAGAACCTCGTGTGGGCGAGCGCCTACAACCTGCTGGCAATTCCCGTGGCTGCAGGCGCGTTCTATCACTCACTCGGCTGGTCCATTCAGCCGGCGGTGTCCGCCCTCCTGATGTCGATGTCGTCGATTGTCGTCGCGCTCAACGCTGTCTCCTTACGACGCGCGCGGATCTGAAGGGGCGCGCGCTCTCGCTCACGAATACGCGCGTCCGATCCTCTGATACGGAATGTCTCCGTCGTAGCGTCCCGCAATGTGCACGTACCGGAGCTCCCGTGATGCACCGACCTCCGACGTGTAATAGCCCACGAGCGTGAGCTCCTTGAGCCACGGGAAGAACGCTCTCGGCATAGGGCGCCCCCGCCGGCGACGCGGCGGTGGCGTTGCGACACGCGACTCCTCCTGCATTGCCGTCAGCAGTGCAACCTGTCGTTCCGGCGTGAGCTCGAGGAACGTTGTTCCATGCGCCGCACGCGCACGTTCGTCCACGTCGGCGAGCCCCGCAAGGAAGTGCTTGCGCTCCTCCGCCCGGAAGACGTCCGCGAGCAGTCCATCGATGAACGCGTCCACGCGCGCGGCTCTGGCTCCCGGCGTGTTGGTCGCCGGAATGATGAGCTCCGTGAGCGTGCCGAGGAGCTCACCCTGTTGTGGCGTGAGCACTTTAAAGGGCACACCGGGCGCGGGCGCACGGTAGCCAGCGCCGACGGCGCGCGCCACCGAAGGCGTAACGGCGGCTCCCAGCAGAACGCCGATCGCCTTGACCGCATCGCGACGATTCATAAGCGACCTCGCTTCGACTCGGCCACCGCGTAATTCACCGCACGTGCGGTGAGCGCCATGTAGGTGATGGACGGATTCTGGCAGGGCGACGACGTCATGCATGCCCCGTCTGTGACGAAGACATTCGGCGCGTCCCACACCTGGTTGTGCCCATTCAGCACGGACGTCTTCGGATCTCGTCCCATGCGTGCCGTTCCATTTTCATGAATGCCGAGTCCCGGTTCGGCGCCGATGGAGCCTTCGACGTACGCGTCGTACGGGCGCACCTTCTTCAATCCCGAGCGCTCCAGCATCTCCGCCATCGACGCGGCCATGTCCTTCCGCATCGCGAGCTCGTTCGGTCCCCACGAGCAGTTGATGCGCAACTGCGGAATCCCGTAAGAGTCGACCTTCTCTGAATCGAGCGTGACGAAGTTCTCGTGGCGGGGAAGGGTTTCGCCGAATCCGGTGAGTCCCACCTCCCACGGACCCGGGTCGTGCAGCTTGGCCTTGAGCGATGCGCCAAACTCCGGGATGTCGCCGCCTCGGCCCCAACTCGGCCGGCCCGCCTCGCCCTCGATGCCGTAGCCGCGAAGGAAGGTCTCCATCTTCGTCGTCTCGCTGATGTTTCTGTACCGGGGGATATAGAAGCCGACCGGACGGTTGCCGTAGTAATAGTGGTCCTCGAACCCCTCCACTTCGCCGGATGCGCCAACCTGGAAGTGATGATCCATCAGGTTGTGTCCGAGCTCGCCGCTCGAGCTGCCGAGTCCATCGGGGAAACGAGGCGATCGCGAGTTGAGCAGCACGTGCGTGGAGCCGAGCGTCGAGCCACAGAGAAAAATGATTCGGGCGTGGAACTCGAGCATCTCCTTTGTTTCGGCGTCGATCACACGAACTCCGACTGCGCGATCCTTTTTCTCGTCGAGAATCACGCTGTGCACGACGCTGTGTGGGCGCAGCGTAAGATTCCCTGTGGCCGCGGCAGCGGGAAGAGTCGACGAAAGGCTCGAGAAGTAGCTCCCCGTTGAACAGCCGCGCCAACACGGACCACAGTAGTGGCACGGCAGCCGGTCGCCGATTCGCTCGGTGAGTACGGCGGCACGCGCGATGGTGAGACGGCGCTCCGGGTACAGGGCTTCGATGCGGCGACGAAGGTCCTTCTCCACCACGTTCAGCGGAATCGGCTTCTGGAAGTGTCCATCCGGCAGATGCGGAAGCCCGAGCTTTTCGCCGCTGATGCCGGCGAACTTCTCCACGTAGGTGTACCACGGCGCGATGTCGGCGTACCGGATCGGCCAATCGACGGCGATCCCTTCGCGCAGGTTTGCGGTGTAATCGAGGTCGCTGTGGCGGAAGGTGTAGCGTCCCCACATGAGGGACTTGCCGCCGACCTGATCGCCGCGCACCCAGGTGAAGGGCTTGTCTTCCACGTACGGACTCTTCGAGTCGCGGAAGAAGAAGTGCAGGTTCTCTTCGCCGAGGAAGCCCGTGCGCTTCTGTATGAAGTAGTCCTTCTCGAGCGGCTCGGGGTTCAGCCGTCCCCGATTCGGAAGCTCCCAGGGCGCCTTGTGCTCGGTGACATAGCCGGTGCCGTGCTTGAGTGGGCGGCCGCGCTCGAGGACGAGGGTCTTGAGACCCTTCTCGCAAAGCTCCTTGGCCGCCCAGCCGCCCGAGATGCCGGAGCCGACGACGATGGCATCGTAGACCTGCGGGGTGCGGGCGACGTGCACCGGTTTCATCTCCATGAGTCCAACTCGTGTGGCGATGAGCGAGAATGTTCGGAGGGCGCGGCGAGCGCAAGACGGCCCTCAGCCCACAAAATGTGACCTTCAACTGGCGTGTGACGGCAGGCGGGGCTCTCGCTCCGACGGCGGGACTTCGCGTAAACGCTCGGGCCGGCGAAGCTCGGCCCGAGCACGCTCAGACGCCGTCTCCGCGAACGCCCGCTGCCTCCTACCTCGTCGGCCTCAGCGCCTCCACAAGCAGCGGAATGTCCTTCGCCCGGCGTGCATCGAATCGAATGACCCGTTCGTCCTCAACCACGAAATAATGCGGGGTTCCGGCCTGTCTCATGGCACGCGATGCCTCGGAGCGAAAAACTCGCCCGGCGCCGATGCGGTGATTATCGTGGATATCTATGCCGACAAGCAGCGCGTCCACTATCGCCTCGATTGTACTCGTCGCGGGCCTCGTTGGCTGCGGATCCGCCAGCCAGCCCTCCTCGCCGGCTCCGGTGCCTGTATCGCCAGAGGGTGCACCAGTCCAGGTGTGGCTCACCACCGGCGACCAGAGCCTTCTGCTGAGCCGTGCGCCCGACTTGCATCTTCGCGCCGACAGCGCGACAGCCCTTCCTGTGATCACGGTCGATCCCACGACGACCTATCAACGCATGATCGGCTTCGGCGCCGCATTCACCGACGCGTCCGTGTATCTCATCCAGGAGAAGATGTCGGCGTCGCAGCGTGAAGCGCTGCTCCAGGATCTCTTCGGACGAGACGGAGGCATTGGACTCAGCTTCGCGCGCATCACCATGGGCGCGTCTGACTTCTCGCTGCGGCACTACAGCTACGACGACATCTCATCGGGTCAAACGGACAGTGCGCTGACGAAATTCTCGATCGACGTCGATCGCGCCGATCGCCTTCCGGTGATCAAGCGCGCGCTGGCGATCAATCCGCAGCTCACAATGGTGGGGAGCCCATGGAGTCCGCCCGCCTGGATGAAAACGAGCGGCAGTCTCATCACCGGCACGCTGAAGCCGGAGGCATTTCCGTCATTCGCCGATTATTTCGTGAAGTTCGTCCAGGCGTATGCAGCCGAGGGCGTGCCGGTTGCGGCCATCACCCTTCAGAACGAGCCGGCGTTCGAACCGAACAACTATCCGGGGATGCGCCTCGACCCGTCGCAACGCGCGGAGGTGATCGGTCGCCATCTCGGACCGGCGCTCGCAAGAGCGGGCTTCAAGACGCAGATCTGGGACTGGGACCACAACTGGGATCTGCCACAGCAGCCGCTCGGTGTGCTGAAGGATTCTTTGGCGCGGCGCTACGTACAGGGCGTCGCGTGGCACTGCTACGCGGGCAACGTGTCGGTGCAGTCTCTGGTGCACGACGCATATCCAGACAAGGACGTCTACTTCACGGAATGTTCAGGCGGTGACTGGGCACCGGTCTTCGCGGACAACCTCAAGTTCGACGTCGGGCAGTTGATCATCGGCGCGACACGGGGCTGGGCGCGCGGGGTCGCGCTCTGGAATCTCGCGCTCGACGAGAAGAATGGGCCGCATCTCGGCGGCTGTGGCAACTGTCGCGGCGTCGTGACCGTGAGCGCCTCCGGCGGCGTCACGCGCAACGTCGAGTACTACGCATTGGCGCATGCGAGCAAGTTCGTGCGACCGGGGGCGGTGCGGATCGCTTCTTCGGGCGCGCAGGGGCTCGACCATGTAGCGTTTCAGAACGCTGATGATGCGTCGATCGCGTTGATCGTATTGAATGGCGGGACGGCGCCGAGCTCGTTCGTCGCTCGCGCGTCGGGCCGTGCCTTCACGTTTACGCTGCCGGCAGCGTCGGTGGCGACGTTCGTCTGGAAGTGATACGTTCGCCGCAGTCCGACTTCGAGAAAGACGATGAACATACCTGACAGCGATGCCGTGCCTCCGTCCGATGTGAGCCGCCGCGAGTTCCTCAGGTCGGGTGCCGTGGGCGCCGGAGCCACTGTGGCGCTTTATGGTATTCCTCTCGCCACCGCCGCGGCGCAGATCGTGATGATTGCGCCCCGCACGCCGATCGATGCCTGGCAAACCGTGGGAAGACTGCGACACGAGCCACTATTCGACTTCTCATGGCAAGCGGGTGCCATCCACGGACCGGACGACATCGCGCTCGATCCAGCAAAGAAGAAGCAGGAAGTGCTCGGCTTCGGCGGCGCGTTCACCGACGCGGCCACGTACATGTTCAACGTGTTGACGCCGGACGCACGCGCCGAGCTCTTTCACGAGTTGTTTCATCCGTCGGAGATGGGCTTGTCCGTTGGCCGGAGCTGTATCGGCTCGAGCGACTATTCGACGAAACCCTACAGCTACGACGACAGCCCCACGCCGGATCCGCAGCTCACCAGGTTCTCCATTGCGCACGACAAGCAGTGGATCCTGCCGATGTTGCGCGAGGCGCGAAAAGTGAATCCGGAGCTCTTCCTCCTTTCTTCACCATGGAGTCCGCCCGGATGGATGAAGGACAACAACTCGCTCATGGGAGGCACGATTCGCCGCCGCTACCTCGCCGAGTACGCCCAGTACATGACGAAGTTCGTGGAGGCATACGCCGCGGAGGGAGTGGTGGTAGACGCGGTGACGTCGCAGAACGAGGTGGACACCGACCAGGATGGACGGATGCCGCAATGCACCTGGCCGCAGGAGATCGAGGTCGGATTCGTCGGCCAGCATCTCGGACCCGCGTTCGTCAAGGCGGGGCTTCGCACGAAGATCTGGTTGATCGACCACAACTACAACCTCTGGGGACGCGCGCTCGCGTCACTCCAGGACGATGCGGTGCGCCGGTTCGCTGATGGCGTCGCGTGGCACGGATACCTCGGCACGCCGGGTGAAATGACACGCGTCCACGACGCGTATCCCGACAAGCACGCGTACTGGACGGAAGGCGGACCGGACATCACGTCCAACAATTATCTGACGGACTGGGGGCGCTGGGCATCGGATTTCGCGGGGATCCTGCGCAACTGGTCGCGCTGCATCATCGCCTGGAACCTCGCGCTGGACGAGAAGGGCAATCCGAACATCGGGCCCTTCCCGTGCGGTGGAGTCGTCACGATCGACAGCAAGACGAAGGCGGTGACGCGCAGCGGACAGTTCTGGGCGTTCGCGCACTATTCACGGCATGTCCGGCGTGGCGCGCGCGTCCTCGAGTCCACAGGGGGCCACGCGGGAGTCGCCCATGTTGCGTTCGAGAATCCCGATGAGAGTCGGGTGGTGGTCCTGACGAATCGCGGCGCCAGCGGAGCGACCCAGCGCATCGTCGTCGAAGGTCGCGCTGTGGTGCTCCAGCTGCCGGCGGATTCGATAACGACGCTGGCGTGGACCTGAGTCGGGCAGTCCGCGTCAGCGGTGCGCCAGGGTTCTGATCCCGAAGTCGGGAACCTGCTCGAAGAACATTTCGTCGACGAAGCACCAGCCCCAATCCTCGCCAGGCTCGAAGCTGCGGATGACCGGATGCTGCGTCTCGTGAAAGTGCTTCGTCGCGTGTCGATTCGGCGAGTCGTCACAGCACCCGACGTGTCCGCACTCGAGACAGAGCCGGAGATGCAGCCACCTTCCACCGGCGGCAAGACACTCCTCGCATCCCGCCGGCGTCCGCGGCTCCTTGCCCTGAATGTTCTCGATGTGCTTACACTGCGTCGCTGGCATTTGTCTGACCGTCTGCTCGGGTACGCGCACCACCTGCCGCCGCCTTTCGTTCACGGCGAACAGTGTCGTACGATGAACGAAACGACTCGACGTCCCATCCGCCGAGTGTCGCCGCCGTCTGATAGGTAGTCTGGAGAAACTCCGCGATCAACGCGTCAGGATCGGTGGCCGTGCGAACGGCCTCGTATGGCAGGATCCACTCACGCATCGCGGCATCATACCTGGCAGCCTTCGGCCCGATTGGGGCGGCGCTGCATCCGTCCGGCTCGGGATACGCATACGCGTAGAACGCCGCATCGGGAACAGGTGACCCCACCATTCCGGGCCACCACCCCGCGCTGATGCACTCGTGCGAGTATGCCTCGCGCGTCACATAATCCGGACAGTTGGGAATTCCGCCCGGGTGCTGCGGCGCGCGCCGTCCGGAAAATCGCGTGCAGGCCAGATCGAAACCGCCCCACCAGAAGTGCGAGGGACTGCATTTTCCCGTAAAGTCGCCGCGGAACTGCTTCAATGCACGATCCGCCTGGATGAGCACTTGCCAACACCGCCGCGCGGCATCGCCGTCATAGGCGGCGTGCATGTGGTCGTCGGCGAACGGTGTCGCGTCGAGCACTTCATTCGGGGCGCCGTGAATGTGCACATCGACGTCGAGCGATGAGAGCATCGCACGGTAGTCCTGATAGAATCCGGCGATCGTCCCGTCCTTCAACGGCAAGCGCTCGGTGCGGCCGTCGCTCGTCCGCGCGAGCAGGACGTCGTCCAGGAAATCGAGCTCTATCTCGAGAACGCTGCCGCGATGCGGCATCGGTGACGTCGTCAGGCCGCGGGCGGTGACGTACAGGACGCAATGCCACCAATGATTCTCGAACGGCGAAAGTGTGAGCCTCGTCTTTCCGACGATTTGCGCCCACCGATGCAGCGTCCGCTGTGTCGGCTGCCAGCTCTCGAGAGCGAGGGGCGGCCACTCGGCCGACTGGGACGGAGCGGGAATAATCACAGCTCAAAGGTATGTCGTGCGCATCGGCTGAGCGAACGCGTCGCCGCCACAAACTGCGGCACGGACAATGCCGCATCACGGGCTGTGGACGTAAACCCCTCGCCGGAGCGAATCACATGAAGGATCCAAAGCCATCACAACGGCCTGACAGCGCCAGGACCGCCAAGCCTTCGGCATCCGACGAGCCCGCTGACGCACCCGGGACCGAGCGCAAGAAATCCGACAATCCGTTGTCGAAGTTGCGGTTTGGCTCGGCCGGAAGCGGAGGCGCGGAGCGCGAGCCGGGCCCGGAGAAGCCCTGAAGACGGCTACATGCCGCTCGGATACGTCTCCGGCAGTTCGGCCTCGACCGTGACCGGCATGTGAAGCGGGTCAACCGCGTGCGTCTCGTCGATGAATAGAAACGCGTCGTATCGACGCGGCACGATCGTCGGCACGTAGTTGCCCCAGCGCTCGGCGCCGGGATGATAGACGACGCCAATGGCGCGATGGTCCACCGGCTGGTCGAGACGCGCAACGCCACCGTTCGCGCTACCGTCGAACAACAACAGTGCATTCACGCCGCCGGTGGCCTGGTGAAGCAGATCCTCCCAGCTTCCCGCACGACCGGTGGCCATGTGCATCCGGTCCATTGGGGCGCCCCATTCCGATCCGGCGATCACCGTGCCGCGATGCGTGCCGAATCCGACCAGCATCACCCCGTCTCGCTCGGCCGGACGCTCACCGTGCGCCTGACGGACGAGCTGTCCCACGTTCACCATGCCCTGGCGCGCCATGTCGGTGAACCGTGCGTCGCCGATATGGGTGTTGTGTTCCCAGACGATTGCCTTTGAGAGCGGGCCGTGATGCATGGCGAGTCGATCGAGCGTCTCGACCATATGGTAGTCGCGCACGTTCCACGACGTCGCGCCGCCGCGAATCATCGTTCGGTAGTAACGCTCCGCGTTCTGCGCGATGAGCGCATTCTGCTCGGCGTTGAAGAAGGCGTCACGCCCGTCCTGACGGTACTCCGGTGCGCGGGTGCGAAGCGCGCGGAGCATGTGAACGGTCTCGTCCTCGCATGACGTCGGAACGAGCGCCGTCGCGCGAGCGTACTCCTGTGCGTCCTCATAGTACGGGTCGAAGCACGCATACGCGCGACGGGCGTTGCGCGCCGCAGCCGGGTCGACTCGGTCCAGATATTCGACGACGGCGGCCATCGATTCCCACAGCGAATATACGTCGAGCCCGTAGAAGCCCACCTGCTGCGCTTCACTCAGGCGATGGTTGTGGTCGCGAAGCCACTCGACCAGGTCGACGACTTCGCGGTTCGCCCACATCCACGTCGGCCACCGCACGAACGCGTGCAACACCTCCTCGGCACTGGTGCCGGAGTCCGTCATCCACTTGGCGTACCGGTTGACGCGGTAGCAGTCCGGCCAATCACCTTCCACGGCGATGAACGAGAAGCCTTTCTCCAGAATGAGGCGTTTCGAGATCTCCGTACGCCAGGTGTAGAACTCCGACGTGCCGTGGGTGGCTTCGCCAAGCAGGACGAAGCGCGCGTCGTCGATTGCGTCGATGAGAGGATCGAGGTCCTCAGGCGATTCAAGCGGCCGCACCGCGCGACGGAGCTGTGTGTCCAGCGGCTCCGGCGCGTCGGTTCTTCGCGCACGCGGGTCGAAAATCATGAATGGCCCGACGTATTACCGATCGGGGCTCGAAACGTGGAATCTGTAACTCATGGGTTCCCTCCTTTGGCTGCAAAAACTCAAAGGGTTCCGGGCAGCAAGTGACGCGCCACATGGACCCGCCGAGTTCGATCAGAATCGCAGTCGAGGAGCGGCTTGGCGCAGATGCAGCAAGAACCAATCGCGAGCGAGCAAAGCAACGCGCTCCAGGGCGCCTCGCTCCTCGAACAAGTGTGTTGCGCCCGGTACGATCTCGAGCTGCACCTCCGCGTGCATCGCGCTCCGCGCGCGCTCGTTGAGGGAGATCACGGCCTCGTCGCGTCCGCCCACGATGAGTAGGGTCGGGGCTTCGACGAGCGGAAGTGATGCGCCTGCCAGATCCGGGCGTCCGCCGCGCGAGACGACGGCAGCAACGCGATCGGGCCGGCCCGCGGCCGCCACGAGCGCGGCGCCTCCTCCGGTGCTGGCGCCAAAGAGCCCGACTGGAAGGTCGGCCCTGCCATCGTCGTGGCCGAGCCACTCGATGGCGATGGTGAGCCGGTCGGCGAGCATCGGAATGTCGAAACGGTGATGCCGCGTGACCTCGTCGGCCTCCTCCTCACTCGGCGAGAGAAGATCGATCAGGAGGGTGCCGAGCCCGGCATCACGCAGGACACGGGCGACGAAGCGATTGCGCGGGCTGAACCGGCTGCTTCCGCTGCCGTGGGCAAAGAGCACGAGGCCCTGCGCGTGGGCCGGCACACCCAGCGTTCCCTCGAGTGCGACTGAGTCGGCGCGAATCGAGATCGTGCGTTCCAGCTTGTCGTCGGCGTATGCGGGCATGGCGACCTCCATCCGCCAACGCGCAGCGAGCGTGCCGCGCCGCCCGCGATGTCACGACGACGGTGCGCGCTATGCAGAGGCGACAGCGTCCTCTTCCAACGGGTGGCCCGGATGTGGCTGCTGCTGAAGGTCCTGGCTGCCATCACAGTCTACGGTACGGCCATCGAGCCGCGATTCGTGGTGCGCGAGAACGAGGCCGCTTCGATCCCGCAACTCCCAACGGCCTGGGAAGGGAAGCAGATCGTCGTGTTCGCCGACCTTCAGATCGGCATGTGGTGGTCGAACCGGGATGCGGCCCGGCGGCTCGTTCGCCAGGTGGTAGACATCAATCCGGCCGCGGTGCTCATCGCTGGGGATTTCGTGTACGATGCGGACGACAGCGTCGATTCGCAGATGGCCGAGGTGCTCGGCATCCTCCAGCCGCTGCTCGACCACCGACTTCCCATTTATGCGGTGCTCGGCAATCACGACTACTCGCTCATGAACGAGGGATCGGCGAAAGTGAGTCATGTGGCGCATCGCGTCCGCTTCGCACTCGACAGCGCCGGTGTCCACATGATGGACAATCGCGCCGTGTTGCTGGTGCTGCCTGGTGCGGACAGCGCCGCTTCGCCGCAACTCTACCTCGTGGGCGTCGGTGAGAAGTGGGCGAAGGACGACAGCGTGATGACGGCCTTGGGCCGCGTGCCCGATGGCGCTCCCCGAATCGTGTTCATGCACGATCCCGATTCGTACGCGAAGGTTCCGCCGGGCGCGGCGCCCTTTGCCGTCGCCGCGCACACGCACGGGCTGCAGATCGGCATTCCATACATCTCGGATTGGGTATGGCGCCACCGGTTCAGCAACGAGGGCTCGGGCGTCGCCGGCTGGATCGACAACTACGGCCAGCCAGGCAATCGGCTCTACGTCAACCGCGGGATAGGATTCAGCTACGTGCCGGCGCGCGTGCACGCAGCGCCCGAGCTCACCGTGTTCACGCTGACCCGCGCGCCCTGAGGCCGGCGCTGCAACTTTCTGATGATCCTGATCGCCCGGTGAAAACGTTTGACTCCCACCCACCGGACAGCGAATTGCATACGAGCACAGCCCGAGGCAAAGCCAGTTCACAAAAATGGACGCCACGCGCCGAACGTGTTTCCTGACGGCACTCCTCTTCTCAAGCGTGCCTTGGGGTCTCGCGTCCCAGAGCGTCGAGGCCCGGCGATCCATTCGCGTCGTGATGGACAATGCGTATGCGCCATACGTGTTTCGATCGAGCGACGGCACGCTACAGGGCCTCCTCATCGACCAATGGAGGGCCTGGGAACGGAAGACGGGCATCAAGGTCGAAATCCAGTCGCTGGATTGGAGTCAGGCTCTGCGCCGCATGCGTGCCGGCGAGTTCGACGTCATCGACTGCATCGTCGAGACCCGTGACCGACTGCCCTACTATGCCTTCACCCCGTCATACGCCGTGATCGAGGCCTCGATCTTCTTTCGCAAGGACATCGCGGGGATCACGGACATCGCGTCGCTGAAGGGATTTCCGGTTGGCGTCAAGGCAGGTGATCAACACGTCGACCGGCTTCGTGAATACGGAGTGACGACCGTAGTCCCATTTCCCAACAACGACGCCATCATCGAAGGGGCAAGGCAGCGCAAGATCGGCGTCTTTCTCGCCGACGCGCCCGCCGCCGTGTATCAGCTCACGAAGCTGGGCATCGACACCGAATTCCGGCACTCGGCGCCGATGTTTCGCGATTCGCTGCGGCGCGCCGTGCACGAGGGTGACACCGCGACGTTCCGCATAGTGACGCGGGGCTTTGCCGCTATCGACTCGAGTGAGCTCAAGCGCCTCAATGAGAAATGGTTCGGAAGCTCCATCACTGGGTACACGCGGTACGGTCCCTACGCTCGAAACGGGGCCATCATCGCGGCGGTGGCGATCGTGGTCATCGCGTCGCTCTTCTGGTGGAACCGCTCACTGAGAAGTGGAATTCTCCAGCACACCGCCGCACTGACCGAGAGCGAACAGCGCTTTCGCCAGATCGCCGAGAACATCCGTGAGGTGTTTTGGTCGCACGAGGTTGCCGATAGTCGGGTCACGTACGTCAGCCCGATGTACGAGGTGGTCTTCGGGCGAAGTCGCAACAGTCTGTACGAGAATCCTCGCTCCTTTCTGGAGGCGATCCACATCGACGATCGCCAGAGTATGGAGCAAGCGCTCACGCGCCACCACGCCGCGGCGCCAACCGATGGCATCTATCGCGTCGTGAGGCCCGATGGCTCCATGCGGTGGGTACGTGCACGGACCTTCCCCGTGTACGATCACCGTGGACATGCGTACCGGGTGGCGGGCTGGCGGAAGACATTACCGAGGTCCGTCACACGGAAGACCAGCTTCGTCAAGCGCAGAAAATGGAGGCCCTCGGCCTGCTTGCCGGCGGGATTGCGCATGACCTCAACAATGTGCTCACGGCGGTGCTCGGTTTCAGTGAAATCCGGTTGGCTGAAATGGCCGAGGATGATCCCGCGCGAGTGGATCTGGTCGAGATCAGAAGGGCGGGCGAGCGCGCGGCCGCTCTCACCCGGCAGCTTCTGGCGTTCAGCCGAAAGCAGGTCGTGCAGCCGAAGGTGGTGGACGTCAATGCGCTCGTAAGCAGCATGCAGTTGATGCTGCGGAGATTGATCGTCGAAAGTGTCGACATCAGCCTCGACCTCGCGGCCGCCGGCGGTCTCGTTCTGATCGATCCGACGCAGCTCGAGCAGATTCTGGTCAACCTGGTGATCAACGCCGCCGATGCCATGCCGCGCGGTGGCCGGCTGTCGATCGAGACACGGAACGTCACGCTGGACGAACACTATCGGGAGCGGCATCTGCCAGTCACGCCAGGGCAGTACGTCAAGCTGGGCGTTGCGGATACCGGCGTGGGTATCGACGAGGCGACGTGTCAGCGGATCTTCGAACCCTTCTTCACGACCAAGGGCGCTGGCCGCGGAACCGGACTGGGGCTCGCGACGGTGTACGGCATCGTCAAGCAAGGCGGCGGAGACATCGTGGTCCACAGCCAGCCCGGACAGGGTGCGTCCTTCGAGATATACCTTCCGCGCGTGACGCGGGCGGACGCAGCGGCCGTCGCATCGTCGAGCGAGGCGGGAAGCAAGAAGGGCTCGGAGACGCTGTTGCTCGTGGAGGACGACGATGCCGTGAGACGGTTGGCGCGCGTGACGCTCGAGCATTACGGATATCACGTGATCGAGGCGAGCAATCCGCGCGAGGCCGCGCAACGGGCCGACGGATATCAGGGCCCGATCCATCTGCTCGTGAGCGACGTCATCATGCCCGAGTCGCACGGGCCGCCACTGTTCGAGCGACTGACGTCTGCTCGCCCTGGACTGCGTGTCCTCTACATGTCCGGCTACGCGGACGACGCAATCGTGCGACACGGCATCATGGTCGAAGGTGCGCCGTTCCTTCAGAAGCCCTTCACGCCATTGGCGCTCTCGCGGAAGGTCAGGGAGGTGCTCGATGGCTAGGACAGCACCGTCCCGGGAATAAGCGCGTACGGACAGTAGTCTTCAGGTAAGGCAGTACTGTCCCTCAAGCCAAAACCGGCCACGATGGCACATCGCGAGGTCGAGTCATTCGAACGACTCGTGCTACCGCATCTGGATGATGCGTACGCGCTTGCGTGTCACTTGCTTCGCGACGAGCACGACGCGCAGGACGTCGTCCAGGAGGCGGTTCTGCGCGCACTCCGGTACTTCGACGGCTTCCGTGACGGCGACGCGCGGGCGTGGCTGCTCGCCATCGTTCGCAACTGTTGCTACACATGGCAAAGGCGCTACCGCACTGACGGTCTCTCCGTCTCATACGCTGACGCCGAGACGTCGTCACAGCTCCGCGGAACGGACACGGATGCGGGAGCCATCCGCTCATCCGACAGCGCCGTGATCGATCGAGCCGTGGCCAGCCTTCCTCCCGAATTCCGCGAGGTCATCGTGTTACGCGAGCTACAGGAACTGTCATACCGGGAGATCAGCCAGATCACCGGCGTGCCGATGGGGACGGTCATGTCGCGGCTGGCACGTGCGCGCAAACGACTCGCGTCCTCACTGGGTCTTCTCATCGAGGAGGCGAGCTGACATGCGGTGCGCGGAGTGTCGTGACGCGCTGACGTCATACGTGGACGGCGAGCTGATGCCAGAGGAGGCGGAGACGATGCGAGATCACCTTGCATCGTGTGCGGCCTGCGCCGCCGAACACGAGATGCTGCAATCCCTTTCACGACGTTTGCGGGAAGGGCTCGCTCGGCCACGCGCGCCCGATGTGCTCAAGGCTCGTATTCGAAGCGCGCTCTCACAATCAACGGGAGTCCTCGCCGACGTCACGACGCCCGGCCGCCCGTGGACGGGCCTGCTTGTCGCCGGTGCGCTCATCGCCGTGGTGAGTGGGGGAGCCTCGTTCGCTGTCGCGCGTCGAGAAGCGTCGCGACCGGCCATCGCGGAGCAGGTGCTGTCGAGCCATCTACGGTCGCTCATGCCGGGTCACCTGACGGACGTGGCGTCGAACGATTCGCACAACGTCAAACCGTGGTTCAACGGACGCGTCGATCTCTCACCGCTCGTGCCCCGCCTCGACTCGGCCGGCTTTCCACTCGCGGGTGGCCGGCTGGACTACGTCGGCGGACGGACCGTCGCCACCGTGGTGTATGTGCGACGCCAGCACGTCATCAATGTCTTCTCGTGGCCGACAGAGGACCGCACCGCGCACACCCCGGTAACGTCCATCGAGAAGGGATACCACGTCGTCCATTGGAGCGATGGGGGTGTGGAGCTTTGGGTGGCGTCCGATCTGAACGCCCGTGAGCTCGAGCAATTCGTCACCCTGTATCGTCGGGAATAACGTCGAACGCCGGACGGTCTTGGATGGAGAGGGCATGATCTCACGCCACTATCCACGGAGGACCGACTTCAATGAGCCGCCACCGCGACCGCGACGACGACCGGTTCGACGAACACGGAAATACCCATCCAGCCGGATCCAACTTCATCACGACTGCGGCCAGTGACGACGGCCTGGATCGCCGAGGCTTTCTGCGTTGTATGGCGTGGGCCGGCACCGCGACGGTGTGGGGAATGGCGGCCGGAATCCCGACGTCCTTTCCCGTGGGTCGATTGCCGTTCCTCACCGACGCACAGCGAAAGAGCATCTTCTTCGTCCAGATCAGCGACAGTCACATCGGCTTCAGCAAGGAAGCAAACAAGGATGTGACGGCGACGCTTCAGGAGGCCGTAACGCGAGTGAACGCGCTGCCACAGAGCCCGGCCCTCGTGCTGCACACAGGCGATATCACCCAGCTCGCGAAGCCTGAGGAGTTCAACACCGCCCGCGACGTGCTGAAGGGTCTGAAGACCGATCGCGTCTTCTACGTCCCAGGCGAGCATGACGTCGCGACGGACAACGGCGCAGGGTACCTCCAGCGCTATGGGAAGGGCACGCACGGCGGCGGTTGGCACAGCTTCGATCATTCGGGCGTGCACTTCGTCGGTCTGGTCAACGTGCTCGACCTGAAAGCGGGTGGCCTTGGCTCGCTGGGCGCGGAGCAGATCGCGTGGCTGAAGAGGGATGTCACCCACCTTTCAGCCAGCACGCCGGTGGTGGTGTTCGCGCACGTTCCACTGTGGACGGTCTATCCGGAATGGGGCTGGGGTACGGACGATTCTCAGCAAGCGCTGGCGCTGCTGAAGCGGTTCGGGTCCGTGACGGTCCTGAACGGTCACATTCACCAGATCATGCAGAAGGTCGAGGGCAACGTGTCCTTCCACACGGCGATGTCCACAGCCTTTCCCCAGCCGACACCGGGCACGGCACCATCGCCCGGCCCGATGAAGGTCGAGCCCGAGAGATTGAAGAGCGTGCTCGGCATCACCAACGTGACGTTCGTTCCCGGACGAAGCGCGCTGGCCGTGGTCGATGCGACCCTGTCCGGCGAGGCGCCGGCGTTCGAGGCCGCCTCCCACGACGCGATGATGCGGCGAAAGACGGAGCGGAGGAGCCTCACGCTCGCGGCCAACGAGATTGGCATCGACAACTTCAGCTTCACGCCGAATGTGCTCTCCGTCAAGGCTGGATCGCCGGTGGTGTGGGTCAACAAGGACGACGTTCCGCATCTCATCGTGAGCGTACAGAATGCCTTCAAGCCGTCACCGGTGCTGGACACGGACCATCGCTTTACGGCGGCCATCAGAACGCCGGGGACGTACAGCTACTTCTGCTCGCTGCATCCGAAGATGCAGGGGAAGATCATTGTGACCGCCTAGCACGCTCGGGAATGGATGGTGCAATGGCCGTTGCTCCGTCCAAACTGGCGGTGGCGGTGACCCCTCAGGCGCACCAGGCTCATCCGATTGGCGCAGCCACGCTGCGGCGGTGTGCGCTCTTCGCGGGAGCGGCCGCGGCGCTGTGGCTCACGGCCGGCATGCGCCCGCCCGCCGCCGTGCTCGACCCACCTCGGTCGTCCGCAACGATGAGCGCGCCTGATTCGAGCTTGTGGATGGAGATGCGCAACGTGGATCTCCATATCGACAGCCGAAGCGTCATGCACGTGCGGTCGCTCCGAGGACGCGTGATTTCGAGCGTGGCTGGTGCCATCGCGTCGCTCGACGATCCGAAGTCGTTCCGCGTTCAGGCGACGAATGGCACCGTCGCGCTCGATGGCGACGGGATCAGTGCACTGCTCAACGACGTCGCGTTCAACTATCCGGGCGCGCCCATCAAACATCTTCGCGTTCACATCGAGAACGGCGCGCTCATTCAGAAGGGCACCCTGCACAAGGGCGTGGACATTCCCTTCGAGATGAAGAGCATCCCCGCGCTGCAACCGGACGGCCGGCTACGCCTTCACCCCGACGAGCTCAAGATCTTCTCCGTGAACGGCCTCGCGCTCATGCACGCGCTGCACCTCCATCTCGCCGACTTCATGGATTTGAGCAAGGCGCGGGGCGTCTCCGTCAAGGGCGACGACCTCTTCCTCGAGCCGCTGGCCATCATCCCGCCGCCGCTGGTCGATGGGCGCCTGACGTCGGTGCGCGTGGACGGCGACATGCTCGTTCAGCAGTTTGCCCGCACGGCCGAGGACACGATCTTCGGCACCTATGTTCGCCCGGACAGCGGCGTGAGCAACTTCGTGTACTTCCGCGGGGCGCGCCTGACGTTCGGCAAGCTCACGATGACGGATACCGATCTCCTCATTCGCGACGCCGACGAGTCGGATCCGTTCGATCTGTACTTCGTCGAGTACAACAAGCAGCTCGTCGCCGGCCACACGAAGAACCTGCCGAACTACGGGCTGCGGACGTGGATGGTCGATTATGCCAAGGTGGGGAAGTAGGGTCGGTTGACTGCCGCCGGGTGGGCCCATTAATATACCCAGAGGTCAATTAACCCCGGTGCGATGCCGGCCAGAGTCCTGCGGTGGGAGCGGCGGCCCGACGAGCGGCCGAACGAGTTGCTGGAAGCGGCACTCCGGATCTTTGCGGAGCGCGGCTATGGCAACACGCGACTGGAGGACATCGCCGACGCGGTGGGCGTCACGAAGGGCACGATCTACCACTACTTCGACACGAAGGAGGATCTGCTCCTTCGCGCCATCGACCACTATCACGAGCGCGCATTCCGACCTCTCGAGGACGCGCTGCGCTCGAGAAAGGGACCGGTCTCGGCGGCAATCCGGCTGCTGCTGCGCCGAGGGTTCGGCAACCTGGATGAGACGCGGCTGAGCGTGTTGTCGCTCCTCGTGCAGGGCGTGGCGCGGGACGTACCGCAGGTTCATCACCGGTGGCTGGAGACAGGGCCAGTACGTGCCTGGGAGCTGCTCGCGCGGCTCATCGAGCGAGGGAAGAAGAGCGGTGAGTTTCGCGCCGATGCGGACAGCGATGTCGCGGCCCGCATCGCGCTGTCGGGACTCCTGCTCCAGTTCGTGTGGCGGCAGTATGGCGACGGTGCACCGGGCGTGGCGATCGATCCGGATCAGTTGATCGACTCCACGGCCGACCTGCTCCTGCACGGCTTGCGGCCCGCGGGTCGCTCGGCCCGTTAGCCAGGCGTTGCCGAGGGAACCATCCCGCAATAGTGAGTATTTGACTCAAGAGTATGTCACGCGACGAACAGGGACGGCCGATCCGACTCATCACCGTGAGTCGAGAATTCGGCGCCGGTGGCAGCGAGCTGGCGCGCGAGGTGGGTCGTCTCCTCGATTGGCCGGTGCTCGATCACGACATCGTGCACCGGGTGGCCGACCGGCTCCGCCTCGACGACGGAACGGTCGAGCGGTTCGATGAGCACCCTCCCTCCCTGCTCGCCCGGATTGCCTCGGTGCTCATCGTCCTCACGCCCGAGATGTATTCCTTCGCGGCGCCGATCGACGTCCCAAGTCACGACGCCATCGCCGCGGCGACGCGGCACGTGATCGAGGATGCCGCGGCGTCCCTGCCGGTGATCGTCGTCGGGCATGGCGCACAATGCATCTTTGCCGGCCGACCCGATGCCCTGCATGTCCGCCTCGTCGCGCCGCCCGACGTCCGGGTGCGTCGCATTGCACAACGGATGAACACCGATCCGGCCACCGTCTCGGCAATCGTCCAGCGAGCCGATCATGATCGGCAGGCTTATGTTCAGCGCTATTTCCACAGCGACGTCCGGGGTGAGCTGCTCTACGACCTGCGGATCAACACCGGCCGGATCGCCATCGGCGATGCGGCCGCAATCGTCTCGCGGCTCGTCGAATCGCGCCCGACCGGGGACGACGCCGACACGCTGCCCGGCGGGCACTCGTCATGAGCACCGCGATCGCGCGGGAGGCGCCGCACAAGTGGATCATCACCGGCACGGTCCTCACCGGAACGATCATGGCCGTGCTCGACTCGAGCATCATCAACGTGGCGCTGCCGGACATGTCCGGGACGATGGGCGTCACGATCGAGGAGATCACGTGGGTGGTGACGGCCTACATTCTCGCCCAGGTGATCGCGATGCCGATCACCGGACTGCTCTCGACGCGATTCGGCCGGAAGAACTTCTACATGGCGAGCGTGGTCCTGTTCACCGCCGCATCGATGGCGTGTGGTCTGGCGCGCGGACTTGGCCCGATGGTGCTCTTTCGCGCGCTCCAGGGATTCGGCGGTGGCGTTCTTCTCACGGTCCCGCAGGCCATCCTGCGCGAGACCTTTCCGCCGGAAGAGCAGGGAATTGCCATGGGACTCTACGGGCTCGGCGCCGTGCTGGCGCCGGCGTTCGGGCCCACGCTAGGAGGGTGGCTCACCGATCAGTATTCCTGGCCGTGGATCTTCTACATCAACGTGCCGGTCGGCGTGCTGAGCGTGGTCATGGTCTCGCGGTTCATCGAGGATCCCCCGTATCTCGTGCGCGAGAAGGGCTACATCGACTGGCCCGGGCTCGGACTGCTCATTGCCGGCCTTGGCGCGCTGCAACTGATGCTCGAGGAGGGTGCGCGGAACGATTGGTTCGCGTCGCCGTTCATCGTGCGCCTTGCCCTCGTCGCCGCCATTGGCCTCGTGGTGTTCGTGTGGCGCGAGCTCACCACCGATAAGCCGGCGGTCGATCTGCGGATCCTCAAGGACGTTTCGTTCGGCTCGGCGACCGCGATTGGCGGCGTACTCGGTCTCGCGCTGAATGCCAGCCTGTTTCTGCTGCCTGTCTTTCTTCAGAGATTGCTCGGCTTCAATGCAATGCAAGCGGGCTTCACGCTCATGCCACGAAGTCTCGCGATGGCGCTGCTCATGCCCATCGGCGGGCGCTTCTACAATAGACTTGGCCCACGCATCCTCGTGGGGAGCGGGCTTGTGATCACAGGCGCGGCGTTCTACTCGATGTCGAAATTGACGACGAGCGTCGGTTATTGGGACCTCTTCTGGCCCCAACTGTGGCAGGGCGTCGGCTTCAGCCTCATCTTCGTCGCGCTGAGCACTGCCGCCCTGTCGACGATCGAGCGGACACAGATGACGGCGGCAAGTGGCCTGTACAACGTCGTCCGCCAGGTCATGGGCAGTGTCGGCATCGCCATCGCCGCGGCGATGTTGACCACGAGCACCGCGCGCAATCACGCCATTCTCTCGGAGGACGCCGGCGCGTCGGTGGCCGGTCGCCAGTGGCTCGATGCGGCCACCAACGGAATGATCGCCAAGGGCGCCGATGCGTTCACCGCGAAGTTGCAGGCGATGCGCCTTCTCGACGGAGTGATTGCACGACAGGCGTCGGTGCTCGCCTACAATCACGTCTTCGCGCTCGTCTCCGTGCTCTTCTTCATCGGTCTGCCGCTCGTGCTGCTGCTGCGCGGCGAATCATCGGGTCAAGACGGTGAGATCATGGTGGAGTAGCCATTCGCTCCATCGTCCAGCGCCTCCCTGATGATGCGGAGCAGCGTTTCGGCCGTGTAGGGCTTTGGGGCAAAATGTACGACTCCTGCACCCAGTGCCTTGGCGACGCCGCTGTCGGACATCAGTCCACTGGAGCCAACGATCCTCACGTCCGGGTCAATGGCCTTCAGCGCGATGATCGTGGCCGGGCCGTCCATCACGGGCATCGCCATGTCAGTCAGCACGAGCGCGATCTCCGAGCGGCGCCTGGCGTACATGGCCACGGCCTCCGCGCCGTTGGTGGCCAACAGAACACGGTACCCGAACCGTTCGAGCGTGCCCTCGACGATGCGGCGGATGGCCTCTTCGTCGTCCACGACCAGTACCATCTCGCCGTTGCCGCGAGGCAATCGGGTCTGCGCGACTGCGACCACGTCTGCCATGCTCCGTGACGCGTCCGCCGGGAAGTAGACCTTGAACTTCGTGCCCGCGCCCACTTCGCTGTAGACATGCATGAAGCCATCGTGGCTCTTCACGATCGCCATGGACGTGGAGAGCCCGAGTCCGGTGCCGCGGCCCGTCTCCTTCGTCGTGAAGAAGGGATCGAAGATCCGATCCAGGATGTCGGGGCGTATGCCGGTGCCGGTGTCCGATACAGTCGCGACGACGTACGCTCCCACCTTGCCATCGAGGTGCATCGCCGCATACGTGTCATCGAGTACGACGTTCTCGAGGCTCATGGCGAGCGTGCCGCCGTCGGGCATGGCATCGCGCGCATTGACGCAGAGATTGAGAAAGACCTGATGCATCTGCGTCGGATCGCCGGTGACGGTCCAGAGATCCGGCGCCGGAAGGAACTGCACCGTCAGCGATTTAGGGAACGTATCCCGGAGCACTCGCAGCAGCTCCTGCACGAGGTGCACGGGATTGACCGCAACGCGTTGTCCCTGCACGCCGCGGGCAAAGCCGAGCACCTGTTGGACCAGGTCTGCGCCATGCCGGGCGCTGGCGTGAAGCGTCTCGAGGAATTCCCGTGCGCTCTCGTCGTGCACGAGCTCCTTCAATATCTCCACCGAGAGCATGATGGGAGCGAGCACGTTGTTGAGATCGTGTGCGATGCCGCCGGCGAGGGTACCGATGCTCTCCATGCGCTGCGCACGAAAAATCTGTTGCTCGAGCTTCTTGCGCTCGGTGAGATCGAGCACGAAGCACACGCCCTCGTCCCGGCTGTCCTCGAACGTCGCCGCGCCGACGAGGACGGGAACCCGAGACCCATCCTGCCGAGTGTATTCCTTTTCATACGGACGGCAGACGCCATTGGCGGTGAGCTCCTCCAGCGCACGCCGATCTGCATCGGCGTACTCCGGGGGCGTCATGTCATGCCAGTGCAGGCGGCGGCGCGCCAGATCCTCCCGGGTGTAGCCGACGATCTGAAGCAACGCGTCGTTCGCGTCCATGATGTTGCCCTGTGCATTCCAGAACATCACCCCCTGCGCATTCGAGTCCACGAGTCGCCGGAAGCGCGCTTCGGTGCGGTTGCGCTCGGTGACATCCTCACCGATGCTGGAGGTGCCAATCACGTGGCCCGCCGCATCGCGGAGCATCGTGTTGCTCCAGGCGATCGTGCGAACCTCGCCGCTGCGTGTCTTGATCGGGTTCGAATGGTGCTTGGGGATATCGCCCGCGTCGACGGTATCGAGGAACAGCTGCTTGACGTCCGCAGCCGAATCGGGAAGAAAATAGTCGAACCAGGAACGGCCCAGGACTTCCTCGAGGCGCCAACCGGTCAGACGCAGGAGGAAATCGTTGCAGAAGGTGATGTTCCCGTCGCAGTCCAGCGTCATCGCGATGAGGCCGATGGTGGTGAGGGTCTCATGGAAGCGCCGATTCGACTCCTCGAGGGCCATCTCCGATTCCCGTCGGCCGGTGATGTCACGCGCGACCTTCGACGCGCCGATGATGGTGCCGGCCGCGTTCCTGATGGGAGATGTGGTGACCGACACATGGATCCGCCGGCCGTCCTTTGTCAGACGCACGGTCTCGAAGTGATCGACGCTTTGGCCACTCCGGATCTCTCTGAGGATTTCCGCCTCGTCACCTGACCTGTCGGGAGGGATCAAGCGCACGATCGAGGAACCGACCATCTCCGCTGCCGTGAAGCCGAAGATGCGCTCGGCTCCGCGATTCCAGCTGGTGACGATGCCAGTCAGGTCCTTGCCGATGATCGCGTCGTCCGATGACTCCACGATCGCCGCAAGCTCGCTCGTCACGCTCTCCTGGCGCTTGCGTTCCGTGATGTCGACGAAGGTCGTGACCGTGTGCGGTTCGTGACGGAGCTCGACGGCCTCGGTGTCCATGAGGACGTACCGCGTGTCGCCTGCGCGGGTGGTGAGCCGCAACTCGACGTCGCGCAGCGCTCCTCCGGCCTCCAACCGTTGGCGCAGCTGCGCGGCCGCCTCGGCGTCCACGATGCCCATCTCGGCGGTGGTGTGCCCGATGACGTCATGGCGCTCCCACCCGACGAGTCTCGTGAAAGCGCCGTTGACGTCGACAAATCTGCGGTCGCTTCCGCGGTGAACCGTCACGCCGACGGGACAGTGCTGAAATACCTGGAGCAAGCGCGCCTCGGACTCAGCGAGCTCGCGAGCCTGGCGCCGCAATTCGAGCTGGCTCATGACCTGCCGGCTCAGTACGCGGAGCGTTTCTAACTGCATGGGACTCAGATCGCGCGGGACCCGATCGATGACGCATAGCGTGCCAAGGGCATGCCCCTCCGGCGTGATCAGTGGGGCGCCGGCGTAAAAGCGCATGCGTGGATCGCCCGTCACGAGCGGATTGTTTGCAAAGCGCTCGTCCTTCGTGGCGTCGGCCACGACGAACAGATCCGGCTCATTGATGGCATGGCCGCAGAACGAGATGTCGCGGGACGTCTCCCTGGCAGACCAGCCGAATCGGGATGCGAACCACTGGCGGTCCCGATCGACCAGGGACACGAGCGCCGTGGGCGCCTCACAGATGCGCGCTGCCAGCGCGGTCAGCTCATCCAGTGCCTGATAGGGAGCCCTGTCGAGCGCGTCGTATTGCCCCAGTAACTCGAGGCGTCGTGCTTCGTTGATCGGGCGAGTCGGCTTTGTCACGCGTGCGCGGTCAGCGCGGAGAACCACCCCCTAGTGATTGCCTCTAAACCACGCCAGCGCAAGTCCGACCATCAAGAAAACACTAAGAAAAGTTGACGGCTCGTCCCGTACGCGCCGCCTCGTATGCCGCCATCATGATGCGGATGTCGCGTAAACCCTCTTCGCCGGGCACTTTGGTCGGTGCGCCGGTCCGGACGCACCGCGCAAAGTCGTCGAGCTCCGCGACGAAATGGTCGATGGGATCGAAGCGCAGGGCGACACCGTCGCTGCGCCAGGCCTTGATTCCCGCGTAGCCGTACGCGGGCTCGACCCCAAACGCCCCGCGCGCCGTGTAGGCCGTAAAGCCGTTCATGCCGGACACCTTGTAGCTCGTGCGGCAGTCGGCGATGACGCCGCTCGGAAACGTGAGCTGAAAGGTCATCGATTCCTCGATGTCCTTGAACTTGACGGGATCGGTGTTCACCATCATGGCGGAGACCGCAACGGGCTCCTCCCCGGCGAGCATTCGCGCCGACTGAAGCGCATATATGCCAACGTCCATCAGCGGACCTCCACCTGCCAATGCCTTGTTCAAGCGCCACTGTGTGGGATCCCCAATGGGAAAGCCGAAGCCCGCGCTGATGAGCTTCACGTCGCCAAGCACCCGTTCCTTGGCGAGGCGGACGCACTCGAGATGATGCGGCTCGAACTGGCACCGATAGCCGATGGCGAGCTGCCGGTTGGCTGCCTTCGATGCGACGATCATTGCCTCGCATCGTTCGACGGAGACCTCCATCGGCTTCTCGCAGAGTACGTGCTTGCCCGCGCGTGCCGCGAGGATCGAATGCTCGGCATGCAGTGCATTGGGCGTCACGACGTACACGATGTCGATGTCGGGATTGTCCGCCATGCGCTCCATCGTCGTGTAATCGTAGATGCTGCGGTCAGGCAGATTGTATTGTGTCTTCCAACGGGCCGCCTTGGCAGGCGTGCCGGTGACGATGCCGGCCAGCGTGCAATCGGCCGTCCTGAGCAATGCCGGTGCGATCTGATTGGTGCTGAGGCTTCCCAATCCGACGAGGGCGACGCCGAGAGGCTTATGCGTGCGGCCGGTTGGCAGCGGAGGCAATGCTGGGCGAGACATCAGCGCACCGGCCGCGAGCACGGCGCTCCGTTCGATGAATGCCCGACGCGTGACGCTCATGGCTCACATCCCCGTGTTGCTCACGAACGCCAGACGCTTCCCGTCCGGCGACCACGAGGGCACGTTGATGCTGCCCTGTCCGCCATAGAGATACGCGATCACACGTGCCGTTCCGCCGCCGATTGGTATGAGGCGGATCGTCACGTGCTTGTAAAATGGGTGATCGCCAGGAGGCACCTCGGGCGGAAAGGCGATGTAAACGATCCACTTGCCGTCCGGCGATATGTGGGGAAACCAGTTGTTGAAGCCGTCGTCGGTCACCTGTTGCTGCGCGCTGCCATCGGGACGCATGCGCCAGATCTGCATGCGGCCGCTCCGCACCGAGTTGAAGTAGATGTACGCACCGTCGGGCGAGAACTCTGGTCCGTCGTCCAATCCAGGCGCGCTGGTGAGACGAATCTCGTCGCCTCCGGCCGAGGGAATCTTGTAGACGTCGAACTCACCGCCGCGTTGGCCCGTGAACACGAGCCACCGTCCGTCCGGCGACCACCCATGCAGGTACGAAGGCGCGACCTTCGTGATCAGCGTCGGCATTCCGCCCTGCGACGGAACGGTGTAGACGAGCGACGGACTGCCGGCATCGGGGCTGTTGCTGATACCCAGCATGCTGCCGTCAAACGAGAGGACGTGATCGTTGTTGTTCCTCGTCGCCGAACCGGTGTTGACGACCTGAGGGGTACGCGATGCGAGATCGAACCGGTAGATCTTGCCCTCCTGTACATAGAAGAGACTCTTCCCGTCTGGCGTCCAATTCGGCGCCTGAAACGAGCCGCGATATTGATGAATGATCGTCGCGTTTCCCGATTCGACATCCAGAATCTCGAGATTGCTTCCCAGGTATTCTCGATACGGGACGAGGGATACCGGAGCTGGCTTCGTGATGCGCACGTTGCTGTACACCGCGCGTTCGGTCACGGTGTCGTTGTGCGCGCAGACGAAGAGGCCGACATACACGGTGTCGGGCAGAGTCACGCCGGTCACTTCCTGACGGGACAGCGTATCCCCGAACCGTGCGACCGACATGATGTACGCGCCGTCTCGGCGCTCGAGCTGCACGACGTCGGGCAGGCTGTCGTGCATGCGTAACTCTTCGGTGTTGGCGCCCGCGATCCGGCGAAATTGGAGGGACGTGAGCCCATCTCCGTGCACGGCGGCGGTGACGTGGGGAGACGTCGCGTCGAGCGAGGCGCGGATCATCCAGCCGACCTTGCGGTGTGCCTCGACACCCTTGCCGACGAAATGCGCGCGCGCCGAAAGAATGAAGTTGCCCGTGAGCCGTTTCCACACGAAGTGAAAGTCGTCGTGCGCGCCCCAGACGTTCTGCCCCGAGCCCGAGATGTCGTATGCCTGTGTCGCGCCATCGTACGACACGGTGCCGGGATGGCTCACACGACCGACATCGGTATGCCCCTCGAAGATGCCGACGGTGCTCTGTGCGCCGGCAAGCGAGGCTGTGAAGATCGTCATGGCCGCAAACGACACATGGAGCAACCGGCGAATGTGAGTGCTTCCCATCATGCGAGTGACTCCGGCGCAGTGTTCAAGCAGGTCTCGATGAATCATATGAGGCGTAAGATGCAGAGGTCGAACGCCGTTCGTAATGCGGCGGGCGGCCCTCGCCAGTGCCGCTCTTCACGTGCATACTCAGGTCATGCCAATAGCCATTCCCAGTCAGCGGTGGTCCATGCATCTCGGCGTGCGCCGGGCGCGTGCCATGATGCTCGTTCTCCTTGCTGGCTGCGCGGCGTCCGTGCCTACCACGACCGTTGGGGATGCGGACGCTGCCGGTGCGTGGACGGGAGCGCTCGCCCAACAGAGCTCCCAACAATTCAACCTCACGCAGTCGGGAGCCACGGTGGGCGGGACGGGAACGATTACGGTGCCGCCCATCGCGCCCATCTCCGGACCGGCGACCCCCGCGTACTCAGGCGACAACTTCACGATCACGAGCGGCACCTTCACCAATCCAACGCTCACGTTCGCGGCGTCGCTGGGCTCCAACCCTGTCGGCGACGGCACATTCTACCACGGCACGTTGTCCTTCTCGGGCGCCCTCACCAGCGCAACGTCGATGACGGGAACGCTGACGTTCACGCCCCCGCGCACTTCGAGTCAGACGTTTGCCGCGCAGACGTTGACCAACGTGACGCTGACGAGACGGTAGCGTGCTGGCGCGCGATGTGCAGCCCACGGCCGTGCCACACCGAAGCGTGAATCATCAGGGAGGTACATATGCCGGACAGGGAGACCATCAGGCGCGCACGAGAGGATGCGAAGGAGGGCAAGTCGCCATCCACACAAGCGGGTGAGTTCGTGCGCGAGGAGATGCATCACGTCCGCGAGGGCAAGCACGGTGCGAGCTCGAACAAGCAGGCGATCGCGATCGGCCTGTCCAAGGCGCGCAAGGCCGGCGTGAAGCTTCCGCCCAGGAAGGTGACGTCGGTCCGTTCGCGGGGCCGCCATCGCTGAGGGCGTGCGCGACGACCTTCGCGTCGACGGCGGCGCGACGTTGTACCGGCAGTACGACGTCGGCTACACCATTGCGCTCGACCACGCCGCACAATTGCTCGGCGACACCAGTCGCGAGCGGCTCCGGCCGAGTCGCACGGAGGCCCGCGCCATCCAGATTCGCAATCCGCCCGTGCAGGGCGCGCTTGGATCACGGGACGTCCGCATTGGCGACACGACATGCCCCGCGACCCTGTCCGCCAATCTGTTCGATTTCGGCCTCTGCTCGCTTCAGCTTCGCGTGCAGGCGCCGCGCAACATCACGTGGGCGGAGTTTTCCGCATTTGGCGCGGCACTTGGCTCGACGTCCGAGATCGGTACCATCCTCGAGCGTGAGCTTCGGGCCGTGCTGGAGCGCATCGCTCCCGCCGTCGAGCGTCCCGGCGTTGCGCCGTTGTCGGAGGAATACATCGTCTTCCGCATCGATCGGCTCGAGCGCGCGGACATGTCCATTCCCGTTGCAGAGCAGCTCACCGACGAGCGGCTCGTTCCACTCCTGCTCGGAGAGCGGCGCACGCTATCGGCCGCCGCGCGCCGCGAGCTCGTGCCGCACCGCTTCTCCTACTATGAGGACGACCTCACCGTGCTCGCGTGGGACAACGCGCTCGTGGTGGAACCGCGCGCCGAGGATCGCGACGTGGAGTTCGTCCTGGAATTCGCGAACGCGCAGCTCCTCGAGCTCCGCATGTACGACCAACAGCTCGACGCCGAGCTGCCGGCCCTCTACGACCGGGTGGAGGCTGCACGTGCGCGGCGGCAGCCACGACTCTCCGGTCGCTTCCGCACTGTGCTGTCCGACCTTCAGACCCGCGTCGCCGACATCACCGAAACGGTCGAGCGCGTCGAGAACTCGCTCAAGGTCACCAACGACGTCTACCTGGCGAAAATCTACGCGGCGGCGTTGGAGCTCTTTCGCGAGCAGGCGTGGCGGCGCGGGATCGATCGCAAGCTCGGCATCTTGCGCGACACCTACGCGATGTTGAACAGCGAAGCGCAGGCGGCGCGCGCCGAGCTGCTGGAGATTGCCATCGTCGTGCTCATCGTTCTCGAGCTGGTGGTCGGCGTGCTGCGACGGGGCGCGTAGCCGCGCGGCAGGACGGGCAGCGCCCGTACAGCACGAGCTCGTGCGACTCGAGCGTAAACCCCCGCGGGACCACTGCGCTTCCGTCACGAATTTCGAAATGTCTTCGCCATCACGGTTCGCACGGTATTGTTCATGTCTCATGACGATACCGTATCCTAGAATTTCGCCGGAGCTCATCCGGATCGGCCCGATCGCTCTCCGATGGTACGGTCTCATGTACCTCGTCGGATACCTTGTCGGCCACCGCGTGGCGCGCAATCGCATCACGCGCGGGCTGGTGGCGATGACGGAACGCGATCTCGATTCATGGATCGGCTACCTCATGGCGGGCATGCTCATCGGCGCGCGGATCATGTATGCGGTCGTCTATGAGCCCGGCCACTATCTGAACGACCCGGTGGAGCTCCTCCGGATATGGCACGGCGGCCTCTCGTTCCACGGCGCCGTGATTGGCATGGTGGCGGCCTGCGCAATTTTTGCCAGAGTGCACCGCGTGCCGTTTCTTCAGGTAGGCGACACCCTCGCGCTTGCGGGTGCGCCGGGGCTGTTCTTCGGACGCATCGGAAACTTCATCAACGGTGAGCTGTACGGACGCCCCTCCTCAATGCCGTGGAGCATGGTGTTTCCCTCCGACCCGTTGCAGGTGCCGCGGCATCCGTCGCAGCTCTATGAAGCAGTCGCCGAGGGGCTGTTGCTGTTTCTCTTTCTGCGATGGCTCGAGCGCTGGTCGGTGTCGCGCGGACGGTATCGTCCCGGGCTTCTTGGTGGCGCCTTTCTCGTAGGATACGGGATCATCCGGTTCGCGCTCGAGTTCACGCGGCAGCCCGACGCCCAGCTCGGCCTCGTGCTTGGTCCCTTCAGTGCGGGTCAGCTCCTGTCCGCCACCATGATCGTCGCGGGTGTCGCGCTGCTGCTCTTCGTGCGTCGGCCAGCCACCGTTCAACATGCCGACGTCCCAGGCTGACGTCATCGTCGTCGGCGCGGGGCTCGCGGGACTGGTCGCCGCATCGGAAGCGGCGAACGCGGGAAAGAGGGTGATGGTGCTCGATCAGGAAGGGGAGCAGAGTCTCGGTGGCCAGGCGTTCTGGTCGCTGGGCGGTTTGTTCTTCGTCGACTCGCCCGAACAGCGCCGGCTCGGCATCCGTGATTCACACGAGCTCGCGCGGCGCGACTGGTTGAACACCGCCGGCTTCGATCGGCCGGACGATCACTGGCCGCGGCAGTGGGCCGATGCATATCTCGACTTTGCCGCCGGCGAAATGCGCCCGTGGCTCCATTCGCTCGGCATGCGCTGGTTTCCCGCTGTCGGGTGGGCAGAGCGCGGTGCCGCAGGTGCCGGCGCATCCGGAAACAGCGTCCCACGCTTTCATTTGACCTGGGGCACGGGACCAGGCGTCCTCGAGCCGTTCGTGCGCGGCGTTCGCATGCATGCGCGCGACGGCCGAGTGGAATTTCGTTTTCGTCACCGTGCTCGAGGGCTTGTGACGACGAACGGCGTCGTGCACGGCGTGCGGGGCGACGTGCTCGAAACATCGTCCGTGGCGCGCGGTGAGAGCAGCTCGCGAACCATACTCCGCGATTTCGAACTACACGCGGAGAGCGTGATCGTCACGTCGGGCGGACTCGGCGCAAATCACGAGCTCGTACGACGCTATTGGCCGACAGACCGATTGGGCGCCGCACCGGCGTTCATGGTTTCCGGCGTGCCCGAGCACGTCGACGGACTATTCCAGCAGGAAGTGTCGTGGGCCGGCGGCCGTCTCATCAATCCGGACCGGATGTGGCATTACACGGAAGGGATTCGCAATTGGAATCCCACCTGGCCGAATCACGGCATCCGCATACTTCCAGGTCCGAGCAGTCTGTGGCTCGATCCCACCGGGCGACGGCTGCCATTCCCTCACATTCCGGGCGCCGATGCGCTCGGCACCCTTCAGCACATCACGACGCACGGCTATCCGTACACGTGGTTCCTGCTCAACCGCGCCATCATCAAGAAGGAGTTCGCGCTGTCGGGTAGCGAGCAGAACCCCGATCTCACCGGCAAAAGCATCCGTCTGACACTGCGCCGTGTCGGCAAGGCGGTGCAGGCGCCAGTGCAGGCGTTCATGGATCGCGGAGCGGACTTCGTCATCCGAAATGATCTCCGCTCCCTCGTGGACGCCATGAATGCGTTGATCGGCGACGCGCTCGTGGATTTCGCGACGGTCGAGCGCGAGGTGCGCGACCGCGATTCACAGACGCGCAATGCGGCGGGGAAGGATCCTCAGCTCGCAATCGCCCACGGCGCGCGACGCCTGCTCAGCGAGCGGCTCATCCGCGTGGCGAAGCCCGCGCCGATTCTCGATCCACGAGACGGCCCACTCATCGCGGTGAAATTGAACATCCTGACGCGTAAATCTCTTGGCGGGCTCGAGACGGATTTGCATGGACGCGTGCTCGGCGCCGGTGGCCAGCCGTTGCCAGGCCTCTACGCGGCTGGCGAGGTCGCCGGTTTCGGCGGTGGCGGCATGCACGGGTACCGCGCGCTCGAGGGGACGTTTCTCGGAGGGTGTATACTCAGTGGACGCATCGCTGGGAGAGCGGTAGGACAGTAGGACGGTAGGTCGGCAAACGCCGTTACTGTACCGCCGACCTACTGACCTCCGTTAGTGTGCTGGGACCGGCCAGGGCGCGACATAGTCGAACTTCCGAATGGCGGCAATTCGCGCACAGTCGCGCAGGTTCTTCGTCACGAGAACCATCCCGGATTCGCGACATGACATCGCCAGCAACACATCGTTTACGAAGCTGCGGGACACCGACGACCACTCGGCACCACCAACGAGCTCGGCGAGCACACGCCCGGATTCCTTCCACGCCTCGTAGCTCGGCGTGACGAGGCGGCCGCGCCGCTCGAACGGCGCGATGACAGCCGCCTCCAGCCGGGCCGCCGCTGAGCCGCGTACTCCGGCGCGCAGTTCCTGGACGACAACGGCGCTGAGATGTTCAAAGGGCGCATACGCAGCGTGAAACGCGCACAACCCCGCATTGCCGTCGGCCGTCCGCATCCCGTCGATGTACAGATTCGTGTCGATGGTGTATCGGCGTTCGGCGCGCACGGTTGGTCGGCCTGCTACTTCCTCGAGTCGTCCGGAAACGCAGCGGTTACCGAAATGCCAAGCGAGCGACGTGTGCCTTCCATGAGCTCGCGGCGGAAGATGACTGCGTCGAGCGCCTCCTCGATGGTCGCCGTGGCATTGGCCGCACCGAGGATTCGCTGCGCCCGAGCAATGCGGACCGGCGACAAGCGATAGCTCATGGCAACCTTGGGCTCGCTCACCCGCTTCGGTGTCGCGCTCAATGCCGTCGCCTTCTTCTTTGCCATGCGGCCCTCTGGTAAAAGTATATACAATCAATGTTAAAGTACATACACCCAGCCTGCAAGGGGCTGTTTGTCGTCATCTCGTTACTGGCGTGCAGGCGCCAGATGCGCCATCATGGGCCGCGTGACGGACTCGACTGACCTCGCGCTACGACTCGCCGCCGCGCTGGGCGACGGATATGCCGTGGAGCGAACGCTCGGCCAAGGAAGTTTCGCCGTCGTGTTCCTCGTGCACGACTTGGCGCTCAAGCGGAATCTCGCCGTCAAGGTCCTGTCGCCCGACATGATCACGTCGAAGTCGGTGGGAGCGATTCGCTCGCCACCGGGTGGATGCGAGGGTATGTCAAAGTGTCCGCGTCGTCGGACGACTTGCCGAACACGGGATTCCGCTGCGGGCAGGTAGCAGTACAGTAGGACCGGTCCACGGCATGTGATTCGCTCCGCACACTCCGGATATGTCTCCGGAGGTTCTCATGAAAGCAAAGGACATCATGACCGCGGATCCCTGTCTCTGCTCTCCGCAGGATTCCCTGCGGGATGTCGCGCAGAAGATGCGCGATCACGACTGTGGCTCCGTCCCCGTGGTCGAGCACGGTCACGTCGTGGGCATCGTGACGGATCGCGATCTCACCATACGCGCGCTCGCCGACGGACTGAGCCCCGACACCAAGGTCGAGGACGTCATCACGCGCGACATCTGCTGCTGCACGCCCGACGACGATGTTCGAGCCGTGGAGCGCGTCATGGCGGATCAGCAGGTGCGCCGCGTGCCTGTCGTGGATGCATCGGGCTGCTGCGTCGGCATCGTATCACAGGCGGATCTCGCGCGCGCTGCACTGAGCGGAGGGCGCGTGAGCGAGCACGAAGTGGCGCTTACGGTAGAGAGAATTTCGGAGCCGAGCTCCTCCCTCCGATAAGCTCGTGCACTTCCGCATCGCTCGTCTGCGAGAAATCCTGATACCACGAGCCGACCGCCATGAACGGCTCCGGCGTCTCCGAGCACACGACCTCGTCGGCGACCTGGCGGAGCGCGTTGCACGTTTCGGCAGCCGCGACGGGCACAGCCACGATGATTCGCGACGGGCCCTCGAGGCGCAACGCTTCGACGGCCGCGCGCATCGTGGAGCCTGTGGCGAGGCCGTCGTCCACGAGGATGACCGTCTTGCCGCGCGGGTCGGGCAGGGAGCGCCCGTCACGGTACAACCGCTCGCGACGCGCCAGCTCCGCCATTTCGCGCGCGGTCACTCGCTCGACCTCCGCCGCCGGAACGCGCGCCAGGCGAATCAGGTCCCGGTCGAGAATGCGGACGCCACCGCTGGCAATCGCACCCATGGCGAGCTCCTCGTGTCCGGGCAGGCCGAGCTTTCGCACGACGAACACATCGAGCGGAAGCTCGAGCGTATCGGCGACGACCGCGCCGACGGGGACGCCGCCGCGGGGCAGCGCAAGGACGAGCACGTCGTCGCGGCGCGCATAGGACGCGAGGTCCTTCGCCAGCCGCTGTCCGGCGTCTCGACGATTGCGAAAGCGTATGCCCATCGGCCCTAGCTGCTTCAACTCCCGTACCGTCGCGGCGCGGGCCGATGGATCAGCGACGCTGCTTGGCCGGCGGGCGCGAGCGCGTCGCCACGGATCCGAGCTCCACGAGCGTGGTGCGAATCCGCACGTCCATCATGGCGTCGGAGTTGTGCTCGATCATCCCGATGAGGATGTGCGCGGTGCGCTCACCGACCTCGACGCCGGAGTGCCGCAAGTGCGTGACGTTCGGGTGCAGGAACAGTGGCGCCTGCCCGTCGCTGATGCCGAACAGCGAGACATCCTCGGGGATGCGCAGTCCGCGTCTGGACAGGAGATGGTGGGTATGCACCAGCAGCTCGTCCGTCATCGTGAAAACCGCTGTCGTGTCGGGGTGCGCGTCGAGCGATTTCTCCAGCGCTGACGCCAGCTCGTCGATGACGGACACACGCACGATCTGCGAATCGGCCAGGGGAATGGAGTTTTCCGTGTGCGCCCGCCGGAAGCCGCGAAGCCGGTGGGCGCTGATGCGCTGGCGTGGATCGCTGAACACGCCAAGACAGCGTTTGTGACCATGGCTGATGAGGTACGCCGCGGCCTCGCGTCCCACTTCCTGGTCGTCGATGGTGATGGTGGTGTATTTCGTCGTCTCCATGGTGCGGTCCAGCAACACCACGGGAATGCCGCATTCGCGCAGTACCTCGAGGTGCTGGAGGTCGGACGTCTCCGAGGAGAGCACGAGCAGCACGCCGTCGGCGGAGAGATGCGTGCAGTACTCGACCAGGCGGCGCTCCTGCACGATGGCGTTGTCCGACTGGAAGACGATGAGCGAATAGTCGTTCTGCTGCACGACGTGATTGATGCCGCTGATCATCGACGGCACGAAGAACGTGTTCATCTCGGGGACGATGAGCGCAATGAGCCGAGAGTGCTTGGCGCGCATGTATCGCGCGCGGTAGTTCGGGATGTAGCTCATCGCCTGCGCCGCATTGCGCACGCGTTCCTTGGTGTCGCTGCTGATGTCGGGGTGATCGGCCAGCGCGCGTGAGACGGTGGCCATGGAGAGGCCGACGGTCTTGGCGATGTCACGAAGGGTGACGCGTTTTCCCATGATCCGTATGCGCTTTGGGCGGATGGTCTCGCAAACGCCAGCGCAAGAAATTGCGGTGGGCGGTCTTGTGTTTCCAGCAGACTGATCGGAACTTGGGCCGAGGGCCGAGCCCAGGCTACCGCTACTTTGCACTGATTCGGGACAAATGGCAACCGACAATTGCGTGAAACTTTGCGCCCTCGTGCGGGCCGCCCTCATCGTGACCGTAACGGCGCTCGCAGGCAGCCAAACAGCGTCTCCCCAGGCTCCGCCGCCGACGCACACTCCCCCGAAATGGACCCGTAGCGCCGCAATCTACGAGATCAACGTGCGGCAATACACGCCCCAAGGCACCATCTCGGCGCTGATTCCCCATATCCCACGGCTTCGCCGCCTCGGCATCGACGTCGTGTGGGTGATGCCCATCCAGCCCATCGGCGTGGCGCGAAGAAAAGGAGTGCTCGGCAGCCCGTATTCGGTCTCCAGCTACACCGAGGTCAACCCCGCATTCGGTACGAAGGCCGACTTCAAGGCATTCGTTGACGCCGCGCACCGACAGGGCCTCCGCGTTGTCCTCGACTGGGTGCCGAATCACACCGCATTCGACCACCCGTGGATCACGCAACACCCGGACTGGTACGTCCACCGCGCGGACGGCTCGATCATGAACGCGCGCGACAACGAGAACCACGAAACCGACTGGACGGACGTCGCGGAGCTGAACTACGACAACCCCGCCATGCGGCGCGCCATGATCGCCGACATGCGGTACTGGCTCGACGCGATGAACGTGGATGGGTTTCGCTGCGACGTCGCCGGCGGCGTCCCCACGAACTTCTGGATCGAAGCGCACTCGGAGCTCGCGCGCGTAAAGCGCGATCTGTTCTGGTTGGCCGAGGCGGAGGACCCGGCGCTGTATGTTGCCTTCGACATGACGTACGGCTGGGAATTCCACCATCTGTTGAACGAGCTGGCGCAGGGCAAGCGGCCCACGAGCGACATCGACGCGTACCTGGTGAAGCAGGCGGCCACGTATCCGGCGACGGCCTTCCGGATGTACTTCACCAGCAATCACGACGAGAACAGTTGGAACGGCACCGAGTTCGAGAGGATGGGTGAAAATCATCAGGCCGCGTTCGTGCTCAGTGCCACGATGAGCGAGTCGATGCCCCTGCTATACACGGGCCAGGAAGCGAGTCTGCACAAACGGCTGCGCTTCTTCGAGAAGGACACCGTGGACTGGAACGGTCCGTCGCTCGCGTCGTTCTACTCCACCACGATCGCCCTCAAGCATCGCAATGGCGCGCTGTGGAACGGTGCGTGGGGCGGCGTGCAGTCGCATCTCGCGACGGATGGCGGCGACCGGGTATACGCGTTCAGTCGCACGCGTGGAAAGAACACCGTCGTCGTGATGGTGAATTTCGGCGACTCGCCACGAACGGTGTCGTATACCGCATTCGGAGCCCCAGGCTCGTACACGGATTGGTACGCCCACACGCAGGCGTCGCTCGGCCGTGATGGAAAGGTCGACGTACCGGCTCACGGCTATCGCGTGCTCGTGCGGTGATGCGCTGGTCACGCCACATGGTGGGAGCGGCGGTGCTGCTTGCGGCCAGCTCGGCTCGTGCGCAGCGTCCGCTCCCAACGTGGACACGCGGCGCGACGTGCTATGAAGTATTCGTCCGCTCCTTTCAGGACAGTGACGGAGACGGCATCGGCGATCTCGAGGGCCTGATCCGGAAGCTCGACTACATCAACGACGGCAATCCGCGCTCACATCGCGACCTCGGTGCGCGATGCATCTGGCTGATGCCCGTGGCCGAATCGCCGAGCTATCACGGGTACGACGTGACGGATTACTATCGCGTCGCTCGAGATTACGGCACGAATGAAGACTTCCGCCGGCTCATGGCCGCCGCGCACAAGCGCGGCATTCGCGTGCTGGTGGACATGGTGCTCAATCACTCGTCGAGCGAGCATCCGTACTTTCGCGCGGCGCTGCGGGATACGGCGTCGCCCTATCGCGCATGGTACCGCTGGTCACCCACGAAGCCGGCCGAACTCAATCCGTGGGGACAGAGCAATTGGCACAAGTCGCCCGTACGCGACGAGTGGTACTATGGGTTCTTCTGGAGTGGCATGCCCGACCTCAACTATCTGCATCCGCCTGTGCTCGCCGAGGCGAAGGCGATTGCTCGCTTCTGGCTCGAGGACATGGGTGCTGACGGATTTCGGCTGGATGCTGTGCCGTATCTCGTCGAGGAACCGGGTCACATCGTTCATTCCGAGGGGACGCACGCCGTGCTTGCGGAGTACGGGAAGTACGTGCGCAACATTGCCCCGGCGTCGTACACGGTCGGTGAGGTTACCTACGATACGCGTACGATGCGCACGTACTATCCGGATCAACTCGACTCCTATTTCGCCTTCGAGCTGGCGGACAGCATCATCTCCGGCGTGAGGCGCGGAACGGGGAAGGGCATCGTTCCCGCAGCGCTGCTGTTGCAGGACTCGATTCCCGATGCGCGATGGTCGCCATTTCTGCGCAATCACGATCAACCGAGAACGCGCACAGAGCTTGGCGGCGACATGCGGAAGGCGGCGGTGGCGGCGACCATCATGCTGACCATGCCAGGCGTCCCTTTCGTCTACTATGGCGAGGAGATCGGCATGACGGGGTCGAAGCCCGATGAGCAGCTTCGCACACCGATGCAATGGAGCGCCGAGCCAGGCGCCGGATTCACCGCCGGGCGGCCCTGGGAGCGGCTGCAATCCGACTCCTCGAGCATCACCGTGGAGTCACAGGACCACGATCCCGCGTCACTGCTCAACCTTCATCGCGCGCTCATCCATTTGCGTGCGCAGCATTCCGCACTTGCAGCGGGACGCATCGTTCCAGTCTCCGCGAGCAGCGACGCGGCCGTCGCATACGTCAGACGCGACGGACGGCGCGCGGCGCTCGTCGTCGCGAATCTTGGCGATGCGCCGCTTGCCGGACTTTCGCTCACGTCCGCAGCGGGCGCCCTTGCGCCGGGCCGCTGGCATCTCGAGAGCCTTCTCGACTCGACGCGGGCCGCATCCATCCACGCCAGCAGCGACGGCCGTATCGACGCATTCGTCCCACTTGCGGTCCTCGCGCCAACTCACGCATACGTCTTCGATCTCACAGCCGCCCATTGAACATGACTCAGCGACCGCGCCTCACTCCGGCCCAGATGTTCAACATGAGCTTCGGATTTCTCGGCATTCAATTCGGCTGGGGACTTCAGCTCGCCAACATGTCGGCCGTCTACGAGCGGCTCGGGGCACGGCCGGATCAGGTGCCGCTGCTGTGGCTCGCGGCGCCCGTCACCGGATTGCTGGTGCAGCCCATCGTCGGTGCGCTGAGCGATCGAACGTGGGGCGCGCTCGGCAGACGTCGGCCGTACTTCCTCACGGGCGCCATTCTCGCGTCCGCCGCGCTCATCATGATGCCCTTGTCGAGCACACTCTGGATGGCGGCGACGCTGCTCTGGGTTCTCGACGCCTCCATCAACGTCTCGATGGAGCCGTTCCGCGCGTTCGTCGCGGACAAGCTGGACGTCTCGCAGCGCACGTCGGGTTTCGTGATGCAGTCGCTGTTCATCGGCATCGGAGCCAGCTTCGCCAACGCGCTCCCATTTCTCCTCGGATGGCTTGGTGTCCACGGCAACACCGCCAGCGGAATTCCGCTCACGGTGAAGTACTCATTTCAGGCCGGCGCCGTAGTGTTTCTGCTCGCCGTGATGTGGACCGTCTTCACCACGAGCGAGTTTCCCCCGGAAGACATGGCGGCCTTCGAGCGGGCGCGAAAGGGCAGCCTGGGCATCCGGCCACTGCTGAGGGAGATCGTGGAATCCATCCGCGAGATGCCCGCGACCATGCGACAGCTGGCCGCGGTGCAGTTGTTCACGTGGCTCGGTCTCTTCTGCATGTGGCTCTTCTTCGTCCCGGCGACGGCGCGCCACGTCTTCGGCGCCACCGATCCCAAATCCGATCTCTATACGCGCGGCATGGAGTGGGGCGGCTTCGCGTTCGCCTTCTACTCGATCACGTGTTTCATCGTGGCGCTCGCGCTGCCGAAGATCGCCGCAGCCACGAGCCGCAAGTTCGTTCATTCGGCGGCGCTCGTGTGCGGAGGCATCGGGCTTCTATCGGTGTATGCCATTCACGACCGCCACATGCTCATTCTGTCGATGATCGGCGTCGGCATCGCGTGGGCGTCCATTCTCTCGATGCCGTACGCGATTCTGTCCACGGCGCTGCCTCCGCATCGCATGGGCGTCTACATGGGCGTGTTCAACTTCTTCATCGTCATTCCCGAGATCATCGCCTCAGTCGGGTTTGGGCCGCTGACGCGATACCTGTTCGGCGAGGACAACCCGAATGCGCCGCTCTATGTCGTCATGCTCGGTGGCATATGTCTGCTGGTGGCGAGTGCGCTCGTGGCATTCGTGCGAGACGATGCGGGAGCCAGATCGACGAATCGCGTGATGGCGGCGGAGGCAGTCACGGCATGATTCGGACGTGAGCTATGGCTCCGACGAGATCAAGCGAATTACCACTGAGGACGCAAAGGCTGATCACCACAGAGGACACAGAGAGCACGGAGAAAACAACGACGTTCTTTTATCGTTCTCTGTGACTCTGTGTCCTCTGTGGTAAATGTGCTGTCCAATGGCTTCGCCCAGTGATGACGCCTGATGGCGCTGCGACGCCATGATTACACCGTCGCTCACGGCTCAGCGTCACGTCATGCGCTCCCTCGTCGCCTCATCGAGCGCCGCTCGAAGCGTCACCACCAGTGGATCACCCGCGGTATACTCCCGACCATACGTCAGGTTGAACGCGTAGTCGAAGTCCGGCGGGTTGTCTCCCTGCGTGTGCTGGAGGATCGTTTCCAGCTTGTCGAGCGCCTTCGCCAGCTTCGCCTCTGGCGTCGTGGCGGCCTCGTACTCGTCCCAGAGTGACACGATGTCGTCGCGCAGCGCCGCGGGCAGGGGGCGCACCAGCTCCAGCAAGTCTCTGCGCTCGTCGGCCGACTTGCTGCCACCACGGCGCGCCTGCTCCGGCGCGGGGATGTCGCCACTGATGGCTTCGCCGAGATCATGAATGACGCACATCCTGATGAGACGCGAGAAGTCGACGCCCGGCATGCTCGGCTGCACGACCATGGCCATGAGGCAGAGTCGCCAGGTGTGTGCGGCGACGGACTCGCGTTCGCCGGCCGAAGTCCAGCCGCTGCGCACGACGGTCTTCAGCCTCTCACAGGCGCGCAGAAAGTCGAGGATGCCGGTGTCGTCGGGCATGAGGGATTGGTGATCGGCGATCGGTGAACCGCAAAGTGGCATCTTCGAACACGAAAGTACAACGTTCAGATCGGAAATGGTGTCACAGGGCTATGAAGCGCACCGCTGAGAGAGCACTCGCCAAAGCAGCACTCCTCTTGATGACAGCCGCGCAAACGGCGTTTGCGCAAGCCATCGCGTACGTGCTGCACGTCGATCCCGCGCACGCCACGGCAGAAGTCTCGATCGCACTGCGCGACGTCCCGACGGACTTTCATCTCGCGATGAGGATCCACGCCGAGTACGACGCGAAATACTGGAGGTACCTCGACTTGCTGCGCATCGAGGACGCCTCCGCCGCGCCGACCAGCATTCAACGCGAGGACAGCACGCTCTGGCGCGTGCACCTTTCATCCGGCCGAGGAGTCGTCCGATACACCATTCACGTACAGCCGCCCGATCCACGAAGCCGCTCGGCCTGGCGCCCGTACCTGAGCGCAGAAGGCGCGCTCATCAACCCGCCGGATTTCCTTCTCTACGTGCCCGAGCTCGCGGGAATCGCGTCGACGCTCGAGCTCCGCGGCGTCCCCGCGAACTGGCAAATCGCAACCGCACTTCCCATTGATGGCGCGGCAACTCGGCGCCGAGCCGATGACGCCGTGGCCCTCCTCGACTCGCCGATTCTCCTCGGCCGGGTGCGCGAGTGGACGGTCGCGGACCGCGGAACAACCTTTCACGTCGCTTATCTCCCGATACCGCAGCCCACCTACTTCGATACCGTCGCATTCGTCGATGGCCTCCGACGCATCGCCGGCGCGACGTTGGACGTGTTCGGCACGGCGCCGGTGCGGGACTACTGGATCCTCGTTCAGGACGGCGCGTCGGATGCGCTCGAGCATCGGGCATCTTCGACCATCGGTGTGCCGAGCGCGGAGCTGGCGCGCAATCCGCATACGAGGATCACGGAGATTACACACGAGTTCTTTCACACCTGGAACCTCGTCACGATTCGTCCGTCCGGCTACAACGACCTGAGTCATCGTCCGCCGACGAGAACGCCGAGCCTCTGGATCGGTGAAGGGATCACAATGCATTACGCGGACGTCCTGCCGCGGCGCGCGGGTCTCAGCGACTCGATGCCTTCGCGCCTGACGCATCTCAGGGCGCTGCTCGAGCGATACTACGATGCTGCCCTCCTGCATCGCGTTTCACCGGAGGACGCGAGCCTCGCGTTCGGCGACACACCAATCGACAATCCGAGGGCGACCGGCGGCTACTACGTGCAGGGCGAGCTGCTTGGCGAGGCGCTGGACGGTCTCATGCGCGACTCGACGCACGGCGAAAAGGGGTTGGATGCCATCATGCGCGCCATGTACGACGCATCTCGCCGTCAGCCCCGTGCGGGGTACCCTCCTGAACGGTTCGAGCATGTCGCCGACTCGGTCTGCGGCTGCAATCTGGGCGCATTCTTCGAGCGGCAAGTGCGCGGCACCGGGCCGATCGACGTGTCGCCAACTCTCGCTCGCGTCGGTCTGAACATCGCGGTGGACACGGTGCCTGCAGTGGACGACAGAGGCAACGCGATGGTGGACGCACGTCTCCCGGTGAGCTTCTCGATTCCTGGATCACCTCGCGTCGTGATTTCCAACTCGACGACGGCCTGGGCACGGGCGGGGCTGCGGTCGGGCGATCGACTGGTCGCCATCGCGGGCCGTACCGTGGGATCGTTCGCCGACCTTCAGGCGGTGTTGCGAGAGCTGAGACTTCCGGACGTGGGACGCTCTGCCACCGTTCCCGTCGACGTTGTTCGCGACGGACGCGCGATGCACCTTGACGTGCCCTTGAAGGGATACGATCGGACGCGCGTAGTGCTGACCGATGCGCCCATGATCGCACCGAATGAACGGAACCAGCGGCAACGCTGGTTGGCGGGCTACTGAGAACGGTAAGCGGCGAGCACCTGACCCACCGGACCCTCTTCGACGATCACGCCGTCCGAGAGAATCGCCGCCCGGTCCGCACACTTCTGCGCGAAGTCCACGTCGTGGGTGGCGATAAGAAGTCCGCGTCCTTCACTCGCAAGCAATCGCAGCGTGGCCGCTAACGCTCCGCGCCGCGCGGGATCGAGCGCCGCCGTGGGCTCATCCATCAACAGCATCGCCGGATCGAGCGCCAGCGCTCGCGCAATCGCGACACGCTGTGCCTCGCCCCCCGAGAGCTGGCGCGGAAAGGCATCCGCGCGATGCTCCACTCCAAGCGACGCGAGCAGCCCTCGCGCCGACACAATGGCCATCTCGCGTGACCAGCCGAGCGCGTGAACAGGTGCCAGCGTCACGTTGTCGAGCGCGGTGATGTGCTCGAAGAGCGCATGTGACTGAAATACCATGCCGATCCGCCGTCGCAACGTCCGCAGCCGCGACTCACGCGGAATCCTGCCGGGCGAAAGCTCGACGTCGCCAAGCGTGATCGTGCCCGCCGTGAACGGCTGTAGAGCAACCGCGGCACGCAACACCGTGGACTTTCCTGCGCCCGAACGCCCCATCAGCGCACAGATCGTTCCCGGTGCGACGTCGAGGTCGATGCCATGGAGCACCTCGCGCTCACCGTGTGATGCGCGGAGTCCCCGAATGATGAGTGGCGCAGGGGCGCTCACGCGTGTCTCCAGCGGCGCTCGAGCCGGCCGGCAAGACGCGACAGCGGAATCGACATCGCGAGGTAGATGAGTGCGCACACCGCGCCGGGCACTACCCAGCTTCCGGCATTCGTCGCATAGATGGCCGTCTGCTTCGTGAGTTCGACCACGGTGATGACCGATACGAGCGACGAATCCTTGAGCAGCGCCACGAAGTCGTTCGTCATCGGTGCGAGCGCCAGCCGCAACGCCTGCGGGGCGCGCACGAGGCGAAAGATCTGCGGCTCCGACAGCCCGAGCGTTCTCGCCGCCTCGAGCTGCAGCGGCGCGATGGCGAGCAGCGCCGCGCGATAGATCTCGGACTCGTACGCCGCGTAGTTGAGCCCCAGGCCAATGACCGCCGCGGCAAACGCGGGAAGTCGCATCACGCTCGCCAAGCCGTAATAGATGATGAAGAGCTGAAGCAGCATCGGCGTACCACGCACCACCTCGACGTACACGATCAGCGCCGCCTGCGCCCAGCGTGGTCCGTATACGCGTCCCGCCGCGATCGCGGCACCGAGGGCCACGGCGAGCACCATCGCCAGAATGGACAACACGAGGGTGATGCCTGCTGCGCGCAGCAACGACGGCGCGTACGAGCGAATGCCGGATTCGCTCGACCGCGGCGCAACGGGACTCAGCGGGGCCGCAATGACCGAGGCGGCATACCGCGCCTGCGCCGCGTCCCACACGCTCCATATCCGCAACGTGCGCTCGATGGAGCCGTCGCGCATGCGCGCGCGGAGGATCGCATTCACCGAATCGCGGAGCAGCGAGTCTCGTCGCGCGAGAACGGCGACGTAGTGTCCGATGGCGACCGGCCTCCCCTGAATCACGAAGCCACCCGTGCGCCGCAGCGACCGCTCGGCGATCACGTGATCGAGGAGCACGGCGTCCAATCGTCCCGCGACGAGATCCTCGTAGGGATGCACGTCGTCATCGTATGACACGGGGACGACTCCGCCGCGCGCAGCGGACGCCAGCAGGATGCGGTATGCCTGCGTGGTGCCAAGTGTCCCGACGCGTCGTCCGGCGAGGTCTTTGAGCGTTCGATATCGCGCGGTGTCGGCGGGGCGCACAGCGAGCACCGTGCGGAACTCGAAGTACGGCATCGAGACCGCGTACCGCGTGCGCAGATCGCCGCTGTCCTCCAGGCCGGACATGCCGACGTCGAAGTCACCGCGATCCAGCGATGCTTCAATGGAAGACCACGCAACCTGTACGAAGCGCGGCTCGCGCCCGAGGCCGCGCGCGATCATGTCCGCGATCTCGACGTCGAAGCCGCGGACGCGCGATGGATCCGCAGGATCCGCCTCGACGAACGGCGCGCCGCCTTCCGCGTCGCCGCCCCAACGCAGCATGCGCCGTTGGGAGCTCTGCGCCTGAGCGGGAGCCGAACAGAGGAGTGCCAGCGGGAGGAAAAGAAATCGGGGCCGCATCGGGCGACAATCTACGCCGATGCGGCCCCGCGATAGGTAGGACGACGTTTTAGCTCGCCGTCCTACTGTCCTATTGTCCTACTGGCGCTTTCTCCGTACCACCGCCAATCCCACCAATCCCGACGCCACGAGGGCGATCGTCCCGGGCTCCGGCGTAGTCGTCACCGGCGGCGTCGGACCTTCCCAGCTATAGACGGACGCATGCGAGAGCCCCTGCACCTGGCCGTTCTTGTTCACCGCGGTGCCGATGTCGGTGAAGTCGATGGTGCTGATGCCCGCCGTGCCGCCATTGTACAGATAGTAGCTGAATTGATTGCTGGACTTGAGCAGGACGACGAAGTAGCCCGTCATCGGGTTGTTCAGGCTGACCGTGCCGTTGGTCTGGCCGCTGAAGTTCGCGTCGCCGAGGTACGACCACCACGTGCCGGCGCCCGTGTAGCTCGAGAAGTCGGTGGACATCTGCGACGACACGGCGCTCTGCTGGTTCATGTTGTTGCCGTTATATCCGCCGCCGCACGCCAGCGCCGCCATCAGCCCGACGGCACCCCCACTCGAGCAATTCATGCCGCTGCTGGTGAGCTGCGCCTGAGCAGGCGACGTCTGAACGACGAGCGCGGCAAGGGCGGCGAGACCGGCCAACCGAAGGGAGGGACGTCGCATACGTGATCCCGGAGATGCAGGGTGGAAGGAGATGCCTAACAATGGCGGTGGCTACGCAAGTCGCACGCCTCCTCGGACCGGCTCGCCAGCGGTTGAATTTCAGCCGAGTATGGAGAGCACAAGTGACTATGCGACAATGCCTTACGTACTCACGAGCGCATGGTTTTCCGCTCTGCCGGACGTCAACCCTGAAACGGTTCGCCATATCAATGTGATGCTCCGTCGCAGCACTTTTGTCGTACGGTGTCCCCGACGCCCGCATCGCGAATCAGCCCTTGACGAGATATCCGAATGATATCATACTGGTATCATATCAAACGGACCCCCTCATGCTTCGCGAAAACGAATACCACGCATCACCCGGCATCACGACCCTCATCGTCGTCCTCACCGGCCTCGTCGCATCCGTCGCCGTGCTGGTCTGGTCACTGAACGGCCAGCGGGTGTCGGGCATCGTCGCCGCGCTCCTCGCCCTTCTGATCCTCACGGTGTGCCTCGCCGGATTCTTCGTCGTGAATCCCGGCGAAGCCAAGGCTCTCCAGCTCTTCGGCGAGTACAAGGGCACCGTGCGCAGCCAGGGCTTCTGGTTCGCGAACCCGTTTCTCAGCAAGCGGCCCATCTCGCTGCGCATCCGGAACTTCGAGACGACGAAGCTCAAGGTGAACGACAGCCGCGCGAATCCCATCGAGATCGCGGCCATCGTCGTCTGGAAAGTGGTCGATACCGCGGAGGCCCTCTTCGAGGTCGACGACTACTCGACGTATGTCACCGTCCAGAGCGAGTCCGCAGTGCGCGCGGTCGCCCAATCGTTCCCGTACGACTCGCACACGGACAACGAGGAGGCGCTCTCCACGCATACCACGGAAGTCTCGCTGTCGCTCCAGAAGGCCATTCAGGAGCGGCTTGCCAAGGCGGGCATGGAGGTGATCGAGGCGCGGATCTCGCACCTCGCCTACTCCCCGGAGATCGCGCAGGCGATGCTCCAGCGGCAGCAGGCGGGCGCGATCATCGCCGCGCGGTCGCGCATCGTCGAGGGCGCCGTGGGCATGGTGGAGCACGCGCTCGAGATGCTGAGCCGCAAGGGGATCGTCGTGCTCGACGAGGAGCGCAAGGCGCAGATGGTGAGCAACCTGCTCGTGGTGTTGTGCTCCGAGCGTGCGGCGTCGCCCGTGGTGAACGCCGGCTCCATCTTCGGCTAGACGTCGCCGGTGGCGGAGCGAAAGCCGTTTCTCCTGCGTGCGGACAAGGAGCTGCTCGACGCCGTGCAGCGCTGGGCCGACGACGAGCTGCGCTCGCTGAATGGGCAGATCGAGTTTCTGCTGCGCGAGGAGCTCAAACGAGCGGGGAGGCTGCCTCGCACTGAACGGTAGGACGGTACAAATCTCGCCTGAACCCTGCGCAATCCAACGGGGTTCGTGTCTTCATGAGCGAAAATACGCTGCGCCACGCAAGAGCAGTCACCGCCCTCCTGTTCGGCCCGCCGTCGAATCGCAGGTTCGCGGTGCGTTATTGGGACGGAAGCCTCGAAGGACCGCCGGGTCCCGCGCCATTCACTCTCGTCATACGCAGCGCGGGTTCGCTGCGCCGCATGCTGGCTCCGCCCAACGAGCTCGCGATCATCGAGGCGTTTCTCTCGGGGGACGTCGACATCGACGGCGACATCGAGTCCGCGGTGTGGCTCGGCGACGGCATCAATGCTCGGCTCCGCTCGCGCGGAGCGCTGGCGTCGCTCGCGCGGCACGTCCTCGCGCTTCCGCGCACGGATCCACCCTCGGACGTCCGCGAGCTCCGCGCCGAGCATACGGTGGAGAAGGTCGGGAGCCCGCACGAGCCCACGCGCGACCGCGCCGCGATTCGCTATCACTATGACGTCGGCAACGACTTCTATGCGCTCTGGCTGGACCGACGCATGGTCTACTCCTGCGCCTATTTCGAGCGCGGGGCGGATCCCGAGGCCGAGCTGGAGGACGCACAGTTCGCGAAGCTCGACATGGTGTGTCGCAAGTTGCAGCTCCAACCCGGCGACCGGCTGCTCGACGTGGGCTGCGGCTGGGGCGCTCTGGTCCTGCACGCGGCCGCGAACTACGGCGTCACCGCGCTTGGCATCACGCTGAGCAACGCGCAGGCGGATCTGGCGCGCCGCCGCGTGCAGGAGGCCGGATTGTCGGATCGCTGCCGGATCGAGATCCGGGACTATCGCTCCCTCGAGAATGAGGAGCCGTTCGACAAGATCTCGAGCATCGGCATGGTGGAGCACGTCGGCGTCGAGAATCTTCCCGTGTACTTCTCGGCGCTGCACGCCGCGCTGAAGCCCGGCGGGCTCCTGCTCAACCACGGAATCGTGAGCATTACCGAGGAGCGCCCGCGCGGCCGGTGGGATTGGCTGGAGCGGCGGCTCTGGAAGCGCGATGCGTTCATGGACCAGTACGTCTTTCCGGACGGAAGACTGGGACCGTTGAGCGCCGTCGTTGCGGCCGCGGAGCGCTCGGGCTTCGAGACGCGCGACGTGCACAGCCTGCGCGAGCACTACACGCTCACGCTTCGCGCGTGGGTCGCTCGACTCGAGCGTCGCCGGGCGGACGCGATCGGGTTCGCGGATGAGCGGGTCTATCGGACGTGGCGGCTCTACATGGCCGGTTCCGCCTACGGATTCTCGTCCGGACGGTTGAATGTCGTGCAGACGCTGCTCAGCAAACCCGAGCCGGATGGGACGACACACCTACCTCTCAGACGACAGACCTGACGTCGAATTGCCACTCCAGGACTCGCCGCCGCCGACGCCCCCTGCGGCGATGGGACGGCGGACGGCCGATATCAGCCTTCAGAAATCTGACTCTGAAACGCATCGCTGGGTCCGTACCGGATACGTTGTTTTACAGAGTGCCGGATACCGAGTACTGTTTTTACTACTGATCTTGTCTACTCGGCGATATCTTCTCCGCGTGCTGATCTCTCTTCGCCGTGCCCTGAGCATCGCTGCGCTCGCGCTTGCGATGCTGCCGCATGATGCGCATGCGCACATTCGACTCAAGCGCACCGATCCCGGCGGGAACGCCATCCTTTCCGCGACGCCGCTCGACCTTCGTTTCTGGTTCACGGAGCAGCTCGAGCTGCCGGTGACGAAAGTGTCCATCGTGGACGCCGACGGAAAGTCGATCCCGCTCGGCACCCCGTTCTACATCGACAACACCCAGCAGTCCATCCGGCTTCAACTGCTCGCGACGCTGGGGAAGGGGACGTACAAGGTATCGTGGAAGACCGTCTCACTGGATGGACATCCGGCTCAGGGAACGTTCAGCTTCCGGATTCTCGCGGCGAATGAGGCGATCGATCCGGAGTTTGCGGCCGCGGCGTCCGCCGCCACTCACGACTCCGTGGTCGCCGCGCAGCGGGCGGCGGCGTTCGAGCGGCCGCAGGACGTGCTCGACACGCGTTCCACGTCGCCGGAATACGTCGTCATGCGCGCCCTGTCCTTCTCGGCGCTGATACTCGTCGTCGGTGCAGCGATTCTCTGGTATCTGGTGCTGGTGCCGAACCGCGAGCTCGATCCTGCAATCGCCAGGAAGTTCGCGCAGCGGCTGGCGTCACTCGCGTCGTTTGTGACGCTCCTGTATCTCGCCGCATCGCTTGCACGACTGTACCTCCAGACGCACTTGATCACCGGCAACGACTCGCCCGACCTCGCGGACTTCAGGACGGTGGTGCTGCACACGAACTGGGGTGTCTTCTGGCGCGTGCAGATGATCGGCGCCGCGGTTGCGGTCATCGCGCTGACCATCGCGCGCCGGTGGAAGGGACTCGGATGGGCGATGGCGCTCCTGTCGGCACTGGCGATGATCGGCGGAACGTCGCTCGCGTCGCATGCCGGAGCGTCGTCCGTCCAGCGCACGTTCGGCGTCATGAACGACGCGGTCCATCTGCTCGCCGTTTCGTCGTGGCTCGGCTCGTTGTTCTGGCTCATTGCCGTGGTGCTGCCACACATTCGCGCCGAAACGGAAGGAAAGTCGCGCCGCGCCGCGACGTACGTGAATTCATTCTCGAAGCTGGCGGTAAAGTCCACGGTGCTCGTGCTGCTCACGGGCATCATCAGCAGCCGGTATCGTGTCGGCTCTTTTGCAGCGCTGGCGGCCACGGGCTATGGCGAGGTGCTGCTCCTCAAGCTGCTGCTCGTTCTCTGCGTGGCCGGTACCGGCTACTACAACTGGCGAAAGCTTCGCCCTGCGGTCGGTGGCGAGGTGTCGAGCGCCGCCATCGAGCGGTCGGCGAAGATGGAGCTCACGGTTGCAGCCCTCGTCATCATCGTCACTGCCATCCTCGTGGCGATGCCGACACCAGGAACAGCAGGACAGTAGGGCGGTTAGATTTCGCGTGTGTCCATCGATCCCATTCTCCGCGACGCCATCGTCCGGCGCCGCACGTTCGCCATCATCAGTCACCCCGACGCCGGCAAGACCACGCTGACGGAGAAGCTCCTGCTGTACGGGGGAGCCATCCATCTTGCGGGGACGGTGAAGGCGCGCCGCCAGCAGCGGCATGCGACGTCCGACTGGATGCAGATGGAGCAGGAGCGCGGCATTTCGGTGACATCGAGCGTGATGCAGTTCGCCTACGAGGGATACCAGGTGAATCTGCTCGACACGCCGGGGCACGAGGACTTCTCGGAGGACACCTATCGCGTGCTCATTGCCGCCGACAGCGCGGTGATGCTGCTGGACAACAGAAAGGGCGTCGAGGAACGCACGCGACAGCTGTTCGCGGTGTGCAAGCGCCGGCGCATGCCGATCTTCACCGTCGTCAACAAGTGCGATCGCGTTGGCGAGGATCCGCTGAAGCTGCTGAGCGACGTCGAAGCGGACCTCGGCATCGACTGTCATCCGGTCACGTGGCCCATCCATGCGGATGGCAACTTCATCGGCGTGTATGACCGCCGGCGGAAGCTCATCTATCGCTTCGAGAGGAGCGAGGATCACGGTGCCACCCGGGCGGACGTGCAGGTTGGATCGCTCGATGATGAGCGCGTTCGCGAGCTGCTCGGCGCGGAAGCGCACGAGCGGTTGACGCACGACATCGCGTTGCTGGACGCGGCTGGCCACCCGTTCAATCAGACTGCGATGCTCGCGGGCACGCTGTCGCCCGTCTTCTTTGCCAGCGCGCTCACGAACTTCGGCGTCGAGCCCTTCATGCGCGAGTTCGTAGAGCTCGCGCCGCCGCCCACGGCGCGCGAGTCATCCGCAGGGCTCGTGAATCCTGCCGATCCCGCATTCACCGGCTTCGTGTTCAAGATTCAGGCGAACATGGATCCCAAGCATCGCGACCGCATTGCGTTCGTGCGGATCTGCTCCGGCCGGTTCGAGCCAGGCATGCAGGTGACGCACGTGCGCACGGGAAAGCCCATGCGTCTCGCAAGCGGCCAGCAGTTTCTCGCGCGCGAGCGGTCGGCGGTGGAAGAGGCGTGGCCGGGCGACGTCATCGGCGTGATGGACCGAGGTACGCTCCGCATCGGCGACACGCTGTCGGCGAATGGAAACCTCGAGTTCTCCGGCATTCCGCGATTTGCGCCGGAGCACTTCGCACGCATCATTGCCGCGGACCCGCTCCGACGAAAGCAGCTCGACACCGGGTTGCGCGAGCTCACCGAGGAGGGCGCCGCGCAGGTGTTCTACACGTCAGGCACCGACACGTTGAGCCCGACGCCAATCGTCGGTGCAGTCGGCCAGCTTCAGTTCGACGTGATGCTCCATCGCCTCGAGCACGAGTACGGCGCGCCGTGCCGGCTCGAGAAGATCACAGCGCGCCATCCGCGCTGGGTCGTGGGATCAAAGGCCGAGATCGAGCGGATTGCCAGGGATCGCGGGCGCATGCTGCTCTACGACGCCAAGGGCCACCCGCTCATTCTGTTCGAGGATGCGTGGGGACTACGCTGGGTGCTCGAGCGGGAGACAACAGTTACATGGCATGAAGTAGCGCCATAACACCAAAAACAGTAGTGAAGGCCAGTATCCGGGACTCGGCACTCTGTACAACGACGACGTAAGTACACAGCGTCATTGGTTTGTACCGGATACGTTGTCTTACCGAGTGCCGAGTACCGGATACTGGAGTTCCTACTGCAGTTGGGTTGGGTCAGTCTGCCCGCACGAGTGGCAAGTCAACGAGATGTTCGGACGTAAACCAAACCTGCATCTCGTTGGTCCGCACGACATCACTCACGAACAGATCGTTCGTTCCACTGTCGCCGGCCTCGTCCGCCTGCTCGCCGAACTTGCGCGACTCCTTCAGGATCTGCTCGTGCGCCTCGAGCAGCCGGGAGATCTGCACCGGCACTTCCTCGCGGCCCATCGGCGGACGCTCGATGATCGTCATGTCGGCGACGTCGGCCGCCATCGCGACGGCGAGTCCGCCGAGCAGTTGAATTCGCTCCGCGATCTTGTCCACCAGCTCCGCCTGCTCCTCGTAGTGCTTGTCGAACAGGAGGTGAAGCGAATAGAAGGTGTGTCCCGACACCTGCCAGTGGTGCTTCTTGTAGAGATCGCGAATCGTCATCGTGTCCGCGAGCACCTGGTTCAGCGCGGCGGCGCTCGCACGGCAGACCTCTTCACTGAGACCGTTCGGAATCCTCGTGACCGTGCCGAAGTGCTGCACCTCGGCTCCGCGCTGTCTGGTGATCGGGCGCGCCTTGTCGCCCGTCCCGTTCCCCGAACCGTTGGACTTGGTGCGTGACGTCGTTCGCAGCGTGCGAGGCATGAGTGTCCCCTGAGCGTGGGTGAGACTCCTGTGAGAGGCATCTTCCGTGCGCGCATGCGACCGCGCGACGAAAATCAGAATCCCGGACTGAATCCGACGAGCACGCCGCCGTTCGGACCCGGCATTACCGACGCTCTGAGGAACATGCGGTCGAAGCGATTGTCCGGATGATCGTGGCTGTAGGAGACGACCTTGTAAGCGGCGAACACACCCATGAACGCGCCGGAAACGATGTCGCTGGCCCAGTGCTGGTCGAGTTGGATGCGGGCCACACCCGGGAGCAGCGCCGCCGTGTAGAGCACGGGTGCCACGATCCAGGTCGCGCCCGGTGCGCGACGATTGGTTTCCATCGTGATCACCGTCGCGACCGCCATGCTGGATGACGTGTGAATGGATGGAAATGCGCGATTGTCGAAGCTCGACTTGCCGAAGAAGCCCTTGAACGGCCGGAAGAGGTACTGGTCGCTGTCGTGGCTGACGTACGGACGCGTGCGTCCGAGCGGGCCGCGAATGAGCTGGGCAGCGATGCTGCTGAGGACCACCGATTCCGTGGCGTGCAGCGCGACGTCGGTGATGAGCTCGGAGTGAGTCAGGCGGCCGATGCCGTACGTCGCAATGCCCGCGATGGTGAGCGTCGTCTCGTTCACGTGACTCACGTTCAGCGCAAACCGGTGTAGCGACGAGTCCTGAAAGCGGCTTTCCTGCGACGCGCGAGCGATGCTCTTGTCGAACGCGGAGATCAGAACGGTCGTCCCCGTGGCGGCAGCGGCCCAGCCGAGGTCGCCTCGATTGAGGAACGTCCTGGAGCGTGAGGTGTCCGCACTCTGTGCATTCAGCCGAGAGCAGAGCAGAGCAAAGCAAGCGAGCACGACGCGAGTGAAGCGCACGATGGCGGATTCCGTTGATGAGGACGGTGAATTCGAGCCGCTCATGCACTCGCCGTGCCGAAATTGTTTCCACATTGGCACCGACCGTGCAAAACAGTGATGTGCCATCGCTCGGAGCGAACTCGGCGGCGCCGTCTGCCGGCGACTCACTGATGAACGAGGAGCAGAGAAATGGGCTACAGGATTTTCAGGGATTCGCACGGAACGGAGTGGCAGACGTTCGACGTCGTTCCGCGGCTCGGTGAGCGGAGGATGTGTGAGCGCCGCGCGCGCGTTCCGACCCCTGTGCCAGTGGATCGACGCACGCGTGAGGACCGCCGCGTGGCTACGGGCCACAGACAGGTGCTGAGTGCGAGGCTCAACACGGGGTGGCTCTGCTTCGAGGCCGATCACGAGAAGCGGCGCCTCGCTCCCATTCCCTCGGACTGGCAGCGCTGTGGAAACGCGCGCCTCGAGGAGTACTGCGAGCAGGCACTCCCCGCCCGACGGCAGTTTCCGGACACGCCTCTCGGGGACCCGAATTCCTGACGCACTGGTCGTGGGGGGCGTGGTCGATCACTTTCCAGCCATAGCCTCCACCAACTGACCGAATGACGACTGATCGGCCTCGCGCGCACCCACCGGAAACGACCGAAGGGTGGTACGCGCTGCACCAGGTGTTCGCATGGGACGGACCTGCCCTGGGTGCCATGCTCAAGGCGCCCGGCATCGATGTCCTCGACAGTGCCGAGCGTCTGCTCACCGAGCTCGCTGCTCCGTCGAGTGGCGGGTGGACTGCCGTCGTGCCGCTGATCGGCTCGAGCGCCGACGTGATGCTCGTGCATTTCCGTCCCACGCTCGACGACATTGGCGAAGCGCAACGCCTGGTGAATGCCGCGATGCCGTTCAATATCGCGCGAAAGGCCTACACCTTTCTCAGCGTCACCGAGGCCGGGCTGTATCACGCCAGCGCGCAGTTGGCGGCCGCCGCAGAAACACGCGGAGGTGCGGTAGGGGACGAAGCCTATCGCGCCGCGATGGACGAGCGCGTCGCACAGGAGCGTGATAGCGCGCACGTGAAGCGGCGTCTCTTTCCCCAGCAGCCGCCCGACATGCCGTATGTGTGCTTCTATCCCATGTCCAAGCGGCGCAACGCCGGTCAGAACTGGTATGCGCTGTCTCTCGAGGAGCGCAGCCGTCTCATGAGCGCGCATGGCGCCACGGGGCGCGGCTATGCCGGCAAAGTGGTGCAGGTCATCACTGGCGCCATCGGGTTCGACGTGTGGGAGTGGGGTGTCACGCTGTTCGCGGGTGATCCACTCATGTTCAAGAAGCTCGTCACCGACATGCGCTTCGATGAGGTCAGCGCCGAATACGCCGAGTTCGGCGAGTTCTTCGTGGGGAAGACTGCGACGCCGGGCGAGTGGCTGCGCAGCGTGCGATGAGTGTGTTCGGGCTTCGTCGTGCCGCTCGGGCGCTCGCGATCGCCGCGCTGCTGTATGCGCCGAGTGTGCGGGCGCAGTCGCTGCCCGATCGGCTCAGTGATGCCACGTTCTGGAAGTTGATGAACGAATTCTCGGAACCGTGGGGTGTGTTCCGGTCGGAGAACTTCGTGTCGAACGAGACCTCGTTTCAGTGGGTCATCCCCGAGCTCGTGCGCACCGTCGGGCCCGGCGGCGTGTACCTCGGCGTCGCACCCGACCAGAACTTCGCGTACATCGTGAACGTGAAGCCGTCGATTGCCTTCATCGTCGACATCCGGCACCAGAACGCCGTGCAGCATCTGCTGTACAAGGCCCTCATCGAGATGTCGGACACCAGGGCGGAATTCTTGTCGATGCTGTTTGCGCGGCGACCATTGCGCGGTGTGTCGACGGATGCGCCGGTGCATCTGCTGTTCGACGCACTCGCCAACTCACCCGCCGACAGCGCCGTCTTTCGCGCCAATCTATCCGCAGTAAAGGAATGGCTGACCGTTCATCACGGCTTTGCGCTGAGCGATTCCGAGAAGACCTCGCTCGATTGCGTGTACGGTGCGTTTGTCACTCAGGGCCCCGCGCTCACGTACAACTATGCGTCCCAGTGCAGGAATCCCTTCGCCGGTTATCGCGGTGCTGGTTCTGGAGGCGGCATGGGCGGGCGCGGGTTCGGCAACATGCCGAGCTTTCTTGGACTCATGACCGAGACCGACAGCGCCGGTGTGAATCGCGGGTATCTCGCGAGCGAGAACAACTACCGCGCGCTCAAGGAGATGGAGGAGCGGAATCTCATCGTCCCGCTGACCGGCAACTTTGCCGGCGACAAGACGCTGAAATCCGCAGGGCAGTGGGTGCGTGAGCGCGGCGCAGCCGTCACCACGTTCTATGTATCCAACGTGGAGCAGTATCTCTTCATGCAGCCCGGCGATGCCGCCAAGTTCTACGCCAACGTGAGCACCCTGCCGCTCGATTCCAGCAGCACTTTCGTGCGCTCGGCGTCCATGCGCATGTTCGGCATGACCGACGTCTCCCTCCGGCAGCAGAGCGGCTTCTCGGCGCAATTGCTGAGCTCCGTCAGCGAGATCCTCAAGGCGTTCGAGACCGGGACCATCACGCGGTACGCGCAGGTCATCGCGCTTTCGCATCAGTGACTAGATTGAGCGGCGTGCATCGCATCGCGTCTCTTCTGTCGATCCTGTTGCTGTTCCACTTGAACTTCGTGGGCAGCGATCTCGTGTGTGCGCGGCACGGAGGCTCGCATGCGGCAACGGCGCATGCGTCGCACGAATCGCATGGGCACCCTCAGGGGTCGCACAGCGAACAGCGGGGCGACTGCGACAATCCCGTGTCGCCTGACTGCTGCACCGGTCAGGCCTCGTGTGCGCCGGCCGTCGACGTGAGCGCCACGATGATGTTTTCAGAGGCCGAGCATGCCACGCGTGTGATTCCGCCTGGCACCGATACCGCGGTTCTGCCGCGCAGCACCGCGCCCGAGACACCGCCTCCTCGAGCCTGAGCCACCACAACACCGGAGATCACCGTCGCCAGCGCGCATTGCGCCGGCGGCCTCGGTGACGTTCGAGCGCCGTGATTGGCGCCGAGCGTCGTGGCTCATTCAAGGGATTCGAGATGTTCCATATTTTAGCGACGCGCACCGGCATGCTTGCTGTGTTGGCTCTTGGGGCGCTGAGTACTCGCGCGACTCCGTTGCGAGCGCAGCACGAACACATGCAGATGGGCGGAGACACCAACAAGAAGATGCAGATGATCGATCCACTCGGCGTCTCGATGGATCGCATGGGCTCGGGAACAACCTGGACGCCCGATGCCGTGATACTCCCTTCGCGTCATCTCATGATGGGTGACTGGGACGTCATGCTTCACGGGTTCGCCTTTCTGGAAGGCGACGTTCAGGGTGGCTCTCGCGGCGCATCGCAGCTCGGCATTCTCAACTGGGGCATGCTCATGGCCTCGCGAACCGTGGCCGGCGGACGATTTCAGGGCCGCGCGATGTTGAGCCTCGAGCCTGCGACGATCGGGGCGGGTGGATATCCCCTGTTACTCCAGACGGGAGAGAGCCACGCCGGACAGCCGCTCCACGACCGTCAGCATCCTCATGATTTTCTCATGGAGCTGGCGGTGATGTATGAGCGAGCTCTTGGTCGATCGTTGGGGATGGAACTGTATGCTGCTCCGGCTGGCGAGCCCGCTCTCGGTCCCGTCGCCTTCATGCATCGTCCATCGGCGATGGATGTCCCCACGGCTCCGTTGGGACATCATTGGCAGGACGCCACGCACATTGCGTTTGGTGTCATCACTGCGGGTGTGTTCGGCAAGCAGTGGAAGCTCGAGGGGTCGGTCTTCAATGGCCGAGAGCCTGATGAGCATCGGTGGGACATCGATCCGGTGCGGCTCGATTCGTATTCCGGCCGGTTAACGGTCAATCCGGACGATCACTGGAGTCTCACGGCCGGATATGGGTGGTTGAAGAGTCCAGAGGGCTTGAACCCTACCGAATCGGTGCATCGCGCGACGGCTTCGGTGCTGCACGGAGTGAAGATCGGGGAGGATGGGAGCTGGTCTACTGCGCTCGTGTGGGGCGCCAATACGCACGGTGGCTCGACGACCAACAGTCTCCTCGCCGAGAGTGAGGCGGCGTTCGAGGGCGGGAACATCGTGTTCGGCCGCGCGGAGTGGGTGCAGAAGAGCGCGGAGGAGCTGGTGCTTCCGCCAGTCGAGTTCTCGGCAACGCGGCGGTTCAACGTCGGCGCAGTGTCGCTCGGCTACGTCCGCGAGGTTGCGAAGTTCGGCGGCATGGTGCTCGGGGCGGGCGGGATGGGGACGGTGAATGTGGTGCCGACTTCACTCGAAGCTGTCTATGGATCGCGGACGCCGTTGGGGCTGATGGTGTTCGTCAGGGTGCGGCCAGCCGGTGGGGGCAGCATGGCGGGGATGGTGATGGAGTAGGCTTACGGCAGCGGCCGGTTGCGCCTTCCAGCACTGCAGCTCTTTTTTCGCACGTGACAATTGAGACAGAGCCCCGCGCTCAGCGAAGGACGCACGTGCTCCTCGTCGAAGATGATCCGACGCTGTGCGGGGTGCTCGACATGATCCTGACGTCGGCCGGATGCACGGTGTCGGCCTTCACGGATCCTATCAAGGCGCTGCATAATCTTCGCGTCGCGCCCGACCTCGTGGATATCATGCTCAGCGATTTTCACATGCCCGGATTGCAAGGTGACGAGCTCGCGAAGGAGGTGTTTGCGCTCCGGCCCAATCTGCCTGTGATTCTGATGTCGGGATCCGGTGCCATCAGCGTGCCGACGCACGTGTCGGCACTGATCGAGAAGCCCGTGACCGAAACCGCTCTGCTTCGGATCATCAATTCCGCGGTCGAAGCGGCGCAGCAGACGAGTACTGGAGCAGACGCGGCGCCTGTGGCGTGAGGCAGCGGCGCTTCAGTGTGCGCGATGAGGCAGAAAACCAAACGCGGGACCACACCGCTCGGCGTGATCCCGCGTTTGTTCGTTCGCCCACCCCCTTACGGGGCGCTACTTACACAGAACGTACTACGGATACGACAAGACGCAGCCGCCCGCGCCGCTGTTGAACGCGTTGCTCCACAGCGACTGCACCGGGTAGGTGCCGGTACTGAAGGCCACATTGGCCGAGGCACCCTGGCCGGACGAGATCCAGGCGCATTTGTCCCCGTTCTCTGCGCCACCGCTGTCGAGCCAGCCCCCGTTGGGGAACTGGTCCGAGATCGTCTCGGCCAGCTCGTGGCCCCCGACGATGGTGATACCGGCGTTCGGGCCCAACCCGTTGAAGTTCGCGCCGCAGCTCGCGCCGGCGTCGGTGATGTATGGCAGGTTGGTGTAGGCCACGTTGCCATACGTCGACGACGTGGAGCTGTGATAGGCGCAGTATTGCGTGCCGAAGCCCGACGAGTTGTTGCCGTGGGCCGTGGCGATGACGTACTGCGCGCTCGCGTTGCTCGACGCCGAGGTGTTGCCGAAATGGCCGGCAGCGCGCACCGCTTCGGCGGCGAGCTGCGACTGGCGAGGTCTTGATGACGCCTTGACCGTGTTGTCGAACCACACGCTGACGAGAATCCCCGACGGATTGCCGGCCGCGGTGCCCGCGCCGTTGCAGTAGAAGGTGTTGGTTGCGACACCCTGACAGTACTGGGTCACGCTGTTGAGCCAACCGCTTCCACCCACGCCGCCAAGGAAGCTCTGAACAATTGCGGCCTCGCCGGACGGATCGTTGTTGGTCCACTGCGATCCCCAGAGCACGAGGTACACCCGCGGGGCGGTCTCGACGCCGATGCCGCCTACTCCGCCGTGGTAGAAGAGGTCACTGGCGGTGCTCGCGAGTCCGCTGGCGCGCGCCTGCTTCTGTCCTTCGACGGTGCGGTGGATGACAGCGTGGTCCAGGACTTCCTGCTGCTCCGCGACGCCCTGGGATGCGGCGGGTTGATCGCTTGGTGCGAGCGGGCTGGTTCCGCGGTCGGTACAGGCCGCGATGAGGAGCAGTGCGACAAGGGCGCCGGCAATTCGCGCGGCGTTAGGGCGAGGATGCATCTAGTGCTCTCCTTGCGAGTGGGAGGCAAGAACTCCCGGTACGCACGCCATGACACCCACTACTGCGTCGTGATGGAGGTGTTGTCGGGCGTGCACTGTGGCAGCCACCATCTTATATGGCGGCACCATCATAATAGAGAGGCCAGACAGTCGGCAAGGCGTGGCGGCGCATCCCTTCAACCGTGGTCTTCTAGCACCGTCGCCAGCGCCTCGTCGTGATGAAAATGACACCGTTGCTGCCGCGCGCCCCATAGCTGGCAACTGCGCCGGCGTCCTCGAGCACGGCGATGCGTTCGATGTTCGCCGCGGGGAGACTGAGGACGTCGCTCGCCGCAGGAGCGACGAGTGGCGTGCCATCGACGACGAACAAAGGTTCACTGCGGGCGCCACGAACGCGCGCCGACAGATCACCGCCGCTGCGGAGGACGCGGACTCCAGCGAGATCCTCGAGGAGCTCGAGGGTCGTGTGCGCGTGCCTCGCTTCGATTTGCTCGCGGCTCATCGACGCGACGGCACCGGTGATCGTCGCCCGCGACTGGGTGCCATACCCGACGTCGACCCGATCCCTAGCCGCGCACGGCGCGGGTGCCGGCGGCGTGTATGGGACACACGCCGAAAATGCGTCGACGGCGATCAGCATGAATGCGGCGGCCACTATCCTGACGGGGGTGCTTACCATGCCGAGCTCCTGGGCGAGGACGGGCCTCTCGTTCCCGGATTGTCAGACGGTTCGTGGTGGTGAGACACGAGCCCAGCGGAAGCCGTCGGCTCGACGCGTGACCTCCGCAACTGCCACCGCGGATCCGTTATTGCTCGTCGCGCCTCACGAGCGATTGGTTGCCAGCGGAGCGGGTTGTTGGGGGGATGGTTGGGGGCTATACTCCTGACTCTGTCCGCTCTCAGGGGTTTGGAGCCGCGGGCGGGACGTAGCGCAGCCCGGTAGCGCACCTGAATGGGGTTCAGGGGGTCGCGGGTTCAAATCCCGCCGTCCCGATGAGATAAGTCAAACAATACCAATGCGATATGAGAACCGCCTCGGAGTGTGTCCGAGGCGGTTTGTCGTTCAAATAAGCACCGAGTAAGCACCGCGAAAGTGAACATTACTCGCAGGTAGTGAGCTTGTATGGCTTAGCGATCATTCGCCAGCCGACACCTCCGCTTTCGCCCCGGGCAGCCGTCTCGCGAGTGCGTCTAGGGCGCGCGTGGATCGCGGTCTTCTAATGAGAAGGAATCGCCGGTGGTCTGAAGAGCTCGACTAGAGAACGATGCTACTGCAGATTGTCCTTTCCCGTCGACGACGCCAGAAGACACGCATGCTTATCAAGCCATCAGACAAGACGCTCCAGGCTCTTCTGGAAGGAGGATTCTACAAGATCCCGCGTTTCCAGCGACCTTACTCGTGGGATCAGGAGAACGTCGACGTTTTTTTGGAGCGATGCAATCGCGAATACGGACCCGGATTACTTCATCGGTTCCTTTGTCCTCTATCGCGAGACCGCGGCGTCGGATTTCATGATGGTCGTGGACGGCCAGCAGCGGCTTACAATGGCCACAATCCTGCTTGCTGCTATCCGAAACGCCTTCGATGCCATTGGCGACAGCCCAATGGCAACAGGCACACAACTTTTGGTCGAGCGGTCGGACGTCAACAGCGATAAGCGGTTCGTGCTTATTACCGAGACCTCCTATCCCTATTTCCACGAACACATTCAAAAGCATGGACCCGCTCAGCTCGCCGCCAACGCCGGTCGCGAAGAGGAGGCCCTTCAAACAGCGTTCAGGTACCTCACGAAGCAAGTAAACGCGGTCGTCACAGCTGTGGAGAGCGATCCGGCCGTTTTGCCAGACAAGAAGATGGAGGTCACGGATCCGACGCACCGCATCCGCGTCGCTTAACGTTCAGGTGTTACAGCAGTCAACTAGTACGCGGCATCACCTGAATTTCAACTAGCCTTCGGACACACCCCTTGCGCAATGAAGTGGAGTGGGCCAATGTTGCGCACACGTAGGCGCCCGATGACGTGACCGCGTTAGCCCACCGCACTAGCTAGCTAGAGGATCTGATGCAACGCAACCAAAGTGCTGAGAGCACCTCGACGCCGCGTCCGAAGATTACGCTGGGCATTCGACTTAACGCATCGGATGTTAAGTGGATCGTCTTGGTGGGGTGCATGCTCGGGGTGCTGCTTGCGATGGGCTTGGCAGCCGCGGACACAATCACAAGAGCGAGTCGCTCCGCTGGCGAGAATGTCGGCGGATCTCTCTTTTCTGCAATGCGCCTGTTGGAGCTGACAGCCGCATCGGTTGCGCTCTCTACATTTTTCGCGTGGAACCAAACAACACGCGATGGGCATCCGAAGGCTGGTGGCATTAGTCAGCTGGTAATTCCCGGTGTAGCTCTGCTCGTAGTGCTATTTCGTTCGCGCGCAACAGATGAGTTTACACCGCTCGTTGCACGCGTGATCGTCATTGTGCTGTCATTCTGGCTCGCATCAACAACTCTCGCCAAACTGCGGCGGAGGTGAACCGCGGTCGCACATTTAGTGGTAGCGCCGAAGCCGTACTCCCGTTCGCTCTTGTAGTATCGAGCGTCCCCCTTGCTCGCGCAATTGCTGGGACGGTGGATTCTCGCACCATTCCTGCGGCGGTGCTGTTAGCACCGTGTGCGTTCGCGGGTCTGAACGTCTTGTTGCTTTGGCCTACGACGGGTCCCGCCGCTACCCCTCTTAGCGAGATTATTACCAGCGGGCTTCGCAACATTGTCTTGGCGGCGACGTTGTTTCTTGCCCTTGTCGCGTTGATGCCGCTAGCAGTCTCGCCTCTTACTGATTCAACTGCGCTGTTGCTGGCGTCTATTGGGCTGGCCGCGTTGGCCGAGGAGTTTGTGTTTCGGCGTGCACTTCCGCTGCGCGCGTCCGGTGGGCTTCAGAAGCTTGGCATAGCTGACGCCTATGCAAAGTTCATTGCGATTGTCTGTGCTCAATTGATGTTCGCGTTTGCTCATAGCCAATTGCTGGGAGCTGAGCGGGGTCCCATCGACCAACGTGAACTCGCGCGCCTGTTCGCTGCAGGTATCCTGTACACGCTGGTGGCTCGCAATGCCGGAATCGCTTTCGCAGCCGCAATACATGCGAGGCTCAACCTCGAGGCTATCTCTCAATACGGGCAAATTGTGCCATTCAGCACCTTATATGCGCCGCTACTAGGTGCAGCCGGGGCGTTTATGGTCTTTCTGGACTGCCGATACGAATCCGCGGCAGGCAAGCGACAGCAAGATGCGAATATCCTCTCACGGAGACGAGACAATGAGTAAGGTGAACCGGTATCATGCTGGCGCGATGGTGATCCTGGGCGTGGCGATTACCGCTTTCGCAATCGCGTGTTCGCTCGATGGTTCTCCGACTGAGAACACGTCGCGGCGAATCGTCGCCGCGTCTCGCTCACAGGCTCCATCTGTGTCGACTCGAAGTACAGTCCTGGCTCCGGGTTCTGCTTCACACTCTTCGGCGCCCGCTTTTCCATCTTCATTCGCAGCATACCGTGATGCGTTCGAGAACATGCATCAGGATGCAACGTTGAACCGTGAGAAGTGGTTTGGTTCCTCATCGGTTGGCACCAGCCCCGCTACGTTTTGCGCGGGTCTGCGAGCGCTATTCGAGCACCATCTTCCGCAAGTTGACCTTCGAGGGACGAAGATGAGCCCTGATGCGCGCGAGGCTTTCGTGCGCCAGTTATTGTCTGTTACATCCGAATGCGGTGCAAAGCCCGCAATGAGTCTCTTTCGAGTTGCGCCCGGCACTTCCAGGGCAAGTGTTCGCGGAATGGACGAGGCATCTGATTGGGCGGACGCGAACATAACTGCCGACTGGGCACTGGGGCAGATCGGGCCTGCGATAGACGACGCCTACACAACCATAGATGGATGGATCGCGTCGGACGGTAAGAACCTCATGTCAATATTCGTGCTTCAAGCGAGCGCACATGTTGCCGACATAAGGGCGGCGGCGTATGCGGGATGTGCTTCGATGGTACTTAGTAACCTCAGCAACATAAGGGATGCCGCTATTTTCGGCTTCGGGGCTGGAGGACCGGTAACCGCTCTGGGAAATGCGGGGGCCGTAACCATGGGCTATTGTGCTGTCGGCGCGTTGGCTGGCGGTCTTTCCGCCTACCTCGCATATAGGAAATGACGAAAGGGCGCCAGCTCTACCAGATTGCCAGCGTGTCTTTGTCAGCGACGGGGCTTTCTTTCCTTGCCGGAGCAGGCGGTCGTTGGCAATTGTGGCTTCTCTTGGGAATCGGGATGAGCGCCATCTCTTTGCTGTGGCGTATGATGTTATCTGATCGTGAATACGGGTGAGGTTTCCCGCCCCTATCGATCTTCGGGTGATGACGGTTATGCCATGTCGATCTTGCGGCCAACGCAAGCCAGATTAGGCACGCTCCGATCATTGGAGGATGGAAGAGCGACAAAGCATTGTCTAGCTGCTGTTAATCTGTCGATGTCGTAGACATCAAGAATGCAGTGAGCCAAAGGAAAGCCGACAACGCATCGGGGTTGCCGGCTTTCGCTATTGACGGTGCTGTTGATTTGCGTTATTGGAGGAATAGAGCTCGCGCAGACTCAGTCGCCATTGGATGGTGTCGTGCGCTCTCTGCGGGGAAGTGGGCGTGGCGCGACGTAACGAGTACCCACACGCCGGCGTGTGTGCTCGTGCCCGCAACCCCTGTGCAGCGCACGCGACCCGCTACCATCATTCATCGCGACAAGCCGCGCACACTGCTCACCCGATGACCCGCTGACCCATGCCACCCCCGATCTTCGACAAGAAAGCGGATGTCCCCGACGCGTTTCGCGCAAAACTCCTTGGTTTGCGCGCTAACGTCTTGCGACTGCATCTGATAGCCATCGAGCTGCAATCCGAAGATGAAGCATACGTCATCTTCGAAACCTTGAATACGCGAGGCAAGGACCTGGGCATCGCTGACCTGGTGACAAACCTGTTGACACGATTGTTAAAGCCGATGAACAAGGGAGTCGATGCGACACGAGATAAGTGGAACAAGCTCTTGGAACGGTTCGACGAATCAGCCGCCGACATCGACATCAACAGCTTCATCTATCACTCGTGGATTTCGCGTAACGCCTACGCGGGAAGAGAGAAGCTTTTTCGCACCATACGGAACTCAGTCAAGAAGACGAACGCCGACGAGTACCTCGCGGGCCTCAGTTCAGATTCTGAGTTGTACCGCATGATACTGGAGCCGACTAGCGGCAAATGGTCAAGGCAGGAAGCGACGCTATTTGCGTCGCTGAAGGCCCTCGCATTGTTCCGCGTCGGTCAACCACTACCGATGATACTCGCACTGTTGCGAGTCTATCGCGGCGGCCAGATCAGTCTGAGCCAGACGCAAGCCTGCCTACGCAGCATGGAGAACTTCCATGTGCAGTTCACCGCGTTGACTGCGCAGCGGACTGGCGGTGGAACGGCCAAGATGTATGCCGCAGCGGCTCAAGAATTGACAGGCGTGTTGAGCAGCCAGAAGCGTGCCGACGCGCTGAAATCCTTCCGGGCCAAGCTAAAGGCGCGCGTCCCGAGCGAAGCGGAATTCCAGGCGGGCATCGAACAACTTGAGTTCCTGTCGACAAATACCAAGCAGAAGGCACTCGTGCAGTACCTCCTGCAGCGCATCGACGAGCATTTGCGTTCCGGAGCTCCTGTGGACTATACGAAGATGACAATCGAGCACGTATCCCCGGAGAAGCCTCCGGCGGGTACTTCGGTGGAGCCTGGCGTTGGGCGCTTGGGGAACCTGCTGTTGCTTGACCATCCGACCAACGATGATGTTGGCAACAAGCCTTTCCTCCCGAAGCAAAAGGCCTATGTGAAAGCGGGCGTCCCGCTGGATGACACGCTGCGCCTCGCGACGAAATGGGGTACGAAGGAAATCGACGCCCGCACTACGGCACTCGGCACCCTCGGGTACAACAAGATTTTCCGCGTTTGAGGGATGTCAACGGTTGCGCTTGGCCGTCTTACGTGTAGCGCCGCGCTTACGTGCACTGTGTGGTCTGCGCCTTTCGGGCTGAAGTACGAGAATCCATAATGGTAGGTCAACACCGTAATACTTCTCACCAACGCGAGGATACGGCGGTGAAGGCAGGCCTTGCGGCCGCAATTGTTCAACGGCGCCACTGTTCACCGTGAGATCGCTGAACTGAGAACTGGCCAAAGTGCTCAAGGCGGTGACAGGGGCGAAGCCCACGTCTGGCTGCACTGTCTCCGGCGCGTACGAATATTCGATAGCGACGATTCGGTCGCCGTCCATCTCAACGCGTTCGGCCTCCTCCCAACCTCCCTGCAGCATGAGCCCGAACGCAATGTTCTGATCGCGCTTGTTCCTGATCGGCTTGCCAGCAACGCTCATTTCCACGCTTTCGATCCGAACGAGGTGCTTGGATCTCACGCCACGACGCTCCTTCATCTCTGACGTCACTCCGAAACGGAGGACGAGAGGGTATTGCGTTCCCAATAGCGCGTCACCAAGCAGTCGCATTTCCGAGCGTCGATATGCCTCAGGAAACGACAATTTCAGTCCCGACGACAGCTCTCCTGCCAAGTCGTTGACGTTGTGCAGCGTCCATCGCCGCCACACGGACCAATACACTGCCAAGTAGACCGGCCGGGAGAACAGTGCCCCGTAGGCGCTAAGTTTGCGCAGGTAGTCGGACGTAAGCCGAGGCGCGGCCGAAGGATCCTTGTCGTGAAAGTTCTTGACCTCTACGAGGATATCCGCGCCATCCTGAAGCACCACACGGAAGTCCGGCACCACGAGCGCGTCCGGTATGGCCACGACGAGGTCATCTGTCTCTTCACGTTTGATTGCCCTAACGCTCCCGACGGCAGCCATCGCGTATGCGAACATCTCTTCCGCGCGTGTACCGTGCAGTCGAATGGGGCTGCGCGCGGCGGCGAACACTGCCGCTATCTGCACAGCCAGATCCGCTGGCGCTGCGGACGCCAACGTCAGTCCTTTCTCCCCTAGTAGGCGGGCCCCCACCCGGAAGACGTCTGCGTGGATCGGCGTTGATTTATGCCGGCGATACGTAGCCATCTCAGTGTCGTAAGGCCAAGAGTGTCAACAGGACACGAAGAGTCGCATCGGAACGATCCGAGGCAGTATGTCCTTGAATGTAAGCTCCGTGTAGGCACGCGGGCGGATGTGTGCACCTACTTTTCGGATGCGAGCGTGTACTCAAACGGAATGTTTCCAATGTGCATCGCGACCTTCACCTCGCCGATGCCGCGGGCACGATAGCTATCCCCGTTGATTGCTCCGCTCTGTCCCCAGCTCGTGAAGTGAATCTTCAGGCAGTCGTCGAACCTCTTCGCGAGCGTCTCCACTGATTCGATTCCCACCGCTGAGAATAGCGTTGTGTCCCGGTCGCGCGAGACTATCCAGCTCGTGCCGACGGCGACAGGAAACGGAACGTCGAGGTATTCGCCGAATGCACGGTGGGCGCCATCTATCAAGTGCATGCCGGCCGAGTCAAAGCGCGCGTAGGTGACCTGCGGTGTCATATCTGGCATGCCAGTGACGACCGTGACAACCCTCCAGTAGGCGTGGTCATTGATGCGCTCTTCGTCCTCGACTCGTGTCACCATCTCAGTGCGCTGAACAGCTCCAAACGTACCGGTATACTGCCCGACGTATCTCAGTTGAGAGCCGGACTTGAGCGGCGGATAATATTCAGACCCCGTTCCTCGTGAGCAGCCCGCAATCGCGAAGGAGGCCACGAGCCCGAAAATCCAAGGGCGCATTCTTTCATACTCCTGTGTGGAGGGAGCGTGATGTCACGGCGCAAGCGACTCTGGTGCGCGCCTATTACGAACGACCGCTGTCCGAAGTCGAGCGCCGCTTACGCGCGGAAACCCATTCGTCCAAGTCAGAACGGTCGTAGAGGACTTGGCGGCCGAGTTTGTAGAAGGGCGGCGATTCTCCGGAGACTCGCATCTTGGCGAGCGTCTGAACGGCTAGGCCGATATAATCCGCCGCTTCCGCTGTGCCGAGGAGACGTTTCGACTGCTCGCCATCCGCGGGTCTCTCGAAAGCGAGCTTGCCCTGATTGCCCTGCTTTCTTGGAGGCGCTGCCTTCGGGACGTGCCCTGATAGTTCGTCGAGGAAGGCGATGAGGGCGTCGGGCGTCAGGAGACGGATGCGCTCATCCGGTGGGGCGAATCCACCAGAGGCCGCGGCGAGCGCACGTTCATCCGTCGAGATGAGGACGGCATAGTTGAAACCGGCGGCAAGGCACTTAGAGAGGTTCCCGATTTCGTGAGCCACGCGAGTCGTCACGGAGATTTCGCAGGCGACGGACATCCCCTCTCGCTCAAGCGCGACATCCACGTATCCGTGGCCATCGAGGACCGTCTTCTCGAGCGAGACCCCGAAGCCTCGATCCTCGGCGAGCTTCTTCACCAGAGATTGCATGTACTTGTGCTGCGGACCGCCCCTGCCTGGAAGCGGCGCTTTGGTCTGTCGCTTCACCGGCGTGGCGTCGGCCACAATGGAGGTGGATGGCACAGTGGGGCTTGGTGAGCTCTGGCTGCGTTGCGTCGATCCTTCTCGAGCCGATTGCAGCCTGGTCTCCACCTCCGCCTTCGGCGTTCCATAGGCCGCCCGCGAGGCATCAAGCACGGTCTCGCGGCGCGCCGAGGCGAACCTGTCGCTCATGGCGTGAACAGGGCGGGTACGCAGATTAAAATCGAAGTCCGGTCGTTCGATGCGTGCGATGGCCTCTCCGATGCCGAGGTTCTGGAGATCACTCGCCTCGAAGAAGGAGAGTCCATCAGCAAGCGTGCGAGCGTCCTGGTCTCCCAACCGGAAGGCGATGCGGGTGAACGCGTTCCCGAGGACAGCGCTCATGACCTCTTCGCTTCTCGCTTTGAGCTGTCTCATCTCCTGATGAGCCAAGACGAGACCGAGTCCGTACTTTCGCGCGCCCGAGAGAATGGAGGAGATGGAGGGTGTGACGAAGTGGTGGAATTCGTCGATATAGAGAAAGAACGGCACGCGCCTGGCCGCATCTTCATCCTGCCGGCTCATGGCTGCCTGCGCGATCTTCGCCACGAGGAGTGAGCCAAGGAGGTGCGCGTTCTCCTCACCGATCGCTCCGTGAGAGAGTCTAGCAAGGAGGATCTTCTTGCCGTCCATGATGGTGCGGAGGTTCAACCGATCCTCTCGCTGCACTACCATGTGCCGAATGAGCTTCGGCCGCAGGAAAGTGTTGAGGCGAGTAAGGAGAGGCGCCTGCGGGGAGCCTTTGAGAAGCGGAAACTCCTGCTCCCAGTAGTGAATCACCTCTGGATCTTGAACGGTCTCGAGGAAACGAGCGCGGAAGGCCCGGTCCACGAAGAAATTCCGCAGATCAAGCAGGGTCCCGCCTTCAGTCGATTCGAGGAACGCGAGGATTGCATTCCCGAGGACCGTCACCATCTGATCGCCGAAGGTCGTCGAGAGACGGCGAAAGACGGCCACGAGGTCTGAGGACAGAAGCGTCTTCTCAAGCTCCGAATGCGCGGAAAGGATGTTGAATCCTATCGGAAACGCTTCATCGGCCGGATCAAAGAGGATCACATCGCGGACACGCTCCGGAGGAATACGCGCGAGGATGTCATCGACGAGATCTCCGTGCGGATCGAGGACTGCGAAGCCGTTCCCGGCTTCGATGTCCTGGATGGCCATCGAGAGGAGGAGCGTACTCTTGCCCGTGCCAGACGCGCCGATCACGTAGGTGTGGCGGAGGCGCTCAGAGACGGAGAGTGAGACCACTCGCTCCTCGCCATCGTGCTCGTTGACGCCCAGCACGAGTTCATGCCCGACCGTCCCAAGAGGAGCTGCCTTCGTTCGTCCACGCTGCCGAGTCAAGCGTTCGGAACGGACCGCAGCAGACGGCGGATGGACAAGGGTGAGCAGTTCACGAAGAGAGAGGAGCATGCCGCTCCGATGCGCCTCCCTAGTGAGAATATCTTCTGCTTCCACCTCAAAGGAGTGATCGGCCGGTGATAGCAATTCGAGCTCGTTGTACTTCGAGCGAGTGGCTGCGTGAATAGCGGCCGCTAGACTGTTTGCACGGCTGACAGCTTCCTCCTCGCGTCGCCCGAGCGCAGCCACGCGGATCGCCGCAGCGTACATGGGATCGGAGAACTTCTCTCGAACCTGTGGAAGGACGTGATCGACATCGTCGATCTTCGAGGCGAAGTCCTCGAGTTCACGTCCCCACGGCCGTCTTGCGGGATGAAATAGAACCTGAACAAGAGCAAGCTCGCCCTCGGAAAGCGCGTTGAGGCAGCCGATGACACCGATGAGGGGGTCAAAGTCCAGCTTGTCTTCGGTGGCGAGCTGTCTGAACACCCGCTCACGAAGCCCAAAACCAAGGATGACGCCGTAGCGCTCCTCGCCCTCCCATTCAGTGCGTAGATAGTCTGCTCGCTCACGCACCTTCAGCTCTGGGAAGAAGGCACGGAGTGAAGCTTGGACCGTGGGCCGATCGCTTACGGAGCACGAGAGCTGGGTCACCACATGCTCCGACGTCCCCACAAGCTCAAAACCGAGCGGGTCCTCGAGGTTCTGGAGCGAAGCTAGTAGGCGGCTGGCCATGCCAGTCTTGATCACGAACCCTTCCGGCAGGAGGAGTTGAAGCTCCGAAATCGGGCCTCGACTCACGCGCGGCGAGGCGATGAGCTCTTCGCTAGCTACCTCGCCCGTCGGTCTTTCAGAGCTTTTGCCGAAGAGCCGATCAAGAAGGCCGGGAGACCGTGCGTCGTCCACAATGCCCACTCGCACCCGGCGTTCGGCGACGAGCGGCTCGAACGGCGGCTCAAGCTCGACGCGCTCGGGCCAAGGCGGACACGCCCGCATGCGCGTCTCCCATTCGTCGAAACGGCTAAGCAGGACGTCCTGCTGCATTCGGAGTGGCCGGACTCGGGCGGCTATCGTCCTGCCTTGTGGTCTTTCGGCAGCGCCTCTTCCGGCGTGAGTGGCCGCAGGTTGTTCACCGTGAGGATACCACCAACGACATCCTTGACTACGCGATGGACCGTTTCCTCAAACATGATGCGCGTGTCCTCTGAGTAGTACGTCACCGGTTTGAAGAAGCGCAGGTAGAGCGGACCAAGGATGGGCACCGCGAGCACGATGTCTTCCATGCTGGTGTCTCCGATTCGGCCTCCCTGCTGCATGTACAGGAAGGCACCCGCCAGAATGCCGGCAAAGAGAATGAGGCCGACGAACGCACCAGCGACTTTCATGAATATCAAGAGCACGACCGGAAGAGCGATGAGAACCGCACAGCCCACCATGGCGCCGAAGTCCGGCGTGCGTCTGCCGAGCCACCAGCTGAAGAAGAAATCCTTGCCGAACGGTGTCGCACCGATATCGAAGACGAGGCGCTCGTAGGAAACACGCAGATAGGTGCGCTTGGCAGACAGGACGCCGCCCTCTCCAAGTTGAATGCGCTCCGTGCGCACTGGAGCTTCCTTGCTCTTCAGCGCGCGCTCAAGGGCGGTGTAGAAATCGAGCGAAGAGGTGCTCAGTCCTTCTACGGAATGATGCCAATGGGAGACGATGTCGCTCGTGGCGGGCATGGCTTAGTGGGAGATGGTTGCCCCCAAGTCTGCATGCCGCCGGCTCATTCGTCCAATCTAAGAAAACACTCAAGAAGCGGCGCCGAGGATACCGAGGGCGCAAACGTCGCAATAAACCACATGAATTCTTAGAGAATTCTCAGCGCGAGAGGGACGAACTTAAGAAGCCCTAATCCTTCCGATATGGGATGTGACCTTGCCTAGCCTCAGGCTGGGCCCTCTAGACTATTGATTGCGAAATGCCGGACGTTGCAAGTTCGTGAGCAGTCATGGCTTCGGAACGGTACCTACCAGAGCCGAACCTATTGAACCTGAACCTGCCACAAAGACCCATGTGGCTCCGATACCACCATTGTCGTTAGACCCTCCCAACATCGCCGTTTGAGTGTCGCCCGAAATCGAGACGGCAGTTCCTTGATGAGCGTTGCCGAGCATGCCCGAGCCTAACAACATCCCTCCTAGTTGTGTCCAGGCGCCGCCCGCTCTGGTCCAAGCCCAGGCTCCGTTATCTCCTCCGACTACAGCTGAATTGCCATTAGCAGAAATCGAGACGGAGCGCCCCTGAAAACCACCACCCACCGGCGCACCGACCAACTTCGGCCCCTGCTGAGTCCAAGCTCCGGCAAGACGCGACCAAATCCAAGCAGCCCCAACTCCCCAACCTGAGTACGCCGGGCTACTGTCTTTGTCCCCTCCGACGATCGCCGTATTGCCGTCAGCCGATAGCGAGACGGAGGTCCCCTGACTAGCTGAACCGACAGCGTCGGGGCCAACCAGCTTAGGTCCTTGCTGGCTCCAGACTCCTCCGACACGCGTCCATGCCCAAGCAGCTCCAACGCCGCTTTGGTCGGCAGGCCCGCCAATGATCGCCGTATTGCCGTCACTTGAGATGGCAACCGAGTAGCCCTGCTGGACATAGGCTCCGTCCGTACCGGATGCGACCAGCTTGGAACCCTGCTGCGTCCAGACGCCTCCAGCTCTAGTCCAGACCCATACTGCCCCAGTTCCATTGTTGTCAAACGGACCGCCAATGATCGCCGTGTTGCCGTCGCCGGAGATTGCGGCCGAAATCCCTTGTTGAACCGTAGTCCCAACGGCGCCAGAGCCTACCAGCTTCGGACCCTGCTGGGTCCACAAACCTCCAGTTCTGGTCCATACCCAGACAGCACCGGTACTGCTTGGTGCCGTCGAGCTGTCAGTAGGACCTCCAATCAATGCCGTGTTCCCGTCGGCAGAAAGGGAGACGGAGTAGCCTTGATAGGCGCTTCCTACGGCGCCCGACCCAAATAGCAATCCACCCTGTTGGGCCCACTGACCTGCATACCTGGTCCATACTAGTGCGCCTTCATAACCGCCGACGACGGCGGTATTGCCATCGGCAGAGAGGGCGAGCGCACGACCCTGACCTCCAGCGCCAGCAGCTGAGACCAGCTTCTGACCTTGCTGTTGGAAAGGGAGTGGAGGAGGAGTCGCGCCCGTCGCAGACGCGGTAAATGTCACAGTCGCCAACGGAGTGCCGGAGACGGTAGCGCCGAGGCTTTGCTGACCGACCTGTTGCCCGAGTGTCCATGTTGTGGACGCCTGACCAATTTGATCCGTCAGCACCGACGCGATTGACACGGAGCCGCCAGGAGACGTGATAGCAAACGTTACGCTCACCCCCACGACTGGAAGCCCCTGCTCAGCGAGTACGGTGGCAACAACAGGCAGCGGCAGCGTCCCTCCAGCAGGCGCCGTCTGGCCGTCGCCCGACGTCGCGACGAGCGACCTCACGTTTAATCGATTGAATGGATTACTGGCAGTGCTCCCGACTCCGGACGCGGCTTGCAACACAAATCCAGCACCAGATCGAGATAGGTTGATCCCTGGAAAAGTGGCGACTCCCTGTACCGCTCTCTGTGTAAGCACGCCCCGGAGCGCCGCCTGCCCCGTTGGATCGGTGAGCAGGCGCAGAGTCACATAGCCATTGAACGACCCGGCGATGGCGCCAACGCCATCGGTTGCGGCGACGCTAATGGCTGGTGCGATGGGCTGAGTCGCAATCCCAGAAGTAGGCTGCTGGAGGAAAGTCAACCGCTGCGGCACGACAAGGAGAGAGGTCAGTTCGCTGATGACATTCGTGGTGAGCGAATAGTCAAAGACCGGAGTTTGGTGTGAACCACGGCCGCCGCCAACATAGGTAATGTGATATCCCTGCTGGAGATCGCTATGATTCCATCTTGGATACGCGATACCAGCCACCTGCGAAGCGAAGCCCGGGAGCGCCGAAAACAAGGGTACGATGCCGTCGTTCACGCAGTCCTCCGGGTACGCGCTCTGATTCATGAAGCATAGCGCGCCTCCAGTGAGTCCATAGAGGGGCAGGGGAAAATAGTTCTGATAGTCGAAGTTGCCGGCATGCGCGTAAATCGGTACTGGCGTGCGGAGGGGATATACCCAGCCCAGGCTCTGACCACCGGCGGTGCAAAGCCCTGGCGTTACCGCGAGCTTACCTTCAACACCATAGCAAAGCAGACCCCCCCAGAAAGTTGTTGGAAGAAGCGCAGCGTGCGTACCTCGGTGTGGCGTGCCTAGTGAAATGAGTGCGCGCACGGCGTGGGACTCATGTTTGGCGAGCCTGTCGATCGCCCAATCCGCGATCAACCCGCCCATGCTGTGAGCTACTATGATTACACCGGCGACATGGCCGCGGGAGACCAGAGAGTCCAATACATAGAACAGCGAATCCCCCGACCGCCCGTATTCGATGTTCGATTGATATTCAAAGCTATAGAGCGGCGTCTGGCTAAAAGCGGTTTGAATCGCTCCATCGAGTGGCTGGAAATAGGCGTCGCCGGGGAGTTTGCCTGCTCCCTGCGCGTCAATGTATGTCTGCGGGTCGTCCGTAACGTTTGGGCTCCAGCCATGAACAAAGACGACGGCGAACTTTGTCGGCGATTCCAACGTCTGGGTTCCCAAAATCGCGACAAGCGGCATTGTGCCTGGCTGCGCGACGTACGAGCTCACGAACGCCGAGCTGACCGTTGTCGCGGCCTGAGGCGGCGTGACGCGCGTTGGGGACGCACCCGTGTGCGGGGCGCTCGGAACATCGCAAGCGCTGACACCAACCAGCATGATTGCGAGCATGCACTGCGGCACCGTCACGCGTATGACGCGGGCGCGTCTGAGTACTATCATGAGAATGTCCTTGGTTCGCCGGCCCAAGGCTGCGGGTCGTGGGGATTTTCCCAATAGCAGGAATGAAGAAAACGCATTTTAGTTCGCTTCTTCCTGGACGTTCTCCACCAAACTCGGCATAGTGGCGTGAAGTGCCGTCAGGGACGCTCCCGCGCTGAAAAACTGATCGGTCGAACTCGTGTCAAGGAAGAGCGACGCAACGGTCAAGAACTGATAGGTGCTATGATCTGTGCGCTTCGGCCGACCGCACCATTTTGCCTCGGTCGCGTTCATGCTCGCAGCCATCGCGTGGAAACAAAGGCGATCCAAAAGGTGCCAGTCGGCGGGGATTTCAAGCTTGCTGGATACTAAATGTACAACGGATTGCCCAGTGTTAGTCTGCCCGCCAGTGATGACAGTTACCGGGACATGGTCAATCTCACCTTCGCTCATGACCGGAAAGAGGACCTGAACGTTTCCGCGCTCGATCTCACGCACATCCGGAAGGCCAATCTCGCGGCCCCACTGACTAACAATTGGAAACAGGCGACTCTCGGCTTCACCTGGATCTTCAAGCCAAAGTCCGCCGTCGCCAATCGGGGCCACTGGTTCGAAGACCGCCTGATACTGAACCGAGAAGCCTGCCCACTCTTGCGCCACAGCGCCAATCAAGTTCAGAAACTGAACACCGTCGCACTCGGTTTCGACGAAAGTGGCACTGGGATTCACGAGAATACCGTCGGACTTGGTGTTCTCCATGGCAGACCAACGAGCGAGAGAACACTCCTGGTTGCGCCATAAGAGACGGCGAAACAATTGCGTAGCACGTTTGTCTTGCTCCTTCACTTCGAGGAGGGTACAGCCAATGGAAATCACCGCGTTACCACGCGGTGTCTCCGCGCGTTGAAGGAGCGTGAGCTTGGCTGGCCGTAGCTCGCCGTTGATCATCACAGGAAACATGACCCTGCAGGCTCGCTCATTGACGACCTCGAAGAATTCATCCGGCAAGCCGGCTTCTAAATAAAGGTGCTGAAGTCGCTTGTGATTCATTGATAGCCAGCCTCGGAAATGGTCGCCGGACAACTCTTGCGATCGGGTCAGCGGAACAGTAGTTCTGAGAAGCGATCTATCGACAACAGGAGCGTACTAATGGGCGCTTGCAAGACGTGCCATGAGCGTGGTTCCGTGAATTGTCCGCAATGTGATGGCAAAGGGAGAGTGTCGGACGGCAGTTTATTCAGAACGGGCACGGTGCAGTGCAAAAACTGTCACGGGTCCGGCAGGGTGAGGTGCGGAGTATGTCACGGCTCTGGTTGGACCTGAAGAAGATCGACTAAGCGAGATTGACCGATGAGCGGTCGTATGGATATGCCACGACAGGAACATCGATCATACCCCATCCCTCATCCTCCGAACGGCTCCTAAACATCACATCTGCGATGGCTCGCTTGCGAAGATGTTCCTCCTCATTCAATCGACACGTTCCACTCGCAGCGCCGGATTCTCCTTGGCTCGAAACGTGTTCTCGACTGAGGCATAGAAATCGAGGCTCGACGTGGTGAAATCAGGAAGAACGTGGATGCCAGCCCGAAATGATCTCTCCTGAACGCGCGATCGAGCTGCTCCCTGTGACTGAAGGTGGCTAGTGAAAGAGGCGAGCGGGTCGGCCATTCTTAGAATTTCTTAAGCGACAATTGTATCAGGAGTTACAACTGTCCAAGCCGGAAGGTATGAACGCCTATTTCAAGCGCAAGAGGTCGCTCGGAGGTCTCAGAGAGAGTGCTCGCTGAAAAGGGCTTGGACTGCTCGCCGTCTATCTGAAGACGGAGATACAGATGGTATCGAGGCAGCCCGACCAGATCCGCCGCTGCGAACACCGGCGCGAACTCCCGCGCTAAGTACCGTGCATCGTCCGCTCCTACCCGAAAGGCAAGCAGGCTTCCGGCGTTCCCGAACACCGCATCGCGAATTTCTGGCTCAAGCTGAGAGAGATGCTGATGAGCGAGGACGAGCGACACCCGATACTTGCGAAGCTCTGAGAGCATGTTCGCGAGCGAGTGCGTCGTGAAGGTCTGGAATTCATCCAAGTAGACGAAGAAGTCCCACCGCTCCTCCTCGGGAACCGCGCTGCGCGAGATGCCGGCAAGAGCGATATGCGAGAGAAGGAAGGAGCCAATGGTCATGGCGGGCCCTTCGCCGATCTTGCCCTTGTCCAGGTTTACGAGAAGGATCTTCCCGTCATCCATGACGCGGCGAAGGTCGATGGGATTGCCTCGCTCGGTAAGGAAGCGGTGCAGGGTGGGGTCTGTGAGCAGCGCACCGAGCTTGTTCTGAAGCGGTGCTACGATCACCGCCCTGAAGGCAGGCGAGTATTTCTCGTACTCCTCGAACCAGAAGTCTCGGACAACCGGATTCTCGAGACGCGCCACCACGCCACGGCGGTGATCGCGATCGGTGAGGAGCGCCGGGATGTCCGCGAGAGTGCCACCGGGGATCTCGAGAAGGGTGAAGACGACGTTCCTGAGGAGGTGCTCGAGCCTTGGACCCCAATCATCCGGCCAGAGCTTCTTGAACACCTCTACCAATCCAGCCGCAGCGAGCGCGCGATTGTCCTTCTTCACGCCTGCAAATGGGTTAAATCGCCAATGGAGGGCAGGGTCCGGGAGATCGAGGTAGAGGAGATCGACTGCTCGTTCTGGCGGTACGAGCTCTCGAACGCTCGCTACGAGGTCCCCGTGAGGATCGAAGAGGGCGCAGCCACTTCCCGCCGCAATGTCCTGCGTGATCATGTTCCGGATGAGATGGGACTTTCCGGTGCCCGTCTTTCCTACGATATAGAAATGCGAACGCCGGTCCCTCTCTCGTATGCCGAAGAGAATGCCGGCGTTGCGGTGGTTCGTCTTGCCTATGTAGGTGATGCGGTCGTGCGGATTGTCGCTCATACGAGCGATTGTGCAGGATCAGGCCGACGAACTGAAGGCGGCCATTTGCGTCACTCTGGGCACCCTTTACGGCACGTTCACGGTGATTTCCACCTGCTCGCCAGCCTTCAGGGTGGCAGTCGTCGGAAAAGCCTTCGAAACGACGGCTCCAGCCCCTGCATTACTGGCTACCGCCATACCGACGATGTTGTAGATCACGGAAGTGAAGCGCTGTTGCGTGACACGAACAGCTACTCGATGGCTACCGGCACTTGCAAAAGTGATGTCCTGAGCGAGACGCACGTTCTCACTGCCCGCCGTGCTGGCAAAGGCCTGCCCAACCCGGGCATCGTCAACGAGGAGCTCCGCTCCTTGAATCGGCGTAGGGCTCGTGCTGCTGATTAGCGATACATCGATCATCAGGACGTGCCCTCCGCTCGATCCCGTGGGACCGTCGGACGAGCCGCCGCAGGCGGTGATGAGGAATAGAATGGCGGCCATGCTGACCATCGCCGCCGGACGCCAGCGCCGCTCGTGGCGAGACAGAATCAGTTGGCGGCTCATTTGCGCAGCGCCTGTTCGAAAGCATCAAGGAACTTCGCCACCATGCTCGAGGGACTTTCACCGCCCATGATTCCGGGAGGTGGAGTCACCTTCACGCTTATCGATCCCGCGCCGCCCGACGGGATCGTCACCTCGAGCTTGTAGGCATCCGGCCGATCTCCGCGGCCTGTCACACGCTCCTCGCGCTCGGCGAGGATGTAGCCGGTCTCCGGGGAGACGGTTTTCGTCACCCAGTTAGTCGCCGATGCCGCAGCCACGGCTGCTCTCATGGCGCGCTCCATGGAGCCGGCGGCCACGGGTCTCGCCGCCGTCGCCGGCTTGACGGATAGGCTGCAGCCAAGAGCGACGGCTAGAATGAGGGCAAGCACGGTAAAAACTCGTCGAGTCATGTGATTTTTCCTCGGTGGGAAAGAGAGGGGGCGCAACGGCAAGGGTCAGCGGCCGATTGCGCGAGAGGCGGTCTTGCGGCTAACCTCACCAGTGTACTCCAGCTAGAAACGGACAAAATAACGGACACAACGTAAGAACCCCCTTCGCGGCCGTCAATGCCGAGTAAGGGGACGTTTAGTATCAAATCCTTGCGGGAGGCTGTCCGACGGCGCGTCGATGAGACCTCGATTCGCGCTGTGGCGGAGGAGATCGGCATGAGTCCGAGTGGACTGCATGTCCTCCTAAACGGGAGCTCTCCGCATCCGGCCACACGTGGGAAGCTTGTGGCCTGGTATGTTGCGGCACAGAAAGAGGGCGTCTCCCGCCCAGACGTCTCGAAGGCGGATGTAGACGCTGCCCTGCGGCTGCTTGTCCAATACGTTCGCCAAGACGCACGATCGGCCGTCCAGGCCAAACGCCTACGAGAAATCGTCCAGCGCCTGGAAGCGGAGTGCGTGCCGGCCAGCGACGAACAAACATAGAAAAAAGCCAGCGACTTCTCGCTGGCATAAGGCTCTATGGTCGATGCTGCTCTGCGCCGAACGGATCAAACCGTCCCAGGGCATCCGTGTGGTTTCTTATCAGACGGGCAACATAGTCCTCACGCATCGCTTCAAACCCGCGATCTCGGAATGCACTCGCTGTCATGCCGAGTTCCGTGCGAACGTGTCGTGAAAAGCTTTGCGGCGAGGAATACTCCAGACGATGCGCCACGCCTCCGATCGACAGGGCAGGCGACTCGAGATAGGCGGCGGCATACAGCAGGCGCATGTGCGCTACATACTGCTTCGGTGAGGGGAGGCCAGCGCGGTAGAAGCGCGAACTGAGGGTGTTTGCGTTCGTTCCAAGAATCTCGGCAAACTCGCCGACGGTCGGATGGGTTGGAGCGTACCGGATGAGAAGCGAGAAGAGTTTTCGGGACGCGTCACTGGCAACTCTGAGCTCTCCTTCCAAGGCGCATGCGATTCGCCTGGTGAGGACCCCACCGCTCTCCTCAATGGTTGCCCGCAAGAGATTGCATCCGCTCGACGAATCGAGGTCAACCACCTTGCTGACACCACAGCGTCCGAGGGCAAGGATTCGTTCACTGATCCCGGGTCCGTGACGCTGTATCACGGCCACAGGAAGCACGCCCGGATGCCGTGCGAGGAGTCTCGCGAGATCACTCGTCTGCGCCTGGCCTAGGGCCGCTGGTGAGACGAGCACTGCGGCGACGTTCAGATCCTCCAGTGCGACCCTCGCCGCCTCGAAACTGTCCGCATGGACCGAGGTGAACACTTCCCCGGTGGCGACGGTGACCAGCTCTCGAAGAGCCGGTTCGAGTAGCGTCACGACATTTCCCTTGAGATGGATCTCCCTTCGTACTTCAGGGCGAGCGAACCTCACTCCCCGCTTGCGTTTGCTCGGCGGTTGGTACTCATACATAGCTTCCTCCGGGATGGGTAACGAGAAGCCGCACCGAGCACCGAAATGACTCGGGGCGAGTGCGGCTTGCGTTTGGTGAAAGATCGGCTGCGAGACGGCGGGGCCGTCGCAGTCCAGGTCTACCCTATCAAAGGGCGTGAAAGCCTCGAAGGGAGCAACTCATGCCGGAGGCGGCATGAGTCCGAGCAATGTCCCGTTCTACTTGCACAAAAAGACGCCGCGCAAGAACCGTGTATCGGTTCCGGCGCGGCGTCTGGAAGGAGAAGCGAGGGTCCAATCGCGCCTTTCCTTCCAGCTCCAGTCTATCGAGTCTCAACGAAGGGGTAAGGGTGCCGATCGTGCCGGATGAAGCACACCGTACGCCACAGGCCGAGGGCTGCTTATGCCCAGCTGACCGCTAGAATATCTTGAACGAGCCCTTCCTCACTCTGAAGCTGCGGAAGGTAATCCTGAAACCGTCAAATGATCATGTTGCCCGCCAAGCTGCGTACCTAGACTGCACGAATCTGGGCGCGGTTCGCGGAAGGTTGTCCCGAACATTGCGAACCGCGCCATCAACGTCCGGCATAGTCGCAGTGGTTTTGTTCACTGCGTCTACTATGGCACACGAACGAAACGCACTCAGGAAGACGCCGAGAAGCAGGCTGTCGCGATCTGTGCCCTCCTCAATGCACTCAAGGCAAAGAGGCCGTAGCTTGACTTGGTGAAGCACCCTTGTCACCTCCGGCATGAAAGACACTCTCTGACTCGAGCGTTGAATGGCAGAGAATGCTTTCATGCCAAAAAGAAAACACACGGGCACTTGCGACTGCCCCAAGAATGCTCGCAAAGCGTACAAGGAGATCGTGAAGACGAGGAAGCACATTGTGAAGAGCATACTCCCATCGGTGCGAAAGGCTCTTCAGCTCTTGGTCGTCATAAACCGGGCCACGCACATCATCGCCACAGAACTTCGCAAACAGCAATTGGACGAGAACGGCGCGTAGTTCTCGTCCCACGCGTGATTACTAATTAATTGAAAGGGTCGGCACACGTGCCGGCCCTTTTTTTGTAGAGGGGCTCTCGTGGATTTCAGCGAATGGCGCCAACACCGAACTTTCGTTGCCCACCACGTGACGGCGTAACGGCCGCGCAACGAACAGACTAGAGCTCCATCCGAATCCAGAGGAGTTTTTATGTCTCAGGCGCGCATTCTCGAAGCCGAGCCATCACAGTTGACAACACTGGCGAGCGTCCAGGTCGACACCGGCGCCTGGTGGTCAGGCGTTGTGACAGTGCCTGAGGATAACAGCGGGCTCGCCTTGCTTGAGCTGGCGCGTCATGGTCCCGGAGCCATGGACGAGTCTTCGGCAGCGGTGCTCGTGCCGATCGCTGAGCTACCGGTGCTCGCGTTGCTCGTTAGCGCGGTCACAGCGAACGCTAGGCGCCGGCCCCACGCCGGCGAGTTCGAGGCGGTGCGCGAATGAAGCACATGCGGGCATCCTAGTCGCCTGGCCGGGCGATGCCCGCATCATTTCAACGCCGGGCCAGGCGCTAGAGTGCCTAGACTGCACCATTAGTTGAACTGATACCGGGCGCTCGGCGGAGGACTGGTGAGAGCGATGCCAAGCCAGTGACTCTGTTCGTTTAGCAGGTGGATCGAGTTGGCAGCCGAGTCGTCTCGTACATCTGCCCCGGGTGCGCAGCAATCAGCTGCGTCAAGCCTTCGTGAGAGTACTGACAGGTCGGATCATTCATTCTATCGACCGCACATGTATGAGGTAGTTCAGCGGCTCCTAGACCCATGGTCCGGTCGATTGGGCCGAGTACGCGATACATGTTGGACATCGAGTCGTGCATGTCACCGTTGTAGCACGGCTTATAGTAGCTCAGAAACTCGCCGTCGAAGGCGAGCCCGTGTTTCTCGGCTCTGTCGACGATCCAATGGAGCGCTTGATTGGCGAGCCCGTCCCGATGCTCTCCGCCGCCAACGTCAGAATGGAAGCCGGGGAACCAAGCCTGCTCGATCGTGCCGTCCCATCCATTGGGGCGCACCCAGATACTCGGCGCAAACGGCTTTCGACGCTCGTTGACAGCAAGGGCCTGATAGGCGTGTTCGATATGCTCGTTCAAGGAGACGTCGAGGTAGGCATACTTGTCCCGCTTGAGTAGCTGTCCGAGAAAGCCGGGCGCGCCGAGTGCTCCAACCGTATCCCATACACCCACGAACTTGATTGAGGGGCAGGGCAACACTGGGTGCTCAAGACCACGCATGGCATTAGCCCACTCGGGTGATCCCGGTCTCTTGCCCTGCTGGTAGCAGCCGTACAGTTCGGGGAGCCAGTAGTCATCGCCCTTCTGAAGAATGCCGACCGCGTTCATGAACCCGATGAGCGCCCGCACGGTGAACGCGCCTCGGCTGAAGCCGAAGAAGAAGAGCTCATCGCCCGCGTCAAAGTTGTAGACGATCGAGCGGTACAGGTCGCGGATATTAGCCTCGATGCCATCGCCGAAGGCACCGCCCGTGTACTTATCGAGGCCACTTCCCGTGCCGATGCCCTCGTGATAAACGACGATCTGAGTCACTGCCGTATCGCCTGCACCTCCTCGCGTGAGGATGGCCCTCGCCACCTTGGTCACGTTCGTGGGACGCCGGAGGCCGGTGGTCTTGTCAACCTGGTCCCGAACGTTCCAGGTGCCGTCAGCGCAAATGGCGAGTCGCTTCACTCTTACCTACTCAGTGGCTGGCGTGGAACGACAAGCGCCCTCTCCGATAAGCAGCGGCATGGCGGCCATCGCTCGCTGCGCTACACTGCACTGCAGACTGACGGTCGAAGCATTGCTGGCAGAGAGGCACCCCAAGGTACTCGCGAGGGTACCTCACCATGTACGGAGACGCAAGAGTCCCTGACGATTGCCTTCGAATTCTTAGAGAATTCTCAGCGTCGTGTACGGAAGTGCCTCCGCACGGATGGCAAACGCATGCCTTAAGATTTCTTAAGCGTGCATTTTGGTCCAGCGTGTTGCATGTTGGGCGGACACGATTGCGATGTTGCAGCAGACCACTCGCGCCGGACACTGCCATGCGCCGCCTCGCTCTAGCTGTGCTCCTCGTTCATGCCGCTCTCGCACACGGGCAATGCGTCAAGCCCGGAGTGAGCCGTTGGACCGTCAAGACTTCGCTCCCCGCGAACCGCAATAAGCCGATCGCCGTCACTCTTGAGGAGATCACCGCCCTCCCGGACCCGGACCTGAGCGGTGGCAAGGAAAGCGATACGCGCTACCCAGACGATCTTGGGAATGGCCTGAAGGAAGGATCGCTCGTTCGGGTATCCGGCTGGATTCGCCTCATAGCCACCGACCCCGATTGCGACTACCACATCCAACTCACCCCTACCAACTCGGGCGTAGACGGCACGGTGATCGTAGAGGTGCCGAATCCGAAGGCGAACTTCGAGAAGTCCCCAGAGCTTCGGGACAGCGCTACCGCTGTACGAGCCTTCCTGCTTTCCAAGATCCTAAAGGGCAAGGAGCCGGCCGGCGGGAAGGGCTCGAAGATTGGCTCAGCGTACGTGGAGGTAGTGGGACAGTTATTCATGGACGCCCACCACTCGCCCAACTGCGATGCCCGCGGCAAGCAGGGTATGCATGCCACGACGTGCTGGGAGGTGCATCCGATCATCGCGGCGCGCTTTGCACCGCGGCCGCCTCAGTGAGCGTGGAATCCATACGCAAGCTCATGAACGTCTACTCGGGAAGAGTCCGCTCGCAAGAGGATTGACACGCCGCTCCGATGCGGCCGAGCGCTTAGGAAATAGCGGCTATAGTGTCAGCGTCGAGCTAAGGTACGTCGCGCCACGTGGGTGCCCTTCGATGGGTAGTGGCCAAGAGAGCAACGCGAGAGTAAGTGACGTGCACGGCAGGAAAGCCCGTCTGCAAATCGAAGGAGGGCCCCAACCTCTGCCGCTCGCCGTTGGATGGACGTACTGGAGGCGGCGGGAAGGGCAGGCAAGAGGCTCGGGCCCAAGGAGAGAGAATCGAGCGCCTATCACGGGCCGATGTCGATCACATGCCCCGGGACGGCGACACGCCCGCGGACGGCTATAGTCCTACCTAGGTACCTGACATCCCTAACGATGACATTCGGTAAGCATCGGTGAGCGCGCGACGCAGAGAGGCTCTGCCTCGCTGACAAGCGGCCCGGCGGCTACATGGGATCGACGAAGCATCCCCTCGTGGCCCGAAGATAGTCTCGCGGGCCAATCCTTTGGTGGAGAAAAAAGCACATGTTTCGCGTGAGCGCTCGATCAGCTGACGACGGCGTGGTTGTCTTTATCGATTCGCCAGAGGGAGTCGTGTACCGGCTTCGAGTTGTGCTCCTCGGAGCTGGTGGACGCGAACTAGTTGCCCAACTGGAGGGCACCACGGCCACGGGAGGGACTTGGCGTCAGCACGATGCGCCGTTCGCCGTCATGCGCGTCGGGATTTCCGACCTCGAGCTATTGCCGGGGCCTGCAAGGCCCGGCGACACGTGGCGTGTGCTCGAGCCGAACAACGACTTGTCGCCCGGTCCCGGACTTGAGGCCTTTGGCTCGTCAGCGGAGGCGTCATTCATGACGCGAGGGGACGTTGTCCCACCCGCACGTCAACGGAATACGGGCCCATACGCGCATCCTCACGAAACCGCGTATCCACACGTGGCGCCATACGTGCGCGCTATGGACGAAGCGGGCGAGCTAGGCGACTATGACGCGGCAGGCGGATCCGGCCCACAACGCCATCGACCGGGCGAAGGTTCATACGAGCGCAGTGAGGCGTACTCTCGCGACAGCCGGCGTGGAAGTAGGCCGTATCCATGAGTCGCGCAGTTAAGGCGCCAGAAAAGCCGGACCTAACTGTAGTGGTCCCGCACGCGGGCATTGGCCCGCTCGCACCCACGATGCGGTCGCTAGCCGCTCAAAGCCTTCCGACGAAGTGTTGGGAAGTCATTGTGGTGGATGAGGCGGGGACGGCGACGCGCGAGGTCGGTGCTTCCGGAATTCTAGATCTGACCACATCGGTGCGTATAGTTCCGGTCGCGAAGGACCCCAAGTTTACTGGTCACACTGGCCCGCGCCTCAGAAATGTAGGGGCAAAGTACGCCTTGGCCCCATGGTTGGTATTCATCGATGCGGATTGCATCGTCAGTCCGCTCTGCCTTGAACGTCATCAGTCAGCAATGCGCCGCGCTGCTACGCTGGACGTACCCATAGCTGTGTGTGGCGCCATGCTCGAGTTGTCAGCGCATAGTGCAGCTCGCTTCATTGCCAGCGCGAGTTATGAAGACTTGGTGGGTGCGGCGATCAAGGATTGGCGCGCCGCCATTACGCCGGAGCAGGCTACCTTCGAGGATTTCTACAGCGCAAATGTGTCAGTATCGCGCCAGCTATTCGAAGGAGTGGCGGGATTCAACGAGACAGGATTCCGATGTCACGACATGGAGTTCGCTTACCGTCTATCACGGCGAGGTGTCCAATTCATTTATGACGCTGAGTGCGCCGTCATTCATATTGAGCATCCGCGGGTAGCTGCCAGTCGGCTTGAGCAAGCGGAAGGCTGGCGACAACTTGCCGCACAATTTCCAGAGCTTTCGGACGTCGCGCGTCAACGCATTCAACTTTGCGAGCGCTCCTTTGAGCGTGTGCTTAGGGAATCCCGCAACAGGTTCAAGCGCCTGACTCGTGGCTTGCCAGGCAGCCGAATTGGCTCGGCCCTGATATGCCCGCCCGGCACGCCCGAGGCAATACTTACGCCCATTCTAGATTACGTGCCTCACATTCGTAGAGAATGTCGCTCAACGCGCCAGTTCTACCTACGCCTCGATCGCAACTGCTGGGACTTCTCTGTTTTGATGCCCGACGCGGCTGCGCCGTGTGTTGCAGTCGTGATCCCCGCGTTTAACGCAGAAGAGACGATTGCGCAGGCAATCGACTCAGTCTTGACGCAAACGATGCAGGCATTCGAGCTAATCGTGGTCGATGATGGCTCTACAGACCGCACGCCGTCAATCGCGCGCCGCTATGCGAGCGCGCCGCATGTGCGCCTAATCACCATAAGTGAGAACGTGGGACAGGCGCGAGCGCTGAACCGTGCACTCGGTATTGTAGCGGCGCCATTGATATTGCAGCTCGACGCGGACGATTGGCTTGATAGAACGGCGCTCGAGCAGATGGTCTCGGCGATGGAGCAACACCCGGAGGCGGCAGCGGCCTACGCGAATCCAATCATTCACGAGCCGGACGGCTCCGTAGTGCGAGCGAGGGCTCCCATCGTGTCAGCGCCACAAGATGTCTTCGAGGCGTCCGTGCCGCAGGTACCGAGAATCTACCGCGTGGAAGCTCTTCGCGAGTTGGGTGGATGGTGTACGGATGACGCGGCGGGTGGGCGCTACTATGAGGACCGCTGGATGCTGGGACGTCTCGCGCGACGGCACACACTACATCACGTGAATGTGTGGCTTTACCACGTGCGTCGACGACCCGGGACGCTCAGCACAGCTCCAGAAGCTATGCAAGCTAAGTTGGCAATTCTGGTGACAGAAGCGAGTCGACTCGGTTGTTCCCTGTCAGTCACTGTACGCGGTCGACATCTAAAGGGTGAATTGGTGACACGACGCTCGACGCCGCCGAAGCTACCGTGGAGCGTGATTCTCGTTGCACGGAATCACAGGGAGCTCCTTGGGACGACCTTGCGGTCATGGCTAGAGAGTGACTGGCTCACCTCCGAGTCAGAAATGATCGTTGTTGATGATGGCTCGAGACCATCCTTGGGTGTGGAAACCATCTTTGGCGAGTTACTCCATGTAATGGGCGGAGTGACCACTGGCCAGCGGGTGAAGCTTGTCACGCTTCCCAAAGCTCGCGGCCCGGCCGCCGCGCGAAACTGGGGAGCTGCACTCGCGTGTCACTCACATCTGATGTTCGCGGACGGTGATCACATAGTGCCGCCGGATGTCATGGGCGTCCACGAGTACTATCATCAGGTGTGTGGAGCACAGGCGATTGTTGTTGGGGGGCCGTTCGGCCGGCGGGTCGCTACTCACTTGGCAGCCTCAGAGGTGCGGGGGGCATGGCTCGAGCGTCTCCTCACTGTCATAGAGACTCAGGAACGATTTAGTGACGTTGCTTCGCGCATAGCGCTGGGCGAGGATATTGTATTTGCCGATGCAACAACGCAGAATGTGCACCGAAGTCTGCGAGATCTAACGTTTGTTGATAACGGTCAGTTGCGATGGGCTGCCTTCTATTTAAAGTATGGCACGGATCTAACTCCGTGCCCACACGCATGGCTCAGAATGGGCGCCGCGAACCTATCGATGCCCGGCAAATTGTTTCGTTTGTTGCGCGGCTTCGACGAGAGGCTGAAGTCGGCCGAGGATTGGGACATAGCAGTGCGAGCTCGGGCGGCAAGCGCACGCCTGATAGTTGCGCTTGAGTGCGAGACATATCATCAGATGCACACACGCACTCTCGGTCGACGGAGAGCCGATTGCGCGGCCAGGCGAGCCTTTGGACATCATCATGGCGATCTTGTCGCCGATTTGAACGAGAGGCCGCTCCAGGAACGGCCACCAGGTCATGAGTTCTTCCAAGGAGAGATGGCGAGCCAAGCTAAGCGGCGCTCCCCCTGGTCTGCTGGCTGCCTGGTCGCATTGACTTTCGACGACGGACCTCGCCCGAGAGTGACCGCTGAAGTGCTGAGATTATTGGAGGATCATGGCGCACGTGCCACCTTTTTTGTTCTTGGAGAGTGTGCCCAGGCAAATCCTGATCTCATTCGGAGTATCGTAGAGGCAGGGCACGAAATCGGCGTTCATGGATGGTCGCACCGCGACCCCAGCTCAACAGACGCTGGTACCTTGAGCGAAGAATATCGACACACGGCGAGTGTAATCAGCGCAATTACCGGTACGTGGCCTCGCTTCCTGCGCCCCGCCTATGGCTGCCTGATGCCGCATGTGCGGGCAGCCGCGCGCGAGGCTGAGCTGGAGCCCATCTTGTGGACAGTGTCGACGCGCGATTGGTCTCAGAACGGGTGGCGGGATCAGGTGCGGCGAGTTGCGGTGGCTGGCTTAGCCGGCCAAGTGGTGCTTCTCCATGATGGTGCAATGGAGCCGCAGGACATGCTGACTACGACGAAGTGGCTACTGAGTACTATTAGGGCTGGTGGGCTGAACGCGTGCAGCCTGTCAACATTCGTGTCGTTACGCGAGCGGATGTTGGATTCTACTGCGAGCGGTGCGTCTGCACGAAGTGCGCAAGTACATTGAGATGGCGTCGGACGCTGTCCTGATCGCTAGGCGTGAGTACATAGAATTCACGGACCTCTTTGTCCGCGGAGTGGGGCGGCGGCGGCGCGGTCTGCAAAATGAGGCGGTCGAGATACGCTGATGCGGGACGAACCTGGCTTAGCAGCAGGCGAATGGCAGGTCGGTCCTCCTTTTTGGTCAAGTCCTCAAGCTCCCAGAGCAAAGAGTACAAACTACGTTCGCGATACTCGGGGAATATCGGCGCATAGTAGAGCTTCCACGACGGGTTCTGGGTGTCCCCTGCGTGGAAGCCGAAGAACGCAGTCTTGAGTACGTCCCGGTACTGCGCCGGAAACGGCGTCGTGAGGATGCCTAGTTCGTTAATGCGACTGGAAACCTCGACCGTGAGATGCCGCTGGCGTTCGCGGCGTTCGGTTGCTGTGTGATGTGCCGCTATGGCCCATGTAAACACTGCGGAGAAGGCGCTGACAAATACGGTGGAAAGTAGGAAGAGCCCCAATGCCGAATTGAAAAACTCTAGGAGGCGCTGTGAGCGACCACCGGAGAACTTGCCCTCGGACTCTAGCTGTTGCCTAATGTCATGGCGGTATTGTTCTTCTAGCTCAATCAGCCGCCGGTGATCGTCAGAGAGATGTGCCATAAAACATGTGTGGTGTTGGCGGGAACATTTGTGACACGGTGCGGTCAGTCGGTTGTGCTGAGTATATCAGAAACTTACTGAGGGCGTGAGACAGTCGCGATCGTGGTAGACATGGGGACGTTGGGGACGTTGTACGGGTCAAGCCGGTTTATCCATCACCACGTCGTCTCTCGCCACCCGATCTAATACAATCAAATCATTGAAGTACTCAGACAATTGGTTCGAACTAATTCCGCTGAGGTCCACCTCGATCGCCGTGCACTGGCGGGTTGTGTCTTCTCAATGAAGTCCCCGCAACGTCTTGCCATGTCCCCGAGAGCGCTACGGCGCAGTTGAGCGGCAATCGTGGATTTCAGAAGGATGTGGGGATGTCGGGGACGTTGTGCGGGGTGGTCGATGGGCATCAGGCCGCTGCAAACGCGGAGTCCTGTAGATGACGTCTCTTTAGGATCGCATCAATGGCCCACTCCGCGTCCTTCCAAAGCTCGAGTTCTTGGTATAGAGTATTCCAATCCAGGCTTTGTCTGTGCACCCCTGCCGTTCATGCCGGCTGTGGCAGCAAGAGCACTTTAGATGACAGGAGCCCTGAGCTCTCAGGGCTTTGTGGTATTGGTGGAACTGTCTAGAAGGTGAGCGCGGAGAACCTCACGCTGTGACAGAACTGCATCCACAAAATCGTCAAAGTGGCCGTCAGGAGGCAGGATGTCGCGACGGGTCATATGCAGTGACAAGACGCCAGCAACCATTCCCCAAACAGCACGTTGCTCGCGAGGCACCTTCGCAAGAAGTATATCGACGAGCCTTTCAAAATCGATCGGATGAGTCACGTCGTCGTGTTGGCCACTGTGCACGCCTTTGGCAGTGATGAGCAATAGCGCCACAGCCACGCCCAGACCACGTTTCTGCATCTCCAAGTCTGTGATCCCATCGGCTCCAAGAATCCACTCAGCCGCAGCTGCATCACATGCGCGTTCGTGCTCGATAGCCGTTGCTCCAACAGAAAGCGTCAGATATGTGTGTGCCAGCTCGTGGTGGAGAAAGAATCCCACGGCACAAAGCGCGATCTCATCCGCGACATGTTCACGCGAGGCAAACAAGGGCGGGTCTGAGGGCGACGGTACGTCGGCCGGCCAGTTGTGTCCAGGCCCTACGATCAACTCATCCAAGGCCCATTCTAGCAATCGCAGCGCAGGCTGGACATCCATTCTCGCGGAAAGATCTACGACGTCCTTCGTTGGCTGTGTACCTTCAAAAACGCACTTATAGAGAACGAAATAAGCGTAGGCAAAGGCCCATGCAACTTCTATGACACGTGTACTTAGTTGAATCAGCTTCCAGCCTGGCGACGCCTGACAAATCCATCTCGGAGTATCAGTGATTTGCAGCTGCACCCCGCACGTAATGCGCTCAAGTTCGGCGACGCGTTCCGGAGCGATGCGCTCTATTGCAGGGCCGATGCTGGGTAGCAGATGAGCGATCGGCGACTTCGATGCCCATGGGAAATTCACGACCAATGCACTTGCCACGGGAGCGCCTATAACCGAGGGAACGAGTAACGTGCCAGCCTAGAACCGTTAAATCTTCCCATCAGTCTTGAACTTGTGACGGGTAGTCTCAAAGAAGTGCGGATCTGTTTTGTACTGGTCGACAAGCCATTGTAGGAATGCGTCAGAATACTGGGGCGATGCATTGATAAACGGCCGATACACAAAGTCAGGACGGGTCTTTTGAAGGTTATAGACGCCGCGAATGGCCTGCAAATCGAAGAGATTGAGTTTAGGCACAACACCGAGCGCGTCATTCAATCGCTTTAGTATCTCCTTGCTTCGATACGGCCACGTGACGTCCGCATCCATCGGATATACACCCGGCGCATCCGACGTATTGACGATACGGCCGACGGAAGGTCCGATGGCGGTTGCTCCACTGGCTGAGCGCGCGACTAGTACGACGTCTTGATCGGGAGATGCCGCTACGACTTTGCGGACGTTGTGAAGCCATGCTTTGCGCTGCTTCGCGACTTCGCGAGCAATCATTGTATCGATGTCGTCCTGGACTGCCGGTTCACTCTTGGCCCCGTGACGAACATATATGGTCCCGTTGTGAAAGGCATTCTTCTCTTTGCCGTTCGTGTGCAGGTAGGTACCGGCCTTCAGAAAGACCATCGGCACTCCCGCATCGTCAACCAGGAGAGCGGGCACCACGTGACCACCAGCACGGCGAACCTCAACTATGTCAAAATCAGCGAATTGGCGGCCAGTATATTGAGCGAGTTTGTCCGTGATCTTCGCCGGGTCAAAGCGGCGTAAGGGTTGTGCATCGTATTCCGTAGGAGTCCCGTCATTGCCAACGCCGAATAGCACGATGCCGCCGCCGGAATTGGCTATCGCAACTATGTCCTTGATTACCTCGCACCATTCACCGTGCGAGGAGACATCAAGATGCCCCTTGAAGTCAAGGTACTTGGACTCGCGTGAAGCGTTAGCTGCCCTCAGTAGCAAAAGAGCGCGTTTCATTGGGGCATTATATGCCAAGCAGCCGGTCCGATGCTAGCTAGTTGGCACGTCGTCTGAAGCGGCATGATGTGCCGACGTGTCCACAACCCTTGTGATAGGGTCGAGCTTATTTCTTCTTGAACAGCCCTAGGTGGTAGGCGTGGTAGTCGTCGCTGTCACGCTCCTTATCTAGTTGGCCAAAGCTGAACCCGCGTCCTCGCCGATCAGGGCCAACCATGTGTGCGAACTCCCCTTGGAAGCGCTGAAGAGTCTCGCCTTCGCTCGTGCCTTCCTTTTCGAAATCGGGATCCCATGGCGGACGTCCGTAGGTGTCCACTGCGCCTCCAGGACCGGGCCCGCCTCCCCACATGACTGTTCCACCAAGGTGGATTGAGCGCGGATCCGGCATGAATAAGTAACCGTTGCCATACTTCGCCCAATCTGATTTTGAAACAAAGCGTTCAGGATACAGCCATTCTTCCTTCGCCGCGGCGATATATCGCAGAGAGCGTGCCTTTGTAATGAAATTGATTTGCAGAACCTCGTCTTCTGAAAGATGGCGAAGTATCTGAATCTCGGTGAAGTTGATGATCGCATTTCGCCAGGGGTTTGCATTTGGACGCAGTGCGATGGCCTTTTGATATGGGTTTCTCACCCACGAAAGGTTCGTCAGGATAAGAACCTTGTCCCAGGAAAGCGGAAAGTAGGTATGTGTCCCATTCTGACTGATGTCAGGATCGCTATTTCCACGGCACCAACCGGAGCCCGGCCCACACGTACGATTGTAGACGGTGACCGGGTGATCAGAGATGATGAATTTGGTATCGCTCTGCGACGCGTCCGCAATTTGCCAGACTGCTTCCGTCCAAATGGCACAGTGTATCTGCTGGAAGCGGAGCAGAGCCGCGAGCACGCGGTGGTGATCCGTCGTTGTCAGTTGGTCGGCTAGCCAACCGAGTCCTTTTGGGGTGCGAAGCTTCTGTGTACTCATGTACAACATCAGGTGACGAAAGTGATCCTGATCAAAGGATTGATGATCAAAAAAACTGAATGCGGTAACAGCTCTTTTCCCGTTGTTGTCTATTGTGCCGAAGAATAGCCGTTCGATTTCCGTAGAAGGCACGCCGCCAAAGGAGCGAGTGTAGAGGTCAGTGTCGGCAAAGCAATGCCGAAAACCCTGCCGTTTGACGGAGCGCTTCGGATGAATGATGGCACGCCATCTACAAAGAAACCTGGGCTCGAGTCTAGGTAGAAAAGCTCGTTATCCTTTTGGTTCGGAAGGATGAATCCTTTCTGGTACCATTCCGGCACGTAATGGTTGTGTCTGAAGTGATTGGACATGATGACAGGATATCACCTTGTCTCCAAACTGCCACACGATCCCGTTGTCGATCCGCGAGTAGCTGGGAGTGATGGTAGACATGGGGATGTCAGGGACGTTGTGCGGGGTGGTCGATGGGCATCAGGCCGCTGCAAACGCGGAGTCCTGTAGATGAAGTCTCCTCAGGATTGCATCAATGGCCCACTCCGCTTCCTTCCACCGCTCGATCTCTTGGTGTAGAGTGTTCCAATCCAGACTTTGTCTGTGCACAGCCCGAGATTGTTGCATGGCGACCTGGCGGGAGAGGGCGAAGGTTAGCCGTAGGAGGGGTGTTCCAAACACGATATCATCGAAGGTCGGTGGACGCTCGAAGAACAGACCATAAATCGCAAGCTGTTCTCGAAGATGCTCAATGTTGTCAAGGATCTTTTGGGGGTGTTCCAATAGCGTTCTGGCATAGGTGAGGAAGGTCTGGACGTCACCCTCAGCGGAGCCGAATGCTTGGTGCTGCTGCCCCACCTCTGAAATGGAATCGTCTAGAGCGGTCACCTGTTGTTCGAGCACCTTTCGAACGCTCGCCGATGTGGTCTCGGCAAAGGCCAGAGCCAATTGGGTCTTGCGCTCTTCGAGCGTGGCGATCTTTGATGCACTTGTCCGCCTCTCGTTCGTCCACTGCGCTTGGGCGTCGTGAAAGGCATCGACGAGCAGCGTTTCAAAACAGGCGAAGAACTTCGGCTCGAAGTGCAATGTCGCCACGAAGGTCGAGAAAGCCTGCTCAAGCTTGGCTTGCGGTACACTGTATCGCGCGTGTCCCCGCGAGCAGTGATAGGCGGTGAAGTAGTGCCCAGATTTGCCACGACTCGCACTTGCGAAGAGTGGTTTTCTGCAGCGTGGGCACGCAACGACATTCTTGAGCGGCCAGCGTAGCGAGAACTTGTGCCGTTTGGGAGGTTGCCGGCTCGGCATGTGGTTATAGGAGATGCGCACGGAGCCATCCTCGTGTTCTTCGATGAACACCCTTCCACGGTTGGCAGCGTTGAACTGTGCGATTGGAATCAGTGCCTCTCCGCCCCTTGCCCGAACAGCCTTTCCGTGCGTCCATCTGCGGACGGTGATGCCGCAATAGGCCGGCCGTTGGATGAGACACTGAAAGTGCTTCACCGTGAGTGGCATCCCTGGTTTGTGCCCTACGACCACCGTCTTCGCTCGGTTCCACCTGTTGAACGGCTTCGTACGAAACCCGAGGCCGTTGAGATGCTTGACGATCTCCTCATCTGAGGTCGTCCCTTCGGCTCGCATCCTGAACATTACACGGACGAACTCGGCGCGCTCCGGATCTGGGAACTGCGCCAGCTTCTTCTTCCCGTCAACAAACACTCGCTTGACGACGTATCCGTCGTTCGCGGGCCCGAGGTGGTAGCCGCCTTGCGTGAGCCTAATCTGGGCCTCGACGAGCCTTGTCAGAATCCGCGAGCGTTCATGGCTCGCGGTTTCGGCAAGCACGACCTCACCGACGTCGCTCGGACTTGTTTCGCTCCAGCCGTACTTGAACCCGAGATGTTGGAGGCTGTTCACGCGTGGTTGAATCACGCCGCTGATGTCTCGGAGCTCGACACCTTCGGCAGCAAGCTCCGCCTTCATCTGCTGGTACTTGAATGCTCCTTCACGTGAAAAACGATCGATGGTCATGACCACGAAATAGCGAATCGTGCCTCGGTTCTTCCTGATGTATCGGAGGGCTTCCTGGTAGACCGGACGCTCATCAGTGGTGCCGGTGAAAGGTTCTTGGAGGACACCGTCCATGGGTTTGACTGTCCAGCCATGGCCGATAATGTGCCGCTCGATGCGGTCAGCTTGAATATCCAGGCTTTCACTCTCGACGGCCTGCTTTGCCGTGCTGACGCGGGCGTATCCCATGGCGTAGATGGTGTTGTCTGCGGTCATGGCGCCAGTTTATCACAACTTTCCTGCCGCTTCCCACGCGATCCGAGCCAACACTTGAGCACAAAAGCCACGAACGTGGTGTGGCATTCATACCAGATCTGAATCTCGGTGTCCGTAAGCTCGGTGAGCCGGTCGCCAAGCAGCTTCTTGTATTCCTCGATCGTGAGCATAGACCACCTATCCTACGCGGAGACGGGCCGCGTCGAAGGCGGCCAAATATGCCGTTGCGGGTACCACGGTTGCGCATCTGATCCCGGATTGTGGATGGACACCAGCACGAACCGCAATGCTTGCCGCTCGAGACGAAGCCCATCGGAGGCAATCGGCCCCGACCTTCGTCGAGTCGTACTCCAACGGCCTGTGAGACGCGCCATGCGGCATGGTATGGGGATTGAACGACGTTGCACTTCAAGATCATGCCGCCAGCGTCACGTTTCGCCTCCTATCACGGTCGCACTGCCGTGCTACGCTGCCCCAATGACCAACCTCCAAGACCAGAAGGGCCGGGCGACCCCGATCGTATCCGCGGTCCTTCGTAGCGGCGCCATCGTCGAGACCCTGTACAAACCCGATGCGAACCAGACGGCGTTCGCGGTCTTCGAAGATGGGAGGGCAGCGGAGCAGGGCACCCTCGACACGCCCGAGCACGGCCGGATGGTGCCATACTCGCGGGATAACAACCTCCTCACACACGGCGTCGTGCTCTTTCCGTCCGCCGTGGGAGGCTACTCGTCACAGGACGAGCTTCTCGGTGAGATCCGCTCGTTCATTCATCGATATGCTGACCTCTCGGAAGGCTTCGAGGAGGTGGCCTCATACTACGTCCTCCTGACCTGGATCTACGACGCCTTCTCCGAGGTCCCGTATCTGAGGCTCAAAGGAGATTATGGCAGCGGCCAGTCCCGCTGCCTCCAGACCATCGGCTCTCTCTGCTACAAGCCGATGTTTGCCTCTGGCGCCTCCACGGTGTCTCCGATGTTCCGCATCATCGACACCTTCAGGGGAGTGCTCGTGATGGACGAGAGCGATTTCAAGTTCTCAGACGAGAAGGCGGAGATCGTGAAGATCTGGAACAACGGCAATGCAGCCGGTTTTCCGGTGCTCCGGAGCGAGTCCACGCCGACCAAGGAGTTCAACCCTCGCGCCTTCGTGGTCTTCGGTCCGAAGATCATCGCCACCAGAGGCGACTTCCAGGATCAGGCCCTGGAGAGTCGCTGCATCACGGAGGTCATGACCGGCCTTCCACCGCGTGCAGACATTCCGCTCAGCCTGCCGCGGACTTTCCGCACCGAGGCTTGTGAGCTGCGCAACAAGTGTCTCGCGTATCGATTCCGGAATCTTCAGGCTGAGCGAAATCTCGAGCTCGCAAGGGATCCAAGCATTGAGGCGCGTGTGGCTCAGGTGTTCGGGCCCCTCCTCTCGATCGTCGAGGACGGCGCGGCGAAGGAGCGCATTCTCGCCCTTGCTCGGGGCAAGAGCAGCACGCTCGAGGCAGAGAGAAGTGCCAGTACCGATGCTCAGCTTGTTGGGGTCATCCGCGAACTCCGCGAAGCTGGCATCCCTCTGGGTGTGAAGGACATCACCGATCGCTTCGCCGAGCGGCACAGCTCGGACTATGATCGCCCGATCACCGCTCGTTGGGTTGGCGGACAACTTCGCCGGCGGCTCTCGCTTGTACCCGTGAAGACGCGCGGTCTGTTTGTGATCCCGGGCAGCGATCCGAAGATAGAGTCGCTTCTCGAGCGATACGGTCCGGGGGACGTTGCTGTGGATGTGGGGACATCGGGGATGTCCAAAGGTCCAAATCCCGATATGATGGACTTCTAGGCCGTGAAGCGAAGCCACAAGCACGGTGAGGTCAGACGCGCCGAGGGACGTCCCCACGTCCCCGATCGGCACGGGACCCTTCATCGACGGCATGAAAGGCAGCCTCCGCTCATTGACATCGGCCAGCTATGATGATCACCCGGCATGACCATCGTTCCGCTCACCACTTATTTGAAAATGTATCGGAAGAGAACTGGCCTCACACACGAAGAGGTCGCGTTTCTTCTCGGCTCCATGAGCGGCACCAGTGTTTCTCGCCACGAGCTTGCCCAGCGGCTTCCCATATTGAAAACGGCCCTCAGATACGAGGCCATATTTGGCGCTGCCGTTCGCGACCTCTACGAGGGGCTCTTTCTTGAGACTAAGGAGATGGTGAGAGTGCGAGCGCGAGGTCTATGCGCTTCGCTCGAGCGGCGGAAGAAGACGCCATATGTGATGCGAAAAATTGCGTATCTGAGGACAATTATTGGCGAGGAGGGCGGTGCGACAGAGTAGCATGCACTGGGCTCATCACCACATGCGCGTTCTGGGGATCGATCCGTGTACCAGAGGCTTTGGCTTTGCTGTACTCGAGGGAGGCAGTCGCCTCATTGACTGGGGCGTTGCACGCCTCTACTCCAAGAACAATGAGGAAGTCCTTGTACGTGCAGATAACCTGATCAAGCGATATAGCCCATCGCTGATCGCGCTCGAGGACGTATCAGGCACGAATCGAGGCACTCGCGCAGCCAGGCAAATAGACGCGTTGCTCGGATATGCCAGACATCTCAACGTTGCGGCGGCCGTCGTGACGCGACAGGAGGTCCGACAGGCCCTTGGCGTGCGCCACGCCGCCACGAAGCACGAAATTGCCACGATGATAGCCAAAGCGTTCCCGGAGCTAGAGGCAACGTTGCCTCGCGTGAGAAGGCCATGGGAGACAGAAAAAGAGACGCTGAAGGTGTTCGATGCCGTTGCGATCGCGATCACTGCGGATCCGGCTGCCCTTATCGGCAGCGCCATGCATAGGCTGTAGCGTCAGGACTCACGCACCATGCATTCGTAGATGATTCGAACGCAGAGGCGCGGAAGGAATATGTCAATCGGCAGCGGAAGTACGCCTGTCCGGCGATGCCATGCTTTCTACCAAACATCGACCTCGTTCACGATCCGATCGCCACGAATGCAAAGCGCGCACTTGCTGGGCACGTCCGACGCCGCCACATAATATACCTCGGGCACATCGCAGATACTCAACAATGGGACGCCGGGGTTCGGAATCAATGGAACGGAGCTCAAATGAAAGAGCGCGACATAGACGATGCGACTGGGGTCGACTCCGTGTTCCTCTAGACGCTCGATGAGATTGTGGGCCGTGACACCCTGCGCCACGAGATCATCAAGGATTAACACTTTACCTTCTCCACCGAAGTCGATAATCGGCGTTCGGTCAACTATCCCCTGGTAGCCTCGGGCACCTTCCGTTGTTTCGTGCGTGGTGAAAGTAACTGGAAGCGATAGCTGTAAGGACAGCCGAGCAACGATTGGAATACAACTAGTGCCGACGCCCAAGATCGAGGCTACCTGCCGAGTCTCTGCAATCCGCCGGACACGATGTGTAATTGCAATCAGGAGATCACGGTCCGCCATCAATGCGCGTAACCGAACCAATCTGTTGGTGTGGGCACCCCTAGAGACGCGCCAGTGTCCCGGTTCGCTGTGAGTGTTCAACCACTCCCTCATTGTGGTTTCCAGGTTGTCATCGGTAAGAGTTTCCGGATAAGGCCCTGTTCCCTCAATGGCGGTTGATGGCCCGGTAGCCACGTCCAAAGGTTGCGACGCATCAGTCATCCTCTCAATATCGAGATCAGATGTCAGTTGCCCCGTCGCGGCGAGCGACTCTTCGAGGTCGCTAAGAGGCGACGGCATATCCGTGACGAACACCGCGACCTTGGCGCGTAGGGCAGCCCCGGTGATTGGCGCGTCCGTAACGCCCCTTGGATCGCCCTCCGGGCTAGCTACCAGGGCTTGCTCGGTGAGGAGCGTCCGCAGGCGGTCATTGATATCTATTGTAAATTCCTCAACAGGGTCCGGCTCGAAATGAGTCTGTGGGTAAATCCTCAGGTGGCCGTGTCTCGACACTTCAAACATCTCATTGATGGCGCGAAACGCGTCTGTGAGCTTCTCCATGCGCGATCTGAGGAGTAGCCGAGTAATATCCTCCCTCATCTGCGCGGTGATATTGCGAGGTTTGCGCCAGCGAAGTGTGGCGTCCACGCGTCGAGTCTCTGCTGAGATAACGGTTAGATCCATCGAGTGCGTGCAGGCCGCCGCGACCCAATGGGAGCGTGACTTCTCAGGCACTCTGTCCTGCCACAGTTGGGCGATGTCCGGCGCGCGTGTGAAGTCGCAATGGAGTTCATCCGCTAGGCGAAAAAAACCCGCCATCAGGCGAGGGCGAATCGTCTGCCGCGGCGGTCCAGGCCACGACCGGTCGTTGACGTAGTCAGCGCTGGCATTGCGCAATGCCTCCCAACCGATTCCGTCGGAATGAGCGAACGCGACTGTATGTGCGAGCCCCAGGACGGAGAGCGCGTGATCCGTGCCTGAACAGAAGGCAAATTGAGAAGCCCAAGAGGACGTACGATCGAGCTCGGCTGAAATCAATGCGCTGCCGAGGGGAATGTGCTCTTCCCGAATTTCATCGACATCTCGCGGCGGCTTCCGCAGTAGAAGAACTTCTGCGATGACCTCCGTTCCGGAATCGTCCGCGGCAAGCTGGCCCCAGCGGTTGAACTGCATTCCAATATCATGGACCAATGCGGCCATCGCCAGAACAACACCCTCATAAGGAGACCACTTGGCGATTGGCTCCAGCCTCAGCAAATACTCAAGAACAAAGTATGAGTGGGGCGTACCGTGTTCAGTAAAGATCTCTTCTTCGGCAAGAGCCCAAATAAACTGGTGCGCTTTAAGACAGCGCGACAGCTCATCCAACGGATCGAATAAGTCTCCACCGACTTCTGATAGATGTAGCCCGGCCGCTAATGCAAGAAACTTGTCGCTATATGCATCTCTATTTCGAGCGGTAGACATATTCGCCTCCGCCGTTGAGACGTGATAGGACGGTCATTTTGGATTCATCGCAGAGCAGCGGCCGCCCCGCTCCCCAATCGAAGCAGACAATGACACGACGGATATCAGCTCGCCGGTAATCGAGGTACTGAATGGTGCGATCGATCTCCGCGCCTGTAGCCAAGACGTCAACGATGAGGCAGGTCCGCTTACCTGCAACGTCCAACGAAGTGTTCAGTGCCGCGACGCCGCGATTCGCCAACGGGCCCAACGAGTCAACAACCGCGACTGGTAGAGATGAAAGAGCGTGCACCCCGCTTGCAATTAGAAGGGCCGTGTTGCTTGGTGTGATTACGAGGTCATATGGAGAAGCACGGACGGCTGCGAACGAGAAGCTATCGTACAGCGCGCGTGTTGCTTCATATGCGACAGCAAAAAGATTGGCCGGAACGGCCAGAAGATGCTTGGTATTGAGATAGCACGTCACGAGCATACGATTGCCGACGGGAAAATAAAGTCGGCCGTCGCGCTCGACTTGATCGGCAGGATCGGAGTCCCGCGCATGTGTGATGGTAGGAGCCGCAAGTGCCTGCAGTATGTCAGCGGAAAGCTTTGCGTGGAGCGGTCGAAGCGCATCATAGCCGGTCAACGCATCAATAACCGGCGCATACCTTTCGGTCGATTGAACGGGTGACTTGACACGAAGGAGCTTGCCGGAGTCGTCGTACAGTGCGATGCATGCAAGTCCTGGCAAAGAGGTACCCACAATGGCTTCATTCGCACCGCCAGCGCGGATAAGAAAGGTTGTCCTCCGCCCAAGAGCGAGTGGTCCGAGGATGCCGTCCAGTACCATCGCTTGTCCGATGCGATCGAACGGTGTCAGGTCGATGATTACATCCTGCCCCTCCGTGACCTGCTGTGCTTGCGAAACAACCAAGGAATAGTCGGTTTGGGAGCCAAAGCGCCCCCGGGCTACGCTAAGCGGGTTGGCCGCACCGGCCGCGACCAGTTGCTGAAGCCTAGTCTTTAGAGGCTCGATTACAATCACAGGCGATTCGGCAGCTGGAGGTCCACGATTACATGAGTGCCGCCAACCGCAGGAGCTATGTACGAATGACAGAGCTTTCGTAGCCAAACGAGCGTAGGCTCGTCTTCATAGCAGTCATCAAAGAGTGTACGCGTGTTGGCTGACGTCAGGTCAAGCGAGACAAGAGCCTCTCCGCTGCGAATAGACAAGCGCCCATTGAATGAGCGCAGAAAGCCGAGTGCTGGATAGAGTCCTATTACGCCCTCTTGTGGGTTGTCAAAGCGGAACAAGAGAGCCGAGAGAATTGCATCGGTATCGCTAAGCCCACTCTGCACTCTCGATTGACGAAGCAACGAAGAACGGAAGCCAACCCCTATGTCGGAACAACTAAAGCGAATCGCGCGGTATGTCGACGGAAACGGACGATAGCAGCAGTAGCCGACACCGGAGCCTGGCGTCTTACCGCCATGCATTGCGACATTCATAACCAATTCACGGATGGCCGCCTGAAATGGGCGAGATGCCTCCATGGTCTCGCTCATCAGAGTTGTCTCCAACACGCGTGCTAGATCCGTATCAAAAAACCTGTCGAGCGCATGCAGTACGTGATCCCAGCGATGTTCCTCTATTCGCTGAATGATGGTGGGCGAGTACTCGCTTGGCTCGCCGAAGCGATCAGTGCGCTGCATGTTCAGGTCGACGATGCGGCCATCATCCAGTACGTAACCATTCTCATATGCGCCGCCAGCCTCCGTGAAGCGTTTTAGAAAGCGAATGGTGGAGAGATATGAGAGAACACGGATATCGCTCGGAAGTCTTATAAAGGTGGCGCCGAGGCCGCCTGAAGTTCTCCAAGCCGCGAGTGCAAGGATCCAGCAGAGTCCGTCATGACTCAGAATGTCGTAACGCGAGAGATCGAGTGAGATCGTGGCCCGATCAAGAAACAATTCACCCAAGCGCTCGTTGTTCGCGAATGTTTCCCATACGAAGCGGCGGCGCGGCTGCTGAGTCGTACTACGCTGCCGCGGGGGCGGAGGAAGCATGTGACTGGAGGGTATGGGATTGACCGCAGACCATTGACAGCTTAGTCATATGGGCTGTGTGAGAGCCTGGACCAGATCGAGACTGTGGATAGCTGCGGAAGAAGCCGTGAGACAATGGTGAAGGACTGCGCTGATGCGTCGCCGCCCTTCGTTGATCCCGGCTCACCCTTCCGCCATTTGGAGTTACTGTCATGCTGACGAACTCGGTAATTAGTGCTGTCTCCCTCAGTATCACTAGGGGCGAGATCGTGACCTTGGAAGATGAAACGACGTTCTTGCAGAGCGTGAAGTTCGCACTCAACCTTGCGAAAAGCCAGCTCGCCCCTAGTGACTGGGTGTCGCTCGATGCGATGCAACGATCGATCTTTCAACTCTGGTGCGATAGGCAAAACACATTGCTTTTGCAAAGGGACGCTGAGCGGTTCGGGCAACAAGAGGGCTTCTAGCACTGCTAGAGGTCTTTTTTGTCGGGGCGGAGTTGAAGCGTAGCGGTGGTTGGCAGCCCTGAACGCATACAGTTCCGTTTCGTGGTGGGGTATGGCACTCGCAGTCTGAGGAACCTTGAGGCAGGGCTAATTTGTGTTCATGCACCTCGAGGCCTGTATTGACTCATCCATTGTCGAGGGCTGTAAAGCCTACCTCAAGGAAACCGGGTGTGCTGATCCGCAATCGTGAGCGGGTAACAGTACGCGCCGTTGCCGGTGCGAAACTGGCCTTTGAAATCCGCCGTCCACAGATCATTTGGGGCGGCCGTCGCGATCGGCACCACGCCGGGATGCTGATGCGGGCGATGACGGCGCCGTTTCCGCACCAGGCCGCGACGCGCCAGCAAATCGGCGGTCGTGCTCGCGGCGGGCCAGTTTGCAATCTCCGGATGCCGCCCGCGCAGCACCTTCAGGAGGTTGCGCGCGCCCCAATCTGGATGCGTGCGGCGAAACTCACAGAGCAGGTCGGCCAGCACCGGGCGGGTCTTGTGCGGGCACATACGTGGGACGCGACTGCGATCAGCCAGCCCGCGCTCTCCCTCCTCCGCATAGCGCGCGACCCACTTGTAGCCGATCCGCCGACTCACGCCGTACCGCGCGCAGAGTTCCGCCATCGTGGAGCGGTCGCTCTGCGCATCCAGAATGAACTGCAGTCGCTCGTCCATAGGAGCTGTCTCCAACCAAGGCACGGCGCACCTCGCGCTCACGAGAGGGGATGTGCAGTTTAGAAGGAGTGTTACCCATGTACTTGGACAGATGTGTTACCTATGTACCCGGTCTATACCCGGTCGCTGCACCACGGAGCGACTTGCCGGCAGGCAAGCCGCCCGCTGGTGAACTTGGGCGTTCTATGAGAGCGAGTGTCAAGGCCGCACTCCGTGCGCGCTG
>NGFI01000001.1 GCA_002215645.1 Gemmatimonadetes bacterium 2013_60CM_65_52 | reverse complement strand
ATCCCAATCGCGACTCCTGGGAGTTGTAGCCGGCGACGCGAACGTCGATCGCGTTGCGCGCGCTCGCGGCCTTGGTCCATCCGAGCTCGTAGAAGACGGTGGGCTGGCGAGCGCGAACGGTCGCGGTTGGATCGTCAATGCCGTTGATGCCGGCGTGGTTTGCGTTCGCCGCCGACGCGCCGAGGAGGGCGTCCACGCGCTGGCCCACGGCGGGCAGCCAGGTGAGCTTGCCGAGTCCGCGAGCGTCGACGTGGGCCTCGCGCTGCGGCTGAAAGTCATGCGGTGCCGACGTCAACAAGTCCGGAGATCGCATGTCGCGGCTGACGAACTGTCCGCCGACGAAATAGAACAGCTTGTCCCGTGCGATCGGCCCGAGCACCTCTCCGCTCAACTCGCGGCGGCCAGCTTGCTCCACACCCTGCTCGTTGGCGTTGAAGTTCGTGGCGGTGAGGCGCTCGGACTCATAGTTCGCCCGGAAGGCGCTCCGCCGCTCGTTCGTGCCGGTCTTCGTGATCGCGTTGATGATGCCGCCCTGAAAGTTGCCGCTCTCCGCGCCGGCGCCCAGTCCGCGTACCTCGAGTGCGTCGATCCAGTCGACACTGAGCGACAGAAAGTCGCCGCCTCGGCCGGGATGATTCATCGACACGCCATCCATTTGGTAGTCGTTCGACGCACCCGCTGCGCCGCCCCACAGTTGATCCTTCCGCGCGCCGGGCACGAGCGCGATGAGGCTCGAGGCGTCGCGAGCGGTGGGAAGAAGCTCGGTGATCTGCCGCTCGAGCCGCGTCGCCAACGCGGTTGTCGACACGTCGATCGACGTCGGGGAGCTGACCACCTCGATCGTCGAGAGGCGCCGCGGCGCCTGCGTGAGTGACACGGTCAGCGTCACCGTCTGCGCGTTGGCGACACGGACGGCGTCCTCTGCAACCGACCGATATCCGACTTTCCGCACCGTAACGGTGTAGAGGCCTGCGGTCAGCGACGCAAGGCGAAAGCGGCCGTCAGCGTTGGTCAGCGCTTCGCGGGCGACCGAATTGTCGGACTTCCTGGCGGACACTCCTGCGGAGGCCACCGGCACGCCGTTTTCGACGACTCGTCCGACGATTTCGCTCTGCGCGGAGGCAACTGTGGCGATTCCGAGAAACGCCAAGGGAGTCAATCGCATCCGCAAAAGTACGCGCCGAGCGAACCAGGCGACATCCCGGCGCGCGGTGCTGGGGCACGGCAGTCTACTGTCTGTTCAATTCGGCTATCCGCCGAGGGCCGCGATCCTCTTGGCCAGATCTCCGACCTTGGCTCCCCAGTACGCTCCCGCTTGAAGGTCGAACGAGTCCTTCGCCTCTTTCAGATTCTGCCTGGCGACTTCGAGTTGCGCCTTGAGATCGGCCAGGAGTTGTTCCGCGGCGTCGACGACCACCTTGCCAGGGTTTGGTGCGCGGCCATGGTCACCGCCGGCTGCGCCATGTCCACATATCACCTCGCACAAACAGCCGCGGAAACAGTCAAGCAACGCAAGAGTGTTCGGCGGAAGTTTCAGTCGAAGGTCGTCCGGCATGAAGAGGATGTCCCACGGTCCCCATCCGGTTGGCAAGCCGGGTAACGGGGGAAGATTCGGGAAGGGGAACGGCCAGGCACCACCGCCACCACCGGGGGCGAGGAGACCTGACGGGAGTCCGGCGGCCAGGAAGACCCCTTGCAACCACGGGATGAGCTTGGACCAGATCAGCCACAGGACGAATGCCAGGAAGCCGAAGAACAGAGCGACGAAAAAGATGATGATCCCAAGTTCGACGGCTGTCGCTCCCAACACGCCGAGGGGAATCGTTGCCCCGAAGAGTGCGATCGACGTGGAGCCGCCAAACAAGATCCCAAACAGCCCCCCGACGATCAGAAAGGCACCCACTGCCAGCAAGACGAGGCAGATGATGAGGCAGATGGCGGATGCGAAATACGTCAGAGTCCCGAGTAGCGCGAACATTGTCCGCTCCTATTGCTCGTGAGCCCACTTGGCCGTGCCCATCGGTATACTGCCTGCTCTGTCGTAACGCGCAAGAGGGGATTGTCTTAAGAAGGATCCTGTCCTGTACCCTTCTCTCAGCCTCCTCCCGATTGCAGATTCAGCGGGATTGGCGCGCCCACCCTCGAGAGGATCTGAGATGACCCGAAGTCAGCAACCCGCGTTGACTTTGTTCGCCGTTGGGATGATGGCACTGGGGATCCTTGCGCTGCGCTACGGTGATTTCGCGCTCGTGTGGCAACCCGTGGAGGCGTGGGTGCCAGGGCGAACCGCGCTCGCGTACGCATCGGGGCTCCTCATGCTTTTCTGCGGAATCGGCCTGCTGTTCAGCGCCACAGCGAAGTTGTCGATTCGCATTCTCGCCCCATATCTCGTCATCTGGCTGCTGCTGAAAGTGCCTGCACTCGTTGTGGCGCCACAGATGGAGGCCGTCTGGCTCGGCTTTGGCGAGCTCGCCGTGCTGCTGGCCGGAGGATGGACGTTGTTCGCCGTATTGACGAGAGAATCGACAGGCGCCTGGAAGATCTTGGCCGGAGAGAACGGCATTCGCGCGGCCCGCATCCTCTTCGCGGTTTCTCTGCTTCCGATCGGGCTCTCACACATCGTGTATGTCAAGGAGACGACTGACCTCGTACCACCTTGGCTGCCGTACCGAACCGGGTGGGCGTACTTGACCGGTGCGGGACAGATCGCCGCCGGCCTCGGCGTGCTGTTCTCGATCCTGCCGCGGATCGCAGCCATTGCGGAAGCGGGAATGTTGACGGTGTTCACGCTGCTCGTCTGGGGACCTGCGATCCTTGCCGCACCGACGGCGCGATTGCCGTGGACGGCCTTCTTCATTTCCTGGGCGATCGCGGCCGCGGCATGGATCGTGGCGACCAACGTTCGCCGAAGGCCGCCGCCCGCCGCGCATCCAGTCTAAACTGGCGTTGCATTACCCGTCGGCCCAGGGCCGCTCATCCTCTCAGTGCTGCGACCCAGTAAGGTGTGGCCCCCGGCAGGATTGCGATGACGTCAAGACGCCGGTAGGGGATGCTACACGGACAATCTGGTTCGACGTCGCGTCCAAGAGCGCGTCAAGGACTAGGATGCCTCGACAACTCGTGTTGTCGATGGATCCCACCAGCACCCAACGGCGCCAGGAGGCGCGCCGTCAAATGAGTGTACCATCTCCACCCGAACGTTCCCAAAATGTGGCGCGTCGCGGTGCAGCAAAGGTCGCTCAATAAGAAACGAGTAATTGGACGAACTTATGAGGACGTGAAACGCCAACTGCTGCGAAATGTCAAGTTGATCACCAACGCGTTTTCCTTCGTGAAGCATGATCGCGGCCTCCGGTAAGCCCTTCCCTTCATCCTCCGCCTTCGCTGCTTCGGTCGATCTCAGCCCGAATAAGCTGAAGAGGCTAAAGGTCGTAATCACAGTCACCCCGTGCAGCTTACAAAGCGTGAAAAGCGCCGGGAGCAAGACTCGTTCCCTCTCCAATAACGGAAACTGAACTAGGATGTTATGCACTCCGTCTAACACTACAGCTGTAATAGGCCTGCCATCGAGCATTGCAGTGGCGAACCGACCTCTTACCAAGTTGACGAGCGCCTCTGGCTCCAGAGATCCAGCCTCGAGTGCGATGACATCCACTTGTGCCTTGGCGCGGTGCGCCGCGACGTGATGATCCACCCCAAAACGCCGGCGGATGAAGCACTCGGCCTCCCGACGATAGGTGGCTTCAGGCATCAGAAAGCTCACAACCAAAATGTGTGTCCGCGCGGCACTCTCATCATTGACTAGCTGGTGATCCGTCGCTCCCTTAGCCCTTCCGTCGAGATAATTACGAAAGAGTTCATCCGGCGCCGTCCGCACTGCGGGTTCAAGCGCAATCATCATCGCGAACGTTGATTTCCCTGCAGAGCCCCGACCATAGAGCATCAGTGCCGAGCCGTCCCGGATTGCTGGTGTGGACGTTTGCCAGTCGATGGGCCGAGCCGCGTCTCCAGATACGCTCCACAGGACGCGTCGGCGTGCCGCGGAAGGCTCTCGTTCGTGCAGCCCTCTCCAAACGTCGAGAAGGCTCGGTACCGAGGGACTGATCGAGATGCCGGCGGCGCCTGAAAGCCGTACGCCGTGTCGCCCTCGCAGGCTCTGCTGGTGCCTGGTCTTCATGACGGTGATGGCCCGACTCGGCCATTCATCACCCTTCAGGGTGTCATTCGACAGCGCGAAGTGATTGTCAACGAGGTAGCTTAGCGCGCGTGAATTGTCGGCATCCGCCGCCGCGGTCATAAAGATGCAAACGCCTGAGTCCCGGAGCTTCTTGAGCGCAGACCCAAGGTCTGCGCGCGACACTGCTTGAAGCCTTCGATCGGACTCCTTAGGCTCCCGCAAGTCAGAACTTGCCGAACCGCTAGCGTCTCCAAGAAGTGCCGTGACGCTATCGATGATAAGAACTAGAGGGAAGGGATGCCGAAAACCATCGCGGTTATGCGACTCCGCCCCCAGTCGGTCCATCTCAGCTTGGCGCTCAGACAAAAGTTTGTCTGCGATGCCCACAATTGACTGAAACTTGTCGGCTTGGCGAACCTCCTTCACACGTCCTCGGTGGCTTTTCACGACGTCCGCGAGAATCCATGGTTCGAGCCAGTCGGTCATGCTTCCGGTCCGTGCAACCTTCACCATAATTGCAAGGAAGTCCTCCTCTACCGCGAGGTAGCGCACCTCAGAACCCATCTCGCTCATACGGTAGCCAAGCGCAGCTACCAAAGTGGTCTTTCCAGAACCAGGGGGCCCAGAAACCAGATTAATCAGTCCGTTACTGGGGCGGTTGGTAAAGGGGAGCGGTGCCAGTAAGCCACCGGTGACAAGATCGAGACCTGGAACCAACGTGGGCTGACCGAACACGTCATTGCTCACACTGCCGAAATCCCGTGGAGCAGATGATGGCAGTGGAATACTGTTGCGTAGCCAATGCGCGCGCCTCTTACTATCGCTAGCGATTATGCCTAGCTCATTGGTCTCGAAGTCACTCAAATAGGCGGTATGCACGTCCGCACTCGCATGTCGGCGGACGCGCTCCTGCATGCAAAAAAGATCGATCAGCAGCTCTGCAAAACGGTTTAGCCCTTCGACCCTACTCGTATCGGATGGACTGCGCGTCCAAATCTGCAGTTTGAGTAACTCATGAGCTTTGCGCAGATCTTCCATTTCTTCCGAGCGATTCGTCACTCCATATAGTTGGCGCAGCTTAGCCGTTATGCAGTACCGAACGACATGCTGCGCATGGGGATGCCGTGGATTGGTCAGCGCGCGCAGCGTCAGCGCAAGGACATCGGGCCTCACATTGGGGCCAAAGGCGAGCGCCGAGTGCCATCCATTCAGAACCAAACGTAGTAGGCGTGATCTAATCGCCTGATCGGCGTGGTCATTCAAGGGCGGAGACCACGAGAAAAGAGAGCCGCTTTGCAGGAGTTCAGCGAACTGCTCTACGCTCACGTCCTCCGCCGCAAGCGCGTCTGGTCCTGCCGAGGTGCCGCCCACAAGAATACGCTCGCTGGCGTTCAAAACTCGAGCGAGATGCCTGCTAACTTCGGTGATTCTTGCGGAGAGATAGGTGAGCAACCCGATCGAAACCATTGCGGCTATAACGGAATGGGGGCGCGCGCGTACTCTCTCGTCTGGAGGGTGAAGATGTCATCGTCCGTTGCCCCGCCATGAGCGCTCCACTCAGGCACATGCAACCTCACACCGACAAACCAGCTGGAGAATCCATCGCTCTCTCTCGAGTGGTCATTCCGGACATCGGAGCCTTCAAGCGTGTCGCTCGGAGGGGCAGAGCGGCCGGACATGGATGGTGGCTCCATCTCATGCGCCAATGGCGCCAAGAAGCGACGAATCATATCAACGGCCGCCTGCACGCCGTTAGGCGATACCTTGACATGCACGAGCTTGGCGATGCACCGATCGCAAGCGAAAATGTGGTCGTAGCGATCCTCCGCGAGGTCGCCTGACTCGAAGTCCCGGACCTCGCCGATCACTAGGCAGTCATCTGTATCGGTTGAGGTCGTAGGCGTCTCGTGTCCGCCTTGGCCGGCGGATGTATCTTCTCGCGCCCTTCTCAGAAGGTTCAATGCATCTTCGCCAACATCCCGTAGGGGCATCGAGCCGACGAGCTCGTCTGGCGTGATGCCGAGTTCCTTCGCCCTAAGCGCAATGACTCGCGCGAGCGCCGCGCGAGGAGACTCTGTACTAGGTGACATCTAGCTCACTGTGGCCGCTACTGGCCATGAATGGTTTTTCGACGGTATTCTGGTAATATCCGGCCTACTGGCGAAACCTTACAATCGGTAAACCGAAGGCACGCCGAAGGTCTAGTTCCCAGCCAGGTCGGGGAAGCGGGCTCGCAGCAATTTGCGAACACGATGCAATCGCACGGCAATTGCTCCCTCGGTCGACCCAAGTCGGGACGCGATCTCGGAGTGCGAGAACCCAGCTTCGACAAGCTCGATGATTTCTTGCTCGTCCGCGGGAAGTTCTGCCAACAGTTGCTCGCGCAGGACATTGGCATCATCCGCGCGAACCGAGTGCACCTGCGGCGTCGCCTGAGGCGGCAGAGACTGGTAACGGCGATTCGCATACGTGCGCTTGTAGCATTCGTTGCGCACAATGACGAATAGGTAGATCTCGAGGCGTTGGTCATTGTCGATGTCCGCCGTGCGTGTGACAGCGATGGCCCTCCAAAAGCGCGCGAGGGCGTCCTGTGCGGCGTCTTCTGCGTCGGCCCTGTCACTCATCAAGCGTCTCGCAGAGGACACCATTCGCGGCCAGTACTCAGCGTAGAACTTGCGCCATGCTTCAGCATCCAGCGGAAGAACCGCCAGACGTGCGAGGAACCCGCGCGATGGGCTACTCACCGGTGGCGTCTTTTAGGGCCTCCATGGCCCCATCCTGGAGTGCCTCAGTGGGATCTAGCCACCTCAGTACTTGGCCGGACTCATACGGCGACCCATCTCCCATCGTCGCTTCGGCATGCATCCCGCTGAGCAGACTGTGCGCCATCACGGTGAATCGCGTGGCATGAGTAAGCGCGGCATTCGCAATGACTCTGAGTTCCTGTCCCTCGTAGTCGCCTCCGCGACGATCGTTCCTGATAATGTCAGAGAGATAGTCCACGAGCGGCTTGTCGCATGCGAGATCCCAGGGACCTCTCAGTAAGACACCAAGAGCTTTCCGCGCCGCTTCTGCGTCCGAACGCCGATGCGCCTTCACATACTGCGACGAGCAGAACGCGAAGAGCGCAAATTCCGAGGCCAGGAGGCCAAGCAACATCGGCAACCAAACGCACGACACGAGATCTCTCTCTCGAAGCAAGAGTCTGTGCTCCCTTCCAGGCAGAGGCACGTTATGAACGTATTCGCGCCGCTGAGACACGCATTGGCGACAGGAGGCACTCGCCTTCGCGAGAGTGTGAACCGGCATCGCCGGAGTCGACTTGAAGCCCCATCTACCGGCGCTTCCAACGTCTGGCTGCGAGACGACGAGTGTGGGCGCGAGGAGTGAGCGCCAATCGTCCGACGCGACCATGTTCCACAGCTGCGGCTTCAGGGCTGGCGTCCCGACAAACCTCTGGAGTTGAGCACTGCGGCTGAGAATTGATCCAACGAAGACTATGTCCTTTAGCTGCGCAACATCATCCGCCGCCGCGAAGAGATCGTAGAGGATGACTGAGCCGAAGCTGTGCGCGATGGCGCTGCAGCTCTGAGAACGCGTACCGGCAAGTGAAAGCCGCGCATCTCTCACGGCCCGCGCACGCCGTATGGCGCATCCGATGCGATTCAGTGCAAAAAAGCTGCCCACCATGAGCGCGCTTTGTAGTCCAGTGAATCGTGCGCCGGCGGTGATCGCAACCACCACCAAGGCAAGGAACGGCAGAGCCACAAATGGCTCTGCGGCCAACGTCTGGACACCGAAGAGCTGATACTGGCGATAGCTCACCCTCACGGGTTGGAAATGTATTTCGAGGAAGGGGAGTACCGTACTATACCATTCGCCGTCGCTGTTGACGCCGTGAACGAGGATTAGTGGTGGGCGCGTTTTCACGATCACTAGGCCGGTGTAATAGAGGCTGGCATGTAGGCGACGTTGAAAGCGCCCGCATCGCGCGAGCGGCGAACTGGGAGCAGCGGCTCTTTCACGAGGCACGCAAGGGCGCGTGTTAGAGAGGCTAGTGCACTGCCAGGTTACAGATGAACGCGTGGCGGCGGAAGGGATAGTGCAGGCCTTGCAGGGTAAGTAAGTAGCATTAGCCCGAAGGGGCATCGTGGCAGTCCGAGCGCCGTGGACGCAGTGGTCGTGGCGGCACCCACCTTAACACTGCGAACCCCAGATGGCAAAGCAGTCGCGACGCCGATGTCGTGCGAGGAAGCACACGAGTGTCGGCATCTACCTAGGAAAGGCGGTACCACAATCGTATGGCAATGAGTGCTGTGGGCGTGGCGAACGAATGCGTCGCGCGAGGGCTGGAGAGGCGCTACCTTCAGCAGCATAATGAGAGACGCTTCAAGCAAGCACGCATGAAGACGCGCCGCTTCGGCCGACTCGGCTGGCAGGTTGGCGAGATCGGCTATGGAATGTGGGGGATGGCCGGGTGGACCGGTTCCGACGACGGGCGATCACGCGTCGCACTCGACGAAGCGGTGCGACTCGGCTGTAATTTCTTCGATACTGCCTGGGGTTACGGGGAAGGGCACAGCGAGCGCCTGCTCGGCGACCTGGCGCGCGCGCATCCCGAGCGGCGTCTCTACACGGCAAGCAAGATTCCGCCGCGAAATCGTGAATGGCCGTCTCGTCGCGGCATGACGCTCGATGAAGTGTTTCCTCCCGACCACATCGAGGAGTATGCGACGAAGACGCTGACCAATCTCGGAATTCCAAAGCTCGACCTGCTTCAGTTCCACGTGTGGGAAGACGCATGGGCCCACGACGACCGGTGGTGGCGAGCGATGTCGTCGCTGCGCGACCAGGGGTTGATCGGCGGCATCGGCGTGAGTGTGAATCGATGGGAGCCGGCGAACGTCCTCGAGACGCTGCGCACGGGTCACGTGGATGCCGTGCAGGTGATCTATAACATCTTCGACCAGGCGCCGGAGGACGAGCTCTTTCCGTTGTGTGCCGAGCTCGATGTCGCGGTGATCGCGCGAGTGCCGTTCGACGAGGGGTCGCTCACCGGCACCATGACGCACGAGACGACCTTTCCCGAAGGGGATTGGCGCAATCTCTACTTCGTGCCGGAGAATCTGACGCGGACCATCGATCGCGTCGAGGCGCTGCGAGTCGACATCCCAGGCGGCATGACGATGCCCGAGCTTGCGCTGCGTTTCATTCTCGCCGACGATCGCGTCAGCACGGTCATTCCAGGCATGCGCAGTCTGGCGAATGTGCGCTCCAACATCGCGACCAGCGATGGGGTCTCCCTTCCATCACGGGTACGTGATCGAATGCGCGCGCACCGGTGGGATCGAGTACCCACGGAATGGTCGCATTAGACCTCCGGTCGCGGCTGCTCGCTGACGCTAGCTGCGGGGATAGCTGAAGAGGTAGTCGCCCGATCCGATGTCGACGAGCACCGTGTTCCCGTCTTGCCAGGCCGAGGTGACACCGGCCGCGGAAGCCACGGGCGTCGTGCCCTCCAGAACACCGGCGAGTGTCGCGCCGGGCAATCGCACTGTCGCATGCGTGTTCGCCGGTACCCGGACGTCGAGCTGAAGGCGGCCGCCGTCAACCTTCCAGGCAGATTGCGCGCTGCCGTACGGCGTCATCAACTCGGCGCGGGCGAAGGTGAGAGTGCCGCCCGGTTGCGGCTGAATGACGATGTGCCTATAGCCCGGCGATCCCTCGTCGAGATCGAGACCGGCCACGACGCGAACCATCCAGTCACCGATCGCGCCGTACGCGTAGTGATTGAATGAGTTCATGCTGGTTTCCTGGAACGAGCTGTCGGGCTTCTGTCCGTCCCATCGCTCCCAGATGGTCGTCGCGCCCTGCGTAATGGGATAGAGCCATGACGGGTACCGCTTGTTCAGCAGCAGCTTGTAAGCTTCGGCGAGATGTCCCGTCTCACTCAAGGCGCTGGTGAGATAGGGCGTGCCGAGGAAGCCGGTGGTGAGGTGGCCGAACTGATTCACGTTGGCGGCGAGTCGTCGCCCCGCCTCTGCGCGCTGTGCGTCCGGCAGCAGGTGAAATTCCAGCGCGAGGGCATACGCGGTCTGCGTGTTGGAGCTGATACGCCCCGACGCCGCGACGTATTCGGTATTCCATGCCGCCTTGATTCTCTCGAAGAGGTCGCGGTACTGACGCGCATCATCGGCCTTGCCCAGCACCTGCGCCGAACGCGCGAGCACGTCGGCGGAATGGGCGTAGAACGCGGTAGCGATGAGATCCTTGTCGGTGGTCGCGCCAGGATAGTCCGCACGCACGGTGGAGAAGGCGAGCCAGTCCCCGTAGTGCCAGCCGGTGTTCCAGAGGAGCTTCTCGCCGGCAACCTTGCGCTGATACTCGACATAGCGGCGCATGCTTGGATACTGCCGCTCGAGAAGGCGTGCGTCTCCGTAGGCCAGATACATCGTCCACGGAATGATGACGCCCGCGTCGCCCCACCCGGCGGAACTGGTTGCGTTTGGCTGCCCACGCGTGAGCACATCGGGGATGACGTCGGGGAACGAGCCGATGGGCCGCTGATCAACGGTGGCGTCTCCCAGCCAATTGGTGAAGAAGCCGGCCACGTCGTAATTGAATGCCGCCGTACGAGAGAAGACCTGTGCATCGCCGGTCCATCCAAGTCGCTCATCGCGCTGCGGACAGTCGGTCGGAACACCCACGAAGTTGCCCTTCTGACCCCACACGATGTTGTGGTAGAGTTGGTTGAGCATGGAATCGGAGGTCGCGAACGTTCCCGTCCGCGGCATGTCGGAGTGGACGACGATTCCGGTGAGCGCGTCGGTCGCGGGCGTGCCGGGAAAGCCGTCCACCTTCACGTATCGAAAGCCGTGGAAGGTGAAATGCGGCTCGTAGCTCTCCTCACCGCCGCCCTTGAGCGTGTACGTATCCGTCTGCTGCGCCGTCCGCAGATTCGCCAAGTAGAAGTTCCCCTTTTTGTCCAGGACTTCAGCGTGCTGAAGACGCACGGCCGTGCCCGACGGTCCGCGCACTCGCAACCGGACCCAGCCCACCATGTTCTGCCCCATGTCGAAGACGGTCTCGCCAGCCGGGGTGTGCAGAATCCTGAGTGGCTTGATCTCCTCGATGCGCCGAATGGGTGGACCTGCTGGTGAGACCAGCATTGCCTTCGAGTGATCGATGACACGGACACGCGTCCAGTCGGTGTCGTCGAATCCCGGCTCACTCCAGCCGCGTCGCTCGAGACGGGCGTCGTACGTCTCTCCGTTGTAGATGTCCGAGGCGCGAATCGGTCCGGTCGATGCTTTCCATCCGTCGCCAGTCGCGATGATCTGCTCGCGGCCGTCCGCGTATCGCACCACGATCTGCGCCAGCAGCGCGATCTCTTTGCCGTACGTGTTGCGGCGCGTCTCCCACGCGAGCCGTCCGCGAAACCATCCGTCGCCGAGCGTGACGCCGACGGCATTGCGTCCGCGCTTCACGAGGTCGGTGACGTCATAGGTCTGGTACTGGAGCCGCTTGTCGTAGCTCGTCCAACCCGGGGCGAGCACCTGGTCGCCGACGCGGCGGCCGTTGATCTCCATCTCGTACAGGCCGAGGCTCGTCACATAGGCGCGTGCTGACGCAATGGTGCCGTCGAGCGGAAACTCCGCACGGACCAGGGGCGCGGGATTCGACCGCATCGTGTCTTCGGCGAACGCGGGCGAGATCCACGCGGCCTTCCACTGCGCTCCGCCCATCAATCCGGTTTCCCAGTACGCGATGGAGCTCCAATCGCTCGCCGTACTGCGATCGTCCCATGCGCGCACCTGCCAGTAGTAGCGTGTGCCAGGCGCAAGGGCTGGCCCACCATAGACGCGATTCACCGATTCGCCGGACGACACCTTTCCGGAGCTCCATTGTGGATTCTTGCGAAGCGCGTTCGTGTCCATGGCGACGCGAATCTCGTAGGCTCCTTGCAGCGTTCCGCGCCGGTCCGCGCGCAGCATCCAGCTCAGGCGCGGCGCGGGCTCGTCGATGCCGATGGGATTGACGATGTACTCAGTGCGCAGCCGTTCGACGTGGAACCGTTGCGCGTGTGCGCTCACGGTGAGGAGTGACAGCGTCCACGTCGCCAGGAACGCACTGCGGAGAGTGCGGGGCGGATTTGTCATGTGTCGCGTCGGCCGATGCCGAACTGATCGCCGGTGCGGAGGGGCCGACTATCGCGGAAGTCGATCTCGAGCAATTTCTCACTCTGTACCGGTCTCCCATTCTCGTCCGCAAGCGATGCCGTGATGCGCTTGCTGCGAACGTCGATGATCTCGCCTGTCGAGGGAATCGCGAAGCGTCCATCGACGGTGAACGTTATCCATCCTGGCTGATCGCGAACGGCGATGCTGTGCGTGAGCCGCGGTGCCGACTCGGTCATGTCGAACACATGGAGGCGGCTATTCGCGCCGTCGCAGAGCCAGAGCTCGCGCTCATCCGGCACCAGTCCAATGCCGTGGCTCGGACATCCGTGGCGCTTGACTGGACCGGCCTTGAACCCCGGCACCTCTACGCGGCGCAGCACCTTGCCTGTGCGAATGTCGCCGATCTCGAAGCCGAGGAGGTCGTTGACGTTGACGTAGCAGCGTGTATTCGAACCGTTCACCGTGAAGGGGCGAATGACGTTGCCGAACGGGCCGACTTCGCTGACGACGGCGCGTGTGCGAACGTCCACGACGCCCAGCGTGCGTGAGCGCAGCCCCGCGAGGTATGCGTACTCTCCGTCCTGCGAACAGATGGTGTTATGTGCACCCGAGTCTCTTACGATACGAGTGATCTCGTCGCCGGTGCTCGCGTCGATGACGAACCAGTGCGGTCCCTCGAGCGTGGGCAGAAAGATCGTGCGACCATCGGGCGTGATGGACATCCGGTCGCAGCCACCATCGTAGGCGCGGTTCCAGAGCAGCGCGTCCGTTGCAAGATCCACGCAGAGCAGGCGTCTGAGCGTGCTCACATAGACGCGGCCTGTAGCCGCGTTCGCGCAGATGCCCTTGACGTTCTCCGCGCTCTCTTCTGCCGCGAGCCGCATGGTGGGAATGCGGCGAACGAGTCGGAAGTGGTCGTCCATGTCATACACGAGTATCCCGATGCCGCCCCATTCGACGTAGTTCCGGATGCCCGGCTCCGCGACGTACAGCAGGTGCCGGTCGGCGACCGCGAGCATCGCTGCGCTCCGAAATCCGCTTGGCAGTGCGAGCGCCGAGAGGGCGGCGCTAGTGCGGGCGAGGAAGTCTCTGCGGGTGACGATGTCGATCATGCGCGTTCGCTCGTGAAGACTGACGGCGAATGAATGGTTGCGAAGGTAGCGTTCCCTCTGTGGCGGCGCCAAGAGGAGCGATTCGAGCTCACACTCCGACTTTACACTCTCTGAGCCGACAGATATTATTGCCCCGTCCGCCAGCGGCCGCTGGACCCCCTGTGCCGCGACCCAGTGACCGACGCGCTTCGCGAGACACTCCAAAAGACGCTCAGTACCTCATACGCGATCGAGCGCGAGCTCGGTGGCGGAGGCATGTCGCGTGTCTTCGTGGCCGAGGATCTGGCCCTTGGGCGCAAGGTCGTGGTGAAGGTCGTCGCGCCAGAGCTAGTAGAAGGCGTGAGCGTCGAGCGCTTCACACGTGAAGTCAAGCTCGCCGCTCGACTTCAGCAGGCGAACATCGTCCCGGTGCTCGCTGCCGGCGATGCGGACGGGCTTCCGTACTACACGATGCCGTACGTGGACGGACTCTCGCTGCGCGCCCGGCTTCAGCAGGGAATGGTGCCGATCCCGGAAGCCGTGAGCATTCTGCGTGATCTGGCTCGCGCGCTGGCGTACGCGCACTCGCAGGGTGTGGTGCACCGGGACATCAAACCGGAGAACATCTTGATCTCCGGCGGGGCGGCGGTGGTCACGGACTTCGGCATCGCCAAAGCGCTCTCGGCGTCACGGACCCAGGAGCTGTCCTCCATGGGCGTGACGAGCGCCGGATTGACGAGGGCGGGGATGTCGCTGGGCACGCCGGCCTACATGGCGCCGGAGCAAGCCGCAGGTGATCCCAGCACCGATCACCGCGCCGACCTGTATGCCTGGGGCGTCGTGGCCTGGGAGCTCCTGGTGGGCACACACCCATTCTCGAGCTGCACGACGCCGCATGCGGTGATCGCCGCGCACATGAGTGAGACGCCGGCCGCTGTGGCCACGAAGCGTAGGGATGTGCAACCGGCGCTGGCGGCACTCATTGCCCGTTGCCTGGAGAAGAATCCCGAGCGACGTCCTGCAAGTGCGTCAGAGATCATGCAATCGCTCGACGCGGTGGGAACACCCGCGCCTCGGCGCGCAGATTCGCGTCGCCCATCTCGCACATGGGCGCTCGTGGCCGCGGTGCTCGCAGTGCTCGTGGTGGGGGGCGGTTTCGTTGCCCGGCGCATGGAGCGCGGACCAGCAGCGACGGCATCAAGCACGAGCGGAACGGGCGAGAAGTCGCTCGCCGTGCTGCCCTTCGCTTCCGTCGGCGGAGACACCGCGAATGCCTACTTCGCGGAAGGAATCGCCGACGAGCTGACCACGGCGTTAGCGCGTCTGCCCGGACTCCGATTGGCAGGACGCTCGTCTGCGGCGCGCTACAAGCAACGTGGAGCAGGGGCTCAGGAGATCGGCGCGGCGCTCAAGGTGGGCGCGGTGCTCGACGGCACCGTGCGTCGTGCGGGCGATCGCATTCGCGTCTCCGCCGAGCTCACGAGTGCCGATGACGGACATCTCATCTGGAAGGAGTCATACGAGCGCGAGCTGAAGGACGTCTTTGCCGTGCAGGACGACATTACCCGAGCCATCGTCGGTGCGCTGCAGGTACAACTTTCCGGTGGGCGCGCAGCGTCCACGTCACATGGCACGAGCAATCCGGCCGCGTACGATCTCTATCTGCGCGGGCTTCAGCTCTACCGCAAACGCGGTCAAGGGCTGACGCAGGCCGAGCGCTATCTGGAGCAGGCGATCGCATTGGACCCGACGTTCGCGCAGGCATATGCGACGTTGGCATCCGTGCTGGTGGTGCAGCCCTATTACTTCGACAAGACGATGACGGACGTCCTTCCGCGCGCGCGTGCCGCGGCGGAGCGTGCCGTCGTCCTGAACGACGCGATTCCCGAGTCACACATGGCCGTGGGTCACGTGGCGACGGAGGCGTTCGAGTGGCGCAAGTCTGAAGCGGAGCTTCGGCGCGCGGCATCGATGGATCCCCATCGCGCAGAGATCTGGTTTCGACTGGGGTTCATGCTGATGACGTCGGGCCGCTCGAGGGAATCCATCGCCGCATTCGAGCAGGCGAAGGAGGCGGATCCGCTGTATTCGGTGAACGCCATCTACCTCGCATGGGCGCTGGCGCTGTCCGGCCGACCAGCGGAGGCCGTCGCCGAGGCACGGCGCGCGCTCGAGCTCGACCCGATGAACGAGGCGATCGGGAATGTGTACGCGCAGACGCTCAGCCTTGCGGGAGTGCGTGACGAAGCCGTCGCGTTTTCCAGAAAGATGGTCCAGGTGACGACCAACCCGCGACGCCTCGGTTTCTACGGCTGGGTGCTTGGCGCCAGCGGCGCGCGGGATGATGCGACGGCCATCCTGCATCGAATCGAGGCGCTGCCTCCCAACACGTGGGGGCGGTATTCCTCGCTCACGTACCTGTATCTGGCGACGGGCGACACGTCGCGCGCTCTCGATGCGCTCGAGTCCGCGACGGCGCGCGACGGCGACCTCATTCTCGCGCAGGCGATCAGCTCTCCACGCTTCGATCCGATCCGAGGAAGCGTGCGCTTCGCAGCCGCGATGCGTCGACTCAACCTCGACCTCACGCGCGTCACGGCGCCCGACGGAGGTCGCTCGCGATGAGCCGCGAGCGCCTCGCGACTGCCCTCCGGGACCGATATGACGTCGGGCGTGAGCTCGGCACCGGCGGCATGGCGACGGTGTACCTCGCGCGCGACTTGAAGCACGGCCGCGACGTGGCGATCAAGGTGCTGCGGCCGGAGTTGGCGGAGTCGCTGGGCCGCGGACGCTTCGTACGCGAGATCGGGCTGGCGGCGCGCCTCAACCACCCGCACATCCTGCCCCTCCACGACTCGGGGGAGGCGGACGGCTTTCTGTACTTCGTGATGCCGGTGATGGAGGGCCAGACGTTGCGTGAACGGCTGCGCCAGGAGGTGCACCTCTCCGTCGAGTCGGCGGTGCGGATCGCGACGGAGGTGGCCGACGCGCTCGACTACGCACACCGGAACGACGTGGTGCATCGCGACATCAAGCCCGAGAACATTCTGCTGCATGAAGGGCACGCCGTCGTCGCCGATTTCGGAATTGGCAGAGCAGTGGTCGCCGCAGCGAGCGAATCGGCAACGTTTACGCAGATCGGCGTGACGGTCGGCACGCCGGCGTACATGAGCCCCGAGCAGGCGGCCGGCGATGAGCTCGATGGACGAAGTGACCTGTTCGCGCTGGGCTGCGTGCTGTACGAAATGCTTACCGGCGAAGCGGCGTTCACCGGTGCGACGGCGCAGGCCGTCATTGCGCGACGGTTCGTGCACACGCCACCGGAAGTCAGCTCGATGCGTCCGTCAGTGCCGCCGGCGCTGAGCCAGACCGTGGCGAGGCTGCTCTCGAAGGATGCCGCCGACCGGCACGCGACGGGCGCACAGGTGATCGCCTCGCTCACCAGCGCTCCCGTCGCCGTACAGCCCGCGCCGCCTCGCGCGGCCGACGACACCTCGATTGCCGTACTGCCCTTCGCGAGCCTGAGCCGCGATCCCGACGATGAGTTCTTCGCCGACGGTGTGACCGAGGAGATTCTCAACGCACTTGCTCAGATTCCCATGCTACGCGTAGCGGGACGCAGCTCGGCCTTCTCGTTCAAGGGAAAGAACGAAGATCTGCGAACGGTGGGCGCGAAGCTGAACGTCGCCACCATTCTCGAGGGGACCATCCGGCGCGCCGGCAACCGGCTGCGCGTCACGGCGCAGTTGAGCAAGGTCAGTGACGGCTATCAACTCTGGTCCGAGCGCTACGATCGCGTCGCCGAAGATGTGTTCGCGGTGCAGGACGAGATCGCGAGCGCAATTGCCGGCAAACTGCGGCTGACGCTCGCCAATGATGCGAGCGGACGCACCGCGCGCGCGCCGACGCAGCACATCGGCGCCTACGAGCTGTATCTCAAGGGACGAGCCCTGCTGTATCAGCGTGGCCGCAGTATCCCAAAGGCGCGTGAGTGCTTCGAGCAGGCGGTCGCGCTGGATCCAAATTACGCGCAGGCGTGGGCCGGAATGGCGGACGCGTACACGACGGCGGGCTATTCGGGGTTCGCGCCAGGTGCCGAGGTGATGCCTCAGGCGATGGACGCGGCGCGACGCGCACTCACACTCGATCCGGACCTCGCCGAGGCCCACAACGCGCTTGCATGTGCGACGCTGGTGTGGGAGCGTGATTACGAGCTTGCCGAGCTGGAGTTCAAGCGCGCGTTGGAGCTCAACCCGAACTATGCGCAGGCGCAGGCCTGGTACGGGCTGTTCTTTCTCCAGTGGACGTGCGGACGCGAGCGCGAGGCGTACGTCATCCTCGAGGCGGCGGTACGGAACGATCCCCTTTCCAGCTACATGCACGTCATTCACGGTTTCGCGGACGTCGTCTCCGGCAAGTACGAGGAGGCGGTGGCGCACGGCCGTCGCGGCGTAGAGCTCGACCCGAAGTCGTATCTCGCGCAGTGGGTACTGATGGAAGCGCTCTCCAACGGAGGGCATTACGCCGAGGCTGTGGAGCGCGCGGAGAGTGCGCTCGCGATTTCCGGCAATCATATCTGGGCGCTGAGCGGGCTCGCACGCGTCTACGCGCAATGGGGAAAGCCCGAAGAGGCCAAGCGCGTCTTTGCGGAATGTGAGGAGCGCGAGCGGCGTGAGTACATGCAGCCGTCCATGTTGGCCCAGGCTGCGTATGCAGCGGGACAGTTGGACCGGGGAATCGCATACGCCGACCGCGCCGAGCGCGAGCGGGATCCGCTGTTCGTGATCATGGCCCGCGCATGGCCGGACTACAACGACCTTCGGCGCGACCCGCGCTTCGCCGCGATCGTCGAGCGACTGCACCTGCCGCGATGAACGATTTGCGCGCGGCGCTCGCCGATCGGTATCGCGTCGAGCATGAGCTCGGCGCTGGCGGCATGGCGACGGTGTATCTCGCCCACGACCTCAAGCACGATCGCGACGTGGCGATCAAGGTGCTGCACCCCGATCTGGGCGCGGCCTTGGGCAGCGAGCGCTTCCTCTCGGAAATCCGCATGACGGCGCGGCTCCAGCATCCGCACATCCTGCCGTTGCTGGACTCCGGGGAAGCCGACGGACTGCTGTACTACGTCATGCCGTACGCGACGGGCGAGACCCTGCGCACGCGGCTCGACCGCGAGCGTCAACTACCCATCGACGACGCGCTACGCATCGCGCGCGAGGTTGCCGACGCGCTCGGGAGCGCTCATGCGCTCGGCATCATTCATCGCGACATCAAGCCCGAGAACATTCTCCTTCAGGGCGGTCACGCGCTCGTCGCCGACTTCGGTATCGCGCTCGCGGTGCAGCAGGCGGGCGGGCAACGCATGACACAGACGGGCCTCTCGTTAGGCACGCCGCAATACATGTCGCCCGAGCAGGCGATGGGCGAACGGGCCATCGACGCACGCGCCGACATCTATGCGCTCGGCGCGGTGACGTATGAGATGCTCGCCGGCGATCCGCCGTTCACGGGAAGCACCGTGCAGGCCATCGTGGCGAAGGTGATTACGGAGCGGCCGCAGCCCCTGAGCACGGTGCGTGATACGGTGAGTCCAGCGGTGGAACATGCCGTGTTGCGCGCGCTCGCCAAGCTGCCCGCGGATCGTTTCGGCTCGGCGATCGAGTTCGCGTCCGCGCTCGATGCCAGGACTGCGCCGGATGAATCGGCGCGAGCACTGCGTCGCGTCGCACGCGGCTGGCGCGCACGTCTGAGCGACCCTTGGCTGCTTGGACTCGCAGCGATGGTGGCCGCACTTGCCGCGGCATTGCTCTTTACACGACGCGAGCGTGCCGATCGAAATGCCTTTCCGGTTCGCGTGGAGCTCGTCGCCCCTGCGGCGGCAGTCGGTCCCGCGGCGCTCTCCCCGGACGGGCGCTCGGTGGTGTTCGTCGGACGTTCGCTGTCCGGCGGTGGCGAACGGTCGCTGGGCGGCGGCAGCGAGGCCTTGTATCTGCGACGCCTCGATCAACTCACCTCCCGGATGATTCCCGGCAGCGAGAACGCGTCGGCGCCGGTGTTCTCGCCCGACGGCAAGTGGATCGCGTTCGTCTCGCGTCGTCGCAAGCTCATGAAAGTGGCGCTCGATGGAGGCACACCCGTCGCATTAGCCGACATCGCGGACAACGGCGGTGTCGACTGGTCGTCGCGTGGCGACATCGTGGTAGGGCCGGGAGTAATGGAAGGGCTGAAGGGCATTCTCCGCGTGAATCCGGCTGGTGGAGCACTCCTCCCCCTTACGCACATTGACAGCTCGCGAAAGGAATTGAGTCACGAGTGGCCGCGCTTTCTGGCTGATGGCAAGACCGTGCTGTTCAGCATCTGGTATGGTGCCGTCGAGCGGTCCGAGATCGCAGCCACGTCGCTCGACGATGGGAAGGTCGTTCCGCTCGGCATTCTCGGCAGCAAGCCACTTGGGGTCGCTGGCGGGCAGCTCGTGTATGTGCGGGACGACGGCACGGCGATGGCTGTTCCGTTCGACGTAGCTCATCTGCGTGTGACGGGCATCGCGACGCCGGTACAGGATTCGATCCGGATGTGGGACGGAAGCGGTGGTGACGCAAATGCGTTTCTCACATTCAACGGCGGCCTGG